>NZ_QMEK01000009.1 GCF_003390845.1 Tropicimonas sp. IMCC34043 | reverse complement strand
GCGCCCAATTCCTATCAGGCGCGCCAGCCTCATAATCCTCTCGATGTCGTCCCGCTTCCCTCAGTCAGCGTTCCCGCCAACCCCGTTCCGCGTCCCGTCAGCGCCCTCAGCGCCGCCGGTGAAGGGGCTTTTAGGGATAGTGGCTGGTGGCCGCAAGCAGATTTTGGAAGAAACATGACGTTTTTTCGATGATCTCACAAAAAGTACTTATTTTCATGCGCTTATGACTGAAATAGAGCAGCGGCCTGCAGGGACTCCGGCGGGGATTGCCGATCCGGACAGCCAGAATCGCGGGGATTCGGCTGCGATGACAGCCGCCGAGAGAGTCGTTTTTCGCCGCCACACCGCGAGTCCCCGCGAAAATGCCGATTGAGCGTGGACGGCATCGGCCGACTCGTCGTCCCCGGGGCGTGGAATGCTCCACGACGGGCGACTCGCGACACTGACAGGGAGCGGCGCGGAGAATCCCGGGTGAGCCCCGACGGTCGACGCCGGCCGCGCCCCCCTTATATGTGTCGCGCTCCGCCCAACTGGCGGAAGGCCGGGTGGGCCGGCCGAGACATACGGGCCGCCTCTTGTGCCTGCCCATGACATATGCCGCCCATGCAGCACACGGGAACGCGACATTCCCTGGCCGCGGGCGCTTTGCGCTTCCCCGACATACGCTTGCCTGATATGAGGCCGGGTCTTTTCAATGGAGGACTTCTGATGGGGTATCGGGTCGTCGTCGTTGGCGCCACGGGCAATGTGGGCCGCGAGATGCTGAACATTCTGGCCGAACGCCAGTTCCCGGTTGACGAAATTGTCGCGCTTGCCAGCCGCAAGTCGCTCGGCACCGAAGTCGGCTTCGGTGACGCAACCCTCAAGACCAAGGACCTCGACACCTTCGACTTTACCGGCTGGGACATTGCGCTGTTTGCGGTCGGCTCGGACGCAACCAAGATCTACGCGCCCAAGGCGGCGGCCACGGGCTGCGTGGTGATCGACAACTCGTCGCTCTATCGCTACGACCCGCTGATTCCGCTGATCGTCCCCGAGGTGAACCCCGAGGCGATCATGGGCTATTCCAAGCGCAACATCATCGCCAACCCGAATTGTTCGACCGCCCAGATGGTGGTGGCGTTGAAGCCGCTGCACGACCGGGCACGGATCAAACGGGTCGTGGTCTCGACCTACCAGTCCGTCTCGGGCGCCGGCAAGGAAGGCATCGACGAGCTCTGGGACCAGACCAAGGGCATGTATGTGCCGGGCCAGGAGGTCGCGCCGTCGAAGTTCACCAAGCAGATCGCCTTCAACGTGATCCCGCACATCGATGTCTTCCTCGACGATGGATCGACCAAGGAAGAATGGAAGATGGTCGCCGAGACCAAGAAGATCGTCGATGCCAACATCAAGGTCACCGCGACCTGCGTTCGGGTGCCGGTCTTTGTCGGCCATTCCGAGGCGATCAACATCGAGTTCGAGGATTTCCTCGACGAGCATGAAGCACGCGATATCCTGCGCGAAGCGCCCGGCGTCATGGTGATCGACAAGCGCGAGGACGGCGGCTACATCACCCCGGTCGAATGCGTCGGCGATTATGCGACCTACATCAGCCGGATCCGCCAGGATTCGACGATCGACAACGGGCTGAACCTCTGGTGCGTCTCGGACAACCTGCGCAAGGGCGCGGCACTGAATGCGGTGCAGATCGCCGAGCTGCTGGGCAACCGGGTCCTCAAGAAGGGCTGAGCCCGCGTTTCAGGTTCCCCCGCGCGGCGGCGAAAGCCGCCGCGCCACGCCCAACGCCGGCCAAGTGGCCCCGCCACGCCGGACCGGGGGCGGGAAAGCCCAGCCATCTTTCGTCAGATTTCGATGAAGCCGCCCAGATCCGGCAGATAGTGTTCGAGCTTGCCCGCGCCGATATCGAACCAGATGCCGTGCAGCGACAGCCGCTCGGCCTCGACCGCCTCGCGCACGAAGGGGAATTGCCAGAGGTTCTCGAGCGCGATCACCACGGTTTCCTTTTCCATCGCCCGGATCTGCTCCTTTTCGGTTTCGAGCCGGGAGACGCGGTCAAAGGCCGGGCGCAGGATCTCGAGCCAGCGGCCGACAAAGCTGCCCTTGTCCTCCAGTTCGGGCGCATGTCCCGAGCACATCTTGTGACAGCCCTGGATCCCGCCGCAGTCGGAATGGCCGACCACGATCACATGGGCCACGCGCAGCACCGAAACCGCATATTCGACCGCAGCCGACGTGCCGTGCGGATCGCCGTCGGGCAGATAGGGCGGGACCACATTGGCGATGTTGCGGTGCAGGAAGATGTCGCCGGTATCGGCGCTGAACACTGCGTTCACATCAACCCGGCTGTCGCAGCAGGCAATCGCCATGATCCGCGGATTCTGTCCTTCTTCGGCCAGTTTCCGATACCAGATCCTGTTTTCGCTATAGGTCGTTGCCCGCCAGCCGTGATAGCGCGTCGCCAGATAGGGAGGCAACGGCCGGGATTGCACGGCATTCACTGGCAGCTTCGGATCCTCGCTCATCGTTGCACCCCGTGTGTCGCGTCGCCCCCCCGGGGATAGGCTGGAATTCTCCGAAATTCGAGCGGAAACTGTCGGCCGGCCCTAACCCTTTGTTCAACAAGCGTTCCGATGATTGCGCCACAACCAAGGCGCACAGTTTTTGGACGAGGGGCAACTGAGCGATGCGCGCGATTCACTTCCCGGACGAACAACTCCGGCTCGATTCCGACAATCTCGACCTGCTGGTGACACAGCTCGGCGCCCGCGAGGCGGAAAACGTTCTCTACAAGGCGCTCGACGATCTGGCGCGGCGGCTGTGCGATCTGTCGGCGCTGCACCGGGCCGGTCACTGGCTGCAGCTTGCCGGGACCGCGCGGCGGATGGCGGCAATCGCCCGCCCGATCGGCCTCGGGCTGCTGGCGCGGGTCGCCTGCGACGTCGCCTGGAACGCCGAATGCGGCGATACGGTGGCGCTGGCCGCAACGCTGTCTCGGCTCGAACGGATCGGCGATCACTCCTTCGCCGAGTTGTGGAATCAGGCCGACCGGCGGGTCTGATCCGCCCTTGCGGGTGCCACCCGAGGCGCTAGGGTCCGGTGACCAAACCAGAGGGGCCCCGCATGACACTCGCCTTCGCCGAACCCGACCAGCCGTCGATATCGCTCTATATTCTGTCCCAGGACGATCGCGAGGCATGGGACCTGCCTGCCGAGGCGATGGCCTGGCTGACGCGGATCGGCTTTTCCGGCGATATCGGCGAGGCGGCGCTCTGCCCGGTGGGCGAGGGTGCGATTGCGGTGGCAGGCTTTGGCTCTGCCGCCTCGAGGCAGCGCGGGCGGTTCCACCTTGCCGCCGCCGCGGCCCGGTTGCCGGCCGGGAACTATCGTCTCGCCGGCGTTCCGGCCGAGGCGGATCTGTCGGTCGAGGCTCTCGGCTGGCTGCTCGCGGGCTATGGTTTCGACCGTTATCGTCCGGCCAATGGCGCCAAGGCCCGGCTGGTCGCGCCCGAGGGCGTCGATGCCGCGCGCCTTCTCACCCTCGCCCGGGGCGAGGCGCTGACCCGCGATCTGATCAACACCCCCGCCAACGACCTCGGCCCGGCCGAGCTTGAAGCCGCCGCGGGCGCCGTGGCCGAGGCAGCGGGCGCCCGTATCTCCGTCACCACGGGCGAAGACCTGCTGGCGGCGAATTGTCCGCTGATCCACGCGGTCGGACGCGCCTCGCCCCGCGCGCCGCGGCTGATCGATCTGTCCTGGGGCAGTTCGGGGCCGTCGCTGACGCTGGTCGGCAAGGGTGTCTGCTTTGACACCGGCGGGCTGAACCTCAAGCCCGGCAGTTCCATGGGCCTGATGAAGAAGGACATGGGAGGAGCGGCAACCGTGCTCGGGCTCGCGCAGTCGATCATGGCGCTTGGCCTGCCGCTGCGCCTGCGGGTGCTGATCCCGGCGGTCGAGAACAGCGTTTCGGGCAATGCCTTCCGGCCGCAGGACGTGCTGCTTTCGCGCAAGGGATTGACGGTCGAGATCAACAATACCGATGCAGAGGGCCGGCTGGTGCTGGCCGATGCGCTGGCGTTCGGCGCCGAGGCCGCCCCCGATCTGATGATCTCGATGGCGACGCTGACCGGCGCAGCCCGCGTCGCTGTCGGCCCCGATATCGCCCCCTTCTTTGCCGACGACGACACCCTTGCCGCAGCCGTCCAGTCTGCCGGCGCGACAGTCGCCGACCCGGTCTGGCGGATGCCGTTCCACACCCCCTATGAATCGATGATCGAACCCGGAATTGCCGATCTCGACAATGCGCCGTCGGGCGGGATGGCAGGGTCTATCACCGCCGCATTGTTCCTGCGCCGCTTTGCGACGGGGGCCGGATCCTATGCACATTTCGACATCTATGGCTGGCAGCCCGTCGCGGCCCCGGCCCGGCCCAAGGGCGGCGTCGGTCAGGCCGCCCGCGCCCTGATCGAGGCGCTGCCCGAGGCATTGAAGCTGTGAGCGACCGCCGGACAACCCCCGCAAATGACCGCGTCGCCGCGCTGGAACTGCGCGGGCACCTCGCCGACCGCCGCTTTGTCGCTGGCGACTGGCACCGGCTCGCCGTGCCGGTCGCCGACCTGCTTGACGCTCCGGACGGCGCGCGCGATCGCCAGCTCGTCTTTGGCCAGCGCCTGCGGGTGTTCGAGGTTCGGGACGGGTTTTCTTTCCTGCAGGCGGAACGCGACGGTTATGTCGGATACCTCGATGCCACCTCGCTTGGCGCCGACCGCGACGCAAGCCACAGGGTCATCGCACCGGCCACACATCGTTATCCCGCCCCCGACATCAAGCGGCGCGAAATCGGCTGGCTCTCTTTCGGATCGGAAGTTTCCGTGCTCGGTATCGAAGGCGCTTTCGCCGAACTGGCCGAAGGCGGTTTTGTCCCCGCCCGCCACATCGCGCCGCTCGGCGACCCGCTGTCCGACCCGGTCGCAGTGGCGCGTCTGTTTCTTGGCACACCCTATCTTTGGGGCGGAAACTCGCGCGCCGGCATCGATTGTTCGGGACTGGTTCAGGCCGCACTTGTCGCCTGCGGCCTCCCCTGCCCCGGCGACAGCGATCAGCAATGCGAAACGCTCGGCACCGCGCTTGCGGCTGGCAGCGCGCCGCAGGCGGGCGATCTGTTCTTCTGGCGCGGGCATGTGGCAATGGCCAGTGGCCCCGGCACCATGATCCATGCCAACGCCCATCACATGGCGGTGGCCGAGGAACCGATTGCCCCGGCGATGGCCCGCATTGCCGCCACCGACACCGGCCCCCTGATGGCCCACCGGCGCATCGCCGGGCTGGCCGGCAACTCCGGCTAGCCGATCCGGCATGCCAAGGGCGCGACGGGTGCGCGATGGATGCTCAGGTGACCAGCACCAGCACCACGAGGCTCGCCATCAACAGCGCGATGCCGGCCGACTCGCGCCGACTGAGCCGTTCGTGAAAGATCAGCGCCCCGCCGACGACACTGAACAGCAGTTCGACTTGCCCCAGCGCATAGACATAGGCGGCGGTTTGCAGCGCGAAGGCCACGAACCAGCAGAAACTGCCGGCAAGGCCAGCAAGCCCGACCGCCAGCCCCGGCCTCCAGGCTGCCAGCACCTTGCCGATCTGCGCCCGGTCGCGGGCCAGAAACCACACCAGCATGGCGAAGGTCTGCACCCAGGTCACCAGAACCAGCGCCAGCCCCGCCCGCATCGCCACCGGCCCATCGCCAAGGCTGAGCGTCGCGCCGCGATAGCCGACACCCGCAAGCGCGAAGAACGCGCCGCTGGTCAGCCCGAGCCCCACGGCCGGTGACATCAGCGCCGCCCAGACCCCCCGTCGCCCGCCCGCGGCATCGCGGCCGGGGTCGGACAGCACCAGCAGCGCCGCCAGCCCCAGAAGCACCGCGGCAAAACCCGCGGGCGTGACCCCTTCGCCCAGCAGCAGCCAGCCGACGAGCACGGTCTGCAACACCTCGGACTTCTTGAAGGTGATGCCGACGGCAAAGTTGCGGCGCTGGAACAGTGCCACAACGCAGACGGTCGCAAGTATCTGCGCCAGCCCGCCGGTCAGCGCCCATGCCCAGAAGGTTCCCGTCGGCACCGGCAAGGCCACGCCGGTCGCAGTGACGCCAAGCCCGAAGGCGAGGCTCAACATGGGCGCGGCCCACAGGAACCGCGCCCAGGTCGCTCCGACAGACGACAGCCCGGCCAGGCTCAGCCGTTTCTGCAGCGCAAATCGGACGGTCTGAAACAGCGCCGCCGCCAGGGTTGCCGCGATCCAGGGTTCCATCGACCGCCTGTCCGGCTCAGTAGGGCATGGGATGGGCGCGGTGGACGGCGTTCAGATCGGCCATCACCGCCTCGTCAAGGCTCTGGCCCTGTCCCGCCAGGATATGGTCAAGCTGCGCCTCGGTCGTCGCACCGACAATGACCGAGCCCATGAAGGGCCGCGCGGCACAGAACGCCAGTGCCATATGGACGATATCGAGCCCATGGGCCTCGGCAACCGCGGCATAGGCCTCGACCGCCGCCATCGCCCGGTCGCTTGCCCGCCCGCCAAGATTATGGCTGCCCACCGCCATCCGGCTGCCCTCGGGAACGGCACCGTTGCGGTACTTGCCGCTCAAGAGCCCGGTCGCCAGCGGCGAATAGGCCATAAGCCCCACCTGCTCGGCCAGCGCCAGTTCGGCCAGATCGGTGTCGAACAGCCGGCACATCAGCGAATATTCGTTCTGGATCGACACCATCCGCGGCGTCCCGGTCTCGGCCGCCAGCTTGAGCCATTGCGCGGTGCCCCAGGCGGTTTCGTTCGACAACCCGAAGGCACGCACCTTGCCGGCGCGGGTCAGTTCGTCCATCGCCTCCAGCACTTCGACCATGTTGGTCTCGATCGCGGCCGGGTCGCGGCCAGACGGATCGAACGCCCAGTTCTGGCGGAAGTGATAGGATCCGCGGTTCGGCCAATGCAGCTGAAACAGGTCGATCCAGCCGGTCTGCAACCGCTTGAGCGAGGCTTCGACGGCCTCGACCAGGGTCTCGCCGTCGATCCCGCGGCCCGGACGCACAGCTTCGCTTGGCCCCGCGATCTTGGTCGCCAGCACCATCTCGTCGCGCCGCCCCGAGGCCGCGATCCAGCGCCCGATAATGGTTTCGGTCAGGCCCACGGTTTCGGCCCGCACCGGGTTGACCGGATACATCTCGGCTGTGTCGACGAAATTGATGCCACCATCCAGTGCCTTCGAAAGCTGCCGGTGGGCATCATCCTCGGGGGTCTGGGTACCGAAGGTCATGGTGCCAAGACAGAATTCGCTGACCACGATCTGCGAGCTGCCGAGGGTCCTTGTTCGCATGTCACTCTCCAAAAGCAAACTGGCAGAGCGCATTGACCGCTCTGCCGGTAATCCTCCCATTTTTCCTGAAACGCCGCCCCCCTCCGGGCGGCAGGTCTAGAGCATCGGCGGCACGACCAGATCGGGCGGGCGGTGCCCGTCCTCGAAGGTCTTGATGTTGACGATCACCTTCTCGCCCATCTCGACCCGGCCTTCGACCGTGGCCGAACCCATCTGCGGCAGCAGCACCACGTTGGGAAGGTCGCGAAGCCGCGGGTTGATATCCGTGCCGCGTTCATAGACGTCAAGCCCCGCCCCCGCAATTTCGCCCGCCCGCAACATCCGCGTCAGCGCGTTCTCGTCAATGACCTCGCCGCGCGAGGTGTTGACGATCACCGCCGTCGGTTTCATCAGCTTCAGCCGCCGGGCGTTCACCAGATGAAACGTCGACGGCGTGTGCGGGCAGTTGATGCTGAGGATATCCATCCGGCTGACCATCTGGTCGAGGCTGTCCCACCAGGTCGCGCCAAGTTCTTGCTCGACCTCGGGGCGCAGCCGCCGCCGGTTGTGATAATGAACCTGCATCCCGAACACCCCGGCGCGGCGTGCCACCGCGGTGCCGATCCGGCCCATGCCGAGGATCCCCAGACGGCGTCCGCCCAGCCTCCCGCCAAGGAAGGCGGTCGGCGCCCAACCCTCCCACTTGCCCATCTGCATCACCGCAAGCCCCTCGGGGATCCGCCGGGTGACGGCGAGGATCAGCGCCATCGCCATGTCGGCCGTGTCCTCGGTGGTGACGTCGGGGGTGTTCGTGACCAGGACACCGCGCTGGCGCGCCGATGTGACGTCGATATTGTCAACCCCTGCGCCAAAGTTGGCGACCAGTTTCAACCGGTCGCTGGCCTGCGCCAGCATCCCTGCGTCGATCTGGTCGGTCACCGTCGGCACCAGCACATCGGCCCTCTGCATCGCCCCAACCAGCTCTTCCCGGTTCCAGGGCGTGTCCTCGCTACGCAGCTCGACATTGAAAAGTTCGGCCATCCGGGATTCGACGACCTCTGGCAACCGTCGCGTGACGACAACACTCAGGGGTTCCGTAGGCATCCTGCTCCTCCTCGTATTTCCACGTCCGCGGCTCGCTGGCACATTGGTCGGGAAAGTGGCGAGGCACAAGCGCCCCCCGAAAACGAGCGACAAAAAGACATGGGACGACAGGCAGGCGGACCCCGTGTGGGCCACATATCGAATCTGATACTCGGTGCAATCCTTGCGGTCCTGCTGACCGCGACCGGGCTTCTTGCCGCCCAGCAAGCGGATCTCGGGCCGGTCACCAACCTGCCGATACCGCGATATGTCTCGCTCAAGTCCTCCGAATGCAACGCCCGCCGCGGTCCGTCGCTGACGCACCGGATCGACTGGGTCTTTACCCGCCGCGCCATGCCCCTGCAGGTGACGGCTGAACACGGCCACTGGCGACTGGTGCGCGACAAGGACGGGGTCGGGGGCTGGGTTCATTATTCGTTGCTGTCGGGTGTGCGCACGGTTCTGATCGAACAGGACATGGTCGAAATGCTCGGCCAGCCCTACGCCGAGGCGCCGGTGGTGGCCCAGGCAGAGGCCGGTGTGGTCGCGCGGCTTGGCGAATGCACCCTCGACTGGTGCCGCATCACGGCAGGTGGCGAGCGCGGCTGGGTGCAGAAGACGGCACTCTGGGGCGTCGACGCCGACGAGGTCCGTCCCTGAACGCACGTGCGCGGGTGACCTGCCGCAGCCGCCATTTGACCGGCCGCTGACCTTGACCCGACGGTTCGCTTTTCTCCCGGCCCTGAGATAGGATCGACGCTGAACAGCGAGGGGACCAGATCAATCGTGCTGGCACAGATCCGCTCTCTCTATGAAGACGACACGCCAGCCGGGCACCGGTTCCGCTATGGCCTGCTGATCTTCGATCTCGCCACCATTGCCTTTGTCATCGTCACCACCTTCTTTCCGCGCAGCCGCCCCGAGGAAGCCATCGATCTGGTTCTGGGCGTTGTGGTGCTGGCCGACTTTCTTGCCCGTATGGCCATCGAGCGCCCGTTTTCGAAGTTCGTTCTGCGGCCGGCAAGCTGGATCGATCTGATCACGGTAATTTCCTTCCTCGCCCCGATCGTTGGCGAGGGCTTCGGGTTTCTGCGGATCCTGCGCACACTGCGGTTGCTGCGCACCTATCAGTTGCTCGACCGGCTGCGGCAGGATTTCCCCTATTTTCGCCACCACGAAGAGGTTCTGCTGGCAACGATCAACCTCACTGTCTTCCTGTTCGTGATGACCGGGCTGATCTATACCACCCAGCATGGCGCGAACCCGCAGATCGCCAATTATGCCGACGCGCTCTATTTCACTGTCACAACGCTCACCACGACCGGCTTTGGCGACATCACGCTGACCGGCACCGGGGGCCGGCTGCTTTCGGTCGGGGTGATGATCTTCGGTGTCACGCTGTTCCTGCGGCTGGCGCAGGTGCTGTTCCGCCCGCCCAAAGTGAACCAGCCCTGCCCGCATTGCGGGTTGAAGCTGCACGATGCCGACGCCGTCCACTGCAAGCATTGCGGCGCCACGATCTATATCGAGACCGAGGGCCTGTGATCCGCCGTCCCTGGGGGCAGCGGCCCGCACGACTGGTACCCCGCCGCGTCACTGATACAGTGGCGGCAGGTCACCAATGTGCCGCGGGTTTGTCCCGCGCGTGCCAAGATCCCGCAGCAGCGCATCGAAGGCCGCAGCCAGCCGGTCGCCCTGCCAACTGCCTTCACCTGCCGCCGCGCCATAGAGGCCCGTTTCAAGCGTCCGCAGCTCGGCCCGGAACCCCGCCGCCGCAGGCGTTGCCAGCGCATCGGGATTGATGCCGCTTGCCGTCATCCACGCATGGAGCCGCGCAAAGGCCTGCGCAGCATCGTTGCGCCTGCAGGCCTTTCTCGCCGCCGCGGCAAAGCCCGCGATCTGCGCCAGCCGTTCGGCCTCGCCCTTCGCCGCGGCCCGCAACGGCACCGGCCTGCGCCGCAACCACATCCAGCCACCGACCGCCAAGACCAGTACGGCCCCCAGCCCAAAGGCGCCGACGGGCAGGATCGGTGCCGGGCTTGCCGGTGCCGCGGTTTCGGCCGCCGCCGAGACCACAGGTTCGGCCGCCTGTGGCGGCGCGGGCGGGGCGGGCGCGATGGCGGTTCCCTCGACCGTGACCGTCTCGGCCGCAATCGTGGCAGTCTTCTGCGTTCCATCGGTGGTATCGAGCCACTGGACCGAAATCGCCGGCAGGGTCAGGGTGCCGGGACGGGTCGGCACCACCGACACCGAGTATTGCTTGACCGCCGCAGTGCCCTTGGCGGTATCGACGGACTGATCGTCGACGCGATCGACATAGACCTTGGCGCCGTCGATATCGCTGAAGTCGAGATCCGGAAGCTGTTCCTTCGACGCCCCCAGCGCCACGATCCGCACGACGCGCGATGCCGCCTCGCCCACCTTGAAGGTCGGCGCCTCGGGCTGCCAGCTGGCGGTCAGATCGACGTTCTTGGCCGGCAAGAACCAGTCGGTGGCCGCCCCCGGCCGCGGCTTGATGTCGAGCGTGATCGCCTGTGACCGGGCCACGACCTCGCGGCCGGGCTGCAGCACGTTGCCGAACATCGAGCCGGCAAAGCCCGCACCGCCGAACTGGCGCCGGATCTGGTCGAACACCTGGCCGTCGGGAAAGCCCGGTGACCGGGCGCCCGGATCGTCCGCCACGCCGCGCAGCGTGACCGGCGGCAAGACCAGCTTGCCGCTTTTCTGCGGCGTGATCATATAGGTCCGCTCGACCACCGTCACCGGCTTGCCGTCCACCGTGTCCTGGCGGGTCTTGTCCTCGCCGGTTCGGGTGACGATCACGTCGGGCGCCGTGGGGTCGCCCAGTTCGGCACTGCGCAGGGCCGCCCCGGCCGTGATCCGGACCGTGACCGGAATCTCCTGCTGGACGTAATAGCTGCCATCGGGCACCGACATGTCCACCTGCAGACCATCGTCCTGCACCTCGGCGCGCGGCAGGCTGGCGGGATCGACAACCTCGACGCTGATCGGCTGCGTCGCCTCGGCGCCGACCGTCAGCGCCGGAATGGTCAGCTTGCCGGTCTGTTTCGGGGTCAGCGTGATGGTCCAGCCATGGCTTCGCGAGACCTTGCCATTGACGATGTTGGTCATCGAGCTTTGGCCCGTGCCGCCAATCGTGAAGTCCTGCTGCAGCGGCGACAGGTCGGGGGTGGCATCGCCGGATTTGCCGGTCGCACGAAGATCGAGGGTGAAGCTGTCGCCGAGTGCCAGCGTCGGGCGGCTGACCGTCGCCTGAACCTCGGCCAGCGCCGGAAGGGCCGCCGCAATCCCCCATGCCAGCACGCAGGGCAGAACAATCCGTTGAAACCTTGCTGTTTTCATCGTGAGATCCCCATCGGTGCCATGCAATTACTGCCTGCGGGCATAATATTGACGGATCCGCGCACGCAGCAGCCCCGAAGCGTCGTCGGGCACGCTGCGCAGCATCTGTTCGTTGGCCTGCTGCTGTTCGGTCATGCCAGACCCCGAGCTTGCAGCCTGTGCAGGTGCGGAGGTCTGGCCGCTGTCGTCGGCCGGTTCCCCGGCATCGCCTTTGTCGTCCAGCGCCGCATCCATCGCTTCCTGGAAAGCAGTATTCTGCGTGTCCGCGCTGTCGGCACCAGAATTGGCCTCGGCCTGTCCATCCTGCGGCTGTCCGTCCTGCTGTTGTGCGCCGGCGGCCGTTTGCCGGGCCTGCGTCTGGGTCTGGTCCTGATCTTTGCTCGGCTGCGGCTGCGCCTGCCCGCCCTGCCCCTGGCCATCTTGCGGCTGGTTCTGCGCCGGCTTCTGGTCCTGACTTCCGTCGCCGCCCTGCTGGCTTTGCGCCTGCTGCTGATCCTGACCTTCGCCGCCACCCTGCTGGTCCTGGGATTGCTGCTGGTCCTGACCGCCGCCGTCGCTTTGCTGGTTCTGGTCTTGACCCTCACCACCACCCTGCTGGTCCTGCGCCTGCTGCTGGTCCTGACTGTCGCCACCCTGTTGCTGCTGTTGCTTGTCCTGTTGCTGTTGTTGCTGCTGCTTCTGCTGCTCCTTCAACAGCTTTTCCACCAGATCGCGGTTGAACTGCGCGTCGGCATTGTCAGGCTGCAGCTTCAGGGCGTGATCATAGGCATCGAGCGCGCCCTTCAGGTCACCGGATCGGGCCAGCGCGTTGCCGCGATTATAGGCGGCCTCTGGCGTGTCGTTGCCGGCCAGCGCACCCGCCGCCGCCGCATAGTCGCCAGCGCGGTAGAGCGCGGCAGCGCGCCAGTCCGTATCCTCGAACCCCTGCGCGGCGGAGGCGTAATCCTCGGCCCCAAAGGCCGTCGCCGCCTTCTGGTCCGGGGTCTTCCAAAGACCGGAAAGGTCGGCCGCCTCGGCGCGGCCACCGGCGATGCCGCCCATCAACCCGAGCGCCAACGGCAGCGCGAACAGAAGTCCGCGCCGAAACGCCAGCGGAGCGAGAAGCACCGGGATCAGCAGCAGCCAGTATCCCATGTCGGCCCAGCGGTCGGCCCTAAAATCGTCGCTCAGCGCCTGCGCGCCCGCCCGGTCGCCCAGGGTATCGGGCAGAATGCGGGCGACGTCGGTGCCATCGGCGGTCAGCGCGACAGAGCTGCCGCCCCCCGCCTCGGCGATACGGCGCAGGCCATCGGCATCGAAATCGGCGTGCAGGGCCGCGCCGTTCGGGCCCGTGATGGCGTGGCCCTCGGCCGTCTGCAGCGCCGCGCCGTCGTCGGTGCCGATTTCGATCACCTCGACCTGATATCCCGCCTTGCGCGCCGCATTTGCCGCGGCGATGGCATCGGCCGGATGCGATCCCGCGCCGTCGGCAAGCAGCACGATGCGGCCCGTCCCTGCACCCGCGTGGTCCAGCAGCTCGGTCGCCTTGGCGATGGCCAGATCGGCGCGGTTGCCCAGCACCGGCATCAGGCCGCTCGAAAGCTCGGGCAGCATCTGGCGGATGACCTCGGCGTCGGCGGTCAGAGGCGAGGCGACGAAGGGCCGGTCGGAATAGATCACGAGGCCGATGTCGCCGCCCTCCTGCCGGTCGAGGATATCGCGCAACTTGTGCCCGGCCCGGGTCAGGCGCGAGGGCTTGATGTCGTCGGCGTTCATCGACTGTGCAAGGCTCAGCGCCACCACCACCGGGGGTTTGGCCTGAAAGGTCGGCTGTTCGATCTTTGTCCAGGTCGGTCCGGCCATGGCAAGGGTCGCGGCCAAGAGCCCGGCACCGAGTGCGGCGGGCATCCAGCGCGACCGCTTCCCGTCACCGCCGCCGACCGTCAGCGCGGCCAGAAGATGGGGATCGACAAGCTTGCTCCAGGCGCTGTCGGTCGTTGCGCGCCGCTTGCGCAGCGCCTCGGCGATCAGCCAGGCGGAAGGGATCAGCAGCAGCAGCCACAGGGGCCGGAGGAAGAAGAAATCGTTCAGGGGCATGGGTCAGGCTCCGGCAGTCTTGGGGGATCGCGCGGAAATGCGGCGGCGCCAGGGGGTGGTGATTGCTGCCCCCAGGCCAAAGCTCAGAACCAGCGCCGCGCCAAGCGGCCAATAGAACAGGGCGACGCTGGGACGGATCATCCGGGGCTTGTCCAGCACCGGCTCCAGCCGATCGATCTGATGATAGACCTGTGCCAGCCCTTCGACATCGCGGGCGCGGAAATAGGCGCCGCCGGTTTCGTCGGCGATATTCTTCAGCGTCGCCTCGTCCAGACCGGCCGAGGGATTGACGATCTGGGGGCCAAAGGCTGTCTGAACGCGCATGGGGCCGGCGCCGACGCCAATGGTATAGATCCGGATGCCATAGTCCTTGGCAAGTTTCGCGGCCTGCAACGGGTCGACCGCACCTGCGTTGCTGGCACCATCGGTCAGCAGGACCAGCACGCGGCTGTCTTTCGGGCGATCCTTCAGCCGCTTTGCGCTGACCGCAATGGCATCCCCGATGGCGGTCTTCTGGCCGGTCAGACCGACCTGAGCCTCGTTCAACAGCGTCGCCACGACCTCGCGATCAAAGGTCAGCGGCGCCTGCAGATAGGCGCGGTCGGAAAACAGCACCAGCCCGATGCGGTCGCCCGCGCGCCGGGCGATGAAATCCTGCGCCGCCTCGCGGACCACGTTCAGACGGGTGGTCGCACGGCCGTCGAGGGCAAAATCCTGTTCGCCCATGCTGCCCGACAGGTCGATGGCCATCATGATGTCACGACCCTCCACCGGCAGCGGAGTTTCGGGACCGACAAGCATCGGGCGGGCAAGGGATGCAACCAGCAACAGCCAGATCAGGCTGGCCACGATCAGCCGCGGCCAGTTGGCGGGGCGAATACCGGCACCAGACTGGCCGCCGGCCGCAAGCTGGCGATAGAACGGCAGTTTCAGCGCGCCGGCCGCCGGCACCGCGGCGGGTTTCGCGAACCGGCGCAGCAGTAACGGCAACGGCAGCAACAGAAAGGCCAGCGGCCAGGCGAAATGCATCAGGCGTTCCTCCGGATCCAGCCCTCGGCTGCGGTGATGAGGGCGACGCGGTCGGGCGCCGGGCCGATCCGCCCGGCATCGACATAGGGCGCCGTGGCGATGAAACGGGCGATGTCGACCGGCATTGCCCCGGGGGCCTCGGTCAGCCGGGCGATCCAGGGCGCACCATGGGCGGCGACAAGCTGTCTGGCGTCATCGCGTTGCAGCACCACACGCTTCAGCAACACGTCGATACGTTCGGCCAGCGGCACGACGGCGAGGGCCTCGTTGCGGCGCAGCGCCTTCAGCTCGCCAAGCGCGCGGTGGCGGGTGGTGCGGCGGCGGTGACGAACAACCAGCACCAGACCGACCGCCATCGCGACGATCAGGCCCGCCAGTACCCACCAGCCGGGGGCCAGTGGCCACCACGAGACCGCAGGTGGCAGGTGGATATCGCGCAACTGGTCGAGCCCGGCCGCGATGTCGGGCGACAGCGCCGGGGTCTGGGCCGCAACCGGTGGCTGAATTGGCGGTTGGGTCGGGATCTGCGGGGTCATGCGGCGCTCCTTCCCCGCGCCTTGCGGCGATGCGGGGAAAGCGCGGCCCCGGGCGGGGCCGATGTGGGCAGCGCGAGGAAGGCCATCCCGCGCTGGCGGCTCAGAGTCTCGATCCGCGCCTTGCGGGCCTCGAAGGCGCTCGCATGGGCCTCGATCGCCGCCCGCGGCAGCGCCGACAGCAGCGTTACCGCCTCGCCGTCGGAAATCCGCTGCGCGCCGTGCGGCAGCATCGCGTCAAGCTGGTCATAGATCAGCAGGTTGCTGACATGGGCGTGCATCGACAGCCGCTTGATCGCCCGTTCGGTGCGCTCGTCATAATCGGCGAAGTCGCTGATCAGGAATACCAGCGTTCCGGGGCGGCTGACGTGGCGCAGCCGGTCGATTGCGGTGTGAAGCGGCGGTTCCTCTTGCGCCGCGGCGGGCTGGGTGGCCGCGCTCAGCGCCTTGAGAAACCGAAGGATGGCCGCGGTATTGCGGGTGGCGGGAAAGCTGTCGCTGCCGCCCGGCCGCAGAAGGAATCCCCCGACCCGGTCGCCGCCGTCGATCCCGACCCAGGCGAGTTCGGCCGCAATGGTCGCGGCCAGCACCGATTTGAACCGCACCCGCGTGCCGAATTGCATCGCGGCGCGCAGATCGGCAAGGATCAGAACCGGACGCTCGCGCTCTTCGTGGAACAGCTTGGTGTGCAACTCGCCGGTGCGCGCGGTCAGCCGCCAGTCGATGGCGCGCACATCGTCGCCCGGCTGATAGATCCGCGCCTCGTCAAACTCCATGCCGCGCCCGCGAAAGATCGACCGCTTGGTGCCGAACTGATGCGTGCGCACCTTGCCGCCCGGCGCGAAGCCGGTGGTGCGCCGGTCGGGCCGGCATTGCACGAGCGTCGCCAAAGAAACGGTGGTGCCGTCGTCCTGGGGGATGTCTTTCATCGGGGTCTTCCCTGCGCTCGGGGTTCAGGACACCGGAACGCGCTTCAGCAGTTCGTCGATGACCTGATCCTTGGTGACGCCATCTGCCTCGGCCTCGAAATTCAGGATCAGGCGATGGCGCAGCACGTCATGGGCAACCGCCTGAACGTCAAGCGGCGTCGCGAATTCCGATCCGCGCATCCAGGCATGAACCCGTGCCGTACGGTCGAGCGCGATGGTGCCGCGGGGGCTGGCGCCATAGGCGATCATGCCGGCCAGATCGTCGCCATAGCGGCCGGGATCGCGGGTGGCAAAGACGAACTGCAGGATATAATCCTCGAGCGCCCGCGAGACATAGGTCTGCAACGCCGCCTCGCGCCAGCCGAAGATGGTCTGCTGATCGACCGTGATTTCGGGGGCCGCAGGCCCGGTCATCGCCTCGCCGCGCACGATCTCGAGGATCCGGCGTTCGGATTCGAGATCGGGATAGCCGACGCGGACATGCATCAGGAAGCGGTCGAGCTGTGCCTCGGGCAGCGGATAGGTGCCCTCCTGTTCGATCGGGTTCTGGGTGGCGAGCACCATGAACAGTTTCGGCAGCGGATAGGTCTGCTGACCCACCGTGATCTGGCGTTCGGCCATCGCCTCCAGCAGCGCAGATTGCACCTTGGCCGGTGCGCGGTTGATCTCGTCCGCCAGCACGAGGTTGTGAAACAGCGGCCCCTCGACGAATTCGAAGGTGCCCTCGTGGGGCCGGAACACATCGGTGCCGGTCAGGTCCGTGGGCAGCAGGTCGGGCGTGAACTGGATGCGGCGTTCGTCGCACCGGATGGCCGAGGCAAGCGTCGTCATCGCCTTGGTCTTGGCGAGGCCCGGCGCGCCTTCCAGCAGCACATGGCCATCGGCGAGCAACGCAATCAGCAGCCGGTCGACAAACACCGTCTGCCCGACGATGTGCGCGTTCATGAAATTGCGCAGCCCCTCGATGGCAGGCTGCCCGTTCTGCACGCCGGCGGCGGGTGCGTTCTGAATGTTCATCCTCAAACCTCTCTCGGGTCTCATCATGCGGGTGCAAGCTCGGGCGCGACAGTGCGGCGGCCGGAATTGGGAAAGGACGCCCCCTGGAGGAAGGGCGATCCGGCCGCCGACCCTGCTGCGGGCCTAGCCGGCGGCGCCTTGCACAGGGATGCCGTCGATCGCGTATGTGTCAAGCACCACCGCGTCTTCGACGGCCTTCAGAGCCAGGTTGGCCTGATAATACGAGCCGTCGGCGATCAGCTTGGCCGCCGCATCGACGTGTTCGAGGCTGGCGTTGACCGGCAGAAGCGCTGCGTTGACGACGATATCGACATCCGCCAGCCTCAGCGTCTCAACCGCCTTTTGCTGGTCGCCGCTGGCAAGCTGCTGGTTGGCCTCCTGGATCTTGCCGGCCTTGTCCGCGGTCGGCTGGAAGCCTTCGGCGAACGAGATCGACGTGTCGAAGGGCAGATAGGCGTCCCCGGCCTCGGTCGCCTTTGCGGTCTGGACACTGATGCTGCTGGCGTCGTTCCGGGCCATCTGCAGCGCGCTGGCGGCCTTTTCGGTCATGGATTTGGCCTGATCGACCTCTCCGTTGTAGATGGCAAGCCGGGCCGCGCGCACATCGTGCATCGCGCCAAGGATCTCGTCCGAGGTCTGCAGGATCTTGGCGGCCTGATCCGTGCTGGCGGTTGTGGTGGCGGCAGGCGTCTGCGCGGTGGCCGTGTCGGTCTTGACCGGCGCCACGGTCCCGGCGGCGTGGGCAGCGTTCAGAACGGGCGCCACGGCGAGTGCGCTGACAACGCCCAGGGCAGCGAGTTTCGTGCGGGTTCTCATGACTAACGTCCTTATCTTCGCTTGAACTCATCGGACCCATCGGTCTGATGCATTCCAGATAGGGCCTCGTGCTTACGCTTGTCTGGCCTGGACTATATACTTTTGTAAGGTTCGGTCCACGGGGCGCACAGAGATGTGCGAACGGGCAAAGATCCCGTTGGCCGTTGGGCTGCCTCCGACCGTCAGAACCATATTTCAGCCGGGAAAGCGGATGCGGACGCACAGCCCCGGGGCATTGTCGTCCATCTCGATCGCCGCACCGTGGCGGATCGCGATCGCATGCACCAGCGCCAGGCCAAGGCCGGTTCCGGCGACCGAACGGCTGGAATCGAGCCGGGTGAAGGGCTGCAACACCGCCGCGCGCTGATCGGCCGGGATGCCGGGGCCGGTGTCGCAGACCTCGAGCACGGCACTGCCCTGGTCATACCGCGCGCCGACCCGGATCGACGTCCCCGGCCCGGTGTGACGGTTCGCGTTGGCCAGCAGATTGACCAGAAGCTGACGCAGGGCCTGTTCGTCGCCGCGTGCGTAAACCGGCGTATCGGCCGCGACCTCGACCGGCTGGGACCTGTCGGCAAAGTCGGCGTCGAACAGCGGCACGGTCTCCGCCACGATGGATGCCAGATCGACGCTGCGAAAGTTGCTGCGGTCGAACGAGGTCGTCAGCGTCGAAATCCGCAAGACGGTATCGAAGGTATCGCCGAGCCGCTGCAACTCCTCCTGCGCGGCGGCAATCAGCGCGCCCTGGTCGCTTTCGGCGGCAGCGGCCTCGTCAAGGCGGATCACGGTGCGGTTCAGCGGTGTGCGCAGGTCGTGGGCAATGGCCCGGATCGTGTTCTGCGAGTTTTCGGTCAGCGCCGAAAGCCGGCCAAGCGACAGGTCGATCAGCCCGGCGATGCGGCCGATCTGACCGTCGCCGCGCATCGGCCCGATCCGCGCCGCGCTGTCGCCTCGGCCGACCCGTTCCAGCACATCGGCAATGTGCATCAGCTTTTGCAGCGATTGTTTCGACAAGACCCAGCCGGTCATCACCGCGGCAACGAAGATCAGCAGGAAGGCGGCGAGCAGGGCATAGAGCAAGGTGCGGAGCGTGACGTCGATCAGCGTCGTGTCGCGGCCGACGACAAGCCGCACGGTCTCGTATCGCCTTGCGCTGGCCGCAATGGTCGTGCCGTCCGCCATCGGCAGGATCTGGACCCTGCGCGTGAAATCGAGCAGGTCCGGCGCGACATCGAGATTGCCGGCCAGACGGACGCCATGGGCGTCGATCAGCGCGATATAGCGGTTTCCCCGCAGTTCGGGGCGTTCAAGCTTGTGCACCGCCTGGATCAGCGCCGTCTCGCCGCCGGTCTGATAGACCTCGTCCAGCAACAGCAGCTCGGCCACCAGTTCGCGTTCAAGCTCGGACTGCATGGCGCGGCGAACCGTATGATAGGCCAGCGCCCCTGCCGCCGTGAAGGCGACGGCCATGATCGCGACCGCGAGCAGCGCGCTGCGAAACGCATAGCCCGACAGGATGTCAGCGCGGCGCATGGATCGAATATCCGAAATTGCGGCTGGTATGGATCAGCTTGGCGTCAAAGGGCTTGTCGATCTTGGTGCGCAGCCGGCTGATATGGGTCTCAACCACTGTCGTGCCGGGATCAAAGCTGAGGCCCCAGACCTGTTCCAGCAGCATCGTCTTGGTGACGATGTGGCCGGCGTTTCGCATCAAGACCTCGAGTACGGCAAATTCCTTGGGCTGGAGGTCGACCACCTGCCCTTGACGTTCGGCGGTCCGCCGGAGCAGGTCAAGCTCCAGATCGCTGACGCGAAGGCAGGTCCGGGCCTCGGCAGCGACGGGGCGGCGGGCGATGGCACCGATCCGCGCCGACAGCTCGGCAAAGTGGAACGGCTTGGTCAGATAGTCATCCCCGCCCTCCTTCAGCCCCTCGATGCGGGCATCGACATCGGCCATGGCAGTCAGGAAGATCACCGGCAGGGTGTTCCGGCCGGCGCGAAGTGCCTTCAGGACAGCCATGCCGTCCATCCCCGGCAGCATCCGGTCGAGCACCATCAGGTCGCAGCGGTTGTACAGGCAATAGGTCAGCGCATCGCGCCCGTCATCGACGACATCGACACTGTGGCCCTCCGCGATCAGCGAACGGCGCAGATAGTCGGCGGTCTGGGCATCGTCTTCGGCGACCAGTATCTTCATGTGCCCTCCTTGCGCGGGACCGGGGACCGGCCCGATCTGCTGTCGGGGCTGAATTTGGGCATGTTGCCCCCCGGGGGCAATGGGTTTGGCGGCAGATCGGAGGCGACCGGACTGGCGCGCGTGCAATCGGGAACCCGGCCGAGCCGGGATTTCCGGCGCCCCGGCACACAGGCCCTCGCCCATTGACCGCCCCCTGCACCGCGCTTCATCCAACCGGCGCCGCCCCGCCGAAAGCGTCCGCCCGGTCGGTTCCGAAGTGCTTGTGCTTGCCCCCCGGCTTGCCTAGGTGAAGGGGCTTCTCCCTCGCCGCCGGGGCGCCTTTTATGACCACCGAACTGACCCGTCTGAACATCACCGCAGGCATTGCATCGACCTCTGTCGCCCTCACGCTCGTCGCGCTCAAGCTCTGGGCGCTGGCCGAGACCGGTGCGCTGTCGATCGCTGCCTCGCTGGTGGACAGCGGTCTCGATCTCATGGTCTCTCTCGCCGGGCTTGCCGCCATGATCTATGCCGCCCGCCCGCCCGACGACGACCATACCTTTGGCCACAGCTCGGCCGAGGATCTGGCGGCACTGGGGCAATCGGTGTTCATCTTGATCGCCGCGGGTGTGATCGGCACCGCCGCGGCGCGTCGTCTGCTGTCTGACACGCCCCCCGAACTTGCCGCCGAAGGCCGCGGCATGTTGGTCATGGCGATCTCGATCCTGCTGACCCTGGCGCTGGTGGTCTGGCAACGCTATGTCGCGCGCCGCACCGGCAGCCGTGTGGTCAGCGCCGATTCGCTGCACTACGTGGGCGACCTGATCCCCAATATCGGCGCAATCGTCTCGCTGTGGGCGGCACAACGCTTTGGCCTCGGCGCCATCGACAGCGTGGTCGCGATCGGCGCCGCCGGGATCCTTGCCGTCGGCGCGATCAATATCGGCAGCGGCGCCTGGGACGCCTTGATGGATCGCAACGCCGACCCCGAGATCATCCGCGGCATCGAGGATCTGGCCCGCAGCTGGCCCGGGATCGAAGGCTTCCACGACCTGCGCACGCGCACGGCCGGATCGAAGATCTTCGTCAACATCCATGTCGAGATCGACGGCCGCCTGCCGCTGACCATCGCCCACGATATCGGCGCGGGCCTGCGCCATGCGATCCTCGACCGCTATCCACAGACCGACGTGATCATCCACCACGACCCGGTCCGGTACTGAGCCGAGACCCCGGCAGGCGCGGTCCGCACCAACCGGGTCCCCTGTCTCTCGATTCGGCAATCTCGCCGCGCGGTCCCTACCCCGCCGTCTCCAGCCCCCGCCCCTTCAGCAGCGCCGCAACGCCGGGCAACCGGCCACGGAAGGCGGTATAAAGCACCTCGGGGTCCTTCGATCCGCCGGCCGAAAGGATGTTGTCCTCCAGCGATCTCGCGACCGTGGGGTCGAACGGGTCGCCCGCTTCCTCGAAAGCCGCGAAGGCATCGGCATCCATCACCTCGGACCACATGTAGGAATAGTAGGCCGAGGCATAATAGCCGCCCGAGAAGACATGCGCGAAATGCGGCGTGGCGTGGCGCATCCGGATCGCCTCGGGCATGCCGATAGCTTCCAGCACCTCGGCCTGCTTCTGCATCGGATCCGCGGGGGGCGGGCCGTCATGGAATTCCAGATCCACCAGTGCCGAGGCGATGAACTCGACGGTCTGGAACCCCATGTCGAAGGTCGCGGCCGCCAGCAAACGGTTCAGCAAATCTTCGGGCATCGCCTCGCCGGTCGTGGCATGGGTGGCGAACTCCTGCAGAACCTGCGGCACCTCCAGCCAGTGCTCGTAAAGCTGGCTTGGCAGTTCGACGAAATCCCGCGGCACCGATGTCCCCGAAATGCTTTCATAGGTCACGTCGCTCAGCATCTGGTGCAGGGCATGGCCGAATTCGTGAAACAGGGTACGCGCGTCGTCATAAGACAACAGCGCCGGCCGCCCGGCGGCGGGTTTGGAAAAATTGCAGACGTTGATCACATGCGGCCGGATATCGCCCGCCTGCTTCTGCTGGCTGCGCAGCGCCGTGCACCAGGCCCCCGACCGCTTGCCCGAGCGGGCGAAATAATCGCCGATGAAGACCGCCATGTGCTGGCCGTCGCGGGTCACCTCCCAGGCGCGGGCATCGGGATGATGCAGCGGCAGGTCGAGCGGCGCGAATTCCAGCCGGAACAGCCGGTTCGCACAGGCAAATGCCGCCTCGATCATCCGGTCGAGCTGCAAGAACGGCTTCAGCGCCGCCTCGTCGAGGTCATGTTCGGCCCGGCGGCGTTTTTCGGAATAGTAGCGCCAGTCCCAGGGCTGCAACGGCATGTCCCCGTTGTCTGCGACCAGCGCGCGCTCCAGCCAGGCGCTGTCGGCCTCGGCACGCTTGCGTGCCGGCGCCCAGACCTCCATCAGCAGCCCGCGCACCGCCTCCGGCGTCTTCGCCATCTCGGTTTCAAGCTTGTAGGCCGAGAAATTGTCATAGCCGAGCAACTGCGCGCGTTCGTGGCGCAGCCGCAGGGTCTCGGTCACGATGGCCCGGTTGTCGGTCGCCCCGCCATTCATGCCACGCGCGGTCCAGGCCTCGAAGGCCTTGCGGCGCAGATCGCGGCGCGGCGAGAACTGCAGGAACGGCACGATCAGCGACCGCGACAGCGTCACCACAGGCCCCGCCACACCCTTTTCCGCACCCGCGGCCCGGGCCGCCTCGACCACGAACGCCGGCAGCCCCGCCAGATCGGCCTCGGCCAGTTCCATGTACCAGTTGCGCTCGTCGGCCAGAACGTTCTGGCCGAATGCGGTGCCAAGTTCTGCAAGCCGGGTGTTGATCTCGCGCAGCCGGCCCCGCCCGGCCTCGTCCAATGCCGCGCCGGCACGGACAAAATTGCGCCGCGTCAGTTCCAGCACCCGGGCCTGCTCCTCGGTCAGCTCCAGCGCCTCGATCCCCTGCCACAATGCCTCGATCCGCTCGAACAGCGCCCGGTTCAGCGAAATGTCGGTGGAATACTCGGCCAGCCGGGGCGAAAACGCCCGTTGCAGCGCGTCGCGGGTGTCGTTCGCATCGACCGAAGCCAGCAGATAGAACACCGCCAGCACGTCGCTCAGTTCCTTGCCCGCCAGTTCCAGCGCCTCGATCGTGTTGGCAAAGCTCGGCGCCTCGGGGCATTCGGCAATCGCCGCGATCTCGGCCTGCGCTGCCTCCAGCGCGATGTCGAAGGCAGGCTCGAAATGGGTATCCTCGATGACCCGGAAATCGGGCAGATCGAAGGGCGTCGAAAGATCGGCAATCAGCGGATTGGTCATGACGGGCTCCCAGGGTGTTTTCAGCCTACCTAGTGGCGCCGGCCGGAAAATAACAGAGTGCGCCGCATTGGCCGCAGGAGACGAGGTTGCCCCCGCCCGCGCCGCTCAGGATCGCGACCGCCGCATGCCTCGCTCGAACCGCCTGAGCAGCAGCGACAGCGTCACCGTCATGGTGAGATAGAGGAACGCGACCACATTGTAAGTCTCGAAATAGCGGAAATTCCCCGCCGCCGTGACTTTGCCAAGCTGGGTGATGTCGAGAACGCCCAGCACCGAAACCAGCGAGCTGTCCTTGATCATGGCGATGAAATCGTTGCCAAGCGGCGGCAGGATCATCCGGATCGCCTGCGGAAACACCACCAGCCGGAATCGCTGCCAGCCAGTCAGCCCCAGCGACTTCGCGGCCTCGATCTGGCCTGCGTCGACCGCCTGCAACCCGGCCCGGAACACCTCGGCAATAAACGCCGAATAGCCGATGGTCAGCGCCAGGATCGCACGCCAGAGCAGTGGAAAGTCGCGGGTGCGGATCGCCTCGACGCCCAACCCCTGAAGCACCCAGTTCACTGCCACGACCAGCGCAGGCGCGATCACGAAGGCCACATAGAGCAGCAATACGATAATCGGCAGCCCGCGCACGATCTCGACATAGAACCGCGAAGCCTGCCGCAGCACCAGACCGCCCGACATCGAGGCAACCGCCAGCGCCAGACCGATCGCACAGGCCGCCGAAAACGCCACGACGGTCACGAACAGCGTGATCCCGACACCCTTCGACAAGGTGGTCAGAACCTGGGCGTAAAACTCGTCGCTGACGATCTGGTACAGGAAAAAACCGCCGATCCCGCAGGCAAACAGCAGCCACCACGGAAAGTCCTCGGTCTCGTCTGGTTTCGGTGGCAGCATCAGGCCCCTTCGTCGGCACGGGCCCCGATCACGCCCGCACGCGGCCTCTTCTTCTGTTCAAAAATATCCCCGCCGGAGGCTCCCGCCACCGCCGCCGCCGCGCCGCCGGGATCTTGCCCCGCAACGACGGCCCTGCCACGGCTGCCCCGCCGCACCCGGCGGGCAGCTGCAGACCGGCTCAGTTGCCGATCTTGTAGTCGAAGAACCACTTCCTGTTCAGCGTATCCAGCGTCCCGTCCTCCCGCATCGCGGCAAGGGCTGCGTTGACCGGCGCCACCAGATCGGAGCCCTTGGGAAAGATGAACCCGAAATCCTCGGAGCCGAGCGGCCCGCCGACGATCTTCAGCGCGCCCTCGCTTGCCGCGACATAGCCTTGTGCTGCGGTGCTGTCGCTCAGCGCCAGATCGACATCGCCGGTCCTGAGCGCCTGGACCCCGGCGCCGAATGTCTCGAACAGCTTGATCCGCGGGTTGGACTCGTCGCCGTCGAGCACCTCGTAGACGGTAACATAGAAGGGCGTCGTCCCGGGCTGGGCCGCCGCCAGCAGGTCTGGATCGGCGGCGAACCCCTTCTCGTCGCTGAACCGCGTCTCGTCGCCCCGTACGATCATCAACATCTCCGAGCGCAGATAGGGGTCCGAGAAATCGACCTGGCCGGCGCGGTCCTCGCGAATGGTGATGCCATTCATCGCCATGTCGTACTGGCCTTCCGAGATTGCCGGGATCATCGCGTCCCACGAGGCATTCTCGTAGACAGGCGTGATGTCGATCCGCCGCGCGATCTCGGCCACCGCATCGTATTCCCAGCCAATCGCCTCGCCGGTCGCGGGATCGATGAACTGAAGCGGCGGATAGGTGTTTTCGGTCACGATCGTCACCTCGCGTCCGCCAAGGTCGGGCATGTCGGCCAGCGCGGTGGTTGCAGGGCCGGCAGCGCTCAGCACGGCAGCAAGCGCGGTCAGGGATTTCAGCAGACTCATCAGGTCACTCCGCAAGTGTCACGGGACAAACAATCCCGGCCAGTATGCCTCTGGCAGCCGGACTGTCCAGCACAGGCTCATGCGGCGCGGATCTGGGTGCCCTGCGCTGCGGCGCGCAGGGCCTCGGCCGACGACCTGGCCTCCGCCAGGGATTTCACGGCATCGGCATCTGCTGCCGCTCCGTCAGCGCGGCGCCAATGCCTCCGTGTCGGTCAGATCGGCTTGCAAGTGCAATTCCAACGGCGAGGACGGCCACGATTCCGTCCGCAACAGGGAAGGCAAGCCAGATCGCGCGCGCTCCAACAAAAACGCCAAGGCTGGCGATCAGCAGCGGGCTGAGCACGAAGGGCTTCAGCAAGATCAGGGCAGCGGTGCGTCGCGGCTGGCCAATGGCCTGAAAATACAAGGCATGCACCAGCACCGGCCCGGTGAACAGGTAAAGCGCCACCATCGGCCGCAGGATGTCGCCGACCTGCGCCACCACGGCCGGGTCGCCGACGAATCCGGCGCCGATCCAGCGATGCCCGGCCAGCAAGGTGATCTCGACGACGAGGCAATAAGCGAAGGCCGTGGCAAGCGCGATGCGCAGAACGGCATTCGACCGATGATAAAGCTTCGCGCCGACATTGTTGCCGACGATACTCTGGTTTGCCAGCGCAATGGCCATCAGCGGCAGAAAGGTGAAACCGAGGATCCGCGTCACGATCCCATAGGCGGCAACGATGTCGGCATAGCCGGGGCCCGCGGTCAGCCGCAGGATCGCGATCACCGTTGCCGAAACAAGGGCGATCCCGATGAAACTGAGGCTGACGGGGGCGCCGAGGGCCAGAATCTCGCGCCAGCCGCCGATCCAGCGGGACCTGCCGAGCGCGGCGATGGACAACACGCCGCCGCGGCATCGCAGGCCGACCAGCACGGCAAGTCCCAGGGCCTGGGCGACCGCCGTTCCCCAGGCAGAGCCCGCAACGCCCATGTCGAGCCGCACGATCAGCAGGTAGTTCAGCGCGATATTGCCAAGCGTGATGGCGACGGACATCACAGCCACAAGACCGGCGCGGCCCTCGTTGCGCCACGCATCGGCGTGAATCCCGAGGAACAGCTGCACGGGCAACGCGGCGATGACGATGGCCAGATAGGTGTGCGCCATGCGCGCGATCTCGGGCCGGTCGCCCGCCAGCCCGCCGGTGACGAAACGGCCCCCGATCAGGAAGCCGGCGATCACCACCGCGGCAAGCACCAGCGCGAGCCCATGGGCCTCGGCAAAGACCTCCTCTGCCTCGGCGTGCGCACCGGCCCCAAGGTGCCGGGCCAGCAGGCTGGACATGCCGCCACCGACCAGGGTCGACAGCGCGACGGTGATCATCAGGACCGGGAAGACGATGCTGACGGCGGCCAGCGCATCGGCGCCCACGAAATGGCCGAGGAACACCGCATCGACGACGCTCTGCAGGCCGCCCATCATCATGAGGACCATCATCGGTACCGCATTGGCAACGAACAGCCGCCCCGGCGGGGCGGTCAGGAATCGGTTATCGGATGCGCTTGGCAACGACATCATGCACTCCTTGAGCGATGCATTCCGTTCCGGATGGGGGCCTGCATTATCCACCTGCGAAATGCTTCGAGGAGGGAGCGTCGTCGTCTTGTCGGGCTTCACCGTGACTTTCGTCAGCAGGCGGCAGGTGTCCGATACCTGCGCGCCTTCTAGGGTTTCGCTGCGTTTGGTGTCAAGCCGGCCGAACAGACCGATCCCGGCAGCTTCGGGGTGTCGCCCGTGCCGGGATCGGTCGCGCGACGGGGATCGCTGGGCCGTCTGGTCCGTCTGCGCGTCTCGAAACGTCGGGACGGGCTACTGCTCGCCCTGGCCCCTGGCCTCCGCCCCGCAGACCGGGCAATCCGCGCGCCGGTGCAGCCCGATCACCCGGGTTTCGCCATAAAGCGCATCAAAGATCAGCATCCGCCCGCGCAGCGGCGCGCCCGCCCCGGCGATCAGCTTGACCGCCTCGACCGCCATCATCGACCCGATCACGCCCGGCAAGGGCCCCATGACGCCCGCGGCCGCGCAGGACGGCGCCAGTCCCTCGGCCGGGGCCTGCGGAAAGACGCATTGATAGCAGGGCGTGCCCCGGGCCGGATCGAAGACGCTGATCTGCCCCTCCCATTGCGCCAGCGCGCCAGAGATCAGCGGCTTGCCCGCCGCCACCGCCACCCGGTTGGCCAGATAGCGGGTTTCGAAATTGTCGGTGCCGTCAAGGATCAGATCGTAGTCTTCCAGCAGGTCCGCCGCGATTTCAGCCTCGAACCGGCGGTGATAGGGCCGGATTTCGATGTGGGGGTTGAGTGCCCGCATCGCTGCTGCGGCCGAGAACACCTTGGGCAGGCCGATGTCCTCGTCACGGTGAATCACCTGACGCTGCAGGTTGGCGTTCTCGACCGCGTCGTCGTCGATCACCCCGATCCTGCCCACGCCCGCCGCCGCAAGGTACAACAGCGCCGGAGAGCCGAGCCCGCCCGCGCCAAGCACCAGAACCCGCGCCGCGCGCAGCCGTTTCTGCCCCGGCCCGCCGATCTCGCGCAGCATGATGTGGCGGGAATAGCGGTCAAGCTCGGCCTCCGAGAACCGCCCCGCAGGCGAGGCCGCCGTGGCAGCCGTCACGGATGCCGGTTCGTCCAGCGGCCTGGCACGGGCGCGCAGCCAGGCCAGACCACGGCCATAGATCGCCGCCAGCGCGGCAAAGGCCCCCAGCATGAGCCAAAGCATCGGCGACCGGCCGGTCGCCTCGCGCAGCGGATGGCCGTCGGGCAGCAGCAATTGTTCGGCCAGCACAGCCAGAAACAGCACCGCCACCATATAGCCGCGCAGCCGCGGCGGCGCGCCCACCAGCCAGCCCGCCAGCCAGATCATTCCGCAAAGGAAGAAGACCAGCAGCATCAGCGCCGTCCGGTCGAACCAAAGCCGCCGCTGCCGCGCCGGCTGTCGCCGAGGTCCGCCGCGATCTCGAACCGCGCCTGCAGCACCGGGGCAACGACCGCCTGCGCGATCCGGTCGCCGTGGTGAATGCGGTAGGGCTCGGTCCCGAGGTTCACCAGCAGCACGCCAAGCGGCCCGCGATAGTCGCTGTCGATGGTGCCGGGCGTGTTCGGCAGGGTGATCCCGTGTTTCAGCGCCAGACCCGAACGCGGGCGGATCTGCATCTCGAAGCCTGCGGGGATCTCGACCCGCAGCCCGGTCGGCACGACCCGCCGCTCCAGAGGCGACAGCGGCCATCCCTCGGCCCGTGTCTCCTCGGGCAGGTTGGCGCGCAGGTCGGCCCCGGCCGCGCCGGCGGTCTCATAGACCGGCAGGGCAATCTCGGGGTCGGCCCAATCCTCGCGCACCACCTTGATCACCACGCTCATGCGACCACCCCGGCAATACGCTGCGCCAGATGGCGCGCCACTTCGTCCTTGGCCATCCGCGGCCAAAGCTCGGCCCCCTCCGCCGAGATCAGCGTCACTTCGTTCTCTGATCCGCCCATGATCCCCGTGCCCTCCGAAACGTCGTTGGCGAGGATCCAGTCGCAGCCCTTGCGCGCCCGCTTGGCGGTCGCATGGGCCACCACATCGTCGGTCTCGGCGGCAAACCCCACCACGAGGCGCGGCCGCTGGTCCGGCGCAAGATGCGCGACCTCGGCCAGAATGTCGGGGTTTTCGGCGAATTCGAGCGCGGGCGCGCGGCCGCTGCCGTCCTTCTTCATCTTGCGGTCGGCCGCATTGGCCACCCGCCAGTCGGCCACGGCGGCGGCAAAGACCGCAACATCCGCCGGCAGCGCATCGAAGACGGCATCGCGCATCTGCCGCGCGGTTTCGACCGCCACCACCCGCACGCCCGCGGGCGGCGGCACGCTGGCCGGGCCGGTGACGAAGGTGACCCGCGCGCCAAGCTGCACGAGGGCTGCGGCAATCGCCGTGCCCTGCGCCCCGGACGAGCGGTTGGCGATATAGCGCACCGGGTCGATCGGTTCCTGCGTGGGGCCGGAGGTGACGACGACATGGCGCCCCTGCAGCGGCCCGGCGCCAAGGGCGGATTCGACCGCCGCGATGATCTGCGGCACCTCGGCCATGCGGCCAAAGCCGAACTCGCCGCAGGCCATCGGCCCCTCGTCCGGCCCCACGGTCAGGATGCCGTCGGACTTGAGCCTCGCCAGATTGCGCCGCGTCGCGGGATGCTCCCACATCCGCACGTTCATCGAGGGCGCGATCAGCACCCGCTTGTCGGTCGCCATCAGCAGGGTCGAGGCCAGATCGTTCGCATGCCCGCCCGCCATCTTGGCCATCAGATCGGCCGTTGCGGGTGCCACCACCACCAGATCGGCGGCGCGGGACAGCTCGATATGGCCCATCTCGGCCTCGGCGGTCAGATCGAACAGATCCCGGTAGACCTTTTGCGAGGCCAGCGCCGAGACGCTGAGCGGGGTCACGAAGTGTTCGGAGGCCTGCGTCAGGACCGGCGTCACCTCGGCGCCACGGTCGCGCAGCCGCCGGATCAGGTCGAGCGACTTGTAGGCCGCGATTCCGCCGCCAATTACCAGAAGGATCCGTTTCGAAGAGATCATGCCGCCCACCGCTGCCTTGCCTGCCCCCCGGTCTACGCAGCGCGCCCGGGGCTGGCAAGCAAGCGGCGCAGGATCGGCGGTCGGGATCAGCGGGGCGCGAAATTGGCGCAGGGGTCTTCTCGCTCGGCCGGCGCGGTGACAATCCAGTCATCGAACGGCACCGACCCCGGGTCCTGCGGCGGCGCCTCGAACTGGCCAAGGCTCAGCAGGCGCAAGTCAGGAGCCGCGACGGCCAGATAGGCCGGCATCCCGGTGTCGCGCTGTGCGTGGCCGTTGCCGGTGATCACCACGACCGGCCCGCCGGTTTCCGCCAGCGCCTGCAGCGCGACCTCGCTGAACCTTGCGTCGCGCAGCCGTTGCGCCTCGACCATCCCCGGCAGCATTTCCTCGGGCAGCGCGTTGCAATGCGCCTCCATCTGCTCGGCTTCGCGCGCCGCCTGGTCTTCGGCTGCCAGCGGAGCCAGCCCGAAGCGTTCGGCCTGATCGCCAAAGGCCGCTGCGGCGCCATCCGACATCGCGGCCTTGAGATCGTCATATGGGACGGCCGCGCCATAGATCCGGGCCTGAGGCGCTGCCAGAAAGATCGGGTGATACATCGCGAAATCGGGCCAGCCGCTCTTGTCCCAGTCAAGCGCCGTGGCCATTGCGCCCGCCTCGCTGCGCTCGGTCGCGTTGGCGATCCCGGCCTGTTCGGGCGTCAGCATCTCGAACACCAGCGCGGCGGGCGCGATGGCGGCGACGGCTGCGGCCTGATTCTGATGATGCCAGGGGTTGTCATGGGTCTCGCCCAGCAGGATCATCTGTGCCCCGCGTGCCGCAATCAGCGCCGGATCGGCGATTTCGGCGCCCGAGGCCGCATTTCCGACCGCAAGTGCCGCGCAAAGACCCCACCAGAGTTTCATGGCTGTCCCCTCTTTGGCTTCAACACCTAGCGCCCTCGGGCCGGTTGCTCCAGCCGCTTTGCCCCGGCATTTGCTCTCCCCTCCGGCTCTGCTAGGCAGGCCGCATGACCCCACATCTGACACTCGTGATCGGCGGCGCAAATTCCGGTAAATCGGCCCGGGCCGAGGCACTGACCCGCACCTTGTCCGACAGCCGGATCTATCTGGCAACCGCGCAGGCCTTTGACGCCGAAATGGCCGCCAAGATCGCCGCCCACCGGGCCGCCCGCGGCGATGGCTGGCAAACCATCGAGGCGCCTGAGGCATTGGCCGAGGCGTTGGCCGGCATCGCACCCGGATCGGCCGTTCTGCTCGATTGCCTGACCATGTGGCTCAGCAACCGCCTGCTGGCCGGGGCGGACCCCGCGGCAGAGCTGCCCGCACTTTGTGCGGCCCTGTCCGCCTGCCCGGCGCCCGTTGTGGTGGTCACCAACGAGGTCGGCGCCGGGATCGTGCCCGAAAACGCACTCGCCCGCCGGTTCCGCAGCGTGCAGGGCCGGGTAAACCAGCAGATCGCGGCGAATGCCGATCTGGTGGTCGCGGTCATGGCCGGCCTGCCGCTGGTGTTGAAAGGGCAATTGCCCGCGGCGCTGTCGTGGTGACGCTGTGGTGGGTCCGGCACGGCCCGACGCATTGCCGGGAGATGATCGGCTGGACCGATGCGCCGGCCGATCTGTCGGACAGCCCGCGGCTGGCACGACTGGCCCGCTATCTGCCCGCCGAAGCGGTCGTCGTGTCGTCCGACCTTTGCCGCGCCGTCGCCACCGCCGACGCGATCCAGGGCAGCCGCCGCCGCCTGCCCCACGACCCGGCGCTGCGCGAGATCAATTTCGGCGCATGGGAGGCGCGCAGCTTTGCCGAGATCGACGCCGAGGACCCCGATCTTTGCCGCCAGTATTTCTCGACACCGGGGTCGGTCGCCCCGCCCGATGGCGAAAGCTGGGATGCCCTGGCGGCGCGAACCTCAAAGGCCGCCGACAGGCTGCTGAGATTGGTGCCCTCGGCCCCGCACGTGATCGCCGTCGCCCATTTCGGCCCGATCCTGACCCAGATCCGGCGCGCCCGCGGCTGTTCGGCCGAGGCTGCCCTCGCCCAGAAGATCGACCCCCTGAGCGTCACCTGCCTGCACTGGGACGGCACTGCCTGGCAGGAACGTGCGGTCAATCACCATCCGTGATGGCCGCCGCGACAAACAGGCATTGGTCGGGATCTCATCTCCCGGCTAGGATTCGGCCATGACATACGAACTTTTCATCGGCGAACCCCGCTATTCCAGTTGGTCCCTCAGGGGCTGGCTGCTGTTTCGACGCTTTGGCATCCCGGCGCGGATGACCTGGGTCGATTTCCTCAACGCCAAGGTCGCGGACCAGCTGGGCAATGTGCCGCCCGCGCGCACCGTTCCCTGTCTGCGCCTGCCAGACGGGACAGTGGTCTGGGAATCGCTTGCAATCGCCGAGGAACTGGCCAGCCGCCATCCCGACGCCGGGATCTGGCCCACGGACCCGGCAGCACGCGCCACTGCGCGCAGCCTCGCGGCCGAGATGCACGCGGGATTCGGCGCGCTGCGCGAAGAATGCCAGATGAACATCGGCGTGGCGTTTGAGAAGGTCACGCCCTCTGCAGCGGTGCAGGCCGATCTCGACCGTCTGGCCACGATCTGGGCCCATGCCCGGCGGGTCTGCGGCGGTGCGGGGCCATGGCTCTGCGGCGACTACAGCGCGGCGGACGCCTTCTTTGCCCCGGTCGCGACCCGGATCGCGACCTATGGGCTAAAGGTCCCGCCCGAGGCGCAGGCCTATGTCGAGGCGCATCTTGCCGACGGCGCGTTCCGGCGCTGGCGGGCCATGTCGGTCGCCCGCGGCGTGATCCTTCCCTGGTACGAAAAGGATCTGCCGCACCGGCCCTGGCCCGGCCCCGCGCCGATCCCGGCCCGCGCGGTCGCGGCCGGCCCTTCGGTGAACGACACCTGCCCGTTTTCCGGCGACCCGGTGACCGACTTCGCCGAAATCGGCGGCAAGGTGATCGGGTTCTGCAACCCGTTCTGCCGCGACAAGTCGGTCGCCGACCCGGAGGCCTGGCCCGAGGTTGCTGCCATTTACCAGATTTAAACCAATCCCGCCCAAGGGTTAACCGCGACGAACGGGTGCGGAAAGGCGGGCGGGATGGTGGCGCGGGCCCATACGGTGGCCTTCGAGGGGGTCGAGGCGCGCCCCGTCGAGGTGCAATGCGCCATTTCGGCCGGTATCCCGGCCTTTGCCATCGTAGGCCTTCCCGACAAGGCGGTCAGCGAGGCGCGCGAGCGGGTGCGCGCGGCCCTTCAGGCATTGTCGATCGCGCTGCCGTCCCGGCGGATCACCGTCAACCTCTCGCCCGCCGACATGCCCAAGGAAGGCTCTCATTTCGACCTTCCGATTGCGCTCGCGTTGCTTGCGGCGCTGGAGATCATACCGGCCGAAGAGGTCGACCGCACCGTAGCTCTCGGCGAGTTGTCCCTCGACGGCGGGCTCGTCGCGGTCGTCGGCGCGCTGCCCGCGGCGATGGCGGCCGCCGCATCGGACCGCAGCCTGCTCTGCCCGCGGGCCTGTGGACCCGAGGCCGCCTGGGTCGGCGCGACGCCGGTGATCGCAGCCGACACGCTTGCCGCGGCGGTGCGTCACCTGACCGGGCAGACGCCGCTGCCCCTCGCCCGGCCGGGCGAGGTCGCGGCGCCGCGCAGCCTGCGGGATTTTCGCGACGTGAAGGGACAGGAACGGGCCAAGCGGGCGCTCGAAATTGCCGCCGCCGGGCGCCACCATCTGCTGATGGTCGGCCCGCCCGGCACCGGGAAGTCGATGCTCGCCGCAAGGCTGCCCGGGATCCTGCCGCCGCTCAGCCCGGTCGAGGCGCTTGAAACCTCGATGATCCATTCGCTTTCCGGCCTGCTCGACGAGGGCGGGATCTCGCGCGAGCGCCCGTTCCGCGAGCCGCATCACACCGCTTCGATGGCTGCGATTGTCGGCGGCGGGCGCGGCGCGCGGCCGGGCGAGATCTCGCTTGCGCACAATGGCGTGCTGTTTCTGGATGAACTGCCGGAATTTCCGCGGCCGGTGCTGGAAACCCTGCGCCAGCCGATCGAGGCCGGCGAGGTCGTGGTCGCCCGCGCCAACGCCCATGTCCGCTATCCCTGCCGGTTCCTGATGGTGGCGGCCGCCAACCCCTGCAAATGCGGCCACCTGAGCGACCCGGCCCGCGCCTGCGCCCGGGTGCCGACCTGCGGCGAGGACTATCTCGGGCGCATCTCGGGGCCGCTGATGGACCGGATCGACATACGGATCGAGGTGCCGCCGATCCGCTTCACCGACCTCGACCTGCCGCCCTCGGCGGACGGCACCGCCGAGATCGCTGCCCGCGTTGCCGCGGCCCGCGCGATCCAGGACCGCCGCTTTGCCGGCCACGCCGAGGTGCGCGTCAACGCCGATGCCGAAGGGGCCCTGCTGGAGGAGATCGCCGAACCCGACGCCGACGGGCGCGCGTTGCTGCTGAAGGTCGCCGACCGCTTCGGTCTGACCGCCCGCGGCTATCACCGGGTGCTGCGCGTCGCCCGCACCATCGCCGACCTCGAGGGCATCGCCGGCATCAGCCGGCCGCATATCGCCGAGGCGGTGAACTTCCGGCTGGCAATCGGGCGCATAATCTGAGGCGACCGGCGGTCAGAGGCCGCGCTTTGTCTCGATCACGTCCCAGATCCGCGCGGCGCTGTTGGTGCCATCGAAACGTTCCAGTTCCTGGATGCCGGTGGGCGAGGTGACGTTGATCTCGGTCAGATAGTCGCCGATCACGTCGATGCCGACAAAGATCTGCCCGCGCTCGCGCAGGGTCGGACCGATGGCGGCGCAAATCTCGAGGTCCCGGTCGGTCATCGCGGTCTTCTCGGGCCGCCCGCCGACATGCATGTTCGAGCGCGTCTCGCCAACCGCGGGCACCCGGTTGATGGCACCGACCGGCTCGCCGTCAACCAGAATGATCCGCTTGTCGCCGTTCGCGACGTCGGGGATGAATTTCTGCGCGATCAGCGGCTCGCGGCTGAACGAGGCGAAAAGCTCGTGCAGCGAGGTCAGGTTGCGGTCATTCGGATCGAGCCGGAACACGCCCGCACCGCCGTTGCCATAGAGAGGCTTCAGAATGATGTCGCCGTGCTCTGCCTTGAAATCCCGCAGATCCGCCAGATCGCGGGCGATCATGGTCGGCGGGATCAGATCGGGAAATTCCAGGACCAGCAGTTTTTCGGGCGAATTGCGGACCCAGAACGGGTCGTTCGCCACAAGAACGCCCGGTGACAGCTGTTCGAGGATGTGGGTCGTGGTGATATAGCCCATGTCGAAGGGCGGATCCTGGCGCAACCAGACCACATCCATATGCGCCAGATCGACGACTTCCTGCGGACCGAGACGCACGTGATCGCCCTGAACCCGCTGCACCTGCATGCGTTGCGCCCGGGCCTGCACCCGCCCGTCACGCCAGGTCAAGCTGTCGGGGGTGTAGAAATACATCTCATGCCCGCGCGCCTGAGCCTCTTCAGCCAGCCGGAACGTGCTGTCGGCGTCGATGTTGACCGCAGTGATCGGGTCCATCTGGAAGGCAATCTTCAACGGCATATCGGCATCCCTCGTCGCTTTGCGACTTCATCGCCGATGCTGCAGCGGGGTGCAACAGCCCGTGTCAGGCGCCGAAGGCGTTTTCGAGCACCTCGATCCGCCCGACGCTATCGACCAGGGCGACGTCGAATCGCACTATGGTCAACTGGCCGAGCGGCATGCGGCCGAGGTATTCCGACGCCGCCCCGCAGATCCGCCGCATCTGGCGCAGCGTCAGCCGTTCGGCCGCCCGCGCGAAATCCCGGGATTTCTTGACCTCGACGAACACAAGGCCGTCGCCATCCTGCACGACAAGGTCGATCTCGCCGCTTGCCCCGCGCCAGCGTCTGTCCGAGACCGGATGACCGTTTCGGGCGTAGTGACGCTCGACGATCTCTTCGGCGCGCAAACCGCCATGATAGGATACCGAACCGCTCATTCCTCTTCGTCCCCTTCCATCCTGAACCCCAGCGCGGCCTGATAGACATCGCGCCGCTTCAACCCGAATTGCGTCGCAACCTCGGACGCTGCGGCCTTGGTGGGCAGCCGCTCCATGGCCGCCCGGATCGCGGTCTCGAGTTCCTCCGGGCCGGGGGCGATGGGCCCGCCGGCACGGTCAATCACCACAACGATCTCGCCTTTTGGCGCCGTTCCGTCGAAACGCCGGGCCAGATCCGAAAGCGATCCGCGCACCACTTCCTCGAATCGTTTGGTCAATTCGCGGCAGACCGCCGCCTGCCGCTCCTGTCCCAGGGTATCGGCCATTTCACCTAACAATCGGCTAACGCGCTTGGGCGATTCGAAGATGACGAGGGTTGCCTCGACGCCCGCGAGCCCCTGCAGCCATGTCCGTCGCGCGCCTCCGCCTGCCGGCGGAAAGCCGGCAAAGAGAAACCGGTCGCTCGGCAGCCCCGAGAGGGTCAGCGCCACCAGCACCGCCGATGGCCCCGGGGCGCAGGTCACGTTCAGCCCCCTGGCCGTCGCCTCGCGTCCAAGTTGAAAGCCCGGATCTGCAACCAGCGGCGTTCCGGCCTCGGAGGCATAAGCCACCGATTGCCCCTCCTCGACCAGGCGCAGCAGTTTCGGGCGTTGCGCCGCGCCGTTGTGGTCGTGATAGGCGATCATCGGCCGGCCTCGCAGCGGCACCCCGTGCAGCTCCATCAGGTGGCGGGTGGTTCGTGTGTCTTCGGCGGCGATCACATCCGCCGAGGCGAGGATGTCGAGCGCGCGCAAGGTAATGTCGCGCGCGGTCCCGATCGGGGTCGCCACAAAGTAGATCCCGGGCGCCAGCGCCTCGGTGCGGAATGGCCCCGCCGTGCCGGTCTGTGTCATTTACTTGCCGCCTTTCCCGTCCTAGGGTCGGTCGCGCCGATACCCATTCGACCTTGCCCCGCGGACGATCCGAATAGCGAGACCTAACAGATGTTTTCTGCCCTGAGAAATTCCCGTGCAACGATTGGTCGGGTGCTGGCCGTTATCGGCCTTCTGACGCTGGCCGCCTGCGACGGATTGCCCACCGGCGGTTCTGGCGGCCCCTCGATCGATCCTGGCGCCGCCGTGCCCGTGGCGCTTCTGATCCCGGGCGGCGGCACGCAAGGGGACGCCATCGTCTCGCGCAACCTCGAGAATGCCGCGCGGCTTGCGATCGGCGACCTCAACGGGGTGCAGATCGACCTGCGGGTCTATCAGACCGGCGGCAACGGCGGCGGCGCCTCGGCGGCGGCAACCCGCGCCGCCGAAGAGGGCGCCAAGATCATCCTCGGTCCGCTCTATTCCGAGGCCGCCAACGCGGCGGGCCTCGCTGTCGCCAAGAAGGGCATCAACGTGCTGTCGTTCTCGAACAATTCGAGCATCGCCGGCGGCAACGTCTTTGTCCTCGGCAGCACCTTCGAGAACACCGCGGACCGGCTGGTGCGCTATGCCGCCGCCCGGGGCCGCGGCGACATCTTCATCGTCAACGCCCGCACGACCTCGGACGAGATCGGCCGCAACGCGATCACCAAGGCGATTTCCGGCAGCCGCGCGCGACTGGCCGGCACCGGGTCGTTCGAGATGTCCCAACAGGGGATCTCGGCCGCGGTGCCGCAGATTGCCCAGCAGATCCAGGCCTCTGGCGCCAATTCGGTGTTCTTCACCTCGGGAAATGCCGACGCCATACCCTATCTGGCCCAGTTCCTGCCCGAAAACGGCGTCTCGTCGGCCACCCAGCAGTTCATCGGCCTGCAGCGGCTCGACATTCCGCCCGAGGCGTTGTCGCAACCCGGACTGCAGGGCGCCTGGCTTGCCTTGCCCTCCCCGTCGCTGACGGCAAATTTCAACGCCCGTTATGCCGCCGCTTTTGGCAGCCAGCCGCATCCGCTGGCGGGCCTGTCCTATGACGGTATCGCCGCCATCGGAGCGCTGGTCGGAAGTGGCAAGTCCAACGCCCTGACCCGCAACGCATTGACCCAAAGCTCGGGCTTCGTCGGCGTCAACGGCATCTTCCGGCTGATGCCCGATGGAACCAACCAGCGCGGCCTTGCGGTCGCCGAAATCAAGAACAATCAGGTGATCATCATTGACCCCGCGCCCAAAAGTTTCGGCGGATTTGGCTTCTGATCCGCTCGCCGGCGTTATCGTCCCGCCACCGCCCAGCGACCTGATCTGTCCGCCAGACGAGATCTTTGACGCCCGCGGACTGCATCTGCGGCTCGCGGAGGCCGTCAAGGGGGGCGAGGGCACGGGGCGGCGCAACCGCGCAACCGCGATCCTGGCCGAAGCGCAGGCGCACGGCCGCAGCGCGATCGAGGCGGCCTTTGCCCAATCGCCGCGCGCCGCGCGGCCATTGGTGCATTCCTATGCCTGGCTGACCGATTGCCTGGTGCGGACGACCTATTGGACGGCGGTCGAACTGCTCGCGCCCCGCGGTGCCCGCGCCCAGAAGGACCTTCTGGCGGTGATCGCCGTCGGCGGCTATGGCCGCGGCGAGATGGCGCCGCATTCGGACGTCGACCTGCTGTTCCTGTGCCGCGACAGCATTCCTGCCGAGATCGAGCGCATCGTCGAGGAGATGCTCTATATCCTGTGGGATCTGCGGATGAAGGTCGGCCACGCCACCCGCACGATCCGCGACTGCCTGAACCTCGGGCGCAAGGACTTCACGATCCGCACCTCGCTGCTGGAACTGCGCCACCTTGACGGCAACGAAGGGCTGACCCGCGATCTTGTCGACCGGTTGTGGAACGATCTGTTTCGCGGCTCGAGCAAGGATTATGTCGAGGCGAAGCTGCAGGAGCGCAAGGAACGGCACGAGAAGCAGGGCGGCCAGCGCTATATGCTGGAACCCAACATCAAGGAAGGCAAGGGCGGGCTCCGGGATCTGCAATCGCTGTTCTGGATCGCGAAATACGTCCACCACGTCAACCGCATCGAGGATCTGGTGGCGCTTGGCGTCTTCATGCCCGAGGAATACTGGGCCTTTGAACAGGCCGAGACCTTCCTTTGGGCCGCGCGTGCCCATCTGCACCTTGTCACCGGGCGCCCGGTGGACCAGCTGACCTTCGACATGCAGGTGCCGGTGGCCGAGAGGCTCGGCTATTCCGACCATGGCGGGCGGCTTGCGGTCGAGCATTTCATGCAGGACTATTTCCGCCATGCAACCCAGGTCGGAGAGCTGACGCGGATCTTCCTCACCAAGCTCGAGGATGCCCATGTCAAGCGCAAGCCGGTGCTGGCAAGCTGGCTGCGCAACCGGCGCAAGAAGCTGAGCGATGGCTTCGTTCTGAAGGGCAGCCGGCTTGGCATCGAAGACGACAAGGCGTTCCTCGCCGACCCGCTGAACATCCTGAGGCTGTTCGACGAGGCGCTGCGCACCGACACGCTGATCCATCCCGACGCAATGCGGCTGATCTCGGCCAACCTCGACCGGATCGATGCCGCCACCCGCCAGAGCCCCGAGGCGGCGAGGATCTTCCTCGGGCTGATGCTGGACCACGGCAATCCCGAACGCTCACTGCGCCGGATGAACGAACTTGGCGTGCTGGGAACCTTCATCCCCGAATTCGAACCGGTCGTGGCGATGATGCAGTTCAATTTCTATCACGCCTATACGGTCGACGAGCACATCATCCAGTGCATCCGCATCCTGGCCGAGATCGAGCATGGCGAACTGGTCGAGGAACTGCCCATCGCCTCGCGCATCCTCGAACGCGGGGTGAACCGCCGCGTGCTCTACCTTGCCGTGTTCCTGCACGACATCGGCAAGGGCCGGCAGGAGGATCATTCGATCCTCGGCGCACGCATCGCCCGGCCGGTCTGTCAGCGCCTCGGGCTCGACAAGGACGAGGTCGAGACCGTGGAATGGCTGGTGCGCAACCATCTTGTCATGTCCGATATGGCCCAGAAGCGCGACATCTCGGACCCGCGCACCGTGCGCGACTTTGCCAAGGCCGTCAAAAGCCGCGCAAGGCTCGACCTGCTGACGGTACTGACGGTCTGCGACATCCGCGGTGTCGGTCCCCACATCTGGAACAACTGGAAGGCGCAGCTGCTGCGTTCGCTCTACCGCCAGACCGCTTCGGCGCTGGAAAACGGACTCGAGGAGCTGAACCGCGAGAACCTCCGCGAGGATGCCCTGCAGTCGCTGCGCACGGCCCTGGGGGATTGGCCGCCCGAACGGATCGAGGCCGAGATCGAGCGCCACTATGACCCTTATTGGCAGGGGCTGCACACCGATGCCCAGGTGGTCTTCGCTCGCCTCCTGAAGGATCTTCCCGACGACGAGATCCGCATCGACCTGACCCCGGACCCGGGCCACGACGCGACCCGGGCCTGCTTTGCGCTGGCCGATCATCCGGGCATCTTCTCGCGGCTCGCGGGCGCGCTGGCGCTGGTCGGCGCCAACGTCGTCGATGCGCGGACCTATACCACCAAGGACGGCTATGCGACGGCGGTGTTCTGGGTCCAGGATTCCGAGGCCGCGCCCTATGAACTCGACCGGCTTCCGCGGCTGAGCCAGATGATCCACAAGACGCTGATGGGCGAGGTGATCCCGCGCGAGGCGCTGCAACACCGCGACAAGCAGAAACGCCGCGAAAGCGGCTTCAGCGTGCCGACGTCGATCCATTTCGACAACGAGGCGTCCGAGATCTATACCCTGATCGAGGTCGACACCCGCGACCGGCCGGGGCTGCTGTATGACCTGACCCGCACCCTGGCCTCTGCCAATATCTACATCGCCTCGGCGATGATCGCGACCTATGGCGCCCAGGTTGTCGACACCTTCTATGTCAAGGACATGTTCGGTCTGAAGATCTTCTCCGAGGGCAAGCAGCGGACGCTGGAACGCAAACTTGTCAACGCCATCGATGCCGGCGTCGAGAGGGCCCGCAACGCATGAAACCCATCGGCTTGATGTCGGGGTTCCTGACGGTCGGCGTCTGGACCCTGTTGTCGCGCGTGCTGGGCTTTGCCCGTGACATCGTGATTGCCGCCAAACTTGGCGACGGCCCGGTGGCCGAGGCCTTTGTCGTCGCCTTCAGCCTGCCCAACATGTTTCGCCGCTTCTTTGCCGAAGGCGCCTTCAACATGGCCTTCGTGCCGATGTTTGCCAAAAAGCTCGAGGCAGGCGGCGACGCGAAGACCTTTGCCCAGGACGCCTTCTCGGGGCTGGCCTCGGTGCTGGTGGTATTCAGCTTCATTGCCCATCTCATCATGCCTTGGCTGGTGCTGGCCATGGCCTCGGGCTTTGTCGGCGACGAGAGGTTCCCGCTTGCCGTCTCCTATGGCCGCATTGCGTTTCCCTATATCTTTTTCATCTCGCTCACCGCGCTGCTGTCGGGGGTTCTGAACGCGGGCGGCCGCTTCGTTGCGGCGGCGGCGGCGCCGACGCTTCTGAACGGCGTGCTGCTCGGCTCGACCATCCTTGCCGAAAGCATGGGAACCGACGATTTCGGTGCCTTCCTGATCTGGTCGGTGCCGGTCGCGGGGATCGCGCAGATGGCCATGGTCTGGGTCGCGGCCTCTCGCGCAGGTTTCCGGCTGACGTTCTCGCGGCCGAGGATCACCCCGGACATTAAGCGGCTGGCGCGGATTGCCGGGCCGGCGATGCTTGCCGGCGGGGTGGTACAGATCAACCTGGTGGTCGGCCGCCAGGTGGCAAGCTATTTCGACGGCGCGATCCAGTATCTGAACCTCGCCGACCGGCTCTATCAGCTTCCGCTCGGGGTCGTCGCGATCGCGATCGGGGTCGTTCTGCTGCCCGACCTGTCGCGCAGGCTTGCCGCAGGCGACGCAACCGGCGGGCGCAATGCCTTCAACCGGGCGACCGAATTCGCGCTGCTGCTGACAATGCCCGCCGCCGTCGCCTTGGTCGTGATCGCGCATCCGATCGTCTCGGTGCTGTTCCAGCACGGCGCCTTCGGCCCGAAGGCCGCCGCATCCACCGCCGTCGTTACCGCAATCTATGGCGCGGGTCTGCCGGCCTTCGTGCTGCAAAAGGTGCTGCAACCGCTGTTCTTTGCCCGCCACGACACGCGGAGCCCATTCTACTATGCCCTTGTCGCCATGGTGGTGAATGCCGTCATCGCCTTTGGCGGTGCCCTCCTGATCGGCTATGTCGCCGCCGCCTGGGCCACCACACTGGCCGGATGGGCGATGCTGGTGCAGCTCTGGCGCGGGTCGCGCGGGATGGGTGAAGAGGTGCGGGTCGACGCGCGGCTGAAGCGGCGTGTGGGGCGGATCATGCTCGCCTGCCTGATCATGGCCGGCTGCCTGCTTGGTACCGAGGCACTGCTGGGGGACGCGCTCTACAGCCCCGGACTGCGGTATCCGGCACTGCTGCTGCTGATCGGCGTCGGGATCGTCAGCTATTTCGCTGCGGCCCAGGCCGTCGGTGCCGCCAGTTTCTCCGAGATCCGCCGGTCGGTCAAACGCGGCGGCTGATACGCAGTCAGGCCGCCGCGCCGCGCCAGCGGCGGCGCCGCCGCCGCCCGGGCCCTGCCCGGCGGCGACCCCACGTCTAGCGTTCGCGCAGGTTGCGCAGGATCTCGGCCCAGCCGCCGGGCCGCAGCACGCCCGACAGCAAAAAGCCGGTGGCAAAGCCCGCAAGTTCCGCCACCCAGTCGCGGTTTGCGCCGAACACCAGCCCGAACAGCAACTGGATCCCCATCAACATCGCGATCAGCCGGAACGCGCGGTATCGGTTCTCGCCCGCCTTGGCATAGCCGACCCAGAGGATATAGGTGAAAGCGCCGATCAGCCCGTAGGCACCGGGATAGCCGCCCACCAGCGGGTGCGGGTCGTTCATGGCAAGCCCATAGGCTAGCGACCCCACGATCCCCGATCCGAAGAACACCGCCACCACAGCACCTTGTGAAAAGGTCTCGCCCACCATCTTGCCAAGCGCCAGGACGAAGACGCTGACGAAGACCGCGTGGGTCATATTGTAGTGCACGAACAGATAAGTGACGCTGCGCGCCACGTTCTGCAGCGTCCAGCGCCCGGTCTCGATCATCCAGTTCAGGATCTCGCCCGAAAAGGAATATTGCTGGATCGCGGCGACGCGCCAGTCGTCGCCACCCCGGGTGCCGCCGATGAACCCGGCATGCGCCAGTTGAAAGGCGATCTCGATCCCCATGATGACTGCGACCAGCGCCACCACAACGGGCGGCAGCGCGTTGAAGGGGCTGTCGTGTTGTTCGGCCTTCATTCCCACCTCCGGTTGACGCCATTTGCCGCCATGGGTAAGCGAGCCTATCGGTTTTGACCACCCGGAGCGTCTGAAATGTCCGACACCACTGCCACGTTCACGCCTCGCGTCTTCTCGGGGATCAAACCCTCGGGCGGGCTGACGCTGGGCAATTACCTCGGTGCGATCAAACGCTTTGTGGACTGGCAAGAGGCGGGAACCCACCAGACGATCTATTCTGTCGTCGATCTGCACGCGATTACCGTGTGGCAGGATCCCGCCACGCTGCACGCCGCGACCCGCGAGGTTGCGGCAGGCTTCATCGCCTCGGGTGTCGATCCGAACCGGTCGATCCTGTTCAACCAGAGCCAGGTTTCGGCCCATGCCGAACTGGGCTGGATCCTCAGTTGCGTCGCGCGGGTCGGCTGGATGAACCGGATGACACAGTTCAAGGACAAGGCCGGTGCCAATGCCGAGGCGGTCAGCCTTGGGCTTTATGCCTATCCCGCGCTGATGGCCGCCGACATCCTGCTCTATCATGCGACCCACGTCCCGGTCGGCGAGGACCAGAAGCAGCATGTCGAGCTGACCCGCGATGTCGCGCAGAAGTTCAACCACGACTACAAGGTCGATTTCTTCCCCGAAACCGAACCGGTGATCGAAGGCCCTGCGACGCGGGTGATGAACCTGCGCGACGGCACCAAGAAGATGTCGAAGTCGGGCGAAAGCGACATGGAACGCATCAACATGACCGACGATGCCGACACCATCGCGAAGAAGCTGAAAAAGGCCCGGACCGATCCCGCGCCGCTGCCGGAAACGGTCGAGGGGCTGCAGGGCCGGCCCGAGGCCCGCAACCTCGTCGATATCTACGCCGGTCTGTCGGGGCTGAGCGATGCGCAGGTGATCGCCGAATACGCGGGTGCCGGCTGGGGCCGGTTCAAGCCCGCGCTCGCCGATCTGGCGGTCGAGAAGCTTGCGCCAATCTCGACCGAGATGGCCCGGCTGATGGCCGACCCGGCCGAGATCGACCGCATTCTTGCCCATGGTGCCGAACAGGCCCGTGCCGTCGCCGAACCGATTCTGCGCGAGACCTATCGGATCGTGGGCCTCGTCAGGTCCTGATCGCGGCACCGGAAACGCTCGTCCGGCGGCGGCAATGCCGCCGGCAGACCGTCGCGCCACCAGATCCGTCAGACGCGCGCCGCAGTCGGACCTCCGGTGCCGGTCGCGGCCGCGTGATTTCACACAGATGATACCGATCCGACACGAAGCTGTCGCGAATCGCCTCCACACTTCGCCGCGTGCACTTCCTCCGGCGTCCGCGGTTTCGATTCCCCCAATCGCGCGGCGTCTGTGACGGCCCAGCCGAACGGTCGCAAGGAAGATACGTGCAGAGCCCAGCGGCTCACTCCAGTCGAACGTCGTCCGCCCCGACTGCCCCCCGGCCGGTGGCGGGCGGCGGCCCACGGACGGCCTGTCGCCAAACGCGCGCCCCGTCCGACACACCGCCGATTGCACATACCCCCGTGGACATGCCAGAAAGCAGTGTGGAGGTTCGCAAATGCGCAAGTTCCTGGTAGTCCTCGACGACTCACGCGAATGCCTGAACGCGATGCGGTACGCCGCAATGCGCGCCGCCAAGACCGGCGGTGGGGTCGAGATCCTTGCGATCATACCGCCGGACGAATTCCAGCACTGGATCGGGGTGTCCGACATCATGCGCGCCGAGGCGCGAGAGCGAATCGAAGCCCATTTCCAGGTTTTCGCCAAGTGGATGCGTGATCGCCAAGGGGTCGACCCGCATCTGGTGATCCGCGAGGGCGAACCCGTGCCTGAGTTGATGACCCAGATCCGCGACGACAAGGAGATCGGCATCCTCGTGCTCGGCGCCGGAACCGGCAAGTCCGGACCCGGACCGCTGGTATCGCAATTGTCGAAGACCGCCGGAACGCTGCCAATTCCGATCACCGTGGTTCCGGGCAGCCTGTCCAAAGAACAGCTTGAGGCCATCACCTGAAGCGCCCGCCGGACCAGCATTTAGAACCATTCTAACCGATTGACTTACCCCACCCGGAAGCGCATATAGAGGTGACCCCTCCAAAGAGGTATCTGGGATGTTCATTCAGACGGAATCCACGCCGAACCCGGCGACGCTGAAGTTCCTGCCCGGGCAGACTGTGCTCGAGGCCGGCACCGCCGATTTTTCCAGCGCCGACGCAGCCTCCGGCTCGCCGTTGGCCGAACGCGTGTTCGCCGTCGACGGCGTGACCGGAGTGTTCTTCGGCAACGACTTCGTCACCGTGACCAAGGCCGAATCGATCGAGTGGGAGCATGTGAAGCCCGCGATCCTTGGCGCGATCATGGAACATTTCCAGTCCGGCCAGCCGGTGATGGGAAGCGATACCGCCAGTTCGGCTGGCGGTCATGCCGCCCATTCGGGCGAGGATGGCGAAATCGTCGATCAGATCAAGACCTTGCTCGACACAAGGGTGCGGCCGGCGGTGGCCCAGGATGGCGGCGACATCACGTTCCACGGCTTTGACCGCGGCGTGGTCTATCTGCACATGCAGGGGGCCTGCGCTGGCTGCCCGTCCTCGACCCTGACCCTGAAGATGGGGATCGAGAACCTGCTTCGGCACTATATCCCCGAGGTGACCGAGGTTCGTCCGGTTGATCTCTGACCCCGTTCTGCTTGCTTTCGATACGTCGGCCGCGCATTGCGCGGCCGCCTTGCTTTCGGGCGACCGGGTTCTTGCCTCGAGGCTCGAGGCGATGGGCCGCGGTCAGGCCGAACGGCTGATGCCGTTGCTGCAGGAGATGCTCGCCGAGACGGGAACGCCGGTGGCGGCACTCGATGCCATTGCCGTCGGCATCGGACCCGGCAATTTCACCGGCATCCGGATTTCGGTCGCCGCCGCCCGCGGGCTGGCGCTGGCGCGGTCGATCCCTGCGATTGGCGTCACCAGCTTCGACGCCTTCGCCGAAGGAAGCCCCGACCCTGTCCTGACCTCGGTCGCTGCCCCGCGCGGCCAGATCTGGCTGGCAGGTCCCGACGGGCCGTTCCCCGACCCCGTTTCGCCCGACAACCTGCCAGAGCCGTTCCGCGACAGCGGGCTCGACGTCATCGGCGCCGATGCGGCGGTGCTGGCCGGGCAGACGGGCGGCCAGGTACGCGACCCGCAATTTCCCTTTGCCGAGGCGATCGCCAGGGTCGCAGCCCGGCGGTTCGGCACGCCGCAGCCGCGGCCGGCCCCGCTGTACCTGCGTCCGGCAGATGCGGCCCCTCCCGCCGACCCGCCCCCGGTGATCCTGCCATGACCCCCGCGGCGCTGGCCGGGATCCATGCCGCCGCGTTCGAGACCCCGCGCCCCTGGACCGAGACCGAGATCGCGGGGCTTCTGGAAACGCCGGGCTGTTTTCTCTGCGCGGAACCGGCGGGCTTTGCGCTTGGCCGCGTGGTTCTGGACGAGGCCGAGCTTCTGACCATCGCGGTCTTGCCGCAGTCCCGGCGCAGCGGCCTCGGTCGCGCCCTGCTCGGCCGGTTCGAGGACACAGCGACCGCGCGCGGGGCCGTCCGGGGCTTTCTGGAGGTCGCCATCGACAACCCTGCCGCGATCGGCCTTTACCGATCCGCGGGCTATTCCCAGGACGGCCTGCGCAAGGGTTACTACCGCACAGCGGGCGGGCGCTATGTCGATGCCGCGATATATTCCAAGGCGTTGCGCCTTTCGGCCGCCGACTGACCCCGACCGGCGGCACGGCCGGGCAGAAACCAGTTGACCCCCTCATCGGGCTGCGGCCTTATTCGAGCGCGATCCCACAAAGAGATCCTTCTGCCGCGGTTCGGGCCATTCCGGCCCATCGCCCAACAAGACCAACCGGGAGAAACTTCATGACCCTCATGCGGAGCATTCTCGGCGCAGCGGCGGGCCTCGCCCTGACCGCCGGCGCCGTCATGGCCGATCCTGCGATCATCTTCGATCTGGGAGGCAAGTTCGACAAGTCATTCAACGAATCCGCCTTTACCGGCGCACAGCGGTGGGCCGAAGAGACCGGCGGCAAGTTCCGCGAGATCGAGATGCAGTCCGAGGCGCAGCGCGAACAGGCCCTGCGACGGCTGGCCGAAAGCGGATCGAACCCGATCGTGATGACGGGCTTTGCCTTTGGCAACGTTCTGGAACAGGTCGCGCCGGATTATCCCGACACCGACTTTGTCATCATCGACGCCGTGGTCGATCTGCCGAACGTCCGGTCGGTGGTGTTTTCCGAACAGGAAGGCAGCTACCTGGTCGGCATGATGGCAGCCGAAGCCTCGAAGACCGGAACGGTCGGCTTCATCGGCGGCATGGACATCCCGCTGATCCGCAAGTTTGCCTGCGGCTATGCGCAGGGCGTTATGGCGGTCAATCCCGACGCCAATGTGATCGTCAACATGACCGGGACCACCCCCGCGGCCTGGAACGACCCGGTCAAGGGCTCGGAACTGACGCAGGCCCAGATCTCGCAGGGCGCGGACGTGATCTATGCCGCGGCGGGCGGCACCGGCGTGGGTGTGCTGCAGGCGGCCGCAGATGCCAACATCCTTTCGATCGGCGTCGACAGCAACCAGAACCACATGCACCCGGGCAAGGTGCTGACCTCGATGGTCAAGCGGGTCGACAACGCCGTCGAGAAGGCGTTCAAGGACGGCCCCGGCATGGACAGCGGCATGATGGTCATGGGGCTGTCGAACGGTGGCGTGGCCTATGCGCTGGATGAATACAACGACTCCCTGATCAAGCCGGAATGGAAGGCCTCGGTCGATGCGGCGGCCGCGAAGATCGCAAGCGGCGAGCTGACGGTGCACGACTACATGTCCGACAATACCTGCCCGGTCATCAACTTCTGATGCCGACTGGCCGGAAATGACCCAAAGGTGCCGTGTCGCCCGGCGCGACGCGGCCCCTGCTCACAGCGGGACACCGATCGCCTGATGACAGACCTTGCCGAGACTTCGGGCGCCGCAGCCGTGGCGCAGGGCCCCGCTCCCGCGATCGAGTTGCGCGGCATATCGAAGGCGTTCGGGCCGGTGCAGGCCAACAGGGACATCTCGCTGAAGGTCGCCAAGGGCACGATCCACGGCATCATCGGCGAGAACGGCGCCGGAAAATCGACGCTGATGTCGATCCTCTATGGTTTTTACAAGGCGGACGCAGGCGAGATCCTGATCAACGGCCATCCGACCGAGATTCCCGACAGCCAGGCCGCCATCGCCGCCGGCATCGGCATGGTGTTCCAGCATTTCAAGCTGGTCGAGAACTTCAGCGTGCTGGAAAACGTCGTGCTTGGCGCGGAGGAAGGCAGGCTGCTGAAACCGTCGCTGGCCAAGGCGCGAAAGCTGCTGACCCAGCTGGCGCAGGAATACGAGATGAACGTCGATCCCGACGCACTGATCGAAGAGATCGGGGTCGGGATGCAGCAGCGGGTCGAGATCCTGAAGGCGCTGTACCGCCGCGCCGACATCCTGATCCTTGACGAGCCCACGGGCGTGCTGACGCCGGCAGAGGCCGACCACCTGTTCCGCATCCTTCGCGGGCTGCGCGACGAGGGCAAGACCATCGTCCTGATCACCCACAAGCTGCGCGAGATCATGGAGGTGACCGACACCGTCTCGGTCATGCGGCGCGGCGAGATGGGGGCGACGCTGACGACGTCAGAGACCAACCCCGAGCAACTGGCCGAACTGATGGTCGGCCGCAAGGTGCTGCTGCGCGTCGACAAGGCCCCCGCGACGCCCGGCAAGACGATCCTGAAGGTCGCGGACCTGCGGGTGGTGGACGAGGACAAGGTCGAGCGCCTGCGGGGCATCAGTTTCGAGGTCCGTGCAGGCGAGATCCTCGGCATCGCCGGTGTCGCCGGCAACGGCCAGTCCGAGTTGCTGGAGGTTCTCGGCGGCATGATCCCGGCCACCGGCCGGGTCGAGCTGAACGGCACCGCGCTGGAACTGACCGGGCGGGCCTGCAACGGCCGCAACCGACGCGCCCGCGGCATCGCCCATGTCCCCGAGGACCGCCAGCGCGAGGGGCTGATCATGGACTTCGCCGCCTGGGAAAACGTGGCCTTCGGCTATCAGAACGACCCGGCCTATGCCTCCGGCTGGCTGATGGACAATGCCGGGCTGCGTCGCGACACCGAGGGCAAGATGAAACGCTTCGATGTCCGCCCGCCCAATCCGGCGCTCGCGGCCAAGAACTTCTCGGGCGGCAACCAGCAAAAGATCGTTCTGGCGCGCGAGATCGAACGCAATCCCGACCTGTTGCTGGTCGGCCAGCCGACCCGCGGCGTCGACATCGGCGCCATCGAGTTCATCCACCAGCGCATCGTCGAGCTGCGCGATGCCGGCAAGGCGATCCTGCTGGTGTCGGTCGAACTTGACGAGATCCTCGGGCTGTCCGACCGGATCGCGGTCATGTTCGACGGCCGCATCATGGGCGAAAGATTGCCCAACGAAACCACCGAGGCCGAGTTGGGCCTGCTGATGGCCGGTGTGAGCGACGGCAAGGGGGCCACCTGATGGATGTAATGCCGAAATGGGCTGACGTGATCCTGGTGCCGGTGATCTCGCTGTTGCTCGCCATGGCGATCTCTGCGCTGGTGATCCTGTTGATCGGCGAGGATCCGGTCGCGGCCTTGAAGATGATGGTGCAGGGCGCGCTAGGGTCGAGCTATGGCTGGGGCTATACGCTGTACTACGCCACCAACTTCATCTTCACCGGTCTGGCGGTCGCGGTCGCCTATCACGCCAGCATGTTCAATATCGGCGGCGAGGGGCAGGCGACCCTGGGTGGCCTTGGCGTCGCGATCGTCTGCCTGGCCGTGCCGTGGCCGCACTGGGCGCTGGCGCTGCCCGCGGCAATGATCGGCGGCGCGCTGTTCGGCGCGGCCTGGGCGGCGATCCCGGCCTGGCTGCAGGCCCGGCGCGGCAGCCATATCGTGATCACCACGATCATGTTCAACTTCATCGGCGCGGCGCTGCTGAACTATGTTCTGGTCAACGTGATGCGCCCCGAAGGGTCGATGGATCCGGCCACCGCCAACTTTCCGCCCGCCACCCATCTTCCGACGCTGCACGAGCTTCTGGCGCCGATCGGCATCAACTTTTCCAAATCGGCCCCCGCCAATGTCAGCTTCCTGATCGCGCTTGTCGCCTGCGTCGCGGTCTGGCTGCTGCTGTGGCGCACCCGCTTCGGGTTCGAGATCCGCGCCTTCGGGCGGTCCGAGTCGGGCGCCGTCTATGCCGGGATCTCGCCCTTCAAGATCATCATGGGGGCCATGCTGATCTCGGGTGCGCTGGCGGGCCTGATGGCGATCAACAACGTGATGGGCGAGGCCGAACGGCTGGTCATGAACTCGGTCGAGGGCGCAGGCTTCATCGGTATCGCTGTGGCGTTGATGGGCCGGTCGCATCCCTTGGGCGTGCTCATTGCGGCAATCCTCTTCGGGTTTCTCTATCAGGGCGGCGCCGAACTGGCGCTCTGGACCTCGATCCCGCGCGATCTGATCGTGGTGATCCAGGGGCTGGTGATCCTGTTCACCGGCGCGCTCGACAACATGGTGCGGATGCCGATCGAGCGGGTCTTCCTGGCCCTGCGCCGGCGCCGGACGGAGGGTTAGGGCGATGGGATTCGACACCGTCATCCAGGTCCTCGACTCGACGCTCCGGCTGTCGACGCCCTTGCTGCTGGCCTGCCTTGCCGGGCTGTTCTCGGAACGCTCGGGGATCTTCGACATCGGGCTCGAGGCCAAGATGCTGGTCGCGGCGTTCTTTTCGGCCGCGGTCGCCTATACCACGGGATCGGTCTGGATCGGGCTGCTTGCGGGGATCGCGGCCTCGCTGGTCTTCGCCGGGATCCATGGGCTCGCCTCGATCACCTTCCGCGGCAATCAGCTGATCTCGGGCGTGGCGCTGAACTTCCTCGCCTCGGGCATGACCGTGCTGATCGCGCAAAGCTGGTTCAAACAGGGCGGGCGCACGCCCTCGCTGATCGGCGGCGCGCGGTTCGAACCGATCGACCTGCCCTTCGCCGGTTCGGTGGCGGGGGTGCCGATCGTTGGTCCGATCTATTCGGACCTGCTGTCGGGCCATTCGGTTCTTGTCTATGTTGCGCTGCTGGCGGTGCCGGCAACCTGGTGGCTGCTGTTTCGCACCCGGTTCGGGCTGCGGCTGCGGGCGGTGGGCGAAAACCCGGCCGCGGTCGATACCGCGGGCGTCTCGGTCGTCGGGCTGCGCTATGCCGCTGTCGGCATCGCAGGCGTGCTTTGCGGCATCGCGGGGGCCTATCTCGCCACCGGGCTGCAGGCCGGTTTTGTCAAGGAGATGACGGCGGGACGCGGCTATATCGCGCTCGCTGCGCTGATCTTTGCCAAATGGCGGCCGTGGCATGCGCTAGGCGCGTGCTGGCTGTTCGGCCTGCTGCAGGCGCTGGCGCTGCGCACCGATGTGGTCGAGGCGATCTTTCCGTTCCGAATGCCGGTGCAACTGCTCGACAGCATGCCCTACATCCTGACCGTCGTCATTCTTGCCGGATTCGTCGGCAAGGCGATCCCGCCGCGGGCGGGCGGCCAACCCTATGTGAAGGAGCGCTGATCGTCCGGCCGGGCCATCTGCCTTGCCGGGCGTCAAAGTGACCCATGCAGATCTATCTTCCGATCGCCGAAATCTCTGTGAACGCCTATCTGCTGCTGGGACTCGGCGGGTTGGTTGGCGTGCTGTCGGGCATGTTCGGGGTCGGCGGCGGGTTTCTGATCACGCCACTGCTGTTCTTCATCGGCGTGCCGCCGGTGGTGGCCGTGGCGACCGGCGCGAACCAGATTGTCGCCTCGTCGTTCTCGGCGGTGCTGACCCATTGGCGGCGCAAGGCTGTCGACATCCGCATGGGGGTGGTGCTGCAGGTCGGCGGGCTGATCGGCTCGGCCCTCGGCATGGTCCTGTTCAACTATCTGAAGTCGCTCGGTCAGGTCGATCTACTGATCACGCTCAGCTATGTCGTCTTCCTCGGCGCCGTCGGATCGCTGATGTTCATCGAATCGGTGGTGGCGCTGCGCCGGTCGCGCAAGCAGTCCGACGCCCCAAGGCCGCAGCGGCGGCAACGCAACTGGGTTCATACATGGCCGCTGAAGATGCGGTTCCGGACCTCGGGGCTGTACATTTCGGTGATCCCGCCGATCATGGTCGGCATGGCTGTCGGCGTGCTGGCCGCGATCATGGGGGTTGGCGGCGGCTTCATCATGGTGCCGGCCATGATCTATATCCTCGGCATGCCGACCAAGGTCGTCATCGGAACCTCGCTGTTCCAGATCATCCTCGTCGCCGGCTTCGCCACCCTGCTGCACGCGGTCACCAACCACACCGTCGACATGGTGCTGGCGGTGCTGTTGCTGGTCGGTGGCGTGGTCGGCGCACAGTTCGGAACCCAGATCGGCGCCCGGCTGAAGGCCGAGCAATTGCGCGTCCTGCTCGCGACGCTGGTGCTGCTGGTCTGCGTCAAGCTTGCCGCCGATCTGCTGATCGAGCCCCGCGAGGTTTATTCGATCACCACAGCGGGGGGCCCGGAATGAGGCGCCTGTCCGCCCTGCTGCTCGCGCTGTTCCTTGCCGCACCGGCCGCGGCGCAGGACGTGATCGCCGATCTGAGCCAGAGCCGGGTGTCGATCACCGCGCGCTATTCCGGCCTGCAGATCCTGGTCTTCGGCGCGATCCGGCCGGGGCCCGCGGGGGTGGGTGTGCCCTATGACGTGATCGTCACCGTCTCGGGTCCGCTCGAGCCGGTGACGGTGCGGCGCAAGGACCGGATCGCGGGGATCTGGATCAACGATGCCGCCGTCACCATCGGATCGGCCCCCACGCTCTACAAGATCGCGACCACAGCGCCCCTGGACCAGATCCTGTCCGAGACCGAGGACCTGCGCCATTCGGTCTCGATCCCGCGGGCGATCCGGGCCGTCGGGCTGACGGCCGCGGTCAAGGATGCCCCCGCCTTTACCGAGGCGCTGATCCGGATCCGCGAGAACGAGGGGCTTTACCAGATCCACGAAGGCGGGGTCAGCCTGCAGGAAGGGACGCTGTTTCGCACCGATATCGACCTGCCGTCGAACCTGGTCGAGGGGAATTATCACGCCCGGATCCTGCTGACCCACAACAAGCAGGTGGTGGCCGAGTTCGACGATGTCCTCGGGGTCCAGAAGGTCGGGATGGAACGCTGGATCTACAGCCTCGCCCAGGAACAGGCGCTGGCCTATGGCGTGCTGTCGCTCGCCATCGCCATTGCCGCAGGCTGGGGCGCCTCGGCAGCGTTCCGGTATGTGCGAGGGAGTTGAGACAGGCGGGGGCGCAAATCGGCGCATCCATCGCCCCGTTCAAACGAAACCTGCCTAAGACCGGTCCCGGTTCAAAGGGCGCGCCCTCTTACGCCGACCGGCTCAACCGTTCCTCGAGCACCTCGAAGGGCACGGCGGGTTCGTTCTTGGCGCCGCGGATCACCAGCGAGGTCTTGACGCTTGCGACCTTGGGCGCGGCGGTCAGTTCTTCGGTCAGGAAGGTCTGGAAGGTCGACAGATCGGGGGCGACGCATTTCAGGATGAAGTCGATCTCGCCGTTCAGCATGTGGCATTCGCGGACCAGCGGCCACTCCCGGCATTTCTGCTCGAAGGCCGACAGATCGGCCTCCGCCTGGCTGGAAAGCCCGACCATGGCAAAGACCTGAACCTCGAAACCCAGCTCGCGGGGGTTCACATCGGCATGATAGCCGCGAATGAAGCCCGATTCCTCAAGCGTCCGCACCCTGCGCAGACAGGGCGGCGCCGAGATCCCGACGCGGCGCGCGAGCTCGACATTGGTCATTCGCCCGTCCGCCTGAAGTTCGGCAAGAATGTGACGGTCTATGGGATCAAGCTTTGCCCCGGCCATTTGCAGCCTCCTGATTTTTCGCAAACCTTAGTCAGATACCCCGCCGTGCGCAACTTTATTTCCAATTCGCGCAACTTTCGCTTCCACCACCCCGGCATAGCGTCCGGGTCGGCCCTGGCTCTGCAAGGGGTTTCCGTTTTGCGGCCGCCCACCTATATCGGACGGGGTCACAAACAACGATCCCTGCCGTCGAAAGTTCTGCCATGTCCAGTTCGCAACACTCCAAAGTCCTGATCATCGGATCCGGCCCCGCCGGGTATACCGCGGCGGTCTATGCCAGCCGGGCGATGCTGAACCCGGTGCTGATCCAGGGGATGCAGCCCGGCGGACAACTGACCATCACCACCGAGGTCGAGAACTGGCCCGGCGACATCGAGGTGCAGGGACCCGACCTGATGGCGCGCATGGAAGCCCACGCCCGTTCGGTCGGCACCGAGATCGTCTCGGACCTCATCACATCGATAGACCTGTCGAAACGCCCCTTCACCGCGAAAGGCGACAGCGGCACGACCTATACCGCCGATGCGCTGATCCTTGCGACCGGGGCGCAGGCGCGCTGGCTCGGCCTGCCGTCCGAGGAAAAATTCAAGGGCTTCGGCGTCTCGGCCTGTGCCACATGCGACGGTTTCTTCTATCGCGGCCGCGAGGTTGTGGTGATCGGCGGCGGCAACACCGCGGTCGAGGAAGCGCTGTTCCTGACCAACTTCGCCAACAAGGTGACGCTGGTGCACCGCCGCGATTCGCTGCGGTCCGAGAAGATCCTGCAGGACCGGCTGTTCAAGAACCCCAAGATCGAGGTTCTGTGGAACCACACGGTCGAAGAGATCCTTGGCACCGAAGCGCCGCTCGGCGTGACCGGCGTTCGGGTGAAGCACGTGACGACCGGCACCGAGGCTGTCGTGCCCTGCGACGGCTTTTTCGTCGCGATCGGCCACGCGCCGGCGTCGGAACTTGTCAAGGACCAGCTCGAAACCCATCACGGCGGCTATGTGGTGACCACTCCAGGCTCGGCTGCAACCTCGATCCCCGGTGTCTTCGCCGCCGGCGACCTGACCGACCACGTCTATCGGCAGGCGGTAACCAGTGCCGGCATGGGCTGCATGGCGGCGCTCGAAGCCGAGCGATTCCTGGCCGAACACGAAGACGAGGCTGTCCCGATATCGCAAAGCGCGTGAACCGGGCGGACTGACCCGAGGAATCGGAGGTCGCACCCCGCGCGCGGGGTGGCGGCCCGGCGCGCGATACGGTCCCGCAGCGTGCAAGTGAAGCGCAGGGCCCTGCTTGCGCTTCATCGCGGCGACGAAACACTTCGCGGGCACGACGGACCAGACCGTCGACCGGACGGAGTTTCGCGGCAAAGGCGAACCCGGGGCGACGGGACAGATCCGTGACAGGGGCCGCGCGCTTGCGGTCGACGTCATCCTTTTTGCCTCCCGCACCGACCTGCCGATGGCGGGTCTGACCCTGTTTCGCCGGGACCTCGATTCTGGCGCCGCGAACCTGCTGCGCAACGGCGATCCGATCGACCGGACGGAGACATCCGCAGCCGGGACCCTTTCGTGCTGCATTGCAGCAACATTCCGGGCCACGGTGCCGCTTCCGGTTCCCCTTGCGGCAATCACTTTGCGGCCTCGCTCATCATTCCGTTGCCTCAGGAACGGTCGAAACACGCGAAAATCAGCCTATCGGCCTGCTAAATCCTTAACTCAACGCGGCCTTTTCACCTCACCTCCGACCCGGACACTGTCAGCGCTTGCACATATCGGACCACACCGGCTAAAGCCGCACTGCGCGGTCCGGGTGGGGAGGCCGGCGTGTTTGAATGAAGCAAGAACATCGAGAGTCCAGATGCAGAAATCCAACCTTGCTCCTATTCAGGAGCTCTTTGTCTCGTACGACAGTGCCCAGAAGCTGAAGATCGAAGCTGGAGATCTGCCGAGCTGGGACCTGACGCCGCGCCAGATCTGCGACCTCGAGTTGCTGATGAACGGCGGTTTCAGCCCGTTGAAGGGCTTCCTGAGCGAAGAGGACTATGACGGCGTCGTCGAGAACCTTCGCCTTGCCGACGGCACGCTGTGGCCGATGCCGATCACGCTGGACGTGAGCCAGGCCTTCGCCGACAGCCTCGAACCCGGTCAGGACATTGCGCTGCGCGACCAGGAAGGCGTGATCCTTGCCATCATGTCGGTGACCGACAGCTGGACCCCGAACAAGGCGAAAGAGGCCGAGAAGGTCTTTGGCGCCGACGACCTTGCCCACCCTGCGGTCAACTATCTGCACAACGTCGCAGGCCCGGTCTATCTGGGCGGTCCGGTGACCGGCATCCAGCAGCCGATCCACTATGACTTCCGCGCCCGCCGTGACACTCCGAACGAGCTGCGCGCCTATTTCCGCAAGATGGGCTGGCGCAAGATCGTGGCGTTCCAGACCCGCAACCCGCTGCACCGCGCCCACCAGGAACTGACCTTCCGCGCCGCCAAGGAAGCGCAGGCCAACCTGCTGATCCACCCCGTGGTCGGCATGACCAAGCCGGGCGACGTCGATCACTTCACCCGCGTGCGCTGCTATGAGGCGGTGCTGGACAAGTATCCGGCCGCGACGACGGCGATGAGCCTGCTGCCGCTTGCCATGCGCATGGCCGGCCCCCGCGAGGCGGTGTGGCACGGGCTGATCCGCAAGAACTATGGCGTGACCCATTTCATCGTCGGGCGCGACCACGCCGGCCCCGGCAACAACTCCAAGGGCGAGGACTTCTATGGTCCCTACGACGCCCAGGAGATGTTCAAGGAGTACGAGGCCGAGATGGGCATCGAGATGGTGCCGTTCAAACACATGGTCTATGTGCAGGAACGCGCCCAGTACGAGCCCGCCGACGAGATCGAAGAGGGCGTGACCGTCCTCAATATCTCGGGCACCGAACTGCGCCGCCGTCTGGCCGAGGGCCTCGAGATCCCCGAATGGTTCTCGTTCCCCGATGTCGTCGCCGAACTGCGCAAGACCCGGCCGCCGCGGGCCAATCAGGGCTTTACCGTCTTCTTCACCGGCTTCTCGGGCTCGGGCAAGTCGACGGTCGCCAACGCGCTGATGGTCAAGCTGATGGAAATGGGCGGCCGTCCGGTGACGCTGCTCGACGGCGATGTGGTGCGCAAGCATCTGTCGAGCGAGCTTGGCTTCAGCAAGGAACACCGCGACATCAACATCAAGCGGATCGGCTATGTCGCGTCCGAGATCACCAAGAACGGCGGCATCGCGATCTGTGCGCCGATCGCGCCCTATGCAGCGACCCGCCGTGCCGTCCGCGAGATGGTCGAGGCCTATGGCGCCTTCGTCGAGGTCCACGTCGCGACCACGATCGAGGAATGCGAACGGCGTGACCGCAAGGGGCTCTACAAGCTTGCCCGCGAAGGCAAGATCAAGGAGTTCACCGGCATCTCGGATCCCTATGACGTGCCCGAGAACCCCGAACTGCGGCTCGAGACCGAATCCGTCGATGTGGACTATTGCGCCCAGCAGGTGCTGTTGAAGCTGGAAAGCATGGGCCTGATCGGCGCCTGATCCCGGCCTGCACATCGCGCGTTAGCAGATCTGACGCCCCGCCGCTTCGGCGGGGCGTTTTTCTTGCGGCCTTCACTGAACGCCGGCCGCATCGCCAAGCCACCCTCCGAACCGGACGACCGTCCCGCATTCGCCCGACCTTCGTCTGGCCACCGCCCCGGAAAAGCCAGAGGCCGCGACCTGTGCCTCGGTTTCAGCGCCAAGCCGCTTGCCGTCCCGGATCACAAGGCAAACATCCGGCCCTGTTTCTCGTCCGAGACAAGGGGGCCGAGCCCGGCTTTGCGCCGGACCCGCTCAGTGCACGTTGACAGGGGTCATGTCGTTCTGCCGCGCCAGCAGGAAGGCAAGCTTGCGGCCGCGGACCAGCGCCAGGCGCTGCCCGTCGGCATCGTGCACGGCGAACAGATCCTCAACCCCTTCGGTCTGGGACCGGATATCGTCAGGAAGGTCCGATCGATCGACCGGACGGACATAGACGATGGGATTGATGCCCTCGCCTGCGGTTTCGCCAATGGCGTGTTCGTTGTTCATCTGCTCATCCTCAACTCTGGTTTATCCGAATCGTCTGCACGACCGTGTCGGCGGCGGCCTTGCGCAGATCGACGTGCAGCAGCCCGTTCTCCATTGTCGCGCCGGTCACCTCGACCCCGTCGGCCAGCACGAAACTGCGCTGGAACTGCCGCGCGGCGATGCCACGGTGCAGGAAGATCCTGCCATCGCCGTCCTCGGACTGGCGGCCGCGGATCACCAGTTGCCGGTCCTCGACCGTGATCGACAACTCTGTTTCGGCAAAGCCCGCCACTGCCAGCGTGATGCGATAGCTGCGATCGCCGGATTGTTCGATGTTGTAGGGTGGATAGCCGTCGTTCCCCGTTTTCGCGGTGCGTTCCACGAGGCGCTCCAGCTGCTCGAACCCCAGCAGGAAGGGGTGAGCGCCCAAGGCTAGTTTGGTCATCGGCACGTCCTTTCACGAAGCGACCATGCAATTCTGGGCCCCGAGCCCGGGCACCCGATGAAAATATGGGTCCTGCCGCGGCGCTGCGCAAGGTTCAGCCTTTGCGCAGCGCAGCACCGGCTGTATGTTCCGGACAATGACGACCCAAACCGACATCAGGCAGGCATGAACGCTCCGACCGAAATGGATCTGCTGGAGGTCTTGCGCGTGCAGCATCAGGTGCTGGCGCGCGAACATCGCGATCTCGACCATGCGATCCATGCGCTCGAGGCAACGGGCACCGCCGACACCTTCACCCTGCGCCGGCTGAAAAAACAGAAGCTGGCGCTGAAGGACCGCATCGCGCAGATCGAGGACCAGATCACCCCCGATATCATCGCCTGACCCGCGACCGCCGATTGCCACCGACTGCCGGGCTGCTATGGTCCGCCCCCGACCGCATCGGGATACCGCCGGTCGCACCCCGCAAGCCCCGGGCAACCGGCCCGAGCCCGTCAATCCCCAAAAAGCAAGGAGGAGCGCGCATGTCAGACCCCAAGGTCGGCGTCATCATGGGAAGCCAGTCGGACTGGGCCACCATGCGCGAGGCCGCCGAGATCCTCGAAGCGCTGGAAATCCCCTTCGAGACCCGCATCGTCTCGGCGCATCGCACCCCGGACCGGCTGTGGGACTATGGCCGGACCGCCGCCACCCGCGGGCTGAAGGCAATCATCGCAGGCGCCGGGGGGGCCGCACATCTGCCGGGCATGATGGCCTCGAAGACGCGGGTGCCGGTGATCGGCGTGCCGGTGCAGACCCGCGCCCTGTCAGGCGTCGACTCGCTTTATTCCATCGTCCAGATGCCCAAGGGGTTTCCGGTCGCCACAATGGCAATCGGCGCGGCAGGCGCAGCAAACGGCGGGCTGATGGCCGCTGCGATCCTCGCCAACGAGGACCCGGCCCTTGCCGCGCGGCTCGACGCCTGGCGCGCCGCGCTTTCGGCCTCGATCCCCGAGGTGCCGAGCGATGACTGAGACAAGGCCACTGCCGGCCGGCGCCACAATCGGGATCCTCGGCGGCGGACAGCTCGGCCGGATGCTGTCGGTCGCCGCGTCCCGGCTCGGGCTGCGCTGCCACATCTTTGAACCGGGTGCCGCCCCCGCGGCCGATGTCGCCGCGGTGGTGACACAGGCATCCTACGATGACACGGCCGCGCTCGACTCCTTCGCCCGCGCGGTCGACGTCGTGACCTTCGAGTTCGAGAACGTGCCCGCCCGGTCGCTCGACCGGATCGAGGCGCTGGTACCGATCCGCCCGAACCGCCGGGCGCTTGCCATCAGCCAGGACCGGCTGGAGGAAAAGACCTTCCTGAAAGGCCTCGGGCTCAACACCGCGCCCTTCGCCCCGGTCGACACCGGGGACGACCTCGAAAGGGCGCTCGCCGACCTCGGCTGCCCTGCGATCCTCAAGACCCGGAGGCTTGGCTATGACGGCAAGGGCCAGGTGCGGCTGAGGGCAGCGGACCAGACCGCAGAGGCCATTGCCGCGATGGCCGGCGCGCCGGCGCTGCTCGAAGGCTGGGTCGACTTCTCGATGGAGATCTCGGTGATTGCCGCCCGCGGGCTTTCGGGCGAGGTCGCCTGCTTCGATCCGGGCGCGAACCTGCACGACGGCGGTATCCTGCGCCGCACCACTGTCCCGGCACCGATCCCGGCCAGTCTGCGCACCGATGCCATCCTGCTGGCGGGCCGGATCCTGAACGCGCTCGATTATGTCGGCGTGCTCGGGGTCGAGCTTTTCGTCACCCCGCAGGGCCTTGTCGTCAACGAAATCGCGCCACGGGTGCACAATTCCGGCCACTGGACCCAGAATGGCTGCGTCGTCGACCAGTTCGAGCAACACATCCGCGCCATCGCCGGCTGGCCCCTCGGCGACGGCCGGCGCCATGCCGACGTCGTGATGGAAAACCTCATCGGCGACGACATGGACCGCGTGCCCGCACTCGCCACCACCCCCAACCTCGCCCTCCACCTCTATGGCAAGGCCGAGGTCCGCCCCGGCCGCAAGATGGGCCATGTGAACCACGTCACACCCCTGCCCCTTCCCTGATCCTTCTTCTGTTCGAAAAATATCCCGGGGGAGTCCCGGCGGCACGCCGGGACGGGGGCAGCGCCCCCACTATGCTCTCAGCCCTCGATCCGGAACACCTTGTCGCGTGCCGTCTCGCCCCGCACCAGCACCAGGCGGGTCTTTGCAATGCCAAGTGCCTTCGCCAACAGCTTTCTGACCGCCTCGTTGGCCTTGCCGCCCTCGGGCACGGTGGTGACATAGACGCGAAGACCGCCCTCGCCCGCCTCGACCGCATTGCGCGAGGCCTTAGGTGTCACCCGCACCGCGATCTCTGCCCCTGGCACTGCCATATCCGCCAGTTCCGCCCGTGCCATCGCCGCCCCCTTGCCGTTCCGCCCCTGACCTTCCGGCCCGCACGCCATCCCCGAAGATCCGATCTGGAGCATTCGTGCCGCACCGCCTACATAAAGCGGCGACACCAGGAAGGAACCCCCATGCCCGATCCGAACCAGGCCGCCCTCGATTTCATGCAGACCCGCCGCTCGCGTCCGGCACGGACGCTTGCGGGTCCGGTGCCCGACGCCGAGGCCCTGCAGGTTCTGCTGACCATTGCCGCCCGCACCCCCGACCACGGCAAGCTCGAGCCATGGCGCTTTCTGGTAATCGAAAAGCCCGCACTCGAACGGCTGGCAGGCGAGGTGCGCGACCGCGGGCTCGCGCTGGCGCTCGACCCCGAGCGGGTCGAAAAGACCGTTCGCGAATTCGCCGATGCCGATCTCGTGGTCGCCGTGGTGGCAAGCCCGAAGCCCTCCGACAAGGTTCCCGAGATCGAACAGGTGCTTTCGGCGGGCGCCGTCTGCTACGGCCTGCTGGCCGCGGCGCTGGCGGCCGGCTGGGGGGCGAACTGGCTCAGCGGCTGGCCCGCCTTCGACCGACCGTTCCTGGAAGCCGGGCTGAACCTGAAACCGCACGAATTCGTTGCGGGCTTCCTGCACATCGGCACCGAGACGATTGCCCCGCCCGAACGGCCGCGGCCGATGCTCGACCAGATCACCGAATGGGTACGCGCCTGATGATCCTGTCGGATTTCGCGAAGGCCATCGGCCAGATGACCGACCGGCGGTTCCTGCGGGTGCTGCTGCTCGGGCTGGGGCTGACCGTGTTGCTGCTCATCGCGGTCACGGCGGGCTTCGTCTGGCTGGTAGAGTGGCTGGTGCCCGACAGCGTCGCCCTGCCCTTCGGTCTGTCGCTCGGCCATCTCGATGCGGTGGCCTCGATCGCCTCGGTGCTGGCGGTTCTCGGGCTGTCGGTGTTCCTGATGGTTCCGGTCGCGGCGGCCTTCACCGGTATCTTCCTGGACGATGTGGCCGAGGCGGTCGAGGCGCGGCACTATCCCTGGCTCGCCCCGGTTGCCGGCACACCCTTCGTTGTGACCCTGCGCGATGCGCTCGGGTTCCTCTGCGTGGTGATCGCGGTCAACCTGGTGGCGCTGATCCTGTATTTCTTCGTCGGGCCCTTCGCGCCGATCCTGTTCTGGGTCGTCAACGGCTATCTGCTGGGGCGGGAATACTTCCAACTCGTTGCACTGCGCCGGGTCGGCCCGGCCGGCGCCCGGGCGGCGCGACGGCGTCACGCCGGGCAGATCTGGCTCGCGGGCGTGCTGATGGTGGCACCGCTGTCGGTGCCGATCCTCAACCTGTTCGTGCCGATCCTGGGCGCCGCGACCTTCACCCATCTCTATCACCGGCTGGAATCCGGCACGCCGCGGCGCGGCTGAACCGCACCGCCCGGCGGTCAGTCGCCCCTGCTCTGGTGGTTGGCGCGGAAATTCTCCCACGCGTCCACCTCCTGCCCGTCCGCCAGCCGGCATAGTCCTTGGCTGCCCGCTTCGGTCTCGCGGGTCAGGAATTCGCCGCCCTGTGCGATGCAGAACACCGCCGCAGGATCGGCCATGCCCACCCCGTTCGCGGCAGGCAGCGGCGCCGTCGACACCATCCCGTGGCGATGGAATATGTCGATATCGTCGATCGTGATGGCGCCGCTGATGATGATCGCACAGATGATCGCCCAGATCGGCAGGGCGATCAGCGTGACGATCCTGGCCTTGCGCCCAAGCTGCGGATCGGTCGGGGCGGAAACCGGGGTGCCCGGTACGACCTCGCCTGCCTCGCGCTGCGTTTTCAACCGCAGCGGCAGCACGATGAACAGCACCAAAAACCAGATGACCGCCAGAACGACCAGGGCCGAAGCTATCGGCATGGCTCAGACCTGCTCGAGTTCGATCAGGCAGCCGTTGAAATCCTTGGGATGCAGGAACAGGACCGGCTTCTTGTGGGCGCCGATCTTCGGTTCGCCATTTCCCAGCACCCGTGCGCCCTCGGCCTTCAGCTTGTCGCGAGCGGCGAGGATATCGTCGACCTCGAAGCACATGTGATGGATGCCGCCCGAGGGGTTTTTCTCCAGAAAGCCTGTGATCGGAGAGTTTTCGCCCAGCGGATAGAGCAACTCGATCTTGGTATTGGGCAGTTGAATGAAGACAACCGTCACCCCGTGATCGGGTTCGTCCTGCGGCGCGCCCACTTCGGCGCCGAGCGTCGAGCGATATTGCGCCGAGGCCGCCTCGAGATCGGGGACGGCAATTGCGACGTGGTTGAGACGACCGATCATGCTGGGGCTCCTTGTGCCTGATCATTCGCGCGCGGTTATCGCGCCGTCGGAGGGGCTGGGCAAGGCCGCCTCGTGCGACGCATGGACCGTTTACCGACCGTTAGCCTGATTCGCCGCAAATTTGACGCAAAGCTAGAAAGGACGGATGATGAACGAAGAATTCGCTTCCCTTCCCCCCCAGCACCGGCCGACGCGCGAGCGCCCGCTGCAGGGCCTGACGATCCTGCTGGTCGAGGACAGCCGCTATGCCTGCGAGGCATTCCGGCTGCTCTGCCTGCGCTCCGGCGCCCGGCTGCGGCGGGCCGACTGCCTCGCCTCGGCGCGGCGTCACCTTGCAACCTATCGCCCCTCGGTGGCGATCGTCGATCTGGGGTTGCCCGACGGCTCCGGCACGGATCTGATTGCCGAGCTTGCGCGCGCCGACGCGGCGGTGCCCGTGATCCTTGCCACCAGCGGCAGCCCGGAGGCCGAGGCGCAGGCCATTGCCGCCGGTGCCCACGGATTTATCGGCAAGCCAGTGCCGACGCTGGCCGGATTCCAGCACGCGATCCTCGAACATCTGCCGGTCGAGGTACGCCCGGCCGGCCCGCGCGCCGTCACGTCCGATCAGATCACGCCCGATCTGCTGGCGCTGCGGGACGATCTGAGCCAGGTCGCTTCGATCCTCGCAGGCCCGGTCGACCGGACGCGACTGGGCTATGCCGCACAATTCCTGTCCTCGGTCGCCCATGCCGCACGCGACGAGCGGCTGGCAGAGGCCGCCACCGCGCTGCGCGGCATCGGTGGCGGGCCAGATTTCGACCACGCGCTGGGACACGTCGCAAGCCTTGTCGAGACCCGGCTGACCGGCACCGGGCCGTTCTGAGGCTCGCCCAGGGCTGTCGCGCCTAGTCGGGCAGGACAACCCGCAGCGACAGGTCGCGAAGCTGTTCGTTGGTGGGCTCGGACGGCGCGCCCATCATCAGATCCTCGGCCCGCTGGTTCATCGGGAACAGGATGACCTCGCGGATGTTGGCCTCGTCGGCCAGCAGCATGACGATCCGGTCGATCCCGGCCGCACAGCCGCCGTGGGGCGGGGCGCCAAAGCGGAAGGCGTTGACCATGCCGCCGAAACGCTTGGTCACCTCTTCCTTCGGGTAACCCGCGATCTCGAAAGCCTTGAACATGATCTCGGGGCGGTGGTTGCGGATCGCACCCGACAGGATCTCGTAGCCGTTGCAGGCGCAGTCGTACTGGAAGCCCAGCACTTTCAGCGGATCGCCCTCCAGCGCCTCCATGCCGCCCTGGGGCATCGAGAACGGGTTGTGCTCGAAGTCGATCTTCCCGGTCTCGGCGTCTTTCTCGTAGATCGGGAAATCGACGATCCAGCAAAAGGCAAAGCGATCCTTGTCGGTCAGGCCCAGTTCATCGCCGATCACCGTGCGCGCCTTGCCGGCGACGGTCTCGAATGCCGCGGGCTTGCCGCCAAGGAAGAAGGCCGCGTCGCCGACCTCGAGGCCAAGCTGCTGGCGGATGGCTTCGGTGCGTTCCGGGCCGATGTTCTTGGCGAGGGGGCCTGCGGCCTCCATCTCGCCATTCGTTTCCCGCCAGAAGATATACCCCATCCCCGGCAGGCCCTGTTCCTGGGCGAACTTGTTCATCCGGTCGCAGAACTTGCGGCTGCCGCCCTTGGGGGCGGGAAGGGCGCGGATCTCGGTGCCCTCCTGCTCCAGCAGCTTGGCGAAGATCGCGAAACCCGAGCCACGGAAATGCTCGGACACGTCCTGCATCTTGATCGGGTTCCTGAGGTCCGGCTTGTCGGTGCCGTACCAGAGCGCCGCATCGCGATAGGAAATCTGCGGCCAGTCGGTATCGACCTTCGCGCCCTTGCCGAATTCCTCGAAAACGCCCGACAGCACCGGCTGGATCGTGTCGAACACGTCCTGCTGGGTGACAAAGGACATCTCCATGTCGAGCTGGTAGAAATCGGTGGGCGAGCGGTCGGCGCGCGGGTCCTCGTCGCGGAAACACGGCGCGATCTGGAAATAGCGGTCGAAGCCCGCCACCATCATCAGCTGCTTGAACTGCTGGGGCGCCTGCGGCAGGGCATAGAACTTGCCCGGATGCAGCCGCGACGGCACCAGAAAGTCGCGCGCGCCCTCGGGGCTCGACGCGGTGATGATCGGCGTCTGGTATTCGCGGAACCCCTGATCCCACATCCGGCGGCGCATAGAGGCGACGACGTCCGAGCGCAGCTTCATGTTCTCCTGCATCGCCTCGCGGCGCAGATCGAGGAAACGATAGCGCAGGCGGGTTTCCTCGGGGTATTCCTGATCGCCGAACACCATCAGCGGCAGTTCCTCGGCCGCGCCCAGCACCTCGATATCGCGCACGAAGACCTCGACCTCGCCGGTCGGGATCTTGGGGTTGATCAGGGCGGCATCGCGCGCCTTCACTTCGCCGTCGATCCGGATGCACCATTCCGAGCGCACCTTTTCGATCTCGGCGAAGACCGGGCTGTCGGGATCGGCTAGCACCTGGGTCACACCGTAGTGGTCGCGCAGGTCGAGGAACAGGATCCCGCCGTGATCTCGCACGCGGTGCACCCAACCCGACAGGCGAACGGTTTCGCCCACATTGGCGCGGGTCAGATCGGCGCAGGTCTTGCTGCGATAGGCGTGCATGTCGGGGGCCCTTTCGGCGGTATCACGGTCGGCGCCGAGAAAGCGCGCGGGGGCGGGGATGTCAAGGCGCAGCCCTCGCCGCCAGACCGGCGGCAGCGGCGCCGGGCGGCTTTGCACCGCCTGCTTTCGGGGAAAACGCCCGCCCGCGGTATCGAAACAGGAACGATCTCCGGCTCCGGGGGCAACCCGGTCACAGGGAACCGCTCAGTGCAGGATCGGCGGCTCGTCCGGGTCCATGCCCGGGGCCTTGACCTCGGTCATCTCCTGCCGCGGCAGGTCGGGCAGATCAAAGCGCAGCCCGACCTTGGCAAGCCGCCCGGCAATGGCATCGCTTGCGGCAAAGAAGGCGACGTCGATCTCGCCCGCTTCCAGCCCCGAGAAGGTCAGCGCCTCGCCAGCCGCGAGCGCAAGGGAATCCTCGGCGCCGGGCAAGGCGTCGATGAACGCAAGCAGATGGCCACGGCGGCCGCTGTCATAGCTGACCCCGGCGAGATAGGCGAAGCGGGCCAGACCCGCGGCCCCTGCCAGCTTGGCATCGAGCCCGATCAGCAGCCGTTCGGGCACCTCGCCCGGGGATGACACCTCACGCGGGATCTCCTCGGCCACTTCGGGCCGATGGGCCAGCGTCTCGGCCAGCCAGTCGACCGCCTCGGCTGGGATCGCGATCTCGACGCCCTCGACGCCGAAATTGACGCCAAGCCCGATCCCCTGCCCCGCCAGCATCCGCACCACATGCCGGCCCGACAAAGCTGCGAAATGCGCCGGCCCGCCAAGGAAGGCCGCCAACCGCTCCTCGCGGTCGAAGACCAGCACCACATTGCCGGCGTCCATCGGAAACACCTGCGGCGTGATGCTGTCGCCATCCGATTCGGATTCGAGCAGCAAGAACAGCTCGCCGTCGGCGAGGCGTTCATAGAATCGCAGACGCGCGCCCGCATCGTCGGGGGATGCCTCCATCGCGCGTCGCGCCTGATCGAGGATGGTCGGGTCTTCGCTCATGCCATCACCTCTGCCACACATTGCCTGAGCCGCGGCACCAGATCGGCCTCGAACCAGGGATTCCGTTTCAGCCACGCCGTATTGCGCCAGGACGGATGGGGCAAGGGGAAGACCGCGGGCGCAAGGTCGCGCCAGCGCGCCACGGTCCGCGTTACACCGCCCGCCGACAGCGCGCCAAGGTGATAGCGATGGGCGTGGCCGCCAACGAGGATCCTGAGCGGGACCTCGCCCAGCTCTGCCATCACCGCGTCATGCCAGGTCTCGGCGCAGAGCCGCGGCGGCGGCAGGTCGGCGCCCTTGGCGTCATATCCCGGAAAGCAGAAGGCCATCGGCACGATCGCCACCCGATCGCGGTCATAGAAGACTTCGGGCGACAGCCCCAGCCAGTCGCGCAACCTGTCGCCCGAGGGATCGTGGAACGGGATCCCGGCGGCATGCACCCGCGCCCCGGGCGCCTGACCCGCGATCAGGATCCGCACGTCCTTGCGGAACCAGACCACCGGGCGCGGCGCATGGGCCGTCGCGGTTGCGGCAAAGCGGTCGGCACAAAGCCGGCAGGCGGCGATGCGGTGCGCCAGATCGTCGGTCATCCCAGGGTTTTAGGCCGATGGCCCGCCGGAACGAAAGCCCCGCCTGCAAGTCCACTGGCATTCGCCGCTGATGACGCTATCGTCACGCCCGCACCGGCGAGGGCCGGCAGGACCGCGACAGGAGGATGCGATGACGGATGTCAATGTGGGCAAGGTGACGATCGGCAACGCGCGTCCGCTGACCGTGATCGCCGGTCCCTGCCAGCTCGAATCGCTCGATCACGCGCTGATGATCGCACGCGCGATGGCCGAGGCCTGCGCCGCGGCGGGCGCGGGCTATGTGTTCAAGGCCTCCTATGACAAGGCGAACCGCACCTCGGTCGCCGGACGGCGCGGCCCCGGCGTGGCGGCGGGGCTCGAGATGCTTGCCGCCGTTCGCGAGGCTGTCGGCTGCCCGGTTCTGACCGACGTGCATTCGCCCGAACAATGCGCCATCGCGGCCGAGGCGGTCGACATCCTGCAGATCCCCGCCTTTCTGTGTCGCCAGACCGACCTGCTGGTCGCGGCGGGCGAAACCGGCGCGGTCGTCAACATCAAGAAGGGCCAGTTCCTGGCGCCCTGGGACATGGACCATGTCGCGGCCAAGGTCGAAAGCACCGGCAATCGCCGGATCCTGCTGACCGAACGCGGCAGTTCCTTCGGCTACAATACGCTGGTGACCGACATGCGCGGGCTGCCAAGGATGGCGCAGACCGGGTTCCCCGTGGTCATGGACGCGACCCACGCGGTGCAGCAGCCGGGCGGGCTTGGCGGGGCGAGCGGCGGTCAGCGCGAATTCGCACCGGTGCTGGCACGCGCCGCCGTCAGCCTCGGCATCGCGGCGGTTTTCATCGAAACCCACGAAGCGCCGGACACCGCGCCATCGGACGGGCCGAACATGATCCCACTGTCGGAAATGCCCGCACTTGTTGAAACGCTGATGGCTTTCGACCGGCTGGCCAAGGCGCATCCTCTGCGCCTGCCGCCCGCGCAGGGACATTCGTGACGGAATTTTGACCGAAGGGACTTGCGGCCCCCCCGTCCTGCCAGTATGAACCGCTCCGCTGCTGGGGTGTAGCCAAGTGGTAAGGCAGCGGTTTTTGGTACCGTGTACCGTAGGTTCGAATCCTACCACCCCAGCCAGGAAACCGCGCACAATCCAAAAAATACAACCAAATCATAGCCCCATCTCGGGGCCTGATTTGGGTTTGTCACAACCCGACCAGAGTGTGACACAAACTGTGACACATGCCCTGCCGAACCGGCCCGCGGCGCGCCAGTCAGCCCGCTCTTTCGGCCGGCGTCGTCCAGCCGGCCCTTACTTGCTTCGCCGGGGCGACATCTTCTATTTCCGAAAGCGCTTACCCAACGTCATCGCAAGAAACTGCACGAAAGAATTCTTTTGTCTTTCGCTTCGAACCCCTCTCCGCGCGGGGGCGATGGGCCGGGCCTCCCGGCTTCTCGCCGCCTGGCAACGCGAAGAGGCGAAACTGATGCAAGATCTGAACAACCAGACGCTCACGGAAGAGAAGGCAACCACGATCCTGGCGGAAGTGCTCCGGAGAGAACTCGCCCGGATCCTGCACGAGCAGGACATGGCAATCGCCCGAACCGACGAGGAGATCGACACCCGAATCGAGGGGCTCGAAACAGCCTCAAGCCAACAGCGGCGCGCGGCCCGACGGAATGATTTCTCACAGGTTGAGAAGCAAGTTGTGGACGCGGCCATGGCCGTCGGTGTACCGCTCGAAGCCCCCTTGCCCCCGGCCATCGGTCGGCGCGCGATCGACCTGGCCCGAGAGATTCTGGACCTCGAGGCCCATGTGCTCGACGGAGGAGACGTTCGCAGCGTTGCTGCGACAGTCGTCGAACGTCATTCGGGCGCCTCGGTCGAGGAATTCGTCGCCGAACCGGTGCTGATCTCTGCAGCCTGGAAGCGGACGCTCGAACTCTACCCGACAAAGAGCATGAAGGGGAACATCGACGCACCCGCGCAGCTTCTGGTCGCCTTCTTCGGCGACATCCCGGTCTCGGCGATCACCGAAAAGGACCAGGACGCATTCTTCGTCTGGATGGCCCGGCTTCCCAAGAAACATGGCAAGAGCCATGGAAAGAACCGCTATTGCCGAACCGCACCGATGGATCCGTCGAAGTACCAGCGAACCAAGAACGACGAGATCGCCGATGCAGACAGCGCCGATGCCGAGATCATCGAGCAGATCCGGGGCATGAACCACATCTCCGACACCGAGAAGCGCGCGCTGTTGTCAGAGCGGCTCACACCGCGGTTGACCCTGCGGACCATCAAGCGCAACCGGGACGGTCTGAACCGGATCCTCAAGGCCGCCGCCGACCTCGGGTGCAAACCTGCCCCCGTTGCCCTCTCCTACCGACGCGTGGAACGGGCGGTCGCAGCGGCCACGCCGGAAGATCCCCTCTACCTGCGCGTCACGCAGCTGCACCCGCTCTATGCATTGAAGTCGGCGGCCCTCAACGCTGGGCTCGCCCCAACGGAGTTGGACCAAGCCCGCATTCTGGCCTTACGTGACAAAGCCAGCCGGTCAGACGGGACTAAGATCGCATTGGCGCTCCGGCTCATGAACGAAATGCGTTCTGACCCGAAACTCGTACCATTTCTGCCGCTCCGGCCCTTGCGCCGCCTGCCGGATCGTAGACGGAACGCCGGGGACCTGACGGATTGCGTGGCCCGGGACCTCGAGTGGCTTCTGTCACTCCGCGGGGGCGCCGACAGCAGCAAACGTGCGGCTCGCATGGCCGTTCGGGCACTCGCAGAGGTGGCAGTTGATAGCGGCCAGAACCAGGCGACTCTTGAGGGACTTCTTCGCCTTGTTCCGGAAGCGCTCGACTGGAACCGTCATAACAATCAGATGCAATGCTACGTGAAAGATCTGCGCTCCCTTCGAACCTTTAGGGACCTGCCCTGGACCCCGGCTTGGCGGGACTTGCAGGCCGCAATTGTTTCCAACGGAATCTCTCCCCGATACAATCCTGCTCCGGCGCTCCTCGCCGTTTCAGAAGGTCTGGAGCCAGCGGGCCTGACACAGGCGTGGGCCCGATCCGTCGACTGGCGGCTTCGCGGCCCGAACGCCCTCTCACGCCATGGACGCGCAGACCTAGCCGTCACCTTCGCCAAAAACATCTCGCGCCTCGATGCCCTGCACGATCTCCCGGGCATCACAGCCACGGTCCTGCTTCCGCCGCCGATCGGTACGGTTCGCGGAGACTCCGAACGGCAAGCTTCGACAGAGGAGAAACGATGATCTGCTCAGCGCCATGGCCGAGAGCCCCCGGATTCGGCCGCCGCTTCGACGGCTCTGCGTGGGTCCGATCCGTCGCTCGGACGGCGCAGCGCGCAGCACAAACGGCGCGACAAACCGCCGGTTTTGCGGGCATATTCATGGCATGATCGGGAGGGATGCCGATGATCTGCTCCTCGCTGAACCTTGATCGCTTCATCGTCCGTCTCCTCGTTGGAGCGGACTCTACCAAAAACTGGAGGAAGTTACGGGGCTCAGGTCACGCAGGATCAACCCGACCCGCGTGCCCATTGAGCTGAAGGAAAGCACGCGCTGGCTCGACAATCTGCGCCTGTCCACCGAGATGGCGGGCGCGCGGGGGGGCTGCGTGCATGTCGGCGACCGCGAGAGCGACATCTACGAGCTCTACTTCCTGGCCGAGGAACTCGGTACCGGCTTCCTGGTCCGGAGGTGCGTCGACCGCCTGGCGGAGGATGACGGCACGACCATCGCCAAGGTCGTGGCGGAGGTGCAGTCCAGCGGCACCCACGAGGTGCGGTTCCGGGACGCGCAGGGCAAGGACCATCGCGCCGAGGCGTGGTCGCGGGATCCCCCGCCTCGAAGGGGTCGGCCGAGACTACAGGCTCGGCCGCAGGGGAAGGCATTCCCCTCCCGATCCTTCAGAAATCGGTCTGTGAAGTTCCAATTGGCGGCGCGTTGACTTTCAGTCAGCCGATATTGGTGGTCATCCTGTGGGCGGCTGGTGACCGAGCTCAACTGCTTTTCGGCGTTGTGCTGTCGACAATGCGCTCCAGAACCGGGGTACGCGCGATGTCGGCATCTGACGGAGATCCGCGATATGCTGGGCCCGTCGTAGCTCGACCTGGAAGAAGGACGGGTGATGATCGATGTTGAAAGCCTGGAGCTTCCAAAAGACCACGGCGGCATATTTCGGCGTCAGCTTTTTCTTTCGCCGGTAGTAATCGAGGGCGCCCGAGAGGATCGGATTGTTTTCGGACCGTGCGAGTTGCTCCAGCGCGCGGATGCAGGACTCCATCTGCATCTTCTGCGTGAGCTTGGTAAGATGGCGCTTCGCTTCGGTCGGGGATAGCCGGCGTCCATCCTCCAGCACGGCGACGTCGAACTGAAGAATGCAGTGCGACCCGACCCACAGCCGACCATTGGTGTAGGCATTGGCGATCTCGAAATGATAGCGTAGCTCCTGCTGTCCGCAGAGCTGACAGGTTTCGACCGGCGCTTCGTGATCGATGGTATTCTCTGTAAATGACCATTCCGCGAAAGCATCGGGGAGGATTCCGACTACGGAGAGCGGCAGGATGCTGTCACGAACCCGCTGAGTATACCCGCTCATACGACCCTCAATTCGCTAGTTAAGCCCGCTTATCTTAGCCCGTCCGCTATTTAAGTGAAGCCCGTATTGCTTAAATAAGCGTTGGACATCATAATGGGGCATGAGCGATTCCGACCCCAACCAACGCCTTGGCCGCTTCATAGAAACACCCGTTGCGGGGGAGACCGTGCGCGCTTTCGTGCCTCCGCCTCTACCGCCGGTGCCGACGATCGACGTGCTGGTACTTCTGGACCGTCTCAGCCTTGCAGAGCGCGCCCTGGGGCGGCTGGACGGCATCACGATGCTGCTGCCGCGTCAGGAACTGTTTCTCTATATGTATGTCCGCAAGGAGGCGGTGCTTTCCTCGCAGATCGAAGGGACGCAATCGACACTGACCGATCTGCTGCGCTTCGAGACCGAAGCACAGGCCGGTCAGCCGATCGACGACATCCGCGAGGTCTCGAATTACGTCGATGCGATGATGTATGGACTGGAACGGCTGCAGGAACTGCCGCTGTCCCTGCGACTGATCCGCGAGATGCATGCGCGCCTGCTGCAAAGCGGGCGTGGCGGCACCAAGGACCCCGGTGAATTTCGGCGCTCGCAGAACTGGATCGGCGGCACACGTCCGGGCAACGCGCTATATGTGCCGCCACCGGTCACCGAACTGGACGAATGCCTCGGCGCATTTGAACGCTTCATGCACGAGGATCAGTCTCGCCTTCCGGCGCTCATCAAGGCCGGGCTGTTGCACGTCCAGTTCGAGACCATCCACCCGTTTCTCGACGGCAACGGCCGCATCGGCCGCCTGCTGGTCACGCTGTATCTCTGCGTCAATGGCGTGCTGCAAAAGCCGCTGCTTTATCTCAGCCTGTTTCTCAAGACGCACCGCGCTGACTATTACCAGCTCCTTCAAGAGGTGCGCGAGCACGGCCACTGGGAAGCCTGGCTCGACTTCTTCCTTGCCGGCGTGGCCGAAACGGCGAACCGGGCATTCGATGCCGCCACACGGATTGTCGACCTGTTCAAGGAGGATCGCGAGCGCATCACAGCAGAAAGCGACCGCGCCGGTTCGTCACTGCGCATCCATGAATTGTTCCAGCAGCACCCGTTCCTGAACGCGAACCAGCTGGTCGAGCACACCGGTCTGTCGGCGCCAACGGTCAATGCAGCGCTCGCCGACCTCGAACGCTTCGGAATCCTTGAGGAGATTACTGGGCGAAAGCGAGGGCGTGTTTTTAGCTATCGCGCCTATCTGACCATCCTCAACGAGGGTACCGATCCGCTACCCACCACCGCCTGAAGAAATGAGCGATGAGGTGCCCCTAGTTTCCTAGACACCTGCCTCGTTCAGTTCTGCGGACGCATGAAGGCTGGTTGTATCTCTGTGTCGTCATCGACCTGTTCTGCCGCCGTGTCGTCGGTTGGTCCGCGCAATCCCGCATGACGACGGACCTGGCGCTCCAAGCGCTTCCGATGGCCATCTGGCGACGAAAGCCGGCTGACCGGGTCATGGTGCATTCAGACCAGGGCTCCCAGTTCACCAGCCGCGAATGGCAGACCTTCCTCCGTCAGCACGGCCTCGAACCCAGCATGAGCCGGCGCGGCAATTGCCATGACAACGCGGTCGCCGAAAGCTTCTTCCAGTTGCTGAAACGGGAGCGGGTCAGACGTCGCACCTATCCGACCAGAGAAGCGGCGCGGCAAGGCAGGACGTGCTCGAATACATCGAACTCTTCTACAGCCCGAAACGCAAACATACGAACAACGGCATGCTGTCGCCCGTTGACTTCGAAATCAGACAGCAGAAACTGAACGAGGCAGGTGTCCAGGAAACTAGGGGCACCTCAGCAGCTCTGGAAACTCAAACCATGGCCGCGTAGCTCATCTCAACCAGCCTCCGGCAAACCCGGGCCGGTTCATTGTCGCCATTCAGTGACGTGTTTCCGGATCGCAGACCCTGCCGTTCCCGTTTGGTCCATGACCCCGCGGCGATGTCCTTGGCGCGCCTGCAGGCACTGCGCCGCTGCTTAGCGAGGGGCGAGCGTAGCAATCAGCCGATTTGCAACACGGGCCATTGCCGTTGCCGCGGAGAAGTCGAACTGGTTGATGGCGATGAACACACCGACGCCATGTGAGGGAGCGAAAGCAATGTAACTAAATACGCCGTCGGTTCCACCTGCCTTCTGGATCACCAGCGGACGGTCGCCGTCCGGCATCATGATTACCCACCCGAGCCCCATGGCGTCCATATGCCCGGATTCATCCATGCCTGAGACCGGAACCAGTCCGTCCCGCATCAGCCAGGCGGCGTGGCTGAGGACGCGGGCCTCGGCGCCATCCTGCCCGAAGCGATCGAGGTTCCATTGAAGATATTTGACCATATCGTTGGCCGTGGTGTGCAGCGACGAGGCGCCGAAGCGGTTCGGGATCGGCTCGCCCGGATCCATTTCGACGCCGTTCCAGTCATAGCCCGTCATGACATTGTCTCCGCGGGGCCGGGGAAATCCAGTGGCCTCAAGGCCGATCGGACCGAGCACCGTCTCCTGAAGGAGGTCGGAATAGGGTATTCCGGACAGTCCCGAGAGCGCCATCGCCAGCACATCGAAGCCGATGTTGGAATAGAGGATGCCGGTCTGGGGGGGGAACAGCAACGGATCGCCCGCGAGGTTGGCCGCAAAGGATTCGTCGCTGTAGCGCGCGACGCCCGCGACCGGCACGAGTTCGCGCGGCAACCCGCTGGAGTGGGTGACGAGGTCGATCAGGCGGATCTCGCGCCCTTCGCGCTCGGGTAAAGCCTCGACGATCCCGACATGCGGTCCGGCGGGATCGGTCAGAGCGGCATTGCCGGCGGCGACCGTATGGGCGAGCGCGAGACCGGTGAAAGTCTTGCTGATAGAGCCGACGCCGATCTGTGTGTCGCCGTCCGGCTCCCGGCCGCTGCCTTTCCTGACCTCGCCGAAGCCGAAGACCGCGTACTCACCGTCTCGCACTGCGGCGATGACCAGCCCCGGAACGCCACTGTCGAGATGGAATATCTGGCCGGTGAACGCCACCGTCTCGTTCAGCAGTGCATCCTCCGCGGATGTCGGAGTGGCGGCCAGAATCGCAACGGCGGCAGCGGCACAGAACAGTTTCATCGTCAATCCGGGGTTTGGGTATGAGCGGCGATGCTATCAGAGCAACCTAGAGCATTGTCACCCTGCCAGTGGCAATGTCATAGATTCCGGCCACGGCGTTGAGTGTGCCGGCGGCATAGGCTTCCGACAGGATCGGACCTTCTGTCTTTGCGAGTTCGGCGTTGCGCCTGGCGTTTTGGGCCGTCGCCGCTGCCAGCAGGTCATCGGGTGCGCTGTCCATCACCTCATAGACGGCCGGTCGGATCGCGTTGACGAGACTGGGCAGGTGGCCCGGGGGGAGTTCACGGTTGTTGATTGAAGCGATCGTAGCCTCAACTGCGCCGCACGCTGTATGGCCAAGCACCACGATGGTCTTGATACCCAGTACAGCCACGCCGTATTCGAGCGTCGCCAGACCCTCTTCGCTGATGAAATTGCCCGCCACGCGAATGATGAAAAGCTCTCCTGGCCCCTGATCAAAAATGAGCTCAGGCGCCACGCGGGAATCCGAGCAAGTGACAATGGCTGCGAAAGGCTGCTGCCCTTGGGTGCGGGCCGTACGTGTGACGGAGTGATCCGCATTGACCGCCGCATTGTCGACATAGCGCGCATTGCCATCCATCAGACGCTGCAGCGCCGCCTCAGGTGAGACAGGCGCGGCCTCGACGCTCTCCTGAGCGGCGGCCGATACAATCAAGGGCGACGCTAAAGTGAGAGCGAGCCCCCCGGCGATGAGGCCACGCCGACTAACTGTTCCCGTCGGGCAATTTTGGCACATGCGCATTCTCCCAAAAAGTGTTTCTGTCTGCCGCTGTTGCAGTCGGACGCATACAGCGCGGCCGGCTGGATCATTGCCGCTTGGAGCAAAGGGAACGGGCCCTTTCTAAGGCTCACGTTCTCGCCGTCTGGACAACTTAAACGCGAAGAATCGCCCCCGCTATCCGATATCCGCAAATACTGAGTATGGCCCTTCCCAATGGAGCTACGAGCGCCGCGCGAGCGTTACCTTGGGCGTTTCTTCGAAGACTTGCCTGTAGTCGCCAGCAAATCGACTGAGATGCAGAAAACCCATCTGCATGGCGGCATGCGTCACCGTCGTAGTCGTCGGATTTCCCGCCAGCAAGGTTGTGCGGACGTGGTTTAGGCGACAGAGACGCAGATAGGCTTGGGGAGACATGTCGACATATGAGTGGAATGCGTAGAGAAGCGCTCGCTCCGAAACCGAGAGCGACACGCAGATGTCCACGATGGTTGGCATCTCATGCGCTGCCAAACGCTCATCAACATATTCTCGGGCCATGCGGCAGATCTTTACGGCGCGGGACCTCGCGGACAACGGGGATAGGATAGTTTTGTCGCTTGCGCTGGCGGTTAAGACGCGCAGCACGGTCTCAAGGATAATGGCGCGCAGGACCTCAGGGGCCAGTATGTCTCCTGCGCTCGCAGCCGTTTCCGCGGCGCAAAGCCAGTGAGCCACGGCTGCTTTGAGCTCCCCAAGTTGTGCACATTGGAACTGAGAGACTTGTCTCGACGGCAAGTCCCACGCCGCGGGATTAAGCGCTCGCGCAGCCTCAAGGAACTCCCGTTGTGAGAACCCTATATAGGCCGTCTGAGTGCCTGCGGGCACGTAGATGTCAAAATCGGTTCGCTCAGGCATAAAGAATATGCTCTCCGAACAGCTAGTCGCGTGGTCGGAAAAACGGAACGCCATACTCGGCGTAGAGTATGAAATTGTGCAGAAATTCGCAGGAGTGGAGCCTAGCTTCTGGACGGCAGCAAACTGGTGCTCCTGAACGATCTGCTGGCTTCCCAGGTCCAGAGTATGCATCTGCGACACCCGACCGCCGCGACTGAGCTGATAGCACTTCATGGCAACCCAAGGCTGCATGGTCGCCTGTGTGGCGGCATCCCCGATTGCCTTCGCGCGCAACTCGTTGCCAAAGGCAGCACGGTCTTGCGCTGCTGGGGAAGCGTCAATCGTGACCATCATGAGAGCTCGTACCATATAAAGCGGTGACCGTTCTCTCAGCCTATTCTGCGGCAGCCGATATAGCGAGCATGGAGAAGACCTCTTCTCGACGGGCGGAATGTCCACTTCCAGCCCGTTACGTTCCACAAGCGGGCCGACGGCTCCCGGCCCCAAAATCGCCGATCACAAACGTGCGGCCGTGCGAGCGCCGTCGTCGACAGATGGAGGCTTTGGCCCTCCATACTGTATCGAGAGTCCATGGGGTCTGGCTGCCGCACCTTGGCGGCCAGCAACGGCTCGAAATGTCACCTACCCGCCAACGAGATAGAATTACTTTTTATTCCAATGTGTTGTCCTCAGAAACACTGCTGGAATTTAGAGGGCTATGGCGTAGACATAGTTCTCATCATCACCCGGCGTGGCGCACAATTTCACGCAATATTTCAATATATTAGCGGAACCTACCGACTCGGGTCAGGTGCGTGTGCGGGAATTGCGCGTAGGCAAGCGGGTCATCGCAGCGCGCAAACACCGTGCCGCTGCCCCGTGGGATCGTTCACGGAAGTCCCGGATGGGATCCGCAGTATTCAGCGCTTACACTCTGCGACGAACTGGCTCCTTTCGAGCTTGAATGTCGCTTGCCCCGGTAAACCCGCCCGCCTTTCCGAGAACCCGAGCAGGGACCTCGGATGCGCGACCGCGTCGCGCTTCACGCAGTCGCCATTGTCGCCCGGACCAATGGCGATGACCTGAGCCCCGTATCTTCCTCCAGTTTTTGGTAGAGTCCGCTCCAACGAGGAGACGGACGATGAAGCGATCGAGGTTCAGCGATGAGCAGATCATCGGCATCCTGAAGGAACAGGAAGCCGGGATGGCGACGGCCGATGTGTGCCGGAAGCACGGCGTGAGTTCTGCGACGTTCTACAAGTGGAAGGCCCGATATGGCGGGCTCGAGGTCTCGGAGGCCCGGCGGCTGAAGGCGCTCGAGGACGAGAACGCCAGGCTCAAGAAGCTTCTGGCGGAAGCGATGCTCGACAACGCGATCCTGAAGGATGTGGCGGCAAAAAAATGGTAGCGCCCGGCGCAAGGCGGGACGCGGTGGCGCATGTCGTGGAGGCCCACGGGGTGAGCCAGCGCCGGGCGTGCAAGGCTCTGGCCATAGACAGGTCGAGCGTGCGGTATCGCAGCGTGCGCCCGGACGACGGTGAAGCTCGGGCCGCGATGAAGGCGGTGGCCGCCGAGCGCCGTCGCTTCGGATACCGGCGCATCCACGTCATGCTCGAACGGCAGGGGATTGTGATGAGCCTCAAGAAGCTGAGGCGGCTCTACCGCGAGGAGAAGCTCCAGATGCGCCGTAGGGGCGGCCGCAAGCGGGCCCTCGGCACGCGTCGCCCGATGTTGCTCCCGGTTGCGCCCAACACCCGCTGGAGCCTCGACTTCGTAAGCGACGCGCTGACGGACGGGCGCCGGTTCCGCGTTCTGGCCGTGGTAGACGACTACAGCCGGGAATGCCTGGCACTGGTGGCCGATACGTCGCTATCAGGGCATCGCGTCGTTCGGGAATTCGATAGCCTGATCGCCCGCAGGGGGCGCCCTACCATGGTAGTTTCCGACAACGGCACGGAGCTGACCTCCATGGCGATCCTGTCATGGTGCCAACGGACCGGCGTCGAATGGCACTACATCGCGCCGGGCAAGCCCATGCAGAACGGCTTCGTGGAGAGCTTCAACGGCCGGCTCCGCGATGAGCTGTTGAACGAGACCCTGTTCTCGACGCTCGGCGAGGCCCGGGAGACGATCCGCGCCTGGCAACACGACTACAACCACCACCGCCCGCACTCCGGCCTCGGGAACATCCCGCCAGCCGAGTTCATGGCAAAGAAGGGGCTGGAGAGGCGCGTCGCGTAGCCCCAGAAATTCAACCCGCGGACTCTCCGAAAGATCGGAGGAGAGTCGGGGCTCAGGAGCGTGAACCAGCTTACAGACCTCATCTCCCAAAGCGGTCAGGCCACGGCCAGAACATCCATCACCGAAGGTTTCGACAACTCTGCGGCGAGATCCGGACGTCGTGGAACACTTTCGATCCGGTGGCCCCGGGTGGCAAACTCGTATAAATGATGCTCTTCTCTAGATATTTCACAACTACGTTTCTATTATTGAGAACCCAAACACTAGCGTATAAGATTCTGATATCATTTCCGTACATTCTCTGTGAACTAACCATATATGGCGAATGCCGAATCAAGAGATCATGAGCTTGGTGCCGCCTTCCCAGGATCTGCGCCAAGGCAGGAGATAAGCTGAATCAGGTGGGGCAAACCGGCCAAAACCGTGCGTTCAGGCTTGTATTCGCAGCCGATCCAACCCGAGTAACCGCTGCGGAGTAGGTGGTTTAGGGTAGCCGCGATGTCGACGGAGCCCGCATGTGGTTCGGTCCGGTTTGGGACGGCGGCGATCTGGACGTGGCCCACATTTTCGCGGAAGCGGTCGAATTCTTTCGCGGGGCTTAGCCCCTCACGCCCCACATGGTAGATATCGAATATGAGTTGCGTGCGTCCCAGCCTCTCCTCTTCGATGACTCGGACGGTTTGTTCTGGCAGATGATAGAGATAGCCCGGCGCGTCGAAATTGTTCAGGGGCTCAAGAAGGAATCTCAGCTCGGGAACCGTCGCCTCGGCCCAGCGCAGGTTTTCGCCAAGGGTTGCCCGTGCTGCGGGCGTATTGGGCGTTACCCCAGCCATGATGTGCATCCGCTGTGCGCCAGCGGTGATGGCGAACTCGGCGGCACGCAGAAGGCCCTCGCGGAACTCTCTCTCGCGGCCTTGCAGCGCCGCCAGACCGTTTTCGCCCTTCGACAGATCGCCCCGCGGCGAGTTCATCGCCAGGAGCCGAACGCCGGTATCCTGGCAGCAGCGCAGGATGTCCTGGGCCGGGACATCATAGGGCCAGTGCAGTTCGACAGCTTTGAAGCCTGCGTCTGCCGCGGCCCTGATCCGGTCGAGCAGGTCCAGCTCGTTCCAGAGAAAGCCAAGATTTGCGGAAAGTCTTTTCATATCAGCCCCTCAGACGGAAGGTTGCATTCAACTCGTCGATGTCGTCCTGGTCTAGGAGGCGCACCGGGCGGTCCCCGGCAAGGACGATCGGCTTCGCGGTGTCCTTGAGTTCTTCGGAGGCGAAAACTGCCTTTTCGAGGCTGTCTGCGCTGACCTCGGGGCCGTGGTTGCCAATCAGGACGGCCGGATGCTCTTCCTCGGCCTTCTCGATGTGGGGGATCTCCGTATCGGCACCCGGTCTCGTGTACGGCACCATAGGTACATCGCCAAGCCGCATCACAGCATAGGGCGTGATCGGCGCGAGGGTCCTGCCCGGATCGGTGCCTTCGAGGCAGGACAGAAGCGTGGCGTACGTCGAATGCAGATGCACCACGGCGCGGGCGGTGGGACGCGCCTTGTACATGGCGAAATGCAGCGGCAATTCCTTGGTGGGCTTGTCGCCGGACAGAGGCGTGCCGGTCTTGTCCAGCCGCGTCAGGCAGTCCGGGTCGAGAAAGCCCATGCAGGCATTCGTCGGGGTTACGATGAACCCGTCCTCGAGCTTGACCGAGATGTTGCCCGAGGACCCGGCGGTGTAGCTGCGGTCGAACAGGGATTTGGCGAAGCGGACGATATCCGCGCGAAGCTGGTCTTCTGTCATGCGGTTTCCGAGACGCGAAGGGCGCGGTCATAGAAATCTTCTTGACCGAAATTTCCGCTTTTCAAAGTGATACGCAACCCGTCGCGCGCCACCAGAGCAGGCACGCCGGGGTCGATCTCGGGACCGATATCGAACTGTTCGCGACCCAGTGCACCGACCACCGCGCCCGAGGTCTCGCCCCCGCCGACGACGATCCTGCGATGCCCCTCGGCAACCAGGTCCCGGGCGAGATCACCGAAGAAATCTTCGATCTTCTTGGCCAACTCCGCGTGGTCATAAGAGGCGCGGCCGGTTTCCAGCCCATCGTGGTCCGCAGTGGAATAGATGATTTTTGGCCCGTCGCCGGAGGCGCGCACGAAGGCCTTGACGCTGTCGAGATCCAGCGCAACCGACATCAGCGCAGTAGGGTCGATGGCAAAGCCCGGCATGTGCCTCGGCGCGTGGGCCACCTGCAGGTTCGACATGCGCGAACACGACCCCGAAAGCACCACCGCCGGCCCGTTTTCCGCCGGACGGATTGGAGGCGAAGAGGTGGCGACCCCGGTCTTGCGGAAATTCGCGGCGAGCCCGCGCCCGATACCGGAGCCCCCGGTGATCAGTGGCCAGTCGGCCACCTCTTCGGCAATGCCGATCAGGTCGCTGTCCTCGATGGCGTCGCAGACGATCAGCGGGCGACCGGCCCTGGCCTCGGCGCCAAGACGGTCCGCCGCTGCGCAGGCGCGCAGGTCGGCCAGGGGCAGATGCCCCACGCCGGCCTTCGATTGGGAGGCCAAAACCCGGCGGATGTCGGCATCCTTCATGGGAGTTAGCGGATGGTCCTGCGTCCCGCATTCGTTCAGCAGCGTGTCATTGACGAAGAGATGCCCCATGAACACCCTCCGCCCAGTGCTTGGGAATGTGGGGACGAACACGGTGCGGTCGGTGCCGAGCGCCTGCATCAGCGCCTCCGCCACCGGGATCGGCCGGGTCTTAAGCGCGATGACGCCCGCCTCGCAATCCACAGCATCATGGCTTGCGGGCAGCCCGGTCATCAGCGTGGTGCGAAGACCGGCGCGGGTCAGCGTGTTGCCAAGGTCGCTCGCCCCGGTGAAATCATCGGCGATGCAGCCCAGAAGCAACAGTCTCTCCTTTCTCAGCCGATCAGGTCGAGCGGCAGCAGTTCTGTTTGTGCGGCCCAGTCCCGGCTTGCCTCGATTTGGGCGGTCAGGTGGTCCGAGGCCGCGTGGGCGTCGAGATGCGCCTGGGTTTCCCAGATCTCGTAGAACAGGAAACGCCCCGGCTCGGCGCTGGATTCATGCAGGTCGTATTGCACGCAGCCGGCCTCGGCCCGTGTCGGTTCGATGAGGTCCTTCAACGACTGGCGCAGCTTGTCTTCATAGCCGGGGCGGGCAAGTTGCATGGCAACGAGGTGGATCATGGGGGCGTCTCCGAGGGGGCGGCACCCGCGTCACGGGTGCCGGAAATAGGTATCAGGCTGCGCTTTTCAGCCGCGCTCGGAACATGTGTTCCATAGCGCGGCGTACGGTCACCGCCTGGCTGTCCGTGGCTTCGACATCGTCCCAGGTCAGCATGGCGCCTTCCGCAACGTCGCGCTTGAGCTTCATGCCATGGGCCAGGCCGATGGGCAGACCGTGGTTCTTCAGGGAATCCTCGGCGCGGGCGATCCGGCCCCAGACGGTGAAGCCGCCCTCGCCGTCGAGCATTTCGCCGGGCTTCAGGGCCTTCTTGGCCACCGCCACCACGTCCGAGGTCAAGCCATTGGTGCGGCCCGTCGGCTCGCCGCGCAGCGCGGCGCTAGCGACGCTGACGCCAAGCTCGAGCCCGATCAGGTGCGACGGACGGTAGAGCGTGGCATAGCGCCCCGAGCTGTCGGTGGTCACGCCGTATTCCTTGAAGCAGCGGCGCACGTAGTCGGCACCGAGGCCGCTTTCTTCATGCGCTTCGAGCGTCACATAAACCCCCCAGCGCAGATCGCCGATGACCTGACGGCCATCGCGCTCGAGGCTCGAGACCACCTCGACCATGCCCGCCTCTTCCAGTATTCCGCCATGAGCCTTGGGCTTGAGCACCTCGGGCAAGTCATGGGTGCCGGCGGGCGGGAAGAGCAGCCCGTCGCGTGGCGCGAGCAGACCCGCTGCGTTCGAAATCGCCGCCATCTCCAGCGCCGACTTGGTGCCGTCGAGGAAGGAGTTGAACATCTGCGGGTTCATTCCGCCCTCGGCCGCCTCTTCCGGGGTCAGGCCATAGTAGTCCCACACGGTGTCAGGGGTCGATGCGGCGAACTTGGGCAGATACTTGGTGCCCTTGCCCGCCGCGACGACCTTGAAGCCGCAGGTGCGCGCCCAGTCGATCTGTTCGCAGACCAGCGCGGGCTGATCGCCATAGGCCATCGAATAGACGAGGCCCGCCTTGTCGAACTCCTGCACGAGGTAGGCGCCGGCCAGAACGTCGGCCTCGACATTGACCATGACCATGTGGCAGCCGTTCCCGGCTGCCAGAAGCGCGTGGCGGATGCCAGCGGCGGGACTGCCGGTCGCGTCGATCACCACGTCGAGACCCGGCGTCGCGATCAGCGCGGAGCTGTCTTCGGTCAGGCAGGTCCTGCCGGTGTTCATGGCATCGCCAAGATCCTTCGTGATCGCGGCATCGGCATCCCAGCCAGTGTTGACCATCGCCTTGCGGGCCCGCTCGGCCGACAGATCCGCGATGCCGACGAGGTGCATGCCGGGAATGTGACGCACCTGGCTCAGGAACATCGAGCCGAACTTGCCGGCCCCGATGAGGCCAACGCGCACGGGGTTTCCGTCGTTCTGGCGCTGCATCAGTTTGGTATAAAGGTTCATGTCTATTCTCCTCAGAAGACGGTGAAGGCAGGGACAAAGGCGGTCAGGCCAAGAACCGAGGCCGCGACCAAGTAGAAGGGCCACATCTCGCGGACGACCGATCCGACTGGAACGCGCGCAATGGCGGACGAGATAAACAGCGTCGTTCCCACCGGCGGGGTGAACAGGCCGATCCCGAGGTTGATGGTCATCATCACGCCCAGCTGGGTAAGGTTGAGACCGATGGCATTGGCCAGCGCGACGAAGAGCGGCGCCATGAGCAGCATGGCTGCCGAGAGGTCGATGAACATGCCCACGACAAGCATCGAGACGTTCATCAGCAGGATGATCTGCCAGGGCTCGCTGAAGTTGCTGGTCGCCCAGTCGGCAATCTGACCCGGCACGTTGTCGAAGGCCAGCACGAAGCTCACCAGGTTCGATGCCGCGATCACCAACATGACGACGCCCGTGGTGATCACCGTGCCGATTAGCGCCGCCGCGATCGAGGCCCATGTCAAGTCGCGGTAGAGAACCGCGCGCAGCAGCAGGGCGTAGCCGGTCGCCAGGACGCTGACCTCGGTCGGGGTGGCGATGCCGAAGCGCAGCGAGATCACGATCAGCACCGGCAGCGAGATCGCCGGAAGCGCCGCGAGGATCACCCGCCCGATGGCCGGGCCATCGGCACCGCCCTCGAAAACCTGGAAGCCCCGGCGCTTGGCGATCAGCCAGCAGGTGAACATCAGTCCGAAGGACAGCGCCAGCGCGGGCACCACCCCGGCGGTGAACAGGTCGGCCACGGATTCATTCGAGACGGTGGCAAATAGGATCAGCGGGATAGAGGGCGGGATGAGCACGGCGATGATCGAAGACGACGCGGTAATCGCCGCCGAGAACGCCGCCGGATAGCCTTCGCGAGTCATCCAGGGGATCATCATCCCGCCCATGGCCGAGGCATCGGCCACCGCAGAGCCGGAGACCCCGCCGAACAGGGTCGAGCCCATGACGTTGACCTGCCCGAGCCCCCCGCGGAATCGCCCCACCAGCCGCGTGGCGAAGTCGATCAGTCGCTGCCCGAGCGCACCGGTCATCATCAGCATCCCCGAGAGGATGAAGAACGGAATGGCGATCATCACGAAATTCTGCGTCGGCTGGTAGAAGCGCAGCATGACGATGGTGTCCGGCAGGCCGCCGAACCCGACAAGGGCGATGGCGGCGGCAAGGATCAGCGAAAAGCCGATAGGCAGACCGGTCAGCATGAGAAGCCCGAAGGCGACAAGAAGGGCAATGCTCACAGCGTCACCTCCGTTTCGGTGCCGGCGGCAATGTCGCGGCGTTGCTGGATGGCATCCTCACCGGTCAGGAGGGTTCGCATGATGCCGGTCAGGGCAGTCAGGGAAAGTAGCGCGCAGGCCACGGTCAGCCCGCCATAGCCCCATGCGGTTGGGATGCGCAGGATCGGATAGAACTCGGACATGGTCACTTCGATCACCGTCAGCCCCGCGCGGGTCAGCCAGGCAAAAAGCAGCATGGCGATCACGTGGACAAGCAGGGACATGAGCGCGGCGGCGCGGCGCGGCAAAGACGACTGCATCGCTTCGACGCAGATATGGCCACCGGCCTGGGCCGCGAGCACGAAGGCGCTCGCGCAGAGCCAGGGGAACAGGAGATAGGGAACCTCGTTCACCCAGCCCGCCCCCTGTTCAGTCAGATAGCGCAGCGCGACCCCGGCGAAGATGGCCACGAACAGTCCGACCAGGGAAAGAATACCGGTGATCTGGGTCAGGCGCGTGATGATCGCGTCCGTTCCTTCGGCGAGACGCCACGTGATTCGGGCAATGCCCGGATCACGCGCGCCGGGACAGGCCGCGCTGCGGTCGGTCATTGCGACACGGCCGCGGAGGAATAGGCCTGCGACTGGCTGACCAAGGCATCGACGAAATCGCCGTATTTCTCGCGCCACTTGTCATAGACAGGGGCGGTCGCTTCGCGGAACGCCTCGGTGTCGATCTCGTTTACCTCCGCAGCTTCGGAGATGATCGCGAGCGATGTCTCGTTGGCTTCGTTGGCATTGTTGCGCTGGTACTCGGTCGCGGCGGTCGCGGCTTCGGACAGCCAGCCCTTCTCCTCCTCCGTGAACTGCGCCCAGGTCACCTTGCTGGCCAACAGCGGCAGGAACTCCCACTTGTGGTAGGACAGCGAGATATAGTCCTGCACTTCCTGGAACTTCTGGCTTTCGATGTTCACGGCGGGATTTTCCTGCCCGTCGGCCACGCCCTGCTGGAGCGCCACGTACGTTTCCGCGAAGGGGATCGGCACCGGGTTCGCGCCGAGCGTCGAGAAGATGTCATTCGCCATGGGGTCCGACGGAATACGGATCTTGAGCCCCTGAAGGTCGGCCGGCTCGATGATGGGACGAACATTGTTGGTAATTAGCCGGATTCCGTTGTCCCAGTAGCCCAGAACGATCACGCCCTTTTCCTCGGCGCGGTCGGTCAGCATATCCCCGACCTCACCATCCATCACCGACCAGGCCGCGTCGGCGCTGTCGAAGAGGAAGGGAAGGCCGACGACGGTGGCTTCTTCGATGATGCTTGCCATAGCGCCCTGGCTGGAGATCGACATGTCGAGCGTGCCCAGGCGCAGAGCGGTCATCATCTCGGCATCGTCGCCAAGCTGGGCGTTAGAGGCGACCGAGACGGTCATTTCGCCGCCGGACAGCTCTTCAACCTTCTCGGCAAAGAAGAGTGCGGCATCGTGGCGCGGGTTGGTTTCCGCCGATGCGTGACCAAGGTGGATTTCGCGGGCGTGCACCGCGGCTGTGGACATAACAAGAGACACCGCAGAAAGCGCCAGATAATTGAGTTTCATTGATTTCCTCCCAAAGCGCCCGGACGGGCGTTGATAAATGGCCACCGATTGGCTTTCTCCTCCGAAGCCATAATCGGTGGCATGATGGCACCGTAAGCTCCCATGACGATAAAGTTCAAACGACTTTTACCTCATGAATCATTAGTCTACCTTAACCGTATGCATCCTCCGTTCCGTGCCATAACCGCCTTTCACGCCACCGCCAGAACCGGCAGCATGCAGGGGGCTTCGGAGGTGCTGGGCGTGACCCCCTCAGCAGTCAGCCAACAGATCCATGCTATCGAGGCGCATATCGGGGTCCGACTGTTCAGCCGCACCGGCCGTAAAGTGGTGCTGACCGAAGCGGGCGAACGCTATTATGAACTGATCCGGGACGAGATCGAGCGCATCACCGTAGCGACCGAGCAGATGCGCGGTCTGAACTCATTCACTGTGCTGAACATCCGCGTGGCGCCGACCTTCGCCAACAAGTGGGTTCTACCACGTCTGCCTGATTTCATCGAAAAGCACCCTGATATTGAGCTTCGTCTCGATGCAACCAATGATCCACCGGACTTTGCGCGCGAGAATATCGACCTCGAAATCCGCCACGGAGCTGGGGATTGGCGCGGCATGTATGTGGAATGTCTTGCCGATGAACCGGTGCAAGTGCTTTGCGCGCCGGAATATGCCGCGCCTGCAAGCCTTGATATCGAGGACCTACCGGACCATCGGCTGATTCACTCGGTGAAGAACGTGACGCAATGGGCAAGGTGGTTTGAGATACAGGGCTTCGAACCGGGCAAGCCGCTTCGCCGAACGCTGTTCGACCGGGCGCATATGTCAATCGACATGGCTGCAAGCGGTTTCGGCATTGCACTTGAATCCCGGCTTACCGCATCGGCGGAGCTTGCAAGCGGCAGGCTGATCTGCCCAATGAGGCCGGGCCTGAAGAACGTCTGGCAGCAGTCTCTCTGGCTGGTCTGCCCCAGCCCCCACCTGAACCGCCGCAAGGTGCGCCGTTTTATCGACTGGCTGAAGTCCACTCTTGAGCACCTCGAAAAATGCCCTAACGGAGCCCCCGGAGCACGAAACGGCAGTTATTCGGTAACTGGGGACCACAATGGCGCAGATGGGTCTACGTGACAGCCCAGACAGCGCGCTGCCCTACTATTGTAGAGCGGGAGGGCTCTGATGCTGTAACCGCCCCCCGACGGCATCAACGTGCCAAGGTGGGATCGCAACAACCCATTTGGGAGGCGGTCATGTCGGAGATTACCACGGTCGGATTGGATCTCGCGAAGAGTGTGTTCCAGGTCCACGTGCTGACGCCAGAGGCGGCGTGGTCTTTCACAAGAAGCTCAGAAGGTCCGCGGTGCTGGAGTTCTTCAGTAAGCTGCCGCCCTGCCTCGTGGCGATGGAAGCCTGCGGTGGCACCCATTTCTGGGGGCGGGAGCTGGCACGGCTCGGCCATGACATCAGGCTAATCCCGCCCGCCTACGTGAAGCCGTTCGTCAAGCGGCAAAAGAACGATGCGGCTGACGCGGAGGCGATCTGCGAAGCTGCGCAGAGACCGAACATGCGCTTCGTGCCCGTGAAGAGCGAAGAAGCGCAGGGGGCGGCCAGCGTCTTCCGCGTCCGAGAATTGCTCATCCGGCAGCGCACCCAGGCCATCAACGCGCTCCGCGGACACCTCACCGAATACGGTCAGGTCGTGCCGCAGGGCGCGACGAATGCCCGGCGCCTGATTGCGTTGGTCGCGGACGACGAGTCGGATCTGCCAACGACGGCACGGGCCTCACTGAAGGTCCTGACCGCAACGCTCGCCCAGCTCGACGATCAAATCGAGGCCTTGGATGCTGAGATCAAGCTAACCCGCTTCAAGTTAACCCCAACGCCTTCGGATCAAGAGATCTTCCACGACATCTTGGAGGCGGAGCACAGCACGATCAGAAACCGATACGGCAAGCACTATTGGGGTGGTCGTGTTCCGAAGAACACCCAGTTTCGCGCTTTGCGCGCCTACGAGGAGTTCTATGGCCTCATCGACCATTTCGCCCAATTCGGTTCGGCCGAATTGAGCCAGGATGATGAGGTGGACGGCGAAATGCCAACCATCTCGGACGAGACCGATACCGGCGAGGCGATCCGAGAACGTTTGGAGGCCATGCTGACAGCGCTTCTGAATCGAATGAAGCTTGTTGTCATCACCTTGGGCGAAGACGACGACGCGCAAGTAATTTTCGAGACACTAAACTCCAAGGGTGAGCCGCTGCTTGCGATGGATCTCGTGCGCAACAACATCTTCTATCGGGCGGAGAAGGAGGAGGCCGAGGTCGAAGACCTCTACCATGACCTTTGGGACCCCTTCGATCATGCGTGGTGGAAGGAGCCCGCTCCTTTCGCCCGTCCCACGAGACCCCGGATTGATCATTTCCTAACACATGTGCTTGCCGCCGAGACTGGCCAGAAAATCTCGATGCGGGAGCTCTATGCCGAATATCGAGCATTCGCTGTGCCTAGAGGCAAGCCGCGCTTTGAAAAGGTCGAAGATGAGCTTCAACTGCTCGGCAAGTACTCACCGTTCTACGAGACGCTCGAAGGCCGCTTGGAAGAAGATCCTGATCTGCACTGGCTCGGGCGCAAGTTGGCGGCTTGGCAAGTCACGACTGCATATCCCGTCGCCATGCAAATCAACGCAGCCGAGATGAATGCGGACGCAAAAAGAAAGCTTTACAGGCTTGTCTATTCCTACGTCGTGCGCCGGGCGTTGTCAGGATTGACCGCCAAGAACCTCAACCGAGTCTTTCAGAGCCTTTCGCAGGTCTTCCTAGAGACCGGCCCCTCAGTCGAAGCGATGGAAAGCTATTTTGCGCAGCGCACAGGCGATAGTACCCGCTTTCCTGGCAACGAAGAATTCCGTCAGGGGATACTATCCAAGCCGGCCTACACACTGGCACCGCAGACGAGGATCAAGGACGTCTTGTGGGAACTGGAAGAAGCCAGCCGGACGAAGTTTTCGGAGAAGACCGCCATGCCTTCAGGCTTGTGGACCGAGCATGTCTTGCCGGTTTCTTGGACTGAGGAGTGGCCTTTTGCGGATGGCGAGTTCGTCGAACGTTGGTCGAACGACGCCAAATCTGAAACCCGAAACAGGGTTCTTCACACCCTCGGGAACCTTACCCTTTTGACGGGTAGCCTGAATATCTCTTCTGGAAACAAAGGTTTCATCGAAAAGCGTGGCAAGCTGGAAGAGCACACAGGCCTGTTTCTGAACAAATGGTTCCTGAAGAGGGACGACTGGAACGAGGACCAAATCAGGGAGAGAGGCGAGGCGCTAGCGGATAGGGCTTTGAACATTTGGCCATCGCTGCAAGTCGCTCAGACCGCACGCGAACACTGAGTTCGCACCTAGATCGTGCTCTCGCGGCGAACGGCAGAGATGCGTCTCTGTCAGGTACGCTCATGCATATTGCGGGCATATTCATGGCATGATCGGGAGGGAGGCCGATGCGAGGCTCCCGGCGCCCGATCCCCTCTCCGTGCTTGGGTCCTTCGCGGCCGGTCACGCTATGCGGGGGGCTTTTGCCCTCAAGTCCGCCAGTGACAGAGAAGCAATTTGGGTCCGCACTTTGGGTCCGCACTTTGGGTCCGCGGGTCCGCGCCTTGGGTTGCAGATCCCCAGCAGTGAGCAGCGCCCGGCTCTGGATTTTCGGAACACCCAACTCGCTGCAGGATCCGGCCGCTGTGGAAGCGGCAGGGGTCTGAGCCAGACCGGATGTTCCCTATCTCAGATCGCCGCCGCCCGGCGAGTTTCCACGTAGTGATTTCGAAGTACCCGCGCGAATTCCCCCGGAGTGCCATCGCCAATGGTTGCATCGTCGACCTTCACGACTGACACCACGAAATTCGTGGCAGACGTGATAAATGCCTCCCTCGCCTGAAGAGCTTCCTGGGGAGAGAACGCCCGTTCCTCGACAATCATTCCGTGGGCCTTTGCGAGCTCCAGAATGGATGCGCGGGTAACACCAGCCAACAACGCGCGAGACAGATCCCGTGTTACTAGCCGACCGTCGGAAGTAACGATATGTGCGGTCGCTGCGCTTCCTTCGGTGACCATGCCATCTTCGTAGAGCCACGCATCATCGGCGCCTCGGGCCTTTGCTTCCATCTTCGCCATGGACGGATAGAGAAGCTGCACCGTCTTGATGTCACGACGCGCCCAACGAAGATCGGGGAGGAGCGCCACCGAGATGCCTGTCTCCGCCGCGCGGTTCACGAGCACGTTCTTGGTTTGCGTGAACAGTACCAGTGTCGTCGGCGTGCCTTCAGGTGGAAACACAAAGTCCCGCTCAGCAACACCGCGCGTTAGTTGGAGGTAGATCATTCCCTGATCGACGCTGTTGCGCGCGACGATTTCACGGTGAACAGAGAGAAGTTCGTCATCATCCAGAGGCAGTGCGAGTTTAAGTTCGCGTGCCGAACGCTGCAGTCGGGCGGCGTGCCCGGCGTATTCAACCAGTTTTCCGTCGAGCACGCAGGTTACTTCATAGATGGCGTCCGCCATCAGGAACCCGCGGTCGAAGACGGAAACCTTGGCCTCGGCCTCCGGCAGCCACTCGCCGTTCAGATAGACAATGCGTGACATCAGATGTTCAACTTTTCGCAAAGGGCGCGATAACCACACCGTTTTCTTCCAGTGCCTTGCGCAGGCGGGTAGCAATGATGGCGGCACCGGGCGTGTCGCCATGAACACAGAGGGTTGCCGGTTCTACCGGCAGACGCTTCCCGCCGGTGGTGGGTATCACACCGTTGACCACCATCTCCAACACCTGATCCAAGCTTTCCTGTGGATCGTGAATCACCGCGTCGGGTTCGTTCCTTGGGGTCAACTCGCCCGCGTCCGTATAGCTGCGGTCGGCATAGATTTCGCAGGCCACGCGCAAGCCCGCCTTTTCTGCAGCAGCATAGGTCTCCGAATAGGGAAGCGACACGTATACCAACGACGGGTCAACCAGCTTGACGGCTCGCGCGCAGAGCCTGGCAAGGTCCGGATCCACGGCCGCCATATTGCCGAGCGAGCCGTGGGTCTTGACGTGGGTCATGGTGTGCCCTTCGGCAGCACACATCCCCTGCACAGCAGCAATCTGGTAAATCAGTTGTGCTTCCAGATCCTCCGGGCGTTCGCCAGAGATGCGGCGGCGGCCGAAGCCGTACAAATCGTTGAAAGAGGGATGCGCCCCGACTGAGACGCCATTGGCCTTTGCCATGCGGATCGTCCGGCGCATCACCGCCGGATCGCCGGCATGGAAACCGCAGGCAATGTTTGCCGTGCTGACAAGCTCTAGCATGGCTGCGTCATCGCCGATCGTCCATGCACCGAAGCTCTCGCCCATGTCGCAATTGAAATCCAGTGTTCGGGTCATCAACTCGATCCTTTCAAGAAGATGCTTAAGAGGGTGCGGCAGAAGTCTGTAGTCGCTTGTTTTCTCGTCTTCAGAGTCAGCCAGTTTCGGAATCTGCCACCTTGACGCTTCACTTCCGAATACAGGTGGTATACTGAAATGGCAAGCGGCCTCTCGAACACGATCGCTCGCAGATCCAATTGATGGACGCAGGACGAACAGACAGAAAGGAATTTCTCCGCGATCAACGACCGCCCATGAACGGGCAGTGCGCGCCGGGAAGCTAAAAAAAAATGAAGCCGACCTTTCATCCTCTTGGCGACCGAGCGCTCGTGGTTGAGTTCAGCGAAGAAGTTGACGCAACCGCGAATGATCACGTCATCGCCCTCGGCGCCAGTTTCCAAGCCATGCCGGTATCTGGGGTGACGGAAGTCGTGCCGACTTACCGCTCGCTGCAAATCCTGTACGACCCAACGCGACTGCGAGGGTTGGTGCTGGAAGGCGAAGTCCTGGCGAGACTGACCAGCATCGAACTGGCGGAACGGCCTGCGCGGCGCTGGCGGGTGCCGGTTGCCTACGGGGGCGAGATTGGACAGGATCTGGAGGAACTTGCCGAGACGAAGGGCATGACGACAGCCGAGTTGATCATGCTCCATTCAAGCGCCGAATACCGAGTTTACATGATCGGCTTTGCGCCGGGTTTTGCCTATCTGGGCGGGGTCCCCAGAGCGTTGCACACGCCGCGCCTGCCGCAGCCGCGCCAGGCGATTCCCGCCGGGGCAATTGGCCTGGGTGGTCAGCAGGCTAGCATCAACTCGGTTCCCGGCCCTTCCGGTTGGCGTTTCCTCGGCTGGACACCGTGGCGCGCTTTCGACCCCAATCGCCCTCGCCCGTTCCTGTTTGAGGCTGGAGATCGCGTGCAATTCACCCCGGTCTCGATCGAAGAGGCTCAGGAGATGGCCGGGCGCATCGCTGCGGGCGAAGACATAGCAAGGCCAGATGACACGCCATGACGCTTGAAGTGATCGACACAGGCCCGATGCTTTCTGTCCAGGACCAGGGCCGGTCCGGTTTGCGGCATTTTGGCGTGTCCGCCGCGGGACCGATGGATGCCCCCTCGCTTGCTCTGGCCAATGCGCTCTGCGGCAACCCGACCGCAGCTGCGGGGCTGGAATTCGCAGGCGCCGGGGGAAGCTTTCGTGCCAACCGCCCGATCCACTTCGCAGTCACTGGCGGCGATTGCGAGATCAAGGTGGGCAACCGGTATCGTCCGACCGGAGAATGCCACCGCCTGGAACCAGGCGAGGATTTGCGGCTAGGTTTCCTTCGCGGCGCAACCTGGGGCTACCTGGCTATTTCCGGCGGGATCGACGTGCCGGAAGTTCTGAATGCGCGCGCCACCCACCTGCGTTTCGGATTGGGTGGGCACGAAGGTCGTAGGCTCAGGGCAGGAGACCGCCTTCCGTTGGGACCGCCGCCAAGGAAACAGATTTGCCTGCGTTTGAACGCGCCAATGGTGGATTCGTCGTGCAGTGACCGTCCCATCCGCATTGTTTTGGGCCCACAGGACGGATACTTCAGCGACGAAGTGAAGGCGCGCCTGACAGAAGAAGCATTCTCGATCACTCCGAAGCGGGACCGAATGGCAACCGTGCTCGAAGGCCCGCCCCTGCCCGCTGAACGTGGCCACGACATCGTCTCCGACGGGACAATCGCCGGGGCGATCCAGGTTCCGGGTTCGGGACAGCCCATGGTGTTAATGGCCGAAGCGCAGACGACCGGAGGTTACCCCAAGATCGCGACAGTCATTTCGGCCGACCTACCCCGCCTGGCCCAAATGGTCACAGGAACGCAGTTCCGTTTCGCCGTGGTGGACCGCGACACGGCCGAAGAGATCGCAATTGAGGAAGCGGCCCGGCTCAATCGGATGCTCGGCAACCTGGTGATCAAATCGGATTGTGCGCTGTCTGCGGACTACCTGCTCTCCTGCGATCTGATCGGTGGCTTCTCAACTCCTGAACAAATAATCGGTGACGACTAATCGATGAATGGATTTTCAACGATATGACCTCTTCCAACCTGGCCAGAGAGGCCTATTCCAAGATACTCGACATGATCATCGACGGGAGACTCAAACCCGGCGAGATCCTGCAGGAGGCGGCTTTGGGCAACCTTCTGGACGTGTCGCGCACGCCGGTTCGCGAGGCAATCAAGCGGATCGAAAGTGAGGGTCTGGCGGAACTGCAAGGGCGTTTTACCCGGTTGCGACGCGTTGAACCCGAAGAGGTGGAAGAAATCTTCTTCATTCGTCTCTCGCTCGAGCCGGACTGTGCCAACGCGGCAAGTGCGGTCCCGCCGGAAGCACTCGACGAGATAGAAGCTCTCACCCGCGCGATAATGCGCGAAGGGCCCGGCGAGAGCGACAGACAATGGCATATTGACGGCAAGTTCCACGCCATGATCGCGGACGCCGCTGGCAATCGAACGGTCGCGAAGGTCATCTCGGACCTGCACAGGCGGACCTGCATTTTCGACCATCGGGTGGTCCCGGAGCGGTTTCTGAAAGGCTGCGAAGAGCATCTGGAGATCATTGATGCATTGCGCCGGAACGACACGGCAGCTGCTTCGGAAAAGATGCGCGACCATCTGGAGAATGCGCGGGATGCAATCCTCAAGCGCCTGGACGGTTTTCAGACTGTGGAGGAACAAGACAGATGAAATGTCTGATCGTCCAACCGATGCATGAGGACGGCTACGCGTTGCTGAGAAGCAAGGGGGTTGAGCCCATCCTGTGCCCAAGCCCTGATGTGGAGACGATGGTCCGCATGATCCCCGGTTGCGATGCCGTCATCACCCGGGATGCCGGTTTTCCCGCGGCTGCGTTCGCGGCCGCCGCCGGACTTCAGATTGTGGTCGTTCATGGCACCGGGCATGACGCAGTCGACAAGGAAGCCGCGGCCGCAAAAGGTGTGCTGGTTGCGAACACGCCCCGAGCCAATGCGCGTTCGGTCGCCGAGTTGACACTCGGGCTGGCATTGGCGCTCGGCCGTGGCATCCCTGCGGCCGATCGGGCCGAACGGTCCGGCCGGCCGAACTTTCGCGAATCCGCATCATTTCATGAACTTGACGGAAAAACCGCGCTGGTCGTCGGTTGGGGCGCGATCGGTGGCCAATTCGGACGGATGGCAGATTCCGCATTTGGCATGAATGTGCTCGTCCATTCACCGAACGCGCCGGACCTGAATGGTTTCGAGCGCGTAGCTTCGTTGGAATCTGGGCTGGCCGAAGCGGACTTCGTAACTCTTCACACGCCGATGCGTCCCGAAACCCGGCACATGATGAACGCCGAGCGCTTTGCAGCGATGAAACCCGGCGCGTTCCTGATCAATGTTGCCCGCGCCGGGCTTGTCGACGAGACCGCGCTGCTCGGCGCTCTGGAAAGCGGTCATCTCGGCGGCGCTGCGTTGGATGTCTACAGCCCTGAGGCACCGATGGGTCCGCTGGCGAAATTCCCGAATGTGATCTTTACTCCACATCTCGGAGCCACCACCGAGGAGGCGCTGAGCCGAGTAGCTCTGGGGGCCGCAGGCCACGTTCTTACGGCGCTTGCGGGCAGACTGCCCGATACCACGCTCAACCCCGAAATTCGAAGGACGCCAGCATGAAAACGCTGTCCCCTTGCGCAGTTCGCGTAAGCGACCATGCCGCAGCGACAATCCGGGAAACTATCGCTCGTGTCATTTCCCGGGTGAACACGCTTTCGGAGGATGGACCGGGCTGGACCCGTCCTTCCTACAGCAACCTGGAGTCCGAGGCACACCTGATAATTGAGGACGAGGCCCTTGAGCTTGGGCTTGAGATCAGTCGCGACGCTGCGGGCAATCTGTTTGCCCGCATGGCAGGCTCCGATCGCACCGCCCCCGCCCTCTACATGGGATCGCACCTGGACACGGTGAGCCAGGGCGGCGCCTATGACGGACAGGCCGGCGTGGCCGGGGCGCTCGCCATTCTGGCTGCTATCCGTGCAGAAGGAATCACCCCGGCGACGGATATCGTGCTCACGGTGACCCGCGCCGAAGAGAGCGTCTGGTTTCCTGTCTCCTATGTCGGCTCGCGCTCTGCGCTAGGGCTACTGACGGCCGAGGAATTTCAGGCGAAGCGTGCGGATACCGGTCTCACGCTGGCCGAGCACATGGCGCAACAAGGTTACCGGGCCGATGAGGTTCTCGCGCAGACGCCACCTTCCCCGGCAAGATTTCTCGAATTCCATATCGAACAGGGACCGATGCTGTACGAAGCCGGCGAGCCCTACGGCATCGTCACGGCAATACGCGGTGGAATGCGGTACCGCGCGGCGCAAGTTCACGGCACCTGGGCGCATTCCGGCGCGGCGCCACGAGAAGGCCGGGCCGATGCGGTCGTTGCGCTGGCCGAACTGATCGTCGCCATGAACAAGGTTTGGGATCGCATCCGTTCCACAGGCGCGGATCTCACCGTGACCTTCGGCAAGGTGGACGCAGCCTCTCCCCAGCACGCCATGGCCAAGGTCGCTGGGGAAGCGGGCTTCTGCCTCGATATGCGCTCCGACGACGAAGCCGTGCTCGAACATGCGGATCGCGAACTCAAGACCGAGATCGCGAAGATCGAGGAGGCTCATCGAGGCATAAGGTTCGCACTTGGCACGCAAAGCCGCTCGAAACCTGCGAAGCTCTCATCAGAGATGGCCGATTTCGTTGATCGCGGCGCGGGACTGCGGGGCGACAAGCCGAGACGCATGCTCTCGGGCGGCGGGCACGACGCAGCCGCTTTTGCCACGGCCGACTGGAAGAGCGTGATGGTTTTCATCCGCAACTGGAACGGCAGTCATTGCCCGGATGAAGCCATGAATGAGGCCGACCTCGCGGCCGCTGCCGAGGCGGTCTTCTTGTCCATAGCCGCAGGAGCGACTTCATGACCGGGGAAACCCTCTCGAATTCGGCCTACCGCCAACTCAAGGAACAGATCCTCGATGGCCGCGTCACAGCGGAATCCGTGCTTTCCGAACGCGGCCTGTCCGAAGATCTGGGCATTTCCAGAACGCCCCTGCGCACGGCCATTTCACGTCTTGAACAGGAAGGGCTGATCGACCGGCTCCAGAATGGAGTCATCCTCGTGCGGTCGGTGAATATCGAACAATTGCTGGAAATCGTGAAGCTCCGCCAGAAGCTCGAGAGCGCCGCCGCGGCGCGGGCGGCGGAATTCGGCCTGACCGAAGAACTGGAGGCGATCCGCTCCGAAATGAAGGAAATCGTCAAGGCAAGTGATACCACCTTCGATGCATTCTGGAAGGCCGACGAGCGCTTTCACATGGAGGTCGCGCTCGCCGCGAGGCTCACCCTGCTCCCACGGATCCTCGAAGAACAACGGGCCATTGCGCGGCGATGCACCCTCACCCGGACATACGACACCTTCACCGACCAGGCACGCGAACATGTCGAGATCATCGACGCAATCGAACGCCATGATCCGGACGCCGCACGGGATGCCATGTCGCGCCACTTCGACCATGTGAAGCAACGCTTCCTCAGTACGTTTTCCAGAGGTTGACAGGCCCATGTCAGATTTGATCGAAAGCGGCGCTTTTCTTGGAGCGGGCCGCGAAGCCGTCTTTCCCCAGGCCGAATTCGCAGCCCGAATTGCAGCTCTGCAGAAACGGATCGTGGCCGAGGGGGCCGACGCCCTTCTGCTTACTGGCCCGGAAAACATCTTCTGGGCGTGCGGTCGCCAGACCGCCGGCTATTTCGCATTCCAGGCACTGGTCGTGCCCTCCGGCGGCGAACCGGTCTTGCTGGTTCGCCAGCTTGAGACCACCGGCGCCCGCGCATCGACCTGGCTGACAGATATCCGCGCCTACCAAGATGGCGAACACCCCGCCACGGCACTATCCGCCCTGTTGCGCAGCTTGGCACCGAAGCGTCTCGCTTTGGAACGACAGGGCTGGTTCGTCAGCCCGGAAATGTCGGAACGTCTCTCCCGGGGACTCTCCGGCATCGCGCTGGTGGATGGCTCCGGCTGGGTGGAAGATCTGCGAGCAGTGAAATCGCCACGCGAACTCGACGCAATCCGAAAGGCGGCATCCTACGCACAGTCAGGGATGGAAGCAGCCATAGCTGTCTGCGCATCCGGTGTTTCGGAGAACGACGTCGCAGCCGCAATGATGGCGGGTGCGATCGCGGCCGGCTCCGAGGCAATGGCGATGGAACCGTTGGTGTCCTCCGGTCCGCGTTCGGGCATACCCCACGCCACGTGGCGACGTCGCGAACTCGTGGACGGCGACGGCATCTTCCTCGAACTGGCCGCGAGCCACGACCGCTATCACGCCGCATTGATGCGCTCGGCCTGGATCGGGCAACCGCCCAAAGCTGCCCGGCGCATGATGAGTTGCGCCGAAAGGGCCCTGGATGCGGCACTCGCCGCAATGAAACCCGATGTGCCCTGTGCGGAAATCCACAACACGGCCCAGGCCGTGATCGATTCCGATGGGTATACCGCTGCCTTCCGCAAACGCGTCGGCTATTCCATGGGGGTCGCTTTCGCCCCCGACTGGGGAGAGGGTGCAATCCTGTCTCTCTTCTCCGACGTCACGCGGCGCCTGGAGCCGGGCATGGTATTCCACCTGCCAGTAACATTACGAGATTACGGCCAGTTCACCGTGGGCGTTTCGGAGACGGTCATCGTGACGCCGTCGGGTGCAGAAACCCTGTCCAGTCTTCCCCGTCAGATGACTCTTCGCTGACCGCGACCGGGAACCCATGGGGTTTCGAGTCCGAGGAACTGCCATACCGACCGGGCGTTTTTTTTGGAGTTTTCTGGAGGCGCGACGAAAGACGCCCGCCCTTCGAAGGGCGGGCGTCTTTCGTTTCGTTTTCTCAGCCGATCAGTTGCGCATCAGATCGGGCACGATGCTCACAATACCCGGAAAGACTGCAATCAACAGAACGAATGCGGCCATGATCAGGAAGAACGGCATCGTAGCGCGGGTCACGCTCCCAATGCTCTCCCCTGTCAGGCGCTGAATAACCGTCAGATTGAACCCCACCGGTGGCGAGATCTGAGCCATTTCCACCACGATAACGATGAAGATACCGAACCATATCTTGTCGTAACCCGCGGCCTGCGCCAGTGGCAACGTGATGGGCAGCGTCATGACGATGATCGCCATCCCTTCCATCACCATCCCCAGCAGGATATAAAACACTAGCAGGACCGCGATCAGCATCAGCGGCGTGAGGCCCCACCCCTCGATAACCTGCGCGATGTGGCGCGGCAGTCCGAGATATCCGATGGCCGTAGAAAGAAACATCGCGCCGATGATGATAAGCCCGATCATGGCACAGTTTTCCGCGGCCTGACGCGCCGCGAGGATCAAGCCCTGAAGATCGAGCTTGCGTTGAGCGACGCCGATGACGATGGAACCGAGAACGCCCGCCGCGGCCGCTTCCGTGGGCGAGGCAATCCCTCCATACATGGAACCGATAACGAAAAGGATCAGCAGTATCAGCGGTCCGAGGCCTACGAGTGCGGCCATCTTCTCGCGCAGCGTCGTCGAAGCTGGTGCGGTTCCCACGTGATCGGGTTCCATCAGGGCACGAACGCCGATATAGCCCATATAGGCCCCGGCGAGCAGCAGGCCGGGCAGGATGCCGGCGATGAAAAGCCGCAGGATCGATTCCTCCGCCATGACGCCGTAGATGATCATGATGGTCGAAGGCGGGATCAGGAAACCGAGCGTCCCTGCCCCGGCAAGCGATCCGATGACCAGTTTCCGGTCGTAGCCGCGCTTCAGCAATTCACCAGCGGTGATCCGGCCGACGGTCACCGTCGTCGCCGCCGACGAGCCGCATACGGACGCGAAAAGCGTACACCCGAGCACGTTGATATGGCAGAGCCGTCCGGGCACACGCCGCAACCAGGGCGACAAGCCGGTGAAGAGCGACTTGGCGATGTCGGTCCGGAACAAGACCTCGGCCATCAGGATGAAAAGCGGCAGTGCCAGCAATTCCGGACTGGAGAGCACGTTCCACGCCTGCTGCGCCAGAAGCTTCAGGAAAGGCATTTGCGGGCGGAATATTGCCAGAATCCCGGCACCGCTGCCAATCAGGCCGGCACCGATCCAGACGCCGGAACCGAGCAGCAACACCATCAGGCCGACGAGGGTTAGTGCGGTCTTTGTCATCTATTGTCTTTCATTGCTTTGATTGCCGGGTTTGACCGGCAATCATTCAAGCGCCACGCCGACGGCAATTCTTTCGCCGCGGAGCAGTCGCAGGAATTGCGCGAGACATTGCAACACGAGCACAATAGCTCCGAACGCAGCGACGCCTTGAGGCCAGACAAGTGGCGTGCGCATAACTGTCGAAGATGTCGAGCCGCGCTGGAAGGAAAGCCAGGTCATTTCGCACAGTGACCAGGCCAGAGCCAGGCAAGCCAGCCCGCCGGCAATGCAGGCAGCGAATTCCAAAAGTCGCGCGACCGGCGTGGGCACCGCCTCGAGAACTGCGGTCACCCGAACATGGGCGCCCGCGCGCATTGCTCCGGCAGATGCCAGCATGAAGGCAGCCCCCATGGCATAGGCCGAGAACTCCCATGAAAAGGCAAGCGACACCCCGAGGATATTTCGCGACAGGACCTCGCCAGACATCATCACCAATATCGCCAGCAACGACAGGCCAGCGACGTAGTTTCCAAAGGCCGACAACCTGTCGATTGCCGCGATCAGGCGCTGGTAGGGGCCGTATTCTTCGTTCACTTTGACCATTGCCGTCTCCTTGGAGATGACCGGCACCGCGTCCCCGGGAGAAAAAGGAAGCTGTGCGATGCCGGTCGGGATTGGTGCGTGACGACCAACTCTCACGCACCACGAACACTCACTTGCCGCGTACCGCGAGGTAGGAGTCGATGACCGGCGCAGTTTCCGGAACACGTTCCTTGAACGCTTCCCAAAGCGGCATGGCCTTTTCGATCAGTTCTGCCTTGAGTTCCGGCGAGGGCACGGAAACGGTCATGCCATTCTCTTCCAGCGTGGCGATCTTGGCCGAATCCTCATTGGCGGAATTCAGCCAGAACTGCCCCTCGAGGGAGGCCGCGGCATTCTCGATTGCCATCTGATCTTCCGGGGACAGTGCGTTCCAAGCGTCCAGGTTCACGGTCACGATGTTGGAAGAAGCCTGCCAGTTGAAGGTGCTAATGTTGTCCATGAACTCCCAGAAGGCACCGTCCACACCAGAGGAAGACGAGGTTGTCACAGCCTTGATCGTGCCGGCCGCCAGCGAAGGCACCACCTCGCCCCAGGGCATTTGCAGCGGAGCAGCGGAAAGAGCGTCGAAGAAGGCGTTGCCATTGGCATCGACCACACGGATCGTCAGACCATCAAGGTCGGCAAGGGTCTCGATCTTGTTTGGCGAATAGACAGCCTGTCCCGGCCATGGCACCATGTAGAGCAGCTTCTGGTTCATCTCCTCGGCGATGGATTCGATCATCGGGCGATAGAACTTGTGCAGAAGCGCAAGATCGGGAAGCGTCGGCGCGAGATACGGCAGCGTCTCGACGCCGAAGGCCGGGTTCTCACCGACCTGCTGGCTCATCAGGATATCGGCGATCGGAACCAAACCGTCGCGCACGGCCGCCATACCCTCGGGCCCCTTGATGCCAAGCGCACCGCCGGAATGCACGGTGATGTTCACCTCGCCATCCGTCACCTCGCGCACCTTTTCAGCAAATTGGATCGCGTTCTTGGTGTGGAAATTGCCTTCTGGCCAGACAACAGACATGTCCCAGCTGACCTGGGCCGACACCGCGGTCGCTCCGATGGCGAACGCGACCGCCGTCGCCGCTGCAAATTTCAAGTTCTGTTTCATCGCAGATCTCTTTCTGGTTGGTGTGCTTTGGAAGCCCGTTGTCGCTTGCATTTTCAGTATACCAACAGTATCCCATATGTAAGCTTAGCCGAGAAATTTGCGGTCCGTCCATCACTTTGCACATTTTTTATGCACAAAATACCGGGCTTGGCACACTCGGCAGGCGCCATTTGAGAGAAATCGGAGCGGGCATCGCGGGAACGCCAATTGAGAGCGGCGGCACCGAAGCGGAATCAGCTCATGACCAACAGGAGATCAGCCTTGTCACGGCCAATCGATAGACAGACCAACGGCGTTTTCGTCATTTGCGCAACGCCGTTCAAAGAAGATGGCACAGTGGACCACGACAGCCTGGCTCGCCTCGTCGCCTTTTATATCGGGCACGGAGTCACTGGCATGACCATTCTCGGCATGATGGGCGAAGCCGACAAGCTCGATGCCGATGAACAGCGCGGTGTGATCGACACGGTTCTCGCACACACGGGCGACCTCCCGGTCGTCGTCGGCGTTTCCAACCCTGGATTGACTGGCCTGTCCGCACTCACCTCCTACGCCATGGACAAGGGTGCCGCGGGCGTTATGATCGCGCCAACCCGCGGTCCTGCGCGGGAGGATCGCGTGGAAGGCTATTTCCATGCCGTCTGCGACCAGATCGGAACGAACGTTCCTGTCGTCTTCCAGGATTTCCCCCTGTCAACTGGCGTTCCGGTTTCTCCCGCATTGATCCGAAAACTGACCGAGGATCTGACCCAAATCGTTATGCTGAAACATGAGGACTGGCCAGGGATGCCGAAGCTTACGCGGCTTCGTCAGGACGAGGCCGAACGGGAGACGCCACGCCTTTCGATTCTTTGCGGAAATGGCGGCCTCTACCTTCCACAAGAACTTCAGCGTGGAGCGGACGGAGCCATGACAGGTTTTGCGTATCCGGAAGCACTTGTTCAGACCGTGGCGATGCATCAACAAGGTAATCCGGACGCCGCTGAAGATCTCTTCGACCGCTACATCCCGATCCTTCGGCACGAGCAACAGATCGGCCTCGGCCTCGCGATCCGTAAATACATCCTGATGAAGCGTGGGGCCATCGCCCATGCCGGCGCTCGCGCGCCCGGCCCACGCCTCTCATCCATCGACGCTGCAGAGATCGATCGCCTGATGCGTCGCCTCGAAGCCAAGCTGGCCGCCTAACCTACGGAAAGGTAGAAGAAAATGGATCTTGGACTGAAAGGGCGAACAGCTTTCGTTCTCGGCGCCTCCAGTGGGCTGGGCGAAGCAATCGCCGAAACCCTTGCGAGAGAGGGCGCGAATGTCATCCTGGCTGCGCGCAATAGCGATGCTCTTGAGGCAACGGTTGCCCGCCTGCAGCCGCAGAGCGACGGCAACCTTACCGCGATGCCTGTCGACCTCGCGGATGCAGCTTCCGTGGACCGGGCGATCATCGCGCTGAAAGCGGATCATCAGGTTGATATCGTTGTCCTGAACGGCGGCGGGCCAAAGCCTGGGCCGATGGCACAGCTCGAAACGGACGATCTCGTTTCACTGGTGCGTCCGATGGTCGAATCGCCAATCCGTATTGCCACGGCTCTCCTGGCCGGCATGCGCGAACGGAAATGGGGGCGTATCCTGACGCTTCTTTCTTCTGGAGTCGTACAGCCGATACCGAACCTCGGGCTCTCCAACACGCTTCGCCTGTCGTTGGTCGGATGGATGAAGACGCTTTCGGCCGAAGTCGCAGGCGACGGCGTTACCGTCAACGGCCTGATCCCCGGTCGCATTCATACCGCCCGAGTGGATCAACTCGACCTTGCGGCGGCAAAGCGGACCGGAAAGACACCGCAGCAAGTCGCCGCGGCCTCACTGGCGACGATCCCGGCCGGGCGTTACGGCGATCCACAGGAATTCGCTGATGCCGCGGCCTTCCTTTGCTCCAGCAAAGCAGGCTACATCACCGGCACCAGCCTTCGGGTCGATGGCGGACTGGTCCGCAGCCTATAGCAGGCAGGGCATGAACGCATGCCCACAGTCGATGAAGAATGCGGCCGCCCCCGCTCACGTCGGGGCGGCCCTTGACTCAGGAGCCGACTGTAAGAGGCGACACCAGACGCTCGAGCGCAGCCATCACGGAAAGCGGTGTAATCCTGCCAGTCGCCGGGTTCTCTGAACTCGGCACATTGGCGACGGAAATCTCCAGCTTTATCGCATCCGTTTCGATCAGGATGCCGTGGGTGTTGCGGTCAATGCCCGGATCGGCCCAGACTTCGTAATCCGTGCGTTCAGGCCCCCATCCGGCCAGCGATAGGGCGACCGCAACGTTCACATTTGCCGGGAATTTCTGCGCCGCTTCAGTGACGGTTCCGCTATAAAGGCAAAGCGGTTCGGTCAATTCCGAAAGATCGATATTCGCTTCCCGGACAAATGCTGCCCCCGCGAGGCTCGCCGGAGGCTTTCGGGTGCGCATCACGGCGCGGATGAGGTTGCTCTTCGCAGCGGCGCGGACCGCGTCCAGTCCCGCGATGGCGCCGGTGGCGGCGATGATCCGGCCGCCTGTCTGACGCGCCCGGTCTACGAGATCCATGTTCGCAAGGAGTTGCGTGAGCGAGACCACGACAAGTGTGGACCCGGCCTCGATCGCCGGAACTGCCAATGATCGGAAACGATCCGGCGGCAGTGCCTCGATCACGACGTCTGCGTGACGGGGCAATTCCTCGAGCGCAACGACCTCGGGTGGATTGGTGAAACTTTCCGTCAGCGACCGCGCCTTGTCGATCGAGGAGGAAGAAACGACAGCGAGCCTGAGCCCGGGCACTCCCGCGTCGAGCCAACGCGCCACCGGCAGGCCAATTGCGCCAAGCCCGGCGATGCCGACTTTCAGATCCGCACTCATGATTGCCCCCTTGTATCTTCATCCGCGCTGAGGCGGTTTGTTCTCACTGCGAAATGGTCAACACAGACACGTTCCTAGAGGCGTGAGGTCGCATCAGCAACTACTGCCGTGCAGGCTTCGACGAATACACCGACAGCGGCATTCCGGGCACCAGCAGATCGCCAGACAACGCCAATTTCCCGACTGTCGCTGACCGACACAATGGTCTTGCGCAGACGCAATCCCGCCGGCCACGGCGGCATCCAATCCGGCACGAGCGCGACGCCCACACCACGGTTGACCATGGCCGCAATCGCTTCGAGACCGTCGAGTTCCAGGAACTCCTTAACGACCAGGCCATGCGCGCGCAGGTAACGGTCAATGATCCTCCCACCCCACGAATTTCGATCATACCGAATGAAAGGCTTTGCGCGCATCAGGTCGTGCGGGTCCGCCGGAGCGCTCTCTTCGGGAGAAAGGAAGACGAGCGGTTCGGTACGCAGCCGCTGCCAGTGCAACGACTTATGCAGCGCAAAGTTGGGCCGGACGATGATCGCAGCATCGAGATCGCCGTCCATGACGAATTGGTAGAGATCCGCAGAAGAACCGGGCTGAACAAAGTATTCGATGGACGGATGCGCCTGGCTCAGGTTGACGATCACCTCCGGCAGCAGGCCGGTGACTGAAGTCGCGATGGCGCCCAGCCGAAGTTGTCCCGCTGGTTCCCCATTGGCGGCGATAGCGCGAAGGTCCCGCGCACCGGAAACGACCCTGCGCGCAGCGGCAAGCATGGCGAGGCCTTCCTCGGTTGGCTGCATCGTGCGCCCGACACGCGTCACGAGCGTTTGGCCCAACTCCTGTTCCAGAACGAGCAGACGCTGCGAGAGCGCGGCCGGTGTCAGGTTCATCCTTCGGGCAGCCTCGGCGACCGAGCCACGCTCGACGACTTCCAGGAATGTTTCGAGATTCCGGATCTCCATAAGATAGATTCTCTACTGTCTGAAGAAGCATAAAAACAGTTTTTTTTTGGGTTCAGCAGTTCTAGGACCGTTGTCGAGACAGTCGGGACAAAGGACGGGAAAAACATGTCGATCCTGGAGAAATTCGCAGAGCTTGCGACGGACAACGCACCGGGGCAGGAAAGCCGCCAGACATCAGCGGACGCCAGTTCGTTTCTCAAGGGTCCCCCCCTTCCCGGGAGGCCGGTCGATTTCTCGCATGGCGACGTCGATGCGCATGCGCCGACACCGGGCGCGCTTGGTGCGTTCGTGAACGGTTTTGAACGCGGCGGCGCGCAAGCCTACACGGAATACCGGGGCGATGCGGGCATTCGTGACGCGCTTGCCGTCCGTCTGGCGGAATTCACCGGAGCAACAGTCGATGCCGGCGACGGGCTGATCGTCACCCCCGGAACGCAGGGAGCCCTGTTCCTGGCAGTTGCCGCCACCGTGGGCGCGGGCGACAAGATTGCCATCGTGCAGCCGGATTACTTCGCCAACCGAAAACTCGCGGTATTCCTTGGCGCCGAGATCCATCCAGTTCAGCTGCGCTATGGCGAACAGGCATCCGGGACGGCGGGGATCGACCTCGATGAACTGCAGAATGTCTTTCGCGCCGGCGTGAAGACCTTCCTTTTCTCCAACCCGAACAATCCGACTGGAGTTGTCTATTCGCCGGAGGAGATCGGCCAGATCGCGGCGCTCGCCACGCGCTACGGGGCGACAGTGATCGTGGACCAGCTCTATTCCCGCCTCTGCTACGAGGGCGTACGCTACACGCATTTGCGAGCGTCGGACGTGGATCCCGAGAAGGTCGTGACGATCATGGGTCCGTCGAAAACGGAATCGCTGAGCGGCTTTCGCCTCGGCGTCGCTTTCGGTTCGAGTGCCATCATCTCCCGCATGGAGCAGCTTCAGGCCATCGTCTCGCTCCGCGCGAGCGGATATTCCCAGGCAGTCCTGCACACATGGTTCAATGAGCCCGACGGCTGGATGACCGAAAGGACGCGCCAGCATCAAACGATCCGGGATGAACTTCTGACTCGCTTTCGGACAATTGGAGGTTGCGCTGCGCGCATGCCGGAAGCAGGCAGCTACCTGTTCCCGCAACTGCCTCCATTGACCATAGACCCTACCGACTTCGTTCGGGCACTGAGGCTGCAAGCCGGGGTCATCGTAACGCCGGGAACCGAGTTCAGCCCTCATACGGGCGACAGCATTCGCCTCAACTTCTCGCAAGACCACGACGCCGCCGTGGCTGCGGTCGATCGTTTGACGACGCTTCTGGACAGATACCGCGCCTGAGGCTCTGTCGCAGGCGCGGGCTCCCGTGTCTCACGCATTCGCATCGTAACGACGCGGCGTGGGAATCACGGGAGCGTAAACCCCGATCACACGGTCCAAAGTTGCAGTGGCAGAGCGCTGAAGGTCTCTACCCCCCTGCCCGCTTCGCCGATGGCGAAGGTCTGCCCAACGCCAGCGACCAGACCGGTATCTCCATCCGGAATCATGATGTGGACGAAGAAGACCATGCCGGGTGCGAGAACCAGTGGGTTCCCTGTGTAGATCATCGGAGGCACGTCCATCCATGTCGGCTTGAAGGTACAGCCAAGCGCATAGCCGCAGGCCGCGTAGCGCGCCTTGGCGAAACCGGCATCGTCGAGCACCTTGCGGTGAATGTCGTCGAGCGTACCAAGCCGCTCGCCCGGCACGGCGGCCTCCTTGATCCGTTCCAGCGCCTCGATGGCGACACCCATCTGGCTAAGTTGCCGCGGGTCGGTGCGGCCAATCGAAACGGTGTGCTCGATCACCACGTGATACCGGCAGGCAGAGCCCGCGAGCTCGATCAGTACCTGATCGTCGGGTTCGATGGCCCGCGCGCCCCCGATGCCACGTCCGTAGAGCGCTCGGGGGCCGACGTTGACCAGCGGCCCGCCGGAGGGCATGTCGGCCCCTTTCGACAGCATCGCCGTCACGGCGGCTCCCGACAGGGCGGTATCGTAGACGCCGGGCTTCGCCGCCTCGATCGCGGCCATTGTCGCGACATCAGCGAGGTCCCCCGCGGCGCGCGTGTAGTCCAGTTCCAGCGGGGATTTCACCAGCCGCTGGCCACGCACGATGTCCGAGGCATCCTCCAGTTGGCAGAACCCGACCATCGCCGCCTCGACCATCCGTCCATTGGCGGCTGTCAGGCCATAAGTGGCGAATTCCACGCCGATCTTCGCACCCGCAAGACCCTTTTCAGCCAAGATCCCGCGCAGATCCTCCGCCGGGTTCGCATCCTCGGTGTTCAGCCAGATCCGCACATCATCGTAGAGCGAGTTGGTCTCGGCCTGCCGCTTGTCGGGCGTCCGCGTCAGGACTGTCGTCGGGCTGTCGTCTGCCGTTACAATGCCAACCTGGAAGAAAACGTATCCCGCCGTATCGAAACCGGTCAGGTAGAAATGGCTCTCCTGCGCGAAAACGAGAAGCGCATCGAGCCCGCGTTCGACCATTAGCGTACGGGTCCTGGCAAGGCGCGCACGATACTCGCTCTCCGGAAAGCGGAGCGCGACGGTCCGCCCCGAGCGCGTCGCGCCAGAATACTCCTGGGCCAGGTCGATCATTGCGCCTCGCAGATATCGCAGATGGTCATGAGGTAGAGCCGGACGCAATCGAGGTAATCGGTGATCTCCACCCGTTCATCGGGCATGGTGTTGAATTTTCCGCCCGGCCCGCAGACAACGCCCTCCATGCCGCCCTCGGCATAGAGATGGCCGGCATCGGTGCCGAAATAGCCGGGCGGCGGGATCGCCCCGGTGGGCTGATCCACGCCGCGCAGCGCCTTGTAGGCAGCGTTGATCGAGCTAACAATACGGCTCTCCTTCGAAACTTCGAAGGCCGGCATGATCGGGCGGCCTGCGGCCTTTTCTGTCCGGATTGTTGCCTTGAGCCCGGGCCAGCGTTTCATCAACCGGTCAAGGACGACGCGCAGATCCGCCAGGGCGTTTTCTTCGGTCTGACCGGGACCGTAGCGCCCCGACCCCTTCAACTCCGCGAAATCAGCCACCTGCGGCGGGCGCCAATCGTGCAGCTCACGTCCAAGTGCGCCCTTGATGACGCCGACATGGACGCGGTTGATCGAGCGGTGTTCTTCGGTCGGGGCGTCCGAGAATGTGAGGTCGGTCAGTTCCGGGATCAGGTCGCAGGCCGCGCGGATCGCGTCCACCGCTTCCTCGCGTTTCGACAGATGGCGCGTGATGCCCTCCAGTTCGATCACGAAGGTGAAGGCCGCGGCATGCATGGTGATGGCCTGAAGGTCCGATGGCTCAGAATTGATGAAGTAATCCGCCCGCAGGCCCGATTTCACCGCCGCGAGCGTACCGACGCCTCCCTGCAACTCACCTATGACGAAGGTAAGGATCACATCGCCCTTGAGCCGGACGCCCTTCCGGATCAATTCACGGACCGCACACAGATAGGCGGCATCGCCGGCTTTCATGTTGGACACGCCGATACCGTAAATGAATTCCTCGTCGATGAGCCCCGCCCAGGGGTCCACCGTCCACCCCTCGGTCACGGGGTTGGTATCGAGATGGCCATTGAAGAGCAGGCTCTTACCGCCGCCCGTGCCGCGCCAGACGCCGATGGCGTTCACGCGGTCTCCTTCGACCGGCATCAAATACGCCTCATCGAGACCGATATCCCGCATGATCTCGACCATATGCTCGGCCAGCGCCCGCTCGCCCGGCGTCTCGCTGTAGCTCTTGTGCTGGACCATGTCGGCCAGAGTTTCCAAGCAAGCCGCCTCGTCGATGGAACGGGCGAGCGAAAGGGTGTCGGTCATGCGGTTGGGCCTTCAGTAAGGAAATCACGTGCCTGGTGATCCACTTCGGTCACGTCATGGGGAACGGGCAAGGCGTCGAGCAACGCGCGGGTATAGGGTGCGCGTTCCGGGCTTTCGGCCTCTTCGACGTCGAAGGTATCGACCAGTTCACCGCGCTGCATGACCACGATACGGTGGGCAAGCTGGCGGATCAGGTTCAGGTCATGGGTGATGAAGATACAGGCGGCGCCGGACCGTTCCTGCAGATCGACGAGTAGCCGCGCCACCGCGGCCTGAACGGAAACGTCGAGCGCCGCCGTGATCTCGTCGCAGATCACCAGTTTCGGTTCGGCAGCAAAGGCCCTGGCGATGGCAACGCGCTGCTTCTCGCCGCCTGAGAGCTGGTGCGGATAGCGCTGCGCAAATTCCCGTGGCAACAGCACCATCTCGAGCAGTTCCGCCACCCTCTTGGCGACTTCCGCGCGCGGTACGATGTTGTAGAGCTTGAGAGGTCTCGAAAGGATGCCGCCGATGGTCTCGCGCGGGTTGAGACTCGCATCCGGGTGCTGAAAAACAATCTGCACGTCCCGCCGGTAGGCCCGGTCGAAATCCTCGCGTCGATTGAAGCGACGGCCATCGAACTCCACCGCGCCAGCGAAGGGGTGGAGCCCCGTGGCAGCCTTGGCAATGGTCGACTTGCCCGAGCCGCTTTCGCCGACAATCCCCAGCAATTCACCGGGCCGCACTTTCAGTGAGATATCCCGTGCGCCGACATGAGCGGCGGCATTCTTGTCCAGCAACCGGGTCAGGAAACCGGGCTTGCCGTATTCGACAGTGATACCCTCAGCCCTGAATATCGCGGCATCGGTGCTCGGCGCCGACACCGCAAGCCGGTCCTCGGGGCGCGGCAGGGCCGCCAGCAGACGACGGGTATAGGGATCCTGCGGGCGGTGGAACACCTCCTCGACGGGGCCGGTTTCCACGATCTTTCCCTTGTGAATGACCGAGACCCGATCCGCGATCCGGGAGACAAGCCCGAGATCGTGGGAGATGTAGAGCGCGGCGACGCCGGTTTCCTCCCGCAGCTTGACGAAAAGGTCTAGGATCTGGTTCGCGGTGAGGATGTCGAGCGCAGTCGTGGGCTCGTCGAAGATGATCAGTTCCGGGTTGCAGGCATAGGCCGCCGCAATGACGACCCGCTGTTTCTCGCCGCCCGAGGCTTCGTGCGGGAACCGCTGCATCATCTGCGCGGGCTTGGCGATGCCGGTTCGCGAGAGCGCGGCCTCGCCTTCCTTCCATGCCTCGGCCTTGGACAGACCACGGTGGCGGATCAGCACTTCGGCAAGCTGCTCGCCGAGCCGCATTGTGGGGTTTAGTGAAGAGGCCGGATCCTGAAACACCATCGCGATACGCTTTCCGCGCAGAGCTTCCAGTTCGGCCCGGGACTTGCCGATCATGTCCTCGCCCGAGAGCAGGATTGCGCCGCCGGCATCTCTTGCATTCTCGGCCAAGTAGCGCGTGACTGCCCAAGCGAGCGATGATTTCCCTGAGCCGCTTTCACCGACGAGGGCGTGCGTCTCTCCCTTCTGAATTTTCAGGTCGACGTCCTTGAGCGCCATGACCTCGCCGGCATCCGTGCGATAGGAGAGTGAATACTTATGGATCTCGAGGACAGGCCGGATGAGGGCGCTCATCAGTGGTTCCTCTTCGGGTCGAAGACGTCGCGCAAGGCGTCGCCGAACAGGTTGAAGCCCATCGCAGTGATGGCGATGGCAAGGCCGGGCACCGCAACGCACCAGGGATTTCGGAACATGAACTGGCGTGCCTCCGCCACCATCAGCCCCCACTCGGTGGAGGGCGGCTGTGCACCGAGGCCAAGAAAGCCGAGGGTTGCGCCGATCATGATCGCAAAGCTCACCCGGATCGTTGCCTCGACGATTATTGGAGCGACAGCATTCGGAAGCACTTCGCGACCGACGATCCAGGCTTGGCTCTCGCCCCGGGCTTGCGCGGCAAGTACGTATTCGCGCGTGCGCACCGATAGGACCGCCGAGCGGGAAATCCGTGCCATGCCCGGCGTGAAGGTCACTGCGACCGCGAGCATGGCTTGGGCTGTACCGCCACCTAGAAAACTTACGATCAACAGCGTGAATAGTAGCTCCGGCATCGCCAGCATCCCGTCAAGGATGCGCATGACGATGCTGTCCGTCCGGCCGCCGGCAACGCCCGCGATCACGCCGATGATCGAGCCCGCACCGACACCGAGAACCGTCGCGCCGAGGCCGAAAAGAACCGTCGCCGGGGCGCCGTTCAGCAAACGCGAAAGCAGGTCGCGGCCATATTGGTCGGTGCCGAGCCAAAATTCCCTGCTCGGCCCCTGAAGGCGGGCCTGGACATGAAACAACTGTGGATCGTAGGGGGCGATGAGCGGCCCGAACAGGGCTGCGGTAAAGACGATGAGAAGCAGGACCGTGCCGATAAGCCCGGTCGGAGATTTCAGGGCTCTAGGCATAACGCACCCGCGGGTCGAGTTTGGCGATAACGATGTCGGCAACGAGGTTCGACAACGCATAGACGACGGCCAACAACAGGGTCACGGCCTGGATCACGGGCAGGTCTCGGTTCTGAAGCGCATAGATCAGTAACCGCCCGAGACCGGGCCAGGCGAAGATCTCTTCGACCACGATGATGCCTCCGAGCAGGTAGCCGATATCGAGCGAGATGACGGCAATGGCCGGAGTAAGGGAGTTGGGCAGAGCATGGCGCCGGATTACCCGGCCTTCGGGAATGCCCTTGAGACGCGCTGCGCGAACGAAATCCGAGGACAGGACGTCCGCCAGTTCGCTACGGACCTGCCGCGAGATATGCGCCATCAAGATCAGACCGAGCGTGGTAGCGGGAAGGATCGCGTGAACGAAAAAGCCCGAAAGGTCCTCGCCCGGAGCGACGAAGCCGCCCGCCGGCAGGTATTGCCGCGACGGCGCGGCGAAGAAGACGAGCAGCAGAGTCGCGGTCACGAACTCCGGCAAGGCCGTTCCCACATAGGAAAAGAGCCCGATGAACAGGTCCCAGATAGAGCCGCGCTTGAGCGCGGCAAAGGTGCCCATCGGAATGGCGATGAGGGTCACCGCCACAAGGGCGATGACCGCAAGGGACATGGAGTTCCAGAAAGCCTCGCCCACCACTTGGGAAACCGGCAGCTGCAAACGCAGCGACGTGCCGAAATCTCCCTGAACCACACCTGAGATCCAGTCGAAATATTGGACGACCACAGGCCGGTCGAGACCGAGCTGCCGTTCCATTGCAGCGAGGTTCTCGGCGGAGGCGTTTTCGCCAAGGATCATCAGGGCGGCATTCCCCGGCAGCACGGCGGTGATCGCGAACACCGTGACAGACACGACGCAAAGCACGATCAGGACCGCTCCGAGGCGGCGAAGAAGATAGGCGAGGCTCACTGGTCAGGACCTCAGGCTTTGTCCAGCCAGACGTCTTCGACGAAGTAGAAGCGCGAGATCGGCGCGATCTTCCACTCCTTCGTCGCTTCACTGGAGGCTGTCAGGACATCCTCGAAGAACGGAACGATATAGGGCTTGTCAGCCAGCTCCAGCTCCTGCGCCTTGGCATAGATTTCGGCCCGCTTGGCCGGGTCGATGGTGGCGCGGCCTTCGGCAACGAGCGAGTCGAACTCGGCATTCTTCCATTCGGTGTCCTGGTAGGACGCCTCCGAGGTGAGAAGAAGGTTGTAGGTCGCGTCGATCGTCGGCTGCATGCCCCAGTAGCCGATGTAGAAATCGCCCTTCATCCATTCCTCGGCGAGGTAGGTGTCATGCGGCATGGTCTTGATCTCGAGATCGAAGCCGGCTGCGGCCGCGGTCTGCTGAAGTGCGATGGCGGTCTGGGCACGGATCGCGGGGCGGTCCGAGGCGACAATCGTGGCCTTGATCCCGTCGGGATAACCAGCTTCGGCCAGCAGTGCCTTGGCGCCTTCGGGATCGTACATGATCTCGGGCTTGTCGGTGTAGTACTCGATTTCCGGCGCGACGATCGAGTCGTAGGCCGGACGCCCGAGACCTTCGAGGATGATGTCCACCAGAAGCTGACGGTCGATGGCAAGCCCAAGAGCCTGGCGCACGCGGACGTCGCTCCAGGGTTCCTGATCCTGGCGCATCACGATGCAGACATAGCGGCCGGAACTCACGCGCTGCGCCTCGATCCCCGCGCTTTCGGCGATACGTGCATAGGCGGCCTGCTGCACCGTAAGCATCACGTCGGTTGTGCCGGAGAGGAAATTCGCAGTCTCGGCGGCGAGATCGGGGAAGAGCATCATCTCCACCGCGTCCAGATAGGGCTGGCCGGGCTTGTAGTAGTTCTCGTTCTTCACCAGACGAACAATCCGCGCGCTGTCATAGGTTTCCAGCTTGAACGGGCCAGTGCCGTTGGCAGTGGTATCGAGCGCGGACAGATCGCCCTCGAGCGCGGCCTTGGACAGGATGCGCGCGTTGGCATGCGAGGTGGAGTACGGCAGGTCGGCAAAAGGCGCGGAAAGGATGAACTTCACCGTCAGGTCGTCCACCGCCTCGATCTTGTCCACCATGGTCAGCACCGAGCGGGCCGAGGAGGCGATGTCGGGGTTCAGGATCGCCTCGAAAGTGGCAACGACATCCGCGGAGGTGAATGGGGTGCCGTCATGGAAGGTCACGCCATCACGCAGGTAGAAGGTGAATTCGGTTGCATCCTCGTTGGCCTCCCAGGAGGTGGCGAGATCGGGATGCGGCTGGTTGTCCAGACCGGTCCGGGTGAGACCGGAATAGAGCATGTCGATACAGGGGTATTCCGCCGGGCCCGAGAGCGAGAGCACGTTCAGCGTGGCGATCCGGGTGGAATGGCTGATCTTGAGCGTGCCGCCGGAGATCGGCGTTCCACTCTGGCCGAAGGACACGGACGGGAGCGTCGCAGCTGCGGCCATGCCCATGAGGACGTGGCGGCGTGTCAGGGTGAAATAGGACATTTGGTCAATTCCTTGCTGGATGTCGCCGCTGTTCGCTGCGGCGGGCGGTTGGGCTTGCGATGAACGCGGTCGTGTAGGGTATGGATGGAGTGGCTCAGGTGATGACGGTCAGTTCGTCCGGAAGTCCGGTCAGGATCTCCGGCGCCCCCTCGGTGACGACGAGCGTATGCCCTACCCCCATGGTTAGGCCGCTGTCTCCGTCCCCGTTCATCACATGATAGAACAAGGTCATTCCCGGTTCGCAGATTGTAGCATTTCCGGCGTAGATCATGGGCGGTACGTCCATCGAGGTCGGCGCATAGGAAATTCCCACCGAGTAACCCGTTGCGCCATATCGCGATTTCGCAAAGCCGGCCCGGTCGAGCCCATCGGCATAGGCATCGAAAATCTCGCCGAGCGATATGCCGGGGCGCGCAAGGTCGGTCATCCGGGTCAGTGTCTCGCGCGCGACGTCGTACATGCGGCGCTGCTGGTCGGGAACGTTTCCAAGCAGGATCGTCCACTCGGTCTTCACGTTGTAGTGCCGGAAGGCCACCGGGTACTCGACGAGCACCTGGTCGATCGCCTCCAGCCTGCGGGGCTTGGTGACCCCGCGCCCGAAGACCGCGCGCTCGCCAGAATTGAAGATCGGGGCGTTGGGCGGCATGTCCGCCCCGTCGCCAAGGATCGAGGTGAGGTAGGCAGCCTTTAGGTCGCTGTCGAGCCGACCGGGCGCGGCGGCGGCGATCACTGCTTCGAGAGAACGGTCGAGGATCTTGCCCGCCTCCCGCATGATGTCCAGTTCGGCAGAAGATTTCACCACCCGCAATTTGCGGATAAGATGGCCATCATCCTCGAGCTGGCACCAGTCGCCAAAAGTCTGCTGGCAACGCCAGAGGTTCCAGCCGGTGAGCCCGTGGGTATTGAGTTCGATGGCGACACGCCCACCGGCAAGGCCGAGTTCGGAGAGGATATCCTTTAAATCGGCTGCCGGGTTCGCGTCGTCGCTATCCCACCAGATCCGGATATCGCGGATGGTGGAGGTCATCTGCGCCTGCAGCAGGTCCGGCTTTCGCGTCAGCAGGACGATAGGGCGATCGCCAGCTGTGACCACCGCGCATTGAAAAAACACAAAGCCGCCGGAATCGTAACCGGTGAGCCAGAACAGGCTTTCCTGGGAGAAAACCAGCATCGCGTCGACGCCACGCTCGCGCAGGGCGGCACGCAGCCGCTCCTGCCGGGCAAGATGTTCCTCGCGCGGGAATGGCAGAAGGGCTTCGGCTGTGATGCTCACCGGCGTTCCTCATTCGGTTTTCCGCGCGCCGTTCGACGTGGCGGAAATGGATGAAATCTCGATTTGAATTTACGTTAGATTTCAGTATACCAGCCATCAACCCAATAAATGCCAAGCGTCGACATTTTTGGATTTTGATTGCCTCCTGAGCGAAGATCCGGAGTGAACGCTCAAAACTTGAGCAACAGTTGCAGCGGGGAGACGGAAAATTGCTGAATATCCCGGACAAACGGCTCGCTTTGCAAGCCTACGAGCAGATTCTCGAACTGATTCAGAAGGGAGAGATTCGCCCCGGTGAGTTCGTAAACGAACGCCGCCTGGCCGAATTGCTGGAGATGACGCGAACGCCAGTGAGGGATGCCCTGCTCATTCTAGAAGGCGAAGGGTTGCTCATGCGCCACGGTCGTGGGCTCCAAGTCCGGCAGATGCACATAGAAGATTACATGGATGCGCTCCAGATCCGGTCGCTGCTCGAACCGGAAATGGCCCGAATGGCTGCAGGTCGGATTCGAACCGAGGAACTTGCGAGTATCCGCGCCCGGCTCGAGTCGCTGCGTGCGACAGAACTCGGCGCACGGGCCGACCGCGCCACTGTCCGCAGCGTCGACGAAGATTTGCACGACATGATCGCGGAGGCCGCCGGAAACCCGCAGTTGGGTCAGATCATTCGGAACCTGCGCCGGCAGACCCAGATGTTCGACCTGCGCGCAATGCCGGAGCGGTTGGCGGACACCTGTGACGAGCATCTCCGCATTGTCGAGGCGCTTTCCTCCAGCGATGTCGATGCCGCCCGTGACGCCATGCGCGACCACCTCGACAAGGTGCGCGACAGTATTATTCAGAGGCTGACGCGCCGATGACCTGCATTGCTTTCCAAATAGTGCCGGACATCGCCCTTACAGAACGTCTTTTCGACGAACTGGGCGCAAAGACCGGCGACTCCTCTGGAATTACCCGGGATTCCTATGGCATGGGCGAGCAATTCGCCCATGACCTTGTTCGCATGGAAGCAGAGAAGATCGGTATGGAATGTCATACCGATGCGGCCTGCAACCTCTATATGGTGATGAGGGGGCGCGGCGACGGCCCTGCAATCATGATCGGTTCGCATCTGGATTCCGTGCCTTCAGGCGGGAACTTCGATGGTGCTGCCGGGGTATTGGCCGGTTTGGCGGTCGCTTCCGGCTTTCACCGTGCTGGGCAGCGCCCACCGGTTGACCTGGTCGTAACAGCCATCCGAGCGGAAGAAAGCACTTGGTTCGGAGCGTCCTATATCGGGAGCCGCGCTGCATTCGGCACACTTACAGATGAGGAACTCGACGGCGTTTGCCGGTCCGATACCGGAATTCCACTCGGAGCAGCGATAGAGCAGGCAGGCGGCGATCCAAATGCGCTGCGGCGCGGTGACAGAGCGCTCGATCCCGCGCGCGTCGCCCTCTTTGTCGAGACCCATATCGAACAGGGCCCGGTGCTGATTGACGAAAGGCTGCCGGTCGGCCTCGTGACAGGAATCCGCGGAAGTTTTCGCCACCGTCATGCCGCCTGCTTCGGCGAATACGCTCATTCCGGTGCGACACCGCGCAAAACTCGGCGCGACGCCGTTCGGGCGACGGCTGAACTTGTCTCGATACTCGACGAGCTTTGGGCCCGGTTGGAGACAGAAGGACACGATCTTTCCGTAACCTTTGGGCAGGTCAATACCGTTGCCGAGGAAGCGGCCTTTTCCAAGGTAGCCGGTAGGGTCGATTTCGCTCTCGACATCCGCAGCGAATGTGACACCACCCTGGACATGATGCGCGCAGAACTCCGCCGGGTAGTCGCACAGATCGAACTCCGAACTGGCACGAATTTTGATCTCGGAGACGAAACCGGATCCGACCCCGCGCGTATGAACAAAGCCATTCTCGCCCAGATGGAGCAACTCGCTGATGCGCTCGCCATCCCGGCTCGGCGCATGGCCAGTGGCGCGGGCCACGACGCCGCCGTCTTTGCGCGGCAAGGAATTCCAACCGCGATGCTTTTCATTCGCAACCGCAACGGCAGCCACAACCCGGATGAGTCCATGGATATTGATGATTTCGCACAGGCGGCGCGCCTGCTCTGCGCTCTGTGCGAAAGCTGGTCGGGTCCTCCTGAACCTGACTGATACCCGTGCGTTCCTCACAGACGCGCGACGCTGCCCCGAAAATGGGGTGGTCAAACCGAAAATGACCAGAATTTCAAGGAAACCAAATGTCCCCCAAACGTCTTCTTTACCTTGGCAATGGCCGCAGTCTTCAAACGGTGGCAAAGCTCGACGAGCGCTTCGAAGGCTGGGGACTCGCCGTCGATCGTTACTGGGCATACGACATGCAGTTCCCCGAAAACCTCGATGGCTATGATGGAATATTCCTCTCAGGCAGCCCGCATGGCGCCTACGAAGACATCCCCTTCATCGATCGCGAGCACGATCTGATCAGGGAAGCGGCGGAAAGGGAAATCCCGATGCTCGGGATCTGCTTCGGCAGCCAAATCCTTGCCTCGGCACTTTGCGGACGGGATCAGGTCTTCCGGCGGTCTTTCTGTGAAATCGGCTACAAGGATCTCGCGGTCACCGATGCTTGCGCCACGGACCCGTTGGCCGCGGAATGGAAGGACACAGTGAGCATGTTCGTCTGGCACAATGACGAGGTGCGCGCCGAGCATCCCGACATGGTGATCCTGGCCTCCTCTGATCTCTGCCCGAACCAGGTATGGCGCTACGCCAAGGCGCCGGCCTGGGGTATCCAGGGGCACCCCGAAGTGACGAAGGAACAAGCGCCGGTTTGGTTTGAACAGAACCGGGAGCGGATGGAGAAGGACGGCGCCGAGATATCCGATCTGATCGCCAGCGCCCACGAGGCCCAAGAGGCCAAGTCAATGCTCACCCGCTTTGCCGAGATGGTTCGGCAAGGCTGACGCAGAAAGGATTCCCCATGGTCGAGACGAAATATTGGTTCAAGCCAGCGGAATACCGCGCCCGGCTGGCGCGTGTGCAAGAAAAGCTGCGGGCTCGGGGCCTGGATGCGCTATTGGCTTTCCAACCGGAGACGGTGACCTGGGTTACCGGTTATTTCACCCGCGCCTACGGCACTTTCCAGTTTGCCATCATTCCCGCCGAGGGCGAACCGACCCTCTTTTGTCGCGATGTAGAAGAATATTACCTCGACAGCACCTGCGTCTTTTCGGATCGGGTCATGTGGACCGACAGCGACAACCGAACCGCAGTAGCGGTACAGGCGATCACGTCCCGCATCGGCAAAGCCTCGGCCATTGGAGTCGAGATGGGGTCCTGGGTGCTGAACGCTCTCCGCTGGGAAGCGATCCGCACTGCGATGCCCAACTGCATGTTTTCAGACGAGACCGACCTCGTCGCAGGGATGCGATTGATCAAGTCGGATGCCGAGATTGCCTATCAGCGCGTCGCTGCCCGTGCCGCCGAGGCAGGCATGCAGGCCGGTCTGGATGCCGCTGGTGTGGGCGTCAGTGAGCGTGAGATGGCTGCCGAGATCTGCGCAGCGATGATCCGTTCGGGATCCGATCTTCCCGGCCCAGGCGTCCTCTCGTCGGGGGAGCGGGCCTATCACCTCCACGGCGGATATTCGAACCGAGTTCTGGAGCGAGGCGACATCGTTCAATTGGAAGTCACGCCGAATAACCATCACTACCACGCCCGTTTCATGCGGCCGATCCGGGTGGCCGAAGCACAGGACGAGGACTATCGGCTGGCAGAAACACTCATCGAGATCCAGGACCGCGCCATTGCGGAAGTCGCACCGGGCGTCCCAGCCACAGTGCCCGATGCAATTTATCGCGACGGCGTGCTTTCCGCTGGACTGCGTGAAACCTACACCAACAAGACGTTTTATTCGGTCGGCTTGATCCTTCAGCCGAATGGAGGCGAACCGCTTGAGGCGCACCCGGGAGCCGAGTGGACATTCGAGGAGGGCATGGTTTTCCACACTTATGTGCTGGCGCGTGGATTCGGAATGTCTGAAACCATCCTCGTCTCGAAGACTGGCGTGGAACGGATCACCACGTATCCACGGCGCCTTCTAGTCACGAACTGACCCGTCACCCAAGCGAGAACCGGTAGAATGAGCAGGGTTTCACTGGGTCGGCACTTGCTATGCTAGACCCATGGTTCATTCGGCAACACCGTGTCTGGAGAACAGGCGATTTCAGGCAACGCGAACGATCTCGGCTGCTCCGAGGGCCGCAAAGCGGTTCATCAGCGCGATGCGGATCTGGATTTCAGCGGTCTGGCGATCCGGGTCTCTTGCGGCGATGCGTTCGCCAAAGGCCTTGAGGCAACGCATCTTCGCCTCGATCCGGCTTCGGAGGTGGTATCCGGTCGAGCGCTTCCAGAACGCTCTGCCATAGTGCCCGGTGGCGCGCAGGGTTTGGTTTCGGGCAATCGCTGCTTGGCAGTCCTCTTTCCACGGTCGGCCGTTTTTGCAGATGGGGATGATCGGAGTAGCCTCGCGATCGTGTATGGCAGCGGCGCGTGTCGTAGGCGCCGTCGGCAGTCACCGTGCCGATGTCTTCGCCTTGCCGCATCAGAGTAGACCGCAGGGCGACCGGGGCCACCGTCATGCGGCGCAAGCAAGGTCATGTCCTTGTCCAACCAGATCGACAGCGGACCTCGCTTGCCAAGCGAGGCGGTGTAGCCGGACCAGTTCGTCGTGCGGTAGCGGGCGGGTGTAGGCTTGCTCATGTGCCCCGTCTAACCGCATGGCTTCACGATGTGAATCGTCCGGGGTCAGAGTTGTAAAACAACGCCACCCTAAGAATTTTCAACTGCTCACGCGGTCCAAGACCATTCTTCGGAAATTTTTAGCCACAATACTCGATGCTGCTTTGTGGCGCACCAAGGCTATTTCTGAAGGCACATGGTCGACCTCGTTCAACTTAAAGAAACTGACTTCCGGAATTATGCGAGCGGCCATGGAGGACGGAACGATTGCCGCCCCCAATCCGGTTGAGACCAGTTCCAGGCTGGCGTTCACAGTTGGACATAGTTGAACATCGTCCAAGTTAAGACCTTGTTTCGAAAATGCCTCCGTGGTCGCATTAAAAAGCATAGGTTCAGCGGAGTCGCGATACATAATCAGCTTGAACTGCAAGACCTCCTGCAAGCTAAGCCCGTCAGTCGCCCACCTGGGTTCGTGAGGTGCCGATTGAGGCAAAGCAACAACCATTGGCTCAGACACGATATGATCTTCCCGAACCTCCGCGCTATGCCAATTCAAAGGTCTTACAAAACCAAGATCCAACTGATTTTCGGCAATGCCGAGATATACTTCGCGCGATCCAGCTGTTTTGATTTCGAGCGTCACATCGCTGTACTGTTCAAGGAATTTCCGGATGGGCTCCTTGACCAGCGGATGGCTTATTGTTGAGTGAGTTACCCCCAGGACGAGTCTCCCAGATAACCCTCGATCAACACGCCTGGCATTTTGTTCGGCCACCTGAAGCTGTTCGAGAATTACACGATAGTCAGAGTAGAGGACCAACCCGGCAGCCGTCGGCTCGACACCTCCAGGGATGCGTTTAAGCAACTGTGCCCCAACAATCTGCTCCAGCTTTTTCAATTGAACGCTGAGCGGTGGTTGTTGGATGCCCAAGCGTTCCGCCGCGCGGGTAATGTTGCGTTCTTCCACAACAGCTATGAAGTATCTGATCAGCCTGACGTCAGCCATACCTAAAAGATATGACAAATGCACCTCAAAGGGAATAGTGAATATGCAGGCCGAGCGATAAATTTGCATTCGCGCCCCCCGTGCAACGAAAGCAGCGTTATGAAATCAGCAAGTGCTCAGGCAGGAAAACCTCGGAACTTAACTCGTTTCTCACGCGACCGATTGGCCGCCCATCGCAAAGATGCCGTGGGCCTAAAGTGTGCCAGAGATCCATTCATTGAAAGGTCTTTGACGTCGACCGATCCCGACTTGAAGGACATCGCCGAGTGCATCGTATTGGGTGAGGCCGAACTCACCGTCGGATTCTCAAAGATCGAAAGAGCGCTTGTTGCCCTCCAAGAGACCAGCGGCAACGCGGATACCTTCGAGAACTTGCGGGCTTACCAAGAGCGGGTCGGCAACGCTCTAACCATGCTGCGCCAAATCGAACAAACAACGGAGCCGCGAGTCCGTAGCCATGTCGAGAAAGAAAACCCAAAATGCTGAACCAAGCGACACTAGGCGCAAAAAGCGCGTCGGAAACGATTTTTGATGTACGTCAAATGCCGTCACCCTTGAGTGGTGGCTGGGAAACGATCAACAACATCAAATACCAAGCGATCCGCCATGAGCTTGACGCGGGTTGCGGGGCTGTCACCTTTCGTGACGGTAGCATCTTGAATGAGCGTAACGGTGATAGATACGAGAAATTTATCGCGTTCGGGCGTCGTCTTGGCGAAGTTCAGATTCGAGGCGGCGGCTCCTCACCAATATGGCACGTAGAGCCGAAGAAATCGGATGGCTCACCCAAGTCATACTCCGAAAGCAATGATGTCGCCCCTTTCCACACCGACGCGAGCTATTATCCGAATCCGATGAAGTACCTGGTCTTTCTTGCCGTGCGACCAGCTGAGATTGGCGGAGAAAACCAGGTGTTCAGCATACCTGACAGGTTGCCGGAATTTTCAAACGGCGCAGCAGGCTGTGCGGCTATTGAAGTTCTGAAACGGGAAACGTTCCCATTCGGCATGCCCCCGACATTCCACAACAAAGACGAGCAAAAGGACCTTCCCTTGGAATGCGGCCCGGTATTGTTGGACGGTGGCATTGTCCGGTTTCAAATCAAGGCCCTCCGCGAAGGCTTCCGCCGCCGCCCGGACCTTGCGTCACCAGAGAAGATTGAAGCGGTCGAAGCGCTGAACGACTTTATCCAACAACACTTGAACGGGCGCGGTGTACGCCTGGGACGCGGTCAAATCCTGATCGTGAACAATTGGCGGGCGCTGCATTCCAGAAAGGCGTTCAACGATCCGAACCGACTGCTGCTGCGCCTGAGCATCGCAGACACGTTTCCAACGAATACGGCCCACCGTTGATGCTTCTTTTTGATGATTTCTCCGCCGTCCAATTGGGTATCCTCCTGGGCGGCTCGTTTATCGCAGGAATACTAAATGCGATCTCAGGTGGCGGAGGGATGGTTCTGATCCCAATGATGGTTTTGACCGGTGTACCTCCCATCAACGCCATCGCGATCAACAAATTCCAGAATACCGTCGGCACCGTTGCCGCGATCAGCTACTTCAACGCAAGCCAAAAGCTGGATTGGAGAATTCTCCTTCCCTTTTTGATCCTCGCGGGCATTGGAGCTGCTTTTGGCGTCTTTGCTCTGAAGGACATGGCCGAAACAGGTCTGCTGATGGCCATCCTGCCCTATGTGCTGATCGCAGTGGCCGTCTATTCCATATTGCCGCAACGGTCTCAATCATGCGAAGTCTCAAGTTCCAAGTGGCGTGTTGGTGCACCCATCTGGGCAGTGGCAGGTGTGTATGGCGGCTCGATCAGCATCGGCACCGGCCCGTTTTTGATCGCGCTGGATCGCTTCTTTTATCGCTCAGAGCTTCGCGACGCGATTGTCAGGACCAAGCCGATCATGTTGGCGGTCAACGTTGTTTCGCTCTCCATACTCGTGAGTATGGGTTTCTTAAACTGGCCTATAGCCGTCCTGCTATCAATCGGCAACTTTGTTGGCGCAAAGCTTGGCGCGAGGATCGTGACATTTGAATTGGTGAAGATCGCAAACGTAATCGTCTTCACCGTTCCTGTTGTCGCTGCCTTGCGGTTGCTAGCGAACGGCGGATGACGCTCTTCATAGGATCGGGCCAAACGCGATGAGCGCGCCGATATTATTGAAGCCAAGAGGGTTCGAATCTATTGGCGCGTGGCGGATGCAAAGATCGTCCATGCGCGCAGCTTCTCCGGGTGGGAACGAGGTCCGGATCGTCGGGCAGCGCATCCGGACGAAGACCTTTGGTTGGCAGGGATGCCTGTTAACACGTTCGATGCCCGCCTCTGTTCCGGCGCAGGCGACAACCTCGAAGTGCAGTCCAACCTTTGTCCCGCACTGCGGTCACTCCACCGCCAAAATGCTGCACCGGACACGGTGGAACCCCGGCTTATCGGTTCCGTTCCATTCTGGGATTTCGGGCAGTCAGGTCAATCGCCGGCTGCGCCTCGGCCTAGGACCCGGATCACCGACGCAGCCTGGTTTTGTTGAGTCGGTGTTGAGTCAACCGTCAGGTAAAGAAATGCCCCACTTTTGGCGGGAGGTAAGTATTTTTTGTTACTGTATGAATTTGGTTGCGGGGACAGGATTTGAACCTGTGACCTTCAGGTTTTGAGTTGCGCCGAGCGAACCATGAACGATTGCGCCGTAACGCGAGTTCTTGCGCAGTTTCAGACACTTGCCGATCCCGGCGAAGCGACCCCGCTGCGCACGATCTGTCGGCATTGCGCAGCGTTTTTTGGCCTCGTGCTTCCATAGTGTTTCCAAAGGGCCGAGACCCGATTTTCCCGTCACACGACCATCAGGCGGCGGTGAGCGACCATCCAGCGCGCCGAAACGCCTTGCGCGGGAACGCGCGAAATTTTATTTTTACTTGCATTTTCAATTTGTTAGCTGACTGCCGCCCACACTTCGGTACTGTGGAACTTCGACAGAACCACCGAAGAGCGCCATGCCGAAGATTACCAAACGCCCCGCCGAATACTTAATCTGGGACAGCGAGATCCCTGGCTTCGGGCTGCGCGTGCTGCCGAGCGGCTGCAAAGGCTACGTGGTCCGGTATCGCACCTGACGCTTCGGCTGGCGGAGGTTCTGGCGTGCCATTGTGGTGCCCGCCCGCCGGCACCGGCCAGACCGGTGCCATAAGGCCTGTTCTGGCGTGCCCTCGGCTGACGTTGCCGCGCCGCCGCGATCAAGCCACCACGATCTCGACGCCCAGTTTCTCTGCCGTCTCGATCTCGTCGGGCTGCAGGGGGTTGTCGGTGATGATCGTGTCGAACAGGGTCACGCTGCCCATCCGGTACAGGGCCGAGCGACCGATCTTGTCGTGATCCATCAGCAGGACCCGATGTCGGG
>NZ_QMEK01000008.1 GCF_003390845.1 Tropicimonas sp. IMCC34043 | reverse complement strand
CACCGGCTCGCCCACGGCGAAACCCGCGTCCGCGCCGCCCGCCATGATGGCAAGCTCGCCGGTGATCGCCCGCGACACGCCGCCCGACACGGGGCAGTCGAGCAGCGTCACGTCGCGTTCGGCCAGCTCTTCGGCCATGGTCCGTGTCGCGTCGGGCACGCCCGAGGACATCTCGAGGATCACGGTGCCGGGCTTCAGCCCCGCGATGACGCCCGTCTCGCCGTCGAGCACGGCGCGCACGATGGCCGACGAGGGCAGCATGGTCACGATGATGTCGCAGGCTTCGGCCAGGGCCTTGCCATTGGCGGCGGCGCTGCCCCCGGTCGCGGTGGCGATTTCCTCTGCCTTTGCCGCGTTGGCATCCAGCACGACGAGGGGAAAGCCCGCACCCGCCACGCGTTTCGCCATGGGATCGCCCATCGCGCCAAGGCCGATGAAGCCGACAGTCGGTCTGCTCATGTCAGTGTCCTTTTACTGGGGTCACATCATCTGGCCGGGCAGCCAGAGCGAGATCTGGGGGAAGGCGATGAGAAGCGCCAGGACGATGATCTCGATGATGATGAAGGGAACGATGCCGCGGTAGATGTCGGGCAGTTTCACCCGGCCCTCCGCCGCGCCGATCACGGCGAAGAGGTTCATGCCTACAGGGGGCGACAGCACCGCAAGCTCGACGAGCTTGACCATGATGACGCCGAACCAGATCCCATCGAAGCCCATCGAGGTGACGATGGGATAGACGAAGGGCAGGGTCATCACCTGCATCGCCATCGGGTCCATGAACATGCCGAGGATGGTGAACACCACGGTGAGCAGGATGATGAAGGCGATGGGCGAGATGTCGAGCGACTGCATCAGGTCGGTGGCTTCCGTCACCGTGCCCGCGACGAGGAAGAAGCGGGTGAACATGAGCCCGCCGATGATCACGATAAACAGCGCCGCCGTGATCGCCGCCGTCGAGCGCAGGTTCTCGCCCAGCGAGGCCCAGGTGATCTTGCGCCGGAACAGCGCGATGGCCAGCGCACCGGCGGCACCGAGCGCACCTGCGCCCGAGGGTGTGGTGAAGCCAAGGTAGATGCCGCCGATCACGACCGCGGCGAGCAGGAAGGTCGCCCAGAGGTTCAGCGCGCTCTTGCCAATCTCTCGCAGCGACGCGCGCGGCTGCGGTTCGGGGGCGAGCGAGGGGCGCACGCGCACGAAGATATAGACCCCGACCATGTAGGCCACGGCGGTCAGGATACCCGGCAGCATCCCCGCGATGAGCAGTTCGGCAACGCTTTCGCCGGTCAAGAGGCCATAGATGACAAAGCTGATCGAGGGCGGGATGAGCGCGGCGATGGTCCCGGCGGCGGCGATGGCCCCGGCCGACAGTGCCTTGTCATAGCCCAGCTTCAACATCTCGTTCAGCGCGATCCGGGTGAACAGCGCGGCGTTCACCAGCGTCGAGCCGGAAATCGCGGCGAAACCCGCCGACGACAGGATCGTCGCCTGGTAGAGCGCGCCGCGCGTCGAGCGCAGGATGAGGTTGGAAAACCGGAACAGCTCGTTCGTGATGCCGGAGGACGACGCGATGGCGCCCATCAGGACGAACATCGGGATCACGACAAAGGCATAGTCCGACGCGGTCGCGAAGGGCAGGTTGGTCAGGACCGACAGCGCAAAGTTCGGGCCGCCGGTGATCCACAGGCCGACCACGGCCACGGCACCCATCGCGATGCCCACGGGCACGCCTGCGAGGGCGAGGAACAGCATCGCGGCAACGGCTATGGCGCCAAGCGTCAGGGGATCAAACATCGGCGGTATCCTCGGCCACGTCGGCGGTATTGGGTTTGGGCGAGGTGTCGATCGCGGCCGGGGTCACGATCCGGATCACCAGCTGGCGCAGGAATTCGGCGGCCGAGAGCCAGGCGCCAAAGGCGGCAAGCGCCTTGAAGGGGGTCAGCGGAAAGGCGAGGGCGCCAAGCGCGCGTTCGTTGTAGCTGAACGCCCTGAGCGCGAGGTCGGTCGTCCGCCAGCCGACGGTGGCCATGAAGGCCGCGCCGATGGCGAGGGCAAAGATCATCGCGACCTTGTTCATGCGCGGCCCCATCGCCGAGGTCGCGATGTCGATCACGATATGCGAACCGATGGCCTGGGCCTGTGCGAGCCCCAGGAACACGATTACCGCCAGCAGCGCGCCGGACAATTCGACCATGCCGGGGATCGGCCGGAAGAACAGGTTGGTGGAAATCACGTCCACCGTGCCCATGAGCGCGACGATGAGCAGCAGGATGGAGGCGGCGATGAACCCGACATAGGCCAGCTTGCGCAGGAGCCAGTCGATTGAAGTGAATAGGACCATGGAGACCTCGGGACTCGGGTGAAGCCGCATCTGGGGCATGTTCTGCCGGGCTCCGAATATGGCACCGAGGACGGGCGAACCCGTCCCCGGTCATCGATCAGGACCTTGCGGCGATCAGTTGTTTTCGCGGATGTAGGCCACGGTGGCTTCGGCCTGCTCGCCCTTGCCGTTGCCTGCCATACTTTCGGCCCAGAGGTCGAGCATGTCGGGCAGCGCGGCTTCGAAGGCTTCCTTTTCCTCGAATTCCACGACTTCCATGCCGGCTTCGGTGATCGCGTCCACCGCCTTGGCTTCGTCGCCGGCGATCAGTTCGTTACCGTATGCTTCGGCGTCCGCCGCCACCTCTTCAAACAGGGTGCGGACCTCTTGCGGCCAGCTTTCCCACTTGTCCTTCGCGATGAACAGCGTGTGGGCCGAGATGACGCCGAACGACAGGTCGGTTGCGTAGTCGGCGACCTGGTCGACCTTGAACGCCTTGACGGCGGAGTTGAACATGTAGGTGCAATCCATCGCGCCCGACTGCATCGCCTGGATCATGTCGGTCGGCGGAATGTTCACCGGGATCGCGCCAAGGGCCTCGAACATCTTCGGAACGAAGGCACCGTAGGAGCGGATCTTGATGTTATTGAAGTCTTCCATCGTCTTGATGGGCTTCGTGCAGTAGATACGGTAATCCGGCAGGTAGCGGAACAGGAGCGGGTGCAGGTTCGCCTGGTCCAGCTCGGCCCTCGCCGTTTCGTCGAACATCATGATGTCGTGGGTCAGCTTGTTGACCGTCGGGCCGTCGGTATAGGTGACGGGCAGCGCGTTGGTCACGGCCGAGAAGGGCAGGCGCGCGGCCTGGTTGCCCATCACGATCAGGCCAAGGTCCACGGCGCCCGACCCCACGAGGTCGACGATCTCGGCTTCACCGCCCAGCGTGTTGGCCCAGAAATGCTGGATCTTGATCTTGCCGCCCGAGCGTTTCTCGATCTCGGACGAGAAGTAGGTGTCGATCGCCGACGTGTTCACGACCTCGGGAATGTTCGAGGAGTAACGCAGGTTCATTTCCGGATAGTCCTGAGCGAAGCCCGCGGTCGTAAAGGACAGTGCGGCGATCGTCGAGGCGACGAGCGTTGTGAATTTCATGGTTTCCTCCCCTGAAGGTGACGCGCAAGCTGGCTTTGCGAAAATCGTTTTCGCCACATTGGCAGTTTGTCATACAGCATGACGATATGTTAATTCAAGAAGGAATCGCAAAGTTAACACCGGAGGACCTACGATGTACGAGGTTTACGCCCTGCGCTATGCCACCATGTCCCCGGACCGGCCGAGGCGCGAAAACTTCATGCCTGGCATGGATTTGCACGACGGTCCGATGCCGCTCGACTACTATGTCTGGGTGATCCGCGGCCCGGAGGGGGACGTGGTCGTCGATACCGGGTTCGGTCCCGAACAGGCAGCCAGGCGGGGCCGCATCTTGCTTGCCTCACCGACCGAGATGCTGGCGAGAGTCGGGATCGACGCGGCCGAGGTGCGGCATGTGATCCTGACCCATCTGCATTACGACCACGCGGGGACGATGTCGGATTTCCCCAAGGCGCAGTTCCACCTGCAGGATGCGGAAATGGCCTATGCCACCGGGCGGCCCATGTGCCACGCCTGCCTCTCCGCGCCCTTCAACGTCGAGGACGTCGTGGATGCGGTGCGCCTGGTCCATGGCGGGCGGATGATGTTCCACGATGGCGACGCGGAGTTTGCGCCGGGAATCACGCTGCACCGGATCGGCGGCCATACCGGCGGGCTTCAGGTGGTGCGGGTGATGACCGCGCGCGGGCCGCTCGTGCTTGCCTCCGACGCCTTCCACTTCTCCGAAAACCGGACCCGGCGCGCGCCCTTTCCGCTGGTCTACAACGTGGGCGACATGCTCGAGGGCTTCCTGCGCTGCGAGTCGCTGGCGGGGGGCGATCCCGACCTGCTCATTCCCGGTCACGATCCCGAGGTGCGTCGCCGCTGGCCCGCGATCCATGCCGACGAGCCCGACATCCTGCGCCTCGACCTCGCGCCCCTGGCCTGACAGCGCAATATACCTTCATACGGTCTGTTGACATATTGTCATACAAACTGCTAATCAGCGGTCAAACATTCGGAGGACACCCAATGCAATTCGACAAGACCGTGACCGCGCGGGGCCACGATTTTCACCTGACCGGATGGGTGAAGGACGGCCATCAGGCCGTGGCCGACGCCTTTGCGGAAAACTTCGCGGTGGAAGAGGAAATCGGTGCCTCGACCGCGATCTTCGTCGATGGCGAGCAGGTCGCCGATCTCTGGGGCGGCTACCGCGATGCGGCGTTCACGAAGCTCTGGGAAAAGGACACCGTCGTCTGCATGATGTCGGTGGGCAAGGGGATTTCCGGCATCACCTTCAACGGGCTGATCTCCGAGGGGCTGATCGACCCGCAGGAAAAGGTCGCGACCTACTGGCCCGAGTTCGCGCAGAACGGCAAACAGGACATCACCGTCGCCATGGTGCTCGACCACACCTGCGCGCTGCCCGTCGTGACCGATCCGCTCTACAAGGGTGCGATCTTCGACTGCGACCTGATCGTCTCGGCGCTGGAAAAACAGGCGCCGCTGTGGGAGCCAGGCACGATTGCCGCCTACCACATCCACACCCAAGGCAACCTTCTGGGCGAAATTGCCCGGCGCGTGACCGGCAAACGCTTCAAGGACCTGATCCAGGAGCGCGTGATCCAGCCGCTTGGCGGCGACTACAAGATCGGCGACCTGACCGAGGCCGAGATCGAGAACCGCGTCGCCACGCTGGTGCCCACCCTCGCGGGCACGCTCCTTGAACGCAAGGACACGGAACCCGACACGCTGCTTGCCAAGGGCTTTGCCCAGCACCCGGACGAACCCATTGGCGACACGCTCAACTCCCACGGCTGGCGCACGGCGGAAATCGCGAGCGCGAACGGCCACGGCACCGCGCGGACCGTCGCCAAGGTCTATGGCACCGTCGCGCGCGGCGGATCGCTGGATGGCGTGACGATCATGTCGCCGGAAACGGTCGAAGACATGATCACCGAGCAGCATCACCAGTACGAACAGATGCAGCAGCGCCATTACCACCAGGGCCGCGGCATCCTGCTCAACACCGAGGAAGCGGTCTGGATGGGTCCGAACCCGCGGTCCTTCGGCCACCACGGCTTTGGCGGCTCAATCGGCTTCGGCGACCCGGACGCAAAGATCGGCTTTGCCTATTCCTGCAACAAGATGCACTCGCGCGGCGACAACGGGCCGCGCGCCCGCCGCATCATCGAAGCCCTCTACGCAGGGCTTTGATCATGGGCGAGACGACACAGAACCGCGTCGCGGCCGTGACCGGCGGGGCAGGGGGCATCGGTGCCGCCACCGTCGCCCGACTGCGCGCCGCCGGATGGCAGGTCGCGATCCTCGACCGCGACATGGACCTCGCCCGCAAGATCGCGGAGGAGACCGGGGGCGTGGCGCGCGAGATCGACCTTGCCGATGGCGATAGCATCCAGGCCGCCGCCGATTGGGTCGAGGCGAACATGGGCCCGCTCGAGGCGCTGGCCTGCGTCGCCGCGCACCTGGAAAACCCGCACAATCCGCAGGACCAGGACCCCGACGAATGGGAGGCGATCCTCAAGGTGAACCTCACTGGCACCTTCAAGACGCTGACCGCCTTCGGCAACCCGATGCGCCAGCGCCGCAAGGGGTCGATCGTGACGGTCGGTTCGATCACCTCGCTCAATTCCAGCCCGCTCATGGCCTATGGCCCGACCAAGGCCGGGATCATCAACATGACCCGGAACTTCGCCGTGGCCTGGGGGCGCGAGGGCGTGCGCCTGAATGTCGTGCACCCGGGTCCCACCCGGACCCCGGCGGTCGAGGCGAGCTATGCCCGCGGCGAACGCAGCCCGGACGTGATGATCCGGCAGACCGCTCTGGGGCGTCTCGTGATGCCCGAGCAGGTAGCCAATGCCATTCACTTCCTGCTCTCGGACGAGGCGGGCGCGATCACCGGGATCGAATTGCCGGTGGACAGCGGCACGCTCGCGACCGGGCTCTGGTCGCTCTACGGCGGCGTGCCGGACAGCACCGCGGGCTGAAGGCCCGACCAATACCGCGCGGCGGGAGGAACAGATGACAGATATCAATGCAGGCAGACATGCAGGACAGGTCGTCCTGATCACCGGCGCCGGGCGCGGCATCGGGGCGGCTACGGCGCGGCTCCTCGCCGCACGCGGCGCGGCGGTCGGGGTGCTCGACATCGACGAGAACCTTGCCAGCGGCACGGCCGAGGCGATCACCGAAACCGGTGGCCGGGCCATGGCCCTGGTCGCCGACGCCTCGGACCGGGCGCAGGTGATGGCAGCGGCCGAGAGCCTTGCCGCGGAATTCGGACCGCTGACGGGCATCGTCAACGACGCGATCTGGATCCGCTACGAGCCGGTCGAAAGCGTGACGGACGAGGTTCTGGGCCGGATGCTCGACGTGGGCGTCAAGGGACCCTTCTGGGGGGTTCAGGCGCTTCTCGCGCACCGGGCCGACACCGAGGTCGCCATCGTGAACATCACCTCGCCGGTGGCCGAGGTCGGCTCGGCCGGCACCTCGTCCTACACCGCGATCAAGGGCGCGATTGCCGCGATCACCCGCCAGCTCGCCGTGGAACTGGGCCCCAAGGGGGTGCGCGTGAACGCCGTGACGCCGGGCGCCGTGCCGACACCGGGGGCACGCACCATCGTGGACGAGGCGGGCTATGACAAGCGCCGGGCGCAGACGCCGCTCGGGCGACTGGGCACGGAAGAGGACATCGCGGCGGCGATCGCCTATCTCCTCTCCGCCGACGCGGGCTTTGTCACCGGCACGATCCTGCGCGCCGATGGCGGCATCACGATCAAGTCGGTCTGACATGCCGACAGGCGCGCGCCCCTTCCACGCGGTCCATGACGCGGCCCCCCGACCGGGGCGCCCCGCTTCCGGCGCGGGCCGGTCAGGCCTCGTGCGGCGCGCCTTCGGGGATCGACTTCAGCGCGGCCTTCGCGGCGTTCTGCACGTGATCGAGGCACAGCCGCCACGCCAGGTCCTCGTCCCGCGCCTCGAGCGCATCGCAGAAGGCCCGCAGTTCGCGGATCGACTCCTGCGCGCGTTCGGAACTGGACAGCGACACGACACGCAGCTGGGACGCGCGGGTGTGGATGCGCCGCAGCATGTCGGCGGCGACCTCGTTGCCCGCACCCTTCAGGAGGATGTCGTAGAACCGGCCCTTCACGTCGATAAAGGTCTCGGCGGAAAAGTCCTGGTAGACGAGCGCAAGCTCCTCGACGCTGGCGCGCAGCGCCTTCATCTCCTCGCCGCTCGCCCGTTGCGCAAAGAGCCGCGCGGCCAGCCCTTCGAGCATCTGGCGCACCTCGTAGATCGAGCGCGCGGTCTCCTGCGTCAGCACGGAAACGCTCATGCCCTTGTTGGGTTTGAGCGTGATGAGCCCGTCGGCCTGAAGCTCGCGCAGCGCCTCGCGCAGCGACGTGCGCGACACCCCCATCATGTCGCAGAGCTCGCGTTCGATCAGCCGTTCACCGGGTTTGAAATGCCCGACGACAATCGCCATCCGCAGGCGTTCCGCGACCTGTTCCCGCAGTCCGGGAAGGGTTTCCACACGGAGGTTCATGTCCTGTGACTTGGTCGAATCTGCTGGCATCGGGCGGCTCCTGTGCGGGGCGGGTAACTGAACCGGGGCATCCTGCCGCCGGTTTGCGTGAAAGCGGGGTCCTGCGAACAGGTCTTGCAATCACATTGTATTTTTGTATGGCAAAAAACAAGGGTCAGACACCATGACAAACCAAGAAAAGACCATCGGTCAGCTTTTCGACGAAGGTCTGAACCTGCGGCGCGAAGTCCTCGGGGCGGAATATGTCGACGGTTCGATAGAGCGGGCCAACGACTTCATGATGGAGTTTCAGCACATCACGACCGAATGGTGCTGGGGCTACGCCTGGGGCCGCGACACGCTCGACCGCAAGACGCGCTCGATGCTGAACCTCGCCATGCTGACCGCGCTCAACCGCGCGGCCGAGATCAAGCTGCACGTGCGCGGCGCGGTGAACAACGGCGTGAGCGTCGAGGAAATCCGCGAAACGCTGCTGCACGCCACCGTCTATTGCGGCATTCCCGCCGGTCTCGATGCGTTCAAGGCCGCCAACGAAGTGCTCAAGGACATGGGCAAGGTCGACTGATCCGTGCCGGGGCTCGCCCATGTCGACGTGCTGGGAACGGACCGCGTCACGCTTGACCGGCTGAGCGCGCAAGGCTGGGCGGTGACCTCGGCGCGGGGGCTCGAGGTGCTGCACTTCGCGCCCGCCGTCGCGGCGCTCGAGCACCCATCGCTCGCCAAGGGCGTGTCGTTCCAGCGCCGGCTCGACGATCTCGGGATCACCGAAGGTCCGGCACGTGACGACTGGGACCGGATGCTCGTGACCACCGAGGGCACCCATCGGCGGGCGTTGCGGCGTCCGTTCGCGGTGCTCCTCGCGGGACCGCAGGTCAAGCGGCTGACGGCCGATCTGCGCGCGATCATCGAGGGCGTCCTCGACGACATTCCCGACCCGGCCGACATCGACCTGATGGCCGACATCGCGTGGAAAGTGCCCGCGCGGGTCTATTGCCACCTCGTCGCGGCCCCCCTGGACCAGGCGCCCCTTGTGGCGCAACTGTCGGACCGGACGCTCGCCCCGATCCTGACCGGCGATCACGCCCGGCGGCAGGACAGCATCGACGCCTTCGCCACCACGCGGGACTTCGTGCGCGAACACCTCGGGCGGCGGCGGCGCGAAGGGTTGGGCGAGGATTTCGCCTCGATCATGATCCGCCAGCAGATCGAGGGGCTGCAGACCGAGGACGAGCTCATCTGCGAAGGCATCGCGCTGTTGCAGGCCAGCGTCGACAACACCGTGCACCAGCTGGGCCTCGTGCTGGGCGTGCTCCTGTCCGACCCGGCACGCTGGAGGTCGGTGGTGGCCGAACCCGCGTCCATCCCTGCGGCCATCGAAGAGGCGATGCGTCTCGCCCCGCGCTTCAACACCGTGTTTCGCCAGGCCAGCGCGCCGACCGAGCTCAACGGTCATGCGCTGGCGGCTGGCGACTGGGTCTTCGTGTCGACCTTGGCCGCCAACCGTGACCCGGAGCGGTTTCCCGACCCGCATGGCTTTCGCCCCGACCGGCGTATGACGCGCGCGTTGCAGTTCGGCGGCGGACCGTACTCCTGCCTCGGACAGACCCTGGCACGGATCGAGCTGCAAGAGGCGATCAGCGCCATTGCCGCACGGTTTCCCGCCCTGCGCATGACGGGCGACTTGGCGTGTCATGTCACCAACGCAGTCACAGAAGTGACGAGACTCCGCGCCTCGCATGGATTGTAAGACAAACCGACGAATCTAATTGACCGACGGTGGATCATCATACAATATGACGAACGAGTGATTGGGAGGAGATAGAGATGACCAAAGGATTTACCCTGACCAGCCGTCGTCATGTGCTCAAGGGGCTCGCGGCCGGCACCGGTGCCGCCGCTCTTGGCCTGCCGTCGATCACCCATGCCCGGAGCGCGGGAACGATCCGGATCGGCTATATCGACCAGCTTACCGGCATCCGGTCCGACTTCGGCCAGACCGCGCCCTGGGTCGTCGAGCAGATCGAGACGCTGCTTGACGAGGGGATCGAGATCAACGGCGACGTCTGGGACGTGGAAATCCTCGTCCGTGACAGCCAGTCGGACCCGAACCGCATGGGCTCGCTCGGCAACGAACTCGTGCTGCGTGAAAACGTCGACCTGCTGCTCGTCGCCGACGGACTTGCCGCGCCCGCGCTGGAAATCTGCGACCAGAACGGCACGCCCGGCATCTCGACGATCCTGCAATGGGAACCCTTCTACGCCGCGCGCGGCGGCACGCCGGAAACCGGCTATCCCTACAGCTTCCTGTTCTTCTGGTCGGGCGCCGACATCATCAAGAACTACATCGGCATGTGGCAGGAAAGCGGCATCGACCCGGCCGTGGGCACCTTCTACGAGGACAACGACTTCGGCCGCGGCTTCTCCGAAGGCATGACCGCCTCGCTCGCCGAAGCCAATTTCACCGAAGTGCCCGGCGGCATCTTCAAGGAACAGGTGGACGACTTCTCGAACCAGGTCGCGGCCTTCCGCGACGGTGGCGCGAAAATCGTCACCGGCCTCGTGTTCCCGCAGCATTTCGCAACCTTCTACGGCCAGGCACGCCAGGCCGGGCTCAAGCTCGACGCGGTCTCCATCGCCGCCGCCTTCGTGTTCCCCTCGGGGGTCGAAGTGCTGGGCGACCAAGGTGCGGGCATGTCGACCGAGGTGTGGTTCAACCGCCAGCTTCCCTATACCTCGACCCTCACCGGCCAGACCGCCGAGGAGTTCTGCACCGCCTATGAGAAGGCGACGGGCAAGCAGTGGGCGCAGCCGATGGGCTATCACCACGCGATCTGGGAAGTCGGCGTCGCCGCGCTCAAGGCCTCGGGCGATCCCAAGAACCGCGATGCCGTGCGCGACGCCATCGCCGGGCTCGAGATCGACACCATCGTCGGCAAGGTGGACTTCAAGAACTCGCCGATGAAATCGGTCGCGACGACCTGGGTTACCATGGGCCAGTGGCACAAGACCCCCGAAGGATCGGCCTTCCCCTACGAGCTTTACGTGACCAACAACGTCACCGCGCCGCATGTGCCGACGCAGAAGCCGTTCCAGAAGCTGTCCGAATTCAACTGAGCTAGGTTCACGAGCATGCCCGGACGCGACGGCGCGTGCGGGCATTTTCGCGGCCAAGGGAGGCATGTCTTGCAGGTATTGAGCGTCCGCAATCTCAACCGGCGTTTCGGCGCGATCACGGTGGCACAGGACCTGTCATTCGACGCGGCGATGGGCGAATGCCTCGGCATCATCGGTCCGAACGGCGCGGGCAAGACGTCGATCTTCAACATGCTGACCGGCAACTTGAAGCCGCAGGACGGGACGATCACGCTCGACGGGCGGGACGTGACCGGCGCCTCGCCACATTCGCGCACGCTCGCGGGGCTGGGGCGCACCTACCAGGTGCCGCAGCCCTTCGGCCAGCTCACCGCCTACGAGAACGTGCTGGCCGCCGCGGCCTTCGGCGGCAAGGCGGGCGACGGGGCCGAGGCGCGCGCGCGCAGCGTGCTGGACCGGACGGGCCTGGCCGCGCGGGCCGACAAGCCCGCGGGGTCGCTGCCGCTGCTCGACCGCAAGCGGCTCGAGCTGGCGCGCGCCATGGCGCTGCAACCGCGGCTGCTGCTGCTCGACGAGATCGCGGGCGGGCTGACCGAGGCCGAGGTGGGCGAGCTGGTGGCCCTGATCCGCGAACTCAAGCCCGACGTGGCGATGGTCTGGATCGAACATGTGACGCACGCCCTGTCGGCGGTGGCCGACCGGATCCTCGCCATCAACTTCGGCGCCGAGATAGCCAGCGGCCTGCCGGACGCCGTGATGCGCGACCCCGCCGTGCTGGAAATCTACATGGGAGCGGTGATTGATGTCCCTGCTTGAGGTCGAAAACCTGGACGTCTTCTACGGCGATTTCCAGGCCGTGCACGGGGTGAACCTGTCGCTCGACGAAGGCCAGACCGTGGCCATCATCGGCGCGAACGGCGCGGGCAAGTCCACGCTGCTCAACGCCATTTCGGGGATCAACGGGCAGAAGAACGGCACGGTCCGCTTTGGCGGCACCGACATCACCCGCCACCGCGCCGACCGCATCGCGCGAGAAGGCATGACGATGGTGCCCGAGGGACGGCGGCTGTTCACCTCGCTGTCGGTGGAGGACAACCTCCGGATGGGCGAGAGCGCGGGCCGCAAGGGCCCCTGGACGGTGGGCGAGATCTACGCCCTCTTTCCCCGCCTGGGAGAGCTGCGCCAGGTCGCCGCGGGCAGCCTGTCGGGCGGGCAGCAGCAGATGGTGGCGATCGGCCGCGCGCTGATGACCAACCCGCGTGTGCTGCTGTGCGACGAGCTGTCGCTCGGCCTCGCGCCCACGATCATCAACGACATCTACCGCTGCTTCGACCGCATCCGCGAGACCGGCGTCTCCATCGTGGTGATCGAGCAGAACGTGGCGCAGGCGGCGGCGGCGGCGGGCTATGCCTATTGCCTGCTGGAGGGTCGGGTCAGCCTCGAGGGGCGGACCGACACGCTCACCATGGCGGAGATCACGGCCGCCTATTTCGGAACGGAGAAGACCGCATGATCTGGGTGGAAACCGTCGTCAACGGCATGCTGCTGGGAGGGCTCTACGCGCTAGTGGGCCTCGGGCTGGGGTACGCCTTCGGCGTCATGAAGATCGTGAACGTGGCGCAGGGCGACTTCATCGTGGCAGCGGCCTTCCTGGGCGTGTTCCTCGTGCCCTGGACGCCGGTGCATCCCTTGCTGGTCATCGTGCCGGTGGCGATCGTGTCCTTCGTCTTCGGCATCATCCTGCAGCGCACGATGATCAACCGCGTGCTGGGGCAGGACCAGATCCCGCAGATCCTGCTGACCTTCGGCATGGCCATCGTGCTGCGCAACGCCATGGTCGAGATTTACGGGGCCAACAGCCAGTCGATCGACGTGGGCAACCTGCGCTTCATGGGGTTCGACGTCCTCGGGCTGCGGCTGGGCGTGCTGCCGGTGGTGATCCTGGGGATCGCCGTGGCGCTCTTTGCCGCGCTGCACCTGTGGATGCGGCACAGCCGCATGGGCCGGATCATCCGGGCCACGGCGGACGACCACCAGGTCGTGCAGCTGAGCGGGGTGAACTATCGCCGGGTCTACGGCATCGCCATGGGCATCGCGCTGGCGCTGTCGGCGGTGGCGGGCGTGCTTCTGGCGATGCGCGGCAGCTTCACGCCCTATTCGGGCGCGGACCGGCTGCTGATCGCCTTCGAGGTCGTGGTGATCGGCGGTCTGGGCAGCTTCTGGGGCATGTTCGCGGGCGGCTTGATCCTGGGGGTCACGCAGCTTGTCGCGCTCAAGCTCGACCCGTCGTCGGGGCTGATGTGGGGGCACTTGATGTTTTTGGTGATCCTCTTCCTGTCGCCCAACGGCATCGCCGGGCTGGTGCGCCGATGACCGACCTGCGTCCCAAGCTTGTGGCCCTGGCGGCCGCGCTCGCCGCCGCCGCCCTGATCGCGGCGCCCCATGTCGCGGGCGAGGGCAACCTGCGCTACGTGGTGGAGATCTTCTGCGTCTTCGCCTTCGCACAAAGCTGGAACTTCCTGGCGGGATATGTCGGGCTGATGTCCTTCGGGCAGCAACTTTTCATCGGGCTGGGGGCCTATTTCGTCTTCACCATCTCCAACACGCTGGGGGTCAACCCGTTCTTGATGGTGCCGCTGGCCTTCGTTTTCTCAGGCGCCTTCGCGGCGCTGATCTCGCCGCTGGTCTTCCGGCTGCGCGACGCCTATTTCGCGATCTCCATCTGGGTCATCGCCGAGATCGTGCGCCTGTTCATCGCGCAGCGGGACATCTTCGGCTCGGTTTCGGGGCTGCCGCTGATCGCCACGCGGGGCATGGACCGGGGCCTCGTGTCGATGTGGACGTTCTACCTCGCCGCGTTGCTGGCCTTCCTGGCGGTCTTCGGGCTCTACTATCTCGCGCGGTCGCGGTTCGGGCTGGCGCTGGCCGCCGTACGCGACAACGAGGACACCGCGGCGTCCATCGGGATCAACGTCTGGTGGACGCGCTTCGCGGGCTTCGTGATCGGCTGCGGCTTCACCGGTGCTGCGGGCGCGGTCTACTACATGTCCGTGTTCCAGGTGCAGCCGGGCGGGGCCTTCGACCCGAACTGGATGGTGATCATGCTGTTCATCGTGATCATCGGCGGCGTGGGCACCGTCGAGGGGCCGATCCTCGGCACCGCGATCTACTTTCTCCTGCGGGCCTTCTTTTCGGGGACCGGCAATCTCTATCTCATGCTGCTCGGAGCCGCGGCGATCGCCGTGATGATGGTGTCCTCGAGGGGGATCTGGGGCGTCTTTCACGACCGCACCGGCATCGACCTCTTCGGGGTCCGGCGGGCAAGCGGAATGGACACGGAACATAAGGGCTAGGTCATGAACCGACTGAAGGACAAGCGCATCATCGTCACAGGGGCCGCGACGGGCATCGGCAAGGCGGTGGCAGAGGCCTGTGTCGCCCAGGGCGCGCAGGTGGTGATCGCCGATCTGAACGCCGCGGTCGGACAGGCCACGGCCGACGCCATCGGCGCGGGTTTCGTCGCCTGCGACGTGTCAGACGAGGCGAGCGTGAAGGCGATGATCGCTGCCGCCGTCGAACGGCTGGGCGGGCTTGACGGCCTGGTCAACAACGCCGGCCTGCAAAAAGCCGGGCCGATCGAGACGACGTCCCTTGCCGATTGGGATGCGCTCATGGCCGTGAACATCCGCGGCGTGTTCCTGGCCACCCGGGACGCGATCCCGCATCTCAAGGCCGCGGGCGGCGGATCGATCGTGAATACCGCTTCGCTCGCGGGCAAGCGCGGGGGGCCGGGCATCGGAGCCTATGCGGCGTCGAAGGGTGGCGTGATGGCCTTTACCACGTCGACCGCGCTCGAACTCGCGCGCGACGGCATCCGCGCGAACTCGGTCTGCCCCGGCTTCATCGACACGCCCTTCAACGATCCGGCCATCGGTTTCATGGGCGGACGCGAGGCGCAGGCGCGGGCGGTGGAAATCATGGTCCCGATGGGCCGTCAGGCCACGCCCGAGGAGGTCGCGCCGATGTATGTCTACCTGCTGTCGGACGAAGCAAGCTACGTGACCGCCCAGGCGCTGTCGGTCGACGGGGGCGTCTACAATTGACCGAGACCTTCGACCATATCGTGATCGGGGCCGGGTCAGCGGGCGCGGTGGTCGGGGCCCGGCTGTCCGAGGACCCCAAGACCCGCGTGCTCCTGCTCGAGGCTGGCGGAATGGACGCCCATCCGGGCTTTCGCCTGCCGCTGCTCATGGGGGCCTTTGTCCGCTCGGGCGTCTACAACTGGTCCTACCAGACCGACCCCGAACCGCATCTGAACAACCGCCACATCCCCTGGCCGCGCGGCAAGGTGATCGGCGGGTCGTCGACGCTGAATGGCATGGTCTACATCCGGGGCGTGCCGGGCGATTACGACGGCTGGGCGCAGATGGGCCTGCCCGGTTGGGGATGGGACGAGGTCCTGCCCTATTTCCGCCGGGCCGAGGCGCATGAGGACCGCGACGGGGCGCATCATGCGACCGACGGCGCGATGACCGTGCGCCGCGCGCGCGGCAAGAACAAGCTGACCGATGCCTTCATCAAGGCGGGGGGCGAGGCCGGCTACCCGGTCAACGACGATTTCAACGGCACGAGCCAGGAGGGCTTTGGCCGCTTCGATTTCACCATTCGCGACGGCAAACGCTGCGGCACGGCGCGTGCCTATGTCCGGCCCGCGATGTCCCGGCCCAACATGGAGCTGCGCACCCGCGCGCTGACCACCCGGCTGCTGATCGAGGACGGGCGCTGCGTGGGCGTCGAATACAAGCAGGGCGGCACGCTGAAGCAGGCACGGGTGACCGGCGAGGTCATCGTGTCGGGCGGGGCGATCAACTCGCCGCAGATCCTCATGCTCTCGGGCATCGGCCCGGCCGGGCATCTGCGCGAGATGGGGATCGACCCGGTGCTCGACCTGCCGGGCGTTGGGCGGAACCTGCAGGACCATTTCGACTGCGGCCTCGAGTGGGAGGCGACGCGGCCCGTGTCGCTCACCGCCGAGCTGCGGATCGACAAGGTCGCGGTCAACCTGCTTCGCGGCGCGCTGGTCGGTGTCGGCCCGGCGACGGTGTTTCCCTACGAGGGCGGGGCCTTTCTCAAGGTCAACCCCGGGTCCGAGGACGCCGACATCCAGGTCCATTTCATGCATGGTCGAGAGGCGACGTCGAAGCTGCACCTGTTCCCCGGCAAGACCGAGGAGAGCCACGGTTTCACCGTGCGGATTTCGCAGACACGGCCCGAAAGCCGGGGCTGGCTGAAGCTCCGGTCGAAGAACCCCGAGGAGGCGCCGTCGATGATCGGCAACTACCTCGCCGCGCAGTCCGACATCGACACGACGATCGCGGGCGTGCGCGCGCTGCGCCGGGTGGTGGGCCAGCCGGCATTTGACCGCTACCGGGGGCGCGAGGTCAATCCGGGCGAAACGGTCGACAGCGATGCCGAAATCACCGCCTGGCTCCGGGAAACCGGGGCGACCACGTTCCACCAGTCAGGGACCTGCGCGATGGGGCAGGGGCCGATGGCGGTGCTCGACGAACGGCTGCGGGTGCGCGGCATCAGGGGCCTGCGCGTGGCCGACGCGAGCGTCATGCCGCGCATCGTCACCGGCAACACCAATGCGCCCTCCATCATGATCGGCGAACGCGCGGCGGACTTCGTGCGGGAGGACGCGCGCTGATGGAGCAGTACGACTACATCATCATCGGGGCCGGATCGGCGGGATCGGTGCTGGCCAACCGCCTGTCCGAGGACCCGGGGGTCCGGATCCTCGTGCTCGAGGCCGGGCCGGACGAGCGGGTGTTTTCGACCCGCGCGCCGGGGGCCTTTGTCAGGCTTTTCGACACCGCGCGGACGTTTCCCTATGTCTCCGACCCCGAACCGGGGGCCAACGGGCGGCGCATTCATGTGCCGCAGGGCCGGATGCCCGGGGGCGGGTCGTCGATCAACGGGATGATCTATATCCGGGGGGACCGGCAGGATTTCGACGACTGGGCGCTGCCCGGCTGGTCCTATGACGAGGTGCTGCCCTATTTCATCCGCTCGGAAGCGAATGAACGTCTGTCGGACGGCTTTCACGGCACCGACGGGCCGCTGTCGGTCATGGACATCCCGCACCGCCACCCGGTAAACGCGGCCTTCGTCCTCGCCGCGCAGCAGGCGGGCATCCCCTATACCCACGATTTCAACGGGGCGAGCCAGCTGGGCGTCGGCTGGTTTCAGGTCACCCAACGCGGCGGCGAACGCGCCTCAACCGCACGGGAATTCCTTCGGCCCGCGATGGCGCGCGGCAACATCCGGCTGGAACTGGAGGCAACGGTCGAGCGAGTCGTTGTCGAAGACGGGCGAGCGACCGGCGTCGTCTGGACCAGAGGGGGGCTGCAAGAGGCCCGCGCGACCAAATCCGTGATCGTCAGCGCCGGAACCATGGGGTCGCCCAAGGTCCTTATGCTCTCGGGCATCGGATCCGCCGCGCATCTGGCTGAGCACGGCATCGACGTGCTGCGCGATCTGCCGGTGGGCCGGAATTATCACGACCATCTGCAAGCACCAAACTACTATGCCACAAAGGAACCGATCAGCCTGCTCGGGCAGGACAAGGGATTTGCCGCCGTGCGCCACGGGCTGCAATGGCTGTTGACGCGCACGGGGCTTTTGACCTCGAACGTGGGCGAGGTGGCGGCCTTTGCCGATACGCTGGGCCAAGGCCGGGCGGATGTGCAGATCCACTGTTTTCCGGTTTTCGTCCCCGATCACGAACGCGCCCCGCCCGAGGGGCACGGCTTTTCGCTCGCGCCCTGCGACATTCGTCCCTATTCGCGCGGCGAGGTGCTGTTGCGGTCCAAGGATTCGCGGGCGCAGGTCCGGATCAGGGGCAACGCCCTGTCGGACGAGCGTGACGTGGCGACGCTGGTGCGCGGTCTTAAGATCGTGCGCCAGATTGCCAAGATGCCCGCGATAGCGGGTCTTATCGATCGCGAGTTGATCCTCTCGGGCGGTGTGCCGGATGCAGAGCTTGGCGACTATGCCCGCAACTACGTCAAGACGGTCTACCACCCGGTCGGCACCTGCCGAATGGGCGAGGGCCCCGAGGCCGTGGTGGATGCCGGGCTCAAGGTCCATGGGATCGAGGGGCTTCACGTTGTCGATGCGTCTGTCATGCCCGCGATCACGTCGGGCAACACGAATGCGCCGACCATCATGATCGCGGAAAAGGCGGCGGACATGATCCGCGGCCGCGCCTCCCTGACAGCGAGGACTTGAACGATGCAGGTTTCACGTAAGAAAAGCACCATCACGCAAGCCGCCGCCAAGGCGCTGGCGGAGGCCGCGATTGCCGCGGCGACTGAACGCGGTCTGGCCATCGGGGTCTGCATTACGGATGCCGAAGGCGCGCCGGTCGCGCTGTTGCGGATGGACGGGGTCGGTGCGCCGATCGTCGAATTCTGCTCGGAAAAGGCCTATACTTCTGCCGTGACCGGCGCCGCGACGCGGGATTTCCACGCGCACATGGCCTCGTCCCCCTCGCTCCAGATGGGAATGACCGGTCGGCCCAGGTTCCTCGTTTGGGGTGGCGGATTACCGGTTGAGTACGGCGGTGAAACCATCGGGGGTATCGGTATCTCGGGCGGAACGGAAGATCAGGACATCGAGGTTGCCGCTGCGGCACTTGCCGCGCTTGAACTGGCTGTGAAGTCTCGGTAGGTTGTGCACCCGGTTCGGGGCCAGGCTGCAATCGCCAAACCACGACCGAGGACCCCGCAGGATGAACAACCCACCCCAAGGCGCCCGTCTCACCTTCCATAGTCGAGAGCAGATCGTCGCCCTCGTCCTTGAAGGCCAGCCCGTGGAGAAGGGGACCGAAGACGTCGCGGGTTCGGTCCGGACCGTGCGCAAGTGGCTCGCCCGGTTTCGGGCAGGCGGGAGCGCGGCGCTGTCAAATCGCGCAGGCGCTCCTCTGCGCAGGCCAAACCGGCTCCCAGAAAGAACGGTCGCCGCCGTACTTTATCGGCGCCGGACGTTTCGAATGACGGCACCTGCACTTGTCGCATGGCCTGCTGGCCCCGGCAGAGGCCTATGATACTCAAGACCCGAACCTGAAAACTGCCGCCTCCATGCTCGCAGTCTTCCGGCGAAAGCGATATGTCCCAGGCATGTCGCAGCTGCGCACTCTCTGGCGGGGCGATTACGCCCTCGCCGACGCCTTCTGGACGTGGGCGGTCACCGTCGGCCTTCTGGTCAACGTTGCGACGAGCCTGCTTTTCCTGATCCTGATCACACAAGATCAGCCCTGGGCGGCGCTGCTGATCGGCTACGGGGTGTCGCTACCCTACAATTTCGTTGCGATCGTGGGCGTATGGCGCGCGGCGGCCCGGTACCATGGCCCAGCCATTCACGCCGATCTCGCCCGCGGCGCGACAGTGGTGCTCATGGCGGCGCTGAGCTTGACCTGATCGAAAGAAATCAGCCGACGCACACGGCTTTGGCAGATCGTGGTCGCTGCTCGTCGATGAGCCTTTCACGATGAGGGCAGCGTCCGGGTGGCGGCCGCGCCAGGTCAGTCAATCACCTGGATCTTTGTCCAACAGTTGCGCCAACGCCGGATAGCGGGCCAACATGGTCTGCAAAACAAAATCGCCTCCATCCGGCGCCCAATGACCATAATCAATGATGATCGGGTTGCCGTCAGGTGTCAGGTAGAGGCAGTCGGGATCGCAGAACGCGGCATAGCTGGAGAGATACAGGACGTCGCTATCGGCAAACACTTCGGCCAGCCGTGCGTCGAGCGCTGCATAGGGGGCCATGTTACCCGTTTTCATGCGCGCGTGAAACTCCTCCATCGTCCGGCTGACGGTGGTCGTGACATTGATCTGTGGGTGGAATTCTGGCCGCGGCCCCCAGAAAACCACATCCACCCCCTGCGTCGCGATCTCTTGCAGGCCCACCCGGACCCGCTCGATCGCAGCCTGATCGATACCTTCGATGATGCCGTCATTGCTTTTCTCGCCAAGCAGAAAATCCGCCGACCGCTGCGTGTAAAGAACGAGGTCGATATCCGCCTTGTTGGATCCAACCCATTTCAGGGCATCTTCGAGTTGCCGCAGGCAGGGACCGCTTCTGGACCGGTCAGTATGACCACTCGAACACCCCCGCCATTTCAGCTTTACGACACTCCTGGCCTCTGCCTGACGTTTCAGGGCAATCCACATATCCGTGGCATGGCTGTCACCCAACACCAGCACGGTATGTTCCGCGGCCTCGGGAACGCAGTTCTCGAAATCCTCGTCCGCCGCGTTCCCGGCCTGTGTGGAATACCCGCAGGTATACCTGCCCGTGATCTCTCTGCGCTCCAACCTGCCGTCCCGGACCGAACGGTCCAGTTTCGCCAGTTCCGCCGGCATGCGCCAAGGCAAACCGTCCGCCGCCGCAATCCCCCAGCCGAACAGCAGCGCGACCGCTGCCGCGCTCGCCATCCTGCGCCCCAGCACCCGGTCCGTCACGGCGAAGCCTGTCGTTCCTCCAGCCACCCCACCGACATCGGCACGGCGCCGGAACGGCATCTCCACCCAGTGATACATCGCTGCCCCCAAGGCGATGGCGACGAGCGTCAAGCCCGCCACCTCGCCCATGCCGGTGGGCGCGCCGCGACCATAGGAATAGAAGACGACCAGCGGCCAGTGCACGAGATAGAGCGAATAACTGATCCGGCCGATATAGCGAAATGGCTCCTGTCCCAGTATGCGGTTCAGCCAGCCTTCCGGACCTGCCCAGATCACCAGCGTTGCACCCAGGCAGGGCAATAACGCCGCCATGCCGGGAAAACGCGTCGTTTCGTCATAAAGAAAGGACGCAGCCAGGATCATCGTCACGCCGGCAATCGAGGCCAGGTTCCGCGCTCCGGTCCTGCGCGCAGGCAGCAGCGCCAGTCCCGCCCCAAAGCCAAATTCATAGATGCGGTATGGCGTAAGGTAAAACACCGCCGTCGGATGGCGCGCCATCATGGCTTCCGCCGCCGCGAGGCTGAGCATCGAAACCAGGATGAGGCAAATCGCGACGCCACGTCGACCGAACCGCGCCGACAGCAGAAGCAGCGTCGGCCAGACCAGATAGAACTGCTCCTCGACCCCAAGCGACCATGTGTGCAGAAGCGGCTTGTAGAGCCCCGCTTCGTCGAAATATCCAGCCTCGCGCCAGAACTGGATGTTCGAGATCGAGGCCACGGCGGCCATGCTCGCCCGGCCCAGCATTTCGAAATGAACCGGCGCAAGCACGAAAAGACCAATTGCCAATGTGCCGATAACCGTGGCCAGCAATGCCGGCCCGAGCCGCCGCAGCCGCCGCATATAGAAGCCGCCAAAGGAAAACCGCCCCGCCTCGATGTCCCGCAGCACCAGCGTCGTGATCAGGTAGCCGCTGATGACAAAGAACACATCGACGCCCACGAAGCCCCCCGAGAGCGTCTGCAGGCCCATGTGGAACAGCACCACGACCATCACCGCGACGGCGCGTAGACCGTCGATATCCGCTCGGTACTTCATCGAGGACGGGTTCCTGACTTGACACATTGTTTGCGCCGGTTCTTTCACAGACCCATGTTCCCGGCATCCCGGCATCCCGGCATCCCGGCATCCCGGCATCCCGGAACGAGACGGGTTGCCCCATCCGCCCGTGCTGCATGGAGAGATCTTGGATCGAACACGATCTGAACGATGGCTACATGCGCGCGGATGACGGGCGCAAGGTCTGTTTGCAGAAGGACACGCTGACCGTTGGCGACGGGTCTTATCTGTCCGTCGGCACGCGGCTTCGGTTTCGCGAGATGCCAGGGGGCAAGGAACCCTTCTCCACGGGTGTGGCACCGGTGATCCGGTCGATGCCGGCCACGATCATTCCGATGTCTTTTGGACGAGGTCGACCAACCGCTCGAGCGAGGCCGTATCGCCCAGGTCGGGTTCGCCGATTTCTCCGACAAGAGCCGCTATCTCAGCGACCTCGACGAGATCGGGCCGCAGGATCTTGACCAGCCCGTCATCGGCCAAGGCATGAAGGGCGCGGCTGATGGACTCGACCCGTGTTCCCAGCAAATGTGCCATATCCGGTCGACTCAAGGGGATGCGGATGCGGATGGCGCGATCCTTTACCGTGATAAGACGGTCGATCGTCTGGTACCGCGTGCACAACAGAAGCAGAAAACCCGCCAAGCGACCGCGAATCTTCGGATTGGCAAGGATGATCATCCAGTCTCGCGCCCGGTCAAGTTCGGTCATGAGGTTGAGAACAAGCAACCGGTCAAGTTTGGGCGTTCGGAGCAACAGAGCCTCGAAGCCAGTGCGTTCGAACGCGCAGACACCCGCATTCGTTGCGGCTTCGACCGAGAAGTGCATTCTACCATCGAACACGCGCCCGAACATGTCCCCCGCGACCAGCAGTCCGACCACATGCTGCCGCCCGTCGGGCAAGGATTTCTGCATCTTCAGGATTCCATTACGGACAATACCAATCGTCTCCAGGTGCGTTCCTGTCTCGGCGATCGTTTGCCCCGCCCCGTAGGACCGCCGTCGGCAAATCGCCTGCAGAGCCTTTCGTACGGACTCGGGAAGGTCACGGAAATCGGGCAACTCACTCAAATCACACTTTGCGTTCTGGGTTGTGTCTTCCGAGTTTCGCATATTCTCAACTCTCCCCGGGCCCCCACTCCAGGAGCAATAATGGACACCCCGCCTCTGGGACGTTCATCCTCCCAGAAGCGCGCATATTGCCCGCAGCCTAAATTAAAGCACAAATGGGAACGAAGATTGCGAATTATCAATGACCCTGGGCGCCGCCCGTGCTGATCTGAATTGAGGATTGCCGGTTCCTTGGGGGGTTCATGCGCGGTTCAAGGACTTGGGCGCTCGTCATGAACGCTGTGCGGGCGCGCATCTTGCAGGGTGTAGGGGACGGTGACGGAGAAGGCGCCGTTGAACTGGTGAGCCGGGCACGCTCAACCCACCTTCGCGACATCATGACCGACAAGCCGGGCCGAAGTTTCTCGTCGGGCGCGACGGGTCGGCGGTCGGCAATCGAGATGGGTAGCGATCCCATCCTTCGCGACATGCAGGACTTCGCAAGCGAAACCGCCGAATTGCTGGAGAAACACCGCCGGGCGGGCGACTTTGCCCGGCTGGCCCTCTTCGCCGAGCCGAAGATGCTGGGCATCCTGAGGAAGGAATTTCCCGCTACGCTCTGGGCCACCGTCTTTCTGGACCTGCCATTGAACCTGATCGCGCTTTCGGAGCGTGACCTTCGCGCACGGGTGCTCGAAGAAATCCGAAATCATAAATGACCTTTCCGGCAGGGAATGTCAGATACAGAAAGAGAGGCGGCCATGATCCTCACCAAATCGAAACCACAATCGGCATTGTGTGACGATTGCCCGCTGAATTCCCGGCAACTCTGTCGATTCCCGCTTGGACTATCGGATCAATTCGCCGCCCAGTTGGTCCCGCGACTTCGCACCATCGCGGCAGAGACGCGGCTGCAGGAAGAGAACGAACGACCACGGTTTGCCGGGATCCTGCGACGCGGGTATCTGAGAACCGAGCGCATCCTGAGCGATGGTCGGCGCAGTGTCCTGAACATCCAGGCTCCGGGCGATCTGATAGGCTGCGTATTTGGATCGGTCCGCGGTCCTGCCCTCGTGGCCGCCACCGACGTGGAATACTGCGCCTTCGATCCTGCGACCCTGCGTCGGACATTGCAGGTCGACACCTCGCTCAAGGCGAAGTTCCTTGCCGAGGCCATCAGGCAGAACACCAGACAACTGGAAATGGTCTGGCGCCGTGGCGCGCTCAACAGCCGCGAACGGATCGTCGCATTCCTGGTGATGGCCGCAGAGTTCATGCCGACTGAACCGCAGCCCGATGGGAGCGTCATCGTGACAATCACGTTATCCCGCAAGGACTGGGCAGATTTTTCCAACACGACCGTCGAGACGATCTGCCGGATCCTGGGCTATCTGGCCGAGACGGACATGGTCTCAAGGGTCGCCCCGTCGCGCTACCGCATTCGCGACCTCGGTGTCCTGACACAGCTTGCCGGACTGGACTCGCTGCGTGACAGAAATGCGATGGTTGCAGAGGGACTGCCGCAAAGACCGGGCGTCGGCCAGTCTCCGTCCCCGCTCGATAAAACGGTCGGTCCCCATACGCAGGGTCGTTCTGCAAACGGGCATCCCTCATTTCGGCAAGGATCGACCGACATCCAGACGCGCCGATGCGCTCCGTCCTAGGGACAAAAAAGGTTCTGCCGACCTCCTGTTCCGTCCTTGTCCGAGCGCCATTTCCACGCATCGATCTCGATCCTCCGCTTCACCCCTTTGGACAGAGCCGGCGCGCAGATCTGCGCGGCAGTGGCCGTGATGCTCGGCGCGGTGGAAAAAACAACCTGCCTCACGAAACGAGGCCGCATGTTAGGCTGCAGTCAAGGAACGGGAGTTTCCGGGAAACCAGGACATGGGCGACAGGGAAATAACACAGGTCATCCCGAAGGAGCTGGATTTCGACCCCAGCCTGCATTCGACCGACGTCGGTATCGTGGTCGATGGCGGGGTCGCAGCCATCACCGGACAGGTTCCATTTCCTTCCGACAAGACAATGGCGATCGAGATCGCCGAATCCCTGCGTGGTGTTTCGCATCGTCCCGCCTGGCCCGCTTCGCCGAACAGCCCCCCTGCCTGGCCGCCGGATCCGGGCGCCAAAGGGCGCGGCCTGCCGACCCTCTCAGACGCAGCCGGCCGCTGCATTCATCATTCATAGCGAGACATTCATGCCTTCCCAGACGATTGCTTCACCGAATTCGGACCCGATCCTGATGTTTCACGGCGCGGCGCGTGCCGTCACCGGGTCATGCTTTCGCTTGCAGACATCCAGGGGGCAGATCCTGATTGATTGCGGTCTGTTCCAGGGGTCGAAGACCGAGAAAAGCCTCAACTACCGCCCCTTCCCCTTTGACCCGCGAAAGATCGCCGCGGTCATCCTGACCCATGCACATATTGACCATTCCGGACTGCTGCCGAAGCTCGTTCACCACGGCTTCGATGGCGCAATCCACGCGACCCCGGCAACCACGGACCTTTGCGCCGTGATGCTGCCAGACTCGGCCCATATTCAGGAGATAGAGGTCGAGCAGTACAACGCGCGTGCCGCGCGGCGGCACCGGGACCGGATCGTCCCTATCTACACGTCTGCCGATGTAAAAGCCTGCCTGAAATGCTTCTCGGAGCACCGCACCGGCGACTGGTTCGACGTGATCGCTGGCGTCAGGGCGCGCTTCTGGAACGCCGGTCATCTGCTCGGGTCCGCCTCGATCGAGGTCGAGATCGCGCGGGATGCGGGAAACACCCCTGTGCGGATCCTGTTCTCCGGAGACATCGGACCAGACTTCAAATTGCTGCAGCCAGACCCCGAGGGCCCGTCCGGTATCGACTACCTCATTTGCGAGTCGACCTATGGAGATACCGACCGCGAGGATTCCTCGGAAGACCATCGGCGGAAGCTTCTGGCCGAAGAGGTGCGCGCGGCAATTCAGCCGAACGGTGCCCTCCTGATCCCGTCTTTCGCGGTCGAACGCGCGCAGGAACTGATCAGCGACCTCGGTCAGATGATGGCCGAGGGAACGCTGCCGGTCATTCCGATCTATGTCGACAGTCCGCTCGCGAGCCGGGCAACGGAGGTTTTCAAAAAACACGCAAACGAACTCGAAGTCGGTGCCGCGTTCATGCGGGGACTCCGATCACACCAGATCCATTTTACCCAGACTCGCGAACAAAGCATCGCTCTCGACCATGTGCGCGGCTTTCACATTGTCATCGCGGCGTCCGGCATGTGCGAGGCAGGCAGGATCCGGCACCGGCTCAAAAACTGGATCTGGCGCGACGAGGCAACCGTTCTGCTCACTGGTTTCCAGGCCGAGGGGACCCTGGGTCGCATCCTGCAGCAAGGTGTGCCGCGCGTGCGCATCCAGGGCGAGGAGTTCCGCGTCCGCGCACGGATCAGGTCGATCGACCTGTATTCCGGACATGCCGATGGGCCAGAACTGGCGCAGTGGATCCGGGAACGTTTGCCCCTGACGCACGACCTCTTCCTCGTACATGGCGAACCCGCAGCAATCGATGGGCTGGCCAACAGGGTGCATGGCGACGTCAGACCCGAAAGGATCTGTCGTCCCGTCCTTGATGAAGGATTCATCCTCACCGACAGCGGGGCGTCTCCCCTTGCTGTGCCGGCAGAACCGCGGTTGCCTCCCGAGAAAGTCGGACGACTGGATTGGCACAACGATTTGACGGCCCTGATCCTCGATATCAACGATGCGGTGGCCGGACTCGCGGACGAACGGGCCCGGAGCGCCCTGATCCGGCGTCTACGCCGTTCCCTCGAAGGCGAATAGGAATCGGCAGTCCAGAAGTCCGCTTGGTCTGACAGAGCCCGGCTGGCTGCTGCACGGGACCGGACAACCAAGACGCGGCGTTCCCCCGACGACCCCGTTGACAGCCGTCAATGATGACGGGCGGCATCAAAATAGGCTCGTGAGACGGCACCTACGCCGAGAATCAAGGAGTCAACGAAGATGCCCCATCAGAGTGGAAAACCCGACTGGACAGGTGGAAACCCCGGGCTGAATCCTGGCAAGGGCGGCGGCGGCAAGCCGGACGGCGCAGGAAGCAAGAAGGGCGACCTTTTCGGCGATCAACTCGTCCTTTACCGCGATCTCGATCCGGACGATGGCGGCGGCAATGGCGAGCCGATGCTCGACGGGAACGGCCAGCTCATTCCGGTCGGTTACGATCCGACGATGACGCTTGGCGGTGCCGACGGTCTCTTCCCGATCTACTTCGAAGCCGACGCCGAAGGCGATTACGAGATCCCGCCCGCCCTGCTTCCCTTTGTGCAGGAGGTGGAACTCGAACGTGCCAACGTGGCCCGCGCCCCGGCCAAGGTACAGGAAAAGGCGTTGACGGAGGCGCTGGACAAGGTCCTGAATGCCGACGCAATCGACACCGATCCGGCCGGCCGGATCATGTACAGCGACGATGGCGGCGTCACCTTCTCAACCATCGACGCGCCGCTCGAGAACCTCGCGCTCTATCAGTACCTGATGACCAATGCCGATGGTTCACCCGGCGCCTGGCCCGACGTGACCCAGCACTGGGATCCGGTCTTTCTGGCCCTCCTCGGCGATCCGGCAGACGGGCATACAGACCCCGACTGGGACCCCTCGGCGCTGCTCGGCGCGGCGTGGAGCAAGGAAGGCAAGATCACGCTCGACGCGATGATCTACGAGAACACCACGCTCGACGTGAACAAGGTCACAGGCTCCGGTGAGACGCTGAACATCACCTATTTCGACTTCAGCGATCCCCAAGGCGAACTCTACGACTACGACCGGGCGGCCACATACAGCGACACCTGGCTGCGCTGGATCGCGATCGAGGACGGGGCTCCCGTTTTCAAGTACGGCACGGTCTATGACGCCGTCTTTGGCGAAACCCCGTGGCAAGACCTGTATCTGCAACTCGACGACAACGGGACGCCCGGCGACACCTCCGACGACGAATTCGTCTATGTCGGGGCGCCCGATTCCGGCGTGAACGACTTCGCAGCGGCGGCCGACGACAGCCGGGCTGTGATCGAGTTCATCCACAATACACAGGCCGTGGAAGTCGATAAAAGCGAGGTGCCGCCGGAATTCCTGCCCGATGAGGCCTCGACGCTTTCGCTTGCCGCGTTCGCAGTGGCCCCTGCGGACAGCCCCGACGATCACGGCGACGATCACGGCGACGATCACGACGGTGGACATGACGACGACGGTCACGACGACGCGCCCGAAATCGTCCTGGGAACCAACCAGCCCGACACGATCGACGCGGGCGGTGGCCCGCAGGAGATCTATGGCCTGAACGGCGGCGACGTGATCCACGCGGGGGGCGGACCCGACGTGGTCTATGGCGGCAACGGGCCCGATCATCTCTTCGGCGAGGGCGGTCCCGACACGCTCGTGGGGGGTAACGGTCCCGATATCCTTGTGGGAGGCCGCGGAATGGACACGCTGACCGGCGGCAACGGACCGGACACTTTCGTCTACACTGCCGCGCAGGATGTGCCCGGCCATGGCCATGGCGAGGGCGGGCACCGGGAGACTATTACCGACTTCGACCCCGCGTCCGACATGTTCGATTTCAGCGCGATGGACCTCGACGGGTATTCTGAGGACGCAGAGGCTTTCCACGCCTGGGCCGAGCAAAGCGGTCAGGATGGCATCCTTTATGTCGATACCGACGGCGATCTGACCGGCATGCACCCGGCGGAGATGAGCATCCTTCTGGTGGGAGTGGATGTCACCGTCCTTTCCGACGACAACTTCATTTTCTGATCCGTCAGACGGGGCGCTCCGCGACCGCGGAGCGTCCCGACATGGGCGGGTCTTGCAGCTCGGGTCCATGCCCGAGCGGTATTCATTCGCCGCATCGCGCCCCGATCCTGCGACGGATCCCGCAGACAAATCTCTCAGACGCAGCATACAATCCCGCCACCCCAACCCTCGACGCCATCGCCTGGAGGGGATGGCGACAACGGTTTGTCGCGGGGGACCCCGGCCATCGGCCGATTTGTGCATTTGAGCCGTGACGACGCATTTCATACCTCTCCGCGAATGGGTCGTCGGATAGGGTGGCGACTGGCGGAGAAGCCGGATTGTCCGGTGCCGTGTTTCCGTGAACGTCGGGCTTCACCCCATTCCCTCTTCCGTTTGTGTACCATACAAACTATACGAACCGTACGCTAATAAGCCATACAGTTTGAGAGGGCCACATGTGGAAGCCGCGGCTGGTCGAAAACGCGAGGATGAAATACCTCGGTATCGTCGAGGCTCTGGAAGCCGATATCCGGTCCGGGAGGGTCGCAAAAGGGGAACGTCTGCCGGCGCAACGGGCCATTGCCGAGGCGCTTGGCGTCGATCTGACGACGGTGACGCGGGCTTTCAACGAAGCGCGCCGTCGCGGACTTGTCGAGGCTCAGGCAGGGCGGGGCACTTTCGTCAGCGAGGCGCTGGAGGGTCAGTCTCGTGGCCAGTCGCACCCGTTGATAGACCTCAGTATGAACATCCCCTCGCAGCCGTCGGATGTCGATTTCAGCAAGATCTTTCCCCACGGCATTGCGGGGCTTCTCGGCAGTCCTCGTGGCCTGCTCAGCCTCCACTATCAGGAAAGCACGGGATCCGAGCCTGACAGACAGGCTGCGGCGCGCTGGCTCGGTCCTCGGATGGAGGCTGTTGCAGCCGACCGCATCGTGATCGCGGGGGGGGCGCAAAGCGCACTATTCGCGGTTTGCGAGCTGCTGCTTGATCGCGGTGATGCGGTTGCGGCCGGAGCGATGACCTATCCCGGTCTCAAGGCTGTCGCCACTCAAAAGGGGATCGTGATCCAGCCGTTGGGGATGGACGAGAAAGGTATCATCCCGGACGAATTCGAGAAGGCCTGCCGCGAGCGTATGCCGAAGGCACTCTACGTTATTCCCAGCATCGACAATCCGACGACGGCGACCCTTCCGGAGGATCGCAGACGGGCTTTGACGGCAATCGCCCGCAAGCACGGCGTCGCAATCATCGAAGACGATCCTTACGCGCCACTGAGGCTTGAACGAACTGTTTCGATGGCGGAACTGGCCCCCGACATTACCTGGCACATTGCGACTCTGTCCAAATGCGCGAGTCCGGCGCTTCGCGTCGCCTATGTCGTTGCCCCGAGCAGCCCCAAAGCAATGCGCCTTGCGAGCGTATTGCGTGCCACGATCCTTATGGCGCCGCCGCTGATGTCAGCATTGGCGAGCCGTTGGATCATGGACGGAACTCTGGACGAGATCACCAGCGCGATTCGTGCCGAGAATACCGAACGTCAAAAGCTTGCAGCCCTGATACTCGGTGCGCAGGGCTTTGCTGCGGATCCGCAGGGACATCATCTATGGCTGCGTCTGCCCGACCACTGGCGCGCCTCGGAGTTTGCCGAAAATGCAGATCGCGCCGGCGTTTCGATTGTGCCTGCGTCGGCCTTCGCCACCGTCGCGCATCCTGTCGAAGCCGTCAGGATCTCTCTTGGTGTCGCGCCGGATCGAGGAGATCTGGAAGACGGCCTCACTCAACTTGCCAGCCTTATCACGCAGCCCTCACTGGGCACGCGCGCGGTGGTTTAACGTCAGAGAGGTCGTCATGTCCCTCATCAAGGCCGCGGTCGTTCAGGCCGCTCCGGTTCTTTTCGATACCCCCAAGACTCTGACCAAGCTCGGTGAGCTGACCCGCGACGCCGCAGCGAATGGCGCCGATCTCGTCGTCTTTCCAGAGGCTTTTGTCGGCGGCTATCCGAAGGGTTTGGACTTTGGCGCCCGGCTCGGGTTGCGCAGTGCCGAAGGCCGCGAGGACTTTCGACGCTATTTCGAAAGCGCCATTGATGTGCCCGGAGCGGAAGCGTCGCGGATTGGCGAGATCGCGCGGGACAACGGCGTCCACATGGTCGTCGGTGTCATCGAACGCGATGGCGGGACGCTGTACTGCGCCACCCTCACTTACGCCCCTTCCGGCAAGTTGCTCTACAAACATCGCAAGCTGATGCCGACCGCTTTGGAGCGGCTCGTCTGGGGCTTTGGCGACGGCTCTACCATCGGCGTGGTTGATACACCGATCGGGCGGATCGGCAGCGTGATCTGCTGGGAGAACTATATGCCGCTTCTCCGGGCGGCCATGTACGCGCAAGGCATCGAACTCTATTGTGCGCCCACCGTTGACGACCGCGACGCCTGGCTTCCGACAATGCGAACCATCGCGCTCGAAGGGCGCTGCTTTGTCGTCTCGGCCTGTCAGTATCTCACGCGCGGCGATGGTCCGGTCGACGTCGCACCCATTCAGGGGGATGATCCGGCTACCGTCCTGATCCGGGGCGGGTCGTGCATTGTCGATCCGTTTGGCAATGTGCTCGTCGAACCCGATTTCACCGGCGAGACGATCAAGGTCGCGGAAATCGACCGTCGGGCGATCCCGCGCGGAAAGTACGATCTTGATGTCGTTGGCCACTATGCGCGACCGGATATCTTCCAGCTTTCCGTCGACACACGCGCGAAATCTGCCGTCACGTTTGGGGGGGAACACGTTGCCTCCCGGCTGAGGATGACACGGAAGCCTCGCGGCCACAGGAGGCTGAAAAATGTTCGGACTGACGGCTCTGGAGCTGGCACGCATCCAGTTCGGGTTCACCATCTCCTTTCACATCATCTTCCCTGCGATCACGATCGGCCTGGCAAGTTATCTTGCCGTGCTCGAGGGGCTGTGGCTTTGGAAAAAGGACAGGGTTTATCGCGATCTCTATCATTTCTGGTCGCAGATATTCGCGGTCAACTTTGCCATGGGCGTCGTGTCGGGGCTGGTCATGGCCTACCAGTTTGGCACCAACTGGAGTTACTTTTCGGCGTTTGCCGGATCGATTACGGGGCCGCTCCTCGCCTATGAAGTGTTGACGGCCTTCTTCCTCGAAGCAGGCTTTCTCGGTGTGATGCTGTTTGGCTGGAATAAGGTCGGGCCGGGCCTTCATTTCTTTGCGACCATCATGGTGGCGGTCGGCACCCTTATTTCGGCTACATGGATACTGGCATCGAACAGCTGGATGCAGACGCCACAAGGGTTCGAAATCGTCAACGACGTCGTCGTGCCCGTCGACTGGTTCAAGGTCGTTTTCAATCCGTCCTTCCCATACCGGCTCGCCCATATGACCGTGGCGGCATTCCTTGCGACGGCTCTTTTTGTTGGCGCTTCGGGTGCCTGGCATCTCTTGCGGGGTCGCAAGGATGCTCATGTCCGGACGATGTTTTCCATGGCCATGTGGATGGTGTTGATCGTGACACCCGTGCAGATCTTCGTCGGCGATTTGCACGGGCTGAACACGCTTGAGCATCAACCGGCCAAGATAGCGGCCATGGAAGGCCACTGGCGCAACGAACCGGGTGCCGGCGTGCCGCTCATCTTGTTCGGTTGGCCCGACATGGAAGCTGAAGAGACGCTCTACAAGGTCGAGATTCCAAGGCTCGGGGGGCTCATTCTGACGCATAGCCTCGATGGCCAGTACAAGGGTCTGAGTGAATTCGCACCCGAGGATCGCCCGAACTCGACAGTCGCCTTCTGGTCGTTCCGGGTCATGGTCGGTCTGGGCATGCTCATGCTTCTGCTCGGAGCCTGGAGCCTCTGGTTGCGGTGGCGCAAGGGATTGTACGAGCGAAAGTGGTTCCTCCGCCTCGCAATATGGATGGGGCCATCCGGTCTGATCGCGATCCTGGCGGGGTGGTATACAACCGAAATCGGTCGCCAGCCGTGGCTTGTCTATGGCGTGATGCGCACCGCTGACGGCGTCTCGAACCATTCCGCGCTGGCGCTCTCGACAACCCTTGTCGTCTTCATGGTCATGTATTTCGCGGTGTTCGGTACCGGGGTCAGCTACATGCTGAAACTGGTCGCGAAGGGACCTGCCAGCAGCGAGGGCGAGACGCCGCCGCATGATCCGGACAAGTCGCAACGGCCCGCACGGCCGTTGTCGGCCGCGCCCGACAACATCGATCCGGCGATCCGGTAGCGAGGAGAAAGACCATGGGCATCGATCTTCCCCTTGTCTGGGCAATCATCATCGGGTTCGGCCTCATGATGTATGTCATCATGGACGGTTTCGACCTCGGGATCGGCATCCTCTTCCCCTTTGTCCGAGACCGCGATTTCCGCGACACCATGGTCAATAGTGTTGCGCCGGTCTGGGATGGAAACGAGACGTGGCTCGTGTTGGGGGGTGCCGCGTTGCTTGCCGCATTTCCACTCGCCTACTCGGTCATTCTCAGCGCATTGTATTTCCCGCTGATGTTGATGCTGGCGGGTTTGATCTGGCGCGGCGTGGCGTTCGAATTTCGCTTCAAGGCAGACGAAGGGCACAAGGCTTTCTGGGACAAGGCCTTCATGTGGGGTTCGTACATCGCGACCTTTTCTCAAGGGCTTGCCATTGGCGCGTTCATCAACGGCTTCGAAGTTCGGGACGGCTCATATGCCGGTGGCATGTTCGACTGGCTTTCACCGTTCAGCCTGTTTACCGGCGTCGGCATGCTGCTCGCATACGCCTTGCTCGGCGCGACCTGGCTGGTGATGAAGACCGAGGGCGATCTTCAGCGGCGTATGCGCCAGCTCGGTCGACCAATCACCTTGGCGGTGTTGGCGACTATCGCGATCGTCAGCCTTTGGACGCCTTACGCAAATTCCGACATCGCGGCACGCTGGTTTGCACTGCCAAACCTGTTCTTCTTCGCACCGGTGCCGATTCTGGTCGCATTGGCGACATGGATCCTTCTCAGGACGCTGTCGGGCGATCGTCATGCCGCCCCGTTCATCTTGTCGCTGGCGCTGTTGTTCCTTGGGTATTCGGGCCTGGCGATCAGCTTGTGGCCGAACATTGTCCCGCCGGGTATCTCGATCTGGGATGCGGCGTCTCCACCTCAGAGCCTCGGTTTCACCCTGGTCGGCGCGCTGTTCATCATACCGTTCATCCTCGCCTACACCGCGTGGTCCTATTACGTATTCCGAGGCAAGGTGAAGGTCGGGGAGGGGTATCACTGATGTCTGGTGCCGGTCGCCAAAATCTGTGGCTGCGGCGGGTCGGCTGGATGGTCCTGATTTGGATCGGCAGTGTGGCGGCGCTGGCGATTGTCGCGGTTCTGTTTCGCCTGTTGATGAACATGGCCGGAATGACTGTCTGACCGTCCGAATTGTCCGGAAACCATGCTCTGCCCCCCGAGAACCCAAGCGCCTCAGGCTCTTCGGGGAGCGGATCCTGTCACCCGACCCCCACCGTCAGACCGCCGGGATCCGCATCCTCGGACACTGACCAGCGCCTCTGACGCGGACGACCCAACCGCGTCGAAATAAGCGCACCGTCTAGGAAGCGACACGGGTTCGCACAGATCCAAGCAGATGCTCTCCCGCGACCAGCAGAACACAGTCCGACGCGGCCCGCGCGGAAATGGTCTCGCCGGTGTCGAGATTTCCCAGATAGACGACCTCGCGCGAAAGCAATGGCGCCTGCGCCGGTTGCGCCATTTCGGCAGCCCGCGAGAAGGTGGGAAAATAGAGCAGACCGGCGGCGTTGAAATCGTGCGCCGGCACCGGCGTGTAGCGCGCCAGTTCGGGCGCCGTCGCCGGGGCAGGGCGCATGCGCCGGGCGCAGACCCTTGCGCTTTCGTGAAACCCCGCAAGACCGGCGGGTGCCGGCGGCAGCGCCCGCAACCCGGGCAGCCGGTTGCGCAGCAGGCGCCGGTTGGAGCCGCTTTCGTCGTGGCTGAGAAAGCAGCTGATCATCGACAGCCGGCCAAGGCATCCCTCCGGCCCGAAGAGGTGATGCACCGACCCGATCCGGTGCGGCGCAACCTGGTGGAGCGTCGAGACGATCTCGAGGCTTGCACCGAGGCGCGCGTCGCGATGCCGTTCGAGATGCAGCGAGGTCGCACAGAAGGCGGCATAGACCGGGCGCCCGGTGTCATCGCGAAAGGCGGTCCCGCTCAGGCCGCTGGCCTCGGCGATCAGCTCCCAGTGACGATCGCCCAGATGGCGCAGCAGCCATGGCTCCGACAACCCGAACGGAGAGAGCTGCATCATGCCCAGGCGCAGCGCTTCGCGGCGTTCGGGCACGGGGCAGGGGTGCGGCCGCAGCGCCAGCATCAGGCGGACACCGCTGCGACGAGCTGGGCCGCAATCTGATCGGCGAGGTATCGGCTGTCTTCCTCGATCCCGAGAAAGCGGCCGGACCCCCAGGTGTTCAGCCAGCCGAGGCCGATGAAATGCAGCCCCGGATGCCCGGTCACGCCGCGGTTGAAGACCGGCTTGCCGCGGGCGTCGAAGACGTCGGCCTCGATCCAGGAATAGTCCGGCCGGAACCCGATGGCCCAGAGAACCGAGGTGATGCCCGAAGCGGCAAGGTCGAGGGTCGTGCGTTCGACCTCCGGGGACCAGAGCTTGGCAAAGGGCGGCTCCTCCGGGGCGTCGATCCCCTCCCGGGCGATATAGGCATCGATCTGCTCGCGGATCCCGACATAGGAGCGGTCGGCGTCGTCGAGGTTCCGTGTCAGATCGGGCAGGAAGGCGACCTCGCTCCCTTGCATCCCCGCGAGCGAGCCATAGAGCTCGACGCCATGATCGACGTGATACCGGCGCAGGTCGATCTCTTTGCCGCCGTCGCGCCCGGACATGAAGTGGTTGGTCTGGGTCATCGCCTTCACCGGGTCGGGATGGCTGTCGATGGTGATGGCATAGTGTCCGGCATCGTACAGCCAGTCCGTGGCATCGCGCCCGCGATACTTGCGCGGGCTGCGCGGCGCGGGGCCGACCGCCAGATGCACGTCGCGGCCGGCACGAATGAAATCCTCCATCAGCTGGACACCGGACTGCCCGGTGCCGACGATCAGCACGCCGCCGTCCGGAAACTGGCCGACATTGCGGTAGTCGACCGAATGCATCTGGAAGATCTCGGGCGAGAGGTTGCGGGCGTAATCGGGTTCGATGGGCGCGTCGTAGCCGCCCGTGGCGATGACGACCTGATCGCAGACCCAGTCACCGATCGAGGTTTCGACGGCAAAGCCGCCCTGCGCGCGGGGCGCCACGCGGGTGACCTCGACATGCTCGTGAATGTCGGGCTCGAAGCGCGCGGCGAAGGCGTCGAGGTACTCGGTGATCTCGTCTTTCAGCATGAAGCCGTCGGGATTGGTGCCGCCATAGTCGCGGTCATAGTGGAAGTCCGGCAGACGGCACTGCCAGTTCGGCGTCACAAGACAGAAGCTGTCCCAGCGGTTCACCCGCCAGGAATGGAATTTCTCGTGCCGCTCGAAGATGACCGAGGCGATCCCCTTCTGCTCCAGGCAATAGGCGGTGGAGAGACCGGCCTGCCCGCCGCCGACGATCACGACGGGGATATACGGTGTCTGGGTGTCTTTCATCGTCTCTGTCCTCATTGTGAGATGTCCAGGCAGGCGATTTCGGCGCCCTCCGGATCCTCGATGCCCGCGATGCGCGTCTCGATTCGGTCGAGTTGCTCCATCGCCGATGTGCAGGCGAAGCCATATTTGCGTTGGACCCGGTTCGAGGCGCGCTCCATCGCGACCCGCGCCCGCCACAGGAACTCGGGCACCGGGTAGCGGCGGCCGGGCTGGAACATTTCGGCGACGACGCTCGAGGGCGAATAAAGCTTTTCTTCGGCGCCATCGGGCCAGCGGACGGTCCAGAATGTTTCAGGCACGGCGGTCTCCAAGGTCGAGATAGGGGGTTTTGGCATGGTCCCAGAACAGGGCGCGGCCGGTCCTGTCGGCGAGCGACACTGCGGACCCCCGGGCGACCTGCCCGATTGCGCAGGCCTCGATCCCGCGCGCGCAGAACCGGGCACAGACCGCATTCGCCTTTTCCGGGTCGACCGACAGCAGAAACCCGAAGCTCGGGAAGCTGCGCAGCCAACGGTCCATCGCAACGCCCCTTGGAAGCGAAATGCTGGAGAGGTCGATGTCGATCCCGACGCCGGAACACTCCGCCAGCATCAGCGCGGTGCCGGCGATGCCGCCCTGGCTGATGTCCTTTCCCGCGCGCACCAGCCCGGCCTCGGCCAGGTCTGGCAGCAGGGCGAGATCACCGCGCAACCGGTCGTGCGGCGCCTCGGCTGCGGCGAAGAAGTTGTCGAAATTGCGGTACGCGCCCCGGTGGTCGATCGCCGCCAGCAGCAGATCGCCCGGCCGGGCATCGAAGCTCGAGATCACCGCCTTGGCGCGGCCCAGCACCGTGGCGGCAAGTCCAAGCTCGCCTGCGGCGAAATTCGTGTGCCCGCCGACAAGCGGCACGCCATAGGCGGCCGAGGCATCGCGCAGCCCCGCCATCATCGGCGCGGCGGTTTCGGCATCGGGCGCCCAGATCTGATCGACGATGGCGGTGGCCCGTCCGCCCATGGCCGCGATGTCCGACAGATTGACCATCACCGCACACCAGCCGGCGAACCAGGGGTCGTCCCGGACAAAGGCGGGGATGAACCCCTCGCCCGCCAGCAGATCGTATCCCGCAGGCCCGGGCAGGACCGCGGCGTCGTCGCCGGGGCGGCCGTCGCTGGACGCCGTCAGTCCAAGCGCCCGGGTCGCCCGCGCGATGCCGAGTTTCGAGCGGATCGAGGGATGATCCCGCAGGGCCGCGGCAAGCGCCGCGACGGCAGAAGGCGTCCCGGCAAGGTTCATCGGCCCGTCCCTCTGGCCCGCGGGCGGTGATACCATCCGGCCACCGGATCGGCGCAGGGCGGGTAGTGGGCCAGATCCGCCTGCATCCGCATGTGGGGCGCGCCATGGATGGTCACCGGCTCCAGCGGATGCCAGTGCAGGCGGCGGAACAGCACCACGTTCTGCATCTGCACATGGGCCAGAAACCGCGTGCAGCCCCGCGCGTTTGCGGTCGAAACCGCCAGACGGATCAGCTCTGCCCCGAGCCGGCCCACGGCGCGAAACTCGCTGTCGACCGCAAGGCGCGAGCCCCACCAGACGCCCGGCGCTTCCTCGTGGACGCGCACGGTGCCTACGACCTGATCGGCTTCGTGCGCATAGGTCGACAGCGCCACCAGATGGGTGGCGATCAGGTCGATCTCGTCCCGGTCGTGGGTCGGGAAGATCCGCTGCTCCTCGACAAAGACGCGGCGGCGCAGGATGGCGGCCCCCTCGGCCTCGAACCGCTTCGAGGCGGCGCGGATGTAGTAGCCCGGGCAGGCGAACTGGCGCGGCTCGCACTCGATCATGCCGGCACCCGCAGCTTTTCATAGGTGGACAACGCCGAACAGGCCCCGCATTTTCCGCAGCCCGCCTTCATCTCGGCCGACCGGATGCCCGCCGCGACGATCATCTGTCCCAGCGGCCGCAGGATCGAGGCCATGAACGCGGTCGAGGGCGCCGGGTGGCTTTCCAGCGGCGTGCCCGAGATCGGCACGAAGGGAACAACGAAGGGATAGACCCCGATGTCGCAAAGCCGCTGCCCCATCTCGAGGATGGCCTCGCGCGTGTCCCCCAGCCCGGCGAGGATATAGGTGGAGACCTGCCCGCGCCCGAAGACCTTCACCGCCGCCTCGAAGCTGGAGAAATACTTCTCCAGCGGCACCGATGCCTTGCCCGGCATGATCCGTTCGCGCACCTCGGGCGTCACCGCCTCCAGATGCATCCCCAACGTGTCGATCCCGGCATCGAACATGGTCTGGTGCCAGACGTCGTCCTCGGGCGGTTCGCACTGTCCCTGCAGCGGCAGGTCGACCGCGGCCTTGATGGCACGGGCGCTCTCGGCCAGCACCCTGGCGCCGCGATCCTTGCCGGCGGGCGTGCCGGTGGTCAGGATCATATGGGTCACCCCATCGAGCTCCACGGCGGCTTTCGCGACCTCGGCCAGTTGCTCCGGCGTCTTGTGGGCAATGGTGCGCCCCGCCGCGAGGCTCTGCCCGATCGAGCAGAACTGGCAGGTCTTCTTGCGGCTTTCATAGCGGATGCAGGTCTGAAGCACCGTCGTCGCCAGCACGTCCCGCGAGTGGAGCGTGGCGATATGGCTGTAGGGAATGCCGTCGGCCGTCTTCAGCCGATAGAACTTCGCCCGGGTCGGAAAGCGGATCTCGCCGACCTCGACGCCATCGCGGGTCAGCCGGGCCAGGCCGGTGGCATCGGGCGCCTCGGCCAGAAACGGGCTGTCGAAACTCGGCGCCGTGTGAACCGGCACCATCACCGTGGTTTCGCCGAGGGTCACGGCCTTGTGGTCCGACGGGCCCGCACCGCCGCGGCGGCTTTCCTGCCCCACCCGCGGATCGATCATCCGCATGCCGTGGGTCTGCAGCGCATTGATCAGATCGGAATGCGACATCTCAGGCATCCTGCGCATCCTCCGCCGCTTCGAGGTCGGGCAGCGGCGCGGCCTCGATCACATGGCGCGTGGCGGCGGGCCGCGAATCGTGAACCAGACTCAGAAGCTCCGGCCGGGCGTAATGGCCGACGCTGTCCATCATGCGTTTGCGCTTGGCGACCAGCTTCATGTCCAGATCGGCGATCAGGATGCCTTCGCGGTCGGTCAGCGGTTCGGCCAGATGCCGCCCCTCGGGCGAGATGATGCAGGTCATGCAGCCGCTGCGCAGGCCCTTTTGCAGCGTGGCGTCGGGGTGGATCTGCGCGATCTGATCCTCGGTCAGCCAGCCCGTCGCATTGACGACAAAGCAACCCGATTCCAGCGCGTGATGGCGCATCGTCACCTCGATCTGATCGCGGAAGATGTCGCCCACCAGCGAGCCCGGATAGTGGCCCGCGTGGATCTCCTCGTGCTGGGTCATCAGCGCGTAGCGGGCAAGCGGGTTGTAATGCTCCCAGCAGGCCAGCGCGCCGACGCGGCCCACCCGGGTCTCGACAACCTTGAGCCCGGCGCCATCGCCCTGCCCCCAGACCATGCGCTCGTGATAGGTGGGGGTGATCTTGCGGCGCTTGAGCGCCAGCGTGCCGTCGGCGTCAAAGACAAGCTGCGTGTTATAGAGCGATCCGTGATCGCGCTCGTTGACGCCCAGCACCACGACGATGCCGCGCCTGCGGGCGGCATCGGCCACGGCCTGCGTCTCGGGCGAGGGCACGACAACCGCCTCCTTCATCAGTTCGAGATGCGGCGCGCCCTGCTGCATCGGCGGCAGCACAAAAGAAAAATAGGGGTAGTAGGGCACGAAGGTCTCGGGGAACACGATGAACTGCGCGCCCTTGTCGGCGGCTTCGGCGATGGCATTCAGCACCCGTTCCATGGTGCCGGCCCGCCCGGTCAGATCCGGCGCAATCTGCACCGCGGCTGCTCGGATGATGTCTGTTCGCATGAAACCACCATTGGCTCGCGTTTCTGAAAGCGGCCGGACCGGACAGCGCGGCCGGTCCGGCGAGGGGTCAGACCGTCCAGGTATCGAGAATGACCGCGTTGGCCTTCTTGTGCAGGAGGATGCAGTCGAGCACGTCCTGCGGCGCGATCGGCGTGATGCCGGGCAGCAGCGAGGGCTCGCCATGGCCGTAGAGCGCCTGGAGCGCAAACCGGCAGGCATAGACCTTGCCGCCCTCGCCCATGAACTTCTTGAGGTTCACCGCAAAGTTCTGGTGGCCCGGAAAGGCCTCGTCCCCGAGCGTCGGGAAACCGCGCTGAATGCCAAGGGTGACACCCGGGCCATAGAGCAGGATCGAGGTCTCGTAGCCCTTGCGGTTGAGGCGGATCGCATTGAGGATATTGACCAGCCCGATCGAACCCTCGAAGGCGACGGTATGGAAGGTGACGAGCGCCTTTTCGCCCGCCTCGGCCTTGACGTCCTCAAAGACCTTTTCCTCGTAGTTGACGAAGAAATCTCCGTCCTTGTGCATTTCCTTGGTTACAGCCGGCATCCTTGCGCTCCTTGTCACAGTGTGGGGCGACGATGCGGACGGCGCATTGATCGAATCAATATCCAGTTTAATCTACATACAATATTAGCATCAATACTGCAGACATTTGGTGCAAAATTCAGCATGACCCTAGGGAACCGCTCGGAATGTTAGCGCTTTATGTGCGGTGGAACGGCACCAGTCGCGGGCGTTTTGACGCGATACATACAATCTGCCTTCAATTGACAGAATCAATCCGCTAGGCAGGCAGCGCAGGAGAGAGACGATGAAGACCTGGGTTCCCGAGCTGACCGAAAGCGGCAAGCCGCACTATCTTGCCATCGCCGACGCACTCGCGCGCGACATCAGCGAGGGAAAGCTTTCGGGCGGTGAGCGTCTGCCGCCGCAGCGGCGGCTCGCCGCGACGCTGGGCATCGACTTCACCACGGTCTCCCGCGCCTATGCCGAGGCGCACTCCCGCGGACTGGTCGACAGCCATGTCGGGCGGGGGACCTTCGTTGCGCAAAAGGCGACGGCGTCCGCCTCGGATCCCGAGCGACGGCGCGCCGAAGACCTGTCGATGAACATGCCGCCCGAACCCACCGACCCCGAGCTTGTGGGCCGGATGAAGGAAGGGCTCGGCTATGTCTCGGCCAACCTGGTCGATCTGCTGCGCTATCAGTCCCCCACCGGAACCGAGCGCGACCGCACCGCCGCCTCGATCTGGCTCAGCCTGCGCGGCATGGTTCCCGCGCTGGAGCGCGTGTCGGTCACACCCGGGGCCCATGCCACCATGGCGGCGGTGCTGTCGATCATCGCCAGACCGGGCGACACGGTTCTGTGCGAGCGCATCACCTATCCCGGCATTCGAAACCTGGCGGCCCGTTTCGGCGTTCAACTCGTCGGGCTCGAGATGGATGAGAAAGGGGTGACGCCCGAGGCCCTGCGCGACGCGATCGGGCGTCACGCGCCGAAGGCGCTCTATCTGAACCCCACGCTGCAGAATCCGACCACCCTGACCATCCCGGAAGACCGCCGTCTCGAACTGGCCGCGGTGCTGCGCGCCGAAAGGCTCACGCTGATCGAGGACGATGCCTATGGTTTCATCCCGATGCGCGCGCCCGCCCCCATCGCGTTGTCGGCGCCCGACCTGACATGGCATATCGGCGGGCTCGCCAAATGCATCGGCGCCGGGCTGCGCCTGGCCTATACCGTCGCGCCCTCGGCCCGCTGCGCCTTCCGGCTTGTGCAGGCGATCCGGGCGCTTTCGGTCATGCCCTCGCCCCTGTCGATGGCGCTGACGACCCAGTGGATCGAGGACGGAACCGCCGACGGGATCCGGCGCTTCATCCGCGCCGAAACCGCCGCCCGACAGGCCATTGCGCGCGAGGCGCTGGACGGGATCCAGTTCGCCGCCGCCGAAAACGCCTTCAACATCTGGCTGACCTTGCCCGAGGGGATCGGCCGCGCCGATGTCATCGCCCGCATGGCCGGGCGGCAGCTGGGACTGATGCCGTCGGACGCCTTCACCGTCGAGGGCGCGCCCGGCGAGAAGCTGCGGGTGTGCCTCGGCGGCTCGGTCTCGCGCGAGACATTGCGCGAGAACCTTTATTTCCTCGGCAACGCGCTCTCGCCCAACACGTTCATGGGCTGACGCCCCGGCCTTCAGAAGCCGTGCATGCCCTTGCTCCACTGAAGCGCGATGAACGCGCCCTTGATCGGCGGCAGCAGTGCCAGCGCCAGAACCGTCGCCATGGTCGACATCGTCAGCGCCAGCAACAGCGGGTTGTCCCGCATGTAGCCGAACATCACCGGCAGGGTGAAACCGACGATGTGGCAGACGATCAGGATCACGAGATAGGCCGGACCGTCGTCGGCCCGCTGGGGCGAGAAATCGAGCCCGCAGCAGTCGCAGCCGCCCGCAACCCTGATATAGCCGCGAAACAGCCTGCCCTCGCCGCAGCGCGGGCAGCGCAGCCGTGCGCCACGCCGCAAGGCGGAATTGAGGTCGCGGTCTTCGATGGCGAGGCCGGTGGTCATTGCGTTTTCCTTTTCAATCGCGCGGTCCATTCGACGCGCGCAGCGCAAGGGCAGGGGCGGGCGCGGGGTGACAAGCGGTCGGCGCCGCATACCGCCACCCCTGCGCGGGGGCGGCGCGGACAAACTGGGGGAGGAATGGCATGGCGGCGGACATCGGGGCGCTGAGTCTGGTTGCGAGGGTTTCAGTCAATACTCACATTGACTGGATTCAATTTACTATCAAAAAACAAGTCAATGATCAATACATCTGTGGCGTCGCAGCCGCGCGACACCGCGAGAGCCCGCCCTGAAACTGCGCAACCGCCTGTTCTCAAACGACAATCGGCGCCGCGGCGGCCGCCGCCCGGCGATGTCCTCGGCACCGGATCCGCGCGACCTGCCGGGTCGAGGCCGCGCTCGACGGTTGACGCAGGCAGGCCATGGGAAACGCCCGGGCCATCTGTTGCCGGCAGTTTGCGCTGGTGCAGGCATGAACAATCGCTAGGTTTTTAAAACGTCATTTACCATCACGGGACGAATAATGAATCTGCGCGAGCTGGAGCTTTTCGGCACCCTGATGCGGGTCGGCACGACCATCGAGACGGCGCGCGTGCTTGGCCTGTCGCAGCCCGCGGTCAGCGCGCAGATCAAGCGGCTGGAGGCCAATCTGGGACTGCGGCTGTTTCAGCGCGAGGGCAACCGGCTGGTGCCCACGGCCGAGGCGCAGGCATTGTTTGCCGATGCGGTGCCGATCTTTGCGACCCAGGCGCGGGTGAATGCCAGCGTGCGGTCGCTGCAGCAGCAGGACACGAAGACGGTCACGATCTCGGCCACACCGGCGATTGTCGAGGGGTTCCTGTCGGTCAGGCTGGCGCAGGCCGGGTTTCTTGGCTGGAAGCGGCGGCTGCGGCTGTGGGTGACCGAGCCCGAAACCGATGTGCGCAGCGGCCGCGCCGATTTCGGCATGCAGATGGCGTTTCCGGCCAAGGCGGATTTCCACGCCGAGACGCTGATGACGGTGCCGCTGGTTGCGGTGATGCAGGCCGGCCATCCGCTTGCGCGGGAAGAGACGCTGTCGCTTGCCGATCTCGCGGGGTCGGAGCTGATCGCCTATGATCCGGCATGGTCGCCGATGGGGGATGCCATCCGCTCGGCCTTCCTGAAACACCGGCTCGCCTATGTGACGGCCTGCGAGGTGCCGTTCTGTTCGACCGTCTGCCAGCTGGTCGAGACCTGCGGCGGCGTCGGCGTGATCGACCGTCTGACCGCGCAGGCCATTCGCTCGCCCGATCTGGTCGTGCGGCAGGTGCGGCATCTGCCGTCGGTGCCGCTGGTACTGTTCTCGGGCCGCGACCGGCCGCTGCGCGGGGCGGCGCAGGAACTGATCCAGGTGCTTCGCGAAAGCTCGCGCACCGCGGGGTAGGCGGCGCCGCGGCGGGACGCACAGCCGCGGCGTGTAATGATAGTTATGTAAAATCCGACGATGCGGCGCGCCTCGGTGCCGGGGCCGGTCTAGGGATTGACCGCCAGCACCAGAAATACCGCGAACATGACGATATGCACGAGGCCGAGCAGCACATTGGTGCGCCCCCCCGAAAACGTCAGCACGCTCAGAAACAGCGTGGTCGCCAGCAGCACAATGTCACTGTCGTCGAGCCCGAGGATGATCGGGTGCCCCGTGAGCAGACCGATCAGCAGCACCGTCGGAATGGTCAGGCCGATGGTCGACAGCGCCGAGCCGAGACAGATGTTGACCGACCGTTGCAGCCGGTTGGCGCGGGCCGATTTGAAGGCGCTGACAGCTTCGGGCAGCAGCACGAGCGAGGCGATCAGGATCCCGCCGATGGTCGCCGGCGCCCCGAGGACCGCGATGCCGTAATCCACATAATTCGCCAGTTCTTCGGCCATCACCACGAAGGGAACCAGAAGCATGACCAGAAAGGCAAGGTGCGTCAGGGTGCTGCCTTTGCCATGTGGCGCGGGGTGATCGGGCTCCGGCTGATGCGCGTCTGGATGAACCGGATCCTCGAAGAAGGACCGGTGGCGCATCGTCTGCAGGGCAAGAAACACGCCATAGAGCAGCACCGTGAACAGCGCAAAGGCAATGGATTGCGGCGCACTGAGCGACGCATCGGCTGTGGACACGGTGAAACGCGGCAGGATCAGCGGAATGACGGCAAGCGGCAGGATGACCGACAGGTAGGACCGCGCACCCTCGAGGTTGTATTCCTGCCGGCCATGCGCAAGGCCGCCGACCAGCAGCGAGGTGCCGACCATCGCATTCAGCACGATCATCAGGACCGAGAACATGGTGTCGCGCGCCAGTGTCGGGTTGGTTTCGCCGGTGGACATGATCATGGCGATCAGCACGACTTCGATCGTGACGACCGAAAGCGTCAGAAGAAGCGTTCCAAACGGCTCTCCCATCCGTTCCGCCAGTTCGTCCGCATGTTCGATGGCGGTGAACGCGCAGGTGCCCATCGTGACCAGCAGCCAGAGAAACAGCAGCAGACCGGTGAGTAACCCCGCCGAATGGTCAAGCCAGCTTTCGCCATAAACCGTGAAGGCTGCTGCGGTTGCGACCCCGCCGGCCAGCACCAGACCCGACCTGACAATGCTCATGTCTCAAATTCTCCGGATAGTGGGCGGCAAGGGACACGTGACCTTCGGTCTGCCCGGCCTGCCGCCTTCGGTGGCGTTCCCGAATCGAAAAGGTCCGGCGACCCGGGCAAGGCAACATCGCTGCAGACCATGAAGGTTTTATAGCCCGTCCCGCATGTTTCCATCAGGCAGCCGTGTCGGGACACAGGTCCCCCGGACGCCTTCGGACGTTGTGCACGACGCCGGGGACCGCCGCGAAACGCCCATTGCGCTGGCGTCCCTGTGGCGGGCATGGCGTCAGGCGGCCGTCGGGTTTGATCTGTCCGGTCATCGGTTCGAGGGGGTAACGCAGTCGCAAGAGCTTGGCAATTGGTCTGGTTCCGGCCCGGTCCCGGTCATTTCGCGGTGCCGGACCGCCTGGCCTTGCCCAGGATCAGGCGCTGGAACAGGCGCGGCGGCAACAGCGCGCCCAACCGGAAGACCCAGGCGAACGGCACCGGATAGCTGGTCGAGAACCGGCCGGAGCGCAGGGCGGCAACCACCTGCCGGGCGGCCTCTGCGGGCTCCATGATCTGGGGCATCGAGAAATCGTTCTTCGCGGTCAGACGGGTGCGGATATAGCCGGGGTTGGCGCGCTGCACGATCACGCCGGTGCCGCGCAGATCGGCCAGCATGTCTTCGGCAAGGTGCATGATCGCGGCCTTGCTGGCGGCATAGCCGATGGCGCCCGGCAGACCGGCAAAGCCCGACAGCGAGCCGATCAGCATCAGCCTGCCCTGCCCGTCCCGCACCATTTGCGGCACCACATGGCCCAGCAGCCGCAGCGCCCCGGTGAAATTCACCTCGGCCATGCGGGCTGCGCCCTCCGGCTCCCACGCGGCGGCCGTCATCGGCGCGTAGTATCCCGCCGAATAGATCAGACCGTCCACCTTGCCCGCCGCCGCGACCGCCTGCGCCACCGACCCGGCATCCGTCACGTCCATCGGCAGCGCGCGGGCATCGCCAAGACGCCCGGCAAGCCGGCCAAGCTTGTCGCCGCTGCGCGCCGACAGCAGCAGGGTTGCCTTTTCGGCGTCGAGCGCCTCGGCGATCGCCTCGCCCAGACCGTCGCTCGCGCCGACGATCCACCATGTCTTGCCCGCGAACATCTCAGCCGGCCGGACGGATCGTGGCGACAAGCTCGGCCACCTTGATCCCGAACTTGCGCATCTCGGACTTGTTCAGGATCGTGCCGTCGGGTGCGAGATAGAGCCAGTCGGTCACGTCGAGCGTGTGGCCGCCCGCGCTCTCGGCCAGTTTCAGGCGATAGCGCATCTGCAGCGTCGCGCCCGAGACCTCGCCCCTCGCCTCGCCCACGATGTCCGAGGCGGTCGCGGTAAAGCTGTTCGGCCCGGTGTCGACGATGTGCCACTCGCGGTTCTGGGTCTCGCCGTCGGCATAGGTGAATTCCTCGGCGAGCGTCCCGCCGGTCTCGGTCCAGGTCCCCACCATCCTGGCGGTAAACCGCGACGCGACGCGCCCGTCGGGGCCATAGATGATGCCCTCGGACATCATCTCGCCGCCCAGAGTCGTGCGCGGATCGAAGGCGGGCGTGGTCCCGGCATAATCCTTGGGCGACTGGGCGGAAAAGCTGAAGGCGAAGCGCTGCAGGCTGAGCGCGAGCAGCACCAGCACCGCGATGGCAAGAAGGATCTTGAGTGTCATGGTCAGACCTCGTCAGTTAGGCGAAGGACAAGCCATATCGCCGGCAGTTTCAGGAAGAGCGGCAGCAAGGCATAGGCCGCCGTCAGAAGGGCGAGGACCGCGGCGGAATTCGCGCCGCCGGGCGTGTAGCCCGCAAGGTGAAGCGTCGGCAGCAGGATGCCGGCCGCGAGCGCAAGGGCGAACTTGTTCGCAAAATTCCAGGCGCCAAAGCCAAGCGCCGCTGGCAGGTCGGCCGATGCAAGCGTGGCCGAAAAGAACGCCGGCAGGATCACCATCTCGGCCCCAAGCGCTGCCCCCGAGGCAATGGTGATGAGGCCGAAGGCCACCGCCGCGCCGGGCGGCAGCATCGCGGTCCCGCCAAAGGCCGCAATCGCCAGCACCATCGCGACCAGTAGGACCCGGCGCGGGCCGAAATGCGCGGCCAGCCGGGACCAGAGCGGCGCCGTGGCCCCGGCCGCCACGAAGAACATCACCAGAAACACGCCGGCCAGATCGGGCAGGCCGAGCTTGTCATCGACAAAGAACAGAAACAGCGTCGCCGTCACCGCAACCGGCAGCGCGTTGACAAGGCTCAGCACCAGCAGATGCCGCGCCCGCCCGGACAGCAATTGGCGATAGGAAACCTCCGTCTGCACCGGGACCGGGCCCTGCCACAGCGGCGCCCCGGCCCGGATCACCAGCGGTGCGGCCAGCAACGCCACGGCGCCCAGCAGGACATACCCGCCCCGCGCGCCCAGCAGATCGCCACCGACCTGCGGCAGGATCGCGGCAACGACGATCCCGATCAGCATCCCGGTCTCGCGCCAGCCGGCCAGGCGATAATGTTCCGTATCGCCCCCCGCGGCGGCATTTGCGACGCACTGGCTGTAGAACAGGATCATGCCAAGGCTGTAGGCCGTGAAGACCAGGATCAGCCCCAGCACGAAGCCAAAAAGCCCCGGCTGCAGCGCGAAAACCCACATGAGCCCGCCGCCAAGTGCCAGCAGCGACAGCGCGGCCAGTTGCCCGCGCCGATCCGGCAGCCGCTGTGCGAGCCAGCCCAGAAACGGGTCCTGCACGAAATCCATCACCCGGATGCCAAGCAGCACGATCCCGACGGTCGCCAGCGGCAGGCCGATCTCGGCCGCGAACATCGGCAGGTGGATGTAAAGCGGTATCCCCGCGCTGGCCAGAAACATTGCCACCACGGCGGTGCGCAGGCCCAGCCGGTCCCGGTCCGGCGGCGCCGCCAGAAGCACCGCTTCAGGCATGGACCAGCTCCACCTGCGCGACGCTGGTCTGCCCGGTCGCGAACGAGGCGGCGCAGATCTCGAGATAGTAAAGCCAGCTGCGCAGGAACGCCCGGTCGTGACCGAGCCCGAGGATGCGCGCGCTTTCCTGGCGCAGACGATCCGCCCAGGTCCGGCAGGTGCGGGCGTAATCCGTGCCGAAGTCAAAGCTGTGGCGCACCGTCAGGCCCGCGCGCCGTGCCTCTGCCGCGATCACCGCGTCCGACAGCAGCATGCCGCCCGGAAAGGTATGGTGGCGCACGAAATCCGATCCGCGGCGATAGGTGTCGAAATACTGGTCCTGCACCGTGATCGCCTGGATGACCGCCTGCCCGCCCTCGGCCAGCCGGGATTTCAGCGTCGCGAAATAGGCCGGCCAATAGCGTTCGCCCACCGCCTCGATCATCTCGATCGACACGATGTTGTCATAGGTTCCGCGTGTCGCGCGATAATCCTGCAGCTCGATCCGTGCCCGCCCGTCGAGCCGCGCTTCGGCCCAGGCCTTTTGCAGGGGCGAGACCGTGATGCCGGTAACCCGCCGCCCGGCCTCGGCCGCCAGTTCGGAAAACCCGCCCCAGCCGCAGCCGATCTCGAGAACGCTTTCGCCAGAGCCGAGGCGCGACAGGATGCGGTTGTTCTTGCGCGCCTGCGCCCGCTCCAGATCGTCGTCGTCCTCGGTGAACAGCGCCGAGGAATAGGTCATCGAGGGGTCGAGCCAGAGCTGATAGAACTCGTTGCCGACATCGTAATGCGCGCGGATGTTGCGCGCGGCCCCGTTGCGGGAATTGGCCCGGACCAGCCGGTCGACCAGCCGGAATTTCAGGTTCGACCAGAGCGAGGGATAGGCATAGCCCTGCAGCGCCTCGAGGTTCAGCAGCGCGACCGTCGTCACCGCCTCGACCGAGGTGGTTTCCCACAGACCGGCGACATAGGCCTCGCCAAAGCCGATATCGCCCCGCGCCGCGGTCGCAGTGATCGCCGCCCAGTCGTGCAGCACCATGTCGGCCTCGGGCCCGCCCTGGCCGAACCTGTGGTGCGTCCCCTCGGGCGTGGTCAGAAAAAGCTGGCCGTGCCGGATGCCCTCGCAGCTTTGCAGAAAGTCGCGGCGGACGCGGGATGTCAGATAGGTCATCGGGTGATCTCTTCGATTGGCGGTTCGGGCCGGGTGCGGTATCGGGCGCCCTTCAGTTTCAGGCGCAGCGCCTGCCAGTAGATCAGCGCAATGGTGCGGGCCGCGCCGAAGGGCCGGCGAACCAGCGCGCCAAGGACCGAGCGTTCGGTCAGCGGCACGATGCGCCCGCTCAGCGTCGCGATCAGGGTTTCCGGTCCGTTCGTCAGATCGATGCGGATCGCGACGCGGTTGTCGGGAAAGGCAAAGCTGAAGGTATAATCCCCGGCGATTTCCTGAAACGGCGAGACGTGAAAGACCTTGTGCGCAACGATCCGGTCGCCCGGCGTGATCGCGGCGAATTCGGGCAGCGCACACAGGTAGCAATGCCTGTCGCCGAAGGTGTTGTTGACCTCGGCAATGACGGCGATCAGCGCGTCCCCCTCGAACCGCAGCCAGAAGCTGACCGGGTTGAACACGTATCCCAGAAACCGCGGCTGGGTCAGCAGCATCAGGCGGCTGTCGGCTCCGCGCTGCAGCCCCGCGGCCGACAGCACCTCCCAGGCCCAGTCTGCCCCGCGCCCGCCCCTGGGCGGCCCGCCGTGGTCGCGGTCGAACACCGCCAGCAGGTTGCGCCGGTTGCGCGAGAACAGCCGCGGGCCCTGGCGTTCCTCGGGGTCGATCAGCACATAATCGACCGCATGGGAAAAGCTGTGGCGCTGCGCGCCCTGGCGGACATGGGTCGTGTTGCCGATCAGGTGGCCCGGGGCGCTCATGCCGCCACCTGGCGGCGCGGCGCATAAAGCCGTGTCAGCGCGCGGGTGACCCGCCGGGCCGAGGCGATGCCGTCCTCGTGGAACCCGTGCCGCGCCCAGGCCCCGGCAAACCATGTGTTGCGCTGTCCCTGCAGGGCCGCGATGTCATCCTGCGCGGCCATCGCGGCGCGGTCGAACACCGGATGGCGGAACACCACCTCGTCATAGATCAGATCCTCGGCAATCGGCCGCGCGGGGTTCAGCGTCACGAACAGCGGGTCCTGTTCGGGGATGTTCTGCAGCCGGTTCATCCAGTAGGTCACGCCAACGCCCTTGCGGCCCTGACGGGTATCGGCCTGATAGACCCAGGCCGACCAGCAATCGCGCCGCCGCGGCATCTGCCGGGCATCGCGGTGCAGGAAGGTGTGGTTGTCCTGATAGCGGATCGCCGACAACGCCGCCTGCTCGCCCCGCGACGGCATGTCGAGCATCCGCAGCGTCTGGTCGGGATGGGTGGCGAAGACGATGTGATCGAAGGCAGGTTCGGGCCCGTTGGCGGTTTTGACGATGACTTGCCCGTCGCGGCGCTCGATCGCCTGAACCGGGGTGCCGGTGCGCAGGGCGGCGCCGCGTTCGCGCAGCACCGTTTCCAGACGGCGCACATATTCGCGGCTGCCGCCCGTGACCGTCCACCACTGGTGCTGTCCGGTCGCGCTCATCAGCGCATGGTTGCGGAAGAACCGCACCAGCGGCCGTGCCGGAAAGGCGTGGATCTCGTCCGCGGGGGTGGACCAGATCGCGCCGCAGATCGGCAGCAGGTAATAGTTGCGGAACCACGCACCAAGCTTGAGCCGGTCAACCAGCTCTCCGACCGAGATATCCTCGATCAGAACCGCCTGCTCGGCGCGCGCGTTGAACCGCGCGATGTCGCGCAGCATGGCCCAGAACCGCGGATCGCCGAGGTTGCGCTGCTGGGCGAACAGCGCCTTCAGCGACTGCAGCCCGTATTCCAGCCGCCCGCCGTCGATGGTGGCGCCAAAGCTCATGCAGCTTTTCTCGATCGGGACGTCGAGGTCGCGAAACAGCTGCGTGAGATGCGGATAATTGGCGAAATTGAACACGATGAAGCCGGTGTCCACGGGCTGCGCGCCATCGCGCCCGGCCATCACCGTGCGCGCATGCCCGCCAAGGCGCGCCTCCGCCTCGAAAAGCGTCACATCGGCATCGGCCGAAAGATCGAACGCGGTGGAAAGGCCGCTGATGCCGCCGCCAACAACGGCGATACGGGGACGAAACCTGATGTTCTGGTCGAATGGCACTGCCAACCCTCCGAATTATAAATGGTTTACGTGCGCCCGCCGCGGCCGGATCAGAAATAAATCTGACGCCGCGAGTGATCCGTGACTGTTCCGGCGGCGTACGAAATTCTATGCTGTTGGCCGACGATATCCTGAGCGCAATGCCGCCACGAGGTTCCACCGGGGCGTCGAAGGGGCGGGACGGGCCGAGCGAGCACAGAATGGACAACGACGCCGAAAGCCGGTTGTGCGAGCAGACAGCGTGGCTGATTGCCGTGCGGGACAATCGCGACCGCGACGCCTTTGCCCGGCTGTTCGAATTCTATGCCCCGCGGATCCGCACGATGCTGGCCCGCTCCGGCCGGTTCGGGACGGCGGCCGACGACATCATCCAGGACGTGATGCTGCGGGTCTGGCGCAAGTCGGCGCAGTTCGATCCGGCGCGCGCCTCGGCCTCGGCCTGGATCTACCGGATCGCGCGAAATCGGCACATCGATGTGATCCGAAAGGACGCCCGGCCCGTACCAGAAGAGCTTTACATCGAAAACACTGCCGAACCCGATGCTGCGGGCGGGCTTGCACTCGATCAGGAATCGCGCCGCCTGCGAGAGGCGATAGGCAGGCTTCGGCCCGACCAGCGCGCCGTGATCGAACAGGCCTACATGGGCGAGCTGAGCCATACCGAGATCAGCGAGATTTCGGGTCTGCCGCTTGGCACCATCAAGTCCCGGATCCGCCTTGGACTCGACAAGCTGAGACACGAACTGAAAGACCTGCGAACCGAATGAGCCCCATGATCCATCATATTCCCGAGCATCTGATCCGGGCCTATGCCGTCGGCGGCCTGCCGCAGGGATTTTCGCTTGTCGTTGCCGCGCATATCTCGGTCTGTGACGAATGCCGCGCGCGGCTCGAAACCGAAGAGATGGCGGGGGGCGCAATTCTCGAGGCCCTCGCCCCCGATACGGCCACAGACGGCCGCGACACTGCGCTGCTGGCCGCGGTCATGGCCGAGCTTGACGATCCGGCCCCGGCCGAGCCGGTGTTTGTGCGCTCGGGGATCTTTCCTGCGCCGGTGATGCAGGCGCTCGACGGCCGTCCGCCGCGCTGGCGCCCGCTTGGCGCCGGCATTCGCCAGACGATCCTGAACAGCGACCGCGAGGGCTCGGTGCGCCTGCTTTTCATCCCGCCGGGCGAGGCGGTGCCCGATCACTCCCACAACGGTCTGGAACTGACCATGGTGCTGCAGGGCAGCTTTCACGACGAAACCGGCGCGTTCAACGTCGGCGATGTCGAGGTGGCCGATGGGACGCTGGAACACAGCCCGGTCGCGGGGACCGGGGCGCCCTGCATCTGCCTTGCCGCAACCGACGCGCCGCTGCGGTTCCGCCGCTTTCTGCCGCGGCTGCTGCAGCCCGTCTTCCGGATCTGACCGGGTCTTGTATCGGTAATGCAAAACGTTCATATGTAATGCATCCGAAAATATTCCTTGGAGACCCGTCCATGCAGGAATCGACTGTTACCATCAAGGGACAGACCACGCTGCCACGGCAGGTCCGCGAGGCGCTGGGGCTGAAGGCCGGGGATCGCATCCGCTATCTTCTGCTCGACGATGGCGAGGTGCGGATCCTGAAGCCGCGGGCGGTCAGCAGCCTCAGCGGCGCGCTGCACCGGGACGGTCAGCCGGCCGTCAGCCTCGAGGACATGGAGGCGGCGATTGCGCAGGGTGCCGGGGACGATCGCTAGGTGATCGGCCTCGATACCAATGTTCTGGTCCGCTTCCTGACCCGCGACGATCCCGGTCAATGGGCCACGGCCGACGCGCTGCTGCGCGGGCTCAGCGCCGAGGCGCCGGGGTTTATCTGTCGCGAGGTGATTGTCGAACTGGTCTGGGTGCTGGAACGCGCCTATGGGCTTGGCCGCGAGGAGATTGCGCGCGCCCTCATGGGCTTTCTCGAGGCTCCCGAAATCTCGGTCGAGGCCGCCGATCGGGTCGGCCTGGCGCTGTCGCGCTATGCGCGGGGCGGCGCGGGGTTTTCCGACCAGATGATCCGGCTGGCGGCCGCGGCCGCAGGGGGCGATCTGGTGACCTTCGACGCAAAACTCGCCCGCGAGGACGGTGTGCGACTGGGCTGAGCGGCACAGTGAAAAGGGGCGCCCGCAGGCGCCCCCATCCGATGTCGGATCCGCGATAGCGGACCTTCTTACAGGATCGACTGTCCGGTTGCCGCCCAATCCTTGGCGAACTGTTCCAGACCCTTGTCGGTCAGAGCGTGCTTGACCAGCCCCTTGATGACGCCCGCCGGGACGGTGGCGACATCGGCGCCGGCGAGGGCTGCTTCCTTGACGTGGTTGGCCGAGCGCACCGAGGCGGCAAGGATCTCGGTCTGGAAGTCGTAGTTGTCATAGATCATGCGGATCTCGCGGATCAGCTCCATGCCGTCGAGGCTCAGGTCGTCCAGCCGCCCGACGAAGGGCGAGATGAACGTGGCGCCGGCCTTCGCGGCCAGCAGCGCCTGGTTGGGCGAGAAGCAGAGCGTGACGTTGGTCTTGATGCCCTTGGCGGTGAAATAGCGGCACGCCTTCAGCCCGTCGAGCGTCAGCGGCAGCTTGATCACCACGTTGTCGGCGATCTTCGACAGGTGGTCGCCCTCGGCAACCATGCCGTCATATTCCATCGAGGCGACCTCGGCCGACACGGGGCCGGTGACGACGCCGCAGATCTCGGCGATCACCTCCTTGAAGTCGCGCCCGGACTTGGCGATCAGCGACGGGTTGGTTGTCACCCCGTCGAGCAGGCCATAGTCGTTCAGTTCCTTGATCTCTTCGATGATCGCGGTGTCGACGAAGAATTTCATGTTCTGTCTCCTTCTCTTTTCCCTAGAGGGCCTTCGCCCGGGCGACGATCGCATCGCGGGTGATGCCGAATTTCTGATACAGCTCTTCTGCCGGACCCGAGGCGCCGAAGCCATCCATGCCGATCACATCGGCCTCGCTTGCGACATAGCGGGTCCAGCCGAATTTGCCAGCCGCCTCGACGGCAAGGCGCGGGGCATCGCCCAGGACCTCGGCGCGCCAGGCGGGGTCCTGCTCTTCGAACAGCTCCCAGCTTGGCATCGAGACCACGGCGACGCCCATCCCGCCGGCCGCCAGCTCCTCGGCGGCCTCGACGGCAAGGCTGACCTCGGTGCCGGTGGCCAGGATGGTCAGATCCCGGGACGTGCCGAACTGCCGGATGACGTAACCGCCGCGCGCCGACAGGTTCTCGTCCCCCGCCTCGCGTCGCAATTGCGGCACGCCCTGACGCGACAGCGCCAGAAGCGAGGGCCGGTGCCGCGACCGGATCGCGATGTCCCAGCATTCCAGCGTCTCGACCGCGTCGGCGGGACGGAACACCAGAAGGTTCGGGATCGCACGCAGCGAGGCGAGATGTTCGACCGGCTGGTGGGTCGGCCCGTCTTCGCCAAGGCCGATGGAATCGTGGGTCATGACATAGATCGTGCCAACCCCCATCAGCGCCGACAAACGGATGGCGTTGCGGGCATAGTCCGAGAACACCAGGAATGTGCCGCCATAGGGGATAAGTCCGCCATGAGTCGCCATGCCATTCATTGCCGCAGCCATCGCGAACTCGCGCACGCCATAGCCGACGTATCGACCGGCGGCGTCGCGCGTGAACTGGCTGTCGACCGCGGGCACCCGGGTCAGGTTCGATCCGGTCAGGTCGGCCGAGCCGCCGATGAGTTCGGGCAGCGCTGGCGCAAGGGCTGCCAGCGCGTTCTGGCTGGCCTTGCGGGTCGCGATCTTTTGCGGTTCGGCAAACAGCGCCGCGCGGGCGTCCTTGACCGCGGTTTCAAAGGCGGCGGGCAGATCCCCGGCGATCCGGCGGACAAACTCGGCGCGGCGGCCGGCGACGGCGTGGCCAAGCCGGCCCTCCCAGTCGAGCCGGGCCTGACGGCCGCGGGCGCCGATCTCGCGCCATTGCTGCGCCAGATCGCGCGGGATCACGAAGGGAGGCGAGGTCCAGCCAAGCGCCTGCTTTGCCGCCCGCGCCTCGTCCGCGCCAAGCGGCGATCCGTGGCAGCCTGCGGTGCCGCCCTTCAGCGGCGCGCCAAAGCCGATCACCGTCTTCATGGCGATCAGCGAGGGCTTGTCGGTCGCCTCCCGCGCGGCCGTGATCGCAGCGTCGAGCGCATTGGCGTCGTGGCCATCGCAGCTTTGCACATGCCAGCCGCAGGCGGTCAGCCGCGCCGGCACGTCGTCCGAGAACGAGACCGAGGTTGGCCCGTCGATGGTGATCTGGTTGTCGTCATAGAGCACGATCAGCTTGCCAAGCCCCAGATGACCGGCGAGCGAGATTGCCTCTTGCCCGATGCCTTCCTGCAGGCAGCCGTCGCCGAGGAAGACATAGGTGTGGTGATCGACCAGATCGCGGCCGAATTCGGCGGCCAGCCGGCGTTCGGCAATCGCCATGCCGACGGCGCCGGCAAGGCCCTGGCCCAGCGGGCCGGTTGTGGTCTCGATCCCCTTGGCATGACCGTATTCGGGATGTCCCGCAGTGATCGCGCCAAGCTGGCGGAAATTGCGGATCTGCTCGATCGTCATGTCCTCGTAGCCGGTCAGATGCAGCAGCGCATACAGCATCATCGAGGCATGGCCGTTCGACAGCACCAGCCGGTCGCGGTCGGGCCAGTCGGGGTCGGCGGCGTCGAACTTCAGGTGGTTGCGAAACAGCACCGTGGCGGCATCGGCCATGCCCATCGGCGCGCCGGGGTGGCCCGAATTCGCCGCCTCGACCGCGTCGATCGACAGCGCGCGAATGCAGTTGGCAAGTGCGAAGTTCTCGGGATGCAGGCGCGCCTTGTCCTGCGGGTCGACCGTTTCGGGCGAATCTTTTGGCATCTGCTGTCCTCCTTGGTTGAGGATGCGAATACACCTGCGGGCGAAAGATCACAATACAAAATCACAAAATCCCACTTGTTATGTTAGATATGTTATGAGATATGTTGCGAAAGCGTGCTGTGCGGCGCGTGGCGGCACGGCACGGCACGGCACGGCACGAGCGGGAGGAGATCTGGTGAAGCGCAACGATCGACAGCAGGCGGTCATGGACCTTCTGATGACCCGGGGAGAGGTCAATCTGGACGATCTGGCGCAGCGGTTCGGCGTCTCGCGCATGACCATCCACCGCGATCTCGACGAGCTGGAAAGCGAGGGCCTGCTGCGCAAGATCCGTGGCGGCGCGACGATCGAATCGAGCACCCAGTTCGAAAGCGACTTCCGCTATCGCGAACGCCAGGAAACCGGCGCCAAGGCCGCGATGGCCGAGGCCGCGCTGGAACTGGTCGATCCCGGCATGACGGTCGTCATCAACGACGGCTCGATGGCGGCATTCCTCGGCGCGCGGCTGGCCGAAAAGCGGCCGTTGACGGTGATCACCAACAATGCCGCCGTCATGGATGCGCTGCGCCCGGAACCGGGGATCACGCTGATCGCGCTTGGCGGCACCTATTCGACCAAGTTCAACGCCTTCTTCGGCAGCCTGACCGAAGATGCGCTGGCGCGCCTGCGCGCCGACATCGCCTTCATCTCGAGCCCGGCGGTTTCGGGGCTGGAGGTGTTTCACATGGACGACGCCGTGGTCAGGGCCAAGCGGGCCATGATGGCCGCGGGCGTGCGCCGCTGTCTGCTGGTCAACCATACGAGGTTCGACCGCACCGCCCTGCACAAGTTCGCCGATCTCGGCGAATTCGACTGCATCATCACCGACAAGCCGCCCTCCGAGGCCGCCCGCACCGCCGTCGCGGATGCCGGGCTGGTCCTGACGGTGGCACATGGCAAGGAGACTGAGACATGAACGCCCCACAGGTCTGGATCGGCACCAGCTGGAAGATGAACAAGACGCTGGCCGAGGCCGAGGTCTTTGCCCGCGCGATGGCCGCGGCCGATGCGGACCGCGACGCGCGGATCCAGCGCTTTGTGATCCCGCCCTTCACCGCGGTGCGCGAGGTCAAGAAGATCCTCGCCGGGACCTCGCTGAAGGTCGGCGCGCAGAACATGCACTGGGCCGACGCCGGCGCCTGGACCGGCGAGGTTTCGGCACCGATGCTGACCGACTGCGGGCTCGACATCGTCGAGCTTGGCCATTCCGAACGGCGCGCGTATTTCGGCGAGACCGACGAGACCGTCGGGCTGAAGACCGAGGCCGCGGTGCGCCATGGGCTGATCCCGCTGATCTGCATCGGCGAGACGCTGGAACAGCGTCAGGCAGGCCGGGCGCAGGAGGTTCTGGAAACCGAGGTGCGCGGCGCGCTTGGCAAGCTGACCGGCGCGCAGAAATCGGCGCCGGTGCTTCTGGCCTATGAACCGGTCTGGGCGATCGGCGAGGGCGGCATTCCCGCCAGCTCGGACTATGCCGATGCCCGCCAGGCCGAGATCATTGCCGTGGCCGAAGACGTGCTCGGCCGCCGCATCCCCTGCCTTTATGGCGGTTCGGTGAACCCGCAGAACTGCGAGGAACTGATCGCCTGCCCGCATATCGACGGGTTGTTCATCGGGCGCTCTGCCTGGAATGCCGAAGGCTACCTCGACATTCTCGCCAAATGCGCCGCCGTTCTTTGACCCATCTTCCCTTGACCCATCACAACGGAGAAACACCATGAAGATCGCAGTTGCCGGCGACAGCGCCGGAGAAGGCCTGGCCAAGATCCTCGCCGACCACCTTGCCAAGTCCTATGACGTCACCGAAATGTCGCGCACCGACGAAGGCCCCGACGCCTTCTATGCAAACCTTGCCGACCGCGTCGCCTCGGCCGTCATCGCGGGCGAGTATGACCGCGCGATCCTTGTCTGCGGCACCGGCATCGGGGTCGCCATGTCGGCCAACAAGGTGCCGGGGATCCGCGCCGCACAGTGCCACGACACCTATTCGGCCGAACGCGCGGCGTTGTCGAACAATGCCCAGATCATCACCATGGGCGCGCGGGTGATCGGGACCGAACTGGCCAAGGTCATCGCCGACACCTTCCTTGCCAACACGCTCGACTACGACCCCAAGGGGCGCTCTGCCGGCAATGTCGAGGCCATCGGCGCCGTCGACGCGAAATACAACAAGGGCTGAGGCCGCGGCGGGCAGGTCCTGCCCGCAATCGCCAGCCTGCAAAAGACACTCGGGGCGGCCTTTCGGCCACCCCGTCCGTCAGGCGAGGGGAAGCCGTCAGGCAAGCGCCTCCCTCAGCGCCTGTGTCATTGCCGCCAGCATGACCTGGGCGGAGGCCGCACCCGGATCCATATGGCCGACCGAGCGGGCGCCGAGTTTCTTCGACCGGCCGCGCCGGCTTTCCATGTCCCGCGTGGCCTCGGCGCCCTGCAGCGCGCCCTGGGTCGCGGCCTGCATCACGCCGGCCACATCGGCACCGGCCGCCGCCGCCGCCCGGGCCGCATCGGCCGCGGGTTTCCAGGCGTCGATCATCGTCTTGTCGCCCGGCGCCGCCCCGCCGCGGCTGAGGATGCCCTGCAACATGCCATCGACCCAGGCCGCGGTGGCCGCGGGATCGAGGCTCAGCCGGTCCTGCACCGCCCTGCCCGCGCTGGTGAAGGCGGTCGCATAAAGCGGCCCCGAGGAGGCACCGACCGCATCGAGGAAGGCCTTGGCCATCCGCGTGCAGGTCTGGGTGATGGTGTCGTCCGCCGGTGCCTCGGCCAGCGCCGCGCGCACCGCGGTCCAGCCGATGTCCATCGTCACGCCATGATCGCCGTCGCCGATCACGCCATCGAGCTCGCTCAGGCGATCCTTCTGAACCGCAATCTCCGCACCCGCGGCAAGCATCATGGCGCGAAACACCTCGGGCGTCAGCGCGCCGTCCGCCTTCAGCGTGGCGCGGTCCACCGCCTCGGCACGTGCGGCGGCGTCATAGCTGCGCGCGGTGCGGGCGGCGCCGGCAACCGGTGCGGGCGCCGTGCCGACGGTCAGCGCGACGGTGCGGCAGGGATGGTCGAGCAGGGCCTTCAGATCGGGATCGAGCCGCATCAGCGTCACCGAGGCCCCGGCCATTTCGAGCGAGGTGCAATATTCCCCGACCCAGCATTTATAGACCCCGACACCGCGGCCCGACAGGATCGCCGCCACCCGGCGGTTGAGCAGATAAAGCTCCATCATCGAGGTCGAGCCAAGCCCGTTGACCAGAACCGCGACCTCCTCGCCCGCGCTCAGCGGCATCTCGGCCAGGATCGGCGCCATCAACTGGTCTGTCACCGCATCGGCGGATTCGACCCTGCCGCGCCGCATCCCCGGTTCGCCATGGATCCCCATGCCGATTTCCATCTCGTCGGCGCCGATCTCGAAGTTGTGCTTCAGGGTCTGGGGCATCGAACAGGCCGACAGCGCAACCCCCATCGACAGCACCGAGGCATTGGCGTGCCGCGCCGCCGCCTCGACCGCGTCGAGCGAACGCCCCATGTCGGCCGCGGCCCCCGCGATCTTGAAGACGAAGAAATCGCCCGCAATGCCACGCCGTTCGGCCGACCGCTCGCGCGGGGCCGAGGCCACATCGTCGATCACAGCAATCGAGCGGACGTCGATGCCAAGGCCCGCACATTCCTCGGCCGCCATGTCGAAATTCAGCACGTCGCCGGTGTAGTTTCCGTACAGAAACACCAGCCCGGCTCCGCCATCGGCGGCAATCGCGGCCTCCTTGATGTTCTCGGGCGAGGGCGAGGCGAAGACATTGCCGACCGCCGCCGCATCGGCGAGCCCGCGCCCGACATAGCCGGCAAAGGCCGGTTCGTGGCCCGATCCGCCGCCGATGACGATGCCGACCTTGCCATCGCGCGGCCCGTTGACCGCCGTCACCGCGCGTCCGGTGCGGCCTTCGATCTTCAGGATGTCGGGGTGGGCTGCGATCATGCCCTCGATCATCTCGGGGATGATCGCCTCGGGGCCGTTCATCAGCTTCTTAGTGGGGGGGTGTTCGATGTCCTGCATGGTGTCTCCTCCTTCAGTCACAGGGCTCAACGGCCGGCCAGAAACCCGCGCGCGGCGGCGACGGTCGTTTCGAGCCAGGGCTGCTCCAGCGCGATGGTTTCCTCCAGCGTGGCGCCAAGCGGCAGCCAATGCTCGACCAGAACGCTCATGTCCGGTTCGCAATGCTTGAGCTGATCGAGGATCCAGGGGATGTCCGCGCGCCCGGTGCCGAGCGGCACGCCACGGATGCGGAAGCCGACGCCATAGGGATCGGGGTCGATCACATAATCCTTCAGGTGCAGGTTGATCGTATAGGGGGCAAGCAGGGCGATCGTCTGTTCCGGCCATTCGCCGGCACAGATCGAATTTGCCACGTCAAGGCAGACGCCAAGCGCCGGATCGTCGACGGTTTCCAGCAGATCGACCATCCGCGGCGAGGGATAGTTGAAGTGGTTTTCGATGGCGATGCGGATGCCTGCGGATTTCGCATCCTCGATCAGCGGGTGCAGCTGGGCGGCAAGCTCCGGCACCGGCACATGGCTGTCGGCGGCATCGAGCGCCACGCGCATGATCTTTGAATCGATCTTGCGGCAGATCCCGAGATAGCGCGAGACTTCCTCGGCGTTGAAACACTGGGTCCCGACCTCGAGCGTGATGCCCTTGTGCCGGGCGGTTTCGGCCAGCCGGTCGAGCTCTGCCTCCGACAGCCGGTCGAGCGGCATGTTGTCGGCATATTGGACAAGATCGAGCCCGAGCGATTCCGCGGCCTCGAGAACCTCGATTGCGGTCATCGGAACCTCTGGCACCTGATCCTTGATCCCGATGGACCACCGATAGGCGTAGCTTCCCAATCCGAGATGCATGGCGATTTCCCTCCTCCATGAGGTGTGACCCCCCGGCGCAGTGCCGGGCGGGGCCGTTCACCGGCGAGACCGGCGGCACGGCATCCGGGCGGCGCGGCCCGGGGCCTGATTTGCGGTTCTAGGGGTTGCGGCGGCTTTGGGAAACGAAAAGCCGCCCATGATCTGTGAAGCAGTGCTTCACAACTCGTTAAGAAAACTTGCTTTCCCTTTTGCCTCTCCTGGCGCAGGTTCCGGCCACGCAGATGCCACCAAATGCATCGGTTGGGAGGATTCATGACGCATATCGCCTCGACAGGGCTTCTGTCGAATGTCTCGCTGCAACGTCGGGCCCATAATATCCGGCGCAAGGCCATCCTGATGGGCGAGGTGCAGGGGCAGGGATATGTCGGACAGGCCCTCGGGGTCTCGGACGTCCTGGCTGTCTGCTTCTTTCATGCGCTCGAACTGCGCGCCGAGGACCCAGAATGGGAGGGCCGCGACAGGTTCCTGCTGTCGATCGGCCATTATGCCATCGCGATCTATGCCGCCTTCATGGAGGCCGGCATCCTGCCCGAGGAAGAGCTCGAGACCTACGGGATGGACGACAGCCGGATGCCGATGTCGGGCATGGCAAGCTATACCCCCGGCATGGAGATCACCGGCGGATCGCTGGGCCACGGCCTTGGCATCGGGGTCGGCATGGCGCTGGGGCTGAAGCGCAAGAACAACCCGGCGCTGGTCTATAACCTGATGTCGGACGGCGAACTGGGCGAAGGCTCGACCTGGGAGGCGGCGATGAGCGCCAGCCACCACAAGCTCGACAACCTGATCGCCATCGTCGATTTCAACGACCAGCAGGCGGACGGCAAGTCGACCGAGATGCTGTCGTCCGAACCCGTTCCCGACAAGTGGACGGCCTTTGGCTGGTTCGCACAGCGGGTCGATGGCAACGACATCGGCGCGCTGGTGGCGGCCTTCGACGCCGCCCGCGACCACCCGGGCCGCCAGCCCCGCGTCATCATCTGCGACACCAAGATGTGCAAGGGCGTGCCGTTCCTGGAACAGCGCGACGCGACCCATTTTGTCCGCGTCGAGCCCGATGAATGGGCCAAGGCCCTGTCCGTTCTGGACGAGGAGATCCCCGCATGACCGCCGCCGCCCGCGCCAGAAGATACGAGGCCCGCAAGGTTCCCGAAACCCGCCAGGCCACCTCGGCGATGATCGCCTCGCTTGCCGCCGAAGGATACGATGCGGCTCCGGCCCCGTTCGGCCATGCGCTGTCCGATCTCGCCAACACCGACGAGCGGATCGTCGGGCTGTCGGCGGATCTGTCGAAATACACCGACCTGCACATCTTTGCCCAGAAACACCCGGACCGGTTCTATCAGATGGGCATGGCCGAACAGGTGCTGATGTCGGCCGCCGCGGGGCTGGCCCACGAGGGCTTCATCCCCTTTGCCACCACCTATGCCGTCTTCGCCTCGCGCCGCGCCTATGACTTCATCTGCATGGCGATTGCCGAGGAAAACCTGCCGGTCAAGATCGTCTGCGCCCTGCCCGGCCTGACCACCGGCTATGGCCCGAGCCATCAGGCGACCGAGGATCTGGCGATCTTTCGCGGCATGCCGAACCTTGTCATCGTCGACCCCTGCGATGCGGTCGACGTGGCGCAGATGGTGCCCGAGATGGCGGCCCACGACGGGCCGGTCTATGCAAGGCTTCTGCGCGGCAACGTGCCAAGCGTGCTGCGCCGGCACAAACCCGACTACCGCTTCAGGCTGGGCAAGGCGCAGATGATCCGCGAGGGCGCGGACGTTCTGGTCGTGTCGTCGGGGCTGATGACGATGCGGGCGCTCGATGCCGCGACCGAACTTGCCCGGGACGGGATCGAGGTTGCCGTGCTGCACAGCCCGACGATCAAGCCGCTCGACCGCGACACCATCCTTGCCGAGGCGGGCAAGGGCCGGCTGCTGGTGACGGCCGAAAACCACACCGTGATCGGCGGTCTGGGCGAGGCGGTGGCCGCGACCCTGCTGCGCGCCGGCGTCACCCCGACATTCCGCCAGATCGGCCTGCCCGACGCCTTCCTCGAGGCCGGCGCCCTGCCGACGCTTCACGACATGTACGGCCTCAGCACGAAGGCCGTCATCGCGCAGATCAAGGGCTGGCTCTAGGCCGCCCTCCCTTTTACAGAACGGAGACAGACATGGGACTTCTCGACGGTAAATACGCTGTCATCACCGGGGCAGCGTCGAAACGCGGCCTTGGCAAGGCCACGGCGGCGATGTTTGCCGACCACGGTGCGACGGTTGCGATCCTCGATCTCGACGAAGCACAGGCAAAGGCCGCGGCCGCCGATCTCGGTGTGCAGCATGTGGGCCTGGCCTGCGATGTGACGGACAAGGCCTCGGTGCAGGCGGCGATGGATGCATTGGTCGAAAAATGGGGCCGGGTCGATATCCTGGTCAACAACGCCGGCATCACCCAGCCGCTGAAAAGCATGGAGATCATGCCGGAAAACTATGACGCGGTGATGGATGTCAGCCTGCGCGGCACGCTTTACTGCACCCAGGCGCTGATCCCGCAGTTCCGGTCGCAGAAATCCGGCAGCGTGATCAACCTGTCCTCGGTCTCGGCACAGCGCGGCGGCGGCATCTTTGGCGGGCCGCATTATTCCGCCGCCAAGGCCGGTGTGCTTGGCCTGACGAAGGCGATGGCCCGCGAACTGGCGCCCGACAACATCCGTGTCAATGCGATCTGCCCGGGGTTCATCGCGACCGATATCACCGGCGGCAAGCTGACGCCCGAGATGATGGAAATGATCCTCGACGGCATTCCGATGGGCCGGGCGGGCGAGGCGAGCGATGTCGCGGGCTGCGCGCTGTTTCTGGCCTCGGAGCTGTCGGCCTATTGCACCGGCACCGAAGTGGACGTCAACGGCGGTTCGCTGATCCACTGATACGGACGGACCGAAAATGTCGACCCCGGCGCAGGATCGGGGCGACGCATTCCAGGCGACGCAGTGCGGAGGCTGTGCGCCAAACCCCTAGGGAGAGAGACCCATGAAAAAGACCCTGATCCTGGCTTTGCTGGGCGGCACGACGCTTGCCGGCGCAGCCGCCGCCGAGGACGTGATCTTCGCCCACGGCGCCAACCCCGGCAACCCGCGCTATGTCGCGGCCGAAAAGTGGGCCGAGCTGTTCGCCGCCTGCACCGACGGGGCCGACACCGTCAACGTCGCGCCCTCGGCGACGCTCGGCGACGATGCCGAGATGCTGACCTCGGCCGCGGCGGGCGTCATCCAGGTCACAGCGAACAGCCAGGGCGCCATGTCCCAGATCGTGCCCGAGATCGGGCTTCTGGGCCTGCCCTTCCTGTTCAACGACCTTCCGAGCGCATGGAACGTTCTCGACGGCGATGTCGGCGTCATGCTCGACAGCCGCGCGCAGAACGCCGGGCTGAAGATCCTCGGGTTCTGGGACAACGGTATCCGCAACATCACCCATGTCAGCAAGAGCGTGTCGGAACCCGGCGATCTGGCGGGGATGAAGATCCGCACGCCGCCCGACCAGATGACCGTCGACATCTTCCAGGCGCTTGGCGCCTCGCCGGCGCCGCTGGCCTGGTCCGAGCTGCCGACGGCCCTGCAATCGGGGGTCTTCGACGGTCAGGAAAACCCGCTGGTCAACATCTATACCGCCAAGCTGCACGAGATCACGCCCTATGTCACCATGACCGGCCACAAGTACGAGGCGACGCCGGTCGTGGCCGGGCTGGTCTGGTGGTCGGGTCTGGACGAGGCGACGCAGGCCTGCGCGCTTGCAGCCACCGCCGAGGCCGGAAAGCTGCAGCGCCAGATGGTGTTCGACAGCGACGCGGAGCTGCGCCCGAAGATGGAAGCCGAAGGCGCGATCTTTGCGGAGGCCGACAAGGCGGCCTATCAGCAGGCGACGGCCTCGGTCTATGACAAGTACGCCGCCCAATATCCCGAACTGGTGGATGCGCTGAAGAAAGCCGCAGGTCTGGAATGAAACCGGGGGACAACGCCACTCCGGTAAACGATGGAAAGGGGCCGCCGCGCCCCTTTCTTTCCCGGATTGCCGGCATCTCGACGCTTCTTGACTGGAGCGGACGGATCATTTCCGCCACGAGCCTTGCCATCATGTTCGTGGCCCTGCTGGTCAACGTGATCCTGCGCTATGCCTTTGGTTCCGGCATTGCCTGGGCCTATGAGATCCACTCGGTGCTGCTGCCATGGCTGGTGTCGGGCGGGATCGTGATTGCCGCGGCGCAGGGCCGCAACATCTCGATCACGCTGCTGCCGGACCTGCTGCCCCCGGCCGGCCGTCGCGCCATGCTGCTCGCGGTCAATGTCGTGATCCTCGCGATCGCGCTCAGCGTGTTGCAATCGAGCCCGCCGATCCTCAAGGCCTCGACGTTCCAGACGCTGTCGACCCTCGGGATCAAGCAGGTCTGGGGCTATTCGAGCCTGATCTATGCCTTCGCCGCAATGGCGATCATCGCGACGGTGAACATCGTCCTGGTGCTTCGGGGCGAGGTCGACTTCGAGTCGAACCCCGAACACGCCAGCCTCAGCTGAAAGGACAGGCCATGACTGCCCCTCTGATATGGATATTCCTTGTTCTGCTGGCCATTGCCGTTCCGGTTGCCCACGCGATGCTGGGCGGGGTCGCGGCCGCACTGTGGCTCGACGGCAAGCCGATGGCCGTGATGGTCCAGCGGCTCTATACGCCGACGCAGAGCTTTCCGATGCTCGCGATCCCGTTCTTCATCATGGCCGGCAGCCTGATGATGTCGGGCAAGTTCGGGGTCTACCTTGTCAATATCGCCCGGCTGATGGTGGGCAATTTCAAGGGCGGGCTCGGCCAGGTGTCGATCATCGGCTCGGTGATGTTCGGCGGCGTCTCGGGGTCGGCCGTGGCCGATGCCTCGGCGCTTGGCAACGCGCTGATCCCGGTGCAGAAGGCCGAAGGCTATCCGGGCGGCTTTGCGGCGGCGATCAACTCTGCCTCCTCGACCGTCTCGGTGCTGATCCCGCCGTCGATCCCGCTGATCCTTTACGGGCTGGTGTCGAACGTCTCGATCATCGATCTGTTCGTCGCCGGGATCGTGCCCGGCCTGATGCTGGGGATCGGCATGTTCACGGCCGTCTGGCTGGTGGCCATGGCGAAGAACCTGCCTCGCTCGCCGCTGGCCGGCGGGTTCAGGGCCTTTCGAACCCAGATCTTTGGCGCGATCCCGGCGCTGCTGATGCCCGTCTTCGTCATCGGCACGCTGCGCTTTGGCATTGCGACGCCCACCGAGGTCAGTGTCATGGCGGTTGCCTATGCGCTGGTCGTCAGCGGCCTGGTCTATCGCGACCTGAACCTGCGCGGGCTGTGGGATGCGGCGGTCGAGACGGCGCTGATGACGGGGGCCGTCATGTTCATCATCATGGCGTCCTCGACCATCCAGTGGGTGCTGACCGCCGAACGGGTGCCGCAAAGCCTCGGCCTCTGGGTTGGGGCCACGTTCTCGGAGCCCTGGATGGTGATCCTTGCGCTCAACCTCGTGATGCTGGTCGTCGGCGCCTTTCTTGACCTTCCGGCCGCGGTTCTGCTGCTGGGGCCGCTGTTCGTGACCATTGGCAACACCATCGGCATGGACCCGGTGCAACTGGGCCTGATCATGGTGGTGAACCTGTCGATCGGGCTTTACACGCCGCCCGTCGGCACGACGCTGTTCATCTCGACAGCCATCGCGCGATGTCGGATCGGCGAGACGGTGCGCGCGCTGATACCCTTCTACCTTGTCGCGATCATCGTGCTGGCGCTGATCTCCTATGTCCCGGCGCTGACATTGTACTGACCGGCACCTCCCGTGCCATCCGGACGGGCCGGCGCCCCCAGCGTCGGCCCGTCTTCACGGGCAATCGTGCAGCCCATGGCGATCAGCCGATCCCGCACCGCCGTGTCATGGTCGCGCCCCGTGGTGCCGATCCAGTCGATGAAGATCCGCACGATCCGGCGATGGGTGTGCCGCGGCGGACAGACCACCCAATAGGCCGGAAACTCGATCACCTGAAACTCGTTGGACAGCGGCACCAGCTCGCCTGCGAGGATCTCCTTCCAGGCGAGCGTGGCGCTTTCCAGAACCACCCCCGCGCCGTCCCGCGCGAGCTGGATCGCCATCGAGGACCGGTCGAAGCGCAACTGATAGGACATGTCCTCGCCCCGCGCGCCATAGCGCGCCAGCCAGAGATCCCAGCGATAATGCGTCTTCACGCTGTCGATCAGCCGTGCCTTGCGCAGATGCTCCATCGGGTCGGACCCGTGGGCCTTCAGCGTTTCTAGATACTCGGGTGAACAGAGCGGCAGCACGAAATCGTGCAGAACGTTCTGCTCGTGCAGCCCTGACCAGCCGCCGGCGCCATAGCGGACGTCGGCATCGACCACCTCGGTCTCGAAATCGGTAAAATCGGGCGTTGCGTCCACCCGCAGGTCCCAGTTCGGGTTCTGATCGAGGAACTGCTTGATCCGCGGACCCAGCCAGCGCACCCCGAAGGACGGGCTGACGCGAAGGTTGAAGCGTCGGTGCTCCTGCTGCCGGACGATGGCGGAATAGACCTCGTTGACCATTCGCAACGCCTGCCCGGTCGCCTGGTACAGCCGTTCGCCATCCTCGGTCAGCGCCAACCTGCGGTTGTTGCGGCGAAACAGATGCACACCGAACTGCTGTTCCAGCAGGCGGATCTGCTGGCTGACCGCCGAAGGCGAAACCCCGAGTTCCTCGGCCGCCATCGAGACCCGGCCGAGCCGCGCGACGGATTCGAAGAACTTCATTCCGTTCAGGTTGAGATCCTTGCGCATCGCTTCCTCCCTGCACGATCGGGCGCCGACGGGGGCCAAGGCGCCGTCACCCGTGACCCTATCTTGGTCGGCGGGTCGAGTCGCGTGCGATCAGGCTGACCCCCAGATCGACGTTGCGCTCGGCCACGGAATCGGGCGCCTCGATCTCGGCCAGCAGCATCTCGACCGCGCGCCGGCCCACCTCGAACCGCGGCGTCGCAATCGAGGTCAGCGAGGGGAACATGTTGCGCGTCATCTCGAGATCGTTGAAGCCGCAGATCCCCAGGTCTTCCGGCACATGCAGGTTGCGCCGGTGCGCCTCCATCAGCGCGCCGATGGCAAGGTCGTCGTTGTTGCAGAACACCGCATCGGTATCGGGCGCCTGGGTCAGCAGCAGTTCCAGCAACTGCCGCCCCACCCCGACAGACGAGGCATGCGGCGTGGTTACGACACGGCGTTCGTCCAGCACGCCCGCCTCGGCGCAGACCTCGCGGAATACCTGCAGACGGGACTGGGTGCGCGGGTCCATGCGCGCGGCAAGGATGCCGGGACGACGGTAGCCACATTCGAGCAGATGCCGCGCCGCCAGCCGCGCGGCGGCGTCGTGCCGGAACCCGACCGCCATGTCGACCGGCGGGCGGCCGAAATCCATGATCTGGACGACCGGGCAGCCGGCGGTTTCAAGCAGGTTCAGCGCCGGGTCCGTCTGATCGAATCCCGCGACGATCAGCCCGGCAGGCTTTTGCCGCAGAAAGACCCGGATCAACGCCTCTTCCTTCAGCGCGCTATAGCGCGAATTGCCGATCTGGACGAAATACCGCGTGGTCTCGACCGCGTCATAGACCCCGCGCAGAACGTCGGCGAAGACGTTGTTGGTGAGCGAAGGGACCAGCAGCCCGATCACATTGGTGCTTTTCGAGGCGAGTGCCGAGGCCGCCAGATCGGGCGTATAGCCCAGCTTCTCGATGGCCGCCTGGACCTTGAGCCGCGAGCGTTCCGACACCTTCTCGGGCGAGCGGATGGTGCGTGACACAGTGATCGCGCTAACACCAGACAGGCTGGCAACATCATCGAGCGTCGGGCGCCTTTTCGGTTTCATTGCCACTTTTTACATATCCATATCAGCATTTTGCGGTCTTGCGGACTATAGAGGAAGAAATCTCCTTTGACAAATGACAGCGCTGTCATTATTCAGGCCGCACTCGTGACCTTACGGCGGGCGAATCCCCTGGACCCGCACCACACAGCCGTCACAACCAGATCTCTTGGGAGGAACACCATGAAAAATTCCACACTTCGCGCCCTGCTTCTGGGTGCCGTCGCGACCGCCGGTCTTGCCGGTGGCGCCATGGCCCAGGACTATACCTTCCGGTTCCAGTCCTCGGACCCGGCCGGCAACACCAACTTCCTTCTGCAGAAGGAATGGGCCGAGATGGTCAGCGAAAAGACCGATGGCCGTATCGTGGTCGAGATGCTGCCCGTCGAGACCATCGTGGCCCACAGCGAGACCCAGGATGCGGTGGCGGCGGGCATCATTGACGGCCATTTCACCGACACGTCCTATTTTGCCGGCAAGGAGCCTGCCTTCGGCCTGATCGCCAACCCGGTCGGCGCCTGGTCCTCGCCGCAGCAGATGTTCGACTTCATGCAGACCGGCGGCGGCAAGGAGCTGATGAACGAGATGCTCGAACCCTACGGGCTGCATTTCATCGGCGCGACCACCCCGGGGCTCGAAGCCTTCGTCTCGAAGGTGCCGCTTGAAGGCGTCGACGATCTGAAGGGGCTGAAGCTGCGGGCACCCGAAGGCATGGTGCAAAAGGTCTTTGCCGCCGCCGGTGCCTCGCCCGTGAACCTGCCCGGATCCGAGGTCTTCACCTCGCTCGACAAGGGCGTGATCGACGCGGCCGACTATAACACCTTCTCGACCAATCAGGCGCAGGGTCTGCACGAGGTTGCCAAGCACCCGGTCTATCCCGGCTTCCATTCGATGCCGCTGATCGAGGTCAGCATCAACAAGGCCGAATGGGATGCGCTGCCCGACGACCTGAAGGCGGCGATGGAACAAAGCGTTCTGGACTTTGCCCAGTATCAGGTCGCGACCGTCAAGGCCAATGACGAGGCGGCCGTCGCCGAGGCGCTGGAAAAGGGCGACGTCACCATCCACAACTGGTCGGACGAGGACCGCGCCCGGTTCCGCACCATCGCGCGCGGCGAATGGGAAATCGCGGCCCAGGCCTCGCCCAATTCGCAAAAGGTCTATGACACGCTGACCGCGTATCTGGCGGCGAACGGCCTGCTGGCGGAGTGACCGCCCGCGCCATCGCCTGAACACTCCCCCGGCGGCGCCGGGGGACGGACATTCCCCGCCGAGGGAGGAGCTATCTGCCATGAACGAAACCCGACACGAGGCCGGGCCGGACCCCGAACGGTTGGCGTTCGCGGCCGTGCCCGAGGCCGGCCCGCTGGGCCGCGCCATCAACCGCTTCGGCATCTTCTTTGCCATCGCGATTCTTGCCTCGGCCTTCATGCTCTTTTTCGAAGTCATCATGCGCTATGTCTTCAACTCGCCGACCACCTGGGTGCACGAGACCGTGGTGTTCCTGAACGCCTGCGCCTTCATCTTCGGCGGGCTCTATGTCGCCGCGCTGAACCGGCACATCCGGGTCGTGCTGATCTATGACCATCTGGGCGGCCGCCTGCGCCGCGGGTTCGACATCGCGATCTCGATTGCCTGCATGATCTCGTCGGGGTTCTTTGCCTGGGCCTCCTGGCAGGCGGTGAAACGCGCCGCCTGGACGCCGCAGGGCGAGATCCACATCGAAACCAGCGGCAGCGCCTGGAACCCGGCCTATCCCGGCATCATCAAGATATTCCTGTTCGTCATCATGATCCTGCTGACGATCCAGTTCCTGATCCTTGCGATCAACTACGCAAGACGAAAGGCAGACCTGTGATGGACCTTTCCTTCCTGCCCGACCTTCAGTCCATGGGCATCGAATGGGCGACGGTCGCGATGTTCGGGTCGCTGCTGCTGCTGCTGCTGACCGGCATGCCGCTGGCCTTTGTCACGCTGCTGGTCGCGCTGATCTTCGCGCTCGGCTGGTTCGGTCCGATGGCGGTGCCGCTGATCGCGAGCCGCATCTTCAGCTTCGTCAACTCCTTCGTCTTCGTCTCGGTGCCGATGTTCGTGCTGATGGCGGCGATCCTCGACCGTTCGGGCATTGCCCGCGACCTGTTCGACGCGATGAAGGTGCTGGCCGGCCGGATCCGCGGCGGCGTCGCGATCCAGACCCTGCTGGTCGCCGTCATCCTGGCCGCCATGTCGGGCATCATCGGCGGCGAGGTCATCCTGCTGGGCCTGCTGGCGCTGCCGCAGATGCTGCGGCTTGGCTATGACCGCAGGCTTGCCATTGGCGTCTGCTGTGCGGGCGGTGCGCTTGGCACCATGGTGCCGCCGTCCATCGTGCTGATCATCTATGGCCTGACGGCCAACGTCTCGATCGGGCAGCTGTTCACCGCGGCCTTTATCCCCGGCTTCATGCTGGCCTGCTTTTACGGCGCCTACATCCTGTTCCGCGCCTATACCGACCACGACGCCGCCCCGATTGCGAAGCCTGAGGAGATGAGCCGCCGCGAGAAGCTGCGCCTGCTGAAAGGGCTGTTCCTACCGGTTCTCGTGGTGATCTTCGTGCTCGGCTCGATCTATGGCGGCATCGCGTCCGTGACCGAGGCCTCGGCCATCGGTGTGCTGGGCGTCATGCTGTCAACGGTGATCCGTGGCGAATTCTCGGTCGGCCTGATGCTGGGGGCGGCACGCCAGACCCTTGCCACCGTCGGCATGATCGTCTGGATCGGCATCGGCGCCTCGGCGCTGGTCGGCGTGTTCAACCTGATGGGCGGGATCCAGTTCGTCTCGGGCCTGATCCAGGGGATTTCTGACAACCCGATTGTGGTCGTGCTGTTCATGATGGCGATCCTCTTCGTGCTGGGGATGTTCCTCGACTGGGTCGGGATCGCGCTGCTCTGCATGCCGATCTTCGTGCCGATCATCAAGAACATGGGCATGGACCCGGTCTGGTTCGGCGTGGTCTTTGCCATGAACATGCAGGTCAGCTTCCTGTCGCCGCCGTTCGGACCCGCCGCGTTCTATCTCAAATCCGTGGTCCCCGACGACATTTCGCTGGGCGAGATCTTCCGCTCTCTCGTTCCCTTCATCGGTCTTCAGATCCTGGCACTCGGGATTCTGATCGCCTTTCCCGGAATCACCGGCCGCTGACCGCGGCAGGCCCTCCTGAGGAGACCGCCATGGGCGATCGCACATCCCGCAAGCCGCTTCGCTCGGAAAGCTGGTTCAACGACCTCGAGAACCCCGAGATGACGGCGCTCTATATCGAACGCTATCTGAACTATGGCCTGACGCTTCAGGAACTGCGCTCGGGCAAGCCGATCATCGGTATCGCGCAGACCGGGTCCGACCTGTCGCCCTGCAACCGGCATCACATCGTGCTGGCCGAGAGGATGCGCGAGGGGATCCGCGAGGCGGGCGGGATCGCGATGGAGATCCCGGTGCATCCGATCCAGGAGACCGGCAAGCGGCCGACTGCGATGCTCGACCGCAACCTCGCCTACCTCGGCCTCGTCGAGGCGCTGTTCGGCTATCCGATCGACGGCGTGGTGCTGACCATCGGTTGCGACAAGACCACGCCGGCGCTGTTGATGGCGGCGGCGACGGTGAACATCCCCGCCATCGCCTTTTCGGTCGGCCCGATGCTGAACGGCTGGTACAAGGGCAAGCGCGCCGGCTCCGGGTCGGTGATCTGGGAGGCGCGGCAGATGCTGGCCGCGGGCGAGATCGACAACGAGCAGTTCCTGCAGATGGCCGCCGCCTCGGCACCTTCGGTCGGCTATTGCAACACGATGGGCACGGCATCGACCATGAACAGCCTCGCCGAGGCGCTGGGGATGCAGCTTCCGGGCTCGGCCTCGATCCCCGCCCCCTATCGCGAGCGCGCGCAGATGGCCTATGCCACCGGCAAGCGCATCGTCGACATGGTGCACGAGGATCTGAAACCCTCCGACATCATGACCCGCGCGGCCTTCGAGAATGCCGTGGTGGTCAATTCCGCCATCGGCGGGTCGACCAACGCCCCGATCCACCTGAACGCTATCGCGCGCCACCTTGGCGTCGAGCTGTCGAACCAGGATTGGGAGCGTCTTGGCCATCATGTGCCGCTGCTCTGCAACGTGCAGCCGGCGGGTGACTACCTGTCCGAGGATTTCCACCTTGCCGGCGGCCTGCCTGCAGTGATCGGCGAGCTGCTGCGCGCCGGGCTGATCCCGAACCCGCAGGTGGTGACGGTGACGGGCGCGCCCTTCACCGAACAATACGCCCACCGCGAGATCGAGAACCCCGATGTGATCCGCCCGGTCTCCGACCCGCTGACCGCCCATGCCGGGTTCCTGAACATGACCGGCAACCTGTTCGAATCGGCGATCATGAAGACCTCGGTCATCGGTGCGGAATTCCGCGACCGCTATCTGTCCGACCCCGAGGATCCCGAGGCCTTCGAGGGCGCGGTATTCGTCTTCGAGGGGCCCGAGGATTTTCACGCCCGCATAGACGATCCGGCGCTGGGGATCACGCCTCAAAGCATCATGGTGATGCGCGGGGCCGGTCCAAAGGGCTATCCCGGCGGCGCCGAGGTCGTGAACATGCGCCCGCCGTCCTACCTGATCAAGCAGGGTGTCCACACCCTGCCCTGCATTGGCGACGGGCGGCAATCGGGCACCTCGGGCTCTGCCTCGATCCTCAACGCCTCGCCCGAGGCGGCCGATGGCGGCAATCTTGCGATCCTGAAGGATGGCGACCGGCTGCGGGTCGATCTGAAGGCGCGCGAGGTCACGCTGCTGCTGTCCGAGGCCGAGATCGCGGCGCGGCGGCAGGCGCTGGCCGATGCCGGCGGCTTCCCGGTGCCCGAAAGCCAGACGCCCTGGCAACAGATCTTCCGCAACACCGTGCGGCCGTTCAGTCAGGGCATGATCGTCGATGGCGCCGACCAGTTCCGCGATATCGCCCACTCAAAGACCCCGCGGCACAGTCACTGAGCCGCGGAGGGGGGCACCGGTCAGCCCGGATCGACGCGGAGGCTTCGCCACCCTGCGGAACGGGCGTAGCATGATCGCTGCCCGCCCGCGCCAGAGCCTGGCCGCGGGACGGAGAGGAGGACCGACATGACCCACGATTTCCTGCAACCGCTGGTCGGCTGTTTTGCGATGCCCGCGGGCGAAGACCCGACCGTCGTAATGATCGAGGCGGCGTTCCGCCATCACGGGCTCAACTGGCGCTATATAAACTGCGAGGTCGCGCCCGAGGATCTGGGCGACGCGGTGCGCGGAGCGCGGGCTATGGGCTGGCGGGGCTTCAACTGCTCGATCCCGCACAAGGTGGCGGTGATTGCGCATCTCGACGGGCTTGGCGCCTCGGCCGAGATCATCGGCGCCGTGAACACGGTCGTGCGGCGCGGCGACAAGCTGATCGGCGAGAATACCGATGGCAAGGGCTTTGTCGGGGCGCTGTCGCGGGTCATCGACCCTGCGGGCCAGCGCGTCGTGCTGTTCGGCGCGGGTGGCGCGGCGCGTGCGGTGGCCGTGGAACTGGCGCTGGCCGGTGTCGCGCATATCACCGTCGTCAACCGCAGCGCCGGGCGCGGCCAGACGGTCGCTTCGCTGATCGACGACAAGACCCCGGCCAGTGCGGATTACGCACCCTGGAACGGCACCTATGCCATCCCGAAAGGTACCGGGATCGTGGTCAACGCGACCTCGCTCGGGCTTTACCCGAATGTCGATCAGACCCCCGATGTCGATACCGACACGCTCAGCCCCGACATGGTCGTGGCCGACGGCATCCATAACCCGCCGCTGACGCAGTTTCTGAAGGCCGCGCAGGCGCGCGGCTGCAAGACCGCCGACGGGCTTGGCATGCTGGTCGGTCAGGGGGTGATCGGCCTGAAATACTGGACCGGGATCGACGCCGATGCGGGCGTGATGCGGCAGGCGCTGCTGGATCTGGGGCTGTAGGGACCCTGCCCGCCGTCTGGGCCAATGCCTGCGGCGGGCAGGGACCTCAGATGGCCTGCGTGGCTTGCACGGCTGCCGCGATCTCGGTTCGCATGAAGGCGAGGCAGGAAGTGGCGGCGGCCTCGGAGCTTTCCCAGGTGCGCCGCCACAGCCGGATCGCACCGGCGGTCTGCGGCGTCAGCACGGCGGGCGAGAAGGTCTCGACCGTGAAGTCGCCGGTATATCCGGCCGAGGCGAGCGCCCGGAAATAGCCGCGGAAATCGAAGGTGCCGGTGCCGAAGACGCCATGGTGGCTTTCGCCCAGATGCGTGTAGCCCAGCAGATCGGCGTTGCGCGCGATGGCTGCCGGAATATCGAATTCGTCGATGTTCATGTGGCAGGTGTCCATGTGCAGAAACAGGTTCTTCGCGCCGATGCCGCGGATCATGTCGCCTGCCTGATCGAGCGTGTTGAAGACGCTGGTCTCGTACCGGTTCACCGGCTCGAGCCCGAGCCTGACGCCAAGGTCGCCGGCGCGGGCGTCGATCCGCGACAGCGCCGCGGCGAGATTTTGCATCTGCGCCTCGGTCGGCGGCGCGGAATAGAGCGTGCAGGCGGAATAGGTCACGCCGCTGACATTCGGCACGTCGAGATCCGCGGCGAGTTCGAGCGACCGGATCACCGCCGCCTCGCCTGCCGCCGCAATCTCGGGCGTGGCGCTGGCGATGTCGGTCGCGGGTTGCAGCACGAGGCTGAGCCGCAGGCCAAGCCCCGCCTCGGTCACGACCGTCTTGCGCGTCATCGCGGCGTCAAGATCGCCGGGGTCGAGCGGCAGGGCGACCTCGAACAGCTCGAAGCCGATGTCGGCGGCGGCACGGCAGGCGGCACGGGCGTTCGGTTCGCTCCAGACATCGGTAAAGACGAACTGATGCACGCCCAGCTTTGCGGTTTTCATCATGTGCTCCTTTGCGCGCGTTCGGCCGGGTCCGGCGCGGGGCCACTGCGGGCGGTGTGCGACTCTCTTGCGCCGCCACGATGGACCGGGCGCGGGGTCTCGGCCAGCGGAAAGGGCGGGCGCGATGTGCGCCCGCCCCCCCAATTGCTGCGTCAGGCGGCGCGCACGGATTCGGGCGGCTCCAGCGCGCCGGTCATCATCGCGACCGCATCCGACATGGTGAAATCGCCCGGGCTGATGGTGCAAAGCCGCTTGCCCAGACGGTGGATGTGGATCCGGTCGGCGACCTCGAAGACATGGGGCATGTTGTGCGAGATCAGGATGATCGGGATGCCCCGCGACTTGACGTCGAGGATCAGTTCCAGCACCCGGCGGCTTTCCTTGACGCCAAGCGCCGCGGTCGGCTCGTCCATGATGATGAACTTGGTCGCGAAGGCGGCGGCGCGGGCCACGGCGACGCCCTGACGCTGGCCGCCCGACAGGGTTTCGACCGGCTGGGTGATCGACTGCACGGTCATCAGGCCCAGTTCGGTCAGCTTGTCGCGGGCAAAACGCTCCATCTCCTTCTTGTCGAGCATGTGCAGCCACTCGCCCATCCAGCCCTTTCGCCGGATCTCGCGGCCCATGAACATGTTGTCGGCAATCGACAGCGCCGGCGACAGGGCGAGGGTCTGATAGACCATCTCGATCCCCATATCCCGCGCCTCGATCGGCGACTTGAAGCTGACCGGCTTGCCCTCGATCAGGATCTCGCCCTCGTCGGGTATGGTGGCGCCGCAGATCGCCTTGACGATCGAGGATTTGCCGGCACCGTTGTCGCCGATCACCGCCAGGATCTCGCCCGGGCGAAGCTCGAAGTCGGAATTGTCGATCGCGGTCACGTGACCATAGCGCTTCACGAGATTGCGACCCTGAACGACTGGAGTAACCTCAGACATCACGCAGATACCCTTCTGATCCATTGGTCGACAGCGACCGCGATAATGATGAGCCAGCCGATGGCGAAGACCTGCCACAGCACGTCGACCCCGGCCATACGAAGCCCGGACTGGAACACGCCGACGATCAGCGCGCCGAACAGCGCCCCCATGATCGACCCGCGTCCGCCGAACAGCGATATGCCCCCGATCACCACGGCCGTGATCGACTGCAGGTTGCCCTCGTAGAACGATTGCGGCGAGATCGACCCGACCCGCCCGATCGAGGCCCAGCCCGCGATGGCGCAGACAAGGCCCGCCACCACATAGACCGACAAAAGCACTCTGTCGGTGCGGATGCCGGCAAGCTCGGCCGCCTCCTTGTCGTCGCCGACGGCATAGACATGGCGCCCCCAGGCGGTGTGGTTGAGCATGTACCACAGCACGACGAAGATCAGCACCATCAGCACCGACCCGAGCGTGATCCGCGCCCCGACCAGTTCAAAGGTCCGGCCGAAGAACTTCAGGAACGGCGCATTGGCGTCGATATCCGCCCCCCGGATCGATTGTGCGCCCGACAGCCACAGCAGCAGCGCGTAATAGATCGACCAGGTGCCCAGCGTCGAGATGAAGGGCGGCAGCTTGATCTTGGTGATCAGGAAGCCGTTGAAGAAGCCTGCCGCGGCACCGCCGACAAAACCGACCAGGATCGCGATGCCGCTTGGCACCCCCATGAAGACGGCAAGATTGCCCATGATGACCGACATCAGCACCATGATCGCCGCAACGCTCAGATCGATCCCGGCGGTGATGATGATCAGCGATTGCGCGGCCGCCAGCATGCCGATGATCGACACCTGCTGGATGATGAGGCTCAGGTTGAACGCCGAGAAGAACCTGCCTCCCGCGATCACACCGAATACGGCGAGGCTGACGGCCAGCACGATCACCGGCACCAGCGTCGGGTTGTTGTGCAGGAGGTGCTGGACTTTCGCACCGAACGTGTCGTGCCTTGCCTTGAACGCCGCGACCGTCTTGTCGCTTTTGTCGAGTGAATGTTCGAAGTCCTGACCCTTGCGGGCCGGCCCTGATGTGTCTGACATATCCTCCCCCCCTGCCTTCCATGGTCCGAAGGCGGCAATTTCGTGAAGCGTGTCGTCGCTGAAGGCGCGGGAAGCGGCGGCGCACCGGGCGCCGCCGCCGCTAGGAATGCGCGGGCGTCAGCCCCAGCATTTTCCAAGGGCCTCTTCGGAGGTGATCGACGGGAGCCCTTCGACCGGCCGGTCGGTGACAAGCTGGACGCCGGTGTTGAAGAAATCGAGCCCTTCGGTGTTCTTCGGCTTTTCACCGGTTTCCGCGAAGGCCGCGATCGCCTCGACACCCTTCGATGCCATCAGCAGGGGAAACTGCATCGAGGTCGCACCGATGACGCCGGCCTGAACGTCCTTGACGCCCGGGCAGCCACCGTCGACCGACACGATCAGCACGCCCTCGCCCTTGCCGACCGACTTGAGCGCCTCATAGGCGCCGGCGGCGGCGGGTTCGTTGATGGTGTAGACGACGTTGATGTCCTGATTGACCTGCAGCAGGTTCTCCATCGCCGTGCGGCCGCCGTCGGGCGAGCCGTCGGTCACGTCGTTGCCGACGATGCGCGGGTCATCCTCGTCGCCGATGTCGGTCGGGTCCTTCACGTCGATGCCGAACCCGGTCAGAAAGCCCTGATCGCGCTGATAATCGACCGAGACCTCGGACGCGTTCAGATCGAGCAGCGCGATCTTCGCATCCGCCGCCTTGTCGCCCAGTGTCGCGGCGGCCCACTCGCCGATCAGCTCGCCCGCCTTGAAGTTGTCGGTTGCGAAGGTCGCGTCGGCGGCATCCGCCGGCTCGAACTGGGTGTCGAGCGCAATCACCAGGGCGCCCGCATCGCGCGCCTGGCTGATCACGGGCACCAGCGCCCGGCTGTCGGTCGGGGTGATCAGGATGCCCTTGGCGCCGGCCGCCATGCAGGATTCGACGGCCGCGACCTGGGTCTCGACATCGCCATCGTATTTCCCGGCATAGGTCAGCAATTCGATGCCTACCTCTTTGGCCGCGGCGCTCGCGCCTTCCTTCATCTTCACGAAGAACGGGTTGGTGTCGGTTTTCGTGATCAGGCAGGCGGTGGTGCCCTGGGCACTGGCCGCACCGACCATGCTGCACAGGCTGACTGCCGTAGCGCCAAGCAGAATCGTGGCCTTGGATTTGGTAGAATTCACAGATCTTCCTCCCATTTTGTTTTCGGACCCTCCCAGGCCCCAAAGGCAGGCCGACGTGTCGGGCCCTGCCTTCGCCCGCATGACGCCACGAAAGGCCCACGCCTGTCAATAATAAATCACTGCGAGTTATTATTGACAGGGGCGCCGGGCCTTCGCATCGTCCCGAATCAAGGGAGTACGTCTGTTGGAAGCTGAAGAGCTCGGGACCGCCGGAGAACAAAGATCTCCAAATGCCGTTCGCGGATCGAATCAGGTCGGAATGCGGGCGCACAACGAGCGTCTGGTTCTGTCGACGCTCCGGCGGAACGGCCCGATGGCAAAGTCCGAGATCGCGCGCGTCACCGGGCTGTCGGCGCAGGCAAGTTCGGTCATCATGCGGTCGCTGGAACAGGGCGGCTTTCTGCGCCGTGGCGACCCGATCCGCGGTAAGGTCGGCCAGCCGTCGATCCCGATGTATCTGTCGCCCGACGGTGCCTTTTTCTTCGGGCTGAAGGTCGGGCGGCGTTCGGTCGATCTGATCCTGATCAACTTTGTCGGCGAGGTTCTGGGGCGGGTCCACCGCACCTATCGCTTTCCGACCCCCGACAGCATCCTGAAATTCACCTCCGAGGCCTTCGACACGCTGGGCGGGCTGATCCCGCCCGAGCATCGCGACCGTATCGCGGGGCTTGGCGTCGGCATTCCGTTTCGGCTGTGGGACTGGGCGGCGTCAATCGGGGCACCCGCCGACGAGATGGAGGCATGGCGCACCCGCGACCTGCGCACCGAGCTTGAGGCGGTGCTGGGCTGCCCGGTTTTCCTGCAAAACGATGCCTCGGCGGCCTGCGGCGCGGAACTGGTGTTCGGCAAGGCCGACCGGCCAGAGAGCTTTTTCCACTTCTTCATCGGCTATTTCATCGGTGGCGGGCTGGTACTGAACAACCGGCTGTTCACCGGCACGACCGGAAACGCCGCCGCCATCGGATCGCTGCCGATCCGCGGGGCAGAGGGCAAAGCCCTGCAGCTGGTCGATATCGCCTCGCTTTCGGTTCTGGAAACCGCCCTGACCGCGGCCGGCAAGCCGCCCGGCGGCCTGTGGGAGGTGCCCGAAAGCTGGTCGATCGACCAGACGGTGCTCGAGTCATGGGTGCGCGACGCATCGTCGGGCATCGCGCAGGCGATTGCCGCGGTCTGCTCGGTCGTCGATGTCGAGGCGATCCTGATCGACGGCTGGCTGCCCGCAAGCCTGCGCAGGCAGATCGTCACCAGCACCGCGGCGGCGCTGCGCGAGCTTGACGTCAGCGGCATCGTCAAACCGGTGGTGCGGGAGGGCAGCATCGGGCCCGATGCACGCTCGCTCGGTGCGGCCAGTCTGCCGCTGTCCGAACGCTATCTGGTCGATCTGAATGCGGTGCTGACTGCCGGATAGGCGCCGATCCGCGGCCTGTCAGGCATCGAAGCCGTTCATGACCCGGAAATCCGCCGGCCGGCTTTCGCGCAGCACTATGTCGATGTTGAGAAAATCGTTGCCCTCAAGCTGCGCCTCGAGCGCCGCGCCTTGCAGGCCGATCCCTTGCCAGCGTTTGCGCAGCCGTGCCTTCAGCACCGTCTCGGGTACGTCGAGAAAGATCGTCCGGTCGAAGAACGCCGCCATCGGCTGCCAGTCGGGCCAGTCGAGCAGCAGGTAGTTGCCCTCGACCAGTATCAGCTTCATCGAAGGCTCGATCAGCCGGGCGCCGGCGCGCGCGATCTCGATCGAGCGATCGAAGACCGGGACCGCGACCGTGGTGTCGGCCTCGTGTTTCAGCCGCCACAACATGCTGCGCAGCCCGCCGGTGTCGAAGGTGTGCGGCGCACCCTTGCGCGGCCGGTCGCCCCGCGGCACCAGCACCATGTCGTCATAGTGAAACCCGTCCATCGCCAGCACGGCGCATTGTCCGGGAAGCCTTGCGTTGATCTCCTCGCAGAGCCGGTCGGCGAGCGTGCTTTTCCCCGATCCCGGACACCCGGCGATGGCGACGATCCGGCGGTCTGCACCCTGCCCTTCGAGCAGGTCGGCAACCGCGGCCTTGATGTCGATCACGGGGGCGTCGGCGGTGCTCATGCGGGCTGAACCTTGAAGCGGGCTGTCAATGACACCTCCTGCGGGCTGCGCGGCCGGGTCTGGCTGACCGGCACTCTAGACCCAAGGCAGGGCGCTTGGGAACAGCCCCGCGCCGGATAAGGCGCCGCAGATCGCGATCCCCTCGCCCTTGCCCACACGCAGGTCGATGCCCTTCAGGCCCTCGACCGCCCTGCCCGCATCGTGGTCGCCGGGGCGACGCTGGGGCCTTGGACGAACGGCGCGATCGGGCCAGTATGGGCCACAGTCATTCAGGCCGTCGCCCCGGCATTTTCGGCCGTTCAACCAGGCATGATCCCGATTGGAGACACAGATGAGACATTTCCTTGCATCCCTTTGCCTGAGCGCGCTGAGCCTCTCGGCCGCCTCGGCGGAAACCCTTGGCACCATCGAGGCGACCTGGGACGGGGCGGATCGGACATGGTTCATCACCTCCGGGAATGGCGAAAGCCAGTCGTCGGTCGACACCACCGCGGGTGTCATGGACAGCGTGACCCTTTGGGGAAATCCGGCCGAGACCGATCTGGCCGCAACCCGCGATGTCGTCGAACTGAGCTTTGTCACGATGCGCGGCCCGACCGGCAAGATCGCCACGTCGGGCGAGATGCGCTATCTGCTCAACGCCTATCAGGATTTCTGGGATGCCAGCGAGGAGGGCCGGACCGAGGTGACGCTGACCGCCTACGACCGGAGCGACACCGCGTTGCATCTGGCCGGAACCTTTGAGGCCAAGGCCGACCACGCGGGCGAGTCCCGCGATGTCTCGGGCCGGTTCGACGTGACATTTCCGCTGGAATAGCCCCGCGCCGGGGGGGGGCGCCGCGGATCTGCCCCCCCCCGCCTTCGGTGTCCGGGTTTGCGCCGCCTCGGTCAGGGACGGCGGCCCTCGCCGTCAGATCGACAGGCAGACGTATTTGATTTCGAGGTAATCCTCGATCCCGTACTTGGAGCCCTCGCGCCCGAGTCCGCTCGTCTTGATCCCGCCGAATGGCGCCTCGGCGGTCGAGACGAGGCCGGTGTTGATCCCGACCATGCCGTATTCCAGCGCCTCCATGACCCGGAACACCCGCGACAGGTTGCTGGAATAGAAATAGGACGCGAGGCCGAATTCGGTGTCGTTGGCCAGTGCCACGACCTCCTGCTCGGTCTCGAACCGGATGACGGCGGCGAGCGGGCCGAAGGTTTCCTCGCGCGAGACCCGCATCGCAGGGACGACACCGGTCAGCACGGTCGGTTCGAAGAACAGCGTGCCGTCGCCGATCCGGTTGCCGCCCGTCACGATCCGCGCGCCCAGGCCCACCGCGTCGTTCAGATGCGCCTCGACCTTTTCGACGGCGCGCAGGTCGATCAGGGGGCCAAGCTCGGTGCCGGGGGTGGCGCCATCGCCGACCTTCATCGCCGCAACCCTTTGGGCGAGCTTTTCGGTGAAGGCGTCGTGGATGCCCGCCTGGGCATAGATCCGGTTGGCGCAGACGCAGGTCTGGCCCGAATTGCGGAACTTTGCGATCAGCGCGCCCTCGACCGCGGCATCGAGGTCGGCATCGTCAAAGACGATGAAGGGCGCATTGCCGCCCAGCTCGAGGCTGAGCTTCTTGATGCCGGCTGCTGCCTGCGCCATCAGGATCTGCCCGACGCGGGTCGATCCGGTAAAGCTCAGTTTGCGCACGGTCGGGTTTTCGCAGAACTCCTGCCCGATTGCCGCCGCATCGGCCGCGGTGACGACGTTGAACACGCCTTTCGGCAGGCCGGCGCGCTGGCCGAGTTCCGCCATGGCCAGCGCCGACAACGGCGTCAGCTCGGATGGCCGGGCGACGAAGGTGCAGCCTGCGGCAAGGGCCGGGGCGACCTTGCGGGCGATCATTGCATTCGGAAAGTTCCACGGCGTGATCGAGGCGGCGACCCCGATCGGCTGTTTCAGCACCAGCAGGCGCTTGTCGGGCTGATGGCCGGGAATGGTATCGCCATAGATCCGGCGCCCTTCCTCGGCGAACCAGTCGAGGAAGGACGCGCCAAAGCCGATCTCGCCCTTCGCCTCGGCCAGCGGCTTGCCCATCTCGGCGGTCAGGATGCGGGCCAGATCCTCGGCGTTCTCGCGCATCAGCGCGGCCCAGCGGCGCAGGATGTCGGAGCGTTGCAGCGCGGTCTTCGCAGCCCAGCCGGGCTGGGCGGCGCGGGCCGCGACAATCGCGGTGCGGGCCGCTGCACGGTCGAGGTCGGCGACCTCGGCCACGGTCGCGCCGGTTGCCGGATTGACGATGGCCGTGCGCCGGGTCGAGCCGACCCAGTCGCCATCAATATGCGCGTCGACACGCAACAGGGATCGATCCTGCAGCCCTTCGATCATGGTGTCCTCCCTTGACCTTCCGGCCGGATTTGTGTTCAATATGCTGAACGGTGTTCGTGATTCCGAATATGGTACAGAGATGCAGAGCCTGTCAAACGAGGATTTTGGGGATACACTCACGATCCAGACAAGGCGCCGGGCGGACAGAGATGGCTGAAACGACGACGGACAAGCCGGCGGTCCCGGCACTTTCCCGCGGCAGCACGATCCTTGACATGGTCGCCGACGCGCCAGACATCCTGACCGTCTCGGAACTCGGGCGGCGGATGAAGCTGGCGAAAAGCTCGGTGCATTCGCTGTGCGCGACGCTGTGCGAGCTGGGGCTTCTGGTGCGCAATTCCGACCAGACCTTTGCCATCGGCCCCCATGTCATGCGATGGGCGCGGGCGTTTTCGCGACGCAGCGACGTCGCCGCCGAATTTGCCCGGATCTGGGACGAGAATACCGACAAGCTGCAGGGTGCCACGATCACGTTGTCGGTGCCCGACAGGAACGATGTCGTCTATATCGGCGCGCGCAATTCCAGCCGCACGCCGTGGTTCGAGTTCCAGGTCGGATCGCGCCTGCCGATGGCCTTCACCGCGACAGGCCAGGCCTTCATGAGCCGCATGGCGGATGCCGAGATCCGGCTGCGGTTCCGCGACGGCCTGCCCGAGCCGATGACCTCGCGGTCGCCCCGCACGCTCGATCAATTGCTGAAACTCGTCGCCGAGGCGCGTGCGCGCGGCTATTCGCGCGAGGACCAGAGCGTTTGCGAGGGCATGATCTGTTTCGGCGCGCCGGTGCTGAATGCCTCGAACACCGCGATTGCGGGCGTTGCCGTCAGCATGCCGGTCGATGACATCGACCCCGCGCGCGAGGCCGAGATCGTCGCCACGCTGAAGCGGATCGCGACGACCATCTCGCAACGGCTTGGCGCCGATATCGACGGTTGAGCGGGCCGGTTCAGCCCGACTGTTCACCCGACCTTTCGGCGGCAAAGTCGCGGCATTCGCCCGACAGCCAGTCGCGAAAGCATTCCAGCGGTGCCAACGGGTCGTTGCGCTCGGGCCAGGCCAGCCAATAGGACCCGGCGCCGGGGATCGACGGCGTCAGGATCGGGGCCAGCCGGTCCTCGCGGGTTTCCAGATCGGCCAGATAGTCGGGCAGCAGCGCGATGCCGAACCCCGAGATCGCCGACTGGATCATCATCGAGAACTGGTCCATCACCATCCCCGAAATCGGCCGCGCGGCAGCCCCCTGCCCCTGAAACCAGTCGTTCCAGGCGGTCGTCCGGCTTTCCAGCAGCAGCAGCGGCTCGGCCGCCAGATCCTCGGCCCGCACGATCGGGTGGCTGTCGAGGAAGGCCCGCGGCGCGCAGGCGGTATAGCGTTCGTCGAACAGTTTCAGATGCCGCGCGCCCGGCCAGTCCGCCTCGCCGAAATAGATCGCGGCATCGAACCCTTCGGCGTCAAAGACGAACCGCTTGACCCGGGTGGCAAGGTTGATCGACACGCCCGGGTTGCGGTCGAAGAAACCGCTGAGGCGCGGGGCAAGCCAGCGGGTGCCAAAGGTCGGCAGCACCGCGAGCGACAGCGTGCCGCCGCCCGGATTGGCGATCAGCCCCATTCCCGCCCGCTGGATCATGTCGAGCCCGAGCGCAATCTTGTCGCGATAGGCCAGCGCCGCCTCGGTCGGGACCAGCCGCTTGCGCCGGCGCAGAAACAGCACACAGCCGATCTGCTGTTCGAGGTTCTGCACCAGCCGGCTGACCGTGCTTTGGGTCAGGTTCAGCTCGTGGGCCGCCGCGGTGACCGACCCGCTGCGCACGACAGCCTCGAACGCCAGCAGCATACTGATCGAAGGCAGGAACCGCCGCTGCCGCACTTCATGCACTCCGCGAATGTTATCATGGATAGATACTGATTTTACGTCGAAGTTGAAAGGCAATATGAATGATACGACAGTGGCGCAGCCGCACCGCATCGCAAGAGGACAGAACCGGATGACATCGAAATCCGCCAAGGGGCAGCCCTTCGACTGGTCGGACCCGTTCCGGCTCGACAGCCAGTTGTCGGAAGAAGAGCGGATGATCCGCGAGACCGCCCATGCCTATGCGCAGGACAATCTGATGCGGCGGGTCGAAAATGCCTATCTGAACGAGACGACCGATCCCGAGATCTTTCGCGAGATGGGCGCGCTCGGTCTGCTTGGGGTGACGGTGCCCGAGGAATACGGCGGCGTCGGCGCCTCCTATGTCTCCTACGGCCTCGTTGCGCGCGAGATCGAGCGGGTCGATTCGGGCTATCGCTCGATGATGTCGGTGCAATCGAGCCTGGTGATGTACCCGATCCATGCCTATGGCTCGGAGGACCAGAAACGCAAATACCTGCCGGGCCTTGCCAGCGGGGCGCTGATCGGCTGTTTCGGGCTGACCGAACCCGATGCCGGATCGGACCCCGCGGGCATGCGCACCCGCGCGGTCCGGACCGAGGGCGGATACCGCCTGAACGGATCGAAGACCTGGATCTCGAACGCGCCGATCGCCGATGTCTTCGTGGTCTGGGCAAAGTCCGACGCCCATGACGGCAAGATCCGCGGCTTCGTGCTGGACAAGGGCATGAAGGGGCTGAGCGCACCCAAGATCGGCGGCAAGCTGTCCTTGCGCGCCTCGATCACCGGCCAGGTCGTGATGGAGGATGTCGAGGTCGGCGAAGACGCGCTGCTGCCCGATGCCCAAGGCATGGGCGGGCCGTTCGGCTGCCTCAACCGGGCGCGCTATGGCATTGCCTGGGGGGTGATGGGCGCGGCCGAGGATTGCTTTGCCCGCGCGCGGACCTATGGCCTTGAGCGCAAGCAGTTCGACCGCCCGCTCGCCGCGACCCAGCTTTACCAGAAGAAGCTCGCGGACATGGAGACCGAGATCGCGCTGGGGCTGCAGGCGGCGCTGCAGGTCGGGCGGCTGTTCGACGACGGCCGCTTTGCGCCCGAGATGATCAGCCTGATCAAGCGCAACAACTGCGGCAAGGCTCTCGATATCGCGCGGGCGGCGCGCGACATGCACGGCGGCAACGGCATCCAGATCGAATACCACGTCATGCGCCATGCCCAGAACCTTGAGACCGTGAACACCTATGAGGGCACCCACGACGTGCACGCGCTGATCCTCGGGCGCGCGATCACCGGCCTTTCGGCCTTCGCATGAGCTCTGACGCGCCGCTGGCCGGGCTGCGGGTGGTCGAGCTTGCCCGCATCCTCGCCGGCCCCTGGATCGGCCAGACGCTGGCCGATCTTGGCGCCGAGGTCATCAAGATCGAGGCGCCCGAGGGCGACGATACCCGCCGCTGGGGCCCGCCCTTCATCGACCGGCCGCTGCCGGGCGGCGGCACCGAACGGGTCGCGGCCTATTTCCACGCCGCCAACCGCGGCAAAAGCTCGGTCATCTGCGATTTCCGCGCGCCCGAGGATCTGGCGCGGCTCAAGGCGCTGATCGCCGGGGCCGACGTGGTGATCGAGAATTTCAGGGTGGGCGGCCTTGCGCGCCATGGCCTCGATTACGAAAGCCTTGCCGCCGACAACCCGGGCCTCGTCTATGCCTCCATCACCGGGTTCGGGCAGACCGGGCCGCGGGTGCGCCAGCCCGGCTATGATTTCCTGATTCAGGGCCTGTCGGGGATCATGGACCTGACCGGCGATCCGTCGGGCGAGCCGCAGAAGGTCGGTGTCGCCTGGATCGACATCTTCACCGGGCTTTACGGCGTCATCGCGGTGCAGGCGGCGCTGGCCGAACGCGCGCGGTCGGGGCGCGGCCAGCATCTCGATCTGGCGCTGTTCGATTGCGGGGTCGGCGTGCTGGCCAATCAGGCGGCGAATTATCTGCTGGGCGGGATCGTCCCGACCCGGCTTGGCAATGCGCATCCGAATATCGTGCCCTATCAGGTATTTCCCGCCTCCGACGGCCACCTTATCATCGCCTGCGGCAACGACCGGCAATTCGCGGCGCTCTGCGGATTTCTGCAGCTGGATGGTCTGGCCGCGGATCCGGCCTTTGCCACCAATCCCGCGCGGGTGGCGAACCGCGCAGCCCTCGGCCCGATGATTGCCGCCGCAACCGCCGCCCTGCCGCGGGCCGCGCTGATCGCGGGGCTCGAGGCCGCGGGCGTCCCGGCCGGGCCGATCAACACCGTGGCCGAGGCGCTTTCGGACCCGCAGATCGCCGCCCGCAGCCTGCAGATCGCCCCCGAGGGCATCGCGGGCCTGCGCACGCCGATCGGTTTCTCGCGCAGCCCCATGGTGCTCGACCGCGCCTCGCCGGCGCTCGGCAGTGGCGCATGGGCGTTCGGCGGGGATCGCGACGGTTGAGCCCGCCAGGGGCGCACCGAACGTCCCGCTGATTGTGGCCGGCGACACAGGCCTTGGCGCGCCATCGACGTTTGGCGGCGTGGTGCCGACGCCTCGGCGGGCGCAGGGATTCCTGTACGCGGCAGCGCGGCCGCCCCGATCCGCATTTACAACCGCCTCGTGATCTTGCGAAAAGGCGACTTGCCCGCCCCCGCGCCCGTGGGGCCTGGGACCGTGGCAACCCGAGGAGACAGGTGGATGCGACTTGATGTCTGGCAGGAGCTGCACAGCGACCTGCGTCCGGGCGTTCAGCCCGATCAGGAGACCTTTGCCGTGGCCCTGGGCGAACGGCAGATCCTGTTGCCGATCCGGGTGCTGCCCGAACAGGATCGCGCGGTGGTCTCGCTGATCCTGAACCAGGCATCGTTCCCGGTGCTCGATCTGCTGGCGGATCGGCTGACCGAGCAATTGTCGGCTTTCAATCCCGACGTGGTCGTGGCCGTCCCGACCCTTGGCCTGACGCTGGCCGAGGCGGTGGCGCGCCGGCTGGGCCATGCGCGGCTGGTCGCCTTGGGCTATTCGCGCAAGTTCTGGTACGACGACCGGCTGTCGCTGCCGCTGTCCTCGATCACCACGCCGGGCGGGGGAAAGCGGCTTTACATGGATCCGCACATGCTGCCGCTGTTGCGCGACAGCCGGGTGCTTGTCATCGACGACGTGTTGTCCTCGGGCGCCTCGATCCGCGCGGTGCTGAAGCTTCTGGCGCTGGCCGAAATCGAGCCGGTGGCCATCGGGGCCGCCATGCTGCAGGGCGAGGCCTGGGCCGACGCCACCGCCTGCCCCGTCATCGGCGCCTTCCGCACCCCGATCCTGATCCGGACGGATGGCGGATGGCAGCCCGAGCCGACGGCGCGCTGACCATCCCTGCCCAAGAACCCGACAAGGGCCGCGCAACCCTGCTGAAAGCGACAGCTTTCGCAGGTTCCCTGCCGCTGTGCCCGCCGCCGCGCCCTTCGGTGCTGGACATCCTTCGCCCGCGATTACAGGTCGTATAACGTATACGATTTGCACGACCACAGGTGAACTGGCCGGGATCCCTGCAGGATCGCGCGCGCCAGACAGGACAGAGCCGCCCGAGCCCCGGGGGGAGACAACAACCGCGAACCACTCGTTCGGACACACCACAGGGTATCAATGATGACCGACTCGAAGACTTCCAATCTGTCGCGGCGCCAGGCGTTGCTGCTGGGCACCGGCGCGCTGGCCGTGCCGATGCTGTCGCTGTCCACCCGGCCGCTTTGGGCGCAGGGGACCACCAAGGTCTCGCTGACCCTGCCCTGGGTCGCCAACGGATCGAACTATTGGCCGATGCTGGGCAAGGAGCTGGGGATCTATGCCGACAACGGCATCGACATCGAGGTGTCGCGCGGCTTCGGATCTGTCGCGGCGGCTCAGGCGGTGGCCAACAACCAGTTCGATTTCGGCGTCGTCTTTGCCAGCGGCACCATGCTGGCACAGGCGCGCGGACTGGACCTGATCGTGCTGGCGACGCTTTATTACGACGCCACCATGGGCATCGCCTCGCTGGCCGACAGCCCGATCAAGACGCCGAAGGATCTGGAAGGCCGCAAACTCGGCATGGTGCCGACCTCGGCCGAGGCGCCGTTCTGGCCGGCCTTTGCCGCCAAGGCGGGCATCGACGCCTCGAAGGTCGACGTCGTGCAGGTCGACAGCAAGGTCATCGAACGCACCATGCTGAACAAGCAGGTGGATGCGATCACCGCAATCGGCACCAGTTCGATCCCCAATATCGCCGCCGCCGGCGTCGACATGCGCTTCATGCTGTGGAGCGACTATGGTCTGGAGCTTTACGCCGCCCAGATCGTCACCCGCCGCGACGTCTATGAAAGCAACCCGGAGCTGTGCCAGAAGGTGGTCGACGCCACGCTGAGTTCCTTCGCCTACACCCTGAAAAAGCCCGGGGAATCGATCGAGCTGTTTGCCAAGATCGTCCCCGAGGTCGGCCTGACCGCCAACGGCCTGACCAGCGCCAGGATCTCGCAGGGCATCACCCAGCTTGTCACGCTCTGGCCCGAGGCGATGGACAACGCGATCGGCTATTCCGACCTGTCGAAGATCCCCGGCATGATCCAGAGCGTGCTGGATCTGGGCACGGTCGAGAACCCGGAAATGCCGCCGCTCGACCAGCTGATCACCAACGAATTCGTCGGCAACGTCAAACTGACCGCCGAGGAATGGGATGCGGTAAAGGCCAACAACGCCGACTACGCCAGGTATTTCGGCTAGGCCGGTCGCGGAGTGAATCCGAAAAGGGGACAGGGCAGCTGCGGCGGCTCTGTCCCCGAAGTTTGGGAGGAAGCCATGGGAAACAGTGCCAGCATCACCGCCGCCAGGGCAGGTGTCGTGTCCCCCGAACAGCGGGCCGAGGGGCGCCGGGCGGCCACCATGGCGGGCCTGCGCAAGGTCCTGCTGCCCGCCGGCACCGCAGGCGCGGCCCTGCTGATCTGGGAGGTGACGGTGCGGGTCCTGCAGATCCCGCCCGTGCTGCTGCCCGCGCCATCCGCGATCTGGGCCAAGCTTGACCAGTTGTTCCTGCCCCTGATCCTGAAGCATTCGATCCCGACCATCACCGAAAGCCTGATCGCCTTTGTCATCTCGACCGTGATCGGCATCGCGATTGCGGGTCTGCTGAGTTCCTCGCGGCTGCTGCGCGAGGCGCTTTATCCGAACGTGGTGTTCTTTCAGCTGATCCCGAAGATTGCGCTGGCGCCGCTGTTCATCGTCTGGCTCGGGATCGGCGCGGAATCGCGGCTGTCCTTCGCCGTCTTCATCAGCTTTTTCCCGGTCGTCATCGCGACGCTCGCCGGGCTCGACAATGTCGACAAGTCGCTGCTGCGGCTTTGCCGTGCCCTGCGCGCCAGCGAATGGCAGGTGTTTCGCGACGTGCGGCTGCCCTTCGCGCTGCCCTATATCTTCAGCGGCATGAAGATCGCCACGACATTCTCGATCATCGGCGTGATCGTGGGCGAGTTCATTACCTCGCAGGCGGGGCTTGGCTATCTGATCCTGTTCGCCTCGGCGCAGGCGGAAACCGAGCTGATCTTTGCCGCCATCACCGTGCTTTGCGTCTTTGGCCTCGTGTTCTATGGCGCGATCGCGCTGGCCGAAATCTATCTGCGCCGCCGCTTCGGCGCCTGACCCCCGGACCCTGCCATGACCCGTTCCCTGCCCATTCCCGCCCGTCCCGATCCGCTGAGCTGCGATCTCGACCGGACAGCGCTTGTCGTCATCGACATGCAGCATGCCTATCTGTCGAAGGGCGGCTATCTGGACCTTGTGGGGTTCGGCGTCGAGGGCGCGGACGCGGTGATCGCCCGGGTGACCCGGGTGATTGCCGCCGCGCGCGCGGCCGGGATCGCGATCTTCTACATGCAGAACGGCTTTGACCCGGAACTTGCCGAGGCGGGCCCCGAAACCTCGCCCGTGTGGCACAAATCGAACCCGCTGAAGTTCATGCGCGCCAATCCCGACTACCGCGGCAAGCTGATCACAAAGGGCAGTTGGGATTACCAGTTCGTCGACCAGATCCAGCCCGCACCGGGCGAGGTGGTGCTCCACAAGTCGCGTTACAGTGCCTTTTGCGGCACAAGGCTCGAACCGATGCTGCGGGGTCGGGGGATCAGCCATCTGATCGTCGCCGGGGTCAACACCAATGTCTGTGTGGAATCGACCATCCGCGACGGGTTTCACAACGAATTCTTCTGCATGATGGTGGCCGATGCGACGCTGCAAGCCGGCGACGAAACGATCTTCAACGCGACCTGCTATAACATCGAGAAATTCCTCGGCTGGGTCACAACCACCGACGAGGTCTGCGCGGCGCTGAACGCCGCCGCCCCGGAGACCCTGGAATGACCGCGGTTGCCGATTTTCTGACCCTGAACGGGGTCAGCAAGATCTATCGCTCGGGACGCTCCGAGGTGCACGCGGTCGAAAGCGCCGATTTCACCATCCCCTCGGGGCAGTTCCTGTCGATCCTCGGCCCCAGCGGCTGCGGGAAAAGCACGCTTCTGTCGATGATCGGCGGGCTGGAAACGCCGACCACCGGCCAGATCCGCATCGCCGGCAGCCCTGTCACCGCCCCGCGCGAGGACATGGGATACGTCTTTCAGGACGCCACCTTGCTGCCGTGGTTCACGGTGCTGAACAATGTGCTGTTCCCGGTGCGCCTGCGTCAGGGACGGACCAGCGCCTATCGCGAACGGGCGCGCGAACTGCTCGAGATGGTGGGGCTGTGGGATTTCCGCGACAAGCGCCCCGACGAGCTGTCGGGCGGGATGCGGCAGCGGGTGGCGATCTGCCGGGCGCTGATCACCGACCCCGACATCCTGTTGATGGACGAACCCTTCAGCGCGCTCGACGCGATCTCGCGCGACGAGATGAACGTGGCGCTGGCCTCGATCTGGGACAGGTTCCACAAGACCGCGGTCTTTGTCACCCACTCGATCCGCGAGGCCGTGTTCCTGTCGGACCGCATTCTGGTGATGAGCCGCCGCCCCTCGGCCATCTGCCATGACGTGACCGTGCCCTTCGGCCGGCCGCGCGCGGCGCAGATCGAACGCGACCCCGTTTTCGTGCAGCTTTGCAGCGATCTGCGCGACCAGATCGAAGAGGGGCACAGGGCCTGAGCCATGATTGACCCGCAGCAGCCCGACCCCTTTGCCAGACTGGCCGCCCGATGGGAGGCGCAGCGCCCGCAATCGAAGGTCGATGCCATCGTCGGGATCCTGCGCGACGCCATCGTCAGCGGCGAGCTTCCCCCCACCATGCCGCTGCGTCAGGACCCGCTGGCGCAACGTTTCGGGATCAGCAAGATCCCGCTGCGCGAGGCGCTGGCGCGGCTGGAGGCCGAGGGGTTCGTGGTGACCCACCCCGGCCGCGGCGCCTTCGTGACCGATCTGCGCGCCGAAAGCATCCGCGAGATCTTTCAGTTGCGCATCATGCTGGAAACCGAACTGCTGCGGGCGGCTGTGCCCATGATGACCGGCGCCGCCCTGACCGAAGCCGCGCGTCTGATCGAGCTGTTCGAAACCGCCCCGACCCGCGATCTGGGTCAGGTGAACTGGCAGATCCACAGCACGCTTTACGCGCCCTCGGGGCGCGAGCTGTCGCTGCAGATGCTGCAGGGGCTGCACAAGCATGCCGAACGCTATGTCCAGATCCACATGGGCGAGGTCGACACCGGGCGCGGATCGAACGACGAACACCGCGCCATTCTGGCCGCCTGCCGGCGCGGCGAGACGGCAGAGGCGGTCGAGATCCTGCGCGCCCATCTCGACGGGATCGGGCAGGCGATCTGCAGCCATTTCGAAATGTATCTGGCCAGCCGTGCCGGAGCCAAGGCCTAGGTCCTGAGGGAGACGCCGATGTCACGCTGGAGCGGGGAAATCCTCGAATACAACAACCAGAACGCCGTGCCGGATCACTACCGCTATTCCGCGGCCTGGCTCGACAACAGCGTCTTTGTGCGCAAGCACATGGCCTGCCTGACCGACATCCCCTATGGCCCGCATCTGCGCGAACGGCTGGATATCTTCCCCAGCGCGGTTCCGCAGGCGCCGGTTTTGGTGTTCATCCATGGCGGCTGGTTCCAGTTCCTCGACAAGGCCTCGCTCAGCCATGTGGCCGCGGCCTATGTGCAGGCCGGGATCACGGTCGTCACCATCTCCTATCCGCTGACGCCCGAGGCCGGGATCGAGCAGATCGTGGAAAGCGCCAGCCGCGCCCTGCTGTGGGTCCATCGCAATATCGCGGGTCACGGCGGCGATCCGGCGCGGATCTCGGTCGCCGGCCATTCGGCGGGCGGGCATCTGGCGCTGAGCCTCGGGTTCAGGGACTGGACCGGGGCGGCGGGACTGCCCGATCTGGTCAAGGGCTGCTTTCCGATCAGCGGGCTTTACGATCTGCAGCCGGTTTGCGAGACGATCTATAACGTGAAGATCGGGCTCGACCCTGCGACGGCGCTGCACCTCTCGCCGCTCGAACGGTTCGAGCGCGCGCCAGAGCGGCTGATCGCCAGCATCGGCGGCGACGAGATTTCGGGATTTCAGTGGCAGCACCGGATGCTGATGGACTTCTGCGCCGAACAGGGGCTGACGGCCCAGGGCTACATTGCCCCCGGGCGCAACCATTACTCGATTGTCGACGAGTTCTGCACCGCGAAAAGCCCGCTGTTCGCCGCGGTCGCGGGCGCGATCCTTCAGCGATAGCCCCGCGCGCCGCTGACCCACGATCCGGCAGCGCGGCTATTGTGCGAACACGCCCTCCAGCCGCGCGATGTCGGCTTCGCTCCACCCGGTCGGCTGGGTGACCTCGATCCAGGGGCGGATGTGATCCGAATAGGAATAGAGGTGGCCGTGCCCCATCGGCACCTTCAGCCCGACCGCCATGTCGAGCAGCAGTTGCAGGAAACTGACGCCAGGATACCACCGCAGGTCGGCCGAGACGTCCGGGCCCCGCGGCTTTGCCATCCATGCAGGCGCCCTGTAGAACGCCGTCGGTTCGAAAAAGACGATCGGATCGGAGGCATGTTGCAGATAGACGATCCGCAGCGGCCCCCAGGCGCCCTGATCGAGATCGGCGGCCGAGCCCGCGTTGGTGAACCGCACGAAGGCTCCATTCTCGAATTTCGGGCGCCATTCCGGCGTGCCCGGATTGCGTTCGTCGGTCAGCGACCGCCAGACCGGGCTGACAAAGGGCGGGCCGACCCAGAGCGCGCCGTCGATCGGATCGCCGATCACCTCGTGCAACTGGACCGATTGCTGCGAGCTGTAGGCGCCAAGGCTGATCCCATAGAGGTAGAAGCGCGGGCGCGCGTCCTTCGGAAGGGTGCGCCAATAGTTGTAGACCGTCCGAAACAGCTCCCGCCCGGCGTCGAGGCTGTAATCCGGTTCGACCAGCAGCGAGATGTAGCTGGTCAGATAGGAATACTGGATCGCCACCGTCGCCACGTCGCCGCGGTGCAGGTATTCGAGCGTGTCCATCGCCGCGGGGTCCATCCAGCCGGTGCCGGTTGGCACCGCGACGACCAGGACCGACCGCTCGAAGGCGCCGACCCGCTTCATCTCCTCCAGCGCCAGTTCGGCCTGCGCCTCAAAGCCGTCGGCCGAATTGAGCCCGACATAGATACGGATCGGCTCCATCGCCTCGGCGCCGGTGAAATCGGCAATTTCGGCCTGCGTCGGGCCGCCCGTCACAAACGCCCGTCCGGCCTTGCCAAGATCGTCCCAATCGAGCAGCGAGGCGGTGCTGCCGGCGATGTCGGGGTCTTCGGGGCGCGGGATGGTCGGGTCGATCAGCGCATCGAGCGCCTCGAACGAGGCATCGGCCGAGCGCAGCAATCCGCGCAGCAACACCCCGTCGATCACCCCGGCAAAGACGACAAACGCAAGCACCGCGCCCACGAAACCGGCAATGCGGGGCGGAACGAACCGGTCGAGCCACCAGTAGAACATCTGGGCCAGCACCAGAAACAGCCGGCCGATCAGGATCAGCAGGATCGCGACAAGCACCGCAATCGCGGCCACCTTCAGCGGATCGCCGGTTTCGAGCGGCGGCATCTGCATCAGCTCGCGGATCGAGTTCTGCCATCCCGCGGCCTTCCACAGGAACACCAGAACCAGCAGCCCTGCCGCCGCCGCCGCGACCCAGGTCGCCTGCTGGCGCAACCGATGCCGTGCCATCGGCAGACCGAGGTATTCCCAAAGCCAGAGCAGCAGCACGCCGATGCCATAGCCGAGCGCAAAGGCGACGCCCCCCAGCACGCCCTGCAGCAGATAGGGACGCGGAATGAGCGAGGGCGTCAGCGAGGCGGCAAAGAACGCCGCCCCGATCAGCAATCCGAGGCCCGAGAAGTATCGCCAGATCCCGAACCTTGCGCTGTCAGCCATTCTCGCACCTCCCCGGTCTGGCGCTGACATCCAGATGGTTCACCCCGGTCGGAGGACAGGATCAGCGCCTTTTCACCAACCAGATGACTTCACCGAAGTGCCCTTATGTCAACCGTGACGCGAGCCGCCGCCGGGGTCCGGTGGCGGCTGCATCACAGTCCGGTGCCGGCCTGCAACGCCTGCTAGATCAGCATCCGGAGGGGCTCGGCCAGGAAGTGGGCGAAGCCGACCATGAACCGCGCCGCCTCGGCGCCGTTGATGACCCTGTGGTCATAGGACAGATCGAGCGGCACCATCGCAACCGGCCTGAACCCGTCGCCATCCCACATGGGGCGCACTTCCGTGCGGGTGATGCCAAGAATGGCAACCTCGGGCGGGTTGACGATGGGGGTGAACCCGGTGCCGCCGATCCCGCCGAGGTTCGTGACGGTGATCGAGGCGCCACCCATCTCCTCGGGCCGCACCTTGCGATCCTGCGCCCGCGCGGCAAGATCGGCGATCTCGGCGGCGATCTGCCACAGCCCCTTGCGGTCGGCATCCCGGACCACCGGCACCATCAGCCCATGCGCCGTATCGACGGCGATCCCGATGTGAACATAGTCCTTCAGGATCAGCGTCTTGGCATCCGCACTGAGCGAGGCGTTGAAGCGTGGAAAATCGCGCAGCGAGCGGGCCAGCGCCTTGACGTGAAACGCAAGCGCGGTCAGCTTGACGCCGCGCGCCCGCGCCTCGGGCTTCAGCTCGGCCCGAAACGCCTCGACCGCGGTGACATCGGCGTGGTCGTGATGCGTCACCGCCGGGATCAGCGCCTGCGCCGCCGCAAGGTTCCGCGCCGCCACCTGCGCGAAACGGCTCAACGGTTCCTCGCGCACCGGCCCGTAATGCCCGTGATCGACCTCCCAGAAGGATCTGTCGCCCGCGGGCGCGGCCGCGGACGGCCCGCGTTCCAGATCCTCGCGGGCGATGGTCGTGCGGTCCAGATCCTTTGCGAGCTGTGCGATGTCGACCCCCATGCGGCCGGCAAGCGCGCGGACCGAGGGTGAAGCGATGACCTCTGACATTGTCGCCCCCTTACCAGCTGGCCGAAATATACTGGGTTTCCATGAATTCGAGCATCCCCTCGTGCCCGCCCTCGCGGCCGAGACCCGATTGCTTGGTGCCGCCGAAGGGCGCCGCCGGGTCGCTGACAAGGCCGCGGTTCAGCCCGACCATCCCATAGTCGAGCCGTTCGCAGACCTGCAGCGCGCGCTTCATGTCCTGGCTGAAGACATAGGCCACAAGCCCGTATTCGGTGTCATTGGCGCGCGCGATGACGTCCTGCTGATCGACAAAGGTCTGGATCGCGGCAACCGGGCCGAAGATCTCGTCATGCACGCAATCCGCGGTTTCGGGCACATGGGTCAGAACGGTCGGCGGATAGAAATATCCCTTTCCCTCCGGCACTTGGCCCCCGACGACGATGTTCGCGCCCCGGCTGACCGCATCCGCGACAAAGGCCGCAACCTTGTCGCGGGTGTCGGCGTTGACCAAGGGGCCGACATCGACCGAGGGGTCGGTGCCGTCGCCGACCTTCAGCGCCGCCATGCGATCCGCGAACCGGCGCGTGAATTCCTCTGCCACCGCCTCATGGACATAGATCCGGTTGGCCGCGGTGCAGGCCTCGCCAAGGTTGCGCATCTTGGCCAGCATCGCGCCCTCGACCGCGACCTCCAGATCGGCGTCTTCGAACACGATCAGCGGGGCGTTGCCGCCAAGCTCCATCGCCGGCTTCAGCACCTGATCGGCGGCGGCGTGCAGCAGTTTGCGGCCGACGGCGGTCGATCCGGTAAAGGACACCACGCGCACCCGCGGGTCGTGCAGCATGTGATCGACAAGCGGACCGGCGCTGCGGGTCGGCAGAACGTTGACGAGCCCCGGTGGCACGCCCGCCTCCGCCAGCAGCGGCATCAGCGCCAGCATGGTCAGCGGCGTCTCGGCGGCGGGCTTGACGATCACCGCGCAGCCGGCGGCAAGGGCTGGCGCGATCTTGCGCGTGCCCATGGCGGCGGGATAGTTCCAGGGCGTGACCAGCACGGCGATGCCGGCCGGTTTGTGCTGCACCAGGATCCGGGCACCCGACGCCGGCGCATGGGTCACCATCCCGTCGGCGCGCACCGCCTCTTCGGCGAACCAGCGGAAGAATTCAGCGGCATAGGTGGCCTCGCCCTTCGCATCGACCCCGGCCTTGCCGTTTTCGAGCGTGATCAGGTGGGCGAAGTGATCGAGCCGCGCGGTCATCAGCTCCCACGCCTTGCGCAGCACTTCGGAGCGTTGGCGCGGGGTCTGGGCGGCCCAGTCCTTCATCGCCGCCTCGGCGGCGTCGAGGGCGGCATCGGCATCCGCGATCTCGGCCGAGGCGACCGAGGCGATGGGGGCTTCGGTTGCCGGGTTCAGCACGTCGAACCGCTGGCCATTGGCGCCGTTGCGCCATTCGCCGTTGATGTAGAGATCGGTAAAGTCCATTCGGGCCTCCAGGGGTCAGAGCAGGTGGCGGAGCGGCTGCTCCATCCGGCCCGCGAATTCAGACAGCAGGGACAAGGCCTCTGCCGGTGTCAGATGGTGGCTGGCGCATTCGAGGGTCAGCGACAGGCCCGCGCCCGCGCGAACGAGGGTCAGAACGGGGCATGGCTCGGCGCCCAGATGCACGCTGCCGATCCGGCTGAACCGAAGGTCGCGCAGGTGCAGATCGGGGGCAGCGTCAGGATCGGCCGGGGTGACGGCGCCAAAGCCGCCCGCGGGCACCGCAAAGCTGAGGATCCGGCCGAATGCCTCGACGGCGACAATGGCCCCGTCGCGGGACAGGCTCGCCCCGGCAAGTCCGGCCAGCAGCGCGGCTTCGTCCTTAAGCCCGGCCTGCCCGGCCGCCCAGCCGGCGAAGTCCGTGAAGCCTTCGGACGGGATCTCGGCCGTCAGGCGCCGCGCGGCCGCCTGCGCCGGTGTCTGTGTCTGTGCCGCCTCGACCGGAAGCGCGCGCAGCACCTCCAGATCCTTGACATGGAAGGGCTGCGGATGGCCCGCGGCAACCAGCCGCGCGAGGTCGAGCCCCTGTTCCAGCGCCAGCCGCCGCGCCTTGGGCGAGGCAAGGATGCGGCCGTCGTCGCGGGGCGCTGTGGCGGGCCGGGCCACGGGCGGCTCGGCGACCGGGGGTTTCGGCGGGGCCTCGGCCGGCGCGACCGGAGTTGTCTCAGGCGCGGCAGAGCGGGCAAAGCGGCGGGCAATTGGCGAAGCGGGCGCTTTTTCCGCGATGATCGCAATGGTCTCGCCGACAGGGATGTCTTCGCCGGCCTCAGCCAGCAGGGCGGCGACAAAGCCGTCGACCCCGGCTGCGACCTCGACCGTGCTCTTGTCGGTCTCGACCTCGAACAGCACGTCATCGGCCGCGACCGCATCCCCCGGCGCCTTGTGCCAGGCAACGATCAGCCCGCTGTCCTGTGCCATGCCGAGCGTCGGCATGATGACCCCCTGCCCCTCCGGCAGATCCGCGTCCGGTTCGGCAGCCGCGGGCGCCGCGGCCGTCCCGCTGTCCTCGGGCGTCGCCGAGATCCGGGCGATCACCTGACCGACCGGAACATCCTCGCCCGCGGACGAGGCGACATCGGTCAGATAGCCATTGGCCTCGGCCGCGACCTCCATCGTCGCCTTGTCGGTCTCGACCTCGAACAACACGTCGCCCTCGGCCACCGCGTCGCCCGGCGCCTTGTGCCAGGCGACGATCAGGCCGGTGTCCTGCGCCATTCCAAGCGCCGGCATGATGACGTCACGCGGCATGGATCAGCTCCCCGCGCACCAGCTTGCGCGCGTTCTCTGCGACCCCCTCGGGCGTCGGCACCGTGATGTCCTCGAGTGCCGGGCTGAACGGCACCGGCACATCCATCGCGCCCATGCGCAGCACCGGCGCGTCGAGGTGATAGAACGCCTTCTCGTTGATCCGGCTCGCGATCTCGGCGGTCACGCCAAAGCTTTGATGACCCTCGTCCACCACGATCACCCGGCTTGTCTTGCGCGCCGAGGCAAGCAGCGCCGCCTCGTCGAGCGGAACGATGGTGCGCGGGTCGATGACCTCGGCCGAGATGCCCTCGGCGGCCAGAATATCGGCGGCCTTCGCGCAGACCTGCACCATCGAGGAGGTGCCGATCAGCGTGATGTCAGCCCCCTCGCGCAGCACATTCGCGACGCCGAAGGGGATCAGGTATTCCTCTTCCGGCACCGGGGCCTTGTCCTGATACATCAGCTTGTCTTCGAAGATCACGACCGGGTTGTTGTCGCGGATCGCGGTCTTCATCAGCCCCTTGGCCTCATAGGCCGAGGATGGCAGCGCAACCTTCAGCCCCGGGATATGGGCCACCAGCGCGTGCAGGCTTTGACTGTGCTGGGCGGCCGACCGCCGGGTGGCGCCAAGGTTGGTGCGCAGCACCAGCGGCACGCTCAGCTTGCCGCCCGACATGTAATGCGTCTTGGCCGCCTGATTGCAGAGCTGGTCCATCACCAGATAGATGAAATCGCCGAACATCAGGTCGACGACCGGGCGCGTGCCGGTCATCGCGGCACCGACCGCGATGCCCATGAAGCCCGGTTCGGCAATCGGGGTATCGACGACGCGGCTTGTGCCGAATTCCTCGACCAGACCGCTCAATACCTTGAAGGGCGTGCCGGCCTCGGCCACGTCCTCGCCGATGATGAACACGGTCTCGTCGCGGCGCATTTCCTCGGCCAGCGCCTCGTTCACGGCCTGCGACAGGGTGATCTCTCTCATGGTCATTCTCCTCAGGCCAGCGCGTGTTCGACATCGGTGAACACGTGCATGTCGACCTCGCTGACATCGGGGTATTTCGCGGCGAGCGCGTATTGGACGGCGGCAGAGGCATCCTCCTTGATCTCGGCGTTCATCGCCTCGATCTCGTCCTCGGAGGCGACGCCTTCGCTGACCAGCCAGCCGCGGAACCGCACGATCGGGTCGCGGTTTTCCTTCCAGTCCTTTTCCTCGTCCTTCGAGCGGTAGTATTCCCGGTTGATGTCGCCGACATGGTGCCCGTGATAGCGATAGGTCTTGAGTTCGATGAAGAACGGCCCCTCGCCCTTGCGGGCGCGCGCAACCAGACCGTCGGTCAGGGCATTCACGGCCAGAACGTCCTGTCCGTCGACCTGATGGGCCTCGATCCCGAACGCCTCGGCGCGGGCGGTGATCGAGCCTGCGGCAATCTCCTCGGTGCGGGTGTATTCGGAATAGCCGTTGTTCTCGCAGGCATAGATCACGGGCAGCTTCCAGAGGGCTGCCATGTTCATGACCTCGTACCAAAGGCCCTGCGCGGTGGCGCCGTCGCCGAAAAAGCAGACCGTCACGTCGTCCTTGCCGAGCAGCTTGGCCGAAAATGCCGCCCCCGTCGCGATCCCCATCGAGCCGCCGACAATGGCGTTGGCGCCAAGGTTGCCGTTCGACTGGTCGGCGATATGCATCGATCCGCCCTTGCCGCGGCAATAGCCCTCTTCCTTCCCCAGCAACTCGCAGAACATCGCCTTGAAATCGGCGCCCTTGGCGACGCAATGGCCGTGGCCGCGGTGGGTCGAGGTGACCTTGTCGGTGACGCGAAGCGCCTCGCAGATCCCGACCGCCACGGCCTCCTCGCCCGAATACATGTGGGTCAGCCCCGGCATCTTGGCGGAGAGGTAAAGCTGGTTCGCGTTGTCCTCGAAGGTGCGGATGCGCACCATCTGGCGATACATGCGCAGGTAGTCTTCCGCGTTCTGCTTCGGCGCTTTGGCCATCTTGTCCTCCTGCGGGGGACAAAGGCCCCCTCCATTCTTCTTGCGATCCGGGTGTCCTGTCCTGCCGGGGACATACCCCGACAGGGCAGTTTCAATAGCGGTTGGCGATCGGCAGATCCTCGGCCGGGAACAGCGAGATCACCTCGCAGCCCTTGTCGGTCACGACGACCTCCTCCTCGATCCGCGCGGCGGAATAACCGTCGGCCGCCGGGCAATAGGTTTCGAGCGCAAAGACCATGCCGGTCTGGATCTCCATCGGGTTTTCCAGGCTGACGGCGCGGCTGATGATCGGGCGTTCGTGCAGGGCAAGGCCAAGACCATGGCCGAACTGCAGGCCAAAGGCGCTGAGTTCGTCCGGGAAGCCGAATTCCTCGGCCCTGGGCCAGGCCTTTGCCACCACATCGGTGGTGACGCCGGGCCGGATCAGCGCGATCGAGGCGTCGATCCATTCCCGCGCCTTCACATAGGCATCGTTCTGCACCGGGGTCGCGCGCCCGATGTTGAAGGTCCGGTAGTAACAGGTGCGATAGCCCTGATAGCTTTGCAGGATATCGAAGAACGCCTGATCGCCGGGGCGGAAATACCGGTCGGTAAAGTTGTGCGGATGCGGATTGCAGCGCTCGCCCGAGATCGCGTTGATCGCCTCGACGTCGTCCGAGCCCATTTCATAAAGCATCTTGTTCGACAGCGCGACGATGTCGTTTTCCCGGATGCCCGGCTTCAGCTCTTCATAGATCATGTGATAGACGCCATCGACCATGGCGGCGGCCTGGGTCAGCAACTGGATCTCGTCCCAGTTCTTGATCTCGCGGGCCGACAGCATGATCTGCTGGCCATCGACGACATTCAGCCCCGCCTCTTTCAGGGCATGGAACATCGCGGTTTCGGCGTAGTCGACGCCGACCGGCATGTCGATCATGCCCGCGTCGCGGATCAGGCCGGCGATTTCCTCGGCGTATTTCTTCATCAGCCCGAACGAGGGCGGGATGGTGCCGCGCATGCCGACAACGCCCGCCCGGCAGTGGTCGGGGACCAGCCAGTCGGAGAATTTCCGGTGGTGGACCGCGGCCGAGCCGAAATCCCAGACATAGGGCGCATCATCGCCGGTCAGCAGGCAGAAGCGGCACATCTTGTCCCGCTCCCACTCGCCGATCTTGGTGGCCGAGACATAGCGGATGTTGTTGACGTCAAAAAGCAGCAGCGTACCGCAATCGCTGGCCTGCAGCGCCCTGCGGGTGCGCGACAGCCGATAGCGGCGCAGCCGGTCATGGTCGATCCGGCGTTCGAAATCGACCGATGAGTGGCCCCAGGCGGGCAGCCGCCCCTCCCAGTTCCAGTGCGGTTCGAGGTCCTGTGGGCTGAGGATGTTCGGGGTAAGGGCGCGGGACATGATTCCTCCTTCAGGCGGAGGATCCCCGCCCGTTACGCGTTGAGTTTTGTGAAGTTCAGCGGGCTACTGGATGCACCAGCCGCCGTCGATGTGCAGCATCTGGCCGGTCATGTAGTCGCTGTCGTGGCTGACGAGGAAAGCCGCCGTGCCCTTGATGTCGTCGGGATAGGACACCCGCTTGATCTTCAGTTCGCTGTTGACGATGTCTTCATAGGCCTGGCCCTTCCGCTCCTTGAACCCGATGTCGACGAGGTCCTTGTCGAGCTGTTCCCACAGCGGGGTCACGACGACGCCCGGGGCATATCCGTTGACGGTGATGTTGTGTTCGGCCAGCGACACGGCCCCGCAATGGGTCAGCGCAAGGCAGCCGTATTTCGAGGTGCAATAGACCGTGACGTCGATCAGCGGCTTGCGCGAGGCGATGGAGCCGACGTTGATCAGCTTGTAGACATGCTCCTGCGGGCCCTGCGCGATCATCTGGCGCGCCACCTCCTGCATGCCAAGCCACATCGCCTTGGTGTTGACGGTCATGATCAGGTCCCAGTTGGGCTCGTCGATGTCCATGAAAAACCGCGGCTTGTTCAGACCGGCGTTGAAGATGCCGACGTTGATCATGCCGAAGGCGTCGACCGTGGCTGCGACCGCGGCGGCGTTATCCTCGCGCCTGGTCACATCCATCTTGACGGCAATCGCCTTGCCGTTGCCGCGCGCGTTGATGCCGTCGGCGACGCTTTGCGCCATGTCGAGGTCGAGATCGCCAAGGCACACGTTCGCGCCCTGTTCGGCAAAATGTTCGGCATTGGTTGCACCCATGCCGCGGGCGGCACCGGTGATCAGGATGTTTTTGCCCTCAAGGCGATTGGGGTCCATGGCTGTCTCCTCGATTGTCACGAATACCGTCTGGGTTTGATAAGCCTGTCGGCCCGGTCCTGGGCGCGTCGCAGGGCCTGCTTCGGGGTCGCGGTCCCGCGCAGCATGTCGTGGAATTCCTCGCCGCAGATCTGGATGATGTCGCAGATCTCGGGCACCGGCGGGCGCGGCCAGAATTGCAGCTCGTCGCGCCAGGACATCTGGTCCACCGCCTCGAAGATCGGCGAGGCGCGGCTGACATCGGGGTCGGCCGCCACGGAATACCGCGGGTTGGTCCGGCTGCCGTTCTGGATGTAAAGTTTCTGTGCCTGCGGCGAGGTGAAGACCAGCAGCGCCTCGACCGCCGCCTGCACCCGGTCTGGCGGCAGATTGGCGGGGATGCCCATGACATAACCGCCGACAGGTGCCAGAGGTGCGGCATCGGGGCCGGCGGGATGCGGCAGGTAACCGGTCTGGCCACAGGCGGGCGAGGATTGGTCCAGCTCGAAATAGGGCGCAAGCAGGGTATAGCCATAGGCGATGGCGACGTTGCCCGCGGCATAGGGCCGGACCCGTTCGTACCAGGACATCGACAGGATGTCGGGCGGCGAATAGTTGAGCAGCTCCATCATGTATTCGGCGGCTCTGAGGCCCCTTTCGGTGTCGATGGTCGCGCGATAGCCGCCCTCGGCAAGACGATCGGTATCGAATCCCCCGGCGATCTTCGGAAGATCGAGCACCGGCTGGCCGAAATCGGCCATGGTCATCAGGACGGTATGGCCCAGTGCCGTGCCACGCGCCGCATTCCAGGCAATGCCGTATCGGCCCCGGTTGGGCTCATAGAAGGTTCGGGCGGCCTGCAGCAGCGCGTCGGTCGTCGCGGGGGGTTCCAGCCCGGCCTCGGCAAACAGATCCTTGCGATAGAACAGCAGCTCGGGCGTCGTCTGTGCCGGCACGCCATAGGGCCGGCCGCCCCAATGCGCCGCCTTCCAGCCGGCGGTGTGAAAATCCGCCGGATCGAGGCGGGCGACATCCATCGCCTCGTCGAGCGGCATCAGCACGCCGCGTTCGGCGAATTCGCCCACCCAGGGCAGATCGAGCGCCACGATGTCATAGCGGCTGGCCGGACGCTCGGCGTTGCGGATCGCCTCGTCGCGCAGCCGGTCGATGGAAAAGGCGCGCTGATGGATCTGGGCGCCGATGACCTGTTCGAACTGCCGCTTGAGCGTGTCCATGACCATGAAGGTCGGATCGCCATGCACCAGAACCCGGATCCCGCCCTGCACGGTCAGCGGCTGCGGCAGCACCTGCAGCGGCGGGATCGACTGCGCCGTCATGTAGGAGCCGCCGAAATAGTAATCCTGCCCGGCGGCCGACTGGCCGCGGCCGAACTGGGTTTCGGCCAGACGGCGCAGCCGGTCGGACAGCTGCATCCATTGATCCAGCAGCGCCTGGCTGGGATGCAGCGAAAAGGTCTTGCCGGTCTTGGTGCGCGGGCGTTGTTCGACGAGCCCCGCATCCATCATTTCCTTCAGCCGCCGGTTGCCGCTGGCATAGGGCACGTGGCTTGCCGCGATCAGCGAGGTCGGCGTCACGACCTTGCCCTCGAGATGCCCGCGCACCAGGTGCAGGGCCATCCGGATGACCGGATTGGGCGTCATCAGGTCGATCGTCCCCTCAAGCTCGTCGCCGAATTTCTCCAGAAAGGATATGGTCTGGAGAATCTCGGCATTCGCCTGCGGCGGGGCCAACGGGGCCTGCGTATGCGATCCCAACACGTTCATTCGTCGATCCTGCGCCCCTCTCTCGCTGTGCGGCGGTCGTCCCGCCGAAGTTTCCGTTCTGGATTTTTTCGTGCCGGACATTGCGCCGCTCCCCCGAAAGATGCTCAAGATGTCCCCACAAACGTACAGGGAATTTATCCGGATCGGATCAAAATTTATCCATACTGGATTTTTTTCGTGCATTCCGAATGGGCAAGAATCGGCATCCTTGACGCATTCGTCCGCATCGTCGGATGAGCGCATGGCCACCCCAGGGAGGGGCCAGCAAGGATCTGGACTGGAACACCGGCAAGACCCGGGAGGAGAACCGAATGAACCTTCGCAACGTACTCGCTGCGACCACCGCCGCGACCGCACTGACGATCGCCGGCGCGGCCGCGGCCGAGACCTACAAGATCGGCATCACCCAGAACAACGTGGGCGTCGACAGCTATCAGACCACCTATGAAAAGGCCTTTGTCGCCGCAGCCGAGGCAAATCCGAATGTCGAGGCCGTCGTGCTCGATGCCGGCGGCGACGTCGCCCGCCAGATCGCTCAGATGGAGGACCTGATCCAGCAAGGGGTCGACGCCATCATCATCTGGCCGACCAACGGCGAGGCGGTGATCCCGGCTGTCCGCAAGGCCCACAAGGCCGGCATCCCGGTGATCGTCACCAATTCGAACATCGCCGAGCCGGGGTTCGATTTCGTCGCGTCCTTCTCGGGCCCCGACAATGTGACCCAGGGCGCACGTTCGGCCGAGATCATGTGCGACAAGTTCAAGCAGATGGGCATCGAGAACGAGGCGAACATCGTCCAGATCTCGGGGCAGCCCGGCTATACCACCGCCATCGAACGTCAGCAGGGCTTTGACGACCGTCTGCCCGAGGTCTGCCCGAACGTCACGATGCTGGAGACCCAGCCGGGCGACTGGAACCGCGAGAAGTCGCAGAAGGTGATGGAAGCCTTCCTGGTGAAATACGACGACATCGACGGCGTCTATGCCGGTGACGACAACATGGGGGTCGGCGCGCTGAACGCCGCCAAGGCCGCCGGGCGCGAAGGCATCATCTTTGTCGGCGCCACCAACTTTGCCGTCGGCTACGAGGCGATGGAGAACGGCGACTACTGGGGCTCGATCTATCAATCCCCCGTCGACGATGCCGAGGCCGCGCTGAAGACCGCGACCGATATTCTGGACGGCAAGGACGTGCCGTTCCTGAACTATTTCGACACGCCGAAGATCACACAGGACAATATGGCCGACTTCACCAAGCCGGTGTTCTAGGATCCCCTCGGGCGCGCGGGGTGTTGCGGCACCTCGCGCGCAATTTCTTCAAAACGACAAAAACGGGGAGAGATGCCATGGGCCGTGTCTCTGGTCGCTCCTGCATCGTGACAGGGGCAGCACAAGGTATCGGGCGCGCGATTGGCGAGGCGCTGCTGGCCGAGGGTGCCGACGTCTGCTTTGCCGACATCAACGGCGACAAGGTTGCCGCCGTCGCCGATGACAACGCCGCCACGGCACGGGCCACGGGCGCGCGGGTAACACATGCCGCTGTCGACGTGCGCAGCCGCGATCAGGTGCGCGCCATGGTGGCCCACGCGGTCGAGACCTTCGGCAAGCTCGACGTCAAGTTCAACAATGCCGGCGTCAACCGGCCGATGAACTTTCTGGACGTGACCGAGGACAACTGGAATTTCATCATGGGGATCAACGGGCTGGGTTGCATGATCGGGATGCAGGAGGCAGCCCGCCAGATGATCGCGCAGGGCACCGGCGGCAAGATCATCAACACCGCCTCGATTGCCAGCCGTCAGGGCTTCGACAATGTGGCGCCCTACTGCGCCTCGAAATGGGCCGTCGTGTCGCTGACCCAGTCGGGCGCGCGCGATCTGGCCAAGCACAACATCACGGTGACGGGCTTTGCCCCCGGCGTCGTGGCGACCGAAATGTGGGAACAGGTCGATCAGGATCTGATGGCCATCGGCGCCGCCGCGCGTCCGGGTCAGGCGATGGAGGAGTTCTCCGCCGAGATCCTGAAGGGACGGGTCGCGAAACCGCAGGACATCACCGGAACGACGACGTTCCTTGCCTCGCCGGACAGCGACTACATGACCGGACAGATCGTGATGATCGACGGCGGGATGACACTGGTTTGATCCCTGCCCGGTTGCAAGAACCGCCAGGGTCGGGAGGAAACGATGACGGATGCCCCAGGGGACAGGCCCGGCCGCACCAGCGGACCGAGGCAGGAGGAGGAGGCGACAGGCATGAGCAAGGAACAGATCGGCCGGTTTCTGGCACGACAAGGCATTCTGATCGCCTTCGTGCTGTTCATCATTGGCTTCACGCTTGCCAATAACCGCTTTCTCGCCCCCGACAATATCATGGGCGTCATCCGGTCCTCGGCGATCCTCGGGGTCATGGCGCTTGGCGTGACCTTTGTCGTCATCAGCGGCAATCTCGACCTGTCGGTCGGCTCCATGATGTCGTTCTCGGCCATTGTCGTGCTCGATCTGCATGACGCGATCGGGCCGGGGCTGGCCATTCCGGCGATGTTCGCGATGACGCTGGCGCTAGGTGCCTTCAACGGGTTTCTGGTGGGCTATCTCAAGCTCAATTCGCTGATCGTCACCCTTGGCATGTTGTCTGCGATCCACGGCCTGACGCTGACCTATTCGGGCGGCAAGAACATGGACATCGCCGACAAGGAGGGCACCTGGTTCGGCGTCTTCGGTCAGGGAACGATCCTTGGCATCCCGGTCCCGATCCTGATCTTCGCGCTGCTGGCCGCGATCCTCGGCACGGTGCTGGCCAAGACCCCGTTCGGGCGCAAGGTCTATGCCGTCGGCGGCAATGGCGTTGCGGCCACGTTCTCGGGCATCCGGCGGGCGCGGGTGGTGTTTTTCTGCTATCTGATGTCGTCGCTCTGCGTGGCCACCGCCGGGCTTATGCAGGCCAGCCGCTCGCTTGGCAGCCAGAACACCGTCGGACAGGGGCTGGAGCTCGAGGTTCTGGCGGCGATCATCCTTGGCGGCGCCTCGCTGATGGGCGGATCGGGCACGATCTTCAAGACTGTGATCGGCGTGCTGATCCTCGGCTTCATCCAGAACGGGCTGCTTCTGGTCGGTCTGCAATTCTATGTCCAGTACGTCGTCACCTGGATCATCATCATCCTTGCCGTATGGCTCGACATCGCGGCCAAGCGGGGCCGGCTGTTGTCGGCCATCGCGTGAAGCAGGAGGCACCCATGGCACCCGGAACACTGAGCAAATTCCTCAAGGGCGGCGCGATCTGGGGCTTTATCGTCCTGGAACTGATCTTCTTTTCGGTCGCGGGCGAATTCCTGTCGCTGTCGGACAAGGCCTTCATGGATTTCGACAACATGCTGTTGCTGTTCAAGCAATCGGCGCCGATCGGGATCGTCGCCATCGGCATGACGATCATCATGATCAACGGCAATATCGACCTGAGCGTCGGCGCCACGTTCGCGCTCTGCGGTATCGTGCTGCTCGACTCGATGAGCTGGCCGATCTTCGCGGGGCTTGGCAACTGGGTGATCCCGGTCGCCTGGGCGCTCGCCTTGCTGACCGGCATCCTGCTGGGCGCGCTGAACGGGCTGATCGTGTGGAAGACCGGGGTCGACGCCTTCATCGTCACGCTTGGCTCGATGCTCGGCTATCGTGGGCTGGTCTTCATGTACAACGGCGAACAGCCGACCTCGCATCTGAACTGGACGCTTGTCGATTTCGCCGAGGCGCAGTTCTTCGGGCTGCACACGCCGACATGGTTCCTGATCGTGGTGACGGCGGCGCTGTGGTATCTGATGAACCGCACGGTGCATGGCCGGAATGCCTTTGCCATCGGCGACAACCGCGAGGCGGCGATCAACGCGGGCATCCGGGTCGGGCCACACATGATGATCAACTTCATGATCATCGGCTTTCTGGCCGCGCTGTCCGCCGTCGTGTTCTATTCCGAAAGCGGGTCGGTGAACCCCAATGACGGGCAGCTTTACGAGCTTTGGGCGATCACGGCGGTGGTGCTTGGCGGCACCAAGCTGAGCGGCGGGTCGGGGTCGATCCTCGCCACCTTCGGCGGGGTCGTGGCAATCCAGTTGCTGCGCAAGGGCCTTGGCCACATCGGGGCGGGCACCGAGACCGTCAATCTGGTGATCGGCCTGATCCTGATCGCGGTGCTGTTCCTCGACCGGCAGTTGAACATCAAGGGCAAGGAGGCACTGAGAGTATGACCGAGAAACCCCCCGTCCTCCGGCTTGAAAACATCGTCAAGACCTTCCCCGGTGTCCGCGCGCTCGACGGCGTGTCCTTCAGCGTGCTGCCGGGCGAGGTTCATGCGCTGATGGGCGAGAATGGCGCCGGCAAGTCGACGCTGATGAAGGTGATCGGCGGCATCTATCAGCCGAACGAGGGCCGGATCTTTGTCGACGAGAAACCCGTCGTCATGGCCACGCCGCTCGAATCCAAGGCCAAGGGCATCGTGTTCATCCATCAGGAGCTAAGCCTCGCCGAGGAACTGTCGGTTGCCGAAAACATCTATCTGGGCGAGCTGCCGCGAAAATCCTTCGGCCGGGTCGACTGGGCGACGCTTTATGCCCGCACCAACGAGATCCTCGGCAAGCTCAACGTCGGCTTCGACGCCAGGACCCGGGTGGGCGAGTTGTCCATCGCCAATCAGCAGATGGTCGAAATCGCCCGCGCCCTGACCCAGAAGGCAAAGGCCGTCATCTTCGACGAACCGACCGCCTCGCTGACCGATGCCGAAAAGGTGGTGCTGTTCGATGTCATCGCGGATCTGACCGCAAACGGTGTCGGGGTCGTCTATATCTCGCACCGGATGGAAGAGATCTTCAAGATGACCGACCGGATCAGCGTGCTGCGCGACGGCCAGTACCGCGGCACCCTTGTCACCGCCGAGACCGATCAGGACGAGATCACGCAACTGATGATCGGGCGCTCGCTCGACCTTACCCGCAACGACCGGCATTCCGAACTGGGCGACGTGGCACTCGAAGTGCGCGGCCTGTCCTGCGGGCATTTCTATCGCGATGTCAGTTTCGAGGTGCGCCGGGGCGAGGTCGTGGGCTTTTACGGTCTGGTCGGCGCCGGCCGCACCGAGATTGCCGAAACCCTGTTCGGGCTGAGAGAGCCCTCTGCCGGCACGATCCTGCTCGACGGCAAGAAGGTGCGCATCCATTCCCCCGCCGATGCCATCGCCCACGGCATTTCGCTGGTGCCCGAGGATCGCAAGACCCAAGGCCTGGTGTTGGGCATGAACTGCCGGGACAACATGACCCTGCCGCAGATCGACGACCTGACTGCCGGACCTTTCGTCGCCGAAGGCGCCGAGGTGGCGATCTTCGATCAGTACCGCGACCGGCTCGACATCCGCACGCCAAGCTGGCGGCAGATCGTCGGAAACCTGTCGGGCGGCAACCAGCAGAAGATCGTCATCGGCAAGTGGCTGTCGATGCATCCGACCGTCCTGATCGTCGACGAACCGACGCGCGGCATCGACGTCGGGTCGAAATCCGAGATCCACAACCTGATCCGCGACCTCGCCGCCCATGGCTATGCGGTGATCGTGATCAGCTCGGAGATGCCCGAGGTCCTGCATGTCAGCGACCGGATCATCGCCATGTACCACGGCGAGATGATCCGCACCTTCACCTCGGACGAGGTGACCGAGGACAACCTGATCCAGGCGATATCGGGCGACGCGCGGGATGGGGCGATGGCGGCTGCGGCTCAGGGCGCCTAGGCCCCCGGATCGCCGCCACCGCCGGGACGGGGCACCCCTGTGGTGGCCTGAATCCCCGAATTTGACCAAAAGGACCGGACAGGTCGCATGGACCTTTGCCGAAACCGGTGGCATTGACGCGGCACAATAATGCCGGGCCAGACCAGACCGGCTTCGCAGGAGGGAGAAGACGCCATGCTTACCACGATCAGCCGCCGCAGTCTGATGATCGCAGCCTTCGGGATCGCCGCAGCCGCCGCGCCTGCGATGGCGCAGGACTGGCCCTCGGCGCCGCTCCATGTCTATGTCGGTTTTCCGGCGGGCTCCTCGCCCGACACCATCGCCCGGCTGATCGCCGAGCCGCTGGCCGAAAGCCTTGGCCAGCCGGTCGTGATCGAAAACAAGCCCGGCGCCGGCGGTGTCATTGGCGTGCAGCAGATGCTGGCGCAGAAACCCGATGGCTACAGCTTTGGCGTCACGATCAACGGGCCGCTGACCACCGCGCAGCGGCTGATCCCCGATCTCGGCTATGATCCGGCAACCGATGTGGCGCCGATCACCCTGATCGCGACGAGCCCGCTGGTTCTGGCCGTCGCCGCCGATTTTCCCGCCGATGACGTCGACGCCTTCGTTGCCGATGCCAAGGCCCGGCCCGACGAAATCAGCTATGGCTCGGTCGGCAAGGGATCGGGCGCGCATCTGACGGCCGAGCTGTTCGCCTCGGACGCCGGGATCGTGCTGTTCCACATCCCGTTCCAGAGCTATGCCGAGGTCACGACCTCGATCCTGTCGGGCGAGATCGATTCAGGCTTCATGGCACCTTCCGCCGCCGTGCCGCATGTCGAGGCGGGCACCATGAAGATGCTCGGCATCACCTCGTCCGAAGTGTTCCCTCTGGTCCCCGACGTTCCGGTGCTGGCCGGCAAGGCGGGCCTGCCCGACGATTTCCGCGCCGAGCTGTGGAATGCCTTCATCGCCCCCGCCGGCACCGACCCCGCAATCATCGCCCGGCTGAACACCGAGATCGATGCGATCCTCGAGAACGAGGATCTGCAGGGCAAGCTGCTGGCGATGGGCTGGAAGACCGCCGGTGGAACGCCCGAGGATCTGGCCGCACGGATCGAGACCGACACCGCGCTTTGGGGCGCCGTGATCGACAAGACCGAAGCGCAGAACTGAGCGGCGCGAAACGGCAGGGACGGCGATCAGGCGGATGCAGCGCGATTACCTCGACATCCTGTGGGGCGGGTTGCTGGCGGCATTCGGCCTTGTCGTGGCGGGCTATGCGGCCCTGCACTATGACATCGGCAGCCTGCGCCGCATGGGACCGGGGTTCTTTCCGGTCTCGCTCGGGGTCATTCTGGCGATCCTTGGCGGGTTCATTGCCGTCCCGGCGTACTGGCGAAAGGGCGACCGCCGCCCCTTTGCCTGGCGCGAGATGCTGGGCATCGTCGCAGCCCTGCTGCTGTTCGCGGTGCTGATGAACCGGATCGGCCTTGTCGCGACGACGGCGATCTGCGCGCTGGTCGCCAGTTCCGTTGCCCCGGGCAAGGGCATCGCATGGCGTCTGATCCTGGCGCTTGCGGTCACCTTGCTGACCTGGGCGATTTTCATCCTGGCGCTGAAGATGACCATCCCGGTCTGGCCGTGGAGCCGATGACATGACGACGATCGAGGGGCTGGCGCATGGGCTGTCGGTGGCGTTGCAGCCGTCGATCCTGATCTACAGCCTGTTTGGCGCGCTGCTTGGCACGTTTGTCGGCGTGCTGCCCGGCATCGGTGCGATGGCGGCGATCACGCTGCTGTTGCCGATCACCTATTACATCTCGTCCGAGGCGGCGTTGGTGATGCTGGCCGGGGTGTATTACGGCGCACAGTATGGCGGCGCCGTGGCCTCGATCCTGCTGCGGCTGCCCGGTACGCCGCAATCGGCCGTCACCACACTCGACGGCTATCCGCTGGCACAGCAGGGCCGCGCCGGGGTTGCGCTGTTCACCTCGATGATCTCGTCCTTCACAGGCTCCATGCTGGGCATTGTCGTGCTCGTCGTGCTGGCCGGATGGCTGGCCGGGATGGCGACCCTGTTCGGGGCGGCGGAATATGCCGCGATGATGATCATGGGGCTGGTCGCGGCCTCGACCATCGGCTCGGAGCGTCCGGCAAAGAACTTTGCCATGGTGGTGGTGGGGCTGATCCTCGGCTGCGTCGGCACCGATGTGAACTCGGGCGCGCAACGCCTGACCTTCGGGCAGCCGGTGCTGATGGACGGCATCAACATGGTGGCGCTGGCGATGGGCCTCTTTGGCGTCGCCGAGGTCATCACCAATATCCCCATCGCCGAACGCCGCGGCCCACCCGCGCGGGTCAGCCTGCGCCAGCTTGTCCCGACCCGCAACGACATCCGCCGCATGACGGCCGCGATCCCGCGCGGCGCGGCGCTGGGGGGGTTCTTCGGGGCGCTGCCCGGCACCGGATCGACGATCTCGTCGTTCCTTGCCTATGCGCTGGAGCGGCGGATCTCGCGCACGCCCGAGCGGTTCGGCAAGGGCGCGATCGAGGGGATCGCGGGGCCGGAAGCGGCCAACAACTCGGCCTCGATCACCGCTTTCGTGCCGACGCTGACGCTGGGGATTCCGGGCGATCCGATCATGGCGCTGATGCTGGGGGCACTGGTCATCCACGGGGTGCAGCCCGGCCCGATGATGCTGCAATCGCGGCCCGACATGTTCTGGGGTCTGGTGGCAAGCTTCGGGATCGGCAACATCTTCCTGTTGCTGATCAACCTGACGCTGATCGGCGTCTGGGTGTCGATCCTGCGGATTCCGTTCCGCTGGCTCTATCCCGCGATCATCGTGTTTGTCTGCCTTGGCGTCTATTCGGTGCGCGGCGCGACCTTTGACATCGCCATGGTCGCGGGGATCGGCGCCATCGGCTATGCGCTGACGCTGGCCTCGTTCAGCCCGGCGCTGCTGCTTCTGGGGTTTGTCCTCGGGCCGCTGATCGAAACCAACCTGCGGCGTGCCCTGCTGATCTCGCGCGGCGATGCGATGGTGTTTCTCGAACGTCCCATCGCCTGCGGCTTTGTCGTCGCGACCGCGGCGCTGATCCTGCTGCCGCTGGTAAAATCGCTGATCCGCAGCCGGGCACCGGACAAAAGCCGCGCGGACTGAGCCGCGGCGCCGGACTGGCTCGGCACCACGGGATTGGCTTTATTCGGGGGGTGAGTTGGCTTTGAAGATGCGACCGCCCCCAGAAGAGATCCAATTGCAACGGTGGGATTGCAAAGGTCCACAAAAGAGAACGTTCGCATCATCATAACCGACCGACGTCGGAAAGAGGCGCTGCCCTTGGACCGGACGCCGGTTTCCCGGCGCCCGGCATCAACAATGTCTCAGGCCGGGATGCTCCGGCGCTGTTTCCTCCGCTTGCGCGAAGCAAAGGCGCCAAACCCGAGGATTGTCGATCCAAGCAGCACAGCAGAGGCCGGAACCGGAATTGGAGCCGGTGCCGCCGCAGGCTGGAATGACAAGGTCACGGCAACCGGATTCGTGATTCCGTCGTCGAAGAAAACGGAAAACACATCGCCAGCCGTGAGCGACCGGCCGGGAAGGAATGCGCCGCCGAAGGACGACGCCCCCGAAACCATTGATGTCGTGAACTTATCCGTCCCGGGCAAGGAAAAGCCGAACCGGATTTCGTTCACATCGAGACCAGAGCTGTTTCCCGTGGCCGACAGCGCGAACGACGATATGACAAGATCTTCCAGCGCGGTATATCGGTATTCGATGGACGCATCGGGATAAAGAAGGCTGCCCTCGCTTACAAACTGACCGGCATACAGATCTCTGTCGAACGTGACAGTCGCCGCATTCGCTGCCGCAGGCAGCACGAATAGGACAACCGCAGCCGCAAGGCTTCTTCGTCGGAAAATTGGCATTCTTTTATTCCTTTAGTGCAGCGTGATTGCTCGACCCGGTGAGTCGTCGCATTCAATTATGCTGCACCGCGACAGGCCTGAGGCTGATCAGTGTTAGCGTCCGCAGATTTTAATTCTGACCGAATATCTGCCTGATCGACGGCTCCGGCGTTGCCGGAAAAGGGCGCTCCGATCGCTTTCGAAGCGGCGGTTGCCGAAGGGTCTATTCATGTGTCTGAATCGGTTCAAACAGTATTGGCTGTAACGCAACGTCTTGCCTTCTGCGGTCGCCTGGAAGTGTCGGATCGCAGCGGCCCCTGCACCCCCCATCGACAGCACCGGGATACAGGTGGAGGGCCAGGGCGAGCGGAATGCGCGCAAGCACGGTGGCTCGAAACGCCGCGCTCGCCGTCGATGTTCGCCGTCGATTCGCGCATCGGTTCCGCACCCGCGCCGATGCCCGGCAGGGCCGCTTCGCGTTGACCTCCCCCGCGTCTTTGACCCAACGGCAGCATCACGGGCCGGCGCCAGGATTCCCGACAAAACCGCCCGGCGAGCGGACAGATCTCAAAACAGGTGAATACATGTATTTGACAAATGTCATTAAACGATATACATTTGGATAATCAATACGGCGGAAGCACTAATCGTATCCGGGGAGGGGCACGTTGGCGGACGTTTTGCTTGAGGTGAAAGGACTTAAAAAGTCCTTTGGGGGGGTTGCAGCACTCAGCGACGGGCGCTTTCGGCTGGAGGCCGGATCGATTCACGCGCTCTGCGGTGGCAACGGCGCCGGAAAATCCACCCTTCTGACCATCGTCATGGGCATCCAGAGCCGGGATGGCGGCGTGATCCTGCGCGACGGCCGCGAGGTCTCGTTCTCCTCGCCCGGCGAGGCGCTGGCCAACGGGATCTCGATCATCGAGCAGGAATTGAGCCCGGTACCGGCGATGACGGTGGCCGAAAACATCTTCCTCGGCCGCGAACCGCTGCGATCCTTCGGGCGAATCGATTTTGCCACCATGAACGCCCATGCGCAGGAATTGCTCGACAAGCTCGGGTTCGACATTCCGCCCACCACCCGGATGATGGACCTGAGCGTTGCCAAGATCCAGCTGGTCGAGATCGCCAAGGCGCTCAGCTATGACGCGCAGATCATCATCATGGACGAACCGACCTCGGCGCTTGGCGAAAGCGAGGTCGAGCAGCTTTTCGAAGCCATCCGCCGGCTGAAGGCGCAGGGCAAGGGCGTCGTTTATGTCAGTCACCGCCTGACCGAGATCTTCGACATCGCCGATGCCTATACCGTGTTTCGCGACGGCGCCTTCGTGCAGGACGGCCGGATTGCCGATGTCACCAAGGACGATCTGATCCACCTGATCGTCGGCCGCCCGCTGGCCGAGAAATTCGTCAAGGAAAACCACCCGAGCGACGAGGTGACGCTTGCCGTGTCCGGCATCGACAGCCGCAATGGCGTGCGCGACGTCAGCTTCGAGGTACATGCAGGCGAGATCCTGGCGCTTTACGGGCTGATGGGATCGGGGCGCACCGAGATCTTCGAACGCATCTTCGGCATGACGCGTCACACAAAGGGGACTATCCACCTTGGCGGCAAGCTGATTGCGCCCAGATCCCCCGCAGAGGCGATCCACTACGGGATTTCGTTCGTCACCGAGGACCGCAAGGAAAGCGGCCTCGTGCTGCAGGCCTCGGTGCGCAACAACCTGTGCATGGCAAGCCTTGTCGAACTGTCGTCGCTGCTCGGCATGACGCCGGGGGCGGAAAAGAGCTCGGCCACGCGGATGATCGATCTGTTCTCGGTCAAGACACCCAGCGACCGGCTGGAGGTTTCGGGCCTGTCGGGCGGCAATCAGCAGAAGGTCGTGCTGGGCAAGTGGTTCATGACCGAACCGAAGATCCTGCTGCTCGACGAACCGACACGCGGCGTCGACGTGGGCGCCAAGAAGGAAATCTATGGGGTCATGTCGGCCTTCGCCGCAAAAGGCGGAACCGTGATCATGATCTCGTCGGAAAACGAGGAAGTGCTGGGGATGGCCGACCGGGTCATCGTCATGAAGGACGGCCGCGTTGCAGGAGAGCTCGGCCGCAAAGAGATGTCGGCCGGGAAACTGGTCAGCCTTGCGGCATGAAGACCGCACGACCTGTTGGCCCGAGGAGGGGCAAATGACCAATCACACCACCAATGCCGACAAGGCTGATGACGGGCAGACCGTGTCCGCGGCGCGCGCCGGATGGACCAACACCTCGGTGATGATCCAGCGGTTCGGGATCCTGATCGCGCTGCTTATCCTGTGCGTTCTGCTGACCTTTGCGAACGAATACTTCCTGACGCCGCGCAACATCGTCAACGTCCTGCGCCAGACCTCGATCAACGGCATCCTCGCCATCGGCATGACCTTTGTCATCCTGACCCGGGGGATCGACCTGTCGGTCGGATCGGTGGTGGCGCTTGCGGGCGCGGTCGCGGCCTCGTTTGCGACCACATCGGCGACACAGGGCGTCTATGGCACGCCCTATCCGGCGGTGATCGCCATCGCCGTCGGCATGGCGGTCGGCATGGCGGCAGGCGGCATCTCGGGCGTGCTGGTCGCACGCTACCGGGTGCCGGCGTTCGTGGCGACGCTTGGCATGCTGTCGGCGGCGCGGGGGCTGACGCTGATCTATACCACCGGGCGGCCGATCCCGGCGCTGACGGACTCGTTTCGCTGGATCGGCACCGGCGATGTCGCAGGCGTCCCCCTGCCCGTCATCATCTTTGCGCTGGTCTTCCTCGTCTCGTGGTACGTCCTGACCAACACGCGGTTCGGGCGCCGGGTCTATGCCGCGGGCGGCAACCCGCATGCGGCGACCGTGTCGGGCATCAACGTGACGCGGATCAATATCGCGGTCTTCGTGATCTCGGGCGGGCTTGCGGGCCTTGCCGGGATGATCCTGGCCGCGCGCACCGGATCGGCGCTGCCGCAGGCGGGCGTCGCCTATGAGCTTGACGCCATCGCGGCGGTCGTGATCGGCGGCACCAGCCTGCTGGGCGGGGTCGGCACCGTGACCGGCACCCTGATCGGCGCGCTTCTGATCGGCGTCGTCAACAACGGTCTCGATCTGATGGGGGTGGAATCCTACTACCAGCAGGTCATCAAGGGCATCCTGATCGTGGCGGCCGTGCTGCTCGATCAGTCGCGAAACCGGCGGGCGTAAGCGTCCGTCCGGCCGTTCCGGCGGCACCTGCGGCACGTCGGGCACATTATCACCAATGGGAGGAGAAACCCGAGATGAGAAACGCAATCCTGCGCTTGTCGACTGCCATGGCGCTTGCCGCCGTACCTGTGCTGTCGCAAGCCGAACCGCTGAAAATCGGCGCGGCCGTCTATGGCCTGAAGGGCGAGTTCATGCAGATCTGGTCGGAGGCGCTGGAACAGCACCCGGCCGTCGTTGCCGGCGACGTCGATCTGACGATCTTCGACGGACGCTATGACGCGCTGGTCCAGCAGGAACAGTTCGAGACGATGATCACCCAGCAGTTCGACGGCATCATCTTCGTGCCGATCGACATCGAGGCCGGCGCCACAGCGGTCGAGGCGGCATCCGAGGCGGGCATCCCGGTGTTTGGCTCGAACACCCGGGTGAACAGCGACCTGCTGACCTCCTATGTCGGCTCGGACGATGTGCAGTCGGGCATGATGGAGGCCAAATACGTGCTCGATGCCATCGGCTGCAAAGGCAACGTGGTCATCATCGAGGGCCCGATCGGCCAATCCGCCCAGATCCAGCGGCTTGAGGGCAATCTGAAGGCGCTCGAGGCCTGCCCTGACGTGACGGTTCTGGAACGCAAGACCGCCAACTGGTCGCGCGCCGAGGCCCAGTCGCTGATGGAAAACTGGCTGACCGCGCACCCGGGCGAGATCAACGGCGTGATCGGCCAGAACGACGAGATGGCGCTTGGCGCGATCGAGGCGATCAAGGCCGTCGGCCTGAACGTCGACGATTTCGTCATTGCCGGCATCGACGGGGTGACCGACGCGCTGGTGGCGGTGAAGAGCGGCGAAATGGCCTCGATCCTGCAGGATGCCCGCGCGCAGGCACAGGGCGCCCTGGACCTTGCCATCAACGCGGCAAAGGACGGGGATTACCAGCCGATGTCCGACATCTGGGCGCTGTATCCCGACATGCCGTGGGAAGACGGCAAGGCCAAGGAATACAACGTGCCCTGGACGCCTGTGACCGCCGAGAACGTCGACGCGCTGCTGGCCCAGCGTCAGTAAAGATGCCTTCGGGCTGGCCCCCAGCCGGGCCAGCCCTCCCCCCTACCCGGAGAACTCTCATGGATTTCGATTTTCCGCTGACCGGCAAGATTGCGGTTGTCACCGGCGCGGCCTCGGGGATCGGCGCGGCCATTGCCGAGGCCTATGCCGGCAAGGGCGCGCGTCTTGCGCTGTGCGATCTTGACGAGGCGAAGGCCGCCGAGTCGGCCAAGGCGCTCGGCAATGGCGCCAAGGCCTTTCGCTGCGACGTTTCCGATCCCGAGTCCGTGGCCGCAACGGTCGCCGCGGTGATCGCCGCCTTCGGGCGCATCGACATCCTTGTCAACAGCGCCGGCATCGTCGATCTGGCGCCTGCCGAGGATATTTCGCTGGCTGCCTGGAAGCGCACGCTCGACGTCAACCTGACCGGATCGTTCATGATGGCGCAGGCCGTCGGACGCCAGATGATCGCCCAGGGCGGCGGCAAGATCGTCAATATCGCCAGCCAGGCCGGCAGCGTCGCCATCGACGAGCACGTCGCCTATTGCACCTCGAAATTCGCCGTGATCGGCATGTCGAAGGTGATGGCGCTCGAATGGGGCAAGCATGGCATCTGCGTCAACACGATCTCGCCCACGGTGGTGATGACCGATCTTGGCAAGAAGGCCTGGGCCGGTCCCAAGGGCGAGGCGATGAAGTCGCTGATCCCGAGCGGCCGTTTCGCCGAGCCGCAGGAAATCGCGGCCGCTGCGGTGTTCCTCGCCTCGGGCGGGGCCGACATGATCAACGGCGCCGATCTGCTGATCGACGGCGGTTACACCATCAAGTGAGGACCCGAGACGTGTCCCTGGAGAAAGTGCCATGCAGAGATTTGTGAACGACCCCGATGCAATCGTCGAAGAAACGGTTCGGGGGTTTGTGAAGGTCCACAGCGATCTCGTCCGGCTCGACCCGGCGAACGACCGCGTGGTTGTATCGAGGGACGCGCCCGTGCAGGGCAAGGTCGGGGTCGTTACCGGCGGCGGATCGGGCCACGAGCCTGCCTTCATCGGCTATACCGGCCGCAACATGGTGGACGCGGTTGCGGTCGGCGAGCTGTTCTCCTCGCCCACGGCCAAGAGCTTTCTCGACGCCATCAAGGCCGCCAACGGCGGGGCGGGCGTCTGTGTGCTCTATGGCAACTATGCCGGCGACAACATGAACGTGAAGATGGCCATGCGGATGGCAAAGAAGGAAGGGATCGAGGTGCTGACGGTCGTTGCCAACGACGACGTCTGTTCGGCCCCGGCCGCCGAGCGTGAAAAGCGGCGCGGCGTGGCGGGCGAGATCCTGATGTGGAAGATCGGCGGCGCCAAGGCGGCCCTCGGCGCCAGTGCCGCCGAGGTTCAGGCGGCGGCCCAGAAGGCCATCGACGCCACCCGGTCGATCGGCGTCGGGCTTGCCCCCTGCACGCTGCCCGCCAACGGCAAGCCGAACTTTCAGATCGAACCCGGCAAGATGGAATTCGGCATCGGCCACCACGGCGAGCCGGGCGTGAACATCACCGAGCTCAAATCCGCCAACGAGGTCGCCGACGACATGCTGAAGATCGTGCTCGACGATCACGACCTGGCGACGGGCGACGAGGTCTGCGTGCTGATATCCGGGCTTGGCGCGACGCCGGTGAACGAGCTTTACGTGCTGTACGACCGCATCGAATCGCAGCTTGCCGCGCAAGGGATCACGACCTATCGCGGTTTCGCCGGCAATTATTTCACATCGCTTGAAATGATGGGCGCGACGCTGACGGTGATGAAGCTCGACGACGAGTTGAAGGCGCTTCTGGACCACGACGTCGCGACGCCTGCCATGGGGGTGAACGGATGAGCACATTCGCCAACGCAGGTGCCGGCGCGATCATTCGCGAGGTCGCCGCCGTCATCGTCGAGAACCGCGGCTATCTGTCCGAGATCGACGGCAAGATCGGCGACGGCGATCACGGCAACAACATGGCCAAGGGCTTTGGCCGGGCGGCCGAACGCATCACCGACGCGGACACGCTCGACGCCGCGATGATGACGCTGTCGGACGTGCTGATGTCCGAGATCGGCGGCTCGATGGGGCCGCTCTACGGGATGTTCTTTGCCGACATGGCCGATGTGATCGAGGGCAAGGAGCAGATCGACGTCCGGACCTTTGGCGCCATGCTGGCGGCCGGGCGCGACGGTGTGGTTGCCATCGGGTCGGCCAAGGTCGGGGACAAGACGCTTCTCGACACGCTGTTCCCGGCGGTCGACGCGTTCTGTGCTGCGGGCGACGATTTCCCGGCCGCACTTCGGGCGATGACGGCCGCCGCCGAGGCGGGCCGCGACAGCACGCTCGACATGGTGGCAAAGATCGGCCGCGCCAGCCGGCTGGGCGAGCGGTCGCGGGGCGTGCTCGATGCGGGCGCCACGTCCTGCTGCATGATCCTGACAGCCATGGCCGAGCAGACGGCGAAGCGGCTGGCCTGAGGCGGCCTGGCGGCCCGGACCTTTCGGACCGCCGCAGCATCGACGTCACGGCGACAGGCCGGTCAGGGCGCCTGAACGCCGAATATAGCGACCCTGCCCCGCGCCCGTCTGATCCCCCGGGAGACCTGGATCGAGCCTGCTTTCTCTCGTGGCAAACGGGAGGCAGGTGTTTGCGGCTTGACAGCCCTCCTTTCCATCAATAGTTCACGATATATGGATAGGAAAAATGCCCTCAGCGCCTTTGCCGCACTCAGCCAGTCGACCCGGCTCGATGTCTTCCGCCTGCTCATAAAGGCGGGCGAGACGGGCATGGCGGCCGGCGACATCAGCGACACGCTCGACGTGCGCCAGAACACCATGTCGGCCAATCTGTCGATCCTGACCCAGGCGGGTCTGATCCGGTTCGAACGGCAGGGTCGCAGCATCCGCTACTTCGCCGACATGGACGGGATGCGCGGCCTGCTGGCCTTCCTGATGGAGGATTGCTGCGGCGGCCGTCCCGAGATCTGCCAACCCGTCATCAAGGAACTTGGCTGTGCCTGTTAGGAGGGCGAGATGACCAAAGATGCCTATAACGTTCTGTTCCTGTGCACCGGAAACTCTGCCCGCTCGCTCATCGCGGAGGCGATCATGAACCGCGAGGGGATGGGCCGGTTCAAGGCCTTCTCCGCCGGATCGAATCCGGAATCAGCGCCGCATCCCTACACGCTCGACCTGCTGCGGGGCCTGAACCACGACACCGGCTTCGCAAGATCCAAGAGCTGGGACGAGTTCGCCGCGGCCGATGCGCCGCAGATGGATTTCGTGTTCACCGTCTGCGACAACGCCGCCGCAGAAGTCTGTCCGGTCTGGCCGGGCCAGCCGATGACGGCGCATTGGGGGGTCCCGGATCCCGTCAAGGCCGGCGGCACCGAAGCCATGAGGCGCTTTGCCTTCGCCGAAACCTATCGGATGCTGCGCAGCCGTATCTCGATCTTCGTCAACCTGCCCATCGGATCGCTCGACCGGATGGCGCTGCAACGCAACCTCGATGACATCGGCAAGATCCCCGAATCGGCCGACTGACCCCAAACCGCGAAAGCCCGACATGACAGATACATCGCTTCCCGCCGCGGCGGGTCTTGGCACCTTCGAGCGCTGGCTTTCGGTCTGGGTGGCGCTTGCCATCGGGGCCGGGCTTTTGCTTGGCAACCTCGCCCCCGGCGCCTTTGGCGCCCTCGCCTCGCTCGAGGTCGCATCGGTCAACCTGCCGGTTGCGGTGCTGATCTGGGCAATGGTCTATCCGATGATGGTCGGCGTCGATTTCGGTGCGCTGCGCCAGGTTGGCGACAGGCCGAAGGGTCTGATCGTGACGCTCGTCGTGAACTGGCTGATCAAGCCCTTCACCATGGCAGCGCTCGGCGTGCTGTTCTTCAACCACGTCTTTGCCGGGCTGATCCCGCCAGACGATGCACAGGCCTATCTGGCGGGCGTGATCCTGCTGGGTGCGGCGCCCTGCACGGCGATGGTGTTCGTCTGGTCGAACCTGACCCGCGGCGATCCCACCTATACCCTGGTGCAGGTCAGCGTGAACGATGTCGTCATGGTCTTTGCCTTTGCCCCCATCGTCGCCTTCCTGCTGGGCGTGACCGACATCGTGGTGCCCTGGGACACGCTGCTGCTGTCGGTCGGCCTTTATGTCATGCTGCCGCTGCTCGCGGGCTACCTGACCCGCCACAGGCTGGTGCAAGGCGGCGGCACGGCGGCGGTCGACGCCTTCAAGGCGCGGGTGCAGCCATTCTCGATCCTCGGCCTGCTGGTGACGGTCGTGCTGCTGTTCGGGTTCCAGGGCGAGGTCATTCTCGACCGCCCGCTTGTCATCGCCCTGATTGCCGTGCCGCTGCTGATCCAGTCCTACGGGATCTTCTTTCTGGCCTATGGCGCGGCGCGGGCCTGGGGCATTCCGTTCAACGTCGCGGCGCCTTGCGCGCTGATCGGCACCTCGAACTTCTTCGAGCTGGCCGTCGCCGTCGCGATCAGCCTGTTCGGGCTCGGCTCTGGCGCGGCATTGGCGACGGTGGTCGGGGTTCTGGTCGAAGTGCCGGTGATGCTGTCGCTCGTTGCCTTCGCCAACCGGACCCAGCACTGGTTCCCAGCCGGGAAAGCCGGATCATGACCGTCGTCATCCACCACAACCCCGCCTGCGGCACCTCGCGCAACGTGCTGGCGATCATCGAGGCCTCGGGCGAAACACCCGTCGTGATCGAGTACCTCAAGACCGGCTGGACCCGCCCGCAGCTTCTGGCGCTGTTTGCCGCCGCCGGCCTGACTCCGCGCACGGCGCTTCGGACCACGAAGTCGCCGGCCGAGGAACTGGGCCTGCTCGATCCCTCGGTATCGGACGCGGCGCTGCTGGACGCGATGGTCGCACATCCGGTTCTGGTCAACCGCCCCATCGTCTGTTCGCCAAAGGGCGTCCGGCTGTGCCGCCCGAGCGAGACGGTGCTGGACCTGCTCGACCGCTTGCCGCCCGGACCGATGGCGAAAGAGGATGGCACCCCCCTGATCGACGCGGCCGGACAGCGCGTCGGCTGAACCGCCAAGGCCCGGTGGCCGGCTTCCCCGCCTGATCGAACGCGACAGCGCTGCCCCGCATGGGTGTGGCGCTGTCGGCGCGTTTACACATGGCGACAGGGATCGCGGCCCCTGCCCTTCCCTGTGCCGCTGCCCTGCCCGCCCTTTGCTGTGGCGGCGGTCGATGCGGACGGTCCGTTCACCGCCTTTGACAGAGTCTCGGTCAAGACTGCGCCCGGAGTCGACGCCCCGAGATTCTGGCCCCAAGCGCATTCATGCAACCCGACCTTCAGGACCAACCCGATTTCAGGCTTTCCCCTGCGACCGCCCCTGCCCCGTCGCATGGCCGCTCGCCGCGCAAAGAGTTCCCGGCTGGGAACTCGCGATCCGGCGCCGCGCACCGTTCCGGGAAAAGTTCCCGGCTGGGAACTCTGGCCCCTCCGGCCGCCTCCGCGCCGCTCGCTTGCGAACACGGTTCCCAACCGGGACCCGATGCGCCATCATCGAGGCGCTCTCCCGCCTCTGTCGCCGCCCCGCCCCTGTCTTGTGCCGGAGGCGAAAAGCCATGCAAGATATTGACTTGGACACGGAATCGGTGCCTTTCTAGCAGTCAAAGTGTCGGTAAACGGCAGCACAGAGCAGAATCAGCGCAACCAGAGCCATGAAAGACATGCCCCCCATCGAAGATCCCACGGCCTCCTCCGCCGTGCTCGACATGGCCGACCGGTTGGCCGATGCGCTCAACGTGCATCAGATGCGTACCTTCGCACCGGATGCAAGAAAGGACTTGCGGCTGTTTCAGGCCGGAGAGGTCGCCGACCTGCTCGACGTGACGCCGCAATTCCTGCGCAACCTTCATGCCGAGGGCCGTATTCCCGACGTCCATACCGCCAGCGGCGGGCGCCGGTTCTATTCGGCACAGGCGATCCAGCAGATCCGCGAGATCCTGGAAAAGACCGCCAAGAAGAAGGGCAGCTATCTGCGCGGCCGGCAGGAGGGCGAGGCGCTGCAGGTGCTGCAGCTGATGAACTTCAAGGGCGGCTCGGCCAAGACCAGCACGACGCTGCATCTGGCGCACTACCTTGCGCTGCATTCCTATCGGGTGCTCGCGATCGACCTCGACCCGCAGGGCAGCCTGACCACGATGTTCGGGATCCGTCCGACGCTCGATCTCGACGACATGTTCACCGCCTATGACGCGATCAAGTACGACGATCCGGTGTCGATCCGCGACTGCGCCCATCCGACCTATTTCCAGAACATCGATCTAGTCCCGGCCGAGCTGCAACTGCAGACCTTCGAACACGAGACCGCGGCGGTGCTGCGCGATACCAGCCGCCGCGAGGTCCCGTTCTTCAAGCGGCTGTCGGTGGCGATCAGCGATGTCGCGGACGATTACGACGTGGTGCTGATCGACAGCCCGCCGCAGCTTGGCTTTCTGACCATCGCGGGTGCTGTCGCCTCGACCGGGATTCTGGTACCGATCGTGCCCTCGATGCTCGACGTGTCGTCGACGGCGCAGTTCCTGCGCATGACCGGCGAGTTGCTGGAGGTGATCGACCAGCAGGGCGTGACCATGCGCTATGACTTCCTGAAATACCTGATCGCGCGGCACGAACCCTCGGACGGGCCGCAGCAGCAGATGGTCGCCTTCCTGCGCAACCTGTTCGGCGAGGATGTGCTGGTCTCGACGGCGCTGAAATCGACCGCGATCTCGGACGCGACGACCTTCCGGCAGTCGCTTTATGAGGTGCCGCGCGCCGACATCCACCGGCAAACCTATGACCGGGCGCTGGAAAGCATGAACGCCGTCGGCGCCGAGGTCGAAAAACTGATGCACAGGGCTTGGGGACGGTAATGGCCAGAAACAGCAACCTTCTCGACAGTCTTCAGAATGCCACGGCCGGGAACGCGGATCGCCCGAAGAAGCCGCGCAGCAGCCTGCCGGCCGGTGCCGTCGGCGCGCTGGCCGCCGGCCTGCAGGAGATGACGGCAAGCAGCATTCAGGAGATCGACCCGGGCCGGATCGACCTGAACGGTCCGCTCGACCGGATCGAGACCGTGACCGTCGGCGATGACGAACTGCGCGCCAATATCGAACGCTATGGCCAGCTTGTGCCGGTTCTGGTGCGGCCAAGCCCGAATGACCGCAACCGGTTCCAGATCGTCTATGGCAGGCGGCGGCTGCAGGCCTGCGCCGAGCTTGGCATCGCGGTTAAGGCCAATGTGCGCAACCTCGACGACCAGGAATGCGTGATCGCGCAGGGGCAGGAAAACAGCGCCCGCAAGGATCTGTCGTTCTATGAACGCTGCCGGTTCGCCAAGGCGATCGAGGCGGCGGGCTATGACCGCACCACGATCCAGGCGGCGCTGAACGTCGGCAAAAGCCATGTCAGCGAGTATCTGAAGATCGCGAACGGCATTCCCGAAAGGGCAGGGAACCTGATCGGGGCGGCCGTGGGCATCGGCCGGGACCGCTGGCAGGCGCTGTTGAAGCTGTTCGCCGACCAACGCCTTACCGAGGGCCGCGCGGTGTCCATCCTCGAGGGATTTGCCCGCAAGCGCCCCGATGCAACCTCCGACGAACGCTTCCTTGCGCTTTATGCCGAGGCGACGCGGCGGGGGCCGAAGGACCGGCTGGGCGCGGCATTGCCCGCGCGCGAGCTGAAACATGGTGCTGCGATCAAGGACAGCGCCAGGGCCACGACGATTACCATCAGGCGCAGCGACAGCGGTTTCGACCGCTGGGTCAGCGACAACGCCGAGCGCCTGATCGACGAACTTCACGACCGTTTCAAGGCAGAAGGCGGCGCGGAGACTTGAGGATGAGCAGCAAATGAAGGAGGCACAAAGGCCCTAACGAAAAGAGGCGCCAGATCACCGACCCGGACGCCCCAATCTCTGTTTGCACCCTGAGAATGGCCTTCGGACATCGAGAAGTCAATAACGCCGATTCGGCGAATGGTGGTTTTGTGCCCGGTCACGGGGTCTCGTGATACCGAAATGATCCATGTTTCAGATCCCGCCGTCGCGCGGGCCGGTCGAGGTGTGCCTGTCGCACCCGGCAACGGAGCGGTCATGGCCACCGCACCGCACAAATGGCGTGACCTCATCGCACCGCTCAAGCGCTGCGCCGGGCGGCTGTCGTTGAACGGGACCGACCTGCATTTCCTCGAGGTTCTGGTCAGTTTCGTCGACGGCGACTACCTGACGCTCGACCGGGACGGCCGGCTTGTCGTCTTTGCCGGCAACGCCGCGATTGCCCGCCGCATGGGCCTGTCGGGCGACAGCACGGTCAACCGCTGCATCCGCCGTGCCGAGGCCTGCGGGCTGGTGCAGCGCGTCATGTCGCCGAACCGCAAACGCTTCAGAAGGGTAGGGGGGGACGGGACGGTGCTGCGCAGCTATGGCATCGACATCGGCCCTCTGGTCGCGGGCCGCGGGCGTCTGCAACAGATCGCGGCCGAGGTCGCCGCCGACGCCGCGCGGATCGAGGCGCTGCGGCTCGACTGTGCCGACGAACTGGCGCGGTTGCGGCGGCTGATGCAGCGCCTCGATCCACGGACGCTTCGGCTGGAGGACCTGGCCGCCGCTGTCACCGATTTCGCCCGGCGTTTGCGCCGCACCCCGACGATTGACCGGCTGACCGACATGCTGGTCCAGATCCGTTCCGTCCTCGCGCGGTGGACAACCTCCGAGGCACAGCCCGTTGCAACGGCCGGAGTGAGCGACGCTGTTGCTCAATCCGAGCGACACATAGATCAGACTCCGAATACTCCCGTTGATGAAGCCGCCGCGAAAGAGAAAAACACCACCGTCACCGAACAGGACATCACCCGGGCGTTTCCGACACTGACCGCGATACTTGCACAGAGCAGGGGACCGCGTGAGATCAGCGACGCTCTCGACAATACGGCGAGGCTGCTGCCGAACAGCCTCGAGTCCTGGAAACACGCGGTCGCTTCGATGGGCACGGCAAATGCCGCATTGCTGCTCGGCTATGTTCTGGAGCGTGGCGCCGAAATCGCAAATCCCGGCGGGTATCTGCGCCGTCTGGTCGACCGATGGGGCAGGGGGGAGCTTGAGCTCGGCCAGTTGATTCGCTCCCGCCTCGCCCCGAGACCGTATCATGCCTGCGGGTTGTCGCGATGACGGCTGTACACGCGATGTCGTCGGTCGATGCACAGGGCCGCCATGCCTTGCCTTCGGGATGCTGCCGGATCGCGTCTGTGGCGTCACCCCGGGCGAGATCGGGCGCCGTATCGGGCAAGTGCCGGCGCGCGTCATCGACCGGTTTGACGGCCTTGGGCGGTGGGATCGGCCGCGAAATGCGATCTTTCCGGGGGGTCAGGATCATATCCGATAAGGCAAGATTATTGGACATGACTGAGAGGCGCAGCGTAGGGCGGTTTGCACATCATAACGTGGACGAAAGCGCCGCGCTGGTGTAGGCTCTGGGCATGACTTTTGCCCGACCGGATCACATAAGCGACCTCGACACGTTACCCCGGATGCCCGCCTGGGTCACCTCTTCACGCGCTGAAACCCTTGAAGATGTTGCGTTTTTTGTCGGGGGCGGCGCTGAGCCACCTGCATCTTGTGTTGGGACACGAGGAAGTGCCCCAAGCCTTGTTGCGGGACCGGCTCGCGCTGCGCGCGGCCGAGGCTTGCATGGCGTTCTCGGGGCGCCCGGAGCGGGCAGGGGAATTGCGCGACACGGTACATCTTCTGCGTCCCGGCGATCTACCCGGACCGGCCGGTGAAACCTGCCTTGCCTGGCGGCGTGCGGTGGAGCGACCGGTGTCGATCAAGGCTCTGGGTCGGGCTTTGCCGACCCTCGAGCCTGGCCAGATTGCCGCGTGGCTCGATGTGGGGAAAGGGGCGTCCGTGACCCGTGCCGCGATGGCGCTGGCAGCCGTTCTGTGCGAGGCGCCACGTGCAGACGAAGCAGCGCTGATCTTCGCGGACGCCGCCCTCGCTCAGGCACTCGGTTGGGATCATCTCGTGCCGCTGCTGGCCGCAGGACTGAAGCGCGCTGACCTACGCAAGCAGGGGGATGACCAGCGCCTTGCCTGTCATCGGGCGCTCATCTCTTCGGCGGTTGAGGCCGTGCAGCAGGCCGTCGATCTCGCGCGTCGGGCGGCGCAGTCGAGATGTTCCTGACCCGCGATGCTATTGCTCCCTCGGCGCTGCCGCTGCCGGATCGCGCCGCGCGGCGGCTCTGCGACCGGCTGGTCGACCTCGGCGCGGTGCGCGAGCTGACCGGGCGCGACACTTTCCGGCTCTATGGGGTGTAGCCATGGCGAAGGATCGCTCTGACCCCGAACTGGATCGCGAGCTGCCCGACCTGCCGCCTGAGCTGCGCTGGCGGGAATGGATGCACCGGATCGAGGCAGTCCTCTTCGCCTCTGCCTCGCCGGTCCCGCGCGAAGACCTCGCCCGCGTGGTGGGACAGGGGGCCTCGGTCGATCTACTGGTCGAGGACCTTGCCGCCGATCTGGACGGGCGGGCCTTCGAGACCGCCCAGGTCGCTGGCGGCTGGATGTTCCGGACGCGACCCGCCTACGCCCCCGCGATCCGCGCGGCGGCAGATGTCGGCGACCAACTGCTGGACTTGAGTGAATTCGACGTCGCGGTGCTGGCCGCTATCGCCTGTCACCAGCCGATAACCCGCGATGGGCTCAAGGATATCTTCGGCAAGGAGATCAGCCGTGAACTGATCGGTCGACTGCATGCGCGCGACCTGATCGGGACCGGGACAAGATCCCCTCGGCGAGGGGCGCCCTATACCTTCGTGATAACCGAGCAGTTCCTTGTCGCGTTTGGCTTGGAGAGCCTGCGCGATCTTCCCGATCGCGAGCAGTTGGAGGATGCGGGGGTTGTGGAGTAGCCGCTTCAAGTCGGCGGCGGCTGACGAATTGGTATCCTTGGCATAGAAATCATCCCAACTTTGCTCTCGCGGATGCTACCCCGGGATATCATCGTCGGCAGCAACGAATACCATCGTGACGACAACGTCAGTCGTGGTGAAATCTGGTCGGGAAAGCTTGATAGACCTCTTGACCGGTCAATCCAAGGGTCGCCTAAATGGCCTACATGTAGTAGGCCGAGGCCTTACGAAACGCTGATTGAAGTGCTATCTCTGTCATATGGAAGGTACGGGTTATTGGCGTGAACAAGAAGATTACTGCCAGTCAGCGAATTGGCGAAATCGGGGAGAAGGCGGCTAATCTTCAATTCTTGCGAATTGGGTTCCAATTCGATGGGCGTTCTCGGCTGGAAGCAGGGATAGACGGCATCGCTGAGGTGATGGACGATGATCAGCCGACAGCGAAGATGATTGCCGTTCAGGTTAAGGCTACTGAGCGTGGCAGCTACGTCGGCGAGACGGACGCCGGTTTCACCTATCGTGTCCGCGCTTCAGATTTCGACTACTGGCGTGGCTCCAACCTGCCCGTAATTCTCGTTCTTTACAGGCAATCAGATGACACGTTCTTCTGGAAGTCGTTCGAAAACCTCGTTGGCGAGGCCGAACGCACATTGCAGTTCGACAAAGAGCGTGACGTTTTGGACGGACGTGCGAAGGATCGCCTCGCTGCACTGACCGTCGCCAAGCAAGGACACGGTTACTACGTCCCGCCACTTGGGGGAGGGGAGGAAGCGATCATCAACATGGTGCCTCTGCAACTTCCAGAGGAGATCTTCGTCGCACAGACCCAGCTCTCCACCCAGAAGGCGCTCGCCCGGATGAATAAGGTCCGGGAAGGCCGGCGGTACGATTGGATGATCGATGAAACCTCGCTTTGGACATTCTGCGACCCACTAACCACACCCGTTCGCGACCTGGTCGAACGGGATCAGGTTGAACGGATCGAAACCGACTTTCTGGCACAACACGACGCAGTGGATCAGCAATACAAATTTGCGGGTCTGTTGCGACATACTCTGGGCCATGACTTTCGAGATTTGCTTGGATGGGACCGAAAGAAAAAACAGTTCTACTTCTTGCCAGCACCTGGAGTCGTGGCGCGCAAGTTTCGCTATCTTGGTGCGAAGCAGAAGACACAGGCCGATGTTGTCAGCGTCTATCAGAAGTCGAAGGGGGAGGGGCCCATCGACTATGTACGGCACCATTCATTCCATCCCCGGTTCGAGCGCTTGGCGGATCAATGGTACCTGATCGTCAACCCATCCTACTACTTCACTTCGGATGGAGAACGCGCGCTCAACTATCCGGATGCCTTGTTGTCCGGGAAGAAGCGCCTCGACACAAACAGTACAGTTCGAGGCCAGGTGATCATGTGGCATCGATTGCTGTCGGGTATGGAATTTGAAGATGCCGGCGAACTGCTGGCACCCGACACCAAGACGGATCGCATCATCAAGTTTGGCGTCCCGCCTTCCATCGAACTGCCAAAGAGCGTGCCCGAGGATGTGTGGGGCGCGAAGGCGCAGAGGTCGAGGAAGCCGTCCGGCTCGAATGAACAAGGCAGCTTCGACCTATGAGCGACTTCAAAACAAAGATCTTCCCGGAGCCGGAACTGGAATTTGGCGACCAGCACCATCATCCTGATCCGCGATTGGGGTTGCTGCAGGCGGGCCCACTGCAAATGAACCTGGGGGACACCATAAAAGTCGGCGTTGTTGGCAGCGCTCTGACCGTCGAAAAATCAGGCGAGTTTTTGGATGCGATCGAAGATGGGTTCGAGGGGAAGACCGAAAAGCACCCGAACCTGCACCCGGACTTTCCCGGGTTGAGAAACCAGAACCCCTATCGGTGCCGGTTTGAAATGGTAGCTGCCGAAGACGGTGTGCTGACGAAAGGTCAGATCGAGAAGATTGCCAAGGAACCAAGCGATGCGCGTGCTGTGGAAATGGCGGTCGACGCAGTTATGGCGCAACTGGAAAAGTTGGAGGCGCATCATGAACGGCCGGACGTGGTCATGGTTTCGCTCCCTGTCAAGCTGATCGAACGAGTCTGGAGGAACGAACGCGCGGGCAATAACGAAGTCATAGAGGACGATGCGACCGCGGCGAAAGCTGGTAAGGAAACCTCTCCAAACTTCCGCGGCTTGCTCAAGGCCAGAGCGATGGACCTGAGATTCTCAATTCAGATTGTCTGGGAGGATGTCATCGACCCCGATGCCAAGATCCCTCGCAAGATCAAGGAGAACTCTGACCGCCAAACTCAAGATCGAGCTGACCTCGCATGGAACCTAATGACGACGCTCTACTACAAGGGCAGCGGCAAGGCGCCCTGGCGCAGATTGCCGGAAGAAGGTGAGTTCACCGCCTGTTACATTGGGGTCAGCTTTTTCAAGGATGCCGAAACCGACGAGATATGGACCAGCGCTGCACAAATGTTCGATGAACGGGGCAGAGGGTTCATTCTTAGAGGTGGTCCTGCGCAGTCAGAGTCACGGGGTTGCCATCCGTTCCTCACCATCGATGAGGCTCACAAGCTCACCGAGAGCGCCCTAGCCGCCTACAAGTCGGTCCACAGAACGATGCCGGCACGCGTGATCGTCATGAAGACGTCGCGCTTTCGCGAAGATGAGGCCGAGGGTGTTGGCAAGGCGCTCGACGAGGCAGGCGTGGAGCTGCGCGATCTGGTTTGGGTTCACGAAAGTTATTCGGTCAAGGTGCTTCGCGACGGTGACTTCCCTGTCCTCCGTGGCACCTTCGTTGAGTTGGATGGAAATGGGCTGCTCTATACCAACGGCAGCATTCCCTACTATGGGACCTATCCCGGCCTCTATGTCCCGAATCCACTGTTGCTCTGTCCGCACCCGCAAAGCGAGAGCACGATCGAACAGATCGCGAAGGAAGTTTTCAGCCTCACGAAGGTGAACTGGAACTCGACCCAGATGAACCAACGCTTGCCGATTCCGATCCGAGCAGCCCGTAAGGTTGGCGATGTTTTGAAATATGTGCCCGCCGGTCACAAAGTGAGCAGTGACTATCGGAAGTACATCTAGAAATTGTTGTCCGAAAAATTTTCCGGGGATTTCCCGTTCCAAGGAGGGAATTCTGTCGCGTACCGAGTACCGTCTGCTTCGCGGTCCGTGGTGGCAATCAAGAACTAGTTCAGTAATGACCGTTTTGGGCAACTTATGTCGACTGGTCCATGTGAGCCTGGCCGCGTGAACCCAATTGGTCATGAATTCCCATCGTCATGAATCTCCTCTTTTGACTGGGTACTTTTGGGACGGCGGCCTAAGGGTGTGATCTGTTTCATGCCCAGCATGAGCCGCGAAGCTTCAGCTTGAAAACTGTCAGAAACTAAGCTACATATCTGACACTTGGAGGCGAACATGCAAACCACATCTCAAGCGATCAAGGCCTATGCTGAAGCGCTGCCGGAGGGTGCAACCCTGTCGGCACGGGAGTTGTTGCATCTCGGAGAGCGTGCTGCGGTCGACCAGGCGTTGTCGCGGTTGGTTCGGCGGGGGGAGCTTATGCGTGTGAAGCGGGGATTGTTCGCGCAGCCCGTGAAAACCCGCTTCGGGAGCCGGGCGCCCTCGGTTGAGGCCGTGGTCGAGCACATTGCGAAATCAACAGGTGAGCGCGTATCGCAAAGCGGAGCGTCGGCAGCGAACCTGCTCGGCATTTCGACGCAGAATCCATCCCGTCAAATTTATTGGACCTCCGGGCCGAGCCGTCATCTGAAGCTCGGAGCGCAAAGCGTCGAGCTTAAACATGTGCCGAGCTGGCAGCTTCGTGCGCCCAACAGCCGTGCCGGGCACGCCTTTCGGGCGCTCGCCTATTTCGGCAAGTCCGAAGTCGCTCAGGCTTTGAGGCGCATCAAAGCGACGTTGAACGAAGAGGAGCAGCGCGAGCTTCTGAGCCTTCGCGCATGTGCGCCGACCTGGATGGCCAAGGAACTTAGCGCGCTTGCGTCATCGCAATGACAGAAAACCAAACCTATTTTTCGCTGTCGCGCGAAGACAAGATCGACGCGCTGGAAGTGGCTGCCTCGAAACTGGGGCGGCCCGCGGACCTGTTAGAGAAAGACATTTGGGTCGTTTGGGTCCTTAACGCCTTGTTCGACAGTGATCTTGGCGAACACATGGTCTTCAAGGGAGGAACGTCGCTCTCCAAGGTCTATAAGGCGATTGACCGGTTCTCAGAAGATGTCGACCTGACATATGACATCAGGCGGATCATTCCCGATCTTATCAAGGATCCCGAAGATCCATATCCGCCAAGCCGCTCGCAAGCTCAGAAATGGACCGAAGCCGTTCGGGATCGCCTGGGCGAGTGGGTGGCGTCAAAAGTGGCCCCCATGTTATCTGACAAGGTCAGTGCAGCGGCGCTCCCAACAGAAATCCGTGTAGAAGTAGAAGGTGACAAAATCTATCTGGACTACGACGCGGTGCGCAGCGGAAGCGGGTATGTTCGATCTTCGGTCTTGTTGGAGCTCGTGCCAGGTGCACAGGAGAGCCGGCTCAGCGTCACGAAGTGGTTTGTGACCTCTCCCAGGCACTACCTGAGTTGCTCATGCCCGTCGCCACGCCTCGTGTAATGATGGCCGAAAGGACGTTTTGGAAGAAGGCGACAGCTATCCATGCCTATTGCCGGCGAGGCGCGTTTCGGGGCGGCGACCGTTACGCGTGCCACTGGTACGATCTTGATCGCCTGCAGGCTGTGGGTATCGCTGAGCGGGCGCTGGAGGATAAGACGCTTGCACAAGATGTTGCGAAGCACAAACAGCACTTTTTTCGCGAAACCGATCGTGCTGGTGCAACGATTAGCTATGCCGACGCAGTTTCAGGATCGCTTTCCCTGATCCCAGAGGGTGAAGCCCTGGAGGCGCTGGCCCAAGATTACCAGAAAATGCAGGAAGCGGTGCTGCTTCAGTCAGACGCCATCGCTTTCGATGACCTAATGGCTCGTCTGATGGATCTTCAAGATCAGGCCAATAAGCGCCCTGAGTGAGGTGGGGCACGCTGTTTGCTGTCGGCGTCCTCGTGATCGTCAGTAGGTTCAGATTCTTGCCTCGTTGCATACTCATGTTGAGCAAAAACGAAACACGTCAAACCGGCTGTCAAACCGATCCCACCTTTGTCGTGGAAAGCGGGGTGTTTCGAGCGGTGTTTAGGTTTTTGTGATGTGCAAAGTTTAGGTTTTGATGATCTTGGCCCCTCCTGCCCTTTGGTCAGGACCGAGCCCTAGTCGGTTGGCTGCGTGCAGCCGTCCTCCCCGAGTTGAAACGCCGCCTCTCACTGCGACGTGCTGCTGACCGGGCAGTCTCCTCCGGAGCCAGCCCGACCAACCGTCCCATGGTCGTGGCAACGCTTCATCTCGGCCGTTACGGTTACGGTCGCTGGGGCAGGGGTGTGCCCCCAACGGTGTGAACAGATGTATGTGGCCATCGGCCCAATCAAGCATAAAGCATGGGAAGTGCTTCAACAATGACGTTAGTCGTTGCAATGATGGGTATCCAAAATAGTGTGGTTCGGAGAGGGTTCCGATAATGTCCTCAATACTCTAGTTTTTCCGAATTACATTCTTTCTCGTCCTGTATTTCTTCTTGTGCATGGTCGTGGTGACCACAATGCTTCAGGGTTGGCGGGCAGATGCTTTTTGCATTCGGTGTACCTGTCATTCTGGTCTGGTGGCAAGAAAAGCGGAGATCGCGGAAAGTCTGCAGCGCCAGCTCTTTCCGCGGCGGCTGAACGAAACCAGCTCTCGCGAATGGCATCGAGCGTATCGTCCCGATCAACGAAAAGCGGGTGGGTCCCGTCTAGCGAAACAGCTAGCGTGGCCGGCCGCAACATCGGCGGGACGGTCTATGTCGGCACGCCTCCCTTGCTGAACACCTACGGGTATCGTGACAAGTGCCGAGCCTATATCGATCCATCCCTGTCGGTCGCGCGCTCTGGAGCCGACAAAGCTGGTGAAGGTATGCCCGACTGGCCGGGGTACTCGGATATCCTCGGTGGGGCAGGGGGGGGAACGGGGCTCAGGCGATCTGGCCGCCGCCGTCCACCATCAGGACGGCCCCGGTCATGAATGTGTTCGTCATCGCGGCGAGGATCGCCTGCGCGATGTCCTCGGGCTGGCCGATGCGCTTCACGGGCAGCTTGGCCGCCGTCGCATCGAGCAGCGCCTTGCGGTCCGCGGGCGTCAGGTGATCCCACCATGTGCTGTCCACGCGCCCCGGCGAGATGCAGTTCACCCGCGTCGGCGCAAGCTCGAGCGCCAGCGCCTGCGCGAGCGTATCGAGGCCCGCGTTGATCGCCGACAGGATCGTGGCCCCGCCCGCCGGACGCTTGCCGAGCATCCCGGACACGAGGGTGAGACTGCCGCCGGGCGTGATCTTGGCCGCATGGGCCACATGGACCGCACCCCAGAACTTGCTCTCCATCGCCGCGCGGGCAGTGGCGAGGCTCTGGGCGCGCAGCGGCCCGGGGTCGAGCGCGGCGGCGGTCACGACGACATGGTCAAAGGCGTCGCGGGCGTCAAAGAACCCGGCGACCGCTGTGCTGTCGGTGACGTCGAGCGCCGCTGTCTCGCAGCCGCCGAGGGAGGAGGAAGCGGCTGCGAGACGGGTGGCGGTGCGCGAGATCAGCGTGACCTCGGCGCCCGCCAGATGGGCGGCCTCTGCCGTGGCAAGCCCGATGCCGGACGATCCGCCAAACAGCGCGATGCGGGTGCCTGACAGGCTCATCCGTCCGCCGGGTGCAGTTCGCTGCCCGCGATGAGTTCCGAGAACCGCGCCACGTCGGTGTGGTCGAGCCCCGGCCCCAGCGCCTTCTGCGCGCTCTGCCACATCTCGCGGCAGAGGGTGGCAAAGGGCGCGGTGGTGCCGGTCGACTCCGCGACGCCGATGGCGATGCCCAGGTCCTTGACCATGAGGTCGAGCCCGAAGCCCGCATTGAATTCGCGCGACAGCACGAACTGCTTGAACTTCTTCTGGGTCGAGTTGTTCATGCCGGTCGACACGTTGAGCACATCGGTCATCAGCGCGGGGTCGAGGCCGAAGCGGGTGCCGATGAGCAGCGCCTCGATCCCGATCAGGAACCCGCCCGCCGAGACGAGGTTGTTCAAGGCCTTCATCGCATGGGCCGAACCCACGGGGCCGGTCCGCGTGATCGAGGACCCCATGGTGGCCAGCACCGGCTCGCCCACGGCGAAACCCGCGTCCGCGCCGCCCGCCATGATGGCAAGCTCGCCGGTGATCGCCCGCGACACGCCGCCCGACACGGGGCAGTCGAGCAGCGTCACGTCGCGTTCGGCCAGC
>NZ_QMEK01000007.1 GCF_003390845.1 Tropicimonas sp. IMCC34043 | reverse complement strand
CACCTTTTCCAGCAGGCCGCCGCCGGTCAGCTCCAGCCGCTCGACCTCGACGTCGGGATGGGCCTTGGTATAGGCCGCGACCGCAACTTCGAGCGCCTTGCCGTATCCGCCATCGCGGCCGGCAATCACAAGTTTCTCTGCCCAGCCGGCACTGGCCGTGAAGGCAAGTACCGTGACAAGGGCGGTTCCCAGATGATGTTTCATGTTCAGATCTCCCCGTGATAAGTCTGGCAGGCTTGAAACCGTTTGCAACTCTTTTTCTGCGCCGGGTGAGTCACTTGCATGAACGAAGTTCGAAGCTTTCATGACAAAGGGCGAAATGGGCTTTTCTCTCGCGCCGAAATGTTTGAAATCGTTTGCAACCACTGGCCGGATACATGGCGGGACCAATGAATCGCAGGCGTTCGACGATCAAGGATGTGGCCCGCGAGGCGGGCGTTTCCGTTTCGGCGGTGTCGCGGGCCTTTTCCGGCGGCAGCCTCAGCGCCGACAAGAAGACCCGAATCCTTCAGGTCGCCGGTACGCTCGATTATCGCCCCTCGTCAGCCGCGCAAAGCCTGGTCAGGCAGCAGACCCGCTCGGTCACGCTGGTCACGGGGCGGATGCACGACCCTTTCGATTCGCAGTTCCTCGAGGCACTGGCCGAGGCGCTGGCCGACAGCGGCCGCCGTCTGATCGTCGCCCCGGCCAGCAAGCAGGCGGATCTGTCGGGCGGCGTCTATCAGGCCATCGACGACCGCTCGGACGCGGTGATCATCGCGGCCGGCACAATGCCGCTCGATGCCTCAAGGGCCTGTGTGCGGATCGGGCTGCCGGTGATCCTGGCGGGGCGGATCCTCGACACCCCCGGGGTCGATGCGGTGGTGGCGGCCAATTGCGACGGCGGGCGGCAGGCGGCGGCGATGTTCCTGCGCGGCGGCTGTCAGCGGCCGGCCTGGTTCGGCGTTGAGCGGCCAAGCTTTTCCAACGACGAGCGGCTGGCGGGGTTTCACGCCCAGATGGCCGCGGCCGGGATCGAACCCGCCCGGTTCGAGGCCGGCGGCCGCGACGACGAGGCGATCTTCGAGGCCGCATCGCGGATGTTGAGCCGCAGCGACCGGCCCGACGCGGTGTTCTGCGCCACCGACCGTCTGGCCTTTGGCGTGCTCGAGGCGGCGGGCGCGTTGCGTCTGGCGGTGCCGCGCGATCTTGCGGTCATCGGGTTCAACAACGTTCCGGCGGCGGCGCGGCGCAGCTATCGGCTGACGACGCTCGACTATCCGGTGGCGCGTGTGGTTGCCGAGATCATGGAGATCCTCGAAGCACGGCTTGCCGCGCCCGGCCTCGCACCGATCCGGCGGCGCATCCCGGTCAGCCTGATCGTGCGGGAGACGACGCGATGACCGCCGCGACCCCCGTGCAGAAACTGGTGCTGTTGAGCGACCTGCATCTGGGACAGCCCGGCGCGCGGACGCCTGACCCCGAGGCCTGTCTTGCCGCCGCGTTCGGGCAGGTCGCCGCCCGGCACGCCGATGCGCAGGCGGTGATCGTGCTGGGCGATCTGTCCGACCGGGGCGGGGCCGGGGATTATGCGCGGCTGAAGGCGATGATCGCCTCCAGCCCGGTGCCGGTCCAACTGATGCTCGGCAATCACGACGACCGGCCCCGGTTCCGTCAGGTGTTCGGCGGCGCAGGCCCGGTCCAGCAGACCCTGCGGACGGCGGACGGCACGCCCTGCTATCTGCTCGACAGCCACGATCCCGGCCGGTCCGGCGGCAGTCTGGCGGGGGGGCGGCGCGACTGGCTGGAGGCTGAACTGGCCGCCGCCACCCAGCCCGGCTTTGTCTTTCTGCACCACCCGCCGATCCGGACCTTTGCGCCGGCGTTCGATGCCATCGGGCTCGATGACCGCGCGGGTTTTGCGGCCTGCCTTGGCCGCCATCCGGGCAAGGTGCGCGCGGTCGTCTTTGGCCATTGCCACATGCCGCTTGCCGCAACCGTGGCCGGGGTTCCGGCACTTTGCCTGCCCTCGCTTTTTCAGCAATCCCGCCCGCGGTTCGATGCCCCGGTCTTCGAGGACGATCCGCAGGCCCCCCCGGGCTTTGGCGTGCTGATGTTCGACCGCGATGCCTTTGCGCTGCATCGCCTGACCCTGCCCATCACCGCAAAGGAACCCCCCGATGCCCTATGTTGAGCTGCGCGGCGTCACCAAATCCTTCGGCCAGACCCCGGTCATCCGTGGCGTCGAGGCCGGGATCGAAAAGGGCGAATTCGTCGTCGTCCTCGGCCCGTCGGGATGCGGCAAGTCGACCTTGCTGCGCATGATCGCGGGGCTGGAGGAGGTCGGCTCGGGCGAGATCCACATCGCGGGCAAGCGTGTCGATCAGGCAGCGCCCAAGGATCGCGGCTGCGCGATGGTGTTCCAGAACTATGCGCTCTATCCGCATCTGACGGTGGCGGGCAACATCGGCTATGGCCTGCGCGTCGCCGGAATGCCAAAGCCCGAACGTCGGACCCGGATCGCCGAGGTTGCAGAGCTGCTGGAGCTTGCCCCGCTGCTCGACCGCCGGCCCGCGCAATTGTCGGGCGGCCAGCGCCAGCGCGTCGCCATCGCCCGCGCCATCGCCCGCGAACCGGCGGTATTCCTGTTCGACGAGCCGTTGTCGAACCTCGACGCCAGGCTGCGCGGCACCATGCGGACCGAGTTGCGCAAGCTGCACGACCGGATCGGCGCGACCAGCATCTTCGTCACCCACGATCAGGTCGAGGCGATGACGCTCGCCGACCGGGTCATCCTGCTGAACAACGGCCAGATCGCCCAGTTCGGCACCCCGCACGAGCTGTACCACGCGCCGCGCACCCGCTTTGTCGCCGAATTCGTCGGTGCGCCGCAGATCAACATCTTCGATGCGGTGGTGGCGCCCGGTGGCCTGACGGCCGAGAGCCGTTTCGGCCTGACCCTGCCGCTGCCCAAACCGATGGCCGGTACGGCCGAAGCGACCGTCGTCAGCCTTGGCATCCGGCCGGAAAACCTCTGCGTCGCCGAGGCGGGCTGTCCGGTGCGGCTCGACCATATCGAGGACATGGGCAGTCAGAAGGTGCTGTTCTGCCAGGCGGGCGCGCAGGAGATCCGGCTGATCGAACCCGGCAACCATGCCTTCAGCAATGGCAGCGACATCTTCATTGGCGTCCGAAACCCGGCGGTCCTGTGCTTTGACCCCGAGGGTCCGGCCGATTCGCAGGGCTGAGGCCGGCCCTCAGGCCGCCTGCGCCTTGTCGATGCGGCCGATCTGGGCATAGCCGCGGAACAGATAGTGCTGCTCGGCCGTGACGCCTTGCCGCTCGGCAAGGGCGGTCAGTTCGTCGGCCAGTTCGACCCGCGGCGTGACGTGGAACTGATCGAGCCAGGTGCAAAGGGCTGTCTTGAACACCTTCGGCAGACCCGCCTGATCCCCGAAGTCGACCAGATGCAGCGTGCCGCCCTCGGCAACATGGGACAGCGCCTCGCCGAGCGCGGCGCGCCAGTCGGGGATCATCGACAGGCTGTAGGACAGCACGACGTGATCGAAATCGCGCCGCCCGAACAATGCCTGCGGATCGAAACTGCAGGCATCGCCAAGCGCCAGCCTCGCGCGGCCCCCGAGCTTGGCCTGCGCCGTTTCGAGCATCTGCGCGGAAATATCGAGACCATAGAGGTTGCGGCCGGGATAGCGCCTGCCGATCAGGTCGAGATTGCGGCCGGTGCCGCAGGCAACCTCGAGGATATGCGCGTCCTTGCCCGGATCGATCTGTGCGATCAGCCGGTCGCGGCCGAGCAGGTAATATTTCCGCGTCACGTCATAGATCCGCCGCTGATAGCGATAGATCCCGTCCATCAGGGCGCCGTGCGCATCCGCGTGGTCGGTCATCTCGAGGCCTTCAGCCGATAGACGTGAAAGCCGCCATAGATCGCCGAACGGTCCGCGCGGGTGCCCTCGCGCGAGGCCGCCGCGTCATAGCTCCAGCGATCCAGAACCTCGGGCACGACACGTCCGGGCAGGATGTCGGGCACGCCGCCGGTGCGGAAGATGACCCGCGCGCCGGGTGCCGCGGTGCGGGTGATCTCGGCCCAGAGCGCATTCAACTGCCGGTCGCTCATCCAGTCCTGCGCATCGAGCAGGACATAGGCGTGCTTCGATGCGTCGGGCTGACCGGCCAGCATGTCGGTGACCGACCGGTTCAGCACCGTCACCCGCGGCGCGTTTGCCCGCACGGCATCGAAATTCCCCGGTTCCAGATAAGGCGGCATCGGCCCCGTGCCATCGGGATTATAGCCGCGAGAGGCCGCCTGCCACGCAAAATAATTGTCCTCGATCGGGAAATCGCAGAACAGTTTCCGTGTACGCTCTTTCAAGACCGGGATGATGTCGCCACCGGCATCGGCGGCGAGCTTCTCGTATTGCGCGGGCGGAATGCCCAGACCGAACAGCGAGGCGCGGCGGCGCGCCAGAAACCGGACGCCGGGGGAATCGTAAAGCGGCGCAATCCGGGCGTCGAAAAACGCGGTCTGTTCCTCAAGGCTGCGGGCTTCCAGCAGCGGGCGGAAATCGACCCGGCCAAGGCGGGCGATCAGGTGCACGGCCCCGATGAACCGGCCCAGCAATCCGTGGCGATACAGCCCCTTGCGAAAGATCTGCTTGCGCTGGCCCGAGGGCGTCCGCTCGGTCCAGTATTTCAGCGTCTGTTCATCGAGATGCGGCGCCAGGTAACGGTCGAAGGCCGCAACGTTCGAGGCCCGGTTGCCATGGCCGAACATGTCATGGAACGCCGCGTGGTCCGGCAGGTGTTGCGCGGCGGCAAGCTTCAGCCGGTTCAGCGCGACATGGGCGGGCGACAGATCGACCGCGGTGATCGATGCGGGCCCGGCGCTGAGATAGGACATCATGTTGCAGCCGCCAGAGGCGAGACAGACGACATGGTCCTGCCCGGTCAGCGCCAGCGCCTGCATGTCGACGACCGGATCCTCCCAGATCTGGGCATAGACGAGGCCGCGGAACAGCCGCCCGAAGGCGCGTTCGAGCACGCCTTCCCGGGTCGAGACAGCGTTCTGGTTCACCGCTGCGCCGATCTGGTCGTCCACGGTCTGTGTCTGGCTCATGCGTGATCCCTTGTTGCCGCCCTCAAGGCTCGGACAGCTCTTTGTTCTTCTTCGACCGGCGGCGGGCAACCTTGCGGGCCAGCATCCGCTTGCGCGTCATCGCGGCCTCCCAGTCGATCAGCCGCAGCGAGCCATCGGGATCCTCGACAATCGCGGTGCAGCTTTCAACCCAGTCGCCCGTGTTGACATAGTGGATTTCGTCTATCATGCGAATGTTCGCGTGATGGATATGGCCGCAGATCACGCCATCGTAACCGCCGCGGCGGGCGTCGTCGGCCAGCACCTCTTCGTACTCGCCGATAAAGTTGACCGCCTGCTTGACCTGCTGCTTGGCCCATTTCGACAGCGACCAGTATTGCGCGCTCCACAGCCGCCGCACCTGATTGATCCGCGGGTTGAGCCAGATCAGAAAACCATAGGCGCGATCCCCCAGCAGCGCGAGCCACTTGGCATTCATCACGATAACGTCGAACTGATCGCCATGGGTCACCAGATACCGCTTGCCGTCCAGCGCGACGAAATCGGCGTTTTCGACCACCTCGATTCCGCCGAAATGCGTGCCGAGATAGCTGCGCATCACCTCGTCATGGTTGCCGGGGATGAACACGATCCGGGTGCCATGCCCCGCCTTGTCCAGCAATGCCTGCACCACGTCGTTGTGACCCTGAGGCCAGTGCCATCCGCGCCGCAGCTTCCAGCCGTCAAAAATATCGCCGACCAAATAGATCGTATCGGCATCGTAATGCGCGAGAAAGCTCTGCAAGAGCTCGGCCTGACATCCACGCGTTCCAAGGTGGATGTCGGAAAGGAATATGGTTCTATGGCGCAAGGGCTTACTTGAGTGGCGGCTTTCTGTCGTCCTAGGCGACGCGTGTCACAAATCCATGACGGACAAGAGCGAATGCCTTCCCAGGAAGCGGCATCGCCCAGCAATCCATTAGCGAGCGGGACAGTAGAAGCCCAGACTGCCGTCGTCCATCAAAATCCGCGCGCGGCGGATTGCGCCAGTTGTCCGAAGCCCAATGGGTCCGGGGCGGGAGGCGAGGGGAATGCGCCTGTGGGTCATGGCCGGACGCGCCGCCTGCCGGTCTGCGGCCGCGGTCACAGAACGTCGAGATTGTCCTCGATCAGGATCTCGATGCGGATCTGTTCCTGCGATGCCAGCGGCGGGCGGCGATCGCAGCGTGCCTTCAGCAATCTGATCGCGCTTCGGACCAGATGGCCGGGGTTCTGGGCGATGACGGCATCGAGGACCCGGTTGCGCAGCATCTCCTCGGTATAGCGGGTGCGTTCGTGGGCGATGATGACCTGGCCTGCCGGATCGCTGGCGTCGCGGATCGCCTCGAGCGGCAGCCGCGCCTCGGAGCCGAGGATATAGGCGCCGATGATGTCGGGGTGATTGGCATAGGACGTGCGCACCACGGTTTCGGTACGCACGGGATCGCCGAAGGTTTCAAGCGACGGCAGCGGGGTGAGCGCGGGAAAATCCGAGGTCAGGACCCGGTCGAACCCCAGACGACGCTCGACACTGTCGAGCGCATTCATGGTCTCGGACACCACAAGGATCTTGCCCGCCCGCGGGCCGAGAAACCGGCCGAGAAGCCGACCCGCGGTCGCCCCGGCAGAGTTGTTGTCGACACCGACGAAATCGAGCGGGCGGAGGTCGGGCTGACCCGAGAGGAATTGCACGACCTGCACCCCGCGTCCGATCAGACGGCTGGTCGCGTCGCGCAACTGCGGGCTTTCCGGCGCCATGATCGCGACGCCGTCGACCCGTTCCGCCGACACCCGCCCCAGCAACGCGGCGGCCGAATGCGGGTCGTTCGGCAGCGTGCAGTGAAAGGCGACCTCGATCGAATCCGACAGCAGCGCGAGGCGCGATTCCTCGATGCGGTCGATCAGCGCGGCCATGAAATCGTCGCCGGTTTCGGGCAACAGGAACTCGAAGCGATAGCTGCGTCCGCGCGCCAGATTGGCCGCCGACTGGTTGCGGACGAATCCGATCCTCTCGATGGCGCCAATGACCGATGCAACGGTTTCCTTGCGCACGCCGGGGCGGTTGTTCAGCACGCGGTCGACCGTCGCCAGGCTGACGCCGGCGGCCTTTGCAAGGTCTTTGGTTGTGGGGCGCATCGCGGGACTCCGGTCCGGTGTCGCAGCAATCTTTCATATATCGGAGCGGAAGTGCAATGCGAATGAGGTACGCACCTCAGAATTTTCTTGCTGTGATGTGCGTGCCTCATGTAACAATTGACCGGCAAGAGTCGGGGAGAGGAGAACCCGGCCTTCAGGGAGGAGACCAAATGCACTGCACACGCACCTTGTCCGTCGCAGCCGTCGCGCTGACGGCGGCGACCGCCGCCGCACGGGCCGACGACCTGACGCTCTGCTGGGCGGCCTGGGACCCGGCCAACGCGCTGGTCGAATTGTCGAAGGATTTCGAGGCCCAGTCGGGCAACAAGATGTCGTTCGAATTCGTCCCCTGGCCGAACTTCGCCGACCGGATGCTGAACGAGCTGAATTCCGGCGGAAAGCTCTGTGACCTGATGATCGGCGACAGCCAGTGGATCGGTCTTGGCGCCGAGGCGGGCCATTACATCAAGCTCAACGACTTCTTCGAGGCCAACGGCATCACCATGGACGACTTCCTGCCGGCCACGGTGAAGGGATATGCCGAATGGCCGAAGGGCACGCCGAACTACTGGGCGCTGCCGGCCTATGCCGATGTGGTCGGCTGGACCTATCGCAAGGACTGGTTCGACCGCCCCGAGCTTCAGGCCGAGTTCCAGGAGACATACGGCCGGCCGCTCGAGGCGCCGACGACGCTCGATGAACTGATGGACGTGGCCAAGTTCTTCCAGGGGCGCGAGATCGACGGCAAGACCGTCTATGGCGCGGCGATCTATACCGAGCGCGGCTCGGAAGGGATCACCATGGGCGTGACGAACGTGCTGTATAACTATGGTTTCGACTACGGCACGCCCGAGAACCCGTACCAGCTGGAAGGCGTGGTCAATTCCCCCGAGGCGGCCAAGGGGCTCGAGTTCTACAAGGAGCTCTATGACTGCTGCACGCCCCCGGGCTCGTCGGACTGGTACATGTCCGAGGATATCGACGCCTACAAATCCGGTCAGGTGGCGCTGCAGATGAACTTTGCCTTCATCTGGCCGGGGGTCGAGGCCGACCCGAACGTCGGCGGCGGCAAATCCGGCTATTTCGCCAACCCCGAAGGTCCCGACGGCCATTTCGCCCAGCTGGGCGGGCAGGGGATATCGGTGGTGTCCTATACCGACAGCAAGGACGCGGCGCTCGACTATATCAAGTGGTTCGCCCAACCCGAGATCCAGCAGCGCTGGTGGGACATGGGCGGCGCCTCGGCGATGCGCGCCGTGGTCGAAAACCCCGACTTCGCCACCAGCCAGCCCTATGCCCAGACCTTCCTCGATTCGATGGCGATCGTGAAGGACTTCTGGGCCGAACCGGCCTATGCCTCGCTGCTTCTGTCGATGCAGGATCGCGTCCACAGCTATGTCGTGGCGGGCCAGGGAACCGCGCAGGAGGCGCTCGATGCGCTTGTCGCGGACTGGACCGAGATCTTCCAGGACGAAGGCAAGATGTAATCCGAAAGGCCCCGCGCCCGTCTTCTCCCCAGAGGGCGCAGGCGTGCGGGGCAGGGCCGGACAGCCCTGTCCCGCGTGCATCCCCACGGACTTTAGGAACCACAGATGTCGAACTCGATGATCGGGCGCGCTGCGGCGGCCACACCGCCGGGTGCCGCCCGGCAGATCAGGGGGCTGTCGGACCGGGCCATTGCCTGGATCTTCGTGGCGCCGACGATCTTCCTGCTGCTTGCGGTGAACATCTTTCCGCTGATCTGGACGATCCGGCTCAGCTTTACCAATTTCCGGGCGAACCGGCCCAATGCCGAGGTTTCCTGGGTGGGACTGAGCAATTATCAGCGCATCCTGACCGATCCCGACATCTGGCGGACCATGCAGGCGACGGCGCATTTTCTGGTCTGGACGCTGGTGTTTCAGGTGCTGATCGGCTTCACGCTGGCCTGGCTGATCAACCGCAAGTTCAAAGGAAACGACCTGTGGACCACCATCATCGTGCTGCCGATGATGCTGTCGCCGGCGGTGGTGGGCAATTTCTGGACCTTCCTCTATCAGCCGCAGATCGGGCTGTTCAATTACGTGGTCGCATTCTTCACCGGCATCGACCCGACGAGTTTCACCATGATCGGCGACGTGGCGCTGGCGCCCTGGGCCATCGTGATCGTCGATACCTGGATGTGGACGCCGTTCGTGATGCTGATCTGCCTGGCCGGGCTGCGCTCGATCCCCGATGCGATCTATGAGGCGGCCGAATGCGACCGCGCCTCGTCCTGGCGGCAGTTCTGGACCATCACCATTCCGATGACGCTGCCGTTCCTGATGCTGGCGGTCCTGTTCCGCGGCATCGAGAACTTCAAGATGTTCGACCTCGTGGTGCAACTGACCGGCGGCGGACCCGGCAACACCACCACGCTGACCTCGATCGACCTCAAGCGCGAAGCCTTCGAGAAATGGCGCACGGGCTATTCCTCGGCCTACGCGATCATCCTGTTCGTGACCGTCTTCGGGCTGGCCTCGATCTATGTAAAGGCACTGAACAAGGTGAAGGAAAGATGAGCGGATTTTCGATCACCGAACCCTCGCGCGGGCAGAAATGGATCGCCGGCCTTCTTGTCGCGGGCTATGCGCTGATCACCATCCTGCCGCTGATCTGGATCGTCGCCACCGGGTTCAAATCCTCGGCCGATTCCATCGCCTATCCGCCCAAGGTGTTCTTCTCGCCGACGCTTGAAGGCTATGTGAACCTGTTCACCACCCAGACCCGGCAGACGCAGGAGTTTCTGGCCGCGCATCCGCCCCAGACCTGGTACGAGGAGATCGTGCATGCCCGCGGGCTGGTGATCGCCGGGCCCTCGCGGTTTGGCGAGCGCTTCATGAATTCGGTCATCATCGGCTTCGGCTCGACCTTCCTGTCGGTGTCGCTTGGGACGCTCGCGGCCTATGCCTTTTCGCGCTTCAAGGTGCCGCTGAAGGACGATCTGCTGTTCTTCGTGCTGTCGACGCGGATGATGCCGCCGATTGCGGTGGCGATCCCGATCTTCCTGATGTTCCGCGCGCTGGGGCTGAGCGACACCCATGCCGGCATGATCCTGCTTTACACGGCGGTGAACCTGTCGCTGGCGGTCTGGCTGCTGAAGGGGTTCATCGACGAGATCCCGCTCGAATACGAGGAAGCGGCGCTGATCGACGGCTACACGCGGTTTCAGGCCTTCTACAAGGTGGTGCTGCCGCAGGCGGCGACGGGCATCGCCTCGACCGCGATCTTCTGCCTGATCTTCGCCTGGAACGAATATGCCTTTGCGGTGCTGCTGACCAGCGGCACGGCACAGACCGCCCCGCCCTTCATCCCAACGATCATCGGTGTCGGCGGTCAGGACTGGCCCGCCGTTGCCGCGGGCGCCACGATCTTCCTGCTGCCGGTGATGATCTTCACCATCCTTCTGCGCAAACATCTGCTGCGCGGCATTACCTTCGGAGCGGTGCGCAAATGAAACGGATTCACTCCCCCTTCGATCCCGACCGCAACCTGACAAAGGACGAACTGGCAGCGGAAAAGACCCTGCCACGGCCCGACTGGGGCACGCCCGAGGAGGAACCCCATGTCAAGTACCGCATCCACCCGGCCGACCGCCTGCTGGTGCGCGGCCCGTGGGAGATGGCGGCCTCGATCCTGATCGGTCTGGGCGTGGTGATGCTGATGCAGCCGTTCTTCCTGTGGGCCTACACCTGGTCCTTTCTTGTCACGCTGGTCGGCACGGTGATGTTCATCGTCGTCAGCCATTTCCCGGATTGAGTGCCATGCTGGAGAAACTTTCGCCGATCCTGCCCTCGCGCGACATCGACGCGACCGAGGCATTCTATGCCCGGCTCGGCTTTGCCACGGTGTTCAAGGCCGCGGACTCCTATCTGGTGACGAAACGCGACGCGGCCGAGCTGCATTTCTTTCTCTCGCCGGGCACCCTGCCGGCCACCAACGACCACGGCGCGTTCCTGCGGCCTTCGGATGTCGATGCGTTCTCGGCCGAGGTGGCGGCACTTGCGCTGCCGGCCAAGGGCGTACCGCGGTTTCAGCCGGCCGAGGACAAGCCCTGGGGGATGCGCGAATGCGCCCTGATCGACCATGACGGCAATCTGATCCGTGCAGCCCAGGAGATCGCCGATGGCTGAGATCGTGATCGAGAACCTGCGCAAGGATTTCGGCAGCTTCACGGCGGTGAAATCCTCGTCCTTCACCATCGCGGATGGCGAATTCTTCATGCTGCTCGGCCCCTCGGGCTGCGGCAAGACGACGACGCTGCGCATGATGGCGGGGCTCGAACTGCCAACCTCGGGGCAGATCTATATCGATGGCGAGGAGGTCGGGCAGAAACCCGCCAGCCAGCGCGACATCGCCTTCGTGTTCCAGATGTTCGCGCTCTATCCGCACATGACGGTCGGCCGGAACATCGCCTACCCGCTGCGCAGTCAAGGCGTATCGCGGGCCGAAACCCGCACAAGGGTGGCCGAGGTCGCGCGCATCCTCGGGATCGAGGACATCCTGTCAAAGCCGGTCGGCGGGCTTTCGGGCGGCGACCGGCAGCGCGTCGCGCTTGGCCGTGCCATTGTCCGCGAGCCCAAGGCATTCTTCATGGACGAACCGCTTGGCGCGCTCGACGCGGAATTCCGCGAACATATGGCCGAGGAACTGCGCGCGCTGCACGACCGGATGGGCGCGACCACCGTCTATGTGACCCACGACCAGTTGGAGGCCATGCAGATGGGCGACAAGATCGTGGTGATGAACCACGGCGTGGTTGAACAGTTCGGCGTTCCGCAGGACATCTACGACTGGCCGGCAACCATGTTCGTGGCGGGCTTCATCGGCTCGCCGCCGATGAACTTTCTGGGCTTTGACGGCAGCGTGGCGCCCGGCGCGACCGAGGTCGCCCTTGGCGCCAACCGGTTCGCGATCCCGCAGGCCCGCGACGGGGGCAAGGGCGCGCTGGTGCTGGGCGTGCGGCCCGAACATATCCGGCTCGACGATGCCGCGGACTATCGCGGGCGGGTTCTGGCGGTCGAATACCTCGGCACCACCCAGATCGTGACCCTTCAGACCGAACATGGCGAGGTCAAGGCCCGCACCGCCAGCAGCGATCCGGTCCGGGTCGGCGCGACGACCGGCCTCGCCTTCAACCCGCGGACACTGACCTTGTTTGACCGCGACAGCGGCAGGGCGTTGCGGTCGGCAGCAAACGAACGGGTGCTGGACCATGGCTGAAATCGAACTCTCCGGGATCGGCAAGAGCTTTGGCGACACGGTTGCGCTCGACGCGGTCACGCTGACGGTGCCCGATGGCGCCTTCATGGTGCTGCTGGGGCCGACCGGGGCGGGCAAGACGACCACCCTGCGCATCGTCGCGGGGCTTGACCGGCCGGATGCGGGCGAGGTGCGGATCGGCGGCACGGCGGTGACGGGCATGACGCCCGCACAGCGCAACGTCGCGATGGTGTTCCAGCAATATTCGCTCTACCCGCATATGTCGGTGCGCGAAAATCTGGCCTTTCCGCTGAAATCGCCGCTGCTGCGGACCCCGCCCGACCGGATCGCGCGCAAGGTGCAGGAGGTGGCCGAGACGCTGCAGATCGCCCACAAGCTCGACAATCGTGCGACGACCCTGTCGGGCGGCGAGATGCAGCGGGTGTCGATCGGGCGCGCGCTGGTGCGCAATCCGGCGGTCTATCTGATGGACGAACCGCTCAGCTCGCTCGACGCCAAGCTGCGCGCCGACCTGCGGATCGAGTTGAAGAACATCCAGGCCGGATCGGGCGCGACCTTCCTTTATGTCACCCATGACCAGATCGAGGCGATGACCATGGCGACCCATGTCGGCGTGCTCGACCGCGGAAGGCTGGTGCAGATCGGCAGCCCGCGCGAGATCTACGAGGATCCGGTCAGCCTCTATGCCGCCAGCCGCCTTGGCCAGCCGCGGATCAACCTGTTGCCGGCAGACCTGTTCGGGGAACGGCCGCCGGGGGCAAGGACCATCGGCCTGCGCCCGGAACAGATCCATCAGGGCGAGGGCGCGGACAGCACCGTGACCCGGGTCGAACATCTGGGCGACCAGACCCGGCTGCACCTGTCGTTCCTCGGTCACGATCTGATCACCGTGACCGACGCCCATACCGGCCTGCGGCCCGGCGACACCGTCAAGATCCGGCCGGAGCGTCCGTTCTTTTTCGATGCCACCGGCGCCCGCGTTCACTGAGGGAGGACCCCATGACACAGTTCATCAACAGGAAGGAAGACATCGTCGCCGAGGCTGTGGACGGGTTGATCGCCGCCTCGGGCGGACGGCTCGCGCGGCTCGACGGCTATCCGCATATCCGGGTGATCCTGCGCACCGACTGGGACAGGACCCGGGTGGCGCTGGTCTCGGGCGGCGGGTCGGGGCACGAACCGGCCCACGCCGGGTTCGTCGGCAAGGGGATGCTGACCGCGGCGGTCTGTGGCGACGTCTTCGCCTCGCCCTCGGTCGACGCGGTTCTGGCCGGCATCCTGGCGGTGACGGGGCCTGCGGGCTGCCTGCTGATCGTCAAGAACTATACCGGCGACCGGCTGAACTTCGGCCTTGCGGCGGAACGCGCCCGCGCCTTCGGGCTGAAGGTCAGGATGGTGGTGGTCGACGACGACATCGCGCTGCCCGATCTGCCGCAGGCGCGCGGCGTCGCGGGCACGCTGTTCGTGCACAAGATCGCCGGGGCGCTGGCAGAGAGCGGGGCGGATCTGGACACCGTGACCGCCGCGGCAGACCGGGTGATCGCGGGCACAAAATCGATCGGCATGTCGCTTGATACCTGCACGGTGCCGGGCTCGCCCAAGGAACAGCGCATCCAGAGCGGCAAGGCCGAGCTCGGGCTTGGCATCCATGGCGAGGCCGGGGTGGAGCAGGTCGATTATACCGACGCGCAAAGCGCGATGCGGATGGTGGCAGACAGGTTGGCGGCCCATATGGCGCCCGGCCGGCCGCATGTGGCGATCCTGAACAACCTTGGCGGCACCTCGGTGCTGGAGATGCAGATCCTTGCCCATGAACTGGTGCGCTCGCCGATCGGCGGCCGTCTGAAACATCTGGTCGGGCCGGCATCCCTGATGACCTCGCTCGAAATGCGCGGCTTCTCGGTCTCGGTCTATCCGGCAAGTGCCGAGGATCTGGTCGCACTGGCCGCGCCGACACCGCTCGCTGCCTGGCCCGGCCTGTCGACGCTGGTCCCTGTCGGGGTTGTCGAACTGCCCGACGGGCTGCGGCCGATCCGGCCGGTGCCTTCGGATCATCCGCCGACGCGCGCCTTCCTGACCCGCTGCTGCGAGGTGTTCCTCAAGGCCGAGGCCGATCTGAACGCGCTCGACGCAAAGGCGGGGGATGGCGACACCGGCTCGACGCTTGCCGGTGCCGCGCGGGCGCTGATCGGGGCGATGGACCGGCTGCCGCTGGCCGATCACACGCAGCTTTACCGCGCCATCGGGCTCGAACTGAGCCAGACCATGGGCGGATCCTCCGGCGTGTTGCTGGCGATCTTCTTTGCCGCCACGGGCGATGCGGCCTCGAGCGGCCAGTCGCAGCGCGAGGCGTTCAAGGCCGGGCTTGCCCGGATGCAGGAGATCGGCGGCGCCCGGATGGGTGACCGCACCATGATCGACGCGTTGCTGCCCGCGCTGGAAAAACTGCCCGAGGGCCTGCCCGCGGCGGCGAAGGCCGCCCGCGAGGGCGCAAACCGGACAGCCGGGATGACCCGCGCCAATGCCGGGCGGTCGTCCTATATCAACGCCGAACAATTGCGCGGGCAGGTCGATCCGGGCGCCGAGGCGGTCGCCCGTCTGTTCGAACATCTGTCGGCGTGAGCCTTTGGGGTTGCCTCATGCGGGGCCGGGGGGTGCCCCCCGGCCACCGGCTCTAGGCCTGGGCTTTCGCGTCCCGTCGTTCCAGCAACTCGGCCTCGGGGTGGATCGGGCGATAGATCTCGACCCGGTCGCCATCCTTGACCGTCGCTGTCAGCTTTGCGACCGAGCCGAAGATGCCGACCTTGTTGACGGCAAGATCGATCTCGGGGAATTGCTGCAGCAACCCCGAAAGCTCGATCACCTGCTCGACGCTCGATCCCTCGGGGACCTCGATCTTGATCCAGGCTTGCGCCGATTGCTTGGCATAGGCGACCCCGACATTCATCGCGCTGTCTCTCCTTCGGGCTCGGGCGACAGGACGCCCGCTGCAGTGAAGACCTTGGGAAGCCGGCTGTCAGCCGTGTGGCCCGAGGCGCGCTGGCGCGAATCCACAATGGATTTCAGGGCCAGCAGGAACCCCAGAATGATGAATCCGCCGGGCGGCAGGATCAGCAGCAGGAAGCCGTCGTAATCGGGGATGACCGTGATCTCGAGAAACCCGAGCCGCGGCCCCAGCAGCACCGAGGCATTGGCAAACAGCGTGCCGGACCCCAGGATCTCGCGGCAGGCCCCCACGAACACCAGCGACGCGGTGAACCCGAGCCCCATCATCAGCCCGTCGAACGCCGCCGCCGGCGCCGAGTTGCGCGAGGCAAAGGCCTCGGCCCGGCCGAGGATGGCGCAGTTGGTGACGATCAGCGGGATGAACAGCCCCAGCACCTTGTGCAGATCGTGCAGCCAGGCGTTCAGCGCCATGTCGACCACGGTCACGATACAGGCGATGACCAGCACGAAGGCGGGAATGCGGATCTCGGGCGTGATGGCGTTGCGCACCAGCGAGATCGCGACCCCCGACATCACCAGCACCGCCGCGGTAGCCAGCCCCATGCCAAGCCCGTTGGTCGCGGTCCCGGTGACCGCGAGCAAGGGACAGAGCGCCAGCATCTGGCCGAAGATGATATTGTCGTCCCAAAGGCCGCTGCGGGCGATCTTCGAATAATCTGCGGACATCACTTGGCCTCCGGTGAAGCGGTTGTGTCGGCGGGCGCCGCCAGCAGCGCCGGCTGGTTGCGCCCGAAGAACTCGAGCCCCCTGCGGACGGCACCGACCACGGCACGCGGGGTGATCGTCGCGCCGGAGAACTGGTCAAAGGACCCGCCGTCGCGCTTGACCTTCCAGGCGTCGGGGCCGGGGTTGCCCAGCGACAACCCGGTGAAGCGGAAGATCCAGTCGGATTTCGCCGCCTCGACCTTGTCGCCCAGACCGGGCGTCTCGGCGTGCGACAGAACCCGCACCCCCAGCAGTTGACCGTCCGGATCGACGCCCAGAAGCACCTCGATCCGCCCGCCATAGCCATAGCCGATCATCTCATAGGCGGTGCCGGTGACCTTGCCGCCCTGCAGCGCGCGATAGACCGTCACCGGCCCTTCCTGCGGATCGTCGAGGGTCAGCGGCCCGGCTGTGACCTCGTTGTCGCGGATGTCGTCGGGGATCACCTGCGCCAGCGAGGCATAAAGATCCTCGGTCGCCCGATCCTCGATCGCGCCGCGGGTCAGGTCGTTGACGACGGCCAGCACCAGCGCGGTCAGCAGCGAAAACAGCCCGAGCAGCAGCCCGTGCGCAATCGGCGCGGTGCGGAAGGCGTCGATCCTGCCCCGCAGCCAACCGGGCGATGCGGGATGTTCGGCGGCCTCGGCGACGGCGGAACCCTCGGTCATGGGCGCGCTCCCTTGGCGATCTCGAGCGGCTTGCCCTTGCGGTCGCGCCCGAAGATGCGTGGACGGGTATAGGTGTCGATCAGCGGCGTGCAGGCGTTCATCAGCAAGACCGCAAAGGCTGCGCCCTCGGGGAACGACCCCCAGGTGCGGATGATCACGATCAGGGCCCCGGTGCCGGCGCCATAGATCAGCTGGCCGCGGGCGGAGACCGGCGAGGTGACATAATCGGTCGCGATGAAGAAGGCGCAGAGCATCAGCGCCCCCGAGGTCAGATGCCAGAGCGGCGAGGGGAAGCTTGCCGGATCGGCCCAGTGAAGCGCCCCCGAAAGTGCCGCCGCCGCCCCCAGCACCGCGACCGGAATGTGCCAGGTGATGATGCGCATGGCGATCAGCAGGCAGCCCCCGGCGAGGATCAGGGCGGCACTCGTCTCGCCCAGGCTGCCCGGAACATGGCCATAGAACAGGTCGCGGATCGAGAATGTCTGCGCCATGATCTGGTCGAGCGGCAGCCCGCCGCCAAGCTGTGCACTGACAAAGCCCAGGGTCGAGGCGCTGCTGACCGCGTCGACATCGCCGCCGCCCCCGAAGGTTATCGCCAGCGACTGCCAGAGGTCGGGCGCGCCCGCTGCGCCAAGCGGATCGGGCAGGACCCAGACGGTCATCTGGACCGGCAGCGATATCAGCAGCATGGCACGCGCCACCATCGCGGGATTGAACATGTTCTGCCCGATCCCGCCATAGACCTGCTTGCCGATCACGATGGCGATGAAGGCCCCGACCGTCCCGACCCACCAGGGCGCCCAGGGCGGCAGCGTCATGGCAAGGATCCACCCGGTCAGCACCGCCGAGCCGTCGAGCAGAAAGCGCGCCACCGGACGTTGCGCGACGATCAGGCACACTGCCTCGAACGCCACCGCGCTGAAAATCGTGACCAGAAACAGCAGGATCGCCGGCCAGCCAAACTGATAGAACCCAAGCCCCGTTGCCGGGGCAAGGCACACCGCCACCATGGCCATGGTCTGGGTGACCGAGAACATGGAATGGGCATGAGGCCCGCTTGAGACGACACGAACGGTCATTCCGCAGCCTCCTTCGGGGTCTCTGGCGCGGCCCCGGACGCGGCGGCGGCCTCGGCCTTCTTGCGCTCGGCCATCTCGGCCTTGCGTTTGGCCATGGCCTGACGCTTGGCCTCGGCGATAGCCTCTTGGCGGATATTGCGCGCATCGGCCAGGCGCTTGGTCTCTTCCTGCTGGTGCTTCTGGCTTTGCTTGAAGGCAAGCCGCCCCTTGGCATAGTTGAAGCCCTGCACAAGCTGGATGTTCGACGGGCAGTTGAACGAACAGGAGCCGCAGGCGATACAGTCGAGCAGGCCGATATCGACCGCGCCATCCAGATCGTCGTTCCGGATCCGGGCGTGCATTTCCATCGGCATCAACCCGCAGGGGCAGACCTTGATGCAGCCGCCGCAGCGAATGCAGGGCATCGCCGCCTTCTGGCGGGACTCGGTCTTTTGCAGCGCAAGAATGCCGTTGGTGCCCTTGATCACCGGGACCCGCAGGCTCTGGATCGGCAGGCCCATCATCGGGCCGCCCAGAAGGATGCGTTCGGGCTCGCCCTCGAGCCCGCCGCAATGGTCGATGATCTCGGAGACCGGCGTGCCGATCAGAACCTCGATGTTCGCCGGCCGCTTGATGCCATGGCCCGAGACCGTCAGCACCCGCGAGATCAGCGGCTCGCCATAGCGCACCGCCTTGTGGACCGCATGCGCCGTCGCCGCATTGTGCACGACGACACCAAGTTCGGCGGTCAGCGCGCGCGCCGGGGTCTCAAGGCCCGTCACGGTCTGGACCAGATGTTTCTCGGAGCCCATCGGATAGAGCGTGGGAACCCGCATCACCCGCGCATTCGGCCCGGCGGCCAGGATATGGCGGCGCATCGCCTCGATGGCGTCGGGCTTGTTCGACTCGATGGCGACGATGACCTTCTCGACGCCAAGCGCCTTTGCCATGATCCAGATGCCGTCGGCCACTTCCTCGGCCCGTTCGCGCAGCAGCCGGTCGTCGCAGGTCAGGTAGGGTTCGCATTCGGCGGCGTTGATGATCAGCGTGTGCAGCGGATAGCGTTCGCGCAGGTTCAGCTTGACGGCCGCCGGGAAGGTCGCGCCCCCCATGCCGACGATGCCCGCCTCCATCACCCGCTGGGCGATGTCCTTTGGGTCCGCGTCCTCGGGGCGCAGACGCGGCAGGTGCGGGCCCCAGCGATCCTCGCCATCGGGACGGATCGTGATCGTCGCCACCGGCAGGCCCGAGGGGTGCGGCGCCGTGAAATGCCCCACCGCGATGACCCGCCCCGAGGTCGGCGCATGGACGTTGGCCGAGATCGGCCCGCGCGCCTTGCCGATCAGCTGGCCCTTCAGCACCAGGTCGTCGCGTTTCACCAGCGGCACCGCCTCGGCCCCGATGTGCTGCTGCAGCGGAACCCGGATGATGCTGGGCATCGGCATCTTTTCGATCGGGCTTTTTGCCGACAGGTATTTGTTGGTCTCGGGGTGGATGCCGCCGCGGATCGAGAACATGTCCGCGCCGCGTCTGAGAGAAGAGAGGGAAAACAGTTTCATCGCGCGGCGTCCTTATGCGGCGGGCTCGAAGTGTTCTTCGGGTTTCGGCCAGTACCAGTTGCGAAGGGTGCGAGGTTTGCTGCGCATGATGATCGCCTCGGTCGGGCAGACCTCGACACAGGCATCGCAGCCGATGCAGGCATCGAAGATGACGCTGTGGATCTGCTTGGCCGCGCCGATGATCGCGTCGGTCGGGCAGCGTTTGTAGCACTTGGTGCAGCCGGTGCAGTGGTCTTCGAAGATGAAGGCCGCCATTGGCCCGGCGTCTTCCTGACCGGCAAGATCGGCGCCGCCCGCGTGACAGCTGGGACCCGCGATCTCGACCAGCTTCAGCGCCACTTCGCGCCCGCCGGGGGGGCAGACGGTCGCCACGGCCGAGCCGTCGGCCACCGCTTCGGCCGCGGCATGACAGCCGGCGAACCCGCACTGGCCGCAGTTGGTGCCCGGAAGCGCCGCCTCGATCTCGTCGACGATGGGCGGGGTTTCGACATGGAACTTGCGCGCTGCAACCCCGAGCACGATACCCAACCCGACCCCCAGCGCGGACATCGTTGCGATGGCTTCAATCATGGGAGGTCTCCGATCCGATCAGTTCGCGACGAGGCCGGCAAAGCCCATGAACGCCATGGACAGAAGGCCGGCCGTGATGAAGGCGATGGGCGGCCCCGAGAACGGGACCGGAACGGCAAGTCGGGCGATCCGCTCGCGCATCCCGGCAAAGATGACGAGGACCATGGTGAAGCCCGCGGCCGATCCGAAGCCATAAAGCAGGCTTTCCGCGAAGGAGTGCTGTTCCTGAACGTTCAGCAACGCGACCCCGAGCACCGCGCAGTTGGTGGTGATCAGCGGCAGATAGATGCCAAGCGCGCGGTAGAGACCGGGCGAGGCCTTGCGAATGAAGGCCTCGGTGAATTGCACGATCGCCGCGATCACCAGGATGAAGCTGAGGATGCGCAGGAATTCCAGATGCAGCGGGACGAGGATCAGCGCCTCGACCGCCCAGCTTGCCGCCGCCGCAAGCGTCAGCACGAAGGTGGTGGCAAAGCCCATGCCGATTGCGGCCTCGATCTTCTTCGACACCCCCATGAACGGGCAAAGTCCGAGGAACTTCACCAGCACGACGTTGTTCACCAGCGCGGTTCCCAACAATATGACGAGGTATTCTTCCATTCTCTTGCTCCGCGGGCGCAGCCTCTGTCCGGGTCTCTGGCGCCTGCCGCCTGGCAGCGCCGGGATGCGGCGGCTCTGATTGGGGTTGAAGCAAGCGCCGTGCCAATTGGCACCGCAGGTGGTTCCCGTTGCAGGCGCAGCTCCGCTCACCGAGGAATCCGGCCGCCATTTCATCGCCCGACCGCCCCGCCGACGCCGCAGATCCGTGGAATGCGCGCGATCCCTGGCCAAGGCCCGCATCGCCCCGACCGCTGTCGACAGCGCAGGCACCGGCCCTCAACGTCGTCTTTGCGACAATTGTCGGCCCCATGTCGGACGCGGCGCCGCGGGCTGCGACCGCGCAAAGACGGCCCTGGCGCAGCCACACGCCATCCCGGCTTCGCATTTTCTGCGATCCCAGTCGCGCCGTTGGCGGAAATCCCCGGGAACCTGCCCCTCGCCCAGCTTGGCACGATCCTTGCTGAATGTGTTGTCGCGAGCCTGCCGGCCAGACACCTGACTTCGGGTCCGCTCTGGCCAGCCGACCCAAGCAGAGGGAATTCGATTTGCCACCTTTCCAGGCTTCCGGCCTTCACATGCAGGGCGGATCACAGCCGCCGGAGGCGATCCGGCCGGTCGAGGTTGCCGACCGCGTGCAGTGGATCGGCGCGCTGGACCCGCATCTGCGCAATTTCGACATCATCCTGCGGACGGCGAACGGCACCAGCTATAATTCCTATGCCGTGCGCGGCAGCAGCGGCGTTGCGATCATCGACACGGTCAAGCAGGAGTTCACAGACCCTTTCCTGCGCCGCCTCGAGGCCGTCACGCGCTATGACGAGATCACGACCCTTGTCCTCAACCATCTGGAGCCTGATCACACCGGCGCGGTGCCGGAATTGCTGCGTCGGGCACCGCATGTCGAAATCTGCGTGTCACCGCGCGGGGTGCAGGTTCTGCGCGCCCTGCTGAAGGACGATTTCGACAGCTATACGGTCAGGGTGGTGCGGACCGGCGACACGGTCTCGCTCGGCGATCGCAGGCTGCGGTTCCTGACCACACCCTATGTGCACTGGCCCGACACCCAGTGCACCTATCTGGAAGAACAGCAGTTGCTGTTCACCTGCGATCTGATGGGCTGCCATTTCTGCGACGAACGGCTGTTCAACGATTGCGTCGGCGATTTCCGGTTCTCGTTCGAATATTATTTCGAACACATCATGCGGCCCTTCAAACGCTATGTGATCGAGGCGCTCGATCTGATCGAGCCGCTCGACATCGCGATGATCGCGCCAAGCCACGGGCCGATCCTGCGTTCGCATCCGCGGGAATACATCACCCACTATCGCCGCCTGGTGAAGACCCGGCTGGCAAGCGAAGTGGGCAATCAGAAAACGCTGCTGATCTTCTATGTCAGCGCCTATGGCGCGACCTCGCAGATGGCCTATGCGGTCTATGCCGGTGCCGCCGAAAACCCCGGGGTCCGGGTCTCGCTGTTCGATCTGCAGGTCGGCGAGGTGACGCCCTTCGTGGATCTGATCGAGGAAGCGGACGCACTGGCCTTTGGCACGCCGACGATCAACGGCGACGCGGTCAAGACCGTGTGGGATCTGCTCGCCGGCCTCGTCGACATCGACACCAAGGGCAAGCTTGGCGCCGCCTTCGGCTCCTATGGCTGGACCGGCGAGGCGGTGCCGATGGTCGAGGCGCGGATGCAGGGGATGAAGATGCGGGTGCCGGAAAAAGGCATCAAGATCAAGCTGCACCCGACCGAGGATGAGCTGGAGGACTGCCGCGCCTTTGGCCGCCGTCTGGCCGCCCATCTGACCGGAGAGGTCGCAGCGCGCGAGATTGACATATCCGACCTGCTGTGACGGCACCGGCCATCGGTTTCGCCCAGCCTGTCAGACCAGAAGAGCTGCCGGTTGAACTCGAAAGGACACCGAAATGGCCCATGCAAAACTGACCTTCGCCGACGTCGCCCTGACCGTGAACGTCCCGTCGGGAACCCGCATCATCGAAATCTCCGAGAAGGTCGGCGCCGGCATCACCTATGGCTGCCGCGAGGGCGAATGCGGCACCTGCCTGACCCATGTGATCGAGGGCGGCGAGAACCTGTCCGAACCCTCGGTCCTGGAACAGCGGGTGCTGAAGGAAAACCTCGCCGGGCGCAACGACCGGCTGGCCTGCCAGTGCCAGGTGCTGGGCGGCGAAATCAAGGTTCGCCCGGCCTGACGGGGCGCTGCGACAGCAGTTGGCACGATCCTTGCTAGATCAATGGTGCGCAACTGCCTTGCCCGTGGCCTTGCCGGCCACGGGATGACTACCACGGAAAGGAAGACACCATGGCAATGCAAATCGTATCGGATCTCTGCACCTCTTGCGGCGATTGCGAACCCGTCTGCCCCACCAACGCGATCACCCCGAAAAAGGGTGTGTTCTACATCGACCCCGCGGTCTGCACCGAATGCGAAGGCGACCACGACATGCCGCAATGCCTGAACGTGTGCATGGAAGACGGATGCATCATTCCGGCAGCGTGACCGCGGCAAAGGACGCCCTCTGCGGCGACCGGATGTCCGAGCCCGAGTGTCCCCGCACAGGCGGGGACCTGTCGGACCGCAACGACGCCATGCGCCAGACCCTCAGGGTCACGGCGCTTGGCGACGGCTATGTCGAGCTGGAAGGCGACCGCGCCGCGGGCTGCGCCAGCTGTGCCTCGCGTTCGAGCTGCGGCTCGGGGGCGCTGGCCGAGCTGATCGGTGGCAAACAACACCTGCGACTGCGCCAGACCCTGCCGCTGTCGGTCGGGGACGAGGTCGTGGTCGCGATGGAAAGCAGCGCGTTTCTGGGTGCGATGACGCGCGCCTATCTGGTGCCGCCGGCGGCTCTTTGCGTCGTTGCGGCCGTGTCGGCATCGCTTGGCCTGTCCGATGTGGCGACGGCCTTGCTCTGTGTGCCCGCCCTTGCGCTGTCCGCGCTGCCGCTTGTCCGTGCCGACCGCCGGGAACGCGCCGGATCGGCGCTGCGGATCGAGGGGCTGGCCAACCCGGGGCCCGGATCGGGCCGCGGCTGATGGCCGGTCGCGCGGGCACCCGTCTGCGGCTGTCGCTGGTCGCGTTCTGCCTTGCCGCGATTGCGGCGCTGGCGGGGGTGCTTCGGGCCGAAAACCGCGATCCGGTGCATTCCGAAACGCTTTATGTCTTTGGCACCCTGGTCGAGGTCGTCATTTACGGCGAACCCCCGCAAAAGGCCGAGGCCGCGACTGCCGAGCTTGGCCGCATGTTCCAGAGCTTTCACCGCGACTGGCACGCCTGGCGGCCGGGCGAACTGGGGCGGCTGAACGATGCCATCGCCAGCGGCACCTCGCTTCCGGTCGATGACGAACTGGCGGCCGTGCTGCGTCAGGGGCAGGCGTTGTCGTTGCAAAGCGGCGGCCTGTTCGACCCTGCGATCGGCAAGCTGATCGGGCTGTGGGGGTTTCACGACGACGTGCCGCCCTCGGGTCCGCTGCCAGACAGGGAGGCCATCGCGCGGCTTGCCGCCGCACAGCCGCGGATGGCCGACCTGCGGTTCGACGGCAACATCGTGTCGTCGCGCAATCCGGCGGTTCAGCTCGATCTCGGCGGCTTTGCCAAGGGATCGGCGCTCGATCTTGCCGCCGCGACGCTTTCACGGCGTGGCATCCGCAATGCGGTTCTGAACGCGGGGGGCGACGTTCTGGTGATCGGCACCCATGGCGCGCGCGAATGGCGGGTGGCGATCCGCGATCCCTTCGGCTGGGGGGCTGTGGCCGCACTCTCGGTCCATCCCGGAGAGGCTGTCTTCACCTCGGGCAACTACGAACGCTTCCTCGAACAGGACGGCGTGCGGTTTTCCCATATCATCGACCCGCGCAGCGGCTGGCCGGTGACCGATATCGTGTCGGCAACCGTGCTCGACACCAACGGCGCGCGGGCCGATGCGGCCGCAACCGCGCTGTGCGTGGCCGGCCCGGACGGCATGGCCGCGACGGCGCGCGCGATGGGCGCGGATGCGGTGCTGCTGATCGACCGCAACGGAACTTTCTATGCCACGCCCGCCATGGCCGCGCGCCTTCAGGCCGCTTCGGATGCGGGCGAGGAGCGGCCGCTGCCGCAGATGGTCATCGTCCCGCTGCAAGGCGATGCCGCGATCAACTGATCGTCCTGTTTGGCACATTGTCCTGTCTGCTACACGACAATCCCGTCGCCTGCCGGCGCAGGTGGCGGGTCAGGGTATTTCCCGGCCTGCCGCGACTACGCCGGTCCTGGCACAAAGTTTGCTGCAGGAAAGCAGGGGCAGGCCGTGCCCTCCGTGCCGCGATCCTGGGCGGCCCGGCAACAGCGGCCCGCCGTCGATCCAAACGCACCGGCCCATGAGGTTTCCATGCAGCGTCCGAACCGTCGCCGTTTCCTCCGCAGCGCCCTGGCAGGAACCGCAACCCTTGCCGCCGCCAGCCTGTTCCCGAAACCCGGCTCGGCCGAGCCCTGCCTTGTCATCGGCGGCGGCCCGGCCGGGGTCAGCGCCGCGCTGGCGCTCCGGGCGGCACGGCCCGGCCTGCCGGTCACGCTGGTCGAACGCGATCCGACCCGTCTGGCGGCGCCCGCGGCGGAGATTGCCGCATTCCTGCGGCCGGCGCCGCCTGCCGACGTCGCGGACCTCGCGGCCGCGGGCGTCAGCGTCGTTCTGGACGACGTGACCGAGGTCGATTGGGCATCCCGCCGCCTGGGGCTGTTCAGCGGCCGCCGGATCGCCTTTGGCTCGCTGGTGATGGCACCGGGCGTTGCCCCGCGGGACGAGGCGATTGCGGGCTATGACGCCATCGCCCGGCATGTCTGGCCCGCCGCCTGGGGCAGTCCGCGCGAAGCGCGCCGTCTGTCGGGCCAGCTTGCCGCAATGGCAGATGACGGCCACGTGGTCCTGCGCCTGCCCGAAGGGGCGGGGGGCCACCCGGCGGTCGCAGCCGAGCGCGCCCTGACCATCGCCGATTTCCTGCACCGAACCCGGCCCTCGGCCCGCCTGACCGTCCTTGACGCCGCACCCGATTCCGAGGCGGCGCGGATCTTTGCCGCACGCCTGCCAGTGGGGGGCGCCGCCGCCCGGGTCGACTGGCGCAACGCTGCCGCGGGCGGCCGGGTGTTTGCCGTCGATGCCAGCCGCGGGATACTGGAAACGGGTGCCGGGACGCTTCGTGCCGATGTGGTCAATTTCGTCGTGCCGCAGGGTGCGGCAGCGGTGGCGCGGCTCGCCGGGCTGGTCGATGACAGCGGCTGGTGCCCCTGCGACGCCGGCGCGCGGTCGCTTTTGAACCCCGACGCCATCGTCATCGGCGATGTCCGCCGCAACGCAACCCGCGATCTGCCCGGCGCGCTGGCCCAAGGCACCCTCGGCGCCCGCGCCGTTCTGGCCTCCTGAGGCATCGCAGGTCGCGGTCAGATACGCTCGCCCGCCGCCGGGTTTGGCGCCGTGCTTGACCTGATGGCCAGTTCATAGGGCAGCACGACCTTCGGCACCGGCGCGCTGGCGCGGGTTGCCGGATCGAGCGCCATGCGCTCCAGCAGCATCTGCGCCGCGATCAGGCCGATCCGGCGCCGCGGTTGATGCACGGTGCTGAGCGGCGGCACGAAATGCGCCGCAATCCCCAGATCGTCGAACCCCATGACCGAGACCGACGCCGGCACCGAGACGCCGCGCTGATAGAGCGCGCCGATGAACCCCATGGCCATCTCGTCACTGGCACAGAAGACCGCGCTGGGGCGGTCGCCGGCATCAAGCCACAGCGCCGCCGCCCGCGCGCCCGACGGCAGGGTGAAGTCGCCGGGAAAGATCCAGTCGGCGCGCAGGCTCAGCCCTGCCTCCGCCAGCGCCGCGCGGGTGCCATTGAGCCGCGCACGGGTCAGCACGTTCTCGGGCGGGCCGCAGACGAACCCGATGTCGCGATGCCCCAGATCGAGCAGATGCCGGACAGCCGCCGCCGCCGCCGCGGTATTGTCGATCGTCACCATCGGGCGTTCGATGCTGTCGATCCATTCGCAGGCAAAGACCATCGGCGGGCGCACCTCGGGCGGGCCGCGATTGAGCAGCAACTCGCGGTTCAGCATCCCGTCGAGAACGATCAGCCCGTCGGTCTGGTTGTGGCTGAAATATTCCGGAAAGCGGTGATCGTCGAGCGCGGTCGGCGTCGTGTCCGAGATCAGCACGTTGTAACCGGCCTCGGACATGACCTCGGCCACGCCGGACAGGATCCGGGCGAAGAACGGGTTCGAAATGTTCGGCACCAGCACCGCAATCGCCCCGGTGCGGCGGCGGCGCAGCGACCGCGCGGCCTGGTTCACGGTGTACCCGGTGTCGTGGATCGCCCGGATCACCGCCGCCCGGGTCGTCTCGCTGACCTTGTCGGGATGGGTCAGCGTGCGGCTGACCGTGGCCGTCGAAACGCCGGCGACACGTGCAACATCGCGGATCGAGGGGGCGCGGTGGGTCATCGGCGTGGGGCTTTCCCGGTGTGAGTGCGAAGGTCGTGGACATTGCTGCGGTGCGGCTGGAATTCAACCCTTGTAAACGATTACATGCCACGTAAGATGCAAATGTAAAGCAATACATGGACGATTCGCAAAAGGACCGGGGGCAGCACCAAGACCGCCGGCAGGGAGGATGCGATGAAGACGATCAAGGGTCCGGCGCTGTTTCTTGCACAGTTCGCCGGCGATGCGGCGCCGTTCGACACCTGGGACGGGATCACCCGCTGGGCTGCCGATTGCGGCTACAAGGGCGTGCAGGTGCCTTCCTGGGACAGCCGGCTGATCGACCTCGAAAAGGCCGCCGCAAGCAAGGATTACTGCGACGAGATGAAGGGCGTGGCCGAGGCGAACGGCGTCGCGGTGACGGAATTGTCGACCCATCTGCAGGGCCAGCTGGTGGCGGTCCACCCGGCCTATGACGACTGGGTCGACGGCTTTGCCGCGCCCGAGGTTCGTGGCAAGCCCGCCGCGCGGCAGGAATGGGCCACAGATCAGGTGAAGAAGGCGCTGACCGCGTCACGCCATCTGGGCATCGCCGGGCATGTCACCTTCTCGGGCGGGCTGCTGTGGCCGTTCCTCTATCCGTTCCCGCAGCGCCCCGAAGGTCTGGTCGAGACCGGGTTTGACGAACTGGCGCGGCGCTGGCGCCCGATCCTCGATCACGCCGACGAGTGCGGCGTCGATGTCTGCTATGAGATCCATCCGATGGAGGATCTGCACGACGGCGTCACCTTCGAGATGTTCCTCGAACGGCTGGACGGCCACCCGCGCTGCAACATGCTGTATGACCCCAGCCATTATGTGCTGCAGTGCCTCGATTATCTGGACAATATCGACATCTACAAGGACCGGATCAAGATGTTCCACGTCAAGGATGCCGAGTTCAATCCGACCGGCCGGCAGGGGGTCTATGGCGGCTATCAGCCCTGGGTCGACCGGGCGGGTCGGTTCCGCAGCCTCGGCGACGGGCAGGTCGATTTCGGCGCGATCTTCTCGAAGATGGCGGCGAACGATTTCGACGGCTGGGCCGTGGTCGAATGGGAATGCTGCCTGAAACACCCCGAGGACGGCGCGCGCGAGGGTGCGGCCTTTGTGCGCGACCACATCATCCGGGTGACTGAAACCGCGTTCGACGATTTCGCCGGCGGCGGCAGCGACGAGGCGGCCAACCGGGCCATGCTGGGGATCGGAGGCTGACATGGCAGAACGCATCAGGTTGGGCATGGTCGGCGGCGGCAAGGATGCCTTCATCGGCGCCGTGCACCGGATCGCGGCCCGCATCGACGGCGAGTATGATCTTGTTGCGGGGGCGCTGAGTTCGACCCCGGAAAAGGCCCGCGACAGCGGCGCGACGCTGGGGCTGGCACCCGACCGCTGCTATGGCGATTTCCGCGAAATGGCGATCCGCGAGGCACGGCTGAAGGACGGGATCGAGGCCGTGGCCATCGTCACCCCGAACCATCTGCATTATCCGGCGGCGCGCGAGTTCCTCAAACGCGGCATCCATGTGATCTGCGACAAGCCGCTGACCTCGACCCTGCCCGACGCCCGCAAGCTGGCGAAGCTCGCCGCGGACAGCGACGCGCTGTTCGTTCTGACCCACAATTACACCGGCTATCCGATGGTGCGGCAGGCGCGCGAGATGGTGGCGCAGGGCGAGCTTGGCCAGATCCGCGTCGTGCAGGTCGAATACCCGCAGGACTGGCTGACCGAGGCGGTCGAGACGACCGGCACCAACAAGCAGTCCGAATGGCGCACCGATCCGGCACGCTCCGGGGCGGGCGGCGCCATCGGCGACATCGGCACCCATGCCTTCAACCTTGCCTGCTTTGTCACCGGGCTGACGCTCGACCAGCTTTCGGCCGACATGCAAAGCTTTGTCGAAGGCCGGCGGGTCGACGACAACTGCCATGTGATGCTGCGCTTCAAGGGCGGCGCCCGCGGGATGCTGTGGGCAAGCCAGGTCGCGCCCGGCAACGAGAACGGGCTGAAGATCCGGGTCTATGGCACCCAGGGCGGGCTTGAATGGGCGCAGGAGGATCCGAACCGGCTGTGGTACACGCCGTTTGGCGAACCGAAGCGCCTGCTGACCCGCGGCGGCGCCGGCGCGCGCGCGGTCGCGGCGCGGGTCAGCCGCACGCCCGGCGGCCACCCCGAGGGCTATCTTGAAGGCTTCGCCAACATCTATGCCGAGGCGGCCCGCGCGATCCGGGCCAGACAGGCGGGCACCCCGGTTCCGGCCGACGTGATCTATCCGACCGTGCAGGACGGGCTGCTGGGCGTCGCCTTTGTCGATGCCTGCGTGCGCTCCTCGGCCAAGGGCGCGGCCTGGGTCGGTCTGGCGTGAGACGATCATGGCGGGCGTGACGGCAGCGGCTGTGCAGGGCACGGCACCGGCGGTCCCGGCGCTGGCCCTGCGCGGCGTCGACCGCTCCTTTGGCCCGGTCACGGTGCTGCAGGACCTGACGCTGGAGCTGTTCCCGGGCGAGGTTCACGCGCTGATCGGCGAGAACGGCGCCGGCAAGTCGACCTCGATGAAGATCATGTCGGGCTATCTGGCGCCGACCGCGGGCACGGTCGAGGTCGATGGCCGCCCGGTGCGCTTTGCCGACAGCCGCGAGGCCGAGGCGCAGGGCGTGGTGTTGATCCATCAGGAATTCAACCTCGCCCAACTCCTGAGCGTGGAGCAGAACATCTTTCTCGGCCACGAGTTGAAGCGCGGCTGGCGGCTCGACCACGGCGCGATGCGGGCACGGGTGCGCGAGTTGCTCGACCAGTTGCAGACCCCGCTTGACCCGCGCGACAAGGTGGCGGCGATCTCGGTGCCCGAAAAGCAGATGGTCGAGATCGCCAAGGCGCTGGCGCGCGAGGCGCGGGTGCTGATCATGGACGAACCCACGGCCGCCCTGACCACCCGCGAGACCGAGGTACTGTTTGCCCAGATCGCCCGGCTGAAGGCCAAGGGGGTCGCGATCCTTTATACCTCGCACAAGCTCGACGAGGTGGCGGCCATCGCCGACCGGATCACGGTGCTGCGCGACGGCCGTCAGGTGGTGACGACGACGGGCGGCGCGATGACCGAGGATCAGATGGCCGAGGCCATGGTCGGGCGCGAGCTGTCCGACATGTTCCCCGCCAAACGCCCCGCCGACACCGCCGGCGCGGTGCTGGAGGTGCGCGGATTCTCGGTCGAGGATGTGGTCCGGGACGCAAGCTTCACCCTGAGGCGGGGCGAGATCCTGGGCTTTGCCGGGCTGGTCGGGTCCGGCCGCACCGAGCTGATGGAGGGGCTGATCGGCATCCGGCCCACCCGCGGCGAGATGCGGATCAACGGCGCGCCGGTGCACATCGGATCGGTCGCGGCGGCGCGGCGCGCGGGGCTCGTCTATCTGCCCGAGGATCGCAAGGAACACGGGCTGATCCTGACCCAAGGGATGCGGCCGAACCTGACGCTTCTGGCCTTGCCGCGGTTCGGCAGGCGGCTGCTCGACCGGGCGGCGGAAGAGGCCGCGCTGACCCGCGCCATCGAGGAATTCGACATTCGCGCGCCGCGGCGCGACGTGCTGGTCGGCAACCTGTCGGGCGGCAACCAGCAAAAGCTGCTGCTGGCCAAGACCATGCTGGCCGAGCCGCAGATCGTGATCATCGACGAGCCGACCCGCGGCATCGACGTCGGCACCAAGCAGCAATTCTATGGCTTCATCCACGGCCTGATCGACGCCGGCCATTCGGTGATCGTCGTCTCCTCCGAGATGACCGAGGTCATCGGGCTGGCAAGCCGGGTGCTGGTGATGCGCAATGGCCGGATCGCGGGCGAAGTGCGCGGCGCCGAGGTCAACGAGGACGCGATCGTCCGGCTGGCGATGGGACTGGAGGGAGCGGAGAATGGCTGAGACCTTGGCACAGAGAGAACCGGGCAGGGCGGCGGCGCGGATCGATCTGCAGACGCTCGGGCCGATCCTGGCGCTGATCGCGCTGATCGTCATCGGCACGCTGCTCAATCCCGATTTTCTGGCCTCGCGGAACATCACCAACGTGCTGTCGCGCTCGGCCTTCATCGGCATCATCGCGGTCGGCATGACCTTTGTCATCACCGCGGGCGGGCTCGATCTGTCGGTCGGGTCGATGACGGCCTTCATCTCCGGCGTCATGATCCTGCTCATGAACGCGCTGATCCCCGCCATGGGCCCCAGTCTGGGGGTCATTCTGGTCGGCATGGCGGCAGGTCTGGCGCTTGGCGCGGTCCTCGGTGCGGTGAACGGCCTGCTGATCACCCGGATGCGGATCGAGGCCTTCATCGTCACCCTGGGCTCGATGGTGATCTTCCGCTCGCTTGTCACCTGGCTGGCCGATGGCGGCACGATCTCGCTCAACTTCGGCGTCGCGAGCCTGTTCGAGCCGGTCTATTATGGCGGGCTGTTCGGCATCCGCTGGCCGATCATCGTGTTTGCGGTCGTGGCGCTGCTGGGCGAGATCGCGATGCGCCACACGGCCTTCGGGCGGCATTGCGCAGCGATTGGCAGCAACGAACAGGTGGCGCGGTTCTCGGCCGTCGATGTGAACCGGGTCCGGCTGATGACCTATGTGCTGCTGGGGTTGCTGGTGGGGCTGGCCTCGGTGCTCTATGTGCCGCGGCTTGGCTCGGCATCGAATTCGACCGGCGTGCTGTGGGAGCTTGAGACCATCGCCGCGGTCATCATCGGCGGCACGCTGCTGAAAGGCGGCTTCGGCCGGGTCTGGGGCACCGTCATCGGCGTGCTGATCCTTGGCCTCATCGACAATATCCTGAACCTCACGGATCTGGTCAGCCCCTATCTGAACGGCGCGATCCAGGGCGTGATCATCATCCTGGCCGTTGTGTTGCAACGGGCCCGGAAATCGACCCGCTGACCGGAGGAGGGTCGGGCGGAGCAATTCAATGGGAGGAAGAAAATGAAGATGACGAAATTCCTTGCCGCGACCGCGGTCGCGCTGGCGCTGGCGGCCCCCGCCTTCGCGCAGGACAAGGTGGTGATCGGGGTATCGATCCCGGCCGCGACCCATGGCTGGGCGGGGGGCATGAATTTCCATGCCGAACAGGCCATTGCGCGGCTCGAGGCGACCTATCCGCAGCTCGATTTCGTGCTGGCCACCGCAAGCGACCCGTCCAAACAGGTCAATGACATCGAAGACATGATGGCGACCCGCAATATCGACGCGCTGGTCGTGCTGCCGTTCGAATCCGAGCCGCTGACCGCGCCGGTGAAACGCGTGAAGGACAGCGGCGCCTGGGTCACGGTGATCGACCGCGGCTTGTCCGAGGACGGGATCGAGGATCTCTACGTGGCGGGCGACAACCCGGGCTTTGGCCGGGTCGCGGGCGAGTTCTTTGTCCAGCAGATGCCCGAGGGCGGCAAGATCGTCGTGCTGCGCGGCATCCCGACCACCATCGACAACGAGCGGGTCGAAGGATTTCAGGCCGCCATCGAGGGTTCGGGGATCGAGATCCTCGGGATGGAGCATGGCAACTGGAACCGGGACGATGCCTTCAAGGTGATGCAGGACTTCCTGTCCAAGTATCCGCAGATCGACGGGGTCTGGGCCTCGGACGACGACATGGCGGTGGGCGTGCTGGCCGCGATCAAGGAATCGGGGCGCAACGACGAGATGTGGGTGCTGGGCGGCGCCGGCATGAAGGAGATGATCGCGCGGGTGCGGGACGGCGACGCGATGATCAAGGCCGACGTGACCTATCCCCCGGCGATGAGCGCGACGGCAATCGAGCTGACGGCGCTGAACTATGTCTCGAACGCGCCGGTGTCGGGCAAGTTCGTCATCGGCTCGGTCCTGATCACCGGGGATAACGCCGAAAAGTTCTATTACCCCGACAGCCCGTTCTGAGCCTTGGATGAAGAAACGCCCGGTGCCTTGCAGCACCGGGCGTCCACCTTGCGATCCGCTGCGGGTCGGCTCAGGCCGCCTGCACCGGGGTTTTCGACTGTGCGCCCGGGTCGCGTTCCAGCAGCTCGCGCTGCGCGTCCCCCCAGGCACGGATGTCATAGGCCGCGACCTGCGTGCGCAGCCGCTCCATCCGCCCGGCACGCTCCTCGGGGGCCATTTCAAGCGCATGTGCGATGGCCTGATCCATGGCCCGGTGCGAGAACGGGTTGGTGGTGATCGAGGCGTCAAGCTCGACCGCAGCACCGGCGAATTCCGACAGCACCAGCACCCCGTCGCAGTCGACCCGGGCGGCGATGTATTCCTTGCAGACCAGGTTCATCCCGTCGGCAATCGGCGTGATCCAGGCCACATCGGCGGCGCGGTAATAGGCGATCAGCTGATCGAACGGCACCGCGCGCGACATCAGCGCCACGGGCTGCCAATGGAACGTGCCGAAGCGGCCGTTGATGCGGCCTGCGACGCTTTCGATCTCGGACTGGATCTCGGCATAGGCCTCCATGTTGCGATTGGCGCTGACCGAGACATGCATCAGCCGCACCTTGCCGCGCAGATCGGGCCGCGATTCGAGCAGCCGTTCATAGCTTTCCAGCTGCTGCGCGCCGCCCTTGGTATAATCGGTGCGCCCGACCGACAGGATCAGTTGCGCATCACCCAGCTCGTCGCGGATCTCCTGCATCCGCGCCAGCGTCTCGGGCTTGCGCGCGCATTCCTCGATATAGCCGACATCGACCCCGACCGGGGTGGCCGCGACCGTGACCTTGTGGCCATCGTGCAAAAGCCCGGTGACCATCGAGCGTTCGGTCAGCGCGGTGCCTTCGTTGATCAGCGCGTCCTCGACCCGCATCCGGCCGGTGGTCTCGACATCGAACAGGCTGCGCGCGACCGACACGAAATTGGCGGCATAGCGGGGGATGTGGAATCCGACCACGTCGCAGGCCAGCAGGCTTTGCACGATCTCGCGCCGCCAGGGCAGCATGTTGAACATGTCGGCCGAAGGGAACGGCGTGTGGTGGAAGAACGAGATCTTCACATCGGGGCGCAGCTGACGCAGATAGCCCGGCACGAGCCAGAGGTTATAATCGTGCACCCAGACCGTGGCGCCCGGCGCCGCCTCGGCCGCCGCGGCCTCGGCAAAGGCCCAGTTCACTTCGCGAAAGTTCGGCCAGTCGACCGGGTCATAATTGTACCGCTCGCGGAAGCTGTGCAGGATCGGCCAGAACGCTTCCTTCGACGTGACCATGTAGAACTCGCGCACCTGATGCGCGGTCAGCGGCAGGCGCGAGACGGTATAACGCCCGAAGGCATCCTGAATCTCGATGTGGCGTTCGAACCCGGGGTTCGAGGGATCGTCGGCCTGTTTCCAGGCAATCCATGCGCCGTGGTCGACGTCAGCGAAAAAGCTGCGCAAAGTTGGCACGATGCCGTTCGGGCTCGTGTTTTCGCGCAGCCGGATAGAGCCGTCTTCTTCCTCGACTTCTTCATAGGGCTGACGGTGATAGACGATCACCAGGTCAGAGCGCTGATGGTCGTCGTCTTTGGTATCAATGGTTCTCGGGGTCATGGGTTGTCCTTTGAATCTTGTGAATTTTCTGGATGTATCTGATATCGCGTCGTTTTCGCCCGGCGTCAGTGCAGCCCGAAGGTCGCGATCGCCTCGTGAATGCCGGCCGCGCCGACGCCTTCGGCGACGTGGACGTGGGGCAGGTGCCCGACCTCGTCGAGCAGGCGCTTTTCGGCGCCGCCCACCGCGACGGCAGGCACGCCAAGCGCCAGCATCGACAGATCGTTGAGCGTGTCGCCCGCCGCCAGCACGCGGGTTTCCACCAGCCCGAGATGGTCGATCAGCCGCCGCAGCGACGGCCCTTTCGAAATCCCGGCGGGCAGCACGTCAAAGAACCGGTTGTCCGAGATCAGCACGTCGAAGCCCATCGCCTCGACCGTCGCCTTTGCGGTGGGGTCAAGATCGTCAGGGTCGAGGTCATAGCTGAGCCGATAGCGGAACTCGGTCGGTTGCAGCCGCAGCCCCGCGCGGCCGTCGAGCGCCGCGCGCACCCGCGCCGCGCTGCTGTCCCAGGTCAGGGCGATTTCCTCTTCGAGCACCGCAATCGGTTCGATCTCACCCTCGGACGTGATCCGCGCAATGGTCGTGCCGACATCGCCGATCACGTAGTCGGGCCAGGGCACGTCGCCGCCGCCGCAGAGATCGCGAATGAACGCAGGGTCGCGCCCGGTGACAAAGATCAGCCCGACCGTCTGGCGGTTGGCCTCGATCCAGTCGTACAGCCGGCGACGATCGCCGTCGCTGCCACCAAGGAACGTCCCGTCAAGGTCGGTTGCCAGCACCATGCGGCGCCCGGCAAGCGGTGCGGCGTGAAGCGCCGGCGGGGTGAAACCAGTGGGCTCAGGGCGGGTCGGGGTCTGCTGTGCTTGCGTCATAGGGTCTTTCTGAAGGTCTTTCTGTTCGGTTGTGGTTCGGATCGCGGGGCGCGATGCCGATGTGGCGGATAGCTTGGTCGGGCAAGGCCCGTCGGTCATGCAATGGCCTAACTTACGGGTTCTGCGTCATCAGGAGCGGATCACGTCCTCGATACGGTCTCTGGCGGTCGCCGGCTCAGGCCGGTTTGCGCGGGCCGGCAAAGAACCAGATGATGAATCCCAGAAGCGGCAGCAGGATCACCAGCAGGATCCAGAGCACCTTGGCCCCGGTTCCGGTCCGCGACCCGGCGATAGAGATGATCGCCCAGATGTCGAGGGCCAGCAGAATGATCCCGAAGAACCCGGAAAGATTGAACATGCGGTCTCCATTTTGTCGCTTGGTCGAATGGTCGAACTCCTGCCTGTCTCAACGCGGCACCAGGCGTTTTGTTCCCTGATACCCTTGCAATCTGCGCTTCGTGGTCGTCCGCCACATGAAGTTTGCCCCTTGATCGGACGGCTTCCCCGGCAGCTTCGTGCCCCCCGGGAAGGGATATGGAGGTTTCGCCCCAGGCCGCGCTGCCCGGCGAAATGCGCGCCAGGGATCGTTCGGCCGAACGCGCCGCGTCACCGCGGCTGTTGCCCGCGATACGACGGCGCAGGCAGATGGGACGTTTCCCGACGGAGGACGTCAAAGGTCCGCCGGGCCGCGGGCTGTGGCACAGATTGACCAACGTTATCGCCCGCTCGGCGTTGTCGCGATCCGGAACATGCGGAGGATCGCAGGTACGGGTCAGGTTCCGGACCCCAGGGCCAGATCCGCGCCAGAGGCGCCGGTACAGCCCGCGGGTGCCGCGGGTTCGCTGATCGAGGGCCGCCCGGCGGTTCGCACCGCCCGAGTCCTGTCCCTGCGCCACAAACCCGTCCGCATCGCAGGTTTCCTACACCGTGCAGGCGCAGAAAGCCACCCCCTATGCCCGGAACAGCCGCCGCACCGGCCCGGTGCGCACAAATGCTGGGCAGATGCTGCCGCCGATCTGCCCCATCTTGTGCAGTCCCGCGACGGCCGGCGGACCGATGGGCCAACGCGTCGGCCGCACGATATTGACTTGTTCGTTCGAACGAACAATAACGCGGACAGAACCCGCGAGGCCGCCATGACCACACCCCCGGAGACGTCGAAACCCGATAGGCCAGCCTATGACCGGCTGCTGGAAACCGCGGTGGAACAATTCGGGTTGAAGGGTGTCGACGGCATCAGCACCCGCGAACTTGCCCGCGCGGCCGGAACGGTGATGTCCTCGATCACCTATCATTATGGCAGCAAGCAGGGGCTCTATCTGGCCGCGGCCGACTACGCCACCGACCGGATCGCCGAGTTTCTCGGCCCGTTGCTGGTCAAAGCCACGCCCCCCGACCAGCTCGACCCGGCCGAGGCGGTGGACGAGATCTGCCGCATCGCCGAGGTTGCGCTCCGCTTCATGCTTGCCCCCGAAGGCGCGTCGCTGGCGCGGTTTGTCGTGCGCGAACAGATGGAGCCGACAGAGGCCTTTGAAATCATCTATGGCAAGCTGATCTCGCGTCTTACTGCGCGTCTGGTCGGCCTTGTCGAACGGGCCGGGAACGGCCGCTGGGGGCCAGAGGAAGTCCGCATCAAATCGGTGACGATCTTCGGCCAGCTCCTTGTGTTCCGCGTTGCCCGGGCGACGGTCATGGCGGTGACAGGGTGGGAGACGCTGACCCCCGATCATGGCGAGCGGGTCCGATCCGTGGTGCAAGGCCAGATCCGGGCAATCCTGGCACCAATGGAGAGCGCGCAATGAAGAAACCGGTGATCGTGGCCATCGTCGTTCTGGCGCTTGCAGCCGGGGCTGGCGTCGCCTGGAAGAACGGGCTGTTTGCGCCCGAACCGCAGTCCGAGCTGACGCTTTACGGCAATGTCGATATCCGCACCGTCGATCTGGGGTTCCGGGTCGGCGGCAGGATCGCCTCGATGCCCGTCGACGAGGGTGCCCATGTCACGCCGGGCGAGGTTCTGGCACAGCTCGACCCGGTGCCTTTGCAACAGGCGCTCGACGCGGCAAATGCCGAGGTCGCCGCCGCCACGGCGGCGCATGACAAGGCCCTGGCCGGCAACCGCCCGCAAGAGGTCGACATGGCCCGCGCGCTGGTCACCCAGCACGAAGCCTCGGTCAAGCGGGCCGAACTGTCCTACACGCGTGCCAGCCGCCTTGTCGCATCGAAAACCATCAGCCAGTCCGACCTCGACACCGCCGAGGCCGATTTCAACGAGGCGAAGGCCGCGCTGGCGTCGGCCCGTCAGGCGCTGTCGCTGTCCGAGGCCGGCAGCCGGGCCGAAGACATCGCTGCGGCGGCGGCCGATCTGGCGGCGGCGCTGGCCAAGCAGGATCAGGCGAAGACCGCGCTCGACGATGCCACCCTGACGGCGGTGCAGGAGGGCACGGTTCTGACCCGCGCGCACGAACCCGGCGCCATCGTCGCGGCGGGCGCGACCGTCTTCACCATCGCCATCGACCGGCCCGTCCGGGTCCGCGCCTATGTGTCGGAACCCGATCTCGGCAAGGTGGTGCCGGGCGCGACGGTGCGGCTGACCACCGACAGCAGCGACAAGACTTATCACGGCACCATCGGCTTCGTCTCGCCCACCGCGGAATTCACGCCAAAGTCGGTGCAGACCCCCAGCCTGCGTACCGATCTGGTGTTCCGGCTGCGGATCAACGTCCTCGATGCCGACGACGCGCTGCGCCAGGGCCAGCCGGTGACGGTGATGCTGGACAGGCCGACACCATGACCGATCCCGCCGCCACAGCCGAACTCGATGCCGTCACGCGCCGATTCGGCAAGGGCGGAACGCCGGCGCTCGACAATGTCACGCTTCAGATCCGTCCGGGCCGGATGAGCGGGCTTGTCGGCCCCGATGGCGCCGGCAAGACCACGCTGATCCGGCTGCTGGCCGGGCTGCTCGACCCCGACGCGGGCGCGGTCACGGTGTTCGGCCACAGGGCGACCGCGACCGACCGGGCGCGCATCGGCTACATGCCGCAGCGCTTCGGCCTCTACGAGGATCTGACGGTAATCGAGAACCTGCGGCTTTACGCCGAGCTGCGCGGCTTGCCCGACAGCGCCCGGGCCGGGCGCTTTGCCGAGCTGCTGCGCTTTACCGACCTGACCCGGTTTCAGGGCCGTTTCGCCGGCAAGCTCTCGGGCGGGATGAAACAGAAACTCGGCCTTGCCTGTGCGCTGGTCGAGACGCCCGACCTGCTGTTGCTCGACGAACCGGGCGTCGGGGTCGATCCGGTGTCGCGGCGCGAGCTTTGGGCGATGGTCCAGCAACTGACCGGCGAGGGGATCGCGGTTTTGTGGTCCACCGCCTATCTGGACGAGGCCGAGAAATGCGACGAGGTGTTTCTGCTGAACGAAGGCCGGCTGATCCACGCCGGCCCGCCCGCCGAGCTGACCCGCGAGGTGACGGGGCGGACCTTTCGGCTGCTGGCCGAGGGGCGGGGCAGGCGGCGGCTGCTGACCCGGATGATGGACCGCGACGACATCCGGGACGCGACGATCCAGGGTGCATCGCTGCGGTTGCTGACGGCGGCGGGGGCGGCGCCCCCCGATGACACGCAAGCCGTGCCGCCGCGGTTCGAGGATGCCTTTGTCGATCGGCTGGGCGGCGGGCCGAAGGGCACCAGCGCACTGGCCGAAAGCTATCGAACCATCCCCGACACCGGCGTCGCGGCAATCGAGGCCAAGGGCCTGACCAAGCGCTTTGGCGATTTCACCGCCGCCCGCGACATCGGCTTCACCATCCCGCGCGGCGAGATCTTTGGCCTGCTCGGCCCCAATGGCGCAGGCAAATCGACCACCTTCAAGATGCTCTGCGGCCTGCTGACCCCGACCGAGGGCCAGGGCCATGTCGCGGGCCACGACCTGCGCCATGCCCGCGCCGCCGCCCGCCAGTCGCTGGGCTACATGGCGCAGAAATTCTCGCTCTACGGCGATCTCAGCGTGCGGCAGAACCTGAATTTCTTCGCCGGCGCCTATGGGCTGACCGGCGCCGCCCGCCGCGCCCGGATCGCCCAGCTGACCGAGGTGTTCCACCTTGGCCCCTATCTGCGCCAGAACGCGGGCGGGCTGCCTTTGGGGTTCCGCCAACGTCTGTCGCTTGCCTGCGCGGTGATGCACGAGCCGCCCGTGCTGTTCCTCGACGAGCCGACCTCGGGCGTCGACCCCATCGTCCGGCGCGAATTCTGGAGCCACATCAACGGGCTGGTGCAAAAGGGTGTGACGGTTCTGGTGACCACGCATTTCATGGAAGAGGCCGAATACTGCGACCGGATCCTGGTGATCTATCGCGCCGAACAGATCGCGCTTGGCACCCCCGACGAGCTGAAAGCCGACGCCGCCGCCCACACCGGCCGGGCCGATCCGACGCTCGAGGATGCCTTCATCGCGCTGATCGAGGCGCATGACGCCGAGGCGGAGGCCGCGGCATGAGCCTGCGCCGGTTCCGCGCCCTGCTGGTCAAGGAAAGCCGCCAGATCCTGCGCGATCCCTCGACCTTCCTGATCGCCTTCGTGCTGCCGCTGATCCTGCTGTTCCTGTTCGGCTATGCCGTCTCGCTCGACATCCGCGAGGTGCGCATCGGCGTCGCACAGCAGGACGACAGCCAGGAGGCCGCGAGCCTTGCCGTGGCCTATCGCAATTCGCCCTGGTTCGACGTCACCATGGCACCCGAGCCGCGCGGGCTGGAACCCGATCTGGTCGCGGGGCGGATCCGCGGCATCGTGGTGATCCCGCAGGATTTCGGACAGAGGCTTATCGCCGCCGACCGGACGGCCGAGATCCAGATCATTACCGACGGTGCCCAGCCCAACAGCGCAGCCTTCGTCGCCAATTTTGCCGAAGGGGTGCGCGCCACCTGGGCCGCGCAACGGGCGGCCGAGGCCGGCGTGACCGCCGCGCCGCCGATCACGCTGGTCCCGCGGTTCTGGTACAACGCCGAACTGACCAGCCGCGATTTCCTGATCCCCGGCTCGATCGCCATCGTCATGGCGATGATCGGCACGCTGCTGACGGCCCTCGTCGTCGCCCGCGAATGGGAACGCGGCACCATGGAAGCGATGATGGCGACCCCCGTCGCCATGGCCGAGCTGCTGGCCAGCAAGGTCCTGCCCTATTTCGTGCTGGGCCTCGGGTCGGTGGCGCTCTGCACGACCCTGGCAATCACCGTCTTCGACGTGCCGTTCCGCGGCTCGATCCTCGCGCTCATGGCGCTCTCGTCCGCCTATCTGGTGCCGGCGCTCGGTCAGGGGCTGCTGATCTCGGCGGCCACCAAGAACCAGTTCGTCGCCAGCCAGATGGCGCTGATCCTGTCGTTCCTGCCCTCGATGGTGCTGTCGGGCTTCCTGTTCGAGATCCCGTCGATGCCGCCCGTCATCCAGGCTTTCACCTATATCGTGCCGGCGCGCTATCTGGTGCCGTCCCTGCAGACGGTGTTCGTCGTCGGCGACATCTGGCCCATGTTCTGGCGTGGCATCGCGGCCCTGTTGCTGTTCGGGCTCGTGTTCTTCGTGCTGGCGATCCGGGTCACGCGGCGGAGGATCGCCTGATGGCCGGTCGGCTGCTTGCCATGATCGTCAAGGAACTCTGGGCGATCCTGCGCGACCCGCGGGCACGGATGATCCTGATCGTGCCGCCGCTCATGCAGTTCTTCGTGCTTGGCTTCGCCACCACGATGGAGGTGAAGAACACGGCGATCGGGATCTACGACCGGGACGGCGGCGCCTGGAGCATCGAGATCGCGCAGCGCATCGGCGGGAGCCCGAACGTCGCGCGGGTGATCCCGCTTCACAGCGAAGCGGCGATCCGCCGGGCCATCGACCGGCAGCAGGTGATCGGCGTGCTCTCGTTCGGGCCGGAATTCAGCGGCGACGTGGCCGCCGGCCGGCCGGCCGAGATCCAGGGGCTGTTCGACGGGCGCAAGTCGAACGCGGCGCAGATCGTGGCGGGCTACATGTCCGAGATCGCCAAGGGCGTCGGGGCCGAAGTCTCGGTGCAGACGGCCAGCTCGCAATCGGTCGTCACCCACTGGTTCAATCCCAACCTGCAATATCTGTGGTTCACCATGCCGGGCCTCGTGGTCATCATCACCACAATCACCGGGCTTGGCCTCACCTCGCAGGCGGTGGCGCGGGAACGCGAACTGGGAAGCTTCGACCAGCTCATGGTCTCGCCGCTGCGGGTGCCCGAGATCCTGATCGGCAAGGTGGTGCCGCCGATGCTGGTCGGCTTCTTCAACGCCTCGATCTATATTCTGCTGATCTCGACCCTGTTCGGGGTGCCGCTGACCGGCTCGGTGCCGTTCTTCTATCTTTCGCTGCTGCTTTACCTGCTGGCGCTCGCGGGCGTCGGGATGCTGGTCTCGTCGCTGTCGCAGACCCAGCAGCAGGCGTTTCTGGGCATGTTCCTGGTCGCCGTGCCCGCGATCCTGCTGTCGGGCTATGCCAGCCCGGTCGAAAACATGCCGGTCTGGCTGCAATGGGTCACCCAGGCCGATCCGACCAAGCATTTCCTGGTCGTCAGCGAAGGGGTGTTCCTGAAGGACATGCCGATCCCGGATCTGTGGGCCAACACCTGGCCGCTGGCGCTGATCGCGCTGGTGACGCTTGGCACCTCGGCGGTGCTGTTCCGTGCCCGGATGGAATAGGCGCGGGCTGGACGTGGCGGCGGAATCGGCGCATGGTATGACCAAGTAACACCGAAGGCCGCCATGACCGTCAAGACAACCCTCAGCTTCACCGACCGCCACCGCGCCTATCTGGCCGAGAAGGTGGCCGAGGGCGTCTATGCCTCGACAAGTGCCGCTGTCGCCGCGGCGGTCGAACAGATGATGCGCGACGAGGCGACGCGCGACCGGGCGCTCGACGCCATGGCCGAGGAGATCCGCGCCCGCATGGCGACCCCGCGCGCGGCCTATCTGCCGGCGGACGAGGTGCTGGACGGGCTGCGGGCCGTCCGCGGTTCCCGACCCGGCGAATGAGCGCGGGCGGCGGGCGGCTCTATCGCGTCCGCCTGCATCCCGACGTGCGGGGCGATCTGCTGCAGATTGCCGACTGGATCGCCGAACGTGCCGGCGAGGCGCGGGCGGTCGCGATCCTCGACGAGATCGGGGCCAAGATCCGCGCGCTCGAAACCCTGCCACAGCGCGGATCGCTGCGCGACGAGATCGCGCCGGGTCTGCGCGCCATCCCGGTCGCCCGCCGCGGTGTCCTGGTCTTTACCATCGACGAGGCGCAGGCCGAGGTCCTCGTCCACGCGGTCAGCTGGGGCGGCGCCGACTGGATCGGGGCCGTCGGGCGCCGCGGCGGTTGAGGCGCGCGGGGCGCCTTCAGGCGCTGGCCGCGGCGCGTTTCGCGCTCCGTGTCCGGCGCAGGAAGGCCAGCAGGAACATCGCCGTCAGGATCAGAACGATGGTCGGAGCCGGGGCGCTGTCCAGAAAGAAGCTGAGGTAGGTGCCGCTCAGCATCGCGGTCAGACAGACCAGACAGGCCACCGCCATCATCCGGCCAAAGCTGCGCACGGCCAGGAACGCAATGGCCCCCGGCGCGATCAGCAGCGCCACGGCAAGGATCAGGCCCGTGGCCGACAGCGTGGCCACGATGGTCAGCGACAGGATCGTCAGCAGCCCATAGTGCAACACCCTGACCGGCAGGCCCGAGGCGCGGGCCTGCCCCGGATCGAAGGCATGCAGCAGCAGGTCCTTCCATTTCAGCAACAGCGCCGCGGTGACGACCAGCGAGATCGACCCCGCCGTCCACAGATCCTCTGCCCCGACCCCCAGCATGTTGCCGAACAGCACGTGATCGAGGTGCACATTGGTGTGGATCGAGGTGTAGAGCACGATGCCAAGCCCGAACATGCCCGAGAACACGACCCCCATTACCGTGTCCTGCTTGATCCGGCTGTTCTCGGCCAGAAATCCGGTCGCAAGCGCGGTCAGCATGCCGGCCCCGAAGGCGCCGACGATCAGCGGGAAGCCCGCGATATAGGCCAGCACGATGCCGGGCAGGATCGCATGGCTGATCGCGTCGCCCATCAGCGCCCAGCCCTTCAGCACCAGAAAGCACGACAGCAACGCGGTCGGGATCGCGACAATCGCGCAGATCAGAAACGCCTTCTGCATGAAGGCGAACTGGAACGGCAGGATCAGACCGTCGATCATGGCGCCGCCTCAATGCGCAGCGCCTCGGCAGCCTTGCGCCGCGCCGCCAGAAGCCCGTGTTTCGGCGCCAGCACGAAGGCCGTCAGAAACAGCAGGGTCTGCAGCACCACGATGACCCCGCCGGTCGCGCCATCGAGGAAATAGCTGATGTAGGCGCCAAGAAAGCTCGTGACCGTTCCGATCAGCACCGACACCGCAATCAGCCGCGGGAAGCGGTCGCAGAGCAGATAGGCCGTCGCCCCCGGCGTGACCACCATGGCGATCACCAGAAAGGCTCCGACCGTCTGCATCGCCGCGACGACCGAGGCCGAGAGCAGCACGAAGAACATCGCCTTCAGCACCCTTGGGCGCAGGCCGATCGAGCGCGCGTGGTTTTCGTCGAAGAACACCACCATCAGGTCCTTCCACCGCGCCAGCAGCACGATCAGCGAACCGACCCCGATGATCGCCAGTTGCAGCGTATCCTCGGGCGTGATGGCAAGAATATTGCCCATGGTGATGGTCTGGATCGACACCGCCATCGGGTTGACCGACACCATGAACAGCCCGAGCCCGAAGAACGAGGTAAAGATCAGCCCGATCACCACATCGACCTTCAGCCCCGAGCGGTCGGACAGAAACAGCATCGCCGCCGCCGCGAGCCCGCCCGACAGAAAGGCGCCAAGCGCGAAGGGCAGGCCGAGCATATAGGCGCCGGCGACGCCCGGGACCACCGAATGCGACAGCGCATCGCCGATCAGCGACCAGCCCTTGAGCATCAGGAACGAGGACAGAAAGGCACAGACCGCGCCCACCAGCGCCGAAACCCACATGGCGTTGGTCATGTAGCCATAGCTGAACGGTTCCAGCACGATCATTCGCCGCCCTCCCGCATGGTGCGCTCGCCGTACTGGACCAGCGGGCGTTCGTCGTCGCTGAGGATCGTGACCCGCCGCGGATCGTCATCGTCGTGCAGCGTCCCGCCGCCCAGCGTGAAGTGGCGCAGCACGCCGCCGAAGGCATCCTCGAGGTTGGCGCGGGTAAATGTCGTCGCGGTCGGGCCATAGGCCAGCACCGTCCCGCGGATCAGAACCGCGCGGTCGCAATATTCGGGCACCGAGCCGAGGTTGTGGGTCGAGACCAGCATCACCCGCCCCTCGGCGCGCAACTCGCGCAGCAGCGCGACGATCTGTTCCTCGGTCGTGACATCGACCCCGGTGAAGGGCTCGTCGAGCAGGATGACCTGACCGGCCTGCGCCAGCGCCCGGGCCAGGAAGACGCGCTTTTTCTGCCCGCCCGACAACTCGCCGATCTGGCGGCTGCGAAAGTCCTGCATGTTGACCCGGTCGAGCGCCACCTCGACCGCCGCATGATCGGCTTTCGACGGGCGGCGCAGGAACCCCATGTGACCGAACCGGCCCATCATCACCACATCCTCGACCAGCACCGGGAACGACCAGTCGACTTCCTCGGCCTGCGGGACATAGGAGACGAGATTGCGGCGCAGCGCGTCCTTCACGCTCATCCCCAGCAGCGTGATCTCGCCCCGGGCGGCGGGGACAAAGCCCATGATGGCCTTGAACAGGGTCGATTTGCCCGAACCGTTCACACCGACAAGGGCCGTCACCGTGCCGCGCGGGATCTCGAACGAGGCATTCCTCAGCGCGGTGTGGCCGTTGCGATAGGTGACGGTGACGTCGCGCGCACGGATCCCGCCGCCCGGATCGTCTGCGGGATCGATGGCCGGACCGGTGGCCGCTGCGGCGGTGTTGCTGTCACGCATGGCGTTGCGTCCTTCTGCCGGGACATCCCCGGCGGTTGAATTGGCCCGGTCCGGGGCAGCGCTCAGTTGCCGGCACCGGCGAGACCGTCGGCGATGGTCTGCGCAGTGACCGCCAGCAGATCGAGGTAGCCCGGCACCGGCCCGCCCGGTTCGGACAGGCTGTCGACGTAAAGCACCCCGCCATAGGCGGCCCCGGTCTCGCGGGCGACCTGCTTTGCCGGGGCCTGATTGACCGTGCTTTCGCAGAACACCACCGGGATCTGATGCGCCTTGACCCCGTCGATGACGCTGCGCACCTGTTGCGGCGTGCCCATCTGGTCGGCGTTCATCGGCCAGAGGTAGAGCTCCTTCAAACCGAAGTCGCGGGCGAGATAGCTGAAGGCGCCCTCGCAGGTGACCAGCCAGCGCTGATCCTCGGGGATCGCGGCGATCTGCTGGCGCAATGGCTCCAGCGTCGCGCGCAGCTCGGCCTTGTAGGCCGCGGCATTCGCGGCATAGATCGCCGCATTCGTGGGATCGTTCGCGGCAAAGGCTGCCTCGATATTGTCGATATAGATCAGCGCATTGTCGAGCCCCATCCAGGCGTGCGGGTTGGGCTTGCCCTGATAGGCGCCGGCCGAGATCGGGATCGGGTCGATCCCGTCGGTCAGCGTGACCGAGGGCACGTCGCCGAGGTTCGACAGGAATTGTTCGAACCACAGTTCCAGGTTCATGCCGTTCCACAGGATCAGATCGGCGCCATGGGCGCGCACGATGTCCTGCGGCGTCGGCTCATAGCCATGGATCTCGGCGCCGGGCTTGGTGATCGACACGACCTCGGCGGCATCGCCCGCCACCCGGCCCGCCATATCCGCCAGAACCGTGAAGGTGGTCACGACCTTCATCCGCTCGGCGCCAAGGGCCGCCTGCGCGAACAGAAGTCCAAGGGCTGTGGCCGCCAGCAGGCGTCTGGTCATTGCGATCATGAGTCCGGTTTCCTCTGCCTCGGTCATTCTGCATGTAAATGAGAAGCATTTGCAAGTATAGCTGTGAATGCGAGGCATTCGCAATACGTTGCGTGATGCCGCCACGATGGGTATAAGGTCACCTCCCGGAAGGAGATCGCAGATGTGTGCCCAGTCGACCGAATTTGCCCAAGCGCTGCGCGATGCCGGGTTGCGGGTCACTCATCAGCGCATGACCGTGATGGCGATCCTGAAGGATTCGGTCGACCATCCGAGTGCCGACGAGCTGTTCGAGCGCGCAAGGAAGGTCGATGGTGCGGTCTCGTTCGCCACGGTCTATCGCACCCTCTCGGCGCTCGAAGAGGCCGGACTGGTGCGCAAGCTGACGTTCGAAAGCGATCCGGCACGGTTCGAGATCACGCCCGCCGCCGAGCACGACCACCTTGTCGATGTCGACACCGGCGAGATGATCGAACTGGCAAGCGAGGACATCAACCGCCTGCGCCGCGCGCTGGTCGATGACCTGGGCTATGAAATCGTCGCCCAGACCACGCTGATACGGGTCAGGAAGAAACCGGCGCCCTGAGCCGGCCCCCCGGACAGGGGCGGGCAGGGCGGCCGGGCCCTATTCCGCGGCGATGACCTTGGGCCGCTGCGGCACATAGTTCAGCACCGGCGCCAGCCAGCGTTCCGCCTCGGCGATCGCCATCCCCTTGCGGGCGGCATAATCCTCGACCTGGTCGCGCTCGACCTTGCCGACACCGAAATAATAGCTGTCGGGATGCCCGATATAGAACCCCGAGACCGAGGAGCCGGGCCACATGGCAAGGCTTTCGGTCAGCGTGACCCCGGTTGCGGCGGTGGCATCGAGCAGATCGAACAGCGTGGTCTTTTCGGTATGGTCGGGTTGCGCGGGATAGCCGGGCGCGGGCCGGATACCGACGTATTTCTCGTCGATCAGATCGGCGTTGCTGACGGCCTCGTCGGGGGCATAGCCCCACAGTTCCGTGCGAACCACCTCGTGCATCCGCTCGGCAAAGGCCTCGGCAAAGCGGTCGGCGAGTGCCTTGACGAGGATCGCGGAATAATCGTCATGCGCGGCCGCGAAGCGTTCGGAAATCGCCGCCTCCTCGGGGCCCGCCGTCACCACGAACCCGCCGACGTAATCGGGGGCCACGCCCTCGGGCGCCACGAAATCGGCCATCGCGACATTCGGCCGGTCGCCGCGCTTGGCGGTCTGCTGGCGCAGCGTGTGCAGGGTCGCGCGCGCCTCGGTCCGGGTGTCGTCGGTGTAAAGCCGGATGTCGTCGCCGACCGCATTCGCGGGCCAGAACCCGACCACGGCGCGCGGCGTGAACCACTTTTCGCCAATGATCCGCTGCAGCATCGCCTGCGCATCGGCAAACAGCGCGCGCGCCGCGGCGCCCTGCTTCGGATCGTCGAGGATCTTGGGATAGATCCCCCTCATCTCCCAGGTCTGGAAGAACGGCGTCCAGTCGATGTAACGTGCGAGTTCCGCCAGATCCCAATCCTCGAAGACCCTGGTGCCAAGCAGGCTCGGCGCCGTCGCGCGATAGTCCGCGAAATCGATCTTCAGCGCATTGGCCCGCGCCGCCGCCAGCGGCACCCGCTTTTTCGCCAGTTCGGCGCGCGCGTGCTTTTCGGCGACGTCGGCGTATTCGGCGTTGATATTGGCGACATAGGCAGGCTTTTGCGCATCCGACAGCAGCGCCGAGACGACGCCCACCGCGCGGCTTGCGTCGGTCACATAGATCGCCTGACCCGCGTCATAGCGCGGGTGGATCTTGACCGCCGTATGCACGCGCGAGGTCGTGGCGCCCCCGATCAGCAGCGGAATGTCAAAGCCTTCGCGCTGCATCTCGGAGGCCACATGCACCATCTCGTCCAGCGACGGCGTGATCAGGCCCGACAGGCCGATCACGTCGACCTTCTGTTCCTTCGCGACCGCCAGGATCTTTTCGGCCGGCACCATGACGCCAAGGTCGATGATCTCGTAATTGTTGCAGGCCAGCACGACGCCGACGATGTTCTTGCCGATGTCGTGGACATCGCCCTTCACCGTCGCCATCAGCACCTTGCCGGCGGTTTCGCGGCCCTCGCCGCCGTTCAGCCGCTTTTCCTCTTCCATGAAGGGCAGCAGCACCGCGACCGCCTGTTTCATCACCCGGGCCGATTTGACCACCTGCGGCAGGAACATCTTGCCCGACCCGAACAGGTCGCCAACGACGTTCATGCCGTCCATCAGCGGGCCTTCGATGACATGCAGCGGCCGGTCGGCGGCCAGCCGCGCCTCTTCGGTGTCGGACTCGATATATTCGGTGATGCCGTTGACCAGCGCGTGTTCCAGCCGCTTTGCGACCGGCCATTCGCGCCAGCGCAGATCCTTTTCGCGCGCCTTCGCCCCCGCCTGACCGCGATAGGTCTCGGCGATCTCCAGCAGGTTTTCCGTGGCGGTTCCGCCGGCTTTCGGCGCGCGGTTCAGCACCACGTCCTCGCAGGCCTCGCGCAGCGCCGGGTCGATCTGGTCATAGACCGCAAGCTGGCCCGCATTGACGATGCCCATGTCCATCCCCGCCTGAATGGCGTGATAGAGGAACACCGCATGCATCGCCTCGCGCACCGGCTCGTTGCCGCGGAAGCTGAAGCTGAGGTTCGACACCCCGCCCGAGATATGGACATGCAGGCAATCGGTGGTGATCCGCCGCACCGCGTTGATGAAATCGACGCCGTAGTTGTCGTGTTCCTCGATGCCCGTGGCGACCGCGAACACGTTCGGGTCGAAAATGATGTCCTCGGGCGGAAAGCCGACCTCCTCGGTCAGCAGCTTGTAGGCGCGGCTGCAGATCTCGACCTTGCGGTCTTCGGTATCGGCCTGGCCCGTCTCGTCAAAGGCCATGACGATGACCGCCGCACCATAGGCCCGGCACAGCCGCGCCTGACGCAGGAACGCCGCCTCGCCTTCCTTCATCGAGATCGAGTTGACGATGGACTTGCCCTGCACGCATTTCAGCCCGGCCTCGATCACCTCCCATTTGGAGCTGTCGATCATTACCGGCACGCGCGCGATATCGGGTTCGGCGGCGATCAGGTTCAGGAACTCGACCATCGCCTGTTTGCTGTCGATCAGGCCCTCGTCCATGTTGACGTCGATGATCTGGGCGCCGGCCTCGACCTGATCGCGGGCAACGTCGAGCGCTGCCGCATAATCGGCATTCTTGATCAGCTTGCGGAACCGGGCGGATCCGGTGACGTTGGTGCGCTCGCCCACGTTCACGAAGGGGATGTCCTCGGTCAGCGTGAAGGGTTCGAGCCCCGAGAGCCGCATCAGCGGCGCCTGGTCGGGCACGACGCGGGGGGCGAAATCCTTCACCGCCTCGGCAATGGCGCGGATGTGGTCATAGGTCGACCCGCAGCAGCCGCCGACCACGTTGACGAGCCCTTCGCGCGCGAAGTCGGCCACTTGTGCCGCCATCTGCTCGGGCGTCTCGTCGTATTCGCCCATCTCGTTCGGCAGCCCGGCGTTCGGATAGGCGCAGATCATCGTATCGGCGATGCCCGACAGCTCGGCCAGATGCGGGCGCATTGCCGCCGCGCCGAGCGCACAGTTCAACCCGACGGTCAGCGGCGCCGCATGGCGCACCGAATGCCAGAAGGCGGTGGGGGTCTGCCCCGACAGCGTGCGCCCCGACAGGTCGGTGATGGTGCCCGAGATCATCACCGGCAGCCGCTCGCCACGCGCGGCAAAGACCTCCTCGCAGGCAAAGATCGCGGCCTTGGCGTTCAGCGTGTCGAAGATCGTCTCGATCAGCAGGATGTCGACCCCCCCCTCGATCAGCGCCTCGGCCTGTTCGGCATAGGCGGCGCGCAGGTCGTCGAAGCTGACCGCGCGGTATCCCGGGTTGTTCACATCGGGGCTGATCGAGGCGGTGCGGTTCGTCGGGCCAAGCGCGCCGGCGACAAAGCGCGGCCGGCCATCCGTCGCCTCGGCCCGGTCCATCGCGGCCCGCGCGATCCGTGCGCCCGCCAGATTGAGGTCGCGCACCGCGCCCTCCATCGCGTAATCGGCCTGCGCGATCACGGTCGAGGAGAACGTGTTGGTCTCGACAATATCGGCACCGACCATCGCGTAACGATAGTGGATGTCCTCGATCGCCTCGGGCCGGGTCAGGTTCAGCAGGTCGTTGTTGCCCTGCTGGGGCTTGTCCGAGACATGCGGCAGGTGGCAGGAGCATGCCCCGCCGCCGCAGCCCTGAAAGTCGCCTTCCGACAGGCCGAGCCGCTGAATCTGGGTGCCCATCGCCCCGTCGAGGATCAGGATGCGGTTGCGGGCCGCTTCTGCGAGACGGGCGAAGACGGGAGATCTGGCAATCATTGGGGCCTGGAATCCTTGATGTGATCCGCCCCTCCTACTCCGGATTCGCGATGATATGAAATTCATAATCATCATCATCTTCATGCAGGCCATTCACATTGGGCGGCGGGGCACCGCCTTTTGCCCCAATGCGCCGTCCCGGCACGCCTGCTGCCGGACGATCGCGACGGCCACCGACTCGATTCGCACGTCGGCAGGAAAGTACCGGCGGCCGGCGGACCCGGCGGGCACCCGGGCGGCGGATGTCACCCCGCTTCTGGGAAATGCGCCACTGCCGTCCGATACTATTTTTGCCGGTGCCGAGAATTGATCGACCGCAACAGGGCTGTGGCGTTTACAAGTTCAGCCCGTTGGCGTCCTGCTGTGACTCCTGGGCCAAAAATACCCGCGGCAGCGATGCTGGCGCAAGCGTCAGCAGGCTGCGGGCAACCAGAAGCTAGGAGGAAATCATGGCAACGGCGCTTGTTCTCGAGGAAAAAGGTAAACTGTCACTTCGGGACTTTCCCGTGCCACTGGACCTCGGCCCGCAGGATGTGCGGGTGGCAATCCGCACGGTCGGGGTCTGCGGCTCGGACGTCCACTATTATACCCACGGCAAGATCGGGCATTTCGTGGTGCGCGAGCCGATGATCCTTGGCCACGAGGCCGCCGGCGTCGTCACCGAGATCGGCGCCGGGGTGACGGGCCTGTCGGTCGGCGACCGGGTCTGCATGGAACCGGGCGTGCCAAATCCGACCTCGCGGGCCTCGAAGCTCGGGATCTACAACGTCGATCCGGCCGTGACCTTCTGGGCGACGCCGCCGGTTCACGGCTGCCTGACGCCCGAAGTCGTGCATCCCGCCGCCTTTACCTACAAGCTGCCGAAGAACGTGTCCTTTGCCGAAGGCGCAATGGTCGAACCCTTCGCCATCGGCATGCAAAGCGCGCTGCGCGCCCGCATCCAGCCCGGCGACATCGGCGTCGTGACCGGCGCAGGCCCGATCGGGATGATGACCGCGCTTGCGGCCCTCGCGGGGGGCTGCGCCAAGGTCTATGTCGCCGACCTTGCCCAGCCAAAGCTCGATATCATCGGCAAGTATGACGGGATCGAGACCATCAACATCACCGAACAGCCCACGGCGCAGGCAATTGCCGAGGCGACGGACGGCTGGGGCGCCGATGTAGTGTTCGAATGTTCCGGCTCGGCCCCGGCGATCTTCGACATCGCGTCGCTGGCGCGGCCGGGCGGGGCGGTCGTTCTGGTGGGCATGCCGGTCGATCCGGTCCCGGTCGACATCGTCGCGCTGCAGGCCAAGGAGCTGCGGGTCGAGACCGTGTTCCGCTATGCCAACATCTATGACCGTGCCATCGCGCTGATCGGGGCCGGCAAGGTCGATCTGAAGCCGCTGATCTCGGCGACGCTGCCCTTTGCCGACAGCATCGCGGCCTTCGACCGGGCGGTCGAGGCGCGCAACACCGACGTGAAGATCCAGATCGAGATGCCGGTCGCCTGAGCGGCGGCCTGATGCGGGCCGCGCAGGCCCGTATCACAAAGCATGATACGTCAGGACGGGCGGGCTGTTACAGCCCGCCCGTTTCGTTTTGCGATGGCGCGGCGCGCGACCGGCGGCAATCCGGCTTTGCAACCGTGCCGGCGGTCCAGACACCTGGGTCAGAGCATCCGCGACTCGGTACACCGCACCCGGACGACGACACTCCCCCTGGTGTCGCGCGGGGGCGGTGACCCTAACGTCATGAGTAGTTTCTTGCGTTAACCGGTCAAATTCGTATCAGTAATTTCTTCGTAGGGTCGTGGATAACACGAGGTGAAAGCTGTAGGTTGGACTCCAGCGCCGAACGGATCATCCAGCTTGGGGAGAGCAGGACCGGCGGCGACGGGGAGACGAGACATGCAACCAGATCTGGAGCTGGTCCACATCCGCAAAGGCGAGTCCTTTGCCGCGTGGCACCACGGATATCCGTTCCGCACGGTACGCTGGCACTATCATCCCGAATACGAAATTCACCTGGTCGTCGCGACTTCGGGCCGATTTTATATCGGTGATCACATCGGACATTTCGCACCTGGCCAACTGGTGATGGTCGGTCCGAACCTGCCGCAGAACTGGATCAGCAATGTGCCCGCCGGCACCATCTCGCCGCGGCGCAGCCAGGTGATCCAGTTTGCCGAATCCTTCATCGACAGCGCGCTCGACGTCATTCCCGAGTTTCAGGCCTTTCGCCCGCTGCTCGACCGCAGCCGCCGGGGGCTTTTGTTCGATGCCGAGACCGGCGCCCAGATCACGCCGCTGATGACCCAGCTGATGGACGCCCGCGGGGTCCGGCGCATTGCGCTGTTCTGCGAGATCGTCGATCTGCTGGTCCGCGCCCCCGAGCCGCAGATCCTGGCCAGCCTCAACTTCCAGCTCAACATGGGCAAGGCGGACGAGACCGGGATCAACGGCGCGATTGCCTATCTGCGCGAGAACCTGACCGCGCCTGTGTCCGAATCCGAACTGGCCGACCGGACCGGGCAGAGCCCGAGCGCCTTCTCGCGGTCGTTCAAGCGGCACACCGGCACGACGCTGGTGCGCTACAAGAACGAACTGCGCATCGATCTTGCCTGCCAGATGCTGCTGTCGGATCCCGACGTGCGTGTGGCCGACATTTGCTATGACATCGGCTTTTCAAATCTGTCGAACTTCAACCGGCACTTCCTGAAGCTGAAAGGGATGTCCCCGACACAGTTTCGCGCCACCTTCGCAGCAAACGATCTGGTGCGAATGGCCGGATAACAAACGACCGAAAAACAGAAATTCCCCGCGTGGCAGGCATTGTGCAGGCTGCGAACGGGGATGGCTTGACTACTTTAGCAACTGGGAGGAACCCCTATGAAAACCTTGATGAGAACCGTCTCCGTCGCCGCAATCGGCGTCGTCGCCTCGGCCGCGATCGCGTCGGCCGCGGATGGCAAGCTGAAGATCGGCATGACCTTTCAGGAGATGAACAACCCCTACTTCGTCTCGATGCAGGAAGCGCTGATGGAAGCCGCAGACTTCCTTGGCGCCGAAGTCATCGTCACCGATGCGGGCCACGATGTTGCCAAGCAGATCTCGGACGTCGAGGACATGCTGCAGCAAAACATCGACATCCTGCTGCTGAACCCGACCGACAGCGCCGGGATCGAGGCCGCCGTCAAGATGGCCAAGGACGCCGGCGTGATCGTCGTCGCGGTTGATGCCAATGCCAACGGCCCGGTCGACACCTTCGTCGGCTCGAAGAACCGCGATGCCGGCTACATGTCGTGCAAGTACCTCTCCGAATCTCTCGACGGTGACGGCGAAGTCGCCATCCTCGACGGTATCCCGGTCATCCCGATCCTGCAGCGCGTCGAAGGCTGCAAGGCGGCTCTGGAAGAGTTCCCGGGCATCACGCTCGTCGACGTCCAGAACGGCCGTCAGGACCGCTCGGTCGCGCTCGGCGTGGTCGAGAACATGATCCAGGCGCACCCGAATCTCGAAGGTGTGTTCTCGGTCAACGACGGTGGCGCCATGGGTGCGCTGTCGGCGATCCAGGGTTCGGGCCGCGACATCAAGCTGACCTCGGTCGATGGTGCCCCCGAAGCCGTCGATGCGATCGCGAAGGGCACGCCCTTCATCGAAACCACGGCGCAGTTCCCGCGTGACCAGGTCCGTGTCGGTCTTGGCATGGCGCTGGCCCAGCTCTGGGGCGCCCGCGTTGTCCCGGCCGAAGTGCCGATCGACGTCCGGGTCGTCGACTCCGAGAACGCCGAAGGCTTCAGCTGGTAAAGGTCTCCTCCCTCGCCACCCCCGCGCCTGTCGCGGGGGTGGCACCTTTTCCTCCAACCTGTCGGGGCCCCCATGCTGGAACTGAAGAACATCAAGAAAAGCTTCGGCAAGGTCGAAGTCCTGCACGGCGTCGATCTCGAAGTGCGCGCTGGCGAGGTGCACGCGCTGCTGGGTGAAAACGGCGCCGGGAAATCGACCCTGATGAAGGTTCTGTGCGGCATCATCCAGGCCAGCGACGGAACCATCAAGATCAACGGCGAGGAACAACACTTCGCCAATTACGACGAGGCCATCGAGGCGGGGATCGGCATCGTCTTTCAGGAATTCAGCCTCATTCCCTACCTGTCGGCGTTCGAGAACATGTTTCTCGCCCGCGAGATCTGCAACCGCTTTGGCCTGCTCGACCGCCGCGCCATGCGAAAACGGGCGCGCGAGATCCTGGCCCAGCTCGATGTCGAGCTGCCGCTGAACGCCCCGGTGGCGGACCTGTCGGTCGCCGAACAGCAGTTCGTCGAGATCGCCAAGGCGCTGTCGCTCGAGGCCCGTATCCTCGTGCTCGACGAACCGACCGCGACGCTGACGCCGAGCGAGGTGGAACACCTGTTCAAGGTGCTGCGCGAGCTGCGGCGCAAGGGCGTCGCCATCGTGTTCATTTCCCACCATCTGGAAGAGATCTTCGAGATCTGCGACCGGATCACCGTGCTGCGCGATGGCGAATACGTCGCCACCTGCGACGTCGCGGACGTCGACAACGACCGTCTGGTCGAGATGATGGTGGGCCGGCGGATCGAACACAACTTCCCGCCGCGGCGGGATCTGTTGCCCAAGGCCGATCCGGTGCTCGAGGTCGAGGAGATCCAGCTTGCCCGCGGCGGGCCGGTCTCGTCCTTCGCGCTGCGCCGGGGCGAGGTGCTGGGCTTTGCCGGGCTGGTCGGCTCGGGGCGGACCGAAACCGCGCTTGCCATGCTCGGCGCCCATCCCGCGGCGCGCTGCAAGATGAAGATGGAAGGCAAGGAGGTGCGGTTCCGCGAACCCGCCGACGGGCTTGCCGCAGGGATCGGGCTGCTGCCCGAAAGCCGGAAGGAACAGGGGCTGATCACCAGCTTCTCGATCGTGCGCAACATCTCGATCAACAATTATGCGAAATACGCCAGGAACCGTTTCTTCATCGACCTGAAGAAAGAGCTCTACTGCACGCAGGAGGCCATGAGCCAGGTCAGCGTGAAGGCCAACAGCCCGTTTGACCGGCTCGATACCCTGTCGGGCGGCAACCAGCAGAAAGTCGTGGTCGCCCGCTGGCTGAACCACGACATGAAGGTCCTGATCTTCGACGAACCGACCCGCGGGATCGACGTCGGGGCGAAGGCCGAAATCTATCACCTCATGCGCGATCTCACTGCGCGAGGATGCTCGATCATCATGATCTCGTCCGAATTGCCCGAAATCCTCGGCATGTCGGACCGGGTGTGCGTGTTCCGGGACGGCGGGATCGTGGCCACAGTCGATGGCAGCGACATCACTTCCGAGAAGATCATGACCTACGCAACGACCGGGAGGAAAGAAAATGCAGCCTGACACCACAGCCACCACCCCGGTCAAACAGACCAGACGCCCGAAACTCCAGATCGGCCAGATGCTGCGCTCGCCGCTTGTGCTGCCGCTTGCCGGGCTGATCGTCGTGTCGCTCCTGATGGGGCTCGCCAGCGAGAACTTCTTCAGCTTCGACAACATATTCAACGTGTTGCGGCAGGTCTCGATCGTCGGCATCCTTGCCGTCGGCATGACCTTTGTCATCCTGACCGGCGGCATCGACCTGTCGGTCGGCGCGGTCATGGCGCTGTCGGGCACGATCTGTGCCGGGCTGGTCGTCAACATGGGGATGCCGGGGGTCGTCGGTCTGGCCGGTGGCGTGCTGGTCGGGATCGCCTTTGGCATGTTCAACGGTGCCATGGTGGCCTGGGGGCGGATGCCGGCAATCATCGTCACGCTTGCGACCATGGGCATCGCCCGCGGCCTCGGGCTGATCTATTCCGGCGGCTATCCGATCAGCGGCCTGCCGTCGTGGCTGTCGTGGTTCGGCATCGGCCGGATCGGCATCGTCCCGGTGCCGGTGATCTTCATGGTGCTGATCTATGCCTGCGCCTGGGTTCTGCTGCAGCGCACGCCCTTTGGCCGGCATGTCTATTCGATCGGCGGCAACGAGACGGCGGCGCGCCTGTCGGGGGTCAAGACCCAGAGGATCAAGCTTGCGATCTACACGATCTCGGGGCTGACCTCGTCGCTGGCCGCAATCGTGCTGACCGGCCGCCTGATGAGCGGACAACCGAACGCCGGTGTCGGATTCGAGCTCGATGCCATCGCGGCGGTGGTTCTGGGCGGCACCTCGATCGCCGGCGGCCGGGGGCTGATCCTTGGCACGCTGATCGGCGCGGTGCTGCTCGGGATCCTGAACAACGGCCTGAACCTGATGGGCATCAACCCCTACCTTCAGGACGTCATCAAGGGCCTCATCATCCTGCTCGCCATCTACATCGGGCGCGAATGGCGCTGACCGGCGACCGATCCGAAACAGACCCTGCGGAGGGTTGGGCAGACCTGCAATCCTCCGCCGCGACCGCCATCGGCCGCGCCGCAACCCGCCAGGCCAGCTTGTGAGGAAGACCATGGAGTTCACTGGAAAGACAATCATCGTCACCGGCGCGGGAAAGGGCATCGGGCGCGCAACCGCCACGCTGCTGGCCGCGCGCGGGGCAAAGATCGTGGCGCTCAGCCGCAGCGCCCGCTCGCTCGAAGGTCTGCCCGAGGAAATCGGTGCGCGGGTGATTGCGGCCGATTTCTCGGATGCGAAGGCGGTGCGCGCCGCCATGAAAGAGGCCGGGACCTGCGATGCGCTGGTCAACTGCGCCGGCATCAACGTGCTCGAAAGCGTGCTCGAGATGACCGACGAGGGCTGCGATGCGGTGCTAGGCGTCAACCTGCGCGCGGCCATCGTCTGTGCCCAGGAATTCGCGATTGCGCGGGTCGCCGCGGGCGGCGGCGGCGTGATCGTCAATATCACCAGCATCGCCGGGCATCGCGGGTTTCAGGATCACGTCTGCTATGCCGCCTCGAAGGCGGGGCTCGAGGGCGCGACACGGGTCATGGCCAAGGAACTCGGCCCCCACGGCATCCGCGTCGTCGCGGTCTCGCCGACGATTACCCTGACCGAGCTTGCGCTTGAAGCCTGGAGCGATCCGGCCAAGAGCGAGCCGATGATGGTGCGCCATCCGCTGGGCCGGTTCGCCGGAACCGATGACGTCGCCCGCAGCATCGCGATGGTGCTGAGCGACGACGCCGCGATGATGACCGGATCGGTTCTTGCCGTCGACGGCGGCTTCCTCGCCGTCTGAGCGGACCGCTCCAGAAACAAGACAAATCAAGGAGTAAGACAATGTCTGAATCGCTAGAAGGCAAGATTGCCGCGATCACCGGGGCCGCTTCGGGGATCGGGCTGGCCGCCGCCAGGATGTTGCTGGCAAACGGTGCAACCGTCGTCTTGGTCGACAGGGACGAAAAGGCGCTGAGCAAGCTGACCGCCGAACTTGGCGACAAGGCCATCGCCCAGATCACCGACCTGCTCGACACCGAGAGCTGCGCCGCGATGGTGCCCGAGATCCTCGCCAAGGTCGATCACATCGACATCCTCTATTGCAACGCCGGCACCTATATCGGCGGCGATCTGATCGACACCGACACCACCACCATCGACAAGATGCTCAACCTCAACATCAACGCGGTGATGAAGAACGTGCGCGACGTGATCCCGCACATGATCGAACGCCACACCGGCGACATCGTCGTCACCTCGTCGATTGCCGGCCACTATCCCACCCATTGGGAGCCGGTCTATGCCGCCTCGAAATGGGCGATCACCTGCTTCGTGCAGACGATGCGGCGCCAGATGATCCCGCATGGCGTGCGGGTGTCGCAGGTGTCGCCGGGCCCGGTGATCTCGGCGCTGCTCGCGGACTGGCCGGAAGAGAACCTGCGCAAGGCCAAGGAATCGGGCAGCCTGATCGAGGCCAGCGAAGTGGCCGATGCGCTCGAGTTCATGCTGACCCGTCAGCGCAACGTCACGATCCGCGACATGCTGGTCCTGCCGACCAATTTCGACCGGGTCTGACGCGGACCTGCAAGGAGCGCCCGCGGCGGCCCGGTCATCGGACAAGGCCCCCGCGGCGTATTCTGAACCACAAAAGGACACGGCCGCCGGCGCCATGCGCATGGCGGCCCTGTCGCAGATCGTCGTCATCCGGTAACTGACGATCCAGCCGCAGGGATCTGCCAGGCGGCGGCCAGAGCGGCGAAAGGAAGGAAATGACATGAGCCGATATTACATGGGCATCGACGTCGGGACCGCCAGCGCCAGAGCCGGCGTCTTCGACGCCTCGGGCAAGCTGCTTGGCACCGCCAAGAAGGATTTCACGGTCCACCATGGCCCGGGTTCGATGGTCGAGGAATCCTCGGCCGAGATCTGGCAGGCGGTTTCGGCCGCAAGCCGCGGCGCGGTGCGCGAGGCAGGTGTGACCCCCGCCGAGATCGTCGGCATCGGCTTCGACGCCACCTGTTCTCTGGTCGTGCTGGGCGAGGGCGGCGTGCCGCTGCCGATCGGGCCAAGCGAGGATCCGAACCGCAACGTCATCGTCTGGATGGACCATCGCGCCATCGACCAGGCCGAGCGGATCAACGCGACCGGGCACCGGGTGCTCGACTATGTCGGCGGCAAGATCTCGCCCGAGATGGAAACCCCGAAACTCCTGTGGCTGCTGGAAAATCGCCCGGCGATCTTCGAAGCGGCATGGCGGTTCTTCGATCTGACCGATTATCTGACCTGGCGTTCGACCGGCAGCGAGGCCCGCTCGATCTGCACCGTCACCTGCAAGTGGACCTATATGGGTCACGAGGGCTGCTGGGACGAAAGCTATTTCCGCAAGGTCGGGCTTGGCGCGCTGGCCGACGAGGGCTTTGCCCGGATCGGGACCGAGGTGGTCAATCCCGGCACCGCGCTCGGCCAGGGCCTGACCGAGGCGGCCGCGGCCGATCTTGGCCTGGCGCCCGGCACCCGGGTCGCGGCTGGCCTGATCGATGCCCACGCGGGCGGTGTCGGCACGGTGGGTGCCGAGGGCGGCGGCGGCCCGAAGGACAGCCTTGCCTATGTGTTCGGAACCTCCTCCTGCACCATGACGACGACGACCGACCCGGTCTTCGTGCCCGGTGTCTGGGGTCCGTATTTCTCGGCCATGGTGCCCGGCGCCTGGCTGATCGAAGGCGGCCAGTCGGCCGCCGGGGCCGCCATCGACCAGCTTCTGCGCTTTCACCCCGCAGCAACCGAGGCGGCCGAGGCCGCCAAGGCCGCCGGGATGGCACTGCCGGTCTGGCTTGCCGAGCGCGCGACCGCGCTTGCCGGGTCCGCGGCGGCGGCCGCACAGATTGCCGACGGCATGCACGTGGTGCCCGAATTCATCGGCAACCGTGCGCCCTTCGCCGACCCCCACACCCGCGCCGTCATCGCCGGGCTCGGGATGGAGAGCGATCTCGACGATCTGGCCCGGCTCTATGTCGCCGGGATCTGCGGGCTCGGCTATGGCCTGCGCCAGATCATCGAGACCCAGGCCGCCAACGGGGCCGCGATTGGCACCATCGTGATCAGCGGCGGCGCCGGGCGCAGCGATCTGGTCCGGCAGTTGCTGGCCGATGCGACGGGCGTGCCGGTTGCCGCGCCGACGACCGAGGAACCGGTGCTTCTGGGCTCGGCGATCCTTGGTGCGCTGGCGGCGGGCGATTTTGCCGACATGACCGCGGGGATGGCGGCGATGTCCTCCTATGCCTCGCGCTATGACCCGGCCGGGGGGGAGTCGCGGGCGTTCCACGACCGCCGGTTCGACCTGTTCGGCAAGTTCCAGGCGCTGGCACGCGAGGCTGCGGTTCGCGGCTGACATCACCTTACAGACCCCGGCCCCGGTGCAAAGCCATCTGGCCGGCCGGGGCGCACAGGAGGACCCATGGACAGACCGCAAGCGGTGATCTTCGACCTCGACGGCTGTCTCGTCGACAGCGAGCCCATGTCGCTCGAGGCACTGGCCGCCGAAATGCGCGCCTCGGGTGTCGCCGAGGCGACCAGCGCGGCGATGCGCGACCGTTACCTCGGCGTCTCGGCCACCGATGTCAGCCGGCACCTGGCGGCCCGTCTCGGCCGGCCCTGTCCGCCCGATTTCATCGACAACTACCACCGCCGGCTCTATGCCGCCTATGAGGCCGGGATCCCGCGCATCGAGGCCATGGTCGAGGTGCTCGACCGGCTGCAATCCGAAGGCATCGCGACCTGTATCGCCTCGGGCGGGTCACCGGACCGGATACGGCGGACGCTGGCGGCAGCCGATCTGACCGAACGGTTTGGCACGCGTATCTTCAGTGCCGAGCAGGTCGCCCATGGCAAACCCGCGCCGGACCTCGTGCTGCTCGCGGCGCGGGAACTGGGCGTCGAACCTGCGCGCTGCGTCGTGGTCGAGGATTCGCCGCACGGCATTCGCGGCGCCATGGCGGCCGGAATGCGCGGCGTCGGCTTCACCGGCGGCACGCATCTGGACGGGATCCGCGACAGCCATGCCTCGGCGCTGTACGCCGCCGGCGCCGAAGCGGTCCGCGAGGATGCCAGCGAGTTGCTGGCGATCATCTTGGGGCAGGGCGCCAGGAACGCGGCCGCCGCCGGCTGACCGCGCCCGGCCTCAGGCCGGATAGCGGCGGTCGAGCGCTGCCTCGATCTGGGCGGCGAACTTCGCGGCGGCAACCGGCAGCGTGCGGCCGCGCAACTGGCACAGGTAAAGCAGCCCCTCGGGGATGTCGCGGGTGTCGACAGGGCGCGAGACCGTGCCCTCGGCGCTGGCATCGTCGGGCAGGCCGATCGGGATCTGAAAGCTGATCAGCCGCTCCTGCGCCGGATAGCGGCGCAGAAAGTCGAAATTGTCCGATTCGAGCACCACCCGCAGCCGGGTCGACGACCTCAGCAGCGCGTGGTCGATCAGATGGCGCACCCCATACTGGACGGTCGGCAGCCCGATCGGATAGGCCGCGCAGTCCCGCAACCGCACCGTTTCCTGCCCGGCCATCGGGTGATCGGCCGCCATCACCGCGTGGATCGTCTGCCGCGCGGTGGCAAGGATCTGCACCTCGGACAGCCGGATCGGCTCGAACACCACCGCCAGATCCGCGGCGTGTTCGACCAGCGCCGCCTCGGCCGCCGCGCGGTCGCGCAGATGCACCGAAAAGGTCACCCCCGGATGGTCGCGGCGATAACGCCCGATATTCTCGGGCAGGAAGAACGGCAGCAGCGCCTGCGAACAGGCGATGATGACATGGCCGCGCCGTTCGCCGGCCAGATCCGCGATCTGGCCCTTCAGCTTTTCCAGATCCGAGGCCTGGGCGCGCAGATGCAGGATCAGCAGCTCGCCCGCGGTGGACAGCCTGACCCCGCGCGGCAGCCGCTCGAAGATCGGCACGCCCATCTCCTCCTCCAGCGCCAGCACCCGGCGGTTGAGCGCGGTCGAGGTGATGGCCAGCGCCTCGGCAGCCTTGCGGATCGATCCGGCCCGCGAAATCGCGTCGATGAACTGATAGGGCGACAGCTGATGCATAGGTGGTGCAAATCCTGCAGCGGTTTGGTGCAAACTTAGCACGAGACAGCATCGCTTCAACGCCTCATGTTGGGTATCAGCGAATACATGAACGGGGCGGGTCGCGCGGCCGGGCCGGCAACAACGCCCCTTTTGCCAATCAGGAGACGCCGCATGACATCCCTCACCCGTCCGTTTTCCCATCCGCTGTCGCGCCGCGGCTTTCTCAGGGGCTCGGCCGCGCTTGGCGGCGCCGCGGCGCTTTCGAGCCTTCCGCTTGGCGCGCGGGCCGAAACGCCGCTGACCGTCGGTTTCATCTATGTCGGACCGCGCGACGATTATGGTTATAATCAGGCCCATGCCATCGGCGCCGCGGCACTCAAGGAAATCCCCGGTGTCACCGTGGTCGAGGAAGAAAACGTCCCCGAAACCATCGACGTGCAGAAGTCGATGGAATCGATGATCAACCTCGATGGCGCGACGCTGCTGTTTCCGACCTCGTTCGGCTATTTCGACCCGCATATCCTGACGCTGGCGCCGAAATACCCCGAGGTGCGGTTCGAACATTGCGGCGGGCTGTGGTCGGCGGACAAGCACCCCACGAATGCCGGCAGCTATTTCGGCTATATCGGCATGGGCCAGTATCTGAACGGCGTCGCCGCCGGTCACGTAACCCAGACGAAGAAGATCGGCTTTGTCGCGGCAAAGCCGATCCCGCAGGTGCTGCTGAACATCAACTCGTTCCTGCTGGGCGCGCGGTCGGTCGACCCGACCATCATGTGCCAGGTGATCTTTACCGGCGAATGGTCGCTGGCGGTGAAAGAGGCCGAGGCGACGAATGCGCTGGCCGATGCCGGATGCGACGTCATCACCTGCCATGTCGACAGCCCGAAGGTGGTGATCGAAACCGCCGCCGGGCGCGGCAGCTTTGTCTGCGGCTATCACGCCGACCAGTCGGCGCTGGCGCCCGAGAAATACCTGACCGGCGCCGAATGGAACTGGGGCAAGGTCTATACCGACATGGTCAACACGACCCTTGCCGGCGAGACGATCCCGAACTTTGTCCGCGGCGGACTGGCCGAGGGTTTCGTCACCATGTCGCCGCTTGGCCCCGCGGTGCCCGAGGCCGGGCGTTCGCAGTTCGAGGCCGTGAAGGCCGAGATCATGACCGGCGGCTTCAGCGTCATCAAGGGACCCTTGAAGGACAACGCCGGCAACGTGGTCGCGACCGAGGGTCAGGCCTTTCTTGAAACCGATCCCTCGCTCGAGAGTATGGGCTATCTCGTCGAGGGCGTCATCGGCGCGACCTCGTAAGGGGCCGGTCCGATGGCATTGGCCGAGAGCCTGTCCGGTGGGGGCGCGCGCAGTACGCTGCTGCGCGCGGGCCTCGCCCGCCGCGCCGAGGCGGTGGTGATCCCGCTGCTCGCCCTTCTCGCGGGGCTGGCGGTCTTCGGGCTGTTCCTGCTGACCCAGGGCAAGTCGCCGGTCGATTTCTTCGCGCTGGTCTGGAAGGGCGCCTATGGCTCTGCCTTCTCCTGGCAGAACACGCTGTCGCGGGCAGCCCCGCTGCTGCTGTCGGCCCTTTGCGTCGCGCTGCCCGCCCGGCTTGGCCTTGTGGTGATCGGGGGCGAGGGCGCGATCGTTCTGGGCGGTGTCGCGGCAGGCGCGCTTGCCGGGCCGCTCGCCGGCGCCCCCGCGATCGTCGGCCTGCCGCTGCTGGCGGCGGCTGCCATGGTCGTCGGCGGGGTCTGGATCGGCGCCTCGGGCGCGCTGCGCCATTTGCGCGGGGTGAACGAGACCATTGCGAGCCTGCTGCTGTCCTATATCGCCATCGCGCTGATGAACCAGCTGGTCGAGGGGCCGCTGCGCGACCCCGCCAGCCTCAACAAGCCCTCGACCGCGCCCTTGGCCGACCAGCTTCGCGTCGGAAACATGCCCGGGATGGATGTGCACTGGGGCCTTGCCTTCGGCATTGCCGCCTGCGTGCTGTCCTGGGTGCTGATCGAGCGCACGACCTGGGGCTTTGCCGCCCGCATCGCGGGGGGCAACCTGCGCGCGGCCGAGGTGCAGGGCCTGCCGGTCGGGCGTCTGATCGTCGGCTTCACAGCCCTTGGCGGCGCCTTCGCGGGGCTGGCCGGGTTCTTCGAGGTGACGGCGATCCACGGCTCAGCCAATGCCTCGCTCGCCGCGGGCTATGGCTATACCGGCATCCTGATCGCCTTCCTTGCCCGCCAGAACACGCTCGCCATCATCCCGGTCGCAATCCTTCTGGCCGGGTTCGATGCCTCCTCGGGCCTCGTGCAGCGGCGGATGCAGTTGCCGGATGCGACGGTGCAGGTGCTGCAGGGCCTCGTCTTCATGGCGATCCTGATGTCGGAAACCCTCTATGGCCGGCTGCGCCTGTTTGCGGCCGGGAAAGGAGCCTGAGATGACCACAGGCGACATCGGCCTCTGGGGGGTTCCCATCGCCGTCATCGGCGGCGCGATCCGGGTCTCGACCCCGATCCTGTTCGTCAGTCTGGGCGAGACGCTGACCGAACGCTCGGGCCGCATCAACCTCGGGCTCGAAGGCACGCTGGTGATCGGCGCGATGACGGGCTACGCGACCGCGGTCCTGACCGGCAGCGCCTGGGCCGGCGTTCTGGTCGCGGCGCTTGCGGGTGCGGTGTTCGGGCTGGTCCACGGGCTGGTCTGTTCGCTGCCCAAGGTCAACGACATCGCCATCGGCATCGCCATGATGCTGCTTGGCACCGGGCTTGCCTTCTACTTCGGCAAGCCGTTCATCCAGCCGGTCGCGCCGAACCTGCCCGCCATTCCGCTTGGCTGGTGGTCCGACCTGCCGCAGGTGCAGGCGGCGCTGAACGTCAACGTGCTGTTCCTGATCGGGCTGGCGCTCGCCTTTGCCATGCACTGGATGCTGCGCGCCACGCGGCCCGGGCTGATCGTCCGCGTGGTCGGCGATTCAAGCGATGCCGCCCGCGCCATGGGGCTGAAGCCCGCGCAGATCCGCACCATCGCGACCGCCATCGGCGGCGCCTTTGCCGGGGTCGGCGGCGCCTATCTGTCGCTCTACTATCCCGGCAGCTGGAACGAGGCGATCTCGTCCGGGCAGGGCCTGATGGCTGTGGCGCTGGTGATCTTTGCCCGCTGGAACCCCATCGCCTGCATCTGGGCCGCGCTTCTGTTCGGCGGCGCGGGCGCGCTTGGCCCGGCACTGCAATCGGTCGGTGTCACGCAAGGCTATTACCTCTTTTATGCCGCGCCCTATGTCCTGACGCTCGGCGTCCTGATCGCGACCTCCTCGCCCTCCCGCGCCATGGCCGGCGCACCGGGCGAGCTCTCCATCACCAAGTGAGGCCCTCCGATGACCCATGTCTTTTCGATCCCCTATGCCTGGCCCTGGAACGGCGACCTGCGCCCCGACAACACCGCGCTGATCATCATCGACATGCAGACCGATTTCTGCGGCACCGGCGGCTATGTCGATGCGATGGGCTATGACCTGTCACTGACCCAAGCGCCGATCGGGCCGATCAGGTCGGTGCTGGGGGCCATGCGCGAGGCGGGCTATCACATCATCCACACGCGCGAAGGCCACCGCCCCGACCTTGCCGACCTGCCGCCGAACAAGCGCTGGCGCAGCCAGCAGATCGGCGCCGGCATCGGCGACGACGGCCCTTGCGGCAAGATCCTGATCCGCGGCGAGCCGGGCTGGGACATCATCCCCGAGCTTTATCCGCTGCCCGGCGAGGCGATCATCGACAAGCCCGGCAAGGGCAGCTTTTGCGCCACCGATCTGGAGCTGATCCTGCGCACGCGCGGCATCGACAACCTGATCCTGACCGGCATCACCACCGACGTCTGCGTCTCGACCACCATGCGCGAGGCCAACGACCGCGGCTTCGAATGCCTGATCCTGCAGGATTGCTGCGGCGCGACCGATCCCGGCAACCATGCCGCCGCAATCAAGATGGTGACCATGCAGGGCGGCGTCTTCGGCGCGGTCTCGGACAGCACGGCGCTGATCGGGGCGCTGGCATGAAGGTCATCGGACAGACCCCCGGCCCGGACGCAGCGCTCGCGGTCGAAACGCTCGGCATGACCATGCGGTTCGGCAATTTCACCGCGCTCGAAGATGTCTCGATCCGGGTCGCGGCGGGATCGTTTCATGCCCTGCTGGGCGAGAACGGCGCCGGCAAGTCGACCCTGGTCAAGTGCATCATGGGGTTCTACCACGCCACTTCGGGCCAGCTTCTGGTCGGCGGGCGCGAGGCCCGGATCGCCGATCCGCGCGACGCGCGGGCGCTGGGGCTTGGCATGGTCTATCAGCATTTCACGCTGGTGCCCTCGCTGACCGTGGCCGAAAATCTGGTGATCAGCCGTCTCGACACGCCGGGCGTCATCGACTGGCGCGCCGAACGCCGCGCGCTCGACGCCTTCATGGCCGCGATGCCGTTCCGGGTGCCGCTCGACCAGCAGGTTTCGCGGCTGGCGGCGGGCGAAAAGCAGAAGCTCGAGATCCTGAAGCAACTCTATCTCGGCAGCCGGTTCCTGATCCTCGACGAACCGACGTCGGTGCTGACCCCCGACGAGGCTGACGAGGTGCTGGGCCACGTCCGCGGCCTTTGCGCCGCGGGCGAGGTCTCGGTCCTCATGATCACCCACAAGTTCCGCGAGGTGACAGCTTTTGCCGACGAGGTCTCGGTGCTGCGCCGCGGCCGGCTGGTCGGGCAGGGCAGGGTGGCCGAGTTGAGCCACGCCCGGATGGCCGCGATGATGATCGGCGCCGAAAAGGAATATGTGCCGGCCGCCCGCAAGGGCAGCCCCGGCGCCCCGGTGCTGGAGCTATCGGGCATCCGCGCCACCGACCGGTCCGGGCTGAAACAGATCGCCATCGACAGCCTGACGGTGCGCGCGGGCGAGATTGCCGGGATCGCCGGGATCTCGGGCAACGGCCAGATGGAGCTTATGGAGGTGCTGACCGGCCAGCGCGCCACGTCGGCGGGCGAGATCCGGGTCGAGGGCGCGCCCTATCGCGCCAGCCGGGCCGAGGCGCAGGCGCTCGCCGTGCGCTATCTGCCCGAAGAACCGCTGAAGAACGCCTGCGCGCCGCGCATGAGCGTGATCGACAACATCGCCTTCCGCAGCTTTGACCGCAAGGACGGCAGGGCGGCGTTCTGGCTGTCGCCACGGTCGATGAAGGCGCAAGGCACCGATCTGATCGACGCGTTCCGGGTCAAGGCCGCGGTTCCCGACGGGCCGATTGCCGCGCTCTCGGGCGGCAATGTCCAGCGCGCGGTGCTGGCGCGCGAACTGACCGGCGCGGTGCGGCTCCTGATCATCTCGAACCCCTGCTTCGGGCTCGATTTCGCCGCCGTGGCCGAGATCCGCGCCCGCATCGTCGCGGCCCGCAACGCCGGTGCCGCGGTGTTGCTGATGAGCGAGGATCTGGACGAGGTGATGGAACTGTCCGACCGGATCCTGGTGATGAGCGAGGGCCGGATCGACTATGAGGTCGCGGCCAACGAGGCAAGCCTTGCCGAGATCGGCCACCACATGGGAGGGCACGCCTGATGGCCGGGATCGCGGGGGCACAGCCCTTTCCCTTCAGCTTCGATCCCGCCGCGACGGCGCTGATCGTGATCGACATGCAGCGCGATTTCGTCGAACCGGGCGGCTTTGGCGCGAGCCTTGGCAACGACGTGACCCGGCTGCAGGCAATCGTGCCCACGGTGGCCGCGCTGATCGCGGGCGCCCGCCGCGCCGGGCTGGCCATCATCCACACCCGCGAATGCCATCGCCCCGATCTGTCCGACCTGCCGCAAGCCAAGCGCGACCGCGGCAGCCCGACGCTGCGGATCGGCGATCCCGGTCCGATGGGCCGGGTCCTGATCGCGGGCGAACCGGGGGCCGAGATCGTGCCCGACCTTGCCCCGCTGCCGGGCGAGGTGGTGCTCGACAAGCCCGGCAAGGGCGCCTTCCATGCGACGCCGCTGGGACAAATCCTTGCCGACCGCGGGGTCAGGTTCCTGCTGTTCGCCGGCGTCACGACCGAGGTCTGCGTCCAGACCACGATGCGCGAAGCCAACGACCGCGGCTTTGACGGGCTGCTCGTCGAGGACGCAACCGAAAGCTATTTCCCCGCCTTCAAGGCCGCCACGCTCGACATGATCCGCGCCCAGGGCGCCATCGTCGGCTGGACCGCCACCACGGCCGAGGTTCTGGAGGCGCTCGATGTCTGACCCGATCCACCTGCCCGAAATGCTGACCCGCTACTGGCGCGAGGCCGCCTTCGCCCCGTTCCAGGAGGGGGTCGAGATCTGCCCGCTGATCGAGGGCGCGCCGGGCGTCGCGCTGCTGCGCTATGCCCCGGGTGCGGGCGTTCCGCGACATCTGCACACCGGGCTCGAAACCATTCTGGTGCTCGAGGGAACCCAAAGCGACGAGCGCGGCGATTACCCCGAGGGCTCGCTGATCCTGAACCCCGAAGGCAGCAGCCATTCCGTCTGGTCCGACGCCGGCTGCACCGTCCTGATCCAGTGGGAACGCCCCGTAACCTTCCTGCCCTGACCGGAAAGCCGACATGACAGACACCGACCTGACCGCGCTGTCCTTTGACATCGCCAGCCTTCACGCCGCCTATGCCGCGGGCGTCTCGCCAACCTCCGTGCTGGCCGAGAGCTTCGCCCGGATCGCGCGGGCCGAGGACCCGGCGATCTTCCTGCACCTGCGCGACGCGGCCGGGGCGATGGCCGAGGCCGAGGCGCTGCCACCCTTCGATCCGGACGCCTTCCCGCTCTGGGGCGTGCCCTTCGCGATCAAGGACAATATCGACGTGGCGGGCGTGCCGACAACCGCCGCCTGCCCGGCCTTTGCCTATACGCCCGCAGAGGACGCCTTTGTCGTCGATCTGCTGCGCAAGGCCGGGGCAATCTGGATCGGCAAGACCAACCTCGATCAGTTCGCGACCGGGCTTGTCGGTACAAGATCGCCCTTTGGCGTGCCGCGGAACGCTATCGATCCCCTGATCGTGCCGGGCGGTTCGTCCAGCGGCTCGGGCGTGGCGGTCGCGCGCGGCATCGTCAGCTTCGCGCTTGGCACCGACACGGCGGGATCGGGCCGGGTGCCGGCGGCGCTGAACAATATCGTCGGGCTGAAACCGAGCCTTGGGGCGCTGTCGGCAACCGGCATGGTGCCCGCCTGCCGCACGCTCGACACCATCTCGATCTTCGCACTGACGGTGCCGGACGCCTGGCGTGCCTTTCGCGCCGCCTGCCGGTTCGATGCCGCCGACGCCTATTCGCGGGCCTTCCCGGCGCCGCCGCTGAACGCCCCACCGCCGGTGCTGCGCGTCGCGATCCCCGATGCGGCAACGCGCGAGGTCTTTGGCGACATCGCGCAGGCCGTCGCCTTTGCCAATGCGGCGGGCGATCTGCAATCGCTTGGCTGCGAGGTGGCCGAGATCGACTTCACGCCGTTCTTCGACGTGGCGCGGATGCTCTATGACGGCCCCTGGGTGGCCGAACGGATGGCGGCGGTCGAACCGCTCTACCGCGACCGGCCCGAGGCGTTCCACCCGGTGACCGCCCGCATCATCGGCTCTGCCGACCGCTTTTCCGCCGCCGACGCGTTCCGCGCCGCCTATCGGCTGGCGGCGCTGAAGCGGCTGGCGACCGCGGCGATGGCGGGGTTCGATCTGCTCTGCGTGCCGACGATCCCGACCTTCGTCAGCCTTGCCGATCTGCAGGAGGACCCGATCGGCCCGAACAGCCGGCTTGGCACCTACACGAACTTCGTCAACCTGCTCGATCTCTGCGGCATTGCCGTGCCGACCGGGCCGCGCCGCGACGGGAGGCCCGGCAGCGTCACGCTGCTGGCCCGCGCGGGCGAGGATGCGCTGGCCGCCGGGCTTGCCGCACGGCTGCATCCCCGCCTTGGCCGGACGCTTGGCGCGACCGGGCAGGGGGTGCCGCCGCTGCCCCAGATGGCCGCCGCGGCGGGCGCGGGCGAGATTGTGCTCGCGCTCGTCGGGGCGCATATGTCGGGGCTGCCGCTCAACCATCAGATCACGGGCCGCGGCGGACGGTTTCTGGCCGAGGCGCAGACCGCCCCCTGCTATCGCCTGCACGCGCTGGCAGGCGGCCCGCCCGAACGCCCGGGGCTGGTGCGGGTCGGCGAGGAGGGGGCGTCCATCGCGCTCGAACTCTGGGCCATGCCGCTGACCGCGATGGGCGATCTGCTGGCAGCCATCCCCGCGCCGCTTGGCCTTGGCCAGGTCGTGCTGGCGGACGGCCGTCTTGTGACGGGCTTTCTGGCCGAGGCGGCGGGGCTGTCGGGGGCGACCGACATCACCCGCCTCGGCGGCTGGCGGGCGCATCTGATGGCAGAGGTCTGATCCCGGGCGGGGTCAGAACGCCTTCGTCGCCTCGACCGCGCGGAGCCAGCGCTGATAGCGCGCCTCGCGCTGCGCGGGCTCCATCGCCGGTTCGAACCGCCGTTCCAGCGCCCAGGTCTCGGCAAATTCCTCCGGCCCCGGATAGACGCCCGCCTGCATCCCCGCCAGCCAGGCGGCCCCCAGCGCTGTCGTCTCCTGCACCCGCGGCCGGTCGACCGGGGCGCCGAGGATGTCCGACAGGAACTGCATCGCGAAATCCGAGGCGCTCATGCCGCCATCGACGCGCAGCACCGCGCCGCAATTCTCGCCCGACCAGTCGGCGCGCATCGCCTCCAGCAGGTCGCGGGTCTGAAACCCGACGCTTTCCAGTGCCGCGCGGGCGAATTCGGCAGGCCCCGTGTTGCGGGTCAGCCCGAAGATCGCGCCGCGGGTGTCGGGCTGCCAGTGCGGGGCGCCAAGGCCGGTGAAGGCCGGCACCATGATGATATCCTGCTGCGCATCCGCACCTTCGGCCATTTTCTGGGTCTCTGGCGCCGCGCGGATCAGCCCCAGACCGTCGCGCAGCCATTGCACCACCGCCCCCGCGACAAAGATCGAACCTTCGAGCGCATAGGTCGGCGTGCCGTTCAACTGATAGGCGATGGTCGTCAGCATCCGGTGGTTCGAGGCGACGGGCTCGGCGCCGGTGTTGAGCAGCGCAAAGCAGCCGGTGCCATAGGTGCTTTTCAGCATCCCCGGCCGGAAGCATGCCTGCCCGACCGTCGCCGCCTGCTGGTCGCCCGCAACGCCAAGGATCGGGATCTCGCGGCCGAACAGATCGGCGCTGGTCACGCCGAACTCGGCGGCACTGTCACGGACCTCGGGCAGCATTTGGGGCGGAATGTCGAGCAGGCCGCAGATCGTCGTGCTCCACCGCCCCTTGCGGATGTCATAAAGCATCGTGCGCGCGGCGTTCGTCGCGTCGGTCGCATGGACCCGCCCGCCGGTCAGCTTCCAGATCAGAAAGCTGTCGACGGTCCCGAACAGCAGATCGCCCGCCTCGGCCGCCGCCCGCGCGCCCTCGACATGATCGAGCAGCCACTTCAGCTTGGTGGCCGAGAAATAGGGGTCGAGCAGCAGCCCGGTGCGCAGCGTCACCATCGGCTCGTGGCCCGCGGCCCGCAGATCGCGGCAGGTGTCGGCGGTGCGCCGGTCCTGCCAGACGATGGCATTGTGGATCGGCTCGCCGGTCTTGCGGTTCCACACCAGCGTGGTCTCGCGCTGGTTGGTGATGCCGATTGCCACGATCTCGCGCGGCTCGATCCCGGCGCGCGCGATCACGTCGCGGCAGGTGCGCGCCGTCGTCGACCAGATCTCGGCCGGATCGTGTTCGACCCAGCCGCTGGCGGGAAAGTGCTGGGCAAATTCCTCCTGCGCCGTGGCCGTCACGTTCAGATCCTTGTCGAACAGGATCGCGCGGCTGGAGGTGGTCCCTTGGTCGATGGCAAGCACATGGGTCATTGCAGGTCTCGGTTCCGTATCTTGCAGAACAGCCGCGGCGGACAATGCCGCCGCGGCCGATGGATCGGGATGGGTCCGCGAGGCCCCGTTCGGCGCCCCGCGACCCCGGTTCACATTACTGCCAGGACGCCACCAGTTCGTCATAGGAAATGGTGATCGGCGCCGGGTTTTCGTTGTCGAGCTTCGGCTTCGGCGATCCGGGCTGGCTGAGCCAGTATTCCGGGTCTTCCTTCGGGTTCATCTTCGGCCCGATGTCGCCCTGCACGCCGGCCCGCTCCAGCCGCTCCATGACCTTTTCCATGTCGCTGCACAGGCTGTCGAGGGCGGCCTGCGTGGTCTTGGCGCCCGACATCGCGTCACCGATGTTCTGCCACCAGAGCTGGGCAAGCTTCGGATAGTCGGGAACGTTGGTGCCGGTCGGCGACCAGCGCACCCGGTCGGGCGAGCGATAGAACTCGACCAGACCGCCGAGCTTCGTCGCGCGTTCGCTGAAGTGTTCCGAGTTGATAGTCGACTCGCGGATGAAGGTCAGGCCGACGTCGGCCTTCTTCATGTCAACGGTCTTCGAGGTGACGAACTGGGCATAGAGCCAGGCCGCCTTGGCACGATCCTCGGGCGTCGATTTCATCAGCGTCCAGGATCCCACGTCCTGATAGCCGACCTTCATGCCCTCTTCCCAATAGGCGCCATGCGGGCTGGGGGCGAGGCGCCATTTCGGCGTGCCGTCCTCGTTCATCACCGGCAGGCTCGGATCGACGAGCGAGGCGACGAAGGTCGTGTACATGAACATCTGCTGGGCGATCTCGCCCTGTCCGGGGACCGGGCCTGCCTCCGAGAAGGTCATGCCCTGCGCGGCGGGCGGCGAATAGTTCTGCAGCCAGTCGATCGCCTTGTTCACCGCATAGACCGCGGCCGGCGAGTTGGCGGCACCGCCACGGTCGACGCAGGCGCCGACGGGGCGGCTATCTTCATCGACCCGGATGCCCCATTCGTCGACCGGCAGCCCGTTCGGCTCGCCCTTGTCGCCCATGCCCGCCATCGACATCCACGCGTCGGTATAGCGCCAGCCAAGGCTCGGGTCCTTCTTGCCGTAGTCCATGTTGCCATAGACCTGCTTGCCGTCGATCTCGCGGCCGGTGAAGAACTCGGCAATGTCCTGATAGGCCGTCCAGTTGACCGGAACGCCAAGGTCATAGCCGTACTTCTCCTTGAACTCGGCCATGATCGCGGGGTCCGTGAACCAGTCATAGCGGAACCAGTAGAGGTTGGCGAACTGCTGGTCGGGCAGCTGATAAAGCTTGCCGTCCGGCGCGGTGGTGAACTGGGTGCCGATGAAATCGTCCAGATCGAGCGTCGGGCTGGTAACGGCCGAGCCTTCGTTCGCCATCCAGTCGGTCAGGTTGCGCACCTGCTGATAGCGCCAGTGGGTGCCGATCAGGTCGCTGTCGTTGACATAGGCGTCATAGATGTTCTCGCCCGACTGCATCTGGGTCTGCAGCTTTTCGACCACATCGCCCTCGCCGATCAGGTCGTGGGTGATGTTGATGCCGGTGATCGCCGAGAAGGCCGGCGCCAGCACCTTCGATTCATATTCGTGGGTGGCGATGGTCTCGGACACGACCTTGATGTCCATGCCCTTGAAGGGCTGGGCCGCGTCGATGAACCAGTTCATCTCCTCTTCCTGTTCGCCGCGCGACAGCACCGACATGCCGTCGATCTCGGTGTCGAGGAACTGCTTGGCCTCGTCCATCCCGGCCAGCGCCGGCGCGGTCAGCGCGGCAATGGCCAGACCGAAGGCCGTGGTCGATTTCAACAGTCGTTCCATTCGTGGTTTCCTCCCATGAAATTCACTCAGTCTTGGATCCGTGCGGCGGAATTGTGCTCTCCGCCGCTTCGGCAGGTCACACCCAGCGGAACACCGCTGCGGCATAGAAGGCGCAGACGATCAGCGCGCCCCATTGCGGGGCAAGCCCAAGTCCGAGCCAGATCAGGTTCAGAAAGGCCGAGCCGAGCAACGAAATGAACAGCCGGTCGCCGCGCGTGGTCTCGATCCGCAGCACGCCAAGGCGCGGGGTTTCGGGGAAGCGGATCGCCAGCACCGTGAACAGGATCAGCAGCGCGCCGATGATTGCGAAGAAGGCCGCCGTGGGCCAGGTCCATGCCATCCATGCCATCGGCCTACCTCGCGCTCGGCAGGGGGTTGTCGGAACAGGCGCAGTCGAGCGCATTCAGTGCGGGATGTTCGCAGTAAAGTTCCATACTGCGGATACTCATCGCCTGGCCGCTGAATTCCATCAGCACGCCGCCATTGGCCCAGCACCAGGCACCGTCGCCGAAGGCGGCGTTATAGGCATCGCAGCTTTTGCCGAGATAGGTGCTGGCCTTGGTCAGCGGACCACCGGAACCTTTATCCGGAACAATCACATAGCCGTTCTCGTTGCACTGCTGCGTGAACTGTTCTGCGGATTGTTGTGCGCCTGCACTCAACGGGTTGCCCGCGATAAAGCACAGACTTAGAAATACGATGCATGTTATTGACAATACACTAAATTGCTTCATCACACCCTCCCCAAAGCAAAGCCCTTGGCGATGTAGTTCCGGACAAACCAGATTACCAGCGCCCCCGGCACGATGGTCAGCACGCCCGCCGCCGCCAGCACCCCCCAGTCGAGCCCCGAGGCCGAGACCGTGCGCGTCATCGTCGCCGCGATGGGCTTGGCGTTCACCGATGTCAGGGTCCGGCTCAGCAGCAATTCGACCCACGAAAACATGAAGTTGAAGAAGGCAGCGACGCCGATGCCACTGGCGATCAGCGGCATGAAGATCTTCACGAAGAAGCGGCCAAAGGAATAGCCGTCGATATAGGCGGTCTCGTCGATCTCTTTCGGGACGCCGCGCATGAAGCCTTCGAGGATCCAGACCGCCAGCGGCACGTTGAACAGACAATGCGCCAGCGCCACCGCGATATGGGTGTCGAACAGCCCGATCGAGGAATAAAGCTGGAAAAACGGCAGCGCAAAGACCGCCGGCGGCGCCATCCGGTTGGTCAGCAACCAGAAGAACAGATGCTTGTCGCCCATGAAGCGATAGCGGCTGAACGCATAGGCGGCGGGCAGGGCGACCGTCAGACTTATCACAGTGTTCATAACCACATAGATCAACGAGTTCACGTAACCCATGTACCAGGCCGGATCGGTCAGGATGGTGCGGTAATTGTCGAAGGTCAGGTTCTGCGGCCACAGGCTGAAGGTGCCGAGGATCTCGGAATTGGTCTTCAGGCTCATGTTGATCAGCCAGTAGATCGGCAGCAGCAGGAACCCGAGGTAGAGCACCATGACCACGGCGCGGATATTGACCCTGGGCAGGCTCAGGCCGCGGCTGCGCGGGGCGGCTACACTCATGTCGGCCATCAGGCACCCCCTCGTTTGTCGAGATTGGTCATTACCGTGTAGAAGACCCAGGAAATCAGCATCACCACCAGGAAATACATCAGCGAGAAGGCCGCCGCCGGGCCGAGGTCGAACTGCCCCAGCGCCATCTTCACCAGATCGATGGACAGGAAGGTGGTGGCATTGCCGGGTCCGCCGCCGGTGACCACGAAGGGCTCGGTATAGATCATGAAGCTGTCCATGAAGCGCAGCAGGATCGCGATCATCAGAACGCCCTGCATCTTTGGCAACTCGATATAGCGGAACACCTTCCAGCGGTTGGCCTGATCGATCTTGGCCGCCTGATAATAGGCATCGGGGATCGACTGCAGTCCGGCATAGGCCAGAAGGGCGACCAGCGAGGTCCAGTGCCAGACGTCCATCACCACGACCGTGATCCAGGCCGAAATGCTGCTCTGGGTGTAGTTGTAGGAAATGCCCAGCATGTTGAGGGTATAGCCCAGCAGGCCGATGTCCTCGCGCCCGAAGATCTGCCAGATCGTGCCGACCACGTTCCAGGGGATCAGCAGCGGCAACGCCATCAGCACCAGACAGACCGAGACCCAGACACCGCGTTTGGGCATGCAGAGCGCGACGAGGATGCCAAGCGGCACCTCGATGGCAAGGATCACCGCCGAGAAGATCGCCTGCCGGCCGAGCGCATTCCACATCCGGTCGCTCTGTAGCATCTCCTCGAACCATTCGAGGCCGACCCAGAAGAACTGATTGTTGCCGAAGGTGTCCTGCACCGAATAATTGACCACCGTCATCAGCGGGATCACCGCCGAAAACGCCACCAGAAACAGCACCGGCAGCACGAGGAACCAGGCCTTGTTGTTGACGCTCTTGTCCATCAGGCGGCCTCCCCCACGGGACCGGACCGTTGCGCCATCGGCGGCACCAGCCAGTCGTCGGCATAGACGTTGATGCGGTCGGGATCGAAGCTGACGCGGGTCTTGTCGGGCCCGATGCCTTCGCCTTCCGGCGCGATGATGTTGATCTCGCGGCCAAAGACCTCGGCGCGCACGATCTTGTGGCGGCCCACATCCTCGACGCGGCGGATCGTCATCGGCAGGCCCTCGTCCGCGCTCAGCCGGGCGAATTCCGGCCGCACGCCGATCTCGACCTTGCCCGACAGCGCGCCATAGCCGTGGCCAAGCGGCACCGCCGCCCCCTCGACATGGGCGATGTCGCCCTCGATGCGGGCGGGCAGCAGGTTCATCCCCGGCGAGCCGATGAAATAGCCGACGAAGGTATGCGCCGGACGTTCGAACAGCTCCTGCGGGGTGCCGATCTGCACCACCCGGCCATCGTGCATGACGACGACCTTGTCGGCAAAGGTCAGCGCCTCGGTCTGGTCGTGGGTGACATAGATCATGGTGTGGCCGAACTGATGGTGCAGCGACTTCAACTGCGTGCGCAGCGCCCATTTCATATGCGGGTCGATCACCGTCAGCGGTTCGTCGAACAGCAGCGCGTTGACGTCCTTGCGCACCATGCCGCGGCCGAGGCTGATCTTCTGCTTGGCGTCCGCGGTCAGCCCGCGCGCCTTCTGGTCGAGCTCGGCCTCCATGCCGATCATCTTGGCGATTTCCTGCACCCGGGCCGCGACATAGGCCTCGTCCCGGCCGCGGTTGCGCAGCGGGAAGGCAAGATTGTCGCGCACGGTCATGGTGTCGTAGACCACGGGAAACTGGAACACCTGGGCGATGTTGCGCGCCGCCGTCGGGGCATCGGTCACGTCGCGGTCGTCGAACAGCACGCGCCCCTGGCTGGGCCGCAACAGCCCCGAGATGATGTTGAGCAGCGTGGACTTGCCGCAGCCCGAGGCACCGAGCAGCGCATAGGCCTCGCCGTCCGCCCAGACGTGGTTCAGCTCCTTCAGCGCAAAGTCGTCCTCGGACTTCGGGTGAGGCAGGTAGGAATGCGCCAGATTGTCGAGTGTGATCTTTGCCATGCGATCCTCCCTCAGGCGGCCAGCGCGTAGGCGGCAGGCGCAACCAGCGTGCCGTCCTCGCCAAAGGTATAGACGTGCGACGGGTCCAGATAGACCGGCAGCTCGGCGCCGATCTCCAGATCGCGCACCCCCTCGATCAGCCCGACCCAGCGTTCGCCGTGATGATCGAGATGGATGAAGGTCTCGGAGCCGGTGATCTCGTAGACCGCGAGCCGCGGCACGAACTGCATCGCGTCGGGGGAATGCTGGCGCAGCGACAGATGGTTGGGGCGGAAGCCCGCGGCATAGCGGCCGTCGGGCAGGGCGGCCAGCGCGCCCCTGGCCTCGGTGCCTTGCCCCTCGCCAAAGGTCAGCCGGGAGCCCGCCTTGGTGATCTGCAGGAAGTTCATCGGCGGGTCCGAGAACACCCGCGCCGTGGTGGCATCGACCGGCCGGCGATAGACCTCGGCGGTCGGCCCGAACTGGGTGACCCGGCCCTGCCAAAGGGTCGCCGTATTGCCGCCGAGCAGCAGCGCCTCTTCGGGCTCGGTCGTCGCATAGACAAAGATCGAGCCTGCGGCCTCGAAGATCTTCGGGATCTCGACGCGCAGTTCCTCGCGCAGCTTGTAATCGAGGTTCGCCAGCGGCTCGTCCAGCAGCACGAGGCCCGCGTCCTTGACCAGCGCGCGGGCGAGCGCGCAGCGCTGCTGCTGCCCGCCCGACAGTTCCAGCGGCTTGCGCTGCAACAGCGGGCCAAGCTTCATCAGGTCGGCGGCGGTGCGCACGGCGGTGTCGATCTCGGTCCCCGATTTGCGCATCAGCCGCATCGGCGAGGCGATGTTCTCGTAGACCGTCATCGAGGGGTAGTTGATGAACTGCTGATAGACCATGGCGACCCGGCGGTCCTGCACCCGCATTCCGGTCACGTCGGCGCCGTTCCACAGGATGCGCCCGGTATTGGGCCGGTCGAGCCCGGCCATCAGCCGCATGAGCGAGGTCTTGCCCGACAGCGTCGGCCCCAGCAGCACGTTCATGGTGGATTTTTCCAGCGTCAGGGTGGTCGGATGGATGTGCACGACCCCATCGACGACCTTCGAAACGCCCTCGAGCGTCAGCGCCATCCCGCGTCTCCTCCCATTCATCCCTCCATCCGGCCTGCTCCCGATCAGGCCGCGCCCCAACTTACCCGGTGCCGAATGCCTCAGACGACGCCTGCTCTCCCTGCAGTCGTGCCTCGAGCGCCGCCACCTCCTCGGCCGTCATCCGCAGACCGAGCTTCGAGCGGCGCCACAGCACATCCTCGGCGGTCCGGGCAAATTCGTGGTCGATCAGCCAGCACAATTCGCGTTCGGTCAGCGTCGCGCCGAAGTCGGTGCCGAGATCGGCGGCCGAGGCGGCATCGCCCAGGATCTCGCGCGCCTCGGTGCCATAGGCCCGCACCAGCCGCCGCGCCCAGCGGTCGGTCAGGAACGGATAATCCGCCTTCAGCCCGTCGATCAGATCGGCAACCCCGTCGACCGGGAAATCCCCGCCGGGCAGCGCCACACCGGCCGTCCAGGCGGCACCCTTGCCCGGGAAATGCGTCACGATCTTTTCCAGCGCGTGTTCGGCCAGCCGCCGATAGGTGGTGATCTTGCCGCCAAACACGTTCAGCACCGGCGCCCCGCCGGTTTCGTCGACCTTCAGCACATAGTCGCGGGTGGCGGCGGTGGCCGATTTCGCCCCGTCGTCATAAAGCGGCCGTACCCCGGAATAGCTCCAGACCACATCCTCGGCCGTCACCGGCCGTTCGAAATAGCCCGAGGCGAAGTCGAGCAGATAGTCGCGCTCGGCCTCGGTGCAGACCGGGCGCTGCGACGGGTCGGCGTGATCGGCATCGGTGGTGCCGATCAGCGTGAAATCGGTCTCGTAGGGGATGGCAAAGATGATCCGCCCGTCGGTGCCCTGAAAGAAATAGCACTTGTCGTGGTCGAACAGCTTGCGGGTCACGATGTGGCTGCCGCGGACCAGCCGCACGTTGTCGCCGGAATCGTGGTGCAGCTTGTCATGGATGATGTCGGCCACCCAGGGACCGCCGGCGTTGACCAGCATCCTGGCCTTGCGGGTGCTTTGCACGCCGCTTGCGACATCCTCCAGCGTGACGGTCCAGATGCCGTCCTCGACGATGGCCCTGACGGCGCGAGTGCGGGTCAGGACCTCGGCGCCGCGCGCCGCGGCATCGCGCGCGTTCAGCGCGACCAGACGCGAATCCTCGACCCAGCAGTCGGAATATTCGAAGGCCTTTTCGAACTTCGCCTTCAGCGGCCGGCCCTCGGGCGCCTTGCGCAGGTCGAGTGTCGAGGTCCCCGGCAGGGTCTTTCGCGCCCCGAGGTGATCGTACATGAACAGCCCCAGCCGGATCATCCAGCCCGGACGCCGCCCCTTGAGCCAGGGCATGAAGACCCCGACCAGACGCGAGGCAGGCGTGCTCGCCTCGAACCGCATGTCGGGGTGATAGGGCAGAACGAAGCGCATCGGCCAGCTTATGTGCGGCATCGCGCGCAGCAGCACCTCGCGCTCCATCAGCGCCTCGCGCACCAGCCGGATCTCGAAATATTCGAGATAGCGCAGCCCGCCGTGAAACAGCTTGGTCGAGGCCGAGGACGTCGCCGAGGCAAGATCGCTCATCTCGACAAGGCTGACGGACAGGCCGCGCCCGGCGGCGTCGCGGGCGATGCCACAGCCGTTGATGCCACCGCCGATGACGATGAGATCGCTGATCTCTGCAGTTTTCGGCATCTGGTCCAGCTCCCCTTGCGAGTGCGGTGACGAAACCATAATGCGCGTATCGTGTCAAAGTATTTTCGTTGCTTTTCGTTCTACAATTTGTTGTTATAAACCAACGACCTGCAGAAACGTGACTTGCTGCAACGCCGCAGAGCAATCGCAGAAAATCAGGTGTTTCGGGCACTAAATGCAAGGAATCGTGGCGGAAACCCACCGGCACGAGGATCATGGGACCAAATTCGATCATAAACGATCATGCGGGGCCATGGTTGGGATGGAATCAACCGTTGACGCTTGTCTTGATCCGCGGTTGCGGTCAGACTCGCCCGGAAAAGGAGGCCGCTGGTGTCCCAGACATTCCGCCAGCCCGACATTCTCGATCTCGCCCGCCGCGAGGGGAAGGTGTCGGTCGACAATCTGGCCGAACGGTTCGGCGTCTCGGTCCAGACGATCCGCCGCGATCTGGCGGAACTGGCCGAGGCGGGAAAGCTCGAAAGGGTGCATGGCGGCGCGATCCTGCCCTCGGGCGTCGCCAATATCGGCTATAGCGACCGCCGCGATCTGGCCGCCGAGGCGAAATCGGCGATCGCGAAATGCTGCGCCGCGATCATTCCCGACAATTCCTCGCTGTTTCTCGGCATCGGCACCAGCACCGAGGCGGTGGCGCGGGCGCTGTTGCACCATCGCGAACTGCTGATCGTCACCAACAACATGAACGTGGCGAACATCCTGCAGGAAAAGCCTGACGTCACCATCATTGTCGCGGGCGGCACCCTGCGGCGGTCCGACGGCGGTCTGGTCGGCGCGCTGACCATGCGCACCATCGAGCAGTTCAAGTTCGACTTTGCCGTGATCGGCTGTTCGGCGCTGGATCAGGACGGCGATCTGCTGGATTTCGACATTCAGGAGGTCGGGGTCAACCAGACCATCATCACCCGGGCGCGCCGCACCTGCCTTGTCGCCGACGCGACGAAGTTCGAAAGGGTGGCGCCGGTCAGGATCGCCTCGCTGCGCGACGTGCACCATTTCTTTACCGACGAACCGCTCGGCCCCGATCTGGCGCGGTTCTGCACCACCTGCGGCACCGAAGTTCACGTTGCGGACATCGGCAGCCCCCCGGGCGAGCCGGGCCACAGGGCGCCCTGAGCGCCGATCCGCTGCGGCGGTTTGATGGCTTGAGCATAGACGAAAGCGCCGCAAGCCGCTAGGATTTCGGCCATGATCCAGAACCGGTCCATCCCGCTCGACGACACCGCACTCGATGCCAGGGCGCCCGGCTGGATTGCGCCCGGATCGGCGGCCGACGGGCTGGAAGCGCTTGCCTTCCGCTCCGGCGCTGCACTCGCGGCGCTGCACCCCTGGGTCGCCACGGCGCGGAGCGACCTGCCACAGGCGCTGCTGCGCGACCGGCTGGCGCTGGCCGCGGCCGAGGCCTGCGTCCGGCACGCCGGCCGGTCCGAACGCATCGCAGAGCTGCGCGACGAGATCCATCTGCTGCGGCCGGGCGAGACGCCGGGACCGGCGGGCACGATCTTTGCGCTCTGGCGCCGGGCGGTCGGCCTGCCGCTGCGCGGCGACTGGACGGCGCGGATGGCCGAGATCCTGCCCGACCACCTGACGGGGGCAATGGACGGGCTGACGGCAACGGCGGACGGCCCGGTCGCCGCGGCGGCGGCAATGCTCGAAACGGTGCTGGCCGATCACCCGCGGGAGGAGGCGGCAGCGCTGATCCTTGCCGACGCGGTGCTGGCCCGGGCGCTTGGCTGGCCACAGATCGTGCCGCTGCTGGGCACCGGGCTGCCACGCCGGGCGCTGCGCGCGGGCGGCGAGGGGCTGCGGACGGAATGTCACCGCGCGGTCGCGGCCGCGGCGCTGGCGGCCTGCCGCACGGCCGCGGATCTCGCCCGCCGCGCGGCGGGCCTGGCCCGGGTCGAACCGAAGCTGCGCGCCAAGGGCTCGGCCGCGGCGGTGCTGCTGTTTCTGACCGAGGATGCGGTTTCGCCCTCGGTCGCGCTGTCGCCGATCATCCGCGGCAGTGCGTTGCGGATGACCGACCGCGCGGCGCGGCGGCTTTGCGACCGTCTGGTCGAGCTTGGCGTGGTGCGCGAGCTGACCGGACGGCCCAGCTTTCGGCTTTACGGGTTGTGAGCATGGCGCGGAACCGACCGACCGGGGATCTCGACCGCGAGCTTGCCGACCTGCCGCAGGGCCTGCGCTGGCGCGAATGGATGCGCCGGATCGAGGCGGTGCTGTTTGCCGCCCCCCGGCCGGTGCCGCGCGAGGATCTGGCGCGGGTGGTGGGGCAGGGCGCCAATGTCGATTTGCTGGTCGAGGATCTGCGCGCCGACCTGGCCGAGCGGCCCTATGAGGTGGTGGCCGTCGCGGACGGCTGGATGTTTCGCACCCGCCCCGCCTATGCCGCCGCGATCCACGCCGCGGCGGCGGGCGAGGGGCAGGGGCTCGATCTGTCCGAGTTCGACGCCGCGGTGCTGGCCGCCATCGCCTGGAACCAGCCGATCACCCGTGCAGCCCTGGCCGAAATCTTCGGCCGCGAGGTCGGCCGCGACCTGATCGGCCGGCTGCGCGAGCGCGATCTGATCGCCGCAGGCCCGCGCAGCCCCAGACCCGGCGCCCCCTATACCTTTGTCACCACCGACGCCTTTCTTGCCGCCTTCGATCTGCAATCCCTGCGCGACCTGCCCGACCGCGAGGTGATCGAGGATGCCGGGCTGGCAGCCCCCCCGGGCACCGGGGGCTAAGCCTGTCGCTACGGGCGGCAACTACCGCGGGGCCACGCCCGAACCTGACTATGGCCTCGCCCATCCGCCGATGTCATGATGGCGCATCGTGCAAGGGGGGAACGTCGCAGGGGGGGGTGGCGCGCATGCAATATGTCCGGCCAAAGACCGCGACCCGGCCCCGTCTTGCGCTGGCCGCACTCACCGCGCTTGGCCTGATCCTTGCCGGGCTGTTCGGCTATGCCACGCTGTCGCGCCAGTACCGCAGCGAACTGGTCGAGAAGGGCAACGAGTCGCTTGCGCTCAGCGCCGAGATGGTGCGGTCCTGGCTTGACCGCTACCGCGTGCTTGCGCCGATCTATGCCCACGATCCCCGCCTTGCCGCGGCCCTTTGGGACCCGACCGACCCCGATGCCATCGCCGCGCTGAACAGCGAGCTCGAGATCTGGAACGCCGCGGCGGGCACCGCCGACACCTATGTCATGGACGCCGCGGGCACGACCATCGCCGCCTCGAACTGGTCCGACCCGGACAGCTTCGTCGGCCAGAACTTTGCCTTCCGGCCCTATTTCGAGGATGCCATCGGCGGGCAGCTTGGCCGGTTCTTCGGCCTTGGCACCACCTCGGGCGAGCGCGGATATTATTTTGCGGCGCCGGTGCGCGGCGAGGCCGGCACGCTTGGCGTCGTGGCGGTGAAGGTGCCCGTGACCGGGATGGAGCAGGACCTGCGGCTTGGCACCAACCAGGTCTTTGTCAGCGATCGGGCGGGCGTCGTGATCCTGTCGGGCAACCCGGTGCTGCGGCTGACCGCGCTTGGCGAGATCCCGAACGGCGACCGCGACCGGATCGAACAGACGCGGCAGTTCGATCTGACCCGGATCACGCCTGTGCCGATCACCGCCGCCGGATCCTGGCTGCGCGGGGCGCATCCGGTTGTGTCCGCACCCGCCGACCGGTCGGGCGAGCGGCGGGGCGAGTTCCTGCACCTCACCCGGCCCATGCTGGCCGAGGGCTGGACCCTGCACATGCTGGTCGACATCGCGCCGATCCGCACCCAGCTGACCTCGGCGGCCTTTGTCGCGGCGGCGGGCGTTCTGACGGTGGCGGCCCTGCTCGCGCTGCTCGGGCAGCGCCGCCGCCGGCTGATGGAGCGCCTGCACGACCGCGAGCGCGCGCAGCTGCTGCTGGAACGCCGGGTTGCCGAACGCACCGCCGATCTGAGTGCCGCAAACCTGCGGCTTCTGGACGAGGTCGCCGAACGCAAGGCCGCCGAGGCCAGCCTGCGGCAGGCCCAGGCCGAGCTGGTCCAGGCCGGCAAGCTGGCCGCGCTTGGCCAGATGTCGGCCGCCCTCAGCCACGAGTTCAACCAGCCGCTGACCGCCGTGCGCACCTATTCCGAGAACGCCATCGCCTTTATCGAGGCGGGATCGGGCGACAAGGCGCGCGAAAACCTCGCCCGCGTGCTGCGCCTGACCGAACGCATGGCCCAGCTGTCCAAACATCTGATCCGCTTTGCCCGCCGCTCGGACGGCAAGGTCGACCCCGTGGCGCTGAGCGATGCCTTCGCCGAGACGCTGACGCTGCTGCAGGGGCGGATCGAACGGGCCGAGGCCGAGGTCGCGATCACGGGTGCCGAGGGTGTCCGGGTGCTGGGCGGGCAGGTGCGGCTGCAACATGTCTTCATGAACCTCGTCGGCAACACGCTCGATGCCGTGCCGCCAGACACCCGGCCCCGGATCGACATTGCGGTGACTGCGGACGGGGACCGCGTGAGCATCACCTTCGACGACAATGGCCCGGGCATTCCGCCCGATGTGCTGCCGCGGATCTTCGATCCGTTCTTCACCACCAAGGATGTCGGCAAGGGGCTGGGGCTTGGCCTGTCGATCAGCTTCAACATCGTCACCGATTTCGGCGGCACCATGCGCGCCGAAAACCGGACAGAGGGCGGTGCGCGGTTCGTGATCGTGCTGCGCAAGGCGGACGCGGGCGCGCGGGAGGCCGCGGAATGACCCGCTGCGAGGTGATCCTTGTCGATGACGAGGAGGACATCCGCCTGTCGGTGCAGCAATCGCTGGAACTGAAGGGCTTTGACGTGACCGCATTCGCCCGGGCCGACCGGGCGCTCGACCGGCTGGGGCGGGATTTTCCGGGGGTTCTGGTCTCGGACATCCGGATGCCGCGGATGGACGGCATCCAGCTTCTCGATGCGGTGATGGAGATCGACCCGGACCAGCCCGTCATCCTTGTCACCGGCAACGGCGACGTGCCGATGGCGGTCGCAGCACTGGCCAAGGGCGCCTATGACTTCATCGAAAAGCCGTTCTCGACCGACCGGCTGGCGCAATCGATCGCGCGGGCGGCCGAGCGGCGGCGCATGGCGCTGGAACTGCGGGTGCTGCGGGCAGCCCCCACCCCCGACGATCCGCTGGAGGCGATGCTGCACGGCCGGTCGCCCGCCATGATCGAGCTGCGCGGCCGGATCCGCACCGTGGCCGCGACCGACCTTGACGTGCTGATCGTGGGCGAGACCGGGACCGGCAAGGAGCTGGTGGCGCGCGCGCTGCACCAGCTGTCGGACCGCGCCGCCAAACCCTTTGTCACCGTCAACCTTGCTGCGCTGCCCGCCGATCATGCCGAGGCAGAGCTGTTCGGCCATGTCGCCGGCGCCTTTCATGGCGCGCTGCGCGCCCGCACCGGGCGGCTTGAACATGCCCGCGGCGGCACCGTCTATCTCGACGAGATCGGCTCGGCACCGCTCGGGCTGCAGGTAAAGCTTTTGCGCGTCCTCGAAGACCGCGCCATCGAACCGCTCGGCGCCAGCGACCGCGTGCAGCTTGACGTGCGGTTCGTCGCCTCGACCCGCGAGGGGCTGGAGACGCTGGTGGCGCAGGGCCGGTTCCGCGACGACCTGCTCTATCGCGTCAACCCGGTCACGCTGCATCTGCCGCCGCTGCGTGCCCGGCCGGGCGATGCGCCGCGGCTGTTCCAGGTGTTCGCGACCGAGGCCGCCCGCCGCTATGGCCGCCCGCCCCCCGAGATCCCGCCCGACCGTCTGCTGGCCATTGCGGCGCAGGACTGGCCCGGCAACCTGCGCGAGCTGAAGAACGCCGCCGACCGCCACGTTCTGGGGATCGAGACCGACACCGCCCCGGCGGGCGAGGCCGGGCTTGGCCTTGTCGAACGGGTCAACCGGTTCGAGCGCGATGTCATCATCGCCACCCTTGCCGCCAACGAAGGCAGCCTGAAGGCGACCTACGAATCGCTCGGTCTGGCGCGCAAGACGCTTTATGAGAAAATGCAGAAACACGGGCTGCGGCGCGAAGATTTCGGCGACTGAGCCCGGCGCGCGCCCGCGCCTGTCCCCGTTTCCACCCACGTCCCGGCGGCCTGCGGGTGGAAACGGAAACCTCGCGTCCCTCTGACCCAAAACAATTTCGCATGTCGGACTTGCACAGGTTGCAAGGCTGACCCCCCGGATGGTTTCTGCCCCCCAGACCCGCCGCAGTCGCCGCGTCAGCGGACGGAAGGCGGGCACAACGACCAACCTGAACCGGAGGATTTCCATGAACATTCGTCCCATTCTCGCCGCTGGCGTCAGCCTGCTTGCCCTTTCCGCCGCGCCGGTGCTTGCCGCCTGCGACGACGGCGAGATCTTGATCAAGTTCGCCCACGTCACCAATGCCGACAAACACCCCAAGGGGATTGCCGCGCAGCTGTTCGCCGACCGCGTCAACACCGAGATGGACGGCATTGCCTGCGTCGAGGTGTTCCCGAACTCGACGCTTTATGACGACGACAAGGTGCTCGAGGCGATGCTGCTGGGCGATGTGCAGATGGCCGCGCCCTCGCTGTCGAAATTCGAGACCTTCACCAAGAAGCTGCGGCTTTACGATCTGCCGTTCGTCTTTGCCGACATGCCCGCCGTCGACCGGTTCCAGAATTCCGAACAGGGGCAGGCGCTGCTCGATTCGATGCAGCGCAAGGGGCTGCAGGGGCTGGCCTATTGGCATTCGGGGATGAAACAGCTTTCGGCCGACCGGCCGCTGCTGGTGCCCGCCGACGCCAAGGGGCTGAAGTTCCGCATCCAGCAATCCGACGTGCTGCAGGCGCAGTTCGAGGCGATCGACGCCAACCCGCAGAAGATGGCGTTCTCGGAGGTCTATGGCGCGCTGCAGACCGGCGTGGTCGACGGGCAGGAAAACACCTGGTCGAACATCTATGGCCAGAAGTTCTTCGAGGTGCAGGACGGCACCACCGAAACCAACCACGGCGTGCTCGACTATATGGTCGTGGTGTCGACCGACTGGTGGGAGGGCCTGCCCGACGACGTGCGCGCCCAGATCAAGACGATCATGGACGAGGTCACGGCCGAGCGGAACGCCGCCGTGGTCGAGGTCGAGGAGGGATCGAAACAGGCGATCATCGCGACCGGCTCGGAAGTGCGCACCCTGACGCCCGAGCAGCGCGCCGAATGGGTCGATGCGATGAAGCCGGTGTGGGCGCAGTTCTCCGACCAGATCGGCGAAGAGGTGATCGAGGCCGCGGTTTCCTTCAACGAGACGCCGACGAACTGAGCGCCCTTTCCGGCGCTCGGCCAGCCGGTCGGCCCTGTCGGGCCGGCCGGTCGCAAGCCCGCCGTCTGGCCACCGCAGGTCTGCCCCCTGGCCCCGCGATCCTGACCCGACACCCAACCCAAAGGATTTCCCAGATGTCCAACAAGCCGAAGACGGCCGTGGGACGGGTCGTCAACGAGATCGAGGAGACGCTGATTGCCCTCCTCCTCGGGCTCATGACGCTCATCACCTTCGCCAATGTCGTCGCGCGCTATGTCTTCAACGCCAATGTCCTGTGGGCACTGGAGGCCACGGTCTTCCTGTTCGCCTGGCTGGTGCTGATCGGCGCCTCTTATGTCGTCAAGATCTATGGCCACCTCGGCGTCGATGCCATGGTCAACATGACCGGTCCCGGCACCCGGCGGATCCTGACCGTGATCTCGGGGCTGCTCTGCATCCTGTTCTCGGTGCTGCTGCTGATCGGCTCCTGGCAATACTGGTCGCCCTTCATCGGCAAGCAGGCCTGGTACGAGGTCAACGACATCGTGATGCCGAACTGGCTGCGCTTCATCGAGCCGATCCTGAACGAGGGCGAGGCCTACGAGAAGCTGCCGCGCTTCATCCCCTATGCCGCGCTGCCGCTTGGCATGGCGCTGATGACCTTCCGCTTTTGCCAGGTGACCTGGGAGGTGTGGCGTGGCCGCGCCGGCCTGCTGATCGCCAGCCACGAGGTCGAGGAAATGATCGAAGAAGCCGCCATCGGCCGGCATCTGGAGGACTGACCCATGGATATCGTGCTTCTGTTCGCGCTGATCATCGGCATGATGCTGATCGGCGTTCCCATCGCGGTCAGCCTCGGGCTGTCGTCGATCCTGTTCATGCTGGCGTTTTCCGACACCTCGCTCGGCGCCATCGCCCAGCAGTTGTTCAACGCCTTCTCGGGCCACTACACGCTGCTCGCGATCCCGTTCTTCATCCTCGCCTCGACCTTCATGTCTACCGGCGGGGTGGCGCAGCGGATCATCCGCTTTGCCATCGCCTGCGTCGGCCACTTCCGCGGCGGGCTTGCCATGGCCGCGGTCTTTGCCTGCATGATGTTCGCAGCCCTTTCGGGATCCTCGCCCGCGACCGTCGTCGCCATCGGTTCGATCTGTATCGTCGGCATGCGCCAGGTCGGCTATTCCAAGGAATTCGCCGCCGGGGTCATCTGCAACGCGGGCACGCTCGGCATCCTGATCCCGCCCTCGATCGTCATGGTGGTCTATGCGGCCTCGGTCGACGTCTCGGTCGGGCGGATGTTTCTGGCCGGTGTCATTCCGGGGCTGCTGGCCGGTGTGATGCTGATGATCGGCATCTATATTGCGGCGCGGGTCAAGAACCTGCCGTCGCAACCCTGGGCCGGCTGGGGCGAGGTCTTTACCGCCGCCCGCGAGGCCGGCTGGGGCCTGTTCCTGATCGTCATCATCCTGGGCGGGATCTATGGCGGGGTCTTCACGCCGACCGAAGCCGCCGCCGTCGCCGCGGTCTATTCCTTCTTCATCGCCAACTTCGTCTATCGCGACATGGGGCCGCTTGCCGCGAGCGATCCCTATACCGCGCACCATCCCGACGCCGACGCCGCCAGTTTGAATGCGGCCGCGGTGCCGACCCGGCCGATCCCGCTGATGTCGAAACCATGGGCACTGCTGACCGTGTTCTTTCACCGCGACACCAAGAACGCGCTGTTCGAATCCGGCCGGATCACGATCATGCTGATGTTCATCATCGCCAACGCGCTGATCCTGAAGCATGTGCTGACCGACGAACAGATCCCGCAGGCGATCACCAATGCACTGCTGGGCGCCGGGTTCGGGCCGGTGATGTTCCTGGTCGCTGTGAACATAATTCTGCTTATCGGCGGGCAATTCATGGAGCCCTCGGGCCTGATCGTCATCGTGGCACCGCTGGTGTTTCCGATCGCGCTCGAACTTGGCATCGATCCGATCCATCTGGGCATCATCATGGTGGTCAACATGGAAATCGGGATGATCACGCCGCCGGTCGGTCTGAACCTCTTCGTCACGTCCTCGGTTGCCAGCATGCCGATGATGGACGTGGTGCGCGCGGCCCTGCCATGGCTTGGCATCCTGGTGATCTTCCTGATCATCGTGACCTACGTGCCGGTGATCTCGACCTGGCTGCCGACAACCTTCATGGGGCCGGAACTGATCCTGAAATGATCCCCGGCAATTGACTTCGGCCGGCGCAGGCATCCCCGCCTGCGCCGGCCTTTTGCGTCGGCCGCCGGCCCTGCGCCGGAAGGCGGCCAGGGCTGCGACACGATACGGACTTGCAAGTCCGCGCGCTGCGTCCCACTTCGAACCCTGGCGCCCCGAGGTTTCCGGGCGTTCGGAACCGGAGGAGGACACCATGCGAATCCTGTTCACCGGCGGCTCGGGCAAGGCCGGCCGCCATGTCTGCCGCTATCTGCGCGATCAGGGGCACCGGGTGGTCAATGTCGATCTGACCCCGCTCGACGAGCCCGGCATCGACAACCTGCGCGCCGACATCACCGACGCGGGCGCCATGTTCAACGTGCTGACGAGCTATGCCGGCCTCGACGAGCTTGACGCCGGAACCGGGGTGCAGGGCTATGACGCGGTGGTGCATTTCGCCGCCATCCCGCGGATCCTGATCGCGCCGGATCACGAGACCTTCCGGGTCAACGCGATCGGCACCTACAACGTGATCGAAGCGGCGGTGAAGCTTGGCATCCGCAAGATCGTCTTTGCCTCGTCCGAGACCACCTATGGCGTCTGCTTTGCCGACGGCAGGGTCGACCCCCACAGCCTGCCCGTCGAAGAGGATTACGATGTCGACCCGATGGACAGCTATGGGCTGAGCAAGGTCGTCAACGAAAAGACCGCGCGCACCTTCCAGCGCCGCTCGGGCGCCGACATCTATGGGCTGCGCATCGGCAACGTGATCGAGCCCGACGAATACCGCACCCTGTTCCCAGGTTTCTTCGCCGATCCGGAGCAGCGGCGGCGCAACCTGTTTTGCTATATCGACGCCCGCGATCTGGGCCAGATCGTCGATCTGTGCCTGAAGACGGACGGCCTTGGCTTCCAGATCTTCAACGCCGGCAACGATACCAACGGCATGAACCTGCCCACCGCCGAGATCCTCGCGCGGTTCTTCCCCGGCGTGCCGGTGACGCGCGATCTGGCCGAGAACGAGGCGCTGTTCTCGAACCGCAAGATCCGCGATATGCTGGGCTTCCGCGAGGAACACGACTGGCGGGCCTATGTGCCAAAGGAGGCGCAATGACAAAACCCGTCGTCGGTTTCATCGGTGTCGGCCTGATGGGGCACGGCATGGCGCGCAACATCCTCGCGGCCGGCTATCCGCTGGTCGTCGTGGCCCACCGCAACCGCGGCCCGGTCGAGGACCTGATCGCGCGCGGCGCGACCGAGGCTGGCACGGTCGCAGAGCTCGCCTCGCAGGCCGAGGTCATTCATATCTGCGTCTCGGGCAGCCCGCAGGTCGAGGCGGTGATCCGCGGCACGGACGGGATCGCGGCCAATGCCGCACCGGGCAGCATCGTCATCGACTGCTCGACCTCGAACCCGGTCAGCACGCTTGAACTGTCGGCCGAGCTTGCCCTGCGCGACATCGCGCTGGCCGACGCGCCGCTTGGCCGGACCCCGAAAGAGGCGCTGGCGGGCACGCTCGACACCATGGTCGGTGCCGACCCCGAGACTTATGCCCGGATCGAGCCGATCCTGCAGACCTGGGCGGGCAATATCGTTCATCTCGGCCCGGTCGGATCGGGCCACAAGATGAAGCTTGTCAACAACTTCATCTCGCTCGGCTATGGCGCGCTCTATGCCGAGGCGCTGGCGATCGCGCGCAAATCCGGGCTGAGCGTCGAGCAGTTCCATTCGGTCATCGGCACCAGCCGGATGCGCAACGGGTTCTACGACACCTTCATGAAGTGGTCGCTCGAACGCGACGAGAACGCCCACCGTTTCTCCATCGCCAATGCCCACAAGGACATGCGCTATCTCACCGCCCTTTCGATGGACGTGGGCGCGGTGAACCCGGTGCAATCGGCGGTCCGCAACAGTCTGGCGGCGATGGAGGCCGCGGGTCAGGGCGAGAAATACCTGCCGATGCTCGCAGATTTCGTGGCCGCCGCCAACGGATTGCCCGAGAAGGACTAGGCCCCGCGCCCGCCCGGACCCCGGCCCGCGACATTCCCGCCGCATGTGCCTGACGGGCGGCGCAGGCTACATCTGTCTGCAAAATCCATGCCGCCATGGCCGGCCGATCCGATGCGACGAAGGAACAGACATGCCCGGACCTGACACCCCCTGGACCGAAACCGCCACGCGCGAGGCGGTGCCCGGCCCCGATTGCGCCATCCCGGTCCTGATCGCCTGCCGCGCCGCGGGTCCCCGCGGCACCGTCCTTCTGATTCACGGCCGCGACGGCGCCCCCGATCAGGTGCAGATCGCCGAAATCGCATTGGCCTATCTGGCCCGCGGCTGGCGGGTCGTGGCGCCGGAACTGCCGTTTTCCGCGGCCCTCCCCCATCTTGGCCCGCGCGAGCGGCTGACCATGGCCAACCACCTTGCCGCCGCGGCCGCGGTGCGGGACTGGGCTGTCGCGCGCTTTCCCGGCGAGCGGCTGGCGCTGGCCGGGCACAGCCTTGGCGGCTATGCCGGGGCGCGGCTGGCGGGCGAGGGCTTGCATCATCTGCTGGCGGTCTCGCCGGTGCTGTCGGGCCGGATGCTGCTGGCCGCGCGGATCGCCATGGGCCCCGACGCGGTCGCGGTGATGGAGCGCGAGGCGCCGCAGTTCCGCGCCGAGATGGAGGCCGAGGATGCCGCCCCCGACCTTGCCCGGCTGGAAGCACCCGTCGCCGTGGTGACCGGATCGGCCGATGGCATCGTGCCGCTGGCCCATGCGCAGCGCTATTTCGCGACCGCCCCGAATGCCCGGTTCTTTGCCGCCCTTCCCGATGTCCACCATTGCCCCGCCGGACCCGAGTGCGCCGCGGCGTTGGCGATGGCGCTGAGCCTGTTGCAGGCATGATCGCCCCCTCGCCCGACTGGCTTGCGGCGCGCAGGCTCGGGGCGGCGAGGGCGCTGCGGCGCGCCACCTCGGCGACCGGCCTCGCCCGCCATCGCGCTGGCTTTGGCTGGACGGTCGTGCCAGCCCCCGGATCGATCCTTGCCTCGACCCGGACAGCCTCCTGGGACCCAGAGCCCGACTATTTCCACCACTGGATCCGCGACGCTGCCATCGCGCTCCGCGCCGTGCCCGCGGCGATTGCGGCGGACCCCGAGGCGCGCGGCTTCTGGACCCGGGCCGTGGCCGACCATATCCGGTTCTCGCTGGCGATCTCGGATCCGGACCGCGCCGGCCCCGCGACCAACCCGCTGGCCGCCACCGCGACGCCCGAATTCAGGAAATTCCTGCGTCCCGACGCCGAACTGGCCGCCCTTGGCGGCTCCGCCTGGCTGGAGGAACCGCGCTGCGCGCCCGATGGCGGACCCGACCTCGAACAATGGGGCCGGCCGCAGGATGACGGCCCGGCGCTGCGCGCCTCGGCCCTGATGGGGTTGCTCGACGAGATGCCGGAGCTTGCCGGCGACGGGACCGGGACCGAGGCGCTGATCGCCCGCGATCTGGCCCATGTCACCGCCGTGGCCGGCCGCCCCTGCATCGGGCCGTGGGAGGAATCGCCGCCGCGGCGGACCACCTTCACCCTGATCGTGGAATGGGATGCGCTGACCCGTGGTGCCGCGCGCAGCAGCGGAGCCGACGCGGCCGCGATGCTGGCCGCGGCCGACCGGGTCGCGGGCCTGATCGACGAGGCAGAAGACAGGGCAACCGGCGTCTGGCGCGAAAGCATCGAGGCCCCCGCCGGGCATCTCGACAGCGCGACGATCCTTGCCGTCCTTCATGCCGACCGCCGCGATGGCCGCTTCGCCCTTGACGCCCCGCAGACCCGTGCCACGGCGGCTGCGCTCGAAGCGATCTTCGCCACGCTCTATCCGCTCAACGCGGGCCGCGCCGCCCCGGCCATGGGGCGCTGGCGCGAGGATGTCTATTTCGGCGGCAATCCCTGGCTGCCGGTGACGCTGGGCTTTGCCGAACTCAGCTATCGCATCGCGGCGCAAAGGCAGGACCCTGCCGCTTTCGCCAAGGCCGAGGACTGGATGGCCTGGGTCGAGGCTGTGGCGCCCGAAGGCGACGACCTGCCCGAGCAGATCGACCGCAAGACCGGTGCCCCCGCCGCCTGCCTCGCGCTCACCTGGTCGGCGGCAGCCTTCCTGGGCGCCGCCACCGCGCGCGACGCCGCGGTTCAGGCGCTGGCGTCGCCAAGGTAGGGCGCACGAAATCCCAGCCGCCGCAGGCCGCGCTGCATCTCTGGCCGGTTCGAGACCAGCCGCCAGATCAGGCCCGAGCGGTGGTTTTCCAGCCCGATGACAATCGGCGCCTGGTCGATGGCAAGCCGGCTTTCCGCAACCCAGTCATGGGCCGGGCTGAAGGCATCAATGAACCCCGCCTCGCCCCAGATCCGGTCGCCCAGATCGTCGTGAAGGTGGCGCAGCACCGGCATCGCCTCCTCCGGCGCATAGGGGAAGGAGCTCAGCGCCGCAGTCGGAGTGATGACGCCCAGATCCTCGGTCGGCGAATGGGCGGCATAGCCCCCGGGCGTGTCGCTGGCGGTCAGTCCCCAGCAGTCGGGCCCATAGCCCGCCCAGCCATGCGGGTTCACCAGACAATGATAGCGGTTGATCAACGCATGGGCGCGGGCCTGAACCCCGTAATCGGCATAGGCATCGATCAGCCCGCGCGGGTCGAGCCCGAGGAACGGGTATTGCGACAGAAACAGCGGCCCGCCCCAGTCCGGGCCAAGCGGCAGCGTGATGCCACCATAGTCACGACCATTGCGGAACGCCGGCGCCTGCGCCCAGCTTTCGTGATAGACCTCGGGCGGCAAGGGGTGGGTTTTCGACCCCGCACCCAGGATGAAGACCGCCATCGCCTCGTTCCAGCCACGGATCGGCAACGCGGTGTCGGGCCAGGGGCGGCCGCGCTTGTGGTGCCACATCACCTCGCGCCCCGCCCGGATGTGGGCGGCCCAGTCGACGGCATCGAACAGCGCCTCGATCCTTGCGCCGATCTCGGGCGCTTCGGTGAAATAGGACGCAGCGCCCAGCAGGCCGGTCATCAGGAACGCGGTCTCGACCAGATCGCCGCCGTCGTCGCCGTCGTTGCCCGCCATGAAGGGCAGAAGATGCCCGGTGGTGCCGTTCATGAAATGCGGGAACACGCCATCGAAGCGGTCGGCCTGTTCGAGGAACCCGACCAGCCGCTCCAGCCGGTCGAGGATCTCGCGCCGCGGCCGCCAGCCGCGCTCGGCCGCGACGATCTGGGCCAGAACGCCAAAGCCGGTGCCGCCGATGCAGACCGTTTCCTCGACGTCATAGCCAAAGGCGCCGGCGCTGCGTTCGCGCGCCATGCCGCTGACCGGATGGCTCCAGTCAAGGAAGTAACTGGCGCTCGCCTCGGCAATGCGGTCGCGCAGGGCGGCATCGTCAAGGCCGCGTTTCACGCCTGCCATGTCAGCTCCAGCATCTGGGTGTCACGGCTGTTGGGGCCGACATGGACCCGGACGAGGCCCGGGTCCCAGACCCATTCGGCGGTCTCGAGCGAGGGCGCCACCGGATAGCGCGCCATCTCGGCATCGATCACGAATTCGATTGCCCGGGTCTCGCCCGGTGCCAGCGAGACCTGCTGGAAATCGACGAGGAAGCGGCCGGGCCGGGTGGTCCGCGCCACCGGGTCCGACAGGTATAGCTGGGGCGTCTCGACCGCGGGCCGGTCGCCCTCGTTGGTGATCTCGACCGTCAGGCGCACGCTCTCGCCCAGTCGAGCCTTGGTCGCCGACAGCCGCGGCGGGCCATAGCGCACCGGGGCATAGCCGAGGCCGAAGCCGAAGGGAAAGCGTTGCAGATCGTCGGCGAGATCGAGCCAGCCGGTGCGGAACTTGGCGAAATGGCCCGGAAACGGCCGCCCCGTCGGTTCCTCGGCATAGGACAGCGGCACCTCGCCCGGGGCCGCAGGCAGCGTCGCCGCCAGCCGCCCCGAGGGTTCGTCGACCCCGAACAGCAGATCGGCGACGCCTTCGGGCCCCGCGATGCCGTTGTGCCAGGCAAACATCAGCGCGTCGGCCTGGTTCGGGATATGGCCCATCGCCAGCGGGCGGCCGGCGAAGACGACGATCACCAGCGGCGTGCCGGTTTCGGCAAGGGCTGCCACCAGCCGGCGCTGCGGCGCTGGCAGGTCGGGCGACAGCCGCGAGGAGGATTCGCCGGCCTGTTCCTTGGCCTCGCCCACCGCCACGATCACGACCTCGGAGGCGCGGGCCAGCGCGACCGCCTCGGCCAGCATCTCGGCCTCGGGCCGCTCATCGGGCTCCACGGTGACGCCATGCACGTTGGTGCGCGCGACAAGCCATTGTTCCTCGACGATATTCGACCCGAACGCCGTGGCGGGCATGTGCCCTGTCAGGGCGGCGATGGCCTGATCGAGCGGCACCACATCCTCGGCCCGGCCCGAAACCGACCAGGTCCCCAGAAGATTGGCGCGGTCGGCCCCCAGCGGGCCGATCAGCGCCACCTGCGCATTGCGGCGCAAGGGCAGCACGCCATTGTTCTTCAGCAGCACGGCGGCGGCGGCGGCGGCCTTGCGCGCGAGCTTGCGGCCCGCGGCCGGCGAGGGCGCAGCGGGCCGGCCGGTCAGGCCCCGGAACGGATCGTCGAGCAGCCCGAGGTCGGCCTTGAATCGCAGCACCCGCCGGCAGGCCCGGTCGATCAGCGCGACGATCTCGCCGGCCGAAAAGCTGACCGCGCAATCGGGGGCATCGATCCCGCGTGCGGCAAGCGCCGGCAGTTCGGCAAGGTAATCCTCGCCCACCATGTCCATGTCGATACCCGCGTGCAGCGCGCGTGCAACCGCCACCGGCGCCGGCCCCATGCCGTGGTCGATCAATTCGCGCACGCCGGTGTAGTCCGAGACGACAAGCCCCTCGAACCCGGTCCTGCTGCGCAGCCAGCCCTCGATCAGCGGTTCGTTGCAATGCATCGGCAGCTTGTTGACGGCGTTGAACGCGGCCATGACACTGGCCGCCCCGGCCCTGACCCCGGCCGCGAAGGGCGGCAGATAGGTGCCAAGCAGATCCTCCCAGGCAAGGCTGGCGTTGTCGTAATCCCGGCCGCTCGCGGTCGCGCCATAGGCCACGAAATGCTTCAGGCAGGCCGCGACCCGGCCCGGCGCCGAAATCTGCGCCCCCTGAAAGCCGCGGGTCATGGCGACGGCAACGCGGGAGGCGAGATAGGGATCCTCGCCCGGGGATTCGGCCACCCTGCCCCAGCGCGGATCGCGGGCGATGTCGATCATCGGCGCATAGACCTGATGCAGGCCCTCGGCCGCGGCCTCGGCGGCGGCGAAGGCGGCGGTCTCCTCGATCAGCGCCATGTTCCAGCTGCAGGCAAGCGCGATCGGCAGCGGAAACACCGTGCGGTGGCCATGGATCACGTCCTCGGCAAAGAACAGCGGGATCTTCAGCCGCGATCCGGCCAGCGCGCGTTCCTGCATCGAGCGTGCCGAGGCCAGCGACTTGGTGCCGAAAATCGCGCCGATCCGGCCGGTATCGAGCCGCCGTGTCAGGGTGTTGTCGCCGGCAATCCCGGTGGCGATCCCCTCGCCCGCGGCCAGCAGGTTCAATTGTCCGATCTTTTCGTCCAACGTCATGCGCCCGAGCAGGCGGTCGACGGCGTCTGGCGTGTTCATCTGCGATCCCATGTGCAACCCGGAGCGAGGCGCGCGTGGCCCCTGCGGTTACTCGGCCGCGACACGGACCGCGGCGAACACCGGCGGCTTGACCGGACGCAGGTGACCCACCTTGGCGCTGATGTCGAGCACAGCGTTGTAGAAGGGCATCCCGTCAGGATCATGCGGCACGCTATCGCCGTGAAGCACCGCAAGGACGGCGGCATCGGGCAACCCCTCGCACAGGGCCAGATGGAAGTCCACGACCGCATTGACGTCGAGCGCCGAGGTCGCCTCGTCGAGCAGCACGATGTCGGGCTTCATCAGCAGGATACGGGCCAGCACCAGACGCTGCTTCTGCCCGCCGGACAGGACATTGCGCCAGTTCTTGCCCTGATAGAGGTCGTCTTCGAGCGCCCGGATGAACTCGCCCAGACCGACGCGCGACAGCACATGGGCGACCGAGATGTCGTCGTGGGTCTCGGGGTGGTCGGGGTAGCTGACCAGCGCCTTCAGCGTCATGCGGTCGGGCAGGTCGGGTTCCTGCCCGGCAAAGAACAACCGCGCGCCATCGGCCATCGCGACCTTGCCGTCGCCATAGGGCCACAGCCCCGCCACGGCCTTCAGCAGGCTGCTTTTGCCACAGCCGTTCTGGCCGCGCAGATAGACCCGGTCGCCGGCGGCCAGCACCAGCCGCGGGACATGCAGGAAGGCCGGCGCGTCGTGGCCGCGGTGGCGCAGCGCGAGGCCCTCGACCTTGAGCGCCGAGCCATCGGCAACGCCGGCCCGGTCAAAGCGGCTGACGCCGGTCTCGGCGTAGAACGCCTTGCGGTCGCGGACCCGTTCGACCGCCTGTGCCAGTTCCATCAACCGGTCGGCATGGGCCTTCAGCATGGCAATCGACGGCATGACATTGATGAACCACGAGACGTCGTTGATCAGCTCGGCGGTCAGTTCGCTGCTGGCCGCGAAGGTGCGAAAGCTCATGTGACCGGCCATGAAGGCGGGCAGCGCCGGCATATAGGCCAGCAGCCGGCTGGAGAGAAAGTTGTAGACGTCGGTGAACATCAACATCCCGGCGTTGACCTTGTTCTGGCGTCCCCAGACATTGTTCACATCGGCATAGAGGCGGCGGTTGATGCGGCGCTGCGCCCGTTCGCCATGCGAGGAGGCAAGCTGGCTGACCCGGTTCAGCAACACGCCCCATTCGCCCCGCCATGCGCCGTCGCGGCGCTGCCGTTCCAGGTTCAGCCGTTCGAGGACCCGGCCAAGCAACCAGGCGCAGAAGGTTATCGTGGGCACATAGATCGCAACCATCGCGCCGACCAGAAACACGGTGCCGAGATGTCCGGGCACAAGATCGATGCGCCCGGCAAGGCCCGGGCCGACAAGCTGCGCCAACAGATCGTTCGCCGCCGCGCCCCAGCGGTCCAGAAACGGCACCGGCTGGCTGCGTTCGATCAGCGCGCGCGACACGAACCAGATCGAGGCAATCGCCCCCCAAAGCCCCATGGCAAGGCCGATGATGCCGCCGTAAAGCCCGACCGAGCATTCGTCGATCCGCTGGTCGATGGCATCGGGCATCCTGGGCGAGCCGCCCGCGTCCGAGCGGTCGCTCATCAGGTCGAGCGCGATGCGCTCGTCTGCCAAGATCTGGCGGTCGAAGCGGTCGACCAGCCAGGCGCGCGCCCGGCGGTGGAGTGTGGAGGACACGAAGTGGCGCAGCGCGACGCCGCCACTGCGGGCGACAAAGATCGCGACATAGGCCGCGGCCGCCATCAGCACCACACGCACCGGATCGACGCCCGCATCGGCGCGGTGAAAGCCTGCAAGCGAGGCGAGGAAGTCGGCACTCGCGGTTGCGGTCCAGACCGACGCCTTGCTGAGAACGGTTGTCATGGCAAAAATGATCGCCGTAAGCGTCCAGGCTTCACGCCAGCGCTCGGACAGCCAATAGGAAGCCACGAGGCCCCAGAATTTCTCCAAGTCCTTCACAATAATTCTCGCTCGCCCCGTCGGCGCATACCTTACCCGTTGACGGCCACGAAGAATCGAAGCCGGCTTCGGACGGACGCCGAATCATTTTTGTCAAGCTGGAACGTACTACTGCTCGCTCGTAACCAGCCCTGTGGGAAAGCATCGGCGAAATTTCGCTCGCAGTCCACACACAATGTCCTGACGGACGTCTGCGACGTTAGGTCAGGCAAAAGTGTGCGGAGAATGTCACCCTCGGGTCTGCGCAGCGGGGCGCGGCGGGGCCAGCGATCAGGGCCGGCCTCGCGGTGGGGCGGCGGCGGGCGGAAACGACGGTTCAGGCCGCCGAAGCGCTGCTTTCGGGCATCTTTGCCAGCGCCTCGACGAAGAACGGGCGAAAACCCGCGGGATGTTCGCTCATCGGGAAATGGCCGAGTTGGTCCATGACGGCCAGCGTCGCGCCCGGGATCGCCCCGGCGGTGCGCCGTGCGTCCTCGGGGGTGCAGGTCAGATCATAGGCGCCGACGATGATGTGAACGGGCGTGCGCGCCGTGTCGATCTGGCCGAGCCGCCCGATCAGGCTGTCATCCCCGGTGTAAAAGCTCAGATCGCCGCGGAACACGCCGGGGCCACTTGACATGAACATCCACAGCGTGTTCCAGCGCTCGGCCTCGGGCGCGTAGGGCGAGATATTGGCCGAGACCAGCGCCGCCCCCATCTCGCCGCCATGGGCGTCGGGGCGGTGAAACCAGTCGATGTCGTACCACGCGGGCTGGAAATCCGACGCCTCGATGGCGATGAATCCCGAAAAGGCCGCGGGGTGCAACGCGGCAAGCTGCAGCGCGATCCGCCCGCCCATCGAACAGCCCGCCAGCACCGGCCGGTCGAGCCCGAGGGCCTTGGCCACCGCCAGCACGGTCGCGACATAGGTCTCGGTCGTCAGCAGGTATTCCTCGGTCTCGAAACCCTCGGGCGGCAGCGATTTGCCGTGCCAGGGCATGTCGAAGGCGATCAGCCGGTTCTCGGCCGTGATCGCGGCGTCGTTCATCAGGTGCCGCCACTGGCGGGTGTCGGCCCCCGCGGTGTGCAGGCACAGCACCGGCCGGCCCTGCCCGGCCTCTTCGAAATAGATCCTCTGCGGGGTGCCCGCGATGTCGACACCGACATAGCGGCCGATAATGGGCTCGATGCTCATGCTCTGGCCTCCACTCCAGAGGGGCGCGGCAAGGCCATGAACTCCTTGAAGAACCGCAGGTTCTTGACCAGCACCAGAATGTCGCCCGAAATCTGCGCGCGGCCGAGTTTTACCAGCCCGAAGATGTCGTGAAATCCGGGGCGCGGCAGCGGCTGCCAGAATTCGTCCAGCGCCGCGGCATCGGTGATGAGGCCAAAGCGATAGGGCGTCTTGCGGCTTGGCCCCGGCATCACCTGAACCAGCCGTCCCTTGTCAAAGCTCAGATAATATTCGTCTCCGTCGACACTCAGAAGCACGGTTTCCGAAAAAAGCCGCCCCAGACGCTGCAGATGCGGCGTCTCGTTCAGGCGCGCCTGCATCCCTTGAAGTCGTTCGAACATTGCCCCTCCGGCTGGCACCCGCGATGGCGGCAGGATGCGCCGCCAGGGCGGCCGCGCTCAATGTCGCTGTCGGTATCGTCCGATACCCTTTGCCGGGCCCGCCCGCGCGCCGGGTTTGAGTATCGAGAGATACCATAAAGTGCATTGGTTCGATGCCTGCCTTGCGCGAAATTGGCGCCAGTGCGCTGTGGCGGCACGGGAGATGCCCCGCAGCAGTCTTCTGGGAGGAGAAGCAATGCCCAACGTAACCCTCGAGAACGTCACCGACGTCGTCATCGCCTCGCTTGGCGAAAGCGGCGCAATCGACGATCGTCAGCGCGAGATCATGACCTCGCTGATCCGGCACCTGCACGGTTTCTGCAAGGACGTGAAGCTGCAGCATGGCGAGTTTCTGGCCGCCTGCGATTATCTCGCCCGTGCCGGCCAGACCTGTTCGGACAAGCGTCAGGAGTTCATCCTGCTCGGCGACATCCTCGGCGTCGAGGTTCTGGTCGACATGCTGACCAACGTGGTCGAAGGCCCCGAAAGCGTCAGCACCGTGCTCGGCCCGTTCTATCGCGACAACCCGCCGGTCCTGCCCCATGGCGCCTCGACGGTGCAAAAGCATTTCGATGACGAGGAGACCGTCTATTTCGAGGGCGTCGTGCGCGACACCGCCGGCAATCCGCTTGCCGGCGTCACGCTCGACGTGTGGGAGGATGCGCCGAACGGGCTTTACGAAAACCACGACCCCGACCAGCCCGAATACAACCTCCGTGGCCGGTTCGAGACCGATGCCGAGGGGCGCTATGCCTTCCGCGCGCTGCGCCCGGTGCCCTATCCGATCCCCGACAACGAGACCGCGGGCGAATTGCTGCGCTTTATGGGCCATCACCCGAACCGCCCCGGCCACATGCACTTCATCCTCAGCAAGGATGGCTTCCGGCCGCTGATCAGCCAGGTCTATGATTCAAGCAGCGCGTGGCTCGACAACGACTCGGTCTTTGCGGTCAAGGACAGCCTTGTCGCCGAATTCCAGAAGGCGCCGGACGAGATGCACGACGACCTTTATGTGAAATTCGATTTCGTGCTGAAGGAAAAGGCCGCCGCCGCGTCGATGGCCGCCGAATAGCGACAGCGCGCCTTGCGGCGCGACGGGCTTCCGGGGCACCCCGGGGGCCCTTCTTCTTTGGCGGCTCTTCCCCTAGCCTGCAGGCATGGCCGAGATGAACCTCAAGCAGCTCAAGTATTTCATGGCCGTGGCCGAGGAACTGCATTTCGGCCGCGCCGCCGAACGGCTGGGGATCGCGCAGCCGCCGCTGTCGCGCCAGATCATGCAGCTCGAGGCCGAGATCGGCGCGACGCTGTTCAACCGCGGCCGCAGCGCGATCACCCTGACCCAGGCGGGCGAGCGGTTGCAGACCCGCGGCAAGACCATCCTCGATCTGATCGCCGATACAAGGCTCGAGGTACGCCGCATCGGACAGGGCGCCGAGGGCCGGCTGCGGATCGGCTTTGTCGGGTCATCGACCTATGGCATCCTGCCCAACATCATCAAATCGTTCCGCGCCCATTATCCGCAGATCTCGCTCAGCCTCTTGCCGATGAACAATGCCCAGTTGCACCGGATGCTGATCAGCCGCGAGATCGACGTGGCCTTTGCCCGCCCTGCCCTGCAGGATGCCGACCTGGCCAGGCTGAAGCTGCGCGACGAGCCGCTGGTGCTGGCCGCGCCCGACACGTTCGACACCGGCAACCGCCGCCACGTGACACTGGCCGCCCTGCGGGACGCGGCCTTCATCCTCTATCCCGAATATCCCCGGCCGAGCTATGCCGATCTGGTGCTGGGGCTCTGCGAGGCGCAGGGGATGAGCGTTCAGAACCGGGTCTTCACCATGGATCTGCAAACCGCGCTGAGCCTTGTCGCGATTGGCGAGGGCGTCTGCGTGGTGCCTGAATCGGTCGGGACGGCACAGCGCCACGGCATCCGGTTTCTGCCCTTCGAACCGGCGCTTGGCACCACCGAGCTGTCGATCAACCACCGGATCGACGAACAGGGCGTGCATGTGCGCAATTTCGTCAAGATGGCCCAGACGGTCGCACGCAGCCTTCTGGACGACCGCGGCACGCAGGGCTGAGCCGGGTCGCGACCCGCAGGGTTGTTCAGCCGTTGGTCACGGACAGCCGCACCGGCTTGACCCGGTCGCGGCAGAAATGCGCGACCTTGTCCTCGTCGAGCGCGACGCCAAGGCCCGGGCCTTCGGGCAGGTGGACCTGAAAATCGGCATATCGCAGCGGGGTCGCCAGGATCTCGTCCTTGAACAGCAGCGGGCCGAACAGTTCGGTACCCCAGCGCATCTTTTCGACGGTCGAGAACAGATGCAGCGCCGCCGCGGTGCCGATGCCCGCCTCCAGCATGGTGCCGCCATAGATCCCGAGGCCCGCGGCCTCGGCAATCGCGATCACGTCGGCGCCACGCTTCAGCCCGCCCGACTGGGCGATCTTGACCGCGAAGGCATCCGCACCCCGGTTGCAGGCAAGCTGCAGCGCATCGACCGGCCCCTGCAGCGCCTCGTCGGCCATCACCGCGATCTCGTAGCCGTCGGTCAGCGCCTTCAACCGGTCGCGCATCCGGGCGTCGATGGGCTGTTCGACCATGGCAACACCGATCTCCTGCAGCCCGGCCAGGCCCCAGCGGGCATCGTGCAGATCCCAGGCCTGATTGACATCGACGGTGATCATGGCGCGATCCCCCACGGCGGCACAGATCCGGGCGACATGGGCAATGTCCTCGCGCACCGCGCGCTTGCCGATCTTCAGCTTGAACTGGCGGTGGCGGCGGCGCGCCAGCATGTCTTCGGCCTCGGCGATGTCATGGTCGGAATTGCCCGAGGCCAGCGTCCAGGCGACATCCATCGCCTCGTGAACCGTGCCGCCGAACAGCGCCGCGACCGGCACGCCGAGCCGCTTGCCAAGTCCGTCCCACAGCGCGATCTCGACCGCGCAGCGGGCGATCGGATTGCCGCGCACCGCCTTTTCGATCAGCGTCCGGACATGGTTGATATTGTCGGCATTACAGCCTTCCAGCAGCGGCGCGATATAGGTGTCGATGGCGGCCTTGATGCTTTCGGGGCTTTCCGCGCCATAGCTCAGGCCGCCGATCGAGGTGCCCTCGCCCAGACCCGTCGAGCCGTCCGAAAACCGGACCTGCACCAGAACGATGGATTGCACCACCATGGTGGTCATCGACAGCACATGGCCGCGAATGGTCGGCAGGTCGATGATCCGGGTCGTGATGCTGTCGATTTTCGTCATGTCCGGCCCCGGAACCCCCTGTGCGTCCGCACCGAAAATGCCCGGCTTCGGGGGGCGCTGTCCAATACCCGCTCGGTCTGAAGCAATACCCGCGGCAGGGTCCGGGCGATCTGCCCTCCCTGCCCGCCTCTGACCCCCGTCGGCACGCCCCGGTCAGGCGGCCTTCGAGTCTTCCTCCAGCAGCATTTCGGGCGCGATGCCGCGCTTTTCGGCGCTGTCGCGCACCGCTTTCTGCAACCTCGGGCTGCGTTTCAGCATGCGGCGAAATCGGGTTTCGTCCAGCACCAGCAGGGTCGAGGGCGCAATCGCCCGCACCACCGCGCGGCGCGGCTTTTGCAGCAGGATCGCCATCTGGCCGAACATCTCGCCGCGTCCCAGCCGCAGGGTCTGGCCCGCGCTTTCCAGCTCGACCGCGCCCGAGGCGATGAAATAGACGCTTTTCGCCGGGCTGTCCTTGCGAAACAGCACCGTGCCTTCGTCGACATAGCGGGTGACAAGCACCCTGCTCAGACGTTTCAGCGCCTCGGCGTCGAAATCGGCGAACAGCGGGAACTGCTGCACCAGCTTGCTGCGCTGCACCCCGAGGTCGAGCTTGGGGCGGCTTTCGGCCTTGGCGCGCCGCGCCGCAATGTCCTGCATCAGCGCGGTATGAAGCTCGGCCCCGACCAGCCCGTCCTCGCGCATGGCCGCATATTCGCGTTCCTCGAGCCTGAGCGCGGTGCGCAGGATGAACCGGCGCTCCAGAACCTCGGCATAGCCGGGGTATTGCAGGCGCAGCCCGTCGACCGCGGTGTCCACCATCTCGATCCGCCGGGCCAGCAGTTCGTGCAGCAGATCGGCAACGCGGCGGCCGTGAATGCGCCGGATCCGGCCGTCGATGAAGCCGTCGAGGTCGCGCAGGGTCAGGCGCTGCGACAGCAGCAGCTCGAAGCGGTCGGCGGTCATCCGCGCCAGCGTCCGCGACAGGCCGAGACGGTTGTGCAGGAACAGCGCCAGCCGGAACGACTGGCCATAGCCGACGCTCTTGCGGGCGGCGCGGGAATAGCCGCTGCGCCCGCCAAGCCGGGTTGCCTCGATCAGGTGGTCGGCATCCGACACCACCTGTTCGGCGATCCGCGCCGAGATCGACCTTTCGCGCACCCGCCGCAGGATATTGTCGCGCTCGGCCCCGGCCAGCACGATCAGACCCAGCGTGATACGGTCGCGGTCGAGGATCTCGCCGCCCTCCTCGGCCGCCTTCACCGCCCCGTCGAGCCGCTCGCCAAAGCGCTTGGCCTCGGCGCGGACGATCTCGTGGGTCAGCTCGTAATTCTCGGCCATCTTCGCGACATCCTCGCGCACGGTCTGCAACGCGACCGCGATGACCTGGTTCGACAGCGCCTGATTGATCGGCGACAGCCGGTCGAGCCCGAGCCACCCGATCACCAGCCGCAGCGTCGTGCCCTGCACGATCAGCGTGAACAGCGTGTATCCGGTGGCCAGGATACCGACCAGACGCTTGACCTCGAGCGGCACCCGGAAGCTTTCGGTGACCGCCAGCGCCAGCGCCAGCGTCACCGCCCCGCGAAGCCCGCCCCAGAGGATCGCGGTGCGATAGGGCCGCTCCACCACGGGCGACAGCTTCAGCGCCGACAGCAATGGCATCAGCCCGAACAGGATCACCGCCCGCGCGGCGGTGGCGGCGACAATCACGACCGCGATCAGCGCGAAATCCTCGACCCGCACCGCCTCCAGCAGGCGCGGGATCAGCAGCGCGGCAAGGATAAAGATCAGCGCCCCCGCCCAATGCGCCAGCAGCCCCCAGACCTCGGTCATGTTCACCCAGGCCTGCGGCGCCAGCCGCCCGGGCCAGATCAGGTTCAGCGTCATCCCCGCGGCCACCACCGCAATCACCCCCGAGGCGCCGACGAGTTGTTCGGATCCGATATAGGCCAGATAGGGCAGCGCGACCGAGACCGAGATCTGCGCCATCTCATAGCGCGAGAACAGCGCCATGATCCCCGCCGCGATCCGCGCCGCAACCCAGCCCGACAGCGCGCCGCCGACGATCAGAAAGGGAAACCGCGGCAGCGAATCGCCCAGCGTCGGGTCGGGCACGCCCAGCATCACATAGCCCATGAACATCCCGAACAGCGCGATGGCCGCGGCGTCGTTCAGCAGGCTTTCGCCCTCGATGATCCGCGCCAGCCGCCGCGGCGCCGAGATCGAGCGGAAGATGCTGACCACGGCCGAGGGATCGGTGGTCGAGACGATGGCGCCGATCAGCAGGCACGCGGCCAGCGGCAGCGTGCTGACAAAGGACAGCGCAAAGCCCACCGACAGCGTGGCAACCACGACCGCGACGATGGCCAGAACAAGGATCGGCACCCAGTCGTCCAGCATCCGGCGCAGGTTCATCCCCAGCGTCGCCTGAAACAGCAACGTCGGCAGGAAGACATAGAGGAAGACGTTCGACCGGATCGGCAGGCTGACGATGGCCGCCGCCACCGGGTCGAGCGCATTGGTCAGCGTGGTGCGCAGGATCACCGTCGCGCCCGCGGCGATCAGGATGCCCAGAACGGCCAGAATCACGCCATAGGGCAGCCGCAAACGCGCCGCCAGCGGTTCGGCCGCGCCAATGACAAGAAACAGCGACGCGATGATCGCGGTGATAAGCATGATGTCCATGCCTGTCTGATACCCGGCATTTCGGCGGCAGGAAATGACAAGCAGACGATTGGACGGAATGGAATCGGCAGAATGGAAATCTGCCACAGGCCCCCTGCCCGGCCAGGGCCGGGGTCGGGGCCGGCGGCGGTCAGCTCATTCCGGCAATGGCGTCCAGCCGGCCAATATGGGCATCGCTCAGCGACAGCCCCGCGGCCGAGATGTTGTCGTGCAGGTGGCTGCGCCGCGAGGTGCCGGGGATCAGCAGGATGTTCGGGCTGCGCTGCAAAAGCCAGGCCAGTGCCACGGCCTGCGGCGTCCGGCCAAGCTCCTCGGCCACCCGGCTCAGTTCCTCGGTCTGCAGCGGCGTGAAGCCGCCCAGCGGGAAATAGGGCACATAGGCGATGCCGTCGGCGGCCAGCGCGTCGATCAGCGCGTCGTCATCGCGGTGCACGAGGTTATAGTGGTTCTGCACGCACACGACCGGCGCAATGTCGCGCGCGATCTTCACCTGCGCCGCATCGACCGTGCTGACGCCGATATGCGCGATCAGCCCGTCTTCCTGAAGCTGGCGCATGGTCTGCATCGGCGCGGCGATGTCATCCCCGGGCCCTTCCATGCGCAGATTGACGATGGCCATCTGCTCGAGCCCGAGCCGTTCCAGATTGTCCTCGACAGACTTGCGCAGAAACTCCGGGCTGCGGTCGAGGATCCAGCCGCCCTTGTCGTCGCGCCAGGCGCCGATCTTGGTCACCAGCGTCAGGCCGGCAGGATAGGGATAAAGCGCCTCGCGGATCAGCCGGTTGGTGACATGGGGGCCATAGAAATCGCTGGTGTCGATATGATCGACGCCGAGCGCCAGCGCCTCGCGCAGAACGCTGCGCGCCTCGTCAGGATCGGCAGGTTCGCCGAACACATGCGGGCCGGCAAGCTGCATCGCGCCAAAGCCCATCCGGTTCACGGTGATCCCGGTGCCGGGAAAGGTGAAGCGTCCGGCAGCATGTGCGGGGGGGTGATTTTTCATGACGGACCTCCTTGTCGCCAAAGATATGGCGGCTCGGCGCCTTGTTGTTAAGGGCCGCCTTGCCGCCAATCCGCCCGCCGCGCGCCTGCCCTTGCGTTATCCCCAAGGCCCCTTCTGCGCCTTGCGCACCGCCTGGACCGGGGCCGGCGCGCGCGCGGCGCGGGACGATCCGGCCGCCATCCGGCGCAGCGCCGCGACCCGGTTTTCGGTCGAGGGGTGGGTTGCGAACAGGCTGTGGCGGGCGTGCGCATGCAGCGGGTTGATGATGAACATATGCGCCGTAGCCGGGTTGCGTTCGGCGGCGTCATTGTCGATCTGCGCAGCGCCCGCCTGAATGCGTTCCAGCGCCGAGGCGAGCCACAGCGGCTGGCCGCAGATCTCGGCGCCCGCCTTGTCGGCGGAATATTCGCGGGTCCGGCTGATGGCCATCTGCACCAGCCCCGCCGCCATCGGCGCGAGGATCATCAGCGCCAGCGTGCCGGCGATCCCCGGCCCCTCGTCGCGCCGCCCGCCGAAGAACAGCGCGAAGTTGGCCAGCATGGTGATCGCCCCGGCGAAGGTCGCGGTGACCGTCATGATCGCGGTATCGTGATTGCGGATATGGGCCAGTTCGTGGGCGATGACGCCCGCCAGCTCCTCGCGCGAAAGGCTGCGCATCAGACCCGTCGTCACCGCGACGGCGGCATTCTGCGGGTTGCGCCCGGTGGCAAAGGCATTGGGCTGGTCCGTGTCGATCACATAGACCGCCGGCATCGGCAGGCCCGCGTTCCGCGCCAGCCCGGCGACCAGATCCGACAGACCGGCACGGTCGTTCGGCGCGACCGGCTGGGCGTTGTGCATCCGCAGCACCATCTGGTCGGACTTCCACCAGGTCAGGGCGTTCATGCCCCCCGCCATGACAAGGGCGATCAGCATCCCCCCCGAGCCCGCCAGAAGATAGCCGATCCCCATGAACAGCGCCGTCATCGCCGCCATCAGCAGGGCCGTCCTGACATACCCCATCGTGAACCTCCGTCTTCCGCCGATCCGCGGCACAGACAGACATATAGAAAGCCATCGGCGCGGTGCAATCGTGGCCTCCCCGGTCGCGGCGTTCAGCGCCTTGCCGAGCCGCCGAACGCCGGTCAGGATGCGCCGGGACGTGCCCGCCCGCCGGGCGCAATGCCCCAGATCCCACCGGAGCCCGCGACGTGCGCCTGCACTACCTCATCCTTGTCCTTCTGATTTCCCTCTCCGCTCTGGCCCAGCCCGCGCTGGCGCAGGACCGCGCCGCCACCGAACGGCAGTTCCATGTCTGGCTCGATCAGACAATCTGGCCGCGGGCCAGGGCCAAGGGCGTCAGCCGCCAGACCTTCGACACCGCGTTTCAGGGTGTCACGCTCAACTGGGACCTGCCCGATCTGGTGCCGCCGGGAACCAGACCGCAGACCCCGAAGCAGCAGCGCCAGGCCGAGTTCGGCGCGCCGGGCAAGTATTTCAACCGCGGCTCGGTCGACGGTGCAACCTCGGTCGGCCGCCAGATGGCCAGCCGCCATGCCGCGACGCTCGCGCGGGTCGAGGCGCAGACCGGCGTGCCCGGCCGCATCGTCCTTGGCATCTGGGGCCGCGAAAGCGGCTATGGCCGCGTCGCGATCCCCTATGACGCCTTCGAGGTGCTGGGCACCAAGGGCTTCATGAGCACGCGCGCCGATTATTTCACCGACGAACTGGTCGCCCTGCTGCAGATCGCCGAGGCCGGGCACGCGCCCGAACGCGCGATGAAAAGCAGCTGGGCCGGTGCGCTCGGCCAGCCGCAGTTCATGCCGTCGAGCTTTCTGAAATACGCCGCCGATGGCGATGGCGACGGGCGCGACGACATCTGGCGCTCGGACGCCGACACCATCGCCTCGATCGGCAATTATCTGGCCCGGCATGGCTGGGTGGCGGGCCGCGACTGGGGGTTCGAGGTCACCGTGCCGCCTGCGGTCTCGTGCACGCTCGAAGGCCCCGATCAGGGCCGCAAGATCCGCGACTGGGAGGCGATGGGGATCGCCCGCGTCTCGGGCCGGCCCTTCCCCGAGGCCGAGCGGCGCGCCGAGGGCTATCTGCTGATGCCCGCGGGCCGCAATGGCCCGGCCTTCATCGTCACGCCGAACTTCTATGTGCTGAAGGACTATAACATGAGCGATCTCTACGCCCTGTTCGTCGGCCACGTCGGCGACCGCATCGAGTACGGTTCGGGCGATTTCACCGCCCGCTGGGGCGCGGTCGGCGGGCTATACCGCTCGGACGTGGCGGCGATGCAGCGGACGCTCGAAGCCATGGGCCATGATGTCGGGGGCGCCGACGGATTGCCGGGGTTCAAGACCCGGCGCTCCATCGGCCGCTGGCAGGAGGCGACAGGCCGCCCCGCGACCTGCTTTCCCGAAACGGCCATGAAGGCCCAGCTGGTGCGCTGAACCTCCGGTCGCTCAGATCATCCGACCGAGCAGCCCGGTGCGCCACCAGAACTGGTGCACCAGCGCCCCGGCGACATGCAGCCCGGCGAGCCCCAGCAGTACGTTGGTGCCAACGGCATGAAGATCGGCCAGCGTCGCACTCGGCTTGAACCAGGCAGCCCCGCCAACCAGCGGCAGCGCGAACAGCATGACGTACAGCCCGACATGGGTCCATTTCGCGGCCACTTTCGCGAATTCGGGTTCGGATTCGGGCGGCGGCGGCGCGCCATGGTTCACCCGCAGGGCCAGGCGCCAGGCCGCCAGCACCAGCACGGCGACGCCGATGGTAATGTGGATGACCACGGTCGGGGTATAGCTGGGCGTGCCGGTTTCCATCAGTCGGTGGAACGGCCGGCCCATGCCGTCGAAGAACAGGTATTGCAGCAGCAACAGGCCCACGACAGCCCAGTGCAGCCACTTTTGCAGCGGTGAATAGAGTTCGGTCCCTTGGGACGGTGCCATGACATGCCTCCTTGTCGGGCGTACGCAGTGGCTGAACGGCCGGCGCGCAGGTATCCGTCGCGCAATCCTTGCCGCCTGTCCATTGTCCGCGACGCCGGATTTCAGCAGCCTTCTGCCGGACCCGCACGGGTCTGACGCAGGAAGCGGCGCTTCCGGCGGCACCGGCCGATACATGTCCTTGATAAACATATGCCTTTTTCGACATGCGATGCCCCCCGGAGTGGCGCGCGCGTTTTCCGGCACCGGGCGCGGCGGCGGCGTGGGCGCGGATGGGTCGCAGCCGCGTACGCATCCCGAATCCCCCGGTTTACTTTACAGACCGATCAGTCTAATAAATCGCATGGACCGGACTCAGGACCCTCGGGACGACACTCAGGACGCACCGCGGCGACGCGGGCGGCCGCCACGGGCACCGGCCGAGGCCGAAACCCGCCAGCGGCTGATCCGCAGCGGCCTGGAACAGCTGACCGAAAAGGGCTTTTCCGCCGTCGGGATCGACGAGATCCTGCGCCATGCCGGCGTGCCAAAGGGCGGTTTCTATCACTATTTCCCCACCAAGGCGGCATTCGGCCGCGAACTCGTGGCGACCTATCGCGTCTATTTCGCGGCGCGGCTCGACCGTTTCCTGCTGGACGGGTCGATGGACCCGCTCGACCGGCTGCGCGCCTTTGCCCAGGACGCCGAGGCCGGGATGGCGCGGCACGGGTTTCGCCGCGGCTGCCTGATCGGCACGCTGGGTCAGGAGATGGGCGCCCTGCCCGAGGATTTCCGCGCCGACCTGATCGCGGTGCTGGAGGATTGGCAGGCGCGCACCGCGGCCTGCCTTGCCGCCGCACAGGCCGCAGGCCAGATCGGCGCACAGCACGACCCGGTGCAGCTTGCCGCGTTTTTCTGGACCGGCTGGGAAGGCGCGGTTCTGCGCGCCAAGCTTGAACGCCGGCCAGACCCGTTGCGCCGCTTTGCCGACGGGTTCTTCCAATTGCTCGAACTGTACGGAGACAGACCATGACCGATACGATGCCAAAGACCGACGCGATCCTGATCGACAAGGACGACAACGGCCAGCGTGTCGCGCGAACGCAGATCGACCTGCCCGCGCTGAGCGATGGCGAGGTGGCGGTCGACGTCGCCTATTCGACCCTGAACTACAAGGATGCGCTGGCAATCACCGGCAGCGCGCCCGTCGTGCGCAACTTTCCCATGGTGCCCGGCATCGACTTTGCCGGCATCGTCGCCGACAGCCGCCATCCCGATTATGCCGCGGGCGACCGCGTGGTGCTGAACGGCTGGAGCGTCGGCGAGAAATACTGGGGCGGGCTTGCCGGGCGCGCCCATGTCCGCGGCGACTGGCTGGTGCCGCTGCCCGAGGCCATCTCGATGCGCCACGCCATGGCGATCGGCACCGCGGGCTATACCGCCATGCTCTGTGTGATCGCGCTGGAACAGGCCGGTGTCACGCCCGATCTGGGCGAGGTCGTGGTGACCGGCGCCTCGGGCGGGGTCGGCAGCGTCGCGACCGCGCTTCTGGCCGCCAAGGGCTATACCGTCGCCGCGGTCACCGGACGGCCGGACGAGGCGGGCTATCTGACCTCGCTTGGCGCGGCCAGCATCGTCGACCGGGCGGAGCTGACCGGCAAGCCCCGGGCGCTGAACAAGGAACGCTGGGGCGGGGCGGTCGATGTGGTCGGCAGTACGGTTCTGGCCAATGTGCTGTCGATGATGAAATACCGCGGCGTGGTTGCGGCCTGCGGGCTCGCGGGCGGCATGGACCTGCCGACCTCGGTCGCGCCCTTCATCCTGCGCGGGGTCACGCTGCGCGGGGTCGACAGCGTGATGTGCCCGCGTCCCGAACGGGTGGCGGCCTGGGCGCGGCTGGCGAGCGACCTCGACATGGCAACGCTCGACTCGATGGTGACCGAGGTCGCCTTCGACAAGGTGATCGAGACCGCGCCGCAGTTCCTCGAGGGCAAGGTGCGTGGCCGCATCGTGGTGCCGATCCGGCCCGATCTGGGCTGAGCGGCGGGGGTTCGGCGGCAGGAGCGTCAGCGACGCGGGACCGGCGGGCAGGAAGCCGCCGGCCCGGCGGGGGGAATTCCTCCGGCCGTCTTGAACGGCTGCGCGCGCCCCCCACGTTGAAGTGACCGCCCCGCCGGACCGGCATTTTGCATTCGCAACGACCGGGACGGACAACAGGACAGCCGACGCGCAACCATGGCCCAGACAGATCCAAGCCCCGCAGATCCCCGGCCCCCCTTGGCCGCCAGCGCCGCCGATGCCGCGCTGGACGAGGCCATCGCGCGTTATTTCGATACGCGGCGGGCGCGGGTCGATGGCTTCGTGACCCGGAACTTCACGCTGCGCGGAACGCTGCGGCTGCACCGTACGGCGGCGGGCTGGGACATCCTGCGCGCGCCGGTCAATATCGCCCTCTCGCCGGTGCATGTGGTCAAGGGCATGGTCGCCTCGCTCTGCGGGCGGCTCGGCCTTGTGGCTTCGGCGCGCTGGCTCGACCAGCGGCACATCATGCTGCCCACCCGCCTCTCGCACCGGATCGAGGCGCTGGTGCTGACCGATCTGTTCGAGATCCCGCTGCCCGAGGGCGAGAAGATCGACCCGAAGGCGGTGCTGGCCCAGACGCTTCTGACCTCTCCCCTGCTGGGCGAGGCGCTGCAAACCCGGATCGACCCTGCCGGGGCCGAGGCGCTGGCGCGGCGCATGGCGCGGTCGCTTGGCGAATACGCCGGCAGCCGTTCGGCCGTGGCCGAAATGACGACAGCCCTTTGCACGCTTGGGGTTGGTGCGCTGACCTTCCACAGCCTGACGCCCGGCGTGATCTCGATCGCGCCCAATCTGGCGGATGCGGTCGCGCATGGCACGGCGGTCGCCGAATTCCCGCTCGGCCAGACCCTTGGCACCGCCTGGTACGGGATGTTCCCGGTCGGTGCCTCGGCGCCGCTGACCGCGGGCACCATCGTGGTGCTGGTGATGATCGCCTCGCTCGCCGCGGCCTTCGCGGGCGTTGTCGCCGACCCGGTTCAGCACCGGCTCGGAATCCATCGGCGGCGGCTGCTGCGCCTGATCGATGCGCTTCAGGGCGATGTCGAGGGTTTCGCGCGCAAGGGCTTTGTCGCCCGCGAACATTACTATGCCCGCCTGTTCGACGTCTGGGATGCCGCAACGAGCCTGACCCGCCTGTTCCGGGGCTGACCCCGGGCCGACCGGTTTCACACCCATCCCCGCCCCACCCGCCCGCCCGCGGCGCGGCTGTCGCACGCACGCCGTTGCAAGGCCCCCTGCCCTTTTGCCCCTGAAGGACGGCCGATCCGGACTGCCGGATCGCCGCCAAATTTGTTGACTCATGCACCGGACTCTGGCATGTCATCGGTGACATGACACCGATGACATGCCGCGATGACACCATGGCCGGGGGGACCAGATGGCGACCATCCACGACGTTGCGAAGGCTGCCAATGTCTCGGCCAAGACCGTGTCGCGGGTGCTGAACGGCGACGCGCCGGTGAACGCCAGAACCCGCGAGACCATCGAACAGGCGATGACCAGCCTCGGCTATGTGCCCTCCAGCGCGGCGCGGATGATGCGGTCGAACCGCTCGGGCATTGTCGGTCTGGTCACCGGCGCGATCTCGGCGGCACATGACGGCAAGCCGGGCGGCCTGCCCGACCTGCAGATCGTGCAGGGCATCCAGCAGGTCATGACGGCCTCGGCCATGACGCTGATGATCGCCGATACCGGCGGCAACGCCGCCACGGTGCCGGGGCTGGTGCGCTCGTTCCTGCAATACCGGGTCGAGGGGCTGATCTATGTCGCCCCCCACCACCAGAAGATCGCGCTGCCGCCGGTTTCGGGCGACAGCCCCGTGGTCCTCGCCAATTGCTTTGACGATGCCGGCACGCCCGCGGTCATCCCAGACGACCGGGCGGGCCAGCGCGCGCTGGTGTCGAAACTGATCCGGGCCGGGCACCGGCGCATCGCCTATCTGGCCCTGCCCGACGCGCTGATCGCGACCGGGCTGCGGATCGAGGGCTATCGCGATGCCCATGCCGCCGCGGGGCTGACGATCGACCCCGCACTGCTGCAGCCGGCCGAACTGCCGGGGCGCGAGCAGGACGCGCTGCGTCTGGCGCAGGTGATCGACGCGCTGCTCGCCCTCGATGCGCCGCCGACGGTGCTGTGCTGCGGCAACGACAAGATGGCGATGCAGGCCTATGGCATCCTGCGCTCGCGCGGGATCGAGGTGCCGGGCCGGATGTCGGTCTGCGGCTATGACAATTACCGGCTGATCGCCGAGTCGCTCTATCCGCCGCTGACCACGGTCGAACTGCCCTATCACGCGATGGGGGCCGAGGCCGCGCGCAAGCTGCTGCGCCTGATCGCCGACGAGGCGCCAGGGCCGATGCCGCCGACGCTGCTGAACGGCCCGGTCCGCTGGCGCAGCTCGGTCCTGGCGACCGAACTTTGCGACCCCGATTTTGAACCCGAGGGAGGAGGAACCCCATGAAACTGACCCTGACGCTTGCAGGCGCGCTTGCGCTTGTCTCCGGTGTGGCCCAGGCCCAGACCGAAATCTCGATGTGGTATCACGGCGCCGGCAACGAGGAAGAGGCGGCGATCCTGAAAGGCGCCATCGAGGATTTCAACGCCAGTCAAAGCGACTGGACCGTGGTCATGCAGTCGTTTCCGCAGATCGCCTATAACGACTCGGTCGTTGCCGGTGCGCTGGGGGGCAGCCTGCCCGACATCCTCGACGTCGATGGCCCGGTGATGCCGAACTGGGCCTGGTCGGGCTATCTGCAGCCGCTCGGGCTCGACGAGGCGCAGGTTGCCGCGTTCCTGCCCTCGACCGTCGGCCGCTGGGACGGCCAGATCTATTCCGTCGGTCTCTGGGACGCCGCGGTCGCGATGATGACGCGCAAGTCGACGCTGGAGAAATACGGCATCCGCATCCCGACGCTCGACCAGCCCTGGACCGGCGACGAGTTCGACGAGGTCCTTGCCACACTGAAGGCCTCGGGCGATTTCGACTATCCGCTCGACGTCGGCATGGCCTGGACCGGGGAATGGTATCCCTATGCCTTCAGCCCGTTCCTGCAGAGCTTTGGCGGCGATATCGTCGATCGCGACGGCTATCAATCTGCCGATGGCGTGCTGAACGGCGACGCCGGGATCGCCTTTGGCGAATGGTGGCAGGCGCTGTTTGCCAATGACATGACACCGGGCACAGGCCAGGATCCGGCCTCGCGCGATACCGGCTTCCTCGACGGCAAATATGCGATCACCTGGAACGGAAACTGGACGGCCGCAACCGTGCTCGACGCCTTCGGCGACGACGTGCTGTTCCTGCCCGCGCCCGATTTCGGCCATGGCCCGAAGATCGGCGCAGGCTCCTGGCAGTTCGGCATCGCGGCCACCTCCGAGCATCCCGACGGCGCGCGCGCCTTCATCGAACACCTGATGCAAGACCGCTATATCACCGCCTTCTCGGATACGCTGGGGCTGGTCCCCGCGACCGCGACGGCCGCCGCCGCCAGCAAGCATTATGGCCCCGATGGCGACATGGCGGTGTTCTATGACCTGTCCGAACAGCAGGCACTGATCCGCCCGGTCTCGCCCGGCTATGTCGTGATGGCGAAGGTCTTCGAAAAGGCGGTCGCAGACATCGCCAACGGTGCCGACGTGATCGACAGCCTCGATGCCGCCGCCGACGAGATCGACGCCGACATCCAGAAGAACGACGGCTACGGCCACTGATCCCTTGCCACACCGGGTCCCGCGCATCGCGGGGCCCGCCGCAATCCAATCGGGGGGCCGGCCATGGCGTCGAAGCTCACACGATCGAACCGTGCCGGATGGGCCTTTGCGCTGCCCGGCTTCGGTCTGATCGCACTCTTCATCATCGTCCCGTTCTTCTTTGCCTTCGGGCTGTCGCTGACCAACCAGCGCCTGATCTCGCCCAATCCGACAGCCTTCGTGGGGCTGGCGAATTACCGCGACCTGCTGGGCCTTGGCGTGATCACGCTCGAACCCGAACGCGACGCGGGCGGCCAGATCCTGCGCGGGGCGGACGGCACGCCGGACTATCCCCGCGTGCGCAACTTCACCCGCAACAACCCCGATCATCCCCGGCTTGACGGGATGCGGGAATGGTTCCGCTGGCAGTCGGGCGACACCCAAAAGGTCGTCGTGGCCAAGGACGTCGTGTTCATGAAGGCGCTGGTCAACACCTTCACCTTCGTGCTGATCGTCGCCCCGTTGCAGGCGGGCCTTGCCCTGCTGCTGGCACTGCTGATCAACCAGCGGCTGCGCGGCATCAACGTCTTCCGAACGATCTATTTCATGCCGGTCGTGGTCTCGATCGTCGTCGTCTCGCTGCTCTGGCGGTTCATCTATTCGGGCGACAACGGGCTTTTGAACAACATCCTCTCGGTGCTCAGCTTCGGCCTGTTCAGGCCGGTCGACTGGCTGGGAAACCCCTCGACCGCCCTTGGCGCCATCATCGCAATGTCGATCTGGCAGGCGGTCGGGTTTCACATGGTGATCTGGCTGTCGGGGCTGCAAACGATCAGCCCGACGCTCTACGAGGCCGCCCGGATCGAGGGGTCGAGCCCCTGGCAGACCTTCCGCCATGTCACCTGGCCGGGACTGCGCAACACCGCGGTGCTGATCCTGATCGTCATCACCATGCAGGCCTTCGCGATCTTCGCACAGGTCGACGTGATGACGAACGGCGGCCCGCGCGACGCCACCCAGACACTGGTCTTCCAGGCGGTCCAGCGCGGCTATGGCAAGCAGGACATTTCCGGCGGATCGGCGATTTCGGTGATCCTGTTCCTGATCGTGCTGTCGATCTCGCTGGTCCAGCGCTGGCTAACCCGGGAGAAGAACTGATGGCTGCGATCAATCCTGCCAACCATGGCCTCAGACGCCTCAGCCGCTATCTGGTGTTGAGCGTCGTGGCGGTCGTCTTCCTGTTTCCGATCGTGTTCATGATCGTCTCGTCGCTGAAACCCGATCATCAGCTTCTGGCCGATACCGGCAGCCTGCGGGCCTTCCTGCCGGTGGGCGACATCAGCCTCGACAATTACCGGGCCGCGTTCCAGCGCGCCCCGATCGGCCGGTTCGTGTTCAATTCGGTGCTGGTGACGGTGATCACGGTATCGCTGTCGCTTCTGCTGTGTTCGCTCGCGGCCTTCGCCTTCACCTATCTGCACTGGTTCGGGCGCGGGCTGCTGTTTTCCGTCGTGCTCGCGACGCTGATCATTCCGTTCGAGACGATTGCCATCCCGCTGCTGCTGATCGTCTCGAAACTGCCCTGGATCGGGGTCGAGGGCGTCACCTATGGCTGGCTCGACAGCTACCGGGTGCAGATCATCCCCTGGATCGCCGACGCGCTGACCGTGTTCCTGTTCGTGCAGTATTTCAAGGATCTGCCGCGCGAGCTGATCGAGGCGGCGCGGGTCGAGGGCGCCACCTGGTGGCAGGTCTACACCCGCGTGGTCATGCCGCTGTCGGGGCCGGTGATCGCCACCGCCGCGATCCTGAAGACCCTGAAGATGTACAACGAGCAATACATCTGGCCGCTGATCACGGTGCAATCGGAATCCTATCGCCCGGTGATGGTGGGGCTGCAGTACTTCTTCCAGCTTCAGATCGCCTGGGGCGAGGTCATGGCCTATCTGACCCTGATCACGGTTCCGGTGCTTGCCTTCTATCTTGCCCTGCAACGGGCCTTCATTGCCTCGATCGCCTCGACCGGCGTCAAGGGCTGAGGACAAAGACATGACACTCTCGCTTCACGACAAATGGATCTGGGACAGCTGGTATGCCCGCGACGGCGACACCTGGCATGGCTATTTCCTGCAGGCCGACAAATCGCTCGGCGACCCGAACCTGCGCCATTTCAACGTCAGCCAGGGCCACGCGGTCAGCCGGGACCTTACCAACTGGACCCACCTTGGCACCTGTTTCGGCCCCGCCGACGGCCCGGCCTGGGACGACTACACCACCTGGACCGGCTCGGTGGTGCAGGACGACGCCGGGCTGTGGCACCTGTTCTATACCGGCACCACCCGCGCCGAGGACGGGCTCTACCAGCGCATCGGCCACGCGACATCGCGCGACCTGCACAGCTGGGTGCGGGTGGGCGACGGGCTCTGCCTCGATCTGGTCGGGGATACGGCCCGTGACTACGAGGTGCCGCATATGGTGGGGTTCTGGCACGACCGGGCGATGCGCGATCCCTGGGTGATGCGCGACCCCGCAGGCGACGGCTGGCTGATGTTTTTCACCGCCCGCCTGCCCGATCTGGCCGAGCCGAACGCAGGCGGCACCATCGGCCTTGCCACCTCGCCCGACCTGACGACCTGGACGCTGCAGCCGCCGGTCTTTGCCGGTGGCGCCTTCGGCCAGATGGAGGTGCCGCAGGTGTTTCAGGCCGGCGGGCGCTGGTTCTGCCTGTTCTGCACCGGGGCAGACCACTGGTCGAGGGCCGAGATCGCCCGCAACGGCCCGCCGCTGTCGGGCAATCACTATCTGGTCGGCGACAGCCCGCGCGGCCCGTTCCGCCTGCCCGAGGCCCCGTTCCTCGACGGCGCAGTGCCGAACCGCCGCTATGCCGCGCGCATCCTGCAGACCGACGCCGGGCTGCGGATCATCGGCTTCATGGACGGCGGCAAGGGCCACTTTGGCGGCTATGTCATGGATCCCGAGCCGGTCTGGCTCGACCCCGACGGCAATCTGACCCTGCAGGCGCCGCAAGGGCGCGCGGAGGACTGACATCATGGCAACCCTGTCCCTCAAGAACCTGAAGAAAAGCTATGGCGAGGCCCATGTCATCAAGGGCGTCGACATCGAGGTCGAGGATGGCGAATTCGTCGTCTTCGTCGGCCCCTCGGGCTGTGGCAAGTCCACCTTGCTGCGCATGATCGCGGGGCTCGAGGATATCTCGGGCGGCGATCTGGAAATCGGCGGCCGCCGGGTCAACGATGTCGCGCCAAAGGAACGCGGCATCGCCATGGTGTTCCAGTCCTATGCGATCTTCCCGCACATGACGGTGCGCGAGAACATCGGCTTCGGGCTGACCATCGCCCGGGTGAAGAAGGACGAATGGAACGAGCGGGTCAACGAGGCGGCGCGCATCCTGCAGATGGAACACCTGCTCGACCGCCGCCCCAGCCAGTTGTCGGGCGGCCAGCGCCAGCGCGTTGCCATCGGCCGCGCCATCGTGCGCAAGCCGCAGGTCTTCCTGTTCGACGAACCGCTCTCGAACCTCGATGCCGCGCTGCGCATGGACATGCGGATGGAGATCGGCAAGCTGCACAAGCAGCTCGATGCGACGATGATCTATGTCACCCACGACCAGGTCGAGGCGATGACGCTGGCCGACAAGATCGTGGTGCTGAAGGACGGCAAGGTCATGCAGATCGGCGCGCCGATGGATCTGTACCACGAACCCGCCAACCTGTTCGTCGCCCGCTTCATCGGCTCGCCTGCCATGAACCTGATCGACGTGACGGTGCGCGAAACCACCGCCAGGGGCCATGTGGTCGAGGCGGCCTCGCTCGATCCGGTCGAGATCCCGACCGCAACCCCGGGCCGCGCCGGCGACAGGCTGGTTCTGGGCATAAGGCCGCAATACCTGACCCCCTCGCATGACGCAGCCACCGGCAAGCTGCATGGCAAGGTCGCCTTCACCGAACGGCTGGGGACCGAGACGATCCTCGACATCGCCCGCGCCGACGGCTCGAAACTGGTGGCGGCGCTGCCCGAGGATGCGCTGTTCTCGACGGACGACGAGATCAGCCTGACCTTCGATCCGGCCCGCGCCCGCCTGTTCCTGCCCGAAGCCGGCTGAGCCCCGACCCTGCGGGTGCGGCGTCGGTCAGCCGATGCCGCTACACAACCTCGCGCACGCGCTGGCCGATCTCGGTCGCCAGTTCGTCGAAATAGGACTCGGTGATCGCCGCGATATGCGGGGTCAGGATGGTGTTGGGCAGATCCCGCAGCCGCGGGTCGGGATCGGGCTCGTTCTCGAACACGTCCAGCGCCGCGCCCGCAATCACCCCGTCGCGAAGGGCGGCAATCAGCGCCTCCTGATCGACGACGGTGCCGCGCGAGACATTGACCAGATAGCCGCGGGGACCGAGTGCGGCCAGCACGCCCGCATCGATCATGCCCTTCGTCTCGTCCCCGCCCGGCACCGCCAGGACAAGGAAATCCGAGCGTGCGGCAAGCGCGGTCAGATCGGGTTCATAGGGCCAGGGCGCATCGGGTTTGGGCCTACGCGAATGATAGACCGGGCGCAGCCCCGCGCCCTGCAGCCGCTCGGCCACCAGCCGGCCGATCCGGCCCAGCCCCGCAATGCCGACGGTCTTGCCCGTCACCCGCATCCGAGGGCCGAAATGCGCCTTGGCCCAGCGGCCCGAGCGCACATGATCGTCGGCCCGCACCATGTCGCGCCCGATGGCAAACACCAGCCCGACGGCCATCTCGGCGGTGTCCGAACTGACCAGCGATCCGGTGTCGAACAGCTCGATGCCACGCCGCGCCAGATACGCGTGATCGATGCGGTCAACCCCCGCCCCGGCCGAAACGACGCGCCGGACCCCGGGCAGCAGATCCAGACGTTCGGCCCCCGCCCCCTGCAGCGCCGAGGTCACGGCGACGGCGATCTTTTGCCGCCGTTCCAGCGGAAGCCCCGCGATCTCCTCCACCGGGATCAGCGTGCCGATGGTTTCCAGCTCCCGCACCACCGTGCCCATCATGCCGCCCAGAAGGGCAATATCGGGACCAGTACTTTCGGCCATACCTTCACGCTCAACCATCGTTCGCCTCTGCCTGTTCTGAATCGAGGAACAGGCTGCGTGTGGTCCGCCAGGCCTGCCCCACCAGTTCTGCGGTTACCTCGGCCGCCGCCGGCCCGCAACCGGCGCGGATTTCGGCGATCATGCGGGCATTGCCGGTGATCATCTCGCCCAGCATTCGGGGCGCCCGGCGATAGGCGCGAAAGCGATAGCGCAGCGCCTGCGTGTCGAGCTGGTCCAGCAGCCGGGTCAGCACCGAGTTTCCGCACCGCGCGTGCAGCAGGGCGGTCATGCGCACGTTGGCCTCGAATCCGGCAAGCGGATCGCGCCCGGCCTTGGCGTGCCGCATCGCGGCAAGCTCGACGCCAAGCGCGCGCGCGATCTCTGCGTGGTCCTCCCGCTCGGCCAGGATTCGGCTGCACGTGGCTTCGAGAGGGATCCGGCAGGTCGATATCTCGTCGAGCAGCGTCACCGACAACTCGGTCACCCGTGTGCCGAGCCGCGGCCGGCGCTCCACCAGGCCGCGGTTCTCGAGGATCTGGAACGCCTCGCGAAGCGGCGAGCGCGACACGCCAAAGCGGGCGCAGATCTCCATCTCGCGCAGGTTCTCGCCCGGCGCGAAGGATTCGCGCACGATCGCCGCCTCCAGCCGGTCGGCAACCTCGACACCAATCGGGCGCAGCACAAGCAGGTCGTCGGAATGGGTCATGCGGCCCCTCAATCGCGCCCGAACAGAAGATCGGCGGCGGTGACCAGAAGCAAGGTCAACAGGATGGAGACAGTGGACACGGCGGCGGCCTCGGGCGTGAAGTTGAAACGCAGATAGTCATAGAGCTGGATCGGCAGCGGCGCCGACCCGGTGCCCTTCAGAATGAAGGAAATACCGAAGGTGTCAAAACTGATGATGAAGGCAAACACCCCGCCGGTCGCCAGCCCCGGCGAAATCAGCGGCAGCGTGATGCGCCGGAACGCCGTGTAGCGCGAGGCGCCAAGCGTGCGTGCCGCCAGTTCGATGGAATCGTCGCGCCCCTGCAGCGCGGTGGTGACGTTCAGAAACACGAAAGGCAGCGTCATCAGCACATGGCCGGTGAACAGCGCAATCTTGTAGCTGGTGCCGATGCCGATCTCGTAGAAGAAGAAGAGCAGCGCGATGGCGGTCAGGATCTCGGGCAGGATCAGCGGCAGCAGGATGCCGATGCGCACCGCCTCGGCCTCGCGGCCGGCGTGGCGCACGAAGTAAAGCGCCGCCATCGTGCCAAGGACCAGCGACACCGATGTCGCCGCCGTCGCCAGCACCGCCGAATAGACGATGGCGTTGATGAACACGTCGTTCTGCAGGAAGGTCCAGAACCAGCGCAGGCTCAGCCCCTGTGGCGGAAAGGTCAGGAAGTTGCCGGCGTTCAGCGAGGCAAGCACCACGATGACGATGGGCGCCAGCAGAAAGCCATAGACCAGCACCCGGAACAGGGTCAGCAGCGGGGTTGCGATGCGCATCGGCTCAGCTCCACTTGATACGGGTAAGGCGGGCAAAGACCAGCACGACAATCCCGGCCGAGACCGCAAGCGTCAGCGCCATGGCCGAGCCGAAGGGCCACTGGAACTGGTCGATCAGCGCATCGACGACCAGCAGCGTCGTGGTCTTGACCCGCATGCCGCCGACAAGCGCGGGCGTGACATAGGACGAGATCGCCAGCACGAAGACCAGGATGCAGCCCGACTGGATCCCCGGCATCGAGATCGGCAGCGTGATGCGCCGGAAGATGGTCAGCCGCCCTGCCCCGAGCGAGCGCGCCGCCTGCTGCACCGCCGGGTCCATCGCCTGCAACGACGACAGCAGCGGCAGCACCATGAACGGCAGGAACACATGGGCGAGCGCCAGCACCACGCCGAAGTTGTTGTACATCAGCGGCAAGGGCCGGGTGATCAGCCCCATCTCGCGCAGGGTCGAGTTGATGACCCCGGAATTGCCCAGAAGGATCGTCCAGCCATAGCTGCGCACGACGATCCCGACCAAAAGCGGCGACAGCACGATGCCATAAAGGATGCCGCGCCACCGCTTCGAGGCGGTCGCGATATGCAGCGCCACCGGATAGGCCAGGATCAGGCACAGCGCCGTCGTCAGCGCCCCGAGCAGCAGGCTCTGCGGCAGCGACAGCGCATAGTAGCTTTCGGAAAAGAACTGGACATAGCCCTGCAGGCTGAAGCCCTCGCCATAGGGCTGTCCGTCCGCCGGCGCGCGAAAGCTCATCACCAGCACGTTGACATAGGGCAGCACGATGAAGAGGAAGATCAAGGCCGCCGAGGGCAGGATCAGGATCGAGGCGCGCAGCCGTCTCATGCCGCCGCCTCCTCGGGCAGCCCGGTGCGCTGCATCGGCCACAGCCGTTCGGCATCGAACTGCAGCCCGACCGCCTCGCCTTCGGCATAGGACCGGCTGGTCGGGCACAGCACGATCAGCGGGCCGCAGTCGGTGTCGACGTGGTATTCCACATGCCCGCCGCTGAAATAGCGCCTCGCGACCCGCCCGCCCAGATGGCCGGCCGAAGGCTCGGTCAGTGCGATCTGCTCGGGCCGCGCCATCACCCGCAACCGTCCACCGGCCCAGGGCACCGGGGCAGCGATCTGCAGGGCATGGCCGCCCGGCAGGACGATCTGCCCCCCCTGCCCCGCCACCGGCAGCTCGAGGATATTGGCATTGCCGACGAACCGCGCCACCCGTTCCGAGGCCGGCCGGTCATAGACGGTCTCGGGCGCCGCCGCCTGCGCGATCTCGCCATCGAACATCACCACGACCCGGTCCGACATGGTCATCGCCTCGCCCTGATCGTGGGTGACATAGATCGTGGTGATCCCGACCCGCTTCTGCAGGTCGCGGATAAAGCCGCGCATCTCGTCGCGCAGCTTGGCGTCGAGGTTCGCCAAAGGCTCGTCCAGCAGCATGATCGCAGGCTCGATCACCAGCGCCCGCGCCAGCGCCACGCGCTGCTGCTGGCCGCCCGACAGCGCCTTGGGATAGCGGTCGGCATAGGCGCCAAGCTGCACCATCTCCATCGCGCGCGCCACCCGCGCCGCGATCTGGTCCTTCGGGACCCGCCGCATCTCGAGCCCGAAGGCCAGGTTCTGCGCCACGCTCATGTGCGGGAACAGGGCATAGGATTGAAACACCATGCCGATGTCGCGGTCCTCGGGCAGCTTGCGCGAGATGTCCCGGTTGTCGAACAGGATCTTGCCGTCGGTCACGTCCTCGAACCCGGCAATGCATTTCAGGGTCGTCGACTTGCCGCAGCCCGAAGGGCCGAGCAGCGACACGAATTCGCCGTGGCCGATCTTCAGGCTGATGCCCTTCAGGGCTGCGGCCTTGCCATAGGATTTTGTCAGGGAAAGCAGGGAGACTTCGGTCATGCGATGGGGCCGGTCCTTGGCTCTGGGGTCCGCCCCGCGCGTGTCGGCGGGGCGGAATGCTGAAGGGGCTGCGCCTCAGGCGCCGAAGATCTCGTTCCAGCGGCGCGAGATTTCCTCGGCATTGGCGTTCATCAGCTTCCAGTCCCAGTCGATGAACTGGTCCATGGCTGCGCCCGACACCGGCACGTCGCGCTGCAGATCCTCGGGCACGACCACGGTCTTGTTGACCGGCGAGACGAAGAATTCGCGCATCAGCAGGTCCTGCCCCACCGGTCCCAGCACGAAGTCGAGATAGGCATAGGCCTCGGCCCGCGCCGGCGTGTTGGCGGCGATGTTGAAGGTCTGGTCCCAGGCCATCAGCCCCTCTTCGGGGATGATGCAGTCGACGGGCAGACCCTGGTTGCGCAGCCGCGCGATCTCGCCAAAGTCGAACGGCGCCACCGCGATCTCGCCCGAGGCCATGGCCGTGCTCATGTTGAAATCGGTCTGATAGACCGGCCCCAGTTCGGCCAGCTTGGCAAAGCCCGTCTCCAGATCGTCGATGCCCGAGCCATAGATCTTCGAGGCCAGCATCAGGAACATCTTCCCGGCCGAGTTCTTGATGTTGTAAAGCCCAAGCCGCCCCTTCAGCTCGGGATCGTCCCAGAAATCCTTCCACGAGGTCGGCGGCGTCGAGACCATGTCGGTGCGATAGCCGATCCCGATGGGCGAGATCAGCCCGACCGCCGCCCAGCCGTCCGAGGGCTTGGTCGCCACGGGGTAGAGATCGGCGTAATTCGGCACCAGCGACAGGTCGAGCTTCTCGAAAAAGCCCTCGTCGCGCAGCACGGTGGCATAGATCTCGTTCGTCATCACGCAGCCATAGGGCGGGTTCTCGGCCCCGGCGGCGCGCATGTTGGTGGTGAACACCCGGCCAAGCCCGATGTCGAGCTGCGGGTCGACGCCCGACTCCTCGGTGAAGGCGGGGATCAGAATGTCGCGCCAGAATTTCTCCCACGAGCCGCCATAGGTGGTGATGACCAGCTTCTGGGCCTGGGCATGGACCGCCGGGACGCCAAGGATGGATGTGCCGCCAAGCGCCACCAGAGCCTGCAGCATGCGGCGTCTGTTCAGTTCGATCATGTGTGCGTTTCCTGTCGAGTTTGGGTGCCGTGTCAGGTGCCTGCGGACGGGCGTTCAGGACGCCTTCTTGTTCCGGTAGTCGTAGTTCTTGTTCAGCCGTTCGAGCAGATAGTCGCCATAGAGAACCGGCTGCATCTGGGCCTCTTCGCCCGCCTCCAACATCGCGGGCGGGCATTCGACCAGCGCGCTCATCGAGGGGTCATAGAAGAACGGCTGCGAATAGCGGCCGCGGCGGCTGAGGTTGCGCACCCGGTGCGGGGTCGAAACGAACCGGCCGTTCGACCACTTCGCCAGGATGTCGCCGACGTTCATCACGAAGGTGCCCTCGATCGGCGGCGCCGGGATCCAGTCGCCATGCTTGTTGCGCACCTCGAGCCCGCCGACATTGTCCTGCTTCAGCAAGGTGACAAAGCCATAGTCGGTGTGGGGCGCCGATCCGAACAGCTCTTCCTCGTCGGGCTGCTCGGGATAGTGCAGCAGCCGCAGGAACAGCGTCGGGTCGGTGAAGTGCTGGGCAAACCAGTCGCGCGGCAGACCCAGCGCCTCGGCCAGACCGCCCGCGATGCGTTCGCCAAGGGCCGTCATCTCGGTCATGTAGGCACGCGCAGTCTCGCCGACCTCGGGCAGGCTTGCCGGGAACTGGTTCGGTCCCTGCAGCGGCTCGCCGGCGTGGGGGCTGTCCTCCCCCACCTCGTGCATGACCATCAGGCTTTCGGATCGGTTGGGCTTTGTGACCTTCGCGACCGAGGATGTAACAATAGTTGAACTCGACATCGGCATATAGCCGCGATGAAACGCGTTGATCTTCAGGGCAAGCTTTTCTTCCAGCGGCAGGTCGTGGAACGCCACGTTCATCTGCCGCATCCGCTCGACCAGATCCTCGGGCACGCCGTGACCGGCGAGATAGGCAAAGCCCGAGGTTTCCAGCGCCGCCTTCAGCGCCGCCACCGACTCCGCTCGCGCGGCGGGGTCGGCACCCTCCGCAAGTCCCGAAAGATCCACTATCGGGATGTTCTCAAATTCGCCTTTCATACCGCGCCTCCTGTTTGGACATTGTATACAAGAGGGGATACCGGGTGCTTTGCGAATGCTGTATCGCAGCAGATGGGGGCGCTAACGGAGGTATTTCTTCGAGTGCCTAAAATTGGGGCGGAATTTCACCCTTTTGCCGCCCAACACCACACGGAAAGACCCACCAATGCCGAAAATACCCGTAATTATCGACACCGACCCCGGTCAGGACGATGCCTTTGCGATTCTTCTTGCCCTAGGGGAACCTTCACTGGAGGTTCTCGGCCTCACCACCGTGGCCGGAAACATGGGGCTTACCCAGACCACCGACAATGCGCGCCGGATCGTCGAACTGGCCGGACGCGGCGATATCCCGGTCCACGCCGGTTCCCCGCGGCCGCTGGTTCGTAAACCGCACCCGGTGCCCGAGATCCACGGCGCGACCGGCATTGACGGCTGGGACTGGGCCCCTGCCCGCTCGGGCGCCGCTGTCGGCCATGCGGTCGATTTCATCATCGACACGGTTCTGCATCACCCCGATCCGGTGACGCTGATCGCGCTTGGCCCGCAGACCAATATCGCGCTGGCGCTGCGGCGTGCGCCCGAGATCGCCAAGTCGATCGCCGGCATCGTCTTCATGGGCGGCGGCTATTTCGAAGGCGGCAACATGACCCCGGCCGCCGAATACAACATCCTGGTCGACCCCGAGGCCGCGCGGATCGTCCTCGGCGCGGGCGTCCCGATCACGGCGGTGCCGATTGACTGTACCCACAGGGCGCCGGCGCCGGTGAACTGGTCCGCCACCTTGGCAGCGCACGGGACCGAGGTCATGCGCGCCTGCGCCGGGATGATGGAGTTCTTCGAACGCTATGGAAACGCCAAGCACGGCACCCCCTCGCGCCCGCTTCACGATGCCATCGCGGTCGGAGCGCTGCTGTGGCCCGAGCTGTTTACCGGCGAACTTTGTCCGGTCGACGTGGAATGCGCGGGCGAGCTGACGACCGGAATGACCGTGGTCGACTGGCTGCGCCAGACCGGGAAGCCCGACAATTGCCTGTGGCTGAACGGCTGCGTCGACCCGGCCGAGCTGTATCGCCGGATGGAGGTGGCGCTTGCCGGTCTGGGTCGGTGTGCCGCGGCCCCGCATGGCTCGGCCGAGATGTGAACCCCAGGCGGCACCGGGCACGCGGTGCCGCCTCCCCTGCCCTTCCGCGGCTAGCCGCAAAAAGTTGACAGCTGTCAACTCGACCGCGCGCAGCGGCAACACCTTCTCAGCACTCTGGCAAACCCCGCCGTCCCCGGGCCGAGATCTGTGCCCGGTGGCCCGAAGCCACCGTCCCGCGATCACGCCGCCGACCTTCGATTGTCTTCCGACCTGGACCCAAGCAGCGCCATGACCATCGGCTCCGGGCGGAACCGCCCCTCAGCGGACCGTCGTGTCAGGTCGCGAAGATACCCGCCGGGCGACAGGATCCGGTCCGCGCGTTGCAGGATGCACGCCGCGACCACCGCCGCGGTGCAAGGCCCCATCTGGCGTTTCGCTGCCTGCCAGGTCTCGGGCGTTATGCCAAGCCAGGGGCAGATCTGGTCCATCTCCGAAACCAGATCGCGCCAATGCTGGATCTCGGTCTGGGCATAGTCGGTCAGGGCCGGACAGGCCTCGGTGACGAGCGCAAGGGGCAGGGGTGGCGCCGTCTCGGCAGCGTCGGTCTTCTTCGCATCGTTCGCGGCAGCATGTATTTTCATGGCACCTTCAGATTCATAGGTATTCTGGTTTGAATCCTGTATGTGCCGCTCATTTCCGCCGTCGTAGCCGCTCGGTTTCGTCGCTTTCAGATGGATTTCCAGCAGCTTGTCCACCATGACCATCAGCGTGACGATGCGGGTTTCAACGGCGTTGAGATCGCGGTCGGTCAGACGGCGCCGAAGTTCCCGCCGGAGGTCGTCCGCTTCGCAGGTCAGGTCCGTCGGCACCGGACAACCGGCATGGCCCGTGAGGTAGTCGAGGATCTTCGCAGCGTCCCGCAATTGCAGCACGATCGCCTCACGCCGCCGGGAAAGCTGCGCCTGGGCGACGCGGTGCATGGCGGCGGCGTGGGCGATTTCGGCCGCACGGACCAGCAGCGGCCGGAGATCGAACCCGAAGGCGACGGACAGCCGCCCGGTAACGGTGCGGGTGGCATAGCGTTTGCCGTTCGGGCTGTCGTGGCGGGCGATCAGGCCGGCGTCGAGCAGGGCGGCCAGATGGCGGCGCAGGGTCGACTCGGCCATTCCGTGGGCGCGTTCGCCAAGGGTGCGGTTCGAGGGGAACACGATCAGCGGGCCGCGGTCCTCCAGCATGTCGCCGGGGTGGAACGACAGCAGGGCGCTGAGGACGGTCAGGCTGCGGCTCGACAGGCCGAAGTGGCTGCGCGCGGTGGTGAGGTCGCGGAACACCTGCCATTTGTTGACGGAGGAAGACGGGGCAGGCGCCTCGGCGAGGGCCTGGGTTGCCAGATAGCCAGCCGTCACCGGCCGCCGCCCGAAGGGCGTCGTTGAAAGTCGCTGCATGGGTCAATCACGGGACAAAACCTTGCCGCCCGCCCAAAGACGCGAGTTGACAGCTGTCAACAAGTCGGACTATCAAGGGAGTGCTAGATCACTTGAGAAGTCCTTCGGATGTCCTCCGGGGGGCTTTTCTTTTTGGGTTCTGCCTGTTTCGTGCCTCCTTGGTTACTGCTCGGTTCCGTCTTCGGCCGTTCTGTTTACCGGCCGTTATTCCCGCGACTTTTCAACCAGTTGCGGTGAATTTCGGTGAAACTGGCGGCGAGCCAGTCGTCGAATCCCTCGGCCTCGGCCAAAGGTATCGTCAATGTCAGGCGCCCCGATTTGCGGACCATGCGGCCGATCTCGGCACCAGCGTCGTCGCGCAGCACGAGCTCTTCCACGATCTTTTTCTCGCGCCGCTTCGGCAGGGTCAGGGCCTTCATGAGCGCCTCGAACCGCTCGTCGCTGGTCGACACATCGGCAAGGTTGGCAAGCGCGATGGCGGTCTCGGCCGGGGTGCCGCTTGCCGTCATCAGATCGGCGAGCGCCAGCCAGCGGTTGCGGCCGATCCCCGGAGCCGCGCCGATCACCGAGATCAGGTCCGGCCCGACCGCATCGGCAATCGACAGCATCCGGCTGATCTGGGTCTTGTCGACATGCAGCGCGTCGCAGATCACCTTGCGGTCATAGCCGGCGTCGCGCATCTGGCGGGCGAAGTTCGCCTTTTCGATAAAGCTCAGATCCTTGCGGGCGGTATTTTCCTGACCCTGGGCCAGTACCAGTTCGCGGTCGTCAAGATCGCGGATCATCGCCTTGACGGGCAGGCCGAGGTCGCGCAGCGCCAGCACCCGGCGCCGGCCATAGACGATCTGGAACCGTCCGTCGTTGTCGGGGTGCGGGCGCACCAGCACCGGGACCTGCTGGCCATGGTCGCGGATCGAGTCCATCAGCGCCTGATGGTCGGCGGCATCTTCGTCGAGCCGGTCGACGACACCGCCGCGATCGATCAGGAACGGGTCGATCTCCGAGATCGAGCGCGACTTGAGATCGGCAATCGATTGCCCGACCGCCCCGATGGCCCCCTTGGTGTAGCGGGTGCGCCCCTGCGGCGCCGCGTCGGCGGCCGGGGAGGACGCGTCAGGCTCGGGCGCCGGGGCCTTTGGCGTGTTCATCAGATCGCGAAGCAGATTCTTGCGTGCCATCTCAGCGACCCTCCGGGCGGCGGCCCCAGGCGGCCTGGATCAGGTCCTCGATCTCTTCATTGACGGCATTGAGGCTTTCCATCGCGCGTTCATAGGTCGAGCGAGTAAACTGAGCCTTTTCAACCTCATAGAGTGTCTGTTTGGTGATCCCGGCATCCGAAATCGCGGTCGATTTCAGCATCGCGTGGTTCAGCACATGTTCCCCGAACATCGAGCGCATGAAGCTGACCATCTGGTTTTGCGGCCCGTCGCCCGGCTCGTATCGTGTTACAAGGTAACGCATCCAGTCATAGGACATGTCGCCCCCGGCATCGGCCACGACGCCGAGCAGGTTCGAGGTCATCAGCAGGAACTGGCACATCGACATGACGTCGAGCATCTGGGGATGGACGGTGACCAGCACCGCGGTCGCCGCAGACAGTGCCGACATGGTCAGGAAGCCAAGCTGCGGCGGGCAGTCGATGATGACGAGGTCATAATTCTGTTCGACCTGGGACAGCACGTCGCCGACCCGGGTGAAGAAGAATTTGTTGTCGCCGCGGGCGAGGATCATCGGCGTCTCGTGCTCGAACTCCATCAGATCGAGGTTGCCGGGCACGATGTCGAGGTTGGTGAAATAGGTGCGCTGGATGATATCGGCCAGCGGCACCGGGTTTTCATAGCGGATCGCGTCATAGAGCGTGCCGCCGTCCAGCAGATCGAATTCGGGCTGAAACCCGTGCAGAGCCGAGAAACTGGCCTGCGGGTCGAGGTCGATCGCGAGCACCCGATAACCGTCGAGCGCGCATTTCTGGGCCAGATGCGCCGAGGTTGTGGTCTTGCCGGAGCCGCCCTTGAAGTTGACGACAGTGATCACCTGCAACTGATCGCCCGGGCGCCGTCCCGGCATGTAGGTGCCGGGCGACTTGGCGCCGGCCTCCAGCACCTCGCGCAGTGCCTGGATGTCGTCGGGCGAATAATACCGGCGGCCGGCGGCGCGGATCTCGGGCGAGGGGCCGCGGCCTTCCAGATGCAGCTTGCGCAGGTAGGAATCCTTGACGCCGAGCAACTGGGCGGCCTCGCCCGAGGTGAAGCGGCGCAGTTCCTTCCTTGCATTCGGGGGAAACAGCTGGGCACGATGGGCCTGAAGCCGTTCAGAAAGCATCTCGGCGTGTTCGCCGACAAGCCTGTCGATCCGGCCGGTGCGCGGAAACATCATTTCTGCCTGGTCCATCGTCTGTTGCTCTGCCCGGGTGGCGGCGTCCGTTCGTTACGGTTTTTGCCGCTCTTGTCACTGATTGCCGTTACTAAGTGCACAAGGACTCTGAGTCTGGCAAGAAATATTTCCCAAATGCAGGGGTTTGGCGGGCGAACGCTACCATCAGGGCATGTCAACAGGGCTGTGCCTGCGCTGCCGGGCCGGTCGATCCGCGATGTCGCGGCCGGCGGGGCAGGGGGGCGCGGCGGTGAAATATGGCCCGATCCGGCCGATTTGCCGGGTTTTTCCCGCTTTCAGGCCCGTTGCTCTTGCCGTTTTCGCGTTTTCGGGGCATTTGCGTGGTTCGAAGTCGATGCCTTGAGCATCCCGACGACAGAACGGGCGAGTGACATGATTCCCTACAGATCCAGAACCTCCACCTCGGGCCGCAACATGGCGGGCGCGCGGGCGCTGTGGCGTGCCACCGGCATGACCGACGGCGATTTCGAGAAACCGATCATCGCGGTCGTCAACTCCTTCACCCAGTTCGTGCCGGGGCACGTGCACCTGAAGGACCTGGGCCAGATGGTTGCGCGCGAGATCGAGGCCGCCGGGGGCGTCGCGAAGGAGTTCAACACCATCGCGGTCGACGACGGCATCGCCATGGGCCACGACGGGATGCTGTATTCGCTGCCCTCGCGCGAGATCATCGCCGACAGCGTCGAATACATGGTCAACGCGCATTGCGCCGATGCGATGGTCTGCATCTCGAATTGCGACAAGATCACACCGGGGATGCTGATGGCCGCGATGCGGCTGAACGTTCCGGCGATCTTCGTCTCGGGCGGGCCGATGGAGGCGGGCAAGGTCGATCTGAAGGGCGAGACCATCGCGGTCGACCTGATCGACGCCATGATCCAGGCGGCGAACCCCGAGCTGTCGGATGCCGAGGTCAACGAATACGAGAACCACGCCTGTCCGACCTGCGGATCGTGTTCCGGCATGTTCACCGCGAATTCGATGAACTGTCTGGCCGAGGCGCTGGGGCTGGGGCTTCCCGGCAACGGCTCGATGCTGGCGACGCATGCCGACCGCAAGGCGCTGTTTCTGGAATCCGGCCGCACCATCGTCGAGATGGCGCGCCGCTATTATGAAGAGGGCGACGCGTCCGTCACCCCGCGCGGCATCGCGACCTTCGAGGCGTTCCAGAATGCCATGTCTCTCGATATCGCCATGGGCGGGTCGACCAACACGGTGCTGCACCTGCTGGCCGTCGCGCAGGAGGCCGGGGTCGATTTCACGCTGGAGGACATGGACAAGCTGAGCCGCAAGGTGCCGTGCCTGTGCAAGGTCGCCCCGGCGGTCAGCAACGTTCACATGGAAGACGTCCACCGCGCCGGCGGCATCTTTGGCATCCTCGGGCGGCTCGATGCGGCGGGGCTGATCAACCGCGACGTGCCGACCGTCCACACGGCGACGCTGGGCGAGGCGATCGCGCATTGGGATATCGCGCAGAGCCGCGACAACGAGGTCCACAAGTTCTACAGCGCCGCGCCGGGCGGCGTGCGCACCACGCAGGCGTTCAGCCAGGCCAACCGCTATCGCGAGCTCGACATCGACCGCGCGGGCGGGGTGATCCGCGGCAAGGAGAATGCCTTCAGCCAGGACGGCGGGCTTGCCGTGCTGTTTGGCAACATCGCGCAGGAAGGCTGCGTGGTGAAGACCGCGGGCGTCGACGACAGCATCCTGAAATTCAGCGGCCCGGCGAAGATCTGCGAAAGCCAGGAAGAGGCAGTCAACCGCATCCTCGGCAAGGAGATCGTGGCGGGCGACGTGGTGGTCATCCGCTATGAAGGTCCGCGCGGCGGGCCGGGGATGCAGGAGATGCTGTATCCGACGAGCTATCTGAAGTCGATGAAGCTCGGCAAGGCCTGCGCGCTGATCACCGACGGGCGGTTCTCGGGCGGGACCTCGGGGCTGTCGATTGGGCATGCCTCGCCCGAGGCGGCCGAGGGCGGCAATATCGGCCTGCTGGTCGAGGGCGACCTGATCGAGATCGACATCCCGAACCGGACCATCAACGTGGCGCTGACGGACGCAGAACTGGCCGCGCGCCGCACCGAGATGGAGGCCAAGGGCAAGGCCGCCTGGAAGCCCGCCAAGCCGCGCAAGCGCAAGGTCAGCCGGGCGCTGAGGGCCTATGCAGCCCTGGTGGCAAACGCGAGCAAGGGCGCGGTCCGGCTCGATCCGGAAGACTAGGGCCTTTGCCGGGCCGGTCGCCCTGGTGCGACGGCTCGGCCGCAGGAACCGCAGACGAGGGGTGCCGGGCCGATGGGTTCTGGCACCCTTTGTTTGTGCGCAAGGGTCCGGCGGGCGGTTCCGGAAGGGCAGGGGGCCTGGGGGTCACTGTGCCATGGCCGTCTGCGCGGCCTTGGCAAGGTGCCGGTGCGGCGTTTCGGGGGCGGTCGATCTGACGCCCGATAAGGCAAGATTATTGGACGCATCCGGGCCGAAACAGGGGCGGCGGTTAGGGGTACACTTTCGGAGGAAAAGCGCCGCGGCGGGATCGGCTTCGAGCGCGAGGGCTGGCTGAGCGATTCCTGACCCGGACCCCGGCATACTAGGCCTGCGACAGGTCCGGGTCACCTCGGCGCGGAAGAAACCCTTGAAGATGTGGCGATTTTGCCGGGGCGCCGTTCGGCCTCCGGTTTCATGCGGGCTTGGGTGCGAGGGACGCTTGCGCCTTGTGGCGGCGGCGTCTGGCGTTGCGCGCCGCAGGCCAACATGCTCGCACCGGCGGCAGGCCGCAAACGGTTTTCGCGGGACTGAATGTGCGCGCATCGCCAAAGACCCCGGCCGACCTGCGTCGCAACCTACGGGGGTCCTTGGGTCCCGAGACGGCGGGCGGACCGGCGTCAGCGGCCCCGGGTTTTGTGGCGACGACAGCGGCAGGCCGCACTTTCTATTATACACGATGGGAATTATCGTATATTTCACGGATGACGCCATTTCGAACCCCGGATCGCTTCATGACCCTCGAACAGATTTTCGTGCTTGTGCTGCTTGGCGCTGTCTTCGTCAGCTTCTTCAAGGAATTCTATCCGCCGGAGGTGACAGCGCTTGGCGCATCGGCGGTGCTGCTGGCGACCGGGATCATCGAGACCGGGGATTTCCTGAAGGTCTTCAGCTCCTCGGCGCCGATCACCATTGCGATGATGTTCATCATCTCGGCGGCGCTCGAGCGCACCGGCGTGCTGGAGATCATCGGCGACATTCTCAAGAAACAGGCGCGCGGGTCCTATCTGAGGGCGAGCCTGATCATGATGTTCGGCACCATCGCCGCCTCGGCCTTCATGAACAACACGCCGGTGGTGATCCTGCTGACGCCGATCATCATCTCGATCTCGGCCTCCGTCGGCGTCGCCCCCTCGCGGCTTTTGATCCCGCTGTCGTTCTCGGCGATCTTTGGCGGCACGCTGACGCTGGTCGGCACCTCGACCAACATTCTGATGAGCAGTGTCGCGCGCGATGCCGGCCAGCCGATGATCACGATGTTCGAGATGACGCTGCCGGGGCTGATCTTTGCCACAGTCGGCATGATCTATATGGTGTTTGCCGGGCGCTACCTGCTGCCCGACCGGGCCTCGCTTGCCTCGATCCTCGGGCAGGACACCAAGCGCAAGTTCCTGGCGCGGCTGCTGATCCCGCATGGATCGAAATACATTGGCAAGACGCTGACGGAACTGCCGTTCAACACCGCGGCCGCGCGGATCCTCGACGTGGTCCGCGGCGAGACGTCGATGCGGCGCACCATGGCCGCGATGACGCTGGAGGCCGGCGACCGGGTGGTGATCAAGACCGACACCGGCGAGATCCTGGGCCTGAAGGAAAACGGCGCCGTCGAGTTCCGCGACATGGACGACAGCGGGTTCGAGCCGGTGACCGCGGACCAGACCATTACCATGGAGGCGAGCGTCGGCCCCTATTCGCATCTGCGCGGCAAGCCGATCCGGGACCTGAAGCTGCGGCGCAAATACGGTGTCTATCTGATGGCGGTGCACCGGCAGGAACAGAACATCTCGCAGGACCTGCAGGACCTGAGCCTGCAATTCGCCGACACCCTGCTGCTGGAAGGTCCGCCCGAAGGCATCCAGCGGATGATGGAGGATGGCGGGATCGTCAACCTGACCACACCGTCCGAACGGCCGATGCGCCGGACCAAGGCGCCGATCGCGATTGCCACGATCCTTGGCGTCATGGGGCTGGCCACGTTCAATGTGCTGCCGATTGCCGGGCTGGCGGTCATCGGGGCGGTGGTGGTGATGATGACCCGCTGCGTCGATCCCGAAGAGGCGTTCGACTCCATCGACTGGCACATCCTGTTCCTGATCTTCGGGATGCTCGGCATGAGCCTGGGGATGGAGGTGACAGGCACCGCCGCGGTGATCGTCAAGACGGTCGTCGGGCTGGTCGGCGGCGTCGGCCCGCTGGCCATTCTGGCGGCGGTCTATGTGCTGACCTCGACCCTGACCGAGATGGTATCGAACAACGCGGTCGCGGTGCTGATCGGACCCATCGTCATCGCGCTGGCCCTCGAACTCGGGTTCGATCCGCGGCCCTTCATCATGGCGGTGATGTTCGCGGCCTCGGCCAGTTTCGCCACCCCGATCGGCTATCAGACCAACACCTTCGTCTATGGCGCGGGCGGCTACAAGTTCCGCGACTTCGTCAAGGTCGGGCTGCCGCTGAACGTGATCTTTGCGGTGGTCGCGGTGCTGGTCATCCCGCTGTTCTTTCCGTTCTGACCGGCGGGCCGGAACATCAGTCGCTGGCGGTCGGCCCGGTCAGACCGAAACGTTCCAGCGGCTGCGCATCCTCCTGCAGATCGGCGAGCGTCAGCGATTCGACCATCAGGATATAGGTGGCATAGAACCCGCCGAACACGGCGCGCACCCGGCAGGCGGCCTCGTCCTCGCAGTCATCGCAGCGTTGATAGGCCCGCCGGGAGAGGCAGGGCAACGGCGCAAGCGGACCGTCGATCAGCCGCAGGATTTCGGCAAGCGAGATGCTGCGGGAGTCCTTGATCAGCTCATAGCCTCCGTTGCGTCCCCGTCGGCTGCCGATCAGGCCGGCGCGCTTGAGATCGAGCAGGATATGTTCGAGGAACCGTTTCGGCGCCCCCGACCGCTCCGCGATCTCCTCGATCGTGGAGGCGGCGCCGCCAACGGATTTTTCATCGGCGAGCACCATCAGCGCTTTCAGCGCATATTTCGTCTTGTTCGTGATCATCCTGGTCCGCTCGCGCCGGAAAGCATGGGAAACATGATCGAGATTATCAGGATCGCACCGGAAAGCGAGCCTGAAGCACGGGTGGGATTGTCAGGTGGAGCCGGTCCGTCGCGACCTGCCGTCCGCGCGGTCCCGGCCGGTGCGGGGTCGATCACGACCTGACCAATCTGCATCCGGCACCAACCTGCATCAGTGCGACCGGAGGGCAAATGCGCTTAGCTGCCGCGTGTCCGCCAGAAGTCTGGCGGCGCGTTTTTCCGCAAAGGGGGAAATACCATGGACAAGGATCGGATTATCGGTTCCGCCAAGATCGCCAAGGGCAAGGCCAAGGTCGCAATCGCCAAGGTGATCGGCAACGAAAAGCTCGAGTCAGAGGGCGAGGCCGACAAGATCGCAGGCCGGATCCAGAACACTGCGGGCGGCGTAAAGGACACGATCCGCGACGCATAGCGGTCAGCGCCGCCCCCGGCCCGGACACCGGCCCGGACACCGGCCCGGACTCTGGCACGGGGACAATCCCCGACCATCCCATCTTCGACCGTCAAGGCCACCCGAAAGACCGGTGGCACCAGCACCTCAAAGGATACGCCATGACGCTTGGCACGATACTGATCATCATTCTCATCATCTTTCTGCTCGGCGGATTCAGCGGGCGCTTCGGAGGCTATGGCTATGGCTTCGGTCACGCCGGGGTCGGCGTGCTTGGCACCGTTCTGCTCGTGGTGGTCATCCTGATGCTGATTGGCCGGATCTGACCGCGACTGCGTGGGGTGCGAGGCCGGTCAGCCGGAGACCTGCGATTCTCTCCCCACGGTGGCGGGCCGACCACGGCCGGAAACGGCGTGGCCAAGCCCTTGCCGCGCGCGAGACCCGGACGGGTCCCGACACGTCCGGTCACTTGAGCGCCGCCCTTGCGGGGCGGTCTGGCGCGGGCTCAGTCCGTCGGGGTCTGCTGGTGTGTCAGACGCAGCCAGGTTTCGCCGTCGCGCAGATAGGTCGAGGTGCAAAGCGCGTTGTAGATCGGCTCGCCATTGCGTTCGGCCGAAACGCTGTAGGCCAGAACCGCGATGTCATCCTTGCAGGAAAAGAACCGCTCGCTCATCTCGACCGAACGCCATCGCTGGGCCACGTCCTTTTCCCGCCAGAGCGTATCGCCCTGCAGGATTCCGGCGGGATAGGGGAACACGAAAACCGCGTTCTTTGCCGTCATGCTTCGGGCGCTGTCGGCGCCGCCGGTCCAGAAGCGTTCTTCGAGGTCCCAAAGGGTGTCTTCGTCGGTCATCTGCTGTTTCTTCCATGGTCCGTGCGGTTGCGGTCTGCGGCTCTGTCGGGCTGCGGCGCATCCGGAGTCCGCTGCGCCGTCATACCGATATGACCATACACCAGTGCCGTTGCGAAGACCCGGAAAAGCTGCGCTGCGCGCGCGGGCATCGCGCGCTATCGCGACGGGCAGGGCGTCGGCGTCGGGGCCAGGGCCGCGTGTCTGGGCAGAAAGGACAGCAACCGCGAGATAACCTTGTCACGCGCCGTCGTGGGCAACGACGCGTCGGCGAACAGGGACATCATGTCGGCCAGTCTTCGCCGCGCCTGACTTTCCTGCATCCTGGCCAGGCCCGCGGCCTCGCCCCAGGGATCGATATCGAGCCTGCAGAGCATCGACAGGACCGTCGCGGTCGTGCCTCTGCCGTCTTCGACGACGGTGGCATCGAGGAAGCGGTCGTAATTCGGGTCCTGGCCGGGATGTGCGGTGGTACGCGCCATGGTACGGATCCTCTCGGGGTGAAACGGTTCCGCCGATCAGACAGATCTCCGCGGAACTCGAGTACCGAAGCTGGAGGACCTTTCCGGACTCCATCGCCTGGTTCTCGACCAATATAGGCACAAAAAATCCGGCATGTGTTAATTCAGATTAGGTCATTGGCTGCAAGAAGAAATTAAATGGAGTTTTTCCCGAATTTGTCTGCACTGTGCCAGGTTCCGTAACGGAATGGAAGAATGCGACCGAAATATGTCTTTTGACGCCTTTACCCGGTCGGCTGACTCTCTCCGCATTTTGCCGGGAATGCCGAATTGCCCGGCGAGGTTTCAGGTATTGGCGCCCGCGCGCGCCCTGATCTTTTTCGGGCGGATATTTTGGGCGTTTTGCAATTCCGTCGTGGCCCTGCGCCAATTACCGATCGCGCAAGGCCGCCCGTAAAAATGGCTGTGCTCCCCGGCGAGGGCAAGGCTGTCGGAAGGCCGGGCAGGATAAAGGCGGATGCCTCGGAGCGACGGTCCGGCTTCGGAAACCCCGCCCCGCCGGGAGACCGGAGTCCTGTTCATGCTTGAAATGCGAAGCCGACCGCAGGGGCCGCAATTTCAGATCGCACCACCGCATCATCCTGAATATATCCGGATCGATGGACCCTGATGCGGCAGACATATCGATTCAAGCCGATTTTGCTCGGACACTGTTTTTTTTTGACGGCCGGATTCCGAAACATGCAGGACGCGGGAAATCTGCGAACGGAGCGAGCCGCGCATTCGCGTCGCCATGGATTTCCTTGCCGGATATTTCGGCGAAAGGCTCGAACGCAGCCGCGGCCGCAGGGCCGGTCGTCGCGGTGGAACGGGCCTGCCCTCGGACCGGCATCCGATGTAGGGTGCGGTGTTCCCTCATCCGCGAAAGGACCCGTTCCATGGCCATCGAGGAACCGCAGGTTGCGCCTGCCCTGGCGCAGGGCGCAGTCAACCGGCTGATGCGCATCGTCACGCCACGCCGGCCGGCTGGCCCGGTGTCGATCCCCCGCGAACGCCCGCCCGGGACGCCATGGGTCCGGCGTCAGACCGAGGCCGTGTTTTCCGTCACCGAAGGAGCCTGAGCCAATGGTCAAGTCGCATGGGGAAATCCACCTCGTCTCGCGGATCGGATGGTTGCGCGCAGGGGTGCTGGGGGCAAACGACGGCATCCTGTCGACGGCGAGCCTGATTGTCGGCGTGGCTTCGGCCTCGTCCGACAAGGGGGCTGTCATGGTGGCGGGCCTCGCCGGGCTGGTGGCCGGGGCGATGTCGATGGCGGCGGGGGAATATGTCTCGGTCAGCAGCCAGGCGGATACCGAAGCCGCCGACATCGCCAAGGAAACCGCGGAGCTCAAGGCCAACCCGGCCGGCGAGTTGGCCGAGCTTGCGCTGATCTATCAGGGCCGCGGCCTGTCGCCCGGTCTGGCCCTGCAGGTGGCCGAGGAGTTGATGGCGGGCGATGCCCTGACCGCGCACACCCGCGACGAGCTTGGCATCACGCCGGAACTGGCCGCCAACCCGATTCAGGCCGGCCTCGTCTCGGCCGCGACCTTCGCCGGTGGCGCGGCACTGCCGCTGCTGGTGGCGGCGGCGGTCCCGGCCTCCTTTATCCTCGTGGGGGTCTCGCTGGCGACGCTGCTGGCGCTGGTCGCGCTTGGGGCGGCGGGTGCTCGGATCGGTGGCGCGGGAATGCTGCGCGGGGCGGTTCGGGTCACGCTGTGGGGGGCGATTGCAATGCTGGCGACGGCACTGGTGGGGTGGCTGTTCGGCACCGTCGTCTGACACGCGCCCCCGTGTTGCGCCGCCTGCACCGGGCTTTGCATTGTGCTGAAAGCATGACGGGCGCGCGTCGCAGCTAGGGGGAGGGCCCAGCCGCGAGGGATTGCTGATTCCGCACACAGGTGGCCTGTCCGGCACCCGCCATGACTTGACCTTACATCCTTTTAACGAAAAGAAAAGCCCCAAATACTACTTATGGTTGAATATATTTGACGAGAACTATGACCATTTGGGTGGTCTTTGGGAGGCGATGTGAAACCTACGATACATTTTTTGATTACCCAGGGGAATTCTGTGCCGCACCGCATAAAGTCGCCGGGTGACAGCGGACCCGTGCCCTGTTCGGGGGGCCCAAAGCGCGGGTTCGCAGCGGCTGACTATCCATTTACTGATAGTAAATAGCATTTTTATAATTTTACCGATTGTCCCTGCCGGTGCTATCGAAGGCTGCAGGCAACGGACGATCAGGAAACCGACGATGTTTTTCACCCAGACCCCGCAATGGGGCCGCCGCGGCCGCGGGCTGCTGTCCCGGATCGGCGCAGAGTTCGGCGACCGGGGGCTTCGCCCCGACACCATGGGGCTGGTCATCGTCGAGGCGGGGCCCGACGGCCGCCCCGAAGGCTTTGACTGGCGCGGCGACTGGCGGTGCTATCCCTGCAGCCTCGTCAAAAGCTTTCACCTCCTCCATGCGCTCGACCAGATCGCGCAGGGGCGGATCGCAATGCACCCCGATCTTGATCGCGCGCTGCGCGACATGATCCTGTGGTCGTCGAACACCGCGACGAACTATGTGATCGACCTGCTGACCGGCACCACCGGCGACACGCTGCTGCCGCCCGAGGCTTTTGCCCGCTGGCGCGAGGCGCGCGAGGGTCTTAACCGCTATGTCCACGATCTTGGCTGGGCCGAGTTCGAGGGCTGCAACATCACCCAGAAGCTGATGGACGACATGCGCTATGGCCGCGAGGCGCAATTTGCCGGGGCGGGCGGGCAGTACCTGAACGTGCTGACCCCGCGTGCCGCCGCGCGCCTGATGTGGGAGTTGTTCGAAGGCGAGGTGCCGCTGGAGGGCGAGGCGCTGCACCGGGCACGCTGTGAATTCCTGCGCGACAGGCGCGATCCCCGCGCCCCGATGCCCGCCTATCAACTGGCCGAGTACCTCGGCGGCGGGATGCCCGAAGGCACAAGGGTCTGGAGCAAGGCCGGGCACAACCTGTGGACCGGAGACCCCGAAAGTTCGTATTTCAAGCATGACATGCTGCGCTGGCTGCGGCCCGACGGGCGGCCGATCATCGTCGTGGTGATGACGCAGGGCGAACAGACCAGCGCCAAGGATCCCGCGATCTTTCCCGACCTCGGCGCGATGCTTTACGAGGAATTCGTCGCCCCCGTTCTGGCCGGGGTGGGTGGATGACGGAAAGGCGCGGCCTGTTCCCCCCCTGCGACCCCTATCGGGAGGGATGGCTCCGGGTCTCGGACCGGCACCGCATCTATTATCAGGAGGCGGGCAATCCGGACGGCAAGCCCGCGCTGATCCTGCACGGCGGCCCGGGCGGCAGCATCGCCGACTACATGCGCCGGCTGCACGACCCCGCGGCCTATCGGATCGTCCTGTTCGATCAGCGCGGATGCGGCCGGTCCGAACCCCATGCCGGGATCGCGGACAACACGACATGGCACCTCGTGGCCGACATCGAGGCGCTGCGCCGCCTGCTTGGGATCGAGCGCTGGCAGGTGATGGGCGGGTCCTGGGGCTCGACGCTCGGCCTCGCCTATGCCGAAAGCCACCCCGAGGCGGTGTCGGAGCTGATCCTGCGCGGCATCTTCCTGATGAGCGAGGAGGAGTTGCGCTGGTTCTATCAGTCCGGTGCCTCGCTGATCCTGCCCGAAGTCTTCGCGGCCTTTGCCGCGCCGATCCCGCCCGCCGAACGCGGCGACATGCTGGCGGCCTATCATCGGCGCCTGTTCGGCCCGGACCCCGAAGAGCGGCTGACCTGCGCCCGCGCCTGGAGCCGGTGGGAGGGGGCAGCGCTGTCGCTGCTGCCCGATCCCGCCCGCGAGGACGATTTCGAGACGCCCGAGGTCGCGGTCGCGCTTGCCCGGCTCGAATGCCACTATTTCGTCAATCGCGGCTTTTTCCCGGAGGCGGACTGGCTGTTGAAACAGGCGCCGCGGCTGTCGGGCATTCCGGTCCGGCTGGTGCAGGGGCGCTATGACCTCGTGACGCCGATGATCGGCGCGCATCGTCTGGCCCGCGCGCTGCCCCATGCGGTGCTGCGCGTCGTGCCCGACGCCGGTCATTCGGGGACCGAACCCGGCATCATCGACGCCGTCGTCCGCGCCACCGAAGATCTTTCGCCGCGTGGCGCGTCGCGCGCCAAGGCCAGCGCCCCGCCGCCCGACCCCCAGGCCCCCCGCATCCCGGACGCAGCGCCGTCCAGAACCCAAAGGACCAAGACATGAGACATCACCATCTAAGGCTTCCGCTGTCCGGCATCGCCCTTGTGGCGGTCCTGACCCTGCCGCTGGCCGGCATGGCCGAAACCGTGCTGAACCGCGGCAACCTCGACGATCCTGAATCCCTCGATCCGCACCGCACCTCGACCCTGGCCGAGGCGAACCTAATGCGCGATCTGTTCAGCGGCCTCATGGGGCTTGACCCCGACGCCAAACTGATCCCCGACGCCGCCGCAAGCTGGCGCGTCAGCGACGATGGTCTGAGCTATACCTTCACGCTGCGCGCCGATGGCAAGTGGTCGGATGGCAGCCCGGTGACGGCCGCGGATTTCGTCTATTCCTGGCGCCGGGTGGTGACGCCCGAGACCGCCGCCGAATACGCCTATATGCTGGCGCCGGTGAAGAACGCCGAGGCGATTACCGCAGGCACGCTGCCGCCCGAGGATCTGGGGATCCGCGCCATCGACGATCTGACGCTCGAGGTCACGCTGAACGGCCCGACGCCCTATTTCCTGCAGATGCTGACGCATCAGTCGACCTATCCGGTGCAGAAGGCGAATGTCGAGGCGTTCGGCGCGGCCTTTACCAAGCCCGGCAATCTGGTGTCGAACGGGGCCTATGTGCTGGGCGACTTCGTCCCGAACGACCACATCACCCTGACCCGCAACCCCGAGTTCTATGATGCCGCGAACGTCAGCATCGACACGGTGAACTATTACCCGACCGCCGACGCCTCGGCCGCGGTCAAGCGGTTCGAAGCCGGCGAGCTTGACGTCAACCGCGACTTCCCGACCGAGCAGACCGCCGACCTGCAGGCGAAGTTCGGCGACCAGCTTCGCGTCGGGCCGACGCTCGGCACCTATTACTATGGCTTCAAGATCGACAAGGCGCCCTGGGACGAGGTCGCGCTGCGGCAGGCGATCTCGATGCTGATCGACCGCGATTTCCTGGCCGAGAAGGTCTGGCAGGACACGATGCTGCCGGCCTATTCCTTCGTGCCGCCCGGCATCGACGGTTATGAAAGTGCCGCTCTCGACTATGCCGGCATGTCCCAGATCGACCGCGAGGAACAGGCCGAGGCGATCCTGACCGGGCTTGGCATCGGCCCCGATCATCCGCTGGCGCTGGAATTGCGGTTCAACACCTCGGACAACAACGCCAACACCGCCGTCGCGGTGCAGGAGATGCTGGCGCCGTTCGGGATCGAGGTCAGCCTCGTCAACCTCGATACCAAGTCGCATTATGGCTATCTGGAACAGAAGGGCGACTATGACCTGGCCCGCGCGGCCTGGTTTGCCGATTATGTCGACCCCGAGAACTTTCTCGCGCTGTGCAAAACCGGCACCGGCAACAACACGACCCTGTATTCCGATGGCGATTTCGATGCGCTGCTCGAAAAGGCGGCGCTCGAGACCGATCCGGCGAAACGGATGGGCGATCTGCACGATGCCGAGGCAATCGGTGTGGCGCGCGATCTCTGCGTCGTGCCGCTGATGTTCTACAGCTATCACAACCTCGTCTCGGATCGCGTCGGCGGCTGGGGCGACAATGTGATGGATGTGCATCCGACCCGCTTCCTCAGCATCAAGTAGCACAGTCCCGGCCCCGGTCCGTTGCCCGGGCCGGGGCCCTTCAGGCCGAGGTTCCCCATGCTCCGCTATGCCTTCTGGCGAATGATGACGGCCGTTCCCACGCTTTTCGTCGTTGTCACGCTGTCGTTTTTCATGATCCGCATCGCGCCGGGCGGTCCGTTCGATCAGGAACGCGCGCTCGACCCGGTGATCCGGGCCAATCTGGAGCGCACCTATCATCTGGATCTGCCGCTGGTGCAGCAATACGGGATCTATCTGAAGAACCTGCTGCACGGCGATCTGGGGCCGAGCTTTACCATGCCCGAATTCAGCGTGGCCGAACTGCTGCATGCCGGCCTGCCGGTGTCGATCCGCATCGGCGGCTTGGCGCTGTTGCTGGCGCTGATCCTCGGCGGCGCCATGGGCGTGATCGCGGCGCTCTATCGCGACGGCTGGGCCGACCGTGCGGTGGTGGGCTTTGCCACCGCGGGCAGCACGATCCCCACCTTCGTGGTGGCGCCGCTGTTTCAGCTGGTGTTCGCGCTGGGGCTCAACTGGCTGCCGGTCGGCGGCTGGAACGACGGTGCCTTCCACAACCTGATCGGCCCGGTGATCTGCCTGATGCTGCCGCAGCTTGCCGTCGTTGCGCGGCTGATGCGAAGTTCGATGATCGAGGCGCTGCACACCCACCACATCCGAACCGCCCGCGCCATGGGCCTGTCGGAGGCTGCCGTGGTCGGGCGCCATGCGCTGCGATCCGCGCTTTTGCCCGTCGTGTCCTATGCCGGACCCGCCGCAGCCGCGCTGATGACGGGATCGGTCGTGGTCGAGACGGTGTTCTCGATCCCGGGCATTGGCCGCTATTTCGTCGATGCGGCGCTCAACCGCGACTACACCGTGGTGATGGGGGCCGTCGTCGTGCTGGCCGTGTTCACCATCCTGTTCAACCTGATCGTCGACATTGCCTATACGCTCGTCGATCCGAGGGTGCGCTATGACTGAAATCCCCGTCTCCGCCCCCGCCCCCGTTCCCGCGGACACAGAGGGGCAGGCGAGGTCGTTCTGGGCCAAGGCCTGGCAGCGGCTGCGCAAGAACAGCCTTGCCATGGGCAGTCTCGTCTATCTCTGCCTCATGGTGCTGGCCTGCACCTTCGGCCCGATGCTGGTCCCCAACAGCTATGACAAGATCTTTCAGGGCTATACCCGCGTCCCGGCGAGCCTGTCGGCCTATCCCCGCCCCGAGATGATCGGCCCCGCGATCGAGGCCGCGGCCGGCCGCGCGCGGCTCGATCTGGTGGACTGGGCGCAGACGGGCGATCGGGTCACGGCGCATCTGCAATCGACGCGCGGCGTCGATCCGCGGGCGGCGCGCTATTTCGACCGCTCGGACATGCTGGAGAACAGCACCCTCGATCCGACCTCGCAGACCGAGGCGGTGCTGACGGCCCGGATCGAACGCCACCATTTCCTGTTCGGCACCGATGCGACCGGCCGCGACCTGCTGGCGCGGACGCTGATCGCGGGGCGGATCTCGCTGTCCATCGGGTTTCTGGCCGGGCTTGTCGCCATGGTGATCGGCGTTCTCTATGGCGCGATCTCGGGGTTTGCCGGCGGCCGGGTCGACCAGATCATGATGCGCATTGTCGATGTGCTCTATTCGCTGCCCTTCATCTTCTTTGTCATCATGCTGGTCGTGTTCTTCGGCCGCAATTTCCTGCTGATGTTCGTGGCCGTCGGGGCGGTGCTGTGGCTCGACATGGCGCGGATCGTGCGGGGGCAGACGCTGTCGCTGCGCCGGCGCGAGTTCGTTGCCGCGGCCGAGGCCTTGGGCGTCAGCTGGTTCCAGATCCTGTTTCGTCATATCGTGCCGAACCTGCTGGGCCCGGTGATCGTTTTCATGACGCTGCTGGTGCCGAACGTGATCATTCTGGAAAGCTTCCTGTCCTATCTCGGCTTCGGGGTGCAGGAGCCGATGTCGAGCTGGGGCATCCTGATCGCGCAGGGCGCGCGTGCCATGCCCTCGGCGATCTGGATGCTGATCTTCCCCTCGCTGTTTCTGACCTCGACGCTGTTTGCGCTGAACTTTCTTGGCGACGGGCTGCGCGATGCACTTGACCCCCGGGACGCCTGACATGACCGCAGACCATCACACACCGCTGCTGAGCGTCGAGGCATTGTCGGTCCATTATGCGACCGACGGGGGCGAGACCTGCGCCGTGCGCGACGTCTCGTTCCGGATCGAACCGGGCGAGACGGTGGCAATCGTCGGCGAATCCGGCTCTGGCAAGAGCCAGTCGATGATCGCCGCCATGGGGCTGTTGCCGCACAACGGCCGTGCCACCGGGCGCATCGCCTTTCGCGGCGACGACCTGTTGCGGCTGAACCCGCAGGCGCTGCGCACGCTGCGCGGGGCCGAGATCTCGATGATCTTTCAGGAACCGATGACCTCGCTCGATCCGCTCTACCGGATCGGCGAGCAGATCATGGAGCCGATCCTGCGCCATCGCCGGGTCGGCCGCCGCGCCGCCCGCGCCCGCGCGCTGGAGATGCTGCGGCAGGTCCATATGCCCGACCCCGAGCGGCAGATGCGGGCCTATCCCCACGAGCTGTCGGGCGGCCAGCGCCAGCGCGTGATGATCGCCATGGCGCTCGCCAACAACCCCTCGCTGCTGATCGCGGACGAGCCGACGACCGCGCTCGACGTCACGATCCAGGCCGAGATCATTGCGCTGATCGCCGAGCTGCAGCGCAAGAACGGCATGGGCGTGATCTTCATCACCCATGACCTCGGGCTGGTGCGCCACATTGCCGACCGGGTCTATGTCATGCACCGCGGCGAGGTGGTCGAAACCGGCACGGTCGGGGCGATATTCGAACGGCCGCAGCATCCCTATACCCGCGCGCTGCTCGATGCCGCGCCTCGGGGCCGCAAGATCCCGGTGGCCGCGGATGCCGAACCGCTGCTGACCGCGCGGGGGCTGCGCGTCAGCTTTTCGACCGGCCGGCGGCGGATCGAGGTGCTGCATGGCCTCGATCTGACCGTCCGGCAGGGCGAGACATTGGGCATCGTCGGCGAAAGCGGGTCGGGGAAATCGACGCTTGCCCGCGCGATCCTGCGCCTGGTCGATGCCGAGGGCGAGATCAGCTTTGAAGGCCAGCGGCTTGACGGGTTGTCGCCGCGGGCGCTGCGGCCGTTCCGGTCACGGATCCAGGTGGTGTTTCAGGACCCGTTCGGCGCGCTCAGCCCGCACATGACGGCGGGACAGATCGTGACCGAGGGGCTGCGCGTCCATCGCCCGGCGCAAAGCGCGCGGGATCGCGACGAACAGGCGGTGCTGGCGCTGCGCGAGGTCGGCCTGCCGCCCGAGACGCGGCACCGCTATATCCACGAATTCTCGGGCGGGCAGCGGCAGCGCATCGCGATTGCCCGCGCGCTGATCCTGAAGCCGCGGCTGCTGATCCTGGACGAACCGACCTCGGCGCTGGACCGGATGGTGCAGAAACAGGTGATCGACCTTCTGCGCGATCTGCAGCAGCGCCACGGCATGTCCTATGTCTTTGTCAGCCACGATCTGGCGGCGGTGCGGGCGGTCGCCGACCGGGTTCTGGTGATGAAGGACGGCACTCTGGTCGAGGAAGGTCCCGTCGATCAGGTTCTGAGCGCGCCAGACGCCGCCTATACCCGGGCGCTGATCGCCGCGGCCTTCATGGACGTGGCGTGACGCCGGTGCGTGCCCTGGATCAGATGATCCGGGCACGCACCCGCGAGGTCACGAATTCCGAGATCCAGACCACGCCGAAGATGGTCAGCAGCACCAGCCCCGCCTGATCCCAGTAGAGGTTGCTGATCGCGGCATCGAGCGCGACGCCGATGCCGCCGGCGCCCACCAGCCCCAGAACCGCGGATTCGCGCACGTTGATGTCCCAGCGCAGCAGCACGATCGACCAGAACGCCGGCTGCACCTGCGGCCAGTAGCCCTTGACCAGAACACTCATCGTTCCGGCCCCGGCGGCGGTCAGCGCCTCGACCGGGCCGGGGTGGGCATCCTCGACCGCCTCGCCGAACAGCCGGCCGACGAACCCGATGGAGCGGAAGGCGATCGACAGCACGCCGGCCAGCGCGCCGGGGCCGAAGATCGCCACGAACAGCAGCGCCCAGATCAGCGAATTGACCGACCGCGAGCTGACGAACAGGAACTGCGCGATCCAGCGCGCGACCGGGCTGCGGGTGACGTTGCGCGCGGCCAGAAACGACAGCGGCAGCGCCATGACGATGGCCAGCACCGTGCCAAGGGCCGCGATGTTGATGGTCTCGATCAGCGCCGGGAAGATGTCGGTCGGAAAGAACGCCCAGTCGAGCGGCCACATCCGCGCGAACAGGTCCATGGTCTGCGCCGGGGCGTCGTACAGGAACTCGGGGATGATCTCGATGGTGCGCAGCGACCAGACCACGGCGGCGACGATGACGACCGTGATGCCGGTGCGCAGCGCCGATTGCAGCGGCGAGTGGCGCTTCCAGTGCTGCGCCGCGGACGGGGCGGCGGACAGGGGGATGTCGCTCATAGCAGGATCTTTCGGATGCGGGCGGTGACGAATTCCAATGTCATGATCGTGGCGATGATGATCAGGATGATGGTCAGCACGACGTCATAGTCGAACCGCTGGCTGGCGGTGAACAGCATCGCGCCGATGCCGCCGCCGCCAACGATGCCGACGATGGTCGAGTTGCGCAGGTTCGAATCGAGCTGATAGGCCGACAACCCGGCAAAGCGCGGCAGCACCTGCGGGAGCACCCCGATCAGCAGCACCGACAGGGTCGAGGCCCCGGTGGCGCGCACCGCCTCGACCTGTTTCGGGCTGATTTCCTCGACGATCTCGGCAAACAGCTTGGCGACAAAGCCGACGGTGGCAACGACCAGCGCCAGCGCGCCCGCCAGCACCCCGAAGCCCACCGCCTTGACGAACAGGATCGCCACGATCAGCGGATGGAACGACCGGCAGATCATGACCAGAACCCGCGCCGGCCCGCCGAGCCAGGCGGGCGCGATATTGCGCGCCGAGATCAGGCCAATGGGCAGCGACAGCGACAGCCCGACCACGGTCGACAGGATCGCGATCTGCAGGCTTTGTTTCATCCCGTCCCAGATCAGCGCCAGCTTCGAGGGATCGGTATTGGGGGGAAACATGCGGTCGAAGAAATGCGCGGCATTGCCGATGCCGGTGACGATGCGCGCCATGCTGACGTCGAGCGCGAGGACGGCATAGACCAGATAGACGATCAGCGCCGACAGGATCGCCTGTTTGCCGCGGTTCGGGGGAAAGGCCTGCCGGTGCAGGGCGGGTCGGCTCATTGCCAGCCCTCGCCGCCATAGATCCGGTTCAGGTGATCGGCCGTGATGTCCTCGGGCGGACCGTCGAAGACGACCTTGCCGCGGTCCATGCCGATGATCCGGTCGGCATAGCGCCGCGCGAGCCCGACGTCGTGCATGTTGATCAGGATCGGGATGTCGCGCTTGCGGCCGATCTCGACCATCAGTTCCATGATCTCGACCGAGGTGCGCGGATCGAGCGAGGATGTAGGCTCGTCCGCCAGCACCAGCGAGGGGTTTTGCATGATCGCGCGGGCAATGCCGACGCGCTGGCGCTGACCGCCCGAAAGCTGGCTGGCGCGGCGGTTGGCGAAGGCGGGGTCGAGCCCGACCGCTTCGAGCAGCTCGAAGGCCCGGGCGATGTCCTCGTCGCTGTAGCGGCGCAGCAGCACCTTGAAAAACGGCATGTAGCCGAGCCTGCCCGACAGCACGTTTTCGATCACGCTCAGCCGTTCGACGAGGTTGTATTCCTGAAACACCATCCCGATCCGGCGCCGGACCCGGCGCAGGTTGCTGCCACGGACGGTGGTGATGTCTTCCCCCTCCAGCAGGATCCGCCCGCCGGTCGGGTCGGTCAGCCGGTTGACGCAGCGGATCAGGGTCGATTTGCCGGTGCCCGAGGGGCCGATGATCGCGACGATGCCGGGCCGGGTGATGTCGAGCGTGATGCCGTCGAGGACCGGCTTGCCGGGCTCATAGGCCTTGACGAGCCGGTCAAAGCGCAGGATCGCCGCGGGCGGCGGCGCCATGGTGTCGGGGGTCATGGGGACCTCGCAGGGATTGGCGGGGGATGGGCGGAAAAAGGGGGGCGGCGCAGGAAATCGGGAAGCTGCGCCGCCCGGATCGGAACGGTGGGACGGGCCGTTCCGGTTACTTCTTTTGCTGGGTTTCGTAGACCGCGCGGTTATAGGGCGTGCCGGCCGCCTCGGCGACGGCGCGGATCGGCGCCCAGTCCTTCAGGTAGGTGATCGGCACGAAACGGTCGTCGCCTTCCAGTTCCACCTGCATCTCGTCGGTGAAGGTGAAGTTGAAGAAGCATTCCTTCACCTTGGCGGCCAGGTCGGGTGCCAGATCGTGGGCATAGGCGAAGGACGAGGTCGGGAAGACCTCGGAGGTATAGAGGATGCGGTAATCGTCGGCGTTGACGTCGCCGCGCGCCGCCATCCGGGTGAAGACGTCCGAGGCGACCGGCGCCATGTCATAGTCGCCCGCCCCGACGCCAAGGACCGACTTGTCGTGGCCGCCCGACATCAGCGGCTCGTAATCCGCGTCCGGGGTCAGCCCCTGATCGGGAAACAGCGCCCGCGGCGCAAGGTTGCCCGAGTTCGACGAGGCCGAGGTATGGGCGACGCGGTGGCCGGCGAGGTCAGACAGCGTCTGATAGGGCGAATCCGCCCGCACGATGGCAATCAGGTGATAGCCCTGCACACCTTCGGCACTGCCCTTGGCGGCAAAGGGCACGGCCCCGGCAAGGTTCACCGCAAAGCCGGTCGGCCCCGAGGAGAAGCCTGCGAAATGCAGCCGGCCCGAGCGCATCGCCTCGATCTGCGCGGTATTCGACTGCACCGGATAATAGACGATATTCTTGCCGAGGCATTCCTTCAGATGTTCGGTGAAGGGCTGGAACAGGTTGGCATAGACCGCCGGGTCCTCGACCGGGGTATAGGACCAGACCAGGGTCGAGGGGTCGCGCCAGTCCTTGGGGTCGCTCGGCGCATCGGCGGTCAGATCGCCATCGGCATCGCAATAGCCATAGTCGAGCTGCCCGGTCTGCGGGCAGTCCTCGGCCCGGGCCGGGGCGGTGGCAAGCAGGCTCCCGGCAAATGCGCACAGGCCGAGCGTGAACAGGAATTGGGTCTTCATCGTATCTCCTCCCGATCGGCCCCGCCTCCTCTGCGGGGCCGCTGAAGCAGGACCATAGCGACATTCGCTGTCATAATTCTGTCACCCCGCTTTGCACCTGCAGCAATGCGCGGGCCGAAGGCCATTTGTCCTCAGCCACTTGCAAAGATGCAAGGCCCGGCTATCGTCGGAGCCCGCGCCGGCGGGGGGCCGGTTGGGGGAGGGGTCAAACGCCATGCGCGTGCTGCTGGTCGAGGACGACGAGGATATTGCCGATGCGATCCTGTCGCGTCTGCGGCGGCGTGGCTGCGATCTGCAGCATCAGGCCGATGGCGCGGCGGGGGCCGAGGCGGCGCTGGACGAGACGCTCGACATCATCGTGCTCGACGTCAATCTGCCGGGGCAGAGCGGGTTCGAGATCATTCGCCAGATGCGCGCGGCGGGCATCAAGACGCCGGTGCTGATCCTGACCGCGCGGTCGCAGATCGGCGACAAGATCAGCCTGTTCGGCCTTGGCGCCGACGATTATCTGGTCAAGCCCTTCGATCTGCGCGAGCTTGAGGCGCGGATCGATGCGCTGGCCCGGCGGCGTCTGGGCGAGGCGCAGCCGGTCGTCGCCTTCGGCGATCTGCGGCTGAACCTGTCGCATCGCTCGGCGACGCTGGGCGGCGCGCCCCTCGAACTCGGCAAGCGGGAGTTCGAGGTGCTGGCGACGCTGGTCGCGGCGGGCGCGCGCGTGGTCAGCAAGGACAGTCTGGTCGTGCGGCTGTTCGGGTTCGAGGATCAGGGGTCGAGCAATGCGGTCGAATTGCTGGTCTCGCGCCTGCGCCGCAAGCTGTCGGGGTCGAGCGTCGGCATCCAGACCCAGCGGGGGGTCGGCTATTACCTCGGCTGAGCCTGAAACCGCAGGGCCGGGCACGGGCTGGCACCTGCGCATCGGGCGCGCCTGGGCCGGCTCGATCCGTATCCGGCTGCTGACCGGCGCGTTGCTGTTCCTGCTGCTCGCGGTCCTCGTGCTGCTGCTGGTCGCCGACCGCTTTGCCCTGCGCGCCGCCGACCGCGCGTTCGACAATGTGCTGGTGGCCTCCGCCTATTCGATTGCCGACACGCTCGAATTCGACGGCGATGCGGTGTCGGTCGACATCCCGTTTTCGGCCTTCGCGATCCTTGGCACCTCGCGGCTGAACCGGGTGTTCTATCGCGTCGTCGATCACCACGGCCGCCTTGTGACCGGCTCGCCGACGCTGGGACTCGAGGTGCCGTTGCCCTCGCGCGGCGGCACGCAGGTGATCGACAGCAGCTATCGCGGGCAGGCGGTGCGGCTGGCGGTTGTCAGCCGGTATCGGGCGGGGCTGGCCTCGTCGGGCTGGGTCACAATCATGGTGGGCGAGACCCGCGAGGCGCGGGTCGATCTGGCCCGCACCCTGACGCGCAACGCGATCATTCCGGTCATCGTGCTGGCGGTCGCGGCCTTCGGGCTGATCGTGATCGCGGTGGCGACCAGCCTGGCGCCCTTGCGCCAGATCGAAAGCTCGATCCGGGCGCGCTCGTCCGAGAACCTGACCCCGCTCGACAACCCGGCCCCGGCCGAGGTGCAGACCCTGTTCGCCGGGTTCAACGATTTCATGCACCGGCTTGCCGCAACGCTCGACGGGTTGAAATCCGTCATCGCGGATGCCGCGCATCAGCTTCGCACGCCGCTCGCCGCGATCCGGTCGCAGGCCGAGGTGGCGCTCGATGAATGCGACGATCCGGGCGTGCGGCGGCGGCTGGAGCGGATCTTGCAGAACGCCAAGTCGGCCGGCTCGCTCGCGAACCGTTTGCTTGGCGACGCCACGGTGCTGCACAGGTTAGAGACCAAGGCCAAGGCGCCGGTCGCCGTCGCCGACCTGGCGGTCGAGATCGCCGAGCGCATGGCGTTGCAGGAGGGCCGCGAGATCACGGTTGACGCAGGCCCCGAGCTCGCCCGGCTGCGGGTTCTGGCCGATCCGCTGTCGTTGCGCGAAATGCTGGTCAACGTGGTCGAAAACGCCCTGACCCATGCCGCCGACGGCCCGGTGCGGATCGCGCTGGCGCGCGCGGCGGGCATGGTGACGATCTGCGTCTCGGACCGCGGCCCGGGCATTCCGCCCGCGCTGCGCGAGGTGGTGTTCGAGCGGTTCTACAGCACGTCGGCCGGGCAGCGGGGAACCGGGCTTGGCCTGTCGATTGCCCGCAAGGTGGCGCGCGCCAGCGGCGGCGACATCACGCTGCAATCGAATGCGAACCGCGGGCTGACCGCCCGGATCAGCCTGCCGGTCCTGCCCGATGGGGCGGGGCTTTCCGGTCAGGTCCTGTCGCTTATTGCCTTGGGCCTGATGCTGGCGCTGCCGTTCGGTGCGGCCCGTCCCGCCGCCGCGCAGGGGGCTGCGGGCGAGCCGACGCTGGTCGTTCCCTTCAACGCCGTCCACGCCGACAGCTTTCATATCCCGGCACTGGCCGAGGGCTTTCGCCTGCTGCCGATGTTTGCCAGCGACGCGACCTCGCGGGTGATCGGCATGGTTGCGGGCGGCAACAAGGCCGATCTTGTGGTGCTCGATGCCCCGGATCTGAGCGTGCTTCTGGCCAACGAGGGCTATCTTCTGGCGCTGCCCGATGTGGTGCGGCGGCGCGACCTTGCCGCCGATGCCCATTGGCGTGGCGAGATCTTCAAGCTCGGGCTCGACCCCGCGCTGATGCTGGTCCGGCCCGGGGCCTTCGGGTCCGAGGCGCCACCGACGACGCGGCGCGAACTGATCTCGACCCTCGAACGCGACCCGGACCGGTTCCGTGGCCGGGTCGGGGTGGTCAATATCGGGATCGACGCGCTGTCCTATGTCTTTGCCACGCAGGATTCCGAACGCTCGCCGCTGTTCTGGCGCATCGCCCGCGCCATCGGGTTGACCGAGGGGCAGGTGTTCGCCCATCCCCGCGATCTGGTCGCGGCCATCGCGGCGGGCCGGATCGACATCGCCTATAACGTGCCATGGTCGGCGATCGACCCGGCACCTTTGCACGCGGCGGGCGTCGCGGTGATCTGCCCCAGCGACTATATCATCGCCTCGCCCTGGACCGTCCTTGTCCCCGGTCAGGCGCGGTTTCCCGATGCGGCGGCAGGCCAGCTTGAGGTCCTGCTCGACCGTCCGTTTCCCGCCCCCGCCGTCAGCTGCGATCTGGGCCAGTCTGCCTATAACCTCAACCTGCAGGAAATCGCGCTTGGCCCCGAGCTGCTGGCATTTCGGGACGGGCTGAAGAAATCGAAATTCCTCGATACCTGGTTCCAGCTTTCGACAGTTCCCTGATGGCCGGTCCCGCGGCGCGCGCTGCCATTGACCCCGTGGCCCGCGCGGACGATACCGCCGGGGACGACAGAAGGAGCGCGCCCGTGAAAGACGCCGACATGACCCGGACCGGGTCGGACAGTGGCCTCGGCCATGCAGCGGCAATCCCGCAGACGACTGGTGCGGCCTTTGCGGCCTATGAGGCGGTGCGCCACCGCCTGCCGCCCGCCGGACGGCCCGGGGCCTGCATCGCGGCCGAGACGCTCGACGACATTGCCGGGCATTTCGACGCCTTCCTGCTCGATGCCTTCGGGGTGCTGAACATCGGCGAAACGGCCATTCCGGGGGTGGCCGACCGGATTGCCGGGCTGCGCGCCCGCGGCAAGCGGGTCATGGTCGTGTCGAATGCCGCGGGCCTGCCGCAGGCGACGCTGGTCGCGAAATATGCCCGCCTCGGCTATGACTTCGCGCCAGAGGACGTGATCAGCAGCCGCGCCGCGTTGCTGGCGGGAATGGCGGGCTGGCCGCGTCTGTCCTGGGGGATCATGGCCAACCCCGAGGTCGGGCTCGCGGATCTCGAAGCGCTCGACGTCACCTATCTTCAGGACGATCCGGCCGCCTATGCGGCGGTCGAGGGGTTTCTGCTGGTCGGCAGCGGGGTCTGGACGGCGCGCCGACAACAGATGCTGGAGGCCGCGTTGATCGCCCGTCCGCGCCCGGTGCTGGTCGGCAATCCCGATATCGTTGCGCCCTGCGAGGCCGGGTTTTCCATCGAGCCGGGGTTTTATGCCCACCGCGTGGCAGAGATACTGGGCGTGGTGCCCGAGTTCTTCGGCAAGCCCTATGGCAATATCTATGATCTGGCGTTCCGCCGCCTTGGCCCGGATGTTCCGCCCGAACGCATCGTGATGGTCGGCGACAGCCTGCACACCGATATCCTTGGCGCGCAGACCGCCGGGATCGGATCGGCGCTGATCGCGGGCTACGGGTTCTTTGCCGGTCACGACGCGCAAGCGGCCATCGCGGGGTCGGGGATCCGCCCGGATTACGTGCTGGCGCGTCCCTGAGGTCTAATCCGCCGGCTCATCCTCGGTCAGGATATAGCCGATGCCATGCACGGTGACGATCCCGCACTTGCTGCCGCGCAGCCGGCGGCGCAGCCGCGAAACGAGGACATCGACCGTGCGGTCGCCATAGACCCATTCGCGGCCGCAGATCGCCATGCTCATCCCGGCCCGGTCGAGCGGCTGGCCAAGCGCGCGGATCAGGCAGACCAGAAGCCGGGTTTCGGCCGGCGACAGCACCTCGGTCCGCCCGGCGACCGACAGCCGCCGGGTCAGGACGTTCAGCCGCAATCTGGAACCGACGGCGACGATTGCCTCGTCGCTCGGCGCCCGCCGCACCGCGACGTGCCGTTCGATACGGGCGCGCAGCACCGCGGGTTCGACCGGCTTGCAGATGTAATCGAGCGCGCCAAGCCCGAGGCCCAGCACCTGATCGTCGGGCGAGCCAAGGCTCGACAGCACGATGAAGGGCGATTTCGCCTCGGCCTGGATCGCCTGCGCCAGCAGCAGCCCATCGGTGTCTGGCAGACGCCGGTCGAGGATGACCAGATCGAAATGCCCGGCGGTCAGCGCCTCGCGCGCCGAGGCGCCATCGCCCGCGCAGGTGAAGCGGTGGCCCAATTGGGTCACCACATCCTCGACCATGAGCTGGATCAGCACATCGTCGTCCACGAGCAGGATTTCGGCGGCTTCGGTCATGTCAGGGGGGCGCCTTCGAGCCGGTCGGCCCAGTCGGCCGGCAAGGTGCAGGCCAGCGCCGCGCCATGGGCCGCGGCCCGCAATGCGGCATCCGCGGCGGGGTCCGAATGCACGCCCTCAAGCCGTTGCAGCGCCGCAGCGATCTCGGCCAGACCGAAAATCTTGGCGCCGCTGACCAGCTTGTGGGCATGTCCGGCAATCGCGGCGTCCGGGCCATCGGGGCTGGCATTGCTCAGCAGGGGGCGGAACGCCGACCAGCTTTCGGTGAAGGCCGCGGCCATCTTGCGCTGAACCGCCGGTGACAGCCCGTCGAGCAGCCCGGCGGGCGGCCGGGTCGCCCCCTGGATGGCGCGGGCCAGCGCTCGGGCATCGAGCGGCTTGTCGAGCAGCGCGGTGAACAGGCCGACATCCTCGGGCGATTGCCGGACCCAGTCGACATTCGCGCTGAGCAGCAGGATCGGCGCGTCGCGCAGCGCGGGATCGCGGCGAAGCTGGCGGGCAAGGTCGGCCCCGGTGCCGTCGGGCAGACGATAATCGAGGATGAACAGGTCATAGCTTTGCGAGGCGGCCAGGCAAAGCGCCTGCGCCTGACCGATGCTGTGGGCATGATCGACCGAAAGGCCGAGGCGTTCGAGCATGGCGATGGTGACCAGCGCATTGATCGGATCGTCATCGACCAGCAGGCAGCTCTGGTCGAGCCGGCGGTCGAGCGGCGCGGAGCGCCGCGGCGGCTCGGTGGCCTCGGTCGCGACGAGGGGCAGGCGGACCTCGATGGTCGCGCCCTCGTCGGCATCGAGGGCCTTGATGCTGCCGCCAAGCGCCAGCGTCATCCGCTGCGCGATGGCAAGGCCAAGCCCGGCGCCGTCCTTCGCTGTCGCGCGCGGCCGCAGTTCGGCGGGGACGCTGCTCAGCAGGGCGCAGATCTCGTCGGACAGGCCCGGCCCGTGATCGGCAATGCAAAAGACCAGCGCGCCTGCGTCGGTCTCAAGGCTGATCGTGACCCCGCGCCCGTCGTCGTGGCGCAGCGCATTCTGCACCAGATTGCTCAGCACCTGCTGGGTCATCGACCAGTCGAGCCGCACCAGAGCCGGCACCTCGGGCGCGATCTCAAGGCGCAGCGGCACGCCCTGCTGGCGGGCAAGGATGCCCTTGACCTGGCGCAGATCGCCAAGGGCCGCCCGCAGATCGACGGTATCGGGGCGCGGCTGCGGCGCCTGATGTTCGAACCGCGAGAAGTTCAGCACATTTTCGAGCGTCGTGTTCAGCGACCGCGCCGAACTGTCCAGCAGTTCGACCAGCTTTTCGCTTTCCTCGGGGTCGGCGCCCTTCAGCAGACCGGCGGCGCCGAGGACACTGTGCAGCGGGCCGCGGATCTCGTGGGCCATGGCGGCCAGAAACAGCGACATCGTGCGTTCGGCGTCGCGCGCGGCGCGCACGGCCTGATGGTGTTCGGTCACGTCGTGCATCAGGATGATCTGCCAGCTTTCGAACTTGTGCGAGGCGTCCTCGACCACGCGAACCCGGATGTCGAAACAGCAGCGGCCCTTGCTGCGGGTCTGCATCCAGATCGCGTCCCACTGGCTGCCGGTGGTCTGCAGGATCTCGTCGACGATGGCCTGCAGCTCGACCCGGTGCGGCTGCAGGGCCAGACGATAGGTCAGCGCGCCCGCCTCGGACAGATCGAGAAAGGCCTGCAGCGCCGCCTGATTGGCGGTGACAAGCTGGCCGCTGTCGGTCGCGATGAAAACGGGAATGCGCAGGCTTTCCAGCGCCGCAAAATACCGGTCGCGTTCGCGGGTCAGCCGCCGCAGGCTTTCGCCCAAGGCCAGATCCCGCGGGCCGGTTGCGGCCCAGGGTGCGAGCATCGCCAGTTCGACCTCGTCGAAGAACTCGTCGATCCGCACGAGGAACGTCTCTGGCGCCTCCAGCATCATCTCGGGGTCCTGACCGGGCAGCGTCAGAAGCGCGGAAAAGTGGTCCAGATAGACCCGGCGATAGAGCTTGAACAGACCGTTGTGCAGCTCCAGCGGCACGCCGGCGTCGTGATGGGTCTGCGCGATCTGGCGCAGCCGGTCAAAGCGCGGGTCCTTGCGGTAATCGTTGTGGCCGTCATGGCCCGCGTGGTGCTGCGGCCCCGAAAGATAGCCCACCAGACACAGGTTCAGGCATTCGGTCGACTCGGTCCAGGCGCCGCGCAGCGAACTGGTCTGGTCGGCATAGCCCTTTTGCCGGGCAAGACCCACGATCTCGTCGACCAGCCGGTCGCATTCTTTGCGCAGGATCCGCGACAATCGTTCGGCGGGCCAGATCATCGGCATGTTCCCTGAAACGTCATTTCCCGCCCGATACTCCCTTACTCCACGGCATCTTTCAAACCCCGAGCGCGGCGGCAACCGGAAACCCGATTCCGGGGAGCCGTCAGGGGTCGGGCCGACTTCACGTCTCGTTTACATTTCATTCACAAGCCTGAAGCCTTTGGCCCGCCGCAAAACGCTATAGTGACGCCCAAATCGGCACCCTGCGGGGGTTCAAGGAGGCACGCGACATGGCGACAAGACGCAATACCCTATTCCGGATTGCGGGGGGCACGGCCCTTCTGGGTGTGCTCGGGTTCGTGGTCCTGACCTCTCCCTGGACCTGGTCGGCGACCCATCCCGGCCGCGATCTGCCCGAGATCGCCGGCGCCGATCTGGCGAACGGACGCAACGTCTATCTGACCGCCGACTGCGGCACCTGCCACATGACACAGGGCCAGGACGACGACACGCTTCTGGGCGGCGGCCGCGCGCTCGACTCGGAATTCGGCATTTTCCACATGCCCAACATCTCGCCCGACGAGACCGCCGGGATCGGCAAATGGACGCTGGCCGAATTCGACCGTGCGATGCGCGAGGGTGTCGGCCCCGGCGGGATGTGGCCGGACGGGCAGAACCTGTATCCGGCCTTCCCCTATACCTCCTACCAGCGCATGTCGGGCGACGATGTCCGCGACCTCTATGCCTATATCATGACGCTGCCGGAGGTGGCCGAGGCTGCGCCGCCCCACGAGCTTAAATTCCCGTTCAACCTGCGCCGCGGCGTCGGGGTCTGGCGGCTGGCGTTCCTGGACGGCAAGCCCCTCGAACCGGGTCCGGTGCCCGACGGCGTCGATGCCGATCAATACCACCGCGGGCAGTATCTGGTCGAAAGCACGGCCCACTGTGCCGAATGCCACTCGCCCCGCAACGCCATGGGCGTCGTCATCGGGTCCGAGCGCTATGCGGGCGGGCCGAGCGCCGATGGCTCGTTCTATGTCCCCAACATCACGCCGGACGAAACCGGGATCGGGTTCTGGGCGCCGGCGGCGATTGCCAATTACCTCCACACCGGGGTCAGCCCGATTGGCCGCGCCTCGGACGGCGACATGGCCGAGATCATCGCGAACACCTCGCAGCTTCCGTTCGCGGACCTGCAGGCGATGGCGGTCTATCTCAAGCATGTGCCGGCCGTCGACAAACCGGCGCCGGGGATGCCCGAGCCGAACATGACCAACAAGCTCGTCATGCTTGAGAACGTGGTGCGGGCGGCGCCGAACCTGCCGACCTCGCCCGAGGCCGAGATCGCGCAAGACGACGACGCCTCGGTGGTCGCGACCAAGAACGTCTGGCTCGATGGCGCGGCGCTTGGCACCGACACCCCGGCGCAGGGCAAGCTGCTTGGCAGCGCGCTTGTAAACGTCGCGGCGCGCGACGGCGACAAGCTGCAGCTGGTGCTGAAGGGCTGGCAGATGGAGGATGCGCCCTCGGTCGTCTATCAGTCCAAGGGACACCGGGTGATGACCGCGGTGCTGGACGATACCGCCGCGGCGGCCGTCGTGCGCGGCGCGCCCGAGACCGATGCCGATACCGGGCAGGTCTGGGTGCCGGCCGAGATCACGCTGTGGTCGGATGCGGCCGATCTGAACACCAACCGGCAGGCGCTGTGGTCCTATGGGCAGGACACCTATCAGAAGGCCTGTGCCGCCTGCCACGTGCTGCCTCAGCAGGAGCATTTCACGGCGAACCAGTGGGTCGGCACGCTCAACTCGATGAAGCGGTTCACCTCGTTCACGGACGACCAGTATCGCCTGATCCTGGCCTATCTGCAGAACCATTCGAAGGACCTCAACGCCGACGGCGAAACGGCGGTGGAATGATGACCCTGACCGTGAACATCGATCCATCCGAGGTGCCAGAGCTTGTCTTCGTGGCGGAATGGCTGGCGCAGCAATTCCTGACCCCGCCCGACGAGGCCCGCGTGCTGGCCGCCAGATCGATGCAGGGCCAGATCGCCCTGCAGTCGATCGGCACATTCCTTGGCCAGTCCCAGGCGACAGACGCGGTCTGCGCGGTTCTGGCCTCGGGCTCGGCGCCCGCGATCACGGTGGCGCTGCAACGCCGCCACGTTGCGCTGTTCGAGGGCATTTTCCGGCGCCGCAGCATCGGGCCCTATGCCAGCCTGTGGGATGGCACCGGCCGGCTTCAGGGTCCGGCGGTCGGGCGCATGAACATCATCCTGCGCGCGCTCGACGTGCATCTCGACGCCCTCTGCACCGAGCCGCCCGACCATGTCGCGGTTCAGCTTGTGGCGCTGGCCGAAGCGCTGCGTCAGGGCCGGCCCGATTGTGTGGCGGGCCTGTACCGCGAAATGTCCGGCTGGACGGACCGCTTCGCGGCCGCGCTGATCGAGGCCGATGGCGCGGGATATTACGGCAATGTGGCGCGGTTGCTGATCGCGCTTCTCGACAGGATCGCACCGGACCGCCCCGCGGCGGGCGATCGTGACATGGCGGCCGCCGCCACATCGTTCGGAAAGGACAGGCTATGACCAGCAATTCGACCATGACCACGCAAGGGCCTTCGCTTTCCAGGCGCAACCTTCTCAAGACATCGGCGGCGGCGGCAGCGCTCGGCTTTTCCGGTCTGTCGCTGCTGGCCCGCGGCGCGCTTGCGCAGAGCGCGCAGAAGGGCATCCTGTCGGGCAGCCACTGGGGGGTGTTCTACGGCAATGTCGAGGATGGCCGCGCGGTCGAATTCGTGCCGTGGGAAGGCGACCCGGCGCCCTCGCCGCAGCTTCCCGGCATTCTCGACTCGGTCTATTCGGAATCCCGCATCCGCTATCCCATGGTGCGCCGCGCCTGGCTTGAGCAAGGCCCGGGCGCCGACCCCGACGGGCGCGGGACGGGCGATTTCGTCCGCGTCAGCTGGGATCAGGCGGTCGAACTGGTCGCGGGCGAGATCACCCGCATCCGCGAAACCTATGGCCAGCAGGCGGTGTTCGCCGGCTCCTATGGCTGGAAAAGCCCGGGGAAGCTGCACAATTGCCAGACCCTCATGCGGCGGATGCTGAACCTGACGGGCAGCTATACCAACAGCACCGGCGATTATTCGACCGGTGCGGCACAGGTGATCCTGCCCTATGTCTCGGGCTCGCTCGAAGTCTATGAGCAATGCACCACCTGGCAGAACCTGGCCGAGAACTGCGAACTGATGGTGTTCTGGGGCTGCAACCCGCTGAACAATTCGCAGATCTCGTGGCAGATCGCCGATCACGGTGCCTGGCCGGGCATCGCGCTGATGAAGGCGGCGGGCACCAAGGTGCTTTGCATCGACCCGGTGCGGACCGAGACCTGCGAGGCGCTGAACGGCGACTGGCTGGCCCCGCGGCCGCAGACCGATGTCGCGATGATGCTGGGGATCGCCTATACGCTTTATGACGAGGGGCTGCACGATCAGGCCTTTCTCGACCGCTACACCACCGGCTTTGACAAGTTCCTGCCCTATCTGCTGGGGCAGACCGATGGCACCCCGAAGACGGCCGACTGGGCCGCGGGGATCAGCGGCATTCCGGCCGAGACGCTGCGCGGTCTGGCGCGGGAATTTGCCGCGAAACGGACCATGCTGGCCCTCGGCTTCTCGACCCAGCGCCAGCACCATGGCGAACAGGTTCACTGGATGCTGATCACGCTGGCCTCGATGCTGGGGCAGATCGGTCTGCCGGGCGGCGGCTATGGCCTCAGCTACCACTATGCCTCGGGCGGTGCGCCGACCCACACGACGCCGATCCTGAAGTCGATCGACGATGCCTCGGGTCAGGTGGCCGAGGGCGCGGCCTGGCTTGCGCAGAGCGGGGCGGTGTCGATCCCGGTGTCGCGGTTCGTCGAAACGCTGCTGAACCCCGGCAAGATCATGCAGTTCAACGGCCGCGAGATCGAGCTGCCGCTGATCAAGATGGCCTATTGGGTCGGCGGCAACCCGTTCTCGCATCACCAGAACCGCAACGAGATGCTGCGCGCCTGGCGCGAGCTGGACACCTTCATCGTGCAGGACGTGCAATGGACGGCCTCGGCGCGCCACGCCGATATCGTGCTGCCCGCGACCACATCCTACGAGCGCAACGACATCGAACAGGTCGGCGACTATGCCATCAGCCATATCGTCCCGATGAAGAAGATCATCGAACCGGTGTTCGAGGCGCGCAGCGATTTCGACATCTTCGGGGCGATCTCGGAAAAGCTCGGGGTTGGCTATGCCTATTCCCAAGGGTTGAGCGAGATGGACTGGATCCGCGGCATCTATGAATCCGCCAAGATCGAATCCCGCGCGAAAGGCATGGAAATGCCGGTGTTCGAGGTGTTCTGGGAGGGCAACAAGCCGCTCGAATTCCCGCTGAGCGAGGCGCAGGCAGAATTCGTGCGTCACGCGTCCTTCCGCGAGGACCCGTTGCTGAACGCGCTTGGCACCGCGTCGGGCAAGTTCGAGCTCTATTCCACGGCAATCGCGAAATACGATTATGACGATTGCCCGCCGCACGCGACCTGGATCGAACCGATCGAACGTCTGGGCGGGCCGGACACCAAATATCCGCTGCATGTGGCCGCGAACCACCCGCAGATGCGGCTGCATTCGCAGCTTTGCGGCACCGTGAACCGCGAAAGCTATGCGGTTGCGGGGCGCGAGCCGTGCTGGATGAACCCGGCCGATGCCGCCGAACGGGGGCTGTCGGATGGCGACGTGGTGCGGGTGTTCAACGACCGTGGCCAGATCCTGACCGGGCTGATCGTGACCGACCAGATCCGGCCCGGTGTGATCCGCATCAACGAGGGCGGCTGGTTCGACCCGGTCAATCCGCGCGAGATCGGCAGCCTTGACGCCTATGGCGACGTCAACACCCTGACCACCGGGGTGGCGACCTCGCGTTTGGCGCAGGGCAACTGCGGCCACACCGCCATGGCCGATGTCGAACGCTACAGCGGGGTTCTGCCGCCGGTGACGGTGTTCAGCCAGCCGGCAGGCTGAGGGCAGCGAAGACAGCGACAGGGACCGGCCCTTTGTGCAGCGTCACAGAGGGCCGGTCTGCGTTGAGGACGGCTGGGGATCTTGGCCGCGCAAACGGCCGCGGCGGGGTCACAGGCGGATCGGAACGGTGCCGCGCGGGCCGCCAGCGGACGCGATTGCCGGCTGGCCGCTGCTGGACGCCATGGTGCTGTGCTCCTCGATGGCCGATCTTGTCACCGTGCATATCGTGCTGGAGGGCTGAGGCCAGCCGGTCGCCCGGTTGGCGGCCCGCGTTGCGGCGCCGGATGAGGCCGCCGGCGGGCGAAATGTTGTGCAATCACAGCATCCGGGCGGGGAAAGCCGTTCGGGCGCGATGATGGGATGACATCAATCGCCGCCAGCGGTTAGGGTCTTGCTGACGCATCGCGAAGCTGACAGGGCGCGGGCAGTGCCGTGCCGTCCGTTGGCATGGCGCCTGTCCGATGGCCGTTTCAGTTCCAGACGGACATCACAGGGTTTCGGAAGACAGTCGCGGATGAAGTATTCTGGGCGGGCAGAGGTCGGGGACGTCGCAGGGGAATTCGTTGCGCTCGACGAACGTGCGCGGGTCGGGTGGTATTATTTCGTTGCCGGGCTGACCCAGAAGGAAATTGCCGACCGGCTGGATATTACCCGGCTGAAGGTCAACAAGATCATCGGCCAGATCCGCGCCGAGGGGCTGGTCAAGATCGAACTCGACCTGCCGCTGATCTCGTGCCGCGTCGCGGCCGAGGCGCTGGCCCAGAAATACGGTCTGATCGACGTGGTCGTGGTGCCCGATGTGGACGACTACCTGCTGCAGAAACGCCTGATCGGCGAGGCGGCGGGCGCGATGGTCAGCCCGATCCTGAAGGATCAGGACCTGGGGATCGGGATCGGATCGGGCCGCACCCTGTCGCATGTGGTGCAACGGCTGTCGACCCGGCCCAGCGAGGGCAGCTGGGTTGTCGGGCTGATCGGCGGCATCGCGCGGGCCACCGGGTCGAATTCCTTCGATGTGGCGACCGAGGCGGCGCAGAAGCTCGGCGTCGAATGCCACTATCTGACCGCGCCGATCTATTGCGCGACGCCCGATGCGCGCGACGCGCTTTTGCTGATCGACGAGCTGACCGATGTGCTTGCGCGCACCGAGATCGCCGATATTGCCATGGTCAGTTGCGGTGCGGTGACCGAGACAAGTTCGCTGACCCAGGTGCGGGTGATCAAGGACAACCTTGACGATATCGTCGCGGCGGGGGCGGTGGGCGAGGTGCTGGGCTGTTTCATCGACGCCGATGGCCGGCCGGTCGATCACTTCATCAACGACACGATCATCGCGCTGCCCCCTGACAAGCTGCGGCTGAAGCCGCATTCGGTGCTGGTGTCGGGGGGGATGTCGAAACTGCTGGTGATCCGGGCAATCCTGCGCGGCGGTTATGTCAACCGCTTTGCCACCAACGAAGGGGTTGCCCTGGCGCTTCTGGAGGACTGAAGCGCCAGGGCCGTGGCCTAGCCGAGGGCCGCGTGGGCCGCGTCGCACATCGCGCCAAGGATCACCGTGGTCGAGGCAGCGCCGGGGTCGATGTGGCCGACCGCTCGTTCGCCAAGCTTCGCGGACCGGCCGCGTCTGCTTTCGATATTGCGGGTGCTTTCCATGCCGGCCTTCGCCCCGGCAACGGCCGCATCGAGGCAGGCCAGCACGTCGCCGCCGGCATCGGCGGCCTTGCGCGCCTCGAGTGCTGCCGGCACCCAGGCATCGACCATGGTCTTGTCGCCGGGTTCCGCCCGGCCGCGTTCGCGCACGCCCTGGCAGGCCGCCTCGATCCAGCGCGCCATCGACGCGGCATCGAGGTTCAGCCGGTCCTTGACCGCGGTGCCCGCGCGCAGGAACGCGGTGGCATAAAGCGGCCCCGACGAGGCGCCGACCGCATCGAGGAAGGCCTTCGCCATCCGCTTGCACGAGGTTTCGATGGTCTCGTCGGCCGGGCTGTCGGCCAGCGCCTTGCGCACCGCCTTCCAGCCGATGTCCATGGTGACGCCGTGATCGCCATCGCCGATGACGCCGTCGAGTTCCGACAGCATATCGACCTCCTCCGCGATCCGCTCGCCCGCGGCATTGACCATGGCGCGGAAGATTGCGGGCGTGATCGCCCCCTCGCGCACGAGCTTCTGCGCGGGCGCGGGTGCGCTGGCCAGTTCCCGGTCGAGCACGCGGGCGGTTTCGATCCGCGCCGCGGCCTTCGCGGATGCGGCCGGCGCCGCGACCGCACCGACGGTCAGCGCCGCGGTACGGCAGGGCCTGTCGAGCAGGTCCTTGAGGTCGTCGTCGAGCTTCAGCAGCGTGATCGAGGCCCCCGCCATCTCGAGCGATGTGGCGTATTCACCGACCCAGGAATGGTGGATGCGCACCGACCGCGCCGCCAGCACCTCGGCCACGCGGCGGTGCAGGATGTAGAGTTCGAGCAGCCCGGTGGCGCCCAGACCGTTCACGAGGATCGCAACCTCGTCGCCCTCGGCCAGCGCGAGTTCTGAGAGGATCGGGTCGAGCAGTTCGTCGGCGACATGATCGGCGGTGCCGACCTTGCCGCGCCGCATCCCCGGCTCGCCATGCAGACCCATGCCGATTTCCATCTCGTCGTCACCGATCTCGAAGTTCGGCTTGCCGGTCTGCGGCAGCGAACAGGCGGTCAGCGCGACGCCCATCGAGCGGGTGCTGGCCAGCGCCTTGCGGGCCGCGGCCTCGACCGCGTCCAGATCGCGGCCGTCCTCGGCCGCCGCCCCCGCGATCTTGAAGACGAAGAAATCGCCCGCGATGCCGCGGCGTTCGGTCATCCGCTCGATCGGCGCCGAGGCGACGTCGTCGCAGACCGCGACCGAGCGGCATTCGATGCCAAGCCCCGCCGCCTCTTCCGCCGCCATGTCGAAGTTCATGACGTCGCCGGTGTAGTTGCCATAGAGATAGACGATGCCGGCGCCACCATCGGCGGCACGGGTGGCGTCGAGGATCTGTTCGGGAGAGGGCGAGGCAAAGACGTTGCCGACAGCGGCCGCATCGGCCAGCCCGCGCCCGACATAGCCGGCAAAGGCCGGTTCGTGCCCCGATCCGCCGCCGATGACGATGCCGACCTTGCCGGTTCTCGGCCCGTCGACCGCGACCACCGCGCGCCCGGTGGCGCCTTCGAGCCGCAGCATGTCGGGGTGCGCGCCGACCATTCCGGCGATGGCCTCGGGGATGATGTCCTCGGGCGCATTCATCAGTTTCTTCGCACGGGCGATCTTGGGTGTGATCTCGTTCATGGGTCAGGACTCCTTGCGCAGCCAACGACGCGAGATCGCATCGAAGGAAATCGCGATGACGACGATCGCGCCGCTGACGATCCCCTGCCAATAGGGAGACACGCCGAACAGCACGATGATGTTTTCGATGATCCCGATGATGGCCGCGCCGCAGATCGCGCCAAGGATCGTACCGACGCCGCCGGTGGTGGCGACGCCGCCGATCACGGCGGCTGCAATCGGGCCCAGCACCCAGGAATTGCCGATCGAGGGCTGCGCGGTGCCAAGCCGCGCCACCAGCAGCACGCCGGCAAGTGCCGACAGCGCCCCCGCCAGCACGAAGACCAGCACGCGGATCCGGTCGACCCGGATCCCCAGCATGCGGGCGGCATCGCGGTTGTTGCCGATGGCATACATATAGCGGCCGAAGGGCGTCTTCAGCGTCAGGAACACGGCGCAGAGCAGCATGACCAGCATGATGACGAAGGGCATCGGAATCCCCCAGACCGTGCCGCGGCCGAGGAACTGGATCTCGGGCGGGATGCCGGTGATGGCAACGCCGCGGGTCAGCACCAGGATGGCGCCGCCATAGATGCCCGCGGTCCCGATGGTCAGCACCAGCGAATGCAGCCGCAGCGCCGTGGTCAGGAACCCGTTGATGAAGCCAAGCGCGGCGCCAAGGCACAGTGCCAGCAGGCACGACAGCCAGGGGTTCATCCCGGCGTTCACCATCAGCATCCCGGTGACGATGCCGCACAGCCCGCCAATCGTGCCAAGCGACAGGTCGAGCTCGCCCAGCAGCATCAGCGAGGCCTGTCCGATCGTGACCAGGGCCACGAAGGCAAGGCCGCGGCCGACGACGCTCATGTTGTAGGGGGTCAGGAAATAGGGCGACAGGATCGAGGAGGCGACGAAGATCACGATCAGAACCGCCAGAACCCCCATCAGCGGGTTGCGCAGCACCGCCTTCAACATGCCGGGGTTCTTGGATTGGGCCGCGTCGGCCTTTTGCAGGTCAGACATTCGCTGCCTCCCTTGAGAAAATGGCCCCTACGAGCGTTTCATTGTCTGTCGTCTCGGTATCGAACTCGCCGGTCATGCGCCCGAAGTGCATCGTGATGATGCGGTTGGCGCATTTGCGAAGTTCGTCCATCTCGGAGGAGACGAGGATGATGCCGACGCCCCGTTCGGCCAGTGATTGCATGATCGCGTAGATCTGCGCCTTGGTGCGCACGTCGATGCCCTTGGTCGGCTCGTCGAAGATCAGGATGCGCGGGTCGGTCGCCATGGCGCGGCCGATGATGGCCTTTTGCTGGTTGCCGCCCGACAGCAGCGAGATCTTCTTTTCCCGCGAGTCGGTGCGGATCTCGTATTCGTCGATGATGCGGTCGACCGCCTCGTTTTCCTTGCGGGCGCGGATGCCAAGCGGCGAATTGGTCAGATCTAGGATCGACAGACCGATATTCTCGCGCAGCGACAGTTGCGGGAAGATGCCGTGGTGTTTGCGTTCCTCGGACAGATACAGCATCCCGCGCCCGACGCTGGCCGAGGTGCTGCCAAGCTCCCAGGGCGCGCCATCCATCGTCACCCGGCCGCCGCGCGCCTTGCGATAGCCAAAGATCGTCTGCATGATCTCGGACCGGCCCGATCCGACCAGCCCGGCAAAGCCGAGGATCTCGCCCGCGTGCAGGTTGAACGACACGTTCTCGAACCGCTCGCCCGACAGCCGTTCGACGGTCAGCAGGGCAGGGGCGTCGGCCCGCGCGGTCGTGGGACGGAAGGCCGAGCCAAGCTCCAGCTTCTCGCCCGACATGGCGCGGATCAGGTTGTCTTCGCTGGTCGTGGCCAGCTTGCCGGCCTCGACCTTCTGGCCGTTGCGCAGCACGGTATAATCGTGGCCGATGTCAAAGACCTCGTCCATCTTGTGCGAGATGAAGACGACGCCGACGCCGCGGTCGTGGAAATCCCGGATGACCCGGAACACCCGCTCGACTTCGATTGGGGTCAGCGACGAGGTCGGCTCGTCGAGGATCAGCACCTTCATGCCGGTGTTGGTCGAGGCGCGTGCGATCTGCAGCAGTTGCTGGTCGGGGACCGAGATGTTGCGCACCAGATCCGAGGGCGCGGCCTCGATCCCGAAGCGGTCGAGATAGCCCTGCGCCTCGATCTCCATCGCCTTGCGCCGGACCAGCCCGCGATGGCCCGATTTCTCGAACGGCATCAGCAGGTTTTCCGTGACCGTCATGTGCGGGAACAGGCTGAGTTCCTGCGGCACATAGGCGATCAGCCCGAACTGCTCGGGGTGTTCGGCGACATCCTTGCCGTCGATCCGGATCGTGCCGCGGGTCGGCCGGTCGGTGCCGGTGACAAGTTTGACGAATGTGGATTTTCCGGCGCCGTTTTCGCCAACCAGGGCATGGGTGCGCCCGAGGTCCACGTCGATGTCGACGTCGTCGAGCGCAGTGACGCCCGGAAAGTCGCGGCCAAGGCCGCGCGCCTCCAGAAAGGCCATGGCTACCTCACAATCAGAAGGAAGGGTAAAGGGCCGGACGGGTCCGGCCCTTTTTCGGCTGCAATCAGAGGCCGAGGTTATCCTTGGTGAGGAAGGCATTGCCGGTGTCGATGAACGACGGCACCGGGGCGCCGGTCGCCTGCTGCCACAGCAGCATCACGGACCAGTAGCCTTGCAGTTCGGGCCGCGAGGCGGACGAGCTGTCGGCGACGCCGTCGCGGATCAGGTCGATCATCTCGTTGAGGTTATCGAGCCCGACGAGGATCACCTCGCCCTGCTTGCCGGCCTCGACGATGGCCTGACCGATGCCCACCGGGCCGGCGGCGTCCGAGGCGACCCAGCCGTCAAGCTCGGGGTTCGCCTGCATGATCGCGGCGGCCTGTTGCTGGGCCACCTGGATGTCGTCGTTGTCGATGCCTTCGGCCACGACCTCGATGCCGGGATATTCGGCAAAGACCTCGCGGTGGCACTCGGCACGGATCGAATGGTTGGGCGCTGTCGGAACGCCCATCATGATCGCAACCTTGCCCTTGCCGTCGAGCAGCTCGACCAGACGGCGCGAGGCGATCTTTGCCTGTTCGCAGAAATCCGACCCGATATAGGGGATCGCCATGCCTTCGGGGGGAACGCTGTCGAACAGGGTCAGGGGAATGCCCTGGGACTTGGCGTCCTCCAGCGAGGCGCGGTTGCCGGCCGGGTCGAGAAGGTCGACGGCGATTCCATCGGGACGGGTCGCGATCGAGCTTTCGAGGATCTGGTTCTGCTGCACGACGTCAGCCGATTGCGGGGCCGAATAGACGATTTCGACATCGGAGCCGGTCTGTGCCTTGATGGCGACGGCGGCCATCTGCGCGCCATCGTTCACCTTGTCGAACCAGGGGTGCACGACTTTGGGGACAATGACGAAACGATAGCTGTCTGCCGTCTTGGTGCCGGGGGCGTCTTGGGCGACGGCGGCAAAGGCGGTTACGCTGCAGGCCAGAGCGGCCAGCGTCAGGGTAAATTTGGACACGGATGGTCCCTCCCAGATTGTTTTCAACACCGCAGATGTGCGGTGTTTCCTCCTCATACTTCGAGGTACGAAGCAGCCTCTCAATACAGATGTAAAATCTAATTTACAATAGTCTCATTCGGTCGCGCGAGGGAAATGACCCGGTCCATGGCGCCGCAGATACCGGGAAACGCCTGGCCGCATGGCGCGTCCGTGCACCTGCAGCGCGCATAGGCGGCGGGACAAGTATTGCCTGTTGTCAGTATCTTGGGAGGGTGCCGCGGAGGCCTGAAGGGATCGCGACGGGCGCCGATGCTGCGCTTGCAGCGTGCCTGCAACCCTGCGGCGAACTGGCGACACGACGTGGCGGAATCGCCGGATCCGCCAGCAGCGCGCCATCGCGCACCCCCGGGGGGCGCAATGGCCGGGGCGCGTCACCGCCGGTGCGGAGGGTTCGGGAGGTGCCGGAAACGGCACCTCCCGAGGGAGGGAGCAGGGGTCGGTTACTCGGACAGCGTGAAGGGCGCCGTGTACTGGTCGACGTTGTCGGCGGTGATCAGCAGGCAGTCGAACAGCTGCTTTTCTTCGGCCACCATCGGCTCGCCCGTGGTGATGTAGTGGTCGGCCTGACGGACCGCCTCGGCCGAGAACACCGCGACCGGCTGCAGCACGGTATAGGCCATTTCGCCGGCCTTGATGGCCGCCACCGCATCGGGCGAGCCGTCGAACCCGCCCACGGTCACCTTGTCGAGCATCCCGGCCTCTTTCAGGGCCGCAATCGCGCCAAGCGCCATTTCGTCATTGCCCGAGATGACGGCGGTGAAGTCCGGCGTCGCCTGAATGATCGACTGCATCTTGTTATAGCCCTGGGTGCGGTCCCAGTTGGCCACTTCCTTGGCCACGCGCACGAGGTCCGGATACTGGCTGATCACGGTTTCATAGCCGTTCGACCGGGTGGCGGCGTTGTTGTCGGCCGGGTTGCCGAAGAATTCGACGTAATTCGCCTGGTCCCCGACACGGTCGACCCATTCAATCGCGCCAAGCGCCGCGCCCTGGGCGTTGTTCGAGACAAGCTGCGCAATCGCAAGACCGCTTTCGTTGATCTCGGCATTCACCAGAAACACCGGGATCCCGGCGTCGATTGCCTTGCGCACCGCCCCGATCGAGCCATCCGCGTTCGCCGGATCGAGGATGATCGCGCGCGCCTTGTTGGTGATCGCGGCGTCGATCAGGTTGCTTTCGACGTTGGTGTCGCCCTTGTGCGCCGCGACATTGGCGGTATAGCCCAGTTCCTCGGCCGTGGCCTTGGCGACCTCGCCTTCGGTGAACCAGTAGGGGTTCGCGGGGTCGGTGACGATGATCGACATCAGGCCGTCGGCCCAGACCGATCCTGCCATCAGCGGCAGGGCGGCGACGGCGGCAAGCAGGGCGCGTTTGGTGATCTTGTTCATGGGTTGTCCTCTCCCTTTGGGGTGTTGTGCGCCGGATCTCCGGCAACATTTTCCGCACCTTTGGCCTCCTCCGGCCCGGGTTCGTGCGAAATTCGGATGCGGTGGGTCAATGCCGTGCCCCGCCGCGGTATTGGATCGAGTTCAGCATGACGGCGAGCACGATGACCGCGCCGGTAAAGACGGTCTGCCAGTAGGACGACACCCCGATGATGACGAGGCCGTCGGACAGAAAGCCGATGACAAAGGCGCCAAGCATGGTGCCGCGCACCGTGCCGCGCCCGCCCATCAGCGAGGCGCCGCCAACGACGACCGCGGCAATCGCCGTCAGCTCATAGGTGAACCCCGCCGATGGCCCCGCCGAGGTCAGCTGCGAGCTGAGCACCAGCCCCGCAATCGCCGCACAGGCGCCCGACAGCATGTAGACGGTGATCTTGACCCGCTTGACCGGCACGCCCGACAGCTCGGCCGCGCGTTCGTTGCCGCCCGAGGAATAGAGCCAGCGGCCAAAGGCCGAACGCGTCAGCAGCAGGCCGGTGACGACGGCGACAACCGCGAGGATGATGACCCCGATCGGCACGCCCGCGATGCGGTTGAACCCCAGCCAGTCGAAGCCGGTGTTGCCAAGCTCGGGCTTGCCCGACAGGTTGTTATAGGTCAGCCCGTTGGTCATCAGCAGCGCGACCCCCCGTGCGACATAAAGCGAGCCGAGCGTCGCCACGAAGGCCGGCACCTTGAAGATCGCGACCAGCAGGCCGTTCACCAGCCCCACCATGGCGCCAAGCGCCAGCGTCAGCACCACGACCGCCCAGACCGGCGGATACAGGATCACCCCCGCCCATTGCAGTTCGACCCCCTGCAGCAGGAAGCCTGCAAAGACGCCCGACAGCCCCAGCACCGATCCGACCGACAGGTCGATACCGCCGTTCAGGATCACCAGCAGCATCCCGATTGCCAGCAGCCCGAAGATCGCCACGTGGTTGGCCATGATCAGGAAGTTGCCGATGGTGGCATAGTTCGGCGACAGGAACGAGAACACCACGATGATGGCGATCAGCGCAAAGAAGGCGCGCCCCTCCAGCAAGGCGTGGCCGAGGCTGAAATTCTCGCCCAGCAGGGAGGAAAACACCCCGGATGCGCGCCGCTTGGTATTGGTGGTGACGTCGGTCATGGTGAAAGCTCCCGTTCAGTGCAGCGCGGGCAGGGCCGAGGCCTGCTCCAGTTCCACGATTGCGCGTGCCGTGTGTTCGTCGATGATCAGCCCGTTCAGCAATCCGCTGGCCAGTACCGCCCGGATCGCCCCGACCTTCAGCCGGCCGCCGGCGATGGCGACGATCCGGCCGGCGCGCAGATCGTCGAGCGGCAGGGTGATGATCCGCCGGGTGGTCTGGTTCTCGACCGGCCGGCCGTTTGCATCGAAGAAGTGGCCAAGGATTTCGCCGGCGCCGCCGGCGCGGGCGATTTCCTCCATCTCGGAGGGCTCCATCATGCCGGTGCTGACCAGTTCGGCCTCATTGCCCGTGGTCCCGATCCCGGCCAGCATCAGGTCGCAGCCGCGGGCCAGGGCATAGGCGCGCGCGGCCTCCTTCTGGCTGAGCAGCACCTCGCGGTCCTCAAGGCTGTTGGCCATGAACGGCACCGGCATCACGGCCGCCTCGGCGCCGGTCAGATCGGACAGGCGATTGACGATCTGATGGGGGTTGGCGTTGGCGCCCTGCGTCAGCCCGCCCATCAGCGACACGAGCCTCAGGCCCGGTGCCGCCCGCGGCGCAAGGGTGTCGACGGCGGCGCGCAGCGTGCGGCCGTGGCCGGCCCCGATCAGCAGGCCCGGCGTGCGGTCGATCTGTGCCGACAGAAAGCCGCCACCGGCGATGCCGAGCGGCCCCAGCGGCAGTTCGTCCTGATGCAGGTCGGAGACGACCTCGCAGTGATCGAGGCCGAAACGCGCCATCAGGTGCTGGCGCAGGTCGACCTCGCCCGAGGCCGCCATGATCTGTTCCTTGCTGGCGTCGGGGCCGAATTCGGCCGAGATCCGGCCCTTGTGCATCACGACGATGCGATGCGCGATCGACAGGCATTCGGTGACCTCCGAGGTCGAATAGACTACCGCCAGCCCCTTGCGCGCGCCCTCGGCCAGCAGGCCGAAGACCTCGGCCTTGGCGCCGATGTCGATGCCCCGGCTCGGTTCGTCCAGCAGCATCACGCGCGGTTCGGTGGCCAGCATCTTGCCGATCACGACCTTCTGCTGGTTGCCGCCCGACAGCGACCCGATGGCCGCGCCGCCGCCATCGGTCTTGATCGTGACCTCGCGGATCGTCTTGTCGACGATGGCCTGTTCGGCGCTGCGCGAGGTGAACATCCACTTGGTGAAGGCCGAGATGCTGGCAAGCGACAGGTTCTGCCCGACCGACATCGTCTGCACCAGACCGTCGCGCTGGCGATCCTCGGGGGTCAGCACCAGCCCCATCTCGATCCGCTGGGCAATGCTCAGCCCCGCCAGATCGCGATCGCCGAGCAGGACCCGCCCGCCCGAGCTTGGCATCCGCCCGGCGATGCATTCCATCAACTCGGTGCGGCCCGCGCCCATCAGGCCATAGATGCACACGATCTCGCCCGCGCGCACCTTCAGCGACAGCCGGTCGACCAGCAGATCGCCGCTGCGGCCGGGGGCCGGAATGCTCAGCCCCTCGATCGACAGCGCCACGGGCCCGAACTCATGGCCGAGGGGCGGCGAGCCGAGGTCGAAGTTCTCGCCGACCATGTTGCGCACGATCCACTCCAGATCGATCTCGGTGCGCGGCGCATAGGCCGTCATCGTGCCGTCGCGCAGCACCACCGCATGATCGGTGATCTGCAACGCCTCCTCGAGGTGGTGCGAGATATAGACAATGGACACGCCGCGGGACTTCAGATCGCCGATGACCTTGAACAGCACCTCGACCTCGGAGGCCGACAGCGCCGAGGTCGGCTCGTCCATGATCAGGATGCGGGCATTCACCGACAGGGCGCGGGCGATCTCGACGATCTGCTGCTGGCCGAGCCGCAGATCCTCGACCGGGGTCAGCGGGTCGATGTCCTCTTCCAGTTCCGCCATCAGCGCGCGGGCCTGGCGTTCCTCCTCGGCAAAGTCCACGCCCATCGGGCCGCGGATCTCGCGCCCCATGAAGATGTTGTCGCGGACGTTCATGTTGGGCGCGAGGCTGAGCTCCTGGTGGATGATCGAAATGCCTAGGTCGCGCGCCTCGACCGTCGAGCTGACGCTGACGGTCTTGCCGTCGAGGATCAACTCGCCCGAGGTCGGCCGGATCACCCCCGACAGCACCTTCATCAGGGTCGACTTGCCGGCGCCGTTTTCACCGAACAGCGTCGTGACCTGGCCGCGCCGGACGTCGAAGTTGGCGCCCTTCAGCGCCTTGACCGCGCCATAGGACTTGGACACGTCGCGGGCCGCCAGCACGATTTCCGCGGTGTCGGGCGCAGTGTCGGGCGCGGGTCTCGGCAGATCGAGCGTATCGGCGTGCATCATGGCTGCACCTCGAAATCGACCGGCGTGATCAGCCAGTTCTTCGGGTTGATCAGCCGGAACACGCCGGTCACGGCCACGGTGCGCCCCTCGAGGCTGGCGCGGTCGAGACCGGTCAGCACCTCGGCCGCCATCGCCCGGTTGATGCCCGATCCGGCGTTCTGGTATTCGATCTGATTGGTGAATTCGCCAAAGCTGATGTCGCCCGGTATGTCGCGCAGATCGGTGCCGTTGATTGCGGGGCCGGTCTGGACCCGGACCGTGGTGGCCTCGGGGATGCCCTCGACCGACAGGGTGAACACCCCCGATTTCCCCGCGCCGACGACGCCGGTCAGCCGCACCGGCATGACGGCCCCGACGCCGGCCGGGGTGCCGTATTTGGCGATCGCGGCGTCCTTGTCCGCGGCAATCGCCGTGGCAAGCTCTGCCGCGTCGGGGGCGCGTTTCGCGACCATGTCGCGGATCCGCGGGAACTGGTCGCGGCCATAGCTGTCGGGATCGAAGACCTGCTGGCGGACATCCTGATCGGACCCGATCCGCACCACCTTGGTGTCGAGCGCGATCCCGCCAAGCAGCAGAACCGCGACCAGCCCGAGGACCCATGCGGTGCGGTCCGGCCGTGCGGCGTGTCGGGTCCTGGCTTCGGTTGTCGACATCTTGGTCCCCTCTCTCGTCCTGGCCCGGCGGGCAACTTCTGGCTGGGGTGAGTCACGCCGTATCCACGGCGCAGAGTCAGATAATCGCCTGAAAAGGCGTCAGATCATGTCATGGAGATACGTTTGCCCCGGCAGCGGTGCCATGGCCGTTCTCCTCCCCTTCACAGCCTCGACCGGGCCCGGACTCCCCCTCTGGCCCATCCCGAAACTGCTGTCGGCGCCTCTCTGCGGATGCGACCGATTGAACCAACCATAGGTGCAAAAAATTACTCTGTCTGCAAAAAAAATCACTCAAGCCAAAAAAGACGTGCTATTGGTCAGAAGCGGTCGAAACGGCTGGCCGCCGTTGCGTGGCGGCGGCGCCAACACGCCAGAGGGCGTCCGAAACACCGCAGAAACCGGATCGTCGGGAGCGAATCGGAAGGGGGCGGCCAGACTGCGAACCATCGCAGGCGCAGGCCGATCAGGGGAGGGGAGCCGATGACAGCGAGGCACGACATCATTGTCGGAATCGACGCGGGCACATCCGTGCTGAAGGCCGTGGCGTTCGACCTCTCGGGCCGGCAACTGGCCAGCGCATCGGTGCGAAATTCCTATGCCACCGGCCCCGGCGGGGCGGTCACCCAATCGATGCCGCGCACCTGGACCGATTGCGTCGCCGCGCTGCGCGGCCTGCACGACAGGATCGACGGGCTTGCCGCAAGGGTCGCGGCGCTGGCCGTCACCGGGCAGGGCGATGGCACCTGGCTGGTCGGCGCAGGCGATGCGGCGGTGGGCGATGCCTGGCTCTGGCTCGATTCGCGTGCCGCGCCCACGGTGCGCCGGCTGGCGGCCGCGGCCACCGACCGCGCCCGGTTCGAGGCGACGGGAACCGGCCTCAACACCTGCCAGCAGGGCGCGCAGATCGCGCATATGGACCGCCACTGCCCCGATCTGCTCGACGCGGCCGAGGTCGCGCTGCACTGCAAGGACTGGCTGTTTCTGAACCTGACCGGGGTGCGTGCGACCGACCCGTCCGAGGCCAGCTTTACCTTCGGCGATTTCCGCAGCCGCGCCTACAGCGACGTGGTGATCGGGGCGCTCGGCCTTCGGCATCGCCGCGGGCTCTTGCCCGAGATCGTCGATGGATCGCAGATAACCCACCCGCTGACCGCCGCCGCGGCGGCCGAGATCGGGCTGCCCGCCGGCACGCCGGTCGCGCTCGGCTATGTCGACATGGTGATGACGGCGCTCGGGGCCGGGGTACACACCGGCGACGCCGGGGCCGCCTGTTCCACCGTCGGTTCGACCGGGGTTCACATGCGGGCGGTGACGGCCGATGCGGTGCGGCTGAACGCCGAGGGCACCGGATATGTCATCTGCCTGCCGGTGCCGGACCTTGTCACCCAGGTTCAGACCAACATGGCGGCAACGCTGAATGTCGACTGGATCCTGTCGCTCGCCGAGGACCTGATCGCGGAAACCGGCACGCCGCCCGGTCACGCGGACCTGATGGCGCGGATCGACGGCTGGATGCAGCGTTCGCGCCCCGGCAGCCTGATCTATCACCCCTATATCTCCGAGGCGGGCGAACGCGGGCCCTTTGTCGATGCCGACGCCCGCGCGGGGTTTGTCGGATTGAACGCGGCGCACCGTTTTCCCGACCTGCTGCGGGCGGTGGTCGAGGGTCTGGGGATGGCGGCGCGCGATTGCTATGCCGCCATGGGCGAGATGCCGCGCGAGCTGCGCCTGACCGGCGGGGCGGCACGATCCGCAGCCCTGCGCGGGGTGCTTGCGGCCGCGCTCGACACGCCTGTCCGGGTGTCCGCGCGCGAGGAAGCCGGCGCCGCGGGCTGCGCCATGATGGCTGCCGTCGCAATCGGCGCCTACGGCACGATGGACGCCTGCATTGCCGAATGGACGACGCCGCTGCTGGGCGCCGCCGAACCGCCCGACCCGGCGCTGGTGCAGGTCTATGACCGGCTTTTCACCTGTTATCGCGAGGCCCGCGTCGCGCTTGAACCCGTCTGGGCCAGCCTTGCGGCCAGCCGGGCGCACGGCGCGTGAGCGGACCCCGCGCAACGAACCATGCCGCGGCCTGCGCGGCGAAGGGAGAACTCAGATGACGGATATTCCAAAGATCGACCTGTTCGTGATCGGTGGCGGGATCAATGGCGCGGGGATCGCGCGGGATGCCGCCGGCCGGGGGCTGAGCGTGGTTCTTTGTGAAAAGGACGATCTGGCCGAGGGCACCTCGTCACGCTCGGGCAAGCTGGTGCATGGCGGGCTGCGATACCTCGAATATTACGAGTTCCGGCTGGTCCGCGAGGCGCTGATCGAACGCGAGGTGCTGATGAACGCGGCCCCCCACATCATCTGGCCGATGCGCTTCGTGCTGCCGCATTCGCCCGCGGACCGGCCGCTGTGGTTCATCCGGCTCGGCCTGTTCCTCTATGACCACCTCGGCGGGCGCAAGAAGCTGCCGGGCACCCGCAGGCTCGATCTGCACCGCGATCCCGAAGGCGCGCCGATCCTCGACAAGTACCGGCGCGGGCTGGAATATTCCGACTGCTGGGTGGACGATGCCCGGCTTGTCGTGCTGAACGCGATCGATGCTGCCGAACACGGCGCGGTCGTGCTGACGCGCAGCCCCTGCACCTCGGCCCGGCGCGAGGGCGGGGTGTGGCGCGTCACGACCACCAGTTCGCTGACCGGCGAGACCCGTGTGTATGAGCCGAAGGTGGTGGTGAACGCCGCCGGACCCTGGGTTTCGGATGTGGTGACACGGGTCGCGGGGTCGAACTCGAAGCGCAATGTCCGGCTGGTCAAGGGCTCGCACATCATCGTGCCGAAGTTCTGGGACACGGCGAATGCCTATCTGGTGCAGAACCACGACAAGCGGGTGATCTTCATCAACCCCTACGAGGGCGACAAGGCGCTGATCGGCACCACCGACATCTCCTATGACGGCCGGCCCGAGGATGTGACGGCCGAAGACTCCGAGATCGACTATCTGATCGCCGCCGTGAACCGCTATTTCAAGGAAAAGCTGCGGCGCGAGGATGTGCTGGAAAGCTTCTCGGGGGTGCGGCCGCTGTTCGACGACGGGCAGGGCAACCCCTCGGCCGTGACGCGCGACTATGTCTTCGATCTGGACGAGACCGGGGGCGCGCCGCTTCTGAACATCTTCGGCGGCAAGATCACCACCTATCGCGAGCTTGCCGAACGCGGTCTGCACCGGATCGCCCGGTTCTTCCCGCAGATGGGACCGGCCTGGACCGAACGCGCCAAGATGCCCGGCGGCGATATCGAGAACGAGGATTTCGAGGCGTTCCCCGACAAGCTGAAGACCGACTACCCCTGGATGCCGCGCTCGCTGCGCCAGCACTATGCCCGGCTCTATGGCACGCGGGTGACGCGGATCGTCGGACAGGCCCGGTCGCTGGCCGATCTTGGCCGGCATTTCGGCGGCGACCTCTACGAGGCCGAAGCGCGCTATCTGGTGGCCGAGGAATGGGCGCTGACCGCCGAGGACGTGCTGTGGCGCCGCACCAAGCACCGGTTGCAGCTGTCAACCGACGAACAGGCGGCCTTTGCCGAGTGGTTCGACCATGCCGTGGCAAAGGCCGCGTGACATGGGCCTGACGCTGTCGCTCAACACCAACCCGCTGGTCAACCGCTTTGCCGAACCGGACGACCTGATCGACACCATCGCCCGCCAGATCCGGCTGCGCGACATCCAGCTGACCCACGAATTCATCAACCCGAGCTGGCCCGCCCCGGTGATCCGGCGCGTGACCCGCGCGATGGCGGCCTCGCTGACCCGAACCGGCGCGCGGGTCACCTCGGGGATGACGGGGCCCTATGGGCGGCTGAACCATTTCGGACACCCCGACCGCGACGTGCGGCGGTATTATGTCGACTGGTTCAAGACCTTCGCCGACATCATCGGCGATCTCGGCGGCCAGTCCGTCGGAACCCAATTCGCGATCTTCACCTACCGCGATTTCGACGATCCGGCGCGGCGCGAGGAACTGATCGCGATTGCCATCGACTGCTGGGCCGAGGTTGCCGAACACGCCAAGGCCGCGGGCCTTCGGTACGTCTTCTGGGAACCGATGAGCGTCGGGCGCGAATTCGGCGAGACGATCGCGGCAAGCCTGGCGCTGCAAGACAGGCTGACGGCTGCCGACATGGCGATCCCGATGTGGATGATGGCCGACATCGACCATGGCGATCTGACCAGTCCGGACCCCGCCGATGTCGACCCCTATGCCTGGGCCGCGGCCGTCCCCAGGGTGTCGCCGATCATCCACATCAAGCAAAGCCTGATGGACAAGGGCGGCCACCGCCCGTTCACCGCCGACTTCAACGCCCGTGGCCGGGTCCAGCCCGCGCCGTTGCTGGCGGCCTTTGCGAAGGGCGGCGCAGAGGACAACGAGATCTGCCTTGAGCTCAGCTTCAAGGAACGCGAGCCGAACGACCGCGAGGTGGTGGCGCAGATCGCGGAAAGCGTCCGGTTCTGGGCGCCGCATATCGACACCGGGGTGCAGGATCTGCGCGTCTGAACGCCCTGCCTGCCGCGGTCGCTTAGGGCGCGCGGTCTTGTCAACGGGCGGCAAAACCCGCATCAGGCCGGTGCCCGAAACCTGACGGCCCGCCGCCGGATCGGGGTGCAGGAACAAAGGAATGCAGGATGCCGCGCGATAGATCCCCGCAGGACAGCGACCACAGCCTGGCAATCCGTGCGGCCTGGCTGCATTACATCGGCGGGCTTACGCAATCGGCCGTGGCCAAGCGGCTTGGCGTGCCCTCGGTCAAGGCGCACCGGCTGATTGCGCGCGCGGTTGCCGAGGGCGCGGTCAAGGTCTCGATCGACGGCGACATCATCGAATGTATCGAGCTTGAGGCCGCGCTGTCCGACCGCTTCGGGCTCGAGATCTGCCGCGTCGCGCCCGATCTGGGCGAGGACGGGCTGCCGCTGCGCACGCTCGGCATGGCCGGGGCGGCGATGATCCGGCGCTGGCTCGAATCGGGCGAGATCGCGACCATGGGCATCGGCCACGGCCGCACCCTGGCCGCCGCGGTGCGCAACCTGCCGCGGTTCGAGGCGCGGGGGCTGCGGTTCGTGTCGCTGCTGGGCGGGCTGACGCGCAACTTCTCGGCCAACCCGCATGACGTGATGCACCTTCTGGCCGAAAAGACCGGCGCAAACGCCTATGTCATGCCGGTGCCGTTCTTTGCCAACAGTGTCGAGGATCGCGAGGTGCTGCTGGCGCAGAAGGGCGTGGCCGAGGTGTTCCAGATGGCCGAGGCCGCCCCGCTGAAGATCGTCGGCATCGGCACCGTCGACACCGAAACCCAGCTTGTCGCCTCGGGGATGATCGAGCAGAGCGAGATCGAGGAGATCGCCCGCGCCGGCGGCATCGGCGAGGTGCTGGGCCATTTCTTTGACAGCGCCGGCAACCGGCTTGAGACGACGCTGACCGCGCGCACCCTGTCGGTTGCGTTCCGCGAGGATCGCAGCGACAGCATCGTCGCGCTGGCGGGCGGGGGCGAGAAGCTGGGCGCGATCCGCGCCGTTCTGAACAGCGGCTGGCTGTCGGGGCTGATCACCGACGAACGCACCGCCCGCGCCCTGCTGTCCGGCAAGGATCGTCGCCCGAAGTGACGCATGGGCCGCCTCGCCCGCCGGCTCGGGGAGGCTTTGCATCGGCTGCAACCGATCTTGCCGGGCCCGCCGCTGATCTGGGTTAGCGACGACGCCCCGGACAGCTGCTATAGCCCGATCAATCGCCGTGAAGGTTCCGGCGGAACGGCATCTGGCCGACCAGTTCCGACACGCAAGCCCCTCAGACGTCAGCCCGGTCGCCCGCGCTGTCTGGCTGGCCCGTGACACGGCAATGTTGACGCCCTTGTCAACTGAACCGGCGCCGGATCGGCCGCCGCCTTTTTCGTATCATTCGGGCTCGGTCACGACCCGACCTTTGGGGGATTTCAGGATGAACTGGGACCAGATCGAACGCAACTGGGATGAGATGACCCGCCGGATTCAGCCGTCGCCGCCGCGGCAAACACGCCCGCGTTCCACGCCGCCACAGGACCCGGCGGATGCGCCGCCAAGGATTGATCCGGCCGCACCGCCCCGCCTGACCAAGGGCGCGATTGCGGGCAAGCCGCATCCGTGAGCCGCCGCAAACCCGCTTTCAGCGTCGATCCGCGCACATGGTTGCCCGCGGAACTCCCCGGTCTGGCCCGGATCCTCGGCCAGCCGGCCTCGCCCTGGCGCGACGCCTCGCCGATCCGGGAGGAACGGTTCGGGCCCGAGCGGCTGGCCGATCATGCCGAAAGCCTTGCCCGGTCGCAAAGCATCGCGCTGCGGCCGCGGCGGGTGCTGAACCTGACCGTTCGGCTGAGACAGAACGCAGGCGTTCTGCTGGAGGCCTATCGCTATAACGGCGCGGCGCTTCTGAAGGGTCAGCAGGTGCCCTTGGCGGCGCAATGGTTGCTCGACAATTACCACCTCGTCGAAGAACAACTGGCGCAGATCGCGTCGGACCTGCCGCCCGGGTACTACCGGCAGTTGCCCAAGGTCGCGCTTGGCCCCTTCGCCGGATACCCGCGGGTGCTGGAACTGGCCTGGGCCTATGTCGCCCATACCGACAGCCTGGTGTCCGGGCCGGTGCTGCGCCGCTTCGTGCGCGCCTATCAGTCCGTCCAGCCGCTGACGATTGCCGAGCTTTGGGCCGTGGCGATCACGCTGCGGATCGTTCTGGTCGAGAACATGCGCCGTCTGGCGGTGCAGATCACCGAGGCCCATGCGCTGCGCATCGCGGCCGACGCGCTGATGGATGCCGGGGCGCCGGACCTGCCGGACAGCGCCACCGAGTTGCCCGAGATCTTTGCCGCCCAGATCGCCAAGCGGCTGCGCGGCTGCGATCCGTCCGTGACACCGATGCTGGGGCGGCTCGAGGATCGGCTGCGGCGGCAGGGCACGACACGCGACGACGTGGTGGCGCGGGCGCAGGCACGGCAGGGGGCGTCGAACGTGACGATGCGCAATATCGTCACCAGCATGCGCACGCTGTCCGAGCTCGACTGGGCCGAGTTCTTCGAGGACGTGAGCCTTGTCGATGCCTGCCTGGCGGCCCGGTCGGATTTCGCCGCGATGGATTTCGCCACCCGCAACCAGTACCGCACCGCCATCGAAGCCCTGGCGCGGGGATCGGGGCAGGGCGAGATGGCCGTGGCGCAGGCGGCGCTCGATCTCGCCGAGACCTCGGGCGGGGACCGCGCGCACGATCCGGGCCATGCGCTGATCGGGGCGGCGCGCGGCGCGCTCGAGGCGGCAATCGGGTACGTTCCCCCGCGGCGCCAGCGGCTGCTCAGGCTTTTGGGTCGGCTGGGCCTTGGCGGCTATGCGGCTTCCATCGGCGCCGTGTCGGCGCTGGTTCTCGGCACTCTGCTCTGGGGGCTTCATGCGGCGGGCGCGTCGCCATGGGAGCTGTTGCCACTGGCGCTGCTGGCGCTGCTGCCGGCAAGCGACACGGCGACCGATCTGGTGAATCTCTGCGTGACCCGCAATGTCCCGCCCGGACCGCTACCCGCGCTCGATCTGGCAAAGGGGGTGCCGCCCGATCTGAGGACGCTGGTCGCGGTGCCGGTGCTGCTGACAGGTCCCGACGATCTGGCCGAACACCTCGAACGGCTCGAGGTGCATCACCTGTCGAGCGTCGGCGGGGCGGTGCACTACGCGCTGTTGTCGGATGGCCCCGATGCCGCGACCGAGACGACCCCGACCGACGCCGCGCTGATCGCCCTTGCCCGGGCCGGGATCGCGCGGCTGAACGCGGCCTATCCCTCGGCTGCGGGCAACCGGTTCCTGCTGCTGCACCGGATGCGGCGCTGGAACCCGTCCGAGGGCTGCTGGATGGGGTGGGAGCGCAAGCGCGGCAAGCTGGTCGAACTGAACCGCCTGCTGCGCGGCGGCCGCGACACCAGTTTCCTCGCCCCTGACGTGCCGGTGCCGCAGGATGTGCGCTTTATCATCACGCTCGACGCCGATACAAGGGTGCCGCGCGACGCGGTGCAGCGGCTGATCGGCAAGCTGGGCCACCCGCTGAACCGCCCGCGCATCCATCCGGACCTGGGGCGGGTCGTCGAAGGCTATGGCATCCTTCAGCCGCGGGTGACCGCCGCGCTGCCGGTCGGGCGCGAAGGCTCGCTTTTCCAGCGGATCAGCTCGTCGCCGGGCGGGATCGAACCCTATGCGGCCGCGATCTCGGATGTCTATCAGGACCTCTTTGGCGAGGGGTCGTTCACCGGCAAGGGCATCTATGACGTGGACGCGTTCAGCGCGGCGCTGAAGGGCCGGGTGCCGGACAACGCAATGCTGAGCCACGACCTGTTCGAGGGCATCTTCGCCCGCGCCGCACTCGCCTCCGACATCGAGGTGGTCGAGGACTTCCCGGCGCGTCACGACGTGGCGGCGCGGCGTCAGCACCGCTGGGCGCGCGGCGACTGGCAACTTTTGCCGTGGATCTTCGGCGCGCGGAGCCGCGGGGTGCCGCGGCTCGGGCGCTGGAAGATGGCCGACAACCTGCGCCGGTCGCTGGTCGCGCCGCTGGCCGTGCTGACGCTTGGGGCAGGCTGGCTGTTGCCGTTGCCGCTGGCCCTGCTGGCGACGGCTCTGGTGCTGGCGATGCTGTCCCTCGGCCGGGTGATGACGCTGCCCTTCGCCGTGCTGCCCGGGCGGGCCGGGATCACGTCGCGCAGTCATTTCTCGGCGCTGGCCAACGATGCGGCGGCAGCGCTCTGCCAGATCGGGCTCGATCTGGCATTTCTGCCCCATGCCGGCTGGCGGATGATCGACGCCATCGGCCGCACGCTGTGGCGGATGACGGTCAGTCACCGGTTGCTGCTCGAATGGGTGACGGCCGCCACGGCGGCGGGCGGGGCGCGGCCGGGCGTTCAGGGCAGCTATCGCATCATGGCGGGCGGTGTGGCGTTCGGGCTGGGCACCTGTGGTCTGGCAACGCTGCTGAACCCGCAGGTCTGGCCGCTGACGTTGTCCTTCGCGGCGCTGTGGCTTGCCGCACCCGCACTGGCCGTGCGGATCAGCCGGCCCGGAACCGCCGCCAAAGGGATTGCCCCGAGCACGGATGAGGCCCGTGCCCTGCGGCTGATCGCGCGGCGGACATGGCGGTATTTCGAGACATTCGTGACCGCGGGCGACAATTTCCTGCCCCCCGACAACTTTCAGGAAACCCCGCATCCCGTCATCGCCCACCGCACCTCGCCCACCAATATCGGGCTCTACCTGCTGTCGACCGTTGCCGCCCGCGATCTTGGCTGGATCGGGACCGATGCGGCGCTGCGCCGGTTGGAGCAGAACCTGCAAACCCTGCAGCGGATGCAACGGCACCGCGGGCATTTCTATAACTGGTATGACACGCGGGACCTGCAGGTGCTGCGCCCGGCCTATGTCTCCTCGGTCGACAGCGGCAATCTGGCCGGTCACCTGATCGCGGTCGCCCGCGCCTGCCGGGACTGGCAGACGGCCGGGGTGTCAGCGGGTCAGCGCCGCGCCGGGCTTGGCGATACGCTGGCGCTGGCGACAGAGGCGTTGGAGGGGGCGGATGGCGATGCGGCGGCGCGGCGGGCGCTGGCGGACACCCTCGCGCGGATGAAGACCGCCGCGCCGCAGGATCTGGCCGGGCTGGCCCGGGCGGCGGTCGAGGGTGCCGCGCGTCTCGGCGGGGCGGAGCTTGGCTTCTGGACCGCAGCGCTCCACGCGCAAGTGGCAGCGCCGCAGGCCGACGATGCCGCGGATCTGCCGCGCAGGCTGGCAACCGTCGCGGACATGGCCCGCGACATGGCGCTGGCGATGGAGTTCGGCTTCCTGCTCGACCCGGAAAAGAAACTGCTCGCCATCGGGTTCTCGGCCGAGAGCAACAGCCTCGATCCGAACTGCTATGATCTGCTGGCCTCCGAGGCGCGGCTGGCGAGCCTGTTTGCCATTGCGAAGGGCGATGTGGAGACGCGGCACTGGTTCCGGCTTGGCCGGGCCGCGACCCCGACAGGCACCGGCGCGGCGCTGATCTCGTGGTCGGGCAGCATGTTCGAATACCTGATGCCATCGCTGGTGATGCGTGCGCCGGCGGGATCGTTGCTGGAACAGACCAACCGGCTGATCGTTGCCCGCCAGCAGGATCACGGGCGCCATCTGGGTATCCCCTGGGGCGTGTCCGAATCGTCCTATAACGCCCGCGACCCCGAGATGACCTATCAATATTCGAACTTCGGCGTTCCGGGTCTGGGGCTGAAACGCGGCCTTGGCGAAAACCGGGTGATCGCGCCCTATGCCACGGGGCTGGCCGCGATGGTCGATCCGGCGGGGGCCGTGGCGAATTATGCGGCGCTCGCGGCACTCGGCGGGCAGGGGCGCTTTGGCTATTACGAGGCGCTCGATTTCACCGCAAGCCGCCTGCCCAAAGGCCAGGATGTCGCCGTCGTGCAGAGCTTCATGGCGCATCATCAGGGCATGACAATCGCGGCGATTGCCAACACGCTGCAGGACGGGCTGCTGCGGCGGCGTTTCCACGCCGAACCGTTGGTGCAGGCGGTGGACCTGCTGCTGCAGGAACGCGTGCCGCGTGACGTCAAGGTGGCCCCGCCGCGCGCCGAAGAGCTGCTGACAGCCGCCCCCGATACCGTTGCCGCGCCGGTTGTCCGCCGCTTCGACGCGCCGGGGACCGAGCCGGCGACGGCGCATCTGCTGTCGAACGGGCGCTATGGCGTCATGCTGACACCCACGGGGGCGGGCTACAGCCAGTGGGGCGGGATTTCGATCACCCGCTGGCAGGCGGATGCCCCGGACGCTACGGGCGGCTTCATCCTTGCCCGCGATGCCGAAACGGGCGCGCTCTGGTCCGCCGGGGTCGCGCCTGTGGCGGCCGCCGCCGGTCACCACCTGACGGTCTTCAGCGAGCATCTGGCCCGCCTGACCCACCGGCAGGGTCCGCTGACCACCACGACCGAAATAGTCGTCTCGGCCGAGGACGATGCCGAGGCGCGGCGCGTCACGCTGACCAACACCGGGCGCGCAGCGCGCGAGATCGACCTGACCTCCTGTGCCGAACTGGTGCTGGCGCCGGCTGCGGCCGATCCGGCGTCTGCCACGGCGTTCGTCGTCACCGATTACCTGCCGGAACTTGGCGCCATCGTCGCCACCCGGCGCCGGTCCCCGGACGAGCCGCAGCTTTGGGCCGCGCACATCGCCGTGGTCGAGGGGGCCGAGACCGCGCCCGCGCAGATCGAGACCGACCGGGCGCGGTTCATCGGGCATGAGGGCGACATCGGGCAGGCGGCGCATACCGGCGCGCCGCTGTCCGGCACCACGGGCACGGTTCTCGACCCAATGTTCGCGATCAGGCGGCGGGTTCTGGTGCCAGCGGGCGGCATGGCGCGGGTCACGTTCTGGACGCTCGTCGCCGAAACCTCGGACCGGCTGCTGGATCTTGTCGACCGCCACCGCGATGCCTCGGCCTTCGAACGGGCGGTGACGCTCGCCTGGACCAAGGCGCAGGTGCAGTTGCGCCACCTTGACGTGACCGGCGCCGAGGCTGCCGATTTCCAGCGCCTCGCCGGGGTCATTCTGCGCGGCACGGCCGGGATGCCGGCACCCGGGGCGCAGGCGCGGCTCTGGTCGCTGGGGATGTCCGGGGAACTGCCCGTGGTCGTGGTGCAGATCGAGGATGCAGCCGATGAGGCGCCGGTGCGGCAGGCGCTGGCGGCGCATGAATACTGGCGGGCGCGGCAGCTTTCAGTCGATCTGGTGATCCTGAACGACGCGGCCGCACATCGCGTGCAGGCGCTGCAGGCGGATATCGAGACGGCGGTCCGGTCGGCGCAATCGCGCCCGCCGATGGAGAATGTGGAAAGGCCCGCCAAGGGGTCGGTCCATGCGCTGCGGGCCGACATGATGACGCCCGAGGCGCGCGCGCTGCTGCTGTCGGTGGCCTCAGTTGTGCTGGTGGCGCGGCGCGGCGGGATCGGTGCGCAGCTTGACAGCCCGCCCGACCTGCCCGCGACGACGCCGGCGGCGCCACCGCCGATCCTGCGGGTCGTGCCGATGCCGCGGCTTGGGGAGCTGCTCGATGCCTACAGCGGCGCGGAAGGACGTGCCGGGGGCCTTTGAGCCGTCGGGCCCGTGGATCGGCCGCCGCGCAGGGCCTGCTCGGGCTGTCGATCCGGGACTGCGGATGGCGCCCGGCGATCCCGAGGCGCCGGCCGCTGGCGGCGGCGGGACGATCTGCCCCGCCGTCCTTGTCTGTCCTTGTCTGGGACCGCGACCTGCGCCTCAGCCTGCGATTTGCGCGGTTTCGGCCCGCAGCGCCTCGGTCGCGCCCTCGTCGATCCCGGCATGATCCTTCGTCAGCACGACCTTGTAGATCTCGCGCGCCGCGCCGGCCGAGACCAGCCCATGGCGAACATCGCGCAGCACGGCCGCGGGCTGGCGCCGCGCCGGATCGCCAAAACCGCCCGCGCCTGCCGTGCGCATGCTGATCACGTCGCCCTTCCGCAACGCCAGCGTTCCCTTGGAATGCAGCCGCCGTTCGGCCGGCCCGGGGTTCAGGATCGTGCCGGCAAGCGCGCCCGCCTGTCCGCCTTCCAGCCCGTAGGGGGCTGTCACGTTGCGATCCCCGAGGTTGGTGACGAGGCCCGTCTCGGCCAGAAGCTCGACATCCTTGCGCATCGCCATGCCGCCACGGAACTGGCCCGCACCGGCGGTGTCGGGGACAAGCTCCATCCGGCGCACGAAGACCGGGGCGTTCATTTCCTGCACCTCGACCGGCGTGTTGGTGCCGTTGGTGGGCGAGGTCGTCGCCTCCTGCCCGTCGCGATGCCGGTGCGCGCCGACCCCGCCGATTGCCGTCATCCAGGCAAGAAAGGGCTTGCCGGTGTGGGGGCTGAGCGTGCCGCTGATCTTGGGGTTGGTAAAGCCCGAGCTGGCGGCAATCACCCGGTCGGGAACGATCTGCGCCAGCGCCCCCATGACCACCTCGTAGATCCGGTTGGCGTTGACGGCGCGCGCGCCGCTGGCAGCCCCCGGCCGCGGATTGACATAGCAGCCCTCGGGCGCCCGGATCTCGATGCAGCTGATGATGCCGAAGTTCTGCGCCGCGCGGGGCAGCGTCACCGCCTTGATCGCGGCAATGCAATAGGACCTTGTGTATTGCATGTAGGCATTGATCCCGGCGGCGCGTTGCGGCCCCGTTCCTTCCCAGTCACAGACGATGCGGCCGTCCTCGACGCTCAGCGCCAGCTTGAAGGGCACGGGGTCGGTCTCGGGGCCGACATCGTCGAGCACATCCTCGAAGTGATAGGTGCCCTGCGGCAGCGCGGCGATCGCCTCGACCATCGCGTCGCGGCTGCGGGCGATGATCTCGGCCATGCACTCGGCCAGCATCGCGGGCCCGTACTGGCGCGCCAGCGACTGCATCCGGGCGACGCCGGTCAGGTTGGCGGCGTATTGCGCGTGCAGATCGCCAAGCACATCCTTGATGCGCACGTTGCCTTCGATGATGCGCAGGATCTCGGGCACCGGTTCGCCGCCGCGATAGAGCAGCACGGGCAACAGCCGGATCCCCTCCTGGCAGGTCTCGCTGACGCCGACGACCTCTTCGCTGCCGGGCGCACTGCCGCCGACGTCGATGTGATGCGCGATGTTGACCGCGTATCCGATCAGCGTTTCGTCGTGGAATACCGGCGTCACCATGAAGATGTCGGGCAGATGGCCCGACCCGATGCTCGGGTCGTTGCAGATCACCGCGTCGCCCGGGCGCAGCGAGTCCGCGGGATACCACGACAGCATGTTGCGAACCGTGTAGGCCATCGACCCGAGGTGGCCGGGGCTGTAATCGCCCTGTGCGATCATGTTGCCCTCGGCGTCGAAGACGCCGGTGGAGAAGTCGGAGCCTTCGCGCACCGTCATCGAATAGGCGGTGCGCAGCAGGGTACTGCCCATCTCGGAGGCCGCAGACAGCAGCCCACCCCAGACGACAGAGAAGGTGACGGGATCAATCGTGCTCATGGTTGGGCCTCAGATTAGCGTGGTGACGAGGTTGCCGTGGGGATCGACGGTCGTGTCGCTGTCGGGCGGCAGGACGATGGTCGACTCGCGTTCCTCGACAATGGCGGGGCCGGCAATCCTGTCGCCGGGGCTGAAGCGATAGCGGTCATAGACCGGGCAGTCGGTGAACCCCGCGGTCTCGGGGAACCAGACCCGGCGGGTGCCGCGCTGCGCGCGCGCGACGTCGCCGTCGAGCGTCGGCAGTTCGTCGAGCGTCAGCGTGCGTCCGACCGCCGTGGCGCGCAGTCGCCAGTGGACGCCCAGAACCGCCCAGTCGGCATCGAAGGTGCGGTCGCCATAGGCCTGCGCATAGGCCGCGTGGAACGCCTGGCGCAGGGTCTCGATCCCGCCCTCGGCATAGGGCCAGCCGGGCAGATCGACCGCGATCTCGAACCCCTGCCCGGCAAAGCGCATGTCGCAGCTTGCAACCAGCGCCTGCCGGTCCGCCGGCACGCCCGCCTCGTCAAGCTGCTGGCGCGCGGTCGCCTCGAGCGCGGCGTAAAGCGCGTTGATCGCCGCGCGGTTGTCCTCGTCGAGCGTCAAGACCTGCGTGCGGGCCAGATCGAGCGAGGTCTCGGCCATCAGAAGCCCCACCGCGGATTCGACACCCGCGGCGCGCGGGAACACCACGCGCGGGCAGCCGAGCATCCGTGCCAGCCGGCTGCCATGCACCGGCCCGGCACCGCCGAAGGGGACCAGCGCGAACAGCCGCGGGTCCTTGCCGCGGTTGATCGTGACCGCACGCGCGGCCTGCGCCATCTGGGCTGTCACGACCTCGTGGATGCCCCAGGCGGCGTCCATCACGTCGATGCCGAGCGGGACCGCGACATCGCGCTCGATCGCGGTCAGCGCCGCCTCGGCATCGAGCTGCATTTCGCCGCCGAGGAAATAGTCGGGGTTGAGATAGCCAAGCACCAGGTCGGCATCGGTCACGGTCGGCAGACTGCCGCCGTTGCCGTAGCAGGCGGGTCCGGGTGCCGACCCCGCGCTTTCGGGGCCGACGGCGATTGTGCCCAGATCGACCCGCGCGATGCTGCCGCCGCCAGAGCCGATCTCGATCAGGTCGACCGCCGGGATGCTGACCGGCAGCCCGCTGCCCTTCTTCAGGTGGGCCATGTCGACCTCGAACTCGCTGGTCAGAAGCGGCTTGCCGTCTTCGACCAGACACAGCTTGGCGGTGGTGCCCCCCATGTCGAACGAGATCAGGTTGTCGGTCCCGGCCGCCGGCGCGAACCGCGCCGCGGTCAGCACGCCCGCCGCCGGGCCGCTTTCGATGATGCGGATCGGAAAGCGTTTGACGCTGTCGACGGTCGCGACGCCGCCGTTCGATTGCATGATCAGCATCGGCGCCTGCGACCCGAGCGCCGCCAACTGCCGGTCGAGCCGTTCGACATAGCTTGCGACCCCCGGCATCACATAGGCGTTCATGACCGTGGTGCTGGTCCGTTCGAATTCGCGGTAAAGCGGCGAGACCTCGCTTGAGATCGAGACCATCAGATCCGGGGCTTCGGCGCGAATGATCCCGGCCGCGCGCTGTTCGTGCTCGGGGTTGGCGTAGCTGTGCAGAAAGCAGATCGCGACCGAGACGACGTTGCGCGCGGCAAGCTCGCGGGCGATCTCGCGCAGGCGATCCTCGTCGAGCGGGGTATGGACCTCGCCGGTCCACAGCATCCGTTCGGGCACCTCGAAGACGCAGTCGCGCGGCACCAGCGGCGCGGGCCGGCCGGCGAGGTTGTCGTAAAGCTCGTAGCGCTTCTGGCGGCCGATCAGGATGACATCGCGAAACCCTTCGGTGGTGATCAATGCCGTCGCCGGGCCCTTGCGCTCGATCACGGTGTTGGTTGCGATGGTGGTCGCGTGGACCACCTCGGCGATCTCGCGCGGTTTGCGGCCGCTTTCGGCGATCCGCGTCATCAGCCCCTCGATCACCGCCCGTGCGGGATCGTCGGGGGTGCTGAGCACCTTGCCGATGTCGAACTTTCCGGTCTCGGGGTCGAGCACGGCAAAATCGGTGAATGTGCCGCCGATATCGATGCCAACGCGCAGATTCATGCTGTGGAACTCCTGGGGATTGCTGGCACGGGGCCGGTTTCATTGGGCTGCGTTGACCGGACATCCGGCGCGGCATTTTCCTGCGGCGGCGCGTTGGCCCCGCCGAGATAGGCTTCGCGCACGGCGGGGTTGCCGCGCAGCTCTTCGGCGCGGCCCTCCATGATGAGGCTGCCGTTGCGCAGGACATAGGCGCGGTCGACCAGTTCGAGCGCCTTGTTGGCGCTCTGCTCGACCATCAGGATGGTCAGGCCCTGCGACTTCCAGCGCGCAAGGATCTCGTAGACGCGATCCAGCATCAGCGGCGACAGGCCCATCGAGGGTTCGTCGATGCACAGGATCTGCGGCTTGCGCAGCCAGGCGCGGGCCATGGCCACCATCTGCTGTTCGCCGCCCGACAGCGTGCCGGCGGCCTGGTCGAGCCGCTTGGCAAGCCAGGGGAACTCGGCCACGGCAAGATCGATGTCGCGGTCGAGCACGGCCTTCGGCGTGTCGCGCCGGGCGTAGGCGCCCATCAGGATATTGTCGCGCACGGTCAGTTCCGCGAACATCCGCCGCCCCTCGGGGATCGAGGCGACGCCGAGCCCGATCACCTCGGCGGTGTTGCGCGCCTCAAGCGGCTTGCCGAACATCAGGATCTCGCCGCTGCGCGGCGTGGCAAGCCGCAGCACCGTCTTGATGGTGGTCGACTTGCCCGAGGCATTGCCGCCCAGAACCGCCACCGCCTCGCCGCGCCCGACGGTCAGCGACAGGCCGAACAGCGCCTGCACGGCGCCATAATAGACGTCGATGTTGCGCAGCTCGATCGCCGGGCTGTCGGCGGGGCCGGGCATCGGCTCGGCCGGGGCATGGTCGATATGGCCCTTCACCACCGCATGGCTGCCCGGCGTGCCGACCCGGCCCAGATAGGCCGTTGCGACCTCGGGGTGGGCAAAGGCGCGTTCGGGCGTGTCGTCGATCAGCACCGCTCCCTCGGCCAGCACGACGGTGCGGCGGCAGAGCTTGCGAACGATGTCGAGCTTGTGCTCGACCATGATGATCGCCATCTGCGGGAACCTCTGGCGCACCTCGATCAGCAGATCGGCCAGCTCGTGGCTTTCGGTCGGGTTCATGCCCGCGGTCGGTTCATCGAGCAGCAGCACATCGGGGGCGGCCGCCAGCGCGCGGGCGATGTCGAGCCGGCGGCGGTTGGCATAGGACAGGCTGTGGCTTGGCTGGTCGCGGCGCGGCCAGAGACGGTCGCCGAACAGGTGCAGCACCTCTTCCGAGCGGGCATCGGCCGCGGCCGCCTGCCTGCGGTAGCGCCCGATCCCGAACAGCGCGTTGACCGGTTCGGCGAACATCCCGAAGGCCGCGGCGGTGCGTCCGCCGCCGATCAGCCCGCGCTGGGTGCCGACGCGCACGCTTTCCCCGATGGTGAGGCCGGGGAACACCCGGCTGGTCTGGAATGTGCGGCCGACCCCCAGCGCCGCGATCTCCTCGGGCTTGCGCCCGTCAAGCCGCTGGCCGTTGAACGAAATCGTGCCGCTGCTGGGCCGGCAAAAGCCGGTGATCGTCTGGATCAGCGTCGATTTTCCGGCGCCGTTCGGGCCGACGATGCCGACGAATTCGCCCGGGGCGATGGCAAGGCTGACGCCGTTCACCGCCTTCAGGCCGCCGAAGCTGACACTGACGTTGTCCAGCACCAGTCCGCCCGAGGTCTTCTGTGTCATGTCGAGCATCAGTGGACTCCTGCGATGCCCTGCGGACGGAACCGCAAAGTCAGATAAAGGATCGCGCCGAACAGGATCATCCGGAACTCGGCGGTGTCGCGCAGCACCTCGGGCAGCACGATCAGCGCCGTGGCGCCCAGCAGCGCGCCGGTCAGGTTGCCAAGCCCGCCCAGCACAACGATGGCGATCAGCAGGAACGAGGTGTCGATGCGGAAGCTGTCGGGGCTGATGAAGCGATGCAGGAAGGCATAGAGCCCGCCCGCGAGCCCGGCGCAAAGCCCGGCGATCACGAACGACGTGATCAGATAGCGCCGCACCGGAAGGCCCGCGGCATGGGCCGCGACCCGGTCTTCGCGGATCGCCCGCCAGCAAAGCCCCACGGGCGAGGCCAGAAGCCGGCCCAGCACCACCACGCTCAGCACAAGCAGCGCCAGCGCCAGCCAGTATTGCGCCGCAACCGAGGTCAGCGGCAGGTCGGGCAGGAACGACAGCGACGGGCGCGGGATGCCGAAGATGCCGTTCGGGCCGCCGGTGACGGCGGTCCAGTTCAGCATCACCAGCCACAGCAGCACGCCGACCGCCAGCGTCGCCAGCCCGACCACATGCCCGGTCAGGCCCGCGGCGACAAGGCCGACGAGGGCCGCGACCAGCGCGCATCCGACCGCCGCCGCCAGCAGGGCCAGATCGGCGCTGGCGCCATGCTTGGCCAGGATCGCCGCGATATAGGCCCCGACCCCGAAAAAGCCCGAGAAGCCCAGGTACATGATCCCGGCCGAGCCCGACAGAACGGTCAGACCCACGGCCAGCAGACCGAAGATGATGACGACCAGCGCAACCTGCACCATATAAGTTGACAGCGGCAACACCGGCACCACCGCCGCAAGGCAGAGACACAGCGCCAGCGCCTTGTAGGAGAGCGAAAAGCCACGCACCGCCGGCAGCGGCTGCCCGCCCTGGCCGATCAGGATGCTGGTCGAGGGCATGATCCCCGAGGCGCCGCGAGAGCCGCCGAGCGCATCGAGCCTGCGGTTGCCGAGAAGCCCCTGCGGGCGGAAGGTCAGGATCAGCAGCAGGATGCCGAAGGCCACCATGTCGCGGAATCCCTCGCCGATATAGCCGACCGCCAGCGCCTCGAGCACGCCGAGCAGCAGGCCGCCGACGACGGCGCCGGGGATGCTCGACAGCCCGCCCAGCAGCGCCGCGGCAAAGCCCTTGAGGCCGAAGGGGATGCCCATCTGCGGATAGACGGTCTGATAGTACATCGCGACCATGATGCCCGCGACCGCGGCGAGCGCCGCCCCGAGGCCAAAGGCCAGCAGCCGCAGGCGTTCGGTGTTCACGCCCATCTGGCGCACCGCATCCATGTCCTGCGACATGGCGCGCAGCGCCCGGCCGGACCAGCTGCGGGTCAGGAAGAAATAAAGCGCGGTCATGGAGGCGAGCGAGATTACCAGGATCGCGGCGTCCATGCCGGTAAGATAGGCCGCGCCGATCACGACGCTGTAGTCCGACAGCGGGCTTGGAAAGGGATGCGCCTCGGGGGTCCAGATGATCTCGGCCGCCTGATCGAGCATGAAGGTGATCGCGAGCGTCGACAGCAAGGGCGCGATGAAGGGGGCATTCTCGAGCGGGCGCAGCGCCACCCGCTCGATCAGCATTCCAAGCAGGGTCGTGATGGCGATGGAACCCACCGCCGCCACCACGAGGGGCAACCCGATAAGGATGCCGGTATAGGACAGGAAGGCGCCGAGCATCAGCAGCGAGCCCTGGGCGAAGTTGATCAGGTTGGTGACACCAAAGATCAGTGCAAAACCGATCGCGACCAGAGCGTAAACGTTGCCGATCACCAGCCCGTTCAGAATTTGGCTTAGGAATTCTATCATTTTTTCCTCACGTGCTGGATGTTGACGCGCAGCCTCACTCGAAGGGCTGGTAGCCGTCTCCCTTGACGACGATGTAGCTGATCGCGCGCGCGCCCAGATCGCCGGTGCCTTCGTATTTCAGCGTGCCGCTGACGCCCTGCAGCGGGGGCGCATCTGCGATCTGGTCGCGGATCGCCTGCCGGGTCAGCGGCTTGCCCTCGTCAAGGATGGTGCGGATCGCGGTGGTGACGATCAGCATCGCGTCCCAGGTGAAGGCCGAGTAATAGTTCGGGTCGGTGTCGAACTTGGCGCGATAGCTCTTGGTGAACTCGATCGCCGCCGGGGCGGATGCCAGGAACGGCGTCGGCATCACCACGCCTTCGGCGGCGCCGCCGGCAAGCTCGATGAACTTGGGGTCGTTCAGCGTGTCGGTGCCGGCGACCTTCAGGTCGGGGTCGGCCTGACGAAGCTGCTGCATGAACAGCGCCGATTCCGCATAATGGCTGACCAGGAACACGCCGTCGGGCTTGGCGGCCAGGATCTTGGTCACCAGGGGGCGGAAATCGCGGGTCTCGGGGATCATCGCTTCCGACAGCACCACCTCGGCGCCACGTTCGCTCAGCCGTTCGCCGACCATCTTGTTGGTGACCATGCCCCAGTCGTCCTTGAAATAGACGATGGCGATCTTGTTCATGCCCATCTTGTCGATCAGCAGGTCGACATGGGGATCGACCATCGAGGCATGGGTCGGCGTCGTGCGGAACTGATAGGGGCTGATCTTGACATAATCGGGATGGCCCGCGGTCGGCGCGACCTGCGCCAGCGAGGCCTCGGCGAGGATCGGACCCGCGGCCATCGATTCGGTCGAGGTCTGTCCGCCGATCACCGCCATCACGGCGGGGTCGCTGGCAAACTTCTGAGCGATGTTGGCAGCCTCGCGCGGGGCGCCGCGGCTGTCTTCGATCATCAGTTCAAGGTCGCGGCCATCGATGCCGCCGGCGGCGTTGACCTCGTCGACATACATCGAGGCGGCGTCCTTGAACCGCGCGCCAAGTGCCGAGCGTTCCCCCGACATCGGGCCGAACAGCCCGATCACGATCGGGTCTGTGGACTGGGCGTGGGAACTGGTTCCGACGAGGGCCGCAAGGGCCGCCGCAGCAAGAAAGGCAGGTCTCTTCATGAATGCTGTCCTGAGGCTTGAGGGAGGGAGGAACGAGGCTGGAAGGAGAGAGGAAGCGAGCGAGCATGCAGGTTGGCGTGGTATGTCAGAAAATTTAGAAGCTAAACGAAATGGCGATCAAAGGAAAAATGTCACATACCGTGCGAAACCCTGAAATCGCCGGTGCTGTGCATAAAAAATGTGCAGGCATCGCGTCCAATGGCGTGATTCCCGCGGTATTCTGGCCGGAAATACGCGAATCCCCTCGATTCGACCCGGTTGTCCCGGACCGCCCCCGTGGTCGAATGGCCCCTGAATGGACCGGATGGAGCCACTACACCCTCGCATCTCGCTTCGGGCCAACTAAACATTTCTCTTGAAACTGTCTCCGGGATCGCTTCAAATCCGGGCATGACCAAAGCCAAGACTCCGTCCCATTCGAACGGCCGCTCCTTTGAACTCTTCGACGAGCTGATGCCGGTTCGCCGCTACAAGCTGCTGCTGCAGACGTTCCTGAAACGTCGCGGCCCGGGGGCACGTCAGGCCTTTGCCGAGGCGCTTGGTCATACCCGCAGCTTCGTGACCCAGATCACCAGCCCGGCCTATGATCTGGCGATCTCGGCGGCGCAGGTGCGGGCGATCCTGCGGCTCGGAGTGCTGACCGCCGAGGAGGAACGCGTGTTCCTCGAAGCCTATGTCGCGGCGCATCCCGACCGCGCCTCGGATGTCTACACCCATGCCCATGACGGCTTTTCGCTGGCGCTGCCGGATCTCGACGATCCGGTGGCGCAGGCGCGCATGGAGGCGTTGATCCGGAAACTGGCGGAAGGCGTGATCGAGAGCTTCCTCGAAGAGGCCCGGGCACGGCGCAAGGGGGACGGCAAATGAATATCGACCTGACCCACGAAGGGACCATGCTGAGCGTGCTGGCCTGCGAGCCCGCGACCGGCGCGCTGGGGATTGCGCTTGCCTCAAGCTCGATTGCCATCGGCTCGCGCTGTCCGCACATCGACACCGAGCGTGCCGCGCTGACCAGTCAGGGATTCACCAACCTCAAGGTGGGTCCGCTGGCGCTCGACCTGATCCGCTGCGGGCTGACCTCGGCCGAGGTGCTCGAGGCGCTGCGCCAGCACGACCGCTGGCTGGAATACCGCCAGATCGGCATCATCCGCGTCGACGGGCTGGTTGCGGCCTATACCGGCAGCATGACGCGCGGCCGCGCCGGGCATCACATCGGCGAGAATTTCCTCAGCCTCGGCAACGGGTTGCCGGAGGAGGGCGCGCCGCTGGAACTGGCCGCGGCGGCCTATGCCGAGGCCGCGGACCAGCCGATCGCCGAGCGGCTGCTGCTGGCGCTCGAGGCGGTGAAGGCCTCGCTCGGCGACAGCTTTCCCATCGTGTCGGGGTCGCTTCTGGTGCGGGCCCCACGCGCGGAAAGCCAGATCGACCTGCGCGTCGACATGCCGACGCAACCCGTCACCGAGGGCGGAAACGGCCTTGCCGACCTGCGCCGGCTTTACACCGCCTACCTGCCGCTGGTCGACATCTACGCCACCCGGTCGGTGGCGCCGCAACCGTTCTGACCGCCTTTCACGCATCAACAGGAGTCCTGCCCCGTGACCTTCACCATCGTTGCCCGCGACCCCGAGACCCGGTGGCTCGGCGTCTGTCTTGCCACCAGCCCGCTCGGGGTCGCCTCGCGCTGCCCGCATGTCCGGGGCGGTGTCGCGGCAATCTCGTCGCAATGTCATTCCGACTGGCGCCATGGGCTGGCCGGCCTCGATCTGGCCGCCCGCGGCTGGTCGCCCGAACAGATCCTGGGCGCGCTGGCCCAGAAGGACCCGTTCTTCGACTATCGCCAGGTGGGCATCGTCACCGCCGATGGACGCGCCATCGCCCACAGCCCGTCGAAGGGTGCCGCCTGGACCGGGCACCGTGTCGGCGAGGGCTTCGTCGCGATGGGCAACGGTCTGGCCGGGTCGCAGGTCGTCGACGCCATCCATGACAGTTTTGCCGCCGAGACCGGCACCGATTTCATGGAGCGTCTGGTTCGCGCCATCGAGGCGGGATATGCCGCCGGCGGCGAGATCATCGGTCAGAGATCCGCGGGCCTCATCGTCTGTGCGCCAGACACGGATCGGCCGCTGATCGACATTCGTGTCGACATGGCCAATCCGCTGCCGGAAGAGGGCGGCGATGCGGTCCTCGACCTGCGGCGTGTCTTCGACGCCTATAAGCCGCTGGTGCCCTATTACGCCAGGGATTGGCTCGACAATCCCGAGATGAAATGGGCCGAGTACCTCGCCAAGAAAACAGCGGCCGCCTGAAGGGGTCCGGCCGGGAGCGCTCAAACGCCCTCGGCCAGAACCTCGAACGGGGCAAGGCCGCGGTCGATCATGTGCCGGGCGAACAGATCGCTTTCAGGTCCGGCAAGAACCGCGACGCGGTATCCGTTCCGGCGGTAATCCTCGGCCTGATCGGCAACGAGGTCGCGCGCGAGGTGCGCCGCCTCGGGGGACAGCCCGGCGGGCGGCAGTTGCAGCAGCCCCCAGCCGGCTGCCTCGAAGCCGGCAGTTGCGCCGGGCTGCGACAGCGCCGCGTCAGGCACGATCAGGATGCGCCGCCCGCGTTCGGGGTCGATGGCGTGGCCGCCGCCGCCGACCTCTGCCAGCCCGAGGAACCCGGCAAGCCGCGCCATCTCGGCCACTGGCGCATAGCCCGGCAGTTCGGTGCCGATGCCGATCACCCGCGGCACGGGCAGGCCGCGCGCGCGCAGCACCTGTTCCAGCACCTCGATCCAGACCCCTTTTCCCGCGACCAGCGAGACCTCGCGCGCCCCGGGCCGCCCGCCCCAGCCGGTGCCGTGGTCGGTCGTCGTCACGCCGCTCGACGGCGAGCCGTCGACGCCGAGCAGCACCAGATCGTCGCAGCCATCGGCGCAGGTGCGTTCCAGAACGTCGGCGACCGATCCCGCGACCAGCCGGCAATGGCGGCGATAGCCGGGGGTGTCGTATTGCTCGCGCACCTGCCACCAGCGGCTGCAGCCCAGAAACGTCATTTCGGGGCAGGGCATCTGCTGGATCGTGAAGCCTGCGGTCCGCAGCAGATCGAGCAGCGGCACCACGGCGCCGGGGCAGACCTCGTATTCCGCGACCTTGGCGTTCTGGTTCGCCAGGCAATTGGACAGGAGCGCGATCCGCCGGCTCATGGCGCCTGTTCCGCCAGCGCCAGCACGGTATCGAGCAGCACCTGCGCGCCGGCGGCAACATCGGCGGGGGTGGCGCTTTCCGCCGGATCGTGGCTGATCCCGTCCTTGCAGGGAATGAAGAACATCGCCGAAGGGCAGATCGCCGCCAGATGACGCGCGTCATGCCCGGCGGCCGAGGCCATGGGACGAAACCCGATGTCGCGCCCGCCCGCCGCCGCCGCGAGACGCGCGCACAGATCCGGGTCGAAATCGTTCGAGGGCGCGTGGACCAGAACCCGGACCGTCCCGGCGCAGGGCAGGGCGCCTTGCGCAACGATGGGCGCGATCACTTCCGCCGCGGCGTCGAGCACGTCATTCGAGGGGTGGCGCAGGTCGATGCGGAACACCACCTCGCCCGCCACCACCGATGGCGCGTTCGGGTGCACCTCGACCCGGCCGATGGTGAACCGGATGCCGGGGTCGGCCTGCAGCATGTGGTCCTGCAAGGCCGTTGCGACGCGGGCAAAGGCCATGACCGCATCCTTGCGCCCCGCCATCGGCGCGGTGCCGGCATGGCCGCGCTGCCCGATCAGCGTCACCTCGCAGGTGACCTTGCCCTGAATGCCCGAAACGACGCCGATCGGCACGCCCGCGGCCTCCAGCTCGGGTCCCTGTTCGATATGCGGCTCGATATAGGCTGTGGGCACGAACGGCGCGCGCAGGGGGACCGCGGGAAAGGCCGCGTGGAGGCGGTCGATCTCGGCCCCGCAGATCGCGCCTTCGGCGTCCCGCGCGTCCCGGATCGCGGCAATCCCGCGCACGCCCGCGAAATATTCTGACCCCATCATGCCGGGCGCAAAGCGCGAGCCTTCCTCGTTCATCCAGGCCACGACCGCGATGTCGCGCCGCGGCCAGAGGCCCGCGCGGGCCAGCGCCTCGACCGTCTCGAGGGACGCGAGCACGCCGAACACCCCGTCGAACCGCCCGCCGGTCGGCTGGCTGTCCAGATGCGAGCCGATCAGGACCGGCGGCAGCGCGCGGTCCCGCCCGGGCAGGGTCAGAAACAGGTTCGCCGCGGCGTCTGTCGCAGGTTCCAGCCCGAGCGGCGCCGCCCAGTCGAGCATCTGGCGCCAGGCGGCGTGGTCCTGATCGCTCAGCGCCTGCCGGTTCACCCCGCCGCCCGGAAATCCGCCGATCTCGGCCATCCGCATCAGCCGTGCCCAGAGCCGGTCAGGGTCGATGTCGGGCTGCCCTGCGGTCATTTCGTGCGCATCACCTGACCGGGATCGGCGCGGGGGTCGCGCCCGGTCCAGGCCCCGGCCTCGACCTGCGCGAGGAACTCGGCCAGCAGGGAATTGAACAGCTCGGGTTCTTCCAGGTTCAGGGTGTGCCCGGTCTTGGGAAAGACCGCGAGGCCGCAGGCGGGAATGGTCTTTTTCAGGAATATGCCGGTCTGCAGGCAGTGGTCGTCCTCGTCGCCCGTCATCACCAGCGTCGGCACCTGCATCGCGGCAAATTCCTCGGCCAGATCGTACAGCGACGGGCGGCGCGCCTGCACCCCGCGCATGGTCAGCGCGGCACCGGTGTCGGAATGGCGCGACAGCCGGTCTGCGAACTCGGCCCAGCCGCGCGGGTCCTTGTTCTGGAACTGCACCCGGCTTGCCCCCTCGGCATAGATCCGCGAGAACGCCTTGGCGCCCATGGTCTCGAAACTGTCGGCAACGGCCAGCGAGACACCGCGGAAATAGTCTTCGAACTCCTTTTCGGCGCCATATCCGGTTCCGGCGATGGTCAGCGACAGCGCGCGGTCGGGCGCGATCAGGCCCAGATGCGCGGCCGCAAACCCGCCCATCGACAGCCCGACCACATGCGCCTTGTCGATCTTGAGGCCATCGAGCACCGCAAGCGCATCCTCGGCCGCGATCCGCTGAGAATAGCTGTCGAGATCGCCGGGAATGTCCGAGGGGGCATAGCCGCGCGCGGCATAGGTGATGCAGCGATGGCGGCGGGCAAAGCGGCGCATCTGCGGCTCCCATGCGTCATGGTTGCCGCCGAATTCGTGGATGAACAGGATCGGCGTGCCCTGGCCCGCCTCTTCGAGATAAAGCTTCACACCGTCGCGCGCGGTCACATACATCGTCATTCTCCTCAGAACAGCGCCGGGACCGTATCGATCCCGCGTGCTTCCTCGATCGTCTCGGGCAGCAGGTTGCAGAAGGTCTGCGCCCAATCCTCGGGGACCGTGGTCGAGACCTTGATGAAGTCCTTGCCAAAACGCGCCGTGTGATAGGTGCCCTGCCGGATCATCACGCCGCGGCGGCGATAGGCCTCGACCAGCGCCTCGGGGCTGACGCCGGAGCTTGCGGTGCCGATGCACAGGAAATTCGCCTGCGAGGGCCAGACCAGCAGATCGAGGCCCGGTGCCGCGGCCACCGCCGCGCGGATCATCTCCTGATTGGTGCGGTTGATGCGCAGCACGGTCTCCATCCACTCGGCCTTGACCTTCAGCCCGGCCTCGGCGGCGCGCTGGCCGACGACGCCGGCGCCAAGGACCGAACTGGCAAAGCCCGCGCATTCCCCGATCAGCGCCGGGGCACCGACCAGCGCGCCGATCCGCATCCCGGCAAGCCCCAGCCATTTCGAGAAGCTGACCGAACAGACCGCCACCTCGGGGTCGATGCGCAAGGCGGGCGTGTGGCCCGGGGCAAAGTCGCGATAGGTGCAGTCATGCACCAGCAGCGCCCCGACCGACCGCGCGATCTGGCAGAAGGCGGCGATTTCATCGGCGCTGTAGGTGGTGCCAAGCGGGTTGTTCGGATCGACCAGATAGATCAGCGCACAGCTTTCATCGACCGCCGCCTGCAAGGCCGCGGGCGTCAGTTTATAACCCGTCTCCGGGCCGAAGATCGGCAGTTCCACCACCTCGGCGCCCTGCTGGCTGGCGAACATGCCGGGCCATTTCCAGGACGGATCCGAGGTGACGAAGGTCGTGCCGGGGCGGCAGCGCGCGCGGCACAGCGTGGCAAGCGCGTTCACGCCGCCTTCGGTCACCAGGGCGGTTCCCTCGACGCCAAGGTCGGCGACGATGGCCGCGCGCAGGCTTTCAAAGCCGAGCGGCGGGGCATAGGCGTTGTATTCGCCCTTGTGGATCGAGCCGACCATGGCCGCGATCACGGCCGGATGCGCCGGGATGTGGTTGGTGTTCTGCCCCATCCAGATCAGCCCTTCGGAGTTGAAGAGCCTGTCGAAATAGCGATTGCGCAGCTCGGGGCCGCTGAGGGCTTCGGTCATGGGTCGTTCCTTGTGGTCAGTCGGCGAGGGCTGCGATCAGCATCTCGGCGAAACGGTCGGTGTCGGCGCGGCGGATCACCCGCGCATTCGGCGGATCGGCGTACCAGAGCTTGTCGATCTCGGCCTCGGCGGGCGTCAGGGGCGTGCAGACCGAGGAATAGGCACGGGTCAGCTCGCCCTGGGTCTCGACATCGACAAGGCAGTCGGCGGCCTCGAGCATGACGCTCGGGTCGATGGCGCAGGCGCAGGTCAGGCTGTCGGGATGGGTGCTGAGCGGACGGCCATAGCGCATCGCGGTGCGCTTGAAGGGCGCCTGCGAGATCCGCAGGAAGAACCGCGACAGCGCCGTGTCCATGGCCTCGATCCGGCGCAGCGCGGGGTCGGGCAACAGGCCCGAGGTCATCGTCAGCGTCCAGGTCGACAGCGTCAGCGCAAAGCCCGCGTTGACGACGATCTTCGCCGCCTCGGGGTCGCAATAGAAATTGAACTCGGACGCGGGCGTGGTGTTGCCAAGCGCATTGTCTGTGCCGCCCATCACCCACAGGTGCTTCAGCGCCTGCGCGATCCGCGGCTCCTTGACATAGGCGGCGGCGATATTGGTCAGCGGCGCCTGGGCGATGATTTCGATCTCGCCGGGGTTCGACATCACCAGATCGATGATCCGGTCGACGGCATGGTCCGGTTCGGGGCGCTGGCGCGCCTTCGGGAAACCGGCGTCGCTCATCCCGTCTTCACCGAAGAATTCGGTGGCATCGACGGGCTTGCGCAGCATCGGTCTGGGACAGCCGAGATAGACCGGCACCTTGCCGCCTGCGCCCGCAACCTCGAGCGTATAGAGCGCGTTTTCCGCCTGCTGCAGGAAATCGACATTGCCATTGCAGATGGTGATCGCCTCGAGCGTGACCTGCGGCGCCTTGAGCGCCAGCAGGATCGAAAAGGCGTCGTCGCCTGCGGTGTCGGTATCAATGATCAGACGCATCGGCGTCTCCTTCCATAGTCGGGACGAGCCGTGCGACCAGCTCGGCCGGGGTCAGCGCAACGGGCAGGCCGAGCGCTGCGGCAAGCACCGCAATCTGCGGCCGCTCGACCGAGACGCTGTGGGGCGCCTGTTCGTCGGCGAAGAACCTGCGCACGGTGGCATCGACGGCAAGCAGGCCGCCCGCAAGCCCCAGCACCCGGTCGGCAGTATCGGCGACGAAGTCCATGTCGTGGCAGACAAGGACGATGGCACGCCCCGCCGCGCGTTCCTCGGCGATGATGTCGGCAAGCCGGGCGCGCCGCTGCCGGTCAAGCCCCCTCTGCGCCTCGTCAAGCAGCAGCAGACGCGGGGCGCAGGCCAGCACCGAGGCAATCGCGACAAACCGCCGGGTCGCCGCGTCGAGGTCGAGCGGATGGGTATCGAGCAGCCCCTCGAGCCCGGTGCGGGCCACGGCCTCGGCGATGCGGGCCTGCAGCGCGTCTTCGCCAAGGTTCAGTTGCGCCGGGCCAAAAGCGATCTCGCTGCGCACCGTGGCGTTGAAGATCTGCTGTTCGGGCGCCTGAAACACGGTGCCGACGGTGCGGGCAAGCTCGCTGACCTTGCGGTCTGCGGTATCGGCGCCGTCGATCAGCACCGTGCCCGCGTCGGGGCGCAGCAATCCGTTCAGAAGCCGCAGCATGGTGCTTTTGCCGGCGCCGTTGCGCCCGACCAGCGCCACAACCTCGCCCGGATGCACGGCAAACGAGATGTCGCGCAACACCGGCGTTTCACCATAGGCGAAGCCGACCGCGCGCAGGTCCAGAAGCGGTGCGTTCATGCCGGTATCGTCCCTTCCATAACGGCCCCGAAGGCCGCCACCGCCTCGTCCAGATCGAACGGCGGCAGGATGCCACCCGGCCAGCGCCCGGCCTTCGCCAGCAGCGCCGCCACTTCGGCAACCGCGGGCAGGCCAAAGATATCGCGGGTCCGGGGATGGGCCAGAAACGCCCGCGCATCGCCGTCAAAGACAATCCGCGCCTCGTCGAGCAGCAAAAAGCGGTCGGCGACGACAAGCGGCGGGCCAAGCGCCACATCGCACCAGATCGTGGTCAGCCCGCCCGGCAGGTCGGCCATCTGTGCCAGCAGGATATCGCGCGACTCGGGGTCGAAATTGCCGGTCGGTTCGTCAAGCACCAGCGCGCGCGGCTGCATCGCCAGCGCCGCGGCAATCGACAGCCGCTGCTGTTCGCCGCCCGACAGCGAGAAGGGATCGCGCTCGAGCAGGTGGGCGAGGTTGCACATGGCAACCGCCCGTTCGGCCCGCGCCACGATCTCGTCCGGCGGCAGGCCGAGGTTGCCGGGGCCGAAGACGATCTCGTCCCAGACGGTAAAGGCGAACCCCGAAAGCTGCTGCATCGGCACCTGACCGACGAATTGCACGGTCTCGGTGCGGGTCCGGGCGTCGAGGCCCTGCCAGGTCGTGCCGTTCACCCGCACCTCGCCCTGGCTTGCCTTGTGGGCGCCGCGCGGCAGCCAGCCCGCGATCCATTGCGCCAGCGTGCTCTTGCCCGAGCCGTTGCCGCCAAGGATCGCGATCCGCTCGCCCTCGGCAATCTCAAGGGTGATGCCATCGAGCACGGGCGCGTCCGGCTCGTACCCGAATGTCAGGTTGTCGACCTCGATCAGCGCCACAACAGGCCTCCGGCTATCTGGAAGGGAATACTGATCAGGATCAGCCGCCGGGCCCAGAGCTGGGCCGGACTGTCGGGCGGCGGGTCGAGCACCGTGCGCCGAGGGACGGCGCGAAACCCGCGGCCGTCGAGAACCTGCGCGCGATGGTCGATATCGGCCAAAGCCAGCGTGATCAGCGGCATCAGCAATGCGGGAAAGGCGCGGATCCGGGTCATCAGGCTGCCGTTCAGGTCAAGCCCGCGGGCCGACTGTGCCTCGCGGATCGCCCGCGCGCGCGTCGTGAACGGGTCGAGCAGCAGCAGCGGGCTGGCGATCAGATAGGCCATACCGGGGGGAAAGCCCTTTGAATCGAGCGCCTTGAGAAGCCGGGCGGGATGGGTCGTGGTGACGAACAGCAGCGATCCCGCCAGCAGCGCCGCAATCCGCCCGAGGATATGGAACATGAAGGCAATGCCATCCCGGCTGACCGTCAGACCGAACCAGTCGGTCTGGTTGCCGTGGCCCACGAGCAGACCGTGGACCACGAACAGGGCAACCGTCAGCGGTGTCAACGTGAAGGCAAGCCGCCGCGCAAAGACCTTTCCCGCCCCCGCCAGAATGCCTGTCGCCGCGGCAAGACCGGCCAACGCGATCGTGCCCGCGGTCGGCAGCACGAAGGCCGCGACCGCGATCCACAGCACGGCGACAAGCTTGGTCATGGGGTTGAGCCGGTGCAGCCAGCTTGTGCCCGGCACATAGAGCAGGGCGTGGTCCGAACCGGAGGGACGCGCGACGGCCATGGATCAGACCTTCGAGTGGGCGAAGAAGGCAAAGCCCGAACTGAACCGCAGGGGCAGACGCTTGACGATCAGCCAGGCCAGCAGACAGGTCAGGATCTTGTCGGCAAGGTTCTGCACGAGGTTCGCGATGGCGACGGACCGGACCAGTTCGTGGCCGACCGCGACCAGATAGGCGGTGGCGAAATCGGTGCCGGCGCCGGTGACGCCGCCGAACATGTAGACGATGATCGGGATCGCCACGATGGTCGAGATCACCCCGATCACGGCGCCCGCTGCAACCGTCATCCCGATCGAGCGGAACCAGCCGATCCGGGCAAGCCAGCCGGCAAGCAGGCCGACCACCATCGAGACCGGGAAGAATGCCGCCGCGGTCGGGTCGGACACCAGCCCCCAGATCAGGTTGGTCAGAACGCCGGTCAGCGCGCCGGCAATCGGCCCGGCAAGGATGGCGACCAGCACCGTGCCGACCGCGTCGACATAGAGCGGCAGTTTGACCCAGACGGCAATCTGGCCCACGACGACGTTGATGACGATGGCGACAGCCATCAGCACCAGGGTTCGGGTATCGAGTCTCATGTCGTTTTGTCCCTTTGTTTCTTGAAGGTCATTCTGAAACCTCTTGATTGCCGCTGTGTCCCGCGGGCCGGATCACCAGTTCGGGATAACCCGAGCGGTCGCAGTGCTCTCGGGTGAAGCCGACGTCGTCGAGCACCAGAAGCACGATTTCGAGTGTCGTATAGACACGACACCCAAGCATCATGTGGCCGCCGATCACCCGTCCGTCGCCGTCCGAGATCGACAGATGCACATGGGCGCCGCCCTCTGCGGGTTCGGTCGCGCCATTCAGCGCCTCGCCCGGGGCGGCGCATTCGAGCGTGCCGATCAGCGAGACGACCTCGAAATGCCCCTCGAGCCAGGTTGCGTCGGGCTGGTTGGCAAAGCGGATCGCGGCCTGGGTCAGCGAGCCGACGGACGAGGCGATGGCGGCGGCGGCAATGCCCTCTGCCACCACGAAGTCGATCAGGCTGCCCAGCACCTCGTCGCCGGGGCCGAGGCGCAGGGCGACGAAGCGGCCTTGGCTGTAAAGCGGGTTGGCTGGTTCGGATCGGGTCATGTGCTGCCCCTTTCGGCGGCAAGGGCTGCGCGAACGACCGGCAGCGGGGTGGGCCTGAGCGGCAGGTGCGGACGGTTGAACCCCGCCGCCTCGGGTCGGGTTCCGGCGCGCCGCAATTCGGCGGCAATGGCGGCACCGCAGATCCGGCCCTGACACGGGCCCATGCCGGCGCGGGTCCACATCTTGACCGCGAAGGTCTCGCGCGCGCCATCGGCGACGGCGGCGCGGACCTCGGCGAGGGTGACATCCTCGCAGCGGCACAGGACCTCGTCCGGGGCGAGGTCGAGCGGCAGGTCCGGCAGCGGCGGGTAAAGTGCGGCAAGCCCGCGGGCAAAGCCGCGCGCCGCGGCGAGTTCGGCGGCCAGAGGCGCGACAATCGCCGCATCGGGTGCCGCACGGCCGAGGGCGGCGGCTGCGGCATGGGATCCGGCGATCCGCCCGGACAGGCGCGCAGGACTCGCCCCGCCGATCCCCGACACCTCGCCCGCAGCATAGAGCCCGGGGCGCGAGCTTGCCCCTGTCGCGGGATCGACGATGCAGTGCCAGCCGCCAAGGGCAGGATCGAAGCCATGGTCAGCCCCGAGCGCCGCCGTCACGTCGGTCACCGGCTGAAAGCCATAGCCGATGGCCAGCGTCCCGACCCCCTCGATCCGCTGCACGCGGGCGGGATCGGGGCGGCCGGAGGCGTCGATGGGCGCGATCTCCACCGCCTCCAGCCGGTCCTTGCCAAGCGCGCGGGTGACGATATGGCCGAAATGCCGTTCGGCCCCGCTGCGGCGCAGATCGCGCAGCAGGCCAAACGCTTCGGCGAGCTTTCGCAGATGCCGCGCCAGCAGGCGTGCCGTGGCGCGCGGGTTCGGGCGCCTGTACTCGACGAAGTGGGCAAGCGGCTGGCCCGCCTTGGCGAAGGTCTGCGCGACCGCCATCAGGAACGGCCCCGATCCCGCCAACACCGCCTTGCCCGGCACCGGCAGCGCCCCGGTGCCGGTCTTGAGCAGCCTTTGCGCGGCCCCGGCGCCGATGACACCGGGCAGCGTCCAGCCGGGAAACGGCAGCGGCCGCTCCATCGCGCCCGAGGCGACGACAAGGGTTGTGGCACGGATCGACAGCGCCTCGGCTCCCGCCTGACAGGCACTGAGGCAATAGCCGCCATCCTCCGTCCCCGCGACCCAGAAGACCTCGGTCCGGGTCAGGATCTCGACACCCGCCGACCGCGCGGCCCGGGCCGCATCGCGGCCGGACAGAACCTGCGGGGTCTGGGCAAAGCGGCTCTCGGGCTGGGTCGGCTGCATGTGATACTGCCCGCCCGCGGCCGCGAAAAGATCGAGGCAGACGACCCGCGCCCCGCCCTCGGCCGCCGCCCGCGCCGCCGCCAGACCGCCCGGGCCGGCGCCGATCACCGCGACATCGACGTGCAGCCGCGCCGTCATGAACCTGCCCCCGGTCCCGTCGCGGTGCGGATCTTCATCCCCTCGCGCGCGGTTTCAAGACAGGCGCGCGCCGGGCGGCCATCGACCTCGACCATGCATTCAAAGCAAAGCCCCATGCCGCAGAACATGCCGCGGGGTGCGCCCGCCCGCGGGCTTGCGCGCCAGCCGGGCGCACGGGCGGCCAGCAGGCTGGTCAGCGGCAGGCCCTCGGCACAGCGGCTTGGCACACCGTCGAGGATCACGCCGATGGTCCGGTCTTCGCTCATGCCACCTCCCCGAACCGGGCCGGATCGTAAAGGCGGCCGGCCTGTTCGATCAGCGCATCGGGCAGGCTCGCCCCGCCGCCGATGCGGCCTGCCATGTAGCGGCCAAGCATCAGGGCCCGGCAATAGCCCGAGCCGTTGTCGCCCGCGCAGACCCACAGCCCCGCGACGGGCAAGGGACCGGCCAGAAAGCGGTGATCGGGCGAGACCGCCTCGAACCGCACCCAGGAGCGCAGAAGCTCGATCTGCGCCAGCGCCGGGAACAGCCGCAGCAGCATGTCGATCGATTCGACCACAAACCCCGGCGGCACCTCGCGGATCTGGTCCTTTGCCTCGGGCGGGGTGGCGGTGGGCGCGGTGACAGTGTTGAACAGGATCTGGCCGCTCTGCGCCTGCTGGATCTGGGTGTAGCCGCTGTTGACGCCGCCCGCATCCTCGACCGCGCTGATGACCCGGCGCAGGGTGTCGGGCGGCTGGCGGACCGAGGCGAGGCATTGCGCCTGCCGTGGCACCAGCGGCAGCGCAACGTTGGCCATTGCTGCCAGATTGGCGGTCCAGGGGCCTGCGGCCAGCACGACATGGGCCGCGGCAATCCGCTCGCCGCTTGCCGTCTGGACGCCCCGGATCCGGTCATCCTCGACCGTCAGGGCGGTGATGGGTGTATGTTCAAAGGCGCGGGCCCCCTTTTCGCAGGCACGCCGCAGCAGGGTTCGCGCGGCCAGAAACGGGTTCACGGTCGCGGTGTCGGGCGCGAAGGTCGCGGCGACGATGGGGCCGGTCAACAGGGGTTCGACCTCGCTTGCCTCGGCCGGGGTCAGCATGCGGCAGTCGGCACCAAGGGCGCGTTCTTCCCGCACCCAGGTCTCGCCGCTTGCCACGTCGCGCGGATCGAGGATGAAACCGATCTGGCCCTGCGCCCGGTATTCGAACGGATTGCCGGTATCCGTGGCAAGATCGCGCCACAGCCCGCAGGCCGCGCGCATCAGATCGTATTCCGGCAGCCCGTGCATATGCGCGCCAATCCCCGCCAGACTGCCGCCGGTGACCGCACCGCCGAAGGATTTCGCCTCCACCACCACGGGCGCCAGGCCGGCCTCGGCCAGCGCGAGCGCCGTCGCCAGCCCGACGACGCCGCCGCCGACCACGATCACCTCAGCCGTGCGGGGAAGCGCGCTCATCTCAGGCCCCTGCAGACCAGTCGGCGCGGCGGAAACCGGCGGGGGCTGCCTGCCAGAAGCCGGGGCAGATCAGGCCGTCGGTGTCGGGCGCATGGCCTTCGACCTCGGACAGCGCCTGTGCAGCGCGCGCCATATGGGTGGGATCGGGATAGCCGAGCCCGTGGCTCAGTGTCGCCCCGCAGAGCGAAAGGCGCCGGATCGCGGCCAGTTGGGCCGTTTCCTCGGCGCGGGTGCGGTCGGGGCGGGCGTCAAGGCAGGCGGCAATCGCGCGCTCGGGGTCGGTGAAGGCAATGGTCCAGCCTTCGAGAACAGCATCGACCACGGCCTGCACCACCTCGGGCTCGTCCCGGCACAATGCGGCCGAGGCGATCAGCCCGTCCTTCAGGATGCTGCAGCCCGAGGTCCTGGCGTCGAAGATCACCAGATCCTCGGCCGGGATCTGGCGTTCGACCTGATGAAGCTCGTGATAGCTCGTCATCTGGCCGGTCGCGATCTCGCCCGCGAGGAAGGGGCCGGTGGTGTCGGGCATCTCGATCCGGGTTACGGCGCCATCGGGCAGACCGGCGGATTTCAGCATCCAGCGCAGTTCCAGATCCTCGTGCCCCGGCCACACCCCGGCCGACCGGCCCGCCAGATCGGCAAGGGTCGAAATGCCGTCGCCGCGGCGGGCAGGATAGACCAGCGGGCTTTCCTGCTGGATGGTCAAAAGCCACCGCAGCGCTGCGGGATCGGCGGATTCGAGCATATGCGCCGGGCTTGCCACCGCCATTTGCGTCTTGCCCGCCAACACCGCGCCGACATGCTTGTTCGAGAAATCCAGACCCTCGCAGACGATTTTTACGCCTGCGGGCCGCGCAAGGCCAAGCGCCTCGGCCAGAAGATAGCCGGCGAACTGGGCCTGCTTGTGCCAGAGCAGGCGGATGCGGATTTCCCTCATGGTCTCTTTCCAGGTCCTGGCGGCCGGGCCCGAAGGCCCGGAGCGTGGGTCAGTTGCAGTCGATCTTGCGATATTCGGCGGGGGCGGCATCGACAAAGGCGTTGGTGAAGGCCTTCGACAGATCGATCGAGGTGTCGATCAGCTTTGCGTCGAGCAGGATCTTTTCGGCGGTTTCATAGTCGGCCAGCGCGCTTTCGCCGAACTTGCCCTCGAGCGTGGGGCCCGCGCAGGCAATCTGCTTCATCGCCTTGATCTGGTCGATCTGGAAGTCGCGGTCGAGTTCGGAGTTGTACTTGACCATGATGTCGGCGGCGGCCTCGGGGTCGGCAAAGGCCTCCTGCCAGCCGCGCAGCGAGGCGGTGACGACCTTCTGGACCACGTCGGGGTTGTTGGCGATCTCGTCCTCGGTGGTGAAAAGCCCGCCCGAGATCAGTGCCGAGTCGTAATCCGAGGGGTCGAAGAACACCAGATCCTCGGGGGTATAGCCGTTCTGATAAACGAGCAGCAGCTCGTTATAGAGCGTCACCTGCATCACGTCGTAATCCTTGTTCAGCCAGCTGACGATGTCATAGCCCTGACTGACCAGATCGACGTCGGTCTGTTTGACGCCTGCATTGTTCAGCATCGCCAGAAATTCATGTTCGTCGCCGCCGAACCACAACCCGACCGAATGGCCCGGCATGTCGGCCAGCGTCGCGATGCCCGCATCTTTCGGCGCGACATAGGTGGTGGCCGATTTCTGGCCCCACTGGCTGACCATGACCAGCGGCACTTCGTTGGCGCGGGCGGCGATCAACTGGTTCGGATGGCCGATCCCGAAGGTGTCGACACCGGTTGCGACCATGATCGCGGGTTTCAGGTCGGGTCCGGCGGGGCGCAGTTCGAGCTCGACGCCGGCGTCCTTGTAATAGCCCTTGTCCATGGCAAGGATCGGGCCGGCGAACTGGCCCTGGATCACCCATTCGAGACGCATGGATTCCGCAGAGGCCGTGACGGTGCAGGCGAGCGTCATTGTCGTGGCGATCGCCGAGAGGAAGACTGTCCTGTTCATCGTGCTCACTTTCAATATCTCTGTTGGTCCTGTCGTGTCGTCGTCTCCGGGCCGTTCGGCCCGGGTCTTTGGAGCGCTGCCCTCAGGGCGGCGCGGTCAGCGGCCCGGATCCATCGAGGCGTGCCAGGGGACAAAGACCCGCTCCAGCGCCGCGACGATCAGGAAAAATACGATACCCATCAGCGCCGACAGCAGCATCGCCGCCCAAAGCCGCGGCATCGCCATACTCCGGTACGACGTCATTATGACAAAGCCGAGACCGCGGTCGGCCTGCACGAACTCTGCCACGATGGCGCCGATCACCGAGAAGGTGACATTCAGCTTCAGCCCGACAAAGACATAGGGCAGCGCGCTTGGCAGCCGCATCTTGAAGAATGCCTGTGTCGGGGTGGCGGCGGCGATGTGAAAGACATCCATCACCACCCGGTCATAGCTTTGCAGCCCCTTCATCATGTTCAGCGCAAGCGGGAAGAACGACAGGAAGGCTGTGACGGCGATTTTCGAGCCGATGCCATGGCCGAACCAGATGATGATGATCGGCGCGATGGCGACGACCGGGATGGTGTTGGCGGCGATGATATAGGGCAGGAAGCCGCGGGCAAGAAAGCGCGAATAGGCGAATGCGGTGCCGATAAGCGCGCCAAGCGCCGAGCCGATGACGAACCCCGCCATCGCCTCGAAGGCGGTGATGCCGGCGTGATAGAGAAGCGTATTGCTGCCCTTGATGAAGGCGCCCAGAATCGACGAGGGCGCGGGCAGGACATAGGTCTTGATCCCGAAGGCATGGCAGGCCCATTCCCAGAACGCGATCAGCACCACCAGAACGACGATGGGCGGCCCTGCCTCCTCGACCAGCCGAAGCACCATGCCAGCGCGTCTCGCGGCGGGAGCGGTCTTGGACAATGGCTGAGACATAGGCTCAGACATGGGCATAGCCCCGTTCCAACGCGCTGTTGCCGAGCCGCACGAGATCTTCATAGTCCGGCAGATCGCGGGTCTGCAGCCGGCGCGGCCGCGGCAGCCTGTCTTCCAGAATGCGCGAGATCCGGCCCGGCCGCGGCGTCATCACCACGATCCGGTCCGACAGCAGCACCGCCTCGCGGATCGAATGGGTCACCAGCACCACGGTCACACGCGTCACTTCGTGGATGTGCATCAGCTCCAGGTTCAGCCGGTCGCGGGTGATCTGGTCGAGCGCGCCAAAGGGTTCGTCGAGCAGCAGGAGCCGCGGCTTGGTCGAAAGCGCCCGGGCAATCGCGGCGCGCTGGCGCATCCCCCCCGACAACTGGCGCGGATAGGCGCCCTCGAAGCCGGTCAGCCCGACCAGATCGATCAGCTCGCGCGCCTGCGCCTCGCGATCCGCGCGCGGGGTGCCGCGCAGTTCGAGCGGCAGGGCGACATTGGCGAGGATGGTGCGCCACTCGGGCAGGGCCGGGTCCTGAAACACAAAGCCGATCCGCCGGTCCAGCCGCTCGGCCCGCGGCGCGCGGCCATCGAGCAGCACGGTGCCGGACGTCGGGGCCAGAAGATCGCCCAGAACCCGCAGCAGCGTGCTTTTCCCGCAGCCCGACGGCCCGATCAGCGAGACGAAGCTGCCCCGCTCGACCTGCAGATCGACATTCGACAGCGCGTTCACGGCCCGGTCGCGCGACCGATAGACCAGCGACAGGTTCCGGACATCGACCGCAGGCATCGCGGTGTCGCGCAGCGCCGGTTCAGCCATAGCGGTCGCCTCCGGCAAACCAGTCGGCAAAGTCCGGCGCGGTGCGCACCGTGACTGATCCCTTGATCAGATAGCCGAGCAGCGCGTCCCAGCCGTTTTCGTGGCCATAGCCGCTTTCGCCCGATCCGCCCCAGATCGACCGCGGGTCGTTCTTGTGGTGATCGTTGATCCAGACCACGCCGGCCTTCAGCCGGTCGACGACGCGATGCGCCAGCAGGATATCGCGGGTCCAGACCGAGGCGCCAAGCGCGAAGGGTCCGGCGTTGGCAAGCGCTATGGCCTCGTCTTCGGTGTCGAACGGGGTGACCGAAACGACGGGGCCGAAAACCTCGTCGCAGAACAGCGACGCATCCGGCGGCACGTCGGCAAAGACGGTGGGGGGCACAAAGAAACCGCCCGCAAGCTGGCCCGGCAGATCGGGCAATTCGCCGCCCGCGATCAGCCGCAGCCCGGCATCGCGGGACCGGGCGACATAGCCCATGCAGCGGTCGCGCGCCTCGGCCGAGATCACCGGGCCGATATCTGTCGCCATCTCGGCCGGATCGCCCTGCCGCAGGGCGCGCACCCGGGCGCCGAGCCGGTCGAGGAACGCCTCATAGACCGGCCGCTGCACCAGGAACCGGCTGCCCGAGACGCAGGTCTGCCCGGCGGCCACGAACCCGGCAAACAGCGCGCCCGCCACGGCCTCGTCAAGATCGGCGCTGTCGAACACGATCACCGGGGTCTTGCCGCCGAGTTCCAGCGTGCAGGGCACCAGCCGTTCGGCGGCGGCAGCGGCCACGCGCTTGCCGGTCGCCGTGCCACCGGTCAGATCGATATGCGCGACATGCGGATTGGCGACGAGCGCCGCGCCGGTCGCACCGCCGCCCGTCACCACGTTGATGACGCCCGCGGGCAGGCCCGCCTCGATCGCCCAGTCGGCCAGCAAAAGCGGCGTGACCGGGGCAAGCTCAGACGGTTTCACCACCACGGTGTTTCCCGCGGCGAGCGCTGCGCCAAGCTTCTTGGTCAGGATCAGGATCGGGTGGTTCCAGGGCGTCAGCAAGGCGCAGACCCCGCGGGGACGATACCGGGTATAGGTCAGGAACCCGCCCTTGACCCGGTTCGAACCGCCTTCGAGGCCAAGTGCTATGCCCGCGAAATACTCGAGCCATTCCGGGATGCGCGACATCTGTGCGCGCATCTCGCGGATCGGCCGCCCGGTGATTGCGGCCTCGAGCGTGGCAAGGTCCGTCATGCGTGCGCGCACGATCTGCGCCAGCGCCCGCAACAGCCGTCCGCGTTCGTCGCTGTCGAGCGCCGACCATGTGGCAAAGGCCCCGGCCGCCGCATCGCAGGCCGCGGCCACGTCGCCCGTGTCCGCCTCGGCCACGCTCCAACCCGCGGCCCCGGTCGCCGGTCGCAGAACCTCGCGCCGCGCCATCGACCGGGCCGCGGTCCAGACACCGCCGATGTACAGCGGAAAGTCCTGCCAGGGCGCCGGATCGAGCGAGGGCTGGAACGGGGATGACGGGGCCGGGGACATCAGATGATCGACGCGCGCGAGGCGATGCCGCCATCGACGGTAAAGATGGTACCGGTGGTATAGGCGGAGCGGTACGAGGCGAGGAACGCCATCAGATCAGCAATCTCGCGCACCTTGGCGGGGCGTTTCAGCGGATAGGTCGCCAGCAGTTCCTCCCACCGGCTTTCGTCGTTGTACCAGTCGAGCGCGCGGCGGCGCAGCAGCTTGTAGATGCGCGAGGTATCGACGGGCCCGGGATTGACCCCGACCACGCGGATATTGTCGTCAAGGCTGCGGGCGCCAAGCGCGCGCGTGAAGGCCATCAGACTGGCATTGCCGGTGGTGCCGGCGATGTAGTCGGGATCAAAGCGTTCGCCCGCATTGCCGATGTCATTGATGATCACGCCGCCGCCTGCCTCTTTCATCTTCCGATAATAGACGCGGCACATGTTGATGTAGCCGAAAATCTTCAGATCCCAGTTCGCGCGCCAGCTTGCATCGTCGGAGGAAAACAGATTGCCGCCCGGGATCACGCCCGCGTTGTTGATCAGCACGTCGACATCGCCCACCGTCTCGGCCAGCCGGATCGGGGCCTCGCCCCCGGTCAGGTCCATGGGATAGACGGAAACCACCGCGCCATGGTCGTTGCGCAGGCGGGTTGCCACTGCCTCGAGCCTTTCGGCATTGCGGGCGGTCAGATGCAGGATCGCGCCCTCTTCGGCAAATACCTGCGCCACGCCTTCGCCGATGCCTTGCGAGCCACCGGTGATCAGCACGCGCTTTCCGTTGAGTCCGAGATCCATGCAACGTCCTTTCGAAGGGGCGTTCGGCCCGCCATGGCGGTCAAGCTCAGGTGCGACCGCCTTCGCACAATGAATACAAGACGATCATGCTGTGTATACAAGAAAATCCGGCCACGCCGCATTTCGTTGCAGTATCAAGGCGGCTCCTTGTGCAAAGATAACGGGAAGTGCCCGATATTTGGACTTAAATGACGCGGAGGGGGCCGGAGTCCCGGACTAGAGCCTCAGATTGTGCGCCAGGCTGATCACGTCTTCCGACAGGATCGAGACATGATCGCGCATCGCCGTCGCGGCGGCCTCGGCATCGTTGCCGCGGATCGCATTGATGATCGTCAAGTGTTCCGCCATGGCCGTCTGGGTGCGGCCGGGATTGAAGGTGATGACCCGCCGATAGGGCGAGAGGCGGCGATTGATCCGGAAGATCTCGGTTTCGAGCGTCTGGTTGCCCGACGCGTGCCAGATCGCGCCGTGAAAGCCGTTGTTGGCGTCGAAATATTCCTGGGCAGTGCCCTTCTGCGCCTTTTCCTGACACAATTCATGCAGTTGCACGATGCGCGTCCGGTCGCCGGCGTTGGCACGGCCGCAGGCGAGACGGACGGCGACGGCCTCCATCTCGGCCACGACTTCGAACATCTCGAGGACTTCCGATACGCTCGGGCGGGCGACAGTTGCGCCGACACGCGGTCTGATGTTCACGAGGCCGATGGAGGCAAGCGCGCGCAGCGCCTCGCGCACCGGCGTCCGCGAGGTCGAAAGCCGTTCGGCCAGCATCACTTCGTCGAGCTTGTCGCCGGGCCGCAGCCGCCCGTCGACGATGTCGCTTTCGATAACAGATTGAATCGAGGCTGAAAGAGTTGTTGCCGGCGGCGATTCAAGCTGCATTTCAATAACCTGTTCCCGCCCAGTTGACGGGCTGGTTCGATGGGACGCGACCTTTGGCCGTGAAGGGGTGGCGTTGCATGGCGATCAACGACGATGTGTACACAATCGCCTCGGCAGAGGGAATCATGAATTGTGCCCTTAACGGGCAGCCATGCGGACGGCGATCGGGGTCCGGTCCGTGCCTGTCGCCCGGCCGACGCCTATTTGGTGGCGCCGGCGGTCAGGCCTTCGATGAACTTCCGCTGGAAGATCAGATAGATGACGATGATCGGGGCGATGACCAGCACCGCACCGGCGGTCAGCACCGGGGTATTGACCGTGTAGCGGCCCTGAAAGAACAGCATCCCGAGCGGCATGGTCCGATAGACGTCGTCGTTGACCAGCACCAGCGGGATCAGGAACTCGTTCCAGGTCCAGATGAACAGGAACAGCCCCAGCGACGAGATTGCGGGCTTCAGCAGCGGGATGATGACCCGGCGCAGGATCATGCCGCGCGGCGCACCGTCCAGCATCGCGGCCTCCAGCACCTCCTTTGGCAACTGCTGCATGGCAAGCGACATGAACAGCGTGGCAAACGGCACCGACATCGCGATCTGCGGCAGGATCATCGCGGCATAGCTGTTCAGCAGCCCGAGGAACCGCATCTGGTAATAGAGCGGGATGATAAAGGCCTCGGTCGGGACCATCATGCCGATGGTCAGCACCGCAAAGGTCAGCCGCTTGAACGGGAACGAGAGGAAGGCAAAGGCGAACCCGGTCATCAGCCCCAGCACGACACTGACGGCGACCACAGGGATCACCACGATGATCGAGTTCCAGAAATAGATCCCGAAATGCCCGTCGACCCAGGCGCTGACATAATTCTCGAAATGCGGGGTCTCGGGCAGCACGAAGGCGCCGCGGAACAGGTCCTTCTTGCTTTTCAGCGAGGTCAGCAACAGCAGGCCGAAGGGGATGACCGTCATCAGGGTGAAGAGCCACATGACGATGCGAAAGCTCAACGCCTTCATCGCGCGAGAGGTGGAGGCGGTGACCATCGGCGTTAGACTCCGTCCGCGGGACGCACGAAGCGATGGACCGCGTAGTTGACGATGAAGATGAGGATGGCGCCGATAATGGCGACCGAGGCCGCATAGCCGTAGCGGCCGAGCTGAAAGCCGAGTTCGTACATGTAGATGTTCGGCACCAGCGTCGCGTTGGCCGGCCCGCCGCGGGTCATGGTGAAGATCAGATCGAAGCTCTTGATCGAGGCGATGATCGTCAGCAGCAGCACGATACGGATCTCGGGCAGAAGCAGCGGCAGGGTGATGCGGCGGAAGATGTACAAGGACCCCGCACCGTCGACGCGGGCGGCCTCGAACACCGAATCGTCCAGCCGCTGCAGGCCGGTGAGGAAGATCACCATGCAGAAGCCGAAGTAATACCAGGTGGCGACGATGCCGACCGCCGGCAGGGCAAAGTTGAAATCCCCAAGCCACGGCAGCGCCAGCGCGCCAAGGCCGAGGCCCTTCAGGATCTGGTTGATCGGGCCGAAGGCGGGATTGTAGAGCCACTGCCAGATGATGCCCAGAACCGCCGAGGGCATGATATAGGGCATGAACAGCAACGTGCGGATCGCCAGTTGCTCGCGCGACTTGATGGCACTGACGATCGAGGCAAGCGCGACGCCGATCAGCAAGGGCAGCACGCAGTAGAAGAACATCAGCATTGCGTTGTTGCGCAGCGCAATCCCGAAATAGGGATCGCCGAAAAGCTCGATATAGTTCTTGAACCAGACGAATTTCGGGGCGCTGATCCCGTTCCATTCGGTGAAGCCCAGGACCGCCGCGGCGATGATCGGGCCAAGCACGAATGTGGCATAGAGGATCAGACCCGGCAGCAGGAAGATCAGGTTCTTGCGTGCCGGCGCATCAAGGACAGAGCTTTTCATTGCGGTTCCTAGTCAGGTCCGCGGCCGTCCGGGACGGCCGCGGGAGGTCAGGGTGTGCGGATCAGTTCTTGCTCGCCAGATAGCCGGCATAGTCGGTGTCGAGCATGCCGATGAACTCTTCCGGTGTCTGGCGACCGGCCAGCAGCAGGGGCATGTTGTCGTCGATGGTCTTCAACATCGTCGGGCTTGCCCAGTCGGGGTAGTGGCCGATGGCGTCGTTGGCATTCAGGGTCTTCCACATGGCGACCCCTTCGGTGAGCAGCGGCGCCAGGTCGACATCGGCGTCGTCGGGCAGCGTGGTCGAGGGCAGATAGCCGGCATTGGCCCATTCAATCGCGGCCTCGGGCGAGACCATGTAGTCGATATAGGCGCCGGCGAGATCGCGCGAGGCGTCGTCATCCGCGATCGAGGTGATCGCCCAGGCCAGATCGACGCCGCCGACGGACAGCGGGGCGCTGATGCCCTCGGGCGCCGGGATCGCCATGAAGTGGATATCGGGGTTGATCTGCATGTCACCGAAATACCAGGTGCCCGAGGTCATGAACGCGGCCTGACCGGCAATGAACAATTGCACCGCGTCATCGCCCGAAATGCCCTGAAAGCCGTCGGTGAAATAGCCGTTCTCGGCCCAGTCCTGCATCAGCGTGGCAGATTCGAGGTTGCCCGGCGTGTTCCAGGAGCCACCGCGGCCATAAACGAGATCGTCAAGCTGGGCGCGGTCCGAGGCATCGATATGGGCCTGGCTGACAGCGGCCAGAAGGTGCAGCGCGAGGTGCTGCTTGGCGGTGCCCATGGCAATCGGCGTCTGGCCCGAGGCCTTGACCTTGTCGAGCGCGGCAAGGAAATCCTCGAAGCTGGTCAAAGGCAGCTCGACGCCGGCATCTTCAAGGACCTTCTGGTTGTAGTAGAGCCCGACGATCTCGGCGAGGCCCGAGATGCCATAGGTGGGGCCGGTGCCGAACTGGCCGTCTTCCGACCAGCGGTCGCGCGCCAGCAGCGAGTCGGACTGACGCTCGGCCCAGCCATATTCGGCAATATAATCGTCGACCGGCAGCAGCAGGCCTTCCTGGGCCATGGTGCCCATGTCCTTGGCGCCCTGGTTGACCTTGGTCACGATCGGGCCGTCGCCGGCGGACACCGCAAGCTTCAGCGTCAGCGCGAGATCGTCAAAGGTCCGCTGCGTGCGCTGGATCTTGACGTCCGGATGCGCCGCCTCGAAATTCTTGTTCAGGCTTTCCATGACGGCGACCTGGCCCTCATAGGAATAATCGTCCCAGACCGGCAGATCTGTCGCGGCCGCCGCATGGCCCAGCATCATCGAGGCCGTCATCGCCGCGGCGGTGCCGGTCATTACGCCGGCGCGCCGCGCCCTCGCGGCATTGGTTCGGAAGCTGTGAAGCATTATCTAGCCCTCTTGGAGTTGGATGTTGGAATATTTAGCACCTGTATAACGGTCGAACCGCTGCTCGCGGGTGGCGATCTTCGCCGGGATTGTCGCGCCCGACGAGACCCCTGTGCCGATGCGACGGCAAGGGAGGCGATTGGCCCCTGTCGCCCGGCGCGTCCTCGATCTATTGATAGGTCCGGTTGCCGCGCCGCTGCCCGATTCCCGATCGCCACACGAACGAAAGCGACAGACATGATCCCGGCCCCTTCCGGACTTTCCATCCGTCCCGCCGTCGACACCGACATCGACGCGCTGTTCGAGATCTGCCTGCGGACCGCCGCAGATGGCACCGACGGCAGCGCGCTGTTCAGCGATCCGCGGCTGCCGGGCTACATCTGGTCGGTGCCCTACGCGAGGTTCGAGCCCGATTTCGCCTTTGTTCTGGCAGATGGCGCGCGCGCCATCGGCTATGTGATCGGAACCCCCGATACCGAAGCCTTCGACCGCCGTCTGGCCGCCGACTGGTGGCCGGACATCCGCGCGAAGGTCGCGGGGATGGTGCCGACCCGGCCGCGCGACGCGATGGCGCTGTCGCGTATCGCCAGCCCCGAGGCCAGCGAACCCTGGCTGCTGGCCGAGTATCCGGCGCACATGCACATCAACATCCTGCCCGATGCGCAATCCTCCGGCTGGGGCAAGCGGATGATCGAGACCGAGCTTGCCGCGCTGAAGGCGCATGGCGTGGCGGGCGTGCATCTGGGCGTCAGCCCGGCGAACGACCGTGCCAAGGGATTCTATCGCCACATCGGGTTCGAGGATATCAGCCGCGATGGCCATGTGCTGTTCGGCATGAAATTCCGTACCTGACCCCGGCGCGCGCCCGGGCCATCCGCCCGGGTCCCCGAACCTCATACCGTTGAAACCGGCGCGACCGTCCTGTCCGGGCTCGCCCTGCGCCACCGTTCCGGCTGGAACGGGCGCGGGGGCCCTGATGGCTTGAACGCTGGCCGCCTGCCTCACCCGAAAATTCCTCCGCCTGCCAGAGTCACAGGCCGCCGGCACCGCGCGGTGCCGGCGTGGCCGCCCGCGGAATCGGCAAGTTTGTCTGGGATCAAATCTATCACGGGACGTACTTTCGCAAAGATGTCACGGGACGGTACAAATCGCCGATGCCATTTGTCAAGCTGGTAGACAAATGCTGGCGCATCTTCAATTCGTGGTTGCAAAGACCGGCCGGGATGATCTATCTAATTCGTCAACAGACCGAACAAAATGAGGGCACCGTGCAGACGGGCGATCATCAAACGGGCACGTGTTTCGATCCCCCGGCGATCTCCGGTGCCGTTCCGGGCACCGGCTCCCATGCCGATGCCCAGGCCATCGGGCTCGACATTGGCGGCACCAAACTGCACGCGGGCACGACGACGCCCGGGGGAAGTTTCGGACACGAGCTGCTGGAGCCGACTGCCGCCGCCAGCGAGGATCTGGTCTTTGCCCAGATCGTGAAGACCATCGCGACATTGCGCGACGCCCGCCCGACCGCGGCCGTTGCAATCGGGGTGCCGGCCTCGGTCGATCAGGCGCAGGGCACGCTGGAATTGTCGCCCAATATCCCCTTCACGCCCGACCGTCCCCTGGGCGAGGATCTGGGAATTGCGCTTGGCATGCCGGTGATCCTCGAAAACGACGTCAACCTCGCCGCCCTCGCCGAGGCCCGGCTTGGGGCTGGCCGGGGGCTCGATCTGGTGTGCTTTCTGTCGTTCGGCACCGGCGTCGGCCTCGGGCTGGTGTCGCGGGGCCGCATCCTGCGCGGCGCCAGCGGCCGCGCGGGCGAGATCAGCTATCTGCCCGTCGCCGCCGACGCCGCAGCCGAGGCGGCGGTCTCGGAGGCCGGACAATTCGAGGACCGGGTCGGCACGGCCTCGCTGCGCGCGCGCTACGGCAAGGACATGCCGGACGTCCGCACCCTGTTTGCGCGTGCCGACGACGGCGACCGCGCTGCCGCGGCGGCGATTGCCGAGACCGCGGCCGACGCCGCGCGCGGGCTTGCCAGCCTGCAGGCGATCCTCGATCCCGACCTGATCGTGATCGGCGGCGGCATCGGCATGCAAAGACGCTTTTACGACCGGATGCGATCCGAGGCGGAACGGCTCCTGCCATTCTCGCTTGCGGTGGCGCAGGCATCGCTGGGGCCGGCCGCCGGAATGATGGGCGCGGTGGTCCTTGCCTCGGACCTGGCCGGCCTTCCCCTGCCGCGGCCGGCGTCGGCGCCGGCCCCGACCGACACCACCGGAGTTGCCACGTGACACCCGAATTCGACATTCTGCCATTGCAGCCCCAGCCCGACGGCCGGTTGCGCGCGCCGGTCCCGGTGCTTCTGCCCTTCATGGCGCCGCGGCTGCAGGGCGATCTGCACCCGGACGGCAAGCTGACGCTGTCGCTTTGGGGTGCGGGGCATCTGTCGACCCTGTCGCTCGATCTGCCCGAGGCCGAGGTGTTCTATACCCCGAACCGGGCCGAATGGCCGGGTGGCGGGCTCTATGTCGCGCAATCGAAGCCGGTTGTTCTGATCCTGGGCGCGGCGTTGAAACGCGCCGCCGCGGCCCGCCGCGGTGCCTGGTGGAGCGCGCCCGAACCTGCCCGCCCGGCCGAGCGGAAAGGCGCGCGCCGGATCCTGCGCACCGCCTGGGGCGTGACGATCATCGAGACCACGGACGAGGGGCTGCGCGTCGCCGCCGGTGACAGCGAGGCCGAGGCCGGGGCGGCGCTTGAGATGAGCGCCGATGCGATCCGGCAGGAGGCCGCGGAATATGCGGCACGCTGCGATGCGGCCCCGGGCGCCGATCCGCTGATGCGGACCATGGTCGCGCAAAGCCTGCATGCCGGGCTTTCGAGCATCCGCCGGGATTCGGCCGGTGCATTTGCCGGCCTTGCCGCCGGGCAATCCTATTCCGCGCCGGCCCGCACCTATTACCGCGATGGCTACTGGACGCTGCAGATCCTGCTCGACCGCGAACCCGAGATCGTCGCGGCACAGATCGAGCTGCTGGCCCGCGGCCTGCAACCCGATGGCGAGGCCCCGAGCGGGGTGATCCTGACCGGCGATGCCCAGGCCGAACGCTGGGAGAAGGTGCGCCAGAGCCATCCGAAGATCGTCATCGAACACCTGCGCCCCGGCGACTGGTGGTCGGACCACTTCGACAGCCCGCTGTTCTTCGTGCTGACCGTCGCCGATTATGTCGACGCGACCGGCGATCGGGCGCCGCTCGACCGCCATTGGGACAAGATCGCGGCGATCTATCGGCGCTATCGCGGGTTTGACAAGCACGGCAACGGGCTGCCCTATAAGCCGAGGAACGACCGCGACTGGGCCGACAACGTCTATCGCCACGGCTATGTCAGCTATGACATCGGCCTCTGGATCGGCGCGCTCGACGCCATCGCCCGGCTTGGGGCGGGCCGCGATCCGGTGCTGGCGGAGGCCGCGAAGGCGACCGCGGCGCAGGCCCGCGCATCGCTTGACGGCGAGTTGCTGACCGAGGCCGGGTATTACGCGGATTACGGCGACAAACGGGATTTCCGCGAGGATCACCTGACGCTCGACAGCCTGACCCTGTTGCGCTACCGCGCCGTCGGCCCGGACCGTGCAAAGGCGGTGCTGGCGTGCGCACGCGAGATGCTCGAGACCCGGAACAACCCCGAGCAGCCCTATGGCGATTGGGGCGTCATGTGTGCCTGGCCGCCCTTCGCCCGCCGTGCGGACACGCGCGAGAAGACGATCTTTGCCTATCGCTATCACAACGGGTCCGACTGGCCCTATCTGACCGGCCTTTATGCCGAGCAGCTGGTCGACCACGAGGCCGGCGATCCGACCTATGCGCTGACCCGCTGGTGGCGCACCTGCCTTGAAAACGGCTGGTGCGGCGCGCTCGAGTATTTTGCGCCGCCCTGGGGCCGCGGCTCCTTGCTTCAGGGCTGGTCGGCCATGCCGGCCCATGTCTGGTTATCCCGCAACGGGCGCTGATCCTCTCCCAACAGCGCAGTCCCGACGGGATTCAGGCCGCCAGCGTCCACCCCCGCTGGCGGCCACCTTTTTTTCGGATCGCAGGATCGGGGGATTACTCCGCGCCTGTGGCGGCTGTGCCATTCGTGGTGTCCCCGGACCCCGCCTGCGGCACCGGCCAGGGCAGGTCCAGAAGCTGCGGGCCGGTTTGCGGCGAGAAGACCTGATTGAACATCCCGGTCAGCGCCAGATAGGTCGCGCCCGTCACCGTCGCCTGCAGGCCGAGCGATCCGCGCACCAGATGGACCGGACGCGCGGTCCGGCGCATCAGTTCCGCCTCGAGCCTGTCAAAGACCGAGGGCACCAGCCCCAGAATGCCGCCGACCACGATGACCGCGGGATCGAACATCGCCTGAACCGACAGCACCAGCAGCGCGCCAAGCTCGCCGATCCGCCCCTGCGCGGCAAGGGCCTCGGGCGCCCCGGCGTCGACCGCCGCGGCAAAGCGCCGGACGGTGGCGGCGGTGCCCTCGGGATCGAGGAAATCGGCCAGCACAGACCGGACGCCGAGCGAGCGTTCCAGCGCGCCGCGGGCAATCGAATCGGGCTCCAGACTGTCCGAGCCGATCGGCAGATAGGATACCTCGCCCGCCGCCCCGCTGGCGCCGCGCAAAAGCTGCCCGCCGGCCACCAGCCCCAGCCCGATGCCGGTGCCAAGTGCGACATAGGCCGCGAAGTCGGCATTGCGGGCCTCGCCCTGCCAGCGCTCGCCGACGATGGCTGCGTTCACGTCGTTCTCGACCGTCACCTCGCAGCCAAGCCCCTCGCGCAGCACCGCACCGAGGTTGATCCCGGTCAGCGACGGCAGGTTCGGCGCCATCGCCAGCTGCCCGGTCGCGGGATTGATCGCGCCCGGCGTGGCAAGGCAGGCATGGCGCAGGCGGCGGCCGTCTCCGGCCTCGGCGATCAGCGTGTTGGCCCGATCCATGATCTCCTCGACCAGCCTGTCCGAGCGCAGGCTGTCGGTGCGCAGCTCGCGCGCGGCAAGCGGCGCGCCGAGCACATCGGTCAGCGCCAGCTTGACCCGGGTCGCGCCAACGTCGAGCCCGAGGACCGCCCCGGCATGGCTGTCGATCTCGTAGAGGATCGCAGACCGGCCAAGCCGCCCGGTCGTCGTCCCTACATCGCGCACCCATCCCGCCGCTTCGAGCGATTTCATCACTTCGGACATGGTCTGCTTTGACAGGCCGGTGTCCTTGGCGAGATCGGCACGGGATCTTGCGCCGCGAATGAGGATGTTCATGGCCGACCGGACCGAGATCTGGCGCAGGTTCGGGGGCAAATTCTCGTCGTCGCGCATACAACCGCTCCAGGTCCCGCCACGGTGCCCCATCGGCAGGCCGTCACATTGTTCCTCCGGCATTTATGTCCGGGGAGCATCGGCCATCAAGGCGCGAATCATCGCTCCGCCGGCGCCATGGCCGCAGCGACACGGCGGCAGCGCTATTTCAGGCCGCCGGCGAGCCCCGTGACCAGATGCCGCTGGAAAAACGCCAGGATCGTCAGGATCGGCAGCGAGGCGACAAGGCCGATGGCCATCAGCCGGCCCCAGAAGGTTTCGTCCTCGGTGATCAGGGTGGCGATATAGGTGGGCAGGGTAAAATGCGACGGCGTCTGGATGAACAGCAGCGCATAGGCGAATTCGTTCCAGGCAAGGATCGTCAGCAGGATGAAGGTGGCGGCAATCCCCGGTGCCATGATCGGCAGCACGATGGTCACAAGACGATAGCCAAGGCCCGCCCCGTCCATCACCGCCGCCTCCTCATAGCTTGGCGCGACATCGCGCACGAAGCCGAGCAGCATCCAGATCGCGAACGGCAGGGTATAGACCTGATAGACTAGGATCAGCCCGCCGAGCGTGTCGAGCAGATGGACCCCGCGCAGCACCTGATAGAGCGGAATGGCCAGAACCAGCGGCGGCGCCAATTTGACCAGCAGCACGAAGACCAGAAACGCCTTGTCGAGCCGCGCGGGCAGGCGCATCCGCACCAGCGCATAGGCGGCGGGAAATCCCGCCAGCAGCGACAGGATCGCGGCGCCTGCGGTGACGATCAGCGAATTCATCACCTTGCCGAGGATGCCGTCGGCGGCGATCTGGCGGAAATGCTCGAGGCTCGGCGCATGGGGCAGGATCGAGATCGAGGTCGAGACATATTCCCCCGGCGGCTTGAACGAGGTCATCACCATCCACAGGATCGGCCAGAACAGGATAACCGTCACGGCCCAGATCATCGCGATCCGCAGCCGGCTCATGCGCGGCCCCCCCGCAGGATGCTGAGCGCATAGACCGCCGCAAGTCCGCCCGCGATGGCCACCATGATCATGGCAACGGCCGAGGCCATGCCGATCTCGAAAAACCGGAAGCCGAGGCGATAAAGGTACATCGACAGCGTCTCGGTCGCCTGACCCGGGCCGCCGCCGGTCAGCGCAAAGACCTTGTCGAAGATCTTGAAGCTGTCGATGGAGCGCAAAAGCCCCGCCAGCAGCAGATGCGGCAGCAAAAGCGGCAGGGTGATGGTCAGCAGCATGAAGGGCGGCGAGGCGCCGTCCATCCGCGCGGCCTCATAGATCTCGGGGTCGATGCCGCGCAGCCCTGCGAGCAGGATCAGGAACACGATGGGCGTGGTCTGCCACAGGTCGATCAGCACCAGCGAATAAAGCGCAAGGTCGGGCTGGAACAGCCAGGGCACGGGATCGAGCCCCATCGCGCGCAGCAGGTTGTTGAGATAGCCGAGGTCATAATGCATCCAGGCGCTCCAGATCGCCGTGACCACCATGGTCGACAGAACGAAGGGCGCCACCAGCAGCGGAATGACGACGGATCGGCCCGGAAACGGGCGGTTGACCATCAGCGCCAGCGCAAGGCCAAGCGCCAGTTCGCTGAGGGTCGCAAGCAGGGTGAACTGGACGGTATTCCGCGCCGCGCGGGTGAAGAAACGGTCGCTGAACAGGTCCTGATAATTGCGCAGCCCGACGAATTTCGCGCCCTCGAACCCGTATTCGGTCGAAAAGAACGACAGCGCGATGCCCCGGCCCAGCGGATAGAGCGTCAGGAACGCCAGTATCGCGACAGCGGGCAGGATCAGCAGCAGGGCCTGATTGCGGGACCGGGTCATGGCGCACTTTGACAAAGGAAGGAAGGCGCGGCGGGGTCACCCGCCGCGTGGTCGGCTGTATCGCGGGCGCTCAGTCTTCCAGCGCGCGGGCGACCTTGCCGTTGGCTTCGGCCAGCGCATCCTCGGGCGTCATCTCGCCGATCAGGGCAAGCTGCAGATAATCGCCCATGATCGCCTCGATCTTCGACCAGGCGGCCGTGCGCGGACGCGGCTGCGAGGCCTCAAGCGCGGCGATCTGCGCGGGATACCAGCGATAGGCGGCAACCACCTCGGGGTCGGCATAGACCGAGGCGCGGGTGGGCGGCGTGCCGACCTCGAGCGCCAGGGTCTTCTGCATGTCGGCCGAGGTCAGGAAGGTCAGGAAATCGCGCGCGACCTCCTGACGTTCCGAGGCGGCGGGGATGGCGACAAGCCAGGCGCCAAGCATCGGCTTCGGCCCCTCGGTCTGACCGGGGGCTGCCATGATCTCGATCTCGCCCGCGACTTTCGAGACCGCGGGATCGTCCATCGAGGGCACCCAGGCAGGCCAGACCTCCATCGCCATGGCGGCGGTCCCGGTCTGGATCGCGTCGCGCACTTCGGTCGCGTCATAGGTCGCGACGCCCTTCGGCGCGTATTTGGCCAGATCGAGGAACATCTTCAGCGCATCGACCGCCTCGGGGCTGTCGAGCCCCGCCTTGCCCTCGGGCGTCACCACATGCCCGCCATAGGCCCAGAGCACCGGCAGGAAGCCCGTCACAATCGGGTTGGCCTTCTTGCCGCGGAATACCACGCCCGAAACCCCGTCGCCCGCCTCGGAAATCGTCTTCGCTGCGGCCAGCGCGTCGGTCCATTTCTCGGGGCGGTTCAGCCCGTGCTTTTCGAACAGCGCCCGGTTGTAGGCGAAGAGTTCCACGTTGCCGACAAAGGGCAGGGCGTAATAGGTGCCGGTGCCGACCGGATAGCGCGACACCGCGCGGGCGGGCGCGACGAAATCCTCGTCGATACCCGCGCCCAGATCGGCCAGCCAGCCCTTGGACATGAATTCGGGCGCCCAGGGGTCGTCCATCATGATGACGTCATAGGCGGGCGACTTTTCGCGCATCGCGATGGTCACCTTTTCCAGCAGGCCGCCGCCGGTCAGCTCCAGCCGCTCGACCTCGACGTCGGGATGGGCCTTGGTATAGGCCGCGACCGCAACTTCGAGCGCCTTGCCGTATCCGCCATCGCGGCCGGCAATC
>NZ_QMEK01000006.1 GCF_003390845.1 Tropicimonas sp. IMCC34043 | reverse complement strand
TCTCAAGACGTGGGAGAGTAGGTCACCGCCAAACCTAGCGAAATTCCCAATAACTCTCGACGATCGTCGCAAAATCCAAACCAACAAAACACAACGCCCTAGGATAGTCATCCCAAGGCTGGCCAGTGTCGAACCGCGCCGAAACCACGCTCCAATCAACCGGAAAACGTTCGGCAGGACCTAAACAAGGCCAACGACGGCCATGGCTTCGGCGTCGAATACGTCCTGCGTCAACGCGCAGAGTTGGGCTGCCATGTAGACGCCGATCGGTACAACTGAGGGTGTTGTTGTACGCCACACTCCGGACCCGATACAGACCATGCCGCTGAAAGTGGAGGTGACCTTTTGTAAGGCCTAAAGCCGGAAGGCGTGCGCTCAGCGCCCCGATGCGCCTTTCATCGACGGTAACGACGCCTGAAACTGCCTTTTTTCGTCCGGCCAGTTGGCTTTCAGGAAGGCCAGGATCGTTACGATCTCGCGATCCTCGAGTGCGCCTTCGAAACCGGGCATATCGCTTTCGTAGCCGGGGACCACAGCACCGATCCCGAACTTCGTCATCGCAAACAGATCGGCGTCCGAATTGGTGAAGGTATGTCCCGTTCCGTCCTGCGGCGGCGCAGGCATCCGGCCCGTCTCAAGCCGCCTCCGCCAGTCCGGCTGCCCTTCCCGGTTCTCGCCGTGGCAGCTCGCGCAGGTCTCGGCGTAGAGAACCTCCCCGGCCCGAAGCTGCGCCGGGGTCACTGGCTCGCCGAGAAAACTCAGACCGGACGTCTCGGCGATGGCGGCGCCCGAAAGCGCCGCCGCCGTCATGCCGAGGCGGACCGCCAGGGATCCACCCCGACACAGGAGGTGCAGGAACGCGCCTCCTTGTCCGCAACGCCTATTCATTCGAGTAAACCGCCACGCCCGTCGGCGCATAGGAATAGACCTTGAGGGTGCCGTATTTGTCTGGCGCCATGCCCGGAGAGTTCTGCGGCATGCCGGGAAGGACGAGGCCGGAAATCGCCGGTCGTTCGGCGAGCAGCCGGTCGATGATTTCGGCCGGGATATGGCCATGGATGCCGTAGCCTCCGACCTCGGCGTGGTGGCAGGACAGGCCGCGTTCGGGCACGCCGGCAGCGATGGCCCGTGCGGCCACGTCGCGTTCCTCGACGATGGTCACGTCGTAGCCTTTCTGTTCCATGTATTCTGCCCAGGCGGAGCAGCAGCCGCAGCTGGGGTCGCGGTAGACGGTGATCGCCTCACCGGCAAAAGCAGGGGCTGCGGTGAGGAAGGCGAGTGCGAGAGTGAACGTTTTCATGGGAATCTCCTTCAGAGGACCGCGCCTGCGGCCCAGGTCTTGCCGCCGTCGCGGCTCAGGGTTAGGCCGCGCTTCGTGGCGGCGACGAGCGAGAGGGGCGCGGCCGGGTCGATCGCGAGCGTGATGGCGTCGAGGTCACTGGCCTTTTGCCAGATGACACCGGCGTCGGTGGTTGCCCAGGTGCCGGAGGGCAAGGCCGCGTAGAGCCTGCCGGGTGCCGTCGCCGAGGACACCAGCGCCCGCACGGGCTCTCCTGCCGGCAGAGGCGCGATTTCGGGTTCCTCCCCACCCTCGACAAGCGCGTCGAGCGCGTCGCCGCGCTGTACGTCCTGCCAGCGGCAGAAACAGTCGGGTACGCGTTGCAGGCCGGCCGTGGTCCCGGCATAGAGCCAGATACCTCCCATGCCGCTGGCGGCATCGACCGAGGCGAGCGACAGAACATCCCGCTCGGCCCCGGCGAGGAACGGGCGATCCATCACGAACTCCCAGGACTCACCGGCATCCTCGCTGCGCCAGAGCCCGTCACCCGCGACGGCGGCGTAAAGGGTGTCGGGCAGGGTCGCCGCCGTGGTCAGTGCGCAAATGGACGCCGTGGGCAGCACCGATCCGGCGTCGCGCCAGCTTGCACCGGCATCTTCCGAGACGGCCAGCCCGCCGCCGTCCAGCGCGGCAATCACGCGGCCCGGGCGCTCCGGATGGGCGGTCAACGCCCTGGGCTGCTTGTCCGGGCCGGTTGTTTCGTGCCAGGACTCTCCGCCGTCATCGCTCCTCCACAGGCCGTTTCCTGCGGCAAGCACGGCGTTGCCAGCGAAGGCGAGCGCGTCGACTAAGGGGGCTGGCGCCGCGAGGAGCGGATGCGCAGACCCGACGATCCAGGCTCCCGCGGCCGCGCCCAGGAAGGCGCGCCGGGAAACCCCGTCTGAGATTGATATGGTCATTCCGTTTTCCGAGATTGGGACCGCAGGGCCTGAATGGCCCGCAGTGTGGTACCCGTCAGCTACGCCGGAGACCGGCGCGGAGAGTCAGATCGGAAAATGGGATCGTGGTGGCGAGGTCGCGGGTGGGTCGGATCGCCCCGGCGTGGCTGCCAGGCTCGCCGCCGGTTCCGTCACCTTTTCGATGTCGGCTTCCGTGCCGTGGTCCGGGAGGACGGCGACGGTCAGCGACATGCAATCGCCAGCGCAGCTGCCCTCGTCACCCGCGCCATCGCAGTCATCGCAGCCGACAGGGGCGACGGAATGCATGGCGTCCATTCCGACGGTCATCCCGCCAAAGGATGTTGCCTGCGCCACCGACCCCAGCAGGAAGGCGGTGATAACACCGATGCAGAACAGGTTGAACAGGCGCGTCATGGTCCGGAGTTTCCCTTTCGGAGGCGGAAATGTCGATGCGTCAGGGAGGCAACTTGCCGTGAAGCGGAACAGGTCACGCAACCGGCAAGGTCATGGTGGCTGTCAGCCCGCCGCCCTCCCGGTTCTGCAGGTCGATGTCGCCGCCATGGGATTGCACGATGGTCCGGGCGATCGACAGGCCGAGGCCCGCCCCGCCCGTCTCGCGGGACCGCGAGGTTTCCAATCGGACGAAGGGGTCGAAGACATGCTCGAACTGATCCTCCGGAATCCCCGGCCCGCGATCTTCCACGGCGATGCGCGCCGCCTCCCCGTCGCGCCAGACGCGAACCTCGGCTTGCCCGCCATAGCGGAGAGCATTCTCGATCAGGTTCCGCAGGGCGCGGCGCATCGATGTCGGGCGAAGCTGAACCCTGACCATTTCCGGAGAGGGCTGAAGCGTGACCAGACCCGCGGATGCGTCCATGTCGGCGACCAGAGAGGCGACAATCTCGGAAAGGTTGACCGTCTCGACGGGCTCGGCATTCGAAACACCGCGGGCGAAGGCAAGCGTGCTTTCGACCATCTCCTGCATCTCCTCGGTGGTGGCGATGATCCGCTCGCGTGTCTCGTCCTCATCGATCATCTCGGCGCGGACCCGCAGCGCCGTCAGCGGCGAGCGCAGGTCGTGGCTGAGCGCCGCCAACAGCCGGGTCCGGTCATCCACGAAGCGCCGGATCCGTTCCTGCATCCTGTTGAAGGCGCCGGTCAGGCTGCGCAGCTCGTTCGGGCCGGAAGGATCGATCACGTGCGCCTCGGCGCCTCGGCCGAATTCTTCCGCCGACCGGGCCAGTTCACGCAGCGGGCCGGTCAACTGCCCAAGGGCGACCCAGACCGTCGCGCCGATCAGGACCGCCGAGACGGCGAATGTCCCGACCGCCGTCCAGGCAAGCTGATACGGCGGGCGATGGAACCGGGTTAGAACGTTCAGCCACGTCCCATTTTGCATCGCGACGGAAATCTTCATCTCCACCGACGAGATCGGGACCGGCTGCATGGCCCGGTGCATCTGCCCCATCTGGCCGGACATACCGAACATGCCGGGCATTGGCTGGGGCTGGTCGTCGGTCTGATGCAATTCAAGGCGGACCTCCGGCACTGGGGTTGTCCCGATCTGCGAAGCGATTTGCCCCGCAAGCACTTCGGTGCCATGACCTGAGTGATCGACGGCGGGCGCAGCCCCCAGCGAAAAGCGCACCAGCGGGGAATCCGCCGCCCGCAGGATCGACGGATGCAGGTCCTCCGGCGCCTCTGCGATCAGCCGGGCCACGTTTGCCGCGCGACTGGCAGCCTCCTGCCCGAGCGCGGCGCGCAGGGCCATCTCGCGTTCGTCGGCAAACAGCCAGGCGACCAGCGCCTGCGCCAGTGCGAGCGTCAGCAGGATCAGCAGCAGCAACTGCCCCCGCAGCGATCCGGGCAGGAACCGCCTCATGTCTCGACCTTCACGTCGGCGGCAAAGCTGTAGCCGCCGCCCCGGACGGTGGTGATCAGGCCCGGCCGCGCCGGGTCCTCCTCGATCTTCCTGCGCAGGCGGCTCACCTGGTTGTCGATGGTGCGGTCGAAGACATGGGCGGATCGGCCGGAGGTCAGGTCCAGCAGTTGATCGCGGCTCAGCACGAAGCGGGGACGTTCGAGAAAGACCGTCAGCAGACGGAATTCCGCCGTGGTCAGGTGGACCTCGCGTCCGTCGGCATGGCGCAGCTCTTGCCGGTCGGTGTCGAGCGTCCAGCCCGCGAACTGCACCCGGCGGCTGGACAGGGTGCCGGCATGTGGCTCCGCCCTGCCGCTGCGCCGAAGGATCGCCTTGATCCGCGCCAGAAGTTCTCTCGGGTTGAAGGGCTTGGGCAGGTAGTCGTCGGCGCCGACTTCAAGCCCGACGATCCGGTCGGTCTCCTCTCCGAGCGCCGTCAGCATGAGGATCGGAATGGTGCCCTCCGCGCTCAACCGACGGCACACCGATATCCCATCCTCGCCCGGCATCATGACGTCGAGCACGACGAGGTCGAAGCGGCCGGTCTTGAGCTTCGCGTCCATCTCCACGGAGTCGCGCGCCGTGCTGGCGCGCATGCCGTTGCGCTCCAGATACCGGCTGACGGCATCGCGGATTTCGCGGTGGTCGTCGACAACAAGGATGTGCGGTGCGTCCGTCATGCCTCCTGCATAGCGCATCCGCGCCGGCACGCGGGCCGAAAATGGTCGCAGCAGGTAACAGGGCCCGGACGTTGCGACAAACCGATACAAATCTCTTCGCTTTCGGGATCATGCTGCGACAGGCATCCCCCAGATTGAGCTCATCAGAACGACGACACACAGGAGACGTGGTCATGAAACGCTTAGGGAAACTCGCAATCGCACTGGTCGCCTTCACCGCAGTTGGCGCAGCGGTGACCATTCCGGCGTTGGCCCACGGGCCACAGGGCAGTGGCTGGGCACAGGGACCGCAGGGCGGCCCCGGCGCGATGATGGGCGGCTGGCAAGGTGGCTCTGGCCCGATGATGAACGGCGCGCAAGGCGGACCGGGCACGATGATGGGCAACTGGCAGGGTGGCCCCGGCCCGATGATGGGCGGCGCGCAAGGTGGTCCGGGCATGATGCGTGGCCCGGGCGGCTATGGCGGAATGGGACCGGCCATGATGGGTGATGCCGACTTCATGGAACACATGATGGAGATGCACAGCCAGATGCACAGCCAGATGGGTGGCTTTGGCGGCCCCGGCATGATGGGCCGTGCGCCCGGCATGGGCATGATGGGCGGGTCGTTTGGCCCCGGCATGATGGGTGGCCCCGGCATGATGGGCGCCCTGTTCGGCGACCTCGACGCCGATGGTGACGGCACGGTGAGCTCTGACGAAGCCCGCAACGGTATGCAGGCCGCGCTGGCGGAATACGACAGCAACAGCGACGGCACCCTCTCGCTGGAGGAGTTCCAGGCGCTCTACGACAAGGCGATCCGCCCGCAGATGGTGGACCGCTTCCAGGCACTCGACGCGGACGGCGATGGCCAGGTGACACAGGACGAGATCGCGGCGCCCGCCGAATGGATGGCCCAGATGCAGAGCCGCCGCGCCACCTTCTCGCAGGACTGCCCATGGCCGCAGGATCGCAGTGATACGGCCGGGCCCGAAGGCAACAACTGATCGACCCGACGGTCGGCCCGCACCCGGGCCGACCGAACCTCGCCGCAGGAAAGGAGACAGAGAATGACTCACGTCCTGACACGCAACTTGCTGATCGTTGCCGCGATTGCGATGCCTTCGCTCGCCATTGCCCACGGCCCGGGCCCCGGCAACAGCCAAGCGCCCGGATGGACCGGACAGCAGACACCACCTTGTGCAAGCGCAGGAAACACGGTGCCACCCTGCGGCGCCGTTCCCGGCACAGGGGCATACGGCCCTTCGGTCAACGGTATGCCGGGCCCGGCCGCCGGCCACGGCCCGCAGATGATGCAAGGCTTCGACGGGGCTCCGCGCCAGGGTGGCGGCTGGTGGCGCGGATTCTGGCATGGCCACGGCACGAACTGGCGCAATTGAACCGGTACTGGAGCGCATCGCCATGCGGTGCGCTCGCGACATGAAAGGACTTAGCGATGATGGGTGGATACGGATATGGCTGGGGAATGGCCTTCGGCGGCTTCTGGATGATCTTGCTGGTCATCCTGCTGCTTTTGGCGATCGTCGCGCTTTTCAAGTACCTGATGCGGTGATGGCGCTGCGGAAACCGGGAGACGTTCGGACGAGCCATTTCCTTGAGGAGCGTCTTCCGGTCGCCGGTTGCGCGCCCGGCATCCCCCTGCAATGCCAACGCGCCGGAGGCCTTCGCCGCTGCACGGCACTCATAAATGGCTTGCCCGAACACCTTTCCCAAAGGTAAGACCAGACGATCCGGTTCTCCCATCAGGCACAAAGTGCCGGGAGACGAAGAGGGAATTCGGAGGGACGGAACCCATGTCGGGCCGCCCCGTCCGAAGCCGCCCCCGCGACTGTCAGCGGCGAGTGCGGGCCTATGATGCCACTTGCCCCGTGCAGGGAAGGCAGGCCCCCATGACGACCCGCGAGCCAGGAGACCTGCCGGATCGTTGAAACTCGATGCTGTCGGGTGTGACAGCCACAGGAGCAAAACCATGATCACTGCACTTCGCCGGAAGGCGCTCTTCGACATTTCCAGCCGTCAGGCCGCCGCCCTCGTCTGCGGCATTCTCGGGCTGGGGCTCATCACCATCGCCGGCAATGTCCAGGCATCGGCCCTGCATGCCGCCGCCCACGACGTGCGCCACGCCAACGGCTTTGTCTGCCACTAATCTATGATCGCGAAAAGTCTGACCAGCGGCATTGTCGCTGGGGCTGCAGCGGGCCTGCTTACGGGCCTGCTGCAGCTTTCATTCGTGCAGCCGGTGCTGCTCCACGCCGAACTCTACGAGACAGGCGAACTGGTGCATCGTGGGGCAGAGGCGGTTTCGGCGCAGCTGGAATGGAGCGGGATCGACCCGGTGCGTGACGGGCTGAGCCTGTTGTTTTCCATGCTGATCTTTGCCGGATACGGGCTGTTGCTTTCGGCCGCGATGGCCCTGGCAACTGCGGATGGCGCATCCATTTCGCCCCGGGAAGGTGCGGTCTGGGGCGTTTGCGGCTTCGTGGCGGCGCAGCTTGCGCCCGCCTTCTCCCTGCCGCCAGAGGTGCCTGGATCTGCCCATGTCGACCTCTCGGACCGGCAAGTCTGGTGGTATGCGACCGTCGCCGTCACTGCGGTTGCGCTCTGGCTGCTGGCCTTCGGCCGTGGGCATTGGCGCGTGCCCGCAGCTGTGGTTCTGCTTCTGGCGCCGCACGTCATCGGGGCACCGCAACCGGAGCATTTCGAAGGCCCTGTGCCGCAGGAGATCGCGGCCCTGTTTGCCAGCCGCGCCCTCGGCGCCGGCCTTGCCGGGTGGGTCATGCTCGGCGCGATTCTTGCCTGGCTGCGGAGGAACGCACCGGAAGATCTGGGCTGAACATTGGCCGGCCGCCGGGTGAACCCGAGCGGCCGGCCGCCTTCAGATCTCGGCTCGCCTGAGCCGGAGTGCGTTCAGCACCACCGAGATCGACGAGGCGCTCATCGCGAAGGCGGCGAACATCGGGCTGATCAGAATGCCGAGAAACGGGAACAGCACGCCCGCCGCGATCGGCACCCCGACGGCGTTGTAGATCAGAGCGAAGAACAGGTTCTGGCGGATGTTGCGCATCGTGGCCTGCGCCAGACGGCGCGCGCGGACGATGCCATCGAGATTGCCCTTCACCAGGGTGAACCCTGCGCTCTCGATCGCCACGTCGGCGCCCGTGCCCATCGCGATGCCGACGTCGGCCTGCGCGAGGGCGGGCGCGTCGTTCACGCCGTCCCCGGCCATGGCGACCTTCGCCCCGCCCGCCTGGAGTTCGCGGATTATCGACGCCTTGTCGGCTGGCAGCACGTCCGCCCGGATTTCGTCGATACCGAGCCGCGCGGCGACGGCCCGCGCCGTCCGTTCGTTGTCGCCGGTAGCCATAATGATGCGGAAGCCGAGCTCGTGCAGCGCCCTGAGCGCCTTCGGTGTCGTATCCTTCACTGGATCGGCGACGCTGACGAGGCCCGCGATCTCGCCATCGACCACCACGAACATGACCGTTTCACCATCGTCCCGGCGGGCGTTCGCCGTTTCGGTCAGATCGGCGGCTTCGAGCCCGAGGTCCTGTACCAACCTGAGGTTGCCAAGCGCGACGGCTCTGCCATCCACCGTGCCCTTGACGCCCTTGCCGGTGACGGCCTCGAAATCGCCCGCCTCGCCCAGCTTCACGTCCCGGTCCTGCGCACCCGCCACGATGGCTTCGGCTAGCGGGTGTTCCGACCCCTTCTCGAGCGTTGCCGCGAGGCGCAGCACCTCCGCCTCGTCGTGGCCCGGTTGCGGGAAGACGCCAACGAGCCGCGGCTTGCCTTCGGTCAGGGTTCCGGTCTTGTCGACGATCAGCGTGTCCACCTTCTCGAACCGTTCGAGCGCCTCGGCGTTCCTGATCAGCACGCCGGCCTGCGCGCCGCGGCCCGTCGCAGTCATGATCGACATCGGCGTGGCCAGGCCAAGCGCACAGGGACAGGCGATGATCAACACCGCAACCGCAGAGATGAGCGCGTAGGACAGCGCGGGCGACGGTCCCCAGGCGGCCCAGCCGATGAAGGCGAGCACCGCTATGGCGATGACGGCGGGAACGAAATAGCCCGCGACCTTGTCGGCGTATTTCTGGATCGGCGCGCGCGAGCGCTGGGCGTTCGACACCATCTCGACGATCTGGCTGAGCGTCGTGTCCGCGCCCACCCGCTGCGCCTCGATCACCAACGAGCCGGTGCCGTTGATCGTCGCGCCGGTGACCGGCTCGCCCGCCACCTTTTCCACCGGAACCGGCTCGCCGGTGATCATGCTCTCGTCGACCGAGGACCGGCCGTCGAGCACGATGCCGTCGACCGGCACCTTGTCTCCGGGGCGCACCCGAAGCCGATCGCCGACCCTGACGAGCTCGAGCGGGATTTCCTCCTCGCTCCCGTCCTCCCGGAGGATCCGCGCCGTTTTGGCCGCAAGATCGAGCAGCGCACGGATCGCCTTGCCGGTGCCCTCGCGCGCCCGGAGTTCCATCACCTGACCGAGGAGCACCAGCGTCACGATCACCGCCGCCGCCTCGAAATAGACGCCGACATGGCCCTCCGCGCTGCGGAACCCATCGGGGAAGATGCCCGGCGCGAGCACCGCCACGACGCTGAAGAGCCAGGCGGCCGACACGCCCATGGCGATCAGCGAGAACATGTTGAGCTTCATCGTCCGGAACGAGATCCAGCCCCGCACGAGGAATGGCCAGCCGCACCAGAGGACGACGGGCGTGCCGAGCGCCAGTTCGAGCCAGAGCGTGCCCCGTTCGCCAAAGACATCCCGAACCCCGGGGAAACCCAGATATGGACCCATCGTGAGGATAAGGAGCGGGATCGTCAGAGCCGTGCCGACCCAGAACCGCCGGGTGAAATCGACAAGCTCGGGATTCGGCCCCTCGTCCAGCATCGCCGAGGACTCCAGTTCGAGCCCCATCCCGCAGATCGGGCAGGAACCGGAATGGGTCTGGCGCACTTCGGGGTGCATCGGGCAGGTATAGACCGGCCCGTGATACCCGTCGGGAACCGTGTCGTAGTCATCGTCGGCTTGAGCGGAATGTCCCTGGTGCGTATGGGCGTGATGATCGTGACCGGCGTGTTTTTCGGCCTCGCTCTCCGGAACCAAGTGCATCCCACATTTCGGGCACTTACCCGGACCGTCCTGCCGGACCTCCGGGTGCATCGGGCAGGTGTAGATGGTTACTGAGGCAGAATGGCTCGAATGGGAGGCAGATGAAGCGTTCATTTTCCCGTCCAGTTTGTTCGCATATTGCTCAGGCTACGGCCTTCCACCGGTGGGAAGGTCAAGACTTTCTTCGAGGCCACGGGCGGCCTGGCCAATCATGCTGCCGAAACCGATAGCGTTGGTCTCATGCGGAATGCTGTCGGTGGTAACGAAGCGCGTTGCGCTGGGGGCCTCGACGGTTTGTGAGATTGGACGCATTGGACGCTCGGCTTTCAGCCGACCAGCGGGTTGGCTGGAGGACTCGTCAAACGTTGATGTGGCGTTGAAGTAAAACGCGCCATCAAAAACTTGATCGGCCGAAGCCGACTTCAAGTCTTTGACATTGTCTTTGATTTTTGGTTGCGGGGGTAGGATTTGAACCTACGACCTTCAGGTTATGAGTCGTGCCGAACGAACCATGAACAATCACTCGGAACCGCGAGTTCTTGCGCAGTTTCCGACACTTGCCGATCCCGGAGCCGATGCTCCGCTTCGCACGATCTGTCAGGATTGCGCAGCGGTTTTCGGCCTCGTGCTTCCACAATGCTTCCAACGGGCCGAGACCGGATTTTCCGGTAGCACACAATAAATCAGCGCAGATGCTCGCGACCGGTCTGGACGGGGCATTCTGCCGCGATTGACAGATTCGAGCTCTCTTGAGGGCTTCGATTGAACACGACACGATCTCGCTCACGGGATAGCAAGGAAAGCAGTTGCGCACGCCTTAGTGAGTTGTTGCACCAGCAGCGCAACAACCTCTGCATCGGCGACTGTTTCATTGGTCGCAGGCACGCTTCAGTCAAATCTCCTCGTATGAATTCCAGATGGCATTTATGAGATGTATTCCAGTAACGGAGACCTCGAGATTGTTGTGTGCGATAAGATCACCTCTGGACACCAACGCGTTCGCCAAGTGCAGATAATTCTCATCGATATAATTGGGCATAAATGCCAGAAAGGACACATCATTTTCAATAGCTTCAAGCATATGTACTGAAATGCGAGCCTCTTTCTTGTGCTCTACGTCATAGACCGTTCTATTCGATCCACTGTAGAGGCCTCGAACACTAGAGATGACATCAGTCCAAAACCTTCTAGCATAATATATTGCACCAACTTGCAAATAGCTTGCGTGCTCCACGCTTAGAGCATTTTTTATCGGGGTTGAGGAGATGTCTTCAGGTTTTCTCAGCTCATCAATGGGTCTACCCCGATTAATCTGGGTGCTCCGGTCGCTCATGAAGTCTACAACCAATATAATGGGTGCGTTTGGACATTGCCCCTCTTCGCGCAGTTCCTCATTAATCACCCAGATAAGTGCATTCGCGGTATCACTCGAAATTAACACTGGCCGGCTCGCGTCGCGATGGCGGGGCCGCGCTGGATTCTTCGAAAACGAAAGGTTGAGCGTAAACTCGGTCTCACTTTCCTGCTTACGGACAAGAACAAGTACCAAATGGTTTCCTGAATTATTTTTGACCAGAGTTAGCAAACCCCCAACGTCGGCATAGACATGCTTTGGTCTTGATCGATTTATTACAACTTCATCAGCTTCATATGCTGCGCTCAGCAGGGCGCTAAATCCATGAGTTTCCAGAAGAGAGCTTCGCGCATAAATGCCCGAAGTTTCCGGAAAATCTACTAAGTGGAGACGATCAATCGCGCCCTGGAAAAAAGTCGGCATGGTCTCGAATCTGTGCGAGAAGTCTTGCTCATCAGCTATCTCACACAGTTTTTTGAATATCGCATTTTGTAGTGAGACCTCGAAATCAATAAGCTTGTCCTGATGGGCCTCCCAAACTGCATCGTCATAAATGTCGAGACCCTGGATAAGTGTTCCCGAATAGCTTCGTTGGGTAGCTTCGATGACATTGAAGAGAACCGATGATCGCTTGTTCAAGAAGCGTTGTCGGCGAAACAGCTTCGCGACTGCAACCTCCATTCGCGCAGACGGGCCAGGAATATGCCTCATCTCCGAAATGCCGTCCAAGCCGAGATCGCCGAATGCCAAAAGCCGGCGTGAATTGAAGGCAAATCTGGTTACGGCATATGCCCCGCAAAACTTAAGGTAGGTTGAGCCCAGATCTGAAAGTACTTCGGAAAAGAATTCATAGTATGATCGGTAAGCTTCTGGGAGCTGAGATTTTTCCCTCTCCGCCTCTTCTTTATTTGGTAAAGAAATAATACCCAGAAAAGTTGCCGCACGTTCATGCCCTAATCGGGTATCGTCGATCAAGAATTCGTTCAAGCGCTCCAGCCGAGCATGCTCTGCGCTGTATTCGGCATCGCCAAGGGCCAGCAGTGTGAGGAGGTGAAGCCTCCCGTCGGCGGTTTCACGAAATATTCTTCCATGCATGCGTTCGTGAAGATACGTTCCTGGGGCTGAAGCGTACGAAGCATCCAGCACAAGTCGTTCGCCGGTGTGGTATCCTCGGACCCGTTCGACCTCGGCCCTAAATAGCCGAAACACTCCCTACTCGGCCCGCGAGACGGCAGGGGCGGTGTCACACAAGCGCTTGATGCCATATGTGAGCAGAAGAGCCGCAGCAGTAAGTGGTGCGATTCCGATTGAGGCTCCCGCCAAGACATCTGCGATTGCAGCTATCAACAAAACTTTCTCGCGCCTTGTGCCGTCTTCACCTTCTATGAATTTCCGCATCGGGCCACAGATTCTAGACTGCAGTTCTTTCTTGTTCTCACCGATCCAACGTTCGACTCTACGACGGCGAGATTCCTCATCCCCTAAATCGAATGCGGACTTGGTAAGTTCTCGATATGCGCGATCATAGATTTGTTGTTCAGTGAGCTCAGCAAGCTCCTCTGCTTGCTCAAGAGCTTTAGCGTCCATTGCGACCCCCTTCTCGCACCATTCTAGCCGGGTAGCGTAACCCGCATGTGTCGTTTGTAAGCCTACTTTGCTCCGTTGTCGTAGTCTATCGGGAGTCGGCTGTCATTTAGAGCCCCGCTTTGTCTGCACTGCAGTCGGTCGCAGTCGGTGCAGTAAACGTGACTTCTTTGCCCGCTTCCCACATCACAGCGCAGCCTTAGCACCGAGTACCTCCTCGACACGATCCTTGCCCTGCATCATCGCGGCGTCATCCTTTGTCGCTAAGCGACCAGAAGCCGAACTTCCTGCCGTGCTCCTTCTTCAGACGGGCGACGTAGGTATCGTGCGTCTCGAACGTCCCGAAGTCCGGGATGTCCCGCGCGAGCCGGGCGCAGGAGACTAGGTGCTCGGCGGCATAGCGATACCGCTTCGCCCGCGACTTGGTGAGCGTGAAGTCGATCATCGCGCGGAGCACCAGCGTCGCAGCAAGCGGATGACGTTCTGACAGGGCCTCCGCCGCGGGGGCGAGATACTCGTAGTGATCCCCGTCCATCTCGTCGTGCCGGGCCACCAGGAGGTCTGCGGCGCGATCCAGAGCCGGCCAGTCGAGGAAGAACTGCAGAGCGTGGAGAAGGCTTGGATAAGCCATGGCGTGCGCCATCGCCCGCTCCTCGGCCTCGATGTCGTCGAAGTCGGGAAGCCGCTTGAGATAGGCCCGCAGGTAGCTGTCGGAGAGCGTGCGCTCGAAGCAGTCCCACCGGAACGCCTGCGCTTCCTCGCCGCGCCCCAGCGCCTCCAGCGTCTGCAGGCGGATGTCCTGCCAAGCCAGTGGCACCCGCAGCCCGTCGCCGAGCTCCGCGCGCTCGAGGAACCCCAGCGCCTCGCCTGCCCTGCCGGCCGCGAGCAGACGCTGCGCGATCTCCGCCGCGATCTGCGGCACCTTGCGGGTCTTGGGATCGTACTGGCCGATGAAGCCGTCGACGTCGCCCTGCGCGTCCGCGATGTCCTTGAGCGCCATGGCGACAGTGCTCGCGCGCTCGCGCGCCCGCATCTCGTGCTCGTAGGTGGTGCCGCCCGGGCCCCAGCCCACCGCCTTCCATTGATCCTTCGGCGGCACCGGCACGGGCGAACGACCGAGATCCTCGGCCATCGATTTCAGAGTCGCCAATCCTTCGTCGCCAAGCGCCGGAGCCATGATGCCGATCAGGCCATCATACTGGCAATAACCGTTATCCTGCAAGGCATCGAGGACCGTGCCGGCGAGCGCCTGCGGTTCAGGCCGGACCTTCGCAGCGAGCTGACCAAGATCGATACAGGCCTGGTGGAAGATGCCGATGACGGTGCCGCTGGAGTCGTCGCAGCGCTCGAACACCGGCGTGGCCAGCGCCATGAACCGCCACATCAGCACCAGCGCCTCATCCGAATCGGCGTGCGCGATCTGCTCGACGATGGCACGCCTCTGGGTTTCAAGATCCGTAACCAGCGCCTTGCGGTTCTTCCAAGTGATGAAACTGCGGGCGCGGGCGATGCTGGTTAGCCGCTTGGTTATCTCCCGCGCGGCCTCCCTCGGGCTCTGGGCGCCCGCCAACGCTAGCCGCAGCTTGCGCTTGGCCGCCGCGTTCCCGGTGCTGACCTCGATCAGCAATCGCGCCAAGTGCTCGGCGCCCAGCGCTTCGAGGTTCTTCGCACTGAGGGTGGTCTTCGAAGCCATTGGATCGCCAGTTTCTTTTGCTCGAGCCTATCAGCGGTCCACCGGGTCCGAAACCTGCGTTCTGATTCGCGCGGCTCGTCGATTTCCCGCGTCAGTGCGCCGAGATGCCCTGCGCGGAAATGCGAGCACGTCATTTTTCTTCGCGATTTCAATGTGTTCGTTGACTGTCGCCCACACTTCAGCACTGTGGAACTTCGATAGAACCACCGAAGAGCTCCATGCCCAAGATCACCAAACGCTCCGTCGACGCCGCAGAAGCCCGCTCCGCCGAATACTTCGTCTGGGACCGCGAGATCCCCGGCTTCGGGCTGCGCGTGCTGCCGAGCGGGCGCAAGGGCTACGTGGTCCAGTATCGCGCCGGACGCCGGTCGCGGCGGATCAGCCTCGGGCCCAGCACGGTCCTGACCTGCGAGCAGGCCCGCAACCGCGCCATCTCCATTGCCGCCGCCGCGCGCAATGGTGCGGACCCCGCCGCCGAGCGGGACGCGGGGCGCAGGGCGATCACGGTGAAGGAGCTGGCGGAGCGGTTCGACAAGGAGCACATCGCGATCCGCGTGAAGGCGAGCACGGCCAAGGAGTATCGCCGGAACCTCGATCGCTTCATCCTTCCCGCGCTCGGGCAGCTGACGGTCACGGGCATCACCCGGGCGGACGTGGCGAAGTTCCACCACGACCTCCGCCACATCCCCTATCAGGCGAACCGCTGCCTCGAAGTAGTCTCGAAGATGTTCAGCCTCGCCGAGATGTGGGGTCTGCGTCCGGACGGCACCAACCCGCGAAAGCACATCCGGAAATACCCCGAGGCGAAGCGCGAGCGCTTTCTCAGCGCGGCCGAACTGCGCCGGATCGGCCAGGTGCTGCGCGAGATGGAGTCGGAGGGGATCGAACTGCCATCGGCCATCCTCGCCGCCCGCCTGCTGATCCTGACCGGCTGCCGGCTGAACGAGATCATGACGTTGAAGTGGACATGCGTCGATCTGGCCGAGCGCGTCTTGCGCCTGCCGGATTCCAAGTCCGGCGCCAAAGTCGTCCATCTCGGCCAGCCTGCTGTCGACCTGCTCCGCGACGCCCAGCGCATCGACGGCAACCCGTGGGTCATCACCGGCACCCGTCCAAGCAAGCGCCTGAGCGATCTCCAGCCCTTCTGGCAGCGCGTTCGCGCCCGCGCCGGGGTGAAGGACGTCCGCATCCACGACCTGCGCCACACCTTCGCGTCCACGGCCGTCGCCTCGGGTCAGGGCCTGCCGATGATCGGCAAGCTGCTCGGCCACACGCAGGTCCAGACGACGGCGAGATACGCCCATCTCGCCGCCGAGCCGGTGCGGACGGCAGCGGACGCGGTGGCTGCGTCCCTCAAGGATGCGCTTGCGGGATGAGCGGAAGCGATCGATCCGTACAGGTTTCAGGGCTTTCCCATGATGCATTAAAGTGCGATGCTGCACTCTGCATTACTTTTGCAGCACATGCGGATCCACATGATGGCCAGCAACAAAACGGCAACGCTCACTTTGAGGCTCGATCCAACCCTCAAGGACGCATTGCGAAACGCGGCCGAACAAGAGCATCGGTCGCTGGCCAACATGGTCGAAGTCATGATCTTGGACTATTGCGGTCGCCACGGCCATGCGGTTCCAAACGCTGCGGAAGAGACGAAGCGTGGGGAGCAGTCCAAGTGATCAAGACAATCAAGCAAGCTTGTACGTTCAATCCGGTGATCAAGGATTATCGGATGGCCGAGGGAATCGAAAACCTCGCCGACTTGATCGCTGACAATGGTGATGGGCACGACTTTTTTGCCCGTAATTTTGTAACGCACGGAATGGAGCAGCTCTTCAAGGAGGGCATGCTGCGTCTCTCCGGGAAATCTGACCAGGCGGTTTTCGAGCTAACCCAAGCCATGGGTGGTGGTAAGACGCACATGATGGTTGCCCTTGGGTTGCTGGCACGCCATCCGCATTTACGGACAGAAGTCCTCCCGGAGGAGCTGAATAAGCGAGTTGACTTTGCAGAGGCAAGGATTGCAGCTTTCAATGGTCGCAACAGCCCCGACAACTACATCTGGGGTGAGATAGCTTCCCAACTTGGTGCCGATGAAGCCATACGGCCGCATTGGGCGAACGGGCCTAGGGCAGTCGACCAAAGAAAATGGAAAGAGATCATTGGCGACAAGCCAACGCTAATACTACTGGACGAGCTCCCACCCTACCTTCAAAACGCCGCCACTCAATCTGTGGGCGCTGGCACACTTGCGGATATGGTCGTCTACTCTCTGAGCTCCTTGATGAGCGCAGCTCTGGAACTTCCAAACTGCGCCATCGTGATCGCCAACCTTTCAGGCAGCTACAAGTCTCAAACAAAGGCACTCGCTGAAGCCGTTGGGAATCTGCAGCAGGAGGCGAGACGCCAGGCAATGACGATCACCCCGGTCCAGCTGGCGGGGAACGAGATATACGAGATCCTGAAAAAGCGCCTAATCGATCAGCTACCGGATGAAAGAACAATCGCCGATATCGCTGAAGAATATGCGCAGCAGGTAAAAAATACGGAAGACGGTGGATACATCGTTGCGTCAAGCATCGAGCAGATTGCTGAGCAAGTGCATGAGACGTATCCATTCCATCCATCGTTCAAGCATTTTGTTGCGTTATTCAAAGAGAATGAAGGCTTCCGACAGACTCGCGGCTTGATGCAATTCACTGCACGACTTCTAAAGAGCGTCGAGCAGCGGCATTCAGATGATGTGTTCCTCATTGGAACTCAGCATCTGGACCTGAACGACGACCAGGTCCGCGACGAAATTGAACGCATCGCACCCAAGCTGCTCCCTGCTGTTACCCGAGACATTTCCGATTCCGGCAACTCTATCTCCGAAACGATTGATGACGAGATGGGAGTAGACGCCGCCCAGCAGGTGATGACCCTTTTGCTTGCATCGTCCCTCTCGCGGGCCGTGGGTGGCCGAATTGGCCTGTCAGACAGCGAGATCATCGAGTTTCTTGCCGCGCCTAATCGCAAGCCGGATGAGTTCTTGTCGGCACTCGAACGCCTCCGCGAGCAGGCTTGGTACCTACATCGAGAGGAACAGCGCTTCTTCGTGAAAGAGACAGAGAATCTCTCGCGACAGATTGAGCGTACCGCAAAGGAAATACCGCAGCCCAAGATCGACCAAGCGCTGATAAATCGACTTATGGGTATCCTGCAGCCGTCCAGCAAGCGGGCCTACCAGGAGCTACAAGTTCTCCCCAAGCTTGACGACCTGCTTTTAGGGTCAGGACCCATTGATCTGCTTGAGGCCGCCCGGCCTGCGTGATTCAAGCTCCCGGACTGACGGGGGTGATGATGAGCAACCTTTTCTGGCTGACCGATGCGCATATGGAGCGGCTGAAGCCGTTCTTTCCGAGGAGCCACGGGAAGCCTCGGGTCGATGACCGGCGTGTGCTGAGTGGAATAATATTCATCAATCGCAATGGATTGCGGTGGTGTGATGCTCCCCGGGAGTATGGCCCGCCCAAGACCCTTTACAAACGATGGAAGCGGTGGGGCGACATGGGAGTTTTCGCCCGGATCATGATGGGGCTGGCGTCCGAAGGCACCGAAGAAAAGACGGTCATGATCGACGCGACGTATCTCAAGGCGCACCGCACGGCCTCCAGCCTGCGGGCAAAAAAGGGGGGTCCGACGACAAGCGCGGGCGCTTGATCGGGCGAACGAAGGGCGGTCTGAACACGAAGCTGCACGCTGTCACGGACGCCAAGGGCCGCCCCTTGAGGTTCTTCATGACCGCGGGCCAGGTCAGCGACTATACCGGCGCGGCGGCGCTCTTGGGCAGCCTGCCCGCCGCCGATTGGCTGATCGCCGATCGGGGCTACGACGCCGACTGGTTCAGGGATGCGTTGAAAGACAAGGGAATACGTCCGTGCATCCCGGGCCGGAAGTCGCGTGGCAAGGCCATCCGCTACGACAAGCGCCGTTACAAAAGGCGCAACCGGATCGAGATCATGTTCGGCAGGCTGAAGGACTGGCGCCGCATCGCCACCCGCTACGACAGGTGCCCCAAAGTCTTCCTGTCCGCCATCGCCCTCGCCGCAACCGTCATGTTCTGGCTTTGACGATCAATGAGTCTGGAACCTAGTTCCGATGCTGCCCAGAAATCTCAATATATGATCGCATATAGGCGCCCATTGGATTATTCTGTCGCACAAAGTATCCAATGATTAGCTTGAATTGTCGAAACGCCTCTGCGCAGTTTTTCTCATCATCACTTAGATCATGACCGATACTTTCGCGGAATTCCAGATGCATACAGTATTCAGGGTCGGGCGGCCGAAGATCATCAATGAATTCCTGTAGTTTCGGAATCAAAAGATGGTGGTAACCCTCCCCCAAGACCGTATTTATAGAATCATAGAACTGCATGTAATTTGGGGGTGTTGATCGGGCCGACATCTCTAGCGAGCGCTGCATCTGATCTAGAAGACTTTGAGCCTTGACCTCATACGAGCGCGCCGCGGCAGTTTCACCAAGAAGCACGGAGACTGTTCGATCAAGGATCCCTTCGAACCGAGTAGGGAAGAGGCGAATTGCCTCGAAAATTTCTACATCTTCGACGAAACCTTTGAGATGGCTCCTAACGCTTTGCAGCCTCTCGGACGCTGACGGATGGCTTGTCGACACGGGGAAGCCCAATGCTTCAAGAGCTTTGGTGACAATCAGCATCCACTCAACACCAGCGTAACGAAGTTGGTTCACCGCGCCTACGTCCTCAACCTGATTCACCGCGAGACCCATCACAAGCTCGACCGCATATGCATCTGCGAGGAGTTCCTCATCCCAGTCATCGACACCTTCTGGGCCAAGCGTGAGTAAGCCAAGTATCATCCGATCAATTAGTTCTTCTGGCAATACCTCGCCGCGCGCTGGGTAGAGGATTATGTGTGCAATTTCATGGGCAAGTAGAAATGTCTCCGCTTCGACGCAGATCGCGTTTGCGATCTGTATTTGTTGTGGCCCAATAGTGTACTGTGGGCCAAATACAAGGCCAGTCTCGCGGTACCACCAAATTATATTTGCAAGTATTTGGACAAGTTCTTCTTCATCCACTCCACTTTCGCTGACCTCCTCTCCGAGGCGAAACCCAAAGGTGCTGAGTGCCGACCGCGTAATTCGGTAAAGAAGGGCTGGAAGATCTTCGTGAAGAACTATAGCCCATGTTCTATCTTCGCAGTCCTCGACGTAGATCCTCGGCTCCGGAGCCGATACCACCCCAAACTCGATCCGGTTTGAATCTAACAAATACCTGACATATTCCGGCAGACGGTTTCGCAACCGCTCGACAAGATGGTTTCCGAGTTGCGCGTAATTTTCTGAGGGAGGGTAAGTGTTCACGAGCTCGGAAATTATATCTCCCGCCCTCATTTTCAGTCGACCACTCGCTTTAGTTTTAGCTTTATACTTGCCTCGATACCCGCTGAAACACTGGCAATAAACCCAACTTCACCGTCTGCTGAAATCGTCAAGCCAAGTTCTAGCTCATCGATAACCAACCCTTTTCTCGTCGGCTCCGCCTCGATTACAGGAGTAAGTGCACCCAAGATGCCTTGCAGGCTTTCGGCAACTGTGTTCGGGTCCACCTTTACGGGTTTCAAAACCTGTTCGCGGCCTGCCCGAAAGCTGGGCAAGCCATCGCGCTCGTTTCGCACTTCTTCAGGAATCCATACAGTGACTTCGGTCCGCGTGTTCGCTTCTTTTTTTCCCAATGCTACCTCCAGAATTTTAACCTGCGCCGGTACAACTAAGATTCTCCAGATGCAGCTTAATCAACCGCTGGTTCGCAAGCTACTCCAGAGAGCGCCGAACTGCGATGGTCAGCTAGTCCTTCCGTCCACCCAATTCGCCACGATCAGCCCCGGCACGCTGTCCAACGCCCGGTCGGCATCCCGTCCCAGGTCCAGCCGCTTCGGCAGCTTCACCTGCGGTACCAGCAGGAAGATCGGTGCGGTGACCTTGCCGCGCCCGGTCTTCGAGCGCGACTCGACCGCCTGTCCTTTGGTGTTCAGCCGTCCCTCGGCCACCAGCAGGCTGGGACCAGTGCGTCGATAGACGAACCGCAGGCGGAGGCCACGGCGGCGCTCCCATTCGTCGGGCGTGGTCCGGCCGCCGCGCAGCGACTTGCCTGCGGCGGGGAGCGGGATCGCCAGCCAGAACCCGTCCTTGGAGCGGATCAGCGGCCCGGTGTCATGCGCGCCGACGATGACCGGCGCCTTCGACCAGGCCAGCGCCGCGGCGTCCAGGCTCTCGCCCGACCTCGGGAAGTTCTGGCTGCGGATCGAATTGGCGAGCCGTGTGCCGAGCCCCGCGCCAGTGATCTGCAACCGCCAGGCCGACTTCAGACCGGTCCCGGCCTCGCGCATGGCGACGGTGACTGCGCGTTCGCCCGCTGCCACCTCCGCCGCCATCATCGCGACGATGTCGGGATCGATGTCGAGCTTCAGTTTCACGCGGGCCTCAGATCCACGGTCCAGACCAGCCGCTCGCGGTCGCGGACGGGCTCGCCCTGGATGAGGAAGGCGTCGCCGTCGATTTCGATGCGGTCGCCGGGGCGCGGGGCTGGAACCTCGGCGACACGTAGGTCGATCCGGGTGGTTTCCGACCAGAGCCGCGCATCGCCGAAGTCCGATATGGCATCCGCGCGTCGGGCGACGACGCGCACCAGCACGGGCGCGCCGCCGTCGGCGATGTAGACCGCGTCCCGGCCGATGTTGGGATCGGCGAAGAGCGCGCCGACGGCGGCGGCGAAGGCGCTCATCAGAACGTCGCGTTCAGCCGCACCCGGCCGATGGTGTCGCCCGCGCCGCTGGCCACCGCCTCGACGGCCACGCCGATGAGAGTGTTGTCAGTTGCCACGGTCGTGCAGCGCTTGTTGGTGTCGTCCCAATAGACCTTGGCGCCGACGGTCCACGCCTGCGAGCCGACCTTGGTGATGTCGAAGACACCGACGAGCGCGGTCTCGACCGGCTCGCCGAGAGCGGCCGCTCCCGCGGCGATGCCGAAGATGGAGCCGACGAGCAGGCCATCGCCGGAGGCGACGGCATAGGGCGCGGTCAGGGTGATGGTATTGCCGAGCTGGACGTAGTTTTTCATGGATGTGATCCTCGTGGTAAGTCGAAGGGCGGCCCGTCAGAACCGCCCGCGTGTCGGGGTTCAGGAAGCGCGCCTTACGCGCCCGGGTTCTTGTAGAGGCCGCGCCAGTCGATGGCCTTGGCGCCGAAGTCGAGGCGGCACTTGATCTCGACGCCGTCGACGTCGAAGCGCGTTGCGCGTCTCGATGTATGCGCCCTGCTGGCCCTCGAGATAGGCATACTCGATGGTGTCGATCTGGTTCGGGCTGGCGGCCAGATACCAGGCAGTCTCGCTGGCCGCATCGAGCCGGGGCTCGCTGATCGGCGCCAGCGTCCGGATCGACTGCGGCACCACGCTGGACGTCGCGGCGGGCACGAGGTTCTGGGCGACCAGCTGCTCGGCCTTCAGTTCCAGCGAGGCGGGAACGATCAGGAAGGCGGGGCGGACGTTCAGCACTGTCTTCTTGTCGAGACCCGTCTGCTTGGCCATCGCGGCGCGGGCCGCCCCCACCGCATCGACCGCCAGCGCCGTGCCGGTGCCCGCGAGGTTCTTGTGGGTGGTGTGGAACAGCGCGTTGCCGTCGGCCATCGCCGGGTTGGCGGTGATGATGCCCCAGACCACGTCCGACTCCAGCTGGGCGATGGAGTTGCCGTACATGGCCGGGATCCGGGTGAAGGCGTCGAGATCGTCGTTGATCAGGGTCTGGCGGGTGATCGCGACCACCCGGCCATAGGTCTTGACCTTGTAGCTCTCCTTGCTCTCGCCCAGCGTACCGCGCTTGAACTCCCCGCTCTCGCCGACCTCCAGCAGCTGCGGGGCCTCTCCCAGTTGGACCCGGTGCATGGCCTTGAAGTCGGTGGCGAGCACCTGGCGGCAGAACAGCATGAAGGTGCGGGGATAGGCCTCGTAAGCCTGCCGAAGGGTCTTGTTGGTGACGGCGGACAGGATCTCGGGGAAGTCCGAGGTCGAGTGCAGGGCGCGGGTCGCCACCTCGTCGCGCGACAGGCCCCGCGTGTTCACGCCCGCATTGCCGAGGCTTTCGCGGGCCAGTTCCAGCAGCGTCATGCCGCGGTACTGGCGGGCGGCGTCCTCCAGCTGGAACAATGTCGGGCTGTAGCGGTGCAGCAGCGCGTTCGCCACCGCGTCGCGGCGGGTGATGCGCTCGTCCCGGCCGCCGAGGGGCACGGAGACATGCGGGAAGGTCCGGGTCTCGTCCGACTTGGCCGCGACCTGGTCGAGGATCAGGCGGCGGGCCTCGTCCACGCTGACGCCGCGCTTGACCAGATCCTCGGCGAAACCGCGCTCGAGGTTCAGCCGCCCGGCCAGATCGTAGATGGTGGAGACGCGATCGCGCTCCGCCTCGCGGGCGCGGGTGGCGACCGTCTCTGTGTCGGGTGCCGCAGGGGCATCAGTTTTCGGAAGCTTCGGCTGCGTCCGGGTTTCCACTGCGGCGACCTTCGGGTCGGGCGCAGCCGCTTTCGGCTCGGTCACGGTGGTATCCTCGGTTTCGACCGGCGCGGTCGGCTGGGTGGTGGCGGGGGTTGCGGCGTCGCTCGCCGGGGTCTCGGTGTGGTGGGTCATCGGGGATGCTCCTTGCGGTTTGGGGGCGTCCCGGCGGTGAAGGACGCAGTCGTGAAGGGGATGCTGGGCGCGGAAACCGGCGGCGGGGTCGGCGCCGACCGCGACGGCGGAGACCTCGAACGGCGTCCAGTCCACCGCCCGCCAGAGTTCGCGCGCGGCCTCGGGCTTCGAGACCTCGAAGCGGTGGACCTGGTAGCCGATGGAGACCGCGCGGATGTGCCCGGCCTGGATATCGCGCCAGATCGGTTCGACATCGGCACGCTCGCTGATCCGCACCAGGGCGATGCCGCGCCCATTCTCGATCCGCGCCGAACCCGGCACGACCGAGCCGATCACCGCGTCGAGCGTATCGAGCTCGTGCACCTTCAGGAACGGCGCGCCTGCGTTCAGCCGGTCCAGCCGGACATGGGCCGGGTCGAGGCTCAGCTCCTCGTCATAGGCCTCGCCGAAGAAGGTCGCGCGCCGGACGCGGGCCCCGGCCGACCAGATTACCTCGACGGTGCGGCTGTCGGCATCGGCCGTGTTCGGCGCAAGCTCCGCCGACCGGCGCATGGCCGGCAGTTCGATCATCGTGTCCATGGGGTCAGTCCTGTTGGTCGGCCTGAGCCGGGTCATTGTCCGCGTCGGCGCCCGGGTCGTCGGTGTCTGGTTCGTTGGCGGCAGGATCGGTCGCCGGATCGCCGGTCTGCGCACTGCCGGTTTTCGTGACACGGCGCGGATCGCTGTCGAGCACCAGCCCCAGCGCGCCGAGCTTGGCGTTGGTCGCGGCGATCTCGGCGAGCACCGCGTCGGGATTGCGGCCCTGCCGCGCGATCACCTCGGCCAACGTCATGGTGCCCGAGCGGATCGACAGCAGGTTCGCCATCGCGTCCTTCTGCGGATCGACCGCCTCGAACTTCGGCGGCGACCATTCGACCGGTACGATGGGCGACGGGATCTGACCCGCCGCCCACGCCGCTTCGGTGAACCAGCGCCAGACCGGGGCGCAGAACATCGGGATGAAGAGCTGCCATTGCACCGCGTCGATCTGGCGGCGGAACTCGACGAGACCCGCCCGGATCGAGGAATAGTTCACCTGGGACAGATCCCCGGTCAGCAACTCGTAGGGCACCCGGAACCCGGCCGAGATCGTGTGCAGGCTGGCCCGCTTGTATTCTCCATAGCCCCCGGTGGCGGAGGGCTGGTTGAACCGGATGTCCTTGCCGCGTCCCGCCGAAGGCGGGCCAAGGACGATGGCGCACCTTTGGTGCGACGGCATAGGCGATCAGCCCCGGTTCGAACTGCTCGACCCGGTTGCCGTCGGCGTCGACCACGGAGGGCGCGATGCCCTGCTGCGCCTCGTCGTCGCCGAAGACGATGGCGGTGACGCAGGCCTCGGTCTTCTTGCGGACCAGTTCGGCCACCTCGTAGTCGTCGAGATCGCGCAAGGACCGGATCACCGGCGCGCCCCAGGGAACGCCGCGCGCCTGCGTGCGCTGCTTCTCGTAGACATGGGCGATCTCGCTCGCCGGGACCGGGCGACTCTGCAACCCGTTCTGCAAGGCGCCATAGGCATCGCCAGGATGTTCGGCATGCAGCCAGTACGCCCGGCGCTTGCCGACCGGGTCGAACTCGATCCCCTGCACAAGGCGTCCTGCGCCGATGGCGCCGGACTTCGTGGCGTCGAGAAAGTCGGCCTCCAACACCTGCAACTGCAGCGGCACCGGAAGGCCGTCGCTCGCACGCCGCATACGGCGGCGCACCAGCACCTCACCCGCCTCGACCATCTCGCGGCAGATCAGCGTCTGCAGCCCGTAGAAGTCGAGCTGGCCATCGGCGTCGCACTCCGCCGTCCAGCGTTCGAAGAGTGCGTCGACCTTCCGGTCCAGCGTGTCGTCCCCACTGGCGGCGCGGGGCATGATGCCCGCGCCGATGATGTTGTTGACCAGCACCGCCACGGCCTTGGCCGCATGCGGGTTGTTGCGCACCAGATCGCGCATCCGGTCACGCAACAGCGCCCCGGCCACGCCGATCTCGGTGTCGGCGGAGGATCCCGGCGCGCGCCAACCCTCGGTTCGCCGCCCGCGCGCGGCACCGTCATAGCCCCGCGTCAGGGTATCGAAGGCCTGCCGCGCCATCACGCGGCGGGCCGCCATGCGCGGGGCCACCGTGGCGATGGCGTGATCGAACCAGGTCGCCGACATCAGCGATCCCCGCGGCTGAAGCCCGCGAGCCCCGCCACCGGCAGCGGACGCGTGATCCCGGCGATGGCGCGCTCGATAGTCCGGATGCGAGCGAGCAGATCTTCGGCCGAGCCATAGTCGACCGACTTGCCGTCATAGCTGACCCGGGTCGTGCCGCTGGCATAGGCCCGGCGCAGCGCCGAGAGCTCGGTTTCCGTCCAGTCGGTCATGTCAGAACCATCCTCCGCGCCGTCCGAGCCAGTCGGAGCGGCGCTTGCCCTGCGGGGCCTGTCCCGGCCGGTTGATCTGCCCGGCGGGATCGGTGTCGGTGGGGGCGGCCCCAAGCTGATCCTCGAGGTCGCGCCATTTCTCGTCGGGCCAGCGGTCCGCGCCCGCGATCCAGGCGGCGGCGCGGGCATAGACCCGGCAGTCCAGCGCCTCGTTCCGCTCGCGCAGCTTCTGCCATTCCAGCCGGGCGAAGCCGCGCTTCGTGCGCACCGTCACCAGCTGCTCGGCCACGAACTGCTTCAGCCATTCGTTCTCGACCCAATGCGGCAAGTGCACCGAGCCGGGCGGGAACGCCGCCCCGTCGGCCATGTCCTCCTCGGTCGGCCGCGCCAGCCGCAGGAAGCGGTAGGTCTCGGCCTTGAAGGTCGAGACCGCCACGGTCCAGAGCCGCGCCCCGCGCCGCAGACGTTTCCCGCCCTCGGTCGCGTCGACGAAGGTCGGGCCGGACACCGGGCTCGAGCGGTTGAACCCCTCGACACCCTTCACCGGCGACACCTGCGCGAAGCCTTGCGCCCGCGACCAGGAATAGACGGCCGGAGCCTTATAGCCGGTGTCGATGGCGAGCCGCGCGATGCGCAGATGCGCGCCGCGTTCGTGCTGCCAACTTCGGTCAAGCAGCGCGGTCAGCTCCGACCAAGCGTCATGCCGATCCGGCCCGCCCTCGATGACGACGTGGTCGACGAGCCAGCTTTCCAGCCCACGACCCCAGGCCCAGACATCGACCTCGATCCGATCCTTCTGGACGTCGGCCCCGGCGGTCAGGAACAGCCCGCCCGCAGGCACGGTGCCGGAGGTCCAGCGCTCGCGACGGTCGTAGAGCCGCTGCCAGTCGGGCGCCTCACCGGTCTCGACCCATGTCTCTCCGAGGATCGTGTTGCGGAACGCCTTGATCGCCTCGTCCGACCCCTGCGCTGCGTCCCATGCTCGCACGATCCGCTCCCAGCTCAGCCAGCCGATCGGCGAGTAGAGCGCCGAGAGATGGTACCCGACCGTGGTCGGATCGGCGGCCGTGGCGGTCGCCCGCCATTCGCCACCCTCCAGCATCGCCGTCTTGTGGTGTTCCGCGATGGGCCTCTCGCAGCCCTCGCAGTGATATTCCGCCGTCTCCGGCCGCCCCTTCTGCCAGCGCAGCCGGTCGAACTTCAGCCACTGCATCGCACCGCAATGCGGGCACGGCACGAAGTACCGCCGCTGGTCGCTGGCCTCGTACTCGCGCTCGATCCGGCTCAGCCCCCGGATAGTTGGGGTCGAGACCAGGAATACCTTGCGCCGGTGGGCGAAGGTCAGCGACCGGGCTTCCGCCAGTGTCACCGGATCGCCTTCCTCGTCGGCGGACGCCGGATAGGCGTCGACCTCGTCGAGGAAGATGTACCGCGCCGGGGTGGAGCGCAGCCCGACTGCCGAGTTCGCCCCCGTCATGATCAGGATGCCGCCCGCGAACTCCTTCGACAGCATGGTGTTGCCCGCGTCGCGGGATCGCGCGGGCTTCACCCGCTCCCGCAGCTCGGGGCTTTCGTCGATCAGCGGGTCGATCCGCTGGCGCGAGTTGCGCTTGGCCAGTTCCACGGTGGGCTGGACCGCCAGCATCGGCCCCGGCGCCTGGTGGATGACGAAGCCGATCCAGTTGTTGCCGGCCTCGGTCGCGCCGACCTGTGCCGCTTTCATGAACACGATCCGCTGCGTGGGATCGCCGGGCGACAGCCGGTCCATGATCTCGCGCATGTAGGGCGTGCGCACCGTGCGATATCGCCCTGGCTCGGCCGAGGCGCGGCCCGAGAGCATCCGGTGCCGGTCCGCCCATTCCGAAACGGTCAGGTCCGGGTCGGGCCGCAGCCCGTTGCCCCAGGCGCGCAGGATCTCGCCCGCGCCGTCGAAGTCCGTCAGGCCATCGCCGCTCTCACCGGAAGTCGGGCCGGACCTCGGCGAGTTCGTCGAGGTGGGCGCGTACATGTCTCTCCAGCACCTTCTGCATCGCGGCCGGCTCCACGCCCAGTTCCGCCGCCATCAGCGCCGCCGCACGCGCGGGCCAGTTCACCCACGCGTCCCGTTCCTCCCGCGCCAGCCGGAACACCAGCGCCAGCGCGCGGGCCCGCTCGATCAACTCCCCCTTCAGCTTCTGGAGCCGGATGCGCCGCTCCTGCGCCTTCAGCACCTCGTTCGCGGTCTTCGCCTGCAGGAAGGTCGTGCCGCCGCCGACCGCCGGAACCGCCAGCCCCTGTTCTCGGAGCGTGTCGCCGACCGCGGCCACGGCAGCCTCGGGGACCGGCTTCAGCTTCGGCGCGGGCGGCTTGCGGGTCTTCGACGGGTCCGTCGTCTCGGCACGCCTGGCGTCGCTGGCGGCCGCGTTGATGCTGCCGTCAGGATAGAGGACCAGCCGCTCGGCCGCCTTCGCCTTCTGGATCGCGCCCCGCGACAGCCCGACATGCGCGGCGTACTGGCGCTCGCTCATGCCCTGCATCGACAGCTCCGATTATCATTCAAGATCATGTGCTTATCGAGTTGATAAGCGTCGCCACCGGAGCGAACGTCACTCCAACGAAGCAATGCAACTCGACCCAAGGAGCCACCACGATGACCACCCGCCTGAACCCGATCACCACCCCGCGCCACGAAGTCCGCGCCGAGAAGGCGCGCCGGAACAAGGAAGCCGCGCTCGCCGCCTTCATCGGCAAGAAGGCCGAGATCGACGAGATGCTCGCCCGCCTGCAGACGCTCAGCGACGACCATTTCAACTGCCACCCCGACGAGGTGGGCTGGGCCATGGTCGGCACACTCGAACACTACGCCAGCCTCCTGAAGCGCATCACCGACAGCGCCTTCGGCGAGGGCGAGCACGCTCGCTGATCTCCGGCACTGCCGGAACTCCCGCCGCGCGCCCTGCGCGGCTCGGGGTCGTAGAAGGCGCCGCATGACGCGGGCCCGAAAACGGAGACGACCCCATGACCAAGCTTTCCGATACCCAAGCCATCATCCTCAGCGCCGCCGCACAGCGCGAAGGACCGCATCGCCCTGCCGCTACCCGAAAGCCTGCGCGGCGGGGCTGCCGCCAAGGTGGTCGACGCGATGATCGCCAAGGGCTTCCTGCAGGAGGTCGACGCGGACATGTGCAAGGGCGAGCCCGTCTGGCGCGAGACCGGCGACGGCCACGGCGTCACACTGATCGCCACCGACGCCGGCCTTGCCGCCATCGGGATCGAGCCCGAAGACGCGAACCCCGCGCCAACGGGCGCGACGGACGCGCCGAGCGAGGAGCCCGCGCCGGACACTCCCACCGAGACCGAGTCCGCGCCCAAGACGCGCACGCCGCGCGAGGGCACCAAGCAGGCCACGCTGATCGCCATGCCGCACGCTCCGGACGGCGCGACCATCGAGGAGATCATGGCCGCGACGGGCTGGCAGTCGCACGCCGTGCGCGGCGCGATGGCCGGGGCGCTGAAGAAGAAGCTCGGGCTCGAAGTGACCTCGGAGAAGGTCGAGAACCGGGCGCGCGTGTACAAACTCCCTGCCGCCTGACGCACCGGACCCCGACAAGTCGATGGCCGCCGTTCCGCACGGGGCGGCGGTTCTTCACTCCATGCTCCGCATCCGGATCGTCTCGAACAGCCGGCGCAGCAGGTAGCCGCGCGCCAGCGAGACGCCGACGAAGGCGAGGCCGATGGTCAGATGCTCCGCGAGGCCCGTCTCGATCCCGAACCACGGGAAGACGACGATCTGCGTGGCGGTGGCCAGAACGTAGCCGACGACGACATTCGCCGCGGCTTCCCCCAACGACATGATTCTACCTTGTTTCATACCTTGGGTTCTTGGCTTAACGCTCTCGATCGAATGCTGCGGCTGAACCGGGGCAAGTGTGGTCAACATCGCTTGCTCCGTGCCGATTTCGCGAGTAGCGAATGAGAACGGCTCCTGAGCGCGGACCGAAAGATGATGCTACATGCGCCTGTTGAGGATCGAGTATGGCAGAATTCGTTATCATTGGAACAAACAACTTCCTAACTAGATACTTGATAGTCGCCGGGCTCTTTTTCTTGGCCCTGCTTGTTCTGTCTGCATCGTCGCGGGAGGTGAGCCCCCTCGGGCGATTCAGTTTTGGCATAGCCTATCTCGCGGTTGCAGCAGCACAATTTGTTCTACCCTCTGCATTTCTCTCGATGGCGGAAAATGACGTGGACTTTGCGGCCGGAACTTGGCTTGCGCTAACTGCTGTATTGATGGCGATTTTGGCTCATTTCTCCCGTCGTCGTTCAATGGACGCATACGGATGTTCTGGAAACGCCTTCATGGCTGCAATTCCCATAATTTCTCTGATCTTGATTTTCAAGCGCCCCATCGAAAAGGGACGTATTGAAGCAAGATCGGAAATGGCGCTACTTGGCCGCATTGTCGCATTTTCTGCTTGTGGCGTCGCTGTCCTCTTCTTGACCAGCTTCTTCAAAGTTGTGCTGGATGGAATGAACCGCGACGCGGTGGTTAACGTCAGAGACATGCCGATTGAACGCGCCGTACGAATACAAGCCGCTCTTCTTGAAGCTAACGTGCCTCAGTTGGTTGACGCCGAAACGATGCTTACAGGGGCGAAGTCAAGCGGACGGGAGCTAACCCTAGAATACATGCTGACAGGGAATTCAGCCGCAATGAACGGCTCAGTATTCGATCTCATTATGGGTCCAATTGTCAGTGGCAATGTGTGTTCTGATCCCTTATTCAGAGATTTCGTGAATAGAGGGGCTCGCATCGTTTTTGAATACCGGGGCCTTTCAGAAGCCAACGGGCTGCAACAGTATAGATTGCAAACCGAAGCATCGGACTGCTGACGCCGCGATTTGGCTAACCCGCGTTATAGCTGATGCTCGGTCTCCCCAAGCCGCTTGGCCTTCAACTTGGCGAAGGTCCGGCCGTCGCCATCGAGGATTGCCTCTCGCCCCGTTTCCGCCTGCCAGCGTTCCACGGCGACATCGACATAGGCGGGGCTGATCTCCATCGCGAAGACGCGCCGGCCATTGGCCTCGCCCGCCATGATTTGCGAACCGGAGCCCGAGAACGGCTCGTAGCAGAGCCCACCCCGCGCCACATGCTGGCGCATCGGGATGCCGAACGCGTCGAGCGGTTTCGGCGTCGGATGGTCGGGGCGCTCGTCCTTGGCGAAGGACGGCATTTCCCAAGTCGAGGGCAGCGTCTGCTCCGCCACCTTCGGCGGGCGGTTCGGGCGGCGCCAGCCCATGAAACAGGGCTCGTGCTTCCAGAGGTAATGAGACCGGGTCAGAACTCCGCGGTCCTTCACCCAGATGATCTGCTGGTGGACGAAGGCCCCGGCCTTTTCCCAGCAGGCCTCGAGCATCGCCTGGCGGCGCGAGGCGTGCCAGCAGTACCAGGCGGCGTCCTCGGCGATCGCCTCGGCGACGGCGGCGGCGATGAAGCCGTCGTAGAGCTCCGCGCCCTGCGAACTGTCGTCCCAGGTCGTGCCGCAGGACGCGGACCAATCCTTGTTGCGGGTCGGATGGTTCGAGCCGTCGTAGTCCACCAGATAGGGCGGATCGGTCGCGAACAGGATCGCCCGCTCGCCGTTCATCAGGCGGCGCACGTCGGCCGCGCTGGTGCTGTCACCGCAGAGCAGCCGGTGGTCGCCAAGTATCCACAGATCCCCGGTTAGTGATGCTGGATTGCGCGGTGGCTCGGGGATGGTCACCGGCCGCACGGAGCCCCCGGCGCCACCTTCTTCACCGTCGTCTTCCGCGACGTAGGCCAGCAGCTTGTCCAACTCGCCGTCGGAGAAACCGACCAGCGACAGGTCGAAATCCTCGGCCAGCAGGTCGTTCAGTTCCGCCGACAGCAGCGCCTCGTCCCAGCTGCCAAGTTCGGTCAGCTTGTTGTCCGCGATGCGGTAAGCGCGCCGCTGCGCCTCGGTCAGATGCCCGAGCACGATCACCGGCGCCTCGGTCAGCCCGAGCTGCGTGGCGGCCAGCACGCGCCCGTGGCCTGCGATCAGCTCACCGTCCTCGGCGACGAGGCAGGGCACGGTCCAGCCGAACTCGGCCATGCTGGCGGCGATCTTCGCAACCTGGTCCGGCCCGTGCGCCTTCGCGTTCTTCGCGTAGGGCTGCAGGCGCGCAAGCGGCCAGGTCTCGATCGCGTCCGGGGCGAAGCTCAGCGTCATGTTGGGCAAGGTTCCTCGGTCGGGTGGATGCCGGTGACTTCCGGACTCCGGATGCCGGGCCGGACTCCACACGGGGTCCAGCGGCTACCAGCGGTGTCCGGTCGGAAGGCCAGCGTTCATTGGGGTTTGCGCGAGGCGTGCGTGGGTCCGGCTTCCCGGTGGCTTCCCAAAAATCCGGCCCTGTCGCTGGCGATGTCCCGCGCTTCGCCCGCCAGCATACGAATGTCGCGCAGAAGGAACCGCGAACTCGGCCGAGGGGCTTGCAAGCGGCGGACAGCGGCCCGCAAGGAAAGGATCAGCGCCTTTCCTTTTCCAACGAACCTGCCAACGAAAGGATGGTTTCGCTCGGGACCGCGCCGCGGGCCTCTCCCGAGCTTATTCCGAACCTAGCCCCTGAACCGGTTTTCTGTCCCGTCGAAAACTGTCCGCCGCACACCTTCCCCTGTGGCGCGCAGAGCTACGCGCCACCGGCCAGTTCGATCACGCGCCGCTTCGACAGGTTGCGATTGAATCGACGCCGGTTGAGCTTAAGCGAGATGACGCAGAGCCCGTAGAGCCAGTGCTGATGGGCGGCCGAGCGTTGCAGACCGACCGTCCAGAAGATGGTCTTCCAGCGCTCGCCGTGGGCGCGCATCCAGACGATCTTGCCGTCGACGGGGTCGAGGCAGGCGGTCCAGGTCAGCGTCTCCTCCATCCGGCTGATCGTCTGCGGCGAGGGCAGCACGCGCATGGGCTTCGGCTCCTGGCCCACCTTGTCGGCGAAGGAGTGAACGATCTCTGGCCAAGTGCTGAAGTAGCCCTGCCGTCTCGGCTCGGGCAGGCGCTTGAGCACGAAGGCCGCCTCGGCGAGACGGGCTTCGACGAGGGACGGGGTCCACTTATCCATGGCGCCCTCCCTCGTCGGAGGGGCGCGGCCCGTAGAGCTTTTCGCCGAGCCGGCGAACGAGTTCGCGTTCCGGCCAAGTCAGACGCCCGTCCTCAAGCGAGACCTCGAGCAGACCCTGCTCGCGCCAGCCCTCGCGTTTCACTTGGTACGGATCCCGACGATGGCCGCCGTAGCCCTTGGGGTGCCACCTCATGCGACACCCCCGTTCGTCTCGATCGCCCAGAGCAGGAGCGCGATGGCGTCGGCCTCATTGTCGTCGGCGGGGCTGAAGCCCCGGGCCCGCGCGGCTGCGATCATCGCCTCCTTCGGCGCGTTGCCCTTGCCCGTGACGTGGCGCTTGATCGTGCCGACAGGAACGCCGGCATAGGGCACGCCCCGCAGTTCCGCCCATGCCGTCAGCGTGGCCATCAGCCCGCCATAGACATGGGCCGCATCGGTTCCGGCATGGCGGCGCACCTCCTCGAACCTGATCGCCGCCACGGGTCCGGAGAGCCGATCGATCTCGGTCAGCCAGTTGGTGAAGCGCAGGTAGCGCATGCCGCCACCGTCATAGCGGCCAGGCCTGAAGCTCGCGGTCCCGCTGGTGATCAGCCCTTCGGCCGAGCGCAACGCCCAGCCGGTGCTGATGCCGAGATCCAGCGCGAGAATGCAGCGGTCGAGATTGCCGGCAGCCGTGAGAGGCGCCGGGGCGATGTGTGGGGAGCGGTCCATGACGACCTCCTCTTCGAATGAGAGGCCGGGGCGGCACGGCTGCCTGGTGAGGGCAGTACGCGCGCCCGGACCGGGATCACGAGGTCTGGTCACGGTCACGTTGTCGTTGCCGGGAGCGCCCGGCGCTTCCTTCAATGGCTTCACGCCGTCCGCTTGAAGGAAGTTTGGACGCAAGCCATTGGGAAAATGAGGATAAATCTCTTCTTTCAATATTTCAGTTTCTTCATGGGGTATGTGTCTGGCTTCCATCCCCACCCACGCGCGCGAGGGTCTCTGGGAATGCAATGGTGCCGGGCGTTTCGAGACGCATCCCCACCCACGCGCGCGAGGGTCTCTGTGTGGAATATTGAAAGAAGCCCCGCGCGCCGGATTTCCGTTGCCGGACGGAGGCTTGGGCGGGAACTTCCTTCAAATGAAGGATTGGGGCCTTTGAAGGAAGCATCGTCCCGGCCCTCACCGCATCGCCCGGAAGCGCATGGCCTTCCGCCCCCCGGTCTCCTGCTCGACCGTGGCGATGTCGCCGCTCTCGACCAGCGTGAGCAGGATGTCGTCGCGGTCGCGCGCGCGGAGCCATTGCGAGGCGCGGGTCAGCTCGGACTTGGTGACGCCGGCCGTCCCCGCCTTGCGGATGATCTCGCGCACGCGTTTCAGATGCGCCTCGGTCTCGGTGTCGGCGACGTGGCGCTCGACGGCGTCGATGATGCGCCGGGCGAAATGGCGCACGAAATCGATGGCCCAGAGGGCATCCTCGACCCGGATGACGGGATGGACCGCATCGCGCCCCACGGCCAAGACGAGCGCGACCTTGGCCGTGTTCTCCGCGATCCGGGCGAGGATCGGCGTGTGGAACGTGCCGGCCGCGGCCCTGAGCTCGGCGGTGATCTCGTCGCCGAGGGCGTCGAAGCGCGCCTGCGCGTCGTCGTCCATCGGCACGGTCATTGGATCGACGGCGGTCTCGGGCCCGGAGGTCTTGCCGGCGAGGTTGCCGCGCGCCCCGCCGCCCTCGGCAAGGCGCTGCAGCCCTTCGATCAGCGGTCGCGGCGACGTGCGCAGCCCGGCACGGCGGTTCTCGTCCGGATAGTCCTCCTCGCTCGGCAGGATGATGAACCGGGCGAGCGAGCCGTCGACCACGTTGGCGCCCTGCAGCGCCCCCAGAAATGCAGCGGCGTCGTCGTGCCGTAAACGCAAAGGCAGGGCTGGACGATGTCGCGCCGCTCGTTCGAGCCGTCCCGGTTGGCGTATTCCGCGCCGAGGAAGACCCCGCAGGCGGCGGTGTAGAGCTCGGTCATGTTGTCGAGGATCTCGGTGATGTGGCGCGGGCTGCGCTTGCGGTCGGCCGCCGCCGAGAGAAACATCCCGAACTCGTCGATCTGGAACAGGATCGCGGGTTGACGGTGGAGCGCGGTCAGGAGCCCCGCGCCGGAGGCGATCTTGTTGCCGCCGAGGTGATGCGCCAGCCCCGCCGCGAAGAACAGCTCGTTGACGACCTCTCGGGCGTGGTTCTTGCCCGATCCGCTGTCCGCGATGCCGACGATGTAGAGGTTCGTGCGCAGGTCGGTCGTCGTACGGTAGCGCCGCCCCATCAGCGCGCCGAGGGCGCAGAGGCTGGCGCCCACCGCGAGAAGCGGCTGCGGTCTGCGCGCCGTGTCGATCATGTAGCGCGCGAGATCGCCCACGAGCCCGCCCGGGATCGTCAGCGTGAACGATGGCGCAGGCGCGAGGATCGGCATCGGGGCTTCGGGCTGGGCGAGCCGCGCGAGGAGGCCCGCCGCGGGATGCTCGTCGGCGGCACAAGCCTTCTGACTGCCGTCGAGCAGCAGGTCGGGATCGGGACGCCAGCCCTTCTCCATGGCGAGGTGATAGATCGTGCCGGCGCCGATCCGCGCGGGCTTGAAGCTCGTCCATGCCTTCGCCGTCGCGGCCGGGTCGTTCTTGGCCGCCTGCGCCGACCAGTCGGCGAAGAGCGTCGCGCCCTCCTCGCCCAACGCGCCCTTCAGCGCCATGCCGATGCGCATCCAGCTGTCGTTGTCGAGCTCGGCGTTCGGCAGCCAAGCGAGCGCGCTCCGGATCGCGGCCAATGTGCCAGCTTGCGCATGGGCCGGCAGGCAGGGGTGTCCCGCTCCATTCCCCCCCTTCGCACCGAGGCTCTTCGGGCGCAGCTCGGGCGGGATCAGCGCCAGCGCCTCGTCGAGGAACGCCGCCGCCTTTTCCGCGTCGATTTCGGGCAGGCTCTCGATGTCGAGATCCGCGAGCCCCTCGTCGGGCCAGGCATAGGGGCGGCCGGTGTCGGGATGCTCGGCGTAGGCCACGAACTGCTGTCCGAGGCAGAGCATTTCCAGGGGCGCGCGCCGGATCCCGGCGAAGGGCTCTTGCGTGCGATAGACCATCAGCCGCTTCGGCGGCTTTCCGATCCTGAGCGCCGGCGTATCGCCCAGCTGTTCGCGGGCGAGCCGCTCGATGCGCAGCGCCAGCTCGCCGTCCTCGGCGATGTCGATGTCGAGCGCGGCGACCGCGCCGCCGACGATCCCGACCCCGCAGTCCGGCCAGCTGGACCAGGTCGCGACCTCGAGCTCAGTAGTGGCGCGGCTCGCATGCCGGTTCCACTGGGCGTAGTCGTGCCAGGCCGCGCGGGCGAACTGGCCGGGCTTCTTGGTGCCGGGCGCGATCGGCAGGATCGCGTAGCCGTTGGTCACGAGACGCGCGCCGACGCGCGCCATCCACGAGGTGTCCGCCATCAGAAGGGCACCTCCGGGATCATGCCGTCGAGCCGTGCACGGTCCTTCGCCGCCAGGTCGCGCAGGTGGTCGCAGTAGCCGGTGACGATCACCTCGACGAAGGTGTCCCACTCCTCCTCGCTGAGTTGGGCGAGATCGGTCCGGCCGAGGCTGTCGAGATAGGCGCCGCCGGCCTTTCCGCCCTCGACCATGGCCGCCGTCTCATTGGGGGTCGGATCGATCATGCCCGACCTCCGGTGGCAGATGTCCTGGCAAACCCGGCTGCAGAGGTCTCTGCGGCTCGTGTCGCGCCGCGGGTCGGAGACGCGGAAGCGCGCGTCGAACCAGCCCCAGCCGCGGGGTTCTCGATGGCAGACGGCGCAGAGCCTGGCACGGCTGTGAGGCATGGGGCGAACCTGTAGGCGGTGATTTCGGTGAAGCGGCCCGCGGGGCGAACGGCGATCTCGGTGGGGCGGCGCAGCCGGTCCGCCAGGATGAGCGCCTCATCGACGGACTTGGGAACGTCCAGCTCGGGCGCCCGCTCGCGCCACCAGCTCGCGGCCTTCCGGCGCGGATAGCCTTCGTGCTCGATGCAGACCCATTCCGTGTGGAAGGCGAGACCGCAGCGATAGGTGACCTTCAGCGAGACCCGCCCGCCGCGCTTCTCGTGGCGGCTGTAGGTGACGTCGGAGACGCCGACCCATTGCGGCTTGCCGGTGGACAGCACATCCAGCGTCGAGGCGGTCGGCTCGAGCTTCAGCTCGCGGCCGGGGAACTCGAAACCGCAGTCGGGGCATTCGAGCGCGGCGATGGCCACGATGGTCCCGCATTTCGGGCAGATCTTGGTGGGCGGCGGCCCGTCCCCCGGACCGCCCGGCCGTTTCGGCCGCACGAGATCGATGGGGCCATGCCGGCGGACATTGCCCGCGAAATCGAGAACGAGGCAGTTCTCCTTGCCCGCGGCGAGCCGCGTGCCCCGTCCGGCCATCTGGACATAGAGCCCTGCCGACTTGGTGGGCCGCAGCATGGCGATCAGATCCACTGACGGCGCGTTGAAGCCCGTCGTCAGCACGCCCATCGAGGCAAGCGCCCTAATCTCGCCGCGCTTGAACGAAGAGATGATCGCGTCGCGCTCGTCCTTCGGCGTCTTGCCGAAGATGGTGGCGCAGCTCACCCCGCGGCGGCGGAACTCCTCGGCGACATGGGTGGCGTGGCGCACGCCGGAACAGAAGGCGAGCCAAGACCGGCGCGTCTCGCCATGGACGATCACTTCGGCTACGGCCGCGCGCGTGATGGCGTCCTGGTCGACCGCGTCCTCTAGGTCGCGCGCGATGAACTCGCCGCCGCGCGATCCCACGCCCGTCACGTCGAGCCGGGTCTGCGTCTGCTTCGAGATGAGCGGGGCGAGATAGCCCTGATCGATCAGGTCGCGGACGGACACCTCGTAGGCGATGTCGGTGAAGAGCGCATTCTCGCCCTCGTGCAGCATGCCGCTGTCGAGCCGGAAGGGCGTCGCCGTCAGCCCGATCACCTTCAGCGCCGGGTTGATCGCCTGCAGGTCATTGAGGAAGCGGCGATACATGGTGTTCGACCGCCCGGGGATCAGATGGGCCTCGTCGATCAGCACCAGATCGGCATGGCCGATGCGCGTCGCCTTGTCGTGGATCGACTGGATGCCGGCGAAGAGGATCCGGGCCCGCGCATCGCGGCGGCCGAGACCGGCCGAGTAGATGCCCGCCGGCGCCTCGGGCCAGAGCCCCAGCATCTCGGCATGGTTCTGCGCGATCAGCTCGCGGACATGGGTTACGACGAGCACGCGCTGGTCGGGCCAGGCCTTGAGCACGCCGTCGATGAAGGCGGCCATGACGAGGCTCTTGCCGCCGGCCGTGGGGATCACGACGAGCGGGTTGCCGCTCTCCTTCTCGAAATAGCCGTAGATCGAGGCGATCGCAGCCTGCTGGTAGGGGCGCAGGGTCAGCATGCGGCGGCCTCCTCTTCGCGGGCGTCGTTGGTCCAGGCCGAACCGTCGCGCATGCGGTAGGAGACGAAGTCCTCGCCTGCGTCGCTCACCTCGCCGGGGACTAGATCGGGGATGAACAGGTGCCGGGCGCAGGCGCGGCGCTGGTCGGAAGGGTCGAGCAGCCGGTCGTGGCGCGCGCAGTGCCAGCCGCCTTCGATGGGCGTCGAATGCAGGCAGGACCGGCAGGTGACAGCCGCAGCGTCCCCACCGTGGCAGAGCCCGTGGTGGTCGCAGAACCGGCACTCGAACCAGGCGGGATCCGCGCTGATCCGCTCGGGCGGATGCTGGGCGAAGATGATCCGCCGCGCCTTTTCCAGCAGGCGCTCGCCCGTCTCGGGGCCGGCCGGGACGCGCTCGATGTGCAGCGCGTCGGTGTCCTTGCAGACCGCAACGTAGAGCGCCCGCGTGATGCCGGTCAGGTGCATGTACACCTGCATCTGCGCGGCGTGCTGGGGCTTGGCGAGCGCGACGCCCTTGGCGATCAGCTCGGCAAAGCTCTTCGCGGAATGCGTCTTGAACTCGACGACGTGCCAGGTCTTCGGCGCCTCCAGGAGCCCGAGGGCGACGGCGTCGAGCGAGCCGCCGAAGTGCCCGCCATGGGCCTCGACGCGGAACTGCCGCCCGGTCTCGGGATCGACCTCCAGCACCGTCGCGCCGGTGGCGCGCAGATCGCGGACGAGCCGGGCCTCTTCCAGCTGGCCGGTCTCAAACAGGCGCAGGATGCGGCCCGTGTGCCGCGCGGGCGTTGCCCAGCGGAAGTCGTACCAGAGCGCGCGGGCGCAGGACTTGCCGATCAGCGAGGCACCGAGGTGGTCGCGGAAGCCGTCGCCCTGCCGGGCCTCGTAGGAGGCGTAGATCGCGGAGAGGGTCGGCGTCGGGGGTTCGGGAAGCTCGGCCATCAGCACGCCTCCTCCCGCTCGAGCCGTGCCCGCGCCTCCGCCAGCACGGCCGTCCAAGCGGCGCTGTCATGGCGTTCGCGCAGGACGGCGATGATCATGTCCTTCAGGCGCTCGCGCCGGCGGCGGCCGCCCTGACGGGCGACGATCTCGGCGCGCTCGCGGTTGAGGTGGCGCAGCGCCGTGCGCGCGCGGTGAAACCAGTCGGGGTCGATCGGCTTGGCCGTCCGCTGCCGTGTCAGATCCGCGGTCGCGATCTGCGTGCGGATCTTCGCGATGGCGTCCTCGATCTCGATCAGGCGCCGGGTGTCGTCAGGCAGGCCGGGGGCGTTCGCGGCCGCGCAGGCCGCGTCGGGGTTGTTGGTCATGGTCAGTCTCTCGGGTCTGGCGATCTCCGGACCGCCGCGAGTCTCAGCCCGCGGCGGCCGAGGGCGTCAGCTCTTGCGGTTCCAGGGCGCGGTGGCCGGGCGGGCGGGCGCCGACTGGACGGGCGCGCTGGCCGGCTGCGTCGCGGCGGGCTTGGGCGGGGTCGCCTGCGCCGGGGCCTCCGGCACCAGGTAGCGGATCGTGTTGCGCTCGCCGTAGCCGTCCTTCGGGGGCTTCACCCCCACCTGGATCGTCATCGGGATCAGGTGCAGCTCCTCGCTGTCGTTCACCTGCAGCTTGCCCGTGGCGTGGCAGATCGCCGACAGCGTGCGCTGCGCGATCTCGACCGTGGTCGGGTTGGCGTTCACCAGGTTCAGCTGGTCGAAGACCTTGCGGCCCTGCTGCGGCCCCTCGAGGATGTCGAGCATCAGCCAGAGATACTTCCCCATCCCGTTCTTGGTGACGCGCATCTCGCTCTCGACGATCTGGGCGCGGTACTTGCCCGCGGGCAGGATTTCGTAGGCGGTGGTTGGCTCGATGCCGGCGGCATCAAAGGCGGTGTCGAAACGTGCCATCGTTCTGTCCTTTCAGTCGTAATCAGGCGGATTGGGGCATGGCGGCCAGGAACTCCGACCACTCGAGCGGGAGGGTTTCCGGCAGGCCGTAGCGGTTCTTGGCGAGGAAGGCGGGGCGCTCCTCGGTGTGCATGACGCGCGCACCGGACCCGAGCGCCCGGGTCACCTTCTTGTTGAAGCCCACGTCGGACTTGCTGACCGAGATCCGGTAATTGGCGAAGAGCACCACGTCCGAGTGCTCCTGCAGCAGCGCGGAGGCGCGCGCCTGCAGCTTGATCACGTACCGGTCGTAGGGTTCGTGCTCGGGGCTGTCGAAGCGCTTGATGTCGGTGTGGGCGATCTGGATGACCGCCATGCCCTTCCGGTCGCGGAGCCCGTTCAGCTTGTCGATGTATTCGCGCCAGATGTTCAGCGCCTCGGCGTAGCCCTTGCCGAAGCCGGGGCTTTCGATCGACTGCCAGCCGTTGCGCCGGCAGGCCTCGGCCCAGATCAGCGGCTCCAGCCAGTCGACGCTGTCGACCACGACCGTACGATAGTCGTGCGCCTCGTTCAGCAGCGCGTCGAGGGCCTCCGCCACATCGGCGTAGCTGGTCGCCAGCGGGAAGTGTGGCACCTGCAGCTTTCCGAGCCCATCCTCGGTCATGATGAAGACGGGCGCATCGGCGCCGGCCGCGAAGGTCGATTTGCCGATCCCGGCAACCCCGTGCATGAGGATGCGCGGCGGTCGGAGCGACGTGGTGGTGCGCAGGGAGGCGAGCGAAATGGCCATCAGCGCGCCTCCTCGCCGAGCAGCAGCCGGAGCTTGGGCTTGCCGGTGCGGACCGTGCGCGCGGGCTCGAACTCTTGGCGGATGTCCGTGGGCCAGGCGGTGTACTTGCGTTCGGGCACGCTGAACGCGATGTCGGCGTACTCGGCGGGGTCGGCGCCATCGGCCCGGATCCGCTCGACCAGACCGGCGAGCATCGCCTGATCCCAATCGACGCGCTTGGGGAGCTCGGCGACCACCGTGACCGGGCCGTCCTGCAGCCTGACCGTGCCGGTGTCCTTGCTCTCCGCGCGGCGAGCCTCCTGCGCGTCGTCGCCGTACTTCAGCGCGATGGCCCCGACGATCCAGTCGTAAAGATTCTTGGCGGCGCGCAGCTGCTCACAGGCTTCGTCTTCTGCGAGCGCCAGTTGCTCACCAGAAAGGGCAATGATCTCGTCGATCGACATGGAGGGCAGATCGTCGAGGGGGATGCGGTTAGGGATCGTCATGACTACCCCCTCACGCCAGCTTCACGGCAGGCTTTTCGGCCGTGCTCGAACAGTGCCGGTTGGCCTCGTGGGCCTCGACATCCTCGAGCCGGTAAACGACCCGGCCGCCGATCTTGATGAAGGCGGGGCCCTCACCGGTCCAACGCCAGCGCTCCAGCGTGCGCGGGCTGATCTTCCATCGAGCTGCCAGCTCGACTTGGTTGAGATGCGTGACTGACATCGTCGTCTCCTTCGCGACTAGCCGAATGCCTGCGAAGGACGATGGGGGAGCGCCGAGGAGGGCAGCGGGAGGGCGGATGGAGGGGAGACGGGAGGTATGCAGAACGGGGCCCCCGAAAACGAAAAAGGCCGCCCCGAAGGACGGCCTGATCGTCGTGATTTTGGTGGCGTCACACCTCGAGCCAGGCGCTGGAGCCGCTCTCCCGGATGACCTCCTGCCACGTAGGGTGCCCGTCGAAGAGATTCTTCAACCGCCTCACGGAGGGGCCGCACTCGGCCTACTCGAGGATGCGCGCGACGGGCAGCACCGGATCCCCGTCCAGCCAGGCCTCGGCGAGCATGGCGACGGCGATCTTCTGCTTGCCGCCAGCGAACTCGTGCCACTTGCCATGCACAATCAGCACGCCGCCGTCGCCGGAGACCCAGACGGGTTCTTTGTGCGACGGGCCCTTCAGCAGGCGGGCGGTCAAGACCTCCGGGGCGACTGCAAGACCATCTTCATGATCGACCACGTCTGCCAACGCGACGAACTCATGGCCCCGGATGAAGCGGAAGCGATGCCGATCCGGAGGGTCGAGAAAGAGTACCACACGAAGCCCGTCGGCTGGGCGGCGCGCAACGAGCTGGCAGAACTCCTCGAACACAGCCGGTGTCGTCAGACCGCGAGCGACCCAGATCCCGACACGCGCCCTTCGCTTCGGCAGCCGCGCCGTCCCGAAATCCAGCACCGCGCCATCGAGATACGGCACCGGGTCCTTGCCGAGTGAGCAATCGAGCCGGGCGACCACCCGCCGAGCTGCCGCCAGCATGTCCAGCGCATAGACCTGGCGGCTGGCGCTCGCCCGTTCGTCGTGCCAGACTGCGTTGCCGAGATGACCATTATGGCCAGTGATCGGGTGGGCGATGACGGAAGTCGGGGTGTCGTCCAAGTCGTCCTCGGCAACGACGGCCATGGCGCTGCCGCGCTGCACGATCAGTCCGGCGTCCATCAGCGTCTTTCCGGCGCCGCGCATGTGCGCCAGCGCCATGGCCGAAACCCGCGCGTCGCGGGTCCCGGCGATGGACGAGAGCAGCCGGCGGGCGGCGAGATCAATCCTCGAAGAGCTGCAGGTCATCGACCAGGATCCCCCAGCGCCGCAGGTACTTCTCGCCGATCATCTGCTCGGTCGCGGTGCGGTCCTTCAGATCGCAGCCATGAGGCCAGGTGATCGTCAGGGCGAGCGTACGCCGCCTGTCCCCTCCCGGGCGGCGGGCGAGCTTCACGGCGATCTTGGCCCGTGTGACCACAAACCCTTCGCTCAGGGGCGTGCGATCCCCGAACCTCTCTTCCGCCTTCGTCCAGATCGTCTCGTCGGCGCGCGCGGGCTTCTCCAGCGTCACCCTAAAATCGCTGTCGTCGATCGGCATGAGCCGCAGCTCGCGCACCTCGACGCCCTCGATCCCGTCCTCCGGATCGACCGGGAAATCGTAGGGTGCCAGCAGCACGGACAGGTCATAGCACCGCAGCGGCAGGCGGTTCTCCTTGAACTCGATGCCGAGGAGGTGCGTGACGGTGGCCCTCACGATCTCGCCCCGCGTCGCCTTGTCGTTGGCGATCACTTCGATGCCGCCGGTTGCGGGTTCGTAGGTCACCGCGGCCTCGAACACGGGACGATAGGCCTGCCGGACGAGAGACCCCTTGTCGTCGAAGCGCAGCAGGTCGTCGGGCCGCCCCTCGCGGTAGATCGTCACCTGAACGAGGTCGCATTCGTCGCCCTCATGGGTCGTCCGCACCCGGTCGAAGATGTCGACATGAGCATGGGCGGCGCCCGAGAACTCCTTGATCGCGGAGACGAAGGCGTGGCAGGCTGACGCGTCGCGCTGCACGACGCAACCGGCGTCGGTCATGTAGCCGGCCCACATCCGACCGCGCCGGCGGTCCTCCGTGAACCGGACTTCCTCGGCATGACGAAAGCGGTCCTGCGCGTTCAGGAACATCCAGAGCGACCGCGCGTGCGGGTTCGCAAGGTCGTCGAGGAGCGCGGGATCCTCGGCCACGCTGTAGATTGCGGCCTGCCCCGGCTCGTCGGACAGGGCATGGACGCGCTCGGCGTCGTTCGAGATCCGGTCGCGCTGGACGCGGGACATCTTCTCGATGGCGCCGAGAAGCGGCTTGGAAAGATCGGCGTCTGATGCTGGCCAGTCGAACTCGGTGGGCAGGCCGATCTCCGGCCGGTCGAAGTATTCGCGCAGCGCCTCGCCGGGCGTCTTGCGAAGGAAGGCGGACAGTGCAGTCACCGTGATCTCCTTTCTGGCGATTCCATGTATCGGCTGATCTGCTAATTAGCGTATATCGCGCCGGAAGGGAATCAATCGAAAAAATACGCACTTCCGCGGATTCGCGATCAGCGACCGAAGAGCGAGGCCTGTCCGTGTGCCGAAGTGATCAGGTTCAGCTTCAGCAACCTGATGCGGGCGGCCTCTTCGGAAACCGCGAACCGCTCCATAACCATCTCGATCAGCCGCGCGGCATGCTCCGTCGAAACGTGGACATCGCCATGCAGCTCGCGCGGGCCACAGTAGTCGGAAACGAGGCGACGGACCGGCGTGGCCGGCATCAGCAGCGCGCCGCTGATATAGCCAGCCTGCCATTCCATCCTGTCGGACTGCGGGGCGTCCAGGATGTTGTCGCGCTTCGAGATCGCCTTGTTCGCATTCACGCCGCGCTCGAGCAGGTCGCCGTTGGCGAACTTCTGCGCCCAGAGGGGCCCGTGAAACTTCACATGCCCGACTCATGCGTGAGCGTGGTGCGGAAGCGATTCTCGCGCCGTTCGTCGGCCGCGATGCGTTCCGAGATGGAGACCTGCGGTCCGCGGTCGGGGAAGAACTCGGTCACCCCTTCGACATCGGCGCCATACGCGGACAAGTCGGCATAAGGGTCGAGGTCCGCATCGTGCATCTCGATCAGCACGGTCAGGTCATCGGTCGCCACGGGGTAGTCGACCGTCCCGCGGCGCTTCAGCAGAGGGTCCCGGATCAGTCGCTCGCATTCATTGTCGAGATCCCGCGCCTCGTAGAAGGGTCGCTCGGCAAAGCGGCCCGTGTTGTCACTGATCATCTTCACCATGCCAACCTCCTTACTCCTTCAACGTCTTCCTGAAGTTGGCGAAGGCCTCGACGACCTTGTCCGGAGTGGACGCATCCGGCCGCAGATCATCCGGTAGCCGGCCTGCGAGTGCGTATAGGTAGTCCTCCGGGATGTTCAGGATGCCGGAGAACTGACGGATCAGGTGCCCCGAGCTGGGGCTGCGTCGATCGTGCTCGATGTCGTTGAGGTACTGCGGGGATATCGACCCGCCGCCCTCTTCCTTCATCACGCGCGCTGCGAGCTCCTTCTGGCTGAGACCGAGTGCCTTGCGGGCCCTCGAAATCGCCTGGCCGAAGGTCACACCGTCGGCGGACATGGCCGGTTCATCGCTTGCTCTCCCTGTCAATCCGCTTGTTCGCGGATTTTTCCGTTGATACGCTAGTTTGCGTAGGGCTTCAACGGTCGAAACATCGGCGAAGACAGCTTCCAGCGGAGATCGGTTTGAGCTGCCACCGATCCAGGCGCCTCAGTGCCTCGGGGGCGTACCGCTTTGCGATCGACCAGGCCCGTGCTAGCCTTCAACACAGGGATTTGTGGGCCGGAGGAGCGGGCTTGCATTTGGTCATCGTTCTTAGAACTCTTACTTTGTTCGTCTGCGCACTGTCAGTCGCAACCTTCTTTTCGCGGGCGGTTTCAGCCGCCGAGCCTCAGATCAAGATCGCGCAACCGGGACAAAACATCACTGTCTGGGACGGCTGGAACGTCAACGCGACGATCTTTGTAAAGATTGATGGCGGCCCCGGCGAAGATTGCATCAAGCTCTGGTGGATCAGAATGGGCATCAATTCTGACACTTGGGACGTCTGCGATCAGGTCGAAGTAAAGATCAATCTCCCCTTGATTTATGGAGAACTTCGCGCTGGTCATTTTCAGCGGGAGACTGCCGTCGCCGTGAGCGACAATGCATCCGTAGCCTACAGCATCGAACTCTGCGATCGGGTTATCGACTGCTAGTCATTTGATTGAGGAGAGATTTGATGCACAAGCTTTTTCATAAACTAGCTCTCCTCTTAATATGCACGATCAGTCTCTCCGGTTGTTTCGAAGAGACCATAAAAGAGCTGGTTGATGAAAAGTTTCCTCCGGTTGACGCTGCGCAGTACCGAGAGAAAGCAATTGCGACAAGCGCAGCCTCCCTGGAGGCCATGCAGTCGCCGGATGTGGCGGCTGTCCTGAGGCTTGATGACGTTCGCAAGGCCATAGAGGCTACGGATATTCTCAAAAAAGCGAACGTGAGGGACGTAAGAGTCGAAGGGGACAGCCAACTCCTGTTGGCCGACATTCACATCGACGGCGTTTTTACATCTTCGATGTTCCCCGAAATGGATGCCGATAGCGCAGCTCTCCTCGATTCCCTGAAGCCCAAACTTGTTGGTGTGCTCAAGATCGGCGCTTCAATAGCAAGTGCCGTCGCCGCAGGCGATGGGCCGGACCTGTCGCTTGAATTTCAGGCCCTTCCGCTCTTCCGAGAGGTTCGTATCGAAGAGCTGACCGTTGCCGAGGACGTAGAGCTCGCCACACCAGCGGACTTCATTGCCGGTATCATAAACAAGTTCGCCGACAATATCTCCGGCGAACTCAGCCGGGCCAAGTTTGCAAAACTCACCGTACCCGCTTCTCCAGTCGAGTCGCTGGAGACGTCCATCGACAACTCCACGACCCTGGATGATGGCACCAAGATTGATGTGTCTTTAACGGGGCGGCCAGTATCGTCTCCGTTTTTCGCGAAGGCCGTAGCTTTTAAGATCGATTCTATAGATGTCTCTGTTCTTGTCGATCTCGCTCCAACTGGAGAGTCAGTATCGAATCTTCCGACACCTGACCCGGCCCCGGCTTTCGCGACATTCGTTACCGCATTCGATGGTCGGTTAGGTGAATTGGTGGCGACGAGCGAGCGTCCCGATGCAACTTGGGCTGCGCTTTCGAAGTTTAGTATCTCACACCTGATTAACTCCGCCTTCCAGCAGGCAAATCTATGCCTTGATGCCGAAGCGAGTGTTCCGAAGCAAAAATTTACGGAGACGATCGAAATACCAGATGAAAACACGATTGACTGCACTCCTACGAAAGTTTGCACACCAACACGCGATTGCACTCCCAACAGGAGCTGCGAGCAAACGGAGGATTGTCGTCAGACGCGGGATTGTCGTCAGACGCGGGATTGTCGTCAGACGACGGATTGCAGACAAACGCGAAACTGTAGGATGTGTGTTCTTGGTATCTGTGGAAATGATCCGGTTTGTGAAGCAGAGAAAGTCATCGCAAAAGGTAACTGCGAAGCGAATAAATCCGCAGCTAAGGCGGCCTGCGAAGCTGAAAAAACAGCAGCTAAAGGGGCCTGCGAAGCTGAAAAGAAGGCAGCGCATGACGCCTGTGAGGTGCGAAAATCTGGACGAAAGGCTGAATGTGAGCGCCTAAAGTCGCAAGAAAAAGCACAGTGTGAAGCGGAAAAGGCGGGTGAAAGGCTCGCTTGTGAAGCTGAGAAGACAGGTAAGAAGACATTGTGTGAGGGGCATAAGGAAGGACTGAAGCGGCTTTCACGACTCGGCAACGTTGCTAATGTCGACAGCTTTGCTCAGGCGACAGGACGGTTGCGCATATGCGCGCCAAAGGTCGTCTTCGATCCTGCGCTCGCAAATCTCGCGATGACTCTTGGCATCGAAGGACAGGCAGACGCACGCGTCGGTGTGGAATGGATGTCTCTTGACATCGCGGGGCACGCGACATGTCCTTTCAACTGGACCGAGCACAAGGACCTAACGGTGACTGTGCCGCGCCAAAACGTAAAGGTTAAGAGCAGATTGGAATACGTATTCAAAGAAGAAAGTCTTTGGATCACGGCTAACGTACGAACTTCAGAGCTGAGAGCAAGGCTGCGTCCTTCTCCAACTGAGCTAATTCTGAAATCCTACAACATGCAGGCGGCCTGCCCCTTGCTTGGTGGTTTAATAGGGGCTGTGCGAGGCCCTACGGTGCTCGTCGATGCATCTGGTGCCATCCCTGAAATGAGCGGCAATTTCGTGTTCCCAGGAGAAACGCGAAAGTTCGAGTTCGAGGTCGAGCCGGTTGTATTCGACATTCCAAGCATCGCAGAGCGGGGGAAGGCTTCCGTTAAGTCAACGGACAACGCAATTCTGGTTTATGTTCAATATTCGCAGTAGCTGGGATGCAAGAACAAAATTAGCAGTCAATTTTCTCGCACGTAGAGTCAATTATTTCTAGAGCCCTATTTACTAACTTACTGCCAGCCGTAGCAGCCACTTGAAAATACGCGTCCCCACCAAGACGCTCTGCCTCTGAGGATAAGAACATTGCGCCAATCCACTCGCGTGCGGTCGGAGGGCCAACAGAGGCGTCGCGCAACAATACACCATCGACTACAAAGATCCCGATGTTGTCAAAGAAAAGGGTCATGGCCTCTGGCACATTGTCCAACGTGCTTACACTTAGCTGAAGCCACTGCTTGGCCGCTGCTTCCTCAGACGGCAAAACTTGACCATCTTGGAGAAAGCTCGGAGCTTCGATCGGAATGGCAGTTCCAAGAGGCAGGTCCTGCACCTGGCGGCGAAATTGCTCTCCAGCTCGAATCTCAACCGCACGTTGCGCTTCGCACTGCAGTTTTTCCTGCGATTTTAGGCGCTCACAATCAAGCCTAGCAGCGGCCTTGCTCGCTTCGCATTGCGCTCGTTGCGACTCGAAATAGCTCTTCTCCGCAGCGCGCGCTGCTTCGCATGCTGGATCATTGTATCGTATGCCGAAAAGCAGCTTTGTGGTGCAGTCCCTAGTTGGAGGGCGTCGGTTGCAATCTATGGTTGACGTGCAATCGCGAATCACGGCGCAATTTCTTAAGGTTCCGACATTGTACTCTTGCGCAATTGCAGTGCTTGTTAACACAAATAAAATGCAGGTGAAGTACGCGAAAATCCACCTCTCTGGTGTGGCTTTATGCATCATCACACGCACTCTTTTTTAGAAGGTCCAAGGACTCCGCCGATGCATCTTCAGCATCTTTGACTTTATCTTTCAGGAGATCGATCTCTGTTTCGAGCTGCAACGCGAGTCGACGATCCCCGCGATGCGGAGTCCCTGCATTGCCGCGCTCTATCACCTCAGCTAGTGAAAGCTGTTTGGAAGTAAGTTCTTGAAGAAGGAATCGGGACTGGGTTTGGTTATGAATAAGGCTAATATTCGTATTCAGTAGGCACTTGATCTGATCAACCTGTTTCTGCGTCGCGAAAACACCATAAACCCAGAGAAGGCCGCCAAGGAAAAACACCAAAATTGCGACAAACTCTTTGTAGTCCTTCAGCCGCCCGAGCAACTGATTGAGTGGTGGCATAGGTTTGTCTTTGTCGGTCTCAGGAGTACCCTTTGATGGAGCCTCCGTGGAATCGGAAACAGAAACCTCGCCCGCCTCGGTTAAAGGTTGTGTTTCATCGACTTCACCAAGACGGGAGTCGGGTTTTTCCGATTCTTTGTCGCTATCTCCGATCACCATTGTCAGTCCCTGCCGGGCGAATAGCTAGCTACTGCGCGCCCTATGCGCCACAACTAACAATTTGACCCTCAGTGCCTCAGGGTCGCCTACAAACTCATTGTGCTTGTGAGACACCATAACGTGTCATCCCCGCTCCGCATAGCGACAAGCGTGGCATAGGGATAGAGTTTACCTGGACCCTGTGAAGGCGGAGCCGAGGCGCGGCCACCCGCTGCAGCCGGACGGCCTCAGGGAGCCGAACCATGCGTCTGCCGCCTCGAGCCCGCAACGAAATGCCCCCAGACCACCACACAGCCCAAAAGCAGGAGCAGCAGCAACGCATCGCTAAACCAGAACCATTCCTGCCCGAACGGCGCTACTCCGTCCTTGGGATGAAATCTGAAACACGGACTGTTTTCGCAATCGTAGCGAAGGGCCGCCGTGCGGCTGCTGAAAAATCCGGGAGCGAGAGATGTCGTTGCTTCCCAAAGGCTGATGCGGCTTTTCGTTACGTAGACGTAAAGGCTGGCAGCTGTGGCGGCCAGCGGTAGCACGAGCGTTACAGAAAGCGCGATGCGCGCAACGAAGGGATCACGGGCCTCGGTCTCCACCTTGACAAGTCGGGGCCAGCTAAGACCCGCCCGGGCGTATTCAGACCCCGCGTACCGCCGTGCAAGTATGCCGAGCCCGAGCAGACCTGCCGAGCAAATGAGGGCGCCCCAGAATGCGACTGTAACCATCGCGTCGTCCTGGACGAGGGCATCATCCGTAGGAAAGACTGAATAACCGCCCGTCCGCAAAAAGACGAACGTGGCGACACTGAGGCCGATTGTCGCGGCGGCGAGCCAGCTCCAGATATTGTCGTATGGGCTCTCTCCGGTCATGGCTCCACTCCCGCAGCAACGCTTAGCGCTTCACAGGCATCGATAAGGCCGCTGCGCACTTCCTCGGTCAGAGCCGCCTCGATCTGGCCGGAGAACTGCTGGATCGCAAGCGCGAATGTGCCGCCAAACTCGCCAAGCTCAATGGAGACGTCCCCGATTTCGCAGGAGGCCAGATCGATTTCGGGACGGGCGGTCAAGCTTGCCGTCGCATCCCCCGGGAACAAGGCCTGGCCCGAAGTCTGGCATGCGAGGCTGCCATCCATTGAGATCGCCAGCAGGTCATCGCGCAGCGAAATGTCCGCAGCCGGAACACGGACTTCCTTCAGACGGTCAATGCTGACGGTGCCGAACACCGTGTCGGTCTTGAGTCCGCTGCACGGCTGCTCGGCGACGATGAGACGGTCAAGGACGGTGTGGGCGCTGACCGCGTCTGCGTTCACAGCGAAAGCGGCGATACTGACGCCAACGCCAGCAAAGAACCTGAAACCGGACATGAACCCCCGCATCTCTTGCTCAGGAGCCCGGCGCGCGCGGCGCAGGCTTCCATTTGAAGGAAGCGCGGATTACGCCGTGGTCGGCCGTACCGCTCACCTTGTGATCGTCGTAGTTGAGGTGGTCGTTCTCAACAGTCATCTCATCAAACGCCCAAAGGCGATCGGTCGAGTTGTCATAGAACTGCTCACTGAACAGGATATGGTCGAGGCACTCCCGCTGTTTCTTGAATATGTGAGTGTAGTAGACGTCGCGAGTCGAGCGGTACTCCTGCAGGGTCTGCGCCGTGTACAGCGCATTGTCGCCGCCCCCTTCCGAGAGCGGGCTCAAGTACTGCGGCTGCTCGGTCAGAATATTGAGCGTATTGGAATTGTCGCCATCATTCATGTCGCCGATGACCACCACCGGAGCGTGAGTGCCTTTGGCAATCTGGGTGATAAGAACCCGAAGCGCTGCCGCTTCCGCCGTGCGCCGCACGGTCGAGATCGCATAGCCAAGTGCGGTGACGTGGGGGCCATGAACATCGCGCTTGTACCAATCCCTTTCCCGCCAAACCTCGGCCGGTCGCCGCGACTTGAAGTGGCAGACAAACACATGGATGACCGGGGTCCGCGGGTCCGGCCTGACCTGCGCGTGTAGTACCGGGCGTGAAAAGCTGCGCAGATTGACTTCGATCGTCTCCTGCTGCGGATCATCGCCGGTGCTTCTGAGAACCGTCTCTGCCGGGAAATCGGTGATCCACTCAGGATCGGCAACAAGCATGTCAGACCTTACGGCACCGGCGCAGACGATGCCGTTCCCGGCATGATCCGGTGGCACGAGCGCGGTATGCGTATTCTTGAGCCCCGCGCCCTCGATCACCTGGTCCAGTGCTTCTGCGGCCCAGAGCTCTTGAAAACCCACGAAGTCGGCTGCGAGCCGGCGCAGCATCTGCGCCGACCAGGTGACCTTGCGATCATAAATCGCTTGCTCCCATCCGTCCGAGTCCGAGTAGACCTTCTTTCCGGGAAGCTGCAGGTTCAGGAGATTGAAGCCTGCAAAGGAAACGTCACGCGCTGCCATGGTCAATATCTCACATTGGGCAAGTTCTTTAGAAATGACCCCCGTTGAGAGGTATGCTGCCGTGCGTAGCGGGCCCTCGCAACGATTTCTTGACCGGAAGCGCCTCTTGCCGTCCTGCCATCGTGCAAAGCGCCTTGGTGTGCGCGTATGGATGCCCCTTCAGAGCACGGCATAGACACATTGGTCGTTCCATGCTTCTTCCGTACTGAGGGTTGGGCGCGACTTCGCGAAGGCGCGGGTGTACGGATTTTCGAAGCGATATGAAGGACTTCGGCCCTTCTTGCTTCCATAGTGCTTCCACGGGTGGTGGAAACGCAAACGCCGCCCGTGCGGGCGGCGTTCAAGCGTTTGATAACGCGAAAGAATTTGGTTGCGGGGGTAGGATTTGAACCTACGACCTTCAGGTTATGAGCCTGACGAGCTACCGGGCTGCTCCACCCCGCGCCAAGAGCCGTCTAACTAGGGCTGGTTCGGGATGGCCGCAAGGGGAAAAGGACCGTCTCCGACAAAAAACTTTCACAAAGTCCCGAAAGTCAGACCGGGGTCATTCCTCTTGGGGGGGCCGGGGGCGCATGCTAACCAGACGGCGTCGGCAATGCATGGGTGACGCATGGTTGAGAAGGGTCTTTTCTCCGGAATCGGGCGGCCGGAGTCAGGGTGGGGGTTGCGGGCGCCGGCGGTGATCGTGGCCGCGCTCTGCTTCGGGGCGACGCTGACGCCGTCGATGCTGCCGAGGGATCCGGTGATCCAGGGCGCGCTTGGCGGGGCTGTGGCCGTGATCGGGTATTGGGTTGCCACCTATGTCTGGTGGCTCTGGCGTTTTCTCGAACTGCCGATGCCTGACGCGCGGCATTCCCGCTCGCTTCGACTTGTGTCCGTCGGCGTGGCGCTGCTGATTTCGATGGCCTTTCTCTGGAAGGCTGCGGATTGGCAGAATGTTACCCGTGCGGTGATGCATCTCGACGCTGTCGAGACCTCGCAGCCATACGTGATCGGTGGCGTGGCTTTCGCGGTCTTTTTGGTGTTGCTGCTGTTGGGCCGGCTCGTGGGCTTTCTGATGTGGCGGCTCGACCGGCTGCTGGGGCGGGTGATGCCGCAGCGGATCGGGCTGTTCCTCGGCTTCCTGCTGTCGGTGTTCCTGGTCTGGACGCTGGTCGACGGGGTGCTGGTGCAGCGGATCCTCGAGGGGGCCGATGCGTCGTTCGAGGCGGCAGACCTGCTGATCGAACCCGAGACGCCGCAACCCACAGATCCGATGAAGACCGGCAGCGCCGCGTCGCTGGTCAAGTGGGACGAGATGGGGCGCTGGGGCCGGCGTTTTGTCAGCGCTGCACCGACCCTTGCGGAGATCGAGGAATTCCATCCTGAGGGCGCGATGGAGCCGGTCCGGGTCTATGTCGGCCGCCGCTCTGCCGACACACCCGAGGAACGCGCCGAACTTGCGCTGAAGGAACTGATCCGCACCGGCGGCTTTGACCGTTCGGCCCTGGTCGTGATGGTGCCCACCGGCACCGGCTGGATGGATGCGGGCTCGCACGATGCGCTCGACATTCTGCTGGGCGGCGACGTGGCGACGGTGACGGTGCAGTATTCCTATCTCACCAGCTTCCTCGCGCTGCTGGTCCATCCCGAATATGGCATCGATCAGGCGCGCGCGCTGTTCAACGTGATCTACGACTACTGGACGACCCTGCCCAAGGACAGCCGGCCGAAGCTCTATGTCCACGGCCTCAGCCAGGGCGCCTTCAATTCCGAAATGACCCTGCCGCTGCTCGATCTGCTGGCAGACCCCATCGATGGCGCGCTTTGGGTCGGCTCGCCGTTCCTCAGCCCGATGTGGGCGCAGATGCGGGATGGCAGGCAGCCTGACAGCCCGGCCTGGCGTCCGCGCTGGGGCAACGGGTCGCTTGCCCGCGCCACCAATCAGCAGGGCTTCGATCCGCTGGTCACTGGCGCCTGGGGGCCGATCCGGCTGGTGTTCCTGAACTATGCCAGCGACCCGATCGTCGTCTTCACCTTCGACAGCGGCTATCGCCGGCCGGACTGGATGCGCGGTCAGCGCGCCTTCGATGTCTCGGAACAGCTGCCGTGGATCCCGGGCGTCACCATGTTCCAGATCGCGCTCGACATGGTGATCTCGTTGCAGGTGCCGGGCTTCGGGCATTTCTATATCGCGCCCGACTATATCGACGCCTGGGCCGCGGTGATGGAACCCGAAGGCTGGAGCCCCGGGCGGTCCGCCGAGTTGAAGGCAATCTTCGAACGGCGCCCCGCGCCCTGGTGAATGCAGATGCAACGACGATGGATCTGGATCGTTTCGGGGCTTGGTGCCATCGCGGCTGCCATGGGATTGCTCGGGTGCAACACGTATCTGCGCTACCAGGGCTGGTCGGTGGAACGGCAGGACCCGGAAGCCCTGGCACAGATGCTGCGGCCGTCCTATCGCGTTCAGTTACCGTCGGGGCCGGGGCCATTTCCGACCGCGATTCTGATCTCGGGCTGCGACGGGCCGAAAGACAACCTTGGCCGTTGGGCGGAGGCGCTGAACCGGATGGGCTGGGGCGCGATGATGGTCGACAGCCACGGACCGCGAGGTCTGACGGAGGCGCAGCTCTGGCGTCTGGTCTGTGCCGGGCAGGTCCTGACCGGTGGCGAACGGGCCGGCGACATCGCGGTTGCCCTGGCCGATGTGCGGGCCATGCCGCGGGTCGATCCTGACCGGATCGTCCTCATCGGCAGTTCGCATGGCGGCTGGTCGATCCTCGATCTGCTGTCGCTGAGCGGGCAGGGAAGACGGCCTTTCAACCTCGCGCGCTGGCCCGAGGGACAGGGCGACATGGGGCTTGACGGGGTGGTCGGCGCGGTCCTGCTCTATCCCTACTGCGGTGTCGGTAGCCAGGTCTCGCGCCACGGCTGGAGCGCCGATCTGCCGGTGCAGTTTCTGGTGGTCGAGGACGACACGATCGTCAACGAGGAGGCGTGCCTTGCTGTTGCCGAGCGCATGAAGGCAAACGGGCTTCCGGTCGAATGGCATGTGCTGGAAGGCACGACCCACGGCTTCGACCAGCAGGAAAAGTCGCTGTTCAGCACGCTGGAGTTCTCGCCCGAGGCCACGAAACAGGCCATCGCGCTTGTCAAAGGGTTCCTCGGTCGGATTGGCGCGCAATAGAGATCTGGGAATGCCCGAGAGGAGCGCTGCGATCGTCTGGCGGCGTATCGCGATGATCGCGGCGGTGTGTGCCATCGTTCTGCGCGCTGTGGGTCTGGCACTGACCGGCCAGCGTCGCTCAGACCGAGGTTCAGACACCGCCGATGAAAGAGCCGAAGGGAGGCCCCCGACCTTCATCGGCGGTGTCTGTCCCGATCAGCCGAAAAGTGCGTTGCAGATCAGCAGCATGACCAGTGCCGACGCCCAGGCAAGCGTGGTGGGCACCGACCAGACCAGCATCTGGTGTTTGGCGTATTTCACTCCGAGCATCCGGTTGATGACCCAGAAGTAGCTGTCATTGAAATAGCCGAAGACCATCGACCCGATCGAGGCAGCCTGAGCCGCGAACACCATGTTCACATCTGGCATGGCCGCGAGGATCGGTGCCGAGATCGAGGCGCCGGTGATCATTGCCACGGTGCCCGAACCCTGGATCAGGCGCACCAGCGAGGCGATCACGAAGGGGATCAGGATCGCCGGGATCGGCAGGCCCGCAACCGATTGGCCGATCACGTCACCGGCGCCCGAGTCGCGCAGCACCGCCCCCAGGGCGCCGCCCGCGCCGGTCACCAGCAGGATGATGCCGGCGCTTTCCACGCCCTGTTCCATGTATTTGATTGCGTCGTTGCGCGGGGTCTTCGGCAGCAGGGTGTAGACGGCGACCAGCAGACCGATGCCGACAGCAATCACCGGGTTACCGATGAAACTGGCAATCTGTACCGGCACCGAGCCCGCCAGCGTCGGATCGCCCGAAGCCTTGACGATGAGGGTGGCGATTGTGTTGAGAAAGATCAGCACGATGGGCAGGATCAGCGGCGCGGTCGACAGAAGCAGCGAGGGCAGTTCCTTGTCGCGCTCGTCGGCTGCGACCTTGAAGGCGCGATAGGCGGCCCCGATGTCTTCACCGGTGTCCTTTTCGATCATCTTCTCGATCCGTGGCCCCATGCGGCGGGCATAGGCAACGATCACGAACGTCCCGGGAATGGTGAAGACGACGCCCCAGAAGATCATCAGGCCGATATCGACGTTATAGATCCCGGCAACGCCCAGCGGCCCCGGTGTCGGCGGCACGGCGTGGTGGGTCAGCATCAGACCGCCGGCCAGACAGATCCCCAGGGTCAGGATCGACTTGCCGGTGCTGCGCGCCAGCGCCTTCACGAGCGGCGTCAGAATGACAAAGGCCGAGTCACAGAAGATCGGGATCGACACGATATAGCCGGTGATCACCAGCGCCCATTCTTCCTTCTTTTCGCCGAGCCAGCGGACCAGCGTATAAGCCATCTTCTCGGCCGCGCCCGACACTTCGAGCACCCGCCCCATCATCACGCCGAAGCCGATCACAAGGCCGATGGTCGAGAGCGTCTTGCCAAATCCGGTGGTGATCGAACTGACAACGTCAGACGGCATCATGCCGCCGATCAGGCCCGCGATCGAGGCCGCGATGACCAGCGCGACGACAGCGTGGACCTTCGTCTTGACCACAAGAAAGATCAGAATGAAAATGGCCAATGCGAGGCCAAATATGAGCTGGAACTCCATTCCTGGTTCAGCCATGGGGATACTCCTCCGAGTGGGCGCGCTCTTTTTTGCGCTTTGATGTCGTTGGCCGTGACAAAGGTGGGCCGTCCCGCGCAGAGCGCAGGGCAAGCGGACTCAACGGTCGCCCGGCCTTGGCGTCCGCTGGAACTTCTCTGAACTTGGTCTGTGCCTTTGCCGTCCGCCGCGTCAGACGGCTGTGGAGGCCCCGGTGTCCATGCCCTTGGGTATCTGTCGCGGCAGGCCGTCCATGTATTGGCGGACCACCGCATCGAATGCGGTGTCGGCAACGAACCCCAGCGCGACAGGGCGCGCGACGTCGAAGGCCCCGGGCCAGCTGCAGACGATGTCGATGACCTTCGGATCGCTGGTCAGCGCCACCCGGTCGCGGGCCGCTTGCCCGGCAAGCCGTGTCAGGCTGTCGAGCATCTCGGCCGCGGTGACGGTGATGCCGGGAAGGTTCAGCACCCGGTTGATCCCGAGGCGTGCACCCTCGATCCCGCCCGCCAGCACGAGGTTCGCAATCGCCGTCTCAGGCGACGAGATCCACAGCCGGGTGTCGAGCGGGACCGGACAGGCGCTGTCCTCGCCGTTCAGCGGCTCGCGAATTATGCCCGACACAAAGGACGAAGCGGCCGAGTTGGGCTTGCCGGGGCGGACCGCGATGGTGGGCAGCCGGCAGACGATGCCATCGACAAACCCCTTGCGGCTGTATTCACAGACCAGAAGCTCGCCAATGGCCTTGCCAACGCCATAGGAGGACTGGGGCATGGGGGCGAGGGTTTCGGGAACCACCTCCGGCATCGGCCCGCCGAAGACGGCAAGCGAGCTGGTCAGGATGAACCGCGGCGGGCGCGGCAGCTTGCGGCAGGCCTCCAGCAGCAGCCGGGTGGCATCGACGTTGATGTGCAACCCGGTTTCGAATTCGGCCTCGGACTGGCCCGAGAGCACCGCCGCGAGGTGATAGACGACGTCGACCTCCCCGCTGAGGGCCGCCGCGACGCAATCTGGATCGTCGATGGATCCGATCCTGCTTTCCACCCGCGGATCCTTCACCGGGCAGGCCACCCGGTCGAACGACAGGATCGACTCGACCGCGCCCTTTCCGGGAAGACCGCCCCCGGTCAACAGGGCCTCGATCAGACGGCTGCCAAGAAACCCGGCCCCGCCAGTCACAACAACTCTCATTCGACGTTCCTCCTTGCTTGGGGATCGGGCAGGCGCCTCTCGCCCGGATCGTTCGCCTGCCCGTTGCTGGCGACGATCACCTCGACCCCCTTCTTGCGGATGGCCTCGATCACGGTGGTTTCGATCTGGTTGTCGGTGACAACCGTGTCGAAGCTGTCGAGGGGCATCACATTGATTGCGGCGATGACGCCGTATTTCGACGAATCCGAGACGAACACCGCGCGCCGCGCGCCCTGCACCGCAACCCGCTTGACCGGCCGCTTGGCCTCGGATGGAGAACTCAGCCCCGAGATCGACCACGACGACGTCGAGATGAAGGCAATGTCGAAATTGAAGCGGGTCAGCGCCTCGGCCGTCGCATCGCCGACACAGGACTGGTTGTCGCGCTCGACCAGACCGCCCGTGTGATAGAGCGTGCAGAGGGAATTGACGCTGAGATGGGCCGCGACCGCAAAGTCGTTGGTGACCACAGTCAAATCCTGCCGGTCGGCGATCAGGTGGGCGATCTCCAGCATCGTTGTGCCGGCGTCGAGGTAGATCACCATCCCGTCCTCGACCAGATCGGCCGCAGCACGTCCGACCGCGCGTTTTTCGGCGGTGCGGATCCCGGTCTTGACCAGATGCGACGGCTCGAAATCGAGCCTCTGGCTGAGGCGTACCCCGCCGCTGACCGAAATCACCCGGCCGCTGCGTTCCAGCGCCTGGATGTCGCGGCGGATCGTCATGTGCGAGACGTCCAGCCGTTCGGTCAGTTCCGCGATGCTCATCACATCGCGCTTGGCCAGGCAGGACAGGATGAAATGCTGGCGCTCGGCGGGGATCATCTCAGGCGGCCTTGCGCTTGAGATAGGGTCTGGCCCAGCCAAGGCCATCCTCGGTCAGGCCGCGCGGATTGTACTCGCAGCCGAGATAGCCGTCGAACCCCACTCGGTCGAAGGCGGCGAAGACATGGGTATAGTCAAGCTCGCCCTCGTCGGGTTCGTGCCGGTCGGGCACCGAGGCGATCTGGACATGGCCATAGGCACCCTTCAGCCGTTCGATCCGGCGGGTGATGTCGCCGTCCATGATCTGGGCGTGATAAACATCGAATTGCAGCAGCACGTTCCGCCGGTCGAGCCGGTCGATCAGCGCCAGGGTTTCGTCCTGATGCGAGATGAAATAGCCCGGCATGTCGCGGGTGTTCAGCGGCTCGATCGAGATATCGAGCCCCGCACGTGCCGCCTTGTCGGCGGCACTGCGCATATTCTCCACCCAGACCGCCTCGCAGGCGGCGCGGTCGGGCTCGCCGCCGGTGAGGCCCGACATCACATGGATGCGCGGACATCCAAGGGCGGTCGCATAGTCGAGCGCCTGGGCAACGCTCGCATCGAACGCGGTCTGCTTGCCCGGACGGGCGGCAAAGCCGCGTTCGCCGCCGGCCCAGTCGCCGGCAAAGGCATTGATCAGCGTCAGCTTCAGGCCATTGCGGTCAAGCTGCGCCTTCACCTCGGCGAGCGGATAGTCATAGGGGAACAGGAATTCCACTGCTTCGAAACCGGCGTTGGCGGCCCGGGCGAAACGGTCGAGGAACGGCACCTCAGTGAACATCATCGTCAGGTTGGCAGCAATGCGAACCATTCTCTCACCTCCTCAGCTCGCCGATATCATCATCGGTCAGATAGCGTACCTTTTCGCCGCGCAGCAGGAAGGCGAGCTTGGCCGTCTCTTCCAGCTCTTCGGCATTGTTGACCGCGTCGTCGATGTCGCGACCCAGCACCACGACCCCGTGAGAGGCCAGCAGGAAGGCCTGCACCGGATGCGCCTGTGCGGCCTCGGCCAGATCGCGCGCGATCTCGGGCGCGCCGGGGCGGTAATAGGGGATCACCGGCATATAGCCGATCCGCATCACGTAGTAGGGTGTGAAGGGGCGGATGGCGTTGTCGCGCGGCAGATCCTGCAGACAGGACAGCGCGGTCAGATAGGTCGAATGCAGGTGCACGATGGCACCGGCATCGGGACGGACCTGAAACAGCGCCCGGTGAAAGGCGAATTCCTTCGAGGGCTTCGGCCCCGGCATCGGATTGCCCGCGGCGTCGATCTCGGACAGCGCGTCGGGGGTCAGCCGGCCCAGGCTGCCGCCCGTCGGCGTGACCAGAAAGCCGCCGTCGTCCAGTCGGACCGAGACGTTGCCTGCCCCGCCGACCGAATATCCCCGGTCGAACAGGCTGGCGCAAAGCCGGCACAGACGTTCGGCATTGGCATCCCGGCTCATGAATGCGCCTCCTGCGGCTCCTTGAAGGCCGCCCGAACCTCGAGCGGCTGGCAGTCGAGGAAAAAGTCCTCGGCGCCGAAATTGCCGGATTTGAGCGCCAGCGAATAGGGCTTGTTGATCGCCCGGACCCAGGGCACCCCCGGCGCGATCTGCGGCCCGATGGCAAAGCCCGAAAGGCCAAGCGCCTTGACCACGGAGCCCGAGGTCTCGCCGCCCGCCACCACAAAGCGGGTAATCCCGGCATCGGCAAGACGGGCCGCGATGGTGGCAAAGCTCGTCTCGACCGCCTCGGAGGCGGCGGCGCCGAACCGGTCGTGCACCTTGCGCACGGCGTCGGGATCGGCCGTGGCATAGACCAGCGGGGCGGGCATGTCGGCACCCGCCGGCTGCGCCAGAACCCATTCGGCGAGTTCCGCGCCATAGGCTTCGGCCTCGGCCACGCAACGCGCAGGATCGACCGCAAGCGCAGGAGCGATCTTTCGATATGCCGCGACCTGTTGGCGGGTCATTTGCGAACAGGACCCGGCCAGCACCACGCCGCGGCCGGCCAGAGGCTGGCCCGCCGCCGCGGCATCGGATGTACCGGCCTGCGCCGGGGCACATAGTGCCCGCGCGATCCCGGCCGCAAGCCCCGAGCCGCCGGTGACCAGCGCCATATCCCGGACAGCCTGCCCCAGAACGTCGATATGCGCGTCGGTGATGGCGTCGAGCACCACATAGCGTTTGCCCGCGCCCCGCGCGGCCGCAATCGCCGCCCGAACTGCATCGACCCCCTGTTCGACGGTCTCGACCGGCACCACGCCGCAGGCGCCGCGCGACTGGCCCTCCATCAGACGCACAAGGCTGCTGTCGCGCATCGGCGTGATCGGGTGGTCGCGCATGCCGGAGTCTTCCAGCAGCACGCCATTGACGAACAGATAGCCGTTATAGACGGTGCGCCCGTTCACCGGCAGCGAGGGGCAGACCACCGTCAGATCACTGTCGAGCGCATCGAGAAGCGCATCGGCCACCGGGCCGATGTTGCCGTGAGCGGTGGAATCGAAGGTCGAGCAGTATTTCTGAAAGATCTGCTTGCAGCCACGGGCGCGCAGCCAGGTCAGCGCCGCCAGACTGTCGGCCACGGCTTCGTCAGCCGGGTTCGAGCGTGACTTGAGCGATATCACCACCGCCTCGCCCGCGACCCGGGCATCCGCGTCCGGCACGCCGATCATCTGCGTGGTGGCCAGTCCGTTGGCGACAAGAAAGCCCGCGATGTCGGTCGCCCCGGTGAAATCGTCGGCAATGACCCCGATCTGCATGATCAAGCCTCCTTCCGGGGCAGGGTGACGCCCGAAAAGGTCTTGATGACGGCGCTGTCGTCCTCTCGTCCGAAGCCTGCGTTGCTGGCCTCCTGGAACATGGCGAAGGCGGTCGAGGCGAGCGGCAGCGGGAATTTCAGGCTGCGGCCGGTCTCGGTCACGAGGCCCAGATCCTTGACGAAGATGTCGACGGCCGAGCGCGGGCTGTAGTCGCCATCGACCACATGCTTCATGCGGTTCTCGAACATCCAGGAATTGCCGGCGGCGTTCGTCACCACGTCGTACATGACGTCAAGCGGAATGCCCGCCCGCGCCGCCAGTGCCATCGCCTCGGCGCCGGCGGCGATATGAACCCCGGCCAGAAGCTGGTGGATGACCTTGACCATGGACCCGAGGCCGATCTCGTCACCGATCCGGTAGACCTTCGAAGCTATCGCATCGAGCACCGGGGCCAGCGCCGCAAAGGCCGCATCTGAACCCGATGCCATCACGGTCATCTCGCCCTCTGCCGCCTTCACCGGTCCGCCCGAAACCGGCGCGTCCAGCATCAGCAGGCCCAGCTTTTCCAGGTCGCGCCCCAGCGCGCGGGCATCGTCGGCCGATTGGGTTGAGCTGACCATCACCGCCCCGCCGGGCTTGACCCTGGCAGCGATCCCACCGTCCCCGAGGATCGCCTGCCGGGCCTGAGCCGCATTGACCACCAGTACCACGACGGCGTCGAACGCTCCGGAAAGATTGGTCGCCGCGGCAGCCACGTCTTCGGCACCACTTTCGACGAAGGCCTGCCTGCGTCCGGCGTCAAGGTCGATACCGCAGGTACGCAAACCCGCCCGCACGCAGGACACGGCAGCCCCCATACCCATCGACCCCAGGCCGACGACACATACGCGGAGATCTTTTGCTGACGACATGATGCCCCCCCTTTTTCCGTTCTTGAGTCTCACAACGTCACAAGATCCAGCCAAAATCAACAAAAAATAACACACATTCCCGAAATGTATCATAAAATAACAAATCGACACACCGCGGTGGCCGCAGTCATACTCAGATTTGGATACCGCCGGGCGCTTGGGCCAAATAGGCTGCGATCATGATCGCAGTCCCCGAGCGCCGAGCGCTGAAGATCCCGTTCACTAGGAGAATGTCATGACGGCCGTCGCACACAAACCCGGGTCGGCAACCGCCAACCCCGCTGGCAGGGGCCTGATCCTCGCGATGGCGGTGGCTGCAGGGGTCGCGGTTGCCAATATCTACTACAACCAGCCGATGCTCGGCGTCATGGAGCAGGCACTGCCGGGCGGAATCACCAGCCTGGTGCCGACGGCGACGCAGCTCGGCTATGCGGCCGGGCTGCTTCTGCTGGTTCCGCTGGGCGATCTGATCGAGCGCAAGACGCTGATCGTTATCCAGTTCGTGGCGCTTGCCGCGGCGCTGGCGATGGTTGCGGTTTCCCCTACCGCGGCACTGGTTGTGGCGGCATCGCTTCTCGTGGGGGCGGCATCCACCGTGGCCCAGCAGATCGTGCCGCTTGCCGCTCATCTTGCGGCGCCAGAGCGGCGGGGCGCCACGGTTGGAACCGTGATGGCCGGGCTGCTCTGCGGTATCCTGCTCAGCCGAACGGTCGCGGGATTTGTCGCCACCCACGCCGGCTGGAGAGAGATGTTCTGGCTTGGCGTGCCGCTGGCGCTTGGCACCGGCGCGGTCATGGCCTGGCGGCTGCCGCGCAGCAGGCCGGACTCGCAGCTTGGCTATGGCGCGCTGCTCGGCTCGCTCGTCGGCTTGTGGCGCGAATTCGCCGCCTTGCGACGGGCGGCCCTCACGCAGGCGTTGCTTTTTGGCGCCTTCAGCGCCTTCTGGACCATCCTGGCGCTGCGCCTGCAACAGCCGCGCTTCGGCCTTGGTGCCGATGTCGCCGGGTTGTTCGGCATCGTTGGCGCCGTCGGTGTGCTTGCCGCGCCCGTCGCGGGGCGGGTCGCGGACCGGCGCGGACCGCACCAGACGATTGCCTTCGGCGCCTTGCTGACGCTTCTGGCCTGGGGGGTGTTCGGTCTTTGGACCTCGCTCGCCGGGTTGATCGTCGGCGTCATCCTGCTCGACTTTGGCGTGCAGAGCGCGATGGTTTCGAACCAGCACATCGTCTATGCGCTGCGTCCCGAGGCGCGCGCACGGATCAATACGCTGTTCATGAGTTGCATGTTCCTCGGCGGCGCAATCGGCTCTGCCGCGGCAGTCTGGGCATGGAAGACGGCCGGCTGGAGCGGCGTGACGCTGCTTGGCGTTCTGCTTGCCGGCGGCGGGGTCGCGCTCCAGATTGCAAGCCTCCAGCGCAGGACGTGACCTGCGCGCGCCTGGAAAGTCGTTTCCCGCCAGACGCTCGCGACGGGGATTGCCGCAAATCTGTCGCGGCCGGTTCATGGACTTCGTCGCCACAGCCATCGAGGATCGCCTTCAGCATGTAAAGGCAACCTCCTTGGTCTGTTCGAATTTGATCAAGGACTGCGTCGGCGGCTGGTCCACAGGCGCCCTCGACCCAAGAATTGCCGGGAAAGACAGCGGGCGCCTGCCGCTGCCCCCGATGTCACGCGTCGGCTCGACCGTCGGCGCGCCGGCATCGGTCGAAAGGATTGTATCGTCATAGGCAAATTTGCTGACGAGATGGGTCAGATACTCGGGGTTGTGCGGCTGGCTATCCGGCCCGTCGGGCCGAACCCAGGGCGCGTCTTTGCCCGTGGCGACTCGCGGGGTCGCGAAAGCTGCGGCCGGTCTGGGGGCCTCGCCATACCTTTGAGGAGTCGTTCGAGCTCGCGATACAGTCTCTGTCAGGCCGTTGCGAAATTCAGCCAAACTGCCGATCTGATCGCGGAGAAGACGCTCCTTCTACCGGCATTTGCGACACCTCCGCTGCACGACCGGACCGAAGACCTGTGGACGCAAGAATTAACCTGTCCACTCCGGGCGATAGATGAATTTCAAACGGGAAATGGTGAAGTGGCGCGCTGGGGATGAAGCGAACCGCCCATGAGGCGAGATTTTTATATATTAATAACAACACAATACCGGACGGACGCGCCGCCAACGTTGCGGGAATTGTTGCGTATCCTCGACGGCGCTGGCGGAGGACGGATAGGGGGCAGGGTAAGTCGTCGAGGGAATCTTGAAAGTGAGTATTTCTCCACGTACCGTCGACGCTAAGAAAACAATCAAGCGCGCCCAAAGCGCACACCGGGTTCCAAAGGCGAAACGAACAAGCCTGCAGTGCTCTGAGTTCACAGGTGGGATTGCGGCTATGCGGCAGCGGCCGAAGCGAATTCGTACACCAGGACAATTCAGGGAATGTTGTAGAGGGAATGTAGGGCGAGGTTCATCGTGCTGCCCGACATGCACCGAACACAAAAGAGGTTGACGACGATCATTTGCAAGTCTCCGACGACCACAGTGTGACGAGTGCGCGGCCGTGAAGACAATTCATCAGAGCCAATTTAGACGCTTGATCGGCTCAAGAGGCAGCTCGCAAGCGTTCACCGTTTCGTCCCGCACACTCATCTATCCCGATACGTCGATTGATTGACGCGGTGTTCCAACCGATACAACATGGATGTCTGACGAAGAATGATCGACAGATTCGTGTGTGTCGAAGGCGATCTAACATCGAAGCCGCTCACATCTTGCCAATCAGCAAGCGCAAAACAGACCCGCCTTTCCCTGTTGAATGGGCACTTCGCGAGCAATGATCTCCCGCACCAGGGCAAGCCGGATACTTAGGAGAGCGCAGAGAACTCGAGACAAAAAAAGCCGCCGGGGGACGAAGCCGCCCGGCGGCGACCGAAAAGAGGTCGATCAGGTTAGCTGGCACTTCCCTGCAAATTGCATAGGTGCACGCCAGATATTGTGCGGGCTGTTACCCACAGCACCGATTGTGCGCACGCACATTCTCGATCCGACCGAAGCGGACGCGAGTGTACGGGCGGACACGGTGACAGATGCGCGAATGCGCCATCAGCCAAGTCCTTCTGTGACGAGGCCTTGAAGCGATGCTGGAAATGGCCTAGATTCCCACAAGCGAGGGGATCAAGATTTCCTGCACGCTGGAGCGCGCCCGACCACATACATTTGGCGCTCCGAATTCGGAACCGGCTCTTCCTTGGTGCTGTAACACCTCGGCGGAGCCGTTTTCATTTCTGGGACCGAATCCCCATGAAAACGTTGTACCCCCGCCCCATTCCCCATTCAAGAGACATTTACCTTCGTGAATGGAATTGCTTTGACTGTGTGCTAGCTGGCATGTAACCAAGTGTCTAGAACTGTTTCGGAGGATACAATGTCCGATATCGCAATTGAAAAGGCCGTGAAAGTGAGGGCTGAGCTATCCGAGAGGATAGCCACGGCAAAGCGTCAGATCACCGAGTGGCAGTCCGCAGTCGACCGTGCTGACAGCTTCATTCGTCAATGGGAAGAGTATTCCGGCCGTCCAGCTCCCGGCGGACACGCCAGCTCTGCGGCGATCGAAGACGACGCCGTCGTCACACCGCCTCAAAAGCCGAGAAACCCCAGGAAGGAAGTGGTTGCGGAGGCCGCCCGTGAGATCTTGCGTGAGCATGGTGAGCCCATGAACCGCGATGAATTGATTGAGGCGCTCCCGAGTAAAGGCATAACAATTCATGGAAAGAACCCTCCAGTCGTGCTGCAAACCATGCTCTGGCGAATGCAGGATAGAATTGTGCATTTGAAGGGGCGCGGATATTGGCCGCGCGATGAGGTCGATCACGCTAGTCCCGACGAAGTAGACCATTTTGAGAGCGTTGGCGACGAAGCCTCCGACGACGGCTCGGAGGTCAAATGACGGGTAAAGCAACGTATACTTAAGTTCTTCCGCGGTTAACCATAGGGTTAGGCGGTATTTAGTACAAAACGAGAAAAGACCTGGAGTGTGCGATGTTCAATTTAATTGTCTCAAGCAGCCTCGAAGGCGAGAAGAGGGGCACGATCCCTATCAGTCGAGTATTTGAACACACCGACGACAAGGTTGCCAATGATTTCATGCCAAGTGGTGTGCTTGACATACTTGCGGTAATGGCGATGCCGACAGTATTTATGGGAGAGGGCAAAAAAGATCAAATTGCGCTAGTCGGCCGAATTTCCAAAGTTGAAGTGCGGGGCAGTGACTACCGGTTTCAGTACACTATCGATCCCAGCATTCCCCGCCTCACGAACGCTGACATAGTAGCGCTGGCAGATGAGCTTAATATTGATGAGTGGGAGTTTTCGCGGAATCATTGGGCAATAAAAGATGCCGATCTCTTCTACACATTGTATCGAAGAGGTTTCGACAGTCGGCCGACTCAAGATGTCCTAAATATGAGTACAAAGCCGACGAATCCAAAACTAGTCTCGATGATGATGCCGTTCTCTGAAACTTTTAGTAGAGCCTATCAGGAAATTAAGAGGTCTCTTACGGCGGAAGGTTATGAGTGTCATCGCGCAGACGACTTCTGGAATAACAATCGCATTATGGATGATGTTACCGAGCTACTCTGCACGTCTAACATCGTGATTTGCGATCTTACCGGGAAGAACCCCAATGTGTTCTATGAGGCTGGAATTGCACATGCACTAGGAAAGAAGGTGATTTTAATTACGCAGTCGAAGGACGACGTGCCATTCGATCTGGGTCAGATACGTTTTATCCCATATCATGATAACAACGAGGGCCTTTGCAAATTGGCCGGAGATGTTTTGCAGCGGGTCCAAACAATCGCATAGTGTGGCGTTAAAAGAAGGTTGGGTAGCGATGAAGAACCATGCGGAGTCGCAGCAAAAGACAGTAAAGACGCTCGACTTGAAGTTGATGAATGGCTCGAGTCTTTCTTTGGAAATCCCCGTAGGTTCGGCGCTATACGTTATAGGCCCGAACGGCTCTGGAAAATCTTCTCTCCTACACAAGTGGGCTCGGTACGAGGAATCTGTAGTACACATATCTGGAAACCGCGAGGTTATTTTCGATTCTTCATCAGTTTCGATTTCGGCGGCTGAGGCCCAAAAGATGGGGAACATTGCGAAAGGTCAATTTAACCTCCCAAATTCTCGGTTCACGCGAAGTGGTCACAATAATGCTGGTCGTCTGGGGAGATTGCTGTTCCAACTGAAGTCGATTGGCGAGCACGCAAATGAAAAGTACGTCAATGCACATCGTGCCGGAATAAGTGCCAAAGAACTTGATGAAATTTTCGCCAAACGTCCAATAGATGTTGTAAACTCTGCGCTTAGGAGTGCATCATTTCCAATCTCGGTATTTTGGGATGAAAATTCGGGGCTTTGCGTCCAAAAGGAAGGCCATTCGAAATCTTTCGAAATCCGCGCGATGTCAGATGGTGAACGCGCGGCGCTCATTCTGATTTGTGAGACGATTTTTGCCGAGGCCGGCTCACTCATGCTGGTTGACGAGCCCGAACGGCACCTTCACCGTTCGATTTCATCCCCGCTTCTAAGCTTTCTCCGTTTGACCAGACCGGACTTGTTCTGGGTTGTATCAACGCATGATCTAACGCTGCCGCGTGAGGAATATGGGACAAGAGTTCTTGTTTTGTACGAATATGAACCTGAGCCAAGATGGCGAGCGGAGTTCTTTTGCGACCTTGTTGATTTTCCGCCTGCAATCGCAGATGCAATTCTCGGCGCTCGTAGCAAGGCTCTGTTCGTTGAAGGTGATGAGAGTAGCCGAGATAAGCCAATGTATGAAAAACTATTCCCGCAGGCCAACGTGATTCCGGTTGGTAACTGCAAGGGTGTGGTTGATGCAGTTTTCAGTCTAAAGAGGATCACGATGCTCCACCATATGACTGGTCGAGGGCTGGTTGATTGCGATAATCGGCACGATCTCGAATCGCTTCGCAGTTCGGGCATTGTTGCGCTTGGGGTATATGCTATCGAATCCGTTTATTATCACCCGGAGGTTGTCCGACACATGCTAAACGCGTCGGCGGAGATCATTAGTTTTGAGGAACTGATTGCGGAGGCATTTTCTGGGCTAGGAAACACGGAGGGCTTGGCGCGGCAGACGGCCTACCGAAAGTTCCGTCAAGACTTTGTCCAATCAATGCCAACTGATAAACATTTTCACGAAGTCCAGAGCCTCACGGTTCCCGTCGATGGGAAGCAGCTGCTTGCGGATGCTGAGCGCGACCTGAATACACTTGTAAAGAACAAAGATTGGTTAGGTGTTATCAAACGATACAAGGTAAAAAGTACCGGCTCTTTAAATCTGATCGCTCGAAAACTAGGGTATGGAGGAACTTCACAATACGAACGCGCTGTCCGTAAGGCAATGGATGCCGACTCTGCGCTGTTCAATATAGTCCGCTCAATCGTTCCCGACCCGTTCGCGGAGTTTGGCCCCTCGGTCTCCGCAAACACGGCTCCGAACGGTTGAACGTCCCCTATCCATGGGCCAATCGTTGTATACGTCGAGTCCCGAGTCCGGCAAAGAGTGGCGGCCCTGTTCGCTGCCACAACCCCGAAAACGCAGGCGACCGGCGAACCCCTCGGCCCGCCGGTCGACGTCCCCGATCAATCAATCGGGAAGGTGACTCTGAAATGTGCGCCCGAGATCGGGTTGATCCGCAGCGAAGGCGTTGCTGCCACGTCGAGCTTCACTATGCCGGTGGAGTTGGCTTCCGCGACCGTCTGGCGCGCGACCCACGCCCCCGTGTGGTCGCGGGTCTGGATCTCGACCGAGCCGCCGGTCGAGATTTCCAGCGTCGCCACGCTCGCCCACAGCGGGAACGGCCGCTCATAGGCCGGGGCCGCCGCCTCGCCCCAGGGCACAACCTCGGCGACGTTCGTCCATGTGTTCATTCTTCTGTCTCCCGGTCTGCAAGGGCGCGGGCTGCGTCCCTCAAGGCTTCAAGCGGGCCGACGTTCCAGATCGTCGCGTCGGCGGTGAAATCGAACGCCTCGGAACTATGCGCCGCGGCGACGTCCGCGCCCGGCCGCTCGATCATCACGACGCGCCCGCCGAGCCGGCGGACCGCCTCGGCTTCGTTCGGAAACCGGCAATCGTCGATCACGACGGCGCGGCCGGCCGCTATCGCCGAGGCGACGCCGCGCTCGGCGATCGAAACCCAAAGCCCGGGGTCGATCAGGCAGCGCCCCCATTCGGTGCCAAGGCTTCGCATTGCCCAGCGGGGCGTTGCGCCGCACAGGATCGGGTCAGGAACCTCTTTCAGATCCCCTTCTATCCGGCGTTCGATCTCTGCCTCGGCAAGACCCGCCGTGCGATAGAGTGCCCGCAGCATGTTCTTGAGCGGGTCGGCGAATTTGCGGCGGTCCCAATCATAGGGCAGCGCCTTGGCGGCGGCCGACTTGCCGGACCCGGCCCGCCCAGCAAGCGCGATCAGTCGCCCTGTCATTGCGCGACCCTCCCGTCGAGAATGTTCACATAGGCGCGGCCGATCTCGCCGGCCGTGTCGTGGAAACCGATGCCGACCAGCGACCGGCCCGCGCCATATCCGGCGCCGGCGTGCCAGGCATCGGGGGGCGCGACGGTTTGAAGGCACTCGATCGGCGTCCCCAATTCCTCGCCGATCATGCGGTTGTGCAGATGCCCGTGATAGAACCGCCGCACCTTCGCCGCGGCCCAATCCTCGGCCCGGCGCACCGCCATGACGCCGGGCATCTGCGCGGGTTTGCAGGTATGTCCGTGGGTCGCGCCGATCTGCACCAGGCCGCGGCGGAAGAACCACCAGAGTCCCGGGTCGAGATCGAACTCGACGCGCGGCTCGGTCTCATAGATCAGCGACAGCGCGTCGGCGATCGCGCCCGCCGTGCGTTCGTCGTGGTTGCCCGGCAGGATGCGCACCAGCACCCGCGGGAAGCGCGACAACAGCAGCCGGATTGCCCAGATCACAAGCCGGATCGTGACCCGGCGCACCTTGGCGTGCCGCGAGTCGCCGTCGAGAACGGCGCCGCTGCGTTCGGTCCGCTTGCGGTCATCGTCGAAGTGCACCAGGTCGCCAAGCCCGAGAAGAATTGCCTGATTGGCGTCCGGCATCTGCCCGACCAGTTGTTCGAAAGCGTCCATCACCAGCCGCTCGGCGATCTTCAAATCGTAATCCTCGCCGGTTTCCGCGCCCCAGGCCAACATGCCAAGGTGGAAGTCGGGCCACGGGAACAGGTGAAACCGCTCGGCGGCATCGAATGCGACGGCCGGCGGGGCGACGATCGGCGCGGCACCGCGCAGCGTGTCGGCTTCGGCAAGGATTGCCTCGACAAAATCCTCGGGCGTGACCCCTTCCTCGCGGGTCTTCGTCCAGCGCGCGCGCTCGACCATTGCGCCGGTCGCGGGGTCGAGTGTGTGCAGGACCGAAACGCCCTTGATGACATGCCCGGCCGGAACCTCGGCGGGATTGGACGGCTCGACCCCGCGCGCCGCGGCGCGCGCCACGATCGCGTAAATCGAGCGATCGGCGATCCCCATCCGGCGCGCCGCCTCGGCCGCGTTGCCGCCGCACTGCAGGATGAAATCGAGAATGCCGCGCAGTTCGTCGTCGGTCCGGGCGCGGCCCCTGACAATCTCGGGCGCCTTCATCGGTCCGCCCCGAACCGGACCACGGCGGCGACAAGGGCCGCAACGGCAATCCAGAACAGCCGCTCGACCGCGCCAAGCCCGACGCCGCGCTTGGCACTTGTGGTCTCAAGCGTCGCAAGCCGTCCCGCCGTGGCGGTCAGAACTTCGTCGACCTTTGCCATTCGGTTGAACAGCGTCACAAGCCGTTCCTCGACCCGCGCAAGCGAGACCACCGCCGAGGACAGATCGTCGATCTTTCCCTCGATCCGGTCGAGCCGCCGGCCATAATTCGGTCCGGTGTCGTTTTCTGTCATTTCCTGCCCCTCCCGGCGCGTTCCGGCGCCGTCCCTTCCGGTTGAAACGACAAGAGCGCGCCGGGCGGGCGCGCTCTCGGTTGAGCTCCGGACATTGCCGGAGGGTGCAGAAGGGCGCGGCCGCCCCTCGCAGTCTTCCCCGGTCAGGCGAGGCCGAAGCGGGCGCGGACCCCGGCCGAGACGGCGGGCGCCTCAAGCCACTGAATCCCGAACGCGACCTCGATCCGCGCGAAGGCCGCGGCCTCGGCCTCGGTCTCGATCGTGACGGTTCCGGCGTCGATCGCGCCAAGCTCGATCGCGAGGCCGGGGTCGCCGAGGATCACGCCCACGACGTCGGTCGCCAGATCCGCCAATTCGGGCCGGTCGGGCGCTGCGGCCTTCGCGAAGACCTCGACCCGCAAGGTGCCGTCGATCAGCCGCTCGCCCGACCCCATGCCGGCGGGCTCGGATTGCTCGGGCGTGACCGTGACCGTGAAGGCCGGCAAGCGCGCCTCGGGCGTCGGGCGCGGTGCGCGCGAGGCGTTGAGGGCGAGAGGAAAGGCGGCCGACAGGGCGGCGCGGGCGGCGGACTCGAGTCCGGCCGCGCTCGAGAGTTTCCAGACCATCAGACAGGCACCCCCGGCACCAGGGCGAGCACGGCAAGCCCGACGCGCCCGCCGGTGAAGCTGCCGCCGTTCGCGGTAACAAGAACGTCGCCCGGCGCATAGGTCGCGAACGGCCCGACAACGCCGATGTTGCTCGACCCCGCAGGCGCGCCGAGCGATCCGCCAAATTTCGACGGCTCACCGGCAATCCCGACGTCATAGGACGCCGCGCCGGTCACGGTCGCGATCGTCCAGCTTGAAACGCCGCAGATGATCGCGCGCGTCGGCAAAAGCCCGGCCGCGGCCGTCGCGCCCCCCGACAGGTCGAGCACCGCCTCGGCGACGCGAAGGCCGAAGGTCGCGCCGGCATCGGTCACGACGTCGCCGACACGCCAGCCAGCGGCGGTGAAGATGCGCGCCCCGCCTTCGTCGCGCACATACCAGCGCCAGCCGAGTGCCGGCACGATCCGGTGCCAGGCGCCGGCGAGGCGCAGGGCAATATCGCCGCCGACCGGATCGTTGCCGTCCGCCGACGTCCAGCCCGAGGCGCCGGACGGCAGCATGTAGGCGTCGCCCTCGACCGGGGCGACCGGCGGCGTCGCGAGCGACGCCGACAGGACGGTGCGGCCCGCGACCAGATCGGAAAGGGTCGCGCCCATGTTCGCAATGACATGCGGTTGCGCCTGCCCCTCCGCGATCAGCGGAAACCGCATGTTGGCGGTGTTTGCCATTCGTCAAACCTCCAGGGTGATTTCGGCCGCAAGACCCGGGCCATAGGTTTCGGACAGTTGCGCGACCTCGACCGAGATCGCGCCCGATGCGCCGTCGGCGGCCCGCATGGCGGCCGTGTAGGTCCAACCGGGCGACGTGACGGTCGCCGAGCGGAGGGTCGCGCCGCCGCTCCTGACCGCGACGGCATAGGCTTCGGACGTCTCGCCGAGCACCGGGTCGAACCCGCTTGTCGGCCAGGTCCCGACAAGCGCCCGCGTGCGCCTGATCCAGTCGACGACAAGATCGCCGCCGGACCAGAGCGCCGACAGGCGACAGGGCCGGAACGGGCGCAGCCCTACGCCCGCGAAGCTGTGTTGCAGCGTCGCGCGGTCCTCTGGGTCGGTCTGTGACGGGCCGAAGCGATACCAGAACGGCGCCCCAAGCTCGGATTGCGATACCGCCGCCTTTGTCACCGCCACGTCCAGCGAGACGACGCGCGCGCCACCGCCAAGGGCATCGCCGCACAGATGATCGGTGCCACGCTGGCCGCGCAGAAGGCCGGACAGGCGCCACCTGTTCGGCCCGATCAGCTCGGCCATGCGGAATTGCACGACCTCCCACCCGCCCGGATGCAGCACGGCAAGCCCATTCAGGCCGCCCAGCACGTCGGCTTCCGGACGCGAGACGAAGCTCGCGCCCGAATACATTTCGACGTCCAGCGGGCCTTCCGTCCAGCGCCACGCCGCAGCGGCCGGAAGCGTCGCGATCGTGCGCCCGATCGTCCCCGGAACCTCGATCAGCGTGTCGGTCCGGAACCCGCCCGCGGGATCGGTCGAGCGATCGACGGCGATCATGCCGGGCCATGGCGAGGAATGCCCGACGAAATATCCCGCCGCCGCGCCGCCCGGCAGCCCGTCGATTTGCGGCAGATCGAGCGGGACAAGCGTCGCATACCTTGCCGGGATGACAGCGCCGCCGCGCGTCCCACGCGCGGCCCCGACCGAGCCCGAGAAGGTCGCGCGGTTGAAGGATCGCGCCTCGACCGTCAGCGCCTCGCCGTCGACGACGCGCTGGACATCAAGAAACCGTACCGGTAGTCCGCCGAGCGTCACCGGAAGGATGACACCGGGCCGGATCTGCGTCGCGGATCGCGGCAGCTTGAAGACAAGCCTCTCGCGCCCGTCCGCCGCGGTGCGCAAGATCCGGTCGGCCGCGACCGAAGCCCGGTCGAAATCGAGCACAAGCGGCGAGTCCGCGATCGCCTCGCCTTCCTCCGGTCCGTTGTCGATCGAGGATCGCACCGCGGCGGTTTCATAATCTCCGATCCCGTCACGAAAGCGGACGATCGCCGCGCCGGCGACGTCTTCCAGCGCCGCCCGGGTCGCGGTGTAGGGCGCCGCATCGTCGCTTGTCGGCACCATGTCGGCATCCGTCACCCCGGCGACCTTGCGGGCGCCGGCCGAGGTTCCAAATTCGAGCCGTCCGCCAACTTCGCGCGCGGTGATCCCGAGCGCGACCTCGAACGGTTGCAGGAAGTCGCGAAAGCTCACCGGCCCGGAAATCGCATACCCTTCCGCCTGTCCGTGGCAATCCCCGATCGCGATCGCGCCGGCGGTGAAGCCGTGACGCTCGATCAGGCGGCGGGAAACCGTCTCGGCCACGGGGGCCGCGCCGGCGCGGCCGTTCAGCCAATGCCCAAGCCGCCAATCCGGCCCGTCGGACCAACGGTCGGTCCGGTTCGGGAACTCGGGCCAGGGCCGGGCGTCCCAGCACCAGACCTGAATGTCCGCGGGGTCGAGAACGGAGCCGCCATTGTCCGCCCACCATTCAAAGGTCGCGCGCAGGAACTGGCGTTGCATGTAATCGTCGCGCAGGCCGGACGAATAATAGGGCAGCGCGCTTTCGGCCGAGCCGGGCGACCAGAAGACATTCGGCTGATTGGCGCCAAGATCGACGGCCGGGCAGCCGGTTTCGGTGAACCAGATCGGTTTCGAGCCGGGAACCCACGCACTCGGCGCCGCCGCGCGGACACCGCCCGGCCGGTCATGGTGGAAGTTTGCGTGCCAGTCGCGGATTGCCTTCTGCCGGAAGATCCAGTGCTCGCCATGCGCAAGGTCCTCGATCTTCGTGCGGATCTGCGCGTCGCGATCCTCCCCGGTCAGATAATACCAGTCGAAATACTCACCGCCCTCGACGTTCGATTTCAGATAATCGAGGTTGTAGGGCGTCGTGATCCCGGCATCGTGGTCAAGATCGGCATGGGTCTCGCTCGACCGCCAGTCGGAGAGAGGCATGTAATTGTCGATCCCGACGAAATCGACGTCGGGGCTCGACCAGAGCGGATCAAGATGAAACCGGATGTCGCCGCCGACCCGGTGCGAATGATATTCCGACCAGTCGGCGGCATAGGACAGCTTTGCGCTGGGCAGGATCGCCTTGACGTCGGCCGCGAGCGCGACAAGGCCGTCGACGAAGGGATAAGCCCCCGACGCCGTGCGCGCCGTCGTCATCCCGACCATTTCCGATCCGATCAGGAAAGCGTCGACGCCGCCGGCGTCGCGTGCAAGGCTCGCAAGATGCAGGATGAAGGGCCGAAAGCGCGACAGGAACGCCGCGACCTCGGCGTCGACGTCCTCGCCCGCCTCGGGCGCGATGCGTCCGCGCCACGGATAGGCGCCCTGCGTCCCGATCCCCGAGGGGTCGGGAAGGTTCCACTCCGCCTTTATGTCCATCATCACGAAGGGATAGAGCACGACCCGCAGGCCGCGCGCGCGCAGATCCTTGATTGCCGCCACGACAGAGGCATCGGAAGGGGTCGAGCCATAGGCGGGGCGGTTCTCGGCGTCGCGTGTCACGGCGCTGGCGTCGTCGCGATCAAGACCGCCGACACCCCAGACGGGCGTCGTCTTCTTGTCCTTCCACTCGACCTTCGGCTCGATCGTGCATTGCCCGGCGCGAAGATCATCGCCGAACCAGGACACGACAAGCGACGCGGTGCCGAGGTTCGGCAGAACGGCTTGCATCAGGTCGGCCGACAGCCGCCAATCGGCAATCTTCTCGTAACGGACCGTGTTTTCCGGCCGTTCGTCGATCACGTCGCCAAACCCATCGTAGGCGACCTGTTTGACAACCTTCGTGTTGTATCCCCATTCGGTCGAACCGGGGATGATGTTCACGCCGCGAACAAGGTTTTCCATTTCCCCGGACCGACCGAAAACCTCGACCTTGATCTGCGGCACGCGGTTCCCGAAATCCGCAAGCGGAAGATCCTCGAAAACGACATAGGCCGTGCCACGATTGGCCGGGGCCGCGCCTTCGATTTCCTCGATCAGCCGATCCGGCATTTGAGTTTCGTTGCCATGGTAGACGCGAAACCGGCCCTTGCGGATCAGGTCGGACAGGTCCAGTTCCTTGCCGTCCGCCCAGACCCGCCCGACATGCGCGATCGGCCCCTCGCCGAGCGAGACGGCGAAGCTTGCGAAGTAATAGTAGAAGACATTCGTGAGCTTCTGCTTTTGCTTGCCCGAGCCGTAGGTTTCCGTGTCCTTGTCGACGACCTCTTTCAGCCGCGCCGCCCAGATCACTTGCCCCGAGATCCCGACGCGGCCGGCGATCTCGGGCAAGGTCCCGCCCTCTTGGCTTGTCATGACGTCGAGCGAGTCAAGCCGCGGCCCCTCCTGCCGGCTGGCCGCGGTGCCGCCCATGAGCTTTTGGTCGATCACGGACCCGATATAGGCCCCGACCGCCTGCCCGATCGCCGCCATTCCCACGCCGAGAAACGATCCGCCGATCGCGCCGCCGATCGCCGAGCCGAGGCCGGCAAGGACAAGGGTTGCCATGATCCGATTACCTCACGGTTTCGACGTCGACGATCGTCTCGGGAATGTCCGCAAGCGCCTCGGCCGTCGTGGTGTAGAACCGCGACCGGCCGAGCGGAGTCATGTCCAGCCCGTCGCAATATTCGATGAAAATGCAGTCGGCCGGGCGATCCGCGCCATTGTGGACAATGGCGATCATGTCGCCGGGCCGAATGTCCGTGGCGCCCGCCTCGCAGCCGGCCGCTGCCGGGATCTGCCAGACCGACGAAACCGCCCAGGAGGGCGGCAGCGACGACGCGCGGACAACGCCGGCGCCCTCGGTCGCATGGATCAGCCCGCCGCGCCCGTCGGCAATGCCGACATGAACCACCCGGCCCGACCCGATCCGGATCGCGAGAATGTCGCCCGCAGAGGGCGCGGGCCGCGGATCGGGGGAAATCAGGCTCGACAGGGCGGCATCAAGGATCGGCTCGCCGCCGGAAAACGCCCAATCGCCGCGCCAGGCCGGCGGGCAGATCACCCGCCCCGTCGCGTCGGCGATCACGCCGCGGATCAGCCCGACACAATCGCAGCCGGCACCGCGCAGCGCGGCGCGGCGGCGGTGCGGCGTGCCGATCCAAGCCTCGGCGAGCGCCAGCACCAGAGCGGGACAGGCCGGCGCATCAGCCAAAACGCGACCCCCCGGTGTTGCCAGCGTCGCCGGTCACGGCATATTCGCCCATGTAGGACTCGCCCGGCATGTGCGGAAAGCCGCGGAAGTTGACGAAATTGCCGTAAGCCTTGCAGGCGTCCGCGGTCTTTCCGCAGCCGAAAGTGACGGTTGCCAAGTCGCCGACCGTGACCGCCGCCGGCGGCGAATGCCAGAGCGACAGGCGGACACGGCCGCCGCTCGCCCCGCGCGCGATCCGAATGTCGCCAACCTTCCCGGCGTTCGCGCCCGCCGTCCATTCGATCCGGCCCCGGTCGAAGGCAGCGCTTGCGAAACCCGAAAGCCCGGTCACGAAAATGTCGAGCCCGTCGACCGCGATGACGCTCGCCACGCCCTGCCGGCCGGACAGCGACGCCATACAACGCGCATCCCCGAACCTTGCGTCGCAGAGGTTTGCGTGAATCCGCCCCTCGGCACGGTCGAGCCGCGCCGCCAGCGATCGAAGCTCGGCGCGGAACGCCAGCGATCCGCGCTCGACCTGACCAATGGAATAGACGCCAAGAACCTGCCGCGTCGCGGGGTTGGACCAGTCGACGTCATAGATCACGACCTCGGCCGCGTCATAGATCCCGGCGGCAAGATCCGCCTCGGTGATGCCGTCGGCCGACAGCGCGCCCGAGGCGTCCAGTTCGTCGGGCGACATGCCAAGGGTTGCCGCGGCCTCTGAGGCGTCAAGCGCCGTCGCGGCCTTGAAGGTGATGCCGTCGAACGCGACGTCGGCGTCGTGATCGGTGAACCCGAGAACAGCGCCATCGGCCCGGGTCAGCCGGAAGCACCGGCAGAGCGTCGTCGACCCGGACTCGAGCGCATCGGCATAGGCGCTCATTTCAGCACCCGACGGAACGCCCGCAGGGCAAGGCCGGTGATCGTGCCCCCGACCCACCCGAACGCCCGCGGAATGTCTTCGCCGGCGTCCCAGCCGACGCGCGCGCCGACGCCGAGCGCGATCCCGACGCCGACAAGCGAAAAGAAACCTTGATCCATTGCATGACCTCTCGATCCGACCGCGGCCGAGCCTAAAGTATGTTGCGGGAGTGTTGCGTTGCGCGCGGTATCAAACCGCCCGGACTTCGATCAGCGAAACGTCGGGCGCCGAGGCGACGCCGGACAGATCGTTGAAATAGGTCCATTCGACGATCATCGAGTCGGCCTCGAACCGCACCGGAACGTCGAATGTGAAGCCCGCCGTCACGGCAACGCCGGGACCGGGCGGCACGGCAAAGCTCAGGACGCCGCCGGTTGCCGACAGCGACCACCCCGAGGCGGTCTCGGCGCCGTCGAGCGCCACGCGCAGGGAAGACGCCTTGGGCAACAGGATCGGCCGGACATAGGGCAGGGCCGAGCCATAGGTTTTCACGATGCGGAAATCGGCCGTCGCGCCGTCGCCGGTGCCGATCGTCTGATCGACCGGCGAGGGCGTGCCGGACGGCAGGCAGGACTTGAAGTCGCCCCAATCGCGAAACCGGAAGGTGTGAACCCGGCCCCGGGCTTCCTCCCACAGCGCCGCGACCTCGGCCATGGCATCGGCCGACCGGATCGCGAGCCCCGCGGCATAGGTCCGCCGCGCGTGCGCCCATCGCTGGTTCACTTCCTCGAACCCGCTCGCCAGCGTCACGACCTCGGATCGCCGGGCGGCGATCGCCTGACAGCCCTGCGCCACGTCGCGCGGAAAATCACGGTTCAGATGCGCCATTCGCGCCCCCGCTTCACACGGCGCCGGCGCGCCAGACGCAGAAGATCGGCCACGGCGCAGCCGATCAGCGATGCAAGGAAGACCTCCAATGTCACGCCCCCCGCCGCCCGGCCGCGACCGCCTGCGACAGTTGCGCGCCAACCTGCGCCCGGCTCGCCCGGAAGGACTGGACGTCCGGCGTCTGGATCGTGACATAGACGGGGCGCTGATCGGCGCCAGACGAACCGCGCTTTTCGACGTGCACGCGCTCGCCCTCGGACAGCCGCACGGCGGCGATGTTGCGATCCATCCCGGCCCGCCCGCCGACGGTGAAGGTGCCGCCGCTGTCAAACCCGAGAAGCCCCGAGGCAAGGTTCGCGACCCCGCTCGTGATCGTCGACAGGAACGAATTGCCGCCCGTCGTGCCGCCGAGCTGAACCCCCGAAAGCGCCTGCGAGGCGCCGGTCGCGATCTGCCCGAACACGTCGGAAATGATCTGTCCGGCGTAATCCTGCCCGACCGACAGCATTTCCGACATGAACGAATCCCAGGTCAGCGCGCCTTCGCGCGCGAGCTTGCCAAGGTTCGCCCCCACGCTGTCCAGCATCCCCGAAAACGACGTGTCGACGCGCTCGGTCGCCTCATCGGTCGGCTTGACCATGTTGCCCTGCAACTCGGAAAAGCTGTTGCCGATCTCCGCGATCAGATCCGGCACCCAGGAATTGCCGACAACCTTGTCGTAAAGCCAGGCGAACTTCCCCTCGACCCACTCGACCTTTTCGCCGAGCGATCCAAGGATCGCGTCGAGCTTTCCCGAAATCCACTCGCCGATGGTCGACACCGTGTCGGCAACGATCTGCGCGATGTTCGGGAAGGCCGCGGCGAACAGATCCCACAGCCCGCGGAGCGCGAGCGAGACCGGCGCGAACGCCTTTTCAAGAACCGTCATCCGATCCCACAGGTCGGCGACATACTGCGCCCCTGCCGAGATCTGCGGCCAGAGCGCGACAAGACCCGCCGCAAGGGCCGCGGCCCCGGCAACCACCAGAAGCACCGGCGAGGAAACCGCACCGATCCCGATCGCCAGCGCCCCGGCCGCGGCCAGAATCGGCGGGATCGCAACCGCCAGCGCACCGATGGTCACGACGAATTTCTGAACCGCCGGATCGGCCTCGCCGATCGCCGTGACGATCGGTTCAAAGACCGCGACCAGGCCATTCAGCATCGGAACGATGTTCTTGCCGACGATTTCCTTGATGTCCCCCCACATGTTCGAGAACGCCGTGAGCGCGCCGGTGCCGGTCTTGCGCGCCGCTTCGGCCTGTCCGCCATAGGCCGAGGCGAGCTCATCGAGGATCAGCGTTTGCGCGCCGAGCAAGTCGCCCGATGCGACCAGAGACTTGACCATCTTCGTCTGTTCTTCGGAGAAGGTGACGCCGGCCCGGCTCATGGCGCTCAGACCCTTCACCGGGTCATTCAATGCCTTGCCGAGCATGATCGAGGCCGATTTCAGATCGCCGTTCAGCGTCGTCGCCAGATCGAGCGCCGCCGTCTGCGCCCGCGTGAAGGTGTCGCCGGAGACATTCTTGAAGGTCAGCAGTTGCGCCGTCACGCCGTCAAGGATCGCCTCATCGCCAAACCGCGTGATGCCTTGCAGGGCGGATGCCTGCTTGTTCAGTTCGTCGGCGGTGAAGCCGGCCGCCCCGCCGGTTGCCTTGATCGCCTGCGCGACCTTCGCCTCGGCGCGCGCCTGCACATCGTAAAGCGAAACCGAGTCGCGGAACGCGGCGAAGATCCCGGCCGAAGCCACCGACCCGACCGCGCCGGCTTTCACCAGCTTGCGGCCGAGCCGGTCAATTCTCTCGCCGGCCGTCGCCGCCATGCCGGCGGTTTCCCGCATCTTCTGGCCGACGGAGGAAAAGGCCGATCCCGTCTTGTCCTTGGCGACGATCGAAAAGATAAGGTCCTTGATGCCCACGGCTCAACCTTTCTAGCTTGCCTCGGATTCGAGGAATGCCGCCCATCCGTCCAACTCGATAAGCGGGAAATCCATGACCTCGCGGACGGAACGCCCGAGGCGCGCGGCGAGCCGGTAATAGAACCGGACCTCGCGCCCCTCGGGCGAGGCCATCAGTTTCCCAATTCGTCCGCGTCCTCGCGCGCATCGAGTCCCATGATCGCCTTGCCGATCTTGGCGACGATCTTCGGATCGACCTTCGTCATGAAATATTGCAGCGTGCCGCCATTGTCCTCGAACACCGGATTGCCGTCGGCGTCCTTCGAATAGAGGATCACGGCAAGCGCCGTTGCCTTGGCGTCGGACCCGGCAGCCCGCCGGGTCACAGCCTGCGCCTGCGCCGCCGTGACGGGATCGAAATGGATCACCAGCGGGCCGCATTCGTCGCCCCACTCGGGGACCTCGACCGTCTGCCCGCGCAGGCGGTTGTAATGCTCGGCGGCGCGCGCCAGGGCGGGCGAGGGGATAAATTCGGACATGGGTTTGACCTCCGGTGTCGGTTCGGTGGGATCAGGAGACGGTTGTTTTCGTCAGCGCGCCGCGCCCCGAAAAGTTGATCGTCATCGTGGGAATGCCGTCTTTCGACCCGCTCGCCGGCTGCCCGGTGATTGCGGCCGTCCCCGACCAGTAGGTCAGGCCCGCAGTCTCGCCGCCGGGATAGAACTCGACGGCGATTTCGTCGCCGACGTCGATCGAGGCCGAGGGGTCGGTCGCGTCGAGATAGACCTCGACCGAGCCATTCCAACGCTTGATCGTGGTGAAGGCGGTTTCGAAATCGTCGCCCATCCCCCAGCCGCGAACCTCATCGGCCTGATAGTCGACGTTCCAGTTTTGCACATGGCCGAGCGCGGCAACGGGAGATCCCGCTTTGACCACGCCATCGCGGCCCTTCATGAATGGCATGTCATGCCCTTTCGAGAATGAGACGGATCAGCCCGGACCCGTCGGGTTGTGCCTCGGCGACGGTGAAGGCGCCGTGGTCGACAAGTGTCAGCGCCTCGCCGGGACGGGGCGTGCGGCCGGCGAGCGGATTGGCGTCGATCGTGAAAACCGGGGCCGTTGTTCCGACACCGAGCGCGAGCGCGTGCGACTCGGAATAGATGCCGACGAACTCGACCGGATCGGCCAGGCCCTCCAGTATCGCCGTCGCGATCTCGCCGAAATCAGCCGGATCGAAGAACACCCCGACGTCGCCAGTGCCGATCATTCCTCTTGCCCGGTCCCGGGATCTTCCCCGGGCAGGGCGCGCGCGACGACCTGCGCCGGATCTGGCGCGCCGCCCTCGACCATGCGGTTGACCGGCGTCGCCGGGACGATCTTCGCGCGCCCGATCGAGACCAGATGCGCGGCCATTGCCCCGTCGACGGGCAACCGCTCGCCGGCCTTGTGGCCCTCGCCCAGCACCTTCGTCGGCGCGGTAAACTCGACCTCTTTCATGGGTCGGCCTCCTGTCTTGCGTGAAAAGGCCGGCCCAAGGGGGGCCGGCCATCTGTCAGGCGATCAGGCGCCCGTCAGGCGACGTCGCGGCCGATGCAGAACGACGCCTCGCGCGCGACCGCAAAGTCGACGTCCTGATGCGCCACGATGCGCACCGCCCCGCTCGCCGAATTGGTGTAGGGATCGACCAGAATGTCGACGCCGGACCACAGGCCCATGTAAAGGTCGGCCCAATTGCCGAACCACAGGTCGGCGGGGTTGACCTGATTGGAGCACTCGGCGCGATATCCGCCCAGGTTGCCTTCGTTGAGCATGATCGGAAGCTCGCCGCCGGCAAACTTTGGCGTGGTCAGAAGGTGTTCCTCGACGTCGGGCGAAACCGCATAGGCCAGCGTGCCTTGCAGGGCATTCGCCTTCTTGACCTTCGTGCGCATCTGCACCGTTTCCTTGTAGGTCGGCTGCCCCGCGGTGTTCAGATCGACGTGCCCGATCGCCGAACCGCCGGCGGCGAACACGGCGCCAAGGCCGGTCGGCGCGTCGGGATCGGCGTCGGCGTTCAGACCGGCGTTGTCGACCGCCAGCGCGATCTTGGCCATGATCGAGGCCCGCACATAGGCTTCGACGTCGACGGAATCCTGAATGAGCAGCTTGCGGCTGATCTCGTTCAGCGCCGCGACCGTATGCGGCGTCATTTTCACTTGCCCGAAGGTGATGCCGCTTTGCGTCGGCCCGCCATCCTCGCCGATCCAGTAGGCCGTGACGTCCGACAGTTGCTTGGGGAACGCCACGTCGCCGGTCAGGCCGGCAAAGACCCGCGTGCCGAGCTTCGACAGAACGCCGGTGTTGCGAAGAATGTCGATCATGTTGCCCGACAGGAGCGTCGTATCGACCACGGCGCCGCCGGCGGCGGTGACGCCGGGCGTACCGACGATCTGATCCGATGCGCGCTTGAGCGACGCATGGGTCACGTCGGCCGGGATCACGACGCCGCGAACCTGCCCTTTGTGGGTTTCGGTCGCCGCCGCGACGGCTTCGATCTCGAAACCGGCCGCCTTGCGAAATTCCCGGCTGTCCGGGGTCGCAAGATGACGCAACAGGCGCACCAGCGAGAAGTCGCGCGTCTGCTTGTCGGTCAGCCCGATCATGGTCGCGCCGGCGCGGGTCGCCTCAGCATCGGGCGAACCCATGTAGTCGAGTACCACGCCGCGGAAGGCGTCGACGGACATGCCGTCGCTTTTCGCCTTGGCGATCTTCTCGGCCGGCACATTGAAGCGCGTGCCCATGGCGTCGATCTCGGCCGCGCGCGTGCGATCATCGGCAAGCGCGCGTTGCAGATCCGCCGCCGGGTCGGACTTCGGCGCGGCAGGAACGGTGCGGGTTTCGGTGCCCTCGGCGCCGGTTTCAACGTCTTTCGGCATGTCGGTTTCCTCTCGGGAATTTTCGGAAATGGTCAGGGTCTCGCCGGTGCCGCCGTCGGACCGGCCGTAGCCAACGGACAGATCCGCCGGAACGGCGACGAACGAGATTTCGAAAGGCGCCCAGCGGGTCGCCCGAATGACGGGAAGGCCATCGGCCTCGCCGTCCCGAACCGCTTGCGTGATGTGGTAGCCAACCGACACGCAAGACACGTCCCCCGCGCGCACCCGCGCGAGAACATCCTTCGCAGACGGCGTGTCGGAAAACCGGACGATCGCCCGGCCCTTCCCGCCATCGAGCCACGCCCGGACAACCTTTCCGATCTGGGAATCGAGTCGTGCGTCGTGATCTTTCAGTAAGGGCGCGGTGCCGGCGTTGCACCGCGCGAGATCGACCTCGCCGTCGCGGTGCCCCAGAACCTCGGCATAGTCCTTGCCGGAATGCCAATCGAACCGCGAAACCGGCGCCTCGGACGAAAACGAAATCTCGACCTCGCTCGACGGATCGTCGCGGATCAGGTCGTCTTCGGGACCGGCCCGAACGATTTCGCCCGCGCGAAAGGCACGGGCGGCAACTTGAAACGTCATGTCTTCCCCTCCGGTGGATCTGGCGCCCAGACGCGGGCGATCGCTTCCTCCGACGTGCCGGCCGACATGCCGGCCGCCTCGATCGCGTCGCGTTCGTCGGCCAGTTCCTGCAAGACGTCGTCGAAATCGCTGCCCCGCCGGGCGATGATCTCGCGCCGCGACCGCAGCCCGAGCCGCAGATCGGTTTCGGCCGCCGCCGCGTCATCCTTCGGATTGACGCTTTCCCAGCCGCGCGGGCGCCAGGTCTGCGCCAGGAACTTGTCGAGCTTGACCAGCGGAAGACCGACCTTCCCCATGGCGATCGCGGCCGGAAGCCACTCGCGGAACACCCGATCGTGTAAGGACTGGAAGACGGCGCGTTGCAGCATCCGCCATTCGTCGCGCTCTTCCGACTTGCCCGACCGAAGGCTCGAAAAGTTTGCCCCCGACAGATCGGACGTCAGCGTTTCGTAAGACACGCCAAGCCCCGCCGCCTCGCTTTGGTGCATGAGCCGCATGAACGGCGCCGCTGCCGCTTCGGGATAGGCCGGCGTATGCGACTTGGCGGTCTTGCCGGGCGGCAAGTCGATGATCGTCCCGGCCTCGATCTTGTCGATTGGCGGGCCGTCATCATCGCCGTCCGGGTCGCCGCCGACCAGCTCGCCCGAGCTGTCGACATTCTCGAAAAACAGCATCGCGGCCGCGCCGAAATGCGCGGCCTCAAGCCCGGCTTCCCGATACGCCTCGCCCATGTTCATCAATCGCAGCGCCGTTTTCGAGCGCGGCACGCCAAGCGCCGCGCCGATTTCCTCCGACGCCATGACGTGCAACATGTCGGCCGCCGGATGCCGGACCCGCCGCCGCGTGGTCAGCGATGCCGCGTCAAACGTGGCGGTCCAGCAATGATAGGCAACAGGCCGGCCGTCGCCGTCGAACTCGATCCCGCTCTCGATCCAGCCGCCGCCGGAAAGCCGCATCGTCAAGTCGAGATCGAGCAAGTCGAACGGGATCGGCTCGACCCGCAACCCGTAGCCCCCGCCCTTCCTGCCGCGGTGCAGCCGGATAAAGGCCCCGCCCTCGCGGGCGATCGCCGTCGCGACCTGTTTCTCGACGTCCCACCAGGACAGCCGCCCGCAGGGCGTCGGCGATCCGAACCGCCCCCAATCGTTCCACGCCTTTTCGATCCGGGCATTCGCAAGCTTGTCCTTGCGCCCGTCATCCTCGCGCACGTCCATTTGCAGCCGAATGCCGTCCGGGCCGATCACATGGCGCCGGATCAGCATTTCATAGGCGGCGGCATGGTCGAAATTCTGCGCCGCATGGCGCGCGTGGCTCACAAGGCCGCGGATCTCGCGGCGCGTGTCGGCCCGCGGCGTTGCGATGTTGAAGGGCTGGAATCCCTTCACCAGCCGAGACGGATAGGCGGCCTTGAAGGACCGGCTGGCAAGCGGCGGTTCGGCGCGCGGGGCGGCCGCGGCCCGGCGGCGCCAGAACAACGGAAATTTCAACGCGAAACCCTCCGAATTTCAAAGGGCGACTGGCCGGCAGCCCGGCGGCGCTCGGCCGCAACCCGGGCGCGGAAAATACCCTCAAGCCGGATCAGCCCGTCGATCGGCGTCCGGGTCAGGGACCGGCCCTCGATCGAATAGCTTTCGGCGTCCTTGTTCACCCGGCCGGCGATCAGATCCTCGATCGCAGCCAGGATGCGCGCCGCACTCGATCGCGTGTCCTGCGTCGACGCCATGGGGTCGGCCTCGACCTCGATCGCACCACGGCCGAGTGTGATCCGCGCCCCGGTCGCATCGTTCTCGACCACCGCCGCCCACAGATACCGGCCCGGGGCAAGCGGCGCCGTCTGCGCCGCCGGCAGCGACACCGAATAGGTGTCGCCCCAGGTCGCGACAGCGGTCAGGATCTCGCCACCCGCCTCGGGCCGGAAGGAATAGGACAGCGCGAAGTCGGGCGGCGGATAGGCGGCGAATGCCTGCGGAGCCGTCCAGCCCCATGAATCGCCAGCGGTCAGCCGCGGCGGCGGTGCGTCGACCATGCGTCACGCCCTCCGGTTTAAGGATAAAGCCGGACGGGGCCGCGCCCCGCCTCTATCTCGCGCGCCCGCCGGAACAATCCGAACCGCCAGCGAACGCCCGTCAGAACGGGATTTCGTCGTCAATGTCGCCGCCGGCCGGCGGGGCGCCATCCCCACGCGCCCCGCCACCATTGCCGCCACCATATCCGCTGCCGGTCCCGCCGCTGTCCCCCTCGCGGCGCTCGGCGCGGCCGAGGGCGATCAAGTCACCCTCGAATGGTGCGACGACAATTTCCGTTGTGTACCGATCGACGCCGTTCTGATCCTGCCATTTGCGGGTCTCAAGGCGGCCTTCGATCATGATCCGGTCGCCCTTGCGCACCCAGGATCGCACGACCTCGACCAGATGGTCGGCGGTGACGGACACGCGGTGCCATTCCGTGCGTTCCTCGACCTCGCCGGTGCGCCTGTTCTTCCACCGCCGCGACGTGGCGACGCTCAGGTTTGCGACCTTGCCGCCATTCTGGAATGTCCGGATCTGCGGTTCGTCCCCGACGTTTCCAAGGATCTCGGCCCGGTTCTTGCTCATTGCCATGTGGCGTGCCTCCTGTCAGGCGATTGCGATCAGCCGCGATAAGCCTTCATTGCGAAAAGCCACGGCTCATAATCGGGCTGTGTCGGGTCGGCCTGAATGGACGGGTCGGCCTCATTCGAGCGCGCCGTTCTGGTCAGGAAAACCCGGCTCACACCCACAAGGATTTCCGACCCGCCGCCGGCGATCTCGATCGTCCGCGTTGTGCCGGCGGCCGTTTCGATCGTGGCAAACCCGCCACGGGTCGCGAACAGACCAGTTGCGGTAAACCCGAGCCCCGCGTCGTCGGAGGGATAGACCGGAACCAGATCGGCGCACGATCTGGTGACGCCGCCAAAATAGGGGCTTGTCGGGTCCGTCGTGAACGGATCTCGCATGGTCTTACCTCGCTGTAAGTGGGTTGGCGGTATTCACCAGATCCGACCCCAGTGGACGAATCAAATTTACGCACCCCGCGCAGTGATTGTCTGGGCCGAGCCTTTTGATAAATTCGCAAACCAAACCGAATGGCTGCGGCGGCGGAGGATGCCAGCGGCCACCACGCCACTGGACCATAAACCTGTGATAAGTCGGTGTGTTTTAGCCTAAGGTTCTGACCCGCTTGACTCTTTTAAAGCAGATCTCGCCCCAGCCAGAGGCACAAACGAACGTTTTGGATTACCGCGATTGCACCGTCGAGCACTGGACAGCGGGGTCCAACTCTTGCCATTCTGACCGTAGCATTTTCAAGGAAAGAGAAACGGCAATGTATGTCTCAACTGCCGAGTGGCTCGCGCTCGTGGTTTTCCTCGTCTCAGCGCTAAAAGCGTTCTACGATTTTTTCCTCACTAACTGGTTATACGATACAACAAAAGAGGGCGTGGCCCTCACAGATGAACTGGATAAAAAAAAGGTGAGGGATGGTCGAGCGAACCGATACTATTTTGCGGCTCTTGCGGCTTTTTCTCTGTTAACATTTGCTATCGGGTCAAATAATCGGGATGTTTCATATGACAAATTTTGCGCCCTCGCCGAACGGCTGGGAGATGCCGCGTGCGAGAATGACAGGAGATAGGGACATGACCGACCAGGAACTGGAAGACCTTGAGCACCGCATTAAAATGCTAGAAGAATTGCTGCTTCCCGAAGGGGGAGGGGGTCCTACGGCGATCGAGAAATCCTTTGACCATCTCAAGAAAAAAATTGACGATGTCGAAGGCCGGACGGTCACGAAGGAAGACTTGGAAAAGCTGAAAGAGGACATCGACCGGACGAAGCGCATAGTTGGCTACACCATCCGGGAAGCCACCGCCACTACCTGGACGATCGACAGCATGGAGAAAATGTTCCGCGAACAGTTTGGGCAGAAGAGCCCCCGATCAAAGTAGATGGAAGGAGACTGAAGCGGCCGTTTTTGTCTCACCTCGGGAGCGGTCCGTAAACAAATGGTAAGATTGGCCACTCCCCGGTCGTTGGCGCCAGTCGCAGCGAACGGAAGCGTCCTGCCTTCGAGTCACGGTGTCGATTATCAAAGATTTGGCCAATGAGTTTCTAGACAGCGCCGCTCCCGGTCTCACCACGAACTTTTGCCACCCCTGACAGACCAGCCGCGTCGGCCCCTTTTCTTCGCCACGGGCGCCGGATCGCCCGGCGCTTCGCGCGCGTCCGGCGCCTCGATCGGCACCGCCCGCATATTGTCGGGGCTGCACACGGCCCATTTCGGCGGCCGGTCCCAATTGATCGCCTCGGCCTCGAGCGCGATCACCATCGCCAGCGCGTAAACCGAACAGTCGAAGGACTCGTTGCGCTTGACGCCGGGCCGTGGCCTCCACCCCTTTACCTCCCGCCGCTCCGACGCCATTTCGTCGAACACGGCCTCGGGCGCGTGGGTCGAGACATGCAACTTGCGCGCGCCCGCACCCTCGCGCAGAAGCGACGCGGATACTTCGTCTTTCAGCCGGTCGGTCCCGACCCAGATCCACGGAACATCGCGCGCAACGTGATCCTTCCCCTTGTGCGCCGTGTCCGGATACCCGAAGGCCGCGCGCTTCACGTTGTCCCCGGGCCGGCCGCGGACAAGGTGATAGAGCGGGCCGCGGTGCTTTCGTTTCATCCGGCGCCAGAAGGCGCGGGCGTTCGGCGTCACGCCGGCCTCGCCGGCCGCGTCGACGGCGATGCCGATCGGCGTCAGCGCATAATCCGCCCCCTCGACCGGATAGGCGCGCGACGCGAGCGTTTCCAGAACGACCCAATCCTCGCCACGCTTGCCAAGCTCAAGCCGCCGTTCCGCGCCGTCCGGCGGCGCCGTAATGTCGAAACGGTCGATCACGACACGCTCCATGTCCGAAAGCCACGCCTCGACCTGTACCGCGAACCAGCCGACTTGCGTGTCGACGGCGATCGTGACGAACCGCGTCCCGGCCGGGCAAACCTGCCAGGCGTGAAGGCTCGCAAGCTTGCGCAGCACGTCCGGCGTCAAACCTTGCGAGGCGACGCGCGCCCGCGGCAGGTAGGATCGGCCAAGTTCGATGTTGTGCGCCGCCTGCAATGCCTTCTCGCCGCCCGTCATCCGATAGGCGTCTTCGGCCGCCAGCACGCGCGACACGATCCGCGACCAGGGCGCCAGCGCCGCAGCCGGCCCCGGAATCCAGAAGCTCGCCGTCGAGACAAGCCGGGTCAGATCCCCGATCGGGACAAGCTCGGTTCCGCCGTTCCAATGCAGCCATTGCGCGCCCCGGTTCAGATCGACCTTCGCCCGGGGCTCGATCACGCAACCGTTGTGCGGGCAGACCATATGCGCCCCCGCACCCCGTTCCTCGGGCGATCCGTCTTCCGGATAGTCGAGCGTTTCCCACTCGGGAATGAACATCTGTCCGCAATGCGGGCAGGTCCAGTAAAGCCGGCCACGCGATCCGGCGTTGAAGATCGCGGCAATTCCCTCTGCCGGCGGCGCCTCGTGCGGCGCCTTCGCCGTCCAGTTTTCATCTAGCACCGGCTTTCGCGGCGAGCTTTCGACAACCGTCATGCCGCGCGATTGCGCGCTTTCCGTCCGCTTGCGCATCAACGTGAACGGATCGGCGTCGCCGCCGACGTCTTCGGGGAAGGCGTCGTAATCGGTCCCGATCACAAGGTCGATCGAGCGTTGTGCGAGCTTCGACTTCACCGGCCAGTCGATCGTGACACGACAGCCGCCCCGGAATTTCTTCGTGAACACATTGTCGGCGCCCTTGCCCGTAAGCAGCCGCTCGCGAAGATCCGGCGAATTTTCGATCAGCGGGTCGAGCGCGCCAATGCTCCATTCATTCGCGGCGTCGCGCGTCGGCGAGAACACGGCGACCACGCGGGGCCGTTCAAGGATCGCGTGCACCAGCGGATTGATAAGCGCGCCTTCCGACTTCGAACAGCGCGCCGGGCCGACGACGCCGATCGAGTCGAACCGGCGCGACGTCACGAGATCGCCGATTTCGTTCATGTAGGGCGCAACGTCCGGGCGCCACGGCACCCACTGGCCACCGCTTTCGATCTTCCGTCGCGCCGCCGCCTCGGTCACACGCACCCGGCCGTGCGGTTTCAGGTTCGGCAATGCCTCGGCGATCGCGTCGTCGACCCGCGCCCAGCCGGGCAGCGGCGCAATGTCAAAGGCCCCCTGTTCCATCCTGCCCGATCAGCCCCTCGACCTTCGCGACTGCCCCCGAAAGGGCGTCGTCGCACGCCCGCTCGATCACCTCGACCTCGGCGCCGCCGATCCCGAGCTCGCGTGCGAGCCGATCCGGCAGGGCGTCAAGCGCGTCGCGCAACGCGGCGAACACTTCCTCGAACGCGCCGACAACCTCAACGCGCTTGACAAGTTCCTTGCGATCGAGCGCCGCCACGGCGGCAGCATGCTCAAGCTCCAGTTGCTCGCGATGCTCTCGCCGCGAAAGCCCGGCCTTGATCGACAGCCCGTCTTCGCCGACCAGGGCAAGCCGCATCTGTTGGGCAGCTTGCTCGGCCGCCTGATCCCGCGCCCGCTCTCCCTCGACACGTTCCTTGTTCCAGGCGTGTGCGATCGACAGTCGAAACTGATACGCCTTGCCGTTCGTCCCCTCGGACTCGAAGGGCAGCCCGCGCCGCGTCCAGTTCGTAATGGTGACTTCCGAGACGTCGAGCGCGACCGCAAGTTGCGCCCGGTTCAGCAGCACGTCGACCGCGCCCTCGGGCAACGGATACCGCGCCACAAGCGCGGCCTCGCCATCCGTCAGCGGCCGAAGGCCGTCGCCCTCGGCCGGATCTGTCATTTCAAAACCCCTCGCACACCGCCTCGACCAGACCCACGCAACTCCGCCAGCCAAGGGCGACAAAAACAGCAACCCAAAGCGCAAGCCGCCGAAAACCCAAAATACCCGCACGAACCGCGGCGCGAATTACCCGCGTTGCGTTGCGGTCGGGAAGGACCCAAGCGGCCTATTTCGCGGACTTGAACGCCCGGACCATCGCCCTCTCGACGTTCACCGCGAACCGTGCAAGTGCAGTCTTGTTTGCGGTGTCGTCGAACTTCAGCCGCTCGGCATAGCTTGCCGACCCGACGAAGGCCGCCACCATCTGCAACCCCCGCTTGGTGCGGCGATAGACGCCGCCGGAAAGGCGCGATCCCTTCGCCGTGGCGAAGGTGTCGGCGCGCGCGATCGCCTTTTTGATCGCCCCTTTCGGCATGTTGCCATACTTGTTCAGCCGTTGCCGAACCGGGATCACGATCGCCGCGCCATCCGGGCGCCGCTCGCCGCCATCCTCGGCAAAGCGCAGATACCTTGCCTGCGCCTCCTGCGCATAGACCGACCCGCCGAGCTTACGCTTGCTCGACCGCTTGATCCGGAACGCCCGCAGGGTGAAGGGCGTCGGCCGATCGAGTATCCGAGCCATGCGCTTGTCGGTGTTCTTCTTCACATCGGACAGCGTGTCATTGATCCCGACCGACACGGCAAAAGGGATCTGCTTACGCGCAATGTCCGAAAGCCCACGCTCAAGATCCGCGATATTGTGCACGATCGGCATGGACCATCCTCCAAAAAAGAAGGGCGGCACGATCGGCCCGCCCTTCACAGGATCAACGATGCAACTGGAACGAAAGAGCCCGGCAAGGCGGGACGCCGATCCGCCCACGTCTCCGACTATGGAATCTCCTATACACCGGCCTGCCGCGGTGTTGCGTGATTTTCCGCAACAGGACTCCCCCGGGAACTCGCGCAACACTCTGCCAGAATGTCCGCGACGGCGAACAGCGCGCGGGCGAGGCGCGAGGAAACCCGGCGCGTCGGACGCTCGACCCCGAGCCGGCGCAGCACGGCAACGCCTGACAGCCCGTCGACAGCGATCCAGCGGGCCAGGTCGCGGCCGTTGCATCCGGTGCCGACGCCAAGGCCCACGCGGGCGATGCGGGAGTCGGCAGTCGCCACCCACTCGACCGCGGCAAGCTTGGCGACGGACGGGCCGCAGGCGGGCGCACCGGACCGCCCCGCCGACGTCGGATCGACCGTGCCGCCCGACGCGCCGATCCGCTCGACCGTCGCCGCGTATGTCTCAAGGGCGTGGCGCCGGTCGCAGGTCATCGCGCCGAGGATGCGCGGCGACCCCACGCGCCAGACGCTTTCGCGCCGCTCGACGATCTCGCCGTCGTCGGCGACCTGTTCCTCGACGATCTGGGCGCGCTCGACCGGCCGGCGGGCCAGCGGGCGACCCGCACTTTCGGTCTGCCACGGGAACGGCGGAAGCGATGCCGCGGCGGCCTTGCGGTTGCGTTTGTCGGCGGCGGACTTGGCGTCTGGCATGGTCTCTTTCCTCGATCTGGGGAGGTTGGGGAGGAAGGGAAGCCATTTTCCATTCCTCAGAATTTTCAGTGTCAGCAAAGTTTTTAATGTGCGTTGTAGCCTCCCTAACTTCCCTAACCTCCCTAGGTTGTTATTTTTCAATAAGTTAGGAGAGAAAAAGTTGGGGAAGTGTTGGGGAGGTTAGGGAGGTAGCCGAACGAAGCGCTGGGCAATTTTGCAACATTTCCGCCCGGGAATGGCGTCGCCGCCGACAAGGCGGCGTCCGCTTCCCCTTCCCCCGCTCCCTTTTGGGGAGGTTTGGGGAAGCCCCTCCCCAGATCCCCAAACGCGGGGCGCGGGGCGCGCGGGAGGGCCGTGGGCAAGGGGCGGCAAGGGAGGCGGCTCGCGGGCCACAGGGGCGCGGGGAGGCAACAAATCATCCCGGCCCCCTAGAACGGCGGCTGTTCCGGTTCCTCGGGCGGCGGTGCCGGGTCGTAATCCAGAACCTCGCGCACCAGATCGCGCGCCAGCTCCGACCAGGACAGGCCCCGCCAGCACGATCGGCCGCAGTATTTCGTGCGCTCGAATCCCTTTTCGACCATCACGTCGCCGACGGTCTTCGGCTGATAGAGCGCGCGGCCCTCGACGTCGCACCAGCGCTCATAAACCTTGTAGAACTCGGTCACGTTGAGCCGGTCCTTCGCGCTTGGCGTGGTCATTTCGGCGATGAAGACGCCAACGGGATCGGCGCTTTCAAGCAGGCTCGCCTTGAGTGTCTTCATTTGCTCGGGCATGTCGACGCCTCGGGCCACGAAGGCGGCAAAGCCGTCGAGAAGCCAATTCAGGATGCCCGATCCCTCGGCGCGGAGCGCCGCCTCGACCTCGGCTTGCGGGCGCTGTTTCTCGATCGGCAGGGCACGCAGGTTGACGTCGAAGGGCAGGAAGACAAGCCGCCGCTTCGTCCCTTCGTCTTCGTCCTTGATCTTCGGTGTCCGGTTGCAGGAGATCAGCGGAATGCCCCGCGGCGTCCAGAAGAAGAACGGCGAATTGAGGCCGCGCGACATGCGCCGGTCGCCGCCCGTCAGGCCCTTGATCTTTTTCGCCGACAGCACGTCGCGCGCGGCCGGCTCGGTCGCGATATAGGCGCGCGCGCCGGGAAGGTGGATTTCCTCGGCTGTCGGGCCGCCCGAGCTTTCCTTGCCGACGTCGAGAAACATTTCGACCTTGCAGGCGGCCGCGTATCCGTCCCGGTTGCCGAGGACGTGTTGCAGCAGATTGAGAACCGTCGACTTGCCGTTGCCGCCCGGGCCGCGCAGCAGGACGCAGATTTGCGCCGTGTTCTCGCCCAGCAGGCAGGCGCCGAAGATCCGCTGCGCGCAAGCCCGGATCTCGGGAACCGGCAGGATCAGTTCGATTGCCGCCTCCCATTGCGGGCATTTCGCAGACGGATCGAACGGAACGCCGGCACAGCGCGAGGGCAGGGCGGAACGGTCGGTCGCGCGCAGCCACCTTGCCCGCTCGGCCGCGACCTCGGCGTGGCTCATGCCGGGCGTGCGCTTGAATCTGGCCGCGGCGCGAAGGTCGATCTGCCCGTTCTCGCAAACGAAGGCGTAGGGGTCGGAATCCATGTCGTCGATTTCCGCCCTGCGGCGCCATTCGCACGCCTCAAGCGCCTTTTTCTGCTTGTCGAGATTTCCGCATTTCGTGGCGTGCGCCTTGAGCCGGCTGGAAAGCTCGGCGCGCATGGCGTCGCGCGCGTCTTCGTCTGTGGCGAAAAAGGCCGGCGTTCGTTTCTTGGCTTCCTCGGCCCTGAACTTGGCGACCTCCCAATCCGAAAACTCGGCGCTGCGCCGGGCGAACATTGCCTCCTCGACAACGATCTCACGCAGCTTGTCGGCCATTTCCATCGCGGCAAGCGCCCCCGAGCGGAATGAAAATCGTTTCCCGTCCCACACCGCCCAGCCCTTGCCATCGACGAACACCAGATCGTCGCCATAGACGGCGAGAAGCCGGGCGCCATTGTCGGAATCGTTCAGTTCAAGTTCAAGGCGTTCGGGCATCGTGAGGGCCGCCGCGCGGACCTCGGCGAGCATGTCGTCGGCAATTCCCATTCCTACCCCTTCGCAGCCTCGCGGCGGCGGCAGTTCTCGCGCGGCGTCACCAGCTCAAGGTGTTCAACCGCGACGCAAAGCCTGTTGCGGCAAACGTGGTCCAGTTGCTTGCCGGGCGGGATGATCCCGTTTTCGTTGATCCAGTTCGCGCGGTGAACGGCGACCGTCGCGCCGTCCATGCTCATCCTCGGATACCCGCCGCCCCGGCCGCCGCCGGACGTCGGCCCGGTCCAGACAAGGCACCCGGTTTCCGCGACGCAGACGGTGCGGGCGGCGATCTTCGCCGCGATCCTCTCACGCCGGCCCACGTCACACCGGCCCGCCGGTGAAGGGCCGGAGCTCATGCGGCAAACCGAGCGCGCGGGCGAGAATCCAGCGCATCACCGGGACCGCCATCGAATTGCCCAATGCCTTGTATTGCAACCCGTCCGGCGCAACCTTTCCGCGCCACTCGATTGCGCAATGATCGTCGGGAAAGCCTTGCAGCCTGTGACATTCGACCGGCATCAGGCGGCGGACGAAAAAATGGGGCGCCTCAACGATCAGGGAATCGCACGTATCGACGTCGGTGCCGGGCGGACGGTCGCCGCCGGTGCGGTTTCCGCCAGCCCGCAATGTAGGCGAGACCGTTGCAGAATAGGAGACGGCCGGTGGATGCCCTCCCGATGCAAGGGTGTGACAGGGCGCGTCGGGAACTGTTCGCGTCCGGTTGATCGGACTTGTGACCTGCGTTGTATCGAAGGGGATGACACCGGCAATCGCCGGCGGAATCCCGGCGTTTGCATGGCTCGACGTATGCCCGCCAGCCCGCAGCGTCGGTGCAAGCGTTTCGTGCGCATCGGCGCCGTAATCCTTCGATGAAAACGCGACCATCGTTTCGGATTCCAGGCCGATCCGCCCCATTCCGCCAGCATTGAGGCAGTGCGAAACCTCGCCGGACGTCGAGATCACGCCGGCGGGGCCGATCTCGCGACCGATTCCAGCGCCGCGCGCAACAGCGGATGCAGCCGCTTTCCGCGCCGTTCGGCGCGCCTCAGAATCCCCGCGCAGGCCGTCGCGCTCAAATAGTACTGCGGCGGGATCTGGCCCGTCTCCAAGACTTGCGACAAGGAACACGCGGCGGCGGCGTTGGGCGCATCCGAAACGTTGAGCGTCGCGAACAATCCACGCGGCGCGCCCGCGCGGCCCGGCAACCATGCCCGCACCGGGCCAGCTCTTGCCGTCAGGTGTTCGCAATGGTTCGTCGCCGCCGACGAGTCCGGCCAGCAAACAGCCGAAGGCGTTTGTCCGGTCAGAGAGGACGCCGGGCACGTTTTCCCAGACCGTGAAGAGTCGCCCGTCGGGTTTTGCGTCTTGGATGGCATGGCAGATTTCCACGTATTTCAGGGTAAGGTTGCCGCGCGGATCGTCGAGCCCGGCGCGGTGCCCGGCGAGCGAAAACGCCTGACAGGGCGTCCCGGCGACCAGGACGTCGGGCAGCGGCAAGCCGTGCGCGCGGAATGTCTCGGGGCTTACCCCGGCCATGTCGCCCCACAACAGGCGCTCGCCCTGATTGTGCCCGGCCGGGTCGGAGAACCCGAAACGCTGCATCAGGACAGCCCGGGGAAATACTGCGATCTCGGACGCAAACCGCCAGTCGATTTCAGGGCAGGCTTCTTCCGGCGCTCCGATGCCGGAACAGAGTGTCGCGCCGACCGGAAACGCCGGAAGTGGAAGGTTGCGGAAATCCGTCATGCCGGACCCCCGTCGAGCCGTGCCGCATGGTCAGGCGATCGCCCCTTGAAGGACGGGCCGTCGCGGTGTGCGGCGTCGAACAGATACCACGCCGCGTTTTCCTTTCCGGCCTGCCCGTTGCCCTCCCATGACACGCGGCCGACGGCGACGATCGTCCGGCAAATCGCTTCGACCTCGCCGAAATATCCGTTGAACGCGAAGTCGCTTGCCAGCAACAGCCACACAGGCCGGAAGGCCGTGAAATGCCGGATCTGCCCGAGCACCGGCTCGCCAAAGCCGCCCGGCCGTGGCCATGGGCCATTCGTGATGAAGAAATCAACATCGGCGAGCGGCATCGGCGCGCCGAGATCCGCCCGGCCAATGCCGGGCGCCTTCGGTTCAATGTCGGAGGCATGGACGCACCGGACGTCCGGGCGTAGCGCTCGCAGGCCGGCGACCAGATCGCCGGCGCCGGCGCAGGGCTCGACATATCGCGCGCCACGCGGCAGCCACGGGCAAAGTGGCCGGATCGCGTCGAGCGGGGTCGGATAGAAGTCGCGCGGGCGTCGCGCAAAGCTCGATCGCTTACCCATGACGCACCCCGCGACGCAACAGGGCGACGAACAGCAGCGCGGACAGCAGAAGGACGGCTGCCGCCGGTGCCGGCGTGTCGGGAATGTACGGGGCGCAGACCCCGTGGCGCGGGGCGACGAACGTCGCCTCGCCCCACAGATGCCGCCGGCGCATCACGAATTGCACCCATTCCTCGCGGTCCGGATCATGCCGCAGCAAGGCCGCCAGCGCGCCCGGCGTCTCGGGCTCGAACCCCGTCGCACAGGTCCGCGGCGCCATCACGGGCTTGTCGGCCCGCGCGAATGCAGCGCCGAGGTTGCCCGCCGGAATGCAGGGGAAGCCGAGCGGATCGACCCCCAACAGATCGACGAGCGCCGTCATTGGCCGCGCCCCCGAACACCGACGATCCTGTCGCCAAGATCGCCGCAGAGCCCGGCAAGTTCGCTGCAAAGATCGGCCTCGGCGTTCCAGCCACGGCGGCGGCAATCGGCCTCCCGATCGAGAAGCCGTGCCGCGATTTCGAGACATTTTCTTGCCGCCTCAAGCCGTTCCGGAGGATAGCCCGTCAAGGCGCGCCAGTCGGTTCCGGCCGCGCGCGGGATCGGTCTGTGAAACACGTGGGTTCCCATTTAAAACTCTCCAAGCTTGGCAAGGTCCGCGAAATCGTCGTCGTGATCCCACCGCCCACGCGGGACGGCGAGGCGCACCCGGCGGACGTGGCGGGCGGTTTTCGCTTGCGCCCGCTCCGCATGGAGCCGGGCGGTTTCGGGGCATTTCGTCGACGGATCGGCGAGAATGATCGCCTCGGCGGTGCCTTCTGGCGGCAGCCATCCGGGTCGGGCGGCGCTGAAATCGGGGCGCGGCGACGGCAACGGCTTGCCGCTTCGGCCGGGCCTTCCGGGGCGGTGCGCGTGATCCTCGGGGCCGGCGAGCGCGCCGAGCGTCATGGCGCATTCGGCCGAGACCTGCGCCGCGGGAAAGCGCAGCCGCCATGCCGACAGCCCGGCAAGCGTCGTCTCGATCCCCTCGCCGACGATCATCAGATCGCCACCGCCGGGCGTCAGCATGATCGGCTGCCCAAAAATCTCGCCGGTCAGGCCAAGCATCTGTTTCGGCACCTTGCGGCCGGCCGCATCGCGCGCCCGGGCCGGGCCGTCGACCCATGTCCGGTGCACGCCGAAGAACCGGCGCCGGCCGATGAACGCGACCATTGCGGGGCCGCGGTGAAGGACCTCGCCCGAGGGCGAGAAGGCCGTCAGATCGGCGTGCAACCGCAGCGAGGGCGGCACGCCGCCGATCGGATCGAGCCGGACGCCACGGCCCGCCAGATAGGCGGCAAGGCGGGGATCGTCGGCCGAGGCCGCGCGCCAGATCGTCCAGGCCAGATCGAGCCGGCGGCGCGCCTCGCGTCCCGCCGCAGCCTCGGCCGCCGCGCGCCGGGCGCGGCGCTCGGACTCGAGTCGGCGGGCGCGCTCGGGGTCAGGCTTGCGCGCCAACCCCTCGCCGTCGGACAGATGCTTGACCGCCTCGACAAAGCCGAGCCCGTCGCGGGCCATCACGAAGTCGATCACGCTGCCCTTCGCGCCGCAGCCGAAGCAGTGGAAGACCCCGCCCTTGCCGCCCTTTTCGGTGACGTGAAACGACGCCGTGTCCTCGCCGTGCAGCGGGCATGGCGCCCACCAGTCGCCGCGGTCCGGCGCGGATTTGTGCCGGTCCCATGTCACAACCCTGTCGGCCTCGGCCCACAGCGAGACCGCCGCTTTCACGTCGTCGGACAGCGCCATGGGATCACACGCAGCCGGCGCGGAAGGCGTCGACACATTCCCCGATCCGCACCCAGCCGGGCGTGCGGCGGGATCGGAACTCGATCGGTTCTTCGGCTTTCGCGGTGAACAGATCGGGCGGGCGCACGCCCGATGCCTCGACGGCGGCTTGCATCAGGTCCGAGGCAAGGCGCGCCGCCTCGCCGGGCGTGAGCATGTCGTGAGAACCGATTGCCAGAAGGATTGCGCCCTTCGGCGTGACGGAAACGGCGGGACGGGCTGCCATGTCAGGACCTCCGCGGCTGGAATTTGTGGGATACGGGCGACAGCCGGACAAACAGCGCCGCGACGGCGCGCTGCCCGAACAGGGTCGCCCAGAGATCGAAGACGTCGGCGGGAAGGGGTGTCATCGTGAGACCTCCCAAAGCGCGCGCAGGGCGGCGTCCCGTTCCGCGGCGAGCCCCCATTCGGCGGCGAAGGTCACGAAGGACCAGGCGGCGTCATAGCGACACCGGAAGACCCCAGTTCGCTGGGGCGCGGGGACGCCGGGAAGCGCGACGCCGCGCGGGCCGAACTCATGCCATTCCGACGACAGCGCGATCCTGTCGGCGTCGCGAACGATCATGCGCATGTCGCACAGGGTCTCGGGATCGACGGTTTCGGTCAGGCCGAAGCGGCGGGCGATCACGGCGTCGAGCCGGTGCTCGATTTCGCGATAATCGGGGCAAAGCCGTTTGAGCGGGGTCGAGACGTCCGACATGAAGGCTTCGGTTGCGTCGTGCATCAGCGCCAGCAGCCCGAGCCGGTCGAGATCCATCGCCGGCGGGGCGATCTGGCGCGCCACGCGGGCGACGGCGATCGAATGCTCGGCGACCGAATAGGCATCGCGCAGAAGGCCGCCCCATCGCGGTTTCATGGCAAGACCGACGGCAATGTCGGCAAGCCGGATCGCCTCGGGGCGCGGGTCGGCGAAGTCGAGAAACCCGCCGCCGGTCCAGATTGCCGTGGGCGTCAGGTGATCGGGGAGTTGCGAAGCGTCAGACATGGGAAACCTCACAGAAGCGCGCCCTGCCGGGGCGCAGGTTGGGGACCTTTGGGAACGGGGCGGCGCTCGGGCGCAGAGGGTCGGCCGAGGATCTCGGCGACGCGGGGCGCAAGCGGCTTGTTCTGCGGTGTGAAGGGATAGGGCGCGCCGGCGGCACGCTCGATCCGGGCGATTGCCTGCGCCTCGCACTCGGCACCGAACGCGCAGATCCGCAGCCGGTCGGCTGGACCTTTCGGCGCGGGCTGTCCGGCCTCGGCCGCCTTGCGGCACGCCGCGACGTGGCGCGCGCGCATGTCGCGAATTGGCTTCGGATGCGCCGCCGCAAAGCCCGGCCAGCCGAGGAAGCACGGCGCCTCGGCCCGGCCGCAGACCATGCAGGCGCGCTTTGCCGGGGCATTCATTGCGCCAACCGCCAGGCGGCGAGGCGATCGAGGGCGATCGCGAGCACGAGCTTTGCCGACCGGCAGGGCCAACCCTCGGACTTCTCGATTTCCTCAAGCCCGTCGCCGGCGACGATGTAGCGTTTGAGCACCGTCGACAGATCCCGGCCGAGAACGTCGCGCGGGAATGTCCGCTCGGCGTCTTCGGGGTCGAGCGCGAACGCCTCGGCCAGACGGAACGCCTCGGCGCGCTGTTCATGTGTCAATCGGCTCGGGAGTTGCGCGCGCAGCCGCTCGGCCCCCTCGGGCCAGCGCCGGAACCCGGTGCGGCGCTGGGCGGCGTGGCACGGTGGAACGGGCGCGGCGCGGGCCGGACGCCCGACGACGACACTTGCCGCCGCTTCCGTCAGGACGAGCCGGGCAATCCCGCCTACGGCCCCGGCGCCGGCGGCGAGGCCGAGAAGGACCATCGCGAGCGCCACGGGCTTTTCGACCCCGCCGCAGGTTTTGCCGCGTGCCATGATCGCCGCACGCGCGTATTGATCCGACACGATGATCTCGGCGCCGGCACCGGCATGGCGCACGGCGTCAAGTGCCTCGCCCATGTCTGCGATCGACGTTCCGAGCATCTGCAACAGGACGTCGCGCCCATACCCGCGCGGCAAGCCGTTCGCCGGCGCCTGCGCCGCCCGGATCAGCGCTTCGAACACCAGCGACCATTCCGGACTGGTTTGCAGATCCTCGCAAAGCCGGACCCGGCGCAACACGGTCGACGGATGGACGCCGGTCGCGCGGGAGATCTCGCGGATGCCCTCGCCCCCGGCGACGTGCCGCAAATAGCTTTCGATCCAGGTGGGCTTGATCCGAAGGTCAGGCATCACGCTTCCCTCGCCTGAAAATGGAGCATCAATTCGAGGCGCCGCTTCGTGCTGGCACGGTCGCCCCGGGCGCGCGCCATGGCGGCGCCGTGGGCGTGAAAGACTTTCAGCAGGGCGTTGCGGGCGGACTCGGCCGCGGCGTGGTTGCGGGCCTCGGCGGCGCGGTTCCATTTCGCCGTGACGTGGCGCGAGTAACCGCGCAGTCGGAGCCCTTCGCCCCGGATCTCGGGAAGGCAGACCTTCCATCCGGCAAATTCGGCCGGGACAACCGGCACCGCGAGGCGGTTCGGGACGGGGAATTTCGCGGCCATCACGCAAGCCCCCCGGGGATCACGGACAGCGCGGCAGGCCCATCGGCGCGCGTGGACGCGGCGGCGCGGATCACGTCTGCGACGGCAAGGACGTGCACTTGGGAGGAATAGAGCGGATCACCGGCGCGGCGGCGGTCCTCGCACTCGGCTTCGATCTCAAGGGCGGCCGTGAGGGGATGGCGGGGGCGGCGATCCTCGGCGACGACATGCCGGGCCGCCTGAACCAGAAGGCGCGGGCGCCGCAGGGATGACAGGCGGGCATCGACCGCGCGCCCGGTCATTGCACGAAACTCCGGAACGGCGAGATCAGCGGCACCAACTGCCCGAGCACGAACTCGCGGCCGGCATCGGTCGCGACATGGCTCGGCACGTCCGCGTGCGGGTTGCGCGTGGCGAAATCGGCCTCGACGGCCGCGGCGATCGCAAGCGCCAGATCGGCCGGGTCCAGCCCGGACGCCACGGAAAGATGGACTCGGCGTTGTTCGGCCGATTCCATCTGGCAGACGAACGTCAGAAGACGTGCGTTGGAAAACTTGAAGTGCGCGAGAGAGGTGCCCCCCGCAAGTGCCGTCACTGGCATGTCCGCAACCTCCGATGTGTCGGGTTGCGTCCGGTCTACATGGATCTGTTGCGGGAATGGATACTCAAACCGAGTCGGAAAAGGAAGAATATTTTCCTAAGTGTGTGTCATTCTGCGCCACGTAACGTCACCTTTTCAAGGTTACGCTACGATCTACCATTGTATGATAGTATTTTCCGCAAAGTTGCTCGATTTAATGTTGCGGGAATGTACTGCGAAGTCTAACCCTGTGCTTGGGGTTGGTGGTGCTTCCCTCTCACTGGCAAGGACGGCAAAGGAATGACTACCACAGGACAGGCGCGGACCGATCGGGAGTGCATTACGCTTGAGCTCGAAGGCCGGGCGCTTGCGGAAATCATCAAGGAGGCCGAGCGCGCCGTGATCGTTCACGCGCTCAATGTGACCGGAGGAAATCGCGCCAGGGCGGCGGATATCCTCGGGATCACGGCCCCGACGCTTCGCAACAAGCTTGCAGGATACAACATCAAGGCAACCTTTTCGGTCGCGTGATCCATGGCTTCGGATGAAGACCTCGGCCGCGCGATGCGGATTGCCGCGCGCATCATTCAGGAGGGCGATCACTACGCCTTGCCGTTGTTCCAGCGGCTTGAAGAGGAAGCGAGACGTCGCAAGAGTGACCGGGACGCACTGGCGCGCGTGCTGGCGATCAGAGCGGACGTGGCCTAGTCGCCGATGGCATCGTCGTCGCCCGCATCCGGAAGCGCGACCTTCCTAAGCGCAGCAAGACGCCCCTTAAGCGCACCGCCCTCCCCATATCTCGGCCGGGCATAGCGGTGCCCGAGAATGTCGGCGCGCACGCGATCGTCGATCCCGGCCTCAAGGAGCCGATCTTCGAGGGCGTGGCGCAGCGAGTAGGGCGTATGCCGATCCGTCTCGCGCAGGTTGTGCGCTCGCAGGTGCTTTGAGACCGCCGCCGACCAGCCGTTCGACTTGTGCGCATACCTCTTGATGCCACCGCGCTCGGCGATCCGCTTCGCGGCGTCCAGCGACACGCCGGTCAGCGGAATATCCCGTTCGGTGTGCTCGACCTTCAATTCGCGCCCATGCGGCGCGACGCGAAAGAACGGGATCGGGGCGTCGACCATGAAGTCGGCGGGCGGGGCGTCGGTGATTTCTGAGGGTCGCAGGCCGGTGTTGACCATCATCAACAGCACGTCGCGCGCTTCGTCATTCAGGGCGTCGAAAGCGTCGGGCGCCAGAAGCTTGTCCTCGATCCATTCCGTCGAGAATGGCGGCGTGCGATTGTCACCCCGACCCTTGAGGCGCAGGCCGGCGAACGGGTTGTCGATCTCGCGATCTTTCAGCTTCGACCACTCGGACAGGATGCGCGACAGGTATCCGATATTCCGGTTGGCGGCCGAGGCCGTCAGGCCGTCCGCCTCGATCCGCTTCGACCACCATTCGCGATAGGCCAGCGCGTGCGCGCGCTCAATCTTGTTCACCGGCAAGGGGCTGCTAGGAAAGCGAAGATCTTTGGCGATAACGGCGTTGAAGCTCTCAATTGCCTGCCGGCGCGATCGTTCCCACCGCTGCGCCTGCGCCGCCGATTTGCCGGCACGGTCCGTTCGGGTCATTTCCCGCCAATCGTCGAAAACCTGCTCGAAGGTCGGCGCAACCTCGGCGACGTTGCCGAGAAGTGCGGCCCGGACTTCGGGGGCCGCGATCTCACCGCCGGACTTTGCCAGGGCGAGAAGCCGCGAAACGATTTCGTCTATGTCGGAACTCGCGAGCGCTGCCGTTGGCATGTAATGGAAGCCGCGCGCCGCGGCCAGCTTGCGCGCCGCCTCATAGTGCCGATGCGCGTCCGCCGTCCGACCGGCCGCAAGCGCTTCCCACTCGGCCAGAATCTCGCGCTCGACCTCGGCCGCCTTGCGGTTGGCTTCCAGCAAGGAATCGGTGCGCAAAGCGTGTCTGACCTGACTTACAGGCTTTCCATTCGCGCCCAGAACCAATCCGGAAAATTCCCGAGGAACCCTCTTCACGAAGTAATATCGGCCACGGTCGAGCGTTACGCCGGGATACCTACTCGCCATTGCACGGGCTTTCGCATGGTTTCCAAGGAAAAATGGGCGGCACCGCCGCATATTCTGCGACATAATGCCAATCCCGCAACAATCCCGCAAGAGGAGTCCCGTCCAAGGTTAAGAAGGTTTCCCATGACGATGGAAGCTCGGCCACTTCGGCCACTTCGGCCGCTTCAACGAACGCCATTCTTCGCGCCTTGCCCCCAATGAAGACGTCGACGAGTTAGGTGGGCCAAATCGGAACAAGACGCGCGCCATTTGGGGAACTGAAGGCTGCAAACGAAAAAGGGCGCCCGAAGGCACCCTATGTGGGGAATGGCGGCAACTCAGTGGAAAATGGCGAGGATCTTGGCCGCGAAGTAAATGCAGGACAGAATCAAGATCACCCGCCCCCAGATTCCCGGGCTCCCGGTGTCGGGCCGATCCTCAGGAAGCTCGACCTCGGGCTCGGCAGGCTCCCGGTCGGAGCTTTTGGCGTTGCGATGCCGGTCGATCATTCTGCGCCCTTCTGCCGGCTCGAGTCGGGACCGTTGGGCCACGGCACCGCGAACCTTTTCGACAACAGCACCCTGTCGGCCGTGCTGCCATCTTGCAACCGCAGACCGACGATTCCGTCAGAACACATGTTGCGGGAAAAATGCGGGAATTGTTGCGGGAAGCCGATGCTCGTCTCGCCACATAACCGCCGAAATTCCAAAATTAAATTAGGAATTTCAGGCAGTTATCGGGATCTTCTGATCGAGAATTGTGGCGCGCTGGGGAGGATTCGAACCCCCGACCCCTTGATTCGTAGTCAAGTACTCTATCCAACTGAGCTACCAGCGCGTGAGGCGGTCAGATAGCTTCCCATAGAGGGGGATGCAAGGGGCAAATTCAGATTTGCGCGTCATCGGGCGAAACCACCGCCTTCGGAAGGAAGATGGCAAAGGCCGTGCCGTCGGGTCCGGTGCGCAGCAGATCCAGCTTGCCGCCGTGGCCGCGCACCAGATCGGCCGAGATCGCGAGGCCGAGGCCCGAGCCGCCCTTGCGGGTGCCGCCCTGGAACGGCTGGAACAGGTATTCCCGCGCCTTGGGTGGCAGGCCGGGGCCGGTGTCGGTGACGGTCAGCGTCCAGCCCTGGTCGCTCTCGTCGGCCCCGACGCAGACTTCGCCCTCCTTGCCGGTTGCCGCTATCGCCTGGCGGGCGTTGCGCACCAGGTTCGAGATCACCCGGTGCAGCTGTTCGGGATCGGCGCGCAGGAACAGGCCGGCCGGCACATCCTCGGCGAAACTGATGTCGTCGGATTGTGCGGCGAGGCGTTCGTTCTCGATCACGTCGTGGATGATCGGGGCGAGGGCGATGTGTTTCAGTTGCGGTGCGGGTTCCTCGGCCTTGCCGAAGGCGAGGGTCGATTCGCACAGCGACACGGCGCGCGAGATCGAGGCGACGAGTTTCGGTGCCGCACGTTGCACCGCCGGGTCCTGGCTTTGATCCATCCGGTCGGCGAACAGCTGCGCCGTGGTCAGGATATTGCGCAGATCGTGGCTGATCTTGGCCACCGCGGCGCCAAGCTGGGCCAGCCGTTCCTTTTGTCGCAGCGCACCGGTCAGATCCTTTTGCAGGCTCTGCAGCGCGTCCTCGGCCTCGCGCAGTTCCAGCACCTTGGCGGTCGGGACGATGATCCGGCGCGCATCCTCGGGGGCGGCGGCATAGCTTTGCATCGCAGCCACCACCCGGTGGATCGGCGTCACCAGCAGCCGGCGCACCGACAGGAACAGCAACAGCGCCGTGACGCCGGAAATCACTGCCGACAGCAGCAGGATGCGCAGGCCATAGCGCACCATCTCGTCGCGCATCTCGTCGGTCTTCATCGTAACCTCGATCAGCAGACCGGCGCTCTGCACCGGATTGCCGATCACCCGGATCACCTGATCCCGCGGGTCGAGCAGACAGGCCAGCGCATCGCGGATCAGTTCGAAGGCGCCGGCGTCGCGCAGATCGAAGGTGGCGTGGATCGGCGCCGGGATCGGCGAGGAGAGCATGAGCTGGCGCATCTCGTCGCGCCTGAGCACCACGTTCAGCACGCCTGCGTTCTCCAGCAATTCGGCCTCGAGCTTGTCGTCGATCATCCCGTCGGTGGCCAGCAGCGCCAGCGAGGCAATCTGGGCCCGCTCCAGTCGCGACAGCAGGAAATCCTCGCGGTACCGGGCGATCGAGGGCACGAAGATCAGCACTTCGGCCAGCATCACGAAGGCCGCCGTCAACAGCAGGAATCGACCGGAGAGCGAATTGAGGAACATGGGGTGGGCGGACCTCAGGGGATATGGCGCTGGACGAAAGCCACCACCTTCTTCACCAGAGGACTATCAAAGAGACGCGGCGAGAAATAGGCCCCCGCCGCGCGCTTGTTGATCTCGCCCAGCGTCGGATAGGGCAGCACCGTGTCCGACACTGCCTTGAGCTTCAGCCGGTTGGCCAGAACCAGTGCCCATGGGGCAATCAGTTCGCCCGCGTCGGGCCCGAGGATCGAGACGCCGACGGGGCGCCCACGCAGCACCATCAGCTTGAGCTGTCCCGCGGTCGTGTCCTGTGCCACGGCGCGGTCATTGCCGCCAAAGGGGACGCGCAGAACCTCAAGCCGCGCGCCATGCTGCGCGCGCGCCTCGGCCTCGGTCGGGCCGATCTGCGCCAGTTCGGGGTCGGTATAGGTAACGCGGGGGATGTGATCGTGCCGCGCCTTTGCGGGCAGACCGAACAGGATGCTGCGGGCTATGACCGAGGCGTGATAGCCCGCCAGATGGGTGAACTGGCCCTGACCCGCGACATCGCCGATGGCATAGACGCGCCGATTGGTGGTGCGCAGGCCCGCGTCGACCGTGATGCCGCGGCGGTCGTGGCGGATCCCCGCCGTATCGAGCCCCAGATCGCCGGTATTCGGGACCCGGCCCGCGGCGACCAGCAGATGGCTGCCGGCAACCGGCCCGCCCGAGGTCTCGGCCACGACCTCGCCCGTCAGTGTCCGCACCCGTTCCACCAATGTCTGTTCCAGGATCTCGATCCCCTCGGCCCGCAGCGCATCGGTCAGCGGCACCGCCAGGTCGGGATCCTCGCGGCCAAGCGCGCGCGCGGCCTCGATCACCGTCACCCGTGCGCCAAGCCGGCGGAATGCCTGCGCCATCTCCAGGCCCACAGGCCCTCCGCCCAGTATTATCAGGTGTTCGGGCAGCGCCTGCAGGTCGAACAGCGTCTCGTTGGTCAGATAGGGTGCGTCGGGCAGCCCCGGAACCGGCGGAACCGCGGGCGACGAGCCGGTGGCGATGACAAAGCGGCGGGCCGTGATAGCACAGGCTTTGGTCTCGACCCGGTCAGGTGCCACGAACCGGCCATGTGCCCGGATCACCCGCACCCCGAGGCCTTCGAACCGCTCTTGGCTGTCATGCGGCGCGATGGTGGCGATGGCGCCGCGAACGTGGCCCATGACCTCGGCGAAGTTGACGGACGGCTCTTGCCCCTTGATGCCGAGGCCCCCGGCACGGATGCCCTGCGCCCGGTTTGCCGCCGCGATCAGCGCCTTTGAGGGAACGCACCCGGTGTTGAGGCAATCGCCCCCCATCGCGCCACGTTCGAGCAGCACCACGCTGGCACCCATCTGGGCGGCGCCGGCGGCAAGTGACAGCCCCGCCGAACCGGCCCCGAGGATGCAAAGGTCGCAGGAAATCTGTTCCATGATCTCAAGGCTCCCGCGGTGAAAATCGCGATTTTAAAACGATGGGAAGCGCGACCAAAAGGCAAAGCCCGAGGATCGGCAACAGAACCGGCGCGGTAAGGATAAGACCGGGATCCGGCATCTCTCCGGCCGTGAACACGTGGCCAAGCCCGGAGCCCGCAGAGGTATAGACCAATGCCGCAGGGATGATGCCGAGGAACGTCGTGATCGCAAAGCGGCCCAGCGGCACCCCCACCAGCGCCGGGATCAGGTTTGCAACGAAGAACGGCACCAGCGGCATCAGCCGGATCAGGAACAGCATTTCCCACTGGTTTGCGTCGATCCCGCGCTTGATCCGCTTCACCCGACCGTCGGTTGCGTCCATCCGCGCCGCCAATGCGTCGCCGAACCCGTGGCGCGCAGCGCAGAACAGCGCGATTGCGCCCAGCGTCGCCGCGCTGACGTTGAACAACACGCCCGGGAATACCCCGAACAGATAGCCACCCGTCAATGTCGCGAGCGTTGCCCCCGGCAGGCTGAAGGTCACCATCGCGGCATAGGCGACAATGAACAGGGTCACTGCCGCCAGATAATGGGCATCGCGCAACTGGATCAGCGCCTCGCGATGGTTCGCCAGCGCTTCGAAGCTCAGCCTGTCATGCAGCAGGATGGCCCCTGTAACCGCGACGACAATCAACACTCCAAAGGGCAGCATCCGCCGCACAACCGACTTCGGCCCGGGACGCGGTGCACTGCGGGAGGGCTCGACGGGTTCGCACATGGGCGGGGCGGCTTTCGGTTTCGGGGCACGGCGCCCGGCGTCGGATGTATTGAAGATGCCGCCTTGTGACGGCCTGCGACAGGGGCTTCACGGCTGCTTGAACGCGCGCTGGCGGTTTCGTGACAAAGGGGCGATAACAGAGCCGGTCCGGGGGCGGATTGAAACATCCGGCGGCATCGCAGGGTAGGGATGTTTCAGGAAATCGCCTGCGGGCCGATTGACTCGGTCCGGGTTCCCCCGTAAAGGCCGGGCTTCGAGTTACACGAGCCTTCGAATCCGCCGCTGGATTTGGGCCAATCAGCTGCATGACGGAGACGGAGCGATGAAACGCACCTTTCAACCCTCGAACCTGGTTCGCAAGCACCGCCACGGCTTTCGCGCCCGTATGGCGACCAAAGCCGGCCGCAAGATCCTGAACGCTCGCCGCGCCCGCGGCCGGAAATCGCTGAGCGCGTGAGGCCCGGGGCGGCCGCCATGGCCACCCTGACCAAGCGTGCGGATTTTCTGGCAGCGGCCCGTGCCGGACGCGCCGGAACGCCCGGATTTTTGTTGCAGGCGCGCAAGCGCCGGCCCGACGAAGCCGATCCGACGATGGTCAGGGTCGGCTTTACCTGTTCCAAGAAGGTCGGCAATGCCGTTGCCCGCAACCGAGCTAAGCGCCGGCTGCGGGCTATTGCGCGCGAGGTGCTGCCCGCGCTGGGCCAGCCGGGCTGGGACTATGTGCTGATCGGCAAGTCGGGTGTTACCGCAGAACGTCCCTTTGTGGCGCTGCACGACGATCTCCTGCAGGCGCTGGCACGGGTTCACGCCGCCCGCCGTGGCCCGCAATGAGCCCCGCCGCCTGGATCCTTGCCCTGCCGATTCGCGGCTACCGGCTGATCTTCAGCCCCTGGGTCGGGTACAACTGCCGTTATCAGCCGACCTGTTCGGCCTATGCGCTTCAGGCGCTCAGCACCCACGGGGCAATCCGCGGCGGCTGGATGGCGCTGAAACGGATTGCCCGCTGCAACCCCTGGGGCAGTTGCGGATATGATCCCGTTCCGGGAACCGACCACGACCACGACGCGCCGAACCGCACCCCCCATTGAGCCTTTGCTCTGTATTCCCCGGGGCCGAACGGCCTAGGGACGGAGCGCCAGATTGCCCTTGTCGGTCAGCGCCCGGGTCGGGATCTCGTGGCGGTCGAGGTGGCCGCGCACCGTGTGCCAGACATCTTCCAGCACCCGCGGATCGTCGAAGTACCAGGTATGGGCGGCGTTGATGCCGCCGCCATACTCGCCCTTGTGGGCCTCGTAGCAGGCGCCGCAATAGACGTTCACCGCCGTCCCGGGCACCAGAGGCGGCAGGCCGATGCGTCCGGCCCGCGGGGCCACCCCGACCCGCTTCACGTTCGACACCGACAGCACGTTGTCGAGCGGGTTGTAATAATTCGTCAGCCGCACGCTATGGCGATAGAGCGACGAGCTTTTCGGGTTTCCGGCCGCCAGCGAACCCTGCGAGATATCGGCCGCGACCAGGATCACCTGACTTACCGACCAGCTGTGGCGGGCAATGCCTGGGCGGTCGTCGGCATCGTCGAAGGCCTCGCGCACCACATAGCAGCCCATGGAATGGGCCAGGATATGCAGGTTGATCCGGCAATCGGGGCGTTGGAGCGCGGCAAACGACCTTATCCCCTCGTCCACCAGCTTCAATGCCGTCTGCTTGGCATCGGTCCGGTCCTCCAGATAATTCAGCGCCGAACTGGCCGAGGGCCAGTCGAAGCTGACCACGACGCCTGCGAACCCCTGCGCCTCGAGCCCGGCGCGGATCTTGCGCTGGCGCGCCAGCATCGTCGTCTGATCGTTGTTGAAGCCATGCACATAGAACACGATGTCGCCGCGCGGCATCCCGTTGTCGAGGCCCGACTCGGCCTCTTCCAGCACCTTCTTCAGCCATGCCGTCTTGGCGATCCGGTGTTGCGGCCCCGGGTTCGCGACATTGCCCGGCACCGCCAGAAAATGGCTTGCCCCCGGTTCGTCGCTGAACGCTCCGTTGCGAATGCTTCTGACACAGAACACGTAATCCATGGCGCGGCCCTCCCCGATCGGCTGTGGATGCCCTATTGTGCCTTCGTCCGGCCAACCTGCAAAGCTGTTTGCCTGCGGCTGCCAAGCTGGCATAAGGCGCGCAATCCACCCTGAACCGTTTCCGGAAAGAGAACTTTGCTCGACGATCTCGACGATATCCATCCGCTGTTCCACGGCGCCCCCTCGACCACCGAGTTCCGCAAGCTCCGCAAGCGGATCGTGCGCGACGTGCGCGAGGCGATCGAGCAATACGGCATGATCGAACGCGGGGCGCGCTGGCTTGTGTGCCTGTCGGGCGGCAAGGACAGCTATACGCTGCTTGCGGTGCTGCACGAATTGCAGTGGCGCGGGTTACTGCCGGTCGAGCTGCTGGCCTGCAATCTCGATCAGGGCCAGCCCGGGTTTCCGGCAACCGTCCTGCCCGAATTCCTCGACCGCATGGGCGTGCCGCACCGGATCGAATATCAGGACACCTATTCCATCGTCATGGACAAGGTGCCGGCAGGGCGGACCTATTGCGCGCTCTGTTCGCGGCTGCGGCGTGGCAACCTCTATCGCATCGCGCGTGAGGAGGGCTGCTCGGCGGTGGTGCTGGGTCACCACCGGGACGACATCCTCGAGACGTTTTTCATGAACCTGTTTCACGGCGGCCGGCTTGCCACCATGCCGCCGAAGCTGGTGAACGAGGAGGGCGATGTTTTCGTCTATCGGCCGCTGGCCCATGTGGCCGAGGCCGATTGCGCGCGATTTGCCGCCGCGATGAACTATCCGATCATCCCCTGCGATCTCTGCGGCAGCCAGGACGGGCTGCAGAGACAGCAGGTCAAGGCGATCCTCGACGGTTGGGAAAAGACCAGCCCGGGTCGACGGCAAAAGATGTTCCGGGCGCTGATGAACGCGCGCCCCTCGCATCTTCTCGATCCCGCGCTGTTCGATTTCGCGGGCCTGGTGCGCGACCCCGGTCGCAGCGCCCTTTTGGATCCGACGGGTTTTGACGCGAATTGACGGCAAACAGGGGCAGGACGTTAAGACCCTGATGAGTCGTCTTTCATAGCTTGGCTGCGACAGGCGCCGTTGCGTCAATACGAGGAACCATGCCGATGTTCGGGTTTGACGGCCGTTTCCGCCATGCAGGCCGGGGGCTATTTCATGCGGCAACACAGCCGCAGGCTCTGGCATTTGTGCCGGCTTTCATGCTCGGCGGTCAGTGGCTGGGCGGCGAGGCGGTCATGATGGTCCTTGCGATGTCGCTGCCGGCCCTCGTGCTGCTTGGCAAGGGGGACACGCGCGAACGCCGCGCCGCCCCCGAAGACGGGCTGACGGGCCTTGCCACCCGCTCCCAGCTGCTGGCGCGACTGAACGAGGTGCTCGAGAATTTCGAGGGCCGGGGGCAATCCACCATCGTCTTCGTGGTTCAGATCGACGATTTCGCCGAACTTTCCGAAAATCTGGGATCGGCCGGGGCCGAGGCGGTGATCCGCCAGACCGCCGAGCGGGTCAATTCCGTCGTCCGCCCCGGCGATATTGCCGCCCGTCTCATCGATCACCGCTTCGCGCTCTGCCTCAGCCCGATCCGTCAGGCCAGCGTCGAGATCGGCGTGCGGGTGGCAGAACGGTTGCAGGCCGCGATTGCCGAGCCGATGGCTCTCGACGCCGCAACCCTGCACATATCGGCCTCGGTCGGGTTCTGCCTGACCCGTCGCGCCCCCGAACGCCGCCCCGAGGTCATTCTCGAGGCCGCAGAGATCGCCATGGACGACGCACGCCGCGCCGGCAGCGGGTCGATCCGCGCCTATTCTCCCGAGATGCGCGAAGCCCTGCAATTGCGCAGCGGGATGGCCGAGGACATCCTGAAGGCCTTTGACCGCGGTCAGATCCGGGCCTGGTTCCAGCCCCAGATTGCGGTCGAGAGCGGCCGGGTCTCGGGGGTCGAAGCGCTGGCTCGCTGGCAGCACCCGGTTCGCGGCACGCTGCCTCCGGGCGATTTCCTGGAGACGATCGAGGCCGCCGGCCTTCTTGAACGCCTTGGCGAGGTGATGTTGACCGAGGGGCTGACCGCCCTGCGCCGCTGGGATGCGGCCGGCTACCGCGTGCCAAGGATCGGCATCAATTTTTCCGCCGCCGAACTCAGAAATCCGCGCCTGCTCGACCGCATCCGCTGGGAACTCGACCGCTTCGATCTGACCGCAGACCGGCTTGCGGTCGAGATCCTCGAAACCGTCGTGGCCGAGACCGGCAACGACACGATCGGCCGCAATATCGCGGGGCTCGCGACAATGGGCTGCATGGTCGATCTGGACGATTTCGGAACCGGGCACGCCTCGATTGCGCATATCCGCCGCTTCGCGGTCAGCCGGATCAAGATCGATCGCTCTTTTGTGACCCATGTCGATTCCGATCCGGGCCAGCGGCGGATGGTGGCCGCCATCCTGTCCATGGCCGCCGAACTTGGCCTTGAAACCCTTGGCGAGGGGGTCGAGACGGGCGGCGAGCTTGCCACGTTGCAACAGCTCGGATGCACCCATCTGCAAGGCTTTCACCTTGCAAGGCCAATGTCCTTTGCCGACACCAGCGCATGGCTCGCAGCCGAACGCGACCACCGCGGCGCGCCCGAGGGCACCGGCCTGCCGGGCGTCTGAAGCGGCCGCGCAACCTCTGCCGCGCCTGCGTGCCACGGTTGGAAAAGGGGGAATCCGCTTGACGTTTCGGCCCGCGACCGTTTGAACCTCCGCGAACCCGGACAAAAGGACGTCGGTGATCCCCTGATGGATGATCAGAACAAGAATCTCATTCTCGCCACGGCTCTCAGCTTTATCGTGATCCTGGTGTGGTTCGTGCTGTTCCCCCCCAAGCAGCCTGAAGTCGACACGAGTCAGCCGCCCGCTGTCACGGCCGAGGCTCCGGCAGGTGCCGCTGTGCCGCAAACTGCGGGATCCGGCGCGCAGCCACCGGCGGCCGATGTCGTCGCGGTCGCCGAGGCTCCGCGCCTGAAGATCGAGACGCCGCGGCTCAGCGGTTCGATCTCGCTGGCCGGAGGCCGGATCGACCAGTTGCTGCTCACGGACTACCGCGAGACGCTGGAACCAGATTCGCCCGAGGTGACGTTGCTGCGCCCGGTTGGCGGCGAGCAGGCGTATTATTCGCTGTTCGGCTGGGCCCCCGGCGGCGGGCTCGATGTCGGCGACGTTCCCGGTTCCGATACGATCTGGACTGTCGAAGCAGGCGATGTCCTGACGCCGCAATCGCCGCTGACGCTGCGCTGGGACAGTCCTTCGGGCCTGATATTCCGCCGCAATGTCGCGGTCGACGACAATTACATGTTCACTGTCACCCAGTCGGTCGAGAACCCCACGGACACCACGCGCCGCGCAGCCCCCTATGGCATTGTCGCGCGCCACGGGCTGCCCGACGTCCAGCATTTCTTTGTCCTTCACGAAGGCGTCGTCGCCATGGCCGACGGCAGCCTCAGTGAAGTGAAATATAACAAGATGGAAGATTTCGACTTCGACCCGAGCCTTGGCGCCCAGGCGAAGACGATCGACGGCGTTCAGCAGGGCTGGATCGGGTTCACCGACAAGTACTGGATGACCACGCTGATCCCCGAAGCGGATCAAGGTGTCAAGCAGGTGATGCTCTACCAGCCCAGTTCCGAGATCTATCAGACCCAGGCCGTCTATCCGACCGCCGAGATCGCGCCGGGCCAGACCGTCTCGCAGACCACGCGGGTCTTTGCCGGCGCCAAGGTCTGGGAGATCATCCGCGACTACCAGAACCACGAGGATGTCTACCGCTTCGTCGATTCGATCGACTGGGGCTGGTTCTTCTTCCTCACCAAGCCGATCTTCCGGGTGCTGCACTTCCTCAACAACACCCTGTTCGGCAACATGGGCTGGTCGATCATCGCGCTGACCTTCTGCATCAAGGCGATCCTGTTCCCGCTGGCCTACAAGTCCTATGCCTCGATGGCGAAGATGAAGGAACTTCAGCCGCAGATGGAGCAGCTGAAGGAACGGGCCGGCGACGACCGCCAGAAGCTCCAGAAAGAGATGATGGAGCTCTACAAGAAGGAAAAGGTGAACCCCGCCTCGGGCTGTTTGCCGGTCCTTCTGCAGATCCCGATCTTCTTCTCGCTCTACAAGGTGATTTTCGTCACGATCGAACTGCGTCAGGCGCCATGGATCCTGTGGATCCGCGACCTCTCGGCGCCCGATCCCTCGTCGATCGTCAACCTGTTCGGGCTGCTTCCGTTTGCCGTGCCTGACCTTGGCCCGTTGCAGATCCTGTCGCTGGGCATTCTGCCGATCCTTCTGGGCATCTCGATGTTCCTGCAGCAGAAGCTGAACCCGGCCCCGACCGACCCGGCGCAGCAGATGATCTTTGCCTGGATGCCCTGGGTGTTCATGTTCATGCTGGGCAGCTTCGCCAGCGGTCTGGTGCTCTACTGGATCACCAACAACACGCTGACCTTCGCACAGCAATACACGATCATGCGGCGGCACGGGTTCAAGCCCGATGTGTTCGGCAATATCCTGTCGAGCTTCCGGCGCAAGAATAAGCCGGACCCAAAATGACGGGCGCGGGCCGGAGGGAGGGCACGGGATGACCGGACGTCTGGCCCATATCTGTCGCCACCCGATCAAGTCGGTCGGGCGGGAGGAGCTTGAGTCGGTCGAACTGACCGCAGGCCAGGTCCTGCCCGGTGACCGGCATTGGGCCATCGCCCACGAGGCGGCGGCCTTTCCCGGTCAACCCGAGGGCTGGTACCCCAAGCGCAACTTCGTGCGCGGGGTCGCCTCGCCGCCGCTGATGGCGGTGCGGGCCCGGCTGTCCGAAGACGGCACAACCGTGCATCTGGCCCATCCCGAGGCCGGCAGCATCGAGATCGCACCCGACACGGCAGAGGGCGCTGCGGCGCTCCTCGACTGGGTGCGCCCGATGTGGCCCGACACCAGGCCGCCGGCGACGCGGGTGGTTTCCGCGGGCGCGCCGGCGTTGACGGATGTCTCCGAACCCTATCTCGCCGTGCTGAGCCGCGCATCGCTGCGCGATCTGTCTGCGCGCATGGGCCACGAGCTGTCGATCCATCGCTGGCGCGGCAACCTCTGGGTCGACGGATTCGCGCCCTGGGCCGAATGGGACTGGATCGGCCGCGAGATCCGGATCGGTGATGTCCGGCTTCGGGTCGAACGGCGGATCACGCGTTGCAACGCCACCAAGGTGAACCCCGAGACCGGGCGCGAGGATGCCGACACGCTCGGTGCGCTGAAGGCGGCCTTCGGCCACCAGGATTTCGGCGTCTATGCGCGGGTTCTGGTCGGCGGACCGGTCCGGCTCGGCGATCGTGTCGAGGTTCTGGCGTGACCGGCCCCTCGCCGATGTCGCTGCAGCCGCTCGAGGGCTCGCGCCGCGTCGTCTTTCTGAAGCCGCTTGCCCGGTCGCGCCCGAATGTCGAAGTTGGCGAGTTCAGCTATTACGACGATCCGGAAGATCCGATCGCCTTTTTCGACCGCAATGTGCTGCATCACTACGAATTCATCGGCGACAAGCTGATCATCGGCCGCTTCGTTGCCATCGCGACCGGCGTCAAGATCATGATGAACGGGGCTACCCACGCGATGACGGGCTTTTCGACCTTCCCGTTCAACATCTTCGGCAAAGGCTGGGAACGCGGCTTCGATCCGGCCACCTGGGCTGCGGGCCACAAGGGCGACACGGTGATCGGCGCGGATGTCTGGATCGGCACCGAGGCCATGATCATGCCCGGGGTCACGATCGGCCCCGGCGCCATCATCGCCGCCCGCTCGGTGGTCACCCACGACGTGCCGCCCTATGCGCTTGCCGCCGGCAATCCGGCCCGTGTGGTGCGCCGCCGGTTCGATGACGAGACAATCGAGCGGCTTTTGCGCGTTGCATGGTGGGACTGGCCGCTTAAGATGATCTCGCAACACCTCGACGTGATCCGCGGTGCCAATATCGACGCGCTGGAGGCCGCCCTGTGAACACGCTGCCCTTTCCACTGGCCGAGCAACCCGATGCGGCATCGCTGGAGGCCGGGCGCCGTCTGTTTGCCGGCGGCGCAGGGTTTCTGAAGGGCGTCGTCGCGATGTCGGGCCTGCCCCCCGCCGACCGGATCGAGGTGTGCTTTGCCGGCCGCTCGAACGTGGGAAAATCTTCGCTGATCAACGCGCTGACCGGCCACAAGGCGCTGGCGCGGGCCTCGAACACGCCGGGCCGGACGCAGGAGGTCAACTTTTTCACCCTCGCCGACAGCCATTATCTGGTCGACCTGCCGGGCTATGGCTTTGCCAAGGCGCCGCTGTCGGTGGTGGCGCGCTGGCAGGCGCTGCTGAAATCCTATCTGTCGGGGCGGCCGACCCTGCGCCGGGCCTTCGTGCTGATCGACGCCCGCCACGGCATCAAGGCGGTGGATGACGAGATCCTCGGCCTTCTCGACAAGGCGGCGGTCCCGTTCCAGGCCGTGCTGACCAAGGCCGACAAGCTGCGCGGCGGCGAGACCGAGGCGGTGCTGGAGCAGGTGCGCGGCGCCTTGCAGCCGCATCCCGCGGCCTATCCCGAGATCGTCCTGACCTCGTCGGAAGAGGGCGAGGGGATCGCCATGTTGCGCAGCATCATCGCCAGGATGGCCTGATCCTGAACCGTCCGGTTCCTGGGGCCGCACCGACATCGGCAAATGGATCTGCCAGGCAGGTAATTCTTTGGACATCAAATGGTTACCTCGCAGGCCCATTTGAACCACCCATCGCTGGGGCAGCAATTGCCCCTTGGCAGAGCAGGACCCTCGGCATAACAAGGGTCCCCGAACAACCCGAGCCAACCGGATGATCAGACAGAAGATGAACCGCGACTGGATTGCCACCGCCCGTACCCTCTCCGAGGCGCTTCCCTATCTTCAGCGCTATGCCGGGGCCACTGTGGTCATAAAGTTCGGCGGCCATGCCATGGGCGACGCCGAGCAGATGGCAAGTTTTGCCCGCGACATCGTGCTGATGAACCAGGTGGGGGTCCACCCGGTGATCGTTCACGGCGGCGGGCCGATGATCAACGAGATGCTGCAGAAGCTCGACATCAAGTCCGAGTTCGTGAACGGCAAGCGGGTGACAGACGAGGCCACGATGGAAGTGGTCGAGATGGTTCTCTCGGGGCTCGTCAACAAGCGGATCGTGCAGGCGATCAACCAGCAGGGTGGCCGCGCGGTCGGGATCTCGGGCAAGGACGCCAACATGATGGTCTGCGATCCGATCGATCCGGCGCTCGGCCTGGTCGGCCAACCGGTCGAGGTTTCGCCCGAACTGATCCACCAGATGCACGCCCACAAGATCATCCCGGTGGTCGCCCCGCTTGGCGCCGGCCGGGGCGGCGAGACCTTCAACGTCAACGGCGACACTGCCGCGGGTGCCATTGCCGCTGCGCTGAAGGCCGACCGCCTGCTGCTGCTGACCGATGTCGCGGGGGTGAAGAACGCCGCGGGCGAGGTCGTGACCCAGCTGACGCCGGATCAGGTACAGGAGATGACCGCAAGCGGCGTGATCGCGGGCGGCATGATCCCCAAGACCGAAACCGCGCTTGCGGCAGTTTCGGGCGGGGTACGGGCCGTGGTCATTCTCGACGGTCGCGCGCCCAATGCCTGTCTGCTGGAATTGTTCACCGAACACGGTGCGGGCACATTGATCCGCTATCCCCAGCGGCTGAAGCCCTGACAGGCGCCGGGGGGCGAAAAGCCGCTCGGCCCTTGACCGGAGCGTCCTCAGCGCCCAAAGCTTGGGGCGGCGCCGGGCACGGGTCCGGCGCGCCACAGTCCGAGCGCCCGTCACGGAGCCACATGCTGCACGTCCTTCTGCTTCGCCACGCCAAATCGAGTTGGGTCAACCCCGAGATTTCGGATTTCGACCGCCCGATCAACAAGCGCGGCAAGCGCGCCGCCAAGGCCATCGGCGCCTGGCTGGCCAAGGAAGAGCTGAACCCGGATCGGGTCCTCAGTTCCTCCGCACGCCGCACCCGCGAGACCTGGGAGGGCATGAAGCTGCCGGGCCAGCCGGATCTGCGCAAGGAACTCTATCACGCCGGTCCCGAGGAAATGCTGGCCATGCTGCAGGCGGTGACGCCCGGGGCCGGCACGATCCTGATGATCGGCCACAATCCGGGGGTCGCCGAACTGGCCCATATGCTGGTCGCGGAACAACCCGACCACCCTCGGTTCGACGATTATCCGACCGGCGCGCTGCTGGTCGCGGGCTTCGACGTCAAGACCCCGGCCGAAATCGCGCCGGGCAGCGGTCAGGTGGTGCGGTTCCTGACGCCGCACGACCTGCTCGACGAGCCAGACTGACCGGCCGGGGCCGACTGCCGCCTCGCGACCGGAGCAAGGGAGAAGAACCATGACCTATGTTCCTGCGGCCGACCGCCACGAGCGGATGGTCTATAACCGCTGTGGAAACTCCGGCCTGCTGCTGCCGGCGGTCTCGCTGGGGCTGTGGCACAACTTTGGCCACGACACCCCGCACCAGACCAAGGTCGCGATCTGCCGGACCGCCTTTGACCTCGGCATTACCCATTTCGATCTGGCCAACAACTATGGCCCGCCGCCGGGCAGCGCCGAAGAGGCGTTTGGCGAGATCCTACGGACCGAGTTCCGCGGCCTGCGCGATCACATGGTGATCTCGTCCAAGGCCGGATACCGGATGTGGGAGGGACCCTATGGCGAATGGGGCAGCCGCAAGAACCTGATCGCCAGCTGCGACCAGAGCCTGCGGCGGATGGGGCTCGACTATGTCGACATCTTCTATTCCCACCGCCTCGACCCCGACACGCCGCTGGAGGAAACGATGGGCGCGCTGGCCGACATCGTGCGGGCCGGCAAGGCGCTCTATGTCGGGCTGTCGTCCTACAATTCGGCCCGCACCCGCGAGGCCGTGGCGATCCTGAAGGATCTGGGCGTGCCCTGCCTGATCCATCAGCCGAGCTATTCGATGCTGAACCGCTGGGTCGAACGCGACGGGCTGAAGGACACGCTGGCAGAGCTCGGGGTCGGATCGATCGCCTTCTCGCCGCTGGCGCAGGGGATGCTGACATCGAAGTATCTCAAGGGCATTCCGCAAGGCAGCCGGGCGAGTCAGCACAAGTCGCTCGACCCCGACACGCTAAGCGAGGCGGCGCTGGCGCGGGTGCGGGGGTTGAACGACATCGCGGCGGCGCGGGGCCAGACGCTTGCGCAGATGGCCATCGCCTGGGTGCTGCGCGGTGGCGGGATAACGACCGCCCTGATCGGGGCGAGCCGTCCCGAACAGGTGACCGATTGCGCCGGCGCCGTGGCAAAGCTCGACTTCAGCGACGCCGAACTGGCCGAGATCGACAGGCTGACGCTCGATCCGCCGGTCGACATCAATCTCTGGTCGCGTTCCTCCGAAGGGGCATGACGTCACAGGGAATCTCTTGAATTTGCGGGACGCCGGGTGTAGAGGCCCCCGGTGATCCCCGCAGGATCGCATAAATCAACAAGAAACGCCGTGGTCGATCCGATGTCGCAAGGATCGCATCCGGCAAGGAGACGCGACATGAAACTCAACGATCTGAGCCCCTCCAAGGGCTCCACCCACGCCAAAAAGCGCATCGCCCGCGGCCCCGGTTCGGGCACGGGCAAGACCGCCGGGCGTGGTATCAAGGGCCAGAAATCCCGTTCGGGTGTGGCGATCAACGGCTATGAAGGCGGTCAGATGCCGCTTTACATGCGCCTGCCAAAGCGCGGCTTCAACAAGCCGAACCGCAAGGCATGGGCCGTGGTGAACCTTGGCATCCTTCAGAAATTCATTGACGCCGGCAAGATCGACGTCTCGGCCCCGATCACCGAGGATGCGCTTGTCGCCTCCGGCCTCGTGCGCCGCAAGCTGGACGGCGTCCGGGTGCTGGCCAAGGGCGATTTTTCTGCCAAGGTGACGCTGCAGGTTTCCGGCGCCTCCGAGGCGGCAGTCGCGATGGTCGAGAAGGCCGGCGGCTCGCTTTCGGTCGCCTCCAAGCCGGCGGCCGAATAAGCGCTTGTGGGTCGGGGCCGCGGCCCTTACTTAAACCCAAGTTTTCCAGCGCCGCCGACCGGGAAACGGTTCGGCGGCGCCTGCACGAGAGAGACCGCGAATGGCATCTGCAGCAGAGCAAATGGCGGCGAACCTGAGCTGGGGCGCCTTCGGGAAAGCCACCGAGCTCCGGCAGCGCATCTTCTTCACGATCGGATTGTTGATCGTCTATCGTCTGGGCACCTATATCCCGGTGCCGGGGATCGACGGCAGCGCATTGCGCGACTTCATGGAACGCGCGTCGGCCGGGATCGGCGGCATGCTGACCATGTTCACCGGTGGCGCGCTGGGGCGGATGGGCATTTTTGCGCTCGGCATCATGCCCTATATCTCGGCCTCGATCATCATCCAGCTTCTGTCCTCCATGGTTCCCTATCTGGAGCAGCTGAAGAAGGAAGGCGAGCAAGGCCGCAAGAAGATCACCCAGTACACGCGCTATGGCACCGTGCTGTTGGCGACCTTCCAGGCCTATGGTCTGGCAGTCAGCCTCGAATCGGGCGGTCTTGCGCATGATCCGGGCTGGTTCTTCCGTGCCGCGGTGGTCATCACCCTGGTCGGCGGCACCATGTTCCTGATGTGGCTGGGCGAACAGATCACCGCCCGCGGGGTCGGCAACGGGATCTCGCTGATCATCTTCGTCGGCATCGTTGCCGAAGCACCGGCAGCGCTGGCGCGTTTCCTCGCCTCGGGCCGCAGCGGCGCTGTCAGCCCGGCGGTGATCATCGGCGTTCTGGCGATGATGATCGGGCTCGTCACCTTCGTGGTCTTCATGGAGCGTGCGCTGCGCAAGATCCACATCCAGTATCCGCGCCGTCAGGTGGGGATGAAGGTCTACGACGGCGGTTCCTCTCACCTGCCGGTCAAGGTCAACCCGGCCGGCGTTATCCCGGCGATCTTTGCCTCGTCGCTGCTGCTGTTGCCGACGACCATCGCGACCTTCTCGGGCGGGAACACCGGGCCGATCATGTCGACGATCCTGGCGTATTTCGGTCCGGGCCAGCCGCTGTACCTGCTGTTCTTCGTGTCGATGATCGTGTTCTTCACCTATTTCTACACCGAGAACGTGGCCTTCAAGACCGACGAGGTCGCCGACAACCTGAAGAACCAGAACGGCTTCATCCCCGGCATCCGGCCCGGTGCGAAGACCGCCCAATACCTCGACTATGTGGTGCGGCGGGTTCTGGTGCTTGGCTCGGCCTATCTGGCGGCGGTCTGCCTGTTCCCGGACATCCTGCGCCACCAGCTGTCGATCCCGTTCTATTTCGGCGGTACCTCGGTGCTGATCGTGGTCTCGGTGACCATGGACACGATCCAGCAGATCCAGTCGCATCTTCTGGCCCACCAGTACGAGGGTCTGATCGAGAAATCGCAGCTGCGCAGCAAGAAGCGCCCGCGCAAGGCGCCGGCGCGGCGCTGAGCCGGCCTGCGACCAACGCGACCAACTGCAGCGGGCGTCCCCAAGGGGCGCCCGTTTACGTTGACGGGGACGCGAAACTGAGGAATGATCGGGGCATCGACGTTCGGCGCGCGTCCTGGCAGGCAATGCCTTGACATAGCGTGAAGAGGGGGCCTTGACGGGCGCCCCGTTAGGCCGTACTTGACAACCTCTCAAACGAGAATCGCCGTCTGATCCCTGCTCTGCAGTGCCGGTCGATCGGCGGCACGTCCCGGCCCGGTGGCACAGCGCTGTCGGGCTTCAGTTGTGAAAAAAGGTTCTGGAACCACGGAACCGCGACCATGAAGGAATGTCCCACTTGGCACGTATTGCTGGCGTCAACATCCCGACGGCCAAGCGCGTCCCGATCGCGCTGACCTATATCCACGGAATCGGCCGAGATTCCGCCGACAAGATCTGCGAGGCCGTCGGTATCGACATGGCCCGCCGCGTCAACCAGCTGAGCGACTCGGAAGTTCTTGCGATCCGTGAATACATCGACGCCAATCTGCACGTCGAAGGCGACCTGCGTCGCGAAACCCAGATGAACATCAAACGCCTGATGGATCTGGGCTGCTATCGCGGTCTGCGCCATCGCCGTGGTCTGCCGGTGCGGGGTCAACGGACCCACACCAACGCGCGCACCCGCAAGGGCCCGGCCAAGCCGATCGCCGGCAAGAAGAAATAAGGGAGTACAGGCAGATGGCTCGCGAAAGACGTCCCGCCAAGCGCAAGGTTTCCAAGAACATCGCCGCTGGCGTTGCGCATGTGAACTCCTCGTTCAACAACACCAAGATCCTGATTTCCGATGTGCAGGGCAACGCGATCGCATGGTCGTCCGCTGGCACCATGGGTTTCAAGGGATCGCGGAAGTCGACCCCCTATGCCGCGCAGATGGCCGCCGAAGACGCCGGCCGCAAGGCACAGGAACACGGCGTGAAGACGCTGGAAGTCGAAGTCCAGGGTCCCGGTTCGGGACGTGAAAGCGCCCTGCGTGCCCTTGCGGCGGTCGGGTTCAACATCACTTCGATCCGCGACGTGACCCCGATCGCGCACAACGGCTGCCGTCCGCCGAAGCGTCGTCGGGTCTGATCTTTGCTTTGATCTAGGGATCGCGCCCGTTCCGGGGCGCGATCCGCTTGTCATTTGACCCTCGGGTGTGCGCGACCACGGTCATGGGCCGCGCACTGGTATGGAGGCGACATACATGATCCACAAGAACTGGCAGGAACTTATAAAGCCGACTCAGCTGGAGGTCCGGCCGGGTGCCGACCCCAGTCGGCGTGCGACCCTCGTGGCCGAACCGCTGGAACGTGGCTTCGGTCTGACGCTTGGCAATGCCCTGCGCCGGGTCCTGCTGTCGTCGCTCCAGGGTGCGGCCATCACCAGCGTCCAGATCGACAATGTTCTGCACGAGTTCTCGTCGGTTCCCGGCGTCCGCGAGGACGTTACCGACATCGTGCTGAACCTCAAGCAGGTCGCGATCCGGATGGATGTCGACGGTCCGAAGCGGTTGTCGATCACCGCCCGCGGTCCCGGCGCCGTCACGGCTGCGCAAATCTCGGAATCCGCAGGGATCGAGATCCTGAACCGCGAACACGTGATCTGCCACCTCGACGAGGGTGCGGACCTTTACGTGGAACTGACGGTCAACACCGGCAAAGGCTACGTCTCGGCCGACAAGAACCGGCCCGAGGATGCACCGATCGGCCTGATCCCGATCGACGCGATCTATTCGCCGGTCAAGAAGGTCTCCTATGACGTGCAGCCGACCCGCGAGGGCCAGGTGCTCGACTATGACAAGCTGACCCTGAAGATCGAGACCAACGGTTCGGTCACGCCGGATGATGCCGTGGCCTATGCCGCGCGCATCCTGCAGGACCAGCTGTCGATCTTCGTCAACTTCGAAGAGCCGGAGTCGGCGACGCGTCAGGACGAGGACGACGGGCTGGAGTTCAACCCGCTGCTTCTGAAGAAGGTCGACGAACTGGAACTCAGCGTCCGGTCGGCGAACTGCCTGAAGAACGACAATATCGTCTATATCGGCGACCTGATCCAGAAGACCGAGGCCGAAATGCTTCGGACCCCGAACTTCGGCCGCAAGTCGCTGAACGAGATCAAGGAAGTGCTGTCCGGTATGGGCCTGCATCTCGGCATGGATGTCGAGGAATGGCCGCCGGAGAACATCGAGGATCTGGCGAAAAAATTCGAGGATCAGTTCTGATCCCCGTTGGTCGCGCCCCCGGGCGCGACCGCACGACCCGGGCAGATCGCCCCAAGGAGAGGGTTCCACACGCATGGAACCCCCAGACAAAGCAAAATCGCCCGTAGAGGGCAAGATGGAGTAAGACAATGCGTCACGCCCGCGGCTATCGCCGCCTGAACCGCACCCATGAGCACCGCAAGGCGCTTTTCGCCAACATGTCGGGTTCGCTGATCGAACACGAGCAGGTCAAGACCACCCTGCCCAAGGCCAAGGAACTGAAGCGGATCGTCGAAAAGCTGATCACGCTTGGCAAGCGCGGCGACCTTCATGCCCGCCGTCAGGCTGCCGCCCAGCTGAAAGACGACCGTCACGTCGCCAAGCTGTTCGACATTCTCGGCCCCCGCTATGCCGAACGCAACGGCGGCTGTGTCCGCGTGCTGAAAGCCGGCTTCCGTTATGGCGACATGGCGCCGATGGCGATCATCGAGTTGGTCGACCGTGACCCCGAGGCGAAGGGCGCTGCCGATCGCGCCCGCCTGGAAGCCGCCGAGGCCTGAGCCCGGCGCAGACCTGAATGATTTTCGAGGGGTGCCGCAATGCGGTGCCCCTTTTCCTTTGCGGGATCAGGGCAGGGTGCCTGCAGGCGCGCACGGCAAAGCGCGCCATTCACTGCTGCCGCTTCGCCCGCAGTTTCGCGAACCATTCCAGTCTTTTTCGCATCTCGCGCTCAAAGCCCCGGTCGCGCGGATCGTAAAGCGAGACACGGTCCACCCCTTCCGGGAAATAGTCCTGGCCCGAGAAGCCGTCTTCCGCGTCATGGTCATAGGCATAGCCCTTGCCATAGCCCTGCTCTTTCATCAGGCGCGTCGGGGCGTTGAGGATGTGCTTTGGCGGCGGTTCTGACCCGGTCTTCTTCGCCAGGGCGCGGGCGGCATTATAGGCGACATAGGCCGCGTTCGATTTCGGCGCCAGCGCCAGATAGATCACCGCCTGCCCCAGCGCCAGTTCCCCCTCGGGGCTGCCCAGCCGCTCATAGGTCTGCCAGGCGTCGATGCACAGCGACTGCGCCTGCGGGTCGGCAAGGCCGATATCCTCGACTGCCATCCGGGTCAGGCGGCGAGCCAGAAAGCGGGGATCCTCGCCGCCCTCGAGCATCCGCGCGAACCAGTAAAGCGCCGCATTGGGGTCCGAGCCCCGGATCGACTTGTGCAGGGCGGATATCAGGTTGTAGTGCCCGTCGCCCGACTTGTCATAATGGGCGGCCCTCTGGGTCAGCCGCGCTGAAAGCTGGTCGGGGTCGAGCGGCGCCTTTGGCTTCCACGCCGCAACCTGTTCGACAAGGTTCAATAGCGCCCGTCCGTCGCCATCTGCCATCGCGGCCAGCGCGGCGCGCGCCGACGGGGTCAGCGGCAGCTTCCGGCCGAGGTCGGCTTCCGCACGCGCAAGCAGGGCGTTCATTGCGTCGGTGTCGAGCCTTTTGAGCACCAGAACCTGACTGCGGCTCAGAAGCGCGGCGTTCAGCTCGAAGGACGGGTTCTCGGTGGTCGCCCCCACCAGCACGATGGTGCCGTCCTCCATATAGGGCAGAAAGCCGTCCTGCTGGGCTTTGTTGAAACGATGGATTTCGTCGACGAACAGCAACGTGCCCTGGCCGTTCTGCCGGCGTATGCGGGCGGATTCGAACACCTTCCGCAATTCCCCGACGCTGGAGAAGACGGCGCTGATCTGGACAAAATTCAGGTCGGTCTCGTGCGCCAGAAGCCGGGCGATGGTGGTCTTGCCGACGCCCGGCGGACCCCAGAAGATCAGCGAGGCGAGGCTTCCTTCGGCCAGCATGGCACCAAGCGGACCGTCCGGCCCAAGCAGATGGTCTTGTCCGATCACCTCGGCAAGCGTCGCAGGGCGCAGACGGTCGGCCAGCGGACGCGAGGTTCCGGCCGGCGCTGCAGCAGATGGAGAATCGAACAGGTCTGGCATGGCTCCCTAGCGCGGCATTCCGATCATCTTGCCCGGACAGGCCAGTCCGGCGTGCCTCTTATGAGGTGGCACTGCAACCTCTTTTCGCGGGGACAGCCGGCGCGATGGCAAAGGTACGCTGGCCTCGCACGCCCTGGCCCGAACCTGCCGGCTGCCGCTCGGGCGACAGCTGCGCGGGCATGGCCTGATCCTTCTGAAAAGGATGAACCAAGAATCCGCGCTGTGGGACTCTCCCGCCACGCAGTGTTCGAGCGAAAGGCGATCCTGTTGAAAATCAACGGCCCGGGCGAGGGGAGGCGCCCGGGCCGTATGCTTCAAGCCCTCCTGGGGGAGGAAGGGTCAGGCAAAATCCTTGCGGTTCGCGTAGGATCCGAGGCGCAGGTAATCCTGATAGATCGCCTCGTAGACCGCGTGTGCCTGTGGGTTGGGCTTGAAGACCTTTTCGACCGGGCTGAGCATGGCGTCGCGGGCAGCAAATGCGTCCTCGTATTCGCCGGCCGCAGTGGCGGCGAATATCGCGGCGCCGCGGGCGCAGCACTGGTCGGATTCGATAATGTAGATCTCGCGGTTCATCACATCCGCGGTGATCTGCGACACAAGGTCGGAACGGCGGGCGATGCCGCCGATGCCGACAACCTTCTTGACCGGAATGCCCTCGGCCTCGAAGCGTTCGACGATGGCGCGGCCGCCGAAGGCCGTGGCCTCGATCAACGCCCGATAGATCGAAGGCGCGGTCGATCCCAGGTGCAGTCCCGCGATCATCGCGCGCACCGCCTGATCGGCGTCGGGGGTCCGGCGCCCGTTCAGCCAGTCGAGCGCGCGTTCGCCATAGGCGCCGGGGGGCAGGGCGGCCGCTTCGGCCTCGAGCGCGGGCAGCATCGAGCCCTTGCGCGAGGCACCGTTGCTGCGACCCCAGCTCAGGATGCGTTCGAACCAGGCGAAGACATCGCCGAACGACGATTGACCGGCCTCAAAGCCGATATAGCCGGGCAGGGCGCTGCCGGGGACCTGCCCGCAGATGCCGTGAACCAAGGTATCGCCGACCTCTTCGGGCGGGGCGATCAGGATATCGCAGGTCGATGTGCCCATGACCCGGACGAAGGAATAGGGTTCGATGCCCGCGCCAACCGCGCCCATGTGGCAGTCGAAGGCGCCGACCGCGACCGGAATGCCGGCGTCGATTCCGAACCGTCCCGCCCAGTCGGGCGTCAGCCGGCCGGCGACCTGATCGCTGGTCTTGGTTTCGGTGAACAGCGGCATCGGGAGGTTGCCCAGCACCGGGTCGAGGGCGGTCAGCCAGTCGCGGCCCGGAAGCCCGCCCCAGTCAGGATGCCACAGCGCCTTGTGGCCGGCAGCGCAGACACCGCGCACGATCTTGGTGGAATCGTTCACCCCGGTCAGCAGCGCCGGGATCCAGTCGCAGAGCTCGACCCAGTTGGCGGCGGCGCGGAACACCGTGGGATTGGTCCGGGCGATATGGAGGATCTTGGCCCAGTACCATTCCGAGGAATAGATGCCGCCGACATAGCGGATGTAGTCGGGAAACTGGCCCGTGGCGCAAAGCGCATTGATATCCTCGGCCTCGCGCACCGAGGTATGGTCCTTCCACAGGATGCACATGGCGTCGGGATCGGCGGAAAAGCCGTCTTTCAGCGCCAGGGCCGTGGCATCGGCCGTGACCGGCATCGGCGAAGAGCCGGTGGTATCGACGCCGATCCCGACAATCCTTGGCGTTTCCGGGCAGTTCTTCAACGCCCCCTGAACCGCCGCAACCATCGCTTCCATGTAGTCGGCGGGATGTTGGCGAAACTGCTGGCGCGTCGGGTCGCAAAACCGGCCCTCGCTCCAGCGCGGATATTCGGCAACATCGGCGCTGATCTCGTCGCCATTTGCAACACGCACCACGACGGCCCGCACGCTGTCAGAGCCGAAATCCAGCCCCAGCGCACATTTCTCGGCAGCCCTATTCATCGCAGGTAGTCTCCTCCTCTGGGGTCGCTTCTGTGGTCGACCCTGCAGGTGTCATGGACGATTCTCCTCAAGCCCCGTCCGGGACACCCCTTTACTCTCGCATCTTCTAACTGTTAGCGTAATATTGTGCCGGTGTTTGAACAATGCAGCAAAGCGCTGGAGACATGGACGATCAGCCCACCTTCGATCCAACCCAGGACCCAAAGGTTCAGCGTGTCATTCGCAAGCTGCGCATCCCGCCCGATGCGCCGGGCGAGGACAAACAGGTTGCGCCGTTGTTTCCGGGGTTCGAATTCGACGTGCGGCTGGTGTCCGGGATTACGCCCATCGAAAGAGACGAGCCGCTCGATTTCTGGATCGACCGGCCGGATGGAATGCGGGGATGGATCATCAACCTGACGATCGAAGGCTGCGGCCGGGTGTTCGACGGGCCGGAGTCTTTCACGGTCGAACCGGGCGATCTGCTGCTGTTTCCTCCCGGTGCGCGGCATTTCTACGGCCGCGACCGCAAGGCCGCGAAGTGGTGGCACCGCTGGATCTATTTCCAGCCGCGGGCGTTCTGGAAGCCCTGGCTCGAGTGGGGCACGCAGGTGCAGGGCATCCATTTGCAGCGCCACCGCGATGAGCGGACCTTCAGCGAGTTGTTCCGGCTTTTCATCGAGGTCGACAACTGGTCAGATCTTTCCGACAACCTGTCGACCGATCTGGCATTCAACCGGCTGGAGCAGATCCTGCTGACCTGTGCCCGGTCCGACCGGGCCGCGAACGCGGCCAAAACAGTCATCGACGAACGCGTGTTGGCGGCTTGCGCGCTGATCTCCGAGAACCTCGACAAACCGCTTGGCGTGAAGGACATCGCGCGCCAGGTCTGCCTGTCGCCCTCGCGGCTGTCGCATCTGTTCCGCCACTATATCGGGACCGGGGTCGTGCAATGGCGCGACGCGCAGCGGGTGCAATATGCGATCCAGTTGCTGCGGGTCACCAACGTGCCGATCAAGTCGCTGTCGCAGATGGTCGGCTATGACGATCCGCTTTATTTCTCGCGGGTATTCAGGCGCCACACCGGCATGAGCCCGCGAACCTTCCGCGACCACAGCCTTGGCCGGATCGAGCCGGCATCGCCGCCAGAGACGCTGCCCTCCGCGCTGCAGGACTGATCCCCGGAACTCCGGTCACAAAGAAAAGCCCGCCCGGCAATATGGGCGGGCTTTACCCGGCGAAATCGTCAGACCCGATGGTCGGATCGAAAAATCGGCCAGGCGACTGCGGCCGGCGCAGGGCGGGGTGGTCCCGTTCCCCGCCCTGCGCCGGCCCCCGGGGATTTAGGCCCGGATCCCTTTGGCAAGGTGCCAGTAGATTTCGTTCGTGCGCAGATCCTGCTTGAACCGGTCGATCCGGGTGTCGGCGTCGATGAGCGCAAGTTCGATCCCGGCGATGGACGCGAAATCTTCCAGCATCTCGGGCGTTGCGTCATAGGAATAGGCAGTGTGGTGTGCGCCGCCGCCAAGGATCCAGGCCTGAAGGGCTGTCTTGAAATCGGGCTGGCATTCCCACACCGCGCGGGCGACCGGCAACTTGGGCAGGTCCGGGTGATCGACGGCAGTCACCGCATTGACGATCAGGCGGAAGCGGTTGCCAAGGTCGATCAGGCTTGCGTTGATCGCGGGCCCCTTGCGGGCATTGAACACCAGCCGTACCGGGTCGGCCTTGCCGCCGATGCCGAGGGGATGGATCTCGACCCGCGGCGTGCCGATGGCGATCGTCGGGCAGACCTCGAGCATGTGAGAGCCGAGGACGCGCTGGTTCCCGGGGACCATGTCGTAGGTATAGTCCTCCATGAACGAACAGGCGCCGGTCAGCCCCTCGCCCATGACCTTGACCGCGCGCAGCAGCGCGACGGTCTTCCAGTCGCCCTCGCCGGCAAAACCATAACCCTGGGCCATCAGCCGCTGGGTGGCGATGCCGGGAAGCTGGTCGAGCCCGTGGAGATCTTCGAAGGTGTGGGTGAAGCCCTTGAAGCCGCCTTCGGCCAGGAAGGCCCCGATCCCCAGTTCCTGCCGCGCATTGTAAAGCAGCGCGTCGTGGCGTTCGCCGCCCGGGGCAAGCACCGGGTCGACGTCATAAAGATCGGCATATTCGGCCGCCAGTGCCACGACCTCGGATTGCGGCACCTCGGCCATGCGGTCGGCCAGATCCATGATGCCATAGCCCTGGATCGAGAAGCCAAAGGCCATCTCGGCCCCGACCTTGTCGCCCTCGGTCACAGCAACGTTGCGCATGTTGTCGCCAAAGCGGCAGAACTTCGCGCCCTGCCAGTCGTCCCAGGCGCGGGCCGCCCGCATCCAGCCATCGACCTCGATCTGCACGCTCGCTTCGGACCAATGTCCGACCACGACCTTGCGGGGAAGCCGGAGCCGTGTGTGCATGAAGCCTGCCTCGCGGTCGCCATGGGCGGCCTGGTGCAGGTTCATGTAGTCCATGTCGATGGTGGCCCAGGGCAGGTCGGCATTCAACTGGGTGTGCAGGTGCAGCACCGGCTTGGTCAGCAGCGACAGCCCGCGGATCCACATCTTGGCCGGCGAGAACGTGTGCATCCACAGGATCACGCCACCGCATTCCGGGTCGGCCGAGGCGCGTCTGCAGACATCGGCAATCTCGTCGCCGGTGGTCACGACACCTGCGAAGTCAAGCGGCAGCACCAGACGTCCGCTGGCGGCAAGCCCCTCGGCCACGGTACGGGCACCGTCGGCGACCTGTGCCAGGGTTTCCGGGCCATAGAGATGTTGCGACCCGCAGATGAACCAGAACTTCAGCGGCTTCAGTCCAATCATGTTCGTGCTCTTTCGTATTTGGGCCGGCGGAAACGTCCATCGGCCAAGCTTCCATCGCCCCGGTTCCGATGTGCATGGGGACCGGAGCTGTCATTCGGGTGGTCGGGCACCGCGGGGTGCGTGCGACCGGTTCTATTTCTTGCCCTGGCCGTACCAGGCGTTCGGCCCGTGCTTGCGTTCATAGTGATAGTCGAGGACGTAATCCTCGAGCGGTTCGGGATCGCGCCCGGCGATGGTGACGGTCAGCGTCGCCATGCGGGCGGCCTCTTCGAGGATCACCGCGTTGCGCACCGCATCGTCGGCGTCCGTGCCCCAGCTGAACGGACCGTGGCCTGCAACCAGCACCATCGGCACCGCGGCCGGGTCGAGCGCCTGAAACCGGCGGATGATCGCGTCGCCGGTGGCGGTCTCGTAGTCGCGGCGCACCTCTTCGGGCGGCAGCGGCGCGGTGCAGGGCACCTCGCCCGCGCAATAATCGGCCTGGGTCGTGCCAAGGCAGGGAATGGCGCGGCGCGCCTGCGCCCAGGCGACCGCGTGGGTCGAATGGGTATGCGCCACGCCGCCGATCTGCGGGAAGGCACGGTAAAGCGCAGTGTGGGTGCGGGTGTCGGATGACGGCTTCTTCTCGCCCCAGACCACCTCGTTGTCGAGGTTGACGATGACGATATCGTCGACGGTCATCGCTGCGTAATCGACGCCGGACGGCTTGATCGCGATCAGCCCGGCCTCGCGGTCGATGCCGCTGACGTTGCCCCAGGTATAGAGCACGACACCGCGGCGGTTGAGTTCGAGATTGGCATCCAGCACGGCTTGGCGCAGTTGGAGCAGCATTGGTGGCACCTCCTGATCCGGTGCAAAAGCCGTCTTCTCGGACGGCCGCACCGGGGTGTTGTCGGATTGCCCCGGGCCGGGGCCATGCAGAGACGGCTGGTGGCCCGGAGCGAGGCCGGTCTAGCCGGATTTCTTTTTGTTGTAGACATCGAAGATCACGGCCGCGAGCAGCACCAGACCCTTGATGACCTGCTGATAGTCGATGCCGACCGACATGATCGACATGCCGTTGTTCATCACACCCATCAGGAAGGCGCCGATCACCGCGCCAACGACGGTGCCGACGCCGCCCGACATCGAGGCGCCGCCAATGAAGACCGCCGCGATCACGTCAAGTTCGAAGGAGACGCCCGCCTTGGGCGAGGCAGAGTTCAGCCGCGCGGCAAAGACGAGGCCGGCAAGGGCTGCGAGCAGCCCCATGTTGGCAAAGGTCAGGAAGATCAGCTTCTCGGTGTTGACGCCCGAGAGCTTGGCCGCTTTCTGGTTGCCGCCAAGGGCATAGATCCGCCGCCCGATCGTGGTGCGCCCGGCCAGAAAGCTGTAGACCCCGATCAGCAGCGCCATCACGATCAGCACGTTCGGCAGCCCGCGATAGCCAGCCATCAGATAGGTGAAATAGTTGATGGCGAACAGGATCAGGATGTTCTTCAGCAGGAACACCGTGAACGGTTCGTCGGGCGTAGCGATCTTTTGCTGGGCCAGCCGGCTGCTGAAGTTGGCATAGACCAGCCACAGGCTGAGCGCGCCGCCAAGCAGCAGGGTCAGGCCATGCATGCCGCCCATTGGCAGAAGGTCGGGAATGAAGCCCGAGCTGAGCCGCTGGAACAACTTCGGGAACGGGCCGATCGACTGGCCGTGCAGCAGAGCGAGCGTCAGGCCGCGGAACACCAGCATGCCGGCCAGCGTCACGATGAAGGACGGGATCTTGTGATAGGCGACCCAATAACCTTGTGCGGCGCCGATGGCGGCCCCGGTGGCAAGGCAGATGATCGCCGAGAGGATCGGGTTCAGCCCGTAACTGACCATCAGCACCGCCGCGAGCGCGCCGATGAAACCGACGACCGATCCCACCGAAAGGTCGATGTTGCCCGACACGATGACCAGCAACATGCCGACCGCCATGATGACGATATAGCTGTTCTGCAGCACCAGGTTGGTGATGTTGAGCGGCTTCATCAGGATGCCGTCGGTCATGATCTGGAACGCGACCATGACCACGAGCAGGGCCAGCAGCAGCCCATATTCCCTCAGGTTCGCCTTGAGGTAGCTGCCGATCGTTATCTTCGTCGTCTCGGTGCCGGAGTTTGCCGGCCCGGCGGTGTTTGCCACCTGTTGCATCGTTTCACCCGTCATTTTTTATGATCATCCGCATGATACGTTCCTGCGACGCCTCGGCCGCCGGAAGTTCGCCCACGATCCGACCCTCGTTCATCACATAGATGCGGTCGCACATGCCCAGAAGCTCGGGCATCTCGGAGGAGATCATGAGGATCCCTTTCCCTTCGGCCGCAAGCTCGTTGATGATCGTGTAGATCTCGAATTTTGCGTTCACGTCGATCCCGCGCGTCGGCTCGTCGAGCATCAGCACTTCGGGTTGCGAGAACAGCCATTTGCCCAGCACCACCTTCTGCTGGTTGCCGCCCGAAAGGTTCACGACCTCCTGCAGCATCGACGAGCATCGGATGTTGAGCTTGTCGATGTATTCGCGCCCGACCCGGCGTTCGGCCTGATCGTCCAGCACCACGCCCTTCGAGACTTCCGTCAGGTTCGCGAGCGTCAGGTTGTGCTTGATCGAGTTGTCGAGGACGAGGCCGAATTCCTTGCGGTCCTCGGTGACATAGGCAAGCCCATGCGCCACCGCCTTCTTGATCTCGCTGACATCGGCCTCGGCGCCGTTCAGCAACACCTTGCCCGAGATCCTCTGACCATAGGAGCGGCCGAAGATGCTCATGGCCAGTTCGGTGCGTCCGGCGCCCATCAGCCCGGCGATTCCGACGATCTCGCCCGCGCGGACGTTGATGTTGACGTCGCGGATCAGATGCCGGTCGGCATGGATGTGGTGATAAACATTCCAGTCCCTCACCTCCATCAGCAACTCGCCGATGTGGGAGGTACGGGGCGGGAAGCGGTTGGTCAGCTCGCGGCCGACCATGTCCTTGATGATCCGGTTTTCGATCTCGAGGCCGCGTTCGCAGGGGAAGGTGCTGACGGTCTGACCGTCGCGCAGCACGGTGATCGTGTCGGCGATCTCGGCGACCTCGTTCAGCTTGTGCGAGATGATGATCGAGGTGATGCCCTGACGCTTGAACTCGCGCAGAAGCTCCAGCAGCGCTTCGCTGTCGGTCTCGTTCAGGCTCGATGTCGGCTCGTCGAGGATCAGCAGTTCGACGCGTTTCGACAGCGCCTTTGCAATCTCGACAAGCTGTTGCTTGCCGGTGCCGAGGTTGGTGATCTTGGTCGCCGTGCTTTCGTTCAGCCCGACCTTCTTCAGCAGCACCGCGGCGCGGGCATGGGCCTCGTGCCAGTCGATGATGCCGTTCTTGGCGGTCTCGTTGCCCAGAAAGATGTTTTCGGCGATCGACAGCAGCGGTACCAGAGCAAGCTCCTGGTGGATGATGATGATCCCCTTGTCCTCGCTGTCGGCAATCTTGGAGTATTTCTGGACCTCGCCGCGATAGACGATGTCTCCTTGGTATTCGTGATGGGAATAGACGCCGCTCAACACCTTCATCAGGGTCGATTTCCCGGCGCCGTTTTCGCCTACAAGCGCATGGATCTCACCTTCCTCGACCGTGAGGTTGACGTCCGACAGGGCTTTGACCCCCGGGAACGTCTTGGTGATGTTGCGCATTTCGAGAATGGCGGTCATCGAAGCCTCTTCATCAGACGGGCCGGTTTTCCGGCCCAAGGTGGGGCGACGCCCGAAGGCGCCGCCCCGGGGGGAGGAACCTTACTGGATCTGATCGGGGGTGTAGTAGCCACCGCCCAGGAGAACCTCTTCCCAGTTGGTCGCATCCACTGCGACCGGCTTCAGCAGGAACGAGGGGACGACCTTGACACCATTGTCATAGGTGGTGGTGTCGTTGATCTCGGGCGTGGCGCCTTCAAGCAGAGCCTGCACCATGCCGACGGTCACGCGGGCAAGCTCGCGGGTGTCCTTGTAGACGGTGGAATACTGATCGCCGCGGATGATCGCCTTGACCGACTGGACCTCGGCATCCTGACCGGTGATGATCGGCATCGGCAGATCGCCGGAGCCATAGCCGACGCCCTTCACGGACGAGATGATGCCGATCGACAGCCCGTCATAGGGCGACAGAACGCCATGCAGCTGCGTGTCGGTGTAGTTGGCCGACAGCAGGTTATCCATGCGAGCCTGCGCGACCGCACCGTCCCAGCGCAACGTGCCGACCTTTTCCATGCCCGTCTGGCCGGAGACGACGTTGATCTTGCCGTCATCGATCAGCGGCTGAAGCACCGACATGGCGCCGTCATAGAAGAAATAGGCGTTGTTGTCGTCGGGGCTGCCGCCGAACAGTTCGATGTTCCAGGTGCCGGCATCGGGGAACCGCGCCTGCAAGCCGTCGACCAGCGACGTGGCCTGCAGCACGCCGACCTGGAAGTTGTCGAAGGTCGCGTAATAGTCGACATTGCCGGAATCGCGGATCAGGCGGTCATAGGAAATGACCTTGATGTCCGAGGCGGCGGCGTTTTCCAGCGCGGCCGACAGCGTGGTGCCGTCAATTGCGCCAATGACCAGCACGTTGACGCCTTTCAGCATCATCGTCTCGATCTGTTGAAGCTGGTTGGCGATGTCGTCTTCGGCATATTGCAGGTCGGTCTCGTAGCCCGCCGCCTGGAATTGCTCGACCATGCTCTCGCCATCGGTGATCCAGCGCGCAGAGGACTTCGTCGGCATCGAGATACCGACATAGCCCTTGTCGGCGGCAACGGCCGGCGCCGCGGCGAGTGAAAGGCCGAGTGCCAGCGCCGTCGCACCAGCCGTCAGCGCTGCCGATAGGTTCCTGATTTCCAGCATGTATTCCTCCCTCTAACATATGGGCCGCACCTTGGTGCGGATCGTTCCGAACTTCAGCGGTCTTGCCATTGGGGCGAGCATCAGAGGTCGGTACAACTCGGCCATCCACCCGCGAACGGGCAGAGACGACGAGTCCGTTGAGCCTCTTGATCCTCCCTCCGAGCGGCGCCACTGCTGACGGGCTCCAAAACACGGTCGGTTTTGTCCTCCTGCGCTTATTCTGTTCCAAATTCCGCGGTTTGGAAGACGGCAATTGGTCAAATACATGGATCATTTTGCTTTTGGACTACGGATCGGAAGGTGCCGCCGTCCGGGCGATCCGAATCGCTGCCCGGCCTTGCTCCCCTTGCCGGGCAGGCGCGCTATGGCCAGAGCGAGCCTGGCCCGCCGTATTCTGCGCCATGGGGCCGTTCCGGCGCAAAGCTGGGTACAAAATTGACGCTCTGACGGATTTTTCCGCTTCAATTACCCGCTGTACCTTGAAACCCGACACGCTTGCCCCGCGGGCAGACGGCACTCCCGCCCGGGTCTGGTCAGATCGCACGGGGATTGGACATGGAGTTTCGTGCGACGCCTGACCGGGAGGAGGATCGTCGCCGGAAGAGGGGCGCGATGCCGGGCGCCGTTGCGACGCGACCGCCGTTCTACCTCAGGTAGAAATGACCCGAAGGACGCAACTTGGTAATTTTTCTGCTTGTTTTTTGAGCTAAATGCCGCCCCTGAGAGCGCCAAATCCATGGCAACTCGGGCAAATTCGCGCGGTACGCATTGTCCCCTCTTGCCGTTTCCTGCGGGAAAGACGCTGATCGACTCATGGGTCAGGTGCAGAATCATTTCGACGAAATGCTGTTGGACAACGACAGCGCGCGCGAGCCTTACGAAGGCTTTTACAAGTGGTTTTGTGGTGAGGATCTGAAAGGTCTGAACCGCATGTCCGCTCAGGCAGAGGCGTTTTTCCGGCGGATCGGGATCACATTTGCAGTCTATGGTCAAAAGGAAGCCGACGAACGGCTGATTCCCTTTGACGTGGTTCCGCGAATTATCTCGGCACGGGAATGGTCGCGGCTGGAGCGCGGTATCGAGCAAAGGGTGAGGGCGATCAACGCCTTCCTCCACGACATTTATCATCGCCAGGAAATCCTGCGCGCGGGTCGACTTCCGCCCGAGATCATTGCGGGCAATTCGGCATTTCTTCCGGAGATGGTCGGGGTGAATCCGCCGGGCGGGGTTTATACCCATATCGTCGGCGTGGATCTGGTCCGTACCGGCGAGGACGAATTCTTCGTGCTCGAGGACAATGCGCGCACACCCTCGGGGGTCTCCTATATGTTGGAGAACCGCGAGACGATGCTGCAGATGTTCCCGGAATTGTTCACTCAGCTAAAGGTGCGCCCCGTCAGCGCCTATCCGCAAATGCTGCGGCGTTCGCTGTCTGAATGTGCGCCGGCCGGGTCGCCGAACCACAGGCCGGTGATCGCGGTGCTGACGCCCGGGATCCACAACTCGGCCTATTTCGAACATGCCTTCATCGCCGATCAGATGGGCGCCGAACTGGTCGAAAGCGCCGATCTGAGGATCGAAGACGGCCGGGTGGCAATGCGTACGACCCGCGGCTATCAGCCGATCGACGTGATCTATCGCCGGGTCGACGACGACTATCTCGACCCGCTGACGTTCAAGCCGGAAAGCCTGCTGGGCGTGCCTGGGATCATGGACGTCTATCGCGCCGGCAACATCACGATCGCCAATGCGCCCGGCACCGGGATCGCCGACGACAAGGCGCTGTATTCCTATATGCCTGACATCGTCGAGTTCTACACCGGCGAGACAGCGATCCTGAAGAATGTGCCGACCTGGCGCTGTTCCGAACCCGATTCGCTGGCCTATGTGCTTGAACACATCACTGAGCTGGTGGTGAAAGAGGTGCATGGCTCGGGCGGCTACGGCATGTTGATCGGCCCGCTGGCCAGCAAGAAGGAAATCGCCTCCTTCATCAGCAAGTTGAAAACGCGACCCGGGAACTATATCGCGCAGCCCACGCTTTCGCTGTCGACGGTACCGATCCTGACCAAGGCGGGGCTTGCCCCGCGCCATGTCGACTTGCGCCCGTTCGTTCTGGTATCGCCGAACCGGATTCAGATGCCACCGGGCGGCCTGACCCGGGTTGCCCTTAAGAAAGGGTCGCTTGTGGTCAATTCCTCGCAAGGCGGGGGAACCAAGGACACCTGGGTTTTGGGGGAGTAGCCCGAGATGCTTGGCAAGACAGCAGGCGGGCTGTTCTGGATGTTTCGATATCTGGAACGCGCCGAAAACACCGCACGACTGCTCGAGGCTGGCTGGCGCATCGCGTTGACGCGGTCGTCGGATGCCTCGAACGAATGGCAGTCGATCCTGACCACCGCCGGAATGCTGGCACTCTATGACGAGAAGAACGACGGTTACGACGCCGCGCGGGTGATGGATTTCCTGTTGCGCGACAAATCGAACCCGTCGAGCGTGATGAACCTGATCGAACTGGCACGCAACAACGCCCGCACGGTGCGGACCGCGTTGTCGAGCGAGGTCTGGGAGGCCACGAACGAGTGCTGGATGTCACTGAAGACGGCGCTGGCCCGTCCGGTGACCGAACGCAACATGCACGACACGCTGATGATCATCCGCAACCGAACCTCGGTGGTGCGCGGTGCATTGCACGGCACGATGTTGCGCAATGACATCTACGCCTTCTCTCGGCTCGGGACCTTCATCGAACGCGCCGGCAGCACTGCCCGGATCCTCGACGTGAAGTATTACGTCCTGCTTCCCTCGGCGACATTCGTCGGCTCGACGATCGACAATGCCCAGTGGGAGGTAATCCTGCGGTCCGTTTCGGCCGAACGGTCCTATAACTGGCTGAACCCGGGCGAAACCAGCGCCAAGGGGATTGCGGAATTCCTGATCCTCGACAAGCGGATGCCGCGGTCGCTTGCGTTCTGCTCGTCCGAGATCAGTCGCTATCTGAAATACCTCGAGGCCGAATACGGCATTTGCCAGGAAAGCCAGCTTCAGGCCCAGCAGATCTGCGAAGTGCTGGACGGCAGTTCCATTCAGACCATCTTCGAGAATGGGCTGCATGAATTCCTCGGTGTTTTCATTGCGGAAAGCGGCAAGCTGAGCAATGACATCGAAACCGACTTTCGATTTTACGGGTGATGATATGCGGCTGAAAATCACCCATGTGACAAAGTACACCTATGACCAGCCGGTTCACTATGCGTTGCAACAGCTGCGGCTGGTGCCGAGGACCGGGCACGGCCAGCAGGTTCTGGAATGGTCGACCTCGATCACCGGCGGAACCCGGCAGGTGACCTTTGAGGATCAGTTCGTCAACCATACCGAGCTGGTCAAGGTCGATCCCGGCGTGCAGGAGATCGAGATCGTCAGCGAGGGGTTGGTCGAGACCGTTGATCGCCAGGGCGTCCTCGGGGCGCATCAGGGCTGCGCGCCGCTGTGGCTGTTCAAGGAACCGACCGCATTCACCGCGCCGGGCCCGCAGATCCGGCAATTCGCCCGCAAGCTGAAGGCGGGGTTGAGCGACAGCGAGGCGCTGGATCAGGCGCACAAGCTTTCGGATGCGATCGCCGGTGCGGTTCGCTACCAGGCCGGCACCACGAACAGTACCACCACCGCCGAGGCGGCGCTGACCGCCGGGCAGGGGGTTTGCCAGGATCACGCCCATATCATGATCTCCGTGGCCCGGCTGATGGGCTATGCGGCGCGCTATGTCAGCGGATATCTGAAGATGGACGGGCAGGACGAGCAGGAGGCAAGCCACGCCTGGTGCGAGATCTGGGTGGACGGTCTGGGCTGGGTTGGCTTCGACGTGTCGAACGAGGTCTGCCCGGACGACCGCTATGTCCGGGTGGCCGTCGGGCGCGACTATCGCGATGCGGCACCAATCCATGGAATTCGTCAGGGCAGTGGACAGGAGTCCCTTCACGTTGCCCTGCAGATCCAGCAATAGGGAGCGGCACGACTCAAGGAGTATGCGCCGCCATGACCTACTGCGTTGGCCTGATGATGAAGCGTGGGCTGGTGTTCATGTCCGACACCCGCACCAATGCAGGGGTCGACAACATCTCGACCTTCCGGAAAATGTACATATGGCATGTGCCGGGCGAGCGAAACATCACGCTGATGACCGCCGGCAACCTGGCGACCACGCAGGCGCTGATCAGCCTGCTTGAGGAACGCAGCAAGGAACCCGCGGCGCGCCAGCCCGGCATCCTCAAGGCGCGGTCGATGTTTCAGGTCGCCTCGCTGGTCGGCAATACCCTGCGCGAAGTGATCGGGGCCCATGCCGAATCCGGGCAGCGTGCCGATTCGAGCTTTAACGCGACGGTGATCCTTGGCGGTCAGATCAGCGGCGGCGGGCCGCGGCTGTTCATGATCTATCCCGAGGGCAACTTCATCGAAGCGAGCTTCGACACGCCCTATTTCCAGATCGGCGAAACGAAATACGGCCGCCCGATCCTGGTGCGCGCCTACGATCCCGAGATGACGTTCGAAGAGGCGATCAAGCTTTTGATGGTCTCGTTCGATTCGACGATCAAGGCCAACCTGTCGGTCAGCCTGCCGCTCGACGTCCATGCCTATGAAACCGACAGTTTCGAGCGCGGGCGGGTGTTTCGGGTACAGCCGGACGACGGCTATTTCGAACTGATCTCGAGCGGCTGGGGCATTGCGCTGCGCGACGCCTTCGGCCGCCTGCCGGACTTCACCTTTCCCGACGACACCTGATGCGCGGACGGCCGGCGCCACACCGCCGGCCGCACCCCGTCAGGCGACCAGACCGTTGATGCGGACCCGGCTGACCCCGCCATCGGGCTGAATATTGAACCGCACATGGGTGACGGGCCCGTGCTTTTCGACCTCGTCGCGGAACTCGTGGATATGATCGGCGCTCAGCGGCTGTTCGGCCAGCAGCGGTTTCCAGAACATCGACTGGGTGACCAGCGCGTCGGTCAGCGCGTCGCCGTATTGCGGCAGATCGGCGACCTGGAACGAACAGCGGTCGGGGAAATTGCCCTTGAAATGCGCGGTGTCGACGGTCAGCGAGTCGATCGTGCCGCGGGCGCCGAGCGCGATGATGGCCCAGTCATGCCCGGGCGCGCGCCGACGCCGGGTTTCCCAGCCGTCGCCCATGTTGGCGCCGCGGCCGGGAAACAGCAGCCGCTGCGGGTCGCCATAGTGGGCGTCCGACACCGCCAGCACCCGGCCGCCGTTCAGCGCCGCGGCAAGGTCGATGTTCGCCCCCTTCAACTCGGGCCGCAGTTCGGGCATCCCGAACACCCGCAGACGCGCCACGCCGCCGTCGGGATAGATGTGCAGCCGCAGATGGTGCCAGACCTCGGGGCTGCGGCAGGAAAAGAAGTGATGCGCGTTGGGGCCAAGCGGCTTCAGCGGCAGCACCTCGACCCACTCGGTCGCGTCGGTCAGGTCTTCGGTCCAGGCGGCCTCGATGCGCACCGCGGGGGCATAGTTGCCGGTGAAATGCCGGGTATCGACGTCAAATCCAGTGATCCGGCCCGGAGCTGCCAGCGTGATCACGGCATGGTCATGGCCCTCGCCGCGGCGGCGGCGCGTCTCCCAGCCGTCCATCCACTTGCCGTTGTCGTCATACTTGTCGGCGATGAAGACGGGATCTGTATCGGCCAGCATCCGTTCGAGCGGGGCAAAGAACTCGTCGGTGGCATAGAGCCCGCGCGCGCCCAGACCGCCCGAGGCGAGGTTGATGCCGCTGCGGGCGAATTGGGGAATGTCCTGATCGGGAGTATCGGTCATGTGACGGATCGCTTTCGGCATAAAGGGGATTGGGCGCCGACCGTGCCGTGGCTCCGGCGCGAAGGCCAAAGTTGCCGGGGGCTTGCGCGGTGGCGCCTGTTCTCGCCTGTTTCCTAGCCGAAGCGCCGGACCTCCCGCAAGATGGTCACAGCGGTCGGCGCGAAGGGGTTTGAAATCGGCCCCGAGTTGGACGACCTTGGCCGCAGAACACAAATCCGTGCAGAGCCGAGCGGGAGGCGCATTTGCTAGATACAGCTATTCTCTGGTCATGGGCCGAATTTGCGGTCCGCTGGCTTCATGTCATCACCGGCATCGCCTGGATCGGCTCGTCGTTCTATTTCATCGCGCTCGACCTCGGCCTGCGCAAGGCGCCCGACATGCCGCATGGCGCCACCGGCGAGGAATGGCAGGTGCACGGAGGCGGTTTCTATCACGTGCAGAAATACATGGTCGCTCCCGACCGCATGCCCGAGCATCTGGTCTGGTTCAAATGGGAAAGCTATGCGACCTGGCTGTCGGGCTTTGCCATGCTGGTGCTGGTCTATTACCTCGGCGCCGACCTGTTCCTGGTCGATCCGACAGTGCTGAACATGCCGATCTGGCTTGGGATCCTGATCTCGCTCGCGTCGCTGACCATCGGCTGGCTGGCTTATGACCGGATCTGCAAGTCGAAGTTTGGCGACGACAATACCCGGCTGATGCTGTTGCTTTACGTGATCCTTGTGGTGATGGCCTGGGGATACACCCACATCTTCACCGGACGGGCGGCGTTGCTGCATCTTGGTGCCTTTACCGCCACGATCATGACGGCAAACGTGTTCTTCATCATCATCCCGAACCAGAAGATCGTGGTCGACGATCTGAAGGCGGGCCGGGTGCCGGATGCGAAATACGGCAAGATCGCCAAGCAGCGGTCGACCCACAACAACTATCTGACGCTTCCGGTGCTGTTCCTGATGCTGTCGAACCACTATCCGCTGGCCTTCGCCAGCAAGTGGAACTGGCTGATCGCCAGCCTCGTCTTCCTGATGGGCGTGACGATCCGGCATTATTTCAACACGCTGCATGCCAGCGAGTACCCCAAGAAGGGGCCGAAGTGGACCTGGGCAGCGACCGTGCTGCTGTTTCTGGCCATCGTCTGGCTGTCGATGGCGCCGCTTTATGGCGACGACGAAGGCTGGGAGGAGACGGCGCTGACGCCGTCCCAGCAACGCTTTGTCGAGTCCGAGCATTTCGCCGACGCCTTCGACATCGTTCAGGGCAATTGCTCGATGTGCCACACGCCCGAACCCGGGTGGCCCGGCATCGTCGTGCCGCCGCGGGGGGTGAAGCTCGTGACCGAATCCGACGTGGCGCGCCATGCCGAGCAGATCTATCTGCAGGCGGGGGTCACCCATGCCATGCCGCCGGGCAGTGCCAACATGATGGAACCGGCCGACCGCATGGTGCTGGTCGCGTGGTATCGCGCGGCGACGGGCGGCTGATCTTTCAGGACCGGACTTGCGGGGCCGGGGCGCCTGCCCCTGGGGCTCGCATCGCAGATGCGGGCCTTTGCCTTGGGCCAGGCAGCGCGGGCCCTTGCAGGGCCACGCTGCGGTCGAGGCTATTCGCCGTAGGGCACCCAGATCGTCTTGATCCCGGTTGCTTCATCAAGAGCCGCGCGGCCAAACCCGCGCTTTGGCACGCCGCTGCACCAGGTGCGCTTCAGGTTGCCGGCCGCGGCCGTCTCGATTGCGGCATCGTAATCGGGCAGCGACAGGTTCCAGACCGCATCGACGCCCGTGTGGTCGGCCAGCGTGCACCCGAGCGCTTCTTGCGGGCCGGTGACGATATTGACCACGCCGGCCGGAACGTCGGAGGTTTCGAGCACCTGATAGAAATCGGTCGCGATCAGCGGGAAGGGTTCGGAGGGCACAATCACCACCCGGTTGCCCATGGCAATCGCCGGCGCCATGGCGGCGACGAGGCCCATGAAGGAGGGCATCGGCGGGCAGAGAATCCCGATCACGCCCAGTGGTTCCGGCACCGCCAAGGCAAGTCCGCGCAGTGGCACCGGTTTGGTCGCGCCGTCGAGCTTGTCGGCCCAGGCGGCATGGGTGAACAGCTGATCGAGCGCTGTCTCCACCTCGGCGGCACCCGCACCGCCGCCGGTCGTGGCATTGACCCGGGCGGCGAATTCGGCGGCGCGGGCCGACAGGTTCTCGGCGACGTAGTACAGGATCTGGGACCGCAGATGCGCGGTTGCGCGTGACCAGCCCGTGGCCTTCGTCGCCGCCTCGACCGCATTGCGGATGTCCTTGCGGCTGCCCTCGCCGACATGGCCCAGAAGCGCGCCCGCGGGCGACCAGAGGGCACGGGAATGGCCGCCGTCGGGGCGGGCCTGCTTGCCACCGATGAACATCTTGGCGGTGCGGTCAATCGGGCCTGCGGGCGCGCCGGCGGCCGGCGCCGGTATTGCTGCGACCGGGCGGGCCCGGTTCGGCACGGTCTTCGCCTTTGTATAGGCGCGCATCCCCTCCCAGCCACCTTCGCGGCCAAAGCCGCTTTCGCGGACGCCGCCAAAGCCCGCGGCGGCATCGAACATGTTGGTGCCGTTGATCCACACGACGCCCGCCGTCAGCCGCGGCGCGATCCCGAGCGCGAGGTTCACATTCTCGGACCAGACCGAAGCGGCCAGACCATAGCGGCTGTTGTTGGCCAGATCGACCGCCTCGTCGGGGGTGCGGAAGGTGGTCGAGACAAGGACGGGGCCGAAGATCTCCTCCTGCATCAGCCGGTCGGCGGGGCTGAGCCCGGTGATCAGGGTGGGGGGATAGAAGCAGCCCCTGGGCAGGGCCTTGGCGGGCTGGAACAGATCGCCGCCGCTTGCCGCGACCATCGCCGCGACCCGGTCGCGCTGCACCGGATCGACCATGGCGCCGACGTCGATGCATTTGTCGAGCGGATCGCCAAGCCGCAGCGTCGCCATCCGCGCCTTCAGCATCGCATGGAAACGGTCTGCGACCCCCTCCTGCACCAGCAGGCGCGATCCGGCACAGCAGACCTGGCCCTGGTTGAACCAGATCGCATCCACCAGCCCCTCGACCGCGGAATCGAGATCGGCGTCCTCGAACACGACATAGGGCGACTTGCCCCCCAGTTCGAGCGTCAGTGACTTGTCCGATCCCGCGGTGGCACGGCGGATCGCGCGGCCGACCTCGGTCGAGCCGGTGAAGGCGATCTTGTCGACCGGGGCGGCGACGATCATCTCGCCCACCGCGCCGTCGCCGGTCACGATATTGACGACACCGGCGGGCAGCCCCGCCTCCTGACAGATCCGTCCGAACAGCAATGCGGTCAGGGGGGTCCATTCGGCGGGTTTCAGCACCACGGTGTTGCCGGCGGCAATCGCCGGGGCAATCTTCCAGGCCAGCATCAGCAGCGGGAAGTTCCAGGGGATGATCTGGCCGCAGACACCCAGCGCCAGGCGCCCAGGCAGCGCCTCGTCCATCAACTGCGCCATCCCGGCGTGGTAATAGAAATGCCGCTGGGCTAGCGGGATGTCGATGTCGCGGCTTTCGCGGATCGGCTTGCCGTTGTCGAGCGTCTCGAGCACCGCAAACAGCCGGGTGTGTTTCTGCAAAAGCCGCGCCAGGGCATAGAGATACCGCGCCCTGCGATGGCCACCAAGCGCTGCCCAGCCGGGCTGTGCCGCCCGCGCCGCAGCGATGGCCGCGTCCACATCCTCGGCCGTCGCCTGGGAGACGCTTGCCAGCAGCGCGCCTGTGGCGGGATTGAGGCTGTCGAACCCCTCGGCCGGCAGGGTGAAGGCGCCGTCGATGAAATGGCCGAACGCGCGATTGTGGCTGGCAAGCCAGGCCTGCGCCTCGGCATCGCTTTCCGGGGCCGGGCCATACTCCAGCGTCTCGAAGATCGTGGCGATGTCTGTGTCGCTGCTCATGTCGATCTAGTCTCCCCTTCCTTCGGGCGGACAGGAGCCTTCGAGCGCCTGTGTTCCCGCCTCGCAGCCTTGCCATCCGCCGGGGGTCGCAATCGCGTCGCTGCCAATCGCCGCCCCGGCATAGCCGCCCGCGATGGCCCCCGGCAGCCCGCCGATCCGCGCGCCGACCGCCGCGCCTGCCATGGCGCCAAGCGAGCCGCCCATGACGCCCTCCAGATCGGTCGTATCGCCCGCCGAAGGCTCCGGGTTGCCGATGGCGACGGAACCGGAACTGGCCGACGTGGTGCGACCCGTGAACGGTTCTGCCCCGCCGGTCGCGGGATGGATCAGGGCGGCGGCGCAAAGCAGGGCGAGCGGGCGCATGTGGTCAGGCCAGCGCATGGCGCCAGGCGGCCGAATAGGCGCCGGTCACGTGGTGTTCAAGCTGCCGTTCGATATCGCCCAGAAGCGAGGAGGCGCCGAACCGGAACAGATCCGGCCGCACCCAATGTGGCCCCAGTTCCTCGTTCAGCAGCATCAGATAGATCAGCGCGTCCTTGGCGGTCGAGATCCCGCCCGCGGGCTTGTAGCCGATTCGGATCCCGGTGCGGGCGTGATAATCGCGGATCGCACGCATCATCACGAGGCTCACCGGCAGGGTGGCATTGACGGCCTCCTTGCCGGTCGAGGTCTTGATGAAATCGGCGCCCGCCATCATGCAGACAAGGCTCGCCCGCGCCACGTTGCGAAGGCTGCCAAGCTCGCCCGTCGCCAGGATCGCCTTGATATGCGCCGCGCCGCAGGCCTCGCGGAAGGTCCGCATCTCGTCGTAAAGCGCCTGCCAGTCGCCGGTCAGCACATGGCGGCGCGAGATCACGATGTCGATTTCCGAGGCGCCGGCACGGACCGATTCGCCGATCTCGGCCACGCGCAGCTTGAAGGGCGACAGCCCGGCCGGAAATCCGGTCGAGACTGCGGCGACCGGGATGCCCGAGCCGTCCAGCGCCGCGACCGCCGTTTCCACCATCTCGTGATAGACGCAGACCGCGCCCGTGGTCAGCCCGGTCATCCCGAGCGCCTCCAGCAGGTCGTGGCGCACCGGCTGGCGCGCCTTGGCGCAAAGCCGCCTGACCCGGCCCGGCGTGTCGTCGCCCGAAAGCGTGGTCAGATCGATCACCGAGATCGCCCTGAGCAGCCAGGCTGCCTGAAATTCCTTCTTTACCGAGCGACGGCCGGGCAGGGTGGCGGTGCGCCGTTCGATCGCCGAACGGTTGGCCGCGGCCCGCATCACCCAGTCCATGTCAAGTTCGAGGCCCGGATTGCGCGGCTCGGTCAGTTGCGGCAGATGCTGGCTGCCCGTTGCCAGGTCGGTCCCGGTCTCGGTTCGGCTTTGCATCGGGCGCTCCCCTCCCTCTGATACATGGTACCGAGCGTTGCACGCGGCGCGCGCAGGAGCAACAGGGCAGGACGATAACGTGGGATCAGGCGCAAGGCAGGCGCGCGTCAAGCTTTGCCCGCGTCACCGGATCCAGACTGCCCGCCTTGCGAAAGCTGAGCCGGTTGTAGGATTTCCAGTTCGTGGTGATCGCGCGGCAATGCCAATAGCCGAAGTCGCGGCGGCGCGGCCAGAGCGCGGACAGCGGCATCTCGGGGCGGTGGACATCCCAGCCGCCGCGGCCGAGCCAGCCACCCGGGCGCAGGCAATATTTCGGCGGGCAGGGCCGGGCACCGGGGCGGGTGTGGTCGTGCTGGGCGTGGCACCAGGGCGGTTCGGCCTCGGGTCCCGGCTGGCGCCATTCGCCGGCAAACGGGACAAGGCCCAGCGGGCTGTCGACGGCGGCGTCAAAGATCGAGCCACCGGCAGACCAGACCAGTTCGTCGAGATCGGCGTTCAGCACCGCGCGGGCGCGGGCGAGAAAACGAAGCCGGGCGAGGTTCAGCATCGCCGGCTGCAGGAACTTCGCGCCACCGCCGCCCGCCTTGGTTCGCACCGGGCCATAGCTTTGCGGCACCTTCAGCACCACGGCACGTTGCAGGCCGGTCGGGATCAGCGCCTCCAGGATCGCCTCGGGCGGGTAGGCGTCCGATCCGTTGTCCATGATCAGCATGGCCTGCAGCCCGTGCTCGCCGATGTGAAATCGCGCCCAGTCGGCGATCCAGTCGAGCCGGTTGTTGCGCGAGATGTGCAGCGAGGCGTTGAGGCCCGCAAACAGAGCGGTCTGGTCCGGGCTGACGCCGCTGCCGCCGGTCCAGCGGCCGGCCGAGGTTTCGATACGGGCGGGCGGATGGGCGGCCTTCAGCTCGACGATATCGTGGCGGCGGAAATGACGGACCCGGCGGATCGGGCTTGGCACCCCGTCGAGCTTCAAATTGCCATCGTTGATCAGCGTTCGCAGGTTGAGCAGTTTTGGGCAGATCAGCAGGACCCGGCCATCCTGCGCCAGCGCGTCGTACCAAAGCGTCGTCCGGTCATAGGCCTCGTCGAAGCCTTCGCCCTGCGCGGCGGGCGGCACGATCGCCCGACGTGCAAGCCCGCTGCCCTCGACTGACAGCGAATTGAGCGCGGCGATGGAGAAATCGGCCAGATCCATGTCCGCGTCTTAGGGGCAAGCGGGGGCGATGCCAACTGCCGCGACGGGTCGGGCGGGCGTCCCCGGGCCGGGCAAGGTCCCGCGCCCGGGGTTTCGCCGCGTCCTGCCGCTATTCGGCGGCATCTGGCTGTGGGGGGGCCTCGGCCGCGGTCTTCGCAAGCGCCATGTAGGCGTCATATTGCGACAGGAACACCCGGCCGTTCAGGTGTTCGAGGAAATGGCTGCGTTTCAGCCGGTCCATCACCGGGCCTTTCACCTCGGACAGATGCAGCCCGACGCCCATGTCCTTCATCCGGTGCAGGATCGCCTCGAGCGATTCGAGTGCGGAGAGGTCGATCTCGTTCACCGCCGGGAACATCAGCACCACGTTCTTGACCTGCTTGTCGTCTGCGACCCGGTCGAAGATGTAATCCTCGAGGAACCGCGCATTGGCGAAGTAAAGGCTTTCGTCGACGCGTAGCGTCAGCAGGCTGGGATCGGTCAGCACCTTGTGGCGATCGATGTTGCGAAAGTGATGGGTGCCCGGCACCAGCCCGACCTCGGCGATATGGGGGCGCGAGGTCTTGTAGAGATGCAGGAAGATCGACAGCACCACGCCGGACGAGACCCCGACTTCGACCCCGACGCCGAGGGTCAGGACGATCGTGGCGAGAACGGCGAAGAAATCGGTCCGGGAAAACCTCCAGGCGTGGCGCAGGATCGAGAAATCGACGAGGCTCAGCACCGCGACGATGATCGTGGCCGCAAGCGTTGCCTTGGGCAGGAAGTAGAGCAGCGGCGTCAGCACCAGCGCGGCGATCATGATCCCGACCGCGGTATAGGCACCTGCCGCCGGTGTTTCGGCCCCGGCATCGAAGCTGATGACCGAGCGCGAGAACCCGCCCGTCACCGGATAGCCGCCGGTCAGCGATGCGGCGACGTTCGAGGCGCCAAGCCCGATAAGCTCCTGATCCGGGTCGATGCGCTGGCGCCGCTTTGCGGCGAAGGTCTGCGCGACCGAGACCGACTCGACAAAGCCGATGATCGAGATCAGGACCGCCGAGCCGAACAGTTTGCCCCAGACCGCAAGATCGAAGCTGGGCGCGGTCAGCGGCGGCAGGCCCGAGGGGATGTCGCCCACGACGGCGACGCCGCGGTCGGCAAGGCCGAAGATCCAGGCGACCAGCGTCGTTGCCACGACCGCGCCGACCGGCCCCGCCTTGGCCGCGATGTCGGCGATCCGCGGCGGCACACCGCGGGCGCGCAGCATCGGTCTCAGCCCCCGGCGCACCCAATAGAGAAAGCCGATGGCAGACGCGCCGATCGTCAGCGTCCAGAGGTTGGTCTGGCCGATATTGGCAAACAACTGGCCGAGCGTATCGAGCAGGTTGTTCCCCCCGGCTTTCACTCCGAGGATGTGCTTGAGCTGGCTTGCCGCGATCAGGATCCCCGAGGCGGTGACGAACCCCGCGACCACCGGGTGCGACAGGAAATTGGCCAGAAAGCCCAGCCGCAGCACGCCGAGCGTGATCAGGAAGATGCCCGACAGGAAGGCCAGCGTGATCGCCGCAAGCGCAATGGCCGCCGGATCGTTGAGGCCGAGCCGGGCGATTGCCGCCGCCGTCATCAGCGAGACCACCGCAACCGGCCCGACCGCCAGCGCCCGCGAGGTGCCAAAGACCGCATAGGCGACCAGCGGCAGGATCGAGGCGTAAAGCCCCATTTCGGGTGGCAGGCCGGCCAGCAGCGCATAGGCGAGCGACTGCGGGATCAGCATGATCGTCACGATCACCGCGGCCAGCAGGTCGCTTTCAAAGGTCCGGCGGTCGTACTGGCTGCCCCAGTCGAGGATGGGCAGATAGCGGCGGAGGTAGCGTGGCATCTGAAGTCCTGTCGTCAATGGGGGCGCCGACGCGGTCCGGGGCGGGCCGCGTCGGCGCAAAGGCTCACGAGACCACGGCGCCGTCGTCGGTGATCCGTTCGGGCTTTGCCATCCATTCCCGGCCCTTGAGCATGGCGCTCCAATAGACCGGGGGCAAAAGCTGTTCCTTCAGCCACCAGGCGGCGCGGGTCGGTTTGGTGCCGTCGATGACCCATTTCGGGAACGAGGGCAGCAACACGCCGCCATAGCCGAATTCCGCCAGCACGATCTTGCCGCGCTCGACCGTCAGCGGGCAGGAGCCATAGCCGTTGTAAGACCCCTCGGGGCTGTGGCCGGCGATGTCGGCAGCGACATTGGCGGCGACCACCGGGGCCTGGATCCGGGCTGCGGCCGCAGTCTTGGCGTTCGGCGCGTTCATCACGTCGCCGAGCGACCAGATGTTCTCGTAGGTCTTGTGGCGCAGGGTGGACGGGTCGACATCGACCCAGCCCACGGCATCGGCGAGTGGCGAGACGCGGATGAAGTCGGGCGCGGTCTGCGGCGGGCAGACGTGCATCATGTCGTATTCGACAGTGACACGCCGCGGCTCCTGCCCGGGCTCGGTGACCTCGAAGGTCGCGGTCTTGCCCGCGCCGTCGACGGCGACGAGGTTGTGGAAGTAGTTCAGCGTCGCATCGTATTTCCTGACGTATTCCATCAGCGCCGGGACGAAATCCTTGACCCCGAACAGCACGCCGCCGGCGTTCATGAACTGCACGTCGATGTCTTTCAGCACCCCGGTGCGGAACCAGTGGTCGGCGGACAGATACATCGCCTTTTGCGGCGCCCCGGCGCATTTAATCGGCATCGGCGGCTGGGTGAACAGCGCCCGGCCCGATTTCAGCCCCTGCACGAGGTCCCAGGTATAGGGCGCGAGATCATAGCGATAGTTCGAGGTGACGCCGTTCTTGCCGAGCGTGTCGACCAGCCCCTCGACCTTCTGCCAGTCAAGCTTCAGCCCCGGGCAGACGATCAGCCGGTCATAGGTCACGACCCGGCAGCCATCGAGGATGACGGCGTCGTTGGCGGGCTCGAAGGCCGCAACCGCGGACTTGATCCAGTGCACGCCGCGCGGGATCAGCGATCCCATGGTGCGGGCGGTGGTCGCGGGGTCGAAGATGCCGGCACCGACCATGGTCCAGCCGGGCTGGTAATAGTGGATGTCGGCGGGGTCGATCACGGCAATCGAGATGTCGCGGTTGCGTGCGCGCAGGCTCGATGCGACCGAGATGCCGCCCGCGCCGCCGCCCACGATCACCACGTCGAACTTGGCGTCGCCGGTCGTCGTTGGGGTCTTGCCGCCGTTGACGATGCGCCGCACGACGCCGCCCATGTCATATCCCGCGGCCTTGGCCGTCGCGAGGATGGCCGAGACGTCCATCTCGGGCGCCTTGCAGAGCGCCCACAAGGTGGTCGAACGGGTGCCCGAACGGCAATAGGCCAGCACTGGCCCCGGCAGTTCGGTCAGCGCCCGGCCAAAGGTCCGGGCATCCTCGTCCCGGACCATGCCGCCGACGATCGGGATATAGCGCGCCTCGATCCCGGCCGCCCTGGCGGCCATCTCGATTTCCTCGAAGGTCGGCTGGTCGGCGCCTTCACCGTCGGGACGGTTGCAGATGATGGCGCGAAAACCCGCCTCCTTGATGGCAGCGATGTCCTCGGGCGTGATCTGCGGCGCGACCGAGATTGCCTCGGTCAGTTTTCTGGCGTCCATGGTCCTGTTCTCCTCCACAGGGATGCCCCGGGGCCGGAGCACCGGCGCCCGAAGCGGCGTCGTCTTGTCATTGTGTCTTTGTCAGAGGCCGTTGACCGGAACCTTCAGCATTTGCCGGCCGTCCTTGTCGGTCGGGATCTCGCCCGCGCGCATGTTGACCTGCAGCGAGGGGATGATCAGCCGCGGCATGTCGAGCGTTGCGTCGCGTTCGGTGCGGAACCTGACGAACTCCTCCTTCGTCTTGCCGCCGCCGACGTGGATGTTGTTGGCCTTCTCCTCGGCCACCGTGGTCTCCCACTGGATCTCGCGGCCGTTCGGGGCATAGTCGTGGCACATGAACAGCCGGGTCTCGTCGGGCAGCGCCAGCACCTTCTGGATGCTGTCATAAAGCACGCCCGCGTCGCCGCCCGGGAAATCCGCCCGGGCCGAGCCGCCGTCGGGCATGAACAGCGTGTCGCCGACAAAGGCTGCGTCGCCCACGACATGGGTCATGCAGGCGGGCGTATGGCCCGGCGTGTGCAGGGCGACGGCCTTCATCGTGCCGATCATGTAGCTGTCGCCATCCTTGAACAGGGCGTCGAACTGGCTGCCGTCGCGCTGGAACTCGGTGCCTTCGTTGAAGATCTTGCCGAAGACGTCCTGCACGACGGTAATCTTCTCGCCGATGCCGATCTTGCCGCCGAGCTTTTGCTGGATATAGGGCGCGGCCGACAGGTGATCGGCATGGACATGGGTTTCGAGCAGCCATTCCAGTTTCAGCCCGTTGTCCTGCACATGGCGGATCAACTCGTCGGCGTGGGTATAGGTGATGCGACCGGCGGCATAATCGATATCCATCACCGAATCGACGATGGCACAGGCATTCGAGGCCGGGTCCTTGACCACATAGCTGATCGTATTGGTGTCAGGATCGAAAAAGCCCGTCACGTCGGGCTTCACGGATAGTTCGACGGGGAAGTTCATGGTTTCCTCCTCAGGTAATGTCTGCTTTCGCGCCGGGATCGCGCGGTTTGTGGGTCAGCGGGCCATGCGGCGCCGGCTGGTGTTCGTGCAGCGGCGGGGCCTGAAGCCGGGCCGCCATGCGGGTATCGATCAGCCGCGCGGCGAACATGCCTGCAAGCATGGCAAGCGCGAAGATCAGCACCTCGAGCTTGCCGGTGCCAAGTGCGGGCAGCGCCCCGCCCGGGCAGAACCCGGCAAGACCCCAGCCGATGCCGAAGACGGCAGAACCCGCCAGAAGCTTGACGTCGATCGCCTTGTTCTGCGGCAGGTGAAAGATCTGGTCGAAACTTGGCCCAGGGCGTTTCAGCACCCAGCGATAGCCGAAGAAGGTGACGACGACAGCGCCGCCCATGACGAACAGGAGCGAGGGGTCCCAGGACCCCGCGACATCGAAGAAGTTCAGCACCTTGGCAGGGTTCGCCATGCCGGAAATCGAGATGCCGAGGCCGAAGATCAGGCCGATGAGATAGCTCAGGATCAGGCGCATCGCTTCACCCTCCGATCAGGTGGCGGGTGACATAGACGGTCAGACCCGTGAACAGCATGAAGCAGAGCGTTGCCGCAATGGACCGTGGCGAAAGCCGCGCCATGCCGCAGACCCCGTGCCCCGAGGTGCAGCCAGAGCCATAGCTGACCCCGATGCCAACCAGAAAGCCGCCGATCAGCAGTGCGGGCGTCGAGACCGGCACTTCGACCGCCGGCCAGTTGCCGGTGAGGCCCAGATAGGCGGCGGGACCCGAGACCATGCCGGCGAGGATCGCCCACCGCCAGCGGCGGTCGTCGGTGCCCCAGATCGCGGCAGACAGGATCCCGGTCGCGCCCATGATCCGGCCCAGAGTGAGCATGAGAAGCACGGCGGCGAGCCCGATAAGACCCCCGCCGAGCAGAGACGCCAGCGGCGTGAAGTTCGTTTCCATCTATCCTGTCAGTCCGTTTGGCCGATCGTCAGCTCTTTTCGGTCTTCATGCCGAGCATGGTGTAGAGCGGGCAGGTGCGCGCAGCGGCGGTGCCCAGCAATACCAGGGCGACGACCACCGAAATCACGGTCCAGAGCATGCTCCAGCCGGCAATGAACGGGAGGACCAGCAATACGATGCCGACGACAAGCCGGATGGTCCGGTCGAGGCTTCCAACGTTCTTGGTCATGGTGTGTTCCTTTGGTTCAGATGTAGCGGTGGCATAGCACCCAAGCGGCACGGCCATCGGTGATCATGTCACAGTTCGACGAGGTTTCTTCCCGATCTCACGAACACGTCAGATTCGGCCCGACCGGGCAAAAGGACACCGTCGGGCGCGCCCGACCCGTCGTATGATGTCATTCGCAGTTCCCCCCGGACAGGCGCGCCTTCGCAAGAAGCCACCCCAGGCACCGGGGCGGTGTTGCCGCCGCCGGGCCTGTGGAGCGGACTATATACCGATCCGAAAAGAAATTCCATTCTGTGAATGTGGGAATATCGCTGGTCGGCGTCAAGGCGCCCGCACCCGCATCGGAGGCCGCTGCGCTGTCCGCCTGCATCGGCGCGCTTGCGGCGTCTTTTCGGAGAATGCCGCGGCGGTTCAGGCGGCTGTGGCGGCCAGTGCGGCCAGCCCCGCGCCGTCGAGGATGGCGATGGTGCCGCGCGACTGGGCGACCCAGCCGCGGCGCTGGAATTCGGCAAGCTGGCGCGACACCACCTCGCGCGCGGTGCCGAGTTCGGCGGCCATCATCTGGTGGGTCGCCTTGATCACGCCGCCCTGCGCCAGTTCCAGCAGCTTTTGCGCCAGACGGATGTCCATGCGGCGGAAGGCGACCTCTTCGATCACCACGAAAAGGTCGGTGATGCGCCGGGAATAGGCGTCGAAGACAAAGCTTCGGAACGCTGCGGACCGGCCCATGAGGTCGTCAAAGACGGTGCGGGGGATGGCCGCGGCCCTGACCTCGGTCTCGGCGATGCCTTCGGCGGCATAGGATTCGTGTGCCAGCAGGCAGGCCGTGGTCAGCACGCAGCTTTCGCCCGCGCGCACGCGGTAGAGCACGATCTCGCGCCCCGAGTCCGAGATCTTCTGCACCCGGACAATGCCCGACAGCAGCAGCAGCATGTTCTCTGGCGAATTACCGGGGCCGAACAGAACCGCGCCGGCGGGAGCCTCGATGATCTGGCTGCGCGCGGCAAGCGTCGCGTGTTCCTGCGGGGCAAGCCCGGCAAGGCCGTCGAATTGGTCGAGCCAGGTCATCCCGGTTGTCGTCCTTCTGGTTGCGGGACATGGTCCCGGCCTTGTCTCGGCCCGCGGGCCCGGCTTTTCAACCCCCGTTTCGAGCGGAAAACGCCCGCGCCGTTGCGTCCCGCGGCATAATGGATGACGATAACCCTCGTGATAGCGCGCGCAGGCCCTTGACCTGATCCGCGGGACAGACGGAATACTATGAGACCGCGGAGGGAGGGTTCGCGGCCATTCGCACGCGGAGTGGCCGGCCAGCCCGACGAGGCGCAGGATCGAATGGCGGCCGATGTCCGCGCGGGATCCACCAGTCCGCCACAGAGCGGACGGCATCGCGCGGCGCCAACCGGACTGCCAATGGGCAATTTGGAGGATTCCCACGATGAAATGTTTCACTGTTCTCGGCCCCTCGAACTCGGGCAAGACGACCCTGATCGAGGCGCTGAGCCGATTGGACTCCAAGCCCCAGAAATCCGAGCCGACCGAATTCTTCTCGTTGACCCGTTTCAGCTATCTCGACGAGCCATGGTGCGCCTTCGACGTGGCGGGCGGACCCGACTTCCTCGGGTTTGCCGGCGAGGCGCTGGCCGCAAGCGATGCGGCAATCCTGTGTGTGCCGCCCGAACCCGAGGCGGCCGTGCTGTGCGCGCCCTATCTGCGGCTGGTCGAGGCAAGCGGCACGCCCTGCCTTTTGTTCATCAACCGGATGGACAGCAACACCAACCGGGTGCGCGACATCGTGGCCGGGCTGCAAAGCTATGCCAACCACACGATCATCCTGCGCCAGGTCCCGATCCGCAAGGATGGCGAGGTTGTGGGCGCGGTCGACCTGATTTCGGAACGTGCCTATGAATATCGTCCGGGCAAGCCCTCGCGTCTGGTCGAGATCCCCGCGGGGCTGCGCGACCGTGAACAGGAGGCGCGGGCCGAGCTGCTCGAGCATCTGTCGGATTTCGACGATCACCTGCTGGAAGAACTGGTCGAGGACCATCAACCGCCGAGCGACGAGGTCTTTCACATCGCGGCCGCGGCGCTGAGGGAAAACGAGGATATTCCGGCCTTCATGGGGTCCGCCTCTCAGGCCTTTGGTGTGACCCGGCTGATGAAGGCGCTGCGCCACGATGTGCCGGACGTGGCGACGACGGTCGCGCGTGTCGGGCCAGATGCTGTGGCAGCCGGGGTATTTGCGAGTTTCCGCAAGCACATGGGCAAGGCCGTGGTGTTGCGCGCGCTTGGAGCGCCGATCGAGACCGGTATGACGCTGGGGGGGGCGAGCGTTGGTAACCTGACCGACATCGACGCCAAGCATCCGATCACCGCCATCGCGCCGGGCGAGGTCGGCGTGGCGGTGAAATCCGACCACCTGAACGCGGGCTTTCTTTACACCGAGGCGGAGGCGACGGCGATGGCGGGCTGGACCCGCGGTCACCCGCCCAGCCACGCGACGCTGGTGACGCCGGTGCACGAGAAGGACGACGCAAGGTTGTCGGCGGCCCTGGCGCGGCTCGACGAGCTGGAACCCGGTCTTTCGGTCGGGCAGGACGAGGCGACCGGCACTGCCGTGCTGCGCCTGCAGGGCCCGATGCACCTTCGCCGGATAGAGGCGCTGCTCGATGCCGATTTCGGCATTGCGGTCGCGACCGCGCCGGTGCGGACAAGCTATCGCGAGACGATCTCGAAGTCGGTCGACAACCAGCACCGCCATCGCAAGCAGTCGGGCGGCGCGGGGCAGTTTGCCGATGTGGTGATGACGGTCGCGCCAAAGCCGCGGGGGACGGGGTTCGTCTTTGACGAGGTGGTCAAGGGCGGTGCCGTGCCGCGCAACTATATCCCGGCGGTCGAGGCGGGCGCGCGCGATGCGCTGGTGTCGGGGCCGATGGGGTTTCCGGTGATCGACCTTGCTGTGACGCTGACCGACGGCAAATCGCACAGCGTCGACAGTTCGGATTTTGCCTTTCGCGCCGCCGGCAAGGCCTGTGTGAAAGAGGCGCTGGAGGCCGCCGGTCCGATGCTGCTGCAACCGATTGACCGGGTCGATATCCATGTGCCGTCAGTCTATTCCGGCGCGATCGTCACGCTGGTCTCTTCGCTCAAGGGGCAGGTGCTGGGCTTCGATCCGAACCCCGAGGCGAAGGGCTGGGACATCTTCCACGCGCTGCTGCCCGAATCGGGGCTTGACGATCTGGCGCGTGCCCTTGGCGGTGCGGCCCAGGGCACGGCGTGGTTCGTTCCTGCCTTCGACCATTACGAGCAGGTCCATGGCCGCGACGCCGAACGGATCAGTTCGGAGATGAAGGAAGAAGCCTGAGCGCGTTCAGGCGACTTCGGGCTGCCTCGCAGGCGGCTGGCGACTGATGGGGGGGCGGCCTCCCCCAGTCTCAGCCGGCCTTCGGACGGTGCGAGACGATGGCCTCGATCTCGACCGTGATGCGGTTTGGCAGCGAGGCCACGCCAAGTGCCGAGCGGGCGTGAACGCCGTCTGGCCCGAAGACCTCGGCCAGCAGCTGGGATGCGCCGTCGATGACAAAGGGATGGCGTTCGAAATCGGGCGCCGCATTTACCAGGCCGAGAAGCTTGACCACCCCGGTCACCCGGTCGAGCCCGCCAAGATGGTTGTTGAGCGCGGCAAGGATGTTGATCGCAACCAGACTTGCATGTTCGCGCGCCTCTTCGGCCGTGACCTCGGCCCCGACCTTGCCGCGCATCAAGGTGCCGTCGGGCAGGACCGGCCCCTGACCCGAGACATAGAGCAGATCGCCGTGCCGGCGCACGTTGCAGAACGCCCCGATCGGTGTCGGCGCGGCCTCGGGCAGCACGATGCCAAGGCGGGTCAACCGGCGGGTGATGGTTTCGTCTTTCAGGTCAGGCAGGGGCATATGTCTCTTCGATCTTCTTGCAGTAACTCAGATGGCCCGGCCCGGTCGCGACCGCCGGCGGAATGCCGTCGGCGCAGATATCGGAAGCAAGCGGGCAGCGGGTGCGGAAGACGCAGCCCGAGGGCGGGGCGAGCGGGCTTGGGATGTCGCCCTTCAGGATGGTCCGGGTGGTGTCGCGTGCCGGATCCGGCAGCGGGATAGCCGACAGCAGCGCCTGTGTATAGGGATGCGCCGGCGCGGTATAAAGCGGCCGGGCCGGCCCCTGTTCGACCACCTTGCCGAGATACATCACCACGATCTGGTCGCAGAGGTATTCGACCACCGACAGATCGTGGGCGATGAACAGAATGGTCAGGTTGCGCCGCGCCCGCAGGTCGAGCAGCAGATTCAGCACCTGCGCCTGGATCGAAACGTCGAGCGCCGAGACGCTTTCGTCGGCGACGATGAAGTCGGGTTCCAGCGCCAGCGCGCGGGCGATGCCGATCCGCTGGCGTTGTCCGCCGGAAAACTCGTGCGGAAAGCGCGTCATGGCATCGGCGCCCAGTCCGACCTCGTCCAGCAGCGCGGCGGCAGCGTCGCGGCGCGAGCGTTTGGTGCCGATCCCATGCGCCTTCAGCCCCTCGGCCACGATCTGCCCGACCCGCAACCGCGGGTTGAGCGAGGCGACCGGGTCCTGGAATATGATCTGCATCCGGCGCCGCGCCGCGCGCAGGCCCGCTGCGTCAAGCGCGTTCAGATCCTGCCCGTCAAAGATCGTCTGCCCGGAGGACGGTTCGATCAGCCGCAGCAGGGTGCGCCCCAGCGTGGTCTTGCCCGAGCCGCTTTCGCCCACAAGCCCGGTGATCGAGCCGCGGGGGATGTCAAAGCTGACGTCGTTGACCGCGTGGACCATGCCGCGTGCGGTCGGAAAACGTTTGGTTAGGTTGCGGATCTGCAGCAGCGGATCAGGCATGGGCCGCCTCCGTCGCGGGAAGCAGCGGATGGATGCAGGCAACCCGGTGGTCGGGACCTGCGGCTTCCAGGGCCACGGGCTGCGCACAGTTCATGTCCGACCGGCCGCAGCGCGGGGCAAAGGCGCAGCCAAGCGGCATCGCGTGCAGCGGCGGCACCGTGCCCGGGATCGGCACCAGCCGGACTCCCTCGGGCCGTCCCGGCATCGGGATCGATTGCAGTAGGCCGCCGGTATAGGGGTGGCGGGTGCGGGCGAACAGCGCCTTTACATCGGCCTGCTCGACGATGGCGCCGGCGTACATCACCGCCACGTCGTCGGCCATCTCGGCCACCACCCCCATGTCGTGGGTGATGAACAGGATCGACATGCCAAGCTCGGCCTGCAGCCGCCGCATCAGATCGAGGATCTGTGCCTGGATCGTGACGTCGAGCGCGGTCGTCGGTTCGTCGGCGATCAGCAGCGCGGGATTGCAGACAAGCGCCAGCGCGATCATTGCCCGCTGCCGCATCCCCCCCGACAGTTCGTGCGGATAGGTGTCGATCCGGGTAGCGGCGGCCGGGATCTCGACCAGTTCCAGCATGTCGAGCACCCGGCGGCGCCGGGCTGCGGCGTCGAGGTCGGTGTGCAGCAGCAGCATCTCGCCGATCTGGTCGCCGATGGTGAACAGCGGGTTCAGCGAGGACATGGGTTCCTGAAAGATCATCGCGATCTCGGCGCCGCGCATCCGCCGCATCTGGGCCTGGCTCGCCGTGCTGAGGTCGGCCTCGACACCGTCGCGCCGCAGATAGCGGATCGTGCCGCCGGTGACGTCGCCGTTGCGCGGCAGCAGGCCCATGATGGCAAGGGCCGACACCGATTTGCCCGAGCCGCTTTCGCCCACCAGTGCCAGCGTGCGGCCAGGATGCAGCGTGAAGCTGACATCGCGCAGTGCGGTCACCGAGGACTTCCGCGACCGAAACGCCACGCGCAGGGCCTCGGCCCGAAGGATCGGGGTGTCGCTCATCCGCCCCTCCGTGCGGCCGCAAGGGCCGAGGCGCCGATGACGGTCATACGCGGTTCGAATATCTGCCCGATTTCCAGCGTCGCGCCAAGGCTGTCTGTCGCGACCTGCTGGTGATCGACCAGATCGAACAGGGTGAAATCGGCCCTCTCGCCCGGCGCGGCGCCGCCCGCGGCAAGCCCCAGAACCGGGCGCGGACGTTCGGTGACGGCTGCCATGACCTCCTCGAACGGCAGACCCACGGCCAGCAGTTTCGACATGGTGGTGGCAAGGTCGTGCACCGGCCCGGCGATATTGCGCAGGTGCAGGTCGGTCGAGATCGAGAACGGACGCAGCCCCTCGGCGATGGCGCGGCGCGCAGTCTCGAAGCTGAACGAGGCCTGGCCGTGGCCGATATCCATGCGGATGCCCTCCTCGGCCAGCCGCTTGGCTTGCGCGAAAAGGGCCGGCGTATCGCCAATCGACCCCGCCCGCTTGCCGTTGAAGCAGTGGGTGACGATGTCGCCGGGGGTGAGGATCTCGAACACCTCGTCGAGCAGCGGCGCGGGCTCGCCCACATGCACCATCAGCGGCAGATCGAGGATCTCGGCCACCCGTTTGGCGATCTTCGCCGGGGCGATGCCCCATCCGCGGGTGATCACGCCCGAGGCGCGCACCTTGATTCCGCAGATCACGTCGCGGTTGGCCTCGGCCACGGCAAGCGTGCGGTCGACATCGATGGAACACTCGGGCGAGATCAGTTCCGACACCCGGTTGCAGGCGACAAGCCCGATGGAGCCGATGTTGAGGAAGGCGCGCACGGTCTCCTGCTGGGCCTCGATGACGTATTCGCGTAGGCCGTGAAATGCCGCCTCGCCCGCCGATCCGGCGTCGGCCATGGCCGTCACCCCGGTCGGCCGCCCGGCTTCGGACGCGCGCACCGAAATGTCGGTGCCGCCGTGCCAGACATGGACGTGCAGGTCGCACCAGCCGGGCGACAGGAAGGCCCCGCCACAATCGATGACCTCGGCGCCCGGGATCTCGCCCGGGGCCACCAGCCCGTCGTCGTCGACAAAGATGGTCCCGGGCGCAGGGTCCAGACCGATGGGGCGAAAGTTCGTGAGGGTAAGCGCCATGTCCTACAGGTCCTTGGCAAGACGCGGGTCGAGCGCATCGCGCAGCCCGTCGCCGATAAGTTGCAGTGCCAGCACCGAGACCGAGATCGCGAGGCCGGGGAAGATGATCAGGAAGGCCGCCTGATCGAGGTATTGCCGCCCCTCGTTGATCATCGTGCCCCAGGAGGGTGTCGCGGGGTCGATGCCGACGCCCAGAAACGACAGCCCCGCCTCGGCCAGCATCGCATAGGCGAAGATGAACGTGGCCTGCACGATGATCGGGGACAGGATGTTGCGCAGCACATGGGTGGTCATGATCGTCAGGGTGGAAGAGCCGAGCGCCACGGCCGCCTCGACAAAGGGCAGTTCGCGGATGACGAGGGTCGAGGCGCGCACGATGCGGGCGATGCGCGGGGCATAGACGATCGAAAGCGCGATGACGACGTTCAGGATCGTGCCGCCGAGGATCGACACCAGCGCGATGGCAAGCAGGATGTCGGGGAAGGCCATCATCGCATCGACCAGCCGCGACAACGGTGCGTCGAGACTGCGAAAGAAGCCGGCGAGCAGCCCGATCGCGATGCCGATGATCGAGGAAAGCGTCGCGACCCCGAGCCCGATGGTCAGCGAGACCCGGCCCGCGAACAGCAGCCGGGAGGCCACGTCGCGGCCGAAGGCGTCGGCACCCAGCAGGAAATCGGGGCCGGGCGGGCTCAACCGGGCGCGCACCGACATCTTGGCGGGGTCGGCGGGCGCAATCATCGGCGCCAGCGCGCAGAGCCCGACGATGATCACGAAGACGATCAGCGCCACCAGAACCGCGCGGCGCGAGAACAGCAGGGTCAGAAAGCCGGGCGCATCGGCGGTCGTTGTGGTGGCCATCGCTGACTCCTCAATACTTCACGCGCTTGTCGACCAGCAGATAGGCAAGGTCGGTCGCGAGGTTGATCAGGACATAAAGCGTGGCGACGACGATCAGCGTGCCCTGGATGATCGGATAGTCGCGGCGCAGCACGGCGCTGACGACAAGGTTGCCCATGCCGGGGATGTTGAACACGCGTTCGGTCACCACCGCACCCGAGACAAGCAGCGCGAATGTCAACCCGATCACGGTAATGATCGGGATTGCGGCGTTCTTCAGCGCATGGCGCAGCACCACGCGCGCCTCGCCCATGCCCTTGGACCTTGCGGTGCGGATGTAGTCCTCGCCGAGGATGTCGAGCATCGAGGCACGGGTGAAACGCAGGATCAGGGCCGAATTGACAATGCCCAGAACGATGGACGGCAGGATCAGGTGGCGCATCCGTTCCAGGAAATCCGCGTCCGGCCCGCCATAGCCCGAGGCCGGAAACCAGCCCAGATCGGTCGCGAGATAGCGCTGGAACATCAGCCCGGTCCAGAAACTGGGGATCGAGGCGGCAAGCATGGCGATGGTGATCGCACTCTGGTCCAGCGCCGATCCGCGCCGGTAGGCGGCATAGATCCCGATCGGCGTCGCAATTACCAGCGCGATGGTCAGCGAGAACAGCGACAGGAAGATGGTCGGCTCTGCCCGGCCCGCCAGAACCTCGGTCACCGGCCGTTTGAAGAAGATCGAAGTGCCCAGATCGCCCTGCACCGCATTGCCGATGAAGGCGAGGTATTGCACCAGGATCGGCCGGTCGAGCCCAAGCTCGGCGCGCAGCGCACTCGCGTCCTCGGCCGTCGCTTCGGGCCCCAGCATCAGGGCTGCGGGATCGCCGGGCGCGAGGCGGACGATGACGAAGGCGATGGTCAGAACCAGGAAGATGACGACGAGCATCCCGAGGAGCCGTCGGAAGATATAGCGGGCCATCGGAACCTCTCGGCGGCGCAGCGGGCGGGGTCGGGGCCGCCCCAAAGGGCAACCCCGCGTGGGATCATTCGACCGAGGCGTTCCAGAAGAACGGCCAGGGCGTTGCGGTCACCCCGGTCAGCCCGTCGCGCGTGCCAGACAGCGCATTGAAGGCGCCGATCTTGATGAACCCGACATCCTCGAACAACTGGCCCTGAAGCTCTGCAAACAGGTCCTTGCGGGCTTCCATGTCGGTCTCGGAGGTGAACTTCGCCAGGATCGCGTCCTTTTCCGGGTTCGACCAGCCCAGCCGCGAGGAGGCGCTGTAAAGGTCGGTCAGAGCAGGTTCGGGCAGGAACGGCGAGTGGGTGATATAGATGTCCCACAGCGCCGGATCGTTGCGGCGCTGGCCCAGAGTTGCCCAGTCGACCACATCCATCTGGACCGTGAAGCCCGCAGCCTCGAGCGCCATCTTGGCAACCTCGGCCATCTTGTAGTGGAACTCGTACTGGCGCGAGGTGAGGATGCGCAGCGGCGTGCCGTCGTACCCCGCCTGCTTCAGCAGTTCGGCGGCCTTGGCCTGATCGTTCTGGTTGAAATACTCGACGCCGGTATCGTTACGCCAGACCCAGCCCTCGGGGTAAAGCGGCCCGTCCACGAGGAAGAAGTTGTCGTCGCCGAAGGCCGCGAACAGCATGTCGTCAATCGGAAGCGCGGCCTGCAACGCCTGACGGATCGTCTTGTCGGTCAAGAGACCCGCCTTGTGGTTGATGGCAAAGACCGGCCAGCCGAACGGTTTCAGCAGCATCGGGCCCGCGGTGTCCGAGGCGTCGAGCCGGTCAAAGCTCTCGGCTGGCAGCGCATCGGCAAAGTCGAACTGGCCCGACAGCAGCCCCTCGACCCGTGTGTTGGCGTCGGGCACGGGGATGAAGCGGATCTCGTCCGGGATCTGCTTGCGCGCACCCGCGGCCCCGTCCGAGGCTTCGTCCCGCGAGACGTAATCGTCGAAGCGCACAAGCTGCAGATACTGGTCGGGCACGTGGTCTGCGATCTTGTAGGGGCCGGTGCCGATGACAGGGTCTATGGTGTCGGCAATGATCTCTTCAGGATAGATTGCGGCGGCCGAATTCGAGAACGCCAGCAGCGAGAGCAGCGGCGAATAGGGCTCGGTCATCGTGATCGTGACCTCGTGATCGCCGGTGGCCTCGACCGAGGCGACCTTGTCCGCAACGCCCTTGCCTCGGGTGGCGACCGACAGCCAGCGGTTCAGCGAGGCAACCACGTCCTTGGCATCCATGCTCGAACCGTCGTGGAAGGTGATGCCATCCCGGATCCCGATCGTGTAGGTCAGCCCGTCGTCGCTGATCTCGGGCAGGGCGGTCGCCAGCAGCGGCGCGATATTCCAGCTCGAGTCGAAGGTATAGAGTGTTTCCACGAAGTGCTGCGTGACGATCGAGACGACATCCTTGGTGGACGTCATCGGGTCGAGGGTGTCGGCCTCGCCGACGATCGCGACGTCGATGGTCGTTTGCGCAAAGGCGGAGGAGGCGAAGGCACTTCCCGCCAGAAGAGCGGCAAGCAGACCAGCTTTGCCGGTCATCGGGATCGTCATGGCTAACTCCATTATAAGGTAATTACTTCCTCATTAATGATAGGCACTAACGAATACGTGAGTCAAGCGGCGGCTGCCACCGCCGCGGACGGATCCGGGGTGCGGGACGGGGCGGCCACCCGGGACGAGGTTGGCGGCGTCGCCGGACAATTCGGCGCGCGCTTTGGCGTGCAGGTGTGGTACCGGGCGACCATTCAGACGGCGGGCAGATCATCGGCGCGCGCTGGCAGCCCCGGCATCGCGGCACGCCGGATGCCGCCCGTTGTGTCTGCAAGGACCTGATCCATTATGATCATTCGCAGATAATTTTTTGACAGATTTGACCGATCCTTGCCAAACTATCCCGTGAATTGGCCAATCGGTCGCAGCTTTGCGTTAATTCTTGCATGGCTGATCGAACCTGATCAAACTTCCTGAAGGAGGAGTAACGAGTCATGCGAGAGCGCGATCGCCAGGAGGTCATTGTTGACCTGCTGGAGCACAGACCATTCATGACCGTCCGCGAGCTTCAGGACGAGATCGGTGTCTCGGCGGCAACGATCCGTCGCAACATCGACAAGATGGATGCGGCCGGACGGGTCAAGAAAGTGCATGGTGGCGTCGCCTCGCTTGGCTATGGCGACGGAATGGCGCGCTCGCTCGCCCAGCCCTTTGTCGAGAATCGCGATATCCATGTCCTCGAAAAGCAGGCGATCGCCGAGGCCGCCGCGGCGCTGGTGCGCGACGGCAGCATCATTCTCGTGCACGGCGGCTCGACCTGTTTTCATTTTGGCCGCCATGTGGCGAACCGCAACATCCGGGTCATTACCAATTCCATGCCGCTGGCGGCCTATCTTTCGGAACACGGCACCTGCCAGCTGACCGTCGGCGGCGGCGATCTCTATCGCGAGCCGGGGATCCTGTTCGATCCCAACGTACGCCAGCGCAACTATTTCGCCGCGCAGTTCTTCGTCGGGGCGCTGGGCGTCAGCGACCGCGGCCTGCTGGAGGCCAATCCGCTGCTGGTGCGCCACACAAGGGAAATGGGGGCGATTGCCACCGAAACCATCGTGCTGGTCGACAGCCACAAGTTCGACGCGCGCCCGCCCACCGTGGCGCTGGGCTTTGACAAGGTGGACCGGCTGGTGACCGATGCGGGGCTGTCCGACCGCCATGTGCGCATGCTCGAGGACGCCGGTGTCGAGGTCATCGTCGCAGATCTGAAAGGGAGGAAGGATGGCTGAGCAATCCACGCGTGCGACCGCAGGGGCCGCCGCCCCGCCCGCATTGGAGATGCGCGGGATCTCGAAGACCTTCGGGCCGGTCCGGGCGCTGCAAGGCGTGTCGCTGGTTGCCCACGCGGGCGAAGTTCATGCCCTGATGGGCGAGAACGGGGCCGGCAAATCGACCCTGATGAAGATCCTGTCGGGTGCCTATTCGCCCGATCCCGGTGGCGACGTGCTGGTGAACGGCGTGAAGCTGGCCCACGGCAACCCGAAGGAGGCGCGTGCCCGCGGCATCGCGGTGATCTATCAGGAACTCTCGCTTGCCCCGAACTTGTCGGTGGCCGAGAACGTGTTTCTGGGCGAGGAGATCGCCCGCGGCTGGATGGTCGACCGGGCCGAGGCGCGCCGGCGCACTGCGGCCGTGCTCGACCGGCTTGGCGTCAACTTCTCGCCCGATGCAAAGGTCGCGGGCCTGTCCCTTGGCGAGCGGCAACTGGTCGAGATCGCCCGGGCGATGGCCGGGAACTCGCGGATCATCGTCATGGACGAACCCACGACATCGCTGTCGAGCCACGAGGTCGAAAAGCTGTTCGAGGTGATCGCGGCGCTCAAATCCGACGGCATCGCGATCCTTTATATCTCGCATCGGATGAACGAGGTCTATGCGCTGGCCGACCGCTGCTCGGTGCTGCGCGACGGCAACTACATCGGCTCGCTGGAGCGCTCCGAGATCAGCGAGGCGCGGCTGATCAACATGATGGTCGGCCGTGACATCAGTTCGTTCTACAAGAAGAACCACAAGGAGCCCGACCCGACCCGCCGCCAGATGCTGAAGGTCGAGCACATGTCCGACCGCAAGCGGGTTCACGACTGCAGCTTCGAGGTGCACGAGGGCGAGGTGCTGGGAATTGCGGGGCTGGTGGGGTCGGGCCGGACCGAACTGGCGCGGCTGATCTATGGCGCCGATCCGGCCGTCTCGGGCAAGGTTCTTGTCGACGGCCAGGACGTGACGCCGAAAAAGCCGGTCGACGCGCTGCGCAACGGCATCGTCTATCTGACCGAGGACAGGAAGATCCTTGGCCTGTTCCTCGACATGGCGATCTCGGACAATATCGGGATTTGCGTGATGGGCGAGGATTCGTCCCGCGGCGGCGTGCGCAATCTGGCTGCCACCCGGCACCGGGCGGAAGCCGCGGTGAAGTCGCTCGACATTCGGACACCGGGCGTCGCGCTCAAGGTCGGCGCGCTGTCGGGCGGCAACCAGCAGAAGGTGCTGCTGGCGCGCCTGCTGGAACTCCGGCCACGCGTGCTGCTGCTTGACGAGCCGACCCGCGGTGTCGATGTCGGCGCGAAATCCGAGATCTATCGCCTGATCGACCGGCTTGCGGGCGAGGGCCTTGCGGTCGTGATGATCTCGAGCGAACTGCCCGAGATTGTCGGAATGGCCGACCGGGTGCTGGTGATGCGCGATGGCGCCATCGTCGGCACCGTCAGCCACGGCCCCGACCGGCCGATCACCCAGGAGGCCATCATGGCGCTGGCCACCTCCGCAGATGTCATGCCCCGGGGCATGGCCCAGCAACAGACCAACCAAGGAGCGTCCGCATGAGCGATGCTGCAGCCTCGAGTCAGAAGATCGCCGCGCGCGACCGGATGAAATCCCGCTTTTTCGCCCTCGGGATGCTGCCGGTCCTGATCCTTCTGGCAATCGGATTCCACATGCTGACCGGCAAGTTCATCACCTCGACGAACCTGTCGATCGTGATGCAGCAGGCCTCGATCAACATCGTGCTTGCCGCCGGCATGACCTTTGTCATCCTCACCGGCGGCATCGACCTTTCCGTCGGTTCGATCCTTGCCGCCGCGGCCATGGGCGCGGTGATTTTGTCGACATCCCCGATGGGCGGGGTGCTGGGCGTGGTCGCGGGCCTGGCGATCGGGCTGGCCTTCGGGCTGGCGAACGGCGGGCTTATCGCAGCACTTGGCCTACCACCCTTCATCGTCACGCTGGGGTCGCTGACCGCGGTGCGCGGGGTGGCGCGCCTGATGGGGCAGGACACCACCGTCTTCAACCCCGACCTGCCGTTCGAGGCGATCGGCAACGGCGGCCTCTTCGGCGTGCCCTGGCTTGCCATCATTGCGGTCGCGGTGGTGCTGCTGTCGTGGTTCATCCTGCGCCGCACCATCCTTGGCACCTGGATCTATGCCGTCGGCGGCAATGTCGAGGCGGCGCGCCTGACGGGCATCAAGGTCTGGCTAGTGCTGCTGTTCGTCTATGCGACCTCGGGGCTTTGCGCCGGGCTTGGCGGCGTGATGTCGGCCGCGAGGCTCTATGCCGCCAATGGGCTGCAGCTTGGCCAGTCCTATGAACTCGACGCCATCGCCGCGGTCATCCTCGGCGGCACCAGCTTTGTCGGCGGCGTCGGCTCGATCTGGGGGACGCTGATCGGCGCGCTGATCATCGCCGTGTTGTCGAACGGGCTGATCCTCACCGGCGTCTCGGACATCTGGCAGTTTATCATCAAGGGCCTCGTCATCATCGCAGCCGTGACCCTCGATCGCTACCGGCTGAAGGGCAGCTCGAACACCTGACGCCATCTCCACAGAAAAAACGCACAAGGGAGGAAAACCATGCGTAACGTCTCCAGACTGCTTCTCGGCTCTGCCGCGCTTGCACTTGCATTCGCGTCCGGCGCCCAGGCGCAGGACAAAGAGCTCAAGACTGTCGGCATCTCGGTCGGTCTGCTCGGCAACCCGTTCTTCGTGGCCACGATCAAGGGCATCGAAGACGCCGCCAAGAAGATCAACCCGGATGTCAAGGTCACCTCGGTTTCGGCCGACTACGACCTGAACAAGCAAGTCAACCAGATCGACAGCTTTGTCGCCGCCGGTACCGACATCATCATGCTGAACGCGGTGGACGCCAAGGCAATCGCCCCGGCCGTGGCACGGGCGACCAAGGCCGGTGTCGTGGTCGCGGCCTTCGACGTCTCGGCACCGGGCGCCGACGTGACCGTGATGACCGACAACGTGGCCGCGGGGCGCAAGGCCTGCCAGTACATCGTCGATCATCTGGGCGGCAAGGGCGACGTGGTCATCATCAACGGCCCGGCCTCGTCCTCGATCCTCGACCGGGTGCAGGGCTGCAAGGAGGTCTTCGACGCAAGCCCCGACATCAATCTTCTGTCCGACGACCAGAACGGCCAGGGTTCGCGCGATGGCGGGCTTGACGTGATGCAGGGCCTGTTGACCCGCTACGACCATATCGACGGCGTCTTCGCGATCAACGATCCGACCGGCATCGGCGCCGAGCTTGCCGCCAAGCAGCTCAAGCGCAACGAGTTCATCATCACCGCTGTGGACGGGGCCCCGGACATCGAGGCGGCGCTGGCCTCGGACGGCTCGCTGATCAAGGCATCGGCCAGCCAGGATCCCTATGTCATGGCGGGCATGGCGCTCGACATGGCCTACAAGATGTTCGAGGGCGAGAAGCCCGAACAGGATACCGTCCTGCTGGAGCCCGAGCTCATCACGGCCGACAACCTCAAGGACTACATGGGCTGGACCGCCCGTTAAGGCGGCCCGTCCCGGCATCGTCAGAACGGCACCGTCGCATTCGACGGTGCCGTTTCTGTTCGTGCGGTCCCCAGCGGACGAAGATCCAAAGCGCGATCATTGCCGGCGGCGTCGACCACGCGGCACCGGCGCGCGGACCTGCCGGGGCAAAGTGCCGGGTGCCTATGGGGCAAAGGTCAAGAACTGGAACCCGGTCAGAACCATGATTGCGAGAAACAGGGTCTCGGCGACGATGAGGGCAATCGCCCCGCCGCCGACCTGAAGCACGTTGCGCAGGTCGGTCTTCATGCCGACCGCGGCGATGGCTGTCAGCAGCGCCCAGCGGGACAGAGCGGCAAGAAAGACCCCGATGGGCGCCGGGATCAGTCCGAACGAGTTCAGCGCCGCAAGAACAAGGAAGCCGAGGACGAACCCCGGTATCAGCGGCGGGCGCGCGCCCCCGGTCGCGCCCGCCTCGCCGCGCCACCAGAGTGCTACCAGCACCACGACCGGCGCCAGAAGCGACACCCGGATGAGCTTGACCAGCGTCGCGGTCTCGCCCGCGGCGTCCGAGATCGAGAACCCGGCACCGACGACCTGAGCGACGTCGTGAACGGTCGCCCCGATGAAGGCGCCGGCCATGGTGTCGCCAAAGCCGAGCGTCTTGGTGAGGATGGGATAGAGGATCATCGCAATGGTCGAGAGCACCGTGACGCCCAGCACCGTGAAAAGAAGGTTGCGTTCCGAGCGGTCGTCCTTTGGCAGGACGGCGGCGATTGCCATGGCGGCCGAGGCGCCGCAGATCGCGACCGATCCAGCGGTCAGGATCGCAAAGCGCGGCCCCTCGCCCAGCCGCCGGGCCAGCCAGAGGCCGAACAGGATGGTCGCGGCCATTGCACAAATCAGCAACGCGATCATCCCCCAGCCAAGGTGGGCGAGTTGCCCCGCGCTGATCCGCGCGCCAAGGATCGCTACGCCAAAGCGCAGCACGCTGCGGGCTGCAAAGGCGATGCCCCCGGCACTGGGGCCGGATTCGCCCAGGAAGTTCAGCGCGATGCCAAAGAGCAGCGCCATCAGCATGGCCGGGGCGCCATAATGTTCGGCCACGAACTGCGCGGCCAGCGCGACCAGAATGGCGACCATGACCCCGGGCAACAGCAACCGGAATTGTCCGGCACGGCCTGTGCCGGGCGCCGCAGGGGATACGGGGGGAAAGGACGATGCCATCGCCGGTCAGACCGTCTGCTCGATCATGCCGGCCGCATCGATGCCAGCAACCGACACCGGTTTCTTCATCGCGTCCCGCCGGAACGGCTCGCCGAGTTCCTGGTTGATCATCGCCTCGATCAGCGTCGTCTTGCCGGCAGCCTGATCCGCCAGTGCCTGAGTCAGGGCCGCGGTCAGTTCCTCCATGGTGCGGGCAACGACGCCCTTGAGGCCACAGGCCGTTGCGATACCGGCATAGGAAACCTGTTCGTCCAGTTCGGTGCCGACGAAATTATCGTCAAACCACAGGGTGGAGTTCCGCTTTTCCGCCCCCCATTGGTAGTTGCGGAAGACGATCTGGGTGACCGCTGGCCATTCGCTGCGGCCGATCGCCGTCAGTTCATTGACCGCAATACCTAAGGCGCCGTCGCCCGAAAATCCCACCACCGGCGTATCCGGGCAGCCGATCTTGGCGCCGACAATCGCCGGAAGCCCATAGCCGCAGGGACCGAAAAGGCCGGGGGCGAGGTATTTCCGCGTTGCGCTGAAGCTGGGATAGGCGTTGCCGATGGCACAGTTGTTGCCGATGTCCGACGAGATGATCGCATCGCCTGGCAACACAGCCGAGATTGCCCGCCAGGCCATGCGCGGCGACATCCACTCTGGCTTGTCGGCGCGGGCGCGGGCGTTCCATGTGGTGCCGGGATCGTCCTCTTCATGGTCCATCGAGGAAAGCTGCTGCGCCCAGGCCGACTTGGTCTGGGCAATGCGGGCTTTGCGCTCGTCCCGCCCCGCGTCGCCGGCCGTGTCGGAAAGCTGGGCGAGGATGCCGCGGGCAACCTTGGCGGCATCGCCGACGATGCCGACCGACACCTTCTTGGTCAGCCCGATCCGGTCGGGGTTGATGTCGACCTGGATGATCCTTGCGTCCTTCGGCCAGTAATCGACGCCATAGCCCGGCAGGGTCGAGAACGGGTTCAGCCGGGTGCCGAGGGCCAACACCACGTCAGCCTGCGAGATCAGTTCCATCCCGGCCTTCGAGCCGTTGTAGCCGAGCGGCCCGGCAAAAAGCGGGTGCTGTCCGGGGAAGGCGTCGTTGTGCTGATAGCCGACGCAGACCGGGGCGGTCAGCCGTTCGGCCAGCGCCTTCGATGCCTCGACGCCGCCCTTCGACAAAACGACGCCGGCACCGTTCAGGATCACCGGGGCCCTTGCCTCGCTCAGGATCCGGGCGGCTTCGGCGACAGAGTTCTCGCCGCCGGGGCTGCGTTCGAATTCGATGGGGTCGGGGATCTCGATGTCGACGATCTGGGTCCACATGTCCCGCGGAATGTTGAGCTGGGCGGGTCCTGAGGCAAGTTTGGCCTTGGCGATGACGCGTGCCAGCACCTCGGCCACCCGGCTCGGATCCCGCACTTCCTCCTGATAGGCCACCATGTCCTCGAACAGCTTCATCTGCTCGACTTCCTGAAAACCGCCCTGACCGATGGTCTTGTTCGCCGCCTGCGGCGTGACCAGAAGCAGCGGCGTGTGGTTCCAATAGGCGGTCTTCACGGCGGTGACGAAATTGGTGATGCCGGGTCCGTTCTGGGCGATCATCATCGACATCTTGCCGGTGGCGCGGGTGTAGCCGTCGGCCATCATGCCGGCAGAGCCTTCGTGGGCACAGTCCCAGAACGTGATGCCGGCAGCGGGAAAGAGATCCGAGATCGGCATCATGGCCGATCCGATAATGCCGAAGGCGTGGCGAATGCCGTGCCGCTGCAGGGTTTTGACGAAGGCCTCTTCGGTCGTCATTTTCACGGGGCGGTTCCTTTTCTGAAGCGGGTCGCAGGTCCGGCCCGTCCGCTTTCGGGGATCGGTCCGGGGTTGCACCCCCCGGACCTGAATTGCCGCGCAGCATTCTCGCCCGAAAAACCTTCTGTCCGGGCGCCTTCGGCAGAGTCCGCACAGATGCGCACGCGGTCTGCTGAAGTCTCGGGCATTGTCGGGTCCTGTGGCTGCGAGTGCCGGAGAGGCAGCGGCCTTCCTTGCCGGGTCGAGCATAAATTGGTAATTAATGAGAACGCAAGTATCAAAAATGAAAAACTGCGCTGGGGCCACCGAGAACATCGCGAAACGCAACCCACGACCGCCGAGCGAGATGTCGCGACGGGTGATCCGGCATTCTCTCGCATTTCCGGCCGCGATATACCTTCCACCACCTGGCAACACCGGATCGACGCTGTCGGGGATGGCATCGTTGCAAGGACAGGAAGGCAGGACATGGCTGGGGAGAGGACAGAAGCGATCCCGACGAACCTACGGCTGCTTCTTGTGATCGAAGAGATCGCCAAGGCGGGCGTTCCCGTTACCCCAACCGAGGTCAACCACGTCATCGGCCTTCCCAAGCCGACGATCCACCGGCTGTTTTCAACGCTGGAGATCGAGGGTTTCCTGCAGCGCGACCCCGATGGCCGGAGCTATTCGCCCGGCGCCCGGTTACGAGCGGTCGCCGGCGGCATCCTGTCGTCGCAACGGATCCAGACCGCGCGGATCGCGATCCTGACCCGGCTGAGCCACGACATCGGCGAGACCTGCAACGTTTCCCTGCCGGACGGCGATGCGATGGTTTATCTGGAGCGGGTGGAGACAGAGTGGCCGCTGCGCATCCAGTTGCCGGTTGGCACGCGGGTGCCGATCTTCTGCACCGCCGGCGGCAAGATGTACCTGAGTTCGCTGCGCGGCGCGCAGGTGCAGCGCTATCTGGAGGCGGTCGAGCTTGCGCCGCGGACCCCCAATACGATCACCGATCCGGCGATCCTTCTGGAGGAAATCGCCACCATCCGGCGGCAGGGCTTCGCGCTTGACCGCGAAGAGTTCATGGAGGGGATGATTGCCATCGCGGTGCCGATCCTCGACCAGAACGGCCGGCTGATGGCGACGCTGTCGTGTCACGCCCCGAACCAACGGTTCGACGTGGCACGCGCGCTGAGTTATCTTGAGAATCTGAGGCAGGCGTCAAAGGATCTGTCGGCGTTGGTTGCCAGCTAGACGTCGGCGCGCGGGGCCGGACGGAAATGGCAAACGGGTCAGCTAGAAAGCCTGTTGCGGCTTTCCGTTCCTGGACCGGACAGCCCTCGACGTCAGCACCCTGTGTCGCCGCCGAGGTCCGACCGTCACACGTTTCGTACAGCAGAGCCAGGTCGCGGCAGAGCTATTTCTTCTTTCCTTCGCCGATACTTACGGGCGTCTTGCCCTTGGAAAAGTCGGCCGTCGCAACGACCTTTTCCTTGGTCTTCTTGGGCTTTTTCACTTCGCGGTTGCCGCGGGTCTTGTCGCCTTTTGACATCTGATTTCCTCTCGGAATGGGTTGCTTGTGACTATGGGAGATAAATGGGGTCGAGCGACCGGTCTGCGAAGGCCCATCGGTTCAGATCAGTCGGACCGATGGGCCTTTTGCAGCGTTACATCATGCCGCCCATTGCATCCATATCAGACATGCCGCCGCTGGCACTCGGCTTCTGGGGCTTGTCGGCGATCATCGCCTCTGTGGTGATCAGCAAGCCTGCGACCGATGCGGCATCTTCGAGCGCGATCCGCACCACCTTGGTCGGATCGATGATGCCCGCCTTCAGCATGTCGCCATATTCTTCGGACTGCGCGTCGAAGCCGAAGGAGGTGCTGGCGCTTTCCATGACCTTGCCTGCGACGACCGAACCGTCGACACCGGCATTTTCGGCAATCTGGCGGATCGGGGCCTGAACGGCGCGGCGCACGATCTTGATCCCGGCGTCCTGGTCGGAATTGTCACCCTTCATGCCCACAAGGATCTTGCCGGCGTGCACAAGCGCCGCTCCGCCGCCCGGAACCACACCTTCCTCAACCGCTGCGCGGGTGGCGTTCAGGGCGTCGTCAACCCGGTCCTTGCGTTCCTTCACCTCGATCTCGGTGGCACCACCGACCCGGATGACGGCAATCCCGCCGGCCAGCTTGGCCAGACGCTCCTGCAGCTTCTCCTTGTCATAGTCCGACGTCGTATCCTCGATCTGGGCGCGGATCTGGGAAACCCGCGCTGCGATCGCGGCCTTGTCGCCCGCACCGTCGATGATCGTGGTATCGTCCTTGGTGATCGCCACCTTCTTCGCGGTGCCGAGCATGTCGAGAGTGACCTTTTCGAGCTTGGTCCCAAGCTCGGCCGAGATCAGCTGACCGCCCGTCAGGATTGCCAGGTCTTCCAGCATCGCCTTGCGGCGATCGCCAAATCCCGGTGCCTTTACGGCCGCAACCTTCAGGCCGCCGCGCAGCTTGTTGACGACGAGCGTGGCAAGCGCCTCGCCCTCGATGTCCTCGGCGACGATCAGAAGCTGCTTGTCGGCCTGAATGACCGCCTCCAGCAGCGGCACCAGGGCTTGCAGCGACGAGAGCTTCTTCTCGTGGAGCAGGATCACGCAGTCTTCCAGCTCGACCACCATCTTGGTCGGGTTGGTGATGAAGTAGGGGCTGAGATAGCCGCGGTCGAACTGCATGCCTTCGACCACTTCGGTCTCGGTCTCCAGTCCCTTGTTTTCCTCGACGGTGATGACACCCTCGTTGCCGACCTTGGCCATCGCATCGGCGATCTGACGGCCGATGGCGGTTTCGCCGTTGGCCGAGATTGCGCCGACCTTGGCGATCTCGTCGCTGTCGCCGACCGGGCGCGACATGCCCTTGATTTCGGCAACCACGGCCATGACGGCCTTGTCGATGCCGCGTTTCAGATCCATCGGATTCATGCCGGCGGCCACCGCCTTCATGCCCTCCTTGACGATCGCCTGCGCCAGAACCGTCGCAGTCGTCGTGCCGTCACCGGCCTCGTCATTGGTGCGCGAGGCAACTTCGCGGAGCATCTGCGCGCCCATGTTCTCGAACGGGTCCGAAAGTTCGATTTCCTTGGCGACGGTCACGCCATCCTTGGTGATGCGGGGCGCACCGTAGGACTTGTCGAGGATGACATTGCGCCCCTTGGGGCCGAGGGTGATCTTGACGGCATTGGCAAGGGTGTTGATGCCTTTCAGCATGCGGTCGCGGGCGTCGGTACTGAACTTGACATCTTTTGCAGACATGAGGAGTGCTCCTGAAAGAGAATTTTCGGCGTAGGTGGTCGGGGTCAGGCCATGATGCCGAGGATGTCACTCTCTTTCATGATGAGGAGGTCTTCGCCGTCGAGCTTGATCTCGGAGCCGGACCATTTGCCGAACAGGATCTTGTCGCCGGCCTTGACGTCCATGGCGATACGCTCGCCATCCTCGTCGCGGGCTCCGGCGCCGATCGCGACGACTTCACCCTCTTGGGGCTTTTCTTTTGCGGTATCGGGAATGATCAGCCCGCCTGCGGTTTTTTCATCGCCTTCGATGCGACGAACCAGAACCCGGTCTTGGAGTGGGGTAAACGGCACGGAAACGCTCCCTTTCGAGTATTTCAAGTAATGGTAGCAATGTCACGGATTGACTTGGCACTCCGTCAGCCGGAGTGCCAATCAACAGCAGGTGGCGATTGGTGCGCGCAACGGCAATGGCCATCAAAGAATATTTTCTCTTTGACGGTCTGTCCGATGCCTTTGAAACGTTGGAATTTCGATGGGTCCGGGCGATAATCGCCTATGTGGTGCCTGTATCCGACGGCCTTGGGGATCCTCGCGCCGCTGCCGTGTCATGGCGCAGCCGCACGCGCCTGCGAGACGCCGTTACCTCCGGCGAACCGAGTTGCCGCCGGCAATGATCCGGTTGATCAGGGCGGCGACGGCTTGGTGTTTCGCCCTTTCAGCCTCGGAACCGGTGGCACTTTCGTGGGAGTCCGCGGCATCGCGAAGGATCCCCAGGATCTCGCGCTCGGGCAGGATCTTGTAGTCGTTCATGGCAAGCATGAGCGCCTCGCAGATCGTGAGAGCGGCCATTCCGGAGATATCTGTATGTTCGGGCATTTTGGGTCGTCCTTGTCTATGTACTGCAGGTCAGGACATTCAGCGCCTGATGAACGCCCACATCCTCGCAGGAAGTAGGGTAGGATGGACTGATCGAGAGCAGTTTGTGTGCCGACTCATTCGTTAATCCTCCAAAGGTTGGGAACGGGACAATGAACGCCATCGTAGGCAGCGCGCTGACCCGGAAATTGTCCGCCTTCATCGCCTTGTCGGACAGGGAGTTGGAGGCACTGGAACGGCTGCATCAGCGCCGCAGGCTTTTCCCCGCGGGGCAGGCTCTTGTGCATCAGGGACAAACCGAGCGGGCGGCCTATTTCCTGGCCGAGGGCTGGGTCTGTTCCTACAAGATCCAGCCTGACGGGTCGCGGCAGATCGTCGATTTCCAGATCCCGGGGGATTTCCTCGGGATGCGAAGCGTTCTGTTGCGCACGTCGGACCACAGCTTCGAGCCGGTCACCGAGATTGTCGCGGCCGAGGTTTTGATGCGCGATATTCACGAGATGTTTGCGCAGACACCGCGGCTGGGGGCGGCGATCCTGTGGGCGGCGTCGCGGGACGAGGCGATGGTGGTCGAACATCTCGTCGGTCTCGGGCGGCGCGATACCGACGTGCGCATGGCGCATTTCCTGCTGGAACTCGGCGCCAGGCTGGTGCTGGTGGGGTTGGGGACCAAGGCGGAGTACAGCTGTCCGCTGACGCAGCATCACATCGCGGATGCGCTGGGTTTGAGTGCGGTACATGTCAATCGCGTCCTCCGCAGGTTGCGGGAAGACGGGCTTGTCACGCTTCGGGACGGCAAAGTGACGATCAAGGACTATCGCGGTCTGGTCGAACTTGCGGTCTTTGATCCGGGGTATCTGGATCAGACCGGCCCGCTGTTGAACTGAAAATGCCGCCGGCTGGCAAAGCGCTGGCCGAACCGGACCCCCTAGGGCGAATGGTCCCGGACGAGCGGGCAGGACGCCGCATCAAGCATCGCGTGGGTTACCGCGCCAAGTGTACCGTCGCGACTTGTTGGCGGCATTGTTCCGGCCCCTCCCTCGCAAGCCTCGCTTATGTTGCGCAAGCTCTCGCCGTGAGTGAACGCCCCAGCACAGAAGCCGTCGAGCACCCAGGGTTCGGGTTGCGACCGCCGTCTTGGGCAGTCTTTCGGAGTCACTTCAGGAGACAGGGTTCCTGGGGAACGCGGGCCGGATCGGATCCAGGCCCGCCAACCTCAACCCGGGTTTGCAAGGCCATAGAACCGCGCCAGTACCAGAAGGACGATGAGCGCTGCAAAGATCCACCAGATCGGTATTGCCGGCGCCTTGAACTTTGCCGGCCCCGTCAGCATTGATGCGCGGCGCGTCAGAGGCTGGGGCAGCAATCTGGTGAGTTTCTCGGCGACCAGAGTGTGGTTTCTGGCAAGCGTTGGCACATCATTGAACGCCGAAAGCTGTGTCTCCAACCTTGCACATGCGTCCGCCTGTCCAAGCGCGGAAAGATCGGCCGCCTCCTTCCATGGGTCAAGACCCAGTCTGGCAAGTGCCGAGAGAACCGTCACGCCATATCCGTTCCGGTCCTCGCCGACCGACGCGTACAGGAAAAGATCGAACTCACGCCCATGTGGGTGGAGAACTTCAAGTTCGGCCATCGTCACCTCCTTCGCTTGCGTCGTCTACGGCTTTGGGGCGGCGAAACATCGCCGCGCGGGATGCGGCCAATGTCAAAGAGCAGGACCAAGCGTTTCGATATTGCCGCGACTCTACGGGTTCGGCCGCCACCTTGCGCTGACCCATGTTAACCTCGGGCGCGTCACGTCTTCCCGGTCGGCGATGGCCGGCAGCGGCCCGGTTACAGGCAAATTTCCCGAAATTGGCTCCGTGCTAACATCGGTCAGTATGGATCGCTTGGGATTGGTGTAAAAACATCAAAACCTGTTGTCGTGGCGGAATATCGTCGCGCACTTCGGCAACGCTGACTACTAGAATGCAAGGAAAATCAATGAAATCAGGGGCTGACGTCCGGTCCACCAGATCCATTGTGACCTTTTCCAACGCGTTCGCCCTGCCGGGCTTCGCAGAGGTCCTTCCCGCTGGTGACTATGAATTGCTCGTCGAGGAAGAACCTCTTCTGGGTCCAAGTTTCGAGGCATTTCGACGAACCGCAACTTATCTGGCGGTTCATGGCAAGAGCGGGCGAACCTCAATGCGTCCGATAGAAGAGCGAGACCTGGAAGTGGCACTCGGCCATGACCGGGAACTCGCCGAAAATCGCAAGTGCAGCGACGCGGCGCTTTCTCCGCGAAAGGACTAAAGATGACCACTCCCGAATGGCTGAAACCCGGTATCGTTGGTGCGCTGATTGGCGCGGTTGTTGTGGGGATCGTCGGATTCTCTTGGGGCGGCTGGATGACGGGTGGAAGCGCGAACAAGATGGCCAACGTCATGGCCCATGACGATGTCATTTCGGCGCTCGTCCCGGTCTGTGCCGACATCGCGCGGACGGATCCTGAACGCGCGGCGCACCTTGCGACGATCAATAAGGCATCGAGCTATCAGCGGCGCGATGCCGTTATGGCGGCGGGTTGGGCAACGATCCCGGGCTCGGAGGCCCCGAACCGGGATCTGGCGCAGGCCTGCATCGCGGCGCTCGACCTCGACGCATCCTAATAACGACAGGGGCGACAAAGCCGCCCCTGCAATATCGGCAAGATTGAACGCGACTGACTCCCAGACTCTACTCCAGAACGAAGGACGCAAAAAACGAAGCTCCGCCGGGTTTGCAAGTGGCGGGGCTTCAACCGGAACACAGTGGCAAAATGCACTGGTCGACCTGTGCGGATGCGCCGTTTCAGATCTGTCTTCAACACCGCTGCATAGAAAATCGGGCCCCTGATGCCCATATAACCAATAACCGCCAATAGATCCGTGGCCTTATCCCGGCGCGGAAATAACGGCGGAAATCAAAGGATCAAATGAATGTCTTTCAAAGACCTTACTTCTGGTGCGGCGGATGCGCCGACCCCCAAGCCTGTCGACGCGGCGAAAAAACCGGATGAGTCCAAGGTGTCCGGGGCTGACACCAAAAAGGCTGCGCCGGATTCCAAGAAAACTTGAGAAAAGAGCCGGATGGACGCTCCCTTTCTGCAAAGGGGTCACCGATAATTGACACCAGCACGGAAAAGGACTGTGCGATGGAAGAACTTACCGGAAAAACCATTGCGGTTTTCCCCCGGTCCGTCCCTCAACCGGGTCTCGACCAGACGCGCCCAGCGGGCGCGTACGACATCGGACCCGGATCGTGTCCGCCCGGCTGCTGCCTGCGCGCCGCTGACTGGCACGCGTCGGGTGCGATGGACGGGCGTGATCGAAGTCACCTCGCGCGGCTGGGTCAAGGCTGGACATTCGCGTTTGCCGAGTTCTGCCAGATCGCGGACCGGACTGCGCGGGCTGTGGTCGGGACGGATGGTTCCACACGATCGGTGACAGTGTGATGACGGCAGCGAGGTCACTGACATGACCGATGATCCGGTCGACCTCGACGCGCGGCGCACGAGCGAAAGCAAGATTGCAGCCGCTTCCCGACGGCAATTTCAGAGGGATCTCGAAGACCATCAGGAAGCGCTTCGCAAGCGGCAAGAGGAACTGGAAGCGCAGCTTCTCGCAGAGCCTGCCGCCGACTGGCAAGAGGCGGCGACAAAGGCGTGGTATCTGATCTGCCGCTATGCCGAAACAACGGAAGCCCAGGACGCAAGACGACAGCAATTCATCCAGTGTGCGCTTGGCGATCTCGCGCGCCTGCTCAAATCCCGGGGCTTAAATCCATGACCGCACGCGCCGACCAGGAGCCGTCGCAGGCCGAAGCCCGAAAGGACGTGCCGCAGGAGCGACACTGCCTGCGCTGTTGCACCGTTTTCTGGAGCGAAGGGTTTGGCGAGCGGATCTGTCGGCGCTGCAAGGGGTCGAACGCATGGCGCAATGGTGTCTCGGTAAGCCAGGGGGCCGCGCGACGCCGGTGACGGGTTGCAGATGCTGATTCCCTCTATTTCATGCTGAACAGGATTTCCGTTTGGTCTCTATCTATACGGCGCACACCACGACCTACCGCTATTGGCACGAGGTTTCCCTCGGGCCGCACAGGCTGATGCTGCGCCCGCGCGAAACACGCGATCTCCGACTTGTCTCGCACGCCCTGTCCATCGAGCCCGAGGCTTCCGTCACCTGGGCGCATGATGCCGCCGGCAATGCCATTGCGACCGCCACGTTCGACAGCCAGACGGACCACCTTGTCATCAAGAGCAGCTCGCAAATCGAGTTGAGCGCACCGCTCTGGCCGGTCTTTGCGATATCGGCCTCGGCCATCGAATATCCGTTTCTATATGCGAACGACGAATGGGTCGATCTGGGGGCGCTGACCGTGCCGCAGCACGACGACCCTGGCGGCCGTTTTTCCCTATGGATCGAAGGATTTGTGGCCGCGCGCCCGACCGATACGTTGTCTTTGCTGACAGATATCAGCAACGGCGTGTCCGCCCAGATTTCCTATCAGAGCCGCGAGAGCGAGGGCACGCAGGCGCCCCTCGAAACCCTCGACCGGGGATGGGGAACGTGCCGCGATTTTGCGGTCCTGCTGGCCGAGGCGGTGCGGGTGCTGGGGTTCGGTGCCCGCATCGTGTCGGGCTATCTGTTCGATCCCGGCAATGCCCTCATCGGATCCGGAGGCCCCGGTTCGACCCACGCCTGGGTCGAGATCTTCGTTCCCGGTGCCGGCTGGATTGCTTTTGATCCCACAAACCGAAGCGTCGGGGGCAAGAACCTGATACCGGTTTCGGTCGCGCGCGACATTCGCCAGGTGGTCCCGGTCGCGGGGAGCTTTGCTGGTGCAAACGGCGCGCTGGCGGGTCTGGACGTCGAAGTGGCGATTTCCATCAGGGATCCGGACAGGGTGTCTGGGACAGAGGCATGGATTGATCGCCCGGAACGTAAATCCTCGTGAATCCCGCCAAGCGCTTCGGGGTCGCGCCGACCGGCTTTGCTGTCGGGCGTCGTTGCAGCGAAGGGCGCGCATCGACGGAAAAAAGCAGCCTCAAGAATGCAGGACGAAGCCGCCGTTTGCCACGCCTCGATTACCGCCGGGCCAGCATTGGCAAGATCAGGCCCCACTGGGTCTTCTGGGGCGGTCCAGACGGCTCAAAACCCAGTTTACGGTAAACCGCAATCGCCCGCTTGTTGTCAGGATGAGGATCGGTCGCGATCACGGGGGCACCCTCGTCAAACAGAGCCTGCATTCTTGCACCGATAAACGCCGATCCGTGCCCAACACCGACCATTTCGGGGTCTCCGATGTATTGATCGATGCCCCGCGATCCCTCGGGAAGGTTGGCAAAATGATGAACTTCCCAGCCATGAACCGTGTAGTCCTGCATGAAGGCAAAGGGGTGTTCATCGATCGAGACAATCCATCGCGATACACGAGGATCGCACATTCTTTCCCGATCATACGGCTCATCCGAGTCCCACCACTCGCGCACATGCGGATGGGCTTGCCACGCCTGCAGCAAACCGAGATCATCCAGTGTCGCAGGGCGAAAATCATAGGTTTTCGGAGTGATCATTCAGACAGATTAGCACAATGCCTGTCCGTGGGTATCGGCCCCGAACGGCCGCGCGCTGCCATTGACTATGGTCGCGATGATGTATCGGGTCGGTTTGTCAGGCGCGATCCGTTTCGGTGATCGCACTCGGCAACAGGAACCTGGACAGACCGGTGCGACAAGGCGGGATCTCTGCGGGTCTTTGCACGGCAAGACCGCCGCGGTGCTTGTGGATGCGCGCGGATAAGATCATTTTGTGCAGACGAGATGACGAAAGAGGACTCATTCTTGGCAAAACGAAAAGACGCGCAGCCCGAGGGGAGCGGCGACAAGGACTACCGGATGAACACGGCGCTTGTCCGGGGGCTGTCGGTTCTGAAGGCTTTCGGTCCCGACAATCGACCGATCGGCAATGCCGAGATCGCGCAGCGTGTCAATCTTCCCAAGGCAACCGTGTCGCGGATGACCTTCACACTCAGCGAACTTGGCTATCTGAACTATGACGCCGACATTGGCCGCTATTCGCTCGGGCCGGGGGTTCTGACGCTTGGCTATGATGTCATGGCGCAGATGGATATCCGCGACATTGCCCGGCCCTATATGCAGGAACTGGCCGATTACGCGGACGCCTCGGTCTATCTCGGTGTCCCGCACGGCGTCGAATTCATCTATGTAGAGGCCTGCCGGACCCCGGGATCGATGGCGGTGCGACTGGGCGTTGGCTCGCGAATTCCCGTCGCGACCACCGGCATGGGCCGGGCCTATCTGGCGGCCTTGCCCGAGGAGGAATGCGAAGCGCTGCTTGACCGGGCCAGGGAATCCTATGGCGAGGCGTGGTCCGGTATCGAGGCCAAGACGCTGGCCGCGATAGCTGCCGCAAAGGAGCGCGGATATGGCCTGAGCGGCGGCGACTGGATTTCCGAGGCCCATTCTGCCGGGGCCGTCATCCGTCGCGCGGACGGCCGCCCCGTCTATGCGATCAACGTCGGGGGCCTGCGATCAATCGTCACCACCGCGCGGCTGGAAGGCGATCTCGGGCCGCGTCTGCTGGGCGTCGCACGCCAGATCGAACACATCGCCCGCGGAATCCTGTGACCGTCGCAGGCGCTGCCGATCCTGCCCGTCCCGAGAGCGCCTCAGCCGGCAACCGCGCCGCCCGCGCGTGCAGCGATCTCGCGAAACAGGGCGACCGTTTCGCGGATGCCGTCGACCAGCGGGGTCTCCTGCCAGTGGCCGATCACCTCCCGCAGCGCCGCGGTGTCAAAGCCTGAATCGGGCGATATCCGTTCGACCTCCGCACCGCTGACACGGGATTCGGGAACCGCGACCCGGATCGCCTCCAGCACCTCGTCGGTGGACTGGACCGTGTCTGAGACGTCGGACAGCAGCGCCCCCTGCCACGGGCGACCGGCCGCGATGGCAAAGACCTCGGCCACGTCGCCGGCGTATTGAAAACTGCTGCGGGTCCGGAACGGCAACTCGTAGTCCCGGCCAAGGGCTGCCGCCTCGATGGCGCGGGTGATGGCCGATGTCTCGCCATCGTCACGGCCGACGCCATAGACGATATAGGGCCGCAGCCCGAGGCTCGACAGCCCGTGGTCCTGCCAGTAGATCCGCGCGATTTCCTCGTCGGTCTTCTTGAAAACGCCATAGAGGTTCGAGGGCGCCTGTGCCGGTCCACGCGGCTTGGCGGCGATCGAACTGGTATAGATCACGCGGTCGATGCCGGACTTTCGTGCCGCCTCGAAGACATTGACATGTCCGCCGACATTGATTGCCGCGGCCAGCGCGGGATGGCTCCGGCATTGCGGGATCTGCAATGCGGCGAGGTGAATGATCGCAGTGGGCCGTGTCTCGGCAACCAGCGCCTCGAGTGCGGCACCATCGGTGACATCGCAGGTCCGGAAGTCGACAGCCCCCCGCGCCAGTCCGGGGCGCAGCATATTCAGTCGGCGGTGATCGGTGCTGATGTCGGTGGCGACGACTTTCACGCCCTTGTCCGCCAGCCGCGCGATGATCCACGAGCCGAGAAAGCCCGTCGCGCCGGTCATCAGGATCGTGTCGTCGCGGCTCAGCACGCGGAACCTCGCCCTGCTCTTGATGCCTCGCCCACGCCCGGGGCCTCTCTGAAAGTAAACGTGTTCAAGGGGTTACTCCTTTGAAAGACAAGCCATCCCGGACAGAAAAAATGTCCGATCCGGCCCTGCAGCCGAAAAGTGGTTCGCCGAGAATAGCCGGGTTTGACAATTTTTAAAATATAATTTCAAAATACGGAGCCTGATCAGGGAGAGGGCAGGGGACCGGGGCGACGCAGCGATGGCGTCCACCTGGCCCGCGTGCTGGCCGCAGCAAACCGGGAGGAAGCGGAAAACCATGGTGAAGACGAACGAGATGGTCGTGCGAACGCTGATAGATTGCGGCGTCAAGCGCGGGTTCACGCTCCCGGGACTCGGGGTGACGTGGTCGCTGCCAGCCTTTTACGACGCAAAGGACGAGTTCGACGTCGTGCTGTGCCGGAACGAATGGATTGCCTCGATCATGGCGCAGGTGACGGGCCGTCTGACCGGGCGGCCCGGTTTGCTGATGGGGCAGGGCCCCTGGGTCACGACGATGGGTGCCATAGGCATCCTCGAGGCGCATTTCTCCGGCTCGCCGATGGTCGTGCTGACCGAGACCTCGGATTATGACGGCTATGGCCAGATGGGCTGTTATCAGACCATGACCGGCGATTACGGCGGCGCGGATGCGATGGCGTCGCTGAAGCCGATCACCAAATATTGCACCTATGCGACCTCGCCCGAGGAGGCGGTGTTCGGCACCCAGATGGCGGTCAAGCATGCCTCGCTTCCGCGCACCGGACCGGCGGCGGTGATCATGAAGACGTCGATCATCCGGGCCGAGATGGCCGAGACGGCGAAACCGGTTCTCTATCCCAGTTGCGGCTATCTGAGCTATACCCCGTCGCGTCCGGATCCTGCCGCGGTGGCCGAACTGGCCCGGTTGATCGACGGTGCAAGCCGGCCGGTGATCGTGGCGGGCAATGGCGTGGTGGCGGCGGGCGTCGGGCCGCAGTTGCAGACGCTCGCAGAGGCCGCGGGTGTGATGGTCGTCACCAGCTATAACGCCAAGGGCGTCGTTGCAGAAACATCCGATATCTGCGGCGGGATGCTGGGCACCTGGGGCCACAAGGCGGCCAACAGGGTGCTGGCCAAGGCCGACCTCGTGGTGATGCTCGGGGCCTCGATGGGGCCGGATTACACCCGGTTCCGCGATCCGGGTCTGGTGCGTCCGGGCGAGCAGACGCTGGTGCAGGTCGATGTCGATCCGCGCAATGCGGGCTGGGTCTATCCGGTGGATCTGGCGGTGACGGGCGATGTTGGCGACGTGCTGCAGATGCTGGCGCAGATCGGACTGTCGGGGCGCGATGCCGCGGCGCGGACCGCGGCCGGGATGGAGCTGAAGACAACGCACGGATATTTCGATCTGCCGGATCTGCCGGCCGCGCAGGGAACGGTGCATCACACCGATGTGGTGCGCGGATTGCAGAGCTTCCTTGGACCCGACGACCTTTTGACGCTCGACGCGGGGGCACAGCGGATCTGGGCCACCTTCGGGTTGCGAATGCCCTATCCCGGCCAGCTTGTCGTTCCGGGCGGTACCGGCGTGATGGGCTGGGGCGGGCCTGCGGCGGCGGCGGCCAAGCTGGCCCTGCCGGAAAAGCGGGTCACCTGCCTTGCCGGCGATGGCGGCTTCATGATGACCCTGCAGGTGATCCCGACCGCGGTGCAGCAGGACCTCGATGTGGTTTTCCTGGTGTCGAACAACGCCGGTCTTGGCATGGTGCGCGACAACCTTGGCGAAAAGCGCATCGGCGTCGATTTCAACGAGGTGGACTTCGCCAAGGTATCCGAAGGCATGGGCGCAAAGGGGCTGACAGTCTTCCACCCCGACGAGGTCAAGGATGCGCTGGACGAGGCGCACCGCATGGGCGGACCGGTCGTGATCGACGTCAAGGTCGATCCGGAAGCCAGCCACCACGAGGCGGTCGACAATGCGCCGCTTTGAGGGACGCAGCGCGCTGATCTCGGCGGCAGGCGCAGGGCTTGGCCGCGGGGTCGCATTCCGGCTCGCCCGCGAGGGGGCCGCGGTCACGATCTGGGATCGCGATGCCGATGCTCTGGCAGAGGCAGCCGGGGAGGCCGCGGCCGAAGGGTTGGCCGTTACCACCCGCGTCGTCGACATGATGGACGGCGCGGCCATCGCCGCGGCTGTTGCAGCCATGGCGGCGGACGGTGCCATCGACGTGCTGGTCAACAATATCGGCGGTTCGCTGCACACCCCCTTCGGCTTTCTCGACCAGAGCGATGCGGATTGGGACAAGGTGATGGCGGTCAACGTCACCGCCTGCGTTCAGACCACCCGCGCGGTGATCCCGCATATGGTCGCGGCGGGCTATGGCCGGATCATCAACATGGGCTCGAAGGCCGGGCGTTTTGGCAGCCTGTTCGCGGGTGCGAACTATGTTGCCGCCAAGGGCGCCATGCAGGCCCTGACCCTTCAGATTGCACAGGAGTTCGGTCCGAAGGGCATTACCTGCAACACGATCTGTCCGGGCGCGATCCTGACGCCGCGGGTGCAGGGGCTGCTGGCCGAACGGCAAAGTGCGGAGGAACGCGCGCGGGTGCTCGGCACCATTCCGGTCCGCCGCCATGGCACGGTCGAGGATGTTGCCGCCGCCATCGCCTATTTCGCGTCAGAGGAGGCGGGATTTGTCACCGGCGCATCGCTCGATCTGAACGGCGGGCAGGCGATGGTGATCTGACCCGGCGGTCGGGACCGCAGGGCGGCGGTCCCGACCTTCGACACCCGGCCTGCCTCAGGCCGGCGGGGTCCAGGCCTCGGGCGCGCGCGGATGAATGTCGGTGACGACATCGATCAGCACCGGCTTGCGGGCGGCGATGGCCTGTTTCAGCGCCGGGGCCAGATCGGCCGGATCCTCGATCCGGATCCCCTCGACACCGAAGTCCCGGGCGATTGCCGCGAAATCGGTCGGGCCAAAGCGATTGATCTCTTCGGGCGAGCCGCTGCGGCCCTCGTAATACGACTTCACCTTGTAGACGCCCTGACCGAAGCCCGAGTTATTGTTGACCACGGTCACCAGCGGGATCTGCCAGCGTCTTTGGGTCTCAAGCTCCGGCAGGTGGTAATAGAACGCGCCGTCCCCGGTGAAACACACGGTCGGCCGGTCGGGTGCACCAAGCTGCGCGCCGAGCGCTGCCGGAAACGCCCAGCCAAGCGAGCCTGCCGCGCGCAGATAGGACTGACCCGGATGCGGCAGGTCGAGCAGCGTCGCCGTCCAGATCCCGGAATATCCGGTGTCGGCGACGATGACCCCGTTGTCGGGAAGCGCATGGGACACGTCGCGGCACAGACGCTCCACCCGGATCGGCCGGGCGTCCGAGCGGCAGTGCGGCGCCATTTCGGCGCGCCAATCGGCGATGACCGCGGCGGCATGATCGCTCCACGCCGCCCAGGCGGGATTTGCCGTGACCGCACGGGACAGATCCGCCACAGCTTGTCGCGGACAGCCGTGGACGCCTGTCACGTTGGGATAGTTCCGCCCGATCTCCTGCCCGTCGAGGTCGATCTGGATGATCGCGGTGCCCTGTGCCGGGACGGTATAGACGTTCGTCGGCTGATCGCCCGCATGACAGCCGATGAAGATCACCAGATCGGCCTGGCTGACCAACTGGTTGCCGGTCGGCGCCGAATAGGTGCCGACGGTTCCGATATGCAGCGGATGGGTCGTGGGGATAATCCCGCGCCCGCCAAGCGAGGTAGCGACCGGGATCCGGCAGGCTTCGGCAAGGCCGCGGATCTCGTCCTGCGCCCCGGCCTGAATGGCACCTGCGCCAACCACCATGACGGGCCGTCTGGCCGCCGAAAGCCGCGCGGCCGCGGCCTCGATCATCGCCTGCGGTGCGAGGGGGCGATGAACCGGCAGCGCGCCAAGGGCCGCGTCTGGCAGGGCCGGGTGGGACAGGTGGCCGGTTTCCAGCACCTCGCCGCCAAGCCCGTTGAGGTCGAGATGCACCGGCCGCGGCGAGCCATCGGTTGCCATGCGGAACGCCTGCGCCAGAAGATGCGGCAGCTCGCGCGCCTCGGCCACATCCATGCTGGCCTTGGTGACCGCCGAAAATAGGGGTGTGTGCGGAACCTCCTGATAGGCATTGCGATAGCGCAGCATCGCTTCCTTGCGGCCGGTCAGGGCGACAAGCGGGGCGCGGTGCAGAAAGGCATCCTGCAATCCGGCGGCAAGATTCGCGGCGCCCACGGACTGTGCCATGCAGACCCCGACCTTGCCGCTGACCCTGGCATAGCCGTCGGCCATGTAGGCGGCGGCCTTCTCGGAATGCGCCAGAATGCGGGTGATGCCGAGGTCTTCCATCTCGACAAGCGTCGGGCGCAGGATGGCGTCCATGAAGAAAACATGGCGCACCCCGAGCGCCTGAAAGCTCTCGGCAATATAGCGGGCCCCGGAAACGGTCTGGGCATCTTCGAACGGCATCTTTGGCATCTCCTCGCAACCATGATGAGTCGTGAAAGCGATTTCATATGGTGAAATCTCACAAAGACCAATTTTTGACAATAAAAATAAAATGTGGATGCGATGTTCCGCACATGGTGAAAGCGCTTTCAAAGTGCCGAACCGGAAGCTAGGGTGGCCGAAAGCCTGTGCAGGGAGCGTTGGCAGCGATGGTTGAGGCCGAGAAGCGAAGGGGTGGGGCAGGGCGGGTCCGAATGGCCGATGTCGCCCGGGTTGCCGGCGTGTCGCTGGCAACCGTCTCGCGTGCGCTCAACGCGCCCGCCACGGTGTCCGACGATCTCAGGCTGCGGGTGCAGGCGGCAGCGGACCGGCTTGGATATGCGCCGAACCCGATTGCGGGCGGTCTTGCGGGAAACCACACGCCGCTGGTCGGGGTGGTGGTTCCGAGCCTGACGAACTCGTTTTTCGCCGCCACGCTGGAGAGGATGACGACGTTGCTCGAGGCCGAGGGCTACCAGTTGATGATCGGGCACCACGGCTATGACCTCGGCCGGGAAGAACGCATCGTGACGGCATTTGCCGGCTGGAACCCCTCTGCCATCGTGCTGACCGGGGTCGATCACAGCAGGGGCACGGTTGCTGCCTTGTCGACGGTCGATTGCCCCGTGGTCGAGATGTGGGACCTCGACGGTCGGCCGCTCGATTCCCTCGTCGGGTTCAGCAACGCCGAAGCAGGGCGCATGGCCGGGCGTTTCCTGGCCGAGAGCGGGCGCCGCAGGGTTGCCTTCGTTTGTTCCGTTCCGGACCGTGACCCGCGGGCCGAGGCGCGGGCGCGCGGATTTGCCGAGGCCCACGCCGGGGTGACCGGTGCCGGCGGGCGGGTCGAGATCGTGGCGGTCGAGGGGCGCGACATTGGCGACGGCGGGATCGGTCTGCAACGGGTGCTGGAACGGATGCCCGACGTCGAGGCCATTGCCTTCTCGGGCGACATGCTGGCTGTGGGCGCCGTGCTCGAGGCGGAACGGCGCGGGCTGCAGGTGCCACGGGATCTGGCGATTGTCGGCTATGGCGATCTCGACATCGCGGCGCATACCAATCCGCCGCTTACCACTGTGCGGCCGCCGCGCAGCGAGATCGGTGAAGTCGTGGCACGGCACATTCTGAAACGTCTGAAGGATCCGGCCAGCGGTGGGGAGACCGTGAAGCTCGATCTGGAACTCGTGCGGCGTGGCAGCGCCTGAGCGTTGCTGTCGAAGGGAGGGAACAAGCGGATGGCAATCGAGACCGTTGCCGTGATCGGAGCCGGGACAATGGGCCATGCGCTGGCGCTGGTTCATGCGCTCGGCGGATGCCGGGTTGCGTTGCATGATCGCGATGAGGCGGTGCTGGCGCGGGCGGGCGGGCAGATCGCCGCCGCGTGCGAGACACTGATCGACGCAGGCGCGCTCGATCCCGCCCGGGCCGCGGTGGTGCAGGACGCGATCACAATGGCGCCCGCGCTGTCTGCGGCGGTCTCTGGGGCCGATCTGGTGGTCGAGGCGGTCGTCGAGACGGCAGAGGTGAAGCGCGCGGTCTTTGACGAGATCGACAGGCACGCCCCGGAACAGGCGATCATCGCCAGCAACACCTCGTACCTCGATATATTTCCGCTGGTGCCCGAGGTGCGCCAACCCCGCGCGGCCATCGCGCATTGGTACACGCCGCCCTATATCGTCGATCTGGTCGATCTGGCGCCAGGGCCTGCGACCCGGCCCGAGACGACGGAGGCGTTGCGGCGCCTTTATGCCGGGTTTGGCAAGGTGCCGCTGATGTTCGACCGGCTGGTGCCGGGCTATGTCGCCAACCGGCTGCAGGCGGCGCTGAACCTCGAATGCCTGCGCATGATCGAGGAAGGCTGGGCCGATGCCGAGGATATCGACCTGTCGATCCGGCATGGTCTGGTGCACCGGCTGGCGGTGCAGGGACATATGCGAAAGATGGACTTTACCGGGCTCGAGATGGTCCGGAACGGCATCGCAAGCCGTATGTACCAGCCGCCCGAGAACACTGGCTGCAGCCCGGTGCTGGAGCGGCTGATCGCGGCCGGGCGCACCGGCATCCGGTCGGGCGCGGGATTTTTCGACTATGGCGACACCGCGCCCGACGTGCTGTGTCGCGACCGCGACCTCAGGCTTTTGCAGCTGAAGGCGCAACTGAGGGACATCATGGAAGGACAGGAAAGTGATTAAGGCGGATCTGTCTGGCAAGCGGGCGCTTGTCACCGGCGGGGCATCGGGCATCGGGCTGGCCACCGTGACGATGCTGGCCGAGATGGGGGCCGAAGTGGCGTTGAACCATCTGGAGGATGACCCGGCCGGTCCCGCGCGTGTGGCCGAACTTTGCGCCCGTGGCCTGAAGGTGATCGGCGCGCCGGGCAATGTCTCGGTTCCCGGCAACGCCGAGGCGATGGTCGAGGATGCCATCGGCGGCATGGGCGGGCTCGACTATCTGGTCAACAATGCCGGTGTTGCCGGGACGCCGGACAAGATCCCGCCGGGCGATCTGGACCGGATGACCGAAGAGTTCTGGCAGCTTTTGCTGAACACGAACCTGATCGGGGCTTTCCGGTGTGCCCATGCGGCAGCGGCGGGTCTGAAGCAGAGCCATGGCGCGATCGTGAACATGACGTCGATCGCCGGGATCGGCCAGCAGGGCAGCTCGATCGCCTATGCCGCCAGTAAATCCGGGCTGGTCAGCCTGACCCGCAGTCTTGCGCGCGGGTTGGCCCCGGAGGTGCGGGTAAACGCCGTTGCCCCGGGTCAGACCCGGACACCCTGGACCGACGACTGGCCGGAGGAGCGCAAGCAATGGGCGCGGGATCAGGCGGTGCTGAAACGCCGGTCGGACCCCGAGGATATTGCCGAAGCGGTGCTGTTCCTATGTGCCGGGGCAAGCATGGTGACCGGCCACGTGCTGGTCGTCGATGGCGGCATGACGCTTTAGCGCAAAGCCGGGGTGCAGACCGGTCCCCGGGGCACGAGGCGCAGATACATCTCGACAGGAGTCAAAATTTTGGAATAGAGTTTCATTAATCACTGAGTGCTTTCGACAAGGAACACGCAATCGCATCAACCGCCCCGGAAGAGGGCGGCGGCGCCGAAGATCGACAACAGGGAGGAAGACATGAACAAACTGACCGGAGCCATCCTGGGCATGGGACTGGCAATTGCGACAACAGTGGGGTCTGCCTTTGCCGAACCCATCGTCATCAAGGTGGGACACAGCTCTGAAGGCGATGTTCGCCTGCCGGGCGCCGGCCGGACAGCGGGCCTCGCGGCCATGAAGAACTATATCGAGGTCGCCTCGCAAGGCGAACTCGTGGTCGAGATCCATCCAGACGGTGCGCTCGGGAATGCGCGCACGATGATCGAATCGGCGCAGACCGGGGTGATTCAGATGGTTGGCGGCTATACGTCGATCATGGTCCCGTTCATGCCGGAGATCGCCATCACCCAGATCCCCTATGTGTTCCGGGACAACCTGACAGCCTGGAAGGTCATGGAAGGGCCGATCGGCGATGAACTGGCCGATCTGTTTCTGGAACGCACCGGGCTTCGCGTGCTCGGCTGGGCCGATGGCGCCGGGTTCCGGCAAATCTATACCGAAAAGCCGATCAAGAGCGTCAGCGACCTGAAGGGCATGAAGATGCGGGTTCCCGAAAACCCGGGCCTTCTGGCGATGTTCCGCGCCTGGGGCGCCAACACGGTCACTGTCACCTGGGACGAGCTTTACACCGCGCTGCAGACCGGGATGGCCGAGGGCCACGATACCGAGCTTTATTCGATGTACTCGAAGAAGCTCTACGAGGTGAACCCCTACGTGACGATGACGCGGCACAGCTTCAACCTGCATCCGCTGTTGATCAACGAGGAGTTTCTGCGCTCTCTCACCCCGGACCAGCAGATGATCGTCCTGCAGGGCGGCGACCTTTATACCCGCGTGGCAAACGCGCAATCGTTGCTCAGCTCGCTGGTCATCCAGCAGGCGATGGAGGAGGCAGGTGCTGTCTTCTACTATCCGACCGACGCCGAGATCGCGGAATTCAAGGCGCTCGGTCAGCAGCCCTACATCGACATCATCGCCAAAAAGATCCCCGATGGTGCGGGTCAGGAATGGGTCGACCGGATCATCGCTGCCGCGAATGCCGCCGAAGAACAGCCCTGAACCGATGTGATGTCGGCGGCGTGCCGGTCTCTCCCGTGACCGCGCCGCCGCCCGCTGCACTGCGCCGGTGCGGCGCGGGCCTTCGTTCCCGCGCCGGGTTTTCGAGCCACAAAAGTCGCCCGTCCGCAGCCGATCCAACGCTGGACAGATCCGTCTGGTGGCTTCGCGCACAGCCGGCCGGTTGAAATCCAAGCAACCTACCTGTTCGATCCTGCCGAGGCTTTGGCACCGCTGCGAGCACAGTCGCGGCGTCTGACCGGGCCAGTCCCAGACCGAAACGAGAACTTGAACATGAGAGAGACCCTGATCTGGTACCAGACTTTCCTCGACTGGCTCGAAAGGGCCGGTTTTCTGGTGGCCATGGTTCTTCTGGCCCTGCTGTTTCTCAATACCGCCACCGGGATCATCGTCGATCAGGTCGTTGGCAATTCGCTGGTCTGGGTCGAGGAAATCAACAACCTGCTGTTTGCCTGGACGATCTTTGTCGGTGCCGGGGTCGTTGCCCGTCGCGGCGGTCACATCGGCGTCGACATGTTCTATGAATCGTCGGGCCGCCGGATTCAGGGCCTGCTGCGGATCGTCTATGCCATCGCAGCGCTGATCATTGCTTCGGTGATGGTCTATTTCGGCCTGAAGATGGCCAGCTTCGTCGGCAAGTCGCAGACCTCGCTTTACCTCAGCATCAACCTCTACTGGTACTATCTGTCGATCCCGGTTGGCGGCGCGCTGCTGGGGTTGATGAGCCTCGGCGCGGCGCTTCCCGACCCGCGCAGCGCCGCGGACCGGCATAAATTCACAGCAACCCTCGAAAATGGAGACTGACGAATGGTCGGTATCATCTTCGGCAGTTTCGTGCCGCTGCTCATCCTCGGCGTACCGATCGCCTTCTGTCTCGTTCTGACGACGATCTTCGTCTACCTGCAGATCGGCGATCCGCGGCTGTTCCTGCAGATCCCGCAGCGGATGTTCTCGAGCACCGAGAACATGCTGATGCTGGCGGTCCCCTTCTTCATCATGACCGGCGAGATCATGAACCGCGCCCGGATCACCGACAAGCTGATGGACCTTTCCTCGGCGCTGGTGGGCTGGATCCGCGGCGGTCTTGCTCACACCAACATCATTGCCAGCATGTTCTTTGCAGGCATCACCGGATCGGCGGTCTCCGACACGGTGGCGGTCGGCGGGATCATGATCCCGGCGATGAAGAAGAATGGCTACAGCGAGGAATTCAGCGCCGCGGTGACAGCCTCAAGCTCGATCATCGGCCCGATCATTCCGCCCAGCATCCCGATGCTGATCTACGCCTCGGTGATGAATGTCTCGATCGCGGGGCTGTTTCTTGGCGGGCTGCTGCCGGGTGTGCTGATCGCCATCTCGCTGATGGTCACGGCCTATATCATCGCGGTGCGAAAAGGTTATGGCGAAAGAACCCCCTTCGTCGGCTTTCACCGTCTGCTCGTTGCAGTCATTCGCGGTGTGCCGGCGCTGCTGTTGCCCGTCATCATCATGGGCGGCATCCTCGGCGGGTTCTTCAGCCCGACCCAGGCCTCGGCCGTGGCGGTCATGTACGGGCTGTTCGCGGGCTTTGTCTTCTATCGCACGCTGAAGCTGAAGGACATCGGCCCGATCCTGAGGCACACGGTCCAGTCGACCGCGATGATCCTGTTCCTGCTGGCATCTGCAAAATGCTTCAGCTGGCTGGTGAGCTATTACAATCTGGTCGAGCATGTGACGCTGGTCTTCGTCATGCTGACGGAAAACAAGTATGTCTTCCTTCTGCTGGTGAACGTCCTTTTCCTGATCATCGGCATGTTCCTCGACATGGGGTTCGCGATCATCGTTCTGGGGCCGCTGATTGCGCCGATTGCCTATCAATATGGCGTGGATCCCATTCACTTCGGCCTGATCACCTGCACCAATCTGACCATCGGGCTGGCGACGCCGCCATTCGGGCTGGTGTTGTTTGCCGCCTGCGGGATCTCGACCGTGACATTGGGCGGGCTCAGTCGCGCAATCGTGCCGTTCGTCATTGCCGAGATCGTCGTGCTGTTGCTGGTCACCTATGTGCCGTTTTTCACGATGTACTTTCCGCGCCTGTTTGGTTTCGCCTGAGGGTCGGGGCAGGCGCCCCCCCACACCACTCGGGCGAAAAGGAAACGGCCACCGGACGGTGGCCGTTTCGCTTTGCCGGCAATGTCGGTCGCAGGTCAGGCGGCGGCGTCGAGCCGGCCGGTACGCGCGGCCTCGAGCAGCAGAGCCGAGGGCCGCCAGTGATCGCCCACCTCGGCCGCGAAACGTTCGACCTCGGCCGCAACCCGGTCGAACCCGGTCAACTCGGCAAAGAACATCGGCCCGCCGCGGGGCCGTGGAAAGCCATAGCCGTTGACGAAGATCACATCGAGGTCGCTGGCACGCTGCGCGATCCCTTCCTCGAGGATCTGGCAGCCGGTGTTCACAAGCTGCCACAGGCACCGGTGCAGGATCTCCTCGTCGGAAACCGGGCGCCGGGTGATGCCTTTCTCGCGCGAGACCGCTTCGATCAGCGCCTCGACCTCGGGGTCGGGCAGACCGCGGCGGGCATTTTCGGGATAGAGATACCAGCCGCGCCCGGTCTTCTGGCCAAGCCGGCCGGCCTCGGCCAGACGGTCGGCGGTGGTGAACGGGTAGGGATCGGACGGCTTGCGCCGCGCCGCGCGTTCCTTGCGGATCGCATATCCGATGTCGAGCCCGGCAAGATCCATCACCGAAAGCGGCCCCATCGCCAGACCCCAGTCGGTCAGCACGCGGTCGATCTGCCAGGGCAGCGCGCCATTCTCGATCAGGATCTGCGCCTCGCGATTGAAGTTGATGAACATCCGGTTGCCGGCAAAGCCGTCGCAGACGCCGACCAGCACGGGGATCTTGCCGATCCGCTGGCCCAGATCCATCGCCGTTGCGATGACCTCCGGCGCGGTCGTCTCGGCGCGCACAACCTCGAGCAGCTTCATGACATGCGCGGGGCTGAAGAAATGCAGGCCGATGACGTCCTGCGGCCGCCCCGTTGCTGCCGCGATCTCGTTGACATCGAGCGTCGATGTATTGGTGGCAAGGATCGCGCCCGGTTTGCAGATCGCGTCGAGGCGCGTGAAGACCGCGCGCTTGACCTCCATCGCTTCGAACACCGCCTCGACCACAAGGTCGGCGTCCGCCAGCGCCTGCATGTCGACCGATCCCGAGATGCGGCCAAGCCGGGCTTCAGCCTCGGCGCTTGAAATCCGGCCCTTGCCAAGAGCCTCCTCATAGGTGCGGCGGATGCGGGCAAGCCCGGTGTCGAGACGGCCCTGATCCTGCTCGACCAGAATAACCGGGATGCCTGCATTGGCCATGCACATGGCGATGCCGGCCCCCATGGTGCCAGCGCCGACGACCCCGGCGGTGGCGAGGCGGCGTTTCGGCGTGTCGGCGGGAAGATCGGCGATCTTGCGCGCCGCGCGTTCGGCAAAAAAGATGTGGCGCTGCGCTTTCGACTCGGGCGAGGCGTTCAGCGCGGCAAAGGTCTGCTGTTCCCACAACAGCCCCTCGTCGATCGGCGTGTCATAAGCCATGCGCACGCCCTCGATGCCCTTGGCGGTGGCCAGCGCGCCCCGCGCCCGGCGCAGAAAGGGCGCGGCGGCGGCCGCAAGCTCGTCGGGGTGACCTGGCACGTTCCGGTCGCGGATCCGGCGGCGCGGCAGGCCCGCGGCGACGGCGTCGGTCGCAAATGCAACGGCTGCGTCGAGATCGGCAACCAGCCGGTCCGCGATGCCAAGCGACACAGCCTCCTGCGCCGTGATCGGGTCGCCGGACAGGATCAGGCCAAGCGCCCTGGGTCCGCCGATCAGCCGCGGCAGCTTCTGGGTGCCGCCGGCGCCGGGGATGTTGCCAAGCTTGATCTCGGGGAAGGCCAGCGTCGCCTCCGGCAGGACATAGAGATAGTCGCAGCCGAGGATCAGCTCGAACCCGCCGCCAAAGGCCATTCCATTGGCCACGGCAATCACCGAGCTGGTGCCGTTTTCAAGCTGTGCGATCAGTTCGGTCAGATAGGGATGACGCCGGCCGCCCGAGAATTCGGTGATGTCGGCCCCGGCGGAAAAGAACCGCCCCGTCCCGGTCAGCAGGATCGCCGCGACGGCAGGGTCGGCATCCAGTCGCAGATGCGCCTCGGCCACCGCGCTGCGCAGGGCCTGACCCAGGGCATTCACCGGGGGGCGGTTCAGACGGATGATCCCGATCTTCCCCCGGATCTCGGTTGCAACAAGCTCGGTCATAACTTTGTCCTTTGAAGTGGGGTGGTCAGAGCGTCTCGGCTCTGCCGAAAATGGCGGTGGCCTGATGCGACAGGGTGATGCCGTTGCCGTGGCACAGCGCGGTCGCAGCCCCCGGAACCTGCCGGGCGCCGGCGGCTCCCCGCAGCTGGCGCGCCGCCTCGATCAGGGTGAAGACGCCATACATGCCGGGATGTGTGAACGAGAGCCCGCCGCCGTTGGTGTTGACCGGCAGCGCGCCGCCGGGCGCGATCCGCCCGCCCGAGACAAAGCTGCCGCCGTCGCCCTTGGCGCAGAAACCCAGATCTTCGAGGAACAGGATCACGTTGATGGTGAAGGCGTCATAGAGCTGCAGCACGTCCATATCGGATGGTCGCAGACCTGCCATGGCAAAGGCCCGCGCGCCTGAATCCTTCGCCGCCGTGGTGGTCAGATCCGGCATTTCGGACACCGCGCGGTTGTAGGAGGCGACACCGCCGCCAAGAAAATAGACCGGCGTCTGCGCCAGATCGCGCGCGCGGTCCGGCCGCGTCATGACCACAGCACCCGCCCCGTCGGTCAGCAAGCAGCAGTCGCGCAATGTCAGCGGCTCCATCACCATACGGGAAGCCAGAACATCCTCGATGCTCAGCGGATCGCGTTCAAAGGCATCGGGGTTCTTCTGCGCCCAGCCGCGGGCGGCGACGGCGACCTCGGCAAGCTGTTCGCGCGTGGTGCCAAATTCGGCCATGTGGCGGGCGGCCGCCATCGCATAGGCGGTCATCGGATAGCGCGGCTTGTGCGGTATCTCATAGGTCGGCTGTTCGGCGGCCGGCACCATGCGCCCCGCGCCCGACCGCATCGTCGCACCATAGCAGATCAGCGCGACATCGCAGAGCCCCGCCTGCAATGCCATGGCGGCCGAGGTCGCATAGCCGACAAAGCTCGATCCGCCGGTATTTGTCCCGTCGATCCAGCGCGGCCGCAGGCCCAGATATTCGAGCGTCGAGATCGCCGGAAACGTGTGGCTCATGTTGGCACAGAAAAGGCCGTCGACATCGGACAGGGCGAGTCCCGCCTCGTCCAGCGCCTGCCGCACCGCCAGCGCCTGAATGTCCATGGCGGTGAATCCCGGCGCCTCGCCCAGCCCGGCGGTGCCGACGCCGACGATGGCAGCGCCCCCCCGAAGCCCGCTCATTCCGCTGCCTCCTCGGGATCGAACACCACCGCATATTCACCCGGGTCGCCGGCGATACGGGCCTGAACCCTCATGCCGATCCGGATCTCTTCCGGTGCGACGTCCGGCAGCCGGCTCATCATCCGCGGACCTTCGTCAAGATCGACGAGGACAAGGGCGTGATGGCGGGGCTCGGTCTCGCCCGGCTTCGGTTTCTGGATCAGGTCGGCGCGGGAATACACCGTGCCGCGACCCGAGGCCCGGCGCCATTCGAGCGCGAGCGACCCGCAATGCGGGCAGAGCACGCGCGGATGAAAGATGGCACCGCCGCAGTCGCTGCAATGCTGAATCCAGAGATGGCCGTCGGCGACATGGCTCTGGAACTGCCGGTCGGGGCCGGTTTCGGGCAGCGGGTGGTTCATGCCCGGGCCTCTGGCGAACCGCGGCCGGACGCCATGGGAAATGAGCGCCGTTGCGGTGTGCATGTCGTGGCTTTTGCAAGGCACCCTGCTCGGAAACAGTATCCGGTCATCTTTCCTCCCCTCCCCTGGCCTGTGCGGAGAACGCTCGCGTCGACCAATATTCATTTCGCTATGCGAAACGACATTTTGAAAATAACCTAGCAGCGCCGCGCGACCTGTGGCAAGATCCTTGTCAGGGCATGGCCGGATCAAGATCGAATTGGCGTCAGGGGCCATCTTCGGGCCGTCGCAGAGGGGTATCGCCACAATGGCCCATTCTTGCGGCGGCAGTGAAGACGACCTATGGGGGCAGGGTGCGGGCCAGGGCATCCGGACAGAACGGAAGGGACCTGAAAGACGTGAGCGACGACAAAGACGGCGAACAGCAGGACCGGCAATTCGTCACGTCTCTTGCGCGGGGCCTGATGATCCTTGCCGCCTTCGGGCCCGATGACCGGACGCTCAGCAATCAGGAACTGGCCGAGCGCACGGGATTGCCCCGGCCGACGGTTTCGCGTTTCACCCACACCCTGCGCAAACTGAACTACCTCGCCTATCACCAGCGCCTTGGGCGCTACAGTCTGGCGCCGCGGGTGATCGAGTTGAGCCAGACCGCCTTTGCCGCCACAGGCATCCGCGATATTGCCCGGCCCGGTATGGTCACGCTGTCCGAACTGGCCGATGTTTCGGTCGCCCTCGGCGTGCCAAGCGACCTGTCCGTGCGCTATATCGAACTGGTGCGACGTCCCGAAGCGATCGTGCTGAACCTCGATGTCGGCGCCCGGCTGCCGTTGTGCCAGACCGCGATCGGACGTGCCTATCTGGCAAGCCTCGCGCCGCGGCCGCGGGAGGCGTTGATCGCCAGGTTGCAAAAGGCCGACCCGGCCCTGTGGGACGTTCAGGCGCCAAACGTCGCGGCCGCCGTCGCGTGTTTCGAGGCCCGCGGCTATGTCACAGGCTTTGGTCAGTGGCGCCCGGAGCTTAACGCGATCGCCACCGTGATCCGGTCGGTCGAAGGCGCCGATCCGCTACTCCTGTCGGTCTCGGGCCTGTCCTCGGTCCTGACCGTCGAACGGGCCGAACAGGAATTCGCCCCGCTTCTGCTCAGCACCGCGCGGTCGGTCGAAGCCCGGATGGCCCGCCTCTATCACAGTTGATCCAACGGGCGCCGCGGTGCCCGATCTCTGTGCCCCAACCTGAATCGCAGACCTGCCGGCCCGTCCGATCCCGACGCGGTCCGGCGTCCGTGTTTCCGTGCCGTGGTTTCGCTATGCGAAATCAAAGTTTGCATTGTTGACGAAGGGACGCCCGTCGTCGATAGTCGAGCCGGGACGGAGAACCTCAGGGAGAGATCGACATGACCGCGGAGACCGCGACGCTGGAACCTGCTGTCGGGGAGGGGACGGACCCCGCGCCGCTGTTCGAAAATCTTGCCGGACTGATGAACCCGCAAAGCGTGGCAATCGTCGGGGCCAGCGCCAATGCGACGGGCTGGAGCGGCATGGCGGTGCCGGTGCTGCGCAGGCTGGGGTTTCAGGGCAGGATCTTCCCGGTCAATCCGAAGTACCCGGAGTTGAACGGTCTTCCCTGCTATCCCTCGGTCTCGGCGATCCCCGAACCGGTCGACGCGGCGCTGATCTTCGTTCCCCGACAGGCGCTGCCCGGGATTCTGGACGATTGCGGCCGCAAGGGCGTGCGCGGCGCGGTCATTCTGGCGTCCGGGTTTTCCGAAACCGGGGAGGCCGGGCGCGAGGCCGAGCGTGCGCTGCGCGAGGTTGCCAACCGCAACCGGATCGCGATCTGCGGTCCGAACTGCCTCGGCCTTGCCAATCTTGCGAGCGGCTTCATGGGGCTGACTGCGGCGACCTTTCCCGCGGATCTGGCGCCCGGGCGCACCGCGCTGATCTCGCAGAGCGGGCAGTTGATGATGGTGCTGCTGGCCCGCGCCCACGATCAGGGGGTGCACCTGCGCTATCTGGTGTCGACCGGCAACGAGCTGAATGTCGAGGCGGCGGATTACGCGCGGTTCGCGCTGCGGGACCCGGAAATTACCTCGGTCGCGATGGCGCTGGAGGGGCTGCGCACCCCCGCGCGCTTCATCGCGCTGGCCGAAGAGGCAGAAGCGCGCGGCAAGCCCCTGATCGTGCTGAAGCTCGGGCGCAGTCAGCGCGCCGCGCGTACGGCGCTGGCCCACACCGGCAAGATGGCGGGCGCATTCCGGACCTTCGAGGCGGTGTTCCGCCAGTACAACGTCGTGTCGGTCGACGACCCGCTGGAACTGGCCGATGCCGCGTCCTTGTTCGAGAAGTGCCCGGCACCGCAGGGAAACCGGTTGTCGGTGGTCACGTTCTCGGGTGGCTGGAGCGGGGTCGTTGCCGATCAGGCCGAGGCAATGGGCATCCCGCTGGCAGATTTCAGAGAAACGACGGTTGCGCGTCTGGCGCCGCTGCTCGACTTCACGCCGCCGCACAATCCGCTCGATCTGTCCGGCAATGTCATGAACCACCCCGAGCGCTGGCCTGCGGCGGTGTCGGCGGCGCTCGACGACGAGAATACTGACGTGCTGATGGTGTTCATTCATCAGGTGCGCGATGCCTGGCGCGACCGGCTGATCAAGCCGGTGCTGGAGATCGCGCGAACCTCGGGCAAGCCCATTATTGTCGTCTATGACGGCGGCAAGGTGGTCGAGGCGGGCTTTGAGGAACTGGCGCAGAACCGCAGGCTGCCCCTGTTCCGCGGCCCCCAGGCGGCCCTGAAAGCGCTGAAACGATTTCTGGACTACCACGCCCGCCGCGCCGACCCCCGCAGCAACGTCGCGCCAATGGTGGATCACGCGGCGCGGGCCAGGGTTGCGACACTGCTTGAAACCGGCGGTCGCAGCCTTGGGGAACATGCCGCGAAAGCGGCCCTTGCCGCCTATGGCATGCCGATGATTGGCGAGGCGCTGGTGCGCCGCGAGGCCGAGGCGCTGCAGGCCGCGGCCGAGATCGGCTATCCGGTGGTGATGAAAGGCCTTGCCGACGGAATGGAGCACAAGACCGAGGCCGGGCTGGTGAAGCTGGGCCTTGTGACACCGGCCGATGTCTCGCTGGCCTTTGCCGAACTGTCGGAAAAGCTGCGGGGACACAGGCTGAACGGTGCCCCGGCGCCGTGCCTTGTGCAAAAGATGGTTCGGGGCGGGGTCGAGGCGATCCTCGGGATGCAGAACGATCCCGATTTCGGGCCGATGATCCTGGTCGGTGTGGGCGGCGTGCTGACCGAACTGCTGGACGATGTCGCGCTGCGTCGGGCGCCGCTGTCGCCGGAAGATGCGCGTCAGATGATCGACGAGACCCGGCTTGGCCGGCTTCTCGATGGGTTTCGCGCTGCGCCGAAGGCGGACCGGAGGGCGCTTGAGGAAGCGATCCTGCGGCTGTCGGATTTCGCGATCGCCCATGGTGACGCAATCGAGGGGATCGACATCAACCCCGTCCTCGTCCTGCCCGAGGGCGAAGGCTGCATCGCGGTCGATGCGCTGATCGTCAAGCGGGAGATAGCGCTATGACCGATCTGCTGATTACCCCCGAGGACGACGCCTTCCGCAAGCAGATCCGCGATTTCGCTGCGCGGGAACTCGATCCCGACACCCGTGCCAAGGTGGCAAGGGGCGCGCCGCTGTCCCGCGAGGACTTCCTCGGCTGGCACCTGAGCCTGCACGCGGTGGGATGGGTTGCGCCCTCCTGGCCCACCGAGCATGGCGGCCCCGGCTGGACGGCGCGCCAGCGGATGATTGCGGACGAGGAGTTCTTTCGCCAGCATTGCCCGCCAATGCCGGGGTTCGGGTTGAAGATGATCGGCCCGATCCTGATCCGTTTTGGCAGCGCCGATCAGCAGGCCCGGTTCCTGCCGCGCATCCTGTCGGGCGAGGATTGGTGGTGTCAGGGTTTCAGCGAGCCGGGGGCGGGATCCGACCTTGCCTCGCTGCGTACCCGTGCAACCCGCATCGATGGTGGCTGGATCGTCTCGGGGTCGAAGACCTGGACGACCTATGCCCAATACGCCAACTGGATCTTCTGCCTCGTGCGCACCGACCCGCAGGTGAAGAAACAGCAGGGGATCTCGATTATGCTGATCGACATGGCCACGCCCGGGGTTTCGCGGCGGCCGATCCGGTTGATGGACGGGACGGAGGAGGTGAACGAGATCTTCCTCGACGATGTCTTCGTCCCCGACGCGCTGGTGGTGGGCGAGGTCAACATGGGCTGGACTTATGCCAAAGCGCTGCTCGAACACGAACGTCTCGGCATCGGCGGTGTCGGCCGCTCGAAGCACCTGCTGGAACGGGTGCGCGGGATGGCCCGCGCCGCGGGGCTCGATGACGACCATGAGACCCGGTCACGCCTTGCCGCGCTTGAAATCGACATCATCGCGGTCGAGGCGACGACCCTGCGCCTGCTGGCAGCGGCCGAGGCAGGACGGCCGCTTGGCGCCGAGACCTCGCTATTGAAGATCCGCGGAACGGAGATCCAGCAGGCGCTGACCGAGCTCGCGCTCGATATCGCAGGGCAATCCGCCCTGCCGGCGGCAGAGAGCGGTTGCCTCGAACCGCCGTTCGAAAACGTCGCCTACCAGTTCCTGAACTGGCGCAAGCTGTCGATCTATGGCGGCAGCAACGAGATCCAGCGCAGCATTCTTGCCGCTCAGGTACTGGGGCTTTGACGATGACCATGCAGATCAGGTTCGAGATGCCGTCGGACGAGGCGCTGCTGTTGAAGGACATGGCAGAGCGGTTCGTGGCCGATCACTATTCACTGGCGCAACGCTCCCGGATGCTGGCCGCACCGGCGACCGAGTTGCCCGCGCACTGGCCCCGCATGGCCGATCTTGGCTGGCTTGGCGCCGCCTTGCCAGAAGCCTGCGGGGGCCTCGGGTTGTCGCCGCAGCAAGTGTTGCCGCTGATCGAGGTTCTGGGGGCGGGGCTGGTGCTGGAACCGGTGACGCCCGCCACGTTGCAGTGCGCCACGGTCATTGCGCGGCTGTTGCCCGAGGATCGGGCGTCTGATGTGCTGGCACCGATCCTTGCGGGCCAGCAGATCGAGGTTCTGGTTGCCGGGCCGGACGGTATGGAGCCGGCGGTCTCGGCCAGGCCTGTGCCCGGTGGCTGGGAATTGTCGGGCACGGTCCGGCTTGTGCCCGGCGGGGCGGCGGCGGCGGCCTTCTGGGTTGCGGTCGATATCGATGGCGCGGCCGTCCTGCGGGTGCCCGCCGCCGAGGCAGAGGTCACTGCCTATCGTCTGCTCGATGGTCAGGCCGCGGCCAGCGTCTGCTTCGACGGCGTTCTGTGCCCGCCAGATGCCTGCTGGACCGGCGCGCGCGCAGCGCTTGATGCGGGGGCCGAGATGGCGCTGTTCGGGGCCCTGGCCGAGACCTCGGGACTTGTCGCCGCGCTGCTTCGCGCGACGCTCGATCACGTGAAGCTGCGCGAACAGTTCGGCCGCCCGATTGGCCGGTTCCAGACCGTGCAGCATCGGCTGGCCGACATGTATATCTGCCGGGAAGAGGTGCGCTCGATGGTCCAGCTCGCGGCCGAGGCGATGGCGGGCGAAGCCTCCGACAAACGTCGCAGGCTTCTGTCGGCGGCAAAGGTCAAGACCGGCGACTGTGCGCGGGCGGTGGTGCGCGATGCGATCCAGTTTCACGGCGGCATGGGGATGACCGATGAACTGGCGGTCGGCCACATGGTCAAACGGCTTCTGGTGCTGGGACAGGCCGGCGGCACGCGCGCGGGGCATCTGACAGCGTTTTCTGCGGCTTCGTGACATGCCCCGGCGGCCCCGCCACTGACGGGACATGCCTGGTCAGACGATCTTGGAGCGCACCCCTGCGGGTGAGCCTCTGAGATACTGCCGGACTAATGGGTATGGAGATATAAAAACTGCCTTTCCCTTCAAGGTGTTAGGGAATTTTACAGGCCTGAATGGAGAAATGGTGCTGTGAGAGAGGATTGAACTCTCGACCTCTCCCTTACCAAGGGAGTGCTCTACCACTGAGCTACCACAGCCTGCCGTTTTCCGGAATGCCGCGGGCGTTACCCCATTGCAGGCGGGCTCCGGAAAAGCCCTTTTGAATCAACCGCCCTCGCCCGGCAAAACCGCCCCCTGCACAGGGTGCGCTACCGCCAGGCTGACGCGGCCTCGAAGCGTGGGCGGAGATAACCATCTGCCATGCGGAGTGCAAGCGAATTCTCGCATCACTTTGGGGAAAACCGCACCGCGTCCGGTCACGAGACTGGACCCGGGCGACCCCCTCGCGTAAGCCGCGCGGCATGAACGGCAAAGACCAGGAAAAACCCGGGAACAGCCGGGATCAGAGGCTGAAGCAGGCGCTGAAGGACAATCTGCAGCGGCGCAAGGCGCAGGCCAGGGCGCGCGCGGACGCGCCCGCCGAGGGCGCGCGCGCACCGCAGGGCGAACCTGACAGCGGAAAGGGGCAGGATGGATAAGATCGTGGTGCGGGGAAACGGCCCGCTGAACGGCCGGATCGAGATTTCGGGCGCAAAGAACGCCTGTCTGGCGCTGATGCCGGCCGCGTTGCTCAGCGAAGAGCCGCTGACCCTGACCAATGCGCCGCGGCTGTCGGACATTCGCACCATGACGACGCTCCTGCAATCGCTCGGGGTCGAGGTTGCGGCCATGCAGGCGGGCAAGGTGCTGTCGATGTCGGGCCATTCCGCCGACAACCACGTCGCCGACTATGACATCGTGCGCAAGATGCGCGCCTCGAACCTCGTCCTCGGGCCGCTGCTGGCGCGGCACGGGCAGGCGGTGGTGTCGTTGCCCGGGGGATGCGCCATCGGCGCGCGTCCGATGGACATTCATATCACTGCGCTCGAACAACTCGGCGCCGAGATCGAACTGCGGGATGGATATCTGCATGCCACCGCGCCGGGCGGGCTGAAGGGGGCGGTGATCGATTTCCGTTTTGCCTCGGTCGGTGCGACCGAGAACCTGCTGATGGCGGCGTCGCTGGCCAAGGGGACCACCCTGCTGAAAAACGCGGCGCGCGAGCCTGAAATCGTCGATCTTGCCGATTGCCTGATCAAGATGGGGGCGCGGATCGAAGGCGCGGGGACCGACACGATCACCATCGAGGGGGTCGACCGGCTGCGCGGCGCGACCCATCCGGTTGTCGCCGACCGGATCGAGACCGGAACCTACATGCTTGCCCCCGCCATCGCCGGCGGCGAGGTAGAGCTTGTGGGGGCCAGGCTCGACCTGCTTGGCGCCTTCACCGAGAAGCTCGATGCCTGCGGGATCGAGGTGACGCAGACCAATACCGGGCTGGTGGTCAAACGCCGCAACGGCCGGGTCGACGCCGTCAATGTGGTCACCGAGGTGTTTCCGGGCTTTCCGACCGACCTGCAGGCGCAGATGATGGCGGTGATGTGCACTGCGAAGGGAACCAGCGTGCTGGAAGAACGGATCTTCGAGAACCGTTTCATGCATGCGCCCGAGCTGGTGCGCATGGGCGCGCAGATCGAGGTGCACGGCGGGGTCGCGACGGTCACGGGCGTCGACAAGCTGCGCGGTGCACCGGTGATGGCGACCGACCTGCGCGCCAGCGTCTCGCTGATCCTTGCAGCCCTCGGGGCCGAGGGCGAGACGGTGGTGAACCGGGTCTATCACCTCGACCGCGGATACGAACGGGTCGAAGAAAAGCTTGGCGCTTGCGGCGCCGATATCGAACGGATTCAAGGTGATGACTGACGCGACATTCGAAGAAGGCGCCGAACGCCCGCTACTGCTGGTTGCAGCCGACGCCGAGGACCTGCGGGTGATCTCGGCCATGGTGCAGGACGCGGTATTTCCCGCGGTCGAGATGCGGTGGGACCGGCCGGCCCGGCGTCTTGCGCTGTTGCTCAACCGCTTCCGCTGGGAGGATCGCGAGAATGCCGAACGTCGCGGCCGGCCCTATGAACGGGTGCAGAGCCTGCTGATTCTCGATGACGTGCAGAAGGTCGTGTCGCAAGGCATCGACCGCAAGGATCCCGACACGATCCTGTCGCTGCTCGAAATCGCGTTCGAACCCGGCGCCGATGGCACCGGCCGGATGACCCTGACGCTGGCCGGCGACGGCGCCATCGCGGCAGAGGTCGAAAGCGTGAATGTCACGCTGCGCGATGTGACCCGGCCCTATGTCGCGCCCTCGGGGCGTGCACCCGTCCACGAGGACTGAACGCAAGCATCGGCCCCGCGCGCTTGCGCCGCTTGAGGCGGGGGCCATCGTTCAGTATCAGGGGCCGGACAAGGAGACGTCATGCCCCAGTTTCTCGACACAACGGATGCCGATTTCGCGACCCGCTTTGCAGCGTTCCTGACCACCAAGCGCGAGGATGCGCCGGATGTCGATGCTGCTGTCGCCGGGATCATTGGCGATGTGCGGGCGCGCGGCGACGCGGCGCTGATCGAGCTGACGGAACGTTTCGACCGGGTGCGACTGACGCCAGAGACGCTGGCCTTCTCGGAGGCCGAGATCGAGGCCGAATGCGCCAAGGTTACACCCGACGACCGTGACGCCCTGAACCTCGCGGCCGAGCGGATCCGGGCCTATCACAGCCGCCAGATGCCGGAAGACGCGCGCTGGACCGATGCCGCGGGGGCCGACCTCGGCTGGCGCTGGACGCCGGTTTCGGCAGCCGGGCTTTACGTGCCGGGCGGGCTTGCCTCTTATCCCTCGTCGGTTCTGATGAATGCGATCCCGGCGCGTGTCGCGGGGGTCGACCGGCTGGTCGTCACCGTGCCGACGCCCGACGGTCTGGTGAATCCGCTGGTACTGCTCGCCGCACGGATTGCCGGGGTCGACAAGGTCTATCGCCTCGGCGGCGCGCAGGCCATTGCGGCGCTCGCCTATGGTACGGAGACCGTCGTGCCGGTCGACAAGATCACCGGACCCGGCAACGCCTATGTCGCGGCGGCCAAGCGGCGGGTCTTCGGGCGCGTCGGGATCGACATGATTGCAGGTCCGTCCGAGATCCTCGTCATCGCCGACGCCGACAATGACCCGGACTGGATCGCGGTCGATCTGATGAGCCAGGCCGAACATGACGCCTCGGCCCAGGCGATCCTGGTCACGCCCGACGCGGGCTTTGGCCGGGCGGTCGCGGCGGCGGTCGAGAAGCGGCTCGAAACCCTGCAGCGGCGCGAGATCGCCGCGGCCTCCTGGCGGGATTTCGGTGCCGTCATCACCGTGCGCGACATGGACGAGGCGGTGGAGCTTTCGGACCGCGTGGCACCCGAACACCTGGAACTGTGCACGGCCGAGGCGGAGGCGCTGGTCGCAAGGGTTCGCCATGCCGGCGCCATCTTCATCGGCGCCTGGACGCCCGAGGCAATCGGCGACTATGTGGGCGGGCCCAATCACGTGCTGCCGACGGCGCGGTCTGCCCGGTTTTCCAGTGGTCTTTCGGTGATGGATTTTCTGAAACGCACCACGCTTGCCCGGATGACCCCCGCGGCGCTGGCCGCGATCGGCCCGGCAGCCGAACGGCTGGCGATCTCGGAAAGCCTCGAGGCGCACGGGCTGTCCGTCCGCGCCCGGCTCGACCGACTGAACACGCCGACCACCAACGAGGCCGGAACATGAGCAATCTTCGCATCATCCATATCGAGATCGACGACACCCGGCTTGCCGCGCCGACGCCCGAGATCGAGCAGGAACGCCAGGTCGCGATCTTCGATCTGCTGGAGGACAACAGCTTTGCCCTGCCGGCGCATGCCGGCGAGACGACGCCCGAGGGACCGTTCCGGGTCAACCTTGCGATCCGCGAGCGGCGGCTGGTGTTCGAGGTCTCGGACGAGGAACGGCAGAAACTGGCGGAATTCCACCTCTCGCTCGGGCCGTTCCGGCAGGTGGTGAAGGATTACTTCCAGATCTGCGAAAGCTATTTCGCCGCCGTCAAGAACATGCCGCCAAGCCAGATCGAGGCGATAGACATGGCCCGTCGCGGCATCCACAACGAAGGTGCGCGCGTTTTGCTGGAACGGCTGGAAGGCAAGGCTGAAATGGATATCGATACCGCCAGACGGCTTTTCACCCTGATTTGCGTGCTGCATTTCGGAGGTTGACCGTATGCCCTCCGGTTTCCCGGCCTCGGTGCTGTTTACCTGCGACTACAATGTCGTGCGGTCTCCGATGGCCGAGGGTATCGCCAAATTGTTTTACGGTCACAGTTTCTATGTCCAGTCGGCGGGGGTGAAGAACGATCTCGAGATCGACGGATTTGTCGTCGCCGTTTGCAAGGAAATGGACGTCGAACTGACCCGGCATCGCCCGCGCAGTTTCGACGAGATGCAGGACTGGGGCGACGATCTTGGCGGGTTCGACCTGATCGTGGCACTCACCCCGGCCAGCCAGCGCAAGGCGCTGGAACTGACCCGGTTCTATCATCTCGATGTCGAATATTGGCCGATCATGGATCCGACGGGTCTGGGCGAGACCCGCGAGGCGAAGCTCGCCCGCTATCGCCAGTCGCGCGACCAGATCATCGAACGGATGGTGAACCGGTTCGGTCCGCCACGGGACACCAACGCGGTATAGCCGGGCAAAGCCGGTCGCCCGTCTCGCACGATCAGGCGCAGGTCCGCACCGAACCGGTGGGGTTGCGTCCGCATGAGCAGAATCGGCCTTGAAATACCTGTCCGTTGGGCGCATTTAACCGGCACCTCCCGAAAGGGGGGTGTGAAACCATTATTGGAGTGACCATGGCCAAGGAAGAGATGCTCGAATTCCCCGGTGTCGTGAAGGAACTCCTGCCCAACGCGACATTCAGGGTCGAGCTCGAAAACGGCCATGAGATTATCGCGCACACGGCAGGAAAGATGCGCAAGAACCGTATCCGGGTTCTTGCCGGCGACCGGGTTCAGGTGGAAATGACCCCTTACGACCTGACCAAGGGTCGTATCAACTATCGCTTCAAGTAAGGCGACCGGCCCCATGCGACTGATCCTCGGCTCGGGCAGCCCGCGCCGCCGCGAGTTGCTGGCCCAGATCGGTGTGGCCGCCGACGCGATCTGCCCACCCGACATCGACGAGACACCGCTGAAAGGCGAGCTTCCGCGGCCCTATTGCCAGCGGATGGCGCGCGAGAAGGCGCTGGCTGTCGTGGCAGAGCCGGGCGATCTGGTGCTGTCGGCCGACACCACGGTGGCGCTGGGGCGCCGGATCTATGGCAAGCCCGCCGATGCCGGCGAGGCGGCCGCGTTCCTTTATGCCTTGTCCGGGCGGCGCCATCGGGTGGTGACCGCCGTCGCGGTGCGTCTGGGCGACAGGTTGTGGCAGCGCGACTCGGTCTCGATCGTGCAGATGAAGCGTTTGGCCGATACCGAAGTGAACGCCTATCTCGCCGGCGGCGACTGGCGCGGCAAGGCCGGCGGCTATTCGATCCAAGGCACCGCCGGGGCCTTCATTCCCTGGATCAGCGGCTCCTACACCGGCATTGTCGGTCTGCCGCTGGCCGAGACTGCCGGGCTGCTGATGGCCGCGGGCTATCCTCTCTACCGGGCGGCCGCATGAAGGGAACAAGCGTTCTTCTTGATCAGATCGCCGGACGGCGGGCGGCCGCGCGTCTGGCCGATGGTCGGCTTGAGGACTTTCTGATCGACCCGCCCGAAGACGGCCCGCCGATGCCGGGCACGATCCTGCGCGCCGTTGTCGAACGCCCCGTCAAGGGTCAGGGCGGGCTGTTCCTGCGCTTGTCCGAGGGGCAGGCGTTTCTGCGCGAGGCAAAGGGTCTGAGCCCGGGCCAGTCGGTGCTGGTTCAGGTGACGGGCTATGCCGAACCGGGCAAGGCCGTGCCGGTCACCCATCGGCTGCTGTTCAAGTCGAAGTTCGCGATTGTCACCCCGGATGCGCCGGGCCTCAATGTCTCGCGCCAGATCCATGACGAGATGCTGCGCGGCGAATTGAAGGCGCTGGCCGAGGATCTGATGGCCGACAGCAGTTTCGGCCTGATCATCCGCTCGGAGGCCGCCGAGGCCGACGAGGCCGAGATTGTCGAAGACATCGCCGAGATGCGCAGCCTTGCAGAAAGCATTGCAGCCGACCGCGACGGCCCGCCCGAGACGCTGCTCGAAGGGGCCGATGCCCATGCGCTGGCCTGGCGCGAGTGGGGCCGGCCCGACGAGGTGGTGACCGATCCCGGCTGTTTCGCCAGCCGTGGCGTTCTGGACGATCTGGCCATTGTCGCGGGCATCGAGGAAAGACTGCCCGGCGGCGGCAGCCTGATCGTCGAACCGACCCGGGCGCTGGTTGCGATCGACGTCAACACCGGCGGCGATCATTCGCCCGCCGCCGCGCTCAAGGCCAATATCGAGGCGGCCCGCGCCCTGCCGCGCGCCCTGCGCCTGCGCGGTCTCGGCGGGCAGGTGACCGTCGATTTCGCGCCCCTGGCCAAGAAGGACCGGCGCCAGATCGAACAGACGCTGCGCACGGCCTTCCGGAGCGACCCGGTCGAGACGGCCCAGGTCGGCTGGACCCCGATTGGTCATTTCGAGCTGCAGCGCAAGCGCGAGCGGCTGCCGACCGATGCGGAGCTGCGAAAGGCCCTGCAATGAGCTGCCCGATCTGCCGAAATCCGACCGCGCCCGAGTATCGCCCGTTCTGCTCGCGCCGCTGCGCCGATATCGACCTCGGACGCTGGCTGAACGGCAGCTACGCCATCCCGTCGGACGAGCCGATCGAGCCCGATGACCCCTCGGCCGAGCCCGGACCCGACACCTTCGATCAACACTGATTTTTTTATCTTCGGGCACTGGACTATGCCAGCCGGCCCGTCTAGAAAACGCCACGCCCGCGCGAAAGCGCACCCGTGCCCGGGTAGCTCAGGGGTAGAGCAGTGGATTGAAAATCCTCGTGTCGGTGGTTCGATTCCGCCCCCGGGCACCACTTAACAAGCTGAAATGGTTGGGTTCTGTGGTCGTGTCTGGTCCTTACTCGGATCGGGTTTGACGCTTTTCGGGGACAGGTTTGACAATCCTCGCCCGCCGCGCGTTCTCTTTTTCCAGCTATGGCGCGGCGCGCGTAATTGGCGGGGTATGAGCGCGTAGTTGAACGATGAGGCTATGTTCCGGCAAGGTGCGAGTCGGCAAGCCATACCTTTGCAACATGACCGTTTCTTGGGAAGTATGGCGCGGCGCGCCTAATTGGCGGGCATTGAGCGCGTGGTTGAACTGTTGGGGTCACCTACCTGCTAGCTGAGGACGAGTCGGTCGGGGCGCACCGCGTCAGGCAGCAGCGCTGGAGGCTGCGCGGTGTTTGCACGATGCTGGGTGGATCCCCACAGCGTACAATTTCGAGCGCCGCGCCATACTCAAAGCTGAACGGCACTTCGCCGCCACAGAGAGACCACCGAGCGCCGATAGCTGGGCTTAGGGGTGGACCAGAAAATGCGCCTGCCAGCGAAGCCTTTGATAACGCAAAGTTGCTCTGGAAATTGTGGTGCCCGGGGGCGGAATCGAACCACCGACACGAGGATTTTCAATCCCAAATTGTGGATGGAAGATCAGGCGGTTACGGGCGAAGTTTCTGTCAAACCCACCACGGGAAATCAGGCACTTAGCAGCCGATTGTCAAACCATTTGCGGGCCCGGAAAGGGGCTTTTGGCGGATGGTGCGGCGACGTTTTCCGATCTGTCAAGCGGTATCATCCATCGCCTTTGGCGCGTCGCCACGCCCCCTTTCCGGGGGCCTGCGCATGAGCTGGAAGATCGCCAATCTCTGCGCCGACCGCATCTTCGGCAGCGCCGCGCGCAAGCAGATCATCATGTTCCTGGCCGACAAGGCGAGCGATGACGGCTCGGGCATCTGGTGCTCCAAAGGTACGATCCAGCGCCACACCGAGCTGGGCGAAAGCACCGTGAAGCGGACGATCAGCGATTTCCTGAAAGAGGGCATCCTGATCGAGACCGGGCGGCGTCCCTGCAAGAACGGGTTCACCGTGATCTATCGGATCGTTTTGGCCCGCGTGATGGCGCTGGAATCGATGGCCGAACCCGATGATGGGACGGGGTCCATGGTGGACCCCGTCCAGCCTGAACCCGGTAGGGGGTCCAGGGTGGACGGGGTACGGGGTCCACGGTGGACCCCAAACCACCCTGAAACCATCCATAAACCACCTACGCGCAAGCGCGCGGAGGCGGCGGCGGTGGATGAACGGGTTGAAAGGATCTGGGCCGCCTACCCCAAGGACCGGCAGCGCGGGAAGGCGGCGAGTGTGAGCGCGATTGCCGAGGCGCTGGCCGAGGGGATCGACCCCGACGACCTGCTGCGCGCCGTACAGGCCTATGCGACCGAGAGCGCCGGCTTCACCCGATCGAAAGTCTGTTTCTCGGACAACTGGTTCGCCGCCCGCCGGTGGCAGCGCTTCCTCGATGCGATGGCCGAAGGACGGCAGGCGCGGACGGCGCTGACCGCCGATCACCACGCCCGGCTGGCCGCATGGATCCGCGACCGCAGCCCGATGTGCAAACACATCACCGCCCCGCAAGTGACGGCGCTGGTGGCTGCGGGGCTGGTGACCGATGGCCAGCTGCGCGCGGCGGGTTTGGCGGGATGAGCGGTGCGTTTTCCGCAAAATGCGCCGCGCATCGCGTCCCGTGCATGGCGCTTTCCGGAGCGTGCGTCCCGTCCCGCGTCCTTTGCGCCGCGCCTTCCGCATCGCGCATCACGTCCTGTGCGCCGCGTTTCCTGCCCCACGCTTTGCGCAACACGTTTCCCGTCTCGCGTCCCCTGCACACCGTCCAACCAAGCAAACCCACCGAAACGGACTCCAAGCCCCTGACCCGCCTCCGCTGACGCTGGGAGGCGGGGGGCTTGGAGGAAGTTGGCAAGAAATAGGAACGTAAACTTCACATGCGCCACCACCGCAAACTGACCGACGACGAACGCCGCCAGATCATCGAGGCCCGCGCCGGAGGTACATCAGCCGCCGCTCTGGCCCGCCGCTTTGGCGTCTCGACCCGGACGATCTACAACACGCTGAGCCGGGCCAAAGGCGCACGCTCTGCTTCGACAACAACGATCAGCACCCGCCTGAGCGCGCGCCAGCTGGCGGGGTTTCAGGCCGCGCTGGCACGCCGCGGCATCACCGACCAACCCGCCGCCCTGCGCCGCCTGATGGGGGTGGCCGACATCCTGCTGCGCCCGGCCGATCAGGTCGTGCTCGACCACCTGCAAGCCTGGAGCGCGCGGGTCGCGACCGACGGCGCCGCGGTCAACCACATCGCCCACAAGCTGAACGAGGCCGAACTGAGCGGCCGCCCGATGCCCTTCACCGATGACGACATGACCACGATCCGCACCTTCGCCGGGGGCCTCGCCGAATTCGCGGAAGAGTTCCGCATCCTGTGGGAGGCACAGCTGGCCGCGAGGACGCGCGAGGTCGATAGGGCGTTGGAGGGGGTAGCCGCTGATGCACCGAAACCCTAACGCAGGTCCCGCATCTGCGCCGCCCGCTGGATCGCATCGCTTGCGATCGGCTCGCTGACCGCCGCCGGGACCTGATCGCCCACCGCCAGAAGCGTCCGCTCCAGCGCAGGGCCCAGCCGATCTACCATGTCCTGCAACAGCTCCAAGGCGCGGCCCTTGGGCAGACCCGCCGCGCGCCCCTCGGCCTCGAAGTGGCGCGGCACGATTTCGTCGATGCCGTAATGGCCATCGATCGACATGGCGAGGCGGTAGCGCTTGCGCTGCAACCGGCCCGCGCGGACGATCGGGGCGACGCTCAGGATGTCATAGAGGGGCGCGAGCGTGAATCGCGCCCGACGCCCCAGACGCAGGCTGAAGTTCTTGGCATGCCCGTCCGAGGCCCCGATCAGGAAGAAGAAGATCTGCGCCCGGAAGAACGTCTCCCGGTCCTCGATGGGCGTGTCGGATTCCCGCAGAAGCTCCATGATCTGCGCGACGCCGGGGCCGCCCAGCCTCTGGTATTTCATGGCAGAAGGGTAGCCCAAAGACTGGCAGATATCTTCCTGCGGCAGGCGTTTCAGGGTGTCGCCGTGCCAGACGCGATCGAACCGTTCGACCGACAGCACGACCTGCCCGGGAAGGGTGAGCTTTTCGACATGCGCGACGGGCAGGCCGATGTCACGCGCCAGGGTCATGCAGAACAACTCGTTCTCGACGCTGTCGCTCAGGTCGATCTGTTCAGGGCCGGGAATCAGGCCCATGGGCGTCTTGAAGATATGGCTGGTCGGCGTGATGCCCCGCGGTTTGGCCCACTGCCTGTCGATCCGCAGATAGGCCGTCTTCTCCTGCGCACCGGCGATGGAAATCCGGAAATCCTCGTCGTTACCCAGGGCGAGCGGTGCGGCGGCGAGGTTTTTCAGGTCTGCGACCATCTCTTCTTCCGAAATGACGCGATACTGCATGTCCTGTTCGGACGGGGCTTCGTCCAGCGGCAGGAATTGCAGCGCACCGACACAGTCGCGACCCAGCACAGACAACAGCGAGAACACATCCTTGCCTTGCGCTCCGACACGCGCGGCGATCTTCTCGCGCAGCTCGCCTTCGGCATCGGGCAAGAGGTTGTCGAAGGCGGCGACAACCGGATCGCCCTGCCATTTGAGCTTGGTCAGCGGCAGGGCGCTGGCGACGGGAAAAGCGGCCTCGGACGCAATCCAATCAGGATCGTAGGAGAAGGCGATGGCCCCATCCGTCGCGCGGGTCAGCGTGCCCACCCGCGCCCTTTCGTACCAGACGGCTGTCTTGCTTTGGCGTGTGCGGCGGCCCGCGCGTGCGATGCGTGCCATCCTAGTGCTGCCCTGGGTCGGCTACACGGTCCGTCGCGGACAGTTCCGCGCCAAGGGCCTCGAGGAGGCGCAGGTAGACATCGAGGCTGACGGACACGACGCCGTTCTCGATGTCGGAAATGGTGGATTGCGCCGTTCCCGTCATCTCGCCAAGCTGCTTCTGGCTGATCTTCCGCGCCGCTCGCCGCGCACGCAGCACGGTCCCGGCTTGGCGCAGGCTTCGAATGGGATATGTGGGAAAGGTGTCCATGGCATTTTGATAGCCCACGGGCGATATTTTGTCAATATAGCGCGAGGGCTATGAAATCCACATATAGCCCATAAGCTAAATCTCAGCCGCCGTGCGTAGGGGAAATTCATGCCGACCGGTATCAAGCGGCTCTGCTTCTGTGAGAGGGGAACGATGGATAACGTGAAGGGCGGACACCGGACGTTCGCCGCAGACGCGATCCGGTCGTGCCGGACTACTGGGAGCCGACTTCTACGTGAGCTTGTTGCGGGGGTTTTCTCTGCGGTGCCGCAAGGCGGCTACGAGCCCTGTTTGATAAATGCTGCAGCGCATCGAATGGCGGCTTTGGAAAGCACGCTCTTCGCGAAGTGGCGTTTGAAATTGCCGTTCCATCGGAGGTCATCCTCACCCGTTGCCGTCATTCCGCCTGCCTGTCACCCGCAGCAACAGAAGGGCCAGCAGAGACAGCAGCGCGAACGCTGCGAAGGTGATGCGCAGCCCAGTGGTTTCGCTCAGGAACCCGACTGCCGTGGGACTCGCCATTAGCGTGACGAAGCAGATGAATGACATTGTGGCCACATCCCGTTCCGGTCGATCCGACCGCCGCGCAGCGATCGACAACGCCACCGGATAGACTACCGCAACGCCCACGCCTGTGACCGCCGCTCCGATCAGAGCTACAACCAACGACTGAGCACTCGCGACGATCAACAATCCGGCGCTAGCGCAGAGAATGGACCCGCCCACGACCACGCGTTCCCCCAGCCATTCGAGGATGGCGTCCCCTGACAGCCGGACAGCGGCCATTGAAGTCGAGACAGTCACGAAGAGGAGTGTCGATGCGAAAGGGGCAGCTCCGAGATCGTCGCGCAGAAAGATCGCACCCCAGTCCCGCACGATACCCTCCAAAGCCAGCGTTCCGAGCGGCAGGAGGCACAACAGCAACAACGCCACTGCGGGAACGCGGTCTCGGATGGACAGCCGCGCGACCTTCGCAGCTTGGGCGCGACGCGGCACATGTGGCAAGATGCGGGAAAGAAGGATCGCTGTCGCGATGCCTATCACTGCTGCGCCAGCACTCTGCACCGCGACGGGCACCATCGCCTGACTTAGGATACCGCCACACAACAGCCCAATGATGGAGCCGACGCTCCATCCCCCATGGCAGCGCGACATGACGCGCCGTCCGCTCGTGCGCTCGACATGCCCAGCCATGGAGTTCTGTGAGACCTCCGTATGCGACAGGCATAGGCCTAGCAGCGCGAAGGCTGCCAACAGCGTCGGCACAGTCGTCGCGAAGCCGAGCCCAAGGGACACTACACCAAGGACTGCGACCGCAATCCAGCTTACTGTGGTCAGGCCGAAAAAACCAATCGTGAGGGGTGCCAGCATGAAGCCCATGATGTTACCGATGGGCACTCCGACCAAGACGAACCCGAAGGCCGCGTTCGACAGTTCTCCCGCCGCTTTGATGTCCGGCAAGCGGGCGTAGATAAGGCCCGTTATCACAGCTTCGGCTGCGAACAGAATGAGGATGGGCATGAATGCCGGGCGCTGCATGCTTGGAACAATATGGGAACGCGCGCACCCTGCAAAGCTGAAAATTCAACATCGTGTAGCACCGGCATAAAGGGGATAAGCCTTCGGGGAATGTTTATCTAGACAGATGTGCAGACGTTCAGCGTGCATGCCTTTACCGACGCGAAGTCCGCACTGCCGTCATTCGCTTCTCGAAAGTGCTTCACAACTCACGGATGGCCGGTCTGGTGAAGCCGGACAGCAGCGTTGCCCCCTGTCGCCAAAGTCCGGAGTGGGCCGGGCATGACCGTTCACGGCGAGGAAATCACCTCAGCACCACTACTAGCCACCATCGTGTTTACGCTGTGCTTCAAAGATCACCGCCACGCGGCTTAAGATGTCCACGGAATCCCCTTCTGACAGAACCCTGCACGCTGCAATCAGATCATCCATCCGAACGCGGACGGCGTCGCGGACGTCGTCGGGTTGCGCGCAAAAGGCCCTGTAGATCGCATCAATGCCAAGGTAATCGGGGATTTCGCCACCTGATGCGCTGCGCTGGCTTACGGCTTCCTTTGCTTCAATCCAGAAGACATCCAGTTCGTGCGCCCAGGCTTCGGCCAGTTTCTCGAGCGCTGGCAGGGTCAGATCGCCAAACTGCCCTTGGCCGCCGTCTGTCACAGCACGGCCGGTCAAGAAGCCTGCAAGGGAAGCCAGCAGTGAAACTGTGCGTGCTGGGCGGATATCCCAGTGGGTCAGTTGACCGAGAGTGCCGCGCAAACGGTCCAAGGTTGCCGTCACCTGGGAAAATTCGGGGCGAACGTCATGACGATAGAGACGACGCGTTTCCGCATAGGCATCCGAGAGAAGCCGGGCAGCCTCTATCTGATCTCCGATGATCTCTGCTCGCCCACCATCGTCGTGCACAGCAAGAAGGCGAGGAGGAAAGACGGTTGGGTCTTGGGTGCTACCAGTACGCCCCCCAAGAAGCAGGATCGTCACGGGTTGTCGTGATGCAAGCAGGCACAGTTCTGCACCCCACAGGCCGCGCGGATTGGCGCTTTGCACACGTTCGAATACCTCTAGAGGCACCGCTCGGCGCAGCCCCTCGATCTGATCGAAGTAGTTTCCAGGTCGCAAAATCCTTGGCTTCTTGATTTGATCGAGGACCAGGTCAGTCAAATCTCCGGCAGCAAACTCAACCAGCTCAGAGGGCAGGTCATCCGCACCGACCCCAGAAAGTAAGGCGATGCTGGCAACACGGGCGCGTGCCTTGTGATCGGACGACAGAACAAGGCCCGGCAGATCAAATGTGTGGTAGTGGATGCGGGAGTTCGGGCTGTCGATCCTGTCGATCCGACCCAAACCTTGGATCAGGCTCTTTACGTCCGACGTCACTCCGATGATCCCAAGTGCAGGCGCGAGTTGGAGGTTGATGCCCTCCGCCATCTGGAAGGTCAGGAACATCGCCCGCGGCTTCATCGTATCGACATGCTTCCCGTCGATCCCGAAGTATTCCTGCGCTTCGGCCCCGGATCGGATGTGATGCATTTTCTTGCCCGGTTTGATACGAGCGCCTGGGGCGACCACAAAAACCTCGGGACCTCGGCCTCGCTGTCCCGCCAGAAGGCGCGCGTACACCTCGAGCACACCAACTCGTTCCGCAAGGAAGATTGCATGGCCGTGCTTGCGCAGAATACCGCGCATCACCTCGGCGCGTGCCTCGTCGATGCTATCGAGGCCCGCATGGTTCAGAAGGTGCGTGATCCTGTCGCAAATCGGTGTCTGGGAGTCGTCGACCTCGGGCGACAGTTCCTCCGGAAGAACACCTTCAGGAACCGCCAGTCTGCGCATGTTCTGCCTTTCGGCACGTCGTAGGTTCTCGCCGATTGAGGCGCGTCCTCGCTGGTCTGCATCGCTGTCGCGCTCTCGCGCCCATTCTTCGCGCGCGAAGATGATTGATGCGCGCAGCAGTGCCAGGAAATTACGTATGTGAATTCGCGACTTATCGTGAAACTTGATCTCTGTCTGGCCTGCGCGTTGCGGATCAGCGGACACAAGCGTGATCCCAGTCGTGATGCATTCGGCCAGGGTCTTGATCCGCGAAATGATCTGGCGTTGTTGATCGGTGAGCGCAGTGTCTTCGCGATGGCTGCGGGTTAACGGGTAAACAAATGCCCCGCTTCTTCTGTTGGCGCTTTCCCCAATGCAGGCACGCTGGCGGCGCACCACATATGGCGCGAGGGCATCCGCGAGGCCTTCTTGCAACGCTCTGATTTGTAGGCCGTCTGCTTCCAGCTGGCGTTCGATGGCAGCGACCTCTTCCCCGAGGGTCTCAGCACTAAGAAATAGGTCTTCCTGCACACCCTGCGCCTCGATGCGACGATTGACCTGATCCAGATGCCGGACAAGTTCTCCGCGAGCGCGAACTTTGGCCATATGCTGGTTGATCTGATCTGTGATCACCGGCGGCACATAGATCGAGGCGCGCTTTTCATGGAAAGCGAGCAGACCATCGAGCCCTTGGTTGCCCATCAACGTGGCCGAAAGACAGGCCGTCCAAATGGCCGGGCTTCGTTCGAACACCAGCGAGCGCGCCGAGGGCGCGAGATAACGCGAGCTTAACCGGTGGCTTTCATCCACGATCATCGACGCTGACGAGCGGACGGCGCGGTTGATTTCATCCAACTCGGCGGCCGCGTCCTTTTTCTGGCGGGACAAGTGGCTGTGCTTGATCGGCTTGAAATTTGCGGGGGCATTCGACGTCCAGTTTCTCAAAACGCTGGCGGGGATCAAGGCGAGCGAACCGAGGCGCTGCTGATCTGCTCGCTCACCCCAGGAAAAGACGGTCTGCGCATGGCTGACCGGCAGCACGGTTGCCAGGTGCTTTCCGATGTCCGTTTTTCCCGCCCCGGTCGGTGCCTCGACGAAAGCAAAGCCATGTTCGTAAACGGTTCCCGCGGCCTCATAGACCAAGTCTGCCTGAAATGGCTGCGGCGGCCGGCCTGCACTCGTGTTTCCAGCCACGCGCCAAGGTGTGAAGGTGGTGGCTTCGTGAACGGTCCTCGCGACCGCCTCCTCGGGTGTAACCAGCCGGATGAGCGAGCGCAGGATCTCCAACGCTGTCTCCGTCCAGTCGCGCCCCATCTCCCAGTATTGTTCTGCGGCAGCGCGCCTTGCACTCGCGATGTCCGGCCAAGCATGTGCATCGTCCATGAATTCGAGGTTACGGCGCAGACCGTTGATTGAAAAATTCGCACTCCCCGATAGAGCAGAGCCTTCGCCAACGATGAGCTTTGCATGCAGCATAGGCGGTCTGCGACCCAGCTTCGCTTCGGCAAGCGCTGGATCGAAAGCGCGAAACTGGATGATGCCACGCTCGATAGCATCCGTCGCGAGAACGGCGCGAAGGTCAGCCAAATCGACGACTGACAGGCCCCGAGCACCGAGAAAATACTGTCGGGCTTCCTGCGCGACTGACCGCCCGCCACCCCCAAACTGTCTGCGACCGTCCGTGTTCGAGCCGAAAACGATGCGGATGCTGCCCTCTGGCCGTTCTGCAAGATCATGGACCGCATCAAGCACGATCGTCAGGGAAGACAAGAAATCCTGGTACCCGGTAACGATCAGACAGTGCGGCTCCTGTAGCACCGACTTAACCAGGGCGTGGACCGGACGGGTCGCGTTGTCACCCCAGGCATCGTGGCCCTGCGGAGGCGGCCCTTCTGACGCGTTCTCTTGCCGGTCACCATCGCTGGTCCGAGAGAAGAAGCGCGAAATCAGTCCCTGCCGCTCCATCTGTTTGCCTAGAGCCAATTATCGATCGCCTTACCGGCGACGGCTTGTGACGATGAGTTCTGGCGATCAGTCATTGTCTGGAATTCCAAGCTCTGCCCAAAGTTCGCGCGGGGCGGGAACCGGCAAATCCCAGGTCACTTCGATCGGTTTCTCTCCTGTCCAGTCGACAAACTTTGGCTGACCACAATAGATGAACGGATTGACCTTGCCATTCACTTTGTTCCCTCGCCGGGTGAACAAGTGCACCTCGTGGCCTTCCTCACCGCTGATGACCCGGCCATGCTTGCCGTCCTGCCGCGTCTGGTTTTGGCTGAACCATTTCAGCCGGGACGGGCTGAGGAATGCGTTTTTGTAGGTCAGGTCCTGGGTCGAGACATTGGCAAGAAGGATCATGATCTTCTTTTCTGGCAGCGCCTTCATCCCGGTTCGCCAGAGGTTTAGCTTGTACTCTTCGCCAAAGAACTCGGCGATGTCCGGAACGTAGTAGCGCTGCCAATGCTCCAGTGCCTGTGGCTTGCCGACAAAGGTCGAGGATGCTTCGGCTGCCTCGCGCACGATGGGCGTTTCCGCCAAGCGCCATTCGACCAACTCGCGCACAAGCGGTTCCAGTTCGCCGGAGGTGTCCGGTCGCGCCAGCCGAAAGCCGTCGCTGCCTCGGACCAGGTGCGGGTTGAAGGCGAGCTCTGACGCGCCATCGCTCGGTTGCCGCCCGGCTACGACGTCGCGCAATCCGGTCAAGGCGGATCGGGACAAACCCCTGGGCCGTTCCAATTCACTCAAGAGACGACCGTGATTGGCAAAAGAACGTTCGGGCAAGGGATCCCCCATATCGCGGACGAAATCGAACCAGCCGCCGTGGCCCGATGCGCGGGGATCGAAGCCGTTGCGGAAGACTTCGACAGCCGTGGGACGGATGCCGTTCCGGTCTCGGAAGTCGATATAAAGAGCTTCAAGCTCTGCCGCGCCTTCCTTCGGGCGGAGGAGATTGCGCAGGATGTCGATGACCTGCAGCTCATAAGTGATCTCGCAGCCCTTCGGCATCTGGAACTCACCGGCCTGAAGCGCCTCCAGCTTGGTCGAGATCGAGCGATCCCCCGCGCCGGCCTGCAACAGGGTGGCAACCTTCGTCAGAAAGCTGCGATGGTTGCCGATATAGTCGATCACCTGCAGCACCTTGCCTTCGACGCGGCGCAGACCGCGGCCAAGCTGCTGCAGCCAGATGATCGCGCTTTCGGTGGGGCGCAGCATCAGGACGGTGCCGATCTCGGGAACGTCGACGCCTTCGTTGAACATGTCGACCGCGAACAGGACATCGATCTCGGCCCTACCTAGCGCGGCCAGAGAGCTTGCTCGCGGGGCGGAGCTTTGGCCCGAGTGCACGGCGACGGCCCTCAGCCCGGCAGCGCAGAAATAATCCGCCATGTAGTCGGCATGGCGCATCGAACAGCAAAACCCGATCGCGGGGCCGGTTGCGCGCTTGCGATACTGTTCCAGCGCATTCAGCGCCCGCGCCTCGGTCGCCAAGGCAGCGTCGAGAGCGGTTGGGTCGAATTGCCCAGACCGCCAGGGGATCTGCGCATAGTCGACATCGTCGGGCACACCGAAATAGTGGAACGGCGAGAGATGCCCCGCGTCGATCCCGCGAAACAGGTCGCATTGGTAGACAAGGTTTTCGCCGGATAACCCCAGCATGTCAGCACCATCCGTCCGGTCGGGCGTGGCGGTCAGACCCAGAAGGAACCGGGGCGTGAAATGGGAGATCAGTTTCCGGTAGGTGCTGGCGGCAGCGTGGTGGAATTCATCCACGACGATATAGTCGAAATGGTCGCGGTCGAATTGGCGCAAGTGACCGATGCGGCCTAGCGTCTGGATCGAGGCAAAGAGGATTTCCGCATCCGGCTCTTTCTCGGTACCTGTGTAGCGGCCCAGCTTGGCCTCCGGCCGCACCTTGCGAAAGGCTGCCATCGCCTGGGTGAGGATCTCGTCGCGATGGGCCACGAAGAGAATGCGGCCCGCCTTGGCGCGGATCGTATCGAAGGCGGCCAGCCAGGTTTTGCCCAGTCCGGTTGCCAGCACGACCAAACCGGCGCGGTGGTCGTTCGATCGGCTTAGCGATAGGGCATCCAGCGCTTCTTGCTGGATCGAATGCGGCTCTGGCGGTGGCCCTTCCTCGGCCACCACGCGGGCGGTGAACTCGGGCATGGGCCGTGTCCTGCGGCGTTTGGCATAGGCATCTATCCAGGCGGCGGTCAGGGGCTTTACCTCTGAGCGTGCCACCAGCTCTTCGAAAGCCGCGGCGACACTGTCAGCTGCATCTTCGGAATGCAGGTTCCACTCTACGCCCTCGGTCAGCGCCGACTGCGAGAGGTTCGAGCTGCCGACAATCGCTGCCCCCCGTGCATCTGTCGCGCGGAACAACCAGGCTTTAGGGTGAAAACTGAGACTGTCTGTCTCGAACACGAACAGCTCCGCCCCTTCTAGGTCCAAGAGGCGGGCCAAGGCGGTTGGATCGGTCGTGTCGAGGTAATCGCCCACGACAATCCTCAGTCGACCACCCCGCGCCAGCAACTCGCGGAACCAAGGTTCGAGCAGCGCCACACCGCTGTCCATGGCAAAGGCAGTGGCTAGATCGACAGACTGCGCTGTGTCCAGTCGCTCGGCGAGCAACGGCAGAAGCGGGTCGCGCCCCCCGGTCGTCAGACGCGATCCGGACGCCTCCTTAAGATGGAAATGGTCATGGGCTGAAGAAGCGACAAAACCCGGGGTTCCGCGCCCTAGAGCAGCCCCCAACTCGGCCAGCATCGCCATCTGTTCCGGCCCGTTCAGCTGATGCCAATTCGCCACATGACGCGGCGCCGGGATCAACCCGGCCTCTCGGCGCAAACAGATCGGACAGGACAGGCGCGGGACAGACACAGAAATCCTTGGAATACAAAGCTACATGATCATTGGACGGCATTGCACGGCACTTGTCCAGGCACTTGGTTTGGTTGAACAAATCGGTTGGTGCGTCCAGATTCTCCGGCGATCCGCTCCAACCGCCCCCGAAAATGCCGCTCCGCCGCGACCGCCAGCGCAAAGGCTGGCGCACCCAGCACCAGAACCGTCGCAGACATCGCTGCGACAACCACCATCGCACCAGCCTCAGCCCCCAGCGCCATCACCATCGCCCAGCTCGCCAGATAAGCCACCCCGCACGGCCCTATCGCGCGGATCACTGGGTGCGTGTAGCGCGCCAGGTCCCTCTGCATCCGTTCCATCGACGCCACCTCGTGCCGAAGCCAGGCATCACTCTTCTAAAGCCCCATCGTCATTCTCTCAGCAGTTCGATCCAGGTGTGAACGTCGTCCATGGGGATTTCCTTCCCTTCCAGGAACGATCGGTACCAGCGCGCAACGATCGCCCCGCGCTTCTCGCTTTTCAGGCGGACGCCGGTCGCGCTCAGGTGGCGGTCGAGCGCTGTCTCGAATCCCTCCAGCGCGGCCAGGTCATGGCCCGGGCGCACAGCATCGACCCCCAGCAGGATCCAGTTCAGGTCCGTGCCGAACTGGCGGTGCATGTCGACCAGTGCCTCGACAGGAATAGAGCGTTTGCCGGTCTCGTAGCTCTGATAGGCGCGCTGCGACATGCCGAGGCCGCCAGCTACACGGGCCTCGCCATGAAGCATTTCAAGGCAAGCTGCCCGGTGCGACCCGTGGAGCTGGCCCGCGGCACCTTGCTGTGGGACCGGCGCGACATCGACCGCTGGATCGACACTATGAAGGCCGACCATGTCGAGATGACGCGCGACGACATCCTGGACCGGCTGTGATGACCCATGTGCGCGTCAAAGGGTTCAAGATATTCAAGGATCGTCACGGCCGGATGCGCTGCTACCACCGCGCGACGGGCCACAAGATCGACCTGACCGAAGCGCCGCTGGGGTCGGCCGAGTTTCTGGCAGAGTGCGAGGCGATCCGCGCCATCGCCATGGCGCAGAAGCAGAAAGGCCCGCGCGGGCACTTTGGGCGGGCTAATCAAGGGCTATTTCGAGACAGGGCATTTCGCCAATCTGGCCGAGGCCACACGCCGCGATTACCGCAAATGCGCGGATTTCCTTGCGCCCATCCGCGACACGCCCGTCCATGTGATCGGCACCCCACTGATCGCGGGCATACATGACAAGGCCGCGAAAAAGATCGGCTGGCGGCGGGCCAACATGGTGCGCACTTTGCTGAGCGAGGTGTTTCGCCATGCCGTCCCTCGAGGGCTGGTCGCCGCGAACTACGCCAAGGACGTGATCCCCAAGCGCCGTCCCCGCGACCGCGCCTATGCCAACCGGCCTTGGACCATCGAGGAGCGCGACATCGTCCTTTCCCGCGCCAAGCCCCACGTTCGCGTGGCACTGGCGTTGATGATGAACACCGGCCTCGATCCTTCCGACGCGCTGACGCTGCGCAAGGACCAGATCGAGGGCGATACGATCTGGGGCGTGCGCGGCAAGACGGGGGAGGTGGCGATTCCGGTCAGCCTCACCTTGCGGGCCGCGCTCGACAGCATCCCTGCGCATGAAGCCGCCACCGTGCTGGCCAGTTCGCAGGGCGCGGCATGGACCTACAACGGGTTTTCCACTGTCTGGCACCGCTTCAAGACCGGGCTGGAAGCGGACGGCTTGATCGCCCCCGGCCTGACGCTCAAGGGTCTGCGCCACACGGTCGCAACGACGCTGCGCGAGGCGGGACTTGATAAACGGCGCATCGCGGACCTCTTGGGGCAGAAAACGCCATCGATGGCGCGGCACTATTCGCGGTCGGCGAACCTTGCCGACAAGAACCGCGAGACGATGGCGACGCTGGTATGGGGGGGTACACCTGATTGTAGAGGGCAAACCCCGCTCACAGGCGCGGATTATCGTTCAGATACGCGATAAGCAGAATCCGGAGGACGAGTTCGGGACCGCTTGTGCGTCGGCCGGTAGGGCCGGTTGAAAGTCTGCGATGCGCAGGGAGCGGCCGCTGCAAAGTTGCGAACCGTGGTTGGCCTTGATGACGCGAACGGCCCGTTGCGGCTAGCTCGACGACGCCCTAGAGACACGAACCTCATCGAACCTCACAACTCCGACGATGCATTGCCTATGAGCGTTGGGATAACAATTTCGATCAGCAGGCCGTGGGGCTGACGATTTCTCGCTGTGATGGAACCGCCGTGGGAGTGAAGGGCGCTTGAGGCAATGGCGAGGCCGAGGCCGATCCCAACCGAAGGGGTCGCCTCGTCGACCCGTACGAAGGGGTTGAATATGTTTTTCAGATCGGCCTCGGGCACACCCACGCCGTGATCCGCAATTTCAAGAACGATCGTTTCTCCAGCCAGCCGTCCGGTCACGGCCACGACCCCGCCTTGGGGCGAATGGGCGAGTGCGTTGCGGATGACATTCTCGCAGGCGCGGTGAAGAAGCTCCAGATTTCCGTGCAGTTCCAGAGTGTTGGCGCCAGAATATTGCACTTTGACATCGCGGACGCGGCCCTCGAAATTTGCATCCGCAATGATGTTCTCGACGAGATCGAGCAGATCGATCCTCTGGAACTCGCCCAACCTTTCGCCACGTTCGAGCCGGGCGAGCGTGAGGATCTCGTTCACGAGTTGGTCAAGCCGGGCAATGTCCCCCTCCATCCGGCCGGCCAGCGAAGAGCCGCGCGCAGGGTTGATCTCGATCAGCCCGACCGCGGCGCGCAACCGGGCGAGCGGTGAGCGGATCTCATGGGAGATATCATGGAATAGCCGGTTGCGGCCTTCGGAAAGTGCCTGCAATCGCTCGGCGGCGAGATCGAAATCCTTGCCGAGCTCCTGCATCTCGCGATTGGAGGTGCGCAGGCTTGCCGGCATTCGGGTTTCAAGATGCCCCTCCGCGATCGCCTTGAGGCCGCGGCTCACCTCACGGATCGGACGGGTCAGCCAGCGCGAGAGGAAGATCGCCATCATTGCGCTGACCACGGCGCCCAGGATCAGCGGCAGCGTGACGGGTCGCAACAAGGCCAGGGTGTCATCTGCGGAGCCCAGGTCGACCAGCCGCAAGCAGCCGTCGCCCGACACGCCGATTGCGCTCGGGTGCGTGCAAGAGCTGTCGGCCTCGAGCCCGTAGCTTGGATGGGCGGGCGCGATCTGTTGCCAGAACGCCCGAGTCCCTGCTGGACCTTCTCTGTCGTAGATCAGCGCCAGTTCCTGTTCGAGGATCTCCAGTTCTGCTTTTCGCCAGACATCCTTGGGTGGCGTCAGGTCCACGAAAAAAATCAGCGACAGAAACAACAACAGGGTAACGAGCGTCGCCCCCCAGATGAAGGCAAAGACCCGCAAGATCATGATCGGTCATTCCTTGACAAAGACATAGCCCACGCCACGAAGGCTCTGAATGGGCGACCGGCCGTCGGCGAAGTTACCGATCTTCTGTCGGATCGAGGAGACATGCACATCGACGGCGCGGTCATAGGCCGCAAGCGGCCGACCCAACCCCTGCTGGGAAAGATCCGCCCGCGATACCGGCCGTCCGGTCTGTGCGATAAGGACGTCCAGAATGTTGAACTCGACTCCGGTCAGTGCGATGGGCTTGCCGGCCCAGGTGGCGAGGCGGCGTTCGCGATCGATGCTGAGCGGCCCCTCTTGCTGCACGTTCGAGCTCTCGCTATCCTGCCCCTCGACCGGAAGGGTGCGGCGCAGGATCGCGCGGATGCGCGCAATGAGTTCGGCCGGAGAGCACGGTTTGGCAAGGTAGTCGTCGGCTCCCAGATCGAGTCCCACGATCCGGTCGGCTTCGTCTCCGCGGGCGGTCAGCATCAGCACCGGCACCGAGCTTTCCGCGCGAATGCGGCGCAGCACCTGCAGCCCGTCGACTTTGGGCATCATGATATCCAGGACAACGATATCGGCGCGGGCATCCACGATGCGCCCCAGGGCCCGCTCGCCGTCCCCGGCAATCGCGACCTTGAAGCCTTCCTGTTCCAGATACTCGCCGAGCAGGCCGGTAAGTTCGGCATCATCGTCAATAAACAATACAGTCGTCATTTTCGGCTCGTCCTTTCACGGCGATCTTAGCGCCGCCCCCCGGTCCGGATAGCCGACTTTTAAAAACTTTGCCGAAACTTGACACAACTTAACATCCTCCGAACGCATACAAACCCGAGAAGTTTCGGAGCCGCCCCATGAAGACTGCCCTCACCCTTCTGGGTGCCTGCCTGCTTGCCGGGTGCAGCGTGCCGCTGATCCGGCCCGATGCCCGGCAAGCCGTTGCGGCCCGCTACGCGACGTCAGCACCCTCGGCCAGCGCGACGCTGGATGTGAACTGGTGGTCCCGCGTCGGTGACGCGCAGTTGACGGAGCTGCTTTCGCTCGCTCGGACAAACAGCCCCGATCTGCGAAGCGCCGCGGCAAGTGTCATGGCAGCCAGAGCATTGGCCGGCGAGAGTTCGGCCAATCTCTATCCCAATGTGACAGGAACGGCCTCGGCGACCCTCAGCGATGCAGAGCTCGTCGGACGCACAAAGAGCCGCACGGAACTGGTGGATGCCAGCTGGGAGGTCGATATCCTCGGCCGGAACGCCAACACTGCCCTCGCCGACAGCACGCGCGCCCGGGCCGACGAGATTTCCTACGCCGGCTCCTACATCTCGCTCGCGGCCGAGGTCGCAAGTGGATACGTCGACTACCGTGCCTGCAAGCTTGCCGAAGCCGAATACCGCAGCACGCTTTCCTCGCAGCAGGAAACCCTCAATGCAACGCGCAGCTTGGTGAACGCGGGTTTGAGCGCTCCCTCCGACCTGTCGCTCTCGCAGGCCACCGTGGCGAGCGCGGAGATCAACCTCACCAACCAACGGGCCGATTGTCAGGTAGCGCTGCAAAGTCTCACGAAAGTGGTGGGCGTTTCCCGGGCGCAGATCGATACGATCCTCTCCAAGGGCGGCGGTCTGCCTGCGACGAAACCATTTCGGGTCTCTTCGGTCCCTGCAGACATGCTGCGCCAACGCCCGGACGTGCTCGCAGAGGAAGAGAGATTTGCCGCCTCGCTACTGGACCTGAAGGTTTCCGAGGCAAACCTGTATCCCTCCTTGACGATTGATGGCAATGTCACGCTTTCGAGTCCGAAGTCCTGGTCGTTCGGGCCGGCGCTGTCGGTGCCGATCCTCGACGGGGGCGCATTGCGGGCTTCGGTCCGCGCAGCGAATGCCGATGCCCTGACGGCGGCCGAGAGCTATCGTTCAGTCGTGCTGACCGCGGTCGGCGAAGTCGAGGACGCCCTGACACGCCTCGCCGCCGCTCGCACCAATCTGACCAGTGCCGAAACTCTCGTTCAACAGTACCAAGCCTATTTCGACGCAATGAACGAAGACTGGAAGGCCGGGCGCACCTCGCTGCTCGACCGGGAAGAGGCCCGCAGGCTTCTGCAGTCCGCACGGATCACCCGCATCAGCCAGCGCCAGGCCGTGTTGGTACAATGGATCGCGCTTTACAAGGCAGTGGGCGGTGGCTGGGTGCCACCGCGCCCGGTCTGAGCGCCAAATTGAAAGCTGACACATGACTGGAAAACGAAACCTCCTCATTGCGGGCATCGCCGCTGTCGCCCTCGCCGGCGCGGTGGTCTTCCTGCGGCCACAGAGCACGGGAACCGGCACCGCGGTCGAGGCAGAGGCAGAGGCGACGCAGAGTGCTGCGGCGCTCACCGTCGCCGTGATCGCACCCCAGACGGACGTCTGGCCGGTGGAGGTGGAGGCCAATGGCTGGCTTGCCGCCTGGCAGGAGGTGATTATTTCCGCCCAGATCGGCGGTCAGATGATCAAGTCGGTCAATGCCGACGTGGGCGACACCGTGGCCAAGGATGACCCGCTCGCCGAACTCTCGCGCGAGTCGCTGGAAAACAGCATTCTTCAGCTCGAGGCCTCGCTGGAATCGGCCAGGGCGTCTCTCGACCAGGCGACCGCTGAAGCGGACCGCGCGCGCCAGCTCAGCGGCGGCAGCGCGATCTCGAAGCAACAGGCCGCCGAATACTATGCCACCGAACGCAAGGCGAAGGCGGATGTCGCCTCCGCTGAAGCCCAACTTGCCTCGGCCAAGCTCGATCTGGAGTACACGCAAGTGACCGCTGTCACCGGTGGAGTGATCAGCGCGCGCAACGCCGCCATCGGCGATGTGGTCAGCGAGGGGCAGGAGTTGTTCCGGCTCGTTCGCGACGGGAAGGTGGAATGGCAGGCCGAGGTGCCTCTCAAACAACTGCGCAATATCGAAGTCGGCACGCCGGTGCGCATTCCCACCCCTTTCGGCGAGATCTCCGGTGAGGTTCGGCGCATCTCTCCCAGCGCCTCGGAAAGCAACGGACGGGTGATCGTCTATGTCTCGCTGACGGCGCCCGACAACAGCCCTCAGCCCAAGACCGGCATCATGATTTCGGGCGTGTTCCAGGTCGGTTCGCGTGAGGCGCTTTCGGTTCCGTCTTCCGCCATCGTGATGCAGGACGGGTTTTCCTACGTCTTCACGCTGGTAGAGGGCGAGACACCGACCGTTTCGCGGGTCAGGGTCGAGACCGGACGGCGTCAGGACGACCGGGTCGAAATAACCAGCGATCTGCCTGCGGATGCGAAGGTCGTTCAATCGGGCGGGGCCTTTCTGTCCGAAGGTTCTGTCGTGCGGGTGGTTGCGCCGGAGCCGTCCAGCGACGATGCGGCGGTCGCCGCATCGGGCGATGGAACCGATGACGCCGGTGACGGGGCGCAACAACGAGCCGAGGCATCGGACCAAGCTGACAAGGAGGCCGTCCAATGAACTTCTCGGCTTGGGCAATCCGAAACCCGGTTCCGCCAATCCTCGCATTTGTGCTGCTCACCATCACCGGGTTGATGGCTTTCAACCGTCTCGACGTGCAGAACTTCCCCGACATGTCGCTGCCGACGATCGAAATTTCGGCCAGTCTCGAAGGCGCTGCTGCCGCGCAGCTTGAAACCGAGGTAGCCCGCAAGATCGAGGATCAGCTCACCGGGTTCGATCAGCTCGACTCGGTCACAACGACGATCACCGACGGCTCGGTCAGCATTTCCGTCGCTTTTCAGGTCGGTAAGGACGTGCAGACCGCGCTGGACGAGGTGCAAAGCGCCGTCGATCAGGCGAAGGACGATCTGCCAACCGAAATGAACGCCCCCACCGTCTCAAAGAGCACGCTGGCGGGCTCCCCGCTCGTGACCTACGTAATCAGCTCCGAAAAGCTCGACGATGCCGAGCTGAGCTGGTTCCTTGATAACGACCTCAAGCGTGCGCTGATGGCTGTCGACGGTGTCGGCGAGGTCGGGCGGCTTGGTGGCATCGATCGCGAGATCCGCGTCGAACTCGATCCCCTCCTGCTGAATGGCCTGGGCCTCTCGGCGTCAGACGTGAATTCCCGGCTCGATGAAGTCCAGCGGGACCTGTCCGGTGGCAAGGCCGAGGTCGGAAACGCCTCCCAGTCGGTTCGGGTTCTCGCCGCCTCCGACAGCGTCGAGGAATTGCGCGCCAGCCCGATCCCGCTGCCAAATGGAAGCTGGGTTCGGCTCGACGAACTGGGCACAATCACCGACACCCACGCCGATCTTTCCTCGCTGGCCTACCTCAATGGCGAGCCGGTGATCGCGGCGCAGATCAAGCGCCTGACCGGTTATTCGGATCTTGCAGTAACCGAAAACGTTCGGACCGCGATGGAGGCGTTCTCGGCCAAGAATCCGCACGTGAAGATCACCGAGGCCTACAATACCATTCTGCCAACCGAGCAAAACTATCACGCTTCGATGTCCATGCTCTATGAGGGGGCCGCAATCGCTGTGTTGGTTGTTTTCCTGTTCCTTTGGGAATGGCGCGGCACCCTGCTTGCCGCGATCGCCCTGCCTCTGTCGATCATTCCGACGTTCCTGGTGATGGATTATCTCGGCTACTCGCTCAACACCGTGACCTTGCTTGCCTTGTCGCTGGTGGTCGGCATCCTCGTGGATGACGCCATCGTCGAGGTCGAGAACATCGAGCGGCACATGCAGATGGGCAAGCCCGCCTATCAGGCATCCATGGAGGCCGCCGACGAGATCGGGATGGCGGTCATCGCCACCACCTTCACCCTGATCGCCGTATTTCTGCCCACGGCCTTCATGAGCGGGGTGATCGGGATCATCTTCAAGCAATTCGGCATTACGGCCTCGGTCGCGGTATTCTTCTCGTTGCTGGTTGCCCGGCTCGTCACGCCCATGCTGGCCGCCTACACGATGAAAGCGAAGCCGCCCGAGGAGCATAAGGACGGCTTGGTCATGAGAAGCTATCTGGCCGTGATCCGGGGGGCGTTGCGACACCGCTGGATTCCCGTGATCGGCGTGATCGCCTTCTTTGGGGCGACGCTTCTGATGCTCGGCAATCTCTCGACCGGCTTCTTTCCTGCCTCAGATGACAGCCAGACCCAAATCAACGTCACCACCGCGCCGGGCACCACCATTGCCGAAACCGACGCCATATCGCGCAGGGTCTCAGAGGCAATTGTCGGCGTGGATCACGTGCAGGCGGTATTCCAGGCCACCGGCTCGGCCTCCGACGGCGGAATGGGCGGCGGCTCCAGCACAAGTTCCGTCACCTCGGCCACCATCGTGGTGGACCTGACAAACATCGACGACCGAGATGTCAGCCAGACCCAAATCGAGGCGGAGATCCGCCGCGCACTGGAGAACATCCCCGGCGCGCGCATCGAAGTGGGTTCGGGCGGCAATGGCACCGAGCTTCAGATCACGCTGTCTGGCGACAACTCCGCGACGCTGGAGCAGGCAGCGAGCGATCTGAGCGAAGAAATTCGTGGTAAAATCAATGGGATCGGCAATGTCACCTCGTCGGCCTCGATCCAGTCGCCCGAGATCGTCATCACGCCCGATCTGGCACGCGCCGCATCCTACGGGGTAACTTCGAAAGGGATTTCCGATGCGGTTCGGGTCGCGACGTCGGGAGCCTACGATTCGGCGCTCTCCCAACTGAACCTGCCCGAACGGCAGATCCCGATCAGGGTAACCCTGGCCGAACAGGCCCGTCAAACCCTTGATCAGATCAAGCTGATTCCTGTCGCCGGGACCAACGGCAACGTCACGTTCGGGACCATTGCCGATATTTCACTTGGGTCCTCGCCCTCCGAAATCGACCGGCTCGACCGCTCGCGCAATGTGTCGGTCACCATCGAACTGAACGGGCGCAGCCTCTCAAGTGTCAACAGCGAGGTGCAGCAGCTCTCCAGCTACAAGAATCTGCCCTCCGGTGTGAGCTTTGTCGAGCAAGGCGACCTCAAGCGGCAGTCCGAACTCTTCGCCAGCTTCGCCACTGCAATGGCGCTCGGCATCTTCTGCGTCTACGCGGTGCTGGTGCTGCTGTTCGACGACTTCCTGCAGCCGATCACCATCCTTACCGCTCTGCCGCTGGCGCTCGGCGGGGCCTTGTTTCCGCTGGTTGTCACCGGCACGAGCTTTTCGATGCCCGCTGTCATCGGTTTGCTGCTGCTGATGGGGATCGTCTCGAAAAACTCTATACTGTTGGTGGACTACGCGCTGCTGGCGCGAAAATCGGGGATGAATCGGTTCGATGCTCTGGTGGATGCCTGCCACAAGCGTGCAAGGCCGATCATCATGACAACGGTTGCCATGTCGTGCGGCATGTTGCCGGCCGCTCTCAGCCTCGTGGAAGGCGATCCAAGCTTCCGCCAACCGATGGCCACAGTGGTGATCGGCGGACTGATAACGTCGACTCTTTTGAGCCTGCTCGTTATCCCCGTGGTCTACACCTTCGTCGATGATTTCGAGCACTTCGTGACACGACGGTTCCGCGCGCCGTCTCAAACACGGCACGCAGAATGATCGAGACGGACCCACATCCATATCCTTCGCCACGGTGCCATCGGCACCGCGGTCACGCCTGCCGGCCGCCAGTCGCGAGGCGTCATAGCGGAAGAGCGTAAGGAGCCGTTCGACGCAAAACGAGACCGGATCGGGTGCCCCAGTGTGCGACGGGATACCTTTCGGCACGCGACTTTGATCTGGACCCGATCTTCGAACACCATTCGTATCCGCGATGTGTCGTTGATCGGATCAGAGGCCGGATTCGTCCCAGAACCCGACGATGAGCCAAGCGAAGCTTCGCGTATGTCTCCTGCGCATGGGGCGGTGACACGTGTTGCACAACAGGCCGGTCACGCCATCACCGCCCACCGCTGTCAGAAGTCGCGCTCGAGGGGGCGCGCGGCGACCCGTTATGACCGATGCCCGGAAACGTTCTTCTCCGCGATCATGCTTGCTGCAACCGTCTTGTTCCGGCTTTGAAACTCAATGTGTCTGGAGCCTAGCACGCGGAATTCACGAGATGAATCCCCCCAAGGATTTGCGCGGCAACGCCGCAATACATGCCCAATTCCCTTGGCTGTGAAGGCGCCGCGCCGCCTGCTCAGGCCCGTTTGCGACCGTAGTAGAGCATCGACACATGGCTCGCCTCGGCGAAGAACAGCCACCGTTCGATAAGAAGGCCGACCGCCGCACTGAGGGTGGCGACGATCAGAAGAAACGGCGCGGCCGCGTGCCAGAGCAGAGCGAGAAGGACGAGCAGCAGCGGCAGCCCGCAGAGGCTGGCCAGAGCGATCCGGCGCAGCCGCCGCGCGTGCTTGCGTCCGACAAGATAGCCCATTTCCCGCATCACGTAATTCGGCCGCGTGTGTGGCGGGTCCAGTTGACGTATCGCGCTTGCCCCCGGAATGCCGATCGCCATCTCGTCGGTATACTTGCCCGGATTTGCGTCGATGCGCGCCCAGTAAAGCCATTTCAATGCAGCCGCCGCCATAAGCGTCGCGATGGTCAGCAGCGCGACCCAGCCGGAGGCCGCCCCGAACAGCGCCAGCAACGTCGCAAGGATCAGTGCGCCCGAGGCTGCGGTCAGCACCAGATAGATGGCGGGCACCATCGGCATGTTCCATTCCCGGATCGTCGGAAGAGATGCATAGATCATGCCGGTGCAATAGACCGTTGCCACCGCCCCTGCCGCCGACAGGAGGGCAAGCGGCACGCTCCAGGCCGTCCCGATGCCGAAAAGCCAGACCAATGCCAGCAGACCTGCCGGAACATAGGTTGCCAAGGCAGCCAGCCCTTCGCGCGACAGCCACGAGCTGCGCCATTGCGACAGCGCGCCAATCGCGCGTTCGGGGTGTCCAAGGTGAAGTGTCGAGGCAAGCAGCCCCAGCGTGATCAGGACAAGAGCCATGACAAGGATCGCCAAAAGGCTCCACCGGCCGTCCGGCGCTCCGCCCGCGGCATGAAGCAGCGACAACCAGAACAGAAGGCCATAGCCAGCGCCAGAGGATGTGGTGAAGAAGATGACGGAATAGGCGGGATGCATGCAGGATCCTCAGTGCGACAGAGCCCGGTCGGCCCAGGCGAACAGGCGTTCGACGGCCGAGCGGGGATTGGGCAGGCTTGCGGTCTCGCCCTGCGGTTCGGCCACGACCGCGCGCGGCGCGGCCTCGCGCGGCGGCAGATAGCGGTTGACCGGCTTGTAGCCGAACTCCTCGAGCAGTCCGAAACCCTCGCGCGCCGCGACCGATTTCGAAACTGCGCTGTCCGGATCGCCGAGATCGCCGAAGGCGCGGGCACCGGTGGGACAGGCGCGCACGCAGGACGGCACCCTGTCCTCTTCGGGAATGGTCTCGTTATAGATGCGATCGACGCAAAGCGTGCATTTCTTCATCACACCGTCGTCGTGGTCGTATTCGCGCGCGCCATAGGGACAGGCCCAGGAACACAGCTTGCAGCCGATGCAGGTATCGGGATTGACCAGAACAATACCGTCCTCGATCCGCTTGTAGGACGCGCCGGTCGGGCAGACCGTGACGCAGGCAGGTTCCTCGCAATGCAGGCATGAGCGCGGGAAATGCACGGTCCGGCTGACGCCGGCCTTCTCGTATTCATAGGAATGGACCCGGTTCAGCCAGGCCCCCGAGGGATCCGCGCCATAGGGGTCATGGTCGGAGAGCGGTGCGCTGTGGCCGCCGGTGTTCCATTCCTTGCAACTGGTCACACAGGCCTGGCAGCCCACACAGATATCAAGATCGATGACAAGGCCAAGCTTCTTTCCGGTCTCGGGCGGCAGGGTCGTCATGTCTTGGCCTTTCGAAATTGACTGCCATAGGCAAGTTTTCCCGGCGCCGGCGGAAGCTGGGCGTGGCCGAGGGGTTCGAACATCGGCTCGGTGGCGCCAGCGCCGTCTGCAGGGGCGATATTCACACGAAGGTCGAACCAGGCGGCCTGACCCGTGATCGGATCGGAATTGGAGTAGCGATAGCCGCCTCCGCCCTTGGGCAGCAGTTCGGAAATGAGGTGGTTGAGCAGGAAGCCCTCTTTCATCTCCGGCGCGTCGTCGGACAGGTTCCAGGCCCCGCGGCGCTTGCCAATGGCGTTCCAGGTCCAGACGGTGTCCGGATTGACGCCCTCCATCAGCCGGACCTGGCACTTGACCCGGCCCAGATGCGACGCGAGCCAGACCCAGTCGTCATCGGTAACGCCCGTCTGCGCGCCAAGATCGTGATGGATGTAAAGCCTGTTCGCCGCCGTGATCTGCCGCAGCCAGGCATTCTGACTGCCCCAGGAATGATACATGTGCATCGGCCGCTGGGTGATCGCGTGAAGCGGATAGAGCGCCTCGTCCACCAGACTTCCCTCGAACGGCGGATACCAGAACGGCAGCGGGTCGAAATATCGGGCAATGCGCGCGCGGTGGGTTTCGGGGGGCTGGCGCGTGCCATGGCCCTCTGCCGCAAGCCTGAACGCCTGCACCGGTTCGGAATAAAGCTGAAAGATCGTCGGCAGCGGAACGGTCCGGAACCCCATCTCGACCGCCCAGGTCAGGTAATCGCGGTTGGCGTGCTTGAAATAGGCCTGCTCGGGTTTCAGGTGATGCGCGAAAAAGGAACCGTTCTCGATATAGCGGTCGAGCTGCTGCGGGTTCGGCGCGCCGTTGCCTGTCTTGGTTCCGTCCGCCCCCCGCCATCCGGCCAGCGGACCGATCCCCGGTTTGCGCTGATGGTTGACGATGTAGTCGGGGTATCCACCGGGATATTTCGGCGAACCGTCCGCATTGGTAAAGGCAGGCAACCCGAGACGGCCGCCAAGATCGATCAGCACTTCCTGAAATCCGCGCACGTCTCGGTCCGGCTCGACCACCGGCCAGCGGATCGAATCCGCGGCCATATCGGCCTCCGAGATCGGACGGTCGAGCAGCGAGATGCAGTCCCAGCGTTCGAGATAGGTCGTATCCGGCAAGATCAGGTCGGCGTAGGGCACCGTTTCGGAATAATAGGAATCCGAATAGATGATCTTTGGGATCACATAGTCGCCGTTTTCGTCCTTTCTGGTCAGCGCCTCGATCGTTCCGCCCACGTTCATCGAGGAGTTCCACGCCATGTTGGCCATGTACATGAACAGAACGTCGATACCGTAGGGATCCTTGGTGGCGGCGTTGTTGATGACCATGTGCATCAACCCATGTGCCGACATCGGGGCATCCCAGCTAAAGCCCTTGTCGATCCGGGCCGGGCTGTCATCCTCATTGAGCAGAAGATGTTGCGGACCCAGCGGAAACCCCAGATGCGGACCGCCGAGCGGTTCATCGGGGCGCACATCGCGGCTGGCTCCGTGCGGCAACAGCCAGGGCGGCGCCTGCCGGGGATAGGGCGGTTTATATCGAAAGCCGCCGGGGCAGTCGATCGACCCCAGAAGGATCTGCAGAATATGGATCATCCGGCAGGTCTGGAAACCGTTCGAATGGGCCGAAATACCCCGCATCGCGTGCATCGAGACCGGGCGGCCGATCATCTTTTCGTGGCGCCGTCCCGTCCAGTCGGTCCAGGGCTGGTCCAGCACGATCTCTTCCCTGAAGGCGACGTGGGCAATCTCTGCCGCCAGCCGCCGGATCTGCTCGGCCGGCACGCCGGTTCCCTCCGCCACGGCCTCGGGGCTGTAGGTGGGATCGAGATAGCGTTCGGCCATCAGCTCGAAAACCGGGCGCGCCATGCGCCCGTCGGCCAGCGTGCGGCGTCCGGTCAGAACCGGCTGGACATCGGGGCCGAGCCCGCTTGCCAGCCCGCCACTTGCCTTGTCCCAGACCAGCGGCGCGCCCGCTTCGTCGCGCGCAAACAGCCCGTCGTCCGCGGCACCCGGCGCCTCGATGACAAGCCAGGGCGCGTTGGTGTAGCGGATCAGATAGTCCAGATCGACCTGCCGGGTGCGGAACAGTTCGTGAATCAGCGCCCCCACGAACAGCCCGTCCGTGCCCGGACGAATGCCGACCCATTCGTCGGCCACAGCGTTATAGCCGGTTCGCACCGGATTTATCGACACGACCTTGGCGCCGCGCGACTTGAGCTTGCCAATGCCGATCTTGATCGGGTTCGAGGCATGATCCTCGGCCACGCCGAACAGCATGAAATACTTGGTCAGGTCCCAATCCGGGTCGCCGAATTCCCAGAAGGCGCCGCCGAAGGTATAAAGCCCGCCGGCGGCCATGTTGACCGAGCAGAACCCGCCATGGGCCGCGAAGTTCGGCGTTCCATACTGCATTGCCCAGAACCCGGTCAGCGACTGGCTCTGGTCGCGGCCGGTGAAAAACGCCAGCCGCCGGGGATCGCTCCGACGGACCTCCCCCAGCCAGTCGGTTGCCAGCGCCAGCGCTTCGTCCCAGGAAATTTCTTCGAACTCGCCCGAACCGCGCGGCCCCACCCGTCGCATCGGCGCGCGAAGACGTGCGGGCGAATAGTGCTGCATGATCCCCGCGCTGCCCTTGCCACAGATGACACCCCGGTTCACCGGGTGATCGCGGTTGCCGTCGATATAGCGGACCTTGCCATCGGTGATATGGACGTCGATCCCGCAGCGGCAGGCGCACATGTAACAGGTCGTCTTGGCCACCCGGTCTGCGACGGGCTGGTTGAGGTTGACGACGGGTTCTGCGGACATTCCACTCTCCTTTTTCACGCGGCAATCCGCTTCATCGCGGCCGACTGGGCGCCGGTAATGGCAATCATCCGATAGACATCATCAACGCTGCATCCCCTCGACAAATCGTTTGCCGGACGGGCAAGTCCCTGAATGATGGGACCGAGGGCCATCGCGCCGCCCAACCGCTGGGCGATTTTATAGCCGATGTTGCCCGCGCTGAGGCTTGGGAAGACAAAGACGTTCGCGTTGCCGCCAAGGATCGAGGCAGGTGCCTTCGAGGACGCGACATCGGGCATCAATGCGGCATCGAACTGGATCTCGCCCTCGATCATCAGGTCGGGTCTGCGGTCCCGCACCAGTCTTACCGCCGTATTGATGCGGCCGATCGATTCATGCGCGGTATCGGGAACGCTGCCGAGGGTCGAGAACGACAGCATCGCGATCCGCGGCGTCTGGCCTGTCAGCGCGGTCAGCGACCCGGCCGAAGCGATGGCGATGCTCGCCAGCTCGACCGCCGTCGGCTGCAGGATCAGCCCGCAATCGGCAAAGATCACCGGCCGGCTGAACGGAGCGCCGAGCAGCATCAGAAAGCAGCTTGAAACGACATCGGCCGTCTCGGCCTTGCCGACGATCTGCAGGGCAGTCCGCACGGTTTCCGCGGTCGTCGCGACGGCGCCGCCAATGGTTCCGTCGGCATCGCCCTGCCGCAGCATCATCGCCGCAAACCCCAGCGGTGAGCGCATGACCTTGCGCGCCTCCACCATGTCGACGCCCTTGTGCCGCCGCAGAGCATGATAGGCTGTGGCATAGTCCTCGATCCTGTCAGAGGCTTCGGGATCGAGCACGTCGATCTCTGCCTGCCCCGCTGCCCCGGCGATCCCGCGGCGCACCCTGTCGGTTGCCCCAAGCAAGGTGATCCGGGCCAGACCCTCGGCGCCGGCGCGAACCGCCGCTTCGGCGACGCGCGGATCCTCGCCCTCGGACAGCACGATATGCGGCCGCGCCGTCCGGCAGAGAGTGGCAATATTGTTCAGAACCGACATCGCGCGCTTGTCCTCTTGCGTTCAGCAGGGCCGGGCACGGGGACCGTCACAGTCCCCGTCTCCCCGGTGTCCCGGCACTCCCGACGGCCCTCCACCATCAAAGGCGGGGGGTCTGGGCCACGAAATCGGCCTTCGAGATTCCGGCCACGACGACCGGTTTCTTCATGGCGTCCCGCCGGAAGGGCTCGCCAAGCTCCTGGTTCAGGACGACTTCGATGAAGGTCGTGATGCCGTCCTCCATCTGTTCCTTCACCGCAGTCCTGAGCGCCTCTGTCAGCGCCTCGGTCCCGGTGACCTGCACGCCCTTCAGACCGCAGGCATCGGCAACCTTCGCATAGTTCACGCCGAGGTTCAGTTCGGTGCCGACGAAGTTGTCGTCGAACCACAGCGTCGTGTTCCGCTTCTCGGCGCCCCACTGGTAGTTGCGGAAGATCACCATGGTGATCGCCGGCCAGTCGTTGCGCCCGCAGGCCGTCATCTCGTTCATCGAGATCCCGAAGGCGCCGTCGCCCGCGAAACCGACGACAGGCACGTCCGGGCATCCGATCTTGGCGCCAAGGATCGCCGGCAGGCCATAGCCGCAGGGGCCGAACAGCCCCGGAGCCAGGTATTTCCGGCCTTGCTCGAAGCTGGGATAGGCATTGCCGATGGCACAGTTGTTGCCGATGTCCGAACTGATGATCGCATTCGCCGGCAGCGCGCTCTGGATCGCGCGCCAGGCCTGACGCGGGCTCATCCGGTCCGGTTCGCGGGTTCGGGCGCGCTCGTTCCAGCTGATGCCGTCATCGTCGTCCTCGTGATCCATCGAGGCGAGTTGCTGGGCCCAGGCCGACTTGGCATAGGCCACCATGTCCTCGCGTTGCTTGCGCCCGGCGTCGCCTGCCTGCTCCGACAGGCCGGCAAGGATTGCCTCGGCCACCTTGCGCGCATCGCCCTGAATGCCGACCGCGACCTTCTTGGTCAGCCCGATCCGGTCGGCGTTGATATCGACCTGGATGATCTTTGCGTCCTTCGGCCAATATTCGGTCTGATAGGCCGGCAGCGACGAGAACGGATTGAGCCGGGTGCCGAGGGCGAGGATCACGTCGGCCTTGGAAATCATGTCCATGGCCGCCCTGGAGCCGTTATAGCCGAGCGGTCCGCAGGACAGCGGATGCGACCCCGGAAACGCGTCATTGTGCTGATAGTTGCAGCAGACAGGCGCCGACAGCCGCTCGGCCAGTTGCACGGCGACCGGGATCGCACCCGAAAGCACGACGCCCGCCCCGTTCAGGATCACCGGGAACTGCGCACCGGACAGCAGGCTGGCGGCCTCGGCAATCGCTGACGGATCGCCCGGCGGATGGTCGATCCGCACGATCTGCGGAAGCTCGATATCGATGATCTGGGTCCAGAAATCGCGTGGCACGTTGATCTGCGCCGGCGCCGCGCCCCGGAACGCCTTGAGGATCACCCGGTTCAGCACCTCGGCGATCCGGGTCGGATCCCGCACCTCCTCCTGATAGCAGACGCAATCCTTGAACAGCGCCATCTGCTGCATTTCCTGAAACCCGCCCTGGCCGATGGTCTTGTTGGCGGCCTGCGGCGTGACCAGCAGCAGCGGCGTGTGGTTCCAGAAGGCGGTGATGATCGGCGTTACCATATTGGTGATGCCGGGGCCGTTCTGGGCGATCGCCATCGACATCTTGCCGGTGGCGCGGGTGTAGCCATCGGCGCTCATGCCGGCGTTCACCTCATGCGCGCAATCCCAGAACTTGATCCCCGCGGCCGGGAACAGATCGGAAATCGGCATCATGGCCGACCCGATGATCCCGAATGCATGTTCGATCCCATGCATCTGCAGGACTTTCACAAACGCTTCTTCGGTCGTCATCTTCATGAATGGGTCTCCTCGTATTTCCGTGAGCGGCCGCACAGACAGATGGCGCCGACGCCGCGTGCAGGCCTTTGGTGGTGCGGAAGGATCTAGACGTTGAATCTTTCCTTGCGGCCCAGCAGACGCCGGGCGATCGGCTTGAGAGCTGGCCAGAGCGACCAGCACACGAACACCAGCGCAAGAAACAGGATCGTCGCGCTGATCGGACGGACGAAGAAGACGGTCCAGTCCTGATGGGCATTGGCAAGCGAGGTGAGAAAGTAGCGTTCGGCCAGCGGTCCAAGGATCACGCCCAGCACCATCGGTGCGGTCGGAAAACCGATGCGTTTCATCCCCCAACCCAGAACACCGAAAGCAAGGCAGACATAGACGTCGAAGACGTTGTTGCGAACGCCGTAGGCACCGACAACGCTCAGGACCACAATGAAGGCGGCAAGGATTGCGGGCGGCGTCCGCATCAGGGTCGAAAACACCTGCGCCACCCCGATGCCGGCCACGATCATCAGCAGGTTGGCAATGATCATCGCGGCAAAGATCGTATAGACCATCGACGGATCCATGATGAACAAAAGCGGTCCCGGATTGACGCCGTGGAGCATCATCGCGGCCAGCATGATTGCGGTCGCCGCACTGCCCGGGATGCCAAGCGTCAGCAGCGGCACCATTGCGGCCCCGGTTGTGGCATTCTTGGCCGCTTCCGGCGCCGCCAGCCCTTCATCCACGCCGGTCCCGAATTCCTTCCCGCGCTTTGACACCTGTTTCTCGACGCCATAGGCAATGACTGCCCCCGGGGTCGCGCCGGCGCCCGGAATGACGCCGATCATGCACCCCAGCCCGGTTCCCCGCAGGATCGCCCCTTTCACGTTCAGGATGTCCCGAAAGCTCACGCCAAGGCCCTTGCCGTCGATCTTCTTCGGCCGCAGGTCGCGATTGGTCGCCAGCAGATCGACCACTTCGCCGATGGCGAAAAGGCCGATCATCACGACGACAAAGCGGACGCCGCTTTCCATCTCCGGGACACCGAAGGTGAACCGCGCCTGACCATACAGAGGATCGACACCAACCGTGCCGACGGCGATGCCGAGAAGCAGGGAAACCATCGTGACCAGCGGCTGGTCCTTGGCAATGGCGATGACACTGACCAGACCGAGAAGCGTTGCCGCGAAGAACTCGGGTTGCGAAAACCGCAGCGCGAAGGTCGCAAAGGGCGCCGACAGGAACGCCAGAACCAGCGCACTGACCAGCCCGCCCGTTGCCGAGGCGGTGACCGCGATTGCCAGCGCCCGCTTGACGTTGCCCTGCCGCGTCATGGGATAGCCCTCCCAGGTGGCGGGCAACGACGCGGGCGTTCCGGGGACGTTGATCATGATCGCAGAGATCGATCCGCCGAACACACCCCCGACATAGATCCCGCCCAGAAACAGCATGGATTGGGTGGGTTCCATGACATAGGTGAACGGCAATGCCATGGCCATCGCGTTGACGAACGAGATGCCGGGGATCGCGCCTGCAACGACGCCGACGAGCAGCCCCGTGACAATGGTCAGGAACGGCCAGAACTGGAACGCAGCCTGGAAGCCGCCGGCCAAAAGATGGATCGTACTCATGTTTCGGGCCTTTTCTGTTAGTAGATGCCCAGAAGCTGCAACAGAGCGATGCTGAAGCTATTGAAGACGCCGACCCCACGGCTGAGCGGCATCAACGCGAGCCCCATGAACACCCACAACAGGGCATAGGTGCCGAGAAGCGAGACGGGGATGACGACAAGAGGCTTGCGCACGCCGCCAAAGACGCACCAAAGCGCGATGAAGGCGGCGGTGGTCAGCGCAAAGCCGGTCAGGGGCAGCAGCCAGCCATAGGCGACGATCATGACGAGGCCGCCAATGGCCTTGGCATAGGAATAGGAAAGATCGTCATCCGGCGGAGACAGGGTTGTCGTCCGGCCCGCACGTCCGAGCACCCATATTTCGCGCGCGAGCCAAAGTGCCGCAAAAAAGGACATCCCCTTCAGGATGGCATCGGGCCACGCCCCGGGGCCAAGGCCGATCTTGCTCGGGTGCTGGTCGCCCTCGAACATGAACAGGGGCAGGACCAGTCCCAGCACAACAAGCATCGCCGGCAAGACCGTCGGCAGCAGCACACGCAGGCCGGACGACTGCGCCCGTCCGACCTGCGCATCGGTCCGGTGGTCCGAGGTCAATCGGTTTTCCACGCGACCGCCCTCAGGAACCGAGCTTCGCCGCGATGACATCCTTGAAATCACGCACCATCGCCTGCGCGGCCTCTCCGGTCACCGGCTCTATGCAGGTGTAGGTCTTCTTGCAGAACGCATGCCATTCGTCCGAGGCCGCGACGTCGAGGATCGCGGATTGCAGTTTGGCGACGATCTCGTCCGGCACGTCGGCGGAAACCGCGATGCTGCGGAAGTTGTCGAGGCCGGAGATGTCGATGCCAAGCTCGGCCGAGGTCGGGACATCGGGAAACTCGGGATGCCGTTCGGTATCAAAGACCACCACGGGGATCAGTTGTCCGGCTTCCACGAATTGCGCAACGTCACCGGGCTCCTCGTAGATCGCCGAGGTGTGACCGCCGATCGCAGAGGCATAACGCTCGGCAGGCGCCTGCAGTGGAACGTTCGCCAGCGCGACGCCGGCATCGGACAATATCTTGAGCGTCACGTCATCCTGAGTGCCATAACCCGAGGTCGCCACAGTGATCTCGCTGGGATGTTCCCGCGCGTAGGCGAAAAGCTCCTCGGCAGTCTTGTAGGGGCTGTTTGAGGACACGAACAGGAAGGAGGGCGAGCTTTGCGCGACCGCGATGACGCGGAAATCCTCGGGTTCGTTGTCACCAAGCCCGGCAGCCCACGAGGCGACGGTGAGCGAGATGAGCGTGCCCATCGTATACCCGTCCGCCGCGTTGGTCCGCAGCGCCGTCAGCCCGGCATTTCCCGATGCACCGGCAACGTTCGAGACCGGAACCGGTACGCCAAGCGGCGCTTCGAGGAAACGGGCCATTTGCCGGCCCATCAGGTCGGCGCCGCCGCCGGGACCGAAGGTCACGATCAGTTCTATGGGTCGGTTCGGATAGTCCTGCGCAGGTGCTACCGTCGCGAAGGCAAGCGTGCCTGCAACGAGCGACAGGCCCAGTGCCATTCTGGTGTTCGATTTGCGGATCATACAGTGTTCCTCCCTTTGTATTTCCCTGAATTTCTGCACTTTTTTATCCCAGGGGACCTGGTCGTCACTCATGACGCAACCGCGTCAACCCTCCCGATTTCCCTCCCCCGTCTTTCGGTCTGGATGCGTTTACCCCGTTATCTGCGCAAGCCTCAGCCGCTGGATCTTCCCCGATGGGCCCTTCGGCAGGTCGTCGAGGATATGAATGACGTCCGGGCTCTTGAACCGGCCCAGCCGGTCCTGGCACAGGCGGATCAGGTCCTCTTGCGTCAGTGCCGAGCCTTCGCGCAGCTTGACGGCTGCCTCCACAGTTTCCCCATAGCTCTTGCAGGGGCGCGCGAACGCCGCGGCCTCGATCACATCGGGATGCGCATAAAGCGCCTCGTCGACTTCGCGGGGGGCGATGTTTTCTCCGCCCTTGATAATCAGTTCCTTGAGGCGTCCGGTGACGAAAAGGTAGCCGTCGCTGTCGATTTTTCCCAGATCTCCGGTCAGAAGCCATCCGTCGCCGATCAGTGCGGCCGCCGTCGCTTCGGGGTTCTTGAGATAGCCGCGCATGACATTCGGCCCCCTGACCGCGATCTCGCCTTCGACGTCCGGCGGCTGTGGCACCCGCGCCGTCGACAGGATCGCCACCTCGTTGCCATAGGCCTTGCCGGGCGATCCCAGCTTGCGCACGCCCGGCGGCAACGGATTCGACAGGATCTGCGCCGAGGTCTCCGTCAGGCCCATTGTCTCAACAATCGGAATGTCGAAGCGGCGTTCAAAGAACTCCTGAACCTCGGGCGCAAGCGGGGACGAGGCGGACCGGCCAAACCGGATGCGGGCACGCGTCGCCGCGTCAGGATCGGCCTCGCCGTGAATGAGATACGAGATGATCGTCGGCACCACCGAAAACCACGTCACCTCGCAGGTTGCGCAGATCGACCAGAACCGCGCCGTCGAAAACCGGTCGCAAATCACGACCGTTCCGCCCGAAACCAGAGGCCCCATGATCGTCACGCATAATCCGTTGATGTGGCAGATCGGCAGGACGCAGAGCGCGCGGTCGTCCGGACCGAGTTCATGGGCGAGTGTCGTCGTCCAGCCGCCGGCAAGAAGGCTGCGGTGAGAGTGCACCACGCCCTTTGGCCGCCCGGTCGTCCCGGAGGTGTACATGAGCAGCGCGTCATCTTCGGCGGTGTGGTCGTGGAGCGTCCCGGCAACGCTCGCCTGCGGCCATTCGATCTCGCTTGCCACCCGGATCGGGCGGGCGTCGACCTTGTGCGCGGCAGTCGCGCTCTCGAATAACTCCTGCTGCGCCGAGCCGACCAGCACATAGCCGGCCTCGCAATGGGACAGCGCATAGCCGACCGCCTCCGACCCGGCGGCAAGATTGATCACCGTGGCGCGAAACCCGCCGTAGAACACCCCGAACAGACACAGGATGCCTTCGCGACTGTTGGGCACCATGAGCGCCACACTATCGCCCTTCGCGATGCCAAGGCCGGTGAGGTGCCGGGCGATATCGGCCGCCCCGTCGCGCAGCTCGCCCCATGTCAGATGTGGCGCGCCGTCCGGAAACAGATGACTGGTCGTCTGGCCCGTTGTTTCGGCCCGATAATCGAGCCAGTCGCGCACCGTGCCTTCGGGAGGGGACGACGCGAGCAGCCTCATTTGCCCGCCTCCGCCCAATAGTCTGCGAATATCTCGTCAAGCGACGGCTCGCGCGGGGGGATCGGCCGGATAATCCGCGTTTTCTGAAGAAAATGCCGCCAGTGCAGGTTATCGTCGATCGAGTTGCCGCCCCAGCTGCCGCAACCCATCGACAACGAGAACGGCATGCCGTTGTCAAAGGAACCGCCGGTAGCAAAGCAATGCGCCTGATTGACGATCACCCGGCACGTCGGTATCTGGCCGCCAAGGGCGCCGGGACGGTCCGGATCGCCGGTATGGATGCCGATCGAATGACCGGCCCCCTGATGCGACAGGATGCGTCGGGTGATCTCGACGGCGTCATCATAGTCTTCGGCGCGGTAAAGCGCGACGACGCGGCTGAGCTTTTCGCCTGAAAGGGGATGGTCCGGGCCGATGCCCGCGGTCTCGACCGCGATGAAGCGGGTGTCCTCGGGCACCTTGCCGCGAAGGCCGAGCTTTTCGATCATCACATCGGCATCCGTGGCGATGATCTCGCGGCTCAGGTGACCGTCCGGCCAAAGCCGACCGATGATGCCAGGCGCTTCGGAGGACGGCAGGATTGCGCCGCCCTCTGCGGCCATGCAGTCCAGAAATGCGTCATAGATCGCGTCCACGACCACAAGCGCGTTCTCCGAAGAGCACGAGGTGGCGTTGTCAAAAGTCTTGGAGGCGGCAATCTTGCTTGCGGCTGCGGCCAGATCGGCAGTCTCGTCGACGATGACGGTCACGTTACCGGCGCCGACGCCGATGGCTGGCGTCCCGCTGGAATAGGCGCGCCGGACATTGTCCTGACTGCCGGTCACGACGGCAAGATCGGCGGTCTCCAGCAGCCGCTGCGTTCTTGCCTTGCCACCGGGCGCAGGGATCATCTGCACCAGATCCCGGTCCTCGCCAATCTTGTCGAATTCGGCGTGGATATAGTCCAGCAGCAGCTCGCAGCAGGCGACACCCTTGGGCGATGGCGACAGGATGATCGCATTGCCGCATTTGACCGCATTGATGATGTTGTTGGCGGGGGTGGCGGCCGGGTTGGTCGAGGGCACGACGGCACCGATCACGCCGAGCGGACGTGCGATCTCGGTTATGCCGGTCTCCGGATCGTCGGAAAGAACACCGTATGTCCGCACGACCCCGATATCTCGCATCAGCCCCAGCGTCTTGCGGTGGTTCTTGGTAATTTTGTCGGCAACATTGCCAAGGCCCGTCGTCCGCACAGCCAGCTCTGCAAGGGCCTTGTTGCGCGACGGTTCCATGATCGCCCAGGCCACAGCCTGCGCGGCCCGGTCATAACGCGCCTGGCTTCCGCCCGCCTCATAGGCAGCCTGGGCCGCACGGGCCTTTGCCATCACCTGATCGACGGCGACGGTATCGTCGTGAACATTCATGGCAGTCACTCCCAAGGCAAAACGCTGGACGCCGCATGGGGCCGCCGTCTGCTGCAGGCGTCGAACCCCTGCTCGATGCGGCAACCGGCCGATGCATTCCGATATCTGGCCGACCAGCCCGACGGTCGCCCTATGCCAGACCCCTCCTGACACCTGCGAGACCTGCCAGACGTTGCGCCTGACGTGGGAACAACGGCTCCCGGGACAGTCCCCGCCATTGCTGGCGCAGGACGGCTGAATTGCTCGAACATCGATTTCCCCTCCCGCGCCGGGGTCGCTTTCCTCAAACCTGTCCCGGCGCTTGACTTCCAAACTAGGTCATGAAAATAGTTTTGCAAATGTTTTCATATATTTCCAGAAATGTCTGAAAAAGCCATGAAAAAACAAGGCGAAAAGATAGACATCGTTTCCGTTTCCCGCCTTGTCGGGGTCTCGCCGGCAACGGTGTCTCGCGCGATCAATCACCCCGATCTGGTGCATCCGGCGACTCGGAAAAAGATCGACGCGGCGATCCGCAAGACCGGGTACATCCGCAACCGCGCGGCCCAGACAATGCATGGACGGCGAAGCGCGACCATCGGCCTGATCGTTCCGACCGTGGATCACGCGATCTTCGCCGAGGTCGTCCAGGCGTTCAGCGACGCGGTCAGCGAAGAAGGATTCACCGTCCTTCTGGCGACCCATGGCTATGATCTGAAAACCGAATACAACGTGCTCCGAAAACTGCTCGAACATCGGGTCGACGGGGTGGCGCTGATCGGGCTGGATCACAGCGCCGATACCTATCGGCTGATCGAGCAGCAGGGCGTTCCCGCACTCGCGATCTGGAGCTATGCGCCCGACTCGCCGATCTCCAGCGTCGGCGCCGACAACACCGAGGCCGGACGGGTAGCCGCGGAACACCTCGTTCTTCTCGGGCATCGCCGGATCGGCATCGTCTTTCCGCCAACGGCCGAGAACGACCGCGCCCGGGCACGGTTCGAAGGGGCGACAGCCGCCTTTGCCGCCGTCGGCATCGACGTCCCGGTCGAATGGATGGGCCGTTCGCTTTACAGCATCGCGCAGTCGAAATCGGTGTGTCTGGATCTGCTGCGCCGGTCAGAGCCGCCCTCGGCCCTGCTCTGCGGCAACGACGTGATCGCGCAAGGCGCTGTCTCGGCCGCGATGACGCTCGGGCTGAACGTTCCTCGCGACATCTCGATCATCGGCATCGGCGACTTCGCCGGGTCGGCCGACATGATGCCGGCCCTGACGACCGTGCGAATCCCGGCCGGCCGCATCGGATCTCTGGCCGGCCGGCATCTGATCGACGCCATCGCCAGTCCGGATTCGCTGAACGTCGTCAGAACCAGACTCGACGTGGAACTGATGATGCGCGCAACGACGGCGCCGCCGAAGCAACGCTAGCAATGGTCCTCCGGCCGGTCAGGCCCTGATGATGGCACGTGCGGCGGGGCAAAGGGAAACCTCGGCCCTCACCCGGTTCACGCAACAGCGCCAAACCACGGAGGCACAAGGAAGTTCCGGTCTTCGATGGCGGAAGGCGACAAGAGTTGCTGTCGGCCATTCTGGATCTGGAAGATCAGGTGGGGGTGGCTGAGCGAAGGATCGACCGAAGACAGATCGGGCGAACTCACGGACTGTCCGGCGTTGTCCATGAAGTACATGCCGTTCACGCCACGATATGGAACCTTCCGCAAGGCGTCCGACACCAGGCGAAACCCGCGTGGATCGCCGGTTTCATGCCAGGCCCGCGCGAGAAGGTGAACGCGGTCATAGGCGAGCCCGGCGTGGGAATGGCCGGGATCGCGGCCATGCATATTTCTGTAGGCTCTCTCGAAATTCGTGTTCGCAATCGTATCCGCGCGCCCGGTTGTCGTGGCCCAGATCACGCCATTTGCAGCAGCCCCAAGCTCTTCCCGATAGGCCGGAATTGACGGGCCATAGAGCGTGTAGATCAATGCCTGCCCGGGATCTGCGAGGTAGTTTCGCAGGAACGCGATGTTTTCTTCAGGAAAATAATAGGCCAGAAAGACCGCACAGGGGTCGATATTGTGCAGGCGCCGTTGAACATCGGTCCAGTCGATATTCTTGACCGGCAGGTCGTTGATGACGTCGAGCTTGAACCCGCGGCGCTCGGCCATGGCCTCGACGCGATCGATCCCGATATCCATCTGGGACCACTTGGGCTGGATGATCGCGATGCGTCGATTGTGCGGGGTCCACTGCCTGGATGCCTCGAGCTGATCGAGGAACTGGATGAAGCGCGGTCCATACCCTGTGTCGCTGGGGCAGATCTGAAAGATATTGCTCAGCCGGTCCGGTTCCTGCCGGACCCGCTCGACCATTGCCTCCATTGTCGCACAGTGCAGATAGGGCGCGCCATAATCTGCCATCCGGTCCTGTATCTGGATTTCGGCGACGGAATAGCCGCTGGCAATCGCATCGACTTCCTGGTCGATCAGGTAGTCGACCGCGCGCAGGACACTGCCTGGATCCCCGATGTCGCAGGACACTTCATGCAGTTCGAGCGGCCGTCCCAATACGCCACCGGCGGCATTGATTTCGCTTACGGCCAGGCGAGCGCTCATCATCATTTCACGGGCATCGGAGGCCGCGAGCCCCTTGAGGCTGAGAGGCGTCCCGATGGTGATCGGTTTGGGGCGGTTCGCAACGGCCCGGCGCCGCGATACCGGACTGACAGGTTCCTCGACGTCGAGGAGCCCCGCAGTCAGCGGCTGAAGATTGCGCCCCCCGCCCGGCGTGGGCAACCGCAAGAGCCCATAATCAACCGCAAGCGTTGCCGCCGCAGTTCGGGTCAATCTGCCAAGTTTGACGAGTATGTGCTCGACATGCGTGGTGACGGTGCGCAGCTTGATGTCGAGACAATCCGCGACGTGCTGGTTCGCGTGCCCGGCCGCAATCAGCGTCAACACGTCCAGTTCACGAAGCGTCAGGCCGAAGGGCGAGGACGTGCTCACATGGACCTGAATCCGTCCCATCTCCTTGCCAAACGCATCCGGCAAGGCGTGCATCGAGACGAGGTGCCAGAGTTCGGCGTCGTCAATGAAGGTGTACCTGACAGTTGTGCGGCCAGACGCAAGGAAACGACGCGCATGCGCGGCCAGTATGGCGTTTTCTTCAAAGAAGTTTGCCTGGTCCGCATCGGTGGAGGTGACGTTGATCGCGCCGTCACGGGTGACCGTGGCGGATATGTACGTCTGCGCTGGCACATCGGCTTTCGTACTTTTCACGTCGCATCTCCAATCCAAGATGCCCCCAAGCTGAGAGCCTTCCCACAAAAAGAGAATTGCGATAAGCCCCCGCCCGTCAAGGACGGGGCGGAGGCTGGCGTTTCCGGTCGGACGTCATGCCACATGCCCGTTTGCGGGGCACGTCGCACGGCATTCATGCAGGCGGCAGGAACTCGATTCGCACCTGTGCGGCCGCGTTGATCGCATTTTCAGTGTAGACCAAGGGGAAATACCCCCCCTTCGCCCAAGGCACCAAAAGATCCGCATAATGTTCGGACGCCACGTTGCCGGACTGGCCCGGTGCGTTGATGAACCGGCTATTGTCCCAATCCCCCACTTCGATGACGAGCCGCACCGAGGCGCCGAGTGTGACGGAGAAGTCCGAGGTTGCGTAAAGGGCGTTCATCGGGGTGCTGTCGCTGCCCGGGACCTCGATTTCGTCGATCGGGGGCAAGTCGGCCGCGGTATCGAGACGCGCGAGGGCGTTTCGGAAACGGCCCTTGTGGAGTGTGCCCCAACGCCATGTTGACGGCGCGTCGCCCATCATGGAGCGACAGTCTTTCAGGGCCGCGTCGAGGGTGGTGATCAGCAGGCGATCGCGCGCGGCCTTCGGTTCATCCCCCAAACGCGCATCCGGATTTTCGAGGCAGGCGAGCACGCCGGCAGGGTCGCCGGGCAGAAGCCAGGCGGCAACGTCCGGATCGTCGGTGACCAACGCGAACAGGCCCGGGCGCAAATGTCGGCTCCACCAGCACTCAAAAAGGGCGGCGGCGGCGCTATCGACGGTCAGGCGATAGTCCCAGCCCTTGAACAGGGCCTGCGCGTCGTGCGGCACATCTGCGACGGCATCGAGCAGGGTGACCAACCGCCGGGCGGGGATCGACAGGACATCGCATTGCAGCGCTTCACTGTCGGAGATCCCATGCGGCGTGCGGGTGTCGAGCACTTCTGCAATTCGGTGCGCCCGCGAGGGCTCCAGCCACTCGTACCCGATCTGGTCCGTGCCTTGATCCCAGCCTTCGGGCAGGTTCATTTCGTTCGCTGTGGCGAAATGGCCAACGGCGGGGTTCAGGACCTGGGGAAGCCTGTGGCCCGGATAAAAGCCGTCCCATTCAAACCGACCGTCGCCGGGGGTTGGCAGAAGCCCGTCCCAGTTCGGGCGGACGGGACTGAACCCCGCCGTCGTCCAGCCGATATCGCCCGTGGTGTCGGCATAGACGAGGTTGGCCGCCGGGACGCCCCAGCTTTCCATATGGCCCCGAAAGGTCGCGAAGTCCTGCGATCGCATTGACGCGAGTGACTTCAGATAGGGTGCCGACCCCGGAGTGTTCCAGACGGTTTCCACGGCGAGCGCGGTCGTGCCGGCCGACCAGATCACCGGGCCATGCCGCGTGAACCGAAGCTCCAGCTCCTGGGCCCCGGTCCCGCGAACGGGCACGGGCTCGCGCAACACGGTCATGTCTTCCCAGCCATCGCCATAGCGGTACTGATTGGGGTCCTCGGGGTTCAACTCGTAGACACGCATGTCTTCCTGATCCGGCCCGAAGAACAGCGTCAGGCCAAAGGCCGCATGACCGTTGTGGCCAATGCAGATCCCCGGCAGACAGGGCTCGCCCGCGCCGATGACATCAAGGGTCGGGCAGGTCAGGTGCGCGATATAGCGCAACGATGGAACCGCATGGGCGCGATGGGGATCGCTGGCCATGATCGGCCTTCCGGTTGCGCTCCGCTCCGGCGCGATGACCCAGTTGTTCGACCCCTGGCCGTTGGTGTCGCGCACCACATCGCCCGTCGCCAGGGGTTTGCGCCACTGCCCTGCCTCGGCAAGGGGTGCGGCCATCCGCTCGGGTTCAAATGAAACCGGCGCGATCGCCAGCTTGAACAGATCCAGCGCCTCGACCGGCACGGCGCCGAGGTCGAGGCCTTCGGGGACCACAATGTCATGAAGCGGTTCGAGGAACTGACGCAACAGGTCAACAGAGGCGTCAGCGCGCGCCATCACGTTGGCACGAATGACTTCGGACATGCCGTTGCGCATCATCGAATGGCTGCGAATCCGCACCACATCCTCGGGCGCCCATTGTTCGGGTCGGGTATCGGTAACCAGAAATTCGACCGGGAGTTCGGCGCCTGTGCGGACGATCTGATCCACCCAGGCGTTGATGCCCGCAACAAAGGCCGTGCAGATCGCTTTTGCATCCTCGGAGTAGGCGGCCCATTCCGCCGCCATGTCGCCGCGATAGAGAAACAGACGCGTCGCTCGGTCCTGCTCCAGATACCCGGGGCCAAAGCTGGCGGCGAGCAGACCCAGACCCCGCTTGCGCCACAGATCGATTTGCCAAAGCCGCTCGCGCGCGGCGTTCACACCTTGCAGAAAGAACAGATCGGCTTCGTTTTCTGCGCGGATGTGCGGGATGCCCCACGTGTCGAGCGTGATGGACCCAGGCGCGGTAAGGCCGGACAGTGTCTGCTGGTCGGGTTGCGGGTCGTCTTTCATGTTCTGTCCTTGTTGTCGCGTAACCAGGGGTCGGACGAGGCGCTCGGTCAGGGCGCCTCGCGACGATGCGCCGATCCCTCAGGAAACAGCATCCATGGGCAGGCTCGGTGTCTTGTCCTTGCGCCACTTGCGGGCGTAGTCGGTCATCGTGGTAAACTTGACGCCGGGCTTCGATTTCACGTAGTCGATGAATTGCTCCAGAACGATCATCCGGTGACCGCGTCCGATCACCTGCGGGTGCATCGTCGGCACGAAGATGCCCTGGCCTTCACGTTCATAAAGCCAATCGAACTCGTCCTTGAGCATCTCAAGGAACTGGCGCGGCGTGATGACGGCCTGGTTCGAGCCAGGCACATATTCGAACATCGGGAAGTCATCGAGGTGCCAGGCGACCGGGATTTCGACCATCTCGACGGGCTTGCCGAACTCCCATTTTCCGCTCGCGCTCCATTTGTCGCCGACGCGGCACCAATAGGGTTGAAAGTCGTTGCCCATCATCGAGCTTTCGTATTCGAATCCGTTCTCGAACAGCAGCTCGAGCGTTTGCGGGCTGTTGTCCCAGGCAGGGGAACGATAGCCGGTCGGCTTGATCCCGACCACATCGTTCAGCGCCTGAAGACCCAGCGCCATGATCTCGCGTTCGCGCTCTGCGGTGACGGTAACCGGGTTCTCGTGAACCCAGCCATGGTGTCCGATCTCATGCCCGGCTTCAGCGATGGCCTGTACCACTTTCGGAAAGGCATAGGCGGTGTGGCCGGGGACGAAGAACGTTGCGGGAATGCAGGCTTCCTCCAATGTTTTCATGATGCGGCGCACGCCGATGGCACCGAACTCGCCACGCGATACCGCGCTGGGGGAGGTCATTCCGAAGGTGCCGATCCAAAGCGACATGGCGTCGAAATCGAAGGTAAGGGCGACCGAGACATCCTTGGTCATTTTGAGGTCCTTTCTTTTGGGGGAAGGCAATTATTTGCGGACGCGGCGCGCGTAGATATCGAGCGCGACGGCGGCGATAACGATGATGCCCTTGACGACCTGCTGGACGTTCGTGTTGATCGCGAGGCTGTCAAAGACGTTTGTGAGGGTGGCGATGATCAGAAGCCCGATGGCCGTGCGCCAGATCGCGCCTTCGCCCCCGAGCAGAGAGGTGCCGCCGATCACGACAACGGCGATTGCATCGAGTGCGAGCGAGCCGCCCATGTCGGCCTGACCGACCCCGAGGCGGGAGGCGAGGATCATGCCGCCGATCCCTGCGCAGACGCCGGTGAGTACATATGTGGAGCCGCGGATCAGATCGACGGGGATACCGGAGAGGCGCGCGGCCTCTTCGTTGCCGCCCAGCGAGAACAACGAGCGGCCGTAGACTGTGCGCGACAGCACGAAGCCACCGACAAGGAAGATCGCGACCATGATCCAGATCGAGATCGGCCAGCCAAGCCAGCGGCCCGTGCCGAGGATTGTGAAGTCAAAGTTGTCGGGCACCTGAGGCGCGGATCTGGAGTAGAGAAACGCCCCGCCGCCAAACACCGACCCGGTGCCGAGCGTGGCGACAAAGGGGTTCACATCGAGCTTGGTGATGATCAGGCCGTTGATCACGCCACAGACAAACGTCACCGCCAGGACGGTCAGCGCCGCGCCCCATAGCCCGAAGGGATCCGCACGGTTGGCAAAGATCACCGCGCCAAGCGCGAAGACCGAGGCGACCGAGAGGTCGAAGCCGCGGGAGATGAGCACGAACGTCATCGCAACAGCAACGATGCCGAGGGGGGCCGACTGGCTGAGGATGTTCTGGATATTGCGCAGCGCGAACAGGCCGGGATAGGCAATCGCGCCAAGAAGGATCAGGACACAAAAGGCCCACACGACGCCGTATTGCATGATTGCGTCGCGGTTGAAATAGCGCCGGAATCCGCCGCCGGACTCTGTCTGGGTTGGGTTAGCTTGCATGACGTTCAACTCCGAATGCCGAATTCAGGATGTCCGTGACCTGCACAGGGCCGCCGGATTGATCGAGCTCATCGACCACGCGGCCGTGGGCCATGACGAGAATGCGGTCACTGATCTGGATGACCTCTTCGAGGTCCGAGGACACCACGATGATGCCCATGCCCGCGTCCGCGAGGCTGCGCAGGGTGGACATGATTTCGTCCTTGGCCCCGATGTCGATGCCACGGGTCGGTTCGTCGACCAGAAGCACTCTGGGGGCGCAGAACCGGGCCTTGCCGAGCAGGACCTTCTGCTGGTTCCCGCCGGACAGATGCCGCACCATGGTGCCGATCCGATCCGCCGAAAAGCCGAACTCCCGGGCGATGCTGGTGGATTTTTCGACAATCTTGCGTTCGGAAATCACACCATACCGGCTGACCTCGCCGATGTTGGACATGACTATATTGTCCATCGCCCGCATGCCCAGAACGAGGCCCTGATGTTTCCGGTCCTCTGGGACAAAGGCAATTCCATGGCGCATCGCGTGTCGCGGCCGCGTTGGCCATTCGACACCGCGACCGTCTACAATCAACTCGCCATGGGACATGGATTCGACGCCAGCCAACGACCGCAAAAGCGACGACCGCCCCGAGCCGACCAGTCCGCCGATCCCGAGAATTTCACCTGCCTTCAGCTCGAACGACACATCTTCGCAGGCACCCGGCAGGGTCACGCCCCGGGCAACGATCAGAGGCGGTGATCCGGGTGCGGCCTTCGCGCGTTCCACGCGGCGGTATTCGACAATGTCCTGACCGACCATCGCGCGCACGATCGAGGCCTTGGTCCAGTCCGCTCGCGGGCCAGTGGCCGCGAGTTGCCCGTCGCGGAACACCGTGATCGTGTCTGCGATGTCCAGCACTTCCTCGAGGTTGTGGCTTACAAAGACCATCGTGGTGCCTTGATCGCGCAACTGGTTCATGACCTGAAACAGCCCCTCGCGTTCCGGCGGAGCGAGCGAGGTCGTCGGCTCGTCAAACAGCAGAAGCTCCGCCCCCGAGCGGGCGCCGCGCATGATTTCCAGCATCTGCTGGTCTGCCGTCGACAGCGTTCCGGCCACCGCATCCGGGGCAATATCGACCCCGAAACGCGCGCAGACCTCCCGAAATTCGGCGCGCATCCGCTTTTCGCTCAAAAGGCCTCGTTTCGCATGGGGCTGCCCCAGAAACACGTTCGCGACCGCATTCAGACGCGGCACGATGGTCAGTTCCTGATAGATCGCGCCGATCCCGAGGCGGTGTGCCTCTCGCGGCGAGCCGAAGACATGGGGTTTCGAGAAGATCTCGATCTCGCCTTCGGTCGGAACGACGCGGCCTGCGAGCACGCCGAGGAAGGTCGACTTGCCTGCACCGTTCTCTCCGACAAGCGCGTGGATCATGCCGGCTTCAGCGTCGAGGCGGATGTGATCCAGGGCCAGTGTGCCGCCATATCGCTTCGTGATGTTGGTCGCGCTGAAGGCCAGTTTCCGGGCTTGCTCCGGGGTTACAGTCATTCTCCGCTCCTTTCGCTTGCGATGGCCTTTTGCATGCCGCTCATGTCCTTGAGGGTGACGCCGGAGGTTCCGAGTTTCCGGGCCTCCTGCCAGACCCAGGCAAGACGCGCCGCGGCATCCCGGATCGAAAGGCCGTCGTTGGCATGAATGTTCGAGACGCAGTTGCGCCGGCTGTCCTGCAGACCCGGATCCGGGGCCCAGGTGAAATAGGCGCCCAGTGAGTCAGACACGCTCAGACCGGGACGTTCGCCGATCAGCATGAACGTCGCCGTGGCGCCAACCGACGCACCGATCTGGTCGGCAATGGCGACGCGTGCCTGTTCCACAAGGAAAACCGGTGCGTTTCCCAGTTCGGGGATCAAGGCCGTCAGGGCTTGAAAGAGCGCCGCGCCGTGACTCTGGACGGCAAAGGATGACAATCCGTCCGCAAGCACGACCACCGGCCCCTCAACCCGCATCCCGTCCAGCGCGAGGAGACTGCGGTCCGAAAGTTCACGACCGAAATCGGGGCGCGACAGGTAGGTCTTGCGCTCGCCTGCCTTGGACTCAAGCCTCAGCGCGGTGTGTGGGGCGAGGTCGGCGATGATACTGTCCCAGTCAACGGACCGGTGGATCGCATCGCGCGCCCGGGCGTGGCTTGCCTGAAAGTCCAGCACCGCATCGAGGCCTGGCGCATGATCACTGGCATCGAACCTGACCCGAGACGGGGTCAGGCGGCGCAGTTTGTCAAACCGGGTGCTGCGCGTCGGTTCCTTCATGCCGACACCCCGATGCGTTCGAACGCCGCAAGAAGCGGTTGTGCACCAACGCTCGGACCCTGGTTGGCGAGCCATGCTTCAAATTCGGGGGCCGGGCGCAGTCCTGTCGTTTCGCGCAGGAATGCGATGTCCTCGAAGGCAAGGCTTTGATAGCCGAGCATGATGTCGTCGGAACCGGGAACCGTTATGACGAAGTTGACACCTGCGACCGCAAGCAGGACGGACAGGCTGTCCATGTCGTCCTGATCCGCCTCGGCGTGGTTTGTGTAACAAACGTCCACGCCCATCGGCAGGCCAAGCACCTTGCCGGTGAAGTGGTCTTCGAGCCCCGCCCGGATGATCTGCTTGGCGTCGAAAAGGTATTCGGGGCCGATGAAACCCACCACCGTGTTCACCAGCAACGGGCGGAACGCGCGCGCGACGCCTTGCGCGCGGGCCTCCAACGTCTGCTGGTCCACGCCAGAATGTGCATTTGCAGACAGTGCCGATCCCTGACCGGTCTCGAAGTACATCACATCCTGTCCGGCGGTGCCGCGTCCAAGCGACAGGGCGGCCTCTTGCGCTTCGGCCAGATCGGCGAGACGCAGGCCGAACCCTTCATTGGCCTTTTCGGTCCCGGCGATGGATTGGAAAACCAGATCGACCGGGGCTCCCGCCGCGATCATGTCGATGGTCGAGGTGACGTGCGTCAGCACGCAGCTTTGGGTCGGAAGCGCCAGCTTCTCGCGCAGGTCATCGAGCATTTCGACAAGACGGATACAGTTCGCGATACTGTCGGAGGCCGGGTTGATCCCGATAACCGCGTCCCCGGCACCGCGCATCAGACCGTCGAGGATGACCGCCGCAATCCCGGCAAGGTCATCTGCGGGGTGGTTGGGTTGAAGGCGGGTGGCCATGGTTCCGCGCCGACCGATCGTGCTGCGGAAAGCCGTCACGACCTCGATCTTGTGCGCAACGCGGATCAGGTCTTGATTGCGCATCAGCTTGGACACAGCGGCGACCATTTCAGGCGTCAGCCCCGGCGATGCAGCCAGTATGTCGCCACCCGAGACCGCCGGATCGAGCAACCAGTTCCTCAGATCGCCAACATTGCGCGCCGGTTGCGCGGCAAAGGCCGTCTGATCGTGCGTGTCGAGGATCAGCCGGGTCACCTCGCATTCCGCGTAAGCCACAACTGCTTCGTTCAGAAACACGCTCAGCGAAAGATCGGCGAGCGCCATGCGCGCGGCGACGCGTTGCTGTTCGGACAAAGCTGCGATCCCGGCGAGGTGATCGCCGGATCGCTCTGGCGTTGCGGCCGCAAGCAAGGCGGCGAGCGTCGGAAACCCGAAGGTCTCTTTTCCCACTGTCGCTTTGTAGGTTGCCATGGCGGGCCCTTCGGGGTTGCAAGACGTCGCGCAGCGCTTCCGACCGGTGTGACGGTCGCCGGTGCCGTGCGGAATGGAGCGGTTCCCCGCGACGGTGGCGCCGCGGGGGGGGGGATGCGTCAGTTCGCTGGATCAGTATTCAGCTTCGAGGCTGTCCACATTTTCCGGGGCAACGGTGGTGGTGGCGGTCAGGGTGAAACGCGGCACCTCTTGACCGGCCCAGGCAGCGCCGAGTTGTTTCACGGCCTCATAGGTCTCTGCGTAGGGTTCGATTGTCCGCGTGCGTTCTACCCAACCGCGTTTTACAGCCTCGAAGGCCCATTTGTTTCCGCCGGAATCGTAGATCTTGAGCGTGTCGATGATGCCGGTCTGCTGGGCAGCCTGCACGGCGCCACGGGTCATGTCCGAGTAGTTGGAGATGAAGATGTTGAGGTCCGGATTGGCCTGGAACAGCGGCATCATCTTCTCGTTGCCTTGCAGCACCGAATAATCCGTGCGCACGGTCGTAATCACGTCAAAGTCCGGGAACGCTGCCTGAACATCGGCGACCGCAAGATCGGTGTTGATCGTGTTCGAGTTGAGGTCGGGGCCCGTCAGAACGACGACTTTCTGTGGGCCGGGATTTTCTTCGGCAATCGAGAAGATCCAGTCCCGGAAGGCTGCGCGACCCTGCGTGCCACCCACGAAGTTGAGGGTGCCGGGGGCCCAAAGCTCGTCGCCTTCGTTGCTGCCTCGGCCACAGAGCGGCTGGTTGACCACGGCAACGAGCACCCCTTCGGCGGCGGCAGTTTCCGTCATGATCTGACAGGCCTGGTTGCCATCGTTCATCTCGGCAAGGATGGCGTTGAATCTGTCGCCCGAAATGACGTTCTGTGCCTGGTTGTACTGCGTCGTCGGGCTCCAGTTCGGGTCGAAAACGCTGATCTCGGCGCCGATTTCTGCGGCGGCATCCTGTGCGCCCTTGATCTGGGCTTGCAGGTGGGTGTTGTTCGTGGCGGCGATGAGGAACGCAATTTTCAGCGGTTCACAGCCGACCATGACCGGGGTGTCAGTGCCCACATCGACGGCATGGGGCGTGCATGTGGCGTCTTGTGCAAAGACCGGCACGGCAAGCATTGCAACGAGCGCCGCTGCCGGTACCGCCGCAAGTGGTCGCAGCCTGGTTGAAGTCGCAATCAAGAGAGATCTCCTTTTGTTGGCAATGTCTGTCCGTGGTCTGTTTTTTCCTTGCGTCAAACCTGCGCCGAAACAGCGCCGCGACAGTTGACCGCTGAAAACAAAGTTCCGCGGAAGACTCGGAAAGGGGTCGGTAGGTTTACGTATTTCGCCAATCCGCCTGCTGCAGGACTGTCGGGACACCAGAAATCGAAGGCTGACACCGCGGGCTGTCGACCGGGCAGCGTGCCAGTCTGGCGGACAGGAGACGACATGCAGCGAGTCACCCGGATTTCATCGAATTCATTCACGGGGCTCATGCCCAGCGAGGAGGTTCTGAACGCACCCGACGCATGGGAAATCCTCGAGGCCCGCGCTGCAGACGAAGCTCGCCCGACGCTCGGTCTGGATCTCGCGGCCACTGCCGGTCGGTTGCTGTTTCCCGCGTTCCAGCCGGCGCCCGACCTGCGAAGTGCGATTGCGCGCCTGTCCGACGAGGTTGCGGAGCAAAGGCCTTGGGAAAAGCTTGAGCTTTGCCGCGAAGGCGATGTCTGGGCGCTGCGCCGACGTTTTCTCGACGGGCGTGCGATCCGGCGCAGGCAGGAGGCAGAGCTTGGCATCGCAGGGCTCGTGCTGCATCTGACGACGGCGATTGACCCCGACTGGTCCCCAGTCGAAGTCCATTTCCAACATGCGCGTCCGGCCGATTGCAGCCGTCATGCAGAGGTCCTCGGCGCCGCGGTGCTTTTTGCCCAGGAACACGACTCCATCTATCTGTCGGATCGCGTGGTCCGCGGCGCCGTCCGCCTGCGCGCGCGCGACCAGAAGACCGACGCCGGCTTTACCCTATGGTCGGAGCCGACCCTGTCCGCCCGGGTCCGTGCCGAGATCCGATGCCAGATCTCTTCTGGCGAACCGCGTCTCGAGGTGGTTGCCGATGCGTTGGGTCTGTCTTCCTGGACCCTTCAGCGGCGACTCGCGAACGAAGGCGAGGTCTTCTCGGACATCGTGGGAGAGATGCGTCGCGACCTGTCCATGTTCCTGCTGTCCCAGGTCCATCTGCCGGTCGCCGAAATCGCCTCGATGCTCGGCTATTCCGAGCCAAGCGCATTTTCACGCGTGTGTCGTCGCTGGTTCGGGCTTTCACCGACCCTTATTCGCGCCGGGCACATCGCCACTTCGAACAGAACGACAAGGATCTGACATGAGCAGAAGGATGAACCTTCAGGGCCGCCGCGCCCTTGTGACCGGGGCGGCCCGAGGGATCGGCCGCGCCTGTGTCGAAACGTTGGCCGCAGCCGGGGCAAGGGTCATAGCGACAGACATCATGGCCGAGGTGCCGGACTATGACGCCGCGGACGGGCTGGTCAGCTATCGTTCCCTCGACGTGGCCGACCCCCATGCCTGGGCTGGCTTGCGGGAAGAAATGGCGGCGGCGAGCCAATCCATCGACATTCTGGTCAGCGGCGCCGGCGTGGCCGCTCCAAAGCAGAATGTTGCCGACGTCACCATGGAAGGCTGGGACTTCATCTGTGGGGTAAACCAGACCGGCGTAATGCTTGGCATGCAGGCCGTGACCCGGTTGGGGTTGGGAAAACATCCGATCTCGATCGTGAACATCGCCTCGATCTGGGGGCTTGTCGGTGGTCAGGGCCAGATCGCCTATCACGCCAGCAAGGGGGCGGTCATCAACATGACGCGCAACGTGGCAGTGACCCATGCACGCGAAAACCTGCGGGCGAATGTGATCTGTCCGGGATTGATCGACACCGAAATGGTGCGCGCCCAGCCGGCCGAAATGAACGAAGCGACCCGGCAGGCCACGCCGATGGGACGTGCGGCGGACCCCTGTGAAGTGGCCGAGGCTGTCCTGTTCCTCGCATCCGATGCCGCAAGCTTTGTGACCGGTGCCGTCCTGACCGTGGATGGCGGGTTCACCGCGCAATGAGGAAATCGATATGACCGCACCCGCAACCTACCCGTCGCTTCATGGCCGCACAGCCCTTGTCACCGGCGCTGCCGGCGGCATTGGCCGCGCGATCTGCGCGGCATTGTCTGCGCAGGGCGTGACCGTCTATGCCAGCGATCGCACCTTGCCCGAGGCGCAGAGCGGCTGCATCCCTCTGGTGCTCGACGTCACCGACCCCGAGGATTGGGCGGCGGCGATGGCACGGATTTCGCAGGAGGCGGGCAAGCTCGACGTCGTTGTGAACAACGCAGGGATCTATGCGCCGGCCTCGCTGGAGGCGGAAACCGCCGAAGGTTTTGACCGAATTATGAAGATCAACCAGTTCGGCACGTTTTGGGGCATGAAAGCCGCGCTCCCGCTTCTGAGCGAAGGAGCTTCCATCGTGAACCTCTCGTCGATTGGCGGCATGGTCGGCTACGGCGGAACCTTCGGCTATGCCGGCGCGAAGTGGAGCGTTCGCGGCATGACACGGTCCGCCGCCCGCGAACTTGCGCCGCGCAAGATCAGGGTCAACACGGTCTGCCCCGGTGTCATCGACACGCCAATGTTTTATGAAAACGACCCGGCCCAACTGGATGCCTTTCTGGAAACCGTGCCGCTGGGAGGTCTCGGCAAACCGGAAGACATCGCCAATGCGGTCCTGTTCCTGGCCAGCGATCAGGCTGCCTACGTCACCGGAAGCGACATTCTGGTCGATGGCGGTCTCATCGCGTGATCGGGCAGATGAAACGGTCGCAAGACCTTGTCGAAGACAATCGAAGAAGCGGAAGAGCCTGCCTCAGGACCAAGCTCCGCAACATTTCCTGAAGAATGGATGGAAAGAGACGTGTGTTATCGGCGGGTCATACAACCTTGACACGAAACAAGATGTAGAATTAGGTTTTGATGCCAACCGCAACAAATAGTGGCAGCCTGACCGGCAAGCGGGCTGCGGTCCGGAGGAAACAAGAGATGTCTCAAAGATTGCCCAGCCGAAAGGTCTTTTCGATGGCAATTGCCTCGCTTCTGACAGGAGCGATGGCGCTGCCGAGCGTGTCGATTGCGTGCACCCGCACCGTCTATGTGGGCGATGACGGGACCGTCATTACCGGCCGCTCCATGGACTGGATGCAGGACATGCAGACCGACCTCTGGGCGTTCCCGCGGGGGATGACCCGCAGCGGCAACGCCGGACCCGGCTCGCCGACATGGACCTCCAAGTACGGCAGCGTGATCGCCTCCGGATACAACATGGCCACGGCCGACGGTATGAACGAAAAGGGGCTCGTCACCAATCTTCTCTATCTCACCGAAGCGGATTACGGGGACGACCAGAACGACCCGCCGCTGTCGGTCGGCATTTGGGCCCAATATGTGCTCGACAATTTTGCGACTGTGTCCGAGGCGGTAGACGGGCTGACCGAGAAGTCTTTCCGGATCGTGGCACCGAAGCTGCCGAACGGCTCTGCCGCGACGCTGCACCTGTCGATCTCCGATCCAACGGGCGATTCCGCGATCTTCGAATACCTGGATGGCAAGTTGACGATTCACCATGGCAAGCAGTACACGGTGATGACCAACTCCCCTCCCTACGATCAGCAGCTTGGACTCGTCGCGTACTGGCAGCAGATCGGCGGAATGAACTTCCTGCCTGGCACGATCCACGCCGCCGACCGTTTCGTCCGCGCCTCCTTCCTGCTCGACGCTGTCACGAAAGAGAAAAGCACGAACTTCATAGAGGATGTTCCGGGCCAGACTTACGCGAACCAGGCCGTGGGGCAGTCCATTTCGGTGATGCGCGGCGTGAGCGTTCCAATCGGGATCTCGACACCAGGGCAACCGGATATCGCCTCGACGCTTTGGCGCACTGTCGCCGATCAGAAAAACCTCGTCTACTTTTTTGACTCGGCGACGATGCCGAACGTGTTCTGGGTCCCTCTTGCCGAAGTCGATCTCTCCGAAGGGGCAAAGCCGATGAAGTTGGCAGTCGCGGGTGGCCACTATTACTCCGGAGATGCCGCCGCGCACTTTGTCGAGGCGAAACCCTTCGAGTTCATGAACGCAGCCCCGAGTAACTGAGGCATAGCGAATGCGAATACCCAAGGATGCTGCCTGCTGAGCGCGATCCGCGACCGCCCGGCAGGTCCTGAAGTATCCGGCTCCGTGGACGACCGCGACGGATCAACCCCGTACCCTATCCGGGCACGATGATGCGTCCGCTTCGGGGAATCGCACCCTCTGCCTTGCCCGATCCCCGGGTCCAACCGGGGATCGGCGGCGACGGGACCTGTGCACGGCTTCGAAACAATTGCGTCCGGATCTTGAGCCCGGCCCTGCCACGTGCGCCTCAGCAGAATGATCCAGACGTCGCTCGTTGTCCGGGGCAGTCATGGCGATTTGCCAGCAGGCTGCGCATGCGCGCCCCTGCGTTCAGGAGCGATGCACCAGATCGGACAGCGTCGCGCAGAATGCCTGCGCCTCCGGCCGCGCCCAGATATTGCGGCCAAAAACCAAACCGCGTGCGCCGCCGTCGATCGCCAGTTCGGCCAGCCGGGCGGCTGCGTCCGCATCCGTTGCCGCGCCGCCAAGGGCTGTCACCGGCACCGGGCAGGCCTCGACCACAAGGCGCAAACCTTCGACCGTCGCCGGCGGTTGGGTCTTGACCACATCGGCGCCAAGCTCCGCAGCGATCCGACAGATCCGGGCCAGTGCCTCGGCATCGCGCGGATCGTCGTGACGCTCTCCCCACAGCACCGCCTCGACGACAAGCGGAAGACCGATCCTCGCACAGCTCTCGGCCGCCTTGCCGACAGCACGCAGGTTCGCGCCATGGGTGTGCACATCCGCGTATCCCGAGACGAGGCACATCACCACCGCATCCGCCCCGAGTGCTGCGGCGGCCTCGGGCGTGCAGATCATCTCGTGCCGTTCGGCCCCGTGATAGGCGAAGTCCGCCACCAGCGGATAATCGATCCGGGTGACGATGCGCGGGGCCGTCGCGTGCCCCAGCGCGCCGGCGGCCAGCCGCGTCAGTCCCGGCGACAGCAGCAGCGCCTCGACCGGACTGTCGGCAAAGCGTGCGACAAGGGCCGCGGCGTCTTCGGCGTGGGGGCACGGCCCGGCCAGCAGGGTGCGATCGAGCGCGACCATCAGCGTGCGGCCAGTGTCGCGCCTGAACAATCTGCCGGTCCGCAAGGCGGATGCGGTCATGAAACTTCCTCCGTAATGTACCATATTTAATGATAACATAGGATGGCAAAGTGGCCGCTGTCACGCAGTAAATTTAGCATTCATGGGCGAATATCTCGATCGGAACGACCCATGCCGAAGATTTTGTAACAAAATTATTGATACATTGCTTGCTGCGTGCAATGCTCCCCTCGAATTCGCAAGATGGAGGAGACCATGCGAGTGGACACGACATGGACCGCGGCTGCGGTGGCGTTGACGACGGCGCTTTGCCAGCCTGCAATGGCCGAGACCTATGAGGTCGCGGTGATCCGCTGGGCCCCGAACGACATCTACTTCAACGGCGTAGAGATGGGTCAGCGTCAGGAAGCGGCGCGGATCGAAGCCGAGACCGGGGACGTGATCTCGTTCCGCGTCTTCGGCGCAAACGATGTCAGCGAACAGATGAACGCGCTGCAGGCGCAGGTGGCCCGCGGGGTCGATGGCGTGATGCTTGTTCCCTGGCGCGGCGAGGCGATGCGCGGCATGGTGGGCCAACTGGCCGAGGCCGGGACACCCGTCGTGACCTCGAACGCCTGGGTGCCCGGTGCCCCGCAGACCTTTGTCGCCTTCGACAACGAGGTCGCCGGACGACTGGGAGGAGAGGCCCTTGTCGCGCGTCTGGACGAATTGCGTGGCGAAGGCTGGCGGCAGGAACCGGGCGTGTTCATCGAACTGCGCTGCATCATTACCGCCTCGTTCGATATTGCACGGCACACCGGCTATCGGTCGGTCCTTGATCCTATTGCCGCCGCCAACCCCGATATCGTCATCGAGGAACACGAGGCCTCCTGCGATGGTGGTCAGGCCCGCAAGATCGTTGACGACCTGATCTCTCGCTACGGGAACGAGGCAATCCTTGGCGTGGCCAGCATCGATGGCACGATGGGGATCGGCGGTGCGGTGCCTGCATTCCGCGCGCAGGGCATGCTGAGCCCGCTTGACGATCCGGCGCATATTCCGGTGGCCACCATCGACGGCACCATACCGGAGTTTCAGGCGCTTGCGCGTGGCGAGATCGACCATGTGTCGGTGCAGCCCGCGACCGGCGAGGGCCAGATCTCGATGCGGCTTCTCTATGACCTGATGTCCGGCACCGAGTTGCCCGGCGAAGGCAAGGTGCTGCTGGAGGGAGAGGACCCGCTTTGGGGCCCGGTCAGGATCGTGAAGCCCGAGCAGATCGACGGGCCATGGTACCAGATCCAGGCCTATTCCGTGCCGGGTGACAGTGCCTATGACGACGAACGAAACTGGGCCAATCAGATGGCCTTGGAAACCGACGGCGCCTTGCCCGACTACGGTCAATAATGTCGTGTCGGCCCATCCGCTTGTCGGATGGGCCGCGTCAGATGGATGATGAACATGACACTTTCTCCAGACGCGAGCTTTGCCGCTCGCGCATTGACCCGCCGGTTTCCTGGCGTTGTGGCGGTGGACGCGGTCGACCTGACGGTCGCGCGCGGTGAAATCCATGGCCTGATCGGCAAGAACGGGGCCGGAAAATCGGTGCTTGTGTCGATGGTCGCGGGGCTGTTGACGCCGTCCGAGGGCCGCATCGACACCGCGCACGGTGCGCTGACCGCCGATCAGTCGGGCCCCGCCCGCGCCCTGAAGCTGGGCATCGCGCTGGTGTCCCAGGAACCGCAATTCGCCGAAGACCTGTCGGTCGAGGACAATCTTTTCATGGGGCGGCATCCGACCGCGCGGTTTCAGTTCACCTCGGCGGCCGAGACCCGTCGCCGTACCGCCGCGGTGATCGAACGGCTGCGCCTGAAAGCGCGCCCCGACAGCCGGATGGGGGACCTGTCGGTCGAAACCCAGCAGCTTCTGGCATTCGGTCGCGCCGTCTTTGTCGACGATGCCTCGACCATCCTGCTGGACGAGATCACCGCCTCCCTGACCAGCGACCGCAAGGAAGAGCTGCTGCAACTTCTCAAGGCGCTGATCGTCGAACGTCCGGAGCTGTCGTTCACGCTGATCTCGCACCATGTGAGCGAGGTCATGGGGTTTTCGGACCGCGTGTCGGTCATGCGCGACGGCCGCCGCGTCGCCACCCTGAACACCGCCGAAACGACCGCGCGCGAGCTGGCCGACTGGATTGTCGGCGACGTCAGCCCGACCAGTATCACGCATGCCACCGGCCCCCGACCGTCCGGAACGCCGCTGCTGCGGGTGCGTGAGCTGTCGTCGGGCAAGACGTTGCATCGGCTGTCGCTCGACCTGCACAGGGGCGAGGTGATCGGCTTTGCCGGCCTTGAAGGGTCGGGAAAGGACACGGCGGTCGAGGCGCTCTATGGCCTGCGTCCGGGCTATGGCGGCCAGATCGAGATCGACGGCGCGCCGCAGGTCCTGACCTCTCCCAAGGCGGCGCAGATGGTCGGGATCTCGTTCCTGCCGAAGAACCGCGAGGCGCAGGCGGTGATCCAGAACCGCTCGGTGCTTGAAAACGCGGTGATCGCCGGGCTGCCGGCATTGTCGAACCGGATGGGGTTCGTCGGACGCGGCGCCTGCGAGACGGCGACGGCCGAAATCATCGCGCAACTGAAGATCAAGACACCCAGCCCCCACGCCATGATCGACGGGCTGTCGGGCGGGAACAAGCAGAAGGTTCTGCTGGGGCGCATGTCGCTGACCGCACCCCGGCTGATCTTGCTGAACGAACCGACGCGCGGCGTCGACATCTCGGCCAAGCCCGACATCCTCAAGCTGATCCGCGAGGACCTGAGCCGCGACGCCGGGGTCATCATGATCTCGGAGAGCGAGGAGGAACTGACAGAGATATGCGATCGCATCCTCGTCTTCTATCGCGGCGAAGTCGTGCGCGTGCTTGACCGCGGCGCACCGGGCTTTGACGTCGATACCATTTATAAATCCGTTCAAGGCGTGGAGACGACCGCATGATCCAACTTCGCAACCTCGTTTTTCTGGTGCTGGAAAAGCACCTGATCTGGGCCTTGCTGGCGATCCTGTTCCTTGTGGGTCTGACGGTGCCGGGCTTCTTTTCCAGTCGCAACATCCTGAACGTCATGTGGGCTGCGGCGCCGCTTGGCTGCATGGTGCTGGGTCTGTTCTTTGTCGTGCTGACCGGCGGGCTGGATCTGTCGCTCGAATCGACCTTTGCCCTGGCGCCGACCCTGGCGGTCGTGCTGTTCTTTCAGGTCCTGCCATTCGAATCCGTCCCGGTGCTGCCGGTGCTGGGCGTGCTGGTCTTTGGCGGGATCATCGGCCTTCTGAACGGGCTGTTTGCCGTCAAGCTTCGGGTCAGCCCCTTCCTTGTCACGCTTGGCACGCTGCTGCTGATGCGCGGCCTCGTCGTCTGGCTGATCCCGGAGGGGATCTATTACCTGCCCGACAGCTTCGTCTGGCTGGGGGCCGCGCGTCTTTGGGGCGTGGTACCGGTCGCCGTGGTGATCTGGATCGGCGTCTACCTGCTGGCCTGGCTGATCGTCGAACGCCACCGGCTGGGCAAGGACATCCTGGCCCTCGGCAACAACGAACAGGCCGCGTTCATTGCCGGGGTCAATATCGACCGGACCAAGATCCTGTGCTTTGTCCTTGCGGGGGTGCTGGCATCCCTTGGCGGCGTGCTCGAGGTCGGGCGCCTGCAATCTGTCGTGGCGGATCTGGGCGAGGGCGACATCCTGATGGTCTTTGCCGGGGCGATCCTCGGCGGCACCGCCCTGACCGGGGGGAAGGGCAACGTCGGCGGCATCTTTGCGGCCGTCCTTGTGATCGCCATCATCGAGAACCTGATGAACCTCTACGGTGTGCCGCCCTCCATTCGCCAGGTCGTTTTCGGCGCGGTGATGCTGGTGGCGATTTATCTTGCCAGCCTGCAAGACAGGCTGCGACATGCAAGGATCGAGACATGACGGATTATCTGATCGGCCTCGACAGCGGATTGACCGTGACCAAGTCGGTGGTGTTCCGGCGGGACGGATCCGTCGTGGCCTCGGGTCACTGCGCGGTGCCGCAGATCAAGGACGCGCCGCGCCGGGTCGAACGCGATATGACCGCACATTGGAACGCCGCGGCGCGGTCGATCCGCGAGGCGCTTGCCGCGGCGGCGGCGGCCGAGGGGCACGCCGTTCTGCCCGCCGCGATCGCGGTCGCGGGGCATGGTGACGGGGTCTATCTGCTCGACCGGGACGGCGTGCCGCTGGGTCTGGCCGCGACCTCGCTCGACAGCCGCGCGCAGGATGTCGTCGCCGGCTGGGACGCCGACGGCACCTCGGCGCGGGCGCAGGCACTTTGCGGGCAACAGCCATTTCCCGCCTTCCCCGCAGCCCTGCTGGCCTACATGCGCGACGCCGATCCCGCAGGGTTCGCCCGCATCGGGGCGATCCTGTCGTGCAAGGACTGGCTGCGGTTCTGCCTGACCGGCATTGTCGGCACCGATTTTACCGAGGCAAGCCTGTCCTTCACCGACGTGCAGACCCAGACCTACAGCGATGCGGCACTGGAGCTGTTCGGTCTGGGCGCGATCCGTCACGCGCTGCCGCAAGTGTTCCTGCCCGGTCAGATCGCCGGTCGTGTCACCGCCGAGGCCGCACAGGCGACCGGGCTGCCACAGGGCCTTCCCGTCGCCGCGGGACTGCACGACGTCACGGCCTGCGCCGTGGGGTCGGGCATCGCGGGACCCGGCAAGCTGGCCGTGGTCTCGGGAACCTATTCGATCAACGAGGCCCTGCGCGAGCGCCCCGAAACCTCGCCCGGCTGGTTGACCCGCAACGGGCTGATGCCGGGGCAATGGAACTGCATGTCGATCTCGCCCGCCTCCAGCGCCAATCTGGACTGGTTCCTGCATCAGGCCGCGCGCGATGCCCTGGCGACGGACGACCCCTTTGCCATGCTGCAAAAAGAGCTCGATGCCATCG
>NZ_QMEK01000005.1 GCF_003390845.1 Tropicimonas sp. IMCC34043 | reverse complement strand
TCACGACGAATGCCGCCGCCGTCGCACTGACCCCGCAGGTGGCTTGTGCTGCCATCGAGGCGGGCCATCCCGGCGACATGCTGGTGCTGCAGGGCAACCTCAGCGCCGAGACGACCGCGGCATTGGTGCGGCGCGCAAGGGATCTTGGCCTTGTCGTCACGATAAATCCCTCGCCGCTCCAGCCGTATTTCGACGCTTTGCTGCCCCTCGCGCAGATCGTGTTCCTGAACGCCGGCGAGGCAGAGTTGACAGGTGGCACAGCGCGGTTGCGGCAGGCGGGTGTCGCGCAGGTCGTGCTGACGCGCGGACCACAGGGGGCTGTGCTGGTCGATGCCGCCGGAACGACCGAGGTCGCGGCCGTGCCGGCGGATCCCGTCGACACCACCGGCGCGGGCGATTGTTTCCTCGGGGTGGCGCTGGCCTCGGCGGGCCTGCGGGGCGTGCCTCTCGATGCCCGGGCATTGCGCCATGCCGCCGCCGCCGCCGCGCTGACGGTGATGCGCCCGGGCACCGTCAGCGCCTTTCCCACGCCGCAGGAGATGCGAGAGATCCTGAAGGCCCCCTGAGGCGCCCGTTCACGCATCCCGCGCGACAAGCCAGCCCAGAAGGTTCTTCCACAATCTGGCATAGCCGTCCCAGGTGCAAAACGAGGGCGACAGCCAGTGCGGGCCGATATCGGAGGTCCAGGCGGCCGTCCGCCCCTTGCCAAAGGTTCCCAGCACCAGCAGCGGGTGACCGCCCTGATCCACGGGCAACCGGGCCACGATTTCGGCACCCTCGCGTGGCTCCACCTCGTTCACCCCCAGGATCGGCGGCCAGGCACCGTCGAGCCCGGCCATGGTCGGATGATCGGCGATCAGGACCTCGGCCATGGCGCCTTCGGGCACCTCCACCCGATCATCCCACGGGTGGCAGGTCACCGGCAGTACGTCCTCGACCGGGGTCTTGCGCCAGCGTGCCCGACCGTCGATGCCCTGGAACGAGAAATAGCCGCCGATCATCATCAGGTTGCCGCCGTCCTCGACCCATTGCTTGAGCAGCCGCAGGCGGTTCGGCACCGTTTCGGAACGCTGCCAGACAGCCGGCGGCAGCAGGAAGGTGTTCGCACCGATATCGGACAACAGGATGACGTCGTATTTCTTCAACCCCTCCATCTCGAAGGGGAATCCTTCGGCAGCTTCATGCGCGGTCATGTAGTCCAGCTCGAACTCGGTGCCCTTCAAGGCGTCCACCAGCGGCTTCGCGCCAAGGTGGAAATGGACGCTGCCGAACTGGTCGAAGCCCTTGTAGTGAGTTTCCGAGGTGACCCAGCTTTCGCCAACCAGCAGTACCTTCGTGGTCATTGCTCTTACCTTTGTTTGTCGTGTCAGATCGTGGCGTCGAACACCCGGCGGGGGTTCGTCACCATCAGTGTTTCAAGATCGGCATCGCTCATGCCGTGGCGTTTCAGGCGCGGCAGGAAATGCCTTGTGACAAAGCTGTATCCATTGCCGCCGTAACGGGTCAGCATCATCTTGATGAAGACATCGTGGCTCAGCAAAAGCCGGTCCATATGGCCCCGCTCTGCCAGACCGACGATCGCCCGCGCCACCTCGTCATCCGACGGGCATTGCACCTGCTGGTCGGCATAGAAATAGCTCATGCCGATCATGTCGAATTCCACAAAGGCCCCGCGTGCTGCGATCCCGGACTGATAGTCCGGGTCCATATGCGAGGGGTTCATGTGGCAGAGCACGGTGTGGTTCAGGTTGCCGCCCTCTTGCTCGACGATATCGAGCACCTTGTGGCCCAGCCGGAACCAGCCCGGCAGATGCACCATCAGCGGCAGGCCGGTGCGCACCTGCGCCCGCACCGCACCGCGCAGCGAGCGGTCCTCGAGTTCGGTGAAATCCGAGGAGACGCCGATTTCGCCGATCAGGCCGATCCGGGCGTCGGTGCCGTCCACGCCGGTCAGCGCCTCGGCCACGATCTCGTCGGCGATGTCGTCAATACTCAGGCCAGCCACGCTGTCGGGCATGGAACTGGCCAGGTAATAGCCCGCGCCCATCACCACCTGCACCCCGGTCTCAGCCGAGATCCGGCGCAGTTTCATCGGGTCGCGGCCGATCCCGCGGCAGGTCGGATCGACAATGGTCTGTCCGCCGACATCGGTGAATTTCTTCACCTCCTCGATGCACAGGTCCAGCTCGTCCAGCGCGATATTGTGCTTGTTGACGAAGGGGTCCTGCGTCAGCTCGGACAGGATTTCGATGCGCACCGGGCCTTCGGCCAGATACTGGCGCTCGGGCTCTTTCGGCGGGTTCCACCAGCAGCTGCAATCGTTTTGCAGATGTTCGTGCATCAGCGTGTGGCCAAGTGCGGCGGACGGGATCGGCCCGTCCACCGTCATGACCTTGCCCGATCCGACATGCGCCTCGGACAGTTCGGTACTCATTTCGCTTTCCTTCCGAATTTCCAGTTCCGGCCGAACAGGCGGGTGTTCATCCAGATGGCAACGAGGATGATGGTGCCGGTGACGATCTGGGTGAAGAAGGGCGAGATATGCATCAGGATCAGCCCGTTGCCGATGACTGCGATGGTCATCGTGCCCAGCACCGTGCCCAGCATCGACGCCTTGCCGCCCATCAGGGAGGTCCCGCCCAGCACCACGGCCGCGATGACCTGCAATTCGAACCCCTGACCGGAGTTCGAGGAGCCGGAGCCGAGGCGCGCCGCAATCAGCATCCCGGCGATGGCGCTTGCCACACCCGAGACGACATAGACCGAGGCGAGGATCGCCTTGGCGGGCATGCCGACCCGCCGCGCCGCCTCCATGTTCGAGCCGACCGCGACGACCCGCCGTCCGTACCGGGTGCGCATCATCACGACAAACCCCAGAATCGCCACGATAATCGACAGCACTGCGGGCACCGGCATGCCGGCAATCGTGCCGCGCCCGATCCAGAAGAACCCGGCCGCATCGCGGATCGGGATCGAATAGCCCTCGGTCAGCAAGAGCGCCACGCCGCGCAGGATCGACAGGCCCGCGAGCGTCACGATGAAGGCCGGAATGCCCTGATAGGCCACGAACCACCCCTGCGCGGCACCGACAATCGCGCCCATGACCAGCATGAGCACCACGGTGATGGGCCAGGGCACACCGGCGGCGATGGTGATGGCGGTCAGCGCGTTGATAAGCGCCACCTGCGAGCCCACCGACAGATCGATGCCTGCCGTGGTGATGACGAGGGTCATCGCGACCGCGACCACGAGGATCGGGGCTGCCTGACGCAGGACGTTCAGGATGTTGCCGGTGGTCAGAAATGTCGTGGTCATCACGCCGAAGAACAACGCGCAAACCGCGAAAAACAGCGCGATGGATAGCACCTGCGCGTGATCGGTGACGAAATCGGCAAGCGCCGAGCCCTTCTGGCGTTCGGTATAGGTGGCCATCAGGCGCCTCCCTTTCCGACGATAAGGTCCACGAGGTCCTGAAGGTTCGTTTCGCCGATCTGTCGTTCTGCCACCTTGGCCCCCTCGTACATGACGGCGACCCGGTCGCAGACCCGGAACAGATCCTGCATCCGGTGGGTGACCAGCACCACGCCAACGCCGCGGGCCTTCACCCGGTTTATCAGTTCCAGCACCGCCTCGACTTCGGCCACCGCAAGCGCCGAGGTGGGTTCGTCCATGATCAACACGCGCGGCTCGAAACTGGCCGCGCGGGCGATGGCGATGGCCTGCCGCTGGCCGCCCGACAGCTTCTCGACCTTGGCGGTCAGGCGCGGAATGCGAATTTCCAGCGCGGCGAGCATCTTCTCGGCCTCGGACAGCATCCGGGCCTGATCGAGAAACGGGCCGTGCCGCAGCTCTCGCCCGAGGAAGAGGTTGCCCACCACGTCGATATGATCGCACAGGCTCAGATCCTGATAGACCATCTCGATATGCAGATCCCGCGCCTCGGCCGGGCTGTGATAGCGGGCGGGTTTGCCATCGATGGCAATGCTGCCCTCGTCGGGGACGTAGGTCCCGGAAATGACCTTCGACAGGGTGGACTTGCCCGCGGCGTTGTCGCCGATCAGGCCGAGGCATTCACCGGGCAGGATATCGAGATCGACGCCGCGCAGCGCCTGATGCGAGCCGAAGGTCTTGTGAATGTTGCGCAGGCTCAGGAGCGGCGGCCGGGCCGCTCCTGAAGGAAGGGGCGATGCCCCTTCCACTGTTTGGATCACGTCTGACACGAGACTGCCCCTTACTGGAACAGCGGGCGGAAATCGTCGACATTGTCCTTGGTCACGATTGCGACCGGAACCGAGATAGTCGCGTCGACCTCGCCGCCTGCGCTGAGGGTGGCCAGCGCGTCGACCGCAGCCGCGCCCATGCCGGCCGGGTCCTGCTGGATCACCGCCTTCACGAAGCCCGCGTCGATGCCATCGATCACCTGCGCGGTCAGGTCCCAGCCGTAAAGCGCCACATCGGCCTGACGGCCCTGGCTGACCACGGCGGCCACGGAGCCCACCATCGCCGGCTCGCCGGTCGCATAGACCAGCGTCATGTCCGGGTTGGCGGTCATCAGGTTTTCGGCGGCACCAAGGGCGACGTCCTGAACGTTCTGGCCATCGACGATCCCGATGACCTCTGCCTTACCGGAATCGAGGGCGTCCTTGAAACCATCGAGGCGGACGTTCTGGATATAGGAGTTCAGCGCACCCACGACACCCATCTTGCCGGCTTGGCCATTTGCATTGAAATAGGCAGCCAGATCGGCGCCGGCCTGCGCGTTGTCGACCCCGATCTGGGCCTTTTGCGGGCCCTCGGGCAGGATGGCGTCGATGGCGACCACCGGGATACCCGCCGCACCGGCCTGCTCGACCGCCGGCATGATGCCGTTCACGTCGATGGCGACGACAGCAAAGCCGTCCACACCTTCCTGAATATAGGTCTCGATGGCGTTGTTCTGGGCCGAGGGATCGTTGTTGGCGTTGAAGATCACCAGATTGACACCGGCGGCATCGGCCGCGGCCTGGGCGCCGCGGTTCATTTCGTTGAAGAACAATGCTTCCTGGTTGATCTGGATCAGGGCGAAGGTCTTTGCCTCTTGTGCCAGGGCGGGCAGCGCGGCGGCGATAATACCGGTTCCGAGCAAGACACCAAGGCTGCGGCGGGTAAGGGTCTGGGGGGTCATGTCAGGTCTCTCTGTTGGAAGTGGCTGGTTCAGGTTCCGAACGGCGCTGCCACGGAGTCGCGTTCGATCAGGGTGACAGGCAGCAACTCCTCTTGCGGGAGATTTTCTGCGGTGGCCGCATCCGTATCGAGCAACAGTTCGAGCGCTCGCTTGCCGAGCCGACGGATCGGTTGACGCACCGCTGTCACGGCCGGTGCGAACAGGTGCAGGGGGCCGATATCGTCGAATCCGACGATAGAGACCTCCCGGGGGATGGAAATTCCGGCATCCCGGAGAACTTCGATCAGGCCGACGACAATCTCGTCCGAGGTGGCGAAGATCGCGGTGGGGCGGGGGGCAGCGTTCAGGAAATGCCGGCCGGCCTCGCGCCCGCATTCCACGGTATAGGCGCGCGAAAAACGTTCGATCGTTACGTCGGACCCGTTTTCCTGCATGGCCCGACGAAAGCCGGAAAACCGTCGCGCGCCGCTGATCATGGCGTCGTCGCTGCCGACGAACATCGCATGGCGGTGCCCGGCCTGCGCCAGACAGCGCCCGGCGAGATAGCCGCCCGCCTCGTTGTCGCAAAACAGCTTGGGGACCCTGGCGCCCGGGACGTCTTCGTCCACCACCACCACCTTGCTGCTCTGGTTGATGATCTCGGCCAACGGATCGGTGCCGGCGTGGTTGGTCACAAAGATCAAACCGTCCATGTGGTTGCGGCGCAGTGCGTCGAGATAAAGGACTTCGCGCTCGGCCCGGTTCAGGGTCGCGTGCAACGCCAAGGTCAACCCGCGCCGGTCGGCCTCTTCCTCGACGGCGGCGACAAAGGTCGCAAAGAACGGCGTTGCGATCTCGGGCACGACCAGCCCGATTGTGTCGGTTCGTCCAAGGCTGAGACGCCTAGCATGGGGGTTCGGGACATAATTCAGCGCAAGAATGGCGCCATTGATCCGGTTTGCCGTGTCGTCCGGCAGATCGAGCGAGCGATTGAGATAGCGGGATACGGTTGTCACCGAGACCCCGGCCGCCTTCGCCACGTGCTTCAGATTCGCCATGTTCGCCCCGGGAAACGCCAGTGAATCGGTTTACTAAACCGCTTCACATACGGTGTGCGAAGAGTTTCAGTTCCGCAATAGCGCAGTTGGGATTCTTCATTCCGTTTCAGCGAAAGCACGTTCCGGCGGAGAGTCAGGCGATACCTGTTGCCCAAAATTGCGGCGCCCGGGTCAACGGATCAGCGAAAAGTGGAGTAGAGCTTCGTTGTCGCCCGGCCGGTTCCAGGCCAGCACGCCCCGGCCGGTGCCGTTCGATCAGCTGTTCGCGACAAGCCGCGGCGGATCGGGGCACAGCCGGGCAGGGCTGCCCTCAAGCCGCAGGATGCGGTCGGCAAGCAGCGCTGCCTCGGCGCGGTCGTGGGTCACCAACAGGCAGGCGATGGCCCGGGTGCGCGCCGCGTGGCGCACCCGGGCGGCGATGTCGCCCACCCGATCGGGGTCGAGCGAGGCGAAGGGTTCGTCGAGCAGCAGCACCTCGGGCTCGGCGGCAAGCGCCCGTGCGATAGAGAGCCGTCGTTGCTGGCCAAGCGACATCTGGCCGGGAAAGCTGCGTTCCAGACCGGCAAGCCCCATTTCCTCCATCAACGCCCGGGCGCGGGCGTCCGAGGCGCCGGTCATCAGGGTGATGTTCTGCACCGCCCGCCGCCATTTCAGCAACGCAGGTTCCTGAAACACCACGGCAAGCCTGCCCTGGCATTCGACCGTGCCCTCTACATCGGTGTCGAGCCCGGCGGCGATTGCAAGCAGCGTGGACTTGCCCACGCCCGACGGCCCCATCAACGCCACCGTCTCGCCCCGCGCCACGCTCAGGTCGATCGGCCCGAGGATCCGGCGCCCGCCATGAGACTTTCCGCGGATCGCAAGCCGGATCATGCCAGCCGCCAGTGGTTGGCGCGCAACTCCCATGGCCGCAGGACAGCCGCCTCGATCAGCAGCATCACCGCGACGAAGGACAGCGCATAGCCAAGGATCTGGCGCACGTCGAACATCTCGAACCCGAGGTGGATCTGAAAGCCGACCCCGTCAGAGCGGCCGAGGAATTCGACCACCAGAACGATCTTCCAGATCAGGGCCAGCCCGGCCCGGCCGGCCGCCGCGATCTGGGGCGCAAGCTGGGGCAGCAGCACGTCGCGCAGCACGACAATCCGGGAGGGACGGTGGATACGGACCAGCGCATCGAGCTGCGGGTCGAGCGCACGCGCGCCTTCGCGGATCATCACCGTGACCATCGGGATCTTGTTCAGCGCCACGGCGGTGATCGCGGCGGTCTCGTTCAGCCCGATCCAGATATAGCACAGCACGATGGTCACCAGTGCCGGCAGGTTCAGCAGCACGATCAGCAGGTTGTCGAGCCAGGAATCGAGCCGCCGGTGCCGGCCCATGGCAAGCCCGAGCGCGAGTCCCGCCGACATCGCCAGCGCGAAGGAGGCCGCAACCCGGCCGAGCGTCGCGAGCAGATTATGGGGCAGGGCGCCGCTGGCCCATTCGCGAACCATGAATCCCGCGACCGAGCCGGGCGAGGGCAGCGTCAGCGGATCGTCAAGCAGCCGCGCCGCCAATGCCCAGCCCGCCAGCATCAGACCGAGCGAGCCGATGCGGCCGAGCCAGAGCCCGGAGGCGGCGCCTGCGGGGTTAGTTGAGCGGCTGGACAAAGACCCCCTCCGGCAGTTCGCTGGCATCGCCCACCAGCTCTGGCCCGCCAAGGTCCGCCATGACCTGCAGCACCCGGCTTGCGGAGTCGGGGTCAATCGGACCCGGGGCGGGGATGCCGGCGACATAGCCGGCCTTCAGCGCCGCGAAATCCGCATCGGTCTTGACCCGCATCATCGGGCGCAGATGCTCCCAGACCGCAGGGTCGGACACCATTCTTTCCTTGGCGGCGCGCGAGGCGGCGGCAAAGCCCGCCACCAGATCGGGGTGATCGCGCACCATCTCGCCATGAAAGACATAGCCAAGCAGCGGCAGGTCCGGGTCGAGGCCCAACGCAAGCGCCGCGTCAGAGACGGTGATCAGCGGGCGCATCCCGCGGGCCTCCATCTTGGCGGCGAAGTGCCAGAAGTTGATGGCGCCATCGAGCTCGCCACCGAGGGCTGCATTGAAGATCAGCGGCGGGGCGCCAAACACCTGTTCGGTCTCGGCCGCAAGGTCCATGCCATATTCCTGCCGGGCATAGGCGCGCAGGATCAGCCAGCTTTTGTCGACCGGTCCGCCGGCGATGCCGATCTTGCGGCCGGCCATGTCGGCAAGGGTCAATGCCGGGTCGTCGTTGGCGACCAGCAGCGCGCCCACGGCCTTGGAATAGGGAAGGAAGACATAGTCGCGGCCGGCGGCGCGCTGGCGCGCGACCCAGATCCAGTCAGCGACCATGAAATCGGCCTCGCCCGCCTGAAAGGCAATGCGGGTGGCCGGGTTGCCCGCCAGTCCCTGAACCTCCAGCGTGAAACCGTTGGCGGCGTCGAGCCCGCCTGCGCGGATCGTCTCGAGTTCCCAGTTCACCGTGCCGGTCTCGAGCACCGCGGCGCGCAGCGTGGCGGGCTCGGCATGGGGGGCGGTCGCGGCGCAGAGCCACAGCGCCGCCGCATGCAGGATGCGTCGTGTCATCGGTTATCCTCCCTTGGCGGCACCGCGCGACCAGCGCGGCACAACCAGAGCCTAGGCCCTGAGCGGCGGGGCAGGGATCCCCACTTTGGTCTCAGACGGAGGGCGGCGTGCGGTTCCGGGGGAACAGAACCCTGCGCCGCGCGTTCGCCACGCGGAGGTGATGCATGAAATCAGACCAGACCGCGGTCCGGGTGGCCGTGATCCTGCTGGCGGCACTGGCAACAGTCGCCGCACTGCGGGTTGCACAGGGGCTGCTTGCGCCGATCCTGCTCGCCTTCGTCGTCGGCGTGCTGCTGGCGCCATTGACCGATCGGCTGGCAGCGGCAGGCGTTCCGCCGGCGCTGGCCGCGCTGTCGGGGCTGCTCGCCACCGCAGCCGTTGCCGCGACCTTTGTTCTGTTCCTCGAGCCTTATGTCTCGGATCTGGTACGGCGTGCGCCCTATCTGTGGCGCGAGGCGCAGGAAGTCATCGAAAACCTGCGCCACCTGCTGCGCGGGGTCGAACAGGTGGCCGACAGCGTGGCCGAGGCGCTCGACGCCGGAAAGGACGCGGCGCAGACCGCCGGCAACGAGGGCTCGAAGGTCGCCGATGCGCTGCCCGACGTCGGCGACGCCATCAGCTATGCGCCGGCGCTGGCCGGGCAGACCATGATCTTCGTCGGAACGCTGTTCTTCTTTCTGCTCGGCCGGGGCGAGGCCTATGGCCTGCTTGGCGAACTCATGCCGGGGGTCGGCAACGACCGGCTGTTCGAGGCCGAACGTCTGGTGTCGCGCTATTTTCTGACCATTGCGATGATCAATGTGGGCCTTGGTGTGCTGGTGACTCTGGCCCTGACGGTCGTCGGCATGCCGAATCCGGTCCTTTGGGGGGTGCTTGCCTGCGTCATCAACTTCGTGCCCTACCTCGGGCCGGTGGTCTATGCTGCTGCCCTCGCCATCGGGGGCGTCCTCGTGTTCGACGGGATCCTCGGGCTGGCGCCGGTGGCGTGTTTCATGGCGCTCAACATGATCGAGGGCCAGTTCGTCACGCCGACGCTGGTCAGCCGGACGCTGTCGATCAACCCGCTGCTGGTGTTCCTGACGCTTACCGCCTGGCTCTGGCTCTGGGGGGCTGTGGGCGGTGTTGTCGCGCTGCCGCTGCTCGTGTGGGTGCTGGCGCTGACTGAGCGGCCCGCCGTGTCGCCGCAGAAGTATTTCGCGTAGCGATGGCTGCGGGAGCCATTCCGCCACCCCGGCCGGTCAGGTCGGGGCGGTGGTGTCCGACGTCGGTTCGAAGGCCGCGGCTTGGAAGGTCAGGCGCAGCAGATAGCTGTCGGTGCCCTCGATGATTTCGCTTTCGGCCTCGAGCTGGCGGGTGAAGGCGCGGATCAACTGGCTGCCAAGCCCGCCGCCCTCGCTCGATTCGCCGGGCGGCTGGGGCGCCGCGCCCGGCGTCATCGAACTTTCCACCGAAAGCGTCAGGCAACCATCGCCCAGATCCCTCAGCCGTACCCGCAGCCAGGAATCCCCCGACGCGTCGGGGCCAAGGTATTTCAATGCATTGGTCACCGCCTCGACCGACAACAGGGCCGCGGGCACTGCCTGGTCGGGGTAGAGCACCACCGGATCGAGCGACAGCTCGATCCGCGGTCGCTGGCGCCCGGGGGCCGCCAGATCGGCAAGCGGCGCAATGACATCGTGCAGCAGCTCGTCGGCACGCACCCGGCCGAGGTTTTCGGCCTGATACAGCCTGCGGTGAACCGTGGCCATGCTGATCACCCGGCGATTGACGTTTTCCAATGCCGCGGCGGTCGACGGGTTGGCGGTGCGCCGGGCCTGCATGTTGACGATGGACGAGATCAGCTGAAGGTTGTTCTTCACCCGGTGATGCACTTCTTTCAGCAGCACGTCCTTGTCGCGCATTGCATCCATCAATTCCGCCTCGTCTTGCAGCAGCTGCGAGGCGAGCGCGCCGAATTCGCGTTCGATCACCGCGATCTCGTCGGGAATGTGGCCGGCAGGCGCCGAAGACGGCAGTTCCCGCGTCCGTCCGAACTGGCGCATCTGCCCGGCAAGAACCCGGACGTGGCGCACAACCTGGCGCTCGACAGCCATATAGATCAGCACCAGGCTTGCCAGCCACATTATCAGCGGAAACATCGCCGGCGAGCGCAGGAACGCCACGACCGGCCCGCCGGTCATGCCACGCAGGGGCTTCCAGGCGCCGACCGCATAGACGGTATCATGGACGATCGGCACCACCGAAAAGACGCGCTGTTGACCGTTGCCATTGCGGGCGACGAAGCGGTCCGGCCCGCCGATCAGCATACTCGCCGGCCGGTCCGCCGGCATCCGCGACGCCGCAGTTTCCAGATCGCCCGAGGCAGTCAGAACTTCGCCGTTGTTATTGATGGTAAACAGATCGACCTCGCGTCCGCCGATGATCTCGGCATAGGGCGAATTGACCCGCCGATGCGGGATCGAGATCGAGACGAACCCGGACAATGCGCCCTGCCGGTCGTGGACCGGGACACTGGCCACCACCACCGCCTGTCCCGAGAACGGCCCATGGGTGTTCAGCGATACGGTCTGGACGCCATCCGCGATCAATTCGTGAAACGCCTTGTTCTGCCGCAGATCAACCGGCTTGCCGAGCGACGAGCAGGTCATCGTCCCCGAGACCGGCAGGAAGCCCGCGAAGGTGAACCGCCCGCCGGCTGTGTCGAGGAAACTTTCGAACACTTTCCGGCAGCGCTCCGGTTCGCCGTCGAGGTTGACGACAGCCGCCGACAGGGCCGTTGCCGCGCCAATCGCGGACTCGATCGTCTCGCGCTCTTGCCGGGCAACCTCGGCGGTCAGCGCGACCAGATCGCGCGCGTTGAGTTCGCCCAATTCGCGTTCAAGCCGCGTGGTCTGCCAGACCGCGATCAGCCCCAGCGGCAGCAGCGCCATCGACAGCAGCATGGCAAGCCGCAGCGACAGGCTGCGCACGGCGCGCAGTGCAGGCGCCAGCGACGGCGCCGTGTCCGAACCGGTGGTCACCCCATCTGTCCGCCGTTGGCCGAAACCACAGCGCGGGTTGCCGCATCGGTCAACTCCAGCGGCCCGTTCTCGTCGAGCCCCATCGCCTGCGCCAGCGCCTCGCGCCCGCGCGCCAGACGGCTCTTGATCGTGCCCACCTTGACGCCGCACATCTCGGCCGCATCCTCATAGGAATGCTGCAATGCACCGACCAGCATCAGCACCTCGCGCTGTTCGGGCGGCAGGGTATCGAAGGCAATCCGGAAATCCTTCAGTTGCAGCCGTCCGTCATGGGCAGGCTTCTCTGCCAGCCGCCCCGCCAGTATGCCGTCGACATCCTCGGATTCACGTGCGGCTTTGCGGCGGTTGGAATAGAAGGTGTTACGCAGGATCGTGAACAGCCAGGCCCGCATGTTCGATCCCTGCTGGAACCCGTCCATGCCGGCCCAGGCCTTCAACACCGTATCCTGGACCAGATCGTCGGCCGCGGCGGAATTGCGTGTAAGGCTCATGGCGAAGGCCCTGAGGACCTTCATGTGGCCGACCAGTTCGGCCTTGGCATCTTCTCGCCTCACGAAGAGCTTCCCCCTGTGTCATCGTTCGGCTCGGCGTCGGTGATCGGCGCCACCGGCGGCAATTCGACGGCGTCAAGTCGGTCAAGCAGCGAGAGCAGGCGATCTGGCAGTTCCGCTCGGGCATCCTCCTCGAAAATCAGCCTGAGGTTCTCGTCAATCTGTGTTCGCAGAGCTTTCTTCCGTAGGGGCATTGCCGATTTTTACCTCAAGGCCATATTGTTGCTCGACATCCGTCGATCGTTCATCGCTCTTTTCCATGGAACAAACGCCCGGGGCGCGGCGTTTGTTCCATGGAAAATGCCCACGTCTGGAGAAATCATGACAGATCTGTCCCGCCCCCGCACCATGTCCGACCTCATTGGCCCGTTTCTGCCCTATCTCCGGCGCTATGGACGCGCCCTGACCGGCAGTCAGGACGGCGGCGATGCCCATGCCGCGGCGACGCTCGAGGCGATCCTGGCCGATCCGGGCTGTTTCGACCAGAGCCAAGGTGGCAAGGTCGGACTTTTCAAGGTGTTCCATTCGATCTGGGCAAGCGCCGGCGCCCCGGTGCCCGAAGAGGCGACCGGCCTGCACGCCCGGGCGCAGATGCATCTGGCGCGACTGACGCCGAACACCCGCGAGGCGCTCTTGCTGCACACGGTCGAGGGATTTGGCCTCGACGAGATCGGCGTGATCATGGGGATCTCCGGTGACGAGGCGCAGACGCTGGTCGACCTCGCCCGGGCCGAGATGCAGCAGTCGGTCCAGGGCCGGGTGATGATCATCGAGGACGAGGCGATCATCGCCATGGACCTCGAAGGGATCGTGGCGCTGATGGGCCACGACGTGACCGGGATTGCCCGGACCCGCGACACCGCGGTCGAGATGGCGGCCCGCGACCGGCCGGACCTGATCCTTGCCGACATCCAGCTTGCCGACAACTCCAGCGGCATCGACGCCGTCAACCGGATCCTTCAGGACATCGACGTTCCGGTGATCTTCATCACGGCCTTCCCCGAGCGGCTGCTGACCGGCGAACGCCCCGAGCCCGCCTTCCTGATTGCCAAGCCCTACATGCCCGATCAGGTGATCAGCGCGGTCAGTCAGGCGATGTTCTTTGCCTCGACCGAAACGCTGAAGGCCTGAGCCGGGGCGCGATCCGCGGGCAGGACGCAAGGGCTGCCATTGCATCGCCCGCCCCGTTGGAGGATCATCCCCCCGGCAGGGACGCCTTGGCGCCCCTGTCTGCCCTTTCTCCTGATATATGCCGGAGCCCATGTTCGACTTTTCGCACCCGTTCTACCGGCCGCTCTGGATCCGTATCCTGATCGTTGCGGTCACGCTTGGCTGGGGTCTCGTCGAGATCCTGTTTGGCGAGATGGTCTGGGCGATCATCGTTCTTGCCATCGCCGGCGTTTCGATCTGGGGGCTGTTCGTCACCTTTGATCCGGGCAAGCCGGAAGAGCCAGGCGATGACGCTGAAACCTGAGGCGCGCCGTGCCGGGGTTCACCTTCCAATCAGAATGTTTCCCACCGAAGCTATTGTAATGCACGAACCTGACCCGGCCCCGCCTGAACTGGGAGCCGCGCACCGATGACGGACGTTCAGCCGCTCGACCGGGCGCGTGGCGCTTTGCTGGGGCTCGCCATGGGGGACGCGCTGGGGATGCCCGGCCAGACCCTGCCGCGAGAGGAGATCCGGGCGCGCTATGGCGTAATTGCCGATTTTGTCGCGCCGTTTCCGGGTCACCCGGTGTCGCACGGGCTGACCGCGGCCCAGATCACCGACGATACCGAACAGGCGCTGCTGTTGGCAGAGCGGCTGCTGGCGACGCCCGGGACATTCGATGCCGCGGCCTGGGCGCGCGATCTGCTGGGGTGGGAGGCCGACGTGAAGGCGCGGGGCCTGCGCGATCTGCTCGGCCCCTCGACCAAGGCCGCGCTGACCGCGCTGCTCGACGGCGTGCCGCTGGCCGAAACCGGCCGGACGGGGACGACGAATGGGGCCGCGATGCGGATTGCCCCGGTGGGGATCGCCGTCAGCGCAGCGGACCCCGCGGCACTGCTCGCCCGGGTGGTCGAGACCTGCCGCGTCACCCACAACACCGGCGAGGCCATCGCCGGTGCCGCGGCCGTTGCGGCCATGATCAGCTGCGGCATTGACGGGGCCGACTGGCAGGCGGCCGTGCCCGTGGCGCTCGCCGCCGCGCGTCTGGGTCAGGCAAAGGGTTTTCCGGCCGGTGTGGATGACATGCCCGAACGGATCGCGGCGGCGATTGAAATCGGTGGCTGTTGCGGACCCGATCAGATCGCAGCGCAGATCGGCACATCGGTCGCCAGCCATCAGTCGGTGCCCGCAGCCTTCGCCGTGGTGCGGGCCGCAAAAGGTGATGCCTGGGCCGCCGCCTGCATGGCGGCCAATCTCGGCGATGATACCGACACCATCGGCGCCATCGCCGGGGCGATCTGCGGCGCCTGCTCTGGCGCCGCGTCACTGCCACCCGAAAAGGTTGCGACGCTGCGCGCCGCCAATCCGGCCGACCTCGACGGGCCGGCAGCCGGGTTGCTGGCGTTGCGAACGACGGCGGGACAGGGCCGATGAGCGCGCTCTTGCAGATGACGGGTCCGGTCATCGACCTGCTCTATGAGGTTGCGGCCCTGCCGCGGTCGGGCGAAGAGGCGGTGGTCACGGGCTTTGCCATGGCGCCCGGCGGCGGTTTCAACGCCATGGTGGCGGCGCGGCGGGCCGGGATGGCGGCGATGTGCGGCGGCGGTGTCGGCACCGGCCCGTTTTCGGAACTGGTCATGGCTGGGTTTGCCAGCGAAGGGATCGGGCTTGCCCGGCCGCGCGACCCGGTGCGCGACAACGGCTGCTGCACCGTTCTTATCGAACCCTCGGGCGAGCGCAGCTTTGTCGCGGCCCCCAACGCCGAGGGCCACATGACCGCTGCCGATCTTGCCGCGATCTCGGTGCGGGATTTCGGCTGGACACTGGTTTCGGGCTATTCGCTGCACTACGACGGGATGAATGCAGCGATTTCGGGCTGGATCGACCGCACCGCGGCACTGCCGCCGCTGGTCTTCGACCCCTCGCCGCTGGTGGCCGAACTGCCCGCCGATCTGCTGCGCCCGGTTCTGGCCCGCGCCACCTGGATCAGCGCCAACGCCAGCGAGGCCCGGCATCTGACCGGCCGAACGGATCTGGACGAAGCGGTCGCAGACCTGGCCAGGGGCCGCGACGGCGCCATCCTGCGCGATGGCGCGCGCGGCTGCTGGCTGGCCACCGGAGGCCGGGTCACGCAAATACCGCCCTTCGAGGTTCGGGCCATCGACACCAACGGTGCCGGCGACACCCATATCGGCAGCTTCCTCGCCCGGCTCGACGCCACCGGCGATGCGCTCCATGCCGCGCGCTACGCGAATGTGGCGGCGGCCCTTTCGACGACGGTCAAGGGGCCGTCGACCGCGCCGCCAGAGGCGGGCGTGCTGGCCTTGCTGGCGCAGGGAACCGACACATGGCCGCGCATGCCATAATCTGCGTCGCAACGGGATTGCCTGCCTGAACATCGGCCGCTTGGCACTTGCGCCGAATGGGCAAAAATCCGAGGGTTGTGCCGGGGAACGCGACCGGGAGACCACTGCCAGCCGAAGATCCGAGCGCGAAGCCTTCCGGGGCAGTTTGCGGGCATCAACACCGGACCCAGGGGCTTGGTCGAAACGATATGGCACGAATGAACACGCCCGCCCGAACGATCGGAATGGATGCAGCATCCCGCAAGCAGCTTCGGAAAAGGACGCAGCGCAACAGGAAGATCCTGATCGCCATTGTTGCGGTGCTGACGTTCCCCGTGTCGGTCTCCTATCTGGCGATCAAGGCAATAAGGCGCAATCGCGACAAGGCGCGCAGGCCGCAGGATGTGACGCAGCCACGCACGTCCGGGAAACGCGGGCAGCCCGGGATCTCGTCCGAACGCCGGTTCTATGATCTGCGTACAAAGCTCTGGTCCGGTTTCGGCAATATCACCTCCGTCGAACTGGAAAAGTTCCTTCTGAAGGAGGACGAGACCAGCCCGTTCCGAGTCAGCGCCGGGTATGAGCTGGCGCGCTGGCACGCGGCGAAAGGCGAGACCTCGGCCGCGCTCAAGGCCATGGAGGCGGCGCTGCGCTGCAACTCCAAAGTCGTCAAGGCGAAGCGCCCGAGGATAATCTATGCCGATCTGCTTGTCCGCAGCGGGCGTCTGGACGCGGCCGCGACGCTTCTGGACGAACCGGTCGACGACACGCTGGTCCCCCACATGACGGTTGCGAAAAGCAACCTGCTGCACGCCCGCAGCGGTGGCGGCGCCGATTCCGAACGGCTGGATCTGCTGAACACGCTCTACCGCGCCAACGGACTGGTCGAGCTGGGCTTTCGCGATGCCGACCGGGGCTTTCACATCGCCAACCTCGCCATCCCACGCGCTCCCGCGTCAGTCGAGGGGCCGAAAGTTTCGGTCCTGATGCCGGTCTATAACGCGGCGGCGGAACTCGACTTTGCCCTGCGAAGCATCCTCGGACAATCCTGGACGAACATCGAGCTGGTGATCGTCGACGACGCCAGCACCGACAATACCTGGGAGATCGTGCAGCGCCATGCCGCAGCGGACGGCCGGATCCGCGCCACGCGCAACGAGGCGAACCTCGGCGCCTATGTCACGCGCAACCGCGCGCTGCGCTTGGCCAGGGGCGATCTTGTCACGGTCCATGACAGCGATGACTGGTCCCATCCCGAACTGATCGCCACCCAGACGCGGCATTTCCTTGGCGACGAGACCCTGCGCGGGGTCTTCGCCCATTCGGCGCGCGTGACCGAGGACATGTACTACATGATCCTTCCAACCCGCCCCAACCCGGACGCGATCCGGGTGTCCTATCCGTCCTTCATGATGCGGCGCGACATGCTGCTGTCGCTTGGCGGCTGGGACGATGTGACGGTGAACGGCGACGACGAACTGGTCCAGCGGGTGCGGGCGGTTCACGGCAGGCAGGCCGTGAAACCCGTCGATGTCGTGGCCCCCCTGACGTTCCAGCTTTGCCGCGAAAACTCGCTGACCCACAGCGCCACGACAAGCCTTGCCAGCGTGAATTTCGGGGTGCGGCGCAGCTATGCGCTGCAGGCCGGCCATTGGCACCAGAAACAGATCGCGGCCGATGCGCCGCTGATCATGGACCGGCGCAGCGTCAAGCAGCCGTTCCCGATCCCGCAGATCATCGCGCCAAAGACCTGGCCGCGAAACTGCGACTATGACCTCGTCTTCGTCAGCGATCTGACGCTGCTCGGCGGCACACGGCGCTGCAATCAGGGATACCTGTCGGTGGCCATGGAGATGGGCCTGCGCGTCGGGCTCTATCATTATCCGCGCTGGGACCTGCGTCTGAAGGATATATCGCCCGACTACCTCGATCTGACGGCCAACGACGGCATCGACCTTCTGGTGCCCGAGGACAAGGTGACGACCCGGCTCTGCATCGTCCACCATCCGCCGATCCTGCGCTATCCGATCGACGCGGTGCCCGAGATCGCCTGCGATCACCTGACCGTGCTGGTGAACCAGTCGCCGATGCAACTGTGGTCAGAGGCGCCGCACCTTTATGACCCGACGGCCGTCAAGGCCGCCTGCAGGGCCATGTTCGGCCGTGAGCCGACCTGGACCGCGATCTCGCCGCGCGTTGTCCGCATCCTCGACTCGCTCGGCGGGTACGATCCGATCAACCCCGAGATCTGGTATCCCCCCCTCGACACGGGAATTTCGGCAAGCCCGAAGTCGTTGGCGAGCCTGCCCGGTCGGAAGATCGTGATCGGCCGGCATTCGCGGGACCACTGGACGAAATGGCCCGAAACCGTCGACAAGATCGCGACGGCCTATTGCGTCAACCGCGGCGATATCGAGGTTCGCTTCCTAGGCGGTGCCGGGCGCGCGCTGGAACTGCTGGGCAAGAAGCCCAGGAACTGGCAGGTCCATGCCTTCGACACGCTCGATGTCGAGGAGTTCCTCGAGTCGCTGGATTTCTTCGTCAACTTCCTGCACCCCGACTATATCGAGGAGTTCGGCCGCAATACTATGGAAGCCATGGCGCGCGGGGTGGTCGTGATCATCGATCCCGAACAGCGCGAGATCTTCGGAGACGCCGCGCTTTACAGTGCGCCCGAGGGGGTCGCGGATCTGATCCACGAATTCGCAAACGACGTAGGGAAGTACCGGGAACAGGCCCGACGCGGCTTCGACTTTCTCGACAGAAACTGCTCGCCGGAACGGGTCGGGCGGAATCTCGAACGGTTCCTTTCAGCGCCGTCGCGTGCGGGCTGAAAGCGCGGTGCGGAACATGCCGACGCTAGCGGCGAGATTGGTGCGCTGCGAGCTGCTTCGAAGATCTGCCGCCTCGTGAAGCGAGGTCTGGGAGCCCCGGAGCGGCGGGACCCTGGGGCAGGTTGACTTGCTCCCCTGAAAAGACTGCAAGGGCCGGAAGTATACCGTGTTGGAGAGGGACAGCTCGGTCAGTCCCACCCATAGCGAGCAGAAGGACACAGCCTGGAACGGGCACTTCGACGGCGTGTGCTATCAGCCGAACTTCTTGTTTAGCCAGTTCGGAATGCTGGAGCGCTGAGTTCTGTGAAATGGAGATGTCCACAGGGCTGACGGCGAGCAGGGGGGCCCTCAATCCAGTGACGCGCCCGAATGATGTCCAGAGAGGTGGTGCTGCTCGTGACGGACAGATGCGCGGCAAGCTCCTGAAGCTGGCCACGCTCATGGACACACCGCCGAGGAGGAGGTCCTCGCCTGCATGACGTTCCCAGCCCAGCCTCGCGCCAAACTGCGCAGCACCCACTCGGTCGAGCGCCTCTGAACGGCGAGATCAAGCGGCGAACAGACGTCGTCGGGATCTTTCCCAACGCGGCTTCGATCCGGCGCTTCGCCGGCGCGATCCTGATGGAGCCGACCAAGGAATAGAGGGTCCAGCGTGCCAGATACATGACGTTGAAAACGCTCGCACCCGTCTGCGGTGATCTCTCTATCAGCCTGCCTGCAGCGCAGAGCGACTGACCAGCCCAGCCCGCTTTCGAGCGCGAGGTCCGCTGTGAGCTACACCACCTCTCCGGACATCATCCCGTAGTCAGCCACCGGCAAACCCGGGGCGGTTCACTTGGAACCGAAGCCGCCAAGTATCTCAAAAAGGGAGGCATGACCAGCGCAACGCGCTGTCTCACAACCGTGCCCCGCTATAGTCAGATCAACGACGCCGGAATGGTGGCCTCCGCACCCCGCAGATCCTCAAAAAAACAGCCTGAAACCGTTGTTCCGGTCAGACGAATTGGTTATGGACAACCATCCTGTCGTACTGGATAAGGTCCGAAGTGGCAGAAGAATAAGCCGGCTGGTGCAGTGCATGAAGCATGACAAAACGACAAATGAACTGGTGCGCAGCATCAGGTCCTACCGAACCGGCATCGATGCGTCTAGCCTGTCGCGCCATTTAAAGAAGAAATCGATATTCGAAGTTCTTTTGCTTAGTGCGGCAATGAAGCTTCCCGGAGTATCCCAAGAGAAGAAGGCCAAATTCGCCAAATCGGCATTTCTGGGACTCGTTTGGCTGAGCCGGCGTCGCAGCAAGAAGCTCGAGAAAATCCTTTCGTCGGGGTCCGGCACCGCTACCCATGTAGCGTCCGCTCCCGCCCATCATTCCGTGTCTGCATCTGCAGAGCGATTGAACTTGTTTGATGGCGGTTCGCACAAGATGCACTCAGAGACCGCGCAGGTTCCTGTCGTGCTGGCATTGGAGGCCTGCGGGCGCATCGATATTGGCGCGGGCGAAGAAGATCCAATCAAGTTGCGCCTCGCCGCGCTACCCTCAGACTATGACGCGGCCGAAGACCGTATCGGCTGGCTGCAAGACAATGCCCCGCGGGTTTCGACGCAATACATTGATGCATGTGCTGGCAAGAAATGTCTGTCACTGGACATCTTCGACACGTTTCTTCTGCGAAACGGAGATGCGGAGGCGGATCGGTACTTTCAGCTTTCGGAGTTCATTCTCAAGCAATTAGCGCAGAACGGTCTCGGTGATCTGGTCGAGAGCATTTCTCCCGAGGGACTGACTCTTTTGCGCAAGTCGGCGATGCAGACGACCTATCGTTGTCGGCCACGACGGAACGGGGCTGGCGAAGGAACGATCGAGGACGTCGCAGCGGTCGTCGCAGGTGCGCTAGGCGGAGACTCTACGGTTGCTGCGCAGCTGATAGAATATGAAATCGCCTATGAATCGACGGTGTTGCGCCCAAATCCCTTGCTCCGCCCGGTCATGGCCGCCGCGGTGGACGCCGGAATGAGCATCATTGGCCTTAGCGACATGTATCTTCCGGCCGCGGTCATCAACGACATCTGCACCCGGGTCGATCCTGAAGGCTTTTTGAAGATCAATAAGGTCTTCAGCAGCGCCGATACGATTGTAAGCAAGCGTTCGGGGCTAATATTTGCGGAGATCGAAGCAGAAATGGGCCTGCGGCCCGAGGATTTTCTGCACATCGGGGATTCCTTTGTTTCCGACGTTCGCAACCCTAGAGAAGCCGGTTGGGCGGTGGGCCATTTGCCGGTCTCGCAGAACCTCGTTCGGTCCCGGGAAAAGTCGCTGCAAAGGTCGATAGAAAGAAGTCGGAATGCAGGTGTCGACATCAGAAGCTGGGCAAAAGTGTAAGAAATGAATATCTCGGACGACCGCCGCAGTGGGAGCGATGAGGCCCTTTATGCCTTTGGACACGATGATCTTGGGCCGGCGGTCGCAGAATTTCTGCAAAACCTCTGGGAAAACGCCCTTTATTTCGATCGGCAGCGCGACGCGAAAATTCTCTTTTCGGCACGAGCTGGTGTAAGGATTCGTCAGGCGCTCGAAGTCTTCGTTGGCTCGAAGGGGCAAGCCCTTCCAGAGGAATGGGAAGATTTCTGGGTTTCTCGGTTGATGATTGCCAAAGGCATCTGGAAGCGGGCGCCTGAACTTGCGACCAAGATGCTCGAAAGCGAATTCTGCAATACTCCGGCAGATATCGCTGCCCAGTGTATTATGGGACAGGAACACCTAATTCGTGACCTCGATTCCGGCGCATTCTATCAGCCGAAGTCGAAGCACAGGATAGGCGAGTTACTGCGCAATTCCAATTCGGGCGACCTGATCAAGCATCTTGAGACGCAGTCAGATTTGTTCGAAATGGAGCTTGCCCGTTTGCTGGGTGGCCGGGAAACCGCCCTGATCGTCGATACGGGCTGGCAGGCTACCAGCCAGCGTCTGTTGACGAAGGCGATTTCCGACGTGGACTGGTGGGGCGCCTATTTCGGGCTGATCGGCTCGGGCGAAACTGATCGCAGTGTTTGGCGGCAAGCGCTAGGCCTCGCTTTCCAGAGCGACTATGTGGACCCGGCAAAGCCGCGGACCGCAGCAGTCGCATTCCGGCATCTGATCGAGATTCTGTTCGAGCCTGATGCACCAAGCATTGAATGCTATGAGAGCGGCACCAATGGACGTGTCGTGGTTCCCGGTGCGGCAGCCTGCGAGAGGGCCCGACAGGCGTGGCGCAGCGACCCGCTTTTCGCGGGCGTGATTGTTTATCTCGAAACTGGGCCAAAGGACCCGTGGGAAATCGCCCGGCGTGCCGAAGCGGCGTGGGCAAGACTGTTCGAACGCATTCTGACCCCGGATCGTGAGACCGCAGCGCTTTTCCTCAACTCGGCGCGCAGCGCGGATTTTGGTCGGCGGTTCCAGGTTCCTGTGCTTTACGGTCCCGACGAGCTTTCGAGTGCTGACGAGCGGCTGAGCCGCGCACTTTGGACGCAGGGGCAGATCGCGCTGGAATACGAGCCCGGCATGGCGCGCTCTGTTCAGAAATCCACATTCCCGAAGGCCGCGCCGGAACCGGACACATCGGCACTGAACACTGCCACCCGCCCCGCCGTCGCGGTTATAACCAGGACAATGGATCGCCCGATGATGCTGCGCCGGGCGCTGGAAAGTGTATCCCAGCAGACGTTCCGGAACTATGTCCATGTGGTGGTGTGTGACGGCGGTCCGATAGAAGATGTGCTGGAAGCAATCCGCGTCGCCAACGTCGAACACAGCAAGATTGTAGTGGTGGACGGGGTGGCCAATCGGGGCATGGAGGCGGCATCGAATCTTGCCGTCGGAGCCTGCGATTCAAAGTTCATCGTCATTCATGATGACGACGACACTTGGCACCACGATTTTCTGGCGGAGACGGTGAAATTTCTGGAAAGCGCACCTGGCCAGAAATACGGCGGCGTTGTTTCGCGCAGCATGCTGGTTTCCGAAAGCGTGCATCCGGATGGAATAGAAGCCCACGAGGTTAGGCCCTACAACCCCAACCTCGAGATAATCTATCTTGCGGAGCATGCGATCTCGAACTCGTTCCCACCGATCAGCTTCCTGTTCCGCAGGGATATCTACGACGAGGTCGGGGGATTCGATCCGACACTTCCGGTGCTGGGCGACTGGGACTTCAACCTCAAGGTGCTTAGCCGCACGGACATAGCAGTCTTGCCCGACTACCTTGCCAACTACCATGTGCGAGATCGCAGCGAGAGTATTGCGTTCGGAAACAGTATTACCGCCGGCCGTGACAAGCACTTGGAATATAGCGCTATCTTGCGCAACCGTCTGGTGCGGGGTTCGGGCGAAAAGGGCGATGTGCCGGCCAGCGATCTCGTGGGTATCGCCTCTATTTTCAAGTACATGCGGCACTGACGGATCTGTCGTTTTGCCCACCCCGGGCGCGGCTGGCGTCGCGCCGGGTCTCTGCCTTGTTGCGGCCGGAGGCAGAGAGGCCCAGTCCTGTCGGACTGGCGCCGCTTGCTCCGCCGGAAGCTGGATACTATTACTGCCGGTGAGGCTCGCGATGGCAGGGGGCCTGCGGCGAGAGAGAGTGCATGGATTTCCTTGGCAGATGTATATTCGGCAATCCCTCCTATCGCGCCCAAAAATCCAACGTTTTCGCCCACGATCCCCGAAATGGAGGCGTAAGTGCCGTTTAACTACAAGACCTATGGGGATCTAGCGCGCGACGTTGCAGCGGGACTTGCCAGCCTTCCCCCTGTCGATATTGTTGTCGGAGTTCCAAAATCGGGGCTAATCCCGGCGATGATGATTGCGACGTTCCTGAACCGCGAGTTCATCGATCTCGACTCCTTTCTGTTCCGCTACAGCCCGCGTTCGGGCGAGCGCCGCCAGCACTCGGCTGTCGGACCTGAAAAGATGCGCGTGCTGATCGTCGACGACTCCGTCAACTCCGGTCGTGAGTTCCGGACAGTAAGATCCCGCTTGAGTCATTTCGGAGCGGAGCACGATTTTGTTTACTGCGCCGTTTATGGGATCCGGCCTGGGATGCATGAGGACGTCACCGATATCGTCCTTGCATATGTTGATCAACCGCGGTTCTTTCAGTGGAACTATCGCAACCACGTTATTGCCGAACATGCGTTATTCGACCTTGACGGGGTGCTTTGCGTTGACCCGACTGACGAGCAGAACGATGATGGTGAAGAATACCTGAAATTCATTGCGACGGCACAGATACTAGCCTGTCCGAAGCGGAGGATTAGCGGGATTGTCACGTCGCGGCTCGAGAAATATCGGGCGGAGACGGAAGATTGGCTGGCCCGGAACGAGATTCAATACGGCGAGCTGATCATGCTCGATCTGCCCACCGCGGCCGAGCGGCGCCGTCTGAAGGCGCACGCACCATTCAAGGCCGAGATCTACAAGTCGCGAAGCGAAGTGCTGTTCGTGGAAAGCAACTGGAAGCAGGCACGGGAGATCGCTAAGCGCAGCGACAAGCCGGTCATTTGCACCGCGAATGACATGTTGCTGTACGGCGCCGAGCATCTTTCGGATGTCGAGGCGCAGGGTGGCGTCAACAACCTGGAAACGACTGCGACGATCCAAGAACTTCGGCGTCAGAACCGTGCACTGATGCTTCAGCTTCACAACAAGTCGCTGGCCGAACAGGATTTACCTGCAGTTAAGTCGATTCCCTCCTTCAGAGATATCCGAACCTTCGGCAAGAGTATCTTTCGCAGGCGTGGGAAATAGTCGCCCGGTGACGCCCTGATAGAGACCATTTCAGAGCAGAGCCGCCGCGGTGCGTATTCCGGAACATCCGGCCACCCATTCTGAACCGCCCCGGGATTGCCGGAGGCTCCAACTCCTGAATAGGATGGAGCATCCTGAGCAAGACCGCGAACAAGTTCTCCCCTGAAGGCCGCGAACGCGCTGTGCGGATGGTTCTGGACGGTGAAGGCCAACATGGCTCTCGCTGACAGGGGATCACGTCGATCGCCGCGAAGATCGGCCGATCGGCGAACACGCTGAACGGCTGGGTCTGAAAGGCTGAGGTCGACTGCGGCAAGCGGGCGGGCATTCCCAGCGACATGGCCGAGAGGAGCGAGCCATTGTTCAACATTGGTCCGAGGACTACTGGACCGAGCTCCTGCGTGACCTCGTCCGCCCTGGGCCCGGCGGCGTGAAGCTCGTAAGCGATGCGCATGAGGGGGCGCCAAGGCCACCACCGCTCGGGGTCTGTCCACGACCTGACAGCGCTGCCGGGTCCGCTTCCGGCGCAATGCTCTCGCCCATGCCGGCAAGAACAGCCGCCGGGTGGTCCTGGCCTTCATAAGCCACCGACTTCGCCCGGCCCGACCATGTGGCGGCGAAGGCCCGCTGGCGGCGCGTGGCGGACCAGATGCGCAGCAAGCTCCCGAAGCTGGCTAGGCTCACGGGCACCGCCGAGGAGGGTGTCCTCGCCTAACCCACCGACCTATTCGCGATAAAACCAGTCATCCCATCGCGAAAACTCTGGATACCACAGCTTGTAGCCTCGGCCCTCAAGCAGTGCGCGGGTTTTCTCTCGCTTGTCTTCGTCGCCGGCATGTTCCACTGCCAAAAGATGGACGTCGAACCTGTCGAAGTCGAACTGGCTGAGAATCTCAAATTCGGACCCTTCGGTGTCAACCGACATGAAATCGATCTTGTTCGGCGCGCCGTGTCGCAGGAGAAGGTCTTGAAGTGACACTGTCTGCACATCCACGATCTGCATGTTCTTACGATTTCCGTGACGCTCGTGGACATCGTTGGGGACGAATTCACTTACTCGGGACAGTTCGGGTTCGTCCATCACACATTGAAAGGTAACCGTCTTGCCGGAGACTGGAAAAACGCAATCCGTGTCGATCGAAACCTTTCGGTTTTGTTTGAGACGATCGATCCAGTTCGGGTTGGGTTCAGCCAGAATTCCGTTCCAGTCGTAATCCCGCTCGAGCAGGAGCGTATTGCTGAGCGAGATGCCATCACACGCGCCAAACTCGACGAAGTAGCCCATGCGCTTCTCTTTGGTCATAAAAAGGACCCAAAGATCTTGGAGGATTTGGGCATGGCTACGGTCTATGTTAGCTATTGCAAACGAAAAAAACTCGATTAGGTCCCGTGTCTGGCCACGTCCTTCTTTTTGCCGCTCAAGCAGTTCGATGAACAGAAGATTGAAGAATTCGCGTTCAGTTGCCTGCAACGCGGAGGTATCTTCGCTCTTCGCCTGCGCCAACCCCTGACCGACTTTCCATTCGAACCAGTCGCATTGAAAGACAGTGGGGGCCGCGGCATTCCCGGGTTCCTGAATCGATCGTTGCTCTGCAGCATCGGTCGTCAAGGGCTTGTTCGCAGGCCCAGGATCGTCTGCCGCCGTGTTTGGTACCACCACCGGCGAATTCATATGCAGCGGTGAATAGTTAAAGCGCTCGAAATCGTCGCGGTACATCTCATAGATCAGTTGCTCCTCCTGGGCACTTATTTGCGCCAGATCCGCTCCGGTGGCGTGTCTTGCCGTAAAGGCGCTATTTTCCCCCAGGTCAAACCGCGTGCCTGGATAGAGATGGTACAGGATGGTCTCCAGGTCTTCGCCAAATGTCTCGAAGCGGCCAACGAAGTCGAAATTCACATGGCCAGAACCAAGCAGGAAGTTCTGTGTCATGAAGTGGATATCTCGGCCGATGTCACCCAAGTCCTTCATGCGCTCAAGCACCTCAAGCAGACTGGGGTCGTCCTCCGCTTTCAGACCGATGCGAAAAAGATGATGTTCCCGTTCCGGATTGTTGAGGTTGGCATATTTGTCCCTGTAGGCAGAGATGGCACGCCGGGTCGGATGGCGAACAAACCCGAAACGGGAGAATGAGGCGCCAAACAATGCCTCTGCGCGATCTTCAGGCGACATCGGCCCAAGCTGCAGCAAGGGCGAGCGGCCGCGATCGTGGACCAGATATGGGTCCGGTCCGAAGTCGATCTTTCTGCCGACATACGCTTCCTGCATGAGAAGTTTGATTGTGGTGCAGCCGACCTTAGGCGTCTCGAAATAAACCACCCTGCGTTGGTCGTCGACGTTGACAAGGTAATTGATCCATTTGGGTTCAAAACCCAGGTACTTCGCCACGTCTTCAAGCGACATTTCTGACGCCTTGAGAGGAGGGGTTATATCGTGAAAAACTAACATCTCGCTGCCAGCACACGCTTTCGCGGCTCCGAATGATTGTCGTTCACATCGAACGTTCTCCCGCTTACTCCCTCGTCTGCCACACAATCAACCCTCTTTCGGGCTTGACAATGGGGCATGGGTTTACGGCCACTGCTCGCCCCCCCCCGGAAGTTCCCTGAATCCAAAGTAAAGTCTGCCCATCCACGAAAGAGCGCGCGAAGAAGGAAATCCGCCTCACCGAAGCGCAGATTATCGGGACGATCAAGCGGCAAGAGGCCGTGATGCCGACGCTGAATGAGGTGCCCCTATTACCTAGACGCCTGCCTCGTTCAGTTTCTGCTGTCTGGTCGCGAAGTCAACGGGTGACAGCATGCCGTTGTTCGTGTTTTTGCGCTTCGGGTTGTAGAACGTCTCGATGTAAGAGGTGGTCGTGGTTTTTCGACCAGCTCGCTACCGCGATTAGCTATAGCATTGGTTTCATGTCAGGCGGCAGCTTTCAGGTCCGGGGCTTGAGTCTCGATGTTCCGGAATACGCTGACGAGCGGCACTTCATGGCCCAACTTGTCGATCTCAAGGCCCCAGAAATGTGCGCCAACGCTTGCCTCCATGGCGACGACACAAGATGGCACCTGACTGAAGAACCCCAGCAACTGCGCTCGCCGCAGTTTGTTGCGCAAGACCGCTCGACCTGTGCCGTCAGTTCCATGAACCCGAAACACGTTCTTCGCCAGATTAAGCTCTACTGTGATAATCTCCGATATGATCGTCCGCCTTTGTGGTTCATCGCAGACCCACGTTGGCACATCGATGCCGCCGTGGCGCGATCACATCATCGACGCCCTGCAGCGGCCTTCGCGCGAATGTCGGCTCCGGCGGGCACTACTCCGTGTTCGGCGTAGCCCCTGAGTGCGAGCAGGAGTTTCCGAGTCGTCGCCACGATCGCGATCCGATGCGGACGTGCGGCCTGCATCCCAGCGTCGTTCTTGCGTACTGGAGCAGACCGTCTCGGCAGCGCAGTTTCGCTATCACGGCGTCCTCACATTGCCGTCGACCGGCGAAACCGGCTAGCCTGTATCCAGACTCTTTGTGGAGGACTCCCATGACCCGACATCTGCTTCTGACCTCTCTTCTGGCACTCGCCGCGGGCTCTGCCACGGCCGACGAGATCCGCGTGTTGAACTGGCAGGGCTATGGCACCGACCTCGACTGGGCGGTCGAGGCCTATGCGGCAGCGACCGGCAATACCGTGCTGCACGAATATTTCACCTCCGAACAGGAGATGCTGACCAAGCTGCGCACCAATCCCGGCGCCTATGACGTGGTGCTGATCAACGCCGCCTTCACCCGGCAGGCGAAGGACGAGGGGCTGATCGGGCCGATCGACACCACATCCATGACGAATTTCGAAAATATTTCCAACGGCTTCACGACCGACAGTGAACTGGTGATCGAGGATGCGGTCTATGGCGTGCCATGGACCTGGGGACTGACCTCGTTTGCCATCAATACCAATGCCTTCGAGACCGCTCCTGACACGATACAGGTATTCTGGGACCCCGCCCACAAGGGCCGGGTGTCGATCCGCGATGACGCGCTCGAGGCGGTCCAGTTCGGAGCGCTGGCGACCGGACAGAACATAAACGATGTCAAGGATCTGGATTCGGTAGAGAAGAAGTTGAATGAACTGATGCCGCAGATCCGCACGTTCTGGAGCTCGGAGAACGACTGGAACCAGTATATGGCGGCAGATGAACTTGACCTCGCAACCTATTGGTCCGGCTCGGCGGCACGCTCGGCCGACATGGGGCTGCCGGTTGCCTTCGTGGTGCCGAAGGAGGGAGCGGTTGCCTGGCTCGACGGGCTGTCGATCCCGGCGAGTTCGACCCACAAGGACGCCGCCACCCAGTTCATCGACTGGATGATCGACCCCGATTTCTACACCAGATGGGATGCCGAAGGCGCGCCTGCCTCGGCCAATGCCGCCGCAGCCGAGGCGCTCGCGGACACATCGTTCAACAAGCGGGTGCTGGGCGATCCGGACGTGGTGGCGCGGGTGCAGTTCCAGAAGCCTGTCGATGATGCGACGCGCGAGACGTACCTTGAGCTCTGGCAGGGCCTGAAAGCACGGCAATAGGACCGGGGATGGCGCAGGCGCCGATCCCGGGCGACGGACGGCGGGCGGCGGGGCTGCTCGCGCCCGCCTATCTGTGGCTGACGCTCGCGGTCTTCCTGCCGCTGTCGGCGATGCTGTTTTTCAGCTTCCTGACCGCGGCGCCCTTCGGTACAGAAAGCCCGCGCGCAACGCTTGAGAATTACAGGGATTTCTTCGAGACACCGACCTATGCGCTGTTGCTGTGGAAATCGATCCGGCTCGGGCTTTGGGTCACCTTGCTCTGCGTCCTGATCGGCTTTCCCTGCGCGCTGGTGCTGGCCCGCCAGATCAGGGGTCGGGCGCGCGAGGCGCTGTTTCTGCTGGTGATCCTGCCGTTCTGGTCGAATTCTCTGGTCCGGGTCTTTTCCTGGGCCATCGTGCTGCGCGGCAATGGTGTGCTCGACCGGACGCTGGACGCGCTGCTGCCCTTCGATGTGCGGCTGGGGCTGATGTTCACGCCGGCGGCCGTGGTGATCGGGCTGGTGCATTCCTATCTGCCCTACGTCATCCTCACCAGCTATCTGGCGCTGCAGGCGATCGAGGACGACATTTTCGACGCCGCCCGCGCGCTTGGCGCCGGACGGATCACCATCCTGCGCCGGTTGATCCTGCCGCTGTCGCTGCCCGGGCTGATCGCCGGGGCGGTTCTGGTCTTCGTTCCCGTCGTCGGTTCGTTCATGGAGCCGCGGATCCTCGGCGGCCGGTTCGGCACCTATTTCGGCACAGTGATCGAGGATCAGTTCGTCGCCGTCTTCAACTGGCCGCTCGGGGCCGCGCTGTCGTTCATCCTGCTGGCGGTGGTGCTGGCGATCCTCGGGCTTTCCAGCCCGGTGCTGCGGCGGGGGCTGACATGACCGGACTGCGGCTTGCGGGCCTGATGTGGCTCGGCCTCGTGCTGATCTTCCTCTATGCGCCGATCCTCGTCATGGCGGCGATGAGCTTCAACGCCTCGCCGTTCTATCAGCTGCCGTTCGAATTTTCGGCCCGCTGGTATCACGATCTGGCGGAGAATGCGGCGATCCGGAACGCCGCGACCCGGTCGGTCCTGATCGCGGTTGCGACCACGATCATTGCCACGTCGCTTGGGACCGCGGCCGCGCTGGCGCTGTTTCGCCATGACTTTCGCGGAAAGCGCCTGCTGAAGCTGTTGCTGTTCCCGCCGATCGCGATCCCCTGGCTGATTACCGGCACGGCGATGCTGATCTTCTTTTTCGCCATCGGGCTCGGGCGCGGCACGCCCGCGGTGCTGATCGGCCATGTGGCGCTGGCGCTGCCCTATGTGATTGTCGTGGTGAATGCCCGGCTCGCGGGGTTCGACATCACGCTGGAGGAGGCGGCGCGCGCACTTGGTGCCGGGCCCTGGACCGTCACGCGGCGGGTGACACTGCCCGCCATCGCGCCCGGGATCGTCGCCGGGGCGCTTTTTGCCTTTGCGGTCAGCTTCGATCAGTTCGTGGTGTCGTATTTTCTGTCGAAACCGGGGGATTCCACGTTGCCCGTCCTGATCTATACCGCGATCCGCAAGGGCTTCACGCCCGAGATCAACGCCGTCTCGACCCTGATCATCGTCACCTCGATGGCACTGATGCTGGTTGTCGCGCGGTTCTTCAGCTTCGGGGGACATCGCTGATGGCCGAGGTTTCAGTTGCGGGCGTCACCATGCGGTTCGGCGAGATGACCGCGCTTGACGACGTGAGCCTCGATTTCGTCAATGGCGGGTTCTTCGCGCTGCTGGGGCCGTCGGGTAGCGGCAAGACCACGCTGTTGCGGGTGATCGCGGGGTTCCTGTTTCCGCAGGCGGGCAGGGTGCGCATCGCCGGCCAGCCGGTCGAACGGGTGCCGGTCGAAAAGCGCGAGATCGGCATGATGTTCCAGAACTATGCGTTGTTCCCGAACCTGACCGTGGCCGAAAATGTCGGTTTCGGCCTGCGCGTGCGCCACGTCAGCCGGGCCGAGGAGCGCCGCCGGGTCGGCGAGGCGCTGGATCTGGTGCAGCTTTCAGGCCTTGGCGCCCGGCGCCCGCGCGAATTGTCGGGCGGTCAGCGTCAGCGGGTGGCGCTGGCGCGCGCCATCGTGACGAACCCGAAGGTGCTGCTGCTGGACGAGCCTTTATCGGCGCTGGACAAGGCATTACGGGTCGACATGCAGATAGAACTTAAACGTATCCAGCGCGAGGTCGGGATCACCACGATCTTTGTCACCCACGATCAGGAAGAAGCCCTGACGCTGGCCGACCGGATCGGTATCCTGCGCGACGGAAGGCTGGTGCAGGCAGGGCCGCCGCGCGAGGTCTATAACGCCCCCATCGACACCTTCACCGCAAGATTTCTGGGCGAGGCCAACCTGTTGCCAGATCCGCTTCCAGTGCCGCTGCCGGATGGCGCCCGGCTGTCGCTGACCTCTGCCGCGGCCCATGCCGTCCGGCCCGAGGCGCTGACGCTTTCGCCGGGCCCGATCGCGGCGGCCGAGAACCTGCTGCCCGGGCGGCTGGTAAGCCGGGTCTTTGCCGGCTCGATGGCCACCTGCATCGTCGCTGTCCTGGGCGAGACCTGGAAGGTCGTCGCGCGCGACCGCGACCTGCCGCAACTGCCTGAAAACACAGAGGTCTGGCTTGGCTGGGCCAGGGCCGACACGATCCCCATCGACCGGGCATAGAGGCTTTCGGACAGATCAGACGTCACCTCGTAGATCTTTAAAATACGCCATAATAACAATTAGTTTGCAGCAATACTAAATGTTATGAATGAACAAAACCGGCCTGCCTCAGAAGTCCAGCCCCAGATCCAGCGTCGGCGCCGAATGGGTCAGTGCGCCCGCCGAGATGAAATCGACGCCGGTCGCGGCAACCTCGGCGATCCGGTCGAGCTGCATGTTCCCCGAGGCTTCGGTCACGAGCCGCCCCGCGACCAGATCGACGGCCCGGCGCAGGGCCGCGCAATCCATGTTGTCGAGCAGCACGGCCGTCGCACCGCCGGTCGCCAGAGCCTCGTCGAGCTGGTCGAGCCGGTCGACCTCGATCTCGATCACCATCATGTGCGAGGCGGCGGCGCGGGCGGCCTGCAGCGCCGGACGGACACCGCCTGCGGCGGCGATGTGGTTGTCCTTGATCAGGATCGCGTCCGACAGCGAGAACCGGTGGTTCGCGCCTCCACCATGCAGCACGGCGAGTTTCTCGGCGATCCTGAGGCCGGGCGTGGTCTTGCGGGTGCAGGTGATGCGCGCCTTGGTACCACGGGTCTCGGCCACAAAGCGCGCGGTCAGGCTCGCGATCCCCGACAACCTGCCGGCAAAATTCAGCGCCACACGCTCCCCCGACAGGATCGCGGCGGCGTCGCCCTCGATCACCATCAGCACGTCGCCGGGCCCGCAGGGGCTGCCGTCCGGCACCCGGGTGGTGACGGTCAGCGCGGGATCGACAAGGCGGAAGGCCAGCGCCGCGATCTGCATTCCCGAGACGACCCCTGACGCGCGCGCCCGCAGCTCGGCGCGATAGCGGGTGCCGGAGGGAATCACCGCCCGCGTCGTGACATCGCCATAGGCGCCAAGATCCTCCAGCAGCGCGCCGCGCACCATGGGTTCGAGGATCAGGTCGGGCACGTTCGTCGGGGTCATTGAGGCTCCTGCTCTGTCTTGTCCCGCAGCGCCAGCGCCGCCTGCAGGGTCAGCATGGTGCGGGTCGCTTCGGCAAGCGGCCGGGGAAAATCGTCGCGGCAATGGGCGCCACGGCTTTCCTGCCGCAGCAGGGCGCCAGCCGCAATCAGTGTCGCGGTCGCGGTCATGTTGCGAAAGCTCTCGTCCGTTCCATGGTCGCGTTCGAGCTTCGCAATCGCGCGCAGCGCGGACGTCAGGCCCGCAGCATTGCGGATCACCCCGACCTTGTCGGTCATCACCTGCCGCAGCGCCGCCACCGCCGCGTCATCCGCAGGCTCGCCTCCGGTTTCAAAATCGACGACAAGTTCGGGCAAGGTATCGGGCGCCGGGCCAAGCACCTCGGCAATATCGCTGGCGGCACGGCGACCATAGACCATCGCCTCGAGCAGACCGTTCGAGGCCAGCCGGTTGGCACCGTGCAGCCCGGTCGAGCCCGCCTCACCGCAGACCCAGAGCCTGCCAAGGCTGGCCCGGCCGCGGTCGTCGGTGCGGATGCCCCCCATGTGGTAATGCGCGGCAGCGGCAACCGGAATCGGCCGGGCCACCGGGTCGATGCCGTTGCGCCGGCACGCCTCGGCCACCGCCGGGAACAGCGTCTCGACCCTGTCCCCAAGGGCTGCACGGGTGTCGAGCATCGGGCGCAGCCCCGCCTTGGTCTGGGCAAAGACCGCGCGGGCGACGATGTCGCGCGGGGCAAGCTCGGCGTCGGGGTGCTCGGCCGTCATGAACCGCTCGCCCAGACGGTTGACCAGCACCGCGCCTTCGCCGCGCAAAGCCTCGGAGGCAAGCGGGGCAGGGTCCTCGCCCACGTCGATGGCGGTGGGATGGAACTGCACGAACTCGGGATCGGCAATCACCGCGCCAGCGCGCGCGGCCATGCCGATGACCTGCCCGCGGATCCGCGGCGGGTTCGTGGTGATCGCATAGAGCCCGGCCGATCCGCCACCGGCAAGCAGGCAGGCCGGGGCGCGGATCAGAACCGGGGCACCGCCCGCGGCATCCGATGGCTGCACGAAAACACCTGTCACCGCGCCATCCTCGGTCGAAAGCCCGACGGCCATCACCCCTTCCAGAACCTGCACCGACGGCAGTTCCGCGACCGTCGCGATCAGCCGGGCCATGATCTCGGCGCCGGCCTGATCGCCCTTCACGCGCACGACGCGGGCAAAGCTGTGGGCGGCCTCGCGCGACAGCACATAGCTGCCCGCCCCGGTGCGGTCGAACGGCGTGCCAAGCGCTGTCAGACCGAGGATATGATCGCGCGCCTCGGCCGTGACCGAGCGGGCGACGGAGGGATCGACGGTGCCTGCGCCCGCGCGCGCGGTGTCGGCGGCATGGCTTTCGGCGCTGTCCTCGGGGTTCATTGCCGCCGCGACCCCGCCCTGCGCCCAGGCCGAACTGGCGCCAAGTCCCAGCGGTTCGGGCGAGATCACAAGGACCGGGCGCGGGGCAAGGCTGATGGCGGCATAAAGCGCGCCAAGCCCGGCACCGAGGATGACGACCCGGTCTGTCGAAAGCGGGTTCACGCGGCCGACGGGCTCAAAGGCCAAGACGGCGCGACAGGTCGATCATCCGCTGGACCGCGGCGCGCGCGGGCACCGCGACCGCCGCGTCGATCTCGACGCTGGTGGTCATCGAATGCAGCGACCACAGCACCTTTTCCAGCGTGATCTTCTTCATGTAGGGGCAGATGTTGCAGGGCTTCGAGAAGGCCACGTCGGGCAACGCATCGGCGATGTTCGAGGCCATCGAGCATTCGGTGACCAGCATCGCCTCGGCCGGGCGGTTGCGCGCGACCCAGTCGAGGATGCCGCTGGTCGAGCCGGTGAAATCGGCCTCGGCCACCACCTCGGGCGTGCATTCCGGGTGGGCGATGATCGCGACCCCGGGATGGCCGTCGCGATAGGCGCGGATGTCCTCGGCGGTGTAAAGCTCGTGCACGATGCACGACCCCGGCCAGAACACCACCTTCTTGGTCGAGGCATTGGCGACGTTCTGCGCCAGATACTGGTCAGGCGTCATGATGACGGTATCGGACTCCATCGCATCGACAATCTGCAGCGCATTGGCCGAAGTGCAGCAGATGTCCGAGGCGGCCTTCACCTCGGCCGTTGTGTTGACGTAGGAGACGACCGGCGCGCCGGGGTATTGCGCCCGCATTGCGGCCACGCCCTCGGCAGTGATCGAGGAGGCGAGCGAACAACCCGCTTCGGTGTCGGGGATGAGAACGGTCTTGGCGGGGTTCAGGATCTTCGAGGTCTCGGCCATGAAATGCACGCCGCACTGGACGATCACCTCGGCCTCGACCTCGGTCGCTCGGACGGCAAGCTGCAGGCTGTCGCCGACGAAATCGGCGATGCCATGATAGATCTCGGGCGTCATGTAGTTGTGGGCAAGGATCACCGCGCCGCGCTCGCGCTTCAAGCGGTTGATCGCGGCCACATAGGGCGCGTGGATCGCCCAGTCGGGCAGCGGAACCACCCGCTTCATCCGGTCATAGGTATCCTGCATCTCGCAGGCCAGATCGAGCGATGGCGCAAGATCGTAGTGCTCGCGCAGGAGCGCGCCCTTGTCAGACATGTCAAGCACCTGGTCGCGCCCTCTCCCCAGTCCCCGGCCATCCGGCACAGCTTTTGCCCGGCAGCCCCGAATTTCGGTCCCTAACACCCATTCCGCGGGAGGATCAATGTGCGGACGTCGCGGAAACCGGCGATGGCATGGTTCCGCGGGCAATCCCGGGAAAGATGCCGGCCAAAGGTTGCCGGCCGCGGTGACAAAAGACCGAATTTTGGGCATTTCCCGCCGGGCTTGCTTTGCCACGCCTGCTGCCGTTGCAATCCCCGGTCCGGTGTTCGATTAGAGGAAAAGGTCAAGGCACCCGTTCATGGCGGGCAGATAAAATCAGACAGGGAGACAGTTCATGTCGCATCATTTCGTTCTGGCGGGGTGCCTTGCGGCAACGCTCGCCCTTGGTTCGGCGGCTTCGGCCCAGGATTATGTGGCCAAGATCGGCCATCTGGAATCGCCGGCGCAAAGCCGCAACGTGATGCTCGAGAAGGTCGCCGCCCTCGTCAACGAGCGGACCGGCGGCGCGGTCGAGTTCCAGATCTTCCCGCAGGGCCAGCTGGGCAACCAGCGGCAGATGACCGAAGGCGTGCAGCTTGGCGCGATCGAGGCGACGGTGTCGCCCGCGGCGTTTCTGGGCGGTTTCAACCCGCTCGTCTCGGTGCTCGACATCCCCTATCTGATCCCGGCCGACGGCGACGCGGCACAGGCGCTGCGCCAGGGACCGTTCGGGCAGGCGCTGCTTGCCTCCTTCGACGACAAGGGCGTGAAGGCGATTGCGCTCTGGCCCAACGGGACCAAGAACTTCACATCGAACAAGCCGCTTGACGACATCGCGGAATTCGCCGGGCAAAAATTCCGGGTGATGGACAGCTCGATCCTGATCGAGCAGTTCAGTGCCCTTGGCGCCTCGGCCATCGCGCTGCCCTTTGGCGAGCTTTACACGGCGCTGCAAACGGGCGTCGTGGACGGCGAGGAAAACCCGCTCGACACCATCCTCAACATGAAATTCTACGAAGTGCAGGATTACCTCGTGGTGTCGGAACATGGCGCCATGGAGGATGTGGTGCTGTTCAACCCGATGTGGTGGGAGAGCCTGCCCGAGGAATACCGGACCGTCATCGTCGATGCCTTCAACGAGGCGGTGCCAGAGCTGCGCGCCCACAAGGCGGCGGCGGTCGCGGCGGCACTCGAGACCATCGAGGCGAGCGACACCAACGTGCGCATCGCCTCGCCCGAGGAGCGTGCGGCGTTCCGCGATGTGATGTTCGCCCCGGCTTCGCAGGCCTATCTCGACAAGACCGGCGAGGATGGCGCGACGCTGTTGCAAATCTACGCGGACGAGACCGGCAAGTGAGCCGGGCCCCAGGCGCCGGCCCCGGCGGCCGGCCGCTTTTCACAGGCAGGCCATGACCATCCTGCGCGTTCTGCGCCTGGCCGAACGGTCGCTGCTGGTGCTGATCCTTCTGAGCATGGTGGCGCTGTTCTTTCTTGGCGTCGTCACCCGCGAGGTTGGCGGCGTCTTTGCCAGCCGCTTTGCCTGGATCGAGGAGGCGACGCGGATCCTCAACATCTTCCTCGTCTTCCTCGCCCTCGGTCTGGCGCTGGAACGCGGCAAGCAGGTCAGCATCGACACGCTGCAGAACCGGCTGCCGCCAGCCGCTCTGCGAGTGCTCTGCGCGGTGATCGACACGGTGGGGCTGGTGTTTTCGGTCTATATGTCCTGGCTCGGGCTGCAACTGGTCGCCTTCGTGCTGAAGACGGGCCAGACCAGCCCGACGCTCGGCCTGCCGATGGGCTGGGTCTATATGGCGCCGGTCATCGGCTTTGCGCTGCTCGCGCTGCGCTATGGCCTGCGGCTCGCCGGGGTGATTACCCGCCACCAGACCGGAGGGGCGTGAATGCTGATCGCGATCATGATCCTCGCCGCGGTGATGCTGGCTGCCGGGTTCGAGATGTTTCTGGTGCTCGGCGTTCCGGCGCTGGCGGTGAAGGCGGCCTATTTCCCGAAACTTCCCGACCCGGTGGTGATCCAGAAGGTGTTCGGCGGCATCGACCACGCGACGCTGCTCGCGATCCCGTTCTTTATCTTTGCCGCGAACCTGATGGCCTCGGGCCAGATCGCGCGGCGTCTGGTCGGCGTGATCCAGGCGATGGTCGGGCATCTGCCGGGCGGCATCGGCCTGACGGTCGTCGGCGGGTCGATGGCCTTCGGTTCGGTCAGCGGATCGGCGCCCGCAACCGTCGCCGCCATGGGGCGGATGGTCTATCCCGAGATGCGGGCGGCCGGGTTTTCAGATCGTTTCAGCCTGGGCCTGCTGGTGGCGAGCGCCGAGACCGCGCTGCTGATCCCGCCCTCGATCACCCTGATCATCTATGGCTGGATGACCGGCACCTCGATCGCATCGCTGTTTGCGGGCGGACTTGCCATCGGGCTGTTTCTTGGCCTCGCCTTCGCGCTGTTCGTGCTGTGGGAGGCGCGGCGGGATGGCGTGAGCGTGGCAGAACAGCAGATGTGGGCCGCGCGGGGCCGCGCGATCCTTGACGCGAAATGGGCGCTGGGGATGCCGGCAATCATCCTTGGCGGGATCTATTCGGGGCTGTTCACCCCGACCGAGGCCGCCGCCGTCAGTGCGGTCTATGCCATCATGGTCGAGGCCCTGATCCACCGCGAACTGACGCTGCGCGACCTGTTCCGGATCACCGAGGAAAGCGCCATCGCCACCGCGATCATCTTCGTGCTGCTGGCGATGGGGGGGCTTTTGTCGTTTTTCGTCACGCTCGCCCGGGTCCCGACCGAGATCATCGGGTTTCTCGAGGCGATCCACGCCGGGCCGGTGCTGTTCCTGATGGTGGTCAACATCACCTTCCTGATCGCCTGCATGTTCATCGACCCGAATTCGGCGCTGCTGATCCTGGTGCCGCCGCTGTTCCCGGCCGCCATGGCGCTTGGCATCGACCCGGTGCATTTCGGCATGGTGGTGACGCTGAACATCTGCATCGGAATGATCACGCCACCCTTCGGGCTCGACATCTTCGTCGCGTCCTCGACGCTTGGAAAACCCGTGATGAGCATCGTCGCGGGCGTGTTTCCCTTTGTCGTCGTCAACCTGATCGTGCTGGCCTTCGTGACCTATATCCCCGGCCTGTCGCTGATCGTGCCGCGGCTGCTGGGGGGATAGGGCAGGGACCTAGAACGCCAGCGGCGCGAAGGTGACCAGAAACAGCACCACGATCAGCACCGCCATATAGGGCAGCACGGCCTTCGAGATCTGTTCGAGCCCGAGCCCCGTCACCGAGGTCGCGACATAGAGGTTGATCGCGACCGGCGGCGTGATCATGCCGATTGCCAGCCCCATCACGATGACGATGCCGAAATGCACCGGGTCGAGCCCAAGCTGCAGCGCCAGCGGCAGCAGGATCGGCGTCAGGATGATCAGGGCCGAGGCGGTTTCGATGAAGACGCCGGTCAGCAGGATCAGCAGCAGCATCAGCGTCAGGATGACGAAGGTGTTCGAGGACAGCGACAGCACGGCGCCGGCGATCTGCGCCGGAACCTGCCAGTTCGACAAGAGCCAGCTGAGCGCGGCCGAGGCCGAGATCACGAACATGATGACGGCCGTGGTCATCGCCGAGCGGATGAACAGCCGATAGACGTCGCTCGCGCGCATGTCGCGATAGATCACCAGCGAAACGAACAGCGCATAGTTGACCGCGATCACCGCCGCCTCAGACGGGGTGAAGACGCCCGAGAAGATGCCGCCAAGGATGATCACCGGCGTCATCAGCCCCCAGAAGGCCGACAGGAAGGTGCGAAATATCCGGGTGACGGAAACCGCGCCGCCGCTGGGATAGGCGCGGCGATGGCCCTGGATCAGCGCAATCGCCATCAGTCCGATTGCCATGGCGACGCCCGGGATGAAGCCGCTGAGGAACAGTTTCGAGACAGATTCCTGCGCGATGACGGCATAGATGATCATCGGAACCGACGGCGGGATGACGACACCGATGGTGCCGCCCGCGGCAATCAGGCTTGCCGCCGAGGCCGGGTCATAGCCCTTGCGGGTCAGTTCGGGCACCAGCGTCGCGCTGACCGCGGCCGTGGTCGCGGCCCCCGAGCCCGAGATCGCGGCAAAGAACACCGCCGCCAGGATCGAGACGATGGACAGCCCGCCCTTCAGAAACCCGATCAACGCGTCGGCAAGCGCGATCAACCGGGCACTGACCTGACCCTGGGCCATGATGTCACCGGCAAGGATGAACATTGGCACCGCGACCAGCGCAAAGCTGTTGATCCCTGAGAACATCTGTTGCGGCAGCACCAGAAGCGGCACGCCGCCGGCCTGCATCGAAATCAGCGTCGCCCCACCGATGGCCAGCGCCACCGGCAGGCCGAGCACCAGAAACAGCGCGAAAAGACCGAGCAGGACAAGGCTCATTCGGCAGGCTCCGCGAATTCCGGGGTCTTGCCCGCCAGGATCGCGCGCAGCAGGTCCGACAGGCAGAACCAGGCCATCAGCAGCGCGGAAACGGGGATGATCGCATAGACATAAGACATGGGCAGCCGCATTGCCGCCGATTTCTGGAAGCTCTGGATCGACATGTATTCGTACCCGACCCAGGCGAGCGACAGCAAAAACGCGAGCGCGAGCACAAGGGCGACAATGGTGGCCGCCCGACGCGCCGCGTCGGGCAGGCGTTCGACCAGAACGGTCACCGCGATGTGGCGGTGTTCATGCCAGGCATAGACCGAGCCGAGAAAGGTCAGCCAGACCAGCAGGAAGCGTGCGACTTCCTCGGTCCAGCCGAAGGCGGTAAAGAACACGCGGGTGACGACCTGCAGCGTGATCGACACGATCAGCGCCGCCATGCCCGCAAACAGCAGCGGGCGCAGCGCGGCGCCGATTGCACGATCGATCCCCTCGGCCAGCCTGAGCACTCAGTTCAGCTCCGCATTGATGCGGTCGAGGTAGTCGCCGAAGGCTTCGCCGTATTTCTCGTAGACCGGCACCACCGCTTCCTTGAACGCGGTCAGGTCGGCGTCCTCAATGACCTCCATGCCATTGGCCTTCAGCTCTTCGAGCTGGGTTGCCTCCATATCGGCATTATAGGCGCGCTCGAAGGCCGAGGCATCGCGGGCGGACTGGACCAGAACGTCCTGCGCAGCCTCGGGAAGCTTGTTCCAGGCCGGCATCCCCATGACGAAGATCGCCGGGGCATAGGTGTGCCGGGTCATGGTCATGTATTTCTGGGTTTCGTCGAGCTTGAAGGAATAGACCACGCCGACCGGGTTTTCCTGGCCGTCGATGGTGCCCTGCTGCATCGCGGTCAGCGCCTCGGTCCAGGCCATCGGGATCGCGTTGGCGCCAAGTTCGCGGAACGTGTCGGTATAGACCGGGTTTTCCATCACGCGGATACGCAGCCCGTCCATGTCGGCGGGGGTGGCCACCGGATGCTGGCTGTTGGTCAGGTTGCGGAACCCGCGTTCGGCATAGGCGAGGCCCTTGAGGTTCACCTCGGACAGCCGGTCGAGCAGCTCCTGCCCGACATCGCCGTCAAGCACCCGATAGGCCGCTTCGCGCGAGGGGAACAGGAACGGTAGTTCGAACACCGCCATCGGTTCGACAAAGTTCGCGACCGGACCGTTGGTGATGATGCCCATGTCGACGCTGCCGATCTGCATGCCTTCCAGCAACGTGCGTTCGTCGCCGAGCGAGGCGTTCGGGAAGATCTCGATCGTCACCTTGCCGTCGGTGCGTTCGGCGACGAGATCGCGGAACTTCATCGCCGCAATGTGGAACCCGTCCTGTTCGGTCACCACATGGGCAAGCCGCAGAGTCACGGGTTTCATGTCGTCAAAACCTTGTGCGGTGGCCGGCATTGCGCCGAGGACCATCGCCGCGCCAAGGGCCGAGGCAAGGAAATTACGTCTGAGCATTGTGTGAGTCTCCTCCGAAAATCAGGCGTCCCTCCATCATTCAGCCGCGTGAGAAGGTCAACCAGCGATGGCGTCCGGGGCCCGTCAAGGCGTCAAGAGCCGATACTGACGTGGCGTCACACAACCTTGGCGCGCATGTCAGGACCCGAGAACGCAGCGCCGCGCACGGCTGGGCCTTGACAGGTGGGTGGTTCCGAAACATACTTTATTCGGAACTATGCTCCATAATAATGACATTCCGCCATCGCGGCACCACCGGGCTGCAAATCGGGCGGTGCGGAAGCCGGAAAACCCGAGGGACGACGTGTAACAATGGCCGCCTCAGACCCGTCCCAAGGACCCGAAGCGCGACTGGCGCACAGCGGCATCGCCCTGCCACAGGTTCCGCCAGCCCCGATCGGCAGCTTTGCCAATGTGCGCCGCTCGGGCAATCTGCTGTTCGTTTCGGGGCAGGGGCCGGTGTCTGCCGATGGCAGCCTGATGCAGGGCAGGGTGGGCGACGATGTCTCGGCCGAGGCGGCGCGCGGCCATGCAAGGCTCGTGGCCGTCAACATTCTGGCGGCGCTCAGGGCCCATTGCGGCGGGCTCGACGCGGTCGGCGGGGTGGTCAAGCTGCTGGGACTGGTCAACGCGACGCCAGACTTCGCGCGCCATGCCTTTGTCATCGACGGCGCCTCCGAGCTTCTGGCCGAGATATTCGGCGAGACCGGAATTCACGCCAGATCGTCGCTCGGCGTCGCCTCGCTGCCCAATCGGATCACGGTCGAGATAGAGGCGATCTTCGAACATGCCGGTTAGCCGCCCGATGCCGTCCCCTGCGCGCTTTGGATCAGTGGCGCCCAAGCGAGCGTTCGACCGACGCCGCAGCATCGCGGACCGCGACCGACAATGCCTCGCTGCGCTCCTCGGCCTTGCGGTCCGGCACCACGATCGAGATCGTCGCGACGCAGGCACCGGATTCGTCGCGGATCGGGGCTGCAATGCAGGCCACCGAGAATTCCGATGCGTTGAACTGCACCGAAAGCCGGTTCTCGAAATCCTCGCGCGCCTGCCGCGACAGAACGTCGGGGTCGGTTTCGGCCATGCCGGTGTTCGAGGGCCGCGCGGTCGCGGCGAATGTCGCGCGCCGATCCTCGTCGCCAAGGTGGCCCAGAAGCAGCCGCCCCGAGGCGGTCCAGTTCAGCGGCACCCGCGTTCCGACCGCCGAGGCGACGCGGAAATGCCCCTCGCCATGGGCCATGCCGATCACCAGCATCATGCCCTCGTCGCGTGCACAGATCTGCACCGTCTCGCCGGTCGCATCGACCAGGCGCTGCATCTCCTGCTGGGCCAGCGAGAACACATCCATCTGGGCGCGATAGACCAGACCATAGCGCATCAGCCGCGGCCCCAGCCAAATCATGTTGTCGGGCTGCCGGGTCAACATCGAACGCTCAACCAGTTCATCGACCAGACGGTAGATGGTCGAGACCGGCGCGCCCGCGGATTTGGCCAGGTCATAGGCCGACATCGCCACCTTGCGTTCGGCAAGGATGTCCATGATCTGCAGCGTCCGGTCGATACCGCTGGTCCGGGTGCGGGGCGCGGTGGCCTGATCCATGATGCGTCCCCCCTGTTTCCCCTCGGCCCGGCGCCGCCCTGAGCGCGGCCCCGGCGCCGGTGTTCCGCCCGAATGGATATAATTACTGAATAACGCAAGCAACCAGAAACCATCCGACAGGAGATTTCACATGACTTCGCTACGCAGAGACTTTTTGAAATTCGGCGCCTTCGGGCTGGCCTCGGCCGGCGTGACGGGCGGATCGCTGGTCCTGACAGCCGGCGAGGCGGCGGCACAATCGGCCGCGGACAGCCTGCTGCCGAAGGTAATCGACCGCGGCAAGGTGCTGGTCGGCACCGGATCGACCAACGCGCCCTGGCATTTCGAGGACGACGCGGGCGAGTTGGTCGGCATGGACATCACCATGGGCCGGATCCTTGCCAAGGCGCTGTTCGACGACGAGACCAAGGTCGAGTTCGTGCTGCAGGATCCGGCCCAGCGGATCCCCAACGTCAACACCGGCAAGGTCGACATCGTATGCCAGTTCATGACCATGAGCGGCCAGCGTGCCCAGCTTGTGAACTTCTCGCGCCCCTATTACGTCGAGGGCGTGGCGCTGATCTCGCGCCCAGGGAACGAGATCAAGAGCTATGACGACCTGCTGACCATCGGATCCAAGGCGCGGGTCTCGATCCTGCAGAACGTCGGCGCCGAAGAGGCGGTGCACGAGGCGCTGCCCGAGGCCGAGGTGATGCAGCTCGACACCCAGGCAAACGTGCTGCAGGCGGTCGACTCGCGGCGCGCCGATGCGGCGGTGGTCGATCTTTCGACGGTGCGCTGGCTGGTGGCGAAGAACCCCGACCGCTATTTCGATTCCGGCAAGCAATGGCGCTCGATGCTCTATGGCGCAGCGATGAAGCAGGGCGACCTCGACTGGCTGACCTTCGTCAACACGGCTTTCACCATCGCCATGTTCGGTCACGAGACCACGCTCTATGACGCGGCCTTCAAGACCTTTTTCGGGCTCGAGCCGCCGACGCGCACGCCGGGCTTCCCGACGATCTGAGCGCCGAACCTGTCAACCGCGGCGCCCCCCCGCCGCGGCCCCCCGCCGGAGATTGCCATGGGATACGACCTGAACTTCGCCGTGGTCTGGCGGAACTTCGACAAGATGTGGGGCGGGCTGCTGCTCAGCCTCGAACTAGCCGTGATCTCGATCGCGATCGGCGTGCTGATCGGGTTGGTGCTGGCGCTCGCCCATGTCTCGGGCGGGCGCTGGCTGCGCGGCGTAATCGCGGCCTATGTCGAGACGATCCGCAACGTGCCGCTGATCCTTCTGGTCTATCTGGTGTTCTACGGCCTGCCGCAGGCGGTCGATATCCGCTATGACGCGGCGACCTCGTTTGTCGTCACGCTGTCGGTCTATTCCGGCGCCTATCTGGTCGAGGTGTTTCGCGCCGGGCTCGAGGCCATCCCGAAGGGCCAGATCGACGCCGGCAAGGCACTGGGCCTGACCCCCTGGCAGCGCTTCACCTCGGTCCGGCTGCCGGCGATGATCCGCATCATCCTGCCGGCGCTGTCGAACACCTTCATTTCGCTCTTCAAGGACACTTCGGTCGCCTCGGTCATCGCCGTGCCCGAACTGACCTGGGGCGCACAATGGATCAACCTCAACACCTTCCGCATCGTCGAGGCCTATCTGATCGCGACCGCCATGTATCTTGTCACCGGCTATCTGCTGCTGTTCCTGCTGCGCCTGCTGGAGCGTCGTTTCCGGGTCGGCCGCCATGCTTGAGCAGATCGTCTATGCCATCCCGTTCCTGTTCGGCGGGCTCTGGGTCACGCTCGTCGTCTCCGCGCTGACGGTCGGGATCTCGCTTGTCGCAGGCGTCCTGCTCGGCTGTGCGCTGATCTATGGCGCACTTCCGCTGCGGCTGTTGGTGCGGCTGTTTTCCGACACCATCCGCGGCATCCCGATCCTGGTGCTGCTGTTCTTCGTCTATTACGGCTTCCCGGCCATCGGCATCGACTTTGACGCGTTCTGGGCCGCGGTGACGGCGCTGACGCTGTTCAAGACCGCGCAGGTGATCGAATATCTCCGCGGCGCGGTGCAATCGATCCCGCGCGGCCAGACCGAGGCGGGCATGGCGATCGGGCTGACATTCGCCGAACGCCTGCGCTATGTGATCTTTCCCCAGGCGCTGCGCCGGTTCCTGCCGCCCTGGATCAACGGCGTGACCGATGCGGTCAAGGGCAGTGCGCTGGTGTCGCTGCTCGGCGTCACCGACCTGATGCATTCGATCAACCAGGTGATCGGCCGCACCTACGAGGCGCTGCCGCTCTATATCCTCGGGGCGTTCATCTATTTCGTCATCAACTACTCGCTCTCGGCGCTGTCGCGACGGCTCGAACGGCGGTTCTCCTTCATGCAGGCCTGATCCATATGACCGACCCACTGCTTTCGATCCGCGGCTTGCGGAAATCCTTCGGCGAGATCGAGGTTCTGAAAGACGTCGACCTCGACGTCGGGCGCGGCGAGGTTGTGACCGTCATCGGCCCCTCGGGCAGCGGCAAGACCACCCTGCTGCGCTGCGTCAACTTCCTTGAAAGCTACGATGCCGGTTCGATCCGGATCGATGGCGAAGAGGTCGGCTTTTCCGCCCCCGGCCAGCGCCGCAACGAACGCACGCTGGCACGGATGCGGGCCGAGACCGGGATGGTGTTTCAAAGCTTCAACCTGTTCCCGCACCTGACCGCGGCCGAGAACATCATGCTGGGCCTGCGCAAGGTCCGCCGCAAATCGCGCGACGAGGCCCGCGCCATCGCCGAGACCTGGCTCGACCGGGTCGGGCTTGCCCACAAGGCCGACAGCCTGCCGGCCGAACTGTCGGGCGGCCAGCAGCAGCGTGTGGGTATCGCGCGGGCCGTTGCGATGGAGCCAAAGGTGCTGCTGCTCGACGAGATCACCTCGGCCCTCGACCCCGAGCTTGTCGGCGAGGTGCTCGAGGTGGTGCGCGCGCTTGCCGCCGAGGGCATGACCATGCTGATGGTCACCCACGAGATCGCCTTTGCCCGCGATGCCTCTTCGCGCATCGTCTTCATGGCCGACGGCCGGATCGCGGCCGAGGGCGAACCGAGGGAGCTTCTGGCCAACGCCGACGATTATCCCCGCCTCGCGGCCTTCCTGGCGCGTTTCCGCGCCTCCTATTTCTGACCTCTCTGGAGCTGACATGACCCCGCCGACCCTCACCAACTCCGACATCCGCAGCCGCCTCGGCCTTCGCAAGGTGGTCAATGTCTCGGGAACCATGACCTTTCTCGGCGCCTCGATCATCGGCCCCGAAGCCATCGCGGCGATGGCCGAGATCGCGCCCGAATGGATCGAGATGGACGACCTGCAGCGCCGCGCCAGCGCGACGATTTCCCGCCTGACGGGCGGCGAGGCGGGCTTTGTCACCGCCTGCTGCGCCGCCGGCATCAGCATGGCGGTCGCGGGTACGATCACCGGCGACGACCTGCTCGCCGTCGAACGGCTGCCCGACGACACCGGCGGGCGCCCGAACGAGGTGATCCTGCAACTCGGCCATTCGGTGAACTATGGCGCGCCGATCGACCAGTCGGTGCGGCTCGCCGGCGGCAAGGTGGTGCTGGCCGGCACCGTCAGCTCGACCATGCCCTTCAACATCGCGAACGCGATCACCGACCGGACGGCGGCGGTGCTGCACGTCGTCACCCACCATTCGGCGCAATACGGGATGCTGTCGCTGCCCGAGGTCGTCGCGATCTGCAAGCCCAGGGGCATCCCGGTCATCGTCGATGCGGCGTCGGAATACGACCTCCGGGTGTTCCTCGCGCAAGGCGCGGACCTCGTGGTCTATTCGGGCCACAAGTTCCTGTCCGGGCCGACCTCGGGGCTTGTTGCGGGCCGCAAGGATCTGGTGCGCGCGGCCTATATCCAGAACCACGGCATCGGCCGCGGCATGAAGGTCGGCAAGGAAAGCATCGCCGGCGTGATGGCAGCCCTCGACGCCTGGGAACGGCGCGATCACACAGGGATCCGCGCCCGCGAACAATCCGCGCTCGATCTGTGGATGAGCACACTTGCCGGGATGCCCGGCCTGCAGGCGAGGATCGTGCCCGACCCGACCGCAAACCCGCTCGACCGGGTCGAGGTGCGGGTCCTGCCCGAAAGCGGCTTCACCGCCACCGGGTTTGCCCGCGCGCTTGCCGCAGCCGAACCGCCGGTGATCGTGCGCAACCACGAGGCCGAGCTTGGCCATTTCTTCCTCGATCCCTGCAACCTGCACCCGGGCGAGGCCGAGGTGGTGGCCGAGGCGCTGATCTCCCTGATGGCCGCCCCGCGCCCGGACTATGCCATGGACACCCCGCGCCGCAGCGCCGCAGGCTGGCTCGCCTGGCCCGACTGACCACCACGGACCATCGCCGGGGCCGAACCCCCGGCGTCTTCTTCTTGGTCCAAATACCTGCCCCGGCCGGCCACCCCCGAAACGGCCGGGGCAGGGCGGCTTCAGGCCTTCCCCAGATAGTCGCGCACGACCGTCTCGGTACCCTCGGCCCAAAGCCGGTTCAGCCAGCCGATGAAATCGGCGCGGAACGCCTCGGCCTTGGCGACGTCGCCATAGATGTCGCCCATCTCAAGCCAGGCGGCGGGATTGTCCCGCGCCGCCCGCGCCTGCCTGGTCAACCGGTCCCAATCGGGATCGTTCGGTTCGATCACGACGCCCTGTTCGTCCTCGCCATAGCAGTACCGGCACCACAGCGCGCTTTCGAGCGCGAGGCCGGGCACCGCGCGGCCCTTCGCCAGATTGTCGCGTGCCGAGGGCACGATGAACTTCGGCTGCCGGTTCGAGCCGTCAAGGCAGAGCCTGCGGATCTCGTCCTCGATCCTGGGGTTCGAGAACCGCTGCCGGATCAGGGTGAAGTAGTCTTCAAGCGAGGTGTCGGGCACCGGCGCCACCACCGGAATGATCTCGTCCCGTTCAACCTTTTCGAGGAAGGCCGAGACCAGCGGATGCTCCATCGCGTTGTGGGCATAGTGGCAGCCCATCAGATGGCCCGCATAGGCGATGCAGGCATGGCCGCCGTTCAGGATCCGGATCTTCATGTTCTCATAGGGCGTCACGTCCGGCACGAACTGCACGCCCACGTCTTCCAGCTTCGGCCGGCCGGCGGTGAACTTGTCCTCCAGCACCCATTGCCGGAACGGCTCGCAGAACACCGGCCGGGCATCCTCGACCCCGAAGGTGTCGCGCAGGTACTTGCGCCGCGCTTCGGTCGTCGCGGGCGTGATCCGGTCGACCATGCCATTGGGGAAGGCGACAGTGTCCTTGATCCAGGCGGCAAGCGCCGTGTCCTGACCCTCGGCGATCCCCACCACCACGTCGCGGGCGACGCGGCCATTGTGGGGAACGTTGTCGCAGGACATGACCGTGAAGGGCACCTCGCCGGCGGCGCGGCGCGCCTTGAGGCCCGCCACGATGGCGCCGAAGATCGTTTTCGGCCTGTCGGGGTTGGCAATGTCGTGGCGGATCGCGGCCTGGCTCGGGTCGAACACCCCGGTTGCGGGATCGATGAAATAGCCGCCCTCTGTCACCGTCATCGACACGATGCGGATCGTCGTGTCGGCCATCGCCGCAAGGATCGCGGCACAGCCCGGCTCGACCGGCAGGAAGCCCCGCATGGCCCCGATCACGCGCGCCGCGTCGCCCGCGCCATCCTGTTCGACCACGGTGTAAAGGCAGTCCTGCGCCATCAGCGCCTTACGCTGTTCGGCGTCATAGTCCATGACCCCGGCGCCGAGAATGCCCCAGTCGTGCGAGAGCCCCTTGGCGAACAGATCGTCGAGATAGACCGCCTGATGCGCCCGGTGAAAATTGCCGAGCCCCACGTGAAGGATGCCGGGCGTCACCGCATCGATGTCATAGCCGGGCGCTGCGACCCCGGCGGGAAGCGCGCCCAGTGTGGCGCGGGAAAGTCGGGAAAGTGTCGTGGTCATCTTGGCCTCCGTTCGGATCGGACGGTCGATGATGCCGCCCTGGGTGTCGTCCGGGGCGCGCTTGCCGCGCCCCGATGGCGGCGGCTCAGCGTATTCGCTGGCCGCCGTCGACCTTGCAGAAATGGGCGGCGAAGGCTGCGGCGCGGATCTGCGCCGCGGGTGAGCCTTCGGCCCCTGTCATGACAGCCTCAGACCCTGCTCGTCGAAGCGATGGATCTTGTCGGGCTGCGGCGTCATGAAGACCGTATCGCCGTGGTTGAGCGCAACCTCGCCGCTGGCACGGACGGTCATGCCCTCGGAAAGACCCGTGTCGAGCACATGGGCGAAAGTGTCGGAACCCAGATGTTCCGAGACCCCCACAACCCCCTTCCAGGCACCCTCGGTGTTGGAAACATCGAGGTGTTCGGGGCGGATGCCGATGGTATGGGCATTGTACTTTGCAGCTTCCGGTCCTTCGATGAAGTTCATCCTGGGGCTGCCGATGAAGCCTGCGACGAACTTGTTCGACGGGGTCCGGTACAGATCCAGCGGCGATCCCACCTGTTCGATCCGGCCGGCCTGCAGCACCACGATCTTGTCGGCCATGGTCATCGCCTCGACCTGATCGTGCGTGACATAGACCATCGTGGTGGCGAGCGTGTTGTGCAGTTCGGAGATTTCGAGCCGCATGTTCACCCGCAGCGCCGCATCGAGGTTCGACAGCGGTTCATCGAACAGGAAGGCCGAAGGTTCGCGCACGATGGCACGCCCGATCGCCACCCGCTGACGCTGACCGCCCGAAAGCTGGCCCGGCTTACGTTCGATATAGGCCGCAAGGTTCAGAACCCGCGCGGCATTGTCGACCCGCTTGTCGATCTCGGACTTGCTGAGCCCCGCCATCTTGAGCGGGAAGGCGATGTTCTTGCGCACCGACATATGCGGATAAAGCGCATAGGACTGGAACACCATGGCAAGCCCGCGCTTGGCGGGCGGCACGTCGGTGGCGTCCTTGCCATCGATCACGATCGCGCCGCTCGAGACATCCTCGAGCCCCGCGATCAGCCGCAAAAGCGTGGATTTCCCGCAGCCCGAAGGCCCGACGAAGACCACGAACTCTCCGTCTTCGATCCGCAGGTCGAGCGGCGGAATGACTTCCACGTCGCCGAATGCCTTGCGAACCTTGTTGAGTGTGATTTGTCCCATAGGTCTCCCCCCCTATTTCACGGCGCCGAACGTCAGGCCGCGGACGAGTTGTTTCTGGCTGAACCAGCCCATGATCAGGATCGGCGCAATGGCCATGGTCGAGGCCGCCGACAGCTTGGCATAGAACAGCCCTTCGGGGCTGGAGTAACTGGCGATGAAGGCAGTGAGCGGGGCGGCCTTGGCCGCCGTCAGGTTGAGCGTCCAGAAAGCCTCGTTCCAGGCGAGGATGACGTTCAGCAGCAGTGTCGAGGCAATGCCCGGCACCGCCATCGGGGTCAGGACATAGATGATCTCGGACTTCAGAGACGCACCGTCCATCCGTGCGGCTTCAAGGATATCGACAGGGATCTCCTTGAAGTAGGTATAGAGCATCCAGATCACGATCGGCAGGTTGATCAGCGTCAGCACGATCACCAGACCGGTGCGGGTATCCAGAAGCCCGAGGTTGCGGAACATCAGGTAGATCGGGATCAGGACGCCGACGGGCGGCAGCATCTTGGTCGAGAGCATCCACATCAGGATGTCCTTGGTGCGCTTGGAGGGCACGAAGGCCATGGACCAGGCCGCCGGCACCGCAATCAGCAGGGCAAGCAGCGTCGAGCCGACCGATATCACCACCGAGTTCATGAAGTGGCGGAAGTAGTTCGACCGCTCGTTCACCGTGATATAATTCTCGAGCGTCCAGTGGAAGTTCAGGAATTTCGGCGGAGAAGCAATGGCTTCCGCCTCGGTCTTGAAGCTCGTGATGATCGTCCACAGGATCGGGAAGAAGATCGCGAAACCCACCGCCCAAGCCACGACGGTGACGATCGCCATGCGGCGGGATGTTACCTTGCGTGCCATGTCAGGACTCCAGATTCTTGCCGATCATCCGCATCAGGAAGATCGCAACGATATTGGCGAGGATGATGGCGACGACGCCCCCGGCCGATCCGCCGCCAACGTCGAACTGCAGCAGCGACTGGACGTAGACGAGGTAGGTCAGGTTGGTCGAGGCATAGCCCGGACCGCCGTTGGTCGTGACCAGGATCTCGGCAAAGACCGACAGCAGGAAGATTGTCTGGATCAGGATCACCACGGTTATGGCGCGCGACAGGTGCGGCACCACGATATAGATGAAGCGGCTGAGCGGGCTTGCCCCGTCCATCTCGGCGGCCTCAAGCTGTTCGCTGTCAAGCGACTGCAGCGCGGTCAGCAGGATCAGCGTGGCGAAGGGCAACCATTGCCACGCCACGATCACGATGATCGAAAGCAGCGGCGCCTGGGCCAGAAAGTCGAAAGGTTGCAGCCCCAGCGCCTGGGCGAAATGGGCAAACAACCCGTTGACCGGGTTCATGAACATGTTCTTCCAGACCAGCGCCGAGACGGTGGGCATGACGAAGAACGGTGCGATCACCAGCACCCGGACAATGCCCTGGCCAAAGAAATCCTGGTCGAGCAGCAGCCCAAGAAGGGTGCCGCCGACAATGGTGATCACCAGCACGCCACCAACCAGAACCAGCGTGTTGCGCATGGCGTACCAGAAGGCGGGGTCGGTCAGAAAATATCGGTAATTGTCGAAACCGGCCCATTCTTCCATCCCGGGCATCAGCAGGTTGAAGCGCAGGAACGAGAAGTAGAGCGTCATCGACAGCGGGATGATCATCCAGGCAAGCAGCAGAAGCACCGAGGGTGAGAGCATCGCGCGCGCAGCGGCACGGGAATGTTGGGTGGCCATGGCCGGCTCCTCGACAAGGGGTGGCAGGCAGGGCGGGCCGACGCAAGAACGCGTCGGCCCGGGGAGGGAAGAAAGCAGGTCGGATCGCGTGAGGCCTAGCTCACTTGATGTAGCCGGCTTTCTTCATCTCGCGCGTCGTCAGCGCCTGCGCGCTCTGCAGCGCCTGGTCGGCCGTGGCCTGACCCGCGAGGGCTGCCGAGAACTGCTGGCCAACAGCCGTGCCGATACCCTGGAATTCCGGGATCGCGACGAATTGCGAGCCGGTGTAGGGCACTTCCTGAACCGTCGGATGCGCTGTGTCGACGCCATTGATCGCCGCCAGGGTCATTGCCGCAAAGGGGGCGGCTGCCTGATAATCGGCGTTTTCATACAGCGACGTACGGGTGCCCGGAGGGGCCGCGCGCCAGCCGTCCTGCGCCGCGACGAGGTTGGTGTAGTCCTTGGAGGTCGCCCAGGCGATGAACTTCTTCGCGGCGTCTTCCTTGGTACTGCCGGCCGGAACGGCCAGGTTCCACGACCACAGCCAATGGCCGGTGCCTTCCATGCCCGCCTTGTTCGGGAACTGGGCATAGCCGACCTTGTCGGCCACGGTCGAATCCTCGGGGTCGGTCACGAAGGAGGCGGCGACGGTCGCGTCGATCCACATTCCGCACTTGCCCTGCTGGAACAGCGCGAGGTTCTCGTTGAAGCCGTTCGACGAGGAACCCGGAGGACCATAGTTGGTCATCATGTCGAGGTAGCCGTCGAGCGTCGCCTTCCATTCCGGGCTGTCGAACTGGGGATTCCAGTCCATGTCGAACCAGCGCGCGCCTTCGGAGTTGGCCATCGAGGTGATGAACGCCATGTTCTCGCCCCAGCCGGCCTTGCCGCGCAGGCAGATGCCGTAGATGCCGTTGTCCTTGTCGGTCATCGCCGCGGCGGCTTCCTTGATCTGATCCCAGTTCGGCTTGTCGGGGATCGTCACGCCGGCCTTTTCGGCCAGGTCGGTGCGGTACATCACCATGGCGGATTCGCCATAGAACGGCGCGGCATAAAGCTTGCCATCGACCGAGAGGCCGCCGGCGATCGCGGGCAGCAGATCGCCCACGTCATAGCCTTCGGGCATGTCGTCGAGCGGCATCAGCCAGCCCTGCTTGCCCCAGATCGGCACTTCGTAGTTGCCAATCGTCATGACGTCGTACTGGCCGCCCTTGGTGGCGATGTCGGTGGTAACGCGTTGGCGGAGAATGTTTTCTTCAAGCGTCACCCACTCCAGATCGATATCCGGGTTCTTGGCCTTGAAGTCGTCGGCCAGACCCTGCATCCGGATCATGTCGCCGTTGTTCACTGTCGCGATGGTGATGGTTTCGGCAGTGGCAGCCGTGGACAACGCCGCCACCGCACATGCGCCGAGCAGCGCCTGTGCGTTTGTCAATTTCATGGTCTTCCTCCCAAGAAGCCTGAGCATATGCTCATGACATGGGCCGATGCTCACCCTCGGACAGACTTTTGTCAAGGATATTCTTGCGACGCCACATATTTGTGCGGAACGCTCAGGCCAGCAAAGCGGCGGCCGTATCCTCGTCGGTAATCAATCCGTTGATAATCCGCCCGGAAATCGCGCCGCGCAGGGCCGCGATCTTTTCAACGCCGGCGGCGACCCCGATCACCAGCTTGTCGCTGTCGCCCGGCGGTTCGACGCGAACGCCCGCCACCCGCCGGTTCGGTTCGGCATCGAGATACTGGCCCGACTCGTCATAGAACCACCCGACGATCTCGCCCACGGCGCCGGCGGCCTGGATCTCGCGGAACTCGGGTTCACTGAGAAAGCCGTCGCGCAGCATCGGCGCGGTATCCGAGGCGTGGCCGACGCCGACGAAGGTGATCAGCGCCTGCCGCGCCAGCGCCACATTGCGCCGCACCGGCGTCAACGAATGAAACAGCTCGCGTTCCTCGAGGCTCGATGCGACGACGGGCAGGGGCATCGGATACTGGTCGGCCGATACCCGGTCGGCGAGCCGCATCAGCACGTCGTAATGCGAGGCCGATCCGTCGGGCGAGATATTGCCGTTGAGCGAAACAAGGCGGTGTTGCGGACATTTGAAGGTGTGGATCTGTTCGACCGCGGCGCGCAGCGCCCGTCCGGTGCCGACGGCCACCACAAGCGGATCGGGCACGTCGAGGATGCGCTCCATCTCGGCCGCGGCCACAGGCGCAATCGACCGCACCGGCTCCGAGCCCGCCCCGAGGCTTGGCGCCACCCGGCAGATCCGCAGCCCGCGGAGGCGGCGAAGGTCTGCCTCAAGCTCCAGACAGCGGGCAATGCGGTGATCGAGCCGGAAATGGATCAGCCCCTCGGCGACCGCACGCGCCACCAGCCGTTGGGCGCGTTGGCGCGAAATCCCGAGCTGGCGCGCAATCTGGTCCTGGGTCTTGCCGCCGACATAATACAGCCAGCCGGCCCGGGCCGCTTCGTCCAGTGGGGCGATTTCGGCCTCGGGAAAGCTGGGATCATTCATGGGGTGCCTCGCCTCGTTCGAGGGTCGGTACAGGATTACTGAAGTCATCGAAAGATGCAAACCTGCGATGAGGCTCGACATTTGCATCCATCACCTGCGCGAGACCCTGCATGTGGCTGCCGCCGGTGAACTGCCAGACGGTCATGCCGGCGGCGAGACCCGCCCGGACCCCGTTGAGACTGTCCTCGATCACCAGGCAGCGATCCGGGGCGGCCCCCATGCGCGCGGCGACATGCAAAAACAGATCCGGCGCCGGTTTGCCGCGCGCAACTTCGGAGGCGGTGAAGATCCGGCCCTGAAACAACCCGCTCAGCCCGACGATGTCGAGCGAGCGGTTGACCCGCGTCGGGCTGGAACTGGTCGCGAGGCAATAGGGGCGCCTCAGGCGTTCGATCGCCTCGCGCACGCCGGGCATCGCCCGAAGTTCGCCATCGAAGGCGGCAAGCAGCCGGCGGCGATAGTCGTCCTCGAACTCTGGCGGCAGATCGAGGCCGAACTCCTGGCGGATCTGGGCCAGAACCACCGGATAGCTGCGACCAAGGAAATGGCGGGCGACATAGGGAAGATCGACCGCAACGCCCAAGGCGGCAAGCTCTGCCACCAGCATCCGGGCCGAGATCACTTCGCTGTCGATCAGCACGCCGTCGCAGTCGAAGATCACCAGATCGAAGTCGGGCATCTTGGCGCCTCCTCCCGTTGCGTCCACCCCCGCCGGGCGACTCGCCCGATCCCGGGCTGCGTGGCCCGACAGGGCCATTCGTCATACGCGCGGAACGCCGCATTTGTCAGCAGGTTTTTCACCGGACGGCCGCGTTCAACCCTTTGGGGTCGTCACCGTCGCCGCGGCGGACGCGCATCCCTTGCGCCACAAGGTGCGCTGCCTTGGTGGGCATGCCGGCCGGTTCAGCCGGCATGCCGCGTCGCGTCAGACGTCGCAGATCGCGGTTCGGTCGACATTGTTCCGCCGGCCAAGCCAGACCAGCGACAGCCCGGCCGCGGCCGTCAACGCCCCGGCCACCGGCACCATGGCATAGCCGAGGCCCGCGCTGATCACCGCGCCACCGAGCGCCGCGCCGATCGCATTGCCGAGGTTGAACGCCCCGATGTTGATCGACGAGGCAAGGCCCGGCGCGTCCTCGGCCGCCCGCATCACGCGCATCTGCACCGGCGGCACGATGGCAAAGGCGGCAGCCCCCCAGAGAAACAGCGTCGGCAGCGCGCCGACAGGGGTGCGCAGCAGGACCGGCGATACCAGCATGATCGCGCTCATCGCTCCGAGGAAGATCGTCGTGGCCCCGTCGAGCGACCAGTCGGCGACCCGCCCCCCGAGCCAGTTGCCGAAGGTAAAGCCAAGCCCGATGACAACCAGCGCCACCGTGATGAACCCACCCGAGGCATGTGTCAGCGTCTCGAGGATCGGGGCCACGTAGGTGTAGAGCACGAACATTGCGCTGGAGCCCATGACCGTGGTCAACAGCGCGATCAACACCGGTGCCCGCGTCAGCACGCGCAGCTCGCGGCGCACGTCGGGGGCCTGACCGGCGGCGCCGCGCGGCAACGCCAGCGCAAGGGCCGCAATGGTCAGAAGGCCAAGAAGCGCAGTCCCCGCGAAGGCCGTGCGCCAGCCGACCTGCTGGCCGACCCAGGTGGCAAGCGGCACGCCCAAGACGTTGGCGATGGTCAGGCCCATGAACATCGCCGCAACGGCGCTGGCGCGCTTTTCGGGGGCAACGACGCTTGCCGCGACGACCGCGCCGAGCCCGAAGAAAGCGCCATGGTTCAGGCTGGTAACGACGCGCGAGGCAAGAAGCGTCCAATAGTCCGGCGACAGCGCGGACATCACGTTGCCAAGCGTGAAGATCGCCATCAGCATCATCAGTGCCGTGCGTTTGCCGAAGCGCGCGAGCAGCAGCGTCATCACCGGCGCGCCAATCATCACGCCAAGCGCATAGGCACTGACCAACAGCCCGGCAGTGGGGATCGACACGCCAACGCCCTCGGCGATGACGGGCAGCATGCCCATGGGTGAGAACTCGGTCACGCCGATCCCGAAGGCGCCCACGGCGAGGGCCAGCAATGGCCAGTTGAGGCTGGGACGGTTCATGGCTGTGTCCTTTCGCAGACCGGTCACGACGCCCGGTCCGGCGCAAGATCTTCGGGGCTGACGCGGCGGCTGTCAGAGCGGGCAGGCATTGGGATCTCGGCCGCGTGAACGATCACGTGGTGCATGTGGTGTCTCCTGTCGTGGCAATGCCGCGCACGTGTTCTGGTGGGGTGCGCGACCCGGTTTCCTGACCTGCTGAATAGACGCTGCTCCAACTGGCGATAATCCGCCAGAAAGGCACTTCATCTGTGAATTCAATTCATGGTACAGCGCGACATGGACAACCGGGCGGGCGAAATGCAGGTCTTCCTGCGCGTGGTGGACTCGGGCAGTTTCTCGGAAGCCGCGCGGCAGATGCTGATGACGCCCTCGACCGTCTCGAAACTGATCGGGCGGATCGAGGCGCGGCTCGGCGTGCGGCTGCTCGAACGTTCGACCCGGCGGCTGTCGCTGACCGAGGAAGGGCGGATCTATTACGACCGCAGTCAGGCGCTGCTGGCCGATCTCGACGCGGTCGAGCGCGATCTGTCGCGCGGCGCGGCCAGCATCACCGGCACGGTGCGGGTCACGGCCTCGGTCGGCTTCGGCATGGTCGCGGTCGAACCGCTGCTTCCCGCCTTCTGGCGGGAGTTCCCGAGCATCGTCGTCGACCTGTCGATCTCGGACGAGGTGGTCGATCTCTACCTCGACCGCACCGATGTCGCGTTCCGTGTGGGGGCGCTGGCGAGTTCCAGCCTGACCGCCCGCAAGATCGGCACGGCGCCACGCAAGATCGTCGCCTCGCCCGAGTACCTGCAGCGGAATGGAACGCCGGTCACGCTTGGCGATCTCGCCGGCCACGCCTGCCTTGGCCTCAACTTCCGCCGCTCGACGCCGCTCTGGCCGCTGCGCGACAACGGACGGATGCTGGACCGCGCCGCCGCCGGCCCGCTTCTGGCCAACAATGGCGAGACCGTGCGGCGCATGGCGCTGGCCGGCGCGGGGCTGGCACGCATCGGCGAGTTCCACATCCGCGAGGACCTGCAGGCGGGCCGGCTGGTCGAGGTTCTGAGCGAGGCTGTGGAAGGCGACACCGAGGATGTCCACGCGCTGTTCCTCGGCGGGGCCCGCATGCCACATCGGGTCCGGGCCTTCCTGGATTTCATGGTGCCGCAGCTTCAGGCTTTCATGGAGAACGCAGGCTCGGGCTGACCACAGGCCTGTCCCGTCCGATCCCCGGATCAGTTGTTGCCTAGCGCCTCATCGACAGCCTTGTCCGCCATGGCGAGTATCGCGTCGCGGGTCCGGGCGGTGGCAATGAAGCGCCCGGTATGGCAGAACAGCGCGCCGTCGACGCCCGAGGCTTGCTCCAGTTCCGCGCCGGTCAGGCCGGCCCAGGCCTCGGGCAGGTCGGCGCGCTGCGCGAAGCCGTCGTCGGCCAGCCGGATTCCGCCCAAAGACCATTCTTCGCCGCGGGGCGTTACCACGAACAGCAAATGATCGGCCTGCGCCTTCACCACCGCCGGGCGGAACGGCATGCCGGTCGGCAATTCCAGAACCCGGCCGTCGCCCGTACGTTCGATTGTCGCCATGACGATGGCTTCGGCCCGGAGCTTTGCCGCACTGCGCGCCACCCGCGCCTCGACAAAGCTGCGCGCGATACCGAGGGCATCGTGAAAGGCGCGCGTCTCTGCCTCGAGCCCGGTCTCGTCAAAGACCGGTTTCAGCGTCTCGATCAACCCGGGCAGGGTCATTGCGGCCAGCGGACCCGCCGCACCCGACGACAGCGTGCCGGTATCGACCATGTCGACCGGTACCACGAAAGCCGCGTCGAAACTGGCATGGATGGCGTCCAGATCCGTCTCGGGCACGTCGAGAGCCCGCAGGTAATCGCGCCCGAACTGCCGCCAGACAAGACCGAAGGCGCTGAACGGCTGCCCGTCCTCGCGCTGCGGCGCGCCGCGTTGGTGATGGTCGAAAATCCCCGCCTCGGGGTCGAACGCGCCGCCGACATCATAGACGATCCGATCCGGCCCGGGCGTGATCCACGCGCGCTCGCGGCTTCGCACGATTTCGGCATCGGGATGCAGACGGGTGAGGATGACGGAGGCCAGCACCTCATCGGCATGAAAGCCGCCGGAGTGGGTAACAAGGTAGCGCAGGGGCATGGGAGGCATCGCCAGTATGGAAGGGAACGACCCAGTTAGTCTGCTCAGGCCCCGGGATCAAGCCGATGCCGCTTGAAAGCCTTGCGACGCCGGCGCAGGAACAGCCGCACCTCATCCGCACGCGCGGTTAAGTAATATTTTACATAATTATCATTACACGACTTATTTTGCAGCGACCGTCGACGCCAGGATTGGCGCACGTAGCCTGTATTTCTATCAGTGATCTATAAAACGTTGTTTAAGCTATGAATGAATTTCTGGGCCGCGGTCCAATCCCACAGCGTTGGCTGTCACGGCGGCACCCCCGCCGCCTTGAACGTGGATCTCCGCGCCGGTCCCGGATCCTGCCGTCGAGGGTCGCGCCAACCACGTCCCAGTGCCGCTTCTGCCGTCCTGCCGGGCGCCTCTCGCTGTGGCCAAAGCTGTCGAGGCGTCGGGCGCACATGCCGGCGACCGGACCGAGCCACAGGATGAAATAAATTTCACCGCCTAGGATTTATTGACAGACTCGGGGTGCCGCCCGCATGTTTGCCCAACGTCAAATGAACCGGCGCCCGCGGCAAGAGGAGGTCGCGCCGTCCGGCAAGGAGGAAAAGCTCATGAAGACATTTCTGATTGCGGCGGCAGCCGTGTCCCTAGGTGTGTCCGCGGTGCAGGCGCAGGATCTGGATGCGCCCTGGCCGGAGACACCGTTCAAATGCGAACCGGGTGAAACCTACGTCATGAACGTGATGGTTTCGGGCGTGGAATACTGGTTCCCGGTCTACGAGATGTTCAAGCAGGCCGCGCACCAGTTCGGCTGCGAGACCGACTACACCGGCACGCCCGAATATGACGTGAACAAGCAGATCACGAGTTTCGAACAGGCCCTGGCCAAGCGTCCGGCCGGCATCCTGCTGCACCCGATGAACCCCGATCCCTTTGTCGAACCGATCAACCGGGCGATCGAGCAAGGTACGGCGATTGTGACCTTCGCCGCTGACAGCCCGAATTCCAACCGCGCCTCCTATGTGACCTCGGACAACACCCGCGAGGGGACCGTGGCCGCCGACCAGATTGCCGAGGCAATGGGTGGCAAGGGTTCCTACGCGGTGCTTGAAAACCCGGGTCAGGACAATCATGACAGGCGCGTTTCGTCGTTTGTGGCGCGGATGCAGGCCCAATATCCCGACATGACGCTGGTCGGCCGCGCGGTTACCAACCAGGACCCGAACAAGGCCTATCAGGCGGTGCTGTCGCTTGCCCAGGCGCATCCGGATCTGGGTGCGGTGTTCATGCCCGAAGCCTCTTCGGCGATCGGCGCGGCCCAGGCGGCAAAGGAACTCGGCTCGGGCATCAAGGTGATGACGGTCGACGTGAACGCCACGGTGCTCGACATGATCAAGGCGGGCGAAATGTTCGGCGCGATCAATCCAAACCAGGGGACGCAGGGCTACTACGGCTTTCTGTTGCTGTGGCTGGCCGCACACCCGAATCTGATCGACCCGATGAACGATCACGCCCGCGCCGGTTTCAACCCGATGGGAATCCCGATGCTGGACAACGGTTATTCCGTGGTCACCCAGCAGAATGCCCAGGACTTCTACTGGGACGGCTACCTCAAGCGCCGCGGCACCAAGGGTATCCAAGGCTGAGCCTCCCTGTTGGCCGGGAACACTCTCCCTAACCGGCCAACTCCTCCCGGCGGACCCGGCCATCGGGTCCGCCACCCTACCCGTAAATTTCGGAGGCTCGCATGCCATCGCTTCTCGAACTCGAGGGCATTGCCAAGCGTTTCGGCCCGGTCGCTGCCCTGCAAGACGTCTCGTTCGACCTGCGTGCCGGCGAGATCCATGCGCTGGCCGGTGAAAACGGCGCCGGCAAATCGACCACGATGCGGATCGTTGACGGCATCATCCAGCCCGATGCAGGCCAGATCCGCATCGACGGGAAGCCCGTGCGCATCCGCTCGCCGCTGGAGGCGCAGGCGCTCGGCATCGGTTTCGTACATCAGGAGATTGCGCTCTGCCCGGATGTCAGCGTGGCCGAGAACATCTTCATGGCCGCCACCGCCGCAAGCCGCGCACCGCTGATGAACTTTGCCGGAATGGAGCGCAAGGCGCGCGCAGCACTGGCCGAGCTGACCGACGTCGATCCGGGCGCCAAGGTCGGCTCGCTGTCTATCTCCAACCAGCAACTGGTCGAAATCGCCAAGGCTCTGGCACTCGATGCACGGATCCTGATCCTGGACGAGCCGACCTCTGCGTTGACCGAGGCGGAGACGAGGAAACTCTTCGCCATCGTCCACCGGCTGAAGGCGAAGGGCCTCGGCATCATCCATATCACCCACCGCATGGCGGAGATCTTCGACCATTGCGACCGGGTGACCGTGTTTCGCGATGGCCGTTACATCGATTGCCTTCAGGTCGACGGAACCACGCCGGAACAGGTGGTCAACCGCATGGTCGGGCGCACGATTTCAAAACTTTACCCGCCAAAGCTCAACCGCGCCGCGGGGCGCCCGCTGATCGAGGTCGAGGGCCTGTGCGACACCCATCTGCTCGACGACATCTCCTTCACCCTGCGCGAGGGCGAGATACTCGGGATCGGCGGGCTGATCGGCGCCGGCCGCAGCGAACTGGCAAAGGCTGTCTGCGGGCTGGGCCCGCGGCGTGCCGGGCGCATCCGGCTCGACGGGCAGGACGTCTCGATCCCGGACTTCGCCACCGCGTTGGACCACGGCGTGGTCTATGTCTCGGAGGACCGGAAGGCCGAGGGATTGTTCCTCGATCTCTCGATCCGCTCGAACGTCTCGGCACTGCGACTTGGACAGGTCTCGACCAGACTCGGGCTGATCGACCGGAGCGCCGAGGAGGCGCAGGCGCAACGACTTGGCAAGAAACTTCGGCTGAAGGCCGCCAGCATGGCCAATCCGCCCTCGGTCCTGTCGGGGGGGAACCAGCAGAAGGTCGCCCTGGCGCGAATGTTCTCGGTGAACCCCAGGGTGGTGTTCCTCGACGAGCCGACCCGCGGTGTCGATGTAGGCGCAAAATCTGAAATCCATATCATCCTGCGGGATCTGGCGCGCAGCGGCGTGGGGGTGATCGTCATTTCCTCCGAGCTGCCAGAGCTGATCGGGCTCGCCGACCGGATCCTGGTGCTGCACGAGGGTCGGCTGTCGGGCGAGATCGGGCCGGACCGGATGACCGAAGAGGCAATCATCGCGCTGGCCTCGGGGCTGAAGCCGCCAGTCGCCGCGCAAAAGCTTGAAGGAACGGAGCAATGACCGAAACCAGCCTCGGGCAAGCGACGGAAAAGCGCGACATCGTTCGCGGATCGGACGGGGCGATGAAGCGTCTCTTGGGCATGCGCGAGATGGGGCTGCTCTGCATCATCCTGCTCGTCTGTGTCGTGATGAGCCTTGCCTCGCCCTATTTCCTGACCTGGAGCAACTTCCGCACGATCTTCCTGAGCTTCTCGGTCGAGGGGATCGTCGTCATCGGCATGACGATGCTGCTGATCGTTGGCGGGCTCGACCTGTCGGTCGGGGCGGTCGTCTGTTTTGCCATGGTCGTCGCGGGCAAGCTGTTTCTTCTCGGGATCAACCCATGGCTCGCTTCGGCGGGGGGCGTCGCCTCGGCCGCCGCGATCGGGGCCGCAATGGGGGTCTTCGTGGTCAAGGTCGGCCTCAGTCACTTCATCGCCTCGCTGGCCGCCATGGTCATCGTGCGCGGCGCCTGCCTGCTGGTGACCCAGGGCACACCGCTGTCGCTGTTCACGCTGCCGCCGGAGTTCAAGTTCGTCGGCCAGGGCAGCATCGGCGGCGTGCCGCTGGTGGTGATCATCTTCCTGGTGCTGGCGGTGGTCTTCGACTTCCTGCTGCGCCGTGCCACGCGCTTCCGCGCCATTTTCTACACCGGCTCGAACGAACGGGCGGCGGAATATTCCGGGATCCGGACGAAACGGGTGATCTTCTGGGTGACCGTCCTGTGCTCGACCCTTGCGGGGCTCTCGGGCGTCATCTTCATGGCCCGCTTCGGCTCTGCCACGCCGCAGTTCGGCGTCGGCATGGAACTCAACGTGATTGCGGCGGCGGTGATCGGGGGCGCCTCGCTGAAGGGCGGGCAAGGATCGATCTTTGGTGCCGTGCTTGGCGTGGCGCTGCTGTCGCTGGTGACCAGTTCGCTGATCCTGCTCGATGTCTCCGTCTATCTGCAGGACATGATCAAGGGCTTCATCCTGCTTGCCGCCGTGTCGTTCGACCACCTGATGAGCAAGCGCGCCGGGCGGGAGGGCTGAGGCCATGGACATGAAACAGGACCTCGCCCAGATCCGCCGCATCTATAACGCGATCTCTCTGCACTACGTGGACGGGCTGACCCAGGCGCAGATCGCCGAGCGGACCGGCCAGAGCCATTCGACGGTAAACCGGATGATCCGGCAGGGCCACGAACTGGGCATGGTCGAGATCTCGATCCGTTCGCCCTTCCAGGACCATCTGGCGCTGGAACGCGAGCTTGCAGAGGTCTCCGGGCTGCGCGAGGTGGTGATCGAGGCGACGACCTCGGACAATGCCGAGGCGGTGCTGTCGCGGGTCGGGATTGCGGCGGCGGACCTGCTGATTTCCAAGGTCAAGCCGGGGCAGTCGATCTGCATTTCCGGTGGCAAGGGGGTCACCGCCTGTGTTGCCGGGCTGCGCAATGCTCAGACGATCCGCGACGTGACGGTGATCCCCGCCACCGGCCTTGTGCAGGGCAAGCACTATACCGACGTGAACCATGCCGCGGCCACCATGGCCGAGGCTTTCGGGGCACATGCGGTGCAGATGCTGTCGCCGATGTTTGCCGAGACCGAGGAACAGCACGCGATGATCACCGGGATGCGGTCGGTGTCGCGGGTAATCGATCAGGCCCGCAATGCCGATATTGCCGTGGTGGGGATCGGCGGGCTGCGCGCCCGGGCGACAAGCTATTTCGACCTGCATCGCGACATGCCGGAGGAAGAGGCAGATCTCATGGCCTCGGGCGCTGTCGCCGAACTTCTGGCCCACGTGCTCGACGCCAGAGGGCGGCTTACCGACTATGCCAGGAACCGCCTGCTGGTGGCGATCTCGCCCGAGGATCTGGGCCGGATCCCGGTGTCGATCGGCGTGGCGGCGGGGCGCGACAAGGCGGAAGCGATCTGTGCCGTGGTTCGCGGCGGCTACATCAACACGCTGGTCACCGACGAGATCACCGCACGCGACGTGCTGGCCGAGCTGATCAGGAAGGTTTGAACCATGACCATCAATCTCGGGATTGTCCCTCCCGCACCCCGCGAGGAACGGCTCGCGCGCATCGACAACGCCCGGCCGCAGGTGCTGGTGATCGGCGGCGGCATCAACGGCGCATCGGTCTATCGCGAACTGGCGCTGAACGGGGTGGAGGTGGTGCTGGCCGACAAGGCCGATTTCTGCGCCGGCGCATCCTCGGCCCTGTCGCGCATGGTGCACGGCGGGCTGCGCTATCTCGAAAACGGCGAGTTCGATCTGGTTCGCGAGGCGCTCGACGAACGCAACCGCCTGTTGCTGAACGCCCCGCATCTGGTACGGCCGCTGCGCACCGTGGTGCCGATCGACAGCTGGATGTCGGGCACGCTGAATGCGCCGCTGAAGTTCCTGGGCCTGACCCGCGCGCCCTCGCGCCGCGGCGCGCTGCCGCTGAAGCTCGGGCTCAGCTTCTACGACATCTATACCCGCGGACGCGGCGGCATGCCGAAGCACGCGTTCCTGTCCCGCCGCAAGGTGATCGCGCGCTTTCCGGGCTTCCCGGACCGGGTGCGCTGCGCGGCCACCTATTTCGACGGACAGGTCAGTCACCCCGAACGGGTCGTGACCGAGATCTTCGAGGACGTGGCGCGCGCCGGCGGCAAGGCGACGGCGCTCAATTATCTGGCGGTCACGCATATCGGGCCCGCCGGCGTCGTCCTGCAAGACCGGATCGGTGGCGGAACGGTTACCTGCGTTCCCGAGATCATCATCAACGCTGCAGGCGCCTGGGTCGATCTGACCAACAACTGCCTTGCTGCCCCGCCCTGCCCCGCGATGGTCGAGGGGACCAAGGGCTCGCACCTGATGATCGACCACCCGGGATTGCGCGAGATCCTCGGCGACGACATGGTCTATTACGAGAATATCGACGGCCGGATCTGCATCATGTTCGTCCTGCACGGAATGGTGCTTGTCGGCTCGACCGATCTGAAGGTTCCCGATCCCGATGCGGTGCGCTGCGAGGCAGACGAGCGGGCCTATATCCTCGACGGTCTGAAATACGTCTTTCCCGATATCGAGGTGCGCGACGACCAGATCCGTTTCATCTTCTCGGGCGTGCGCCCCCTGCCCGTCAGCGCCGCCGGAACGACCGGGCAGATCCCGCGCGGGCATTTCACGCAGTGGCTGATCCCGGCGACACCTGGGGCCCATGCGCCGATCCTGTGCATGATCGGCGGCAAATGGACCACGTTCCGCGCCTTTGGCGAGCTTGCGGCCAACGATACGCTGGACCGCCTCGGGTTGAAGCGGCGCTGTGGAACCGAGACGCTGGCGATCGGCGGCGGCCTTTCCTATCCCGAGGATCCCGATGCCTGGGTCGCAGACCTCGCCGCGCGCAGCGGCCTGCCCCTGCCCCGCGTCGCCACGCTTCTGTCCCGCTATGGCACCCTGGCGCAGGCGCTGGCGGAGGCCTTTGCAGGCGAACAGCCATTGCCGGGGCTTGCCGGCTACAGCGACCGCGAAATCGACTATCTGATCGCACACGAGCAGGTCGAGACGTTGGAGGATCTGGCGCTGCGCCGCACCGTGATCGCGTTGGCGGGCCAGCTTGACGGTGCCGCCATTGCGGCGCTGGCCGACAGGCTTGCGCGGGCCAAGGGGTGGTCCGAGGACGAGCGAGCAGCCCGGGTATCGGCATTCGAAGACCGGCTTCTGGCCGACCACGGGATCGCGCGGTCGCGGCTCGGGAACCCGGATTGCAACAGGGAGGTCGCGGCACAATGACGGAATATCTGCTTGGCGTCGACGCCGGCAACACCATGGTCAAGGCGGCGCTGTTCGACCTGTCGGGCCAGCCGGTCACCGTGGCGGCGCGCAATTCGACGACGCATCAGCCAGCCCCCCATTGCGTCGAACGCAGCCCGGAAGAGCTTTGGGCGGCGGCGGCTGGCGCCATTCGGGATTGCCTGGCACAATCCGGCGTAGCGCCCGGCGCGATCCGCGCCGTCGGTGCCTCGGGCCACGGCAACGGGCTGTATCTTCTCGACCGGGATGGCCGGGGGCTGATCGGGATCCAGTCCATGGACAGCCGCGCCGAGGCGCTTGCCGGCCGTATCGGCGCGCAGGCAGGCAGCCGGATAGCCGCCATCGCCCATTCCCGGCCCTGGCCCGCGATGACGCCGGTTCTGCTGGCCTGGCTGGCGCAGGAACGTCCCGAAGTGATCGAACGGGCGGGCCACGTGCTGCTGTGCAAGGATGTCGTGGTTCAGGGGCTGACCGGGCGGATCGGGTCGGATTTCTCCGATCTCGCGGGCTGCGGGCTGCTTGCCCTTCCGGGGCTGCGCTATGACACTGCGCTGCTGGATCTTTATGGCATTGCCGAGCAGCGGCGGCTTTTGCCGGAACCCGCGGCCAGCCACGACGTCGTCGGCCGGGTGACGGCCACAGCGGCCGCGACCACCGGACTGGCCCAAGGCACGCCGGTGGTGGCGGGGCTTTTCGACGTCCTTGCCTCGTCGCTCGGGGCTGGCACGGCGCGGGTCGGCGAGGCGTCGATCGTGGCCGGAAGCTGGTCAATCAACCAGACCTTTGCCGCAGAGCTGCCAAAGGTCCCGCGGGCCCTTCTGGCCACGGTTCTTGGAAACGACGTCTGGGTCAGCTGCGAAGCCTCGCCCACATCGGCGGCAAACCTCGAATGGTTCGTCCAGCAATTCCTGGCGGGTGAAGCGGCGGCAACCGGCACGGACCCGTTCAAGCTCTGCAACGAGCTTGCCGCTGGCTCGGACCCGGCGACCGCGGACCTGCCGGTCTTTCACCCCTATCTCTACGCCGGCCCGGTTCCCGGCGCCCGCGGCGGGTTCAACGGCCTCGGCAGCTGGCACAGCCGGGGCGACATGGTACGCGCGCTCTACGAGGGCGTGGCGTTCCACCACCGCGCGCATATGGCGGTGATCGATCCGGATCACCGCTTTGCCACCGCGACCCTGTCGGGTGGCGCCGCGAAATCGCCGCTATGGGCGCAGATCTTCGCCGATGTTCTGGGGATGCACCTGCGCATCGCGGATTGCGAGGAAACCGGCGCACGTGGTGCGGCGATGGCCGCAGGCATCGGGGCGGGTCTGTTTTCCAGCTATTCCGAGGCGGCCGATACCATGGCTGCCGCCACCTCGGAGGTCTGCCCCGACCCCGTGGCCCAGGCGCGCCTCGATGACCGCTATGGCCGCTGGTGCGCCTATCGCGATGCCCTCACCCGGGTCTGGACCGCCCCGGCCAGGGCCGAACCGCTGCCCCTCAAGGCGGATGACACTCAGGAACATGAAAGGATGATCCATGGCTGATCTCGACGACATTCACGACGGCAAGGACTATGCCCTCGATATCCCCGCCCGCAACAAGGCCTTCTTTCTCAAGGGCGCTGGCGCCTATGACTGGGGGATGCAGAACCGGCTGGCCCGAATTTTCCGCCCCGACACCGGACGCACGGTCATGCTGGCCTTCGACCACGGCTATTTCCAGGGGCCGACAACCGGGCTGGAGCGGGTCGATGTGAACATCGCACCGCTCTTTGACTATGCCGACGTGCTGATGTGTACCCGCGGCATGCTGCGCAGCACCGTGCCGGCGGCAATCCGGAAGCCGATCGTGATGCGCGCGTCGGGCGGCAATTCGATCATGTCCGAGCTCTCGAACGAGACGGTCGCGGTTGACATGGAAGACGCGCTGCGCATGAACGTCTGCGCAATGGCGGCGCAGATCTATATCGGCTCGGAATACGAGCATAAGTCGATCAACAACCTGATCCGTCTGATCGACGCCGGCAACCGCGTCGGAATGCCGACCCTTGCGGTCACCGGCGTCGGCAAGGACATGGCGCGGGACGCGCGCTATTTTGGCCTTGCCACCCGGATTGCCGCCGAGATCGGCGCGCAATACGTCAAGAGCTATTTCGTCGAAGACGGGTTCGAGCGGGTCTGTGCAGGCTGCCCGGTGCCCATTGTCATCGCCGGTGGCAAGAAAATCCCCGAACGCGAAGCGCTGGAAGTGGCCTATCGCGCCGTGGACCAGGGCGCCGCGGGGGTCGATATGGGGCGCAACATCTTCCGCGCCGACAATCCGGTCGCGATGATCCAGGCGGTCAGTGCGGTCGTGCACGAGCTCACCCCGCCAGAACAGGCGTTCGAAATGTACAATGATCTCAGCCAAGCCAAAGCAGCGTGAGCGCGTAATGCTGAATCGTTGGAACGAAGCGGAGGCCGCCGAACTGGCGGCCGACGCCACAACCGAGGCCGACGCCCTTCTGGCACGGCGGGCCTATTCCTCGCGGCTGATCGGCGGCGAGCCGGAACTGGCCATGCACGGGGGCGGCAACACCTCGGTCAAGGTGATGCGCGATCTCGGCCGCGGGCCGGAGCCGGTGCTGCATGTGAAGGGCAGCGGCCGCGATCTTGCCAGGGTGCAGGCGGCGGACCTGCCGGGGCTGCGTCTTGCGCCCATCCTCGACATCCACGCGCAGGGTGTGCGCTTTGGCGACGGCGAGATGATGCGCTTCCTGCGCGGCCATCTGCTCGACCCGCAATCGCCAGATCCGTCGGTCGAGACGCTGCTGCACGCCTTTCTGCCAGCGCGGTTTGTGGATCACGGCCATGCCTCGGCCATGTTGGCGTTGTCGAACCAACCCGAGGCAGAGCAGCGCCGGCTGGTCGCCGCACTCTTCGGGGAGAGCGTGATTTTTCTGCCCTATGTCTTTCCCGGTTTCGATCTGGCCATCGCCGGTGCCGCGGCGGCCGCAGCGTCTCCTGCGGCGCAGGCGATGTGGCTGGCCCACCACGGGCTGTTCACCTGGGGCGACACGGCGGACCAGAGCTATGGACGGTTCATAGAGGTCGTTTCCGTTTGCGAGGCCCATTTGGCCTCTGCCGGTGCAGCCCTGCCGCCGATGCCTGTGCCTGCAGCGAACGACGGGCTTGCCGCCATCGCCGAACGGCTTGCCGCAGCGCTGACCGGCTTGCCGGCATTCGGCGATGGCGTGCAGCTTGACCTGCGTGCGGGGATGCCGACGGCCGAACTTGCGTCGGACCCGGCGCTGCTGTCGGCTGTGGCGCGCGGCACGATCACGCCCGACCATGTGATCCGGATCAAGCCCTTCCCGCTGGTGTTGTCGCCCGATGCCACGAAGACCGAAATTGCCGATGCAATCGATGCCTTTGGGCGGGCCTACTGCAGCTATTTCGATCTTCACGCACCGGCAGCACGCGCGCCGGTGATCATGCTGGACACGGCGCCAAGGGTGGCAATCATTCGCGGGCTCGGGGTGATCGGCATCGGGAAATCGGCGCGCGAGGCGGGGATCAACGCCGATCTGGCCGAACAGAACCTGCGCGTCGTGCGGTCGGCCGAACGGCTTGGCCAGTACCAGCCGATCCCCCGGGCCGAACAGTTCCTGATCGAATACTGGGAACTGGAACAGGCCAAGCTGCGCCCGGCCGCCGCCCGCTGAACGCGGGCAAAACCGGTGGCAAGCGCGTGGGCGCCGCCGCCGCACCAGCGGCAGAACGCCGGCCGACGCTCAAAGGGAACCATCGCGCCGGCCGCACAGGCCGGCGTGGCCGCGTTGACCGCCAGACCGCAAGGCCGCGACGCGAACCGGGGCCAAGGTGCCGTCTTGTCCGATCCCCCGGGTGCTCTGCCCGGGACGTCGGCGGGGCGGCACCTTGCCGCCCCTGGTCCGTCAGACCTGCAACGAGGCCATGTCGATGACAAAGCGATAGCGGACGTCGGACTTCACCATCCGCTCGAAGGCGTTGTTGATCTCGTCCATGCGGATCATCTCGACCTCGGGAAGGATGTTTTTCTCGGCACAGAAATCGAGCATCTCCTGGGTTTCGCGGATACCGCCGATCGGCGATCCGGCGATGCGGCGGCGCCCCGTCAGCAAGGGAACCGTCGACAGTTCGGGCACCGGTCCGACCTGACCGACGATCACGAGCGTGCCGTCCACATCCAGAAGCGGCAGATAGGGCGCGAGGTCGTGCTTGACCGGCACCGTGTCGATGATCAGGTCAAATCCGTTTGCCGCCTGCGCCATCGCTTCCTCGTCTGACGACACCAACAGGGCATCGGCACCGAGGTTCTTTGCATCGGCTTCCTTGTCGGCGGTCCGGCTCAGCACCGTGACATGCGCGCCAAGGCCCGCGGCGAGCTTTACCGCCATGTGGCCAAGCCCTCCAAGACCCACGACGCCGACGCGGCTGCCTGCCCCGACATTCCATGTCCGCAGCGGCGACCAGGTGGTGATCCCCGCGCAGAGCAACGGCGCCGCCTTGGAGATATCGAGGCCCTCCGGCAGCCGCAGCACAAATTCCTCGCGCACGACCAGATGTTTGGAATAGCCGCCGTAGGTCAGTTCCCCGGAGATGCGATCGAGCCCGCCATAGGTGCCGGTGTTGCCTTCGCGGCAAAGCTGCTCTTCGCCCTTTTCGCACTGGTCACAATGCTGGCAGCTGTCGACCATGCAACCGACGGCAACATGATCGCCAACCCTGTAATTCGTCACGTCGGGTCCGACCTCGATCACCCGGCCGACGATCTCGTGGCCCGGAACCGCCGGGAAGGTGGTCCAGCCCCAATCGTTGTGTGCCCAGTGCAGGTCGGAATGGCAGACCCCGCAATACAGGATCTCCATCACCACGTCGTTCTCGCGCGCAGCGCGACGTTCAAAGCTGAAAGGCGCCAGAGGGGTGTCGGCGTCCTGTGCGGCATAGCCGGTGGTCTGCATGTCATGTCTCGCTGTGTGCAAATGGGGTCGAGGCGCGGGCAATACGGCGGCGCTCCGACAGATGTTGGAAGGTACTAGCCTCTCGGGTCTCCGCGAGCCAGTCATCATCAGATCGAAGACCTTGCACCAATTGTTGACCAATCGATTGTTTGGCGCGTGACGGTCAGGTTTGAACCGCGCAAGCCGCGGGAACGCGGGTCGGCGCGCCGCCCGAGGCCGGTGAGGCGAAGGCCGAGGCGCAGCGCATTTTTTTCACCGACACCAACCTGCGTCAGTACGGCCGCTCCGGTCGAATGGTACGGAGGGGCGTGAACATCCCTGAACGGATGACCTACGGCTTCGGCCGACTTCCAATGAGGCCTGCGGGTTTTGATTTCTCCCTCGTTTCCTGCGGGCTTCATTGGCTCCAATTGCCGAACACGGTCGGCAGTTTCCGAGCGTAAATTATCCGACGAAAAGCCATCCTGACAGATGCGCCTTAGCACCAGTCAGTATTTCAGGAAAAAAATCTGTTGTAAAAACCCGGTCATCCAACAATCGTTGACCACTCGCCTATTCCAATCCCATCGCGGGATGAAGGTAGGGGATTTTCATTGGCGCGAAGGGAGTCCACCATGACGATTGGGTCAAGACCGTCAGGAATGCCGTATTCACGGATTGGGTATGTCGTCGTAATCGGTTTAGGTACGGGAATTATCGCATCTTCCGCCCATGCGAAAGATCCCGTTGTGTCCAGCTACGAGACTCTGACATTCGGGGAAACGACCACATTTCTCACGGGAATTCGTGGCGACAACGTCGTCGGCAACTATGTGATCCCCGGCACGACCGCGACCGGTGGGCTCTACTACAACCTTGGCACGCAAGTGTGGGCTCCGATGCCGGTGGCCACCGAGGACGGTGTGAACTTTCCCGGCGCCATCAGTTCATCGCCCTACGGTCCGAGCTTTGGGACCCCGGCCGGTATCCTGCGCACTGTCGGCAGCTACCAGACCGAGGACTCGGCACCGAACGACCTGAGCTATATCTATGACGGCGCGGCCGCGCCCGGCGAGCAGATCAAGGACCTGATCTATCCCGACAGAGGTGCCAAGACCCTGTTTACCATCGCCCACAGCACGTTCGGCAACCGGGTGGTCGGCAATTATGACACCGAGTACGCGACCGGCAATGCGTTCATCTACGAGATCGACAGCGGCCAGTACATCAACAACAACATTCCCGATGCCATCAGTACGACGGCCTATGGCATCTATGGCGACAAGATCTCGGGTGGATATTTCAAGCGCGGGGAGAGGGCCGACCTCGAACACGGCTATATCTATGATCTGGCGACCGGCACCTATACGACCTACGATCACCCGCTGGCAATTGCGACGCATTTCGAAGGCATTACCGGCGCAGGCACGGCGGGCGCCTACAATCTTGTGACCAACTGGATCACCGCCGATCTCGCGGTTCACCCGGCGGTGATGCATGTCGCTGCCGATGGAACCGTCACATGGTACGAAATCGACGTCCCCGGCGAAGTTGTCTCGGCCAATTCCGCCTATGGCGACAAGGTGATCGGCATCTACATCCTCGACGGTGTCCAGTACGGCTATGTCGCCACAATACCGGGCATCTATAATCCGATCCGCAATCTGACGCCGCTGGTGGTCTCGTCCGACAATGCGACCGGCATCGTCACGCAACCCGGCGGGGATGACGTGGTGAACCATTCGACGATCCTCGTGGAGGGGAGGTCGAGTGTCGGCATCAAGGGCGAGACATACGGCGTCATCACCAACGACGGCACGATCACGGCAACCGGCCTTGGCAGTGCCGGCGTGCGGATGAACGGCACCTACGGCACATTGCTGAACGCTGGCACCCTGATCGCCGATCCCGGCGCGGATGCCATCGTCTCGGGCCCCGATGCGCGCGGCACGATGGTTGTCAACGAGGGCACGATCGACGGACGCGTCAACATTTCGGCCGGGCCCGAAACCCGGTTCGAGAACAGCGGCTGGCTTGGTGTGTCAGCCCCCGGTGCGGGCACCGTCCAGCAGATCAGCGGCACCTACGCCCAGACCGATACCGGGACACTGAGCCTGCGGATCGACGCGCAGAGCAATGACATGCTGCAGACCGACCTGGCCCGGCTCGACGGCACGCTGGCGGCGCGCTTCCAGTCTGACGTCTACAAGAAGACCTACACACTCGTCACCGCAAACCAGGACATCACCGGCACCTTTGCAACGCTTGAAACCCCGGGCCTGCCGGACCTGTTCGTGCCGACGCTCGGCTATTCCCCGACCGAGGTCACGCTGAACGTCTCCGCGGGGCTGGCCCGGCTGGCAGGCAACACCGACAACGGCAAGGCCGTGGGCGCTGCCATCGACAGCCTCATCAACACCAAGGTGGGAAACATCCTGGCGGACCTGCCGTCGGCGCTCGATCCGCTCTACCGGCTTGATGCGAACCAGTTGCCCGGTGCGCTGGACGCCCTCTCGGGTGAAGGCTTTGCAAGCGAGCAGTCCGTATTGATCGGCGACAGCCTCTATGGCCGTCTGGCAATCCTCGGGCGTCTGCGGCAGGCAACCGACCCCGGGCAGAACACCGCCCTGACCGCCTTGTCCAGAATCTCCTCGATGGGCGCCGAGGTGTCCCGGTCCACGCAGACCGCAGGCACCGCCTATCCGGGCACGCCCATGGCAACCGGATCCGGTTCGTCATTCTGGGCGCAGGGCTTCGGCGGCTGGAACGATCTGGATGGCAGCAACGGAACCTATGACGTAAGCGAAACCGTCGGCGGCATCATCCTTGGCGCGGATACCCAGATCGACAACTGGACTCTCGGCGCCGCCTTTGGCTTTTACCAATCAAACTCCGACGTCGACGAGCTTTCCAGTTCCTTTGACGCCGACAGCCAGTTGCTGGGGATCTATGCGGGGACGGCGGCGGGTCCGTTCAGCCTGCGCTTCGGGGCCAACTACATTTTCAGCCAGATAGACTCGGAGCGCACGATCTCGCTTGCCGGCACCAGTGACAAGGCGAAGGCCGATTACGATGCCCGAACCGCGCAGGCCTTCGCGGAAATCGGATATGGCGTCGCCCTCCGGGACATCGCGCTGGAGCCCTTCGCGGGACTGGCCTGGGTGAATGTCGACACCGACAGCTTCACCGAAAGCGGTGCCGATGCCGGCCTGAAAGGGTCATCGAGTTCCTCGGACGTCGGTTACGGCACCATCGGTGTCAGAGCCGCAACCAACGTCGAGCTTTCTGGCGGCAAGGCGCTGATCGCGCGTGGCTCGCTTGCCTGGCAGAACGCCTTCGGGGACCTCACGCCACAGCAGGACTTCGCGTTCAACGCCGCCTCCGGCTCCGACTTCACGGTCTCCGGCGTGCCGTTGGCCGAAAACACTGCGCTCGTCGAGCTTGGCATCGACGTTCTGATCAGCCGTCAGGGGAGCGTCGGAATTTCCTATGTCGGACAATTCGCCGAGGACGTCAGTTCCTCGGTCCTGCAAGCCGACGTGACCTGGAGATTCTGAAACGCGCGGCGGTTCCGGACAGGTGAGCATCCGCGCCGGAACGATGGCCGGGAGCTCGCGCCCCAGTCGCCTCGACGGCGATCAAGGCAGAGGTTGAGGTTTAAGACGCCCGGTCCGGTCGACCAGACCGGGCAACCTCGCCCGCTCGGTGACGACGCCGGTCCGGTCACACGGACCTGCCGGGCCGGTTACCTGTGGATAACAAAATGCAAATCCTCGTGTTGTCGCAACGTCAACGCGCTCCAGTCAGTCTCTTCGCAGAACTGTCGCAAGATTTTTCCAATTCTGTCACGCACCAAGACTACCGCACGGGGGAACGCCAAAAAACGAACAGGAACTATCCATGAGACATTTCATTGCGGTTTCCGCGATCGCTCTTGCCGCCGGAAGTGCCGGCGCACAGGAAATCGCCCAGGCCGACAGCGATTGGTACAAGGCCGGTCAAGAGCGCATTCAGGCCGAACTGGCCAAGACGCAGAACACCAACAAGGCGCGGAATGTGATCCTGTTCGTCGCCGACGGCAACGGCGTCGCCTCGAACTACATGAACCGTCTCTATGCGGGTCAGATGGAAGGCGGCATGGGCGACGACTATGTGCAGCCGCAGGAGGCATTCCCCTACCTCGCGCTGGTGAAGACCTACAACATCAATGCCCAAACCCCGGACTCCGCCCCGACGGCCGGTGCGATGAACACGGGCGTCAAGCAGCGCTTCAACCTGATCAACCTTGGCGAAAACGCGATCCATGGCGATTGCGCCAAGGTCTCGGGCAACGAGCTGACCCTGTTCTCGGAGTTGATGACGGAGGCCGGAAAATCCGTGGGTGCCGTCACGACCGCGCGTCTGACCCATGCCACGCCGGCCGCCGTCTATGCCAAGACCGCGAACCGCAACTGGGAAGATTCCGTCCCCGAGGGCTGCACCGCACAGGCCGATATCGCGACCCAGATGATCGACGCCATGGAAGCCGGAACGCTTGACGTCGCTCTGGGTGGCGGCGCGCGCTACTTTGTCCCCAAGGGCATGGGCACGCCGAATGGCGGCACCGGCCACCGCCCCGATGACGTGAACCTGATCGATCGCGCCAAGGGCCTGGGCATTCAGTTCGTCCACGACAAGGCCGGCCTCGACGCCGCCGCCGACAACGCGCCGATCCTGGGTTTCTGGTCCGACAGCCACGCCTCCTACGAGGCCGACCGCCCGGAAACCGAGCCTTCGCTGGCCGACATGACCGCCAAGGCGATCGAAGCGCTCAGCACCAACGAAAACGGCTTCTACCTCGAGATCGAGGCCGGCCGCGTCGACCACGCCAACCATGCCACCAACGCCAAGCGCGCCATGATCGACGGCAAGGCATTTGCGGACGCCGTGGCCCTTGCCGACGAAATGACCGATGACGCGGACACGCTGATCATTGTCACCGCCGACCACGAACATGCCGTTGCCATGAATGGCTATTGCGGCCGTGGCACGCCGATCGACGGCCTGTGCTTTGACGTTGCCAAGCAGGGGATCGAGCACAGCGACGAGCTGGTGCTGGCGGACGACGGCAAGCCCTTTACCGTCGTCGGTTATCTGAACGGCGCAAGCTCGGTCATGGTCAAGCAGGACGACGGCCGCTTCACCGCGCCGGACGGACGCCCGGAGATCACACAGGAGCAGGCCCAGGACCTCGACTACAACCAGCAGGTCCTCATCCCGAAGGACTCCGAGTCGCATTCGGGTGTCGACGTGGCGCTTTATGCAAAGGGTCCCTGGGCGCACCTGTTTGACGGAACCATCGAGCAGAACGTGATCTTCCACGTGATGAACTACGCGACAAACGCCAACTAGGCCCCGCCGCCAGCACAACAAACCTGAAGGGCCCCGGCCGGGGTCCTTCAGTCCGTTCCTACGCCCGATCCGAGATTTCAGGAGGCCACCTTGCTGTCCCGCCGCTTCTTCCTTGCCACGGCTGCGTCATCGGCGTTGGCCTCGACTGCCCGGGGTTCCGACGGGGTGATCAAACTGCGCGACCTCTACGTCAAAGGCGGCGCGTTCTCGGATCTTGCCCGCTCGCTGGAAGGCCAGCGCATTACCGTCGACGGTTTCATGGCGCCGCCTCTGAAAGCGGACCTGAATTTCTTCGTCCTGACCAAGATGCCGATGGCGACCTGCCCGTTTTGCGAATCTGAAACCGACTGGCCGCAAGACATCGTGGCCGTCTACACCAAGCGGGTGGTGGACGTGGAACCCTTCAACGTCCGGATCGACACGCGCGGCGTGCTGGAACTGGGCGCCTACAAGGATCCCGAGACCGGCTTTGTCAGCCTCCTGCGCCTGACCGACGCCACTTTTTCCTGACTCAGACCGCGGGCATGGCCACACAGGTGGCATCCCGGACACTGAGCCGATTTGACGACTGCAAGGACTCTGTACCGATGACATTGCCGCTGGAGGTCATGGACCTGGAGGTGCGCCGTCCGGGTGGCCGCGTCCTGCTGTCCGTTCCCCGCCTCACAATCGCCCCCGGGTCCCTGATCGGGATCAAGGGTCCGACCGGCGCCGGGAAATCGACGCTGCTGTTCGCGCTGGCCGGGCTGCTCGAAACCTGTTCCGGCCGGGTTGCATGGGGTGACACCGACCTGCTGGCCATAGGCGCCGAGCGTCGCGCCCGCTTCCGTGCCGCTCATATCGGTATCGTGTTTCAGGATTTCCTGCTGTTCGAGGAACTCGACGCGCTCGGCAACGCCGCGCTGACACAGATGTTCCGGCCGCGCGGCGAGCGCGCGGCACTGCGCCACGGCGCCAAGTCCCGGCTGACCGATCTGGGATTGCAGGAGCTTGACCGTTCGGTGTCGAGCTTCTCGGGCGGCGAGCGTCAGCGGGTTTCGGTCGCCCGCGCCATGGCCGGGGACGCCGGGGTGATCCTGGCGGATGAGCCGACGGCCAGCCTCGACCGCGCCGCAGCCGACCGACTGATCGACGATCTCGCGGCGCTGGCGCGGAACAAGGGCAAGACCCTGATCGCGGTCAGCCACGATGCGAACCTTCATGCCCGGATGGACCGCGTTCTTGCCGTTCAGGACGGGCGGATTCTGGACGAGGCGGCCACCTGATGCGCAATCTCTGGGACACACTTTCGGCCGGGGCGCAGGACAGCCTGATCACCGCCGGCTTGCTTCTGCCTCTGGCCGTGATTGCCGCGATCCTGCTGCGCGGCTTCGCGCCGTGGGCGCTGGTCAGGGCAATCCTCTGGCGCTTTCGCTGGGCCAACCTGATCTTCGTTCTGCTGATCTCGGTTTCCGTCGGCATGGGGATCGGGGTGATCGTGCAGGAACGTGGCCTGCGTCAGGGCATGGCCCATGCTGCCGACAAGTTCGATCTGGTCGTGTCGGCCCCGGGCAGCGAACTGACCATGACCCTGGCCACGATCTTCCTTCGGCCCTCGGACGTGCCGCTGCTGTCCGGGCGGGTCTATCAGGACATCGCAGACCACGAGAACGTCGATATTGCGGCCCCGATAGCGTTTGGCGACAGCTACCTGACCGCGCCGCTGATCGGCACCATCGACGCCTTTGTCCGGCATCTCGGCGACGGCGAGATCGAGGGACGGATGTGGCAGACCTCGACCGAGGCGATTGCCGGTGCTGCCGCACCGGTTCGGATCGGCGATGTCTTCACGCCCGTACACGGTCAGGAAGACGACCACGATGAAGAGGAAGAGGACGAACACGGCCACCACCATGACGGCTTCGACCTGACCGTCGTGGGGCGCCTGCCCCCGTCCGGCACCCCCTGGGACCACGCGATCCTGATACCGGTTGAGGGCGTTTGGGAGGTTCATGGCCTTGCCAATGGACACGCGCCGGAACGCGGCGACCGGATCGGGCCGCCATTCGATCCCGACTACTTTCCGGGCACCCCGGCGGTCATCGTGCGGTCGTCGGCGCTCTGGGCGAATTATGCGCTGAAATCGGACTTCACCCGGGACAGCGAAACCATGGCGTTCTTTCCCGGCACCGTGCTTGCCAACCTTTATCGGGTCATGGGCGACATCCGGCAGGCGATGTCATTGATGAGCCTTGTCACGCAGGGTCTGGTCGCGGCCTCGGTCCTGATGGGGCTGTTCATCCTGACCCGTCTGTTCCAGCGCCAGACCGCAATGCTGCGCGCGCTCGGCGCCCCGCGCCGCTTCGTCATGGCCGTGGTCTGGTGCTATGGCGCGTCGATGCTGACGCTCGGCACGCTGGGCGGCATTCTGGCGGGGTACGCCACAACCGCGATCCTGTCGCGTATCGTCAGCGCGCGCACCGATGTGCTGGTGACAGCCACCCTCGGGTGGAGCGAAATTCACCTCGCCTGCGGCTTCCTGTCGGGCACAGCGCTGTTGTCGCTGCTGCCGGCAATTCTGGTCATGCGCACACCGATTGCCGAAGGGCTGCGCGCATAGGACGAAAGAGCGATGCGGTTCGGGTTGAAAGATGATCCGCCCCGCCCAGACAGCAGCCAGGCGGGATCGGCCGCGCAAACAGCGCCAGGCACGGCCCGACCCCACGCGTGGGCTGCCGTTGGCGACGAACGAGAACGCCGGCACCCGTGCATTCACGGATGCCGGCAGACATCGCGGCGCAGACCGCCGCCCTTTCGGCCGTGCAGCCTCAGGATTTCAGTTACTTGTTCTTCAAGTCACCGGTTATGTTCACGACGGACAGCGTGCGGTCCATCGGAGTTGTAGCGACGGCGTCAAGACCTTCAAGAGCCTCGGCCACTGTGACGCTTTCGATCTGCTGCGACTGATAGCTCTTGAAGAAATAGACCCCCTTCTTGGTATCGGCCGCCGAGGTCCAGACCGTGAAATCCTGTGTACCGTCCTTACCCGCCTCGCGCACAGACCCTTTCGGGATGTCGAAGGTGTTCAGGATATGGAAGGCCCGGAAAACCGCCTCGTCCGATGTCTTGCCATGATCCGTTGTTGCGACGAACGCCGTCGCCCGCACGAAGCGCGAGGGCGGCGAGAAATCGCCGGGAAGACCGAACATGCCCGTACCCTGACCAAATCCTGCAAGCGTTTGCCCATCGACGCTGATCGGAGCGGAATTGTCGGGATTCAGGCCAATGTAGTTCCGCAGATTGGTCATGTGCCAGTCATAGGTCGGTGAATTGGTTATGACGTGGACCGTGTTGTCGAATATTCTCAATCCGGCGGCTGTATATTCGATCACGATTGCTGCCCCGGAGGCATCCACAACCGAATAATGCAGCGGGGCGACCCCGCCTATTTGCGGGATATTGGTTCCGACAACCTCCAGCCCGGGCAAAGCCGCGCGCAGTTCCTCGACTGAAGAAAAATTGCCGAGGATCCAGTTGCCGACTTCTTCGCTCGAAATGACGTGATCGGCATTCTCCGGTGTGGCCGTCCCGAACACCGCTTCGCCAGGCAAATAGAATGAGCCGAAATAGAGCCCCTTTTCGTTCATCCCATCGAGCGTAACCGGTTTGTTCAGCGCATTAAGCCCGACAAAACCATATTTCGTAGTATAGGTGAAGCCGCTCAGATCGGGGTTCAAAGCCAGCGTCGTGATCTTGGTTCCCGCGGGAACAGCAATCACGTCGGAGTCCATGTCGAACCCGAATTCAAGCGTTCGGGCCGGCACGACCCCGGCATCGCCGCTGGTCAAAATGATGCCGGTGCAGGCCAGGGATGGCATCGCCGTCAAGGCAAGGGCGAACGAGGCCATTCCGGCCAGAGGCAGTGTCGTCGTAGGGCGCTTTGGAATACGCATTGACCCATCTTTCTTCTTGTCTATTGGGCCCGTCGCTGTCCCGAACGGGCCCGTTGTCATCCGATCCCACATTCCTCATGTGGAATGAACTCTACCTCAGGTTGTCACTCCTGTGGTCCCGGATCAAGCGCGACGGACGCGTATTGCGGTGACCTGACCATTTGTCACGATATCAGCGCGTCAGATTTACAGCGGCTGAATCTGACCGTCCCGCAGGACCCGTCCATGATCCGGCCCGGATTTGTCAGAGAGTTTCTGGCTCACGGATTGGGCCGCCTATTCGGCAGCGCTCCATGTTTCAAAAGACGCCGCCTCTGCTGCTTGCGAAGCGACCTTTCCGACAGCGCCGCGCAGTCGGACGCCAGTATCCCAAAAGATCCACGTCAGCCTGTCCCAATCGACCCGGACGGCGGACTTCCATGGACCGGGGACGTCGATGACAGCTGTCACCAACCGGCAGTCGGCGCTTTCGGACGGGGCGTTGTCATCGCAGTCGCCGAGGCCTGCCGACCGTAGTGTCGCGGACCGCCTCGGCCAGCCGAGCTTCGGCGCTGTCGCCTGATCGCAGCCCTGTCGCCGGATCGGGCGGCGCGGGCAAGCCCGTCGTTGCGGTGTTCCGTGCGGATCGGCTGACGGGACTGCTGGCCGTCAATCCCGAGAACGAGGTCCGAGATTGTCCCGGCCCCGGGCTGGAGAGAACGCCGCGGCCGCAAGGAAGCGGCTCACCGTGACCGGGTAGACCGGACGCGGTGAGCCGCAACCGTCAGGACATGATCAGGCCGCCGTCAACGTTGATCGTCTGCCCGGTGATGTAGGACGCATCCTCGCTGGCAAGGAAGCTGACCAGACCGGCGACGTCCTTGCCGCTGCCTGCACGTTTCATGGGAAGGGCCGCGACCCATTCCGCCATCAGCTCGCCGGGCTTGTAGTCGCCCAGCATCTTGCCCCAGACCCGGTCGTTATAGTCCCACATTTCGGTGACGATGATACCGGGGCAGATCGCGTTGACGTTGATGTTCTCGGTAGCGACTTCCTTGGCAAGGCTCTGGGTCAGCCCCATGACGCCGAATTTCGACGCGGCGTAGTGCGGGGTATAGATGAAGCCCTGCCGCGCCTGGCCCGATGCGGTGTTGACCAGCTTGCCGCCGCGCCCGTGCTTGCGGATCCGCTTGATCGCCTCCTGACAGCACAGGAAACAGCCGGTGGTGTTGACCGCCAGCGTCTTGTTCCATTCCGCGAGGCTCACGTCCTCCAGCTTCGAGATATAGATGACGCCGGCGTTCTGGATCGAGATGTCGATCTCGCCGAACTCCGCTTCGGCGGCATCATAAAGCGCTACGATCTGTTCGGGATCGGTTACATCGCAGACGACGGGCAGTGTGCTGGCGCCGGTCTTTGCAAGCTCGGCTGCGGCCTCTGCCACCTGTTCCTCGTACGAAGCGATGACAAGGTTCGCGCCTTCAGAGGCAAAACGTTCTGCAATCGCAAAGCCGATGCCCTTGTTGCCGCCGGTGATGACGACCGTCTTGCCCTCGAAACGTCTCATGGTCTTTCTCCAGTTCCCTCAGGTTGTGGCTGTCGTCCCTTCGACGAGGCGGCGGGCCGTAAAGTTGTCTGTGATCAGGATGTCGATACAGCCTGTTTTCAGCGCCGCATCGATGGCTTCGGTCTTGGCCTTGCCACCGGCAAGGCCGATGACGCGATCCACCTTGGCCAGATCTTCCAGCGGCATCCCGATCACGCGATCATCGAGCGGCGTCTTGATGATGGCGCCGTTTCGGTCGAAGAACCGCAGGCTCATGTCCCCGACAGCACCCGCATCGGTCAGCTCGGCGAGTTCCTTGGTCGAGAACACATTGCCGCTTCGCGCCAGCATCGATGACGGCTCGATCGATCCGATGCCGACGATGGCGAGTGTGATGCGGCCGAACAGGTCCATGGTCTCGCGCACATAGGGATCGCTCACCAACACCAGTTTTGCCTCGCGCGATTGCGCGACGCCGGGGGCGGTCAGCAGGCGCGGCTCGGCCCCGGTCAGGCGTGCCAGCCGCGTGATCAGGTGCGTCGCATGGGTCTGGACGGTCGGATCGCCCATGCCGCCCAGGGTCTGGACGACGTATTTGGCGCGGCCGGTGCGCATGGGATAGATGTTGTCGACCATCTTCAGGATGGTCTCGCTCCAGCTAGCGACACCGATGATCTCGTCGGCTTGCAGCGTCGCCTCCAGAAAATGCGCGGCCGCCTCGCCGATGCGCGACATGATCGGGCCCGGGCTGTCCTGCGAGCATTCGACGACGATCGCCTCGGGCACCCCAAAGCGTTCGCGCAGCGCCGATTCGAGCTCGATGAAGGTGCCCGACGGCGGAACGATCGAGGTTCGGACGATCCCTTCCTCTTGCGCCTTCTTCAGCATGCGCGACACCGTCGCCTGGGACATGTGCAGGTGCTTTGCAATTTCGGCCTGCCGCCGCCCTTCGCCATGGTACATCTGCGCAACCCGCGCGATCAGCCTGAGTTCGTTCACTCGTGCCACTTCGAGGCTCCAATTTTGGGAAACGACACGCGAGATCTAACCTGAATATTTATTCCATGCCAAGGGTCGCCCGCGAGATCGCCGCCCTCCAGGCTGCAAGCCCGTCGGCACGCAGATCGCGCGCAATCGAGGGCGCGATTTCGGACCCGTGAAGATCGAGCCCCTCGATCGTTTCCAGATCCGGCCAGACACCCGTCGCGAGCCCGGCAAGATAAGCCGCGCCCTGCGCCGACGCCTCGGTGCTTTCACCGACGATCACGGGATGATCGATATAATCGGCAACCATGCCCATCAGAAACGGATTGCGGCTGGGTCCGCCGTCAACGAACAGTCGGCCGATCCCCTGCCCCGCATTCGGCTCGATGATCGCGAAGACATCGGCGACCTGGAATGCCATGCTTTCCGCCGCGGCCCGGGCGACATGGGCCTTGCCCGAGTTGAACGACAGCCCGCAGATCAGGCCGCGCGCCTCGGCGTTCCAGTGCGGCGCCCCAAGTCCGACATGAGCGGGTACCAGCATCACGCCAAGCGTGCTGTCGACGGTCTGCGCGAGATCGAGCAGGGCCGTCACGTCGGGCTGGCCAAGCAGATCGGCCGTCCAGGGCAGGATCGAGGCACTGACCAGGATATTGCCCTCGAAGGCATAGGTCGGGGTGCCGTTCAGCGACCAGGCGATGGTCGTGGTGATGCCCTTGGGCGGGACGACGAATTCGGGCATCGTCGTCATGACGGACGAGCCCGTGCCAAAGGTCACCTTGCCGTCGCCGAGGTGGAACGCGCCGTGACCGAACAGCGCCCCGTGGGAATCACCGATGGCAGAGGCAACAGGAATGCCGTCGGGCAACCCGTCCACCCCTGCGGTCCGGGTGAAGATATGGGAGGAATCCTTCACCGCGGGCAGCATTGCCATCGGGACCTTGAACAGGTCGCACAGCCACTCGTCCCAACGGCTTTCCGAGATGTTGTAGAGTTGGGTGCGCGCCGCATTCGATGCATCGCAGGCATGGACCGTGCCGCCAGAGAGGTTCCAGATCAGCCAGGAATCGACGGTGCCGATGCAGATCTCGTCCGGGTTCCGGCCGGCACAATGGGTCTGCAGCAGCCAGCCGACCTTGGTCGCGGGAAACAGCGGGTCCAGCGGCAGGCCGGTGCGCGCGATCACCTCTCGTTCGTGTCCGGCGGCCTTCAGCGCCTCGCAAGCCGCGGACGTGCGGCGGCATTGCCAGGTCACAACCGGACCGAGCGGGGCGCCTGTCCGGCGATCCCAAACCAGAATCGATTCCCGCTGGCTTGAAATCCCGATGGCGGCAATCTCGACGTCGGGCCCGGCCGCACGGCATTCTGCGATGGCCGTGACCGTGCTGCGCCAGATCTGCCTTGCATCCTGTTCGACCCAGCCCGCCTGCGGATGCCGGGTTTCGACCGGGCACGACCCGCGCGCCACGATCTCTCCGCTCTCGACCACCAGAATGGCCTTGCTGTTGGTCGTGCCTTCGTCGATGGCCAGAACTGCGCGTTGCATGTCGCCCCTCCTAGGCCTTCCGTTGCATCAACCGGGCGGCCGCTTCCGCGATGCCGTCGGGTGACATGCCGAATTCGTCGAGCAGAAAGTTCTCCGAACCGGTCGGGGGGAAGATGCCCGGAACGCCGAGCCGTTTCATCGGAACGGGCGCCATATCGACGACCACCTCTGCAACCGCGCTTCCAAGACCGCCAAAGGTAGTGTGTTCTTCACAGGTGAGGATCGCGCCGGTTTCCTCGGCGGCGCTGACAATCGCGGCCTCGTCGATCGGACGGACGGTAGCCATGTTGAGAACCCGCGCCTCAATCCCTCTGGCGGCCAGAAGCTCTGCCGCGTCCAGGGCGCGGTGGGTCAAGACACCGTTCGCAATGATCGTGACATCGCTGCCGTTGCGCAGCGTGTCGGCCTTGCCGAGTTCGAACCTGTGGTCGTCGGGCAGCAGTTGCGGCACGCCGACACGGCTGAGCCGCAGGAAGATCGGCCCCGTGTACTCCGCCGCAAAGGCGATGGCGGCCGCGGTTTCGATGTTGTCGCAGGGGGCAACGACAGCGATGTTCGGGATCGCCCGGATCCAGGCGAAGTCTTCGGTCGAATGGTGGGTCGGGCCAAGCTCGCCATAGGCCATGCCGGCGCTGATCCCGACCAGCTTCACGTTGGCGTCGGAATAGGCGATGTCGGCCTTGATCTGTTCCAGCCCCCGGCCGGTCAGGAAGCAGGCAGCGCCACAGACGAACGGGATCTTGCCGCCATTGGCGAGGCCCGCGCTGACGCCGATCATGTTCTGTTCGGCGATGCCGACGTTCACGAGGCGGTCGGGAAACCTGTCGCGGAACTGGTTCAGCTTGCTCGACCCGACCGAGTCGTTGCAGACCGCGACGATCCTCGGGTCGTCGGCCGCCATCGCTTCAAGCGTCGCTGTGAAGGCATCCCGGCAGTCGTGGAGCTTGACGGCTTCGGTCACGGCGTTCATTGGGCAGCCTCCTCGAGTTCGGCCATGGCCTGTTTGTACTGCTCTGCATTCGGCACCTTGTGATGCCACGCGACATTGTCGGACATGAAGGAAATGCCGTTGCCCTTGTGGGTATGCGCGATGATCCCCCTGGGCTTGCCCGGCACGACGGTCTCGGGCGACAGGGCCTTCAGGATTTGATCCATGTCGTGGCCGTCGATCTCCTGCACCGCCCAACCGAAAGCCTCGAGCTTGGGGGCGATCGGGGCGATATCGTTGGTTTCGGCCAGCTTGGCGCCCTGTTGCAGCCGGTTGTGGTCGATGATCAGCGTCAGGTTGTCGAGCTTGAACTGCTTGGCGGCCATGATCGCTTCCCAGTTGCTGCCTTCCTGCATTTCGCCATCGCCGGTGACCACATAGGTCTGCCATGCGGCATTGCTCAGCTTGGCCGCCGCGGCCATTCCGACCGCAACCGGAAGCCCGTGGCCGAGCGGACCGGTGTTGGTTTCAACGCCGGGAACCTTGGTGCGATTTGGGTGCCCATTCAGCCGCGAATGCGGCTTCAGGAAGGTCGAGATCTCTTCCTTCGGGATGAACCCCTTCTCGGCCAGCGTGACATAGAGCGCGCAGGCCGTGTGTCCCTTGCTCAGCACGAAACGGTCGCGGTCCGGGTCGAGCGGATTGCCGGGATCGACGTTCAGGACATCGAAATAGAGTGCGGTGAGGATGTCGATCACCGACATCTCGCCTCCGATATGCCCGGCACCCGCCTCGTAGACGGCCTGTAGGTCGCGGCGGCGAATCCGGTTCGCCATGGCTCGGAGATCTTGAGGGGTCATCGTTCTCTCCATGAATTTTTATTCCATCATAGTTAAACATGCTTTTCTCCGTAGCTGTCAAGACCATTGTTCGAGCCCGAACACGATGGATCGTTAAGAAATGATTTGACAGCCATCGCCTCCCTCGGCTACGGATGTTCCATCAAGACTGCATAAATATACGCTCCGGGAGGAACCGATGACTGCGATCGCCAAGAACGGTCCGATGAAGGCTTCTGTCGCAAGCCTGTTTTCCCTGCGCGGAGCAACCGGGCCGCTTGTCGGTCTGCTGCTGCTGAGCGCCTTCCTCAGCTTTGCGACCGATTCCTTCTTCACCAGCCGAAACCTTCTCAACGTGCTCGATCAGATCACCGTCCTCGGCATCATGGCCGTTGGCATGACCTTCGTGATCCTGATCGGCGGGATCGACCTTGCCGTGGGATCGGTTCTGGCGCTGGCGATGATGGTGATGGGATACATGTCGAATGTGGTCGGCATCGCGCTGCCGCTCGCAATGGTCCTGGCGCTGGTCGTCGCGGCTTTCGCCGGCGTGATAACCGGCCTGCTGATCACCAACTTCGGCGTTCCGGCCTTCATTTCGACCCTTGCCATGATGTCGGTCGCCCGCGGCCTTGCAAACATGATCACCGACGGGCAGCAGATCGTAGGTTTTCCGAGCTGGTTCAATCTGATGGCCATCGTCCGCCACGGCGGCTTCCTGACCGTGACGGTCGGACTGATGTTCGCGGTCTTCATTGCCGGCTGGATTTTTCTGCGCAACACCACCGGAGGTCGCAGCCTGTATGCCATTGGCGGCAACCCCGAGGTCGCGCGTTTGGCCGGGATCAACGTCAAGCTGATGACCATCGGGGTCTACACGATGTCGGCGCTGCTTTCGGGCCTGGCCGGGATCGTTCTGGCCGCAAGGCTCGACTCGGTGCAGCCAAGTTCGGGGTTCACCTATGAACTCGACACGATCGCCGCGGTCGTCATCGGCGGCACCAGCCTTTCGGGCGGCACCGGCGGCATCGCGGGAACCGTCATCGGCGTGCTGATTATCGGCGTGCTGCGCAACGGCCTGAACCTGCTCGGCGTTTCGCCCTTCACCCAGCAGGTCGTGATCGGCGTCGTGATCGCGATGGCGGTCGCCGCCGAGGCGCTGAAGAAGCGCTGATCCCAAGCCCAAACGGATCGGCGGCAGGACTGCCGCCGACCACCCGCCCGGCCGGTCGCCGGAAATCTTCGGAAGCTGCACAGGAGGCGGCAACCGGATACCCCAACGGAGGAGACCCGACATGACTTTCAAGAAATCCCTGCTGGCCGCCATAGCCGTCGCGACGACCGCGCTGACCCCGCTTGCCGCCTCGGCGCAACCCGAGAAGATCGGCCTTGCCGTCGCGAACCTTCAGGCCAACTTCTTCAACCAGATCAAACAATCGGTCGAGGCCTATGCCAGCGAGAAGGGGATCGAGGTGATCACCGTCGACGCCAAGGGCGACAGCGCGACCCAGGTCAGCCAGGTGCAGGACCTTCTGACCCAGGGCATCGACGCGCTGATCTATATTCCCGCCGGCGCCGCCGCTGCGACCGTGCCGGTCCGGCTTGCCCACGCTCAGGGGATCCCGGTCGTCAACGTCGACCGCAACGCCGAAGGTGAGCCCGGCGATACCTTCATCGCCTCTGACAGCGTCGTCTCGGCCTATGAGATCTGCAAATACATGTTCGAACAGGCCGGCGGTTCGGGCGACATGGTCATCGTTCACGGCCAGAAGGGCACCACGCCCGAGGTCGATCGCTCCAAGGGCTGCACCCAGGCGATGGAAGAATTCCCCGGCATCAAGGTCGTCGCCGAGCAGTTCAGCCAGATCTGGTCGCAGGACGAAGGCTTCCAGATGACCCAGAACATGCTTCAGGCCCATCCTGACGTGACCCTGGTCTGGGGTCAGGCCGATGCGCTGGCACTTGGCGCGGCTCAGGCGGTGAAGGTCGCCAACCTGCCGCAGCGGATCTGGGTCTTCGGCTTCGACGGCGATACTGCCGCGCTCGAAGCTCTGCGCGACGGTGTCTTTGACGCCACCAGCACCCAGCGGACGCAGTATTTCGGCCAACTGGCCGTCGACAGCGCCATCAAGCTGGTGAACGGCGAAGAGGTCCCGGCCGAGCAGCTGCTGCCCGCGACGCTGACCACGAAGGAAAACGTCGAACCCTTCATCGCGAACCACCCGTAAACCCAGGCGACGTTCTCGAAACCCGATCGAAGACCGGTGAAAAAGGGTAGCGCAATGGCAACCAAGACCGAACCTCCCATCCTGTCCCTCCGCAATATCAAGAAGAGCTATGGATCGCTCGAGATCCTGCATGGCATCGACCTCGATATTCATGCGGGGGAGGTCGTTGCGCTGCTTGGAGAAAACGGTGCCGGGAAATCGACGGTTTCCAACATCATCTGTGGCACCATCGCGCCCAGTTCGGGAACCATGACATGGCAGGGCGCGCCCTTCGCGCCCGCCAACCCCCGTCAGGCCATCGACTGCGGTCTGGGGCTGATCCATCAGGAACTTCGCCTGCTGCCATATCTGTCGATTGCCGAGAACGTCTTTGTCGGTCGCTGGCCGAAAAAGCCCGGCAGCATCGATCGCCGGCTGATGGAAGAGATGGCACAGGAACAATTGCAGCGGCTCGGGCTCGATCTGCCAGCCTCGCGGCTTGTCGAAGGGCTGTCGACCGCCAATCAGCAACTGGTCGAGATCGCCAAGGCGCTGACGCTGAACGCGCGCCTGCTGATCCTCGACGAGCCGACCGCGGCCCTTGGCGGCGCCGAGACCGAACGGCTGTTCGAGCAGATCGACCGACTGCGCGCCGATGGCGTCGGCATCATCTATATTTCGCACCGGCTGGAAGAAATTCGCCGCGTTGCGGATCGCATTGTCGTCATGCGCGACGGCGACAAGGTCCAGGAATTCGACAGCGGCGACGTCCCTGTCCGCACCATTGTCGAGAGCATGGTCGGCCGCGAGATGGGCCGGATGTTCCCGACTTTCCCGCAACCGAGGCCCGAGACCGTGCTGGAGGTGAAGAACCTCTGTTCGGCCACCGGCGCCTTCGAGGATGTCAGTTTTACGGTCCGCAGGGGCGAGGTCTTCGGCATTGCCGGGCTGGTCGGTGCCGGACGGACCGATCTGGTCCGGGCGATCACCGGGGCCGATCCGATCCGCTCGGGATCGGTGCATCTGGAGGGACGCGAGATCACACCGCGCTCGCCGGCCGAGTCGATCCGTCACGGGATGGTGCTCGTGCCCGAAGACCGGAAGCTGCAGGGACTGGTGCTGAGCCACAGCATCGCCGAGAACATCGGCTACGCGAATTTCCAGTCGGTCGCCCCAAAGGGCTGGGTCAGGCAGCGCAACATCAACGCCTTTGCCGACCGCGCCATCGGCCGTTTCGGCGTCAAAGGCCAGGGCCAGCAGAATGCCGACGAAATGTCGGGCGGCAACCAGCAGAAGGTGGTGCTGGCAAAATGGCTTGCCCACGATCCGAAGGTCGTGGTGCTGGACGAGCCGACCCGCGGCATCGACGTCGGCGCGCGGTCCGCGATCTACGAGATCATTGTCGAGCTGGCCGAAAAGGGTGTCGCCGTGATCGTCGTCAGCTCGGACCTCGAAGAGGTGCTGGGCGTCTCGAACAGGATCATGGTCATGGCCGAGGGCCGGGAAGCTGGCATCCTCGACCGGTCGCAGGCAAATGACGTCTCGATCATGGAACTCGCGACCAGCTGAAACGCTTCTGCCGGGCGAAGCCCGGCACCCCACGAAGGAGACAAGAGATGGCAGATATCACGCTCAACGCCCCGGCGCTGTTCGACCTTTCCGGTCGGGTCGCGCTGGTCACCGGTGCCGGAAGCGGGATTGGCCAGCGGATCGCCATCGGTCTGGCGCAATGCGGGGCCGACGTGGCCTGTCTCGACCGGCGCCAGGACGGCGGGCTGGCCGAGACCGCCGAGCACATCCGGGCGGCGGGGCGCAAGGTGCTGACCCTGACCGCCGACGTCACCGACAAGGCCGCGCTGTTCGACGCCGTCGCCCGCACCGAGACCGATCTCGGAGCGCTCGGAATCGCTGTCAATTCGGCCGGCATCGCCAACGCGAACCCCGCCGAGGAGATGGAGGAAGACCAGTATCAGACCTTGATGGACATCAACATGAAGGGCGTCTTCCTGTCGTGCCAGGCCGAGGCCGGCGCGATGCTGAAACACGGCAAGGGATCGATCATCAACATCGCCTCGATGTCTGGCGTGATCGTGAACCGGGGTTTGATGCAGGTGCATTACAACGCCTCCAAGGCCGGCGTGATCCACATGTCGAAAAGCCTCGCCATGGAATGGGTCGACCGCGGCGTCCGGGTCAATGCGATCAGCCCGGGCTATACTGCAACGCCCATGAACACCCGGCCCGAGATGGTCCACCAGACCAAGGACTTCGAAAGCCAGACCCCGATGCAGCGCATGGCCGACGTCAACGAGATGGTCGGTCCCGCAATCTTCCTTGCGAGCGACGCCTCTTCCTATTGCACAGGCGTCGATCTGCTGGTCGACGGCGGCTTCTGCTGCTGGTGACAATCGGGGGCTGCGGTTCAGGCCGTCCCGGCGACCCGCTCCCGCCGCAGAACCTTCGATTGTCACGGCGCCATTGACCGCTTCCCTCGGCGGTCAATGGCGCTGACGTGACGCCGGACGTGGCGCGCCCGCTTCAAACGACGCGCCCTGCCCTTTCACCTCGGCGTCAGCGGCCGGGCCAGACAAGCGACGGCGCCGCAGGGGCGCCATGGTGATAGATGGGCCAGCGTAGATAGCGGGTGATTGCCTCGGCCACCACGTCGGCATGGTGGCCGCGCACCATCGCGACATGGTGTTCGAACCCGTTCCGGGTGACAAAGCTCATCAATTCGCGCAGCCGGGCAACCTCGGTCACCGCGATGCCGCCATCCATCGGGAACGGATCGTCGGTAAAGCTGCCCTGCCCGACATAGGTCTTGAGGGTGCCGGCGCGGTCGTCGCTCGATACGCGGAAATAGGTCATCGGCCCCGGCTGGACCTTGCCCTTGACCGCGCCAAAGCACTTCGACCGGCCGATGGTTTCGCCCAGCACGTCAAGTTCGCCCACTTCCGGCGTCGTACCCATGAACTGCTTGGGATAATTGCCGCAATGGGTGCAGACGCATTTGTCGACCGCATCGGCATAATTGTTGTTCCAGTCGAGGATCGCCGAGGGCGCGCCCGACGCCAGCGCCAGCGCATACATCGAGATTGCCCCCATCACATCGACCTCACAGGCCGAGGGCATCAGTTCCTCGCCCATCATCGACATGGTCAGGCAGGTGGCGCAGCCGAAATTGTCCTGCAGCGACCGCCAGCACTGTATGGCCGAGGCGTCGCATTCGTTCTCCTCGATCCAGCGATTGACCGCGAGGCTCCACTTGGCCTGCTTGCCGATCTGCGCCGCGGTGATGTGGCCGGGGATGGTGCCATAGGCCTTGATCGCCGCAAGCTTGGCCGCAAGGTCCGGGTCGTCGTCGCCGATTGCCGATGCGGCGCCGATCATCTCGGACAGGTCCACCGTGACCACGGTGATGCCCGCGGCCTGCAGCAGCTTCTCGGAAAACCGCATGGTCTGGAACGCGCCGGTACGGGCACCGATGGCGCCGATCCGGGCATTGGTCAGCCCGCGCACGGTGCGGCAGACCCGGGCAAAGCGCTCCAGATCGGTGCCGAACTCGTCGCTGAAGGTGTCGCAGGTATGCGACGTCGTCTCGGTGAAGGGCACGCCGTATTGATAGAAATTGTTGGCAACCGAAAGCTTGCCACAAAAGGCGTCGCGACGGCTTTTGACATCGACCTTGTCGACCTCGTCGTTGCTGGCCTGCAGCAGGATCGGCACGTTGAGCTTTGCGCGCGCGATCAGTTCAGCCACGGCGATTTCGTCGCCGAAATTCGGCAGGCAGATCACCAGACCGTCGATCAGGTCGCGGTTCTGCGCGAAATGCGCGGCATAAAGCTTGGCGTCCTCGATGCTTTGCACTGCGCCATTCACCGTCGCCTCGAACGGCAGGATGCAGGCGTCGATGCCGAGCCGCTCGAGATGCGCCAGCGTTTCCTCGCGCGCAGCCTTGCAGGGTGCGCCATTGAAGAAAGCCCGACTGCCGATCACGACCCCGAGGGTCACCTTGCGCGTCGCGTTGCGTGTCATCCCAACTCCTCCCGGCTGAACGCCCGCCCGGCCCGGCATTGATTGCCGACCGGTCCTCCCGTTTTCTTTCGTATAATGTCGTTTAATTCGCATTGCAATCGACCAGACCGAGGGCATCGCCATCTCGTGCAGGCCAACCAGGTTATGCCGCGGCGCAAATACGCCTCTTTCGGCGGCGGAACGCCGCCAGAGACACTTTATGCCCCGCATATCAGCGCTTTTCCGGGCGGTTCGGCAGATTTCAGGCACAATGTGTCCCGACAGCGCTGCACCGCAATACGGTCTGACTTCGCTCCAAACCGGCGCCGGGACAGAAAACAAAAGAATTTGACAATAAACGAAGCCAAGCGTCTACTCTCGGGTGGGAGGAGCTGTACCCAGTTGCGGGAACAGTATCGACAATCGGAGGAACCCATGAACTTCAAACGCAGATTGCTTTTGTCCGCTTTCGCTATCGGACTGACCGGGGTCATGCCGGGGATCGCCTCGGCCGCGGATCTGATCGCGATCATCACCCCGAGCCACGACAACCCGTTCTTCAAGGCGGAATCCGTGGGCGCCGACACCCGCGCCAAGGAACTGGGCTATGACACGCTGATCATGGTGCACGACGACGACGCCAACAAGCAGTCCGAACTGTTCGATTCAGCGATCGCCAGCGGCGCGAAGGCCATCATCCTCGACAATGCCGGCGCCGATGCGACCGTCTCGGCCGTGCAGCGCGCCAAGGATGCGGGCATTCCCTCCTTCCTGATCGACCGCGAGATTACCGCCAACGGCGTCGCAATCAGCCAGATCGTGTCGAACAATTATCAGGGCGCACAGCTTGGCGCCGAGGAATTCGTCAAGCTGATGGGCGAGACCGGCAAGTATGCCGAACTGCTGGGTCGCGAATCCGACACCAATGCCGGCATCCGCTCCTCCGGCTATCACGATGTGATCGATCAATATCCCGACATGGAACTGGTCGCGCAGCAATCGGCCAACTGGTCCCAGACCGAGGCCTATACGGTGATGGAGACCATTCTGCAGGCCAATCCCGAAATCAAGGGCGTGATCTCGGGCAACGACACCATGGCCATGGGTGCCTGGGCGGCGCTGAAGGCCGCCGGCCGCGAGGACGTGATCGTGGTGGGCTTCGACGGTTCGAACGACGTGCGCGACTCGATCCGTGAAGGCGGCATCAAGGCCACCGTGCTGCAGCCGGCCTATCGTCAGGCCCAGCTTGCCGTCGAGCAGGCCGACCAGTTCATCAAGACCGGCTCGACCGGGGTCGACGAAAAGCAGCTGATGGACTGCGTGCTGATCAATGCCGACAACGCCGGTCGGCTCGAGACCTTTGCACTGAGCGAATAGCCCTTTGCAAGGAAGCCCCGGCGCACCTCTCCCCGTGCGCCGGGGCACCTGTCGCGAAGCGCCCCACCGGGCGGCCCCCTTTTACCAGACGCGAAGGTTCGCCATGACCCGAACCCTGTTGATGGCAGCCGGCATTCTGGCCTGTCTGCCCATGCTCGCCGGCTGCAAGATCGTCAAGAATCCCGACCCGAACAGCGCCGCACAGACCGCCGCCAACATGACCGACGAAGAGCGCATGGCCGTTCTTGTCGCCGAGGTCTATGAGCCAAGACTGAAACCCTACATGCACGAGGGCGCAAGGGACGCGGCCACCGTGGTCGCGGCCATCGGCGCGGGCCTCGATGCGGCTGGCACAAGCTATGGCATCCCCAAGGCCAGCGAAGGCAGCCCCTGGAACTTCATCGTCGAAGGCAGCGGCAAGGTCATCGCATCGAACCGCGCCTCGCGCGCGGCGACCATCGACGTCGATGTGACCGGCGACGGCGCGGCGGATCTTGCGATCCAGCTTGGCCCGGTGATCAAGGGCACGGCGCTGCGCGACGCCACAACCTTCTTCTCCTTCTCGGACTTCCGCGATCAGATCGAATTCGCCAAACTCGCCCGGGCGCTGAACGACACCGCGTCGGCGGCCATCGCCCTGCCCGAGGGCGACCTGATCGGCGATACCGTCACCTTCACCGGCGCATTCGCGGTTCCGAAGCAAGGCGACCCGATCCTTCTGGTCCCGGTCGACCTGTCGGTCGGGGGGAACCAATGATGGAGCCGCACGAGATCGGACTGACGATCCGCAAGGGGGTCAAGGTCTACCCCGGGACGCTGGCGCTCAAGAACGTCGATTTCGACCTCCACATGGGGGCGGTCAACGTGCTGGTCGGCGAGAACGGCGCCGGCAAGTCGACGATGATGAAGATCGTGGCCGGGGTCGAAACGCTGACGCTGGGCGAGATGGAGCTGTTCGGCCACCCGGTGCGGTTCACCAACAAGAACCAGGCCGAGGCCGCCGGCATCGGCATCGTCTTTCAGGAACTGAACCTGTTCCCCAACCTGTCGGTTGCCGAAAACATCTTCATCGGCCGCGAACGCACCCGCGGCGGCATCGACATCGACCGCGCCTATCAGCGCGACGAGACCCGCAAGCTGCTCAAGCGGCTGGAGCATGACGACATCGACCCGGGCACGCCGGTGGGCGACCTCAGGATCGGCCAGCAACAGATCATCGAGATCGCCAAGAGCCTCGCTCAGAACACGCGTATACTGATTCTTGACGAGCCAACCTCGGCACTGTCGGCGGCAGAGGTCGATATCCTGTTCCGGGTGATCCGCGATCTGAAGGCCGACGGGGTGGGCATCGTCTATATCTCGCACCGGCTCGAGGAACTGGTGCGGATCGGCGACTATATCACCGTGCTGCGCGACGGCGCCGTCACCGGCGCGCGCAGCATGGAGGGCATCGACGTCGCCTGGATCGTGCGCAACATGATCGGCGGCGCCTCGAAGGATTTTCCCAAGACCGACGTGCTGGAATTCGGCCCCGAGGTCTTCCGGGCCGAGGACGTCACCCTGCCCCGCCCCGGCGGCGGCTATACCGTCGATCACGTGTCGATGGGCGTGCGCCGGGGCGAGATCCTCGGGGTCTATGGGCTGATGGGCGCCGGGCGGTCGGAATTTTTCGAATGCGTCATGGGCCAGCACCCCCATTGCGGCGGCCGGTTCTTTGTCGAGGGAAAGCCTGTCAAGGAACGGACGGTGGCCGGCAGGATCGGCCGCGGCCTCGCGCTGATCCCCGAAAACCGCAAGCAGGACGGGCTGATCGAGATCCTGTCGATCCGCGAGAATATCACCCTGTCGTCGCTGAAGGACTTCACCCGGTTCTTCCACATGAACCTCGCCGCCGAGGCGCGGGCTGCGGCCGAATATGTGCGCGAGCTGTCGATCAAGATCGCCTCGCTGGAAAACCCGGTGTCGAGCCTTTCGGGCGGCAACCAGCAGAAGGTCGTCGTCTCGAAGGCGCTGATGACCCGGCCCAAGGTGTTGCTGATGGACGAACCATCGCGCGGCATCGACATCGGCGCCAAGGCCGAGATGTTCCGCACCATGCGCAAGCTCACCGCCGAGGGTCTGGGCATCGTCTTCATAACCTCGGACCTTGAAGAGGTCATGGCGCTGTCCGACCGCATCCTGGTGATGGCCGATGGCCGGATCACCGGGGAGTTCGACGCCGGAACCGTCACCAGCGAACAGCTCGTTGCGGCGTCGTCGCCGGGCAAATCCAAAGCACGGAAAGATATCCTGGAGGAAACCGCGCCATGAACAGTGCGAGCGTGACCAAACCCAAGGAAAGCGGCAGCGGGGCGCTGCTTCTTCTGTTGCTGAAGGCGCGGACCTTCATTGCCCTGATCCTCGTCTTCGCCTTCTTCGCCTTTGCGGTGCCCAATTTTCTCAGCGGCGCGAACATGATCATCATGTCAAAGCACGTGGCCCTGAACGCGCTGCTGGCCATCGGCATGACTTTCGTCATCATCACCGGCGGAATCGACCTGTCGGTGGGCTCCATCGTCGGGCTCTGCGGCATGGTCGCGGGCTGGCTGATCCTGAACGGCATGGACATCGGGCTTGGCTGGACGATGCAGTTCAGCACCATCGAGATCATGCTGATCGTCATGTTCGTGGGCACCTTCATCGGGCTCATAAACGGACTGCTCATAACCAAGTTGAACGTCGCCCCCTTCATCGCCACGCTCGGCATGCTGTATGTCGCGCGCGGCACTGCCCTGCTGTCGTCGGACGGACAGACTTTCCCCAACCTCAACGGCAACCCGGACTACGGCAACAACACCTTCTATCTGATCGGCGCGGGAACCTTGCTGGGCGTTCCGATCATGATCTGGATGCTGGTCGTCGTCGGCTGCAGCGCGGCCTATGTGGCCAACCGGACACCGCTTGGGCGGCACATCTATGCCGTCGGCGGCAACGAACGGGGCGCCGCGCTTTCGGGGGTTAAGGTCGACCGGGTGAAGATTGCCGTCTACATGTTCTCGGGCTTCTGCGCGGCTCTGGTCGGGCTCATCATCTCGTCGCAACTGGTCGCCTCCCACCCCGCGACCGGCAACATGTTCGAGTTGAACGCCATCGCCGCGGCAGTTCTTGGCGGCACTTCGATGTCGGGCGGTCGCGGCAAGATCGCAGGCACGATCATCGGCGCCTTCGTGATCGGGATCCTGTCGGATGGCCTTGTGATGATGGGGGTCTCGGCCTTCTGGCAGACGGTCATCAAGGGCCTTGTCATCATCGCCGCGGTGGTCGTCGATCAGGCCCAGCAAAAGCTGCAGGCCCGGGTGGTCCTGCAGCAGCAGGCAGCGCTGAACGACTAGGCCACGGGGAAGTTTTGCTGCCCCGGACTGCGAATGGCAGCGATTTGATCGCACTTGCATTCGAATAGCTGCGATGTCAGGACGAAGGGCGGCGATCTGTGGCATGCCCCGTCCGCCGCCCGCGACAAGAAGAGCAGGGAAAGGGGGAATGTCCCGTGTCAGATAGACCCGCCGCGCTTCCGGACGATATGGCCGGCCTTCTGGCGGAACCGCGGCGGCGCAAGATCCTCGAATGGCTGCAGGAAGAAGGCAGCGCCCGGGTGCGCGATCTCTCGGCGGCCTTCCAGGTCTCCGAGGCGACGATCCGGCAGGATCTGGAGCGTCTGGAAAAGGAAGGCCACGTCACCCGTGAACATGGTGGCGCCCATCTGAACCGGATCCCGCTTCAGGCCGGGTCGATGGTTCTCCAGCACATGGAGAACATGGACAAAAAGCGTAAGATCGGCGCCTATGCCGCCTCGCTGGTCCGCGACGGCGAGACCCTGATCCTCGACGCCGGCACCACAACGACCGAGGTTGCGACCCGGCTGGTCGACCGCACCAACCTGACGGTCATCACCAATGCGCTGAACATCGCCATCATCCTCGGCGCGATCCCCGGTTTTGCCATTCACCTGCCGGGCGGTCAGTTCAAGTCGCCGACGCTCTCGATCAGCGGCGACAAGGCGGTGGATTATTTCCAGAACATCTATGCCGGCAAGCTGTTCCTTGCCACCGCAGGCGTGGGCCCCGAATCCGGCCTCACCTATCCCAGCTTCGCCGATCTGGAATTGAAGAAGGCGATGATCAATGCCGCCTCGCACGTCTATCTCGTCGCGGATTCGACCAAGATCAACAAATCTTCTTTCACCCGCCTCGGTGCCCTGGAGCTGATCCATTCCTTCGTCACCGACGACGGTATCTCGGACCGCGACGCCAAGGAATTCGATCGCCGGGGGATCGAGCTTCTGATCGCAACTTGACCCAGGGTCCCGGCCCCTGTGCCCCGACCCACTTTTCGGAGGACCCACAATGCTCATCGGACTCGATCCCGTCCTTTCTCCGGACCTGCTGTTCGCGCTCGCCTCGATGGGACATGGCGACGACATCGCCATTGTCGATGCGAACTTTCCTGGCGCCAGTTGCGGCCAGCGGGTGATCCGCCTCGACGGGGTCGATGCGACCCGGGTCGCCGCGGCGGTTCTCACGGTGCTGCCGCTCGACGATTTCGTTCCCGACCCGGCTGTCGTGATGCAGGTCGTGGGCGATCCCACCGCGGTGCCCGAAGCCGTCGCCGAATTCCAGGCGATCATCGACCGCGGCGCCGACAATCCGGTTCCCATCGCCTCGGTGGAGCGCTTTGCCTTCTACGAACGCTCGAAGGCGGCCTATGCGGTCGTCCAGACCGGCGAGCGGCGGCTTTATGGCAACCTGATCCTCAAGAAAGGGGTCGTGCGCCTGCCGACGGCCGCCACCGGCGCATAGCGGCCGGGGTGCGGTCAGGGCGCGTGGCGTGATCCACTTTCGCCACCACCTGTAGGATCCTAACTTTAAAAGCTCTCTGATCGCGGCGCCGGCACCGGCGCGCGCGGGCCGGAGTTGAGAGCGGTCGCGCAGCGTCGCAGGGTGCCGGTCTGCAAGGTCCGTCAGGGCCTGAAGGGCCGACCCCGACCGAGGCCAAGCGCAGGGACGGCCGCTGGCTCAGAAGCGGTCGAACCGATAGGGGGCCGGATCGACGAGCGGGGCCGCGCCCGTCGCCAGGTCCGCGGCAAGCTGCCCGGCCGCCGGGCCGGTGCCAAAGCCATGCCCGGAAAAGCCGGTTGCCAGCGTCAGCCCGGGGCAGGCTGCGACCCTGTCGATGACCGGATTGGAATCGGGTGTGATATCCATCGTGCCGGCCCAGGTTCGTTCGACCTCTGCCTGTGCAAAAACAGGCCAGGCGGTGCTGGCGTTTTCCATCGCTTCGGCGTTGATCCCGTCGATGGCGCGCGGATCCATGGTGCGCAGCTTTTCGAACGGTGAGACCGAGGTGGGTTTCCAGCGGCGCGCCAGCTTCAGATCGTCGACAAACTCCTTGCCAAGCCGGATCCGCATGACGCCGCGCGCTTCGCGCAGTGTCGGCAGATAGCGCAGGCCCAGCAGCGCGTGATCGAGGACAAGCGTGGAGTCCATCGCGCCGCGCTGGCAGATGGTGTACCGGCCGTCGATGCGCCGGCAGAACGAGAAATCCGGGCCGCCGACGGCGATTTCGGTCGGCCCCTCCATCGGGGCGGTCTGCACCACGTTGCAGTTGAGCGGCAGCGTCGGCAGCGACAGACCCATGTTGCCCAGAAAGCGCCGCGACCACAGGCCGCCCGCCAGGATCACCTGATCGCAGGCGATCTCGCCCTTTTCGGTCACGACCCCGCTGAGCTTGCCGGCAGACCGGGTCACGGTGCGCACGGCGCAGTTTTCAAGAACGACCGCGCCCTTTTCGATTGCGGCGCGAGCGATCTCGCTGGTGGCGATGGTGGGCTCGGCTCGCCCGTCCGAGGCGGTGTAGATGCCGCCTTCCCATTTGCCCGCGCCTTCCGGGACCAGATCCTTGATCTCGGCGGCAGACACGATCCGTGAATCGAGCTGGAAATCCTGCACCGAGGCCAGCCATTTGCGGTAGGTTTCCAGCGTCGCCTCGGTGCCCGCGACGAACATGATGCCCTTCTGGCGATAGCCGACATCGGCGCCGATCCTCTGGTGCATCCCGGCCCACAGCCGATCCGCGGCGACCGCCATCGGCACATCGATGGCAGCGCGCGAGGTCTTGCGGATCCAGCCGAGGTTGCGCGAGGATTGCTCGCCCGCCACGCGGCCCTTTTCCAGAACGGTGACGGGAATGCCGCGTTCGGCAAGGTTGAGCGCGGCGGTCATGCCGACAATCCCGCCGCCGATCACAACGACGGTGGTGGATTTCGGCAGCTCGGTCGCGGTTTGAACAGGTCTGGTTATGGGGGCCATCGGATGGGTCCTGTGCGGTCGTGAAAGGGGGCGTCGGCCGGCAGCCGCGTCAGTTTTAGGGGCTCAGAGCGGGATTATGCGCCGGTCGACGTCGGCCTGCCCCGCACCCTCGAAGGCGGTCACCTCGATCTCGACCTTGTAGACGGTCGAGCCGAGCGGCGGGCAGGTCACCGTGGTGGTCGGGTCGATGCCGCGGAACCTGTCGCCAAAGATGCCCATGACCACGGGCGTGTCTGTGGGCGACTGGATGAAGACACGGGTCGAGACCACATCCTGAAGCCCCGAGCCGACAGCGCCCAGGGCGCGTTCGATATTGGCAAAGACCTGACGGGTCTGCTCGCCCAGGTCTTCGGGGATTTCCTGCGTCTCGGGGTTCCGCCCCGCGGTGTTGGACACGAAGATCCAGTTGTCGACCATCACGATGCGGGAATAGCTGCTCAGCGTTTCCAGCTTTGCGCCGGTCTTGACTTTGACGACCTTGGTCATGGTGCGGTCCGTTCTTTTTTCTGAGGACTGGGGCGCGTGCCACGCCAAAGGGAACGCGGCACGCCTTTGGAAGGCTATGCAACGGCTCAGCGAAGCGCCGGCTCGTCCCAGAGGTTCAGCTTCGTGCCGATCCCCTTTTCGACGGCGTTGCGGTACACCTTCGTGCCCCAGGCCACGTCCTCGACCGGCATTCCGCCGACCGACAGCACGATGATCTCGTCGTCGCTGGCCCGTCCCGGCTCGGCCCCGGCGCAGATCGCGCCCAGATCGCCAAGCTCGTCGTGGGCCATCTTGCCGTCGTGGATCATGTCCATGAACCGCACGCCGATCAGTGGCACATGCGCATGGGCGGGCTTGGGCAGCTCGTCGAACCACGCCTCATAAAGTCCGATGTTGTCCATCACCTTGCGCACGTCGGGCTGTTCCATGCCTTCGTCGATCTCGCAGGAGGCGGGCATCGCCAGGAACGCACCGGGCTTCAGCCATTCACGCTTTACCACCGGATAGGTCGAGACATCGCCGGTCGCGCCAGAGGCGCAGTAGGTGACGATATCGGCGCCGCGCACGACCTGTTCGATCTCGGTCACGACCTCGATCCTCGTCACCTGCGGATAGGCCTCCTTCACCCAGGCAATGAAGCTGTCGAGGCTTTTCCTGCCGCGGCCCTGGACCTTGATCGTGTCGATCATCGGGCAGGTCGCCATGAAGGCCGCGACCGAGGTCCTGGCCATCACGCCGGGCCCGTAGACGCCGATCACCTTGGCGTCCTTGCGGGCCAGATGCCGGGCGCCGACGCCGGGCACGGCACCGGTGCGATAGGCCGAAAGCAGGTTGGCCGACATATAGGCCAGCGGCGCGGCGGTATCGGCATCGCTGAGCGTGAACATCAGGATCGAGCGCGGCAGATCCTTGTCGCGGTTGGCGATGTTGGAGCCGTACCACTTGACCCCTGCGGTGCAATAATCGCCGCCGAGATAGGCCGGCATCGCCATGAAGCGGCGATCGGCGGTCGGTTTCGGCATGTTCGGATGCGGCGAGGTCTCCGGGAACACGACCATCGCGCCGTGGCTATCGTTGTTGGCGCCGGCCATCCGGTAGTCGCCCTTGTGCAGCAGCACGAACATGTCTTCCATAGTGTCCACGCAGGCGGCCATGTCGGTGACACCGGCCCGGATCATGTCGGTTTCGTTGAGATAGATGAAGTCGATCTTGGGGAGCGCGCTCATGTCGGTTTCCGTTTCTTGTTCTTCGGTCGGGGTTCAGGTCGGACGGGCATTGCCCCGGCTCGGCCGCAGTGGCGCGAGCTGACAAGGGTGCCTGTCGGTTGAGACTTGGGTTGGGTCTGGCGGTGCGCCCGGGAAAGGCGCGCCGAGCCGGATCGGGTCAGTCGAAGGCGCGGCCAAGCCCGGCATAGCGCACCGGATCGCTGCTTCTCATCCAGAGCGCGAGGCCATAGCCGATCAGGCCAACCAGCCAGACAAGGATCGGGAAGCTGAGCACGATGGGGTTTTCGCTGCCAGACATCATCGACACGTTGGACGAAACCAGCGCGAAGGCCGCCATCAGACCGGCCAGGCCAAGCAACGGTGCGACTAGGATGGTGAGGTGATGTCGATCATGTTCGATCCGGCGGAAGAAGACGATCACCGCGCCCGAGACCAGGATCTGCACCGACAGGATGCCAAGCACCGCCAGCGTCGACATCCACGAGAAGACGATCAGATAGGGATCGGCGCCGCTGATGGCGAAGGCACCGATGACGATGGCGACCAGAACGGCCTGAAACAGACCGGCAATGTGGGGCGAGCCGTGGACATGGTGGACATTGCTGAGCGCTTTCCAGAGCAGGCCCTCGAAGCCCATAGTGTAGAAATAGCGGTTCAGCGTGTTGTGGAAGGAGAGCAGGCAGGCGAACAGGCTGGTCAGCAGCAGGGCCGTCATCAGATGGGTCGACCACGCGCCCAGAAGACCGGCCGAAGCGGCAAAATACAGCCCTTCCAGATCGGCCCCGGCCGCGGCGGCGACATGCGATCCGCCATAATACTGGGTGATCGCCCAGGTCGAGAATGCGTAGAAGGCGGTGATCAGGATGACGGCCACATAGGTCGCCCGCGGGATCGTCTTTTCGGGCGTGTGGGCCTCTTCGCCAAAGATCGCCGTCGCCTCGAACCCGACATAGGCGCCCAGAACGAAGACCATGGTCACGCCAAGCCCGGGCTGGAACACGTCGCTCGGACGAAAGCCCGCGGTGGTCAGGCCCTCGGCCCCGCCCGACATCACGATGGCGATGTCGAGCACCAGCAGGATCAGCAATTCGGCGATCATGCAGGCGCCCAGGATGCGGCCCGATATGGCGATGTTGCGGCGCCCGAAAAACACGACCACGGCCAGCACGGCAAGCGACCAGACCCACCAGGGCAGGTCGATCCCGAACCCGGAGGCGACGCCCGAGGCGAAGACCGCGAACAATGCATAGATCCCGATCTGGATGGCGAAATAGGCCACAAGCGCCATCAGCGCCCCGCCGACCCCGGTCGCGCTGCCCAGCCCGCGCGAAATGTAGCTGTAGAAGCCGCCGGCGCCGCTGACATAGGGCGTCATCGCGGTGAAGCCCGCCGAGAACACCAGATAGAGCAAGCCGGCCAGAACGAAGGCCCCGGCAACACCGGCCCCGTTTCCGAATGCGAATGCCGGCGGCGTCGCCCCGACGACAGCGGTCATCGGCGCCGCGGCAGCGACCACGAAAAACACGATGTGGGCAAGTCCGATTGAGTTCTTTTGCAGGCGATTTCCGCCGCTGTCTTGTGCCATTTCCACGTTCCCGGTGTTCGTTGTGCGGTTATGGGGAGTGAGCTAAAGAAGCGGCAGTGCACCCTGCCTATTGCAGCTTGCGACAAAAATCCGATAGTTTGCGCCAATGGGTGGCTTTGGCCGGGCTAAAGGCAAGAATGTCGAATACCAGCGCTCCATTGCCCGAAATGCCGTGTTTAAGGGCATTAGTTCTTAAGCCGATTTTGGACCGGTTTGCGAAAGATGCGGGCAAGGTTAGGACTTTGCTTCACCAGAACGGGCTGTCGCCGGGCATCGTCGAGGACCCATATGCCCCGATTCCCCTGCACCTTTACCTGAACTTTTTCGAACAGGCCGCGGCGATGGCAGACGACGAGTTGCTGGGCGCGCGTCTGGGGGCCGAGATGCGGCCGGGAAACCTTGGCCCGATCGGCCTGCGCGCCGTCCAGGCCGGCACGATGCAGAGCGGTCTCGAGGCGCTGGCGCGGTTCTCGAGCGCCTTGCAGAGCGGCACGGAATCCGTGATCGAGGCCGACGGCGATTGCCTGCTGCTGCGCTATCTCATTACCGACATCGCCAAGGCGCCAAAGCGGCAGGATGCCGAGTTCTCGCTGTCCTGCATCTGCTCGCTGATCAGGGCTGGTTTCGATCCGCGCTGGCGTCCGATGGAGGTTCATTTCCGTCACGCCGAACCGAGTTGCAGAAGGCAACTGGAACAGGTGTTCGGCGCACCGCTTCGTTTCGATCAGGCATCGAACCTGATCGTGATCGCCATGGACGATGCGACCCGGGTTCACCGCACCGAGGATCCCGATCTGATCGCCCTGATCGAACGCCACATCTCGGACCTGATCGCCAAGACCCATCATGCGTCAAGGCTGTCAGACAAGGTCAAGGCGCTGATTGTCCTCTACCTCGGTGCCCGCCCCGTCACCTTGCAGACCATCTCTGCCCTGCTCGACATGTCGCCGCGCAGCCTGCAGCGGGCGCTGGCGGAAGAGGGGCTGTCGCTCAGCGATCTGATCCGCACCTATCGGCGCGACAGGGCATCCTGGCTTCTCACGTCGAGCGATCTGAGCGTCGAGGCAATCGCCGCCTCGCTTGGCTATGCCGACGGCACCGCGTTCTGGCGGGCCTTCCGCGGCTGGACCGGAAAGACCCCGACAGACCTGCGCGCACAGTCACGCGGTGTATGAGACGGTTAGTAGGGACGCCCGCGCGCCGTTCCGTGCCAACGCCGCAGCTTCCGCGCTGAAGGTGCCTCAATCACAACCCGGCACCGAACGATAGAGGGCGACAGCCCCGCCCTTTCATGAGTGATGTGTGCCGCGAGGTCGGGCTCAAGGCCGCGTTTGTCCCAGGACCTGCCGCCTGTCGAAGGCTGCCAACCACGCTTGCCGCCGCGATAGCGCGTGGGCATAGTCCCCAAGGCGGCCAGACTATGCAGGAGGCAGATGATGAACCGCGTAGCCGGGGGCTGCCTGTGTGGCAAGGTAAGGGTTGTGGCGTCGGGCGCCCCATACAGGGTCGGTATCTGCCACTGCATGGACTGTCGCAAACATCACGGAGCGCTCTTTCATGCGTCTGCAGTGTTCCCGCAGGATGCGGTCGAAATAGAAGGTGAAACACGCGACTACGCCGGGCGTTTTTTCTGTCCGATCTGTGGCTCGTCGGTCTTTTCGCAGAGCGATGACGAGATCGAGGTGCACCTTGGGTCCCTTGATGCTCCAGACCAGCTGATACCGACCTACGAACTCTGGACCGTCCGTCGCGAAGCCTGGTTGCCCGATTTTCCGCTCAAGTCTCACTACGCGCGGGGCCGTGAGACCTCGGATCGCTCCGAGGACTAGACAGCGACCGAACCGGCCGCCGTCCCTGTCAAATCAATCACCGTCATGGCACATGCCGGGATCGGCAAGGTTTCGGCGGTTCCGGTTGCGGCTCAGTCGACGACTTTCTTGACGAATTGCGACTTGAGGCCGATCTGCCCGACCCCCGGGATCTTGCAGTCGATATCGTGATCGCCGTCGACCAGACGGATACCGCGCACCTTGGTGCCGACCTTGATCACGCTGGACGACCCCTTCAGTTTCAGGTCCTTGATCACGGTAACGGTGTCACCGTCCGCGAGCGGATTGCCCACGCTGTCGCGCACCTCGGCGCCGGCCTCAAGCGGGCCATCGGGCGACCATTCGTGCCCGCATTCGGGGCAGCTGAGCAGGGTATCCGCCTGATAGGTGTAGGCAGAGTGACATTCGGGGCACGGAGGCAGGGTCTCGGTCATAAAGGCGCATATAGCGGGAAGCGCGCAAGAGGGACAGGGAGAGCAGACGTGTCAGGATGCGCGGCGACGAAAATTACTTGCCACCACAGCGTCCGACACAAACGCCGTCGATACCCCATTGGCACTGCGGTCTTGCCGGCAAAGCCATTGGCATAGGACAACCCGGCGGCCAAGGTGGTTTCCAACCGCTTTGCCCCCAATTCGCCTGACAGTTTGCAGGAGATCGAAACATGAACGGCTGGAGATTGAGCGAACGCCTGATGGCGATGGACGATGCAACATGGCAACGCCATTCCAATCCGCTCAGCGGCTGGTCGCGGCTCACGATCCTGCCGCTGCTTTCCGCCGCCGTCTGGAGCAGGGTCTGGATTGAGTGGTGGTCGCTGGCCGCAATCGCGCTGGTGCTGATCTGGACTTGGCTGAATCCACGTTTGTTCAAACCCCCGGCATCAAAGACCGCCTGGATGACAAAGGGCGTGCTGGGCGAGCGCATCCTGCTTGCGCACCGTGACCAACCGATCCGGGAGGAACACCGGCGCATCGCCAGCCTGTTGTCCCTGGCGTCAGCGACTGGATGCCTGCTGATTGCGGTCGCTCTCTGGGCCCTGTTGCCCGGTCTGCTGCTCGCGGGATGGATCCTCGCAATGGGCGCCAAGCTCTGGTTCCTGGATCGGATGGTCTGGCTTTATGAGGAAAGCACGACCGCGCGCGCCTGATCCCGCCACTTCGCACGGTCAGAAAACCATGTCCGGGAATGTCAGGGATCACGCGGATCCGACCCCGGGGGCTGCCAGGCGGCTCCGCTCGGCGCTTCGTCGTTCCGGGCCGACCCCTGCCCGGGGCCCTTCCGACATCCGAGGGCGCGGCCTCGACTTCGTCGCGCTCGATCTCACCCATCCCGACGCCTTCGTCAGCTCTCGACCAAGGGTCTGAAACCTCGCGGACAGCCCCGAGGCGGCGGGCTTTCACGGTCTGACGGCGCAAGAAGCCTTGCTTGAAAACAAACATCAAACGCGGCAGAGTGAAAATACCGGTCATTTAATAGCGTAACAATTCAGGCCTTTTTGCGTATCTGCCCCGGAGCCTTCGTTTTGGAGGTCAATTCCCGCGGCGCTGTTGCCAGACCAATCTTCCGGCAGGGCCAATGCAAGGCAATTGTCGATGGGTCGGTCGGTGTCTTTGAAGCGATGCTATCGACGTCCGTCGACGAATAATTTCCTGGGGGGTCTGTTCATGGAAAGTCCTGCGAATGGAACGACGCCCGAGCTGCCGCGCCATGTGCTGGTATCGACGCGGCTCGGCCCTCCGGTCGAAATGGCGCGCTGGCTCTTCGAGACCTGGCACATTCCCTACGAGGAACAGGCCCATGCGCCGATCTTTCATGCCTTTGTGTCAAGACGCCACCGGGTCGGGATCGAGCTGCCGCTGGTCCTGACGCCGGATGGGCCATGGGTCGGGCTGAAGGGGTTTCTTCTCGGGCTCGACGCCAAGACGCGGCCGGGGCAGCGGCTGCTTGGCGAAACAGAGGCCGAGCGGGCGCAGACCCTCGAATGGGTCGATCTGTTCTATGACAAGCTCTTCTGGCCCGCGGTTCAGACCTATTACCATTTCATGCTCGATAACCGGGAGACGGTGACGAAATACGCCCTGGATCGCGCGCCGGACTGGCAGAAATTCCTGGTCTCGAAGGGCTTTCGCTTCTGGCACAAGGCGATGGTCGCCGGGATCAAGCTGGAGAATTTCGATCTGGAGGCGACGCTTGCCAGTATCGACGCGGCCTTCGACGCGGTCGGTGCCGCCTGCGAAGGGCAGCGCTTCCTTGGCGGTGACCGGCCGGGGACGGCGGATATCGTCTTTGCCTCGCTCTCGGGGCCGCTGCTGCTGCCGGGGAGGTTCGCGGCCCCCCTGCCCTCGCTCGACGAATTGCCGGCGGCCTATCGCGAGATTGTCGAGCGTTATCGTGCGCATCCCGCTGGCAGGATCGCGGGGGAAACCTACGAGCTCGCGCGGCCCGAACCGCAGCCGCCGATGAAACGGCCCGGCCGCGATTGGTCCCTGACCGGATGGCTGACCGGTTCGACGCTTCCCGCGCTGGCGCTGCGGAGCCTCGTGCGCTTTCGCCCGACCCTGCGCCTGCGCGGCGCCGTCCTCGCGCTCTCGTGGCAGAATGCCACCGAGGTGCTGCGGCGCGACAGCGATTTCGCCATCGAACCCGTCAACAAGGAAAAGATCACGGCGGTCAGCGGACCCTTCATCCTCGGCATGGATCGTACGGCGCCCGACATCTTCGCGCAGCGCGAGGCGGTCTATACCGCGATGCGCGCGGCGCGGATCAGCCCGGCCCGCACCATACTCGACACCGAGGCGCAGCGCCTGCTTGCGGATGCGGCAGAGCGGTACGGCAGGATCGACGTGGTCAACGGCTATGCCCGACTGGTGGCCGCACGAACCGCAACGGCGATCTTCGGCATCACAGGCCCGACCGAGGCCGACATGACCCGCGTGCTGCGGGCGGTGTTCCACGAGACCTTCCTCAATCCCAAGAACGACCGCGTCGTGCGCGACACCGGGATCGCCGCGGGGCGCGAACTGGGCGACTGGATCGACGCCGAAATCGCGCGGCGCGGCGACACGCCCGGGGACGACGTTCTCGGCGGCCTGATCCGGGCGCAAAAGGACCTGCCGCTCGATCCCGAGGCGGTGCGCTGGATGCTGGCCGGGTTGATCGTCGGCGCCGTCGACACGACGGCGACCTCGGTCGCAAAAGCCGCGAAGGTTCTGCTGTCGCGGCGGCAAAGGCTTCAGGAGGTGCGGCGCGATCTCGACGATCCCGACCGGATGCTCGGCTGGTGCTACGAGGCGCTGCGCCAGCTTCCCCACAACCCGATCGTCCTGCGCAAGACCCGGCACGCAACCTCTCTCGGCCAGATGCAGATCGCGCCCGGCACCAGCGTGATCCCGGTGACGCTTGCCGCCATGCAGGACGCGCGCCAGTTCCCGCGGCCGGGCCGGCTGCTGCCCGGGCGGGAGAGGAACCGCTACCTGCATTTCGGCTATGGGCTGCATTGCTGCTCGGGCCGCGATGTCAACGACTGGCAGATCCCGGCGCTGGTGGCGCATCTGCTGCGGGCGGGTGCGAGCGGGGTCGAACGCTTTCGCACCCGCGGACCCTTTCCCGATGAAATGATCGTCCGGCTCGGAGCAGACCAATGAGCTTTACCTTTCTGACCGTCGCCCTGCCCTTCGACGGCACCCGGATCGCCGCGGTTGACGAAACCCTCGCGACCGAAGGACGAGAAGCCTATCGCGGCGGCCGCGTACGCAACAACCTGCGCGGCAAGGGCGTGCATTTCCTCAGCATCACCACGGTGCCGGAGGGGGGCGGCTCGGGCGCATTCCTGGTGCTCGAATCCTCCCATGACGGCGACGCGAGGACAGCGATCCGGACGCTGGCAGACAACCTGTCGGACAGCCTGATGGCGATCTTCGATGCGGCGGGCATCCGGGTTTCGGCGGGCAATATCGCCGGGCTGCTCCGGTCGCATTCCATCCAGACCGGGACCGGGCTGTTCTCGGTGCCGGGGCTGAACCACCGTGGCATTCCGGGAATGACGGTGGACCGCATCTTCCGCGAAGAGGATTTTGCCAACAGGCTGCGCGACCTCGTCGTGGCGGATCGAAGCGGCGGCTCGCAACTGCGGCGGCTGCGCGCAATCCGCGAGACCGTCGCGAAGGACGAGGCCAATGCCGACATGATGGTGACCGACGACGTGGCCTTTCTCTATCCCGTCAGGAAAACCCCGTTCGGGCCTGCCACGCTCCTTGGGCTGGTCGGGCGGGGTATCGTGAACTTCGCCGGGCCGGGCCTGATCGTCGCGGCGCTCACGACACTTCTGGCGGGGGTCTGGATCGGCGCAACCTCGGGCCCCTGGGCGGGGATCGGCATGGCGGCGCTGGTCCTCGTGCTCTGGGCACTCGTCCTGATCGCGGTGGCAGGCGTCATCTATGCCGGGCTGCGCCGTCAGGAGACGAATGTCGCGCCGGACGACAGCGCACCCGACTACAAGGTTCTGAGCGATGTCATGGGCATCGAGAACGACGGCGACGTGAACCACCTCGCCGGAATCTCGGTGATGAAGGCCGGCTGGTTGCGCCAGTTCACGCTGCGCCTTGCCTTCTGGTTCGTCGGCGAGCTTGCCGCGACACGGTTCCGTCCGGGCTTTCTCGGCGAGCTTGGGACGATCCACTCTGCACGCTGGGTGCTGTTGCCGGGCACCGACAAGCTGCTGTTTTTCTCAAACTTCAGCGGCAGTTGGGAGAGCTACCTTGAGGATTTCATCACCAAGGCCTCGAACGGGCTGACCGGGGTCTGGAGCAATACCGAGGGCTTTCCGCGCACTTCGAACCTGTTTTTCGACGGCGCGACCGATGGCGACCGGTTCAAGCGGTGGGCGCGGCGCCAGCAGCGGCCCTCCTGGTTCTGGTATCGCGCCTATCCGAACAAGACCGCACATACCGTCCGGCTGAATGCCGCGATCCGCCACGGGCTGCTGACGGCGGCGACCGAGGACGAGGCGGCCGCCTGGTTCGACCTGTTCGGGTCCTGCCAGCGACGGGCGGCATCGCTGCAGACCGACGAGATCCAGAAGATCCTGTTCGGTGGTATGGGGTCGCTGCGCGATGGTGTCTGCCACCTGATCCGGTTGCCCGAGGAGCCCAACGCGGCGCGCGACTGGCTGCGCAAGGTCGAGCCTCTGGTCTCCTATGGCGACGACAAGCCCGGCGAAACGGCCACCATCCTCGCGCTGACCGCAACCGGCCTCGGCCGCTTCGGGCTGACCGAGGCAGAGCTTGCCACCTTCCCCGCCGCGTTCCGCCAGGGCATGGCAGAGCCGCGCCGCGCGCGCTCGGTCCTGATGGACACCGGAGACGACAAACCCGCCTCCTGGAACTGGGGACAGCCGGAAAAGCCCGTCGATGTGGCGCTCTATGTGCTGTCCCGGGTTCCCGACGAGAGGAAAAAGAACAGTGCCGAGACCCACGCCAGCGAGATCGTCGAGGCGCTGAAGGAGTCCGGCGGCACGGTGGTTGCGACGGTCGAGACCGAGCGCCTGCCAAAGGACGGCCCGGTGCGCGAGCCGTTCGGCTTTGTAGACGGCATATCGCAGCCGATCCTGCGCGGGATCCCGCGCTGGTCGACGAACCAGAATTCGCGCGACGTGGTCGAACCGGGCGAATTCATCCTCGGTTATCCCGACAACCGCGGCTTCCTGCCGCCCTCGCCGAGGGTCGCAGCGACAGCGGACCCGGCAAACCGCCTGCCTGCCGTGGATACCGACATTGCCGATGCCGCCTGGCCGGATTTCCGCCGCAGCACCGCCAATGCCGACCGCGACCTCGGGCGGAACGGCTCGTACCTCGTGATCCGCGAGATGGAGCAGGACGTGGGCCGGTTCCACCAGCAGGCGCTGGATCTGGCCGACCGACTGGCCGATCACCCGGCCCGGCCGCACGGCCTGTCCCGCGAGCAGTTCGCGACCTGGATCACCGCGAAATCGGTGGGCCGGTGGCCGGATGGAAGCTCTCTGACACGGCATCCCTTCGAGCCCGCGAGCGGCTGGGATGGCGAGACGCCGATCGCGCCTGACAATGACTTCCTGCACGGGCTGGAGGACCCGGACGGCAAGCGCTGTCCCTACAGCGCCCATATCCGCCGAAGCAACCCGCGCGAGAGCTTCGAGCCGGGCTCCGACGAACAGCTTTCGATCGTGAACCGCCACCGGATCCTCCGCGTCGGCCGACCCTATGCGCGCGGCCGCGGCGCCTCGCGCAAGCGCGGGCTGCTGTTTCTGTGCCTCAATGGCGATCTCGAACGGCAGTTCGAGTTCGTCCAGCAAACCTGGGCGATGTCGCGGCAGTTTCACGGGCTGACCGACGAGGTCGATGCCATTGTCGGTCGCGGCGGAAAGGGTGGGCAGCTAACCATTCCAACATCCTACGGTCCAATGTTCGCGCAAGGCTTCAATGATGTGGTGCGCATTCGCGGCGGTGCCTATTTCTTCCTGCCAAGCCGGAGCGCCGTTGCCTTCCTCGCCGGATTGACGGACGGCGGTTCCGGCGGCTAGGGATTTGGCGATTGCGCTCGGAACAGCACGACCAAAGGCGCCGCAGCTGCTGGATAGGTTAGACCGCCGCGCAAGGCCTGCGGGCCGTCTTCCGATGCCCCGTCGAGACAGATTTCTGGTCGCGGCTGGCAATGGCGCGGGAAATATCCGGCCAACAGAAGGAAGACCGGAAGGTCGGAGTCTCTTGCCTCGCGCCTTGCCGCGCATCGAGGAAAAGAAAACTATTCAATAAATACAATATGTTTGACGGATACTTATGCCCGGCTCATGATCTGGATCAAGGTTTCAATCGGGAAGGTCCGCGACAGTCGACGATAAACCCAGGGAGGACAGTTGCATGGAACGCGCGCCAGAAGCAGCCAGCGGTAGTGTCACTTTTGCCATCTCGGCCTGTACGGGCCTCACGCGGGCGGTCACAGACCGCGTAGAAGGCGCGCAAGGCCGAAGGCTGCCAGCCGGATTTCTGGCACGGGCTGCCCTGGTGATGATCCTCGCGGCGGGGCTCGCCGGTTGGAGCGGGATGACGCGTCATTCGATGGCCGAGGCCCAGGACAGCGCCGCTTCTGCGATCCCCGCGCCGGCGACCCTGATGCCCGAGATCCCGAACCTCGATCTGTGGCGCCAGTCGCCCCACGCCAATATTACCCGCGAGGCATTCCGCCACTGGGATACCGAAGACGACAAGATGATCCCGGAGACCTGCTCGAAATGTCACTCGACGGCGGGCTTCATGGATTATCTCGGCGCGGACGGCAGCGCGGCTGGCGTCGTTGATGTGAAGCATTCGCCCGATCCGGCGGTCGCACCGGGGATCGCCTGCATGGCATGCCACAACGAAGTGTCCCAACACATGACCTCCGTGACCTTTCCCTCTGGCGTCGAGCAGGAGGTCTTCACCCCCGACGTGCGCTGCATGACCTGCCACGGCGGCCGCGCCTCGACCGTTCAGGTCAACGAGGCAATCGAGAAGGCTGGTGTGGCAAACGACGATACGGCCTCGGCAGAGATCGAGTTCGTCAACATCCACTATCGTGCAGCGGCCGCCACCCGGTTCGGCGGCGAGGTCCATGGTGGCTTCGAATACGACGGACAGGAGTATGCCGGCTATTACTTCCATGACCGGGATTCGCAGACCTGCAACGATTGCCACAGCCCCCATACCCTCAAGGTGAAGGTCAACACCTGCGCGGAATGCCACGACGAGGTCGTGGGAGACGACAAGAAATCGCTTCAGCTTATCCGCACCTCGAAGGCGGACTTTGACGGCAACGGCGACACCAGCGAAGGTATCTATGCCGAGATCCAGACCGTTCATGACCAGCTTCTTCTGGCCATTCAGGGCTATGGCAAGGACGTCGTCGGCACCGCGGTTGCCTATGACAAGGATGCCTATCCCTACTTCTTCCAGGACAGCGACGGCAGCGGCGCGATCGAGGAAGGCGAGGCCAAGTTCCCCAACCGCTACCAGGGCTTTACGCCCCGGATGCTGAAGGCCGCCTATAACTACCAAGTGGTTGCGAAGGACCCGGGCGCCTACACGCACAATGCCTATTACGTTCTTCAACTGATGCAGGACAGCATCGCCGATCTGTCGACAGCCGGCAGCGGCGTCGAGATGTCCGGCGCGCGACCGAAATGACGGGCTGGGCGACCTGAGGCCTGAACCAACCGAAGCGGCCGCCCCGGCGGCCGTTTCTGTCGACGGAATGCACTATTGGAAAGGGGCGAACATGATGGCAGGGCCCTGGCTCCGCTGCCTGACGCTGATCATCGGCCTGGCGGGGGCGACCGCCTCGCCGACCGCGGCGCAAACGAGCGCATCGGAGGGGCCGCCGGACGCGCCACCCCTCTCGGCGACATCTGTTTCCCTCCCGACCTCCACCGCCGATCACAGCCGGTTCGAGGCATTGGCCGGGCCATTCAAGAATGCCGAGGAGGTCAATCAGGCCTGCCTGTCGTGCCACAACACCGGGCCCGAGCAGCTCCACGGCACAATCCATTTCACCTGGACCTGGCCGCCTGCATCCGCCGAAGCGCCGGCGGAAGGCGACGCGGGGCTGCTTGGCATGCGCCATCTCGCCAACGGGTTCCTGCTGTCCACCCCGTCCAACCTCGACGCCTGCACCTCGTGCCATATCTCGGGCACGCGGTTCGACGACCCGGCGATGTTTGACGCATCAAGCGAGCCGGTGGCGCCGGTCGATTGCCTCAGCTGCCATGAGCCGACCGGACAATGGTCCATCGCCAATTTCCACGAAGGCGGTGCCGCCTGTTCCATGTGCCATGACGAGCGGCCTCGTGGCGACACACCCGAGGTCAAGGATCTGGCCATCGCGGCCCGGTCGGTCGGCCCGTCGACGCGGGCAAGCTGCGGTTCGTGCCATTTCAATGCCGACGGCGGTGGCGGGGTCAAACACGGCGATCTGAATGCCGACCTGATAGATCCCGCCGCGACGCTCGACGTGCACATGGCAGCCGCGCCCGACGGCGCCGGATTTACCTGCAGCACCTGCCACACCACCCGCGACCACGCCATTGCGGGAAGCCGCTACGAGGGCGCGCCCAGTGCGGCCCCCGACCGCCCGGCGCTGGCCGGGGCGGCGGCGTCCTGTCAGGGCTGCCACAGCGCCACGCCGCACAAGGCAGTCGCAAGCGGCGCGCGGCTTGACCGGCACATTGACCGGGTCGCCTGCGAGACCTGCCACATCCCGGCGCTTGCACGCGGCGAGACATCGACGCGGATCCTGTGGGACTGGTCGAGCATCGGCAAACTGGGACGCGACCGCAAGCCGATGGTCGACAAGGACAAGACCGGGCAGATCACCTATTCGACCGAAAAGGGCAATCTGGCGGCGGCCAACGACATCCGGCCGACCCTGATCTGGTCGAACGGCCAGCTCGACCCGCACCGCCCGGGCGATGCCTTGCCAGAGCCGGCAGCAACAGAGGCTGAGGCCGACGCGGGCGACGGCGGCATGGATCTCGACGCCATCGAACGCGCTTTCGCCAACGCGCCCTGGATCGCCTCCTACGCGGGCGATGCGTCGGACGCCCAGTCCCGGATCGCGCCCGTCAAGGTGATGCACTCGGTCATTCCCGTCGATGCCGAGAACCGGCACATCGCGTCGGTGAAATTTTCCGGCCGCAGTGGCGATGCGCTGTGGAACCGCTTCGACTGGGAGAAGGCGGTCGGGGCCGGAATGGAGGCCGCCGACCTCCCGTTCAGCGGCGACGTCGCCTTCGCCCAGGTTCGGCAGATGATACCGGTCAATCACATGGTTGCGCCCGCCGAGCAGGCCCTCGCCTGCGAGGCCTGCCACGCATCAGACGGTTTGCTGGCCGACCTGCCCGGCGGCTTTGTCCCCCGGCGCGACGGATTTTCCATGCTCGACTGGGCCGGGCTGACGATCCTTGCTGCCACGCTTGCCGCCTCGCTGATCCATGCGATGCTCCGGGTCGGATTTGGACTGTTCTACCGGAGGCGCCGCCATGACTGACATTGATCTACCGAAAGCCGGACGGGTCTATATCTTCACGCTGTTCGAGCGGGTCTGGCACTGGTCGCAGGCGGCGCTCGTCATCTTCCTGCTGCTGACCGGCTTCGAGATCCACGGGTTCTGGCACCTGTTCGGCTTCGAGCGAGCGCTGAACCTCCACATCCTTGCCGCCTTCGCCCTCGTCGTTCTGCTGGCGTTTGCGATCTTCTGGCATGTCGTGACCGGGGAGTGGCGGCAATACCTGCCGACCTCGGACCGGTTGTGGGCGACCGTCTCGTTCTATGCCTTCGGCATCTTCATCGGTGCGCCGCACCCGTTTCGGTCGAGCGCCAAGCGCAAGTACAACCCGCTGCAGGCCATCGTCTATCTGGCCTTCCAGGTGATCATGGCACCGGCTATCTGGATTTCCGGCCTGATCTTGTGGGGTTACAGCAAGTTCCCGGACCTGTTCCCGGGCGATCTGCCCGTTCTGTGGGTCAATGCCGTCCATCTCGCCGCTGCCTACCTGATTGCCGCCTTCCTGATCTCTCACTTGTATCTGATCACGACGGGCGAGACGGTGAGCTCACAGATCAAGGCGATGATCACGGGCTGGGACGCGCATGGCGAGGCGGACGAGGACTGACCCTTGCCCGCACTCCCCGGCCGGCGTTGATCCGTCCGAAGCTCCGAATTGGCGCCATGCGGCCAATGGCGGAAATTGGGGCAGCGGGGCGCATGACCGCTGCAGGGTCAGGAAACAGAAGGAGGATCGAGATGAATTCCAGCGTTCTCTTCACCGCAGGCGCCATGCTCGCTGCGGTGGCTTTTGGTTTGCCCGCGAATGCACAAAATGCCCCGGTCGAGACGGGCCCCGCGAATGCGCCCGATCAGCAGCCGCAGTTCCCGGACCAGACGCGGGCACCGCGACCGGAAACCTCGCCGACAGTTGCATCCGAGGTCATCGTGACGGGCCTGCCGCGTCTCTGGGCGCTCGAGTTCCTGCCCGACGGGCGCATGCTGGTGACGGCCAAGGCCGGCGCAATGCACGTTATATCCATGGACGGCAGCATTGGCCCCGAACTGTCGGGCCTGCCCGATGTCGATGCCGCGGGTCAGGGCGGGTTGCTCGATGTCGCGCTGGCGCCGGATTTTGCCGAAACCGGCCGGATCTTCTTTTCCTTTTCCGAGCCTCGCGATGGCGGCAACGGCACTTCTGTCGCCTCGGCCCGGCTGGTGCTGGATACCGCCGGTGGTGGCAAGCTCGAGGATCTGTCCGTCATCTTTCGCCAGACCCCGACCTTTGCCGGGCGGGCGCATTTCGGCTCGCGCCTTGTGTTCGGTCCCGAGGGAGAGCTGTTCGTCACGGTCGGCGAACGCTCGGACGCCACCGTCCGCGGACAGGCTCAGGAGTTGTCCAGCGGTCTTGGCAAGATCTTCCGCATCGACCGCTCGGGCACTGCCTGGCCCGACAACCCCTTTGTGGCTGAGGAAGGCGCCCTGCCCGAGATCTGGAGCCTTGGACACCGCAATCTGCAATCTGCGGCGCTCGATAGCGAGGGCAGGCTCTGGACGGTCGAACATGGCCCCCGTGGCGGCGATGAGCTGAACCGCCCGGAAGCGGGCCGGAACTATGGCTGGCCGGAGGTGACCTATGGCATCGACTATAGTGGAGCGCCGATCGGCGCAGGCCTCACCGCGACCGAGGCGACCGAACAACCGGTCTACTACTGGGATCCGGTGATCGGCCCCTCGGGAATGGCGTTCTACGACGGCACCGAGTTTCCGGAATGGGAAGGCGCATTCCTGATCGGCGGGCTTGTCACCCGGGATGTCGTTGTGGTCCATCTGGAGGACGATCGGGTCGCCTTTGAGGACCGCGTTCCAATCGGAGCGCGGGTTCGCGACGTGAAAGTCGGCCCCGATGGTGCCGTCTATGCGCTCACCGAGAACCGCTCGGATCCGTCCGAGATCCTGCGGCTCACCCGGGCGGACTGATCCTTTCGCTCGGTGCTGGGATGACACCACGCGACGCCGCCCTCACGTCAACCGGCCGGTCCGCCCGCAGGCCTGCGAGATCCCGCCAGACCGCATACCTTCCCGCCCGGTCGCGCAAACTGGCGCAGTGCAGCGCTTCGATCCGAAAGGCACAGGGCACACAGCCCTCTGATAGGATGCGAAAAGACCCCTCCGGGCACTCGCCCTGCCAGATACATGCGACAGGGCATGAAACAGGTGGCCACCCGACCTCGCAGAGTGGGGCCTACACCGGGTCCTGCGCCCCCACGGACACCGGGCTTTCCTCAAAGTACCCTTCGATCCGCTCGACTTCGGCCTTCGATCCGAAAATGACCGGCACTCTCTGATGGCTCGAGGTTGGCTGGACGTCGAGAATGCGGTCCCGGCCGGTCGTGGCGCGTCCGCCGGCCTGCTCGATGAGCATCGCCATCGGGTTCGCCTCGTAGAGCAGGCGCAGCTTGCCGCCCTGCGCCCGGTTGGCGCTGTCGTCGGGATAAAGGAAGACGCCGCCGCGGGTAAGAATTCGGTGGATGTCGAGCACCATGGACGCGGTCCAACGCATGTTGAACGTCTTGCCCCGCGGTCCATCCTTTCCGGCAACGCATTCGTCGAAATACCGGCGGATCGGCTGGTTCCAGCTGGAGTGGCGGGAGGCATTGATCGCGAATTCGTCGGTCTCTTCCGGGATCGTCATGTCGCGCGACACAAGCCGGAACTCGCCCGACCCGAGATGGTTGGTGAAACCATGCACGCCCGCCCCTGTGGTGATGACAAAGGACATCGCCGGGCCATAGACGGCATAGCCCGCGCAGATCTGTTCGGTTCCACGCCGCAGCACCGTGCGGTCGTCCGATGCGTCGATCGCCTCGGTCAGCTGAACGATCGAAAAGATCGACCCCACCGACAGGTTCACATCGAGGTTCGAGGACCCGTCAAGCGGATCGAAATACACGATATAATCCCCGACGGCCGGCGTCGCCTTGAGCCAGATGACGTCCTCCACCTCTTCGGACACCAGGGCCGCCACCCGGCTGCAATTGCGGCAGTGGCCCTCGAATTCGTCGTTGGCGATCACATCGAGCTGTTTCTGCGTCTCGCCCTGGATGTTGGTGGAGCCGGCACTGCCGAGATCCCCGGCAAAGGACCCGTTCCTGATCCGGCTCGCGATGACACGGCAGGCCGTCGCGATGTCTTCCAGCAGGAACACCAGATCCTTTTCGGTTCCATGGGTCCGGTAGTCCTTCAGAAGGAATTGTCGCAATGTGGGACGGTCGTGTGGCATGGGCTTCCTGTTCCTTGGGTTTGCGCGGCCTGACCAATGCTACCAGTTCCGGACCCCGGCTGACGAGAGGACGAATCGACGGCCACCCTGAATCAAGCGGTCACGGGCAAGCTCCGGGTCCTGAACGCAACGATGACCTGCTGACGGCTCTTCAGCGAAGTTTTCCAGCGAAGTGAACATGCGCGAGGACCCGTCGAAAGGCCAGGAACGGGCGGGCGCGGTATCGCGACAGTGCCGGACGAGCGGTTCGAGAATACGCCACCCGGACGGCCGGGCGCAGATCCTTCGGCGAGATCAGGTCGACATTCCCGAACCGGCCCAGCGTAAAATGCTGCGCGATGCCGGTGTATTGCTGATCCGAGATCCGCCGCCCGCGGAACCGGCTTTTCGCAGGGACAAGCATGGCGTGCCCGTCGATTTCGCAGGCGGCGCTTCCGGTGATACAGAGGATGAGGTCATGCACGTCGTTCGACTTGTCCACGCGCCAGGAGGCGCTGTGGCGCATCATGATCGACGCCGGCCGGACCGCTCCGGCCCGGGCTTTGGCCCGATGTAGCACGTCGCAGGGCTTGGTGCCTTCGAAGGCCGCTTCCGCGACGGATCGGCCGGGGCCGCATGTCAGGACTGAGCAGACTCTCCATCAGACCGAGGGATCTTGAGGGGGGGCCGGTCAAGACGCCTGGAGACGCGGATCGAGCGCAAACCGCTCTTGCGTCACGTCATCGTAGCGGCCCGCGACCCGATCCGCATCGAAGATCAGGTTCCAGCTGTGCCGGGACACCGCGGACGGGATCAGGACAAAGAGATGCCTCTGCAAAAGCCCGTTTCCGTGCTCCTGCTGGTTCTTGCCCGGCGTTGCCGGCGACAGCCAGTTCGGGTTCGGAACGTCATCCGGACGGACGACATGGATCTGCGACGGGTCGAGGATACGCGCCGAGGTCAGGTAATGCGGCGCCGTGTCGAGAACCTGAAACCCTTTGTGGACCGCGACCTCAAGGCAGGCCGTCGCCGGATCGAGGCTGGCATAGACGGCACGAACGCCCCGGGAGTTCCAACGCCCACCGACCCGGAAAGCCCCCTCGCCCGTCGCCCAGGTCTTGTAATGCCGTTCCTGGTCGATGCGCCAGAAGCGAACCTCGCCAGAGCCGAGCGGCGGCGGCAGTGGGGTCACGCATAGACCCCGTATTCGATCCGCGTCAGATATTCGTCGACCGCCTCGGCCCCTGCAGAGGTTGCCAGCAAATCCACAGGCTTGCGGTTTTCCAGCCCGATCGCCGGACGGTTCATCCAGGCCTCGGCCTCGGCCTTCGATCCCATGACCTCGATTGCGTGGCCAAGGATCTCGGCAAACCGCCAGGTCCGGTTGCTTTGCTCGCCGGTCAGAAGCGTCGCCTTCTTGTCGGTCTTGCGTCGCTGCAAGGTCCTGACGCTGATGCCGATGGCTTTCATCAGCGCATCGTCCCGTTCGAGGAAAGCGACCGCGTTCACAAGATGCAGCAGAGACGCCGAGGGCAGGCCCTTTACCAGAAGATCATGGGCATCGAGCGCATTCCGGATCGGAGGCCGGATCGTCTGTTCCCCCCCGAGCAGATCGTATGCACGGGACACATCGCTTTCAACCTGAGCCGTTCCGTCCATCGCACCCATTCCTTCCGTCACGTGTCGCGATATATGTGACACGTGACGCAGGAATTTTCAAGTGCGTCCGGCCCGACCGGTCAGACCTTGCGGCGGGGCGGCGCGTCGCCGCCGGTGCGGTTCGGCTTCGATCTGGGCTTGGCCTTGCCGGGGCCCTTCTTGCTGTCCGGGGCTGCCAGCCGCTTCGAGGTGTCGGCTGCAAACGGGTGGCTCTTGCCGGGCTTCGCCGGCTTGGCGAAGCCGTGGGCGCGTGGCTTGGCCGTCCGGTCGTCCCCATCGTCCCGGCGCGGCTTGCCAAATGGCTTGCGGGGCGCATCGCTCCCCTGCGTCTTGAAGGGTTTGCGGGTCGGCTTGTCGGGCCGGCCTTCGGCGCCCGTGGCGGACGACCTTGGCCCCTCGTGACCCGCGGCCTCGCTGCGGGCCGGGCGCTTGAACTCCGGTCGCGGACCCTTGCTGGCGGGCCGTTCGGGGCGCGGGCCTTTGTCATAGGGCCGGTCGGACCGCGGACCCTTGTCGTACGGCCGCTCGGTTCGCGGGCCTTTATCAAAGGAGCGTTCGGGCCGCGAAGCCTTGTCATAGGGCCGCTCGGTTCGCGGACCCTTGTCAGCCGACCGCTCGGGCCGTGGACCCTTGTCATACGGCCGTTCCGGCCGGGGAGCGCGCGGCGCGGGACGCTCGGGGCGCGGAGCATCGCTCGAAGCCGGCCGTTCCGCCCGTGGCGCATCCGGTGCCGCAGTGTCGTGGCGCGGCGTGCGCGCCGGCCGCTCGGGGCGGGGTCCGCGCGACTGCGGCCGCTCGGGACGCGACTGCAGCACCGCGTCAGGCAGCGCATCGGCGCTGGTCACGCGAAGATGGACATCTTCCTCGAGCACGCCGCCGTCGCCCACAGTCTCGATCACGCCCGGCAACGATGCCTCGGTGATCTCGACATAGGTTTCATCGTCCAGAACCCGGATCTTGCCGATCTGCGCCTTCTCGAGGTTCGCGGTGCGGCACAGCAGCGGCAACAGCCAGCGCGCCTCGGCCCCCTTGTCGCGTCCGACCGACAGCGCAACCCAGGCCGAGGGCCCGAAGGCCGCACGTTCCTCGCGCGGGGCGCGGGCCTCGCGGGTATTCAGCTCTTCGGGGGCGGAGAGGTGGGCGCGATGCAGCCTGAGGCAGGCCGCCGCAATCTGTTCGGGCGTGTAGCGCGCCATCAGCGTCGCAGCGAAACCCGCCTCGCTGCCGGTCAGCTCCATTTCCCAGGCGGGATCGGCCAGCAGGCGTTCCTCGTCGCGCGCAAGGATTTCCTCGGCACTGGGGGCGGAGATCCATTCGGCCTCGATCTTGGCCCATTTCAGCAGCCGCGACGCCTTGTTGGTGATCTTGTCCGGCACGATCAGGGCCGAGATCCCCTTGCGCCCGGCCCGCCCGGTACGGCCCGAGCGGTGCAACAGACCCTCGGTATTCGTCGGCAGGTCGGCGTGGATCACTAGTTCGAGGTTCGGCAGGTCGATGCCGCGGGCGGCGACATCGGTCGCGACGCAGACCCGCGCCCGACCGTCGCGCAGCGCCTGCAGGGCGTGGCTGCGTTCTTCCTGACTGAGCTCGCCCGACAGGCTGACGACCGACAGCCCGCGGTTGGCGAACCGCGCGGTCAGCCGGCTGACCGCCGCCCGCGTATTGGCAAACACAAGCGCCGCAGGGGCATCGTGATAGCGAAGCAGGTTGATGATGGCATGTTCGGCATCGGCCGGCGCGACCTGCACCACCTGATAGGCGATGTCGGCATGCTGGGCGACGCCGGTCAGCGTCGTTACCCGCACCGCATTGCGCTGATAGGTCTTGGCAAGGGCGGCGATTGCTGCCGGAACCGTGGCCGAGAACAGCAGCGTGCGACGCCCCTCGGGCGCCTCGGCCAGCATGAATTCCAGATCCTCGCGGAAGCCGAGGTCCAGCATCTCGTCGGCCTCGTCCAGCACCACGGCGCGGATGTCAGCCAGATCGAGCGCGCCCCGCGTGATGTGGTCACGCAGCCGGCCCGGGGTGCCGACGACGATGTGGGCACCACGCTCCAGCGCCCGGCGTTCGTCGCGGGCATCCATCCCGCCGATGCACGAGACGACGCGCGCCCCGGCCTTGCCATAGAGCCAGGCGATCTCGCGCTGGACCTGTTGTGCAAGTTCGCGGGTCGGCGCCACGATCAGCGCCAGCGGCGCGGCAGGCGGGCCGAACCGCTCGGCCTCGCCGAGAAGCGTCTGCGCGATGGCAAGGCCGAAGCCCACCGTCTTGCCCGATCCGGTCTGGGCCGAGACCAGAAGGTCGGCGTCTGCCAGTTCTGGCGCGGTGACGGCCGTCTGAACGTCGGTCAGGGTGTCGAACCCGCGCTCGGCGAGGGCATCGGAAAGGGTCGTGATCATTAGAAGGGGTGTCCATCGGGTCGGCGCGGCAGCAGGCGGGCGCAGGGATCCGACCCCCTAGCCGAAACCCCGACACATGTCCATGGCCAATTGCGTGCTTGGCGCCACAAAGGGCGTTCAGGCCGCGTGCCTCCGGCGTCGCGTCCGCCCGGTCGCTGCCCGCCTCAGTCCGGGCGTTGCGGCCGCATCCGGCGATAGATTGTCGAGCGGTTGACGCCAAGCGCCCGCGCCGCAGCCGAGACATTGCCGTTGCAGGCCGCCAGCACCGCCTCGATCGGTTGCGCCACGGTCGGGGTGTCAACCGCCCCGAGGAGCCGTGCCTGGCCGTCGAGATTCCCCGGCAGGTGACGTGGCGCTATCGGCCGGTTCCCGGCAAGGGCCGCGGCGGCGGCCAGAACGTGTCCAAGCTCGCGGATATTTCCCGGCCAGTCGTGGGCACAGAGCAGTTGCCGCGCCTCGTCGGTCACCTCGGCGCCGGGATGGCGCGCGAGGATCTGTTGCAGCAGCCAGCCAAGGTCGCGACGCTCCCGCAGCGCCGGCAAGCTCAGCACAGCGGCCCCGAGCCGATAGAACAGATCCTTGCGGAACGCCCCCGCGGCGACCCGTTCGGACAGCGCATGCTGGGTCGTTGCGATGACCCGGATGTCGATCACCACGGGCACGGCCCCGCCAAGTGGCACGAAGCTGCCCTCGGCCAGCAACCGCAGCAGCCGCGACTGCACGCGCAGCGGCAGTTCCGCCACCTCGTCCAGCAGCAAGGTGCCGCCGTCGGCCGCCGCCAGCATCCCGGTGCTGCGCCCTGTCCGACCGACACGGCCGAACAGGGTTTCCTCGATCCGCTCGTCGGGAAGATCGGCGCAGTCGAGGATCACCAGCCGCCCTCGGCGGCCGCTGACCTCGTGGATCGCCCGCGCCAGCGTTTCCTTCCCGGTGCCGGTCTCGCCCGCCAGAAGGATCGGGCAGCCAGAAGGCGCCAGCCGCGCCGCACGCTCCAGCAGGTCGGACATGACCGGATCGTGCCCGGCAAGCCGGCCAAGCGGGGTCGGCATGCCGGTGCTGCGCAAGGAACGGGCCGGGCGCTGCGGCTGAGGCTCTATCGCGTGGGCGAACATCGCCTGGCCGTCGCGGGCACGGATCAGCCGGTCCTGCGGTGGCCGGGCGCGGGTCAACTGATCGAGATCACCAAGCGCAAGTTCGAAGAAATCCGTCACCGGCCGGTCGATCAGCGCCTCGGCCTGCCCGGCGGCCAGACCGTCGGCCGCGCACAGGATACGCGCCGCCGCATCGGTCAGCCCGGTGATCCGCCCCGCCGCATCGAAGGCCAGCGCCGCCTCGGGATCGACATCGAGGAACTCGGGCGACGAGGCCAGCCGCAGCACCCAGTCGTTGCGCGATTGCGCCATGAGATTGGCCAGCTCGATCCGGCGCGCCGCCGACCGCACGAGGTTCAGTGCCAGATGCTGGCTGGTCTTGGGCTTTGGCGAGGTCAGAAGCGACACATCGAGCACCGCCCGCAGCCGCCCCCGGCTGTCGCGGATCGGCGCGGCGGTGCAGGACAACCCGGTATGGGCGGCGTCGAAATGATCGTCCTGATGGATCACCAGCGCCTCGCCCGATTCAATGCAGGCGCCAAGCGCACAGGTCCCCGCCCGCGCCTCGGACCATTCCGAGCCCAGATAGAGGCCGCTTTGACGCAGTTCGGCCTTTTGCAGCTCGTCCCCCAGATATTCGACCGTCACCCCATGATGATCCGCCAGCAGCAGCACATAGTTCTGCCCCGCGAGCAGTGCATAAAGCCGTTCGATGCCCGAGCGCGCGATGCGGATCAGGTCCTCGGATTGCTGGCGATGCTCGCGCAGGCGGGTCTCGGGGACGATATAGGCCTCGCCCTGTTTGGCCGGATCGAGCCGATGGCGGGCGACGCAGCGTTGCCAGCTTTCGACGACCACGGGATCGCGGCGCAGGTTGCGTCCGTCGCAGACGGCCTCGATCTCGCGCACATGGGCAAGATGGCTGGTCATGGTGTCCTCCCTGCACCGGCTGTTCTTGGCGTGTTTCCGGCGCTGGCCCGATTCTAGCACCAAGTCGGCCAAACCTCCCAATCCTTGCAGTCTGCGACTTTGGTCGCAGAGCGGGCGCCCCGCCCGCAACAGCCGGTGCGACAGTCGACGCAACAGGTGCAACACCCAGGCCCCGCCAAGTCATTGAAATCGCGGACCTCGCGAATTTGCCTTTGGCCCCGCCCCACAGGACGCGAGGTTCTGGCCACTAGGGGAATGGAGGAAATCATGAAAGCCTTGCGGTTTCACGCGGCGAAGGATCTGAGGATCGAGGATGTCTACGCGGTGCCCGTGCCGGGCCCGGGGCAGGTGGCGATTCGCAACACCTTCGTCGGGATCTGCGGCACCGATCTGCACGAATATGCCTATGGCCCGATCTTCATTCCGGTCGAGCCGCACCCCTTCACCGGCGCGGCCGGGCCGCAGGTTCTGGGCCATGAATTCGGCGGTGTGGTTCAGGCGGTGGGCGCGGGCGTGACCCATGTCGCCCCGGGCGACCGGGTCTCGGTCCAGCCGCTGATCATGCCACGCAAGGGCGATTATTTCGCCGACCGCGGGCTGTTCCACCTCAGCCCCGATCTGGCGCTTGCGGGGCTCAGCTGGCTGTCGGGCGGCATGGCCGAGGCGGCCCTTCTGAACGACTACAATGTGGTCAGGATCCCCGATGCGATGAGCGACGAGGAGGCCGCGCTGGTCGAACCGACGGCGGTCGCGGTCTATGCCTGCGACCGTGGCGGGGTCGCAGCCGGCAGTTCGGTGCTGGTGGCCGGCGCAGGGCCGATCGGAATGCTGACCTTGCTGACCGCGAAGGCCTTTGGCGCGACAAGGCTGTTCGTGTCGGACCTGAACGACACAAGGCTGGCGCTGGCGCAAAAAATCCTGCCGGGCGTCGTCACGCTCAACCCGACCCGCGACGACATCGGCGCGCGCATCCGCGAAGCGACCGAAGGCAACGCAGGCTGCGATGTGACGCTGGAATGCGTCGGCAACGAGAAGGCGCTGCAATCCTGTCTCGATGCCGTGCGCAAGCAGGGCGTGATCGTACAGGTCGGCCTGCATCCCGGCCTGAGCGGGCTGAACTGGTTCGACGTCACCTTCAAGGACGTCGATATCCGCGGCTCCTGGGCCTATCCGACCCACCTCTGGCCGCGGGTGATCGACCTGATCGCCTCGGGTGCGATCCCCGCCAGCAAGGTGGTCACCAAGAAGATCCGGCTGAAGGACGCCGTGGCCGAAGGCTTCGACGTCCTGCTCGACCCCGCCGGCACCCACCTGAAAATCCTGATCGACCTGACCTGAGAGGAGGCAGACACATGCTCGACAATAGCCCGCAAAGCGACCTCGAACCGCTGGTTGCGGATCTGGAACGCGCCCTGGTGGCGCAGGATCCCGATGCCGTCGCGGACCTGTTTCTGGAAACCGGCTTCTGGCGCGACCTCGCGGCCTTTACCTGGAATCTCAAGACCTGCGAGGGCAAGGGCGAGATCCGTGACATGGCAGCCTCCCAGCTGGCCCGGATCAGGCCAGAAAGCCTGACGCTCGATCCGAGCGAGGTGGTGACCTCGGCCGGTGGCGTGACCGAAGGCTGGCTGACCCTTGAGACCGAACACGGCCGCGGTGTCGGCTATGTCCGGATGAAGGAGGGAAAGATCTGGACCCTGCTGACCACGCTGCACGAGTTGAAAGGCCATGAAGAGCCGCGCAGGTTCCGCCGGCCGATGGGCGCCGAACACGGATCGGACCCGACCCGCAAGAGCTGGAAGGAAAAACGCGAGGACGAGGCGCGCAGGCTCGGCTATGAGGACCAGCCCTATGTGCTGATCGTCGGCGGCGGCCAGGGCGGCATCGCGCTCGGCGCCCGGCTGCGGCAGCTTGGCGTCTCGACCATCATCATCGACAAGCATGCCCGCCCCGGCGACCAGTGGCGCAGCCGCTACAAGTCGCTCTGCCTGCACGATCCGGTCTGGTACGACCACCTGCCCTATATCCCCTTCCCCGACACCTGGCCGGTGTTCACGCCCAAGGACAAGGTCGGCGACTGGCTGGAGATGTACACGAAGGTGATGGAGCTGACGTACTGGTCCTCGACCCTCGCGAAATCGGCAAGCTATGACGAGGCCAAGGGCGAATGGACCGTGGTGGTCGAACGCGATGGCAAGGAGGTCACGCTGCGTCCGAAACAGCTGGTTCTCGCGACCGGCATGTCGGGCAAGCCCAGCATCCCGAGCTTCCCCGGTCAGTCGGTGTTCAAGGGCGAACAGCAGCATTCGAGCCAGCATCCCGGCCCCGACGCCTACAAGGGCAAGAAGGTGGTGGTGATCGGCTCGAACAACTCGGCCCACGACATCTGTGCCGCGCTTTGGGAAAACGGCGCCGACGTGACGATGGTGCAGCGGTCCTCGACCCATATCGTCAAGTCGGACAGCCTGATGGAGGTCTGCCTTGGCGGGCTCTATTCGGAACAGGCGGTCGCCAACGGCATTTCCACCGACAAGGCCGACATGATCTTCGCCTCGATCCCCTACAAGATCATGGCCGACTTCCACGTGCCGCAATATGACGAGATCAAGAAGCGCGATGCCGACTTCTATGCCGCGCTCGAAAAGGCCGGGTTCATGCTCGACTTCGGCGACGACGAGTCGGGATTGTTCATGAAATACCTGCGCCGCGGCTCGGGCTATTACATCGACGTGGGCGCCTGCCAGCTTGTCATCGACGGCAAGATCAAGCTGAAGTCCGGCGCGGGCGTCGATCACCTGACCGAGCATTCGGTGGTGCTGAGCGACGGCACCGAACTGCCCGCCGATCTGGTGGTCTATGCCACGGGCTATGGCTCGATGAACGGCTGGGCGGCGGACCTGATCAGCCAGGAGGTTGCGGACAAGGTCGGCAAGTGCTGGGGCCTCGGGTCCGACACCGCCAAGGATCCGGGTCCCTGGGAGGGCGAGCAGCGCAACATGTGGAAGCCGACCCAGCAGGAGGCGCTGTGGTTCCACGGCGGCAACCTGCACCAGTCGCGCCACTACTCGCGCTATCTGGCGCTGCAACTGAAGGCCCGGGCCGAAGGCCTTCCGACCCCGGTTTACGGTCTGCAGGAAAGCCACCACAAGAGCTGACGGACCGATGCCGGACCGGTCGCGCCTTTATCCGGGGCGCGGCCACCCGGGCGCTTCGCCTCAGCCCTGCCGGAAACCGAACCCGTCGCAGGGCCGCAGCAGCAGCGTCTCGAGTTCCTCATCCAGCACCACCAGCGAGATCGATGCACCTGTCATGTCGAGAGAGGTGCAATAGTGGCCCATCCAGCTTCTCACCGTGGTAATGTCGCGCGCCTCAAGACGCTGCCGGATCCGGCGGTTGAGAATGCCGAGCTCCATCATGGGGGTCGCGCCAAGCGAGTTGATCAGGATCCCGACCCTGGCCCCCGGGTCGAGCCCCGCATCCTCGATCAGCGCGTCCATGATGCGGTCGGCCACGTCGTCTGCGGACATCGCGACCGAGCGCACGACCCCCGGCTCGCCATGGATGCCGATCCCGATCTCGATCTCGTCCGGCCCCAGCCGAAAGCTCGGCCGCCGGGTTTCGGGCAGCGAACAGGGCGCAAGCCCCACGCCCATGGTATAGGTACAGGCATTGGCCTTGCGCGCGATGCGTTCGCATTCATCAAGCGACAGCATCATCTCGCAGGCCGCCCCTGCGATCTTGAAGACGAATATGTTGCCGGCGGTGCCGCGCCGCGCCGCCCGGTCGCTGGCGGGGGACGAGGCCACATCGTCGGTCGTCACCACCGCGCGCACATCGATGCCTTCGGCCGCGGCCATCTCGGCTGCCATTTCGAAGTTCATCAGATCGCCGGTGTAGTTGCCAAAGACATGCAGAACGCCCGCACCCGTCGATACCTGACGCGTGCAGCGCACGATCCGGTCGGGCGGCGGGGCCGAGAACACGTTGCCGACCGCCACCGCGTCGGCAAGCCCTTCGCCCACATACCCCAGAAACAACGGCTCGTGCCCGGCGCCGCCACCGATTACCAGCCCGACCTTGCCGGGCGCCGCGGGACGGCTTCGGCAGATCGCCCGGACCGATCCGTCGATGGTACGAATGTGGTCGGGGAACGCCAGGAGCGCGCCTTCGAGCGACTCGTTCACCGCATCCCGCGGGTCGTTCAGCAGTTTCTTGACATCGGGCTGCGGCACCTCGCCCGGTGCCGCAGCGACCTTGCCGCGGTCGGGCTGGCTTGGCGGGCGCCGCGTCAGGCTCTGCCGCCGCACTTCGACGCCATCCGCGCGCAGGATGCCCTCGGCCGTGGCGGCGTCTGTCACCAGCACATTGATATAGCCGCCGCGCAGCGCGGCCAGGATCGCGGGTACCTTGTCGAACCCGCCCGACACGCCGATCCGCGTGCGCACCGTCTTCAGCCTGGCAAGCTCGATACCGATGGTGCGGTTTTCCAGCGAGCCGATCACCGGCTTGCCGGTCACGTCGATAAACCGCCCGGCAAGCGATCCCACCGCGTCGCGGTAATGGTCGCGCTGGTCGAGCGCCTTGGCGAAGAAGCCGCTGGTGTGGATGGTGGAATTGGGCCGCAGCGACGAGACGCCAAAGACGATCGTGTCGATGCGATCAAGTTCGCTCATCTGCTCCTGCAGCACCGGCTCTTGCAGCAAGAGGTCGCGCATCTCGCCAGACGACACGATTGCGGGCGCCGACATCGGGATCATCCGCGCCGACAACGCCTCGGACAGACGTGTCGCACAGGCCTCGGGGGTATAGGGAATGGCGGCTGTCGTGCCGCCTGTCGCCTGCACCACGCGCAGATCCTTTAGCCCGAGGTCGGGCACGGCAACGGCAACCGCCAGGGTCGTGCGCCCCCAGCCGATGCCGACCGAATCGCCGGATCTCAGGTGCCAGCTCAGCGCCTTTGCGCCGGCATCGCCCAGCCGTTCGATCAGCGACCGCGGCCCGCCGTCCGAGGGAATGACAAGGCAATCCCGCAACCCGAAGTGTTCGGCGACCTGCCGCGCCAACGACAGCGCGCGCAGCCGGTCGCCTGCAATCGAGATATTGACGATGCCGCAGTCGCGCGCCTCGGACAGATAGGCAACGACGGTGGGCCGCGAGATCCCCATTGCGGCGGCAATCTCGCTTTGGGTCAAACCCTCTTCGTAATAGAGCCACGCGGCCCACAGAAGCGGGTCATCCCCGAAACGCAGCGGCGCACGTCCGTCCTCGGCGGCGGTCCCGTCCTTGGCCACGCGGGCGCGTTTCGGTCTGGCGTCGGTCATCCGCGCGCCTCGGGCTCGCCCAGCACCTCGGCCAGGGCCGACAGGATGACGACCGCAGAACTTGCGCCGGGGTCGAGTTGCCCAAGTGTCCGGCTGCCAAGCCGCGCCGCCCGGCCGCGCGAGGCAATCATGGTCCGTGTCGCCTCGAGCCCTGCCCGACCGGCGTCAAGAGCCGCACCGATCGATCCGGCACCCGCATCACGCGCCGCGCGCGCAGCCGGGTCCCAGACGTCGATCATCGTGCAGTCGCCGGGCGCTGCGTTGCCGCGGCGGACAATGCCGTCGTTGAAGGCCGAGAGCAGATCGGCCAGCCCGATGCGCCCGTCCTCGACCCGTTTTGCCGCCTCGACAAAGGCCGTGGCATAAAGCGGGCCCACCGTGGCACCGACCGATTGCAGAAAGCTCTCGCCAGCGGCGCGCAGCGCGGCGGGAACATCCTCGCCGCCGGCCTTTGCAAACCCGAGGCTGGCGGCGCGAAACCCGTCGGCCATCGAGGCACCATGGTCGCCATCGCCCACTTCGCCGTCGAGCGCCGACAGCTCCGCGCGCATTTCCTCAAGCCGCTCGGCCGCTGTCGCCAGAAAGCGCCCGAGCAGGATGTAGTCGAGCGTGACTGCCGTTGTCATGGTACGCCTCTCCGCCTCCGGTTCCAGCCGCACATTGACCATAACCGAAGCCCGATGCAACGTGACCCCCTGTCAGCCGAGCCGCGGCTCGATCCCGTCGGCAAGCGCGGTCAGGATCAGACAGCACGAGGTCGCCCCGGCATCGAGAACGCCGCGGGACCGCTCGCCCAGACGGCTGGCGCGACCGATCTTTGCCACCATGTCTTTGGTTGCATCGCGCCCTTCTGCGGCGGCCTTGCGCACCGCATCGAGCACGGCGGGAAAGCCAAGGGATGCATTCGCCTTGGCGGCTGCGACCGCGGGGACCAGCGCATCGAGCAGACACTTGTCGCCCGCCTTTGCCGAGCCGATCGCCATGACGCCCTCGCAGCCGGCGTCGAGCATGGCGGCGAAGGTCAGGGCGTCGATCCGGTCCTTGCCCGCTACGACATCGCCCATGTCCGAGAAGAACATGCCGTAAAGCGGCCCCATGGAGCCGCCGATCTCGCCCATCAGCACGTCGGCCAGAATGGCGAAGGACGCGTCGAGCGTATCGTCATCGGCAATCCGCTCGGCGGCGCGGCCAAAGCCCTTGGCCATGTTGTTGCCGTGATCGCCATCGCCGATCTTGCCGTCGATCTCGGACAGGTAGCCGCGGTTCTCGACCACGATCTGCGCCACCTTGCGCACCATGGCGCCGGACCCCGTGTTGGGAAAACTCGTCATCGTCTATTGTCCCCTTTACCCGGCGCTACGCACGGTCAGGCCCGAAGACGCCGCCGGCATGTCGATCAGTTCTTTCAATTCGTCGTCGAGCTTCATCACGGTCAGGGTCGCCCCCATCATTTCGAGCGAGGTGAAGTAATTGCCGACAAAGGCGCGGTGAACGCCGATGCCACGCTCGCCAAGTTCGCGTTCGATCCGGTCGTACAGCACGTAGAGCTCGCAGATCGGCGTGGCGCCAAGGCCCGACAGCAACACGCAGGCCTCGTCGCCCGACGCAAGATCGTGATCGTCGAGGATGATCTTCAGCATCTCGTCGGCGACATCGTTGGCGGGCTTGAGGTCGGTCACGGCGGTGCCCGGTTCGCCATGGTGGCCGATGCCGATTTCCATCGTGCCGGGCGCGATCTCGAAATTCGGCTTGGCGTTGGCGGGCAAGGTGCAGGGCGCAAGGCCGATCCCGACCGAGCGCGTCGCATCGATTGCCCGCTGCGCGGTCGCCTGCACCTCGTCCAGCGCGGCGCCGGTTGCGGCCTTGGCGGCACCGACCTTCCACATCAGGATCTCGCCGGCGACGCCGCGGCGGCGGCCGCGGTCCGCCATCGGCGCCGAGCAGACATCGTCGTTGGCAACGACGGTCCTGACCTCGATCCCCTCCTTGGCGGCCATGCGCGACGCCATCTTCACGTTCATGTTGTCCCCGGCATAATTGCCGTAAAGGACCGCAACCCCCTTGCCGGTGTCGGCGGCGCGAATGGCCTCGAGAAACGCCTTGGCCGTCGGCGAGGAGAACAGCTCGCCCACGGCGACCGCATCGACAAGGGTTTCGCCGACATAGCCGACAAAGGCCGGCTCGTGGCCCGACCCGCCGCCGGTGACGATGCCCACGCGGTCCCCGGTGCCGCACGCATGCGACAGCACCACCCGCGGATTGGCATCCGACAGGCGAACAAGATCGCGGTGCGCCCGCACGAAACCTGCGACGGTCTCGTCGACGATGTCGTCAGGGTTGTTGAACAATCTCTGCATCTGGATCCTCCCGGCTTTCATCGGGTTCGGCGTCAAACTTTGCGCCAAACCGGTCGCTCGCCCCGTTCATTTCGGAGAATGCCCGGGCCTGTCAACCAAAATCGCGCGACTATCTTTACAAAACGATGTTGGTGATTGACAAATGTTTGCTTGGTCTGTTTGTTGTGCCCGTGGAATGAACAACAGGGCTGCGCGGCACCCGCTGCTGCGCTAGGGGAGGATCGACATGCGTTCGGGGAAAACCGACGGACAGCTTGTATTTCTTATTGGAATCAATGCTCTTGTCGTGATTGCCGCGATGATCCTGGTGGGTGATCGCTTCATGGCGCTCTATAACTTTCAATCCATGGGCACGCAGGTGCCGGAACTTGGCCTACTCGCATTCGGCGTGATGCTGGCGATGATCTCGGGCAACGGCGGCATCGACCTGTCGGGGATCGCGCTGGCGAACCTGTCGGGCGTCGCGGCCATCCTGCTGGCCCCGTCGCTGGTATCCCCCGATGCGGCCCCGCTGGGGTATTTCCTGACATTCTCGGCCATTGCGCTGAGTGTCGGCATGCTTGGCGGGGCGCTGAACGGGGCGCTGATCGGCTATGCCGGGATGACGCCGATCATCGCGACACTTGGCACGCAGCTGCTGTTCACCGGCGTTGCGGTCGGTCTGACCGGCGGATCGGCGCAGCAGCTTGGCTATGTGCCGTTGATCGACGATTTCGGCAACATGCCGATCTGGGGTGTCCCGCGCACCTTCGCGCTGTTCATCCTGATCGCGCTGGCGCTTGCCGCGCTGCTGAAGTTCACGCGCTTCGGGATCCACCTGTTCCTGATGGGCTCGAACCCGACCGCCGCGCGTTTTGCCGGCATCCGGGTGAAATCGATCCTGTTCCGCACCTATCTGCTGGCAAGCCTGCTGGCCTCGGTCGCGGGGATCATCATCGCCGCCCGCACATCGAGCGTGAAGTGGGACTATGGCAGTTCCTATGTCCTCGTTGCGATCCTGATCACGGTGATGGCAGGCGTGCGCCCCGAGGGCGGCTATGGCCGGGTGATCTGTGTGGTGCTGTCGGCAACGGCGCTGCAGATCCTGTCGAGCCTGTTCAACTTCATGCAGATCTCGAACTTCTTTCGCGACTGTGCCTGGGGGCTGCTGCTGTTGCTGTTCCTGGCCAACGCCCGCGTGCACTGGGGCACCTATCTGCCGCCCGTGCTGCGCAGGACCGACCGCGCCCGCAGCTAGACATCCATTCCCGCGTGTGCGCCCCGACGCACGGTACCGGGTCGAACGCTACGGGGCAGCAAGTAATTCCGGAGGAGACCGCACTATGATGAAACAACGCATGACACTTCTTGGCGCGCTGGCCGCGAGCGTCGCGTTCGTGGGCGCATGCCCGGCCATGGCCGAGGACAAGGAAATCGTCACCGTGGTGAAAGTGACCGGCGAGAACTGGTTCACCCGAATGGACGAGGGCGTGAAGGCCTTCGGCGAGCAGACCGATGGCGTATCGACCCGTCAGGTCGGCCCCGCACGCGCCGACGCCGCCCAGCAGGCCGCCATCGTGCAGGACCTGATTGCGCAGGGCGTCGATGCGCTGGCCATCGTGCCCATGGACCCCTCGACGCTGGAAGGCGTGCTGCGCCGGGCGATGGGGCGCGGCATCACCGTCGTCACCCACGAGGCCGACAGCCTGCAGAACACCCAACTTGACATGGAAGCCTTCGACAACGCGGAATTCGGCGCCCACTTTGCCGCCCAGATCGCGGATTGCATGGGCCAAAGCGGCAAGTGGACCTCGTTCGTCGGATCGCTCGGCAGCCTGACCCACGTGCAATGGGCGGACGGCGGCGCGGCCTATATGGAACAGTTCCCGAACATGGAACTGGTGTCGCCCAAGAACGAAAGCTTCAACGACGCCAACCGCGCCTATGAAACCGCCAAGGAGATCCTGCGCTCGCACCCCGATATCCGCGGCTTCCAGGGCGGCTCGGCGATCGACGTGATCGGCATCGGCCGCGCGGTCGAGGAAGCGGGGCTCGAGGACAAGACCTGCGTCTATGGGCTTGGCCTGCCGCGCGACACCTCGGCCTATCTCGAAAGCGGCGCGGTCGACGGCATCTCGTTCTGGGATCCGAAGGACGCGGGCTTTGTCATGAACGTCCTTGCAAACAAGGTGATGAACGGCGAGCCGATCGAGACCGGCATGGATCTGGGTGTCCCCGGATATGAAAACGTGGTCGTCACCGACGGACCCGGAGAAGGCAAGATCGTGCGCGGTCAGGCCTGGGTCGACGTGAATGCGTCGAACTGGAACGAGTATCCGTTCTAGGACGCATGGAGGGAGCGGGCACCCACCCCTGCCCGCTCCCAACCGACATTCTGCGGGAGACCTCGCCATGCTTGACACCCAACAGACGATCCCGGCCGAGGGACCCTTCCTCGAGACGCGCGATCTGCACAAACACTTTGGCGGGGTGCACGCGCTCAAGGGCGTCAGCCTGCGGATCGAACGCGCCAAGTTCTATCACCTTCTGGGTGAAAACGGCTGCGGGAAATCGACCCTGATCAAGATCATCTCGGGCGCGCAGCCAGAGTCCTCGGGGCAGTTGCTGATCAACGGCCGCGACCGGACCGGGCTCGACCCGATTGCCGCGCTCGATGCCGGGATCGAGACCGTTTATCAGGACCTGTCATTGTTGCCGAACCTGTCGGTGGCCGAAAACGTCGGGCTGTCCGAACAACTGGTCGAGGGCAACGGGCGGCTGTTCCGCCGGCTCGATCTGAGCCGGGTCGCCGAAACCGCGAAGCGCGCGCTCGAAGTCGTGGGCCTGCCGACCGACCGTGCGTTTCTGAACCGGCAGGTCGAGACCTTGCCGATTGCGATCCGCCAGCTTGTCGCCATTGCCCGTGCGGTGGCAAGCGAGGCGGGGCTTGTCATCATGGACGAACCCACGACCTCGCTGACCAAACGCGAGGTCGCCAACCTGATCGCCGTGGTCCGCCGGTTGCAGACTCAGGGCGCGGCAGTTCTGTTTGTCACCCACAAGCTTGACGAGGCCCGCGAGATCGGCGGCACCGGGCTTGTGATGCGCGACGGCGAACTGGTGCAGGAATGCGATGTCACCAACGCCAGCAACGCCGAGATCGGCTTCTGGATGACCGGTCGCGAGCTGAAGCAGGGCCGTTATCGCACCGTGCCGATGACATCGCCCGCGCCGCTGCTGGAGGCGAAGGGCCTTGGCCGGAGCGGCGCCTATGACGGCGTCGATCTGAGCGTCGGCAAGGGCGAGATTCTCGGGATCACGGGCCTTGCCGATTCTGGGCGCAACGAATTGGCGCTGACCCTTGCAGGGCTGGCGCCCGCCGACCGCGGCAGCGTCACGCTCGAGGGTCGCGCGCTGGACCTTTCGGCACCCTTCGCCGCCATTGCGGCCGGCATCGCCTATGTGCCGGAAGACCGGCTGACCGAGGGGCTGTTCCTGGAAAAGCCGATCTCGGAAAACATCACCATGGCGATCCTCGACCGGCTGCGCTCGCGGCTCGGGCTGATCAACCACAACCTTGCCCGCAAGGCCGCCCAGACGACGCTGGAGGATCTGCACATCGTCGCCCCGGACGTCGATGCGCCGGTGCAATCGCTGTCGGGCGGCAACCAGCAACGGGTGCTGATCGGCCGCTGGCTTGCCACCGAACCGAAGCTGCTGGTCCTGCACGGCCCGACCGTGGGCGTCGACGTCGGATCGAAGGACACGATCTTCCGCATCATCCAGGCCCAGGCCGACGCCGGCATGGGGGTTCTGATCGTTTCGGACGACCTGCCCGAACTTTTGCAGAACTGCGACCGGATCGCGGTGTTGCGCGATGGCCGGATTCACCGGATCTTTGACGCCGAAGGGCTTACCGAAGACACGCTTTACACAGCGATGGCCGGCCATGGCATCGACGATGGCACCACCGCGACCCAAACGGACTCTGAAGGATGACCATGACGTCGGTACAGAACCCGCCCTCGGACGCCGTCGCCCCGCGCGGCGGCCTGCGCAACCTCTGGGTCTGGTCGGCACGGCACCCGGCCATCTTCCCCTTCGCGCTTATCGTGCTGACCTGTGTCGTGATCGGCACCATCAACCCGGATTTCTGGCAGCTTGCCAATCTGTTCGACATCCTGCGCGCCTCGGTCGTGCGCGGCTTGTTCGCGCTCGGGGTGCTGGTCGTGCTGGCCTCGGGCGGGCTGGACGTGTCGTTCACCGCCATCGCGGCTTTCGTGATGTACACGCTGACGCTGTTTGTCGTGAACGCCGCGCCCTGGCTTGGCATGGCGCCGATCCTTGTCATCGCCGCCGTTGCGGGCGCGCTGCTCGGCTCGGTCAACGGGCTGCTCGTCAATGTGCTGCGGGCGCCGGCGCTGATCGTGACGATCGGCACGCAATATGCCTTCCGCGGCTTCCTGCTGACCTTCATCGGCACCGCGCTGTTCATGAATATCCCGGCCTCGATGGATGCATTCGGGCGGCTGACGCTGGTCAAGGTCATCTCGGATCAGGGCCTTGCGGTCGAGCTTCCGGCCTATTTCCTTGTGCTGGTTGCAGCGGCGCTGGTCACCTGGTGGATGCTGAACCGCACGCTGATTGGGCGCGCCATCTATGCCGTCGGCGGCAAGCCGGATGTGGCCGCCCGGCTCGGCTATCGGGTTGAGCGGGTGCGGGTCTTCGTCTTCGCCTATGCGGGTCTGCTGGCGGGGCTGGCGGGGGTGCTGCACGTTACTGCCAACCGGCTGGCGAACCCCTTCGATCTGGCGGGAACGGAGCTGGCCGTGATCGCGGCCGTCGTCCTCGGCGGCGCGCGGATCACCGGCGGCTCGGGCACCGTGCTTGGCACCATGCTCGGTGTCATTCTGATCACGCTGGTCAGCAGCGTGCTGATCCTCGTCGGCATCCCCAGTTCGTGGCAAACCGCGATCCTTGGCGGCTTCATCCTGATTGCCGGGTTGTTCTTTGCCCAGCTCGACCGGATTGTGGAGTCCTGACCCAACCGCGAGACGCCATGCGCTTGCGCCACACAGAAGTCTTCTTCTCGATCTGGCGCCGGCGTTTCGGCAGCCGGGACCGGGTCGCGCGAATGGATCTCTGCGGGTCAATCGCCCCCCGTCCGAGGACCATGCGGGGGTGTCAGGTGCATTGAAGTGCCGGCCTGAAGGGTACGTCATTTCAAATGTTTGAGTGTCTCCCGGCTGCGGATCTCGGGCTTCGCCATGGGGCGCTACCCCGTGCCTTGCCCACTCATTGACCGCCCGAATTGGCGGTCTAAATGCCAAAACCCCACTGCTCCAACGCAGAGTCCCGTCCCGGAAACCGCCCTCCCTGTGCATTCTTTTCCTGCTGAACCGACAAGCAAGCCGCTCGCGATCCGCTCAATCGCCCGGGCCCCCGAGAACCCCGCAAATCGGCCGGCCGGGGCTTTTACGTTCCGCGGCGCGCTCGCCTGTGATCTACCTTTGCCTCAACCGCTGGATCAGACCGAGGGGCCGGGACATGAACGGAAACAGGATCATCGTCGGCATCTCTGGCGCCTCGGGGGCGATCTATGGATTGCGCTGCCTTGAGATGCTGCGCCGTGCCGGGGTCGAGACCCATCTGGTCGTCAGCCGGGCGGGCGAACTGACGCTTCGGACGGAATGCGGGTACGGCCTGCGCGATCTGGAACCGCGCTGCGACGTGCTGCACCCGATCGGCAATGTCGGCGCGACGATTGCCTGCGGCTCGTTCCGGACTCGCGGCATGATCGTCGTCCCGTGCTCGATCCGCACGTTGTCGGAAATCACCCATGGCATGACCTCGACCCTCTTGACCCGCGCCGCCGATGTCACGTTGAAGGAATCCCGGCGTCTGGTCCTGATGGTCCGCGAAAGCCCGCTGCATGTCGGGCACCTGCGCACCATGACCGCGGCCGCCGAAATGGGGGCGATCATCGCGCCCCCGATGCCGGCCTTCTATAACAACCCGACCTCCATCGACGATCTGGTCAGTCACTCGGTCGGGCGGGCGCTCGACCTGTTCGGGATAGAAACCGCAATCGCGCGCTGGCCGGGGCTTGCCCCCTGAACCCACAGTCCCCCGCCAGCAGGCGGGATCCGGCGCTACCGGCGGTTTGGCATCTGTATTCCCCGGCTTGGTCCTGACGGAAAGATCGGGTATGCGGACTTCTGTCACGCCTGCCCGTCCCGGGCCAAATTTCCGGCGCCAGTCATACGACCGACAGGGGAACGTCGGTCGCATTGCCAATCCGCCGGGCCACGTTGCAGAAGTAGCGCCCATGACCATGCAGTCGCCATTGCCCCCAAAAGCCGCGGCCAGCGACCCGAACGCGCGCAGCAGCGCCGCGCCTTCGCCGGTGCTGAAGCTTGCCGGCGTTACGCTGCGCCTTGGCCAGCACGAGGTGCTGAGCGGCATCGACCTTCGCGCCGACGAGCGTCGCATCGGCATCGTCGGCCGCAACGGTTCGGGCAAGACAACGCTGGCGCGGCTGCTGGCGGGGCTTGTCGCACCGACCGAGGGCACGGCCGAGATCTCGGGCGTGGACATGGCAAAGGACCGCAAGGCCGCGCTGCGCAAGGTCGGCATCCTGTTCCAGAACCCCGATCACCAGATCATCTTCCCGATTGTCGAGGAGGAAATCGGCTTTGGCCTGACCCAGATGGGACTGCCGAAGGCCGAGGCCGCTGCCCGCAGCCACGCCATGCTGGAACGTTTTGACAAGGCGCACTGGGCCAAGGCCCCGGTGCATTCGCTGTCCCAGGGGCAGAAGCAGCTGCTGTGCCTGATGGCCGTGCTGGCGATGGAACCGGCGCTGATCATCCTTGACGAGCCGTTTTCCGGCCTCGACATCCCGACACGCATGCAACTGATGCGCTATCTCGACGGGGTCGAGGCGAGCATCGTCCTGATCTCGCACGATCCGGCCGCCTTGCGCGATTTCGACCGGGTGATCTGGCTGGAGGCGGGGCGGGTGCGCGAGGACGGGGCGGCTGGCCCGGTGCTGACACGGTTCGAACGGCAGATGCGGCTTTGGGGGGAAGAAGATGATCTCTCTGACCTCTCCGGTTGAGATCTGGGCGCACCGGCTGCCGGCCTGGCTGAAGCTTGCCGCGCTGTCGCTCGCCACCGTCTGCCTGTTCGCAATCGAAAGCCCGGCGGTTCTGGCGCTGGCGGTCGCGGCGGTGGCGGGATTGTTTCTGACCGGCGGGCGGGTGTTTCTGGCCGAGGGGTTCCGCAATCTGCGCATTCTCTGGACCTTTCTGGTGCTGATCGCGGTCTGGCATGGCGTGACCGGGCAGATCGAGGCAGGCATGGCGATCGCGCTCAGGCTGCTGGCGGCGGTGGCACTGGCAAACTTCGTGACGATGACCACGCGGCTTGGCGACATGATCGACGTGGTCTCCTTCCTGCTGACCCCGCTGCGGCGGCTCGGGCTGTCGACCCGGGCGCTTGAGCTTGCCATTGCGCTGGTGATCCGGTTCACGCCGTCGATTGCCCGCAAGGGTGCGCTGCTGACCCAGTCCTGGCGCGCCCGCTCGCCGCGCCGGCCGGGGTGGCAGATCGTGATGCCGATGGCAGCCCTTGCCATCGACGATGCCGAACACGTCGCCGAGGCGCTGCGGGCGCGCGGCGGGTTGGAATAACGTCTCGGGACACATCAAGGAACGCTCATGGAACGCAATATCGCCCTCATCGCCCTGTTTGCCGCGCTGGTCGCGGCGCTCGGGCTGGTCCCGAAGCTGACACTCGGCTTCGGCGTGCCGATCACGGCCCAAACCCTCGGCATCATGCTGTGTGGCACGGTCCTTGGTGCGCGGCGCGGGGCGCTGGCCGTGCTGTTGCTTCTGGCGCTGGTCGCACTCGGACTGCCTCTGCTGGCGGGCGGGCGCGGCGGACTTGGCGTCTTTGCCGGGCCAACCGTTGGCTTCCTTGTCGGCTGGCCGGTCGCGGCCTTTGTCACCGGCCTGATTGTCGAGCGTTGGCGCAGCGCACCGCTGGCCCTGGTCGCCGGCGTAGCCTCGATCATCGGCGGGGTCGTGGTGCTTTACGCCTTCGGGGCCGTCGGCATGGCGGTCATCCTTGGCAAGACGATCCCGCAATCGGCGCTTCTGGTCACGGCCTTCATACCGGGCGACATCGCCAAGGCGGTTCTGGCCGGTCTTGTTACCGCGGCCCTTGCCAAATCGCGTCCGTCGAGCGTTCTCTCGCGGCTCTGACGCAACGGAAATTCGGGATTGCGCCCCTGAACGGGGTGCAAATCCGCCATGCAGCGGGCACTTTTCCGTGCGTCGGACTTGCCGTTGCCGCGGGAAGGGCATTAATCCGGAGCGATATTTTCCTGTGGCGATGAATTGGTTCTCGCCCAGCCCCGCCGGCCCCACTGACCGGTGCTGTTTCGCCGGAGCCTTGTGTGAAAATCCTGAAGACGATCCTATTGGTGGTATGCCTTGCGGCCGCGGCGGGCGGGCTGGCCTGGTACTGGGAGCTCAAGCGGATCCATCCCTCGACCGACGACGCCTATGTCGGCACCCATGTCCTGACGATCTCGCCCCAGGTCGAGGGCGAGGTGATCAAGGTGAACGTGGTCGAGAATGCCCATGTCGCGGCAGGCGACGTTCTGGTCGTGCTCGACGATCGCCGGCTGCAGGCCGCGGTCGACGAAGCGAAGGCCCAGCTTGACAGCGCGTTGCAGACCGCCGACGCCGCCGTGGCCAATGTCAGCGCCGCAAAAGCGGCGCTCGCCGCGGCCGAGGCGGCTGTCGTCGACTCGGACGCCTCGCGCGAACGGATCGCATCGCTGTTCAAGCGGGGCGATACCTCGAAGGCCGCGCTCGATGCCGCCACCGCGACCCGCGACGCCAATGCGGCACGCCGCGATCAGGCGGCCGCCGACCTTTCGGCCGCCCGCAAACAGCTCGGCGCCGTTGGCGAGGGCAACTCCGAGGTCCGCGCGGCCCAGGCGACGCTGGATCAGGCCCGGCTTGCGCTGTCGCATACCACCATCACCGCGCCCTCGACGGGCTGGATTGCCAATCTCAGCCTCCGCCCCGGCGATATCGTCGAACCCGGTCAATCCCTGTTTGCCCTGGTCGAGGACGGCACCTGGTGGGTCGACGCCAATTTCCGCGAGACCGACCTGCCGCGCATCAGGCCCGGCCAGCCGGCGCGACTCGCCATCGACATGTATCCGGGGCTTGAGCTTTCCGGCACCGTCGACAGCATCGGGGCGGGATCGGGGGCAGTCTTCGCCCTGCTGCCGGCGCAGAACGCGACCGGGAACTGGGTCAAGGTCACTCAGCGCTTCCCGGTGCGGATCACCGTCACCGAGCCACCGAGCGATCCGGCGCAGCGACTGCGCGTCGGGGCCAGCGTCACCGCAACCGTGGATACGACAGGTCTCGACGGATCGACGAAATGAGCCTGGCCGAGCTGGCACCGCCTGACGTTCCGGCCGCGGACCCCGCCGTTCCGCAGGTGCGCTGGACGGTGGTGCTGGCCGTGGTTCTGACGGCGGTGCTCGAAGTTCTCGACAGCACCATCGTCAACGTCGCGCTGCCGCACATGAAGGCGGCCTTTGGCATCACCAGCGACCAGACGGTCTGGATCCTCACCAGCTATATCGTCGCCTCGGTTGCGGTGATGCCGCTGACCGGGCTCTTGTCGCGCCGGTTCGGGCGGCGGCGGCTGATCACCACTGCGATCATCGGTTTTGCCATCTTCTCGATGCTCGGCGGCCTGACACAGAGCATCGAGGCAATGGTCGCCTGCCGGCTCGGCCAGGGGTTTTTTGGCGCCTTCCTGATCCCGCTGTCGCAATCGATCCTGTTCGATTCCTTCGCGCGCGACAAACGCGGCCAGGCGATGGCGCTGTTCGGGCTGGGCGTCGTGGTGGCGCCGGTGCTCGGCCCCACCATCGGCGCACTTCTGACCGAGCATTTCTCGTGGCGCGCGGTGTTCTACGTCAACCTGCCGGTCGCCGTGATCGCACTGGCGCTGATGTCGGGCGAGCTGAAACGTGAGGAGATCCGCTCCGTCCGGGTCGACTGGATCGGGCTCGGGTTGATGGTGACGGCAATCGGGGCGCTTCAGATCACGCTCGATCTGGGCGAGAGCCGCGAGTGGTTCACCTCGCACCTGATCCAGGTGACCGCCCTGCTGGCGCTGATCGTGGGCGCCGGCTTCGTGATCCGGGGCCTGGGCGAGAAGCACAACATCATCGACTTTGCCATCCTGCGCGATCGCAGCTTTGCCGCGGCCAATATCGCGATCATGGGCTTCAGCGTGTCGATGTTCGGTGCCATCGCGATCCTGCCGTTGTTCGTGCAGGGTCTGCTCGACTATCCCGTGCTCGACGCAGGCTATCTGTTCATGCCGCGCGGTGCCGCGGCCGGTGTCTCGATGGTGGTGACGGGCGCGGTACTGATGCGCAAGGTCGACCCAAGGGCGCTGGTGTTTCTGGGGCTGATCCTGACCGGCCTCGGCAACTCGCTGCTGGCCAGACTGAACCTCGACGCCGGGTTCTGGGATCTGTCCTGGCCGGGCGTGATCTCGGGCCTCGGGATGGGCCTGTTCTTCGTGCCGATGTCGACACTCGCCTTCCAGAACATCAGCCGGGAAAAGCAGGACGAAGCCTCGGGGATCTATGGCGTGACCCGCTCGATCGGGTCTTCGGTCGGGATCGCGATCATCGGCTGGCAGGTCAGCCAGCGCACCGGGTTTCACTATGCCACACTGATGTCGGGCATCACGCCCTATGACCAGACTCTGACCGACTGGCTCGCGCCGCTGGGGCTCGAGGCCAATACCCCGCTGGCGGCGGCCTATGTCGCGAAGACCGTGCTGGCCCAGGCCTCGATGCTGGCCTTTCAGGATGCGTTCCGGCTGTCGGGCTTTGCCGCCTTTGCGATGCTGCCCTTTGTGCTGATATTGAAAAAGCCCAGGCACGGCGCTGCGGCGGCGCCGGTGCACTGACCGAACGTCGTCCGTTGTCGTCCGGTCGCTCCCTGCAGCGGAACACAGACCACCTAGCCTCAACCCCGGCCTTGCGGGACCACGAAGGGACAAGAAACGATGGCATCTGACTTTGCGATGGACCCCGAAACGCTGGACGATCTGATCGCGCTGCGCCGCGATCTGCACGCCCACCCGGAACTCGGCTTCGAGGAACACCGCACGGCACAGATCGTCGCGGACAGGCTGGAGGCGGCCGGGATCGAGGTGACGCGAGGGATCGGCGGCACCGGCGTCGTCGGCACCCTGCGAAAGGGAACCGGCAACCGCGCGATCCTGCTGCGCGCCGACATGGATGCCCTTGCAATGACCGAGGCGACGGGCCTACCTCATGCCTCGCGCGCGCCGGGGCGGATGCATGCCTGCGGCCACGACGGCCATACGGCGATCCTGCTTGGCGCAGCCGAGGCGCTGGCGGGCCGCGACTTCTCCGGCACCGTGCATTTTGTCTTCCAGCCCGCCGAAGAGGGGCGCGGCGGCGGCAAGGCGATGGTCGCGGACGGGTTCTTCGACCGCTTCCCGGTCGATGCCGCCTATGGGCTGCACAACATGCCGGGGCTCGAGCTGGGGGTGATCGCCGCGGTCGAGGGGGCGCAACTGGCCAGTTCCGATCGATGGCGGGTGACGTTCCGGGGGGTCGGAAGCCACGGTGCCAAGCCGCATCAGGGCCGCGACGCGGTGACCGCAGCCGGAGTTTTCCTGACCCAGATCCATACGGTCGTGGCGCGCGAGGTCGATCCCCTGCAGCCCGCCGTCGTATCGGCCTGCGCGCTGTCGGCGGGTGATTTCGAGGCGCTGAACGTGATCCCGTCCGAGGTTCGGATCGGCGGAACGGCGCGGGCCTATGCAGCCGATGTGCGCGACCAGATCGAGGTCGCGATCGGCCGCCACGCCCGCGGGGTCGCGTCGGGTTTCGGAATCGAGGCGGACTATGCCTTCGCGCGCGGCATACCGCCCGTGGTGAACGCCCCAGGGCCAACACGCATTGCCCAGGACGCAGCGCGACAGGCGCTTGGCGCGGACGGGCTGCGCACGTCCTTCCCGCCATCGACCGCCGGCGACGACTTTGCCGAATTCGGGACACGCGTTCCCGGTGCCTATGTCTGGCTCGGGATGGGTCCGGCACGCGCGAACGGGCAGCACCACGGCACGGGGTATGATTTCAACGACGCCTGCATTCCCCACGGCGTCGCCTTCTGGTGCACACTGGTCGCGCTGGAGCTGGGGACCGCCCCTGCCCCCTGACGTCGGACGGGTTGCCCGCGCCGGACTTAGGTATTTTTACCAAGAAGAAGTCGCGGCTTCTTCTTGGCTCAAATACCTATTCCGTCACCGGCGGGCCCGCGCGCTGGCCGGTGCCCTAGCCCGCCAGCCCCGCCAGAAGTGCTGCACGCAGGGGCTCGGCCTGAAGGCCCATGGCAAGGCGAAGTGTGGCCCCGCCGGGTTCGAGGGCGCCGGTGGCGAGATCGACCTGCAACGCCCGCCGGTCGAAGACAAACAGATCCTCGTGACAAGCAAGCAACGGCACGCAAGGATCGTGCAGCGGCCGGCTTTCGGCGCCAGTCGTCGATGCGAAATAGGCCTCGATCAGCGCGGCCGAAGCCACCGCAGGCTCGCGTGCCGTGCCACGCAACGCTGCCAGATAGACGGCATCGGCCCGCAGTTGCCGCGTTGCATCGAGCGGGATCAGCGTCAGGTCCAACCCGGCGCCCAGCACCCGTGCCGCGGCCTCGGGGTCGTGGGCGAGATTGAACTCGGCCCGCGGCCCCATGTTCCCCGGCGCGTCCGCCGCGCCCCCCATGGCAATCACCCGTCCGATCCGCGCCGCGGCGTCGGGCGCCTCGGACAGCAGCAGGGCAAGATTGGTCATCGGGCCAAGGCAGAACAGGTCGATGCTGCCCGCGGGCTCGGACCGAAGCCAGCGCGCCATCGCCGCCACGGCACCCTCGGTCGAGGGCGGCACCTCGGGTTCGGGGAAGGCGACACCGCCCAGACCGTCGGCGCCGTGGATCGCGGTCTCGGGCCGCGCCGGCCGCCCGAGCGGTGCCGCGGCGCCCGGATGAACCGGGACCGGCACCTCGGCGAGCGCCGAGATGCGCAGGGCGTTCCGCGTCGTCACCGACAGCCCGATGTTGCCCGCAACCGTGGTCAGCGCCAGCACCTCGATGCACGGGTTGCGCAGCGCATAGAGGATCGCGATGGCGTCGTCGATGCCCGGATCGGTGTCGATGATCACGCGCATCCGGCCAGCCCGTCGAGGATCCGCACCCAGCTTTTCATGCCCTTGTGAAAGCTCGACAGGTCGTATTTCTCGTTCGGGCTGTGGATGCGGTTGTCGAACCGGGCAAAGCCCACCAGCAGCGCATCGACGCCGAGCGTCGCCTGCAGCGCGCCGACGATGGGGATCGAACCGCCGGTGCCGCAGGTCGCAGACTTGCCCCATTCCTCGGCCAAGGCCGCCAGCGCCGCATCGAGGAAGGCCGAGCCCGGATCCATCGCCCAGGCCGGCGCCAGACCGTGATCGGCAAATTCGACCGTGCAATCGGCCGGCAGGCGCGCCCGGACATGGGCCTGGAAGGCGTCGCGGATCGCCTGCGGGTCCTGATCGGCGACCAGCCGGAACGACAGCTTGGCGTGGGCCTCGCAGGGGATCACGGTCTTGAAGCCGGGCGCCATGTACCCGCCCCATATCCCGTGGATCTCGCACGACGGGCGGGCCCAGACCTGATGCAGCACCGGCTGGTCCGCCTCGCCCGCAGGAACCGACAGGCCGACATCGCCAAGAAACCCCTCGGCGTCGAAGGGCAGCGCCTCCCAGGCGGCGCGGGTCCGCTCGGGCAGTGGCGCAACGGCGTCATAGAAGCCCGCGATCGCCACCCCGCCATCGGGGCTGCGGAGCGAGGCCAGCACCTCGGCCATCACGGTCAGGGCATTTGCCGCGGCATTGCCGAAAATGCCCGAGTGCAGATCGCGGTCGCCCGCACGGATCGTCAGCTCCTGCCCCACCAGCCCGCGCAGCATGGTGGTGATCGCCGGGGTCTCGCGGTCCCACATGTCGCTGTCGCAGACCAGCACCACATCGCAGGCCAGTTCGTCCGCGGCCCCGGCCAGGAAACCCGGCAGCGAACGCGAGCCGCTTTCCTCTTCGCCCTCGAACAGGAAGCTCACACGGACCGGCAGCTCGCCCCGGGTTTCCAGGATCGCCCGGCAGGCCTCGACAAAGGTCATCAGCGCGCCCTTGTCGTCCGAGGCGCCGCGGCCGACGATATGGGTGTCGCCGTCAGGCGCAGGGCGCAGCACCGGTTCGAACGGCGCGGTATCCCACAACTCCAACGGATCGGGCGGCTGGACGTCGTAGTGGCCATAGAACAGCACATGCGGCGCGCCCTCGGGCCCCGGCAGGTGACCGACCACCATCGAGTGACCCGCGGTCGGGCGGACCGAGGCATCGGCGCCCATGTCCCGCAGCGTGGCGGCAAGCCAGTCGGCGGCGCGGGCGACGTCACCCGCATGGTCCGGGTCGGTCGAAACCGAGGGGATGCGGACGAAATCGAGCAGCCGGTCGAGCCGCTCGTGCAACGTCGCGTCGATATGAGTGAGTGTGTCAGCCATCGGTTTGCCCCCGGTCTGCCTGTTTGTCTATTTCTTCGATCTTGGCCCGGAACCGTCGCGCCACCTGCAGCGCGTCGGCCAGCACCTTCTCGGGCTCGAGCGTCTCGACCATCCGGTCGCGCATCAGCCAGCGCCCGGCCACCATCGTCGCCCGCACGTCGCACGGAAGTGCCGCGAAGACCAGCGTGGACGATAGGTCATAGATCGGGTGCAGCCGCGGATCGGACAGCGAGATCCGGATCAGGTCGGCCTGCTTGCCGGGTTCGAGCGAGCCGGTACGATCCGCCATCCCCAAGGTTGCCGCGGCCTCGATCGTCGCCATGCGCAGCACCTCGGCGCAGGGCAGCGGCCTGCGCGAGCCGCCGGCGATCTTCTGGAACATCGCGGCGGGCGCCATCTGGGAAAACAGGTCGAGCGTGTTGCCGGACATGGCCCCGTCAGTCGCCAGCCCGACCTTGACGCCACGGGCGCGCAGCGCGGTCACCGGCGCGATGCCACGCCCCGCCTTGCCGTTCGACCGCGCATTGTGGGCAACATGGGCCCCGCGCGCCGCAATCAGGTCCATGTCGGCCTCGGTCGGGTACATGACATGGGCGGCGACCAGCGTCGGGGTCAGCAGGCCCGCACGGTCGGTCACCTCGACCGTGGTCACGCCGTGGGTCTTTTCGGCCCAGTCCAGTTCGGCCCTCGTTTCCGCCAGATGCATCTGGACCGGCAGGCCCGGATGCGCGGCGGACCAATGGGCGACGCGCTCCATCACGGCAAGGCCAGTCGAATAGGGCGCGTGCGGGGCGGCCGAGGCGGTGATGCGGGGATGGTCACGGTAGAGATCTGCAAGGGCATCGAGCCGTGCAAACCCCTCGTCCATGCTGCCGTGGTCGGGGGCGGCGAAATCGGCCAGCGTCTGGCCCACCACGCCGCGCAGCCCCGAGGCGTCCAGAACGGCGCCGATCCGATCCTCGAAATAATACATGTCGGCGACGGTGGTGACCCCGCCACGGATCATCTCGAGCGCCGCAAGGCGGGCGCCGATCTCCACCACCTCGGCCGTCACCAGCGCGCGTTCGAGCGGCAGGATATAGCGAAACAACCGGTCGTCGACATCCTCGGCCAGCCCGCGAAACAGCGTCATCGGCATGTGGCAATGGGGGTTGACCATGCCGGGCATCAGCAGATCGCCCGCCATGTCGAGGGCCTTACCTGCAGGCGGGTTGCCTGTGCCGAGCGCTGCGATCCGGTCGCCGTCGAGCGCGATCCAGCCGCGCTCGATCTCGGTCATCGCCGGGTCCATTGGCAGGATCCGGGCATTGGCGAGGATCAGGCTCACGCGGGTTCCGCAGGCAGAAGGCAGCATTGTTCGGGGCGCGGCACCAGATGGGCGGTCATGCCGGGCTCATAAGGCTGGGTCAGGGGACCATGGGCGGTGATCTCTCCGGCCGGGGTCGAACACTGGTACTGATAGCCGCGACCGAGATAGGTGCGCAGGCCAAGACGCGCCGGAATGCCATCGGGGCGTTCCTCGAGGGCGACCTCGAGCCCCTCGGGGCGGGCGGCGAGAAGAAAGTCCTGGGCGGGCACCGTGAAGCGATCCTTGGGCAGCATCAGCATTGTGCCGTCCGCCATCCGGGCACGCACCGCATCGCCCGATTCGAGAACCGCCCGCATCGGGATCATGTTCTCGAAGCCGACAAAATCGGCGACGAAGGCGTTGGCGGGGCAAGAATAAAGCACCTCGGGGCGGTCAAGCTGCATGATGCGGCCGGCATTCATGATCGCGACCCGGTCGGAGATCGAGAACGCCTCCTCCTGATCGTGGGTCACGTAGAGCGCGGTCGTGCCGTTCGCCTGCTGCAGGCGCCGGATCTCGACCCGCATGTCGACCCTGAGACGGGCGTCGAGGTTCGACAACGGCTCGTCGAACATCAGAAGCGGCGGATCGATCACCAGCGCCCGGGCCAGGGCCACGCGCTGGCGCTGGCCACCCGACAGGTTGGCGGGATAACGGTCGGCAAGGCCCTGAAGCCCGACCCGGTCGATCATGTCGGCGGCCCGCCTGCGTCGGTCGCTGCCCCCTACCCCGCGCTGCTTCAGGCCAAACTCGACATTGGCGCGGACCGTCAGATGCGGAAACAGCGCATAGGTCTGGAACACCAGACCGATGTTGCGGGCATGTGGCGGCAGCCGCGTCAGGTCGCGATCCCCGAGCCGGATACTGCCCGCCACCGGCTGCAGGAACCCCGCGACGAGGCGCAGCGTCGTGGTCTTGCCGCAGCCCGAGGCGCCGAGCAGCGAGACCAGCTCGCCCTCGGCCACGTGAAGCGACAGATCCTCCAGCACGCGCGTGGTGCCATAATCTGCGGTGACATTGTCGATGGTGAGCGAGACGGTCATTTGGTCAGGAACGTTAGGCCGAGGGTGCGTTCGACCACGGCCATGACGGCCACGGTGACGAACATGAGCAGGACCGAAACCGAGGCGATGGTCGGGTCGAAGAACTGCTCCATATGCGCCAGAAGCTGGATCGGCAGGGTGGAGACGCCGGGGCCGGTCAGGAAGATCGACACCGATACGTCATTGAGCGAGGTGATGAAGGCCAGGATGAAGCCCGCGATGATGCCCGGTTTCACATTGGGCAGAACCACGATGAAGAAGGCGCGCCAGCGCGGGCAGCCAAGCGACACCGCCGCCTCCTCGATCGAGAAGTCGAAGGCGTTGAGCGAGGCGCCGACGACCCGGACGCAATAGGGCAGCACCAGCAGCGCATGGCCGATCAGAAGCGAGGCGACAATCGGCATGCCCCAGCCGATCGCAAGCGACTTCATCAGCGAAAAGCCCATGACGATCTCGGGGATCAGGATCGGCAGCACGAACAGGTTGGCAAGCGCCCGCGGCAGCACGATGCGATAGCGCGCCAGCGCATAGGCCGCAGGGATCCCGATGGTCATCGACAGCGCAGTGCCACCGATGGCCAGCAGGAACGAGGTGAGCATCGTCCGCTTGAAGGCCTCGACCTGAAAGACGTTGGCAAACCAGTGCAGCGTCAGCCCGCGCGGCGGGAATGTCAGAAAGCTCGTGTCGGACAGAGCCGCGCCAAGGATGATGACGAGCGGCCCCAGCAGAAAAACGAACACAAGGCCCGCGAAGGCCAGCAGCAGGGGATGGGTGCGCGGTCGCATCGGCCCCCCTATCCCGCCACCGGGTTCAGGCGTCGCGCAAGGTGCGACATCGCCAGAACCGTGGCGAGCGTCACCACCACCATCACCGCCGCAATCGTCGAGGCGCCGACCCAGTCGAACATCACCATGGCGCGCTGATAAAGGAACGTGCCCATCATCATCTGGCGCTCGCCGCCCAGAAGCTGCGGTGTGGCGTAGGAGGTGAAGGATCCGGTAAAGACCAGCACCGCCCCGACGATCAGCCCCGGCACCGCCATCGGCAGGATCACCTGCCGGAACGTCGCCGAAGGCGTGGCGCCAAGCGAGGCCGCGGCCTCGGTCAGGTCCTGCGGGATGGCTTCAAGCACACCGACCAGCGTCAGGACCATCAGCGGCACGAAGAGATAGACCATGGCGACGACCACGGCGCCTTGGGTGTAGAGCATCGACAGCGGCTCGGATATCGCGCCGATCCTGAGCAGGGCGTCGTTCAGGATGCCGTTCTTGCCAAGGATCACCAGCCAGGCAAAGGACCGCACCACGACCCCGGTGAGCAGCGGGAAGACCGCGGCAATGATCATGATGCTCTTGATCCGCCGCGGCGCGCGCGCCACCACCCAGGCGGTGGCAAAGCCCACGACGAGCGAGATCAGCGTCGTTGTCACCGCGACCTCCATCGTGCGCCACAGCACCGCCATGCGGAACTTCGAGGTGAAGAAGGCGGCATAGGGCGCAAACGGCCCCTTGGGATCGCCGAACGTCGTGGCAAGTGTCGCCAGCACCGGCAGGACCAGAAAGACCAGAACCAGCAGGGTGGCCGGGGTGGCAAGCAGCCAGGCACGCAATCGGGAGGACATGAGGCGTTCTCGGGTAAGGACGCGTGCCGGGGGTCGACCCGGCACGCAGGAAGGATCACATGCCGAAAATCTCGTTCCAGCGGTCGATCCAGTCGGCCTTGGCGGCGTTCATCTGGGCATAGTTCATGCGGTTCAGCTTTTCGATCGCCTCGGAGCCGTAGGTCCAGATCGAGGCCTGTTCCGGGGTCAGGTCCACACCCATGTTCACCGGCGCATCGACGCCCTGTTCGGCGTTCACCTGCTGGACAGGCAGGGACAGGATGAAGTCGATGAAGGCATAGGCGAGGTCCGGGTTCTCGGCCCCCTTCGGGATATTGACGGTGTTGAGCGTGGCAATGTCGCCATCCTCCAGCGTCGCCCAGGTCATGGTCGGAACCGCCGCCTGGAGCGAGGCCATGGTGAAGTCCTGCGCCACGGCAACGGTGGCCTCGCCGGTCGAGATCAGGTTCACCATCTCGGAGCCGGTGTTGTAGTTCTTCACGGTGTTGGGCTTCAGCGCCTCGATGGCGGCGAAGGTCGGATCGGGCTGGGTGAAGGGATCGACGCCGGCGTGCTTGCCGGCCTGGATCACGACCATCGGACCCGCGGTCGTGGTGATGCCGGGCAGCGTGATCGTGCCCTTCAGGTCGTCGCGCCAGAGCTCGTTCCACGAGGTAACCGGGGTAACCTTGGCGGCGTCAAAAACGATACCGACGCGGCCGATGGTATAGGCCGGGCCATAGCCGCCCTGGGGGTCGCGCGCCATGGCATAGACGTTCTTGAGGTTCGGCAGGCGTTCGCGGTCGATCTTCTGGAAGATCCCGGCTTCGATCCCGATCTGGGAATAGCTGTCGGTCAGATAGATCACGTCGACGCCTTTGCCGCCGCGGGCCTGCAGCTTGCCCAGACGGTCGGCGTTGTTGCCGGTTTCGAACACCACGTCGCAACCGCATTGTGCCTTGAACGGTTCGATGATGTTGGCATTCAGCTTTTCGCCGTTATAGCCCCACCACGAGATGGTGAGCGTTTCGGCGCCGGCTGCGTTGGCGCTGATGGCGAGGCCGAGTGCGCAGATCTGAAACGCGGTCTTCATGTGGTGCCCTTATCCCTGTGGTGTCGCTTGTGGTTGCGCTGGTAGTCCAATACCCCGGCGGCCGATGCAAGGGGGTGGCCGGGCGCAGGGTCGTCAAACCGCCGATCCGTTGCAGCAAGCCTAACATGCATGCAGGTTTGATGCACAGGCAGCGCATCCGCGCATGGGGTCCCTTCACCGCCAAAATGCGAAACGGGCGCGCGGTCTCCCGCGCGCCCATTCGTCTGGTTCCGCCCGACGCCTCAGCCGATGATCGCGTTCAGCGTGGCGCTGGGTCGCATGACCTTCGCCGTCTTGGCCGGGTCGCCATGGTAATAGCCGCCGAGATCGACCGCGACGCCGCGGCCCGCGGCAAGTTCGGTGACGATCTCGGCTTCCTTCCCGGCCAGCGCCTTGGCGATCGGGGCGAAGTGCCGGGCGAGGTCCGCGTCGTCCTTCTGGCTCGCCAGTGCCTCGGCCCAATAGCGGGCGAACCAGTAGTGGCTGTCGCGGTTGTCGGGCTGGCCGACCTTGCGGCCGGGCGAGCGGTCTTCCTGCAGCACCTTGGTCGTCGCATCCTCGACCGCCTTGCCAAGCACGCCGGCCTTGGCGTTGCCCTTGGTGTCGGCGAGGAAATTGAAGCTTTCGCCCAGGGCGCAGAACTCGCCCAAGGAGTCCCAGCGCAGATGGTTCTCGGACATCAGCTGCTGGACGTGTTTCGGGGCCGAGCCCCCTGCTCCGGTCTCGAACAGCCCGCCGCCCTGCATCAGCTTGACGATCGACAACATCTTGGCCGAGGTGCCGAGTTCCAGGATCGGGAACAGGTCGGTCAGATAATCGCGCAGGACGTTGCCGGTAATGGCAATGCTGTCCTCGCCCTTGCGGATGGTCTCAAGCGTCAGGCGGGTCGCCTCGCGCGGGGCCATGATCTGGAACTTGTCGGCCACTCCGGCCTTTTCGAGCAGCGGCTTCACATAGGCGATCAGCTCGCGATCATGGGCACGGTTCGCGTCGAGCCAGAAGATCGACTGAATACCGGTCAGACGCTGACGGTCGATGGCAAGCTGGACCCAGTCCTCGATCGGCGCCTTGTTGGCCGAGGACGACCGCCAGATGTCGCCCGCCTCGACCTTCTGTTCGTGCAGCACATCGCCATTGGCGGTGATGTATTTCACGGTGCCATCGGCCGGGATCTCGAACGTCGTCGGGTGAGAGCCGTATTCCTCGGCCTTCTGCGCCATCAGGCCAACGTTCTGCACTGCCCCCGCGGTCGCCGGATCGAGTGCGCCGGTTTCCTTGAAATAGGTGATGGTCTCATCATAGACCGGCGCATAGCAGTTGTCGGGGATGCAGCACTTGGTGTCGGCGGCCATGCCGTCGGGGCCCCAGCCGATGCCGCCGGCACGGATCACCGCGGGCATCGAGGCGTCGATGATGACGTCGGAGGGCACATGCAGGTTGGTGATGCCCTTGTCGGAGTTCACCATGTAAAGCGGCGGCTGCGCGGCAAGTGCGGCCTTGAGGTCGGCCTCGAGCGCGGCATCGCCCTTGATCCGGGCTTCCAGATCGCCGATGCCGGCATTCGGGTTCCAGCCCAGCTCCTTCAGCTTCGCCCCGTGCTTGGCGATGAAGTCCTCGAGATAGACCGACACGAAATGGCCGAAGATGATCGGGTCCGAGACCTTCATCATCGTCGCCTTGAGATGGACCGAGAACAGAACGCCCGGCTCCATCGAAGCGATCTCGGCCTTGATGAAGCTGCGCAGCGCCTTCGCGGACAGGAAGGTTGCGTCGACGACAGTGCCCTCGGCCAGCTTGATTCCGTCCTTCAGGACGGTTTCCTTGCCCGCGGCATCGGTGAATGTGATCTTCGCGGGGCCGGCCTGGGCGGCGGTGATCGTCGCCGACAGCTCGTTGGCATAGAAATCGTCGCCCGGCATCGAGGCCACGGTTGTCATGCTGTTCGGCGTCCACTTGCCCATCGAATGCGGGTGGCTCTGGGCAAAGCTCTTCACCGCCTTGGCGGCGCGACGGTCCGAGTTGCCCTCGCGCAGGACCGGGTTCACCGCCGAGCCCTTGATCGCGTCGTACTTGGCGCGGACCGCCTTTTCGGCGTCGGTCTTCGGATCTTCGGGATAGTCCGGGATCGCATAGCCCTGCGACTGCAACTCGGCGATGGCCGCAACGAGTTGCGGACCCGAGGCCGAGATGTTCGGCAGCTTGATGACGTTGGCGTCCGCGCTTTTCACCAGCTCGCCCAGTTCGGCAAGATCGTCGGCGACGCGCTGGTCCGCGGACAGATAGTCTGGGAAGGCCGCAAGGATCCGGCCTGCGACCGATATGTCCTTGGTCCCCACTTCGACCCCCGCGGCACCGGCAAAGGCGCGGATGATCGGCAACAGCGAGGCGCTGGCAAGCTCCGGCGCTTCGTCCACTTTGGTATAGATAATATCAACCATGTCCCTGGCTCCCCTCGTTATCGTTTCCGCCGGCCTCAGGGCCAGCCGCGCGCGTCAACTGGCGACTCGGTTTCGGGCCCCTGCCCGTCTGAACCGTATGCCACTTCGCAATCTGGACAGTGTTTAGGGTCTGAGGCACCGCGAAACAAGCAAAAGGCCAGCCCAGCGTCACCCTGTCCGGCCCTTTCGCCCACCCGCTCTCAGGCGGCTCAGTGCACGATATGCAAACGCTCTCATATGCAGGAATTCGCAACTTTGTATCGCTGAGGCGGGGAACCCGATCAGCCAGGCGGCAGGATCCTTAGCCCCCCCTGCCCTGCCCCGATCAGCCGCAATTCGGCCAGCAACCGCGCCGCGTGGTGGGTCGCAACGTAGCTTGCGTGAAACCGGCTGGGCGCCCTCAACAGCAGGGTTGCGTCGTCGTTCCCCGCGGGGACCAATGGCGCGATCCAGGCTGCATAAAGCGCGGGGTCGGCGGCGGCGATCCGCGCCCGTACCTGCCCCCATGGGCCGTCCTCGACAATCGTATCGCGCGGCCGGGTCGGAAAGGGAACGACCGAGCCCTGCTCGGGTGCAGCGCTGCGGCCCGTCGCCTCGCGCATCCGGGCGACGAAATCCGCGCCGACGTTGTCCCAGGCAATCTCGCTGACCGAAAGGATCGTGTCGAAACGCACCGTGTAGGTGGTGATCCGGCCGCGAGCCCCGGCACGCCGGACCTCGATCCAGCCGAGCGACAGAAGGCGTGCGACGATGCGCTTGACCTGTCGAACGTCGATGCCCCAGAGCCGCGCCATTTCCGGGCGGCCGACACAGAACTCGGCGCGCTGCCAGTTGTAGCGTGCCGTGATCAACAGGATCAACCGCAGGACAAGGATCTGCAACGCCCGGTCCTGAGTCAGAGCGAAGGCACCAAGCGCCGTCAGAACATCGTATTTCACCGCTCCGGCGTTGCGCCCGACGGCCCTGCCCGGCATGACGGAAGTCATCTGCCCGATCCTCGTGTTGCCGCCGGTCGTGGCGGGACTGCCTCGGACACGGGACCGCTGTGTGTTTCGGGGCCTCGAAGGGCTGAAGTCGGTGCTTTTCCGTGTCTGGTCGGAATTAGCGTTGGATTATCCGATTCTGTCAAGGCTTTACGTCCAAAGCCGGGGCTCAGGGGCGTTTTGGGCCTCAAAAGGAGCTAAAAGATCGGTTTCTATGGTATAGGGGGACATATGGGCTGTCCCCCTATTGGTGGGGAAATGTCCCCCTAAATCTGCGTTGGGGCCATATCATGTCCCCCCAAGTTCGGTGGCCACCCATAGGCCGGATCGATGACCAAAGGCGGCTGGCGCGAATCGCTTTGGGGCGATTTCTGCCCGGATTGCAAAGGGTTCCCCGCGGGGAACGGCCCATCTCTCCCCGTACTCTATATTGTTTTGCCAAATCGTCAAAATCGACGTATTTTGGCGATCAATCAGAATGAGCGTCCAATTCACACAGAGAGCAGGCCCTACCCCGATGTATACCCATTCCGACCTTGCCAACTGGCAAGCCCAGTCACTCAAGATGCAGGGCTGGATCCGCAAGCAGACCTTTTCACCCGAGCTGGTAAAGACGCTGCGCCGGTTTTCCAGCTGGGAGGTTTCGGAACTGATCTTCCGTGTCAATCAGTCGACCTTCCGGGGTCGGCTGGCGGCCGACCCCTCGCTGCCCTCGGGCGAGGTCGAGGAGGATGGGCGGCAACGCTGGTTCTCGCTCGACGAGATCAACGAACTTCGGCGCCGGATGAAGATCAACCGCCGCTCGCTGATGCCGCCGCGGCCCAAGGGCAAGCGGGCGTTCCGGGCGGCTGTGGCGAACTTCAAGGGCGGCGCGGGCAAGTCGACCGTGGCGTTGCACTTTGCCCATGCCGCGGCGCTCGATGGCTATCGCGTGTTGCTGGTCGACTTCGATCCGCAGGCAACGCTGTCGCATTCGATGGGCCTGACCGATGTGGCCGAGGACTATACCGTCTGGGGCATCATGGCGCGCGACCTGATCCGCGAGACCGACCGGATGAATTCGGTGTCACGGGGCGCCGAGAGCGGCGCCGCCCTGCCCCAACGGAAATTGCCGTCCTCGATCCGCGACATGGGACTCGGCGACCTTCGGGTACCCGATTTCATCAAGACCACGGCGTGGTCGACAATCGACATCGTCCCGTCCTGTGCCAACGCGGCCTTCGTCGAATTCGCCTCGGCCCAATACCGGCACCTCAATCCGGACTGGTCGTTCTTCGCCGCGGTGTCGCGTTGGCTCGATGCCTTGGCTCCCGATGCCTATGACTTGATCATCTTCGATTGTCCGCCGGCGATTGGCTATCAGTCGATGAATGCGGTCTTCGCTGCCGACATGCTCTACATTCCGTCCGGGCCCGGCTATTGGGAATACGATTCGACGACCAGTTTCCTCGGTCAGTTGTCGGAGGCACTGGAAGACCTTTCCGCGTTCCCCGCGGGGAACCTGCACCTGCCCAAGACGTTCTGCGACGTGCGCTTCCTGCTGACGCGGTTCGAACCCGGCAACGATCTGCACCGCGCGATGCTGGAGGCGTTCCGCAAGGTGTTCGGCGACCGGGTGGCTGAACATCCGATCGAGCTGACCCGGGCGGTCGAACAATCGGGGCGGTTCCTGAGTTCGGTCTATGAGATCGACTATAGGGAAATGACACGCGAGACCTGGCGGCGCGCGCGCGCCACATTCGATCGCGGATACGACGAATTCAAGCAGGCGGTTCTGGTCGCCTGGGACAAGCTGGAGGATGAGGCATGAGCAGGCGCCGGCGGGTATTTGACATCGACCTTCCCGAGGCCGAGGAGGTTCCTGCAGCCGCAGAGACGGCCGAAGCCGATGCGCGGCGTCGCGGGCCGATGGCGGCCGCGGTGCGCGAAACGGCAGACGCCGTGCGGGACCGTGCCGGGCAGGAGGCCGCGATCCGGGCCGAGAACGACCGGCTGGCGCACGAACATGTGCGGCTGAAGCGGGCCGGGCTGATCACCGATCTGGTGCCGCTCGAGGCAATCGCGACACAAAAGCTCGCGCGCGACCGTTCCCCGCGGGGAACCCTCGATCTCGAGGATCTGAAGCTGTCGATTGCCGAGGTCGGGTTGTCGAACCCGATCCAGGTCGAGCAGGTTGGCGAGGCGTCCTATGAACTGGTCCAGGGTCTGCGGCGGCTGTCGGCCTTCCGTGCACTGCTGGAAGAGACGGGGGACGCGGAACGCTGGGGAAAGATTCCGGCCGTGGTGCGGCCGCTCGGCGACGACCTGCCCGAGCTGTACCGGCGGATGGTGGACGAGAACCTGGTGCGGCAGGATATTTCGTTCTGGGAAATGGCGCGGCTCGCGTCGGACTATGCGCACGATCCGGCAACGCCAGAGAACGATGCAGAGGCTGCCGTGCTGACGCTCTATCGCTCCGCGAACAAGCAGAAGCGCAGCTATATCCGCGGGTTTCTTGTGCTGGTCGAGCGGCTGGGGGCATCGGTTGAATACCCCGAGCGGATCCCGCGGGCGTTGGGTCTGGCACTGCGCAAACGGCTGGAGGAGGTGCCGGGGATCGAAGTGCAGATAGGGGCGGCACTGGCCGACCTGGGCGCGGACCGGTCGGCAGAGGCAGAGCTGGCGGTTCTGCGCGCCATGGCCGATCTCGACACGCGGCCGGCGGATCCGGGGCAGGGTGCGCCACGTCCAAGGGGCGGCGCGGTCGAAAGGCCCGCGCGCACGACCTTTCGGCTGGATCGGGCCTGCGGGCCGGCACGCTGCGTTGCCTCGAAAGGCCGGCTTGAGGTGCATCTCGATACGGACTTTTCGGCCAAGGACCGCCGCCGGCTGGAAGAGGCGCTGGCGGCGTTTCTGGACGAGTTGGGTGAATAGGTCCGTTCCCCGCGGGGAACGGACCTTTGCGCAACCGGCGGTTCGGGACAATCGATGCTGCAGTGCAGCATTTGTGGCGTCCTGAACCGCCTTCCGACCAGTGCCGCGCCCCGCGCGCGGCATCGTCGACGCCATGACCGGCCTCGAATGTCTGGCGCGCAGCCCGATTATGGGGTAGGAGGGGAAGCGTGGCGAAAGAAGTGGAATGACACGACGCTTCGGCCGGGGCAGGTAACAACCAACGGAAGTAGGTATCTGCTAAAATTATCGGACGTAACTGAGGGCTGGCTTCTGCGGCGGTTAGCGGGCTGTTCTGAACGCAGAACCGCCGTGTAGAATTGATCCCGGATATGTATTCACCGGCTCAGCCGTCTGTTTCTTCGTGGTCACTGGCCGCTCGCGCAGGTTTGCCGACCCGGCATCCGAGACTCCCAATTGCCGTGATTCCGGGGCTCGCCCGGAACGCACATGCACATGCCGTTTCGCTCCAGACCGAGGGCTGACCGGCGAAAGCCGCGATCATGAGACGTCCGGGTGATGAGGCGGTCGCGCCTGCAGGGCAGGGGGCAAGAGCGTTGATGAAATCGGCAAGATCCAGTGGCGATCTCACCGGCGCCGATGACCCAGCGCGGGGCACATCCTCGGTCCGAAGCTGTCGTCGCCGTTTCGGCTGCCAGTGACATCATGCCCGGTTCGTTGCGTCCACGCTTGCCAGCGGCCGTCAGGTTCTGGAAGGTTCTGTGCAGACGGGGCGACGGCGGTCACGGCAACTTCGTGCGCAGGGGTGGGACACACCGGCCTGACCGCCACTTGGGGAACGGGAGGAGCGACACATGGATACGGAAAAACTTGGCGCGCAGTCAGCGGCATGGATCGAACTCGTCGCGCGAACGCAAGAGGTCGCGCGACGCAGCCAGGAACAGGCCATGGCCAAGGCGACGGGCGATGAATTCTCGGTGGTCGATGTCAAATCCGTCCTCGACGCCTATCTGAAGGCGCTGCCGCGGTTCATAGGCGATCCTGCAAAGAGCATGGAATACATGCAGCGGCTGTGGCTCGACTGGGCCGGCGCCTGGCAGAAGGCATGGCTGGATGAAAGCCCGGCGACCAAGGACAAGCGCTTTCGCGACAAGCGCTGGAACGAAGACCCCTATGCGCGAGGGATGCGGGACGCGCACCTCGCGCTTGAGAATGCGACCGAGAACTTCCTTGCGCAACTGCCCAAGGGATCGAAGGAGAGCCTGCGGGTCAAGTTCTATACCCGGCAGTTCCTGAGCGCGATTGCGCCGAGCAACTTCCTGATGCTGAACCCTGCGGCGCGGGAACGGTTCCTCGAAACCGACGGCGAGAGCCTTCTGGAAGGGTTCCGCAATCTGGTCGAGGATCTCGAGCGCGGCGATGGCCGGCTCGACATCAACACCAACGATCCGACCGCCTTCGAGGTCGGCCGCGATCTTGCCACCACGCCGGGCAAGGTCATCTATCAGAACAAGCTGATGCAGCTGATCCAGTACGACCCGCGGACCGCGACGCAAAAGAAGCGTCCGCTTCTGTTCGTGCCGCCCTGGATCAACAAATACTACATCTTCGACCTGCGGCCGGACAACAGCCTCGTCCGCTTCATGCTGGATCGCGGCCACAGCGTCTTCCTGATCTCCTGGGTCAATCCGACCAAGGAACATGCCGCGCTGAGCTTCGAGGATTACATGAAGCTGGGGCCTCTGGCCGCGCTCGAGGCGATGGAGCAGGCCACCGGGGAGGAACGGTTCGACATCCTCGGCTTCTGCATTGGCGGCATTCTGGTGACCGCCACGCTGGCCTTGCTGGCCGCCCGCGGCGACCGGCGGATTGCAACCGCGACCACGCTCGCCACCATGGTCGATTTCTCGGATGTCGGCGAGATTGGCGTCTTCATCGACCGCGACCGCCTGATGGTGCTGCGCGAGCACATGAAGGACAAGGGCTATCTGGAAAACCATCACCTTCAGGACATGTTCTCGATGATCCGCGAGAACGATCTGGTGTGGTCGTTCCATGTGATGAACTACCTGATGGGGCGCAAGCCGCCGGCCTTCGATCTGCTGTTCTGGAACGCCGACAGCACCCGGCTGCCGGCAGCGATGCTGCTTTGGTACCTTGAGAAGATCTATATCGAGAACGGCCTGCGCAGACCGGGGCACCTGTCGCTCGACGGCACGCCCATCGACATCTCGAAGATCGACGTGCCCTTCTTCGTGCTGGCCACGAAGGAGGATCACATCGCGCCCTGGACGTCGATCTATCCCACAACCCGGCTGCTCGGCGGCGAGGTCAAGTTCGTCCTCGGCGCCTCGGGCCACATTGCAGGCGTCATCAACCCACCGGGCGAGCGGCAGAAATACGGCTTCTGGCTGCGCGACGACTATCCCGCAGATGCCGGCGAGTGGCTGGACGGTGCGACGTTCCAGCCGGGATCGTGGTGGCCGGAATGGTCACGCTGGATGGATCTTCACGACGACGAGGAGCAGGTTCCTGCCCGCCGTCCCGGCGATGGCGCGCTGACCCCGATCGAGGATGCGCCGGGAAGCTATGTCAGGATCAAGTGACCCGGAGGAGGCGGCGGCTACAGCGGACCTGCCGTTGACGTGGGAAGCCGCCGTGCGGGTCGCGTCGCGGACGGGCATCGTGATCGCCGCGCCCGCCCGCAAGCCGCCGCCCTGAGACGGCTTGCGGGCGCCCGAAGCTCAGTAGTTTTCGCCAAGTGCGAGATAGAGCGAGACGCGGTTGCTGAGCAGGGCGGACTGGCTTTGGATGACGTCGATCTGGCGGCCGATCTCGAACTCGTACAGATTGAGCAGCCCGACCATGTCGATCGTTCCGGCCGTGTAGTTGTCGAGCCCCAGCCCTGCGGCCTCTTTTGCATTGGCATAGGCCGCCTGCCAGTTGGCAAGCGCCTGCCGCAGCAGCCGTTCGTTGGCAAGACGCGACTCGACCTCGCTGTAGGCCCCAAGCACGGTCTGGCCATATTCTGCCGTCGCCGCAGCCTGGGTGCTGGTCATTCGCACCACCTCGGCCTGCAGCGCGCCGCCTTCGAAGATCGGTTGCAACAAGCTGACGCCGACCTGCAGGAACTTCGGGTTCCCCGTCCCGAGCAGCGGCAGGTCGGGAATGAACAGCTTGCCGCCAGCGGCGGAGAGCGAAATGCCGGGCAGGCGGGCGAGCTTTGCCGTCTCGACATTGTAGAAGGCGGCAATCACCTGATCGCGGGAGGCAACCACGTCGGGCCGCCGGTCGAGCAACGACAGCGGAAGCCCGGCCGACAGCGCGCCCGGCATGCGCGGGAACGACGACGCGGGCTTGAGGCTGAGCGAGGGATAGCGCCCCAGCAGCACCTCGAGAGCGGCCGCCGCCTCGTTGGCACTCGATTGAAGCTCGACAAGCGCGGCCTTCGACGCGTTCAGCCGCCCCTCTGCCTGCACAACGTCGAAGTCCGACACCACCCCGGCCTGTTCCCGATCCTTGGCGAGAGCGACCAGCTGTGTGTACTGGCCCACGATCTGTCGCGTCGCCGCGACAAGCTGGGCAATCTCGATATAGCCGATCCAGGATCGCGCTACCGTTGCCGCGATGGATTGGCGGGCATAGAGGGCGTCGTTGGCCACAGCCGAGGCCCCGGCGACGGCCGCGGCCTGACCAGACCGCAGCCTGCCCCAGAAATCGAGCTCCCATGACACCGCGACGGCGCCGCCGCGGTGCTTGTGCGACGACTCGCGTTCGATGTTGCGACCGTCTTTCGCCCCGGCCTCGGCGCCGACCCATGGCATCAGCGGCGCGCCGGCGATCCGGGCTGCCTGCAGCGCCGCCTCGACCCGCGCGGCGGCGGCCTGAAGGTCGCGGTTGTTCGCAATCGCCTCGTTCACCAGCGACGACATCGCGGGATCGCGGAAGCTGGCGACCCAATGGTCGCCGACGGCCGACGTGGCCGCCCCCTCGGTCGACCATGCGGCCGGGATCTTCGTCGTCGCGGGCAGGGCCTTGTCCAGCACATCCGAGGTCTCCGGCGGCGGGGCGAGATCGCAGGCGCCAAGCGCCAGTGCCATCGCAGCGCCTGCAAGCCAGCGTCGCCGGGGCAGGGCGCGCGGTCCGAAAGGATGGGCCCTTCCGTTTGTCCTTTGCGATCCGGTCATGCTGTGCCTCGCGTCTTTCCTAGTTCCTGTCGCCCGGTCAATGCGGGGGTCCCCGCCACCACATTCCCTAGAACGGCATCGGATAGACCCAGCGACCCCAGGTGTGGGTGCGCATCACGATCTGTCCGATCCAGGTGAACGGGCTCGACTCGTCCGTCAGCACCAGTGCCGCGCCTTCGGCCCCGATTGGAAGGTCGTCGGGCGGATCCTCCAGAACGATCTGCACAGCAAGCCGCCCTTCGGGATAGGTCGGCAGGTCGACAAACGAGGGCAACCGGCCGGACGGCAGCATCTGGCCGCGGCCGCTCGCCCACCAGATGTCCTTGACCTTTGCCTTGAAGGTGTCGCCGGGGCGAAGGTTGAGCGAGACGAGCGCGTCCTGTCCCGGCTTCATGAACTTGATGTTCTCCTGCCGGTACATGGCCAGCAGATAGGGGTCGCGGTCGGCGATGAACGAGGCGATGGCGCCAGCCCGGATGATGCCGGCGACCATGCCGGGCTGCACCTGAAGGTTGACGATCATGCCGTCGTCGGGGGCCCGGATCGTGGTCTGGTCAAGATAGAACTGCGCCTGCCTCAGCTGGGCTTCGGCGGCCAGAACGCCGGTGTTGACCCCGTCGATCTGCGAGGCATAGACCGCCTCGGCGCGCTTCAACTGGGCTTCGGACTCGGCCACCTGGGCCTCGGCTGTGGCAACATCGGTCTGCCAGCGCTGCGCCTCGGCCTCGGGGGCGGCACGTTGTGCGGCCAGATCCGTATAGCGCTTTGCCTGGGATTGCTTGTATTTCAGTTCGGCCTCGCTGCGCGCCACCGTCTCTTGCGCAACGTTGATGTCTTCCTGAAGCACGACGACGTTCTGCTTTGCCCCTTCCAGCGCTGCCGTCGCCTCGTCGACCTGATATTGGTACACCCGGCTGTCGAGCAGGAACAACGGATCGCCCTTGTTCACGTGCTGTCCCTCGGTGACCAGCACCTGTTCCACGATGGTCGGCTCGGGCAGGCGTGGCGTGATCTGGATCGTTTGGCGAACCAGCCGCACGTCGGCCGAAAACGGCGCGACAAAACGCATCCCGATCAGGGGCACGAACAGCAGGTGAAGCAGGAAGAAGGCAGAAACGACACCCCAGACCGGGGTCAGGCGCAGCCACTTCAGCTTGATGAAGATGATCCAGATGAAAAACAGATAGAGGACGGTAATGGCGACGACTGCAAGCACGCGATCAGCCCTCCCGCTGGCCGTTGTCCGGCGCGGGTTTGTCCGCCGTGCCGGTGTCGTCTGCTGTTGCTTCCCGGGCCCTCGCAGCCGCCTTTCGGCCATAGGCATAGGAGGTGAGGCGTTCGAGCGCCTCGCGTTCGGCAATCCGTTCCTGTTCGGGGAAATAGCGGATGTCGATCTTGTCGGTCGGCTTGAAGGCCCAGATCAGCGCCTGGATCCACGGCACGACGGCGAGGAACCCGACCCATCCCATCGCATAGACCGCCTCGGCATCCGGATGTTTGCGGGAAATGGCGATCCGGCCCGGCAATCCGAGCAGCCAGACAATAAAGGACAGAACGCCGAGCACGCTGAGCATCAGACAGGCGAAGGTGATGGCGTCCCAGAAATGGGGCCAGGCCTGAAAACTCGTCCAAGCCGTCTCGATCCGTTTCAACACCCGCAGGTCTCCGCGTCTTGCTCGGTGATCGTGTCACCAGGCCGTTATCCTTGGACCCGAAGGTCGCTTCCAGTCGGCTCTGTTGCCGACTTTGTCCCTGCCAACCCTCCGGCATCGCCTTGGGGATGCGTCTCAGCCGTTCGAAAAGCAGCCGGTGTCCAGACCGTCGGCGAGCCTTCGGGCAAAATCTGCGCCAAAGGCGTCGTCTCGGTGAGCGTCCTGCTGCTGCGCAACAATTGTGGAGCGCCGATCCCATTGGAGCAATTGGATCACAGGTTCCATCGTGGATTTGCGGCCCTTTTGCGCCAAAAACATCACGGAAACAGGGCTGTTTGACCGGCTGTGCCCAAGCCCTGCGAGCTTTCGTTGGCGTGCCGTCCAAAAGTTGCGCAAGGTCGGATCGGGCCATTGCAGACCCGCTCAAGGGAACCTGAAATTGTGCGGACCGGCGCTGTCCGCTTTCCGAAAGGCACGGCGACGACGCGCCGGGGGGGTATGTCTAGAAAGATGGTTGGGTTCAGGGGCAACAGGAAGGGCACCGCGTGAACCAGAAGCAGATCAACGCCTTTCGCATGGTGATGCGTCATGGCTCGATCACCGCGGCGGCCAATGCGCTCAGCGTGTCGCAGCCTGCGGTCAGCCGTCTGCTTGCGGATCTCGAAACCTCCATCGGGTTCCGCCTTTTGCTGCGCCCGGGCGGCAAGGTGCAGCCGACGCCCGAGGCCTATGAGTTCTTTCAGGAGGTCGAGCGGATGTTCTACGGCCTCGACCGGCTCGGTCAGGTGGCCGAAGAGATCCGCAACCTGCATCGCGCGACCTTTCGCGTTGCCTCGATGCCGATGGTCAGCTTCGAGATCATGCCACGAACCATCAAGCGCTTTGTCGACCGACATTCCGGGATCGGCGTCACCCACGATGTGCATACCTCGCCAAGGATCCTCGATCTGCTCGCCTCGCGCCAGATCGACCTTGGCGTCGCGCAAACCTCGCCGCAGCGGCAGGATGTCGACGTTCTGGCGGCCTTTCAGACCGATTGCGTCTGTGCCATGGCCCCCGACCACCCGCTGGCCCGGCGCGAGGTCCTGACCCCTCGGGATCTGGCGGACGAGCCGATGGTGGTGCTGAACTACCGGACCCTGACCTACAGCTACATGACCCAGCGCTTTGCCGAGGCCGCGGTGACCCCGCGGGTGGTGGCAGAAACCCAGCCGTCCTATTCGGCCTGCGGGATGGCCGCCCTCGGGGTCGGGATCGCCATTGTCGATCCGATCACGCCCGGCATCTTCGGCGAGGCGCTGCGGGTCGTTCCCTTCGCTCCGGCGATCCCGTTCGAGTTCCAGATCATGAAATCCGTCGATGTGCCGCTGTCGCGCGCCGCGGCCGGGTTTCTTGACGAACTGCTGGCGACCCTTGCGCTGCGGCCACATTACGGGCAGCGGGTGTCATAACATTCTCGCATGATCTCGTCGGATCTTTGTATTTGACTTGATATACCTGCACGGCAAGGTTGCTTGGAGCAGATCGAAACAACAGGGAAGTCCGCGATGAAACTCACCCGACGCACCGCCCTTGTGGTCACGACCGGATGGATGGCGCTTGCCGCGGCGGGCACGGCGCAGGCTGCCGACTACACGCTGCGGCTGCACACCCTCGTCAAGTCGCCCCATCCCTATAACGACATGGCGGTCGCCATGAAGGAAGAGATCGAGGCGAAAAGCGACGGACGCATCGAGGTCGCGATCTTTGACTCGGGCCAGCTTGGCCAGGACCCGGCGGTGATCGGCGAGATGGGCTTTGGCACCATCGACCTGATGATCTCGACAACCTCGAACGCGGCCCAGCAGATCCCCGAGTTCTCGATCTTCACCATGCCGTACCTGTTTTCCAGCATGGACGAGGCGCTGGCCAAGGTCGGTCCCGGCACCCCGGTTCAGGCGCATTTCGAACAGATCTATGCCGACCGCGGCGTCGGCATGAAGCTGCTCGCCCTCGGTGCCTCCGGGACGCGCAACATGGCGACGGCCGAGGTCGCGGTAAACGGGCCGGCCGATCTGTCGGGGTTGAAGATGCGGACGCCGCCTTCGCCGATGGATGCCAAGACCTGGTCGGCCTTCGGGATGCTGCCGGTGACGGTCGCTTGGGGCGAGCTCTATGCCGCCATGCAGACCGGCGTTGCCGAGGCGATGGAAAGCTCGCTGCCCGGTTATACCGGATCGAAGCTGTATGAGGTCGCCCCGAACCTGGCGCTGACCGAGCATACGATCCAGATCAACCACACGTCGATGTCGGAACGCAGCTGGAAGAAGCTGCCGGAGAACCTTCAGAAGATCGTGCAGGACGCGGCCGTCACGGCCAATGCCTATGGCGTCGAGAAGGCCAAGGACTATGACGCGGCGCTGGTCGAGTCGCTGCAGTCCGAGCATGGGGTGAAGGTGACCCGCCCCGACAAGGCACCTTTCATCGAGGTTGTGGCGCCGATCCAGGTGCAGCTTGCCGAAGAGCTCGACCTGACCGAGGAATACGAGCTGCTCAAGCAGTGATCCTGTCCCCACCGCCCCGCATCGCCGGGGCGGGCACCGAACGGACCCGAAAATGCTGAACCGCCTTTGCGACCGGGTGACGTCGGTCGTGCACCTTGCCATGTGGACGGCCTTTGCAGCGCTGATTGCAACGGTGGCGCTGCAGGTGATTGCCCGGAACATCCTGCACGCGCCGATGATATGGACCGGCGATCTGGCCCAACTGCTGTTCGCCTGGCTGATCTTTGTCGGGGCTGCGGCAGGGTTGCGCACCGGCGCGCATTATGACGTCGACCTGCTGCCCACCGACCGTCCGGCCGTGGCCATTGCGGTCGAGGCAATCAGCCTTGCCGCCGGTGCCTGCGTCGCCTGGATGCTGGTGCGCTATGGCTGGGAACTGGCGCAGGTCCGCGCCACGGCGCAGGTCCAGTCACTGGGGATCTCCCGGTTCTGGATGTTCCTTCCGATGCCGGTCTCGGGCGCGCTGATGGCGCTCTATCTGGTCGAGATGCTGGCCGATTTCGCGGCACGGAGACCGTCATGAACCCTCTCGTCACACTGCTTCTCAGCTTCTTCGTGCTGATCGCGCTAAGGGTCAACATCGGCTTCTCGCTGATCCTGTCCTCGGCCTTCGTCATGCTGCTACAGGACCTGCCGCTGATCTCGGTCGTGAACCAGATGTATGCCGGGATCGACAGCTTCACGCTGCTTGCCGTGCCGTTCTTCATGCTGCTGGGGCGGATCCTGAACGCCGGGTCGATCACCAATCGGTTGCTCGAGGTTGCGGATGCCACCGTGGGCCATGTCCGCGGCGGGCTGGGACACGTCAACGTCTTCGTCTCGATGGTGTTTGCAAGCCTCTCGGGGTCGGCCGCGGCCGATACCGCCAGCGTCGGTTCGATCCTGATTCCGGCGATGAAGAAGGCAGGCTATCCCGCGCCCTTTGCCGCCGCGCTGACCGCCGCATCCTCGACGCTTGGCGTGATCATTCCGCCCTCGATCATCCTCATCATCTATGGCGCCTTCGGCAATGTCTCGATCGGGGCGCTGTTCGTGGGCGGCGTCGTGCCGGGCCTTCTGATCGGGCTGTTCATGATGGCCTATACCTACGTGCTGGCGCTGCACTACGGCTATCCGGCCAACCCGTTTCCGGGAATGCGCGTCGCGGGTCGTGTACTGGTACGCGGGGCACCCGCGCTGATGATCCCTGTGATCGTTCTGGGCGGCATCGTCGGCGGCTTCTTCACCCCGACCGAAGGCGCGATTGCGGCAGTCCTCTGGGCGTTGTTCCTGTCGCTGGTCGTCTATCGCGACATCGCGCTGCGCACTCTGCCGAAACTTCTGGCCGATGCCGTGGTCGATTTCGCGATCCCCATGTTCACCGTCGCGGGTGCCGGCATCTTCGGCTGGCTGATCGCCTATCTCGGTGCCTCGAAGATCGTCGTCGATTTCATCCTCGGCGTCACCTCGAACGGGTTTCTGATCATGCTGCTGTTGATCGGCTTTTTGCTGCTTGTCGGCATGGTGCTGAACCCGCTCTCGGCCACGCTGATCTTCCTGCCGATCATCCAGGCGCTTGGCGACACGGCGGGCATGAACCCGATCCACATGGGTGTGCTGTCGACCATCGTTCTGTCTGTCGGCCTTGTCACGCCGCCCTACGGGATCTGTCTGCTGATCGCCTCGCAGATCGCCGGCGCGCCGCTCGGCCGCTCCATGCTGGCCGCCGCACCGATCTGCGGGCTGACCATTCTGGTCGCGATCCTGTCGATCGTATTTCCCGACATCGTCCTGGGCCTGCCGAAGCTGCTGGTCCCCGAACTCTTCTGACACATGGAGGACATCCACATGGCCCATATCAAACCCACAGGCTCCTTCGTTGCCCTCGTCACCCCGATGAATGCCAACGGCAGCATCGACTATGAAGGTTTCCGCACGCTGCTGAACTGGCACGCGGAAAACGGCACCGACGCGGTGCTGATCATGGGCTCGACCGGCGAGGTTTCGATGCTGTCGCCCGAGGAGCGCCGCAAGATCATCACCGAGACGGTAAAGATGAAGCCGGGCAAGATGCAGATGTACTATGGCATCACCGGCAACAACACCGAGACCACGATCGCCTATGCCCGCCATGCCTGGGCCGAGGGTGCGGATGGTGCGATCCTGGCAGCGCCCGCCTATATCTGTGCCGACAATGCCTCGATCACCGACTATGCGTTCGAGGTGCTCGACAGCACCGATCTGGCGATGGGGTTCTACAATAACCCGCCGCGGGTGAAGACCGACCTGCACTGGACCGACCTGCTGAAACTGGCCCGGCATCCGAACATGGTGGTGCTGAAGGAATCGACCACGCGGGTGGGGCAGGTGGCGCAGGTCTGTGCCGCGAAACCCGACATGTCGATCATGTGCTGCTGCTCGCCCAACCTTGGCCTTGTGATCCCGACGATGGCGCTTGGCGGGCATGGCACGGCGAACATGACCGGCAACATCATCCCGCGGGAGATGGCGGTGATCTCGAAGCCCTGGGAAACCGGCGAGGATGCCTTTGCCTGCCGCGAGGCCTGGCTGAAGAACCTGCCAATGCTGCACTTCGCCTATTCGACGATCAACCCGGTTTCGATCAAGACCCTGATGCGGGCGGTCGGTCTGCCCTCGGGGCCGCTGCGCAAGCCGCTGCGTGCCGCGCCGGCCGAGGTGATGGCGCAGGGCCTGCAGGCCTTCACCGATCTCGGTCTGGCCGAGAAATACGGGCTGTCTGTCAGCCTGTCCGCTGCCGCAGAATAGCGCCATGGACCGGCGCGCGATCTCTCTCTGCCATTGGGGCCCGTTCGAGGCACGCGTCCGCGACGGCCGTCTGGTCGAGACCCGTCCACTGCCCGGCAGCGGTGCGGACCCCGAGATGATCGGCGCCTGGCCCAGGATGCTTTATTCCGAAAGCCGGATCACCACGCCGCATGTCCGGAAGGGATTTCTCGACCATGGCATCCGGTCCGGCGGGGCAGGGCGGGGCCGCGAGGAGATGGTCCCGGTCGACTGGGACACCGCGCTCGATCTGGTTGCGGGCGAGCTTGCCCGCGTTCACACCGACCACGGCCCGCACGCCATCTTCGGCGGCTCCTATGGCTGGTCGAGCGCGGGGCGGTTTCACCATGCCCGCAGTCAGGTGCGGCGGTTCCTTGCCGCGGCGGGCGGATTCACCGACCAGATCGGCAACTACAGCTGGGGGGCCGCGCAGGCCATCCTGCCCCACGTGCTGGGCGACTTCGATGCGGTCGCCCGCGACGCGACGTCGTGGGAGACAATCGCGGCCGAGACCGATGTCGTCGTGGCCTTCGGCGGGCTCAACCCCAAGAACTGGCGCGTCACCTCGGGCGGGGCAGGGGCCCATCACATGCCGCAGGCGATTGCAGACGCGCAGGCCCGCGGCACCCGGTTCATCGTGATCTCGCCGATGGCCGACGACATCCCGCCGGGGCTGCAGGCCGATCTGATCCGGCCGCGACCGGGGTCGGACACCGCGATCATGCTGGCGCTGGCGTTTCAGGCCGTTGCAACCGGCCGTGCCGACTGCGACTTTCTTGCCCGCTATACCACCGGTCATGACCGTTTCCTCGCCTACCTGAAAGGCGAGACCGACGGCCAGCCAAAGACGCTCGACTGGGCGGCGGGGATCGCCGATGTGCCGGTGGCCGACCTGCAGGCACTGTGGCAGGCAATTGCGCGGGGCCGGGTGATGCTGACCGCCGCGTGGTCGCTGCAACGCGCCGATCACGGCGAACAGCCGTTCTGGGCGTTGATTGCGCTCGCCGCGATGCTCGGGCAAATCGGCCTGCCGGGGGGCGGGTTCTGTTTTGGCTATGGCTCGATGAACGCAGTTGGCGCGGACAGCCGCAAGGGTTTCGTTCCCGCGCTGCCGGGCCTGCCGAACACGAATGGCATGGCGCTGCCGGTCGCGAGCTTTGCCGAGGCCCTGATGGAACCCGGCCGCCAGATTGCCTTTGACGGCCGCAGGATCACCTTCCCCGACATTCGTCTGGTCTATTGGGCGGGCGGCAACCCGTTTCACCATGCCCAGGATCTGAGCATGGTCGAGCAGGCCTGGCGCCGGCCCGAGACCATCGTCGTGCACGAGCCGTGGTGGACCCCGACCGCGCAGCGCGCCGACATCGTGCTGCCGGCAACGACGCCGCTTGAACGCAACGATCTGGGCGGCACCTCGCGCGATCCCTCGATCCTTGCCATGCCGAAGCTGGTCGAGCCGCTTGGCGATGCGTGGAACGATTTCGACATCTTCTGTGCGCTGGCCGACCGTCTGGGGTGTCGCGCGACGTTTGACGAGGGGCTGGACGAGGCCGGATGGCTGCGCCGTCTCTGGACCCAGACCGAGGCACGCGGCGCGCGCGAGGGCATCGAGGTGCCAGAGTTCGACAGCTTCTGGCAGGCCGGTGTCTGGAAGGTTCCGCCGCCCGAGGCGCCCGAGGTGTTGCTGGACAGATTCCGCGAGGATCCGGCCAAGAATCCGCTGCGCACGCCGTCGGGGCGGATCGAGCTGTTTTCCGAGACCGTCGCCGGGTTCGGCTATGCCGATTGCCCGCCGCATCCGGTCTGGCTGGAGCCGGCGGAATGGCTGGGTGCGGCCCAGCAGGACGAGTTGCACCTTGTCACCAACCAGCCCGCCAGGCAGCTTCACAGCCAGATTTGGCCGGCCGGATCCCATCCGCTGCCGGGCGCGGTACACATCAACCCCGAGGATGCACGCCTGCGCGGCATCGCCGAAGGCGCCATGACGCGCCTCCAGAATGCCCGCGGCGCCTGCCGTGCCACAGCCCGGATCGACCCGACGCTGCGGCAGGGCGTGGTCGTCATGGCGACGGGTGCCTGGTATGAACCCGACCCCGCGACCGGCATCGAACGCAACGGCAACCCCAATGTGCTGACCTCGGATCGCCGGACATCGCGTCTCGGGCAGGCCTGTGCGGCGCTGAGCGCGCTGGTGCGGATCGAACCGCTTGGCGCCACGACCGCCGAGGAACTGGAAGGAACCATCTGATGGATCTGGGTATCGACGGCCGAAAGGCGCTGCTGACCGGCGCCAGCAAGGGCATGGGCCGGGCCTGCGCCATGGCGATCGCGCGCGAGGGCGTCGACGTCACCATCGCCGCCCGCACCGAGGGGCCCTTGATGGCGACGGCCGCGGCGATCCGGGCCGAGACCGGGCGCAGCGTCACGCCGGTCGTGGCCGACATCACGACCGAGGCGGGGCGCGCCGCCGTCCTTGCGGCTTGTCCTGACCCCGACATCCTGCTTAACAACGCGGGCGGCATGGCGCCGGGCGACTTTCGCGACTGGGGCCGGGACGAATGGATTGCGGCCGTCGATCTGATGATGCTGCCGCCGATCCTGATGATGCGCGCAACCGTTGACGGCATGATGGCGCGCGGTTTTGGCCGCATCGTCAACATCGTCTCGCGCAGCGTGAAGATCCCGCAGCTGGAACTGGGGCTGTCGAATGGCGCGCGTTCGGGGCTGGTGGGCTTCACCGCCGGACTTTCCCGCCAGACCATCCAGTCGGGCGTCACGATCAACAACCTGCTGCCCGGCATCATCGACAGCGACGCGCAGCGCGAACACCTTGCCGCCATGGTCACCCCGGACGGCCCGGGCTTCGACGAGATCTGGCAGCGCCGCGCCGCCGCCAACCCCGCCCGACGCTTTGGCCGGACCGAGGAAATCGGCGCCTGGTTTGCCTTTCTCTGCAGCAACCACTCGGGCTTCGTCACCGGCCAGAACATCCTGGTCGATGGCGGCGGTTATCCCGGAACCTATTGAGGCCGCCATGCATGTGATCGTGATCGGGGCCGGTGTCGTCGGTGTCACCAGTGCCTGGTATCTGACCCGCGACGGCCACGAGGTGACGGTGATCGAGGCGCGCGAAGGCGTCGCGCTGGAAACAAGCTTTGGCAATGCGGGCGGGATCTGCCCCGGGTTCGCCGGTCCCTGGGCCGCGCCCGGGATGCCGCTTAAGGCGCTTGGCTGGTTGTTTCGCGAAAATGCCCCGTTGAAGATCCGCCCCCGCCTCGATGCCGCGCAATGGGCCTGGCTGGCCCGGTTCACGCGCAACTGCACGTCCGAACGCTATGCCGCCAACAAGACGCAGATGCAGCGGGTCGCGCATTTCAGCAAGGCATGTCTGGTAGACCTGCGCGCCGAAACCGGGATCCGCTATGACGACGGCACCGGCGGCATCCTGCAGATCTTCTGCACCGACGAGGAAGCGGCCGGCGGCGCGCGCGCCGCGCACATCCTGCAGGACCTTGGCGTTCCGCATCGCCTGCTGACTCCGGCCGAGGCGCTGGCGGTTGAACCTTCGTTGGCGCGCTCGACGGTCAGCCTCAGCGGCGCGCTGCACCTGCCCGCCGACGAAACCGGCGATTGCCACCTGTTCTGCCGCGACCTGGCACGTCTGGCCGAGGCGCACGGCTGCCGGTTCCTGTTCGACAGCCCGGTCAGCGCGGTGCTGCGCGAGGGCGACCGGGTTGCGGGCGTCATGGCGGGCGCAACCCGGATCGAGGCCGACGCGGTGGTGCTGGCGACCGGCCCCTGGGCCAATCGCCTGTTGCGGCCGCTCGGGCTGTCGCTGCCAATCTATCCGGTCAAGGGTTATGCGCTGACCTGCGAGATCACCGACACCGAGGCGGCGCCGCGCTCGTCCGTGATGGACGAGCATTCCAAGGTCATGGTTACCCGTCTCGGGAAACGGTTGCGGGCCGCCGGTGTCGCCGAACTGGCGGGGTTCGATCCCTCGATGCGCCCTGCGGTTCTGAATGGCCTGCGCGACCGGGTCGCGGCGCTGTTCCCGGATGCGGCGGATTTTGCCACCGCAGAGTTCTGGCACGGCTTTCGCCCCATGACGCCCGAGGGTGCGTCACGGGTCGAACGAACCCGGCTGCCCAACCTGTTTCTCAACCTCGGCCACGGATCGAACGGCTGGACCCAAGCCTGCGGCACCGGCCGGATGCTGGCCGATCTGGTGGCCGGGCGAGAGACCTGTCTGTCCTAGCGGATGCGCCGTTCGGAGGTCGCGTCAAAGACCATCAGATCCTCGTCCTCGAAGGCGATCCCGACGGTTTGGCCGCTGGAATAGACGTCTTCGCTGTGCATCTCGCAGATAATCCGCTCGCCGGCGCCTTGCAGATAGACATACGAAACGCCGCCAAGGGCCTCCATCATCTCGACTTTGTGGGTCGATCCGTCCGGCACCACGTGAAGCTTTTGCGGACGCACCCCGACCACCACTTCGGTGCCGGTCGCGGGCAGCCTGACCCGCGGCGACAGCGGCTCGGCGCCCAGCCCCGGCACCTTGACCTTGCCGTCCACGACCTTGCCGGGGCAGAAATTCATCGCCGGCGAGCCGATGAAACCGGCGACGAAGCGGTTGTCGGGATCGCGGTACAGTTCCAACGGCGCGCCGACCTGTTCGACCCGGCCGTCCCGCAACACGACGATCTTGTTGGCAAGCGTCATCGCCTCGGTCTGGTCGTGGGTGACATAGATCATCGTCGCGCCGATTTCCTTGTGGAGCCGCGCGATCTCGACCCGCATCTCGACCCGCAGTTCGGCATCGAGGTTCGACAGCGGTTCGTCGAACAGGAACACGTCGGGTCCGCGCACGATGGCGCGCCCGATCGCGACCCGCTGCCGCTGTCCGCCCGACAGCGCCTTCGGGCGGCGGTCGAGGTAGGGGTCGAGCTTCAGGATTGCCGAGGCCTCGGACACCTTCTGCGTGATGACGTCCTTCGGATGGCCGGTCATCTTCAGCCCGAAGCCCATGTTTTCGGCCACCGTCATGTGCGGGTAGAGCGCATAGGTCTGGAACACCATCGCGACCCCGCGTTCGGACGGATCAAGCCTGGTCACGTCGCGCTCGCCGATCTGGATTGCGCCCTTGGTGGTCGCCTCAAGCCCGGCCACCATCCTCAGCAGGGTCGACTTTCCGCAGCCGGACGGGCCGACAAACACACAGAATTCTCCGTCCGCGATATCGAGGTCCACGCCGTGGATCACCTCGATCTCGCCGAACCTCTTGACGACATTGTTTAGAACGACACCGGCCATTCCTGCCTCCCTTTGGTCTCTGTCGTTCCCTCGACGGAGAACGTCCAATTCGTGGCTTCTTCGGCAATGGCCTTCACGCAGCTTGCGAGCTGCGGCACCATTGCCTCGAGCCTGTCCAGATCTGTCTGATGCACCGATGCGCTCAAACTGACCGCCCCGACGAGCCGGCCGCCCTCTCCCACGACCGGCATTCCGATCCCGAGAACCCCGGGCTCGTATTCTCCGCGGTCTATGGCGTGACCGCGGTTGCGGATACGCACCAGAGACTGGCGCAGCACGGCCTCGCTTGCCAGCGTGGCCGAGGTATAGCGATGAAAGGTCTGCGAACGCAGGACCATGTCCAGCGCGTCCTCCGGCAGGAAGGCGAGCATCGCCTTGCCTGCGGCGGTGCAATAGGCCGGGGCGATTCGTCCGCCGGCATCGCGGCCCGGCGCCGTCCCGACCCCGTAGCGACGGTCGAGACAGAGGACATGGCCGTGATCGAGTTCTGCCAGTTCCGCCGTCAGCCCGGTATCGCGGGCGAGTGCATCGAGATGCGGGCCTGCAATGTCGGCCATCGAGACCTGGCGCATCGAGCTTTCGGCAAGCCGGGCGAGGCGCGGGCCAAGCGCATAGGGACCGTTTTCAGGGAGTTGTGCCAACATGCCCTGATTTACTAATGTCTTCACTAATCTGTAAAGTGTGGCCTTTGGCAGCGGGCTGAGCCGCAGCAACTCGGCAAAGCGCACCGGACGCCCCTGCCGGGCGACGAGTTCGAGCACGTCCAGGGCCTTCCCCACGGTCCCATCGGTGCTATTTTCCTGACTGGCCACGTTTTCTCCCTCCGCTCGGGCACTGCGGCGTCGTGCGCCCGGGACTCACCCGTTCGGCTGTTGACAACCCTAGGGCCTCCGAGGTTATGGTTTCAATATGCAAATCTATGGTTCCAAATAATGGAACTAAATGCATGACGCAATAGGGAGGAAACTATGCGTTCCATTATATCGGCGTCGATCTCGGCACTGGCCGTCATCGCCGCAACGGCGGCCTTCGGGCAGCAGAGGGTCGTGAGCTATTACGGGGATATGGATCCGACGGTGCTCGAGGGCATGCAGAAGGTGATGGACGCCTTTCAGGAGGCCAATCCCGACATCAAGATCGAGTTCCAGAATTTCGACCACGAGGGCTACAAGACCTCGATCCGCAACTTCCTGACCGCCGAGCCGCCCGATGTGGTGAACTGGTATTCCGGCAACCGCATGGCGCCCTTCGTCAACTCGGGGCAGTTCCTGGATGTGTCGGATGTCTGGGAGGAAAACGGGCTGAAGGATGCGTTCAGTTCGGCACTGGCCTCGATGACCATCGACGGCAAGCAGTGGGGCATCCCGTGGTCCTATTACCAGTGGGGCATCTATTACAATCGCGACGTCTATAACGAGCTTGGCCTCGAAGTGCCCTCGACCTGGGATGAATTCCTCGCCAATTGCGAAGTGTTCAAGAAGGCCGGGGTCGATTGCCTGACCACCGGGACCAAGGCATTGTGGCCGGCGGCGGGGATCTTCGACTATCTCGACCTGCGCACCAACGGCTATGATTTCCACATGGCCTTGACCGGCGGCGAGGTGCCCTGGACCGACGACCGGGTGAAGGCCGTGTTCGCCGAGTGGGACAAGCTGGTGGCGCCGGGATACATCACCGCGAACCACGCCGCGCTCGACTGGCAGGATGCCGCGGCACTGATGGTGCAGGGCAAGGCTGCAAACTATGTCATGGGCAACTTCCTGGTGGCGGTGCTGAAGGAAGGCGGGATGTCCGAGGAGTCGATCGGCTTCATGCCGTTCCCGACCATCAACCCGGACGTTCCAAGGGCCGAAGACGCGCCGACCGAAAGCATGCACATCCCGGCGGGCGCCAAGAACCCCGAGGACGCCAAGAAATTCCTCGCCTTCGTCGCCACGCCCGAGGCGCAGTCGGTGGTCAACGCGACCATCGGCCAGTTGCCGGTCAACAAGAATGCCGAGGTGGCCGACGATCCCTTCGTGCAGGCGGGCTTCGAGCTGCTGTCGACCACGCCGGGCGGGATTGCGCAGTTCTTCGACCGCGATGCGCCGGCCGAGATGGCCAAGATCGGCATGGAAGGGTTCCAGCAGTTCATGGTGCAGCCCGGCCAGCTCGACAATATCCTCGACCGGCTCGAGAAGGCCCGGCAGCGGGTCTACAAGTAAACTGACCGATGCGGCCCGTCTGGCCGCACCGCCTTCGGGTCCGCCGCAGGGCGGACCCGTTCCCGCAGGACAGTCGGAAGGGCAGCACAGATGAGCGTTGCAAGCACGGGCACACCGCGCCGGACGTGGTGGCGTGAGAACCAGCAAAGACTGACCCCCTACCTGTTTCTGGTTCCGGGCGTCCTGTTCTTCATGGTCTATGTCATCATCCCGGTATTCCAGAGCTTCTGGCTCTCGGGCTTCGACTGGGACGGTCTCGGTCCGAAGGAATGGGTGGGCCTTGGCAACTACACGGAACTGTTCGACGACGAGGCGTTCTATACCTCGCTGAAGAACAACGTGATCTGGCTGGTCCTTTACATGCTGGCGGTGCCGGCGGGGCTGGGGATCGCGATTTTTCTCAATCAGACGGTGCGCGGCATCCGGATCTACAAGTCGCTGTTCTTCTTTCCCTTCGTGATCTCGCAGGTTGTGGTCGGGCTGATCTTTTCGTGGTTCTACGCGCCGAATTTCGGCCTGTTCTATCGCCTGATCGAATGGGCCACAGGGCACGGGGTCGCGATCCTCGCCGATCCGAACCTCGTGACCTACGGGATCATCCTGGCCGGGCTCTGGCCGCAGATCGCCTATTGCATGATCCTGTTCCTGACCGGTCTCAACGCCGTCGATCCCGAACAGGTCGAGGCCGCGCGTCTCGATGCCGCCAAGGGCTGGAAGATGCTGTGGTATGTGATCCTGCCGCAGCTGCGCCCCGCCACCTTCATGGCCGTGGTCGTGACCGTGATCGGCGCGCTGCGCAGTTTCGATCTGGTCTCGATCATGACCGATGGCGGCCCCTTCGGGTCGTCCCGCGTGCTCAGCTTCTACATGTACGAGCAGGCGCTGTCGGAATACGGCTATCGCATGGGATATGGCGCCGCCATCGCCGTGATCCTGTTCCTCATCATGATGGTCTTCATCTCCGGTTTCATCTGGAAGATGGTGGACGACGAGCGCAAAGGGCTTTGAGATGTTTCCACGCCCCGTAGAACAGGCCTCGCCGGCCGTCCGCATCGGCTATCAACTCGCGCTGCCCGTGGCACTGATCGTCTGGCTGCTGCCGCTGATCGGGGTCGCGATCACCTCGGTCAAGCCCGCCTCGGACCTTGCCTCGGGCAACTACTTCGGTCCGCCATCCAGTCTGGCATTCTCGAACTATTCCGACATCTTCCAGAACTCGCTGATCGGGCAGTACATCTTCAACTCGTTCAAGGTCACGATCCCGACGGTGATCGGCACGCTGACGCTGTCCTGCCTGACCGGCTTTGCGCTGGGGATCTATCGCTTCCGCGGCAATCTGTGGATCTTCTTCATGTTCGTTGCGGGCAATTTCGTGCCGTTCCAGATCCTGATGGTTCCGGTGCGCAACATGACGGTGAACATGGGTCTTTATAACACCACGCTGGGGCTGGTGTTGTTCCACGTCGCGTTCCAGACCGGGTTCTGTACGCTCTTCATGCGCAACTTCATCCGCATGTTGCCGCGCGAGCTGATCGAGGCCGCGCGCGTCGAAGGCGTCAGCGAGGTCCGCATCTTCTGGTACGTGGTGCTGCCACTGATGCGGCCCGCGATCGCGGCGCTCTCGGTGCTGATCTTCACCTTCATCTGGAACGACTATTTCTGGGCCACGGTGCTGACCACCTCATCCTCGACCCAGCCGGTGACGGCGGGGCTCTATTCGCTGAATGGCCAGTGGATTGCCCAATGGCAGCTGGTGTCGGCCGGGGCCATCGTGGCGGCCCTGCCGCCCGTCGCCATGTTCTTCCTGATGCAGCGGCACTTCATCGCCGGTCTGACGCTGGGCGCGGTCAAGTGAGCCAGGACGCGACCCGTTGCTGGCGCCTCGACACGCCGGGCCAGACGCTGGTTCTGGCGGCCCGTCCCATCGCCTTCGCGCGCGGCGCGGAGGACGGCGCGCTTGGCATGCCCGAAGCGATCTACTGGGGGCCGGCGCTGCCCGAGGGGGAAGACCTCGCGGACCTTGCCGCCGCCGCCGTGATCGACGTGACCGGCGGGATGCTTGACGCCCCGCCACCACTGTCGATCTGCCCCGAGGCTGGGCGCAGCTTTCCCGGACAGCCCGGTCTGGTTGTGGCCGAAGCCGATGGTGCGCCGCTGTTGCCCGCCTTCCGGCTGTCCGCGGCCGAGGATGGCGACGGTACGCTGACCTTCACCTGCACCGATCCGGCACTTGGGTTGAGCTATGTCGCTCGCTTTGCGGCCGTCCCCGCGACGGGCGTGATCGAGACCGCCGCCGCCATCGAGGCCGACCGCCCGCTGCGGCTGCACTGGCTGGCGGCACCCGTGCTGCCCGGGCCACAACTGGCCGACGAGATGATCGACTTCGCCGGGCGCTGGTGCGGCGAGTTTCAGCCCGTACGAAGCCCCTGGTCCGCGGGGATCCGCGCGCGCGACAACCCGACCGGCCGCACCGATCATTCCCACTTCCCGGGTCTTTTCCTGCCCGGCCGCGGCGCCACGAATACCGGCGGCGAGGCCCATGCGCTGCATTATGGCTGGTCGGGCGGGCACCGGATGCTGGCCGAAGAGCTTCCCGATGGCCGCCGTCAGATCCAGTTCGGCCATGCTGCGGGCAGCGAGCGGGAAGCGGCGCCGAGGTTCGAGACCGCAACGCTCTGCCTTGCTTTCTCCACGCAGGGGCTGAATGGCTGTGCCGTTGCCTTTCAGCGCCATCTGCGCGACCGGGTGGTGCCCTGGCCCGACCCGGCCAGACCGCGGCCGGTGCATTACAATTGCTGGGAAGCGGTCTATTTCCGCCATGATCTTGCCGAACTGAAGGACATCGCCAGCCGCGCCGCCGATCTGGGCGCCGAACGCTTCGTGCTCGACGATGGCTGGTTCGGGCGGCGCGACGACGACACCACGTCGCTCGGCGACTGGGACATCGACCGGCGCAAGTTTCCGGACGGGTTCGGACCGCTGGTCGAGCATATCCACGGTCTTGGCATGACCTTCGGCCTCTGGTTCGAACCCGAGATGGTCAACGAGGCAAGCGAACTGTTCCGCCACCATCCCGACTGGCGCCTCGGCCCGGTCAGCCAGATCCCCGGCCGCCAGCAATATGTGCTGGACCTGAGCCGGGCAGAGGTCCGCGAGCATCTGTTTCAGAAGATCGACGCCGTGCTGGGGTCCTGTGACGTCGACTATGTCAAATGGGATCACAACCGGGTGCTGCCCGCGCCCGATGCCGCTCAGGCGCGCGGTTTCTATGCCCTGCTCGACCTGCTGCGCGCCGCCCATCCGGGCGTCGAGTTCGAAAGCTGCGCCTCGGGCGGCGGACGGATCGACTTTGGCGTGCTGTCGCGGAGCCACCGGGTCTGGCTGTCGGACAGCAACGATGCGCTGGAGCGCCTGCGCATCCAGCGCGACGCGGCGCTGTTCCTGCCGATGGCCGTGACCGGCAGCCATGTCGGCCCGCGGACCTGCCACACCTCGGGGCGGGTTCTCGACATCCGGTTCCGCGCCTGGGTTGCCGCACAGCGCCACATGGGGTTCGAGATGGACCCGCGCGAGCTGACCGCGGACGAGGCGGCCGTGCTGCGCGAGGTGACCGGCTGGTGGAAGGCGAACCGCGACTGGACGGTGCGCGCCGACATCCTGCGGCTCGACAGCGCTGACCCCGCCATCATTGCCGAACAGCAGATGGCCGAGGATGGCAGCCGCTTTGTCGTCTTTGCCGGACGGGCAGCGACCTCGGTCCAGATCTCGCCGCGGCCCTTGCGACTGACGCGCCTTGATCCCGCCGCGCGCTACCGCGTCGAGCTGATCAACCGGGGCGATGCGCCCGGACCGTCGCGCGGGTCGCCGACGCTCAAATCCCGGCCGCTGAGCCTCAGCGGCGCGGCCTTGATGGGCCGCGGCGTGACGCTGCCCTGGGCCTTCCCGGAAACCATGTGGGTGCTGGAGGGCGTGCGTCTGTGAACGCCGATCCGAGAGCACATTGGAGGACACGATGAAACGCAGCCTTGGCGTCTGCTATTACCCCGAACACTGGCCCGAGGCGGTCTGGGCCGAAGATGCCGCGCGCATGGCCGAGGCGGGGCTGACATGGGTCAGGATCGGCGAGTTCGCCTGGTCCCGGATGGAGCCCGAGCCCGGCCGGTTCGAGTTCGACTGGCTCGACCGCGCGATTGAAACGCTGGGCGCCGCCGGGCTGAAGGTGGTGCTGGGCACACCGACGGCCACGCCGCCGCGCTGGGTGCTCGACCGGCACCCCGACATGCTGGCGCTCGACGCGGACGGACACCCCCGCGGCTTCGGTTCGCGCCGGCATTATTGTTTCAGCCATCCCGGCTATCGCGAGGAATGCGCAAAGATCGTCACCAGCCTTGGCGAACGCTATGGCCGCAACCCGCATGTCGCGGCCTGGCAGATCGACAACGAATATGGCTGCCACAACACGACGCTCAGCTATTCCGCGTCGGCGCTTGCAGGCTTCCGGGACTGGCTGGCGCAGAAATACCAGTCGCCGCAGGCGCTGAACCGGGCCTGGGGCAATGTCTTCTGGTCGATGGAATACACGAGCTTCGACCAGATCGGATTGCCGAACCTGACGGTGACGGAACCGAACCCGGCGCAGGTGATGGATTTCCGCCGCTTCGCCTCGGACGAGGTGGCAGCGTTCAACCGGGTGCAGGTCGAAGTGCTGCGCCGTTTTACCGATGCGCCGCTGATCCACAACTACATGGGCGGCGAAACCGGTTTCGACCATTTCAACCTTGGCGCGGATCTCGATGTCGCAAGCTGGGACAGTTATCCGCTGGGCTCGCTCTCCGATCATCTGACCACGGACGCAACGCATCGCCATCGCTTCCTGCGTCAGGGCGACCCGGACATGCAGGCGTTTCACCACGACCTTTATCGCGCGGTGGGGCGCGGCCGCTGGTGGGTCATGGAGCAACAACCCGGGCCGGTGAACTGGGCCGCCTGGAACCCGGCTCCGCTGCCCGGAATGGCCCGGCTCTGGGCTTGGGAGGCCTTCGCCCATGGGGCTGAAACCGTCAGCTATTTCCGCTGGCGTCAAGCGCCCTTTGCGCAGGAACAGATGCACGCGGGCCTGCTGCGCCCCGACAGCGCGCCAGCCCCCGCGCTGGCCGAGGCGGCGCAAGTTGCGCGCGAGCTGGCGGAGATGGAGGATCTGGGCGAGGTCGGTTGCGCGCCGGGTGAGGTTGCGTTGGTCTACGATTATGCCAGCGCCTGGGCCTGGAAGACCCAGCCGCAGGGGCGCGATTTCGAATATTTCCCGCTGATGCTCGATGTCTATCGCGGCTTGCGGCGGCTTGGGTTCAACATCGACATCGTGCCGCCGACGACGCGCGATCTGTCGGGATATCGCATGGTGCTGGCGCCGGGGCTCGCCACGCTGCCCGACGACCTGCGCACCGCGCTGGCAGGCTTTGACGGCATTGCCATCCTTGGGCCGCGAAGCAATTGCAAGACGGCAGAGTTCGCGATCCCGGTGCCGTTGCCGCCGGCGCTGCCGGGGCTCGACTGCACTGTGGCGCGGGTCGAAAGCCTGCCGCCGGTCAGCGTCGTGCCGCTCGACGGTGGCGGGGTCTTCCGTCATTGGCGGGAGGAGCTTGAAGGCACGGCGGATGTCCTGATGCGCGCGGTCGATGGCGTGCCCGCGTTGATGGCGACCGGAGGGGTCTGGTATCTGGGCGGCTGGCCGGATCAGATCGCGCTTGACCGCGTGTTGCGCAGGGCGTCTACCGCAGCCGGGCTGACGGCCGAGGATCTGCCCGATGGCCTTCGGCGCCGAGACACCGTCACGCACCGGATCTGGCTGAACTACAGCCCCGAAACGATCTGCTACGGAGACGTCGAAGTGCCGGGTTGCGGCGTTGTCTTCGAACCTCGGCCGGGCGCGATGCCGGCGGGGACCCCGGATACGAAAGAGCGGAAATGAAGCGCAATGTTCTTGTCTGCGGCGGGGCCGGCTATATCGGCTCTCACATGGTCCGGCTTCTGCAGGAAGCAGGCCACGGCGTCGTGGTCTTCGACAATCTTTCGCAGGGCCATGAACAGGCAATCGCGGGGGTGACGCTGGAGCGGGGCGATCTGCTGAACCCCGCCGATCTGGCAGGGGTCTTCGATCGCCACAATGTGGATGCGGTCATCCATTTTGCGGCGCTGATCGCAGTCGGGGAGTCGGTTGCCGCGCCCGACCTCTACTATCGCAACAATGTGGTCGGAACCCTGAACCTGCTTGACGCAATGCGGGCGGCCGGGGTGGAAAAGCTGGTCTTTTCCTCCACCGCCGCGGTCTTTGGCAATCCGCTGACCGATTTGATCGACGAGACCCATCCCCTGGCGCCGATCAACCCCTATGGCTGGTCGAAGCGGATGGTCGAGCAGATGCTGTCGGACATGGCGACGGCTTACGGCCTGCGGTCGGTCTGCCTGCGCTATTTCAACGCCGCGGGCGCCCATCCCGACGGCACGATCGGCGAGGCGCACGCCCCCGAAACCCATCTGATCCCGCTGGTCCTGCTGGCGGCGCTGGGGCTGCGCGACAAGCTGAGCGTCTTTGGCGCGGATTACGACACCCGCGATGGCACCTGCATCCGCGACTATATCCACGTGCTGGACCTCGCCTCGGCGCATCTGAAGGCGCTCGACTTCATGGATGACGAGCCGGGCGCCCATGTCTTCAACCTTGGCAATGGCAACGGGTTCACCACGCTCGAGGTGATGCAGGCCGCAAGCCGCGTCACCGGCCGCGAGATCCCGTTCGAGATGGCGCCCCGGCGGGCGGGCGATGCCGGTATTCTGGTGGCCGACAGCGCCCGCGCCAAATCGCTGCTCGGCTGGAAGCCGGGCTATGCCGAGCTTGAGACCATCATCGAAACCGCCTGGCGCTGGCACCAGGCGCCAAGTTACGGCCCCTTCGCGGGGGCGAGGTAAGGAACCGCGTGGACATGGCCACAGAAACTGCTTCCAGCGATGCGCCGCACCGTCGCTTTAACCCGCTGACAGGCGAATGGGTGCTGGTCTCGCCCCATCGCAACAAGCGGCCCTGGCAGGGACGCCAGGAAGAACCCGTGCTGGACGACAAGCCACGGCACGATCCGGGCTGCTATCTGTGTGCCGGCAACACCCGGAACTCGGGGGCGACAAACCCCGACTACAAGGGAACCTTTGTCTTCGACAACGACTTCCCGGCGCTGTTGTCCGACAGCCCCGATGGCGGCACGACCGGCGATCCGCTGTTCCGGGCGCAGAACGTCCGCGGCACCGCCCGTGTCATCTGTTTCTCGGAACGCCACGACCTGACCCTGCCAGAGTTGCACCTCGGCTCGATCCGCCTGATCGTCGATACCTGGGCGGCGCAGGTCGAGGAACTGGGCGCGAGATACGATTGGGTTGCGGTGTTCGAGAACAAGGGCGCTGTCATGGGCTGTTCGCAGCCTCATCCCCACGGCCAGGTCTGGGCCTCGAATTTCCTGCCGAACGAAGTTGCCCGCGAAGACGCCTGCCAGGCCCGCCATATGCAGGAGACCGGGCGCGTCCTGTTGCTGGACTATGCTTTGGCCGAGGCCGAAAAGCGCGAGCGGGTCGTCGTCGAGAACGACGACTGGATCGTCGTCGTGCCATGGTGGGCGGTCTGGCCGTTCGAGACGCTGGTGCTGCCGAAACGCCGGGTGCTGCGGCTGCCCGATCTGACCGCAAGCGAGCGGGACGCGCTGGCCGAGGTGCTCAAATCGCTCTGCACCCGCTATGACAACCTGTTCGAGACCGAGTTCCCCTATACCATGGGCTGGCACGGGGCACCGACGCGGCCGGGTCGGTGGGGGCACTGGCAGCTTCATGCGCATTTCTATCCGCCGCTGCTGCGGTCGGCCTCGGTGCGCAAGTTCATGGTCGGCTACGAGATGCTGGCCGAGGCGCAGCGGGATCTGACCGCTGAGACGGCCGCAGCGCGACTGCGGGATCTTTCAGAGGTGCATTACAAGGACGCCCTGCGGCAGGGGAGTGGCGCATGACCGAAGCCGAACAATTGCAGGCGGTTGCGGCCGCCTTCGAGGCGCGGTTCGGGGAAGCCCCCGAGACCGTCGTTGCCGCGCCCGGGCGGGTCAACCTGTTGGGCGAGCATACGGACTATAACGGGGGCTATGTGCTGCCGATGGCGTTGCGGGACATGGGGGTTGCCATCGCCATGGGGCGCGGATCGGCCCCGGGCGTCATCGAAGCCTATTCCGACACCTTCCACGATGCCGAGACCCGCGCCATCACCGACGGGGCCGAGCGGCGGTGGTCGGACTATGTCCTTGGCTGCCTGAAGGCGGTCGTGGCCGAGGAGGTCGCCGAGACCGGCGTGCGGCTTGCGCTTATCACAACGCTGCCCATGGGGGCGGGGCTGTCGAGCTCGGCGGCGCTCGAGGTCGCGAGCCTGCGCGCCGCGAATGCGCTGTTCGGCAAGGTGTTGAGCCCGGTCGAAACCGCGATCAAGGCGCGCGCGGTCGAAAACGACTTTGTCGGGATGCCCTGCGGGATCATGGACCAGTTTGCATCCTCGGTCGGCGAACCGGGCAAGGTGCTGTTTCTCAACACCCGCACGCTCGACTATACGCCCGCCCCCTCGTTGCCCGGGCACCGGTTCGTCATCGTCCATTCCGGTGTCAGCCACCAGTTGACCGAAGACGGCTATGCGACGCGCGTGGCCGAATGCCATGCCGCCTGTGCAGCGCTGGGGGTCGGGATGCTGAGCGACCTTGGACCCGAGGACATGGACCGGATCGCTGCCTTGCCCGCGCCACTGAACCGCCGCGCCCGCCATATCGTCACCGACAATCGCTGTGCGCTTGACGGGCTTGCCGCCCTGACAGCGGGCGACGCCGCGGCTTTCGGCCGGCTGATGATCGAAAGCCACGCGTCCGAGCGCGACGACTACGAGATCACGGTTGCCGAGACCGATGCCCTTGTCGAGGCGGCACTTGCCCTCGGCGCGCTCGGCGCGCGCCAGACCGGCGGCGGCTTTGGCGGCTCGATCGTCGCTCTGGTGCCGGCTGAGAAGGTCGAGGACTGGAGCGGGGCGATCGCGGCAGGTTTCCCCGCGGCGCGGGTCCTTGCCGTCACCTGACGCGCGGCGGGGCGACGACAGCGCGGCAAGGGGGGCGCCGCCACTTGAACGCGCCGGGCGGAAGACTAAACAGGGCGGATGCCAGGCGAGGATCGGATGAAATCTCAGGGCGAAAAGTCGGGGGTGGGAAAGGTATCGGGCACGCAGCGCGTTACCATGCAGGACATCGCCCGCGTGGCGGGATGTTCGCAATCGACGGTCTCGTTTGTCCTGAACGGAAACACCTCTGCCAATATTTCCGAGCCGACGCGCCAGCGGGTGCTGCAGGTCGCAAGGGACCTCGACTACAAGCCTGCGCAGATGTCGGGACAGCGGCGGAACCGGAGCAGTGGCGAAGGCACGATCGCGCTGGTGATCGACAATATCTCGACCAGCCCCGAGGGCATCGTCATGTTCGACGGGGTACGCCAGATCGCCCGCCAGATGGATGCCATCGTTCTGGTGGCCGAGACCGACAACGATCCGATGCTGGAGCCGCGGACCGTCGAGATGTTCATCGAGATGGAAGTTCGGGCGATCATCTATACCTGCATCTTCACGCGCGTGGTCGAGATCCCGAATGCGCTGCGCGAAACCTCGATCCCGGTCGTGATGCTGAACTGCTATTCCCGCGATGGCGCCCTGCCGGCAGTCGTGCCGGGCGAGATCGCGGGCGGGCACAGGGCGACCAATGCGCTTCTCGATGCCGGGCACCGCCGGATCGGGACCATCACCGGCGAGATCTTCATGGAGGCGGCGCAGGATCGTCTGCAGGGCTATCGCAACGCGCTTGCGACCGCCGACATCCCCTTTGCCCCCGAACTGGTGGTCGAGGGAGACTGGTCCCCCAGTGCGGGATACCGGGGCACGCGCGCGTTGATGGCGCTCGACCTGCCGCCGACGGCGATCTTCTGTCAGAACGACCGCATGGCGATCGGCTGCTACGAGGCGTTGAAGGAGATGGGGCGGAGGATCCCCGAGGACATCTCGGTTGTCGGATATGACGACACCGAAGTTGCCCGCCACATGTCGCCACCATTGACCTCGCTGATCCTGCCAAGCCGGGCGATGGGTCGCTGGGCGGTCGAACAGGCGTTCGACGGCCCCGACGGCCTTGCCGTCACCCGCAATCCGATCAAGCTGGAATGCGCGCTTGTCGAACGGGAATCCGTCATTCCGCCGGCAAAGCCGTGATCCGCCGCGCGTCGGCACTGGGCGGTCCCGGCATCAGGGCCTGATGGAAAGGCGACAGTCTATGCCTCTGGAATGCAGGCAGATTTTCTGGCGCGAGGTTGGGTCGCGTGCGAAGGATTGCGTCGGGGCGTTCTAGCCCACCTGTGCGGCGGTCACCGCGATTATGTGCAGGACATCTTCGGCGCTGCAGCCACGCGACAGATCGTTTGCGGGTTTGGCCAGCCCCTGCAGGATCGGCCCGATTGCCACGGCCCCGCCAACGCGCTGCGCAACCTTGTAGGCGATATTGCCCGAATCGAGGTTGGGAAAGACAAAGACATTGGCAGCGCCTCCCAGCGCGGAATCGGCGGCCTTCGATCTGGCCACCTCGGGCACAAAGGCGGCATCGAACTGAATCTCGCCATCGACGATCATGTCCGGGGCCATTTCGCGCACCAGTCGGGTGGCCTGCACGACCTTTGACACCTTTTCATGGCTGGCACTGCCGCGTGTGGAAAACGACAGCATGGCAACGCGTGGCGTCTCGCCCACCAGTTGTTTGAAGGACGCCGCCGAGGCGCAGGCAATTTCGGCCATTTCACGGGCGTCCGGGTCGATGACCAGTCCGGCATCCGCAAAGACATGCGCGCCCTTTGTTTCGTGGTGATCCTTGCAGAACAGCATCAGGAAAAAGCTGGAGACGAGCTTTGCGTCCGGCGCTTTGCCTATCGTCTGGATTGCCGTGCGCACGATCTCCGCCGTGGTGGTTGCGGCACCGCCGACGGTGCCATCGGCCAGCCCCATACGGACAAGAAGGGCGGCAAAGACATGGGGGTTCCGGATCGCGGCGGCGGCGGTTTCGGCTGTGGCACCTTTATGCTTGCGCAGCGCCAGATAGCGATCCGCCATCGGCCGGGCCAGCGGCGTCGCGGTGGGGTCGTGAATTTCGATCCCGTCCAGCGCGGCACCACCCGCCGCTGCCAGCCCGGCTGCGATCTCTGCGGTACTTCCCACCAGCGCGATGCGGGCGACCCTTTGCTGGCGGGCCATGACCGCGGCCTCGATCACCCGCGGGTCGGTGCCTTCGCTGAGCGCGATCTTGCGATCCGACCTCGCGGCATTTGCCAGCAGGATTTGCAGAGGTTTCATGGCAAGGCTCCGGGAATTCAGGGGAGGGGGGAATGCCGGGGGTGCCCGGCCTGCCGTTCGTTGCCGAAACGAACTGGCGCGGACCGGGCATCGGACAGGGCCGCCTTGACCGTGCGCCAGATGCTTGACGCCGGGCGGTGCAAACAGGTGATGGCGTGCCCCGCCACGGTGGCGGGGTCAGGAAATGCGAGGGAGACGCTGACACAGGCCCCCCTCGGTTTCGTGGCCATCAGCCGATCTGCTGCTGGCGCATGTCCGAGGCGTCGATCCCGGCAACGCTCACGGGCTTTTTCATCGCGTCGCGGCGGAACGGCTCACCCAGTTCCTGGTTGAGAACCACCTCGATGAAGGTGGTGACGTTGTCCTTCATCTGCTCTTCGATGGCCGTGTTCAGCACGTCCGTCAGTTGCTCCATCGTGGTCACCTGAACACCCTTGAGGCCGCAGCCGTTGGCGATTTCCGCATAGTTGACGCCCTCGTTCAGTTCGGTGCCGACGAAGTTGTCATCGAACCACAGCGTGGTGTTCCGCTTTTCGGCGCCCCACTGATAGTTGCGGAAGACGATCATGGTGATCGCAGGCCAGTCGCCACGGCCGCAGGACGTCATTTCGTTCATGGAAATGCCGAAGGCCCCGTCACCGGCAAAGCCCACCACCGGCACATCCGGGCAACCGATCTTGGCGCCGAGGATGGCCGGCAAGCCATAGCCGCAGGGGCCGAAGAGACCCGGCGCCAGATATTTGCGGCCTTGCTCGAACGACGGATAGGCGTTGCCGATGGCACAGTTGTTGCCGATGTCCGAAGACACGATGGCGTCTTTCGGCATGGCAGACATGATGGCGCGCCAGGCCTGACGGGGCGACATATGTTTGGGCTGGCGATTTCGCGCACGCTCGTTCCAGGTCACGCCTTCATCGGTGTCGTCCTCGTGGTCGATCGAGGACAGCTCTTGCGCCCAACGCGATTTGGTCAGCGCGATCAGATCCTTGCGCTCCTTGCGGCCGGCGTCGCCCGCGCCATCGGCGAGTTGTGCCAGCAATTGCTCGGCCACCAGCTTTGCGTCGCCCTGAATGGCCACGTCGACCTTCTTGGTTAGACCGATGCGGTCAGAGTTGATGTCGACCTGGATGATCCGGGCGTCTTGCGGCCAGTAGTTGATGCCGTACCCCGGCAGGGTGCTGAACGGGTTCAGGCGGTTGCCAAGCGCCAGAACGACGTCGGCCTGCCGGATCAGTTCCATCGCCGCCTTGGAGCCGTTGTAGCCCAGCGGACCGACCGCCAGAGGGTGGGAGCCCGGGAAGGCATCGTTGTGCTGATAGCCGCAGGCCACCGGCGCATCGAGCGCCTCGGCAAGCCTGACAGAGGCGTCGATGCCGCCCGACAGGATGACCCCCGCGCCGTTCAGGATGACGGGGAACTTTGCCTCGGACAGCAGCCTCGCCGCTTCCCTGACGGCCTCGGTGCCGCCCTGCGGGCGCTCGAGCCGAATGATCTGCGGCAGCTCGATGTCGATCACTTGCGTCCAGAAATCGCGCGGAACGTTGATCTGCGCCGGCGCACATCCGCGCCATGCCTTCTCGATCACGCGGTTCAGCACCTCGGCCATGCGGGAGGGGTCGCGAACCTCTTCCTGATAGCAGACCATGTCCTCGAACAGCTTCATCTGCTCGATTTCCTGAAAACCGCCCTGACCGATGGTCTTGTTGGCCGCCTGAGGCGTCACCAGCAGCATCGGCGTGTGGTTCCAGTAGGCGGTCTTGATCGGCGTGACGAAGTTGGTGATGCCGGGGCCGTTCTGCGCGATCGCCATGCTCATCTTGCCGCTGGCGCGGGTGTAGCCGTCGGCAATCATGCCGCCCGAGGTTTCATGGGCACAATCCCAGAACTTGATCCCCGCGGCCGGAAAAAGGTCCGAGATCGGCATCATTGCAGACCCGATGATACCAAAGGCATTGTCGATGCCATGCATCTGCAGAACCTTAACAAAGGCCTCTTCTGTCGTCATTTTCATTGGGGGCTCCTCCACAAAGCGAATGGTGTGTTGTCAGGTTGAAAGGGATCAGATCGGCTGGTTGCGGTCGGCGATGATCAGGTCGCTCGCCTTTTCGCCGATCATGATCGCCGGCGCGTTGGTGTTGCCCGAGACGATTTCCGGCATGATCGAGCAATCCGCCACCCGCAGGCCGCGAATGCCGTGGACGCGCAGACGCTCGTCGACGACCGCGGTCTTGCCCTGACCCATCCTGCAGGTCCCTGTCGGGTGATAGATCGAAGCGGTGTTGTTGCGCGCCCAGTCGAGCGTCGCGTCATAGTCGTTCATGTCGAGACCCGGGTGCGGGCGGTATTCCTCGGAAATCTTGGTGTTCAGCGGGGCATGGCGGGCGATCCTGCGCGCGATGTTCACGCCGGCGACGATGGTGCGGCAGTCGGTTTCCGTGGACAGGTAGTTTGGAATGATCTTCGGATAGGCGCGGGGATCGCCGCTGGCCAGCCGGATCTCGCCCCGGCTTTCCGGGCGCAGCTGGCAGACCGACATGGTGAATGCCGAGAACTTGTCAGCCCCCTTGCCGGGGTTTTCCGCCGACAGCGGCTGAACGTGGAACTGGATGTCAGGGGTCTCGAGATCCTCGTTGGTCTTCAGGAATCCGGTCGCCAGACTGGCTGCCATGGTCATCGGACCCGCGCGGAACATCAGGTATTTCAACCCGATCCGGACCTGCCCATAGAGCGATGACACCTCGTCGTTCAGGGTTGGTTCCTTGCATTTATAGACGAGACGCGCCTGCAAATGGTCCTGCAGGCCCTTGCCGACGCCATAGAGATCCTGCTGCACGGGTATGCCGTGGCGGGCAAGTTGCTCGGCCTCGCCAATCCCCGACAGCATCAACAGTTGCGGTGAGTTGATCGCGCCGCCCGACAGGATGATCTCGCGGTTGGCGCGGACGGTCTGCACCGTGCCGCTGCGGTCGGTATAGGTCACGGCGGTGGCGCGTTTGTCTTCGATCACGATCCGTTCGACCTGCGCGCGGGTGACGATCCGCAGGTTGTCGCGCGAGCGGACCGGGTTCAGATAGGCAACCGCGGCACTGCACCGCCGCCCGTTCTTCGAGGTCAGCTGGAAAAAACCGACGCCTTCCTGATCGGCGCCATTGTAGTCGGGGTTGAATTTGTACCCCGCGCCCTGTGCGGCGGCGACCCAGGCATCGGTGATCGGGCGCTGGATGCGCATGTTCGAGACCGAGAGAGGCCCCTGATCGCCGTGAAACTCGTCTGCGCCGCGTTCGTTCCGCTCGGCCCGTTTGAACAGCGGCAGCACGTCGTCCCAGCCCCAGCCGGTGTTGCCCATCTGCCGCCAGCGGTCGTAATCCTGCGGCTGCCCGCGCACATAGAGCAACCCGTTCAGTGAGGATGACCCGCCCAGAACCTTGCCGCGCGGCCATTCGATCGACCGGCCGTTCAGACCGGGGTCGGGTTCTGTCTGATAACACCAGTCGACGTTCGGATTGTGGATGGTCTTGAAGTAGCCGACCGGGATGTGGATCCAGGGGTTCCAGTCGCGGCCTCCCGCTTCGAGCAGGACGACCTTCACCCTGGGATCGGCGCTCAGGCGATTTGCCAGAACACACCCGGACGAGCCTGCGCCTATGACCACATAGTCCGCCTCGGTCATTCCCATCGCATCCTCCTCCTGAGCTGGCGTCTTGAGCGGTGAATCTTTTACCTTGCGTGATATTTCAATAAGTGACTAATAATGAGACCACAAGTATCAAAAAAATAAACACCATAAAGGGAGGAACCTCATGGGTGTCGGAGAGAAACTGAGCCGGATCAACAGACGGGACCTGTTCAAGCTGGCAGGGCAATACGGCATGAGCTCGACTTTGCTGGCAGCCAGCAGCTTTGGCGGCGCGATGAGCATCGCCAGTCTGGCAAGGGCAGCGGAATCGACCTATGACCGCCGCTTTTCCAAGCCGGCCAAGCACACGCTCAAATTCGGCGCGTCTGGCTTCAACTCCCGTAACCTGTTGATCGAACGCATGGGGGCGCTGGAATTCGCCCGCGATCTCGAGGGTCGGACCGACGGCGAGATCCGCATCGAGTTCATCGGCGACAACCAGATCTGCGGTCAGACAAGCTGTGTGGAAAAGACCCAGCTCGGCATCGTCGACATCTATGCCGCCTCGACCCAGAACTCAGCCGGTGCGGCGCCCTATCTGAACGTTCTGGACTATGCCTACATGTTCCCGACCCGGGCGTCGCAGTACCATTTCCTGTACAGCCCCGACTCGCAGCGCATCCTGCGCGACCCCCTGGAAGAGCGCCACGGACTGAAATTCCTGTTCTCGCATTGTGAACTGCGCGGCCTGCAAATGGGCATGAAATGGGACAAGCAGCCGACCGTCACCAAGGTGGAACAGCTGTTCGGAACCAAGAACCGGGTGACCGGAACCCAACTTGGCCGCATCGCGATGCAGGCGCTCAACCTCAACCCGGTGCCGGTCGCCTGGGAGGAAACTCTGGACGGTCTGCGCCAGGGTCTGATCGACGGCGCCGAAACCTGGGCCTCTGCGGTGGCCTATGCGGGGATGACGCCCGTGGTGTCCCAATCCGTCGACCTGAAATTCTTCTGCGGCACCGAACATACCTCGATGTCGACCAAGGTCTTCAACAGCCTCGAGGGCTACCTTCAGGACGCCGTGATGGAATCTGCCTATTGGGCCCAGGTTCACGTGCAGGGCGCCAACGAGGCGGCGCTGGTCAATACGGTCGGCTTTTCAGACCCGCAGCTGCCCGACACCATGTTCGTCCAGGACAACGTGCGCTGCGCCTTCCTGCCCGACAGCGAGATCAAGATCGCCGAAGAAATGTGTTCGCCGCAATACCAGCCGCAGCTTTGGGAACAGTGGCGCGAGCGCCTGAACGCCTGGGCCGGCGGGATCGACACCTATCAGGAAATCTATGACATCGCGCGCCAGATCCCGCTCGACACTCGGGCCGAAAACGTCGAACCGCGCCGCTGGTGGAAGGGCTGACAGACAGCCGATGGCTCATCCGGTCCGCCCCGTTTTTTCGGGGTGGCCGGTCAACTTGCGAACATTGACCGGAGGCCCCGCCGTTGCGGGGGCGGTCCCACCACGGAGGAGATGACCATGTCGCTATGGTCAGATGTCATTGGAATATTGTCCGCCTTCGGCAGCGGAGACGCCTGGACAATCAGCAAATCACTATCCACCCAGGGAGTCTGGGTCGTCGGTACCCTCGCGACTGTGCTGGGGGGCCTGATCGTATCGGTGCTTTACAGCAGGTTTCCGCTGATCGACCGGCATTTCGAACGCAGCGTGATGGTCTACACCTACCTCGCGATTGCGATCATCATCTTTGTCGAGGTGATCCGCCGCTTTGCCTTTTCGGTTCAGGCGCCCTGGTCCACGACACTTCCGCCAGTCCTGTTTCTGGTGATGACCTGGTTCGGATGTTCCTACAATATCCGGCTTCGCACCCATCTGGCCTTTGCCGAATTTCGCAATGCCATGCCGCGCAGCCTGCAAATGCTGTGCCTGTCGCTGGATGCGGTTCTGTGGCTGGGATTCTGTGTCATCGTCGTGGTCACGGGCACGCGGGTCACCGTGAACTCGGCCTCGAACTTTCAGATCCTCGCCGGGACCGACAATTTCATGCAGTGGTGGTATCTGGTCACCGTTCCCATCGCCTTTATCCTCATGGCAGGCCGCGTCATGGAAAACTGGCTTGAAGATTTCACCAACTTTCGCCGCGGCGAACAGTTGATCAGGCCCACCGTGATCGGAGCGGATTGATCATGACCGACAGCACCATCATCACCATCATTTCGCTCGGCGTCACGTTCCTGTTCATGCTCGGGGTCCCGGTTTTCCTGATCATTGCCTATTGGGTGGTTGGAACGACCTTTGTCCTTGGACAGACGCTGGATAATGTGGGCTCGGCCCTGTCCGATGTCTTCACCGATGGCTTTGCCTTGCTCGCGATGCCGTTGTTCATCCTGACCGGGGATCTGATCAACAAATCCGGCATCGCGAAGCGCCTGTCGGATTTTGCCTATTCCTGCCTTGGCTGGATGCGCGGCGGACTTGCGATGGCGGCGATCGGCGCCTGCGGCCTGTTCGCGGCAATCTCGGGCTCGAATTCGGCCACCACGGCCACCATCGGGTCGATGCTGCACCCGGAAATGGTCAAGGGCGGCTATGACGAACGGTTTTCGGCGGCAACGGCTGCGGCTGGCGGCACCGTGGGCATCATCATCCCGCCGTCGATCATCTTCATCGTCTATGGCTATCTGATGAACCTGTCGATTTCCGATCTGTTCATCGCCGGTATCCTGCCCGGCATGCTCATGGTCGTTGCCATGCAGTTTGCCTGCTGGATCATCTGCCGCATCAACGGTTGGGGACACCTGATCCCGCTGAACCTGAACCAGATCCTGAAAACCGGCTTCGGCGCATGGTTGGGGTTCTTCGCGATCGGTCTGGTGTTGTGGGGCATCTACACCGGGAAATTCTCGCCCACCGAGGCCGCTGGTGTGACTGTCGGCTTCTGTCTGATCGTCGGGGTGATCTGTTATCCGCTGAACAGGATGATGAAGAACGATGCCGACACGCCCGTCGCTGACAAGACATATGCCGACATGCTGGTCGTCGAGGGCTTCAAACTGACCGAGATCCCCTCGGTCGTCGTGCGTTCGGCGCAGATCACCGGCATTCTCGCACCGCTGATCGGTGTCTCGGTCGTGATGCAACAGAACCTGTCGCTGCTGGGGGCCCAGCAGGTGATTGGGGAATTTGTCACCGGGATGGGGGGCTATTATCCGATCCTCGCGACCAGCATGGCGATTGTCTTTGTCGCGGGCATGGTCCTTGAATCGCTGCCGGTCACGATCATTCTGGCCCCGATCCTGGCGCCGATCGCGGCAACGGTCGGTATCGACCCGATACATTTCTCGGTGATTTTCCTTGTTGGTGCGTCAATAGGCTTTATTACCCCGCCGTACGGGTTGAACCTCTATGTTGCCTCAAGCGTGACCGGTGTCCCGTACTTCCGACTGCTGAAATACACGGTGCCCTATCTGTTTGCGCTGATCAGTGTCTGGTTCTTGGTGGCTTTGGTACCGGATCTGGCCCTGATACTGGTGCCGCAAATCTAGAGAATATTTGTGACCGAAAGCGAAAACTCTTCGAAGCAAGACAACATTGCGACCAACCTCCGGCTGTTGATCGTCCTTGAAGAAATGGCCTCGGCCGGAGTTCCCGTAACTCCGACCGAGGTCAACCAGATCCTCGGTCTGCCCAAGCCGACAATCCACCGCCTGTTCGCCACGCTCGAACACGAGGGATTCATTCAACGCGAAATAGACGGGCGCAGCTTCTCGCCCGGATCGCGGATGCGAAACCTGTCCTCGGGCATCCTGTCATCGCTGCGCATTCGAACCGTGCGAGGTGCGATCCTGACCCGCCTGGCCGAGCAGATCGGTGAGACGGTCAACGTGGCACTGCCCGAACGCGACGGCATGATCTATATAGATCGTGTCGAAACCAAATGGCCGTTGCGCATTCAGTTGCCGGTCGGCACACGGGTTCCGTTTTATTGTACCGCCAGCGGCAAGCTTTACCTCAGCTCGCTCAGCCCGCAACATCTCGAACGTTACGCCCATACTGTCGAATTCGAACAGTTCACCCACAAGACCCTTGCCGATCCCGAACGCCTGCTGGCGGAAATAGCGGGTGTGCGCGAAAAGGGCTATTCGGTCGACAACGAAGAATTCATGGACGGGATGGTCGCGGTCGGTGTTGCCATCACCGAAGCCAACGGTCGGCTGGTTTCGACCCTGTCGTTTCATGCGCCGGCGCAACGCCTTTCCATGGAGGACGCGCTGAAACATCTGGACGCCTTGAGACAGGCAGCAGGCGATCTTTCGGCGCTTCTGACCGACTAGGCCGACCTGAACAACGGCATCTGGCGCCGATCCTGAGAATCCGAGGAGGATCGGGCCGAACAACCGCGATGGCCGGTTCGCTGATGGGGATCGAACCAGCCGGATCTCGGTCAACAGATCGCCGGGGAGATCGGCGAGACCATCCCCAAGACTGATGCAAGCGGCAGCATCGGGCGTCACGAGCCGTCGCTGATCTCCTCGAACAGCGCGGTTCTTGGATAGTGCATCGTGTTGTGGAACTGGGCCGGGTCGTCCGTCATGTTTCGATAACCATGCGGCTGGTCGGCGGGAAAGCGGATACCATCGCCACAGCGAAAGACCTTCCAGTTTCCATCCAGCAGGACTTCAATCTCGCCCCGGGTCACGAAGACGTCTTCGACCACACCTGCGTCATGCGGGTTCGAGACATGGGTTTGCCCCGGATCGAGTGTCATCAGAAAGGTCTCGGAGCCGAAGACCGGATCGAAGGGAAAGATCGTGTGAAAGCCGATGCTGCCCTGAAACCTGACCGGATCTGGCCGAGCGGGGGTAAAGATGCCGGTGGTCTGGACCAGATCCTCGATGAAGGCGGTCAGCGGCAGGTGAAACCCCTTGGCGAGTTTCCACAGCGTGGCGAGGGTGGGGCTCGATTCCCCGCGTTCGATCTGGCCGAGCATCGCCTTGCTGACACCCGTCAACTCTGCTGCCTGCGACAGGCTCAGCCCCGCACGGGTGCGGACGGCCTTGAGGTTGATCCGGATTTTCGTCTCTGTCATCTGCATCAAAGCTGTTGTGCGTTATAACGCCCGTCCGTTATAACGGCCGGAGAAGGGCGCGGTGTTCTCCAGTCGTAGCGCCCGGGGCCGGGAAAGGCACGGATGGAATGATCGCCGGATTGAAGCTCTCTCATGTTGTCGCGGGCTGCGTTGCCGTCCTTCTTGGCTATACAAGCAGTGTCGCGATCATCTTTCAGGCCATCGACGTTCTGGGCGCGACCCAGGCCCAGGCCAACAGCTGGATGCTGGCGCTTGGCCTTGGCATGGGGATCAGCGGCCTTGTCCTGTCGCTGCGCTATCGGATGCCGATCCTGACAGCCTGGTCGACACCGGGCGCGGCGCTTCTGGTCATCAGCCTCGATGGTGTGCCGATGGATCAGGCGATCGGGGCCTTTGTGTTCTGCGGCCTGCTGCTGACGCTGACCGGTCTGACCGGGTGGTTCGAGAGACTGTCCCACCTGATACCGGAGGCGATCGGCAGCGCCATGCTGGCGGGCATCCTGTTCCGCTTCGGCCTCGGGGTCTTCGACTCGATGGAAGATAACCTGCCGCTGGTTGCTGCGATGTGCCTGACATATCTCGCCGGACGGCGATGGTTCGCACGCTTTACGATCCCGGCGGTTCTGGCGGCGGGCTGCGGGATCTGCGGGGCGACGGCGGCGTTTCAGGCCGGAACGCCGTTCGATTTCTCGCTGGCGCGGCCGGTCTTTACCGTGCCCGCCTTTTCGCTGCCGGTGCTGATCGGCGTTGGCCTGCCACTCTATATAGTCACGATGAGCTCCCAGAATGTGCCGGGGGTCATGGCATTGAAAACGGCTGGCTACCGGCCGCCGGTCTCGGCCAGCATCGCCGTCACCGGCCTGACGACGCTTCTTCTGGCTCCGTTCGGTGGCTATGCCTTCAATCTCGCCGCCATCACGGCCGCGATCTGCGCCGGGCCCGAGGCGGACGAGACCCCGGCGACCCGCTACAAGGCGGTTGTCGTGGCGGGCATCCTCTATTGCATCGTCGGTCTGCTGGGCGCGGCCGTCATCAGCCTGTTTCTGATCGCCCCAAAGGCGCTTGTGGTGACGGTGGCGGGGCTTGCGCTTTTGAACACCATCGGCAACAGCCTCAGCGCTGCGCTGTCGTCCCAGAACCAGCGCGAGGCCGCGTTGGTGACCTTCATGACCACGGTCTCGGGCATCGGCTTTTTCGGCATCGGCGCGCCGGTATGGGCGTTGCTGTTCGGGGTGGCGACCAATGCGGCTCTTTCGGTGCGCGTGCTCCGCGTGACCGGGGCGGCTGTCAGGGAACGATAGCGCGCACCCGGGCGGAAAATTGTTTTCCGGTCGCGGGGAATGATCGTCACAAATTCGGTTGCGCCAGATCGCCGGAAATCGGCCGCGCATCTTTTGAAAACGCCGCCCGCCGGCGGCGCAACATGATTGCTACACCTGTGATGCGGTGACGACATTGCCGGAATATCATGCAAGCAACGCATTGAAATAAAACAATAAAATTTGTGGCGCGAATAGCCCCGGCAATTGAAACCGACCGCCGTTTGCCGCTATGTAGCCGCAGCGAAGGCGCTAACACCTTGCCTCAGAATTATCCGGAAGCCTCCGCCGACAATGCAGATTGTCGGCCTCCGGGTGAATTGTCTGCAACTGTCACGGAAATCGATTCCGCCCGAGCGGAATTCAGGAGCCGAAAATGAACGTAATGATCCAGACGCCGCTGACCGATCCCTGGGAAGGATTTTCCGATGGTGCGTGGCGCCGATCAGTGGACGTGCGCGGCTTCATCCAGGCGAACTACACACCCTATGCGGGCGATGCCGCCTTCCTGGCCGGCCCGACCGAGCGCACCAGCAAACTCTGGGACGAGCTTGGCGTGCTGCTGAAGAAAGAGCGCGAAGCCGGCGTTCTCGACGTCTCGGCCGACCGGCCCTCGTCGATCACCGCCCATGACGCGGGATACATCAACCGCGACCTCGAACTGATTGTCGGGCTTCAGACCGACGCGCCGCTGAAACGCGCGATCATGCCGAACGGCGGGCTGCGGATGGTCGAAAACGGGCTCGATGCGTTCGGCTTCAAGCCCGACGCGACGGTGCACGAGATCTGGACCAAACACCGCAAGAGCCACAATCAGGGCGTGTTCGACGTCTACAGTTCCGACATCATCGCCTGCCGCAAATCCGGCGTCATCACCGGCCTGCCCGACGCCTATGGCCGCGGCCGGATCATCGGCGATTATCGCCGCGTGGCGCTCTATGGCATCGACTTCCTGAAGGCAGAGAAGCTGGGCGAGTTCCACGAGCTCGACGATGCCGTGTTCGACGACACCACCATCCGTCTGCGCGAGGAACTGCAGGAGCAGTACCGCGCGCTGGACGACCTGCACGAAATGGGGCTGAAGTACCACGTCGACATGGCCGCCCCCGCGATGACCGCGCACGATGCGGTTCAGTTCACCTATCTGGCTTATCTCGCCGCGGTGAAGGAACAGAACGGCGCGGCGATGTCCTTTGGCCGGACCTCGACCTTCCTCGACATCTATATCCAGCGCGACCTCGACCGTGGTCTGCTGGATGAGGCGACCGCGCAGGAACTGATCGACGACATGGTGATCAAGCTGCGGATCGTGCGGTTCCTTCGGACGCCCGAATATGACGAGCTGTTCTCGGGGGACCCGACCTGGGTGACCGAAAGCATCGGCGGCATCGGGCTCGACGGTCGGCCGCTGGTCACGAAGACCTCGATGCGGATCCTCAACACGCTCTACAACCTCGGCCCCGCGCCCGAGCCGAACCTGACCGTTCTGTGGTCCGATCAACTGCCCCGCGGGTTCAAGGATTTCTGTGCCCGCGTGTCCAAGGACACCTCGGCCATCCAGTACGAGAACGACGATCTGATGCGGGTGAAATGGGGCGACGATTATGGCATCGCCTGCTGCGTTTCGGCCATGGCCATCGGCAAGCAGATGCAGTTCTTCGGCGCCCGCGCCAACCTTGCCAAGGCGCTGCTCTATGCGATCAACGGCGGTGTGGACGAGAAGAGCGGCAAGAAGGTCGCCCATGGCTTCGAACCGATCACCGGCGACGTTCTCGAGTATGACGAGGTCGTGGCAAAGTTCGACAAGACGATGGACTGGCTGGCCAAGACCTATGTCAAGGCGCTGAACACCATCCACTACATGCACGACAAGTATGCCTATGAGCGGATCGAGATGGCGCTGCACGACCGCGACATCCTGCGGACCATGGCCTGCGGCATTGCCGGGTTGTCGATCGCGGCGGATTCGCTGTCGGCCATCAAGCACGCCAAGGTGCACGTGATCCGCAACGACGAGGGTCTGGCGGTCGACTACCGGATCGAGGGCGACTATCCCGCCTTTGGCAACAACGACGACCGGGTGGACGATATCGCCGTCTGGCTGACCGAGACCTTCATGAAGAAGATCGAGGCCCAGCCCTATTTCTATCGCAACGCCACGCCGACCCAGTCGATCCTGACCATCACCTCGAATGTGGTCTACGGCAAGAAGACCGGCAACACACCCTGTGGCCGGCGCGCGGGCGAACCCTTTGCCCCCGGTGCGAACCCGATGAACGGGCGCGACAAGAAGGGCTTTGTCGCAGCCGGCGCCTCGGTCGCCAAGCTGCCCTATGAATATGCCCAGGACGGCATCTCCTGGACTGCCTCGGCCACGCCCGACTCGATGGGTCATACCGAGGCAGAGCAGGTGCGCAACCTGGCCAACTGCCTCGACGGGTTCACCAAGGCGGGTGGCTTCCACGTCAACGTCAACATGCTGAAGCGCGAGACGCTGCTCGACGCCATGGAGCACCCCGAGCAATACCCGCAGCTGACGGTCCGGGTCTCGGGCTATGCGGTGAACTTCGTCAAGCTGAGCCGCGAGCAACAGCTTGACGTGATCGGCCGGACCTTCCACGGATCGATGTAACGCACCACGCCGGGGCGCCTTCGGGTGCCCCGGTCTTGCCCGGAGCATGACCATGACTGTCTCGACCCCTGGCGACACGTTCGACGGCGTGCATGCCCATGCCGGCCACGGGTTTCTTCATTCGGTGGAATCGGGCGCGGCCGTCGACGGGCCGGGGATGCGGTTCGTCTTCTTCATGGCGGGCTGCCAGTTCCGTTGCCTTTATTGCCACAACCCCGACACCTGGAAGCTGCACAATGGCCGCCGGGTCGAGGTCGAGGACGTCCTGGCCGAGGTCGGGTCCTATGCCGGGTTCCTGAAATTCGCGGGCGGCGTCACGTTCTCGGGTGGCGAGCCGATGTTGCAGGCGGCCTTTGTCGGGGCGGCGGCGGCGGCGATCAAGGATCGCTACGGTCTGCATATAGCGCTCGATACCCAAGGGTTCCTGCATGGCACGGTCGCGGACGAATGGTTCGACAATATCGATCTGGTGATGCTCGACATCAAGCAGATCGATCCCGGGAAATACCGCGTCCTGACCGCCCAGCCGCTGCAGCCGACGCTCGACTGCGCCGAGCGGATGGTGCGCCTCGGCAAGCCGTTGCGCATCCGCTATGTGCTGGTGCCGGGCTGGACCGATGCGGCGGACGACGTGGCGCGGATGGCGGACTATGTGGCCGGGCTTGGCCCTCTGGTCGAGCTGGTCGAGGTGCTGCCGTTTCACCAGATGGGCATCTCGAAATGGGACCGTCTGGGGCTCGACTACCGCCTGCGCGACACACCCACCCCGACACCCGATGAAACCCATGCGGCGCGCGAGGTCTTTCGCAGCCGTGGCCTGACCGCCGCCTGAGCGCCCCGCGCCGGCGGGCGCATCCTCCCGCCCTTTGCGCCCTATCGGAGACCGCAGTAAATGCAGCACCAGAATTTCGGCACCTTCGACGCCCTGCTTCCGCAGGCCATGGCCCGCAAGGCCGAGGAGCTGGGGGTTGCCAAGGCGACCAAGGATCCGCTGACCGCTTTCGTGCTGGCAATCAGCGCGGGCGCCTTCATCGGCATCGGGTTCATCTTTTACACCGTGGTCACGACCGGCAACGACATGGGCTGGGGCGCGAACAGGATGCTGGGCGGGATCGCCTTCAGCCTCGGGCTGATGCTTGTGGTGGTCAATGGCGGCGAGCTTTTCACCTCGACGGTGCTGACGGTCGTGGCGAAGGCCAGCGGCAAGATCACCTGGGGCCAGCTTGGGCGCAACTGGGCGCTGGTCTATGCCGGGAATTTCGTCGGTGCGATTGGCCTTGTCGCAATCATGCAGGCCGCGCGGCACTACGAATTTGCGAACGGCCAGCTTGGCATCAACTACATGCAGGTTGCCCAGCACAAGCTGCATCATGGGTTCGTGCAGGCGGTGGCGCTCGGGGCCATGTGCAACGTGATGGTATGCCTCGGGGTGTGGATGACCTTTTCGGCCCGCACCGTGACCGACAAGCTGCTCGCGGTCGTGTTGCCGGTCGCGATGTTCGTCGCGGCGGGGTTCGAACACTGCGTGGCCAACATGTTCCAGATCCCGATGGCGATCCTGACCCGGGACGCCGTCGGGCCGGAGTTCTGGGCCGAGACCGGCAGGACCGCCGCCGATTTTGCCGACCTCACCTGGGCGAACTTCCTGATTGCCAACCTGGTGCCGGTCACGATCGGCAACATTCTCGGCGGCGGGGTTCTGGTCGGCCTGCTCTACTGGTTCGTCTATCTGCGCCCGGGCGCGGGGCATCCGCCGTCTGAGGCCCACTGAGGCGACGCGCTCCGGTAAATGCCGATGGCGTTCGAGGCAACTCTGCCGGATGTCCCTTTCTTGCCGACCCAAGCCGGGTTTCCTGCCGCGGGTCGCAAGATTGCATCAACCGCAGCAGGAAATCACTGTGTCCGTCAAAGACTTGGATCCGGTCCGTCATTACCCGCACCGTCCCGGGGCTCGATGGGGCGACGCGACTTTTGTGCGGCAAGGCAGGCTTCCACCTCCTGTAGCAGGGAGGTGCAGTCGTCATCGACAATACCAAGGGCAGCGAACTGGCTGACGATGTTGCACAGATAATCCTTGCTCGTGCCCAGAAATCCCTTGCCCTGTGCGATGAACTGAACCTGTTCGCGGCGGGTCAGCTCCGGGCAGATCTGATCCGCGGAATGGTCGGCCACGAAGGTCAGCGCATTCCCCGGTTGCCCGTCGATCACGGCGGGAACGAAGGTCGGGATATAGCCGGGGCCAATCATCTCGCGGCGCCACAGGATCTCGGTCTCGGCCTCGATCTCTTGCGCGGCGATCCTGAAGGCCAGTCCTTCGCAGCCGTCGCCACGGTCGAGCGCGGCCATCAGTCCCGGCGCCTCCCTGGTGCCGCGCGCGCCGTAAATGTCCTTCAGGACAAAGCGCCGGGCGTATCCGGGGACCGAGGCGCGGCGCACTTCGGCGAACTGGAACGCCGGATCCCACATCAGCGACCCGTAGGCAAAGATCCACAGATCGCCCGCGCCGTGCTCGGCCAGGGTCCGCGCGCGGGTGCCTTCGCGGTGGCTGTCGCTATGTGCCCAGCTTCGCGCCGCCGCCAGTTCCGGATACCGCGCGAGCATCGAGTCGAGACTGAAAGTCCGAAAGAACGAGGTCAGCGGGTCGACGATCTTGCCCCGAAGTTCGGGGTGATGGGTGTAGGGGTCGGTCACAGCGTGCATCGTGGCTCCGGCATCGAAGGGTCATCGCGGGTCCTGACGGCAACGTATGCCACAAAATGCCGCTCTGGGTATCGCCGCCTCGGTACAATGACGGGCCGCTGCCGTCCCGATGCAGGCAGCCCCGAACGCCGTTCCGGCACTTTCCCCGGCGGGCACCGGAAGTTCGAGAAACCGGCACAGCGGCCCCCAGCCGTCCGAGGGCGTGAAGACCAGCAGGCCCACCTTCTCGCTGTTCCTGGGTGTAGGCTGCGATGCAAGCCTCGCGATCCGTCCGTCCGCCAAAGACACCATGGACCAACGACTCGTCCATGGTTGCGAATGTCGCCTTTATTTCCGGCGGGATCGGCAGCGACTGGAAGACAGCGAAGAACTTGCCGATGGTACCGCTGTAGCTTGCCCCCCAATCCTCTTCCGGCCGTTCGTTGTGCAGGCCTCTATAAGCTCGTCGCGTCCCACCACAGGGTCGCGGTGTTCGATCAGGAACGTCAGCAGATCGAACGCTCGGGCACGGAGGCGAGCATCCTGACCTTGCCGGGTGAGGCTGCGGATTGCCGGCCGCAGTTCGAAATCGAGAAACCGCAGACCTCTATGCCAGCGTCTCCGAGTGTTGCGCCAAAGCCCTGCGCTCGGGTCGGTCCGGCACCTGCCCGAGACCCTGAACCCCGGACTGCACGACCCACGCGGTTCCGCCCATGTCGGTGTTCTTGCCGGCAATGGTCGGTCAGGCAACGGCGGGTCAGGCGGGCGCAATGGTGTCGCCCGGTCGGGTGGCAAGGCCCAGCCGCCCGCCGGCGCCCGACGCCGGCAGGTCCACTACCAGAAGGGCAGGGGCGGCGCCTGCGCGGGCAAGCGCCTGCCCGTCCGGCCCCGCGATCACCGAGCCACCGTCAAATTCCAGCCCGCTCTCTTCGCCGCAATAATTGGCATAGGCGACGGTCAGGCCGTTTTCGGCCGCCCGCGCCGGGACGATCAGATCGGCGACATGGGGATAGCCCGTCGGGTTTGCGGTCGGCACCAGCAGCAGTTCGGCTCCCGCAGCGGCCAGCGCGCGGGCGTGCTCGGGGTATTCGACGTCAAAGCAGATCAGCAGCGCGGCGATCCGGTCGCCAAGCGCGAACAGGCAATAGCCGGTGCCAGCGGTGAAGCCGGTGCGCTCCATCTCGCCGAACAACTGGAGCTTGCGGTAGTGCGCCAGCAGTGCCCCGTCCGGGCCAAAGCAGACAGCGCTGTTGAACAGCCGCCCCTCGGCACGCTCGGCCCAGCCGAGCGTCACGCCGCACCCTGCCTGTCTTGCCATCCCGGCCACCCGGTCGAGCCATGGCCCATCGGCCGGCTGCGCGAGGGAATCGTGAAGATCGGGGCGATTGTATCCTGGCAGGAACAGCTCGGGCAGCAGCAGCATGTCTGCACCTGCCGCCGCGGCTGCTGACAGCGCCTGATCGAGGCGGGCAAAGGCCGTCTCGATCACGCCATCGGTCGGTACTGGCTGGCAAAGGGCTAGTCGCATCTCGAGCCTCCGGTGGCCGCGGGTCGGACCATCCTGATGTGACCTGTAACATGGAGGTATCGAAAAGAAATGTCACCGTATGGCAGATCCGACGCCGGGTATCGGGGCGGGCCGGGGGCTGTACGGGTGGCCGCAGGCTGCCTATACGGGGAGTAGGTCTCGCGAAGGTGTGCCGTGACTGGAAAGGGTGTGTCATCCATGGCGGAGCTGCCGCAGCACGACGCCGGCGACCGGCCGCTGACTGCCTTCGGGCCGGATTTCCCCTTTGCCTATGACGACTGGCTGGGCCACCCCGCAGGGCTCGGCCGGGTGCCGGCCGAACGCCATGGCGCCCGGATCGCAGTGATCGGCGCCGGTGCCGCGGGGCTGGTCGCGGGATACGAACTGATGCGCCTCGGCCTGCGCCCGATCCTGTTTGAATCGGGCCGTTTCGGCGGCAGGCTGCGGTCCCAGCCCTTCGAAGGGGCCGAGAGTATCGTGGCCGAACTGGGCGGCATGCGGTTTCCGACCTCCTCGGCCGCCTTCTATCACTATGTCGACAAGGTCGGGGTCGAAAGCCGGCCGTTTCCGAACCCGCTGACCCCGGCGGCCGGGTCGACCGTGATCGACCTCGAGGGCCACACCCATTATGCCGAGACGCTGGCCGACCTGCCGCCGCTGTTCCACGAGGTGGCCGCCGCCTATGACGCCGCACTCGAAGAAGGCGCGCAGTTTCGCGCGCTGAAGGCCGCGATCCGGGCCCGCGATGCGGCGGCGATCAAGGCGCTGTGGGACCCGCTGGTGCGCGACTGGGACGAGCGCACCTTCTATGACTTCGTTGCCTCCTCGACCGCGTTCCGAAAGCTCGGCTTTCGCCATCTCGAGGTCTTCGGCCAGGTCGGGTTTGGCACCGGCGGCTGGGACAGCGACTTTCCCAACTCGATGCTGGAGATCCTGCGCGTCAATCTCTGCGAATTCGACGAGGACCAGCGCTATATGGTCGGCGGGGTCGAACAGGTGCCGCGCCGGCTGTGGGACCATGTGCCGGATCGGATGGCGCATTGGCCTGCTGGCACCAGCCTTGCCCGGCTGAACGACGGCGCGACCCGGGCGGCGGCGCGGCGGATCGTGCGGAACACGGCGGGGCAGCTTGACGTGACCGACCAGTGGGGCCGGTGCGAAGCCTATGAGGCGGTGATCATAACCTGCCAGAGCCACCTTTTGACCACGGCAATCGACACCGACGAGGCGCTGTTCGATCAGAAGCTCTGGATGGCGCTCGACCGTACCCGCTATATGCAATCCTCGAAGACCTTCGTCATGGTCGACCGCCCGTTCTGGAAGGATCGCGATCCGGCGACCGGGCGGCATGCCATGTCGATGACCCTGACCGACCGGATCACGCGGGGCACCTATCTGTTCGACAACGGCCCCGACCGGCCGGCGGTGATCTGCCTGAGCTATGCCTGGATGACCGACGCGCTGAAGGTGTTGCCGCTGTCAACCGAACGCCGGGTCGATCTGGCGCTGGCGGCGCTGGGGCGGATCTATCCCGGGCTCGATATCGCGGGCCATATCGTTGGCACTCCGATCTCGGTCAGTTGGGAGGCAGACGCGCATTTCCTTGGCGCCTTCAAGGGCGCGCTTCCCGGCCACTACCGCTATAACCGGCGGATGTACGGGCATTTCATGCAAGACACCCTGCCGCCCGGACAGCGCGGGATGTTCCTGGCCGGCGACGGCGTCAGCTTTACCCCCGCCTGGGTCGAGGGTGCGGTGCAGACCGCGCTGAACGCGGTCTGGGGGGTGATGCGCCAGCTTGGCGGCGAAAGCCCGGGGACGAACCCCGGGCCCGGCGATCTGTACCCGACACTCGGCCCCGTCGCGCTGCCCGAATAGCCGCGCGCCGGGGCGTCTGAGGTCAGCCCTGCGTCAGGCCGTCTGCTTTTCCTCCTGCTGCCGCATCAGGAATTTCTGCACCTTGCCGCTTGCCGTCATCGGGAAGCTGTCGACGATGCGCACCTGGCGCGGCACCTTGAAGTGGGCGATATGGGCGCGGCAATACTCCTGCACATCCTCCGGGGTCAGGTCGGTGCCGGGCGCGGGAAGGACCCAGGCGCAGATCTCCTCGCCCATGCGCTCGTTCGAGATGCCGAAGACATGCGCGTCACGGATCGACGGGTGGCGATGCAGCAGCTCCTCGATCTCGCGGGGCGAGATGTTTTCGCCGCCGCGGATGATGATGTCCTTCGACCGCCCCGTGATCATGCAATAGCCCTCGGCATCCATCCGGCCCAGATCGCCGGTGCACATCCAGCCGTCCGGGGTGATCACCTTGGCGGTTGCCTCAGCGTCACCCCAATAGCCCGACATCACCGAATAGCCGCGAACCCGGATCTCGCCCTCGGCGCCGATCTTGCAGGTTTGTCCGTCCGGTCCGACGATCCGGGCCTCGAGATGCGGGTGGATGCGGCCGACCGAGCCTATGCGCCGCTCGAAGGCGTCGTCGGGCACGGTCTGGAAACTGACCGGGCTGGTCTCGGTCATGCCATAGCAGATCGTGACGTCGGCCATGTGCATGCGTTCGATCACCTGCTGCATGACCGCCGCCGGACAGGGGGAGCCTGCCATGACACCGGTGCGCAACGACGACAGGTCGCGCCCGGCGAAGGTGGGGTCGTTCAGCATCGCGATGAACATGGTCGGCACGCCATAAAGCGCGGTGCAGCGGCGCTGTTCGACGGCATCGAGCGTGCGTTCGGCGTCGAAGCCGGGCGAGGGATAGATCCAGGCGGCGCCGCGGGTGATGCAGGCGAGGTTGCCCATGACCATGCCGAAGCAGTGATAGAGCGGGACCGGGATGCAAAGCCGGTCATCCGGCCCCAGCGCCTGACGGTCGGCGACGAAGCGGGCGTTGTTGAGGATGTTGAAGTGGCTCAGCGTCACCGCCTTCGGCAGGCCGGTCGTGCCGCTGGTGAACTGGATGTTGATCGCATCGTCCGGGCCGAGCGTCGGTTCGACCGCCGCGAGCGCCGCCATCGCGCCGGCGTCGGGCGGGGTCAGAAGACTGTCGAAGCGGATCACGCCCTCGGGCCAGTCCTCGCCGATGCCGACCAGAAATTCGAGCGGCCTTGGCAGCGGCCCGCCCTCGCTCAGCCCGAGGATCGCGAGGTAGTCGCTGCCCTTGAAGCGCCGCGTGCTGACCAGCATCCGGCACCCGACCTTTTCCAGCGCAAAGCCCAGTTCCTCGCTGCGATAGGCGGGGTTGAGGGTGACGAGGATCAGCCCGGCGCGCGCGGTCGCGAACTGCATCAACGCCCATTCGGTGCAGTTTGGCGCGAGGATCGCGACCCGGTCGCCGGGGCGCAGCCCGCGGCCCAGCAGGGCTGCGGCCAGGATCCCGGTCTGTTCATACAGCGCGCGATAGCTCAGGTCCCCTGCCGGTCCCTCGGGCGACAGGATCGCGGGCGCCTCGCCCTGCTGCGTGGCGGTCTCGCGCAGCGCCTCGCCGATGGTGCTGCGCACCAGCGGGCTGTCGGTTGCCCCTGTGACATTGCTTTCGTCCAGCATGAGCTTGTCCTCCCTCTTGTCTTCCTGTCGTCGCGATGTGGCGCCCCGCATGGCGGCCGGGGCTGCCTTCAGGGTCTGAAACCGCGTCCTGCTCAGCGGTTCATCGCGTGGTATTCGCGGTTCGGTGCCATATCGATCCCGTGCGCCACCCGGTTGGTATAGTTGAAGAAGGCGGCGGTGTCGGTGACATCGAAGATCTCGCGGTCGCTGAAGCCCTCGGCCCGCAGCGCCTCGCGGTCCGCATCGCCGATGGCGTGGGGATCTTCGGTCAGCTTCCAGGCATAGTCGAGCATGGCACGCTGCCGCCCCGGCAGGTTAGCCGCGCGATAGTTCATCACCAGCATCTCGCCGAGTTCCGGATCGCCCGACAGCGCCCGCACCGCCTGACCATGGGCGACGAGGCAATAATAGCAGTGGTTGCAGGACGAGACCACGACGGCGATCATCTCGCGCTCGAGCTTGCTCAGCGGCGAGTCGCCCAGCATCAGCTCGTTGTAGAACCGGCTGAAGGTTTTCAGCTTGGCCTCGTTGATGGTGTAGCTGAGCAGCACATTCGGAACGAGCCCAAGCTTTTCCTCGCAAAGCTGCAGATAGGCCCGGGTCTCGTCGCTGAGCGTGTCGAGATCGGGCAGATCGACCTTTGCGATCCGGGTCGGATGGGTCATGGCGCGTCCTCCTCTTCAATGACCAGATTGAGAGATCGGTAGGGAGCGCGCGGCCGGTCGGTCAAGCAAGATCGCGGGCGAGGGAAAACAACGTTGCGTGCGCGGTCCGTGCGCCAACCGAGGCGGCGGCAGAGCAGGGGCGCATTTATTGGCGTGATGACCGATTCAGGGCGGATGCGGGGGCGCTGTTCTTCCTGCCGCAGCTTTCCCCCACGTCCTTGTGCGTTTTTTGGATTTTCCGGGTTGCCCAAACCGCTTTCGTGGACTTTTCTGTGAGACAGGGAGGCGGAAGATGCCGGTATGGCCGACAGTGACAGGGCAGGTGCCTGGGCAGAGCCCGGCATACAGCCCGTGGCTCGACGCGCTAATGCCACGCCATCCGGCCGATCACACTGTGCCCGTACCGGGCACCGATGGTCGCCTTTCCCGAACCACTGATCCTGGCGCAAGCCACACCGGACCCATGCAGGCGGCAGCAGACCGCCCCGGCCGTCCGGTGAGATCCGAATACCGCAAGGGAGGAAGACGATGGGGAACCACACCCAGTGGCTGACCGGAACGGCGGTGGCGCTGCTTCTGTCGGGTATCGGCGCCAATGCCGACACGATCCGGTTCTGGACCACCGAGGAACAGCCTGAGCGCCTGGCAAGGCAGCAGCAGATGGCCGACGAATTCTCGGACAAGTTCGGGATCGAGGTCGAGGTCATCCCGGTCACGGAATCCGATCTTGGCACCCGCGCCACCGCGGCCTTTGCGGCAGGCGATCTGCCCGACGTGATCTATCACCCGCTGTCCTATGCGCTGCCCTGGGTCGAGGCGGGGATCCTTGACAGCGATGCGGCGACCGAAGTGATCGAGGATCTCGATCCCTCGACCTTCGCGGCCGGAACGCTTGCCATGGCCGCGACCGAGGATGGCTGGGCCAGCGTGCCGTCCGACGGCTGGACCCAGATGATCGTCTATCGCAAGGACCTGTTCGACGAGGCCGGACTTGCGGCCCCGAACACCTATGCCAACGTGATGGCGGCGATTGGCGAGCTGCACAATCCGCCGGAAATGTATGGCTTTGTCGCCGCGACCAAGGTGGACGAGGCCTTCATGAGCCAGGTTCTGGAGCACGTGTTCCTCGCCAACGGCGTCTCGCCGGTGGACAAGAACGGGTTTGCCCCGCTCGACGAGAAGAAGACCATCGAGGTTCTGGAGTTCTACAAGGCCGTGGCCGACGCCTCGCCCGCCGGCGAGCTTTACTGGAAGCAATCGCGCGAGCTCTATTTCGACGGCAAGGCGGCGATGGTCATCTGGTCGCCCTTCATCCTCGACGAACTTGCCGGGCTGCGCGACGATGCCCCGCCGACCATCAACGACGATCCGACGAGCCGCGAACTTGCCTCGAAAACCGGGATCGTGACCAAGCTGTCCGGACCGTCGAACCCCGAAGGCGCGGCCTATTCCAACACCAACTTCTTCGGCATTTCGGCCGATGCCGACACGGATGCGGCAATCGAGTTCGTCAAGTTCTCGATGGACGATGGCTATATGGAGACGCTGGCGATTGCGCCCGAGGGCAAGTTCCCGGTGCGCCGTGGCACCCCAGAGGAGCCGGACAAGTTCACCAAGGCCTGGTCGCAGCTTGACGTGGGGGTGGACCGAAAGGCGCCGCTGTCCGAGCTGTATTCGCCCGAGATGATCGACGAGATCGTCGGCGGGCTTGATGTGGCGCAGCGTTGGGGCGTCAAGGAGGGACAACTGGCGCTCGCTTCGAAGATGGTCAACAGCGAGGTCATCAACCGTCTGGTGCGCGACTATATCGACGGCCAGCGCGATGCGGCCGCGACGGTTGCGGCGCTGAACGAGGAACTGGCCAAGATCCAGTGATGCAGCAGGCGCCCACCCCAAGGGGCCGGGCCGGCGGCTGTGCCGGCCCCGGGACCATCGCGGGCGCCTCCCCCGACAGGTGGAAGCGGACATGACCGAAGCCATCCCTCCAAAGGGCACCGGCCCGCTCGGGCGTCGCGAGGCGCGGGTGGCCTGGGGGCTGTTGTTCCCCACGGTCTTCAGCGTCGCGATGGTCATCCTGCTGCCGCTGCTGTCGATTTTCTGGATCTCGTTCAAGCCTATCGGGCTTGCGGATCTGCGGGCGCCGGTTCCGGTGGTGCGCGAGCAGATCCGCGGTCGCCCCGAGGCCCCGGGCGATATCGCGACCGTGGAATACCGGCTGCGCAATTCGAGCCGCGACACGGTGATCGACGCGGTGACGCTGAGCGACCGTTGGCCGCCCGGGGTGACGGTGACGGGCGACCTGCCCGACGGCTGTTCGCTGACCGGGCCCGTCGAGGCGGGGCAGGAATTCTTCTGCAATTTTGGCACCATAGAGGGCGGCTACAACGACCGCTTCAAGATCGACGTGACGTTGGGGCAGGCGTTCTTCGATTGGGGCGGCGACCCCGAGGACAGCGAACCCGTGGTGACGGGGCGCGCCGATCACGTGCTGACCAATGGCGAGTTCACGCTGGAGAATTTTGCCCGGCTGTTCGACGGGTCGGAGTTCTGGCAGGTTTTCGGCGTGACGGTGATCTACACGGTCTTTGGCACCATCGGGGCGCTTGTCGTCGGGCTGTTCGCGGCGCTGCTGCTGAACAACGACTTCCGCGGCAAGGGGGTTCTGCGCGGGCTTTACCTGTTTCCCTACGTGGCGCCGGTGATCGCGGTGGCCTTCACCTGGGTGACGCTGTTCGACCCCACGTCGGGGTCCGCGAACGAACTGCTGATCCGGATGGGGCTGACCGAGGGAGGCATCAACTTCTTCGGCACAAGGCCTCTGGCGCTGATCATGGTGATCGTGTTCGAGGTCTGGCGCTATTTCCCGCTGTCGTTCCTGTTCATCCTGGCGCGGCTGCAATCGATCGACGCCGACATGTACGAGGCTGCCGACATGGACGGTGCAAGCCCGTTCCAGAAATTCTGGTATCTCAGCCTGCCGATGCTGCTGGGCATCCTGTCGGTCCTGTTCCTGTTGCGCTTCATCTGGACCTTCAACAAGTTCGACGACATTTTCCTGCTGACGGGTGGCAGCGCCGGGACGCGGACGCTGACCGTTGACGTCTATGAGCAGGCCTTTGCGATCTCGAACATCGGGGCGGGGGCGGCGGTTGCCGTGGTCGTGTTCTGCTGCCTGCTGGTGTTCTCGATCTTCTTCTTCAGGTTCATCAGTCGGGAGGAAGGTCTGTGAGCCATCGAGAGCAGAGTGTGAGCCTCCGGCCGTCTTCTTACCACTCAGAAACCTTGGGGGCGTGATGGGGTCGTTGCGACAGGGGCGTGTGGTCGGGCCGGTCGTCGGGGTGCTGTGGTTGCTGGTCGTAGCGACGGCCGTTGCGGTTGCAATGTCCTTTGCCACCGGCGCCGGGTTCCGCCCCGGATTGGTCGGCTCGGTACTGATCGGCGTGGGGGTCGGTGCGGCAGCGCCCGTCTTGCGCAAAGGCTGGGCGCTGGTGCTTTTGGCAGCGGCCGCAGCGCTTGTGCTCGGCCTTGCAGGGCTCGGGCCGGTGCGGGCGGATCCCGAGGTGACGTTGATGCAGAGGGTCGCCGCCGCGGCGCTGCTTGGGGCCGGGGCCGGGCTGCCGATTTCGGCGATGCTGCGTGGCATGCCTGCGGGCGCAATGACACGGCACGAGTTCGAAGAGGTGGTGATCCGGTTTCTGACCGGCTTCGGATACCTGTTCTTCACCGCCATCGTGGTGATCCCGTTCTACGTGATGGTCATGACCTCGCTGAAGTCGCAGCAGGCGCTGATGCAGAACCCGCTCGATTTCTCGATCGATCTTGGCCGCGGCACGGATCTGTTCCGCAGCTATCGCGAGCTGTTTCAGGAATTCCACTTCGGCCGCTACCTCACGACCTCCTTCGTCATTTCGGTGCTGACCGTGGCGATCACGCTGCTGGTCTCGGTGCCCGGCGCCTATGCGGTGGCGCGGCTGCGGTTTCGCGGCCGCACCGCGCTGTCCCGCTCGATCCTGCTGATCTACATGGTGCCGATGATCGTGGTCGCGCTGCCGATCTATATCGCGTTTTCCATGACCGGGCTGCGCAATTCGCTGTTCGGGCTGGTCCTGATCTATCCGGTCACGACGATCCCGGTCTCGCTCTACATGCTTCAGGGCTATTTCCGCGGTCTTCCGGCCGAGGTCGAGGAGGCGGGGCTGATGGACGGGCTGACCCGTCTGCAGGTGATCTGGAAGATCACCCTGCCGCTGTCGCTGCCGGCGCTGGCCTCGGTCTCGCTCTATGTCTTCATGATCGCCTGGAACGAGTTCCTGCTGGCCTTCATGCTGCTCGACGATCCGTCGAAATTCACGCTGACACGGGGGGTGGCGATGCTGAATTCCTCGGAAGTGCCGCGCCAGCATCTGATGGCCGGTGCCGTGATCGCGACGCTGCCGATCATGGCGCTGTTCCTCGGCCTCGAGAAATTCATGACCCGCGGGCTGACCGCCGGTGCGGTGAAAGGATAGCGCGGTGCACCACGAGACACTCGATCAGGCGGCGCGGGGGATCCTGCGCGACAACGATCGCGGGCGCTATACCGTGCCGACGGCGATGCTCTATCCCTTCCAGTGGAACTGGGACAGCGCCTTTGCGGCCTGGGGATTTTCGCGCTTCGATGTCGAGCGCGCCTGGACCGAGCTTGAGACGCTGATGGCGGCGCAATGGCCGAATGGCATGGTGCCGCACATGATCTTTCACGAACCGGCGCCGGGGTATTTCCCCGGACCCGAGGTCTGGGGGGTCGGGAACCAGCCGCCAACCTCGGGGATCACCCAGCCGCCGGTGGTCGCGACCATGGCGCGCGCGGTGCTGATGGCAGATCCGGATCGTGGCAGGCCGCGGATCGCGGGGCTGTTCGACGGGCTGCTGCGCTGGCACCGCTGGTTCATGGATGCGCGGGTCGAACGCGGCATGGTGGCCGTCACCCACCCCTGGGAGACCGGCCGCGACAACGCGCCCGATTGGGACCTTGCAATGCAGGCGGTCGATACCTCGGGCGTTGGCAGCTATCAGCGGCGCGACCTGCAACAGGTCGACGCGGGCCAGCGGCCGAAAAAGGCGGAATACGACCGGTATCTGGCCATGGTGGGCTTTGGCCGGGACTGCGGCTGGGACGAGGCCACGATCCGCGACCGCGGGCCGTTCCGGGTGGCCGATGTCGGCATGAGCTTCATCCTGCTGCGCGCCTGCCGGGATCTTGCCGTGCTGGCGCAGGAGGTTGGCAAGCCGACCCGCGAGATCGAGGATTGGATCCGCGCGCTGACAGAGGGCGCGGAGGGCCACTGGAATCCCGACGGCGGCTATTACGATTCGGTCGATCTGCGCAGCGGGGCGTTCACCGGGTCACTCTCCAACGCGTCGTTTCTGAACTGGTACGCCGGGATCGAAAACCCCGGCATGCTGGCGCATCTGCACCGGATCGCGGACGAGGTGCGTTTCATGCTTCCCTCGCTCGACCCCGCGCATCCCGAATTCGATCCGCTGCGTTATTGGCGCGGGCCGGTCTGGGCGATCCTGAACGCGCTCGCGGGGCTCGGGCTCGCCGAGATGGGCCACGGGGCCGAGGCCGCACGTTTGCGCCGCGATGCGCAGGCGCTGATCGCCGCCTCGGGCTTTGCCGAATATTTCAGTCCGCGCGACGGCACGCCCGCAGGCGGCGGGCATTTCACCTGGACGGCGGCGGTGTGGCTGGCATGGGCGTCGCCGCAGGCAGAAGGGAGGTTCTGATGGGGGCGATCACGCTCAAGGCGGTCGAAAAGTGGTTCGGCAACGTGCAGGTCATCAAGGGGGTGGACCTCGAGATCGGCGACGGCGAATTCGTGATCTTCGTCGGGCCGTCGGGCTGCGGCAAGTCCACGCTGTTGCGGATGATCGGCGGGCTCGAAGAAACCTCGCGTGGCCAGATCCTGATCGACGGGCGCGACGTGACCGCCGAGCCGCCGGCGAAGCGCGGCTTGACCATGGTGTTCCAGTCCTATGCGCTTTATCCGCATATGTCAGTGGCCGAGAACATGGGGTTCAGCCTGAAGACCGCCGGCGCGCCGAAATCTGAGATCGAGGCCAAGGTGTCCGAGGCGGCCCGCGTGCTGAAACTTGAACCCTACATGGAGCGCCGGCCCAAGGATCTTTCGGGCGGGCAGCGGCAGCGGGTGGCAATCGGCCGGTCGATCGTGCGCGATCCGACGGCGTTCCTGTTCGACGAGCCGCTCAGCAATCTTGACGCGGCCCTTCGGGTCGAGATGCGATACGAGATCGCCAAGCTGCATCAGGCGCTGTCGACGACGATGATCTATGTCACCCACGATCAGGTCGAGGCGATGACGCTCGCCGACCGGATCGTGGTGCTGGAGGCGGGCCGGATCGCCCAGATTGGCAGCCCGAAGGAACTGTACGAACGCCCGGGCAACCTGTTCGTGGCGCAGTTCATCGGCTCGCCCAAGATGAACGTTCTGCCCTGCACGACCGGGGAGGGGCAGTTCCGCTTGCCGGGCGGGCGGGGCGGGGCCTATCCCTTCGCAACGCCCGCGGATTTCATCGGGGTGCGGCCCGAACACATCGTCCTCGGTGCCGAGGGCGAGGGCGCCTTTGACGGCACGGTCGATGTGGTCGAATACCTCGGCGCCGACACATATCTCATTATCGACGGCGGCGACCTGGGGCAGGTTACGGTTCGGGCGCCAAGCGAGGCGGGACTGCGTCCGGGCCATCGCATCGGTCTGATCCTTGACCCGAAATGGCAGCTTTTCTTTACGGCAGAGGGACTTGCCGTGACCGGTTGAGTGCGGCCTCGGGCATTCGGTATTTTCCCGTCAGAAAGCCGGTAATATACCGTAGAGTATAAGAAAATTTGTTGCGATGTGATACGAACTCGGGAATTGTTCGGGCAGGAGTGCGACCGGCCTGGATACCAGCGGGCCCAAAGCGTTCCGGTCGAGTGAGACGGTTTCCAGATTGCCCCGGATAGACGAAATCGGACAGGACAGGAATTTTGCCCGTGCAGATCGCCCGAATTTCCGCCTTCATCGCCTGCGCGACAGCCGCCCTTCCCGCCCTCGCGCAAGCACAGGGGGCGGGGGCTGCCTGTGATCCGGCCGACCAGCTTGTCTGCACCTGCAAGCAGGCGGGCTATACCTTTCAGGATCCGCAATGGGCGGCCTGTTTCATCGGCGACGTGAACTTTCCCACGGTGACCCAGGTCGATCCGCTGTCCTCACGGGCCTTCGTGGCGCTGAACTGGCCGGTTTCCAAGGCAACGGACGGCAAGGTCATCGTCAGTACGCCGGATTTCACCGCGCCGCGACAGGGCGACTGGACCACGGTCTGGGACACCTGGAAAAGCACGGCGTCGATCTTCCGCCCCGGCAAGCCACCGCTTCCATGGGACAGCACCGAGCATCCGCTGCCCGCGGCCTGCAGCGAGATCGATGCAAAGGCTGCCATGGCCGCCGTTCCCTTTGCCGATAAGATCCCGAACGATATCGAACCGCGACTGCTCAGCACCTATGTCAATCCCGATGGCGACGCGCTGCTCGATGCCGCGGGCCAACCGGTGCGCTACGAGTCGCTGTTCAACCGTCAGGCCTATGACTACACGGTCGCGCACGGGCTTTGGGATGCCGTCCAGCTCGAGTCCTATCTGAAAGCGCAGGGCAAGCTCGATCTGCCCTCCGGCACCTGGGGATCGAACCCGAACGACCCGCCGGTGCGCGGCGCCATCATCGCCAAGGCCGCGTGGAAAATCCTCGATGCGAAGGACGATCCCGAACGGTTTCACAAGTCCTGGGCCTATGTCACCCCGGTCATCGACGACGGCCGCAGCAGCCACGACTGCGCGCTGGTGCCGGTCGGGCTGGTCGGGATGCATCTGGTCTACAAGACGGCGACAATGCCCGACTGGGCCTGGGGCACCTTCGAGCATGTCGATGCCGCGCCGCTCTGGTCGCAGATCGGTGCGACCGGGCAGGGCCATTTCCAGGACGGCAAGCCGGTGCCCGACTGGATCTTCTATGATGTCGATCAGGCAGTATCGCGCGGTCCGAACTGGCCGCCGAAGACCGCGCTGGAAAAGATCCCCTCGCTTGTCGTTCAGAACTATCCGCCGGGCTATTATTTCGGGCCCGTTTCTCCCGGTGGCGCCGCCAGCAGTGGCAACGACCCCTGTCCGCCCTCCAACCAGGAATTCAGCTGCATCAACATCCGCATGCACATGGCGCTCGAGGGATCGGTGTTCGAGAATTATCACCTGAAGGGGACGCAATGGAAGCAATACGGCCCCTCGGGCGTGGGCGTCCCGGTGCCCGAGATCCTCGGCAATACCGTGATCGAGACCTTCACCCAGAATGAGTCGAACTGTCTGCAGTGTCATGCCCTGGCCCGGCCGGACTGGACCGGTGCAAAGCGCGGCATGCTCGATTTCATCTTTGCCTTTGACCAGTACGTGCTGCAACGCAGTGCGGCCGTTCAGGGGAACTAGCGAGAGCGGGGCAGACCCCCGAAACCATTTTCCAACCGGCAGAAAGGACAAACCATGCCGACTGCAAAGGGTACGCCCGAGTATTATGCGACCATGGCCACGGCCAAGCTTTTCGACAACGACGCATTGCGCGGCGAATTCATGAACATCTATCTTCAGGATCCGGCCTCGGCGGGCCAGTTTCTGACCGACAAGGTGGGCATCCCCACCGATGTGGCGACCGCCATTGTCAGCAAGAGCGGCAAGGAGCTGAGCGACTTCGTCGGCGACAACATCTGCAAGTACCTCTGGTGAGCCATGATGATCGCGGGGGCGGCGTGAGCGGGCAATGATCTGTCCGGCGCGTGCCGTCCCTGCGGCCATTGCGGCGCTTGGTCCGGCGCTTTTGTCTTCGGCTTGCGGGCGGGGTCTGGCGCGGTTTGCATCCCTGCTGCCCGATGCCGCCACCGGGCATGTCTTCGAGCTTCGGCTCGATGGTCCGGCGGGCGCTGCCGATTATTCGGTGGCGCTGTTGCCCGGCCACGGGATCGAAAGGATGCGCCAGCAGGCGCTGGCCCGGCCCGATCTGCTGGGTCAGACCGCATCCCTTTTGACTGCCAGCGCCATGCCACCGGCGGCCGCGGGTGTACTCTGGCTGGAATTCGATCTCGATAGCGACGGTTCGGCCGGGCTGCCGAGTTTTTTTGTGGCGCCTGCCACGGGGCCGGTCGATGCCGATGGCACGGTTGCGCTGGCACGAGGACTGGCCGAGGCTCTGGGGCGCGACATGCCGCAGGCCGCGTTCGAGCGTCTGCTTGCGCAATTGCCGGACGGGGCGCATCTGCGCCAGATCGGCATCATGGCAGGTCGGAACGAGCGCGGTCCTGCCTCGCTGCGGCTGGTGATCGAAGGGCTGGCCGCGGCCGCCATCCCGAGCCTTCTGAACAGGGTCGCGTGGCCCGGTGCCGCCGCGCGCGCGCGCAGCCTTGCCGCCACGGCGGCGAGTCTGGCGCAGGATGGGCCGGTGCGGCTCGACCTCGATCTCGGGCAGGCGCTGCTTCCCGGCCTCGGGATCGAGATCCCGGCCGTATCGCGCAGAGAGATGACCGATCTCGTCGCGGGTCTTGCCGGCGCAGGAATGGCCTCGCCCGCCAAGGCCGCGGCACTCGGCCAGCTTGCGCCCCGCCGCACGATCGGGGAACTGGATGGGGCGACATTCCCGACCCTGCTCGATTTCGGGTTGAACCATGTGAAACTGGCTGTTGCTCGCGACGGCGTTGGCCCGGATATTGCAAAGGCCTATTTCTCGCTGGTTGCGACTCCGAATTTCGCGGCCGCCGGGACAATGCGGCACTGAACGCCACAAACCGGGCTGAAACATGACCGTTCAATCGGGACGACGCGACGGGGTTCGCGGGCCCATTACTGCCGACGCCGGATTCGCCGACACGCCCGCGCTGGTGTGGTATGGCCGCACCGTCACGCCCGAACAGGCGGCGCGGGGGGCCACGCGGCTGAAACAGGTGCTCGGCGATCTGCCGGGGCTGATTGTCCGGCCACTGGCATTCGAGGTCGATGCCGACGCGGCGAGCCTGTTCATGCAACAGCCGGTGGGGATCGACCTCGGGCGACTGGTGCAGCCCGGCCCGGTGCGCGTTGACCACTTTCTGGAGATCTCGGTGCAGATGGCCAATGCGGTGCAGGCGGTCCACGCGCTTGGCATGATGCACGGCCATATCTCTCCCGCGGCCTTCCGAATCCAGCCCGAAACCCGGCGCCTGCAGCTGGCGCTGCATCCCGATTGTCTGGCGCGGCCGGCGGTGCGGCAGGGCGATGCCGACGGGCTGGAACTGGCCGACCTGTCCTATTGCGCGCCCGAACAAAGCGGGCGCACCGCGAATGTGGTCGATCTGCGCGCCGATCTCTATGCGCTTGGGGTGGTGTTCCACGAGATGCTGGCCGGCCGGCCGCCGTTTCAGGCCATCGACCGAATGGAACTGGTGCACATGCACCTGGCCGCAGCCCCCCCCGATCTTGCCCGGATGCGCCCGGACCTGCCGCCGCCACTGGCCGCGATCGTTCGCAAGCTGCTCGAAAAGGCACCCGAGGACCGCTATCAGACCGCCTATGGGCTCTGGGCGGACCTTCACAACTGCGAGGCCGCCTATCGCGTCGACCGCGAGATCCCGGGGTTCGAGCTGGGCCAGAAGGATGCGCTGGCAGCCTTCCGGATCCCCGACCGGATCTATGGCCGCGAAGCCCAGATCGCGACCGCGACCGCGGTCTTCGCGCGCGGGCTTTCCGGCAAGGCCGAGGTGGTGATGCTGCGCGGGCGCAGCGGGGCCGGCAAATCGGCGCTGGCCGAGCATCTGCGCGAGCTCGCGACCGCCTCGCACCAGGCGACGTTCCTGTCGGGCAAGTACGACGAGCTTCAGCGGCTGCCCTATCTTGCCCTTCTCGACGCGCTGCGCGAATTCGTCCTGACCCGGATCGGACGCGGCGCCATCGAGCTGGAGAAGTTCCTTGGCGAACTGCGCGAAAGGCTGGGCGAGAACCTCGCCGTGGTCGCGGACTTCCTGCCCGAACTGAAGCCGCTGGTCGGCGAGCTGTCGGCCCCGCCGGTGCAGGACCCGATGGAGCGTAACCAGCGGTTCCGGATCGCTATTCAGGGCTTCTTCGAGCTGTTGTCGAGCCAGAGCGAGCCGGTGGTTCTGTTCCTCGACGATCTGCAATGGGCCGATACGGGCTCGATCGACCTTCTGGAGGACGTGCTGGTCAGCGCGCCGCTTGAAAACCTGATCGTCCTCGGGGCCTATCGCGACAACGAGGTCGGGCTGACCCACCGGGTCAGTCGTCTGATCGCGGCGCTGGAGGAATCCCGGGTGCCGACCTGCCTTCTCGATGTTGCACAGCTGAAGGTCGAAGACACCTCGGCGATGCTTGCCGATGCGCTGCACCTTCCGGGCGACGCGGTCCGTGGTCTGGCTGAGGCGGTCCATGCCAAGACCCAGGGCAACGCCTTCCACCTGCGCCGCCTGGTGATCGCGCTTCAGGACGAGGGGGCGATCCGCTTCGATGTCGAGGCGGCGCGCTGGCGATGGGCGCTCGATGCGGTGTCGCGGCGGCTGGTCGATGCCGACGTCGCCGCGCTGATGACCGACCGGTTCGAACGGCTTTCGGTCGGTGCATTGCGCACACTTCCCCATGCCGCCGTCCTTGGCACGACCTTCTCGGTCCAGTCCTTGGGGATCTTGATGGAGCGGCCGGGCAAGGAGCTTGAGCCTGTCCTGACCGAGGCCGCGCGCGAGGGATTCGTCGTGCGCGGCGCCGCCGACAATTCCGATCAGTGGAGCTTCAGCCACGATGTGGTGCGCGAGTCCGCCTATCAGCTGATCGACGAGGGCGAACGCAAGCGGCTGCATTATCGGATCGGCGCCCACCTGCTGCGCGACATCGCCAACCCCGACATCGACGACCGGCTGTTTCTGGCGCTCGACCAGTTCGCTGCCGGGATCGAGCTTTTGACCGAACCGTCGCTTGGCCGGCATCTGACGCGCTGCAGTCTGGCGGCTGCGCGGCGTGCCAAGGGGGTGGCGGCCTATGACATCGCGCAGCGTTATCTGACCGCTGTCTCGAACCTTCCGCCCGAGCTTGCCGGGATCGACTGGGACACCGAGCCCGAGGTTGCCCGCGCGCTCGAGCTGGAAATCATGGAGACCGAGTTCCTGCTGTCGGGCTTCGAGGTCGCGAGGCCGCATTTCGAGACCCTGATTGCCCGCCTGCCGACAGACCGCGACAGGGCCATGGTCTATCAGATCCTGGTCGGGCTGTTCACCTTCCGCTCGCAGTATCCGCAGGCGCTCGACTATGGCATCAAGGGGCTGAAGCTGTTGGGGGTCGATCTGTCGAAGCCCTATGGGCCGAAGATTGCCAAACAGCTCGCGCTGACCCAGATCGAGGTCCGGCGCCACGATGTCTTCGATTTCTCGACCCTGCCGACGATGGACAACGCGGCCTCCGAGCAGCTGATCGGGATGCTGATGATCGTCTCGACCCCGGCATTCCTGCAAAGCAAGGACCTGTTCGTGCTGATCGCGCTGCGGATGTTCCGCATCACGCTCCACGACGGGCTGACGAGCGCGGGGCTCGCCTCGATCCAGAACTATGCCATCGTCATCTACCTGGCCTTCGGCTCGGCCGAGCGGGCGCACAGGATCGGCACCAACCTGTTTCCGCTGCTCGAAACGCGCGGGATCAGCGCCCAGGTGCGCGGGCGGCTCTACTATACCTTCTCGATGGTGATCGCCTGGCATTTCCGCAAATACGGCGAGTTGCGCGAGCTGATGCGCGAGGGGGTCGGCAACAGCTGGAACGCGGCCGAACTGGAATATGTCGGGTACTTCTATTACGGCATCCTGAAATATTCCTGGATCATGTGCGTTCCGCTGAACGAACTGGTCGATCAGCTGGACGACATCGAACGCTATCAAAAGCGTCTGCACCACGAGGTGCTGGATTCGATCTGCGCTATCTATCGCCGTGCGGTCGAACGCTTGACCGGCCCTGCCTCGGCGACGATGTGGCAGCAGAGCGACAGCGCGCTGCAGGCGAGGATGCAGGGCGAGGCGTCGCTGGGAAGTTTCCTGACCACCCAGATGCTGATGACCCATATCTTTGGCGATTGGGCGGTGCTGGACGATCTGTATCAGGGGATGCGGGCCGAGGAGGGCTTCACCACACTCGGCCCGGAATTCGTCGACTATCACCTGTTGTCGGGTCTCAGCCTGACCCGCGCGCCATTGTCGGCGGTGCCGCTGTCGCGGCGCCGGCGCCGGGCGCGGATCCGCCGGCACCTCAGGACGCTGAGGCGTCTGGCCACCAAGTTCCCGGTGAACCACGGATTCCAGCACATCCTTCTGTCGGGCGAGATCGCCCGCGTCCGGGGCAGATACGAGGACGCGCTGCACCTGATCGAACGGGCCTGCCGGCTGGCCGAGTCGGACCGGATCTGGAGCTATGCCGGGATCGCCGCCGAATGCGGGGCGGCCGCGGCCGAGGCGCTGGGGGATGCCGATGCGCGCGACCGGCTGATCCTGCGCGCCCATGCCGCCTATGGCCACTGGGGCGCGGTTGCAAAGCAGCGCCAGCTCGCCGCAAGCCATCGGACGCTCTTTGCCGATTCCGCCGTCGCGCTGCCTAGCCGGTCCGCCGACGGACTCGACCTGTCGACAATCATCAAGGCCAGCCAGGCGATCCTTGAGATTTCCGATCTCGACACGCTGCTGGAACGGCTTTTGCACATTGCGATGGAAAACGCCGGCGCCGATTCCGGGGCGCTGTATCTTGCACAGGAGAACGCGCTGCGGCTGGCGGCCGAGGCGCGGATCGTCGGCTCGGAAACCGAAGTACAGGTTCACCCCGATTTCCTGGCTCTCGAGACCCTCGATCCGATGGAATATCCGGTCGAGATCGTGACCCGGGTTGCGGCGACCTCGGCGACCGAGATCACGGCCGATGCCCTGCGGGATCACCGGTTCGACGCGCTGAAATACGTTCGCAACAAGGGGCTGAAATCGGTGATGTGCCTGCCGGTCGCCAGCTCCGGTTCCTTGAAGGCGGTGCTTTACCTCGAGAACTCGCTCGCACGGGGCGTCTTCACGCAAGGACGGGGCGAGATCGTGGCGACCATCGTCAGCCTTGCGGCGGTCTCGCTCAGCAACGCGATGCTGTTTGCCCGCCAGCAGGAAGCGCTCGAAACCCAGAAGCGGGCGAGTGGCGAACTGGTTCGGATCAACCGGCTGAAGGACGAATTCCTTGCCAACACCAGCCACGAGTTGCGCACGCCGCTGAACGGCATCATCGGTCTGGCGGAATCGATGATCGACGGGGCGGCGGGCCCGCTTTCGGGGGCGGCGTCACAGACGCTCGATCTGATCGCGGGGTCGGCAAAGCGGCTTTCGGGATTGGTGAATGACATCCTCGATTTCTCGCGGCTGCGCGACGGCGAGTTCGAGCTTGAGGTGCGGCCGGTCGATCTGCACGCGCTGGTCGAGGTTGTATTGTCGCTGATTGCCGCGCGCGACATGGCCGAGCCTGCAAAACTGGTCAACGCGGTTCCAAAGGAGAATGCGCTGGTGCTGGCCGACGAGGACCGGCTGCAGCAGATCCTGCTGAACCTCGTCGACAACGCCAGCAAGTTCGCCGCCGGCGGCACCGTGCGGGTCGAGGCCGAAGCCGAGGCCGGGACCGGGCAGGTCGCGATCAGCGTCGTCGACGACGGCGAAGGGATCCCGCTGGAGGCTCACGAGCGGATCTTTCGCAGCTTCGAGCAGGCCGATGCCTCGACCCAGAGGCTCCATGGCGGCGTCGGGCTGGGGCTTGCCATCACCCGCAGTCTGGTCGAACTGCACGGCAGCAAGATCTCGGTCCGCTCTGTGCCGGGGCAGGGCGCGCGCTTTACCTTCTCGCTGCCCGCTACCAGCGACAGCAAGGCCCTGCGTGCCGGCCCGACGGTCGCGCGGCTGCGCACGCCGGCGCCGACGCCATTGCTGCCCGTCGTGCAGGAACCGGAGCTGTTCGATGCCGCCGGAATCGTCAGCCTGCCACTTTCCGGCCGCGGTCCCTGGGCCCAGCCGAAGGGTGGCGCAACCCAGTATCGCGCGCTCGTCGTCGACGACGATCTGGTGAACCTGCAGGTGCTGCAGAACTTCATGCAGCTTGAATCCTTCGGGGTCGTCCAGGCCAGGAACGGCGAGGAATCGCTCAGGATCCTGTCGGAAGGCTATGAACCCGACATTGTTATCCTCGATGTGATGATGCCGCGCATGTCGGGTTACGAGGTCTGCCGGACGATCCGTCGGACCCACCCGGCCGCGCGTCTGCCGGTTATCCTTCTGACCGCCAAGAACCAGGTCGAGGATCTGCGGGCGGGGTTCGATGCAGGTGCCACCGATTATCTGACCAAGCCGTTTTCGCGCGACGAGCTGTCGGCGCGGATGCGGACCCATATCGACCTGGCGCGGATCTCGACCGCCTACGAGCGCTTTGTGCCGAACGAGTTCCTGAAATTCCTCGACCGCCAGTCCATTCTCGACATTGCGCTTGGCGACAACGTGGCGCGTACCATGACGGTCATGTTCACCGACATCCGCGGTTTCACGACGCTGGCCGAGGAGCTGACGGCCCCGGAGAGCTTCGAGTTTCTCAGCGCCTATTTCTCGCGCATGGGGCCGATCGTGCAGAACAGCGGCGGCGTCGTCAGCCAGTATCTGGGCGACGGCATGATGGCGCTGTTTCCCGGCAGCGCCGAGGATGCGGTCCATTCGGCAGTCGAGATCCAGCGCGAACTGAGGCGGTTCAATCTCGACCGGCACGCATCGGGGCGGCGGCCGATCGGGACCGGGATCGGGTTGCACCGCGGCGATCTGATCGTCGGGGTTCTTGGCGACGAATTCCGCCGCACCAGCAACGTGGTCTCGGACACGGTGAACCTGACCGCACGGCTCGAGGGGCTGACCGCCCAGTTCGGGATCGGCATCGCGGCCTCGGAACAGACGATTATCGGCCTGCCCGACCCCGAGCGCTTCCCGCATCGCCGGCTCGGGACTGTGCGCGTGCTGGGCAAGCAGCACCCCGTCGACGTGTTCGAGATTTTTGCCTGGGAAAGCACCAAAGTGCAGGAGTTGAAGCTCGCCACGCGCGAGCTGTTCGAACACGGGGTGCGACGGTTGCAGGCAGGCGATCTGACGGTCGCGACCAACACGTTTTCGCAGGTTGTCCAGCAGAATCCCGACGATGTCGTGGGCCGCCGGATGGCGGCGCGCTGCGTCGAACTGGCCGATGGCGGGTTGTCGGCAACCTGGGACGGGATCGAGGTGATGACCCGCAAGTGACCGGCCGGGCAGGGGCCCGACCGGGTCTGCGCGGGGCTCAGGCCAGGGTAACGACCTGTCCGCTGGTTGCGGCCTGAAGGGCTGCGTCGGCGAGCAGCAGCGCGTTCAGCCCGTCCTGCCCGGTCGTCGGCATCGCCCCGCCCGAGGCGAGCGCGGCAAGGAAGGCCGCGATCTCGGCAGCATAGGCCTCGGTATAGCGGGTCATGAAGAAATCGAGCAGCGGCGGGCGGGTAAAGCCGGTACCATTCGCGATCTCGATATTTGCGAGGCGCATGTTCTCGGCGCTGACCATGCCCTTCGATCCATGCACCTCGATGCGCTGGTCATAGCCATAGGTCGCGCGGCGCGAGTTCAGGATCGTGACCTGCTTGCCCGAGACGCTGGTCAGCAGGACCGTCGCGGTGTCGAAATCGTTGTGGGCGCGCAACTCGGGCTCGACCAGCGTCCCGGCGCTGGCGGCGACGGTGCGGATCGGTTCACCCAGCAGGAACAGCGCCATGTCGAAATCGTGGATCATCATGTCGCGAAAGATCCCGCCCGAGACGTCGATATAGGACATCGGCGGCAGGCCGGGATCGCGCGAGGTCAGCACCACCTGTTCGACCGCGCCGATGCTGCCATCGTCGATCGCCGCCTTCAGGGCACGGAAATGCGGGTCGAAACGGCGGTTGAACCCGAGCATCAGCGGTGTTGCAGTGTCCTCGACCGTCTTCAGACAGGCGCGGACCCGGGACGCATCAAGATGCACGGGCTTTTCGCAGAAGATCGCCTTTCCGGCGTGGGCGAACTGCTCGATCAGGTCGGCATGGGTGTCGGTCGGCGTGCAGATGATCACTGCATCCACATCCGCGGCGACAGCGATCTGGTCGATGCTGCGGACCTCGCAGCCATAGGCGTCGGCTACGGCCTGTGCGGCGCTGTCGACCGCATCGGCCACAGCGATCAGGCGGGCGTCGGGCTGTGCGGTCACGGCCTTGGCATGGACGCGGCCGATCCGGCCGGCACCGAGCAGGGCGACAGAGGCAGTCATGGAGATCTCCTTCAAAGGGTCACGCGCGCGCCGGTACGGGCGGAATGCGCAATGGCGTGGATCAGGGTTTCAAGGACCAGCGCGTCGGCAAAATCGGGGTAGGCCCGGCGATCCTCGGCAATGGCGCGCAGGAAATCCGCGGCCTCGATCACCTTCAGGTCGTTGAAGCCGAGCTGATGCCCCGCGGCCGGGCAGAAGGCGCCATAGGGCGGATGTTCGGGGCCGGTCAGGATGGTCTTGAACCCCTGTTCGGCTTTCGGCCCGCGGTTCTGGAACAGCTGCAGTTCATTCATCCGCTCCTGATCGAAGCAGATCATGCCCTCTGTGCCGTGCACTTCCCAGGCAAGCCGGCTTTTCCGGCCCCAGGCGGTGCGCGAGGCGCTGATCGAGCCGTGCACGCCCGAGGCAAAGCGCAGCAGCGCTGTGGCGACATCCTCGTTCTCGACCGGGCCGCGGCCCGGCCCATCGGGCAGGGGCCGGGTCTGGTGCACCGTCTGCATGTCGGCCACGAGGCTTTCGATCGGGCCCATCAACGCGCAGGTCATCGACAAGAGGTGGCAGCCGATGTCGCCAAGCGCACCAAGGCCCGCCTCATCGATCCGGGCACGCCAGGTCCATGGTGTTTCGGGGTCGGCCTGATAATCCTCGTCGACCCAGCCGCGGAAATGCACCGGCCGGCCGATTGCGCCGTCAGAAATCAGGCGCCCGGCATGGGTGAAGGCGGGATTGCGCAGGTAATTGTAGCCAACGATGGTGCGAACCCCCGCCGCCTCGGCCGCCCGCGCCATGTCCTCGGCCTCGGCGAGCGTCAGCGCCATGGGCTTTTCGCACCAGACATGCTTGCCGGCGGCAAGTGCCGCCCGCGCCATCTCGCGGTGCAGCCGGTTCGGCGTGGTGATCGAGACGATGTCGACCGCGGGATCGGCCACCAGCGCCTGCCAGTCCGCGGTCGCGCGGGCAAAGCCGAACTGATGCGCCTTTTCGGTGGCGGCCTCCGCCGGCGTGTCGCAAAGCATCTCCAGCCGCACCGGCGCCACATCGCCCATGACCGCCGCGACGTTGCGCCAGGCCAGCGCATGAGCCTTGCCCATGAAACCGGTCCCGATCAGACCGATGCCGAATGTGCGTCCCATGGGCTCCTCCCCTTGCGAATCGCGTGTTCGTTTTTGGTTGGAAGATTTATTCCATTCAGGCTAGATTTGTGCAACGGCATTCTGTGCCGGCCCGATCGGTGTCCCGCTGCGCAGGAAAGCTCATGACCAGAATCATCGTTGCACCCGATACTGTCGAGGGCTTTGAGCATCGCCTGAACGAGATCTCGGGCGACCTGCCGAAGCGTATGCGGCAGTGCGCAGAATACCTTTCCGCCCATTCCGACAGGATCGCGGTGTCGACCGTGGCCCAGATCGCCGAGGCTGCGGGCGTGCCGCCATCGGCAATGATGCGGTTCTGCCAGCTTCTGGGCTTTTCCGGCTATTCCGAAATGCAGCGGCTGTTTCGCGATGCCTTCTCGCCGCGGTTGCCCGACTATGCCACGCGGCTTGACAACCTGCGCCGCCGCGGTGCCGGCAGTCCCGCGTCCTTGCTGGCAGAATTTGTCGATGTCGGTCACAAATCACTTGAATTACTTGTAAACTCTGTCGATCCGCGGGCACTGGACGAGGCGGTGTCGGTGTTGTCCGAGGCGCCGTTGATTCATATCGTCGGCTTCCGGCGGGCGTTTTCGGTTGCAAGCTATCTGGCCTATGCCTTCGAGAAAATGGAGATCCCGGCGATCTTGCACGACGGTACGGGCAACCTCGACCATCGCCATGCGATGCGGCAGGGCGACGTGGTGATCGCCATCACCTTTTCGCCCTACAGCACCGAGACCATCGCGATGAGCCAGGAGGCGATCGACCGCGGTCTTTCGGTCATAGCGATCACCGATTTTGGCACCAGCCCGCTGCGGCTGCCGGGGGTTATCGCATTGTCGGTGTCCGAGATCGACGTCGGGGCCTTCCGGTCGTTGTCGGCAACACTGTCGCTTGCCACGGCCCTTGCGGTCGCGATCGGAACGCGCCGCGCTGCGGTATAGAATTTTTCATGTTGAAATCTGTTTGAATGGAATTAATATTCCAAATATCGGGGCGGAGCGAATCCGCTTCCGTCGTGACGCGGGGCTTCGGTTTCTTCCGGGCCCGCCAATAAGGATCTGGGAGGATACCGATGAAGAAGACCCTGACTGCCATCGCGGCGGCCGCGTTTGCCGTTTCCGGCCTTGTGGCGCCGGCGATGGCCCAGGATGAGCATTATGTGTTCATCAGCCATGCCCCCGACAGCGACAGCTGGTGGAACACCATCAAGAACGCGCTGGCAATTGCCGCCGACCAGATGCAGGTGACGGTCGATTACCGCAACCCGCCGACCGGCGATCTGGCCGACATGGCGCGCATCGTCGAACAGGCAACCGCCTCGAACGCCGACGGCATCATCGTGACCATCGCCGACTACAACGTGCTCGAAGGTCCGATCCGCTCGGCGGTCGATCAGGGTATTCCGGTCATCACCGTCAACTCTGGCACGATCGAGCAGTCGAAGGCGCTTGGCGCCTTGCTGCATGTGGGTCAGCCCGAATACGATGCCGGCTTTGGCGCCGGCGAGAAGGCCAAGGCCGCGGGCGTCTCCGATTTCCTTTGCGTGAACCACTACATCACCAATCCGGCCTCGGTTGAACGCTGCCAGGGCTTTGCCGATGCCATCGGGGTCGAGCTTGGCAATCACATGATCGATTCCGGCATGGATCCGACCGAGGTGCTGAACAAGGTGAAGGCCTATCTGACGGCGAATCCCGACACCGACGGCATCCTGACGCTGGGCCCGAACTCGGCCGAACCGACGATCATGGCGCTCGACGATCTGGGCCTCTCGGGCGAAGTCTTCTTTGGCACCTTCGATCTGTCCTCGGCTATCTCCGAGGCGATCAAGGCCGGCACGATCAACTTCGCGATCGACCAGCAGCCCTTCCTGCAGGGCTATCTGCCGGTCGTGTTCCTGACCAACCTGTCCCGCTATGGCGTGATCCCCAGCAATTCGGTCAACTCGGGTCCGGGTTTCATCACCAAGGACAACATTGCCATGGTCGAGGAAATGGCGGGCACCTACCGCTGATCCCTTCACCGACCGGGGGCGGCTTGCTCGCCCCCGCGTTTCCTGCCTTTCCCCCGAGAAAATCGAGAATGCAATGACGGACGAGCGCATCAAGCAGGTCTCGCCCCTTCGCCGTGCCATGATCCGGCCGGAACTGGGTGCCATCGCCGGAGCCATCCTGGTCTTCGCCTTCTTCGCAATGATTGCCGGCGACAGCGGCATGTTCGCGCCCCAGGGCGTGATGAACTGGACCGTGGTGTCGGCACAATTTGCCGTCATCGCGGTCGGGGCCTGCCTGCTGATGATTGCAGGCGAGTTCGACCTGTCGGTCGGGTCGATGATCGGGTTTGCCGGCATCGTCATCGCCATCCTGTCGGTGCAATGGGGCTGGCCCACCTGGGCCGCGATCCTCGTGGCCTTTGCAATCTGTATCTGCATCGGTGCGATCAACGGGTTTCTGGTGATCAAGACCGGGCTGCCAAGCTTCATCGTCACGCTCGCGTTCCTTTATATCCTGCGCGGGCTGACCATCTGGCTGTCGATCCTGACCACGCGCCAGACCATCATCGGCGGGGTCAAGGACGCCGCGCAGGGCGACTGGCTGGCGCCGGTCTTTGGCGGCGTGGTGTTCAAGGGGTTGTTCGTCTGGCTGGCACAGATCGGTGTGGTCGGGACCTTCAGCCGTGGCGCCCGCGAGGGCCAGCCGGTGATCGACGGTATTCCGATGCTGATCGTCTGGGCGCTCGGTCTGATCGTCTTCGGCCACATCCTTCTGACCCACACCAAGTTCGGCAACTGGATCTTCGCCTCGGGCGGCGACGCGCAGGCGGCGCGCTATGTCGGCGTGCCGGTGGCGCGGGTGAAGGTGCTGATGTTCATGTTCACGGCGTTCTGCGCCTGTGTCTTCGCCACCTGCCAGGTGATGGAGTTCGGCTCGGCCGCCGCAGACCGCGGGCTGCTGAAGGAATTCGAGGCGATCATCTGCGTCGTCATTGGCGGTGCACTGCTGACCGGCGGCTATGGCTCGGTGATCGGCGCGGCGCTTGGCGCGTTGATCTTCGGGGTGGTGCAGCAGGGGCTGTTCTTCTCGGGCGCGGAAAGCTCGTTGTTCCGGGTCTTCCTCGGCTCGATCCTGATCCTTGCCGTCATCCTGAACACCTATATCCGCCGCATGATCACGGGAGAACGCTGATGGCCGTCTATGACCATGACCCGATCATCGAGATGCGCGGCATCAAGAAGCACTTCGGTCCGGTGATCGCGCTGAACGGGGTCAGTTTCGATGTCCGCCCGGGCGAATGCCATTGCCTGCTGGGTGACAACGGCGCCGGCAAGTCGACCTTCATCAAGACCATGTCGGGGGTGCACAAGCCGACCGCGGGCGAGATCCTGTTCGAAGGCAAGCGGATGAATTTCGACAGTCCGCGCGACGCGATGGAGGCCGGGATCGCCACCGTCTATCAGGACCTTGCGATGATCCCGCTGATGAGCGTGACGCGCAATTTCTTCATGGGTCGCGAGCCCGAGAAGAAGGTGGGGCCGTTCCGGTTTTTCGATCTCAAGGCCGCGTCCCGGATCACGATGGACGAGATGCGCCGGATGGGCATCAACCTGCGCGAGCCCTCGCAGGCGGTCGGCACCCTGTCGGGGGGCGAGCGGCAGACCGTCGCCATTGCCCGCGCGGTGCACTTCGGGGCCAAGGTGCTGATCCTCGACGAACCGACCTCGGCGCTCGGTGTGCGCCAGACCGCCAACGTGCTGTCCACCATCGACAAGGTCCGCAAGAAGGGGATCGGCATCGTCTTCATCACCCATAACGTGCGCCATGCGATGGCGGTGGGGGACCGGTTCACGGTGCTGAACCGGGGCCGGACGCTTGGCACGGCACAGCGCGGCCAGATCAGCCCCGAGGAGTTGCAGGACATGATGGCAGGTGGCCAGGAGCTGGTCGAGCTTGAGGGCAGCCTTGGGGGCACGGTATGAAGACGCTTGATGTGATCACGATCGGCCGGTCTTCCGTCGACCTCTATGGCGGGCAGGTCGGCGGGCGGCTGGAGGACATGCGGTCCTTCGACAAATACATCGGGGGATCGCCCACCAATACCGCCGCCGGCGCCGCCCGGCTGGGGTTGCGGACGGCCGTCATCACCCGGGTTGGCGACGAACACATGGGCCGGTTCATCCGCGAACAACTGGCGCGCGAGGGTGTCGATACCCGCGGCGTCATCACCGACCCCGAGCGGCTGACCGCGCTGGTTCTGCTGGGGATCCGCGACCAGTCGCAGTTCCCGCTGATCTTCTATCGCGACAACTGCGCCGACATGGGCCTCTGCGAGGACGACATCGACCCCGCCTTCATCGCCGAGGCGCGCGCGGTTGTGGCCTCGGGCACGCATCTGAGCCACCCGCAGGTCGAGGCGGCGACGCTGAAGGCGCTGCGGCTGGCGCGCGAGGGCGGGCTTCGCACCGCGCTCGACATCGACTATCGGCCGAACCTCTGGGGGCTTGCGGGCCACGGCGCGGGCGAGGCGCGCTTCATCGCCTCGGGGGCCGTGACGGCGAAACTGCAATCGACGCTGCATCTGTTCGATCTGATCGTCGGCACCGAGGAGGAGTTCCATATCGCGGGCGGCACGACCGATACGATTGCGGCGCTGCGGGCAGTGCGGGCGGTGTCTGACGCGACGCTCGTCTGCAAACGCGGGCCGATGGGCGCCACGGCGTTTTCGGGACCGATCCCCGATAGCCTTGACGACGGCGAAAGCGGCCCGGGGTTTCCGATCGAGGTGTTCAACGTGCTTGGCGCGGGCGACGGCTTCATGGGCGGGCTGCTGAAGGGCTGGCTCGACGACGAGGATTGGACGACCGCGCTGACCTATGCCAATGCCTGCGGCGCCTTTGCGGTCAGCCGCCATGGCTGCACGCCGTCCTATCCCTCGTGGGAGGAACTGCAGTTCTTCCTCAAACGGGGGACTGTCCGGCCCGATCTGCGCAACGATGCAGCACTTGAACAGATCCACTGGTCGACGAACCGCAAGGGCACATGGTCCAGCATGAAAGTCTTTGCCTTCGACCACCGGGCTCAGTTCGAGGATGTTCCCGGCGCGACGCCGCAGAAGATCGGCGCCTTCAAACAGCTTTGCCTCGATGCCGCGCTGGCGGTGGCAGGCGGTCGCCCCGGCTTTGGCCTGCTTTGCGACAGCCGGTTCGGACGCGAGGCGCTGTGGCGGTCGGCGGGGCAGGGGTTGTGGATCGGCCGGCCGGTCGAATGGCCGGGGTCGCGACCGCTGACGCTCGAACCCGAACTTGGCCCCGATCTGGGCGGGTTGCAGGAATGGCCGGCCGAGCATGTCGTGAAATGCCTGTGTTTCTGCCATCCCGACGACCCCGACACGCTGTGGCAGGAACAGCTTGCCACGCTGCAACGGCTGTTTGCCGCCAGCCGGCGCAACCGGCTCGAATTCCTGCTCGAGGTCATTCCTTCGAAAGTCGGCCCGGTGAACGATGCCACAACGGCAACGATCGTCGAACGGGTCTATGCCGCGGGCATTTATCCGGACTGGTGGAAGCTTGAACCTTTCGACAGCGATGCGGCCTGGACGGCGGCTTGTGCGGCCATCGAGGCGCACGATCCGCACACCCGCGGCATCGTCGTTCTGGGGCTCGATGCGTCGCGCGCAGCGCTGGCGGCAAGTTTTGCGCTGGCCTCTCGGCATTCTCTGGTCAAGGGTTTCGCGGTCGGCCGCACGATCTTTGGCGATGTCGCCCGCCGCTGGATGGCGGGCGAGCTGGCCGACGCGGACGCGGTCGAACAGATGCGGGCGATCTTCGCCGATCTCTGCCGCGTCTGGGACGAGGCGCGGGCACGAGAGGAGGCCGACGCATGAATACGATCAGACTGACCATGGCGCAGGCGCTGGTGCGCTATCTTTCCGTCCAGATGACCGAGGACGGCGCGCCGTTTCTGGCCGGTTGCTGGGCGATCTTCGGCCATGGCAATGTGGCGGGGCTGGGTGAGGCGCTGCATGGCGCGGGCGATGAGTTTCCGACCTATCGGGGGCAGAACGAACAGACCATGGCACATGCGGCCATCGCCTTTGCCAAGCAATCGGGGCGGCGGCGGGCGATGGCCGTGACCTCCTCGATCGGGCCGGGGGCGACCAATATGGTCACCGCGGCAGCCCTTGCCCATGTCAACCGCCTGCCCGTGCTGTTCCTGCCCGGCGATGTCTTTGCCGGCCGCGGCCCCGACCCGGTGCTGCAGCAGCTCGAGGATTTCGGCGACGGCACGATGACGGTCAACGACTGCTTCCGGCCGGTCAGCCGCTATTTCGACCGGATCATGCGGCCCGAACAGCTTCTGTCCGCGCTGCCGCGAGCCTTTGCGACCATGACCGACCCGGCCGATTGCGGGCCGGTGACGCTGGCGCTCTGCCAGGACGTGCAGGCCGAGGCGCATGACTGGCCCGTGGATTTCTTCGCGCCTCGGGTCTGGCACCGGCGCCGGGTGCGCCCCGATGCGGGCGAGCTGGCGCGGGTGGCCGAGGCGGTCCGTGCCGCAACCCGCCCGGTGATCGTGGCCGGCGGCGGCGTGCATTATTCCGACGCGGCGCGGGACCTGCAGGATTTTGCCGAGGCGCATGGCATTCCGGTGGTGGAAAGCCAGGCCGGCAAGTCGGCGCTGCCGTGGGATCATCCGCTGAACCTCGGCCCCGTCGGGGTGACGGGGGCGAGTTCGGCCAATATCGTCTGCGCCGAGGCCGATCTGGTGCTGGGCGTCGGCACCCGGTTTCAGGATTTCACCACCGGCTCGTGGGCGCTGTTCCGCAACCCGGTCCGGCGTCTGATCAGCCTGAATGTGGCAGCCCATGACGCGATGAAACACGGCGCGATGCCGCTGCAGGCCGATGCGCGCGAGGGGCTTCAGGCACTGACCGCGGTTCTGGGCGGCCACCGCGTCGCGCCCCCCGATCCGGGACTGAAGGCCGACTGGTTCGCCGCGGTCGATCCGCTGACCGATGCACCCGAGGGCGAACACAACGCCCTGCCGAGCGACAGCCAGGTGATCGGTGCCGCACAGCGCGCTGCGGGCCCCGACACCGTCGTGATGTGCGCCGCCGGCACCATGCCGGGCGAGCTGCACAAGCTGTGGAAGGCGCCGAGGGCGGGGGCCTATCACATGGAATACGGTTATTCCTGCATGGGGTACGAGATCGCCGGCGCCATCGGCATCAAGATGGCCGAACCCGACCGCGACGTGATCTGCATGCTGGGCGACGGCAGCTACATGATGGCCAATTCCGAAATGGCGACAGCGGCGATGCTGGGGATCGACCTGACCGTGCTCCTGACCGACAACCGCGGCTTTGGCTGCATCAACCGGCTGCAGATGGCGACCGGCGGGGCAGAGTTCAACAATCTGCTCGACCACACCCGCCATGAGACCCCAAGCCACATTGACTTTGCCGCCCACGCCGCCAGCATGGGCGCGACCGCGGTCCACGTCAGCACGATTGCCGAACTGGAACAGGCGCTCGCACGGCGCGCCGAGGTCCGAGGCCCCTATGTGATCGTGATAGACACCGATCCCTATCCCTCGACGCCCCATGGCGGTCACTGGTGGGACGTGGCGGTGCCCGAGGTTTCGACCCGCGACGCGGTCGCCGCCGCGCGTGCCGAATACGAACGCCAGATCCGCGACCGCGCCCTCAACTGAGAAGCACCATGATCCTTTTTGGAACCAACCCCATCGCCTGGGCAAACGACGACGACCAGAGCCTTGGCGCCCATATCCCGACCGCACAGATCCTCGAGGATGCCGCCGACATCGGCTTTGACGGGATCGAGAACGGCCATCGCTGGCCTGACGATCCCGAGGAACTGAAACAGTTGCTGGGTGGCTATGGCCTGCGGTTCATCTCGGGCTGGTATTCGCTGAACCTGCTGACCCAGCCTGTCGAGGCCGAGCAGGCGGCAATCCAGTCCCATCTCGACAAGCTGCGCCACAACGACTGCAAGGTCTGTATCGTCTGCGAGACCTCGAATTCGATCCAGGGTCTGCAGGTGCCGCTGTCGCAAAGCCCGGTGCTGAGCCCCGAGGCGATGACGGATTTCGGCGCCAAGGTCGAGGCGCTGGCCGCGTTCTGCGCCGCCCAGGGCATCGCGCTGGTCTATCACCACCACATGGGAACGGTGGTCGAAACGCCCGCGGAAATCGACGCCTTCATGGCGGCGACCGGTCCTGCGACGCGGCTGCTGTTCGACACCGGGCATTGCTATTTCGGCGCAAACGGCGAGGACCCGGCGCCGGTGTTGCGACGTCATGCCGACAGGGTCAGCCATTTCCACGCCAAGAACGTCCGCCCCGACGTGATGCGGCAGGTGCGCGAACAGGGGCTTTCGTTCATGGACGGGGTGCGCGCCGGCGTCTTCACCGTGCCGGGCGATACCGACGGCGGCGTCGATTTCACCCCCTGCCTGCAGATCCTGAAGGACGCAGGCTATGACGGCTGGATCGTGATCGAGGCCGAGCAGGATCCCGAAATCCACGAGCCCTTTGCGTTCCAAAGCCTTGGATTCGCAACCCTGCGCGAGATTGCCAAGGAGGTGGGTCTGACATGAACGAACTGCTGCGCAAGCCCTCGGGGACAACCGGCAAGGTTCACGACATCACCGTTGCCGTGGCCGGTGGGCCGCTGTCGCCCGACTGGGCCTATGTTGGCTTCGGTCTCTATCGGCTGACGGCGGGCGAGATCGTGTCCGAGGCCACCGGCGACCGCGAGGCGATCCTCGTGCTGGTCGAAGGCAAGGCCGCGATCAAGGCCGCGGGCGAGGATTTCGGGGTGCAGGGCGAACGGATGGACGTCTTCGAGGGGCTGGCGCCCCACAGCGTCTATGTGCCGAACGACGCCGACTGGTCGGCCGAGGCGGTCACCGACTGCACGCTGGCGGTCTGCAGCGCCCCGGGGCGGGGTCTGCACCCTGCCCGTGTGCTGCCGCAGCCCGCGCGCGTGACCCGTGGCAAGGGGGCCAACACGCGCTTCATCCACCCCATTGCGATGGAAGAACTCGACGTTGCCGACAGCCTGCTGGTGACCGAGGTCTTCACGCCGCAGGGCAACTGGTCGTCCTATCCGCCGCACCGCCACGACGAGGACGACTTTCCCAACATGACCTATCTGGAAGAGACCTATTATCACCGGCTCAACCCGGCGCAGGGCTATGGCCACCAGCGGGTCTTTACCGAGGATGGCAGCCTTGACGAGACGTTGAGTGTATCGAACCACGACGTCGTGCTGGTGCCGCGCGGCCATCATCCCTGCGCCGCGCCCTATGGCTATGACATGTATTACCTCAATGTCATGGCCGGCCCGCGCCGGGCCTGGCGGTTCCAGAACCATCCCGACCACGACTGGATTGCCCTGCGCGACGCGAAAGACTGACGTCAGGCCCGACCCGAGGGGGGGGCGCGGCCGGCCCGATCCGGCCGCCGGGTCCTCGACCGGGCGGCCTCGATCAGATCGACGCGACAAACCCCTCGACGAAGGCTGTCAGCCGGTCGCGGGTGGCCTCGTCGGTCAAATTGCCCTCGGCATCGAACAGATCGCGCGCGCGTCCCACCATCAGCCGTCCCTCGAACCAGGGCCGCGTTTTCAGCGTGCGCAGCACCGGCAGCCACTGGTCCTGCGCCAGCACCGTGCCGAAGGCCATGGGCGAGGCGCCGATCACGGCGACGGGCTTGCCCACGAAAACATCGGCGCCCTTGCCGCTGGCCATCCAGTCGATGGCGTTCTTGAACACGCCCGGGATGCCGTTGTTGTATTCGGGTGAGGCCAGCAGCAGCCCGTCGGCTTCGGCAAGCTGGTCGCGCAGCGCCTGCACCGGGGCGGGCGTGCCGTTCGCCGCTTCGTCGTCACCATTGTAAAGCGGGACGCCAGCGATGCTGGCGATGGTCAATGTCGCGCCCTCGGGCGTCAGCTCAGCGGCTGCGCGCAGCAGGCCGGCGTTGAACGAGGCTTTGCGGAGGCTTCCGGAGAGGCCGAGAATGCGGGTCATGAAACGATCCTTTGGTGCGATTTGGTTTTGGTGCAGTCGGGTCCTGCGCGATCAGGGCCGATGGCCGGCGCCTTGGTCAAGCGGATCCCGATCCGTGGTTGCAATGCGCCATGAAAAAGCCCCCGCCCGAAGGCGGAGGAGCAGAGGCAGGCATTGTCGATCGGGGTCGCCGCGGGGTGCAACGCCCCCGCAGGCGTCACGAAGCCGAGATCGCGTTCAGCATCCAGGCGGCTTTCTCGTGGAAGGCGGCGCGGGAGGTCGCCAGATCGGCTGTCACCATGTCCTTGCCCGCCTCGGAAAGCTCGATCAGCGCGTGCAGCCGGAACGCGACGCGCTCGTGGTCGCGGGCCAGGTCGGCGGCCATCTCGCGGGCACCCGGCGCCTTGGCCGGATCCTCGATCACCGACGCGTCGATGATCGCCGACAGGTTCATCGGCGCCAGAAGGCCAAGCGCGCGGATCCGTTCGGCAAGCACATCGGTGGCATCGAACAGATCACCATATTGCGTCTCGGTCAGCTGGTGGATGCCATAGAACAGCGGGCCCTCGACATTCCAGTGATAGGCGTGGGTCTTCAGGACCAGCGCATAGGTATCGGCCAGAACATCGGTCAGTGCCTGTCCGATCTTCTTGGTATCCCGGACGCCGGTCTTGACAGATTTTGCCTTGGGGGCGGCATTCAATACGTCGGACATGAGTATTCTCCTTGATTTCCAGGGTTGTGATGCGGACGGGCGGGAAAGGCGCAAGATTCCGGCGGACGCGGGCGTCCTGCCGAAAATCGGCTCTTTCGCGTTGCGGTGTTCGCACCGGCCGCGTCGGATGTCGTGAGAGAGTTACCTGTGACAGATCACGGCGTGCGGCCGCGCAGCGCACGCGCAACCATGGCCACGACGAACAGCACCAGGAAGATCACGAACAGGATCTGGGCGATCCCGGCCGATGCGCTGGCGATGCCGCCAAAGCCGAAGAGGGCTGCGATCAGGGCGATCACGAGAAAGGTTATGGCCCATCCAAGCATGGCTCGACTCCTTCGGTTGGTTTCAGTTTGAGGCGTTAGCGTTAGCGGTTGGCCCTTGCAGGCTCTTGGAAGGAAACGGGGCGGGCGACGGATTGTTCCCGGATTTTTCGACCCTGTCCCTGCCGGGCCCCAGTTGGACCTTTGCGCGGTCCGCCCGAACAGAGTTGCAAAAGGCATAGCGCGGCGCGGCCGCTGTGCAGCTGGTATCGGCAATTCCGGAGGTGGGTTGTGGGGCGCGCGCTTCCCCGCGACGGGGGCCATTCAGCACGAAAAGACCCATGGCGGTCATGTGACGTGCGCGGGATCGACCAGTGGAGAAACGAGGGAAAATGTGGTCGACCCGCGCGCGCCGGGCAGGGCCAGAGGCCCGTTCCGCCACGACTACGCGCGGGCGTGACAATTGTTCCGGGCAATCGCGCCGGCACGATCCGGCCCGGACAGGCCGGCGTTGTCAGACCGTGGGCTCCGTCGCCGGGCCGGTCGAAATCTGTTGGAACAAACCTGGCAAACCCGCGTTCAGATCCCGAAGGCGCCGCAAGGTGCGGGGCCTCAGCAATGAAAGGAAACGCCATGAACTGGGATCAAATCCAAGGTAACTGGAAAGAGATGAAGGGCCGCGCGATCGAAAGCTGGGGCAAGCTCACCGACGACGAGCTGACTCAGGCGAAGGGCGACCGGGAACAGGTCGAAGGTCTTATCCAGAAGAAATACGGCAAGACCAAGGAAGAGGCCCGCAAGGAGGTCGACGACTGGATGGCGGGCGTCTGAGCCATGCCTGATCTGGATCGCGCCCGCGAGGCACCGCAGGCGCTGGTCTTCGATACGCTCTCTGCGACGAAGGCCGGCATGCTCTGGGTGCCCCGGAGCGGGCAGCATCCCCAGCCTATGGCCCACCACTTCGACAGCGACACCGGCGAGCTTTGGTATATCGCAGACCGGATGTCGGACCTCGTTGCGGCGGTGGGTCAGGGGGCCGAGGCAAGGCTGACAATTGTCAGCGATGCCGAGGACGTGCACCTCAGCCTGCTGGGGCCGCTGGTACAGATCGACAACCCGGAGCGTCTTCGTACGCTCTGGGGACCGATGACGGGGGCCTATTTCGCCGGCAAGTCGCCGGACGAGTCGGGGGCGATCCTGCTGCGGTACTCGCCGCGCGAGGTCGCGCTCTGGGCCAGCCCGCGCAACCCGGTGGTCTTTGCGCTGAATGCGCTGCGGGCCCAGGCCTCGGGCGATACCGAGGCGCTGGGATACCACACCGTGATTACCCTGGCCGCCTGATGGCCGGGGAACCAGACGCCGCCGGAACGTTTCCGGCGGCGTTCTTGTGTTTGCATCCGGGCGGCATTGCCGCGTCTGTCGCATACCAGTCCGCGCGGCCCGGGTTGCCCGCCGCGGGGGTCGGCGCCTAGACTGTCCGCCACGTACGGGACGCATGCGGCGATCCCCGAAGCTCGAGGGGAATGCCTGCATGGGTTCGCGCGCCTGGCTTATGAAGTTCTTGCGGGACCTGCGCGCCAGCTATTGGTTCCTGCCGGTGGTGCTGGTCATCGTCTCGCAATTTCTGGCGGGCGTGATCTTGTGGATCGACCGCAGCCTGCCGGTGCTGGTCCAGCATCTGCTGCCGGGCGTGCTGGCCGACACCCAGGCCGAGGGTGCGCGCACCCTGCTATCGCTGATGGCAAGCTCGGTGATCGGCGTCGCGGGCGTGATGTTCTCGCTGACCATGGTGGCGGTGTCCTTTGCCTCGGGCAATTTCGGTCCGCGGCTGGTCGGCAATTTCATGCGCGACCGCGGCAACCAGCTGTCGCTGGGCGCAATGATCGCCACCTTCACCTTTTGCCTGCAGATCCTGCGCGCGGTCAAAAGCCCGGCCGAGGGCGAGCAGTTCGTGCCGCACCTCGCGCTGACCACGGCGGTGGGGCTGATGCTGGTCTCGGTCCTGGTGATGATCTATTTCATCCATCATATCCCCGAAACAATCGACGTCGGGAACATTTCCGCCGGGCTCGGCCGCCGGCTGGAGATCGTGGTCCGGCGCGAGATTGACCGACATGAAAAGGACGAGGAAGCGGGCCAGGGGGCCGTCGCGCCGTCGGGCCGACCGCTTGCCCGGCCAGCCATGGCGCGGTCGGGATATGTCCAGTCGATGGATTTCGGGCGGCTGTCAGAGCTCGAAGAACGCCATGGCTGGCGGTTGCAGCTGCTGGCCCAGCCGGGCGACTTTGTCTCGGCCGAGACGCCGGTTCTCGACGTCTATCCCGGCCACTCCGACACCGCCCCGACCGCGGCCGAACAGGACTCGCTCTGCGCCTGCTTTGCGCTTGGCGACAACCGCACCGAGGATCAGTCGCCGCTGTTTCTGTCCGACCAGCTGGTCGAGATCACGGCCCGTGCGCTGTCGCCCGGTATCAACGATCCCTTCACCGCCTGCGACTGCCTGAACCGGATGTATGCGGCGCTGCATCTGGCGCTGTCGCACAAGCGCGGCCTGAACCCGAACGAAACCGGCGCGCTGGGGCAACGGCAACTGACCTTTGCGGCCTTGCTCGAATCCTCGTTCACCATGGCGTTGCCCTATGTGGCGAAGGATCCGATGGCGCGCGATCACATGGCCGGGCTGATCCTGCGGCTGCGCCCGGCGGCGCGGACCACGGCCGATGCCCGGGCGCTCGACACCCTGTCGGATCGGCTGAACGCCGGTGCCCCCGACTGAGGGGCATCGCAACGCATCGGCCGAGCTATTGTTCCGAAAAGAAAAAAGTCCTGCGCGAGGAACCTTGGCATGGCGATTCCCGTTCTCCCAACAAGCGGCACGAGACTGCCGCGCAACCCGAATGACCGATGGGAGACACATAATGAAACTGACCCTGAAACGGATCCTCCAGACTTCGACCCTTGCCGGCGCGCTTGCCATTCCCGCGATCGGCTTTGCCGAAAGCACCACCCAGGCCCCGGCCGAACCCGCCCGAATCTCCGAGGGCGCAGTCGCCGCAAGGATGGCCCCCGACTTCATCGTCACGCCGTCGGCGGGCACGCTTGAGGCGTCGGACCTGATTGGCACCCGTCTCTATGTTTCGGACGGCGACCCGGTCGAGGTTGCGGTCAAGGACATCCCGAGCAAGTGGGACGACGTGGGCGAGATCGGCGACATCCTGATTTCCGGCGAAGGCCGTGTCGAGGCGGTGCTGGTCGATGTCGGCGGCTTCCTCGGCATCGGCGAAAAGACCGTCGCGCTGCCGATGTCTGCGATTGACGTGATGCACGACCCCGACGGTTCGGATCAGTTCGTCGTATACCCGGGCCCGCTTCAAGAGCTTGAAAACGCGCCGGAGTTCATGCCGGGCGATGAGACTGCAGCAATGCCCGCGGTGACCTCCACGCAGGTGGCCGACGATCATGCGATGGATCAGGACGACGGCACATTGGGGCTGGGCATCTTCAACGCGCCCGCGCCCGATGTATCGACGCTGGGCCACACGGCGGCCGATCCTGCGGACCTGACCTCCGAAAACCTGACCGGGGCCGCCGTCTATGACACATCCGACGAACGCGTCGGCGAAATCGACCGGCTGGTCCTGAACGACCAGGGCAAGATCGAATCCGGCATCGTCGATGTCGGCGGGTTCCTTGGCATCGGCGAGAAGCCGGTCGCCGTCGGTTTCGACAGCCTGACGATCCAGCGGGACAAGGACGGCCCGCTGCGGGTCTATGTCGACGTCTCCCGCGAGGCGCTGGAGCAGATGCCGCGCTACGACGGCTGATCGCGTACCGACACGACAAGGGAAGGGCGGCCATGGGTCGCCCTTTTGCGTTCGACCCCACCTGACCAGCCGGGCCTTTGCAGTCCGGCCGCGGCCCGGATCGGCGGCGCGGGGACATTGCCAGCCCCGGATTCGTGGCTATCGTATCCCGGCGCCTCCGCCGGGTTGGAACAGGCGCGACAGGGAAGGGAACGGCATGGATCGGATTGCAGCGCTGAAACAGATCGAGCAGCGGCTTCTGTGGCTGTCGTGCTGGACGATCCACAACGCCAACCACCTCAGGCCCAAGGCCGAGGGCGCCGTCAAGGTGGGCGGGCATCAGGCGTCGTGCGCCTCGATGGTCTCGATCCTGACTGCGCTATATTTCGATGCGCTGCGTCCGCAGGACCGGGTGGCGGTCAAGCCGCATGCCGCGCCGCTGTTTCATGCCATGCAGTACCTGATGGGCACCCAGACCCGCGACAAGCTGGCGGCCTTTCGCGGCTATGGCGGGGCGCAGTCCTATCCCAGCCGCACCAAGGACGCGGACGATGTCGATTTCTCGACCGGCTCGGTGGGGCTTGGCGTTGCCATCACCGCCTTCGCCTCGGTGATTCAGGACTATATCCATGGCCACGGCTGGGGCGGCGACTGGCCCGATGGGCGCATGGTGGCGCTGGTGGGCGATGCAGAGCTCGACGAGGGCAACATCTATGAATGCCTGCAAGAGGGCTGGAAGCACGATCTGCGCAACTGCTGGTGGATCATCGACTACAACCGCCAGAGCCTTGATGGCGTGGTGCGCGAGGGGCTGTGGCAGCGGATCGAGGCGATCTTCGGCGCTTTCGGCTGGCGGGTCGTGCGGCTGCGCCACGGCGCGCTGCAACGCGCGGCCTTTGCCGAACAGGGTGGGGCGCGGCTGCGCGACTGGATCGAATCCTGCCCGAACGACCTTTATTCCGCGCTGACCTTCAAGGGCGGGGCGGCCTGGCGGGCACGGCTGATGGAGGATCTGGGCGATCAGGGGGCAGTGACAGCGCTGCTTGACCGTCGCAGCGATGCCGAGCTGGCACGGCTGATGGAAAATCTCGGCGGCCACTGCGTCGAAACCCTTGGCGATGCCTTTGCCGAAGCCGCCGGCGACGACCGGCCAACGGCCTTTCTTGCCTATACGATCAAGGGCTGGGGCACGCCGCTTGCAGGCCACAAGGACAACCATTCCGGCCTGATGACGCCCGCGCAGATGGCCGAGTTCCAGCAGGCCATGGGCGTCGCGGAGGGCGCGGAGTGGGACCCCCTCGCTGCCGTCTCCGACCCCGACGGCCTGCGCCGGTTTCTCTCCGGTATCGACTTCTTCGCCCGCGGTACACGGCGGCTTGCAGCGCCAAGGCTCGCCACGCCCGGTCCGGTCTGGCTCGACGATGCGGTGCAGTCGACCCAGACCGGATTCGGCAAAATCCTTGACGAGATGGGGCGCGCCCGTGGCGGGCTTGCCGACCGGATCGTGACGCTGTCGCCCGATGTGACCTCCTCGACCGGGCTTGGACCTTGGGTCAATCGCCGCGGGCTGTTCGCGCGCGAAGGCCGGGGCGACACCTTCCGGGCCGAACGGATCCCCTCGACCCAGAAATGGGCCTTCTCGCCCGAGGGCCAGCATATCGAGCTTGGGATTGCCGAAATGAACCTGTTTCTGGCGCTTGGCGCCGCGGGGCTGTCGCATTCGCTGTTCGGCGAACGGCTGCTGCCGGTGGGCACGGTCTATGATCCGTTTGTGGTGCGCGGGCTCGATGCGCTGAACTATGCCTGCTATCAGGACGCCCGCTTTCTCATCGTCGGCACGCCTTCGGGTGTGACGCTGGCGCCCGAGGGCGGCGCGCACCAGTCGATCGGCACGCCGCTGATCGGCATGGCGCAGGATGGACTGGCGAGCTTCGAGCCCGCCTATCTGGACGAGTTGTCGGTTATTTTGGACTGGGGCTTCGACTATCTTCAGCGTGACGGCGAAGGCGACCCGGACGAACGCACCTGGCTGCGCGACGAGACAGGCGGCTCGGTCTATCTGCGGCTTTCGACCCGGCCGCTCGAACAGCACCGCAGCTCGCGCGACGCCGGTTTCGCCCGGGGCGTGATCGACGGCGCCTATTGGCTGCGCCCGCCGGGGCCGAACTGCGAGCTGGTCATTGCCTATCAGGGCGTGGTGGCCCCGGCCGCGGTCGAGGCGGCGGGACGGATCGGCAATGACCGGCGCGACATTGCGGTTCTGGCGGTGACCTCGGCCGACCGGCTGAATGCGGGCTGGACCGCCGCGCGGCGGGCGCGGGCGCGAGGGCAGGAGGCTGTCAGCCATGCCGAGCGGCTGCTTGGCGCGTTGCCGCGGCATTGCCTGCTGATCACGGTGATCGACGGGCACCCGGCGACACTGGCCTGGCTCGGTGCCGTTGCGGGCCATGCCGTCGCGCCGCTCGGGGTCGAACATTTCGGCCAGACCGGCACCATCGAGGATCTGCACCACCACTTCGGCATCGACGCGGAGGCCATTCTTGCCGCGGCCGATGGCCTGATGCCCGGCCGCAAGATCCGTCTTTCCGGCGATTAGGTGTTCGGTCCCGGCCGCGCCGCATCCGTGGGCGGCCGGGCAGGGGGTCAGGCCGTCTCCGCGGCCAGTGCAAGCCCGGCCGCCACGCCGCGGATCTCGGCCAGCCCGCGCAGCCGCCCGATATAGGGATAACCCGCGCGCCCCGCCACCCGCAGGTCATGACCGATCTGGTGGCCATGGTCGGGGCGGAAGGGGATCTCGCGGCCGGTCCCGGCCTCGATCTGCAGTGCCCGCGCGACCAGCCGCACGATCCCGGCGTCACCCGCAAGATGCGGCGCCTCGTGAAAGCTGATGCCGTCGCCCTCGCGTTCGGTCGAGCGCAGGTGCAGGAAATAGACCCGCTCGCCATGGGCCGCGAGAATTGCGGCCAGGTCGTTGTCGGCACGCACGCCAAGCGAGCCGGCGCAAAAGGTCAGCCCATTTGCGGGCCTGGGATCATGCGCGAAGATCGCCGCGAGGTCCGCCGCGGTCGAAACGATCCGCGGCAGGCCGAACAGCGGGAACGGCGGATCGTCGGGGTGGATCGCCAGATCGACGCCGACCTCCTGCGCCACAGGCAGCACCCGGTCGAGAAAGGCAAACAGCCGGCCGCGCAGATCTTCCGGCCCGATACCGTCATAGCTGGCCAGACGCGCGCGGAAACTGTCGAGCGAATAGCTTTCCTCGGACCCCGGCAGGCCCGCAAGGATCGTGTCGATCAGCCGTTGCCGGTCGGCGTCGCTCTGGGTGCTGGCCCGTTCCTGCGCGGCGGCCGCGATGTCGGGCCGGTGGTCGGCCTCGGCACCCGGGCGACCCAGAATGTGGATGTCGAACACCGCGGCGTCGACGGCATCAAAGCGCAGGCAACGGGCGCCGTCGGGCAGCCTGTGGCCAAGATCGGTGCGGGTCCAGTCGAGCACCGGCATGAAGTTGTAGCAAACCGTGCGGATGCCGCAGGCGGCAAGATTGCGCAGCGTCTCGGCCCAGACCTCGGCGTGACGCTCCCAGCCCGGGGCGCCGGTCTTGATATCCTCGTGCACCGGCACGCTTTCGACCACCAGCCAATCGAGTCCCGCCGCGCGCACCATCGCCTGCCGCTCAGCAATCGCCTCGCGGCTCCACACCGTTCCGTTCGGGATCTCGTGCAGAGCAGTGACGATGCCGGTCGCACCCGCCTGACGGATGTCGGACAGCGGGATCGGGTCGGCTGGGCCGAACCAGCGCCAGGATTCTATCATGTCGGACCTCGGAACGTGGCAAGGCGGCGGCGGTCAGCCGTGCTTTGCGATGGGTTGGAACAGGTTGCCGTCAAAGGCGGGATCATCGACGTCGGATAGTGTCATCAGCGTCTCGCGCACGTTGCCGAGATGGCGCCACATTGCCAGCCGCGCATCCTCGGGGTTGCGCGCGATCAACGCGGACAAGATCGCCTGATGATCGTCGAGCCAGGCGCGGCGATAGTCGCTTTCGAAGATGCGGGTATGCAACTTTGCCCACATCGGGCTTTGCTCGCGTCTCAGCCACAGGTCATCGACCATGTCGACCAGCATGGAATTCTGTGTCCCTTCGGCGATCAGCCGATGGAACTGACGGTCGCCCGAGTAGTCGGGTGCCCCCGACTCGATCCCCGCCCGTTCCTGCGCCAGCGTCTCGCGCAGTTTCAGGATGTCGTTCTTGGTGACCATGGTGGCGGCAAAAGCCGCGATCTCGCTTTCAACCAGCTGGCGCGCCTGCAACAGCTCGAAGGGGCCGATGTCGTCGCAGGTCTCGACCTCGGCGTCAGCCGCTGTGGCCACGTCGGCAATGTAGATCCCCGACCCCTTGCGGACCTCGACCAGCCCTTCGATTTCGAGCTGGATCAACGCCTCGCGCACGACCGACCGCGAGACCTCGAACCGCTCGGACAGGCGGCGTTCTGTCATCAGCCGGTCGCCGGGGCGATAGCCTTCGGTTCGGATGACGTGACGGATCCGGTCGGCGATGTCCTGGTATTTGCGGATGCGGGTCATGTTTCCTCCTGCTGCGCCCGTTCCCTGTAATAGGCTGCCAGGATGTCGAATGCAGGCTTTCTGGTGGATTTGTCCGCGGCGACCAGGCCCTTGCGGTTCCAGCCACGCTGGAACACGTTCTGCCGCCGCTCGACACGGAAATCATAGAGGATCCACGGCGACATGCCCTTGACGTAGTCGAGCCGCCGCAGTGTCGCGATCTGGCGTCGATAAACCTCGGCCTGATAGTCGAGGCTGAACAGCCCGGTCTCGGGGCCCGCCTCGTGGTCGCCATCCGCCCCGGTCTCGGAGATCACCACCGGCCGGTCGGGGGCCGAATTCCGGCCGATCGCCTCCAGATCGTCGAAGTCCTCCTCGTACCAGCCATAGTATTCGTTGATCCCGATCACGTCGAGATGGGCGGCGAGCCGATCCTCGATCTTCAGCTTCTGGTGGTTGATCAGGCAGGCCGCAGCGATCAGACGGGTCGGGTCCTCGGCGCGGGCCAGATCCGCGAGGCCGCGCATGAAGTCAAGCCTCGCGTCGGTGTCGGGGTTCTCGTTGCCGACCGACCAGATCACGACACTGGCGCGGTTGCGGTCACGGCGGATCAGTTCGGTCAACTGGTTCGAGGCATCCCGCAGCGTGGCCGGGTTGGCGAAGTCGATTGCCCAATAGACCGGAACCTCCTCCCACAGCAGCAGGCCCAGTTCGTCGGCGATAAGGGCGGCGCGTTCGTGGTGGGGATAGTGGGCAAGGCGCAGGAAGTTGCAGCCGAGATCCCGGGCATCGGCGAAACGGCGGCGCAGATCGGCCTCGCTTGTCACCTTGCCGGTTTCGGCATCGTCCTCGTGCACCGAGATACCGCGCAGGAAGATCGGGCGCCCGTTCAGCACGATGTCGGTGCCGCGCCGTTCGATGGTGCGAAACCCGACGCGGTCGGTCACGCGGTCGCCGCCCGCCTCGACGGTCACGTCGTAAAGCGTTGGGCTCTGCGGCGACCAGAGCGCGGGCGTGGCGTCGAGCGTCAACTCGGCGGCCCCATCGGTCAGTGCTGCGTCGCAGTCGACCCCCAGACCGGGGATCGACAGGCGCGCGGTCGTGGCAGGTCCGTCGACCCGCAGACTGCAGCGGATCGCGCCACCCTCGAGCCGCAGGAAGACATCGCGGATCACCGTCGCCGGAGTCTCGTACAGCGTCACCTCGCGGTAGACGCCGCCATAGTTGAACCAGTCGGTGTTGCGCATCGGAACCCGGTCGAGCGTCCGGCGGTTTTCGACGCAAAGCGTCAGCCAGGCCTCGCCCGGGTCCGCGGCGCCCGTCAGTTCGACGAAGAACGGTGTCGAGCCGCCATAGTGGTTGCCGAGAAACTCGCCGTTCAGGAACACCTTGCAATCGTATTGCGCGGCGCCGATCCGCAGGAACCGGCGCCGGCCGTCTTGCAGCGGCGCAAGATCGAGCGCGCGCGTGTACCAGCCAGAGCCTTCGAAGAAATACCACTTCTCCTTCAGCATCTGCCAGCACGACGGCACGGGCACGGTCTCGCCGGCATAGGGGTCATAATCCCAGGGCTCGATCCGGTCCCCCGGCGCGGCCGGCGTCATGGCGAACCATTTCTGCCGGAGGCCGGTGTCCAGAAGATCGACACAGAAGTTCCAGTCTCCATCCAGTGAGCGGCCTTGCCGCCCACCGGTGAAGATCATGGTTTCGGCATTCAGGTTCTGCAGGTTGAAGGGACGGTCATAGTCCTCGTCATGCAGCGCCTGAAGCGCGTTTTCCGCCAGATCGGACCGTTCAAGCATCGGACTTCCCCTTACGAGCCGGAGCCGGCAGTCTGGATACGCTCGATCAGATCCGCGACTTCCGGCGACTGACCTGCGACCTCGTCATACATCGGCTTCACCGCCTCGACGAACGGCGCCTTGTCGACCTCGTGGACCTTCACGCCCATCTCGGACTGTGCCTGTTCGATGGCAGCGTCCGATGCCTTGTTCCATTCCACGCGGTGGAACTGCATCGATTCCATGGCCGCCGTCTTCAGCGCCTGTTGCTGATCGGGGGTCAGCGCCTTCCAGGCGCAGTTCGAGATCACCACGACCGAGGGGATCATCGTGTGCTCGTCAAGCGAGAAGTCGGTGACGACCTCGCCGTGCCGCGCAGTGGTCAGGGCGGTCGGGTTGTTTTCGGCCGCGTCGACCACGCCTTGTTGCAGCGCGCTGTAAAGCTCGCCCCAGGCGATCGGCGTCGGGCTGCCGCCCAGCAGTTCGACCATGCGGATGGCCGAGGGCGAGGGCTGTACCCGCACTTTCACGCCCTTCAGGTCGTCCGGCGTCAGGAACGGCTTCTGGCCATAGAACGACCGCGCGCCTTCGGTATAGAACACGAGGCCGCGAAAGCCGTTGTCGACCGAGGCGGTCAGGATGTCTTCACCGATGGGGCCCGCGAGCACGTCGTTGAAATGCTGTTCGGACTGGAAGATGTAGGGCAGGTTGATGGCCGAATAGAGCGGCTCGAAGGCTTCGAGTTCCGAGGCGTTCGACTTCGCCATGTCGAGCGCGCAGTTCTGAACCAGTTCCATCGACTCGCGCTGGTTGCCGAGCTGGGCGTTCGGATAGACCTTGATCTTGATCTCGCCGTCGGTGAGTTCGGCGACACGGTCGGCCATCATCTCCATCGAGATGTGCAGCGGGTGATCGGGCGGGTTGTTGTGGTTAAGGCGCAGGGTCTTGGCGTCGGCTCCTGCCGCGAATGCGACAAGCGAGGTGGTCGCCAGGATGGCGGTGAACGTGATCTTCATCGGTTCCTCCCATTTGGATTTCGGATAAGGCGACCCTCTGTGGTCGACCAATACCGTCAAATTGGTGCACCAATGGATCAATCCTGTCAACCAATTTCGAAATTGGTTGACCAATTGTTCGGAATCGGAAATAGTAGCGAAGTCATGGGATGGCGGACCGCCGTCACCAAGGGAGGAGTCCAATGCCCGAAACCCACCCCGTCGCCCATTCGGGAGGCGCCAGATGAGACACATCGTCGACACCACCCTGCGCGTCATCATCATCGTCATATTCTCGGTTCTTGTCGCCTGTGTGACCTGGCAGGTGGCCAGCCGCTATCTGTTCGGCGTGCCAAGCACGCTTACAGACGAGATCGCCCGGTTCCTGTTCATGTGGCTGGCGCTGATCGGCGGTGCCTATACGCTGGGCCTGCGGCGGCACCTGGCGATCGATCTGCTGACGATGAACCTGAAGGGCCGGGCAAAGCTCATATCAGAGGCGGTCATCCTGGCCGCGATCACGGTCTTTGCCGCCGTGGTGATGCTCTGGGGTGGCGCCAGCCTTGTGACCAAGACCTTCGCGTCGGGGCAGGTGACCCCGGCGCTGCAGATGCCGATGGGCTGGGTCTATGCGGCGATCCCGTTCTCGGGGTTGGTCATGCTGTACTATTGCGGCGTCTTCGCACTGGAACTCGCGCGGGGTGAGGTCAAGGCAACGTCGCCTGCCGCCGTCGCCGGACCGTTGGACTAAGGAGAGCACACATGACTTCCGCGATCTGGGTCCTTTTCGGATCCTTCGGTTTCCTGATGGTCGTCGGCGTGCCAATCGCCTTTGCCATCGGCATTTCCGCCACCCTGACCTTTCTGCTGTTCATGGGCTTCGAACAGTCGATCTTCATCGTCGCCCAGCAGATGGCCTCGGGGCTCGACAGCTTCACGCTGCTGGCGATCCCGTTCTTCATCCTTGCCGGCAACATCATGAACCGCGGCGGCATCGCGATGCGGCTGATCAACCTTGCCAAGGTGCTGGCCGGGCGTCTGCCGGGCGCGCTTGCCCATTGCAACGTCATTGCCAACATGATGTTCGGGGCGATCTCGGGCTCTGCCGTGGCATCGGCGGCGGCCGTTGGCGGCGTCATGGCGCCGCTGCAGAAGAAAGAGGGCTATGACCCCGCCTTTTCGGCGGCGGTCAACATCGCCTCCTGCCCGACCGGGCTGCTGATCCCGCCCTCGGCCACGCTCATCGTCTATTCGCTCATCACCGGCGGCACCTCGATCGCGGCGCTGTTCGTCGCCGGCTATGTCCCGGGGATCCTGATGGGGCTGAGCGTCATGATCATCGCCTTCTTCGGCGCCAGACGCCGGGGGTATCCGGTGGCACCGCGTCCCAGCTTCCACGAGGCATGGGTCAGTCTCCGCGATGCGGTCCTGCCGCTCGGCCTGATCGTCGTGATCATGGGCGGCATCATCTCGGGCATCTTCACCGCGACCGAGGCGTCTGCCATCGCAGTGGTCTATTCGCTGGTCCTGGCGCTGGTCTGGTATCGCGAGATCAGCGTCAGGGACCTGCCGCGGATCATCGTCGATTCGGCTGTCACCACCTCGATCGTGCTGCTGATGGTCGGCGCCTCGATCGGCATGAGCCGGGCCATGGCCTTTGCCGGCATCCCCGAGATGATCTCGGATGCGCTGCTCGGGCTGTCCTCGAACCCGCTGATGATCCTGCTCGCCGTCAACGTCGCGCTGCTGGTCGTCGGCACCTTCATGGACATGACGCCGGCACTGCTGATCTTCACCCCGATCTTCCTGCCGGTCGTCACCGACCTCGGGATGGACCCGGTGCATTTCGGCATCGTCATGGCTTTCAACCTCTGCATCGGCATCTGTACCCCGCCGGTCGGCTCGGCGTTGTTCATCGGCTGTTCGGTCGGCGAAACCCGGATCGCCGACGTGATCCGGCCGCTGCTGCCGTTCTTCCTGGCGTTGATGGCGCTGCTTCTGGTCGTGACCTACGTGCCAGCAATCAGCCTGTTCCTGCCGCGCCTGCTTCTTGGATATGGCTCATGAAAACGCTCAAGACCTGGACCCTGGCACGGCGCCTGCCGAATGGCGTCGAACTGACCGTCGAGGGTCGCCACACCTTGCGGATCCTGGCGCTGGAGGAGGACTTCTTCCGCGTCTCGCTGAAAAAGGACGGCGCCTGGCGCCTGCCGCGGACCTGGTCCATCGCGCCCGATGGCGAGATGCCCTGGGAGGGACGCGACCGCGACGACCTGACGGGCTTTGCCTGCCCTGAGGTCGCGGTTGAAACGGGCGCGGCGCTGGTCATTTCGACCGGCGCCCTGCGTCTGACGATTTCGCAGCCGCTGCACCTTGCCTGGGCGGCGCGGATCGACGGCGACTGGAAGCCTTTTGTCGAGGAGCGTCCGACCGGCGGCACGCTGCTGGGGCTGCAGGACCATTCCCATGGCCATTTCCTGCGCCGCTATCCGGACGAGCCGGTGCATGGTCTGGGCGAAAAGGCCGGGGATCTCGACCGCCGCGGCCGGCGGTTCGAGATGCGCAATCTCGATGCCATGGGCTATGACGCCGAGACCACCGATCCGCTTTACAAACACATCCCCTTCACCATGACCCGGACCGCCGCGGCCGGGTCATGGTCTATCTTCTATGACAACCTCGCCTCCTGCTGGTTCGATCTTGGCAACGAGCTCGACAATTATCACCTTCCCTATCGCGCCTATCGGACCGGCGAAGGGGATCTCGATTATTACCTTCGCTGGGCGCCGCAGATGCTGGATCTGGTCAAGGCCCATGTCCGGCTGACCGGCGGCACCGCCTTCCCGCCCCGCTGGACACTGGGCTATTCCGGCTCGACCATGTCCTATACCGATGCCGAGGACGCGCAGGCGCAGCTCGAAGGCTTTCTTGCGCATATCGCCGAGAACGACATTCCCTGCGACAGTTTCCAGATGTCCTCGGGCTATACCTCGATCGGTCCCAAGCGCTATGTCTTCAACTGGAACCACGAGAAGGTGCCGGACATCGACGGGATGACCGCCAGGTTCCGCGACGCGGGCGTGCATCTGATCGCCAATATCAAGCCCTGCCTGCTGCAGGATCACCCCCGTTATGACGAGGCGACAGCGGCCGGGCTGTTCGTGAAGGACAGCGAGACCGGCGCACCCGAGCGGTCGAGCTTTTGGGACGACGAGGGCTCGCACCTCGACTTCACCAATCCCGACGCCATCGCCTGGTGGAAAGACGGTGTGACGACCCAGCTGCTGGCGCATGGCATCGGCTCGACCTGGAACGACAACAACGAATACGAGATCTGGGACCGCCAGGCGAAATGCGCAGGCTTCGGCACGCCCATCGACATCGACCTGATCCGGCCGCTGCAATCGGTGCTGATGACCCGCGCCTCTGAAGAGGCGCAGCGCGCCCATGCCCCGGACAAGCGGCCCTATCTGATCTGCCGTTCCGGGGCGCCGGGGATCCAGCGCCATGCCCAGACCTGGTCGGGCGACAACCGCACCGCGTGGAAGACGCTGCGCTACAACATCCGCACCGGGCTTGGCATGAGCCTGTCGGGGCTGTTCAATGTCGGCCACGATGTCGGCGGCTTTGCCGGCCTGCGGCCGGAGCCCGAACTGTTCGTGCGCTGGGTTCAGAACGGGATCCTGCATCCCCGCTTCACCATCCATTCCTGGAACGACGATGCGACGGTGAACGAGGCCTGGATGTACCCGGAGGTCACGGACCACATCCGCAACGCGATCCGCCTGCGCTATCGCCTGCTGCCCTATCTCTACACCCTGCTCTGGCAGTCCGTGCATCAGGACGAGCCGATGCTGCGCCCGGTGTTCCTCGATCATCCGGACGACCCGGACGCCTGGGAGGAGACCGACGATTTCCTGCTCGGCCGCGACCTGCTGGTTGCCAACGTGCTCGACAAGGGCGTGACGACACGTCGGATCCGGCTGCCGCGCAACGCGACCGGCTGGTGGGATTTCGCGACCGGCGACTGGCACGCGCCGGGCACAGTGGTCGAGAAGTCCGTCGATCTGGCCTCGATCCCGCTGTTCGTGCGGGCAGGCGCGGTTCTGCCGCTTTCGGCGGGTGCGTCCCGTGCCGCCCCCGAGGCCGATACCGGCCGGGTGCTGGCGCTGTTCCCCGCGCCGGGGGCGGGCAGCGGCGGCGGGCTGCTCTATGAAGACGACGGGGTCAGCGAGGGGGGGCCTTCGAGCCTGCTCGACTTCACGCTGACCGGAACCGCGAGCGACCTGACGCTCGACTGGCAGCAGAAGGGGACGGGCGCGCCGGCACTTGCGAAAGCCACCCTGATCCTGCCCGCGGGCGAGGCACGGCCCTTGTCGGTCCGGGGCGTTGCGGTCGCAGGGGGCGGCGAGGTCGCACTTTGATGCAGGCCGCGGTCGGGGCCGCCGTGCCCCGACCCGATCGTCCCGGATGCCCGGCGACACGACAAAGGGGCGCGCGCCTCAGCGCGCGTCCGCATAGATTGCGGTCTCCGCTGCAGAACCCTCGCGGACCCAGCCGCGGTACATGCCTTCGCAGTTGAACGGCATCGCGATGGTGCCATCGCGGTCGACCGCGATCACGCCGCCCGATCCATCGACCGCGGCAAGCTCGTCCATCACCACCGCATTTGCCGCCGCCTCGAGGCTGTCGCCGCGATGGCGCATCCTTGCGGCAATCTCGGCCGCGGCGGTCCAGCGGATGAAGACCTCGCCATGCCCGGTGCCCGAGACCGCGCAGGTGGCGTTGTCGGCAAACGTGCCGGCACCGATCATCGGCGTGTCGCCGACCCGGCCCGGCGCCTTGCCCGTCATCCCGCCGGTCGAGGTTGCGGCCGCCAGATCGCCCGCCCGGTCGCGCGCCACCGCCCCGACCGTGCCATGCCGTTGCGCCGGATCGTCGCTGACCCGGCCCTCGGCGGCAAGTGCCAGCACCTTCTGCAACGACTGCCACCGCGCCTCGGTAAAAAAATATTCCGGGTCCTCAAAGGCCAGCCCGGCCGCGCGGGCAAGCTCCAGCGCATTGGGTCCGATCAGGCAGACATGCCCTGTCCGCTCCATCACCGCGCGGGCCAGAAGCACCGGGTTCTTCGGCCCGAAGATCCCCGCCACCGCCCCGGCGCGCCGGTCGCGGCCGTCCATTACCGCCGCGTCCATCTCCTGCGCGCCGGCCGAGGTGAAGACCGCGCCCCGGCCCGCGTTGAACAGCGGATCGTCCTCCAGCACGCAGACCGCCGCCGTGACCGCATCGAGCGCGCGGCCGTCCGCCCTCAGCACTGCCGCGCCGGCCGCCAGTGCCGCCTGCAAGCCGGCGTGATAGGCGGCCTCGCGTTCCGGCGTCAGCCGCGATTTCAGGATCGTCCCGGCGCCGCCGTGGATCGCCAGCGAATAGGTCATGGTTCACCTCGCACATGGGCCGTCGCGGCCCTCAGGGGCTCGTCCGGCTGATCCATTCCTAGGGTTTGGTGCGGCAGGAATCGAGGCCATCTGCACGGCATCGCGCCGGGGCAGGCTGCGAAACCCGGGCGTCGTGGCGTCACGCGAACTTGCGCCGGTCGGAGCCGGGCCCCTCCACGGCCCCGCTGCGGCCATGATCTGTCCGCGCGAACGGATTGCGCCGTGGCCGGTGCGGGACGGCATGGATCGGCGCGCCGAAACACGACCAAGGTCGAATGTCTGGCCCTTGCGGGCTTCTGTACGCTCCGGCCATGAAAGCCCTGATCCTCCTTCTTTTCGCCGGTTTCTGGACGGCGCTGGCGGTCGCCGCGCCGGCGTCACCGCTCGACCGCCCGGCGCTGGCCCAGCTGGTCCAGCCACCCTATGCGCTCGGCGAGCCGATCGACGAGCGTGGCGTCTATCAACTGCTCAATTCGGGCGGCGCGCTTGCGGGCTATGTCTTCGAGACCGAACCGCTCGCGCCGCTGCCGGGGTTTTCGGGCGCGCCAATCGATCTTCTGGTGATGCTCGATCTCGACGGCCGGTTTCTGCAGGTCCGGCTGATCGAACAGAACGAGCCGATTTTCGTCTCGGGTCTGGGCGAGGCGCCGCTCAACCGCTTTCTCGAGCAATATCAGGGCCTTTCGATCAACCAGAACGTGGTGGTGGGCACGCCCTATGGTGGGGCTGCGTCCGGCGGCGGGATGGTGCATCTCGACGGCGTGACCAAGGCCACCGCCTCGGTCCGGATCGCGCATGAATCGATCATGGGTGCTGCGCTTGCCGTTGCGCGCGAGAAGATGCGCGGGATCGCGGCCGGTCCGGCGGCCTATCCCGACCCCGATGTCGACGAGGATCTGAGCTGGGCCGATCTGGTTGCGCAGGGCCTTGTCACGCACACGCGGCTCAGCAACGCCGGGATCGACGCTGCCTTCGCCGGCACCACCTGGGAGGATGACGACCCAGAGGCCAAAGCCGACCCCGAGGCGCCCTACCTCGACCTCTGGGTCGCGGATCTTGGCCCGAAGTCCATCGCCCGCGCGGCACTGTCCCCCGACAGCCTTGCCGAGCTGCAGGAGTTTCTCGCGATCTCCCCCGACGAGGAGCCGATCCTGCTGATCGAGACCGCGCGGCATGGACTCGTCAGCCCCGATTTCGTGCGCAACACAGCGCCCGAATGGATCGCCGCCGAACAGGACGGTCTGCCGGTCGCGCTACGCGACAGCGACCTGATGGTCGAGACCGCCCCTGGCGTGCCCGAGGGGGTTGCGATGATCCTTCGCACCGACCGCAGGCTCGGCTTCGATCCAGGCCGCGACTGGGACCTGACCGTGACCGCAGTGCGCGAACATGGCGCGTTCCAGCCTCAGGTCGGGTCGGTGACAATCGAGGTGCCGCATCGCCCAGAGGCGCGGTTCTTCCGCCGGCCCGCGCCTGTGGCAGCGCCGCCGCCGCCCTGGGTCGCCGCGCTTCAGGCGCGCGCGCCGGATCTCGCGCCGCTTGGCGTGTTTCTGGCGGGCCTCATGGCTCTGCTGGCGTTCCGGCAGTCGGCACTTGCCGGGGCACGGGCGTTTCCGGCGCTACGCTTCGCTGTGCTGGCGCTGGTGCTGGGCTTTGTCGGATGGTGGGGGCAGGGGCAGTTGTCGATTGTCACTGTCCTTGGCGTTCTGCGCACCCTGTGGGAGCGCGGCAGCCTCGGGTTTCTGCTCTACGATCCGTTCTCGCTGACGATCTGGGTCGCGGCGCTGCTCGGCTTCGTGCTCTGGGGCAGGGGGTTGTTCTGCGGCTGGCTCTGCCCGTTCGGAGCGCTGCAGGAATTCGCCGATCTGATCGGCCGCAAGCTCGGCCTGCCGCAATTCCGGCCCGCGCCGCGGTGGGACGCGCGGCTGATGTGGGGGAAATATCTGGTGCTGGCGGGGCTGGTGGCCTGTGCCTTTGTCGCGCCCGGCCGGATCGACACGGCAGCCGAGGTCGAACCCTTCAAGACCGCGATCACCACCCTGTTTCGCCGCGACTGGTATTATGTCGCCTACGCCCTGGCGATCCTGCTCAGCTCGATGGTGTTCTTCAAGGGCTATTGCCGCTACATCTGCCCGCTTGGCGCGGTCATGGCGATCGGCGGGCTGCTGCGCGGCCGCGACTGGATCCCGCGCCGCACCGAATGCGGCAGCCCCTGTCAGCTCTGCCGGGTGAAATGCCGCTATGGCTCCATCGCGAAATCGGGCGCGGTCAATTATTCGGAGTGCTTCCAGTGCCTCGACTGCGTCGCGATTGCAGAAGACCCGGCGCGTTGCGTTCCCCTGATACTGGAGGCCCGGCGCCCGGTCCGCACGGGCGGGATGCAGGCGGCCGAATGAACCGCGCCGCGTCCCGCGCCCCCGGCCCGGCGTCGGGTGCTTCCCTCAGCGCAACTCGGGCGGGTGAAAGCTCAACCCATGCGCGGCAAAGATCCGCTCCATCCGCCCGTCCTCGATGGCCGCAACAATCGCGTCATCGACCGCATAGGCAAGTTCCCGATAGTGGAAGTTCACCGCAATCCCGGTGGTCCAGCGGCCAACGCCAAAGCCGGGCAGGGGCGGGGTATGCACCGCAAGCTCCGGGCCAAGCCCGGCCTCGAGTTGCGCCAGCGGTCCCATCGCCGCCATGCTCTCGCCCGCGGCCAGCGCGTCCATCGCCGCCGCGGTCGAGGGATAGCGGTGCACATTGGCGGCAAGCTGGCCGCCCGGGAAGCTCGTCAGATAGAAATCGGCAATCGAGTCGTTCTCGACCGCGACCGTGTCGAAGCGGAAATAGGCCGGGACCGGCGGATCGTCGGGATAGGCGTCGCGGCGATAGGCGATGGCGATCTGCTCGACCTGATACTGGCCGGTAAACACCACCTGCTCGACCCGGCAGGCAAAGTCGCTGTCATAGGGGACATGCAGCATCACGTTCGCGACGCTGCCGCTGACCACCGGACCCTTCCAGATCCAGTTGCGCAGATCGTCCTGCAGCGTCTCGCCGGCGGCAACAAGGGTGAACCTTGGCTCCACCCCGAGCGCCTCGGCAATCAACTGGCCGATCTCGATATCGACACCCGCAGGCGTGCCGTCCGCCTCATAGGACCAGGGCGGAAAATCGTCGTAGGCGGCGAAGGTGATGAAACCGCGTTCGAGGATCGTGTCCAGATCCTGACCGACGATGTCGCGTGACGCGTTCTGCGGCCGCGCCTCGGGCACATAATCGTCGCAGCGCGCCGCCAGCGCGGGGGCCGCAGCGGTGCAGACCAGCCCCAGCGCCACGACTGCCGCCTGGCTGCGGCGGCAGCCCGCGAGGTGCGGGCTCAATGTGCGGCCGACAGGCCGATGGTCAGCGCCTCGGCCGCCGCCTCATAATTCGGGGTGCTGGCCATGATGAAGTTTGCCGCCCGGTAGGCTGCGCTGTCGGCAATCGGCGCCCCGGATCCGGTCTCGACCCCGGCGGCTATCCCGATCAGTTCCTCCTGCAGCGCCTCGGTATCGCCGTCGCTGCCATTCGCCATCTCCTTCAGCCGGTCGCGGATTTCCAGCAGCCGCGGCGTCTCGTCGTCGAGCGCACCGTCGTCGGGCCGGGTCTCGATATAGGTGCGGATCGCCCAGGCCGCCTTCTGGCCCAGAAGCTCGCCGAACGCCGGCATCTTGGTCACGCCGTCCTGACTGTAGCCGGTCTGAAACCGCTCGACGAACCACTCGTCGCCATATTCCTCGGCCTCGAGAAACCGCAGGTCGGGGGCCAGCCCGCCCGAAACGGCACCAAGCCCGTGGCACCGGGCGCAGTTCTGGTTGAAACCGCTGTCGCCGATCTCGACTGCCGTCGCCCAAACTTCGGGGCCGGCGTTGCGATAGGGGTTCTCGGTCAGCCACTCCTCACCGACATCGGGCAGGGCATCGGTGTTCACCGGTTGTGGCGCCACGTTTCCGTGGGCATGGGCCAGCGAGGCCGCAATCGTCATGGCTGCAGCGGCAAGGGGCAGTCTGAACATGGTATTCCTCCCGTTCGTCTTGGCGTTTTCAGGGCTGGCTCGGTTTGTACCCTGTCGCCGCAATGCCACGATACGCGACCTTGGTCGGAAGTTCGGGACAAAGCCCCTACGACGATGGTCGAATGGCCGTTTCCGGGGCCCAGACCCTAAGTTGGTCAGACCCGAGACAGCCGCAAAGAGGAGGATCAATGCGCGCCCCAGCCCTGTTCCTCGCTGCAATCGCTGCCCTGGTCTCTGCCGCACCGGCACGCGCCGACCTGGCGGTTCCGATGGCCTATCTGCGGCTGCTGCAGGACCGTCCGCCGGTGCTGTCGAACCTCGACCCGCATCCGGACGACCTTGGTCTCGCGGGCGCCGAACTGGCGCTTGCGGACAATGTCACCACCGGTCGTTTTCTCGGCCATGACTACGCCCTGAGGCTGATCGACCTGGCGCCGGGCGGCGATGCGCTGGCGGCGGCGCGCGCGGCACTGGCGCAGACCCGTCTGGTCATGATCGAGGCTCCGGCCGCGGACCTCATTGCCATCGCCGATCTGCCCGAGGCGCAGAGCGCGCTTCTGTTCGATGTTGCAAGCCCCGATACCGCGCTCCGCGACGGCGACTGCCGCGCCAACCTGCTGCACACGTTGCCCTCGCGCGCCATGCGTGCCGATGCGCTGATGCAGTTCGCTCACGCCCGGCGCTGGGACCGGCTGGCGCTGATCTCGGGCAGCCACCCCGAGGATCAGGCCTTCGCCGAGGCCCTGCGCTCGAGTGCGGCCAAATTCGGCCTCAAGATCCGCGCCGAGGCGACCTGGGCCTTCGACGCCGACATGCGCCGCAATGCCTCCGAGGAAGTGCCGGTCTTCACCCAGAAGCTCGGCGATTACGACCTGTTGCTGGTCGCGGACGAGCTTGGGGACTTCGCCCGCTATATCCCCTACAACACCTGGCGTCCCCGCCCCGTCGCGGGATCGGAGGGGCTCGTGCCCACCGCCTGGGCGGCGCCGGTCGAACAATGGGGCGCAGCCCAGCTTCAGGGCCGCTTCCACGACCTCGCGCAGCGCGACATGCAGGCCGAGGATTATGCCGCCTGGGCCGCAGTCCGCGCATTGGGCGAGGCGGTCACCCGAACCGCCAGCGCCGATCCCGCCACGCTCCGCGCCTTCCTGCTGTCGCCCGAGTTCGAACTTGCCGGCTTCAAGGGCCGCGCGCTCAGCTTCCGTCCCTGGAATGGTCAGCTGCGCCAGCCGATCCCGCTGGTTACCCGCGGCGCGCTCGCCGATCAGGCGCCGCTGCCGGGCTATCTGCACCAGTCGAACGAACTCGACACCCTGGGGCTCGACGCCCCCGAATCCCGTTGCGAGGCCTTCCGATGAACCGATTTCTTCTGTTCCGAAATATCCTCGGGGGGAGGCGGCCGGCGACCGCCGGACGACGGGGGGCAGACAGCCCCCCTCTGCGGCTTGCCATCAGTGCGCTCGCGCTCTGCCTCGCGACCTCGCCGCTCGCCGCGGGCGAGATCTGGGTCAGCAACGAAAAGGACAATACGCTCAGCGTGATCGACGCCGACAGGTTCGAGGTGACCCGCACCATCCCCACCGGAGAGCGCCCGCGCGGCATCACCTTCTCCCGCGACTTCTCCCGGCTCTACATCTGCGCCTCGGACAGCGACACGGTGCAGGTGATGGATCCCGAAACGGGCGAGATCCTGCATGATCTGCCCTCGGGCGAAGACCCCGAGCAATTCGTGCTGCATCCCGACAATCGTCACCTCTATATCGCCAACGAGAACGATGCCGTGACCACCGTCGTCGATGTCGAGACCCGCAAGGTCGTCGATCAGATCGACGTGGGGATCGAGCCCGAGGGCATGGCCGTCAGCCCCGATGGCGCGATCGTCGTGACGACCTCCGAAACCACGAACATGGCGCACTGGATCGATACCGAGACCCGAAAGATCGTCGGCAACACGCTGGTCGATGCGCGCCCGCGCCATGCCGAATTCGTCAAGAACGGCAGCGAATTGTGGGTCAGTTCAGAGATCGGCGGCACCATCACGGTCTTCGACGTGCCAACTCAAGCCGAAAAGGCCAAGATCCGGTTCGAGGTCAAGGGCATCCACCCCGACCGGATCCAGCCCGTCGGGTTCGAGCTGACCGACGACGAAAAGACCGCCTTCGTGGCGCTCGGCCCCGCCAACCATGTCGCGGTCGTCAATGCCGAAACCTACGAGGTCGAGGATTACATCCTCGTCGGCCGCCGGGTCTGGCACATGGCCTTCAACGGCGACAAGTCGCGCCTGTTCACCACCAATGGCGTCTCGGGCGACGTGACCGTGATCGACGTGGCCAGCCGCGAACCGATCCGCACCGTCAAGGTCGGCCGCTTCCCCTGGGGCGCAGCCTATCGCCCCTGAAACCGATCACCGAAAGGATCGCCCCGATGCGCCACCCGCTCGCTCCCCTTCTTGCCACGGTCCTGCTGATGACCCCGGCACTGGCCGACGATGACGCGGCCGGATTTGGCCCCGCCGGATTGCTCTCGGGCAAGAACAAGCAGGACCTGCCACCGATCACGCTGTCGGCCGGGATGCCGCTGGCCGACGCGCCCTGGCAGCTGAAATCCGGCACCTATTACGAGGTCGAGATCGAGGGCGACGGCAGCCAGGAGCTGGCGCTGGTCGGCCCCGAATTCTTCCGCGCGATCTGGATCGACGAGATCGTGGTCGAAGGGCTCGAGATCCGCCCGCTCGGGCTCGACAGTGTCGAGTTCGACGAGGCAGGCGAGATGGAGATCGGCTTCATCGCGCTGAAGCCCGGACGCTATTTCCTCAAGATCCCGGGTACGACCGGCGAGACCCAGCGGCTGGAGATCGTGATCGAATGACAGGTCTTGTTGTCGACGCGCTCGGCTATGCCTATGGCGCGAAACAGGCGCTGCGCGATGTCAGCTTTCGCGTCGCCCCGGGCCGGTTCTGCGCGCTGCTCGGGCCGAACGGGGCCGGTAAGTCGACGCTCTTCGCGCTGATGACCCGGCTTTTCACCACCTCGCAGGGCCGGATCGCGATCATGGGGCATGACATTGCCCGCAGCCCGCGCCGCGCGCTCGGCCAGATCGGCGTGGTGTTCCAGCAACCGACGCTCGACCTCGACCTGACGGTGACGCGCAACCTTTCCTATTTCGCCGCCCTGCAGGGGATCTCGGGGCGCCGTGCCGCGGGCCGGATCGAGGCGGTACTCGACCGGCTGGGGATGCGCGAGCGGGCGGGTGAGCGGGTGCGCGACCTGAACGGCGGCCACCGGCGCCGCACCGAGATCGCCCGCAGCCTGCTGCACGATCCAGCCGTGCTGCTGCTCGACGAACCGACGGTCGGGTTGGACGCCGCCAGCCGCGCGGCGATCACATCCCATGTCCATGCGCTGGCCGGGGATACCGGCAAGACCGTGCTCTGGGCCACCCATCTGACCGACGAATTGCGCGACACCGACCAACTGGTGCTGCTGCACCGCGGTCAGGTGCTGGCCGAGGGCGAAAGCGGAATGCTGCGGGGCAACATGAAACTCGACGCCTGGTTTCTGTCCCGCACCGCCGAGGAGGAGGCGCCATGTCCGACTGGCTGATCGCGCTCAATGCCATCGTCGCGCGCGAGGCGCTGCGGTTCTTTCATCAGCGCGGGCGATTCCTGTCGGCGCTGGTGCGGCCGCTTCTGTGGCTTGTCGTCTTCGCCGCCGGGTTCCGGGCGGCACTCGGGCTGTCGATCGCGCCGCCCTATCAGACCTATATTACCTACGAGACCTATATCGTGCCGGGGCTTGTCGGCATGATCCTGCTGTTCAACGGAATGCAGGGATCGCTGAGCCTCGTCTATGACCGCGAGATGGGGTCGATGCGGCTGATGCTGACCAGCCCCTTGCCGCGCTGGTGGCTGCTGTTCTGCCGGTTGCTTGCGGGAACCGGGATCTCGATCCTGCAGGTGGCGCTGTTTCTGGCAGTGGCGGCGGCCTATGGCATCCGCTTTCCGCTTGCAGGCTATGTCGCGGTGCTGCCGGCGCTGGTGCTGGCCGGACTGATGCTGGGGGCGCTGGGGCTGGCGCTGTCCTCGACGATCCGGCAGCTCGAGAACTTCGCCGGGGTGATGAACTTCGTCATCTTCCCGATGTTCTTCCTGTCCTCGGCGCTCTACCCGCTGTGGAAAATGGCCGAAAGCTCGGCCGTCCTGCGCGATATCTGCGCCATCAACCCCTTTACCCATGCGGTCGAATCGATCCGCTTCGCGCTTTACGCCCAGATCAACCTGTCGGCACTCGGCTGGACTGCGGTCTGGACCGTCCTGCTGCTGGCGCTTGCGTTCCGGGGCTATGACCCGGCGCGCGGGCTGGTCGCGCGAAAGGCCTGAACGATGCCGGGAAACCGCGATCTCCGCCCCCGACCGGGACCAAAGCACAACAGAATTCCGGCGCCGGATCGGATTGAATTTCTGCATGAGGCGGCCGCTCAGGCCCGCGCCACCAAGCCAAACGAAAAGCGAGGAGACACCATGACGTTCCTGAAACATGCGCTCTGCCTGGCGCTGCTGTCCGCGGCAGTTCCGGCCGTTGCCAGCGACAGCACCTTCCAGCAGGTCAAGATCACGGCCGGCGAGACCCTGTTCGTGGCCGAATGCCGGCGCTGCCACGCACCCGACTCGACTGACCCGAGCTATGGCCCGCCGCTCGAGAACGTCGTTGGCCGTGCGGCTGGCAGCTATCCCGACTATGATTATTCGATCGCGCTGATGGCGTCTGGCATCGTCTGGACACCTGCCGCACTGCGCGCCTGGATGGCCGACAACGACGGCTTCATGCCCGGCACCAAGATGCGCCACGTCGGCATCACCGACCCGACGGTGCAGGACTTCATCCTGGCCTATCTGGCCTCGATCACGACCCGCGACGGATCACAGATCGACCAGTGATCCCGCGTCCCGGCGGGATCTGAAGCCTTTCGGATCCGCCGACGGAACGCGGCCAGGCGATAACTGTGCCTGGCACCCTGACCTTGCCACCCCGTCCGGTCACGCCGGTGCGGGGCGGCGATCTGCGTGTTAGAAATTCCATCTAACCTATTACGACCTTTGTGCAATTTCACAAAATCGCGTTTCACGCGACAGTGCCGATGCCGGAAGCCGCGCAACAGCGTGGCGCCGGCGCAAACCGAATTCCGGCGGGAGGATGCTCATGAAACGACTAATTGCGGCAGCGGTCGCAGGCACACTGGTTGCGGGCATGGCCCAGGCAGGTGTGACCGAGGACGATCTGAAGAACGACCAGACCATCACCACCCAGGTGGTCACCAACGGCATGGGCCGCAGCCTGCAGCGGTACAGCCCGCTGGAGACATTGAACAAGGACAACGTGAAGAACCTCGTCCCCGCCTGGGCCTTCAGCCTCGGTGGCGAGAAGCAGCGCGGCCAGGAAAGCCAGCCTCTGATCTATGACGGGGTGATGTATGTCACCGGCTCCTACAGCCGGGTCTATGCCATCGACCTGAAGACCGGCGACGAGATCTGGCAATACGACGCCCGCCTGCCCGAGGGCATCCTGCCCTGTTGTGACGTGATCAACCGCGGCGGCGCCATTTACGGCGACAACTTCTATTTCGGTACGCTCGACGCCCGCATTGTCGCGCTCGACCTCAAGACCGGCAAGGTGGTCTGGAACAAGAAGATCGAGAACTACAAGGAAGGCTATTCCTATACCGCGGCCCCGCTGATCGTCGACGGCAAGGTGATCGTCGGCAACTCGGGCGGCGAATTTGGCGTTGTCGGCGCGGTCTATGCCTTTGACGCCGAAAACGGCGATCTGATCTGGAAGCGGCCCACCATCGAGGGCAACATGGGCGAGCTGAACGGCGAGCCTTCGACCATGACCGGTACGCTGAACGCCACCTGGCCGGGTGACATGTGGAAGACCGGCGGCGGGGCGACCTGGCTTGGCGGCTCCTATGACGCGGACACCGACACGCTGGTGTTTGGCGCTGGCAACCCCTCGCCCTGGAACAGCTGGCTGCGCAACGCGGGCGAGCCGACCGAGGGCAACAAGGGCGACAACCTCTATGCCGCGAGCCGCATCGGCATCGACCCCCATACCGGCGAGATCAAGTGGCATTTCCAGACCACGCCGCGCGAGGGCTGGGATTTCGACGGCGTCAACGAGGTGGTGCCCTTCGTCGACGCGAACGGCAACAAGCGCTTTGCCACCGCCGACCGCAACGGGTTCTTCTATGTGTTGAACCGCGAGGATGGCGGCTTTGTCAGCGCCAAACCCTTTGTCCGCGACATCACCTGGGCGGAGGGCATCGACGAGACCGGACGCCCGATCTTTATCGAGGCGGGACGGCCGGGCAACCCGGCGGCTTCGGTCGATGGCAAGAAGGGCGAGGTGGTCTTTTCCGCGCCGTCGTTCCTTGGCGGCAAGAACTGGATGCCGATGTCCTATTCGCAGAAGACCGGCAATTTCTATGTGCCGTCGAACGAATGGGGCATGGACATCTGGGACGAGCCGATCAGCTACAAGAAGGGCGCGGCCTATCTTGGCGCCGGCTTCACCATCAAGCCGATCTATGAAAGCCACATCGGGTCGCTGAAGGCGATCGACCCCAACACCGGCGAATGGAAATGGGAATACCAGAACGAGGCGCCGCTGTGGGGTGGCGTGATGACGACGGCCGGGGGCCTCGTGTTCTTTGGCACCCCCGAGGGCAAATTCATCGCGCTCGACGATGAGACCGGCGAGAAGCTGTGGAGCTTCCAGACCGGCTCGGGCATCGTCGGCCAGCCGGTCACCTGGGAAATGGACGGCGAACAATATGTTTCCATCCTGTCGGGCTGGGGCGGCGCGGTGCCGCTGTGGGGCGGCGAGGTTGCCAAGAAGGTGAACTATCTCAACCAGGGCGGCATGGTCTGGACGTTCAAGCTGCCAAAGCAGATGGCAATGGCCAACTGACCCCCCGACCTTTCTTCACTATTGCGGCGCGCACCCGGATTGGGTGCGCGTTTTGCATTCTATGGTGTACAATCGACTCTCTACGACCTTCGGCGTATTTGGCCCGGCTGCGCGCCGGGCTATGCTGACCGATACCACGGAGCGGATCACGCAGAGAAAGGGGGCATGCCATGCTGGCGACAACGACCGCCGAAACGACCGGAGCAGCGTTCCGCAGCGTTCTGATCATCGACGATCACCCGCTGTTCTGCGACGCCCTTTCGATGACCCTGAAGGCCTTGTCGCCGATTGACGAGATCGCGACTGCCAGCTGCCTGCAGGCCGCGCTCGACCGGATCGAAACGGCGGGCCAGCCGGATCTGGTGGTGCTGGACCTGAACCTGCCGGACGTGAACGGGCTCGACGGCCTTGTGCGGCTGCGCAATGCGACACGGGCGTCGATCGTCGTGGTGTCCTCGATGGCCGACAACCGCATCATCACTTCGGTCATCCAGGCCGGCGCCGCGGGGTTCGTGCCCAAACACAGCCCGCGCGAGGTGTTCCGCGAGGCCATGGACACGCTGGCGCGTGGCGGGATTTATATCCCGGCGGGCTATGATCTGCTGGAAGCCGGCGGCACCGCCGACCGGCTGGACGCGATCCAGCGGCTCGCATTGCTGACCGCCCAGCAGGCGCGAATCCTGCAGCTGATCTGCGAGGGCAAACTGAACAAGCAGATCGCCTTCGAGCTGTCGATTGCCGAAACGACGGTGAAGGCCCATGTCACCGCGATCATGCGCAAGCTCGGCGTGCAAAGCCGGACCCAGGCGGTGTTGCTGGCGGGCGAGGCAAGCTTTGCAAGCGTATTGCAGATCCAGGGCGGTCACGCTTAAGCTTGCAGACATTTTGCGGCCGAAAGCGGATCGGATGGCTCTGATCCCATTCATCCCGCTTCGGGCGAGGGAACAGGAACAGACCGTTTGTTCGGATCATCCGGATCCGGAACGGTCTGGATCGAGGGGGGAGGAGACGCGATGGACCAGGAGTCGGGTCCGTCCGGGGCGCAGGATAGCGCCCCGAAGATCGTGCGCGCCGCAATGGTCGACCGCGATACCGTGAATCCTGTGGCCCGGCTGGCCCGGTCGATGGGCGAAGAGCCGCTGGAGCTGGTGGCGCTGTTCATCTCGCCCCGGGCCGACATACGGGCGATCGCGCTCGAGGCGCAGTCGGTGTTCGAAGGTGTCAAGGTGATTGGCTGCACCACCGCGGGCGAGATCTCGAGCGAAGGCTATTCCGAGGGTAAGATCGTTGCCGTCGGTCTGCCGAAGGCACAGTTCCGGGCCCGCTGTCTGTTGGTCGAGGACCTGAGCCATTTCGATGGCAGTCAGGTGGTAGAGCGCATGAGCCAGGCGCGCAACGCGCTGCGGGCAGAGCGGCCGGAGTGGAGCAACGAATTCAACTTCATGCTGATCGACGGGATGTCAAAACTCGAGGATGCCCTGACCGCCAAGATTGCCGCGGGCCTCGGGCCGGTGCCGCTGTTCGGCGGCTCGGCCGGCGATGAGGAACGCTTCGGCGCGACCTATCTGCTGTGCGGGGGCCGGGTCATGAACAATGCCGCCGTGGTCACGCAGGTGCGCACCGCCTGCCGGGTCGAGGTGTTCAAGACCGACCATTTCGTGCCGACCGACCGGCGCATGGTGATCACCCGCGCCTCGCCCGAACGCCGGATCGTGCACGAGATCAATGCCGAACCCGCGGCGCGGGAATACGCGCGACTCGTCGGCAAGGATCCTTATCAGATGACCTCCTTCACCTTCGCCGCGCACCCGCTGGTGGTGCGCGTCGGCGGCCAGCATCATGTGCGTTCGATCCAGCAGGTGGCCGAAAACGGCGATCTTATCTTCTTTTCGGCAATCGACGAGGGGCTGGTTCTGACACTGGCCGAGGCGACCGACATGGCCGTGCACCTCGAGGCCGAGCTTGCCGCGCTGGCACGCAACGGCCCACCCGACACGATCCTTGCCTGCGAATGCATCTTTCGCCGGATCGAGGCCGAACAGAAGCAGATGTCGGGGCGGATCTCGCAGATATTCCGCGACAACCGGGTGATCGGGTTCTCGACCTATGGCGAGCAGATCAATTCGATGCACGTCAACCAGACCCTGACCGGTGTCGCCATCTATCCGCCCGAGGAGGTGCCATGCTGAATTCCCTGCTTAACAGCGAGGATTCACTGGAACGCGAGAACGAGAAGCTGCGCCAGATCTCGGAAGCGCTGATGCGCCGTGTCGAGAATGATACAGACAGTTCCGGGGTCGCCTATGCGCATTTCCAGCGCGCCGCGATGCTGGAAGAGGTCGTGCGCACCCGCACCCAGGAACTGGAACGCGCGCTCGATCTGCTGAATACATCGAACGCAAGCCTCGCGCTCGCCAATGCCGAAACCGAAGCCGCGCGTGCCAACCTCACGAACGCGATCGAGACCGTGCAGGAAGGGTTTGCGCTGTTCGACGCCGAGGACCGGCTGGTGATGTGCAACAGCCGCTTTGGCAAGCACATGCGCGATATCTATCACCAGTTTCAGCCCGGGCTCGCCTTTGCCGAATATGTCCGCATCGTTTCGACCAGCCCGTTCCTGTCGCTGCCGGCCGGGTTGACGCCCGAGACCTGGGCGGCGCAAAGGATGGATCGCCACAAGGACAACCATGTGATGTTCAATGCCCGGATGGCCGGCAGCCGCTGGCTGCAGGTCAGCGAACATCGCACGCAGGACGGTGGCACCGTGATCCTGCAGACCGACGTCACCGACATGATGCGGCTCGAACGCCAGGAACGCGAGCGGCTGCTGGACGATCAGGCCAAGCTGATCCGGGCGACGCTCGAACATCTGAACCAGGGGGTCTGCATCTTTGACCGGCAGGGCCGGCTGGTCGGCTGGAACCGGCGCTCGGGCGAACTGCTGTCGATCCCGATCCACCGGTTTCATCTCGGCGCCAGTTTCGGGACGCTCTATGATCGTATCCGCCCCGAGGTCCGGTTCGCCGGCACCGTCGACGAGGGCCTGATCGAACGCTGGGTGGCAAGCCCCGGCCGGCGGGTGCCGCTGTCGTTCGAGATCGGCATGGGCAGCCGGGTGCTTGCCGTCTTTGCCCAGCAGATGCCCGACGAGGGCTTTGTGATGAGCTTCACCGACGTCACCGCCGAACGCGCCGCAGTGCAGGCGGTGAACGAGGCCAACGAGACGCTGGAACGCCGGGTCACCGAGCGCACGCTGGAGCTGGAAGATGCGCTGGCCGAGGCCGAGCGCGCCAATGCCTCGAAATCGAGGTTCGTGGCTGCGGCCAGCCACGATCTGTTGCAGCCGCTGTCGGCGGCCAAGCTCTATGTCTCTTCGCTCGAAAGCGAGGCGATGACCCCCGACCGGGCCGAGCGGCTCGCCAAGGCGAGCAGCGCGCTTTTGAGCGTCGAGAACATCCTCGGCGCGCTTCTGGATATCTCGAAGCTCGATTCAGGTCGCGCGGCGCTGCATGTGGGGCCGGTGGCACTCGATCGTCTTTTCAGTCAGCTGCACGACGAACTTCGGCCGATAGCCGAGCAGAAGGGGCTGGAATTCCGGGTGGTTGCGACCCACGCAACGGTGCAGAGCGATGCGACCTATCTGCGGCGGATCCTGCAGAACCTGATTTCGAACGCGATCCGCTATACCGACCGCGGCAAGGTGCTGGTGGGCGCGCGCCGGGTCGGCGGCGCGCTGCGGCTGGAGATCTGGGATACCGGCCCCGGCATCCCCGAGCACGAGCAGGAACGGGTGTTTCAGGAATTCCTGCGCCTGAACGCCTCGGCCAGTCCGGCCGACGGCATGGGCCTTGGCCTTGCGATCGTCGAGCGTGCCTGCCGGTTGCTGAGACATCCATTGCAGCTGAGCTCGACGGTTGGGCAAGGCACTTGTTTCCGGGTCGAGGTGCCCTTGATGCCGGCGCAGACCGAAAAGCCGATGAAAGGGCCGGTTCCGGCGCCGCCGCCCGATCAGACTCTGCTGCACCGGATCGTGCTGCTGATCGAGAACGACGCCGACCTGCGCGATGCCATTGCGATCACGCTCGAAGGCTGGGGCGTCGATGTCCTGCCCTGCGCGGGCCTGGCCGAGGCGGATGCGTTGCTCGACGAAATCGACATCGCGCCTGACGCCGTTGTGGCCGACTACCAACTGGACGACGGGGCGCTTGGAACCGACGCCATCGCCCATTTCATCCGCCGCTTCGGGGCGCTGCCGACCTGCATCATCTCGGCCAACAGATCGACCGAGCTTGATGCCGCCTGCGCGCAGATCGGGGCGGCCTTGCTGCACAAACCGCTCGATCCGGTGCAACTGCGCCGCTTTCTGGGGTAGGGACGAAACTTTCCCGCCCCGGATTTGTGCGCGTCTTGATGGCGCGCGTTGGCGCGCGGGATTTCCTTTTGGGCGACGCCGCCACGTCAGCCCCGGCCCGAGACCTCTGCCCGAAGCGGCAAAGTGTGGAACATTTCCGCTCCACCGGAATTACCCTGCAGACCCTCGCTACAGGGCACACCGGAAAAACAGGAGAGTTCCGTTATGGCATTTGGTGGTATCGGAGGGCTGATCGTCCTCGTGCTCGACATCTGGGCGATTGTCTCGATCGTGGGCTCGCGTGTCGGCACCGGATCGAAGGTGCTATGGTGCCTTCTGGTGATCGTTCTGCCGCTGATCGGCTTCCTGATCTGGCTGTTCGCCGGACCGCGGTCGCAGACCGAGACGCTCTGAGGGCACTGAATTCGGCCGGACATCCGTGCTGGCACCATCGCGGAGGCTCTCGCCTCGGTCTGTCTGCCAGCGGATGACGAGGGGCCGTTGTCGGGCGCAATGTCGGCACGCCGGCCGGATCCGGCATGCCGTCAATCTGCAACGAGTTCTGTCCATCGCAGCAACGTGCTGCTGCCGGGTGGTGTCGTGTCGGTCAGGGCGCCATGCGGCGCATAACACCCACCATTCCTGAGACCGGACCCCGAGACCGGGCGTCCGAAATTCACTCAGCCTCGGCGCTCGCCTACCGCTCTTACCAGAAAATCCGGGTATCGTGATGAATGACAAGACCTGGCCGGCACCGGCCTTCGACAAGACCCTTGCGCGCCCTGACACGCTTGGCGCCACCCCGCGCGACGACGGGACGAATTTTGCCCTGTTCTCGCAAAATGCCGAGAAGGTCGAGCTTTGCCTCTTTGACGAGACGGGGCAGGTTGAAACGGCTCGGATCGCCTTGCCGGAGATGGAGGGCGGCATCTGGTATGGCTTTGTCCCCGGCATCGGGTCCGGTCAGGTCTATGGCTACCGTGTCCATGGCCCCTATGCGCCCGATCAGGGGCACCGCTTCAACCCCAACAAGCTGCTGCTCGATCCCTATGCGCGCGAGATCAGCGGCGCGATTGTCTGGGATGACAGTCTGTTCGGCTACAAGGTCGGCGAGGACGACAGGACCTTCGACGACCGCGACTCGGCCGGCTTCGTCCCGAAGGGTGTCGTCGTCGATGCAAGCTATGAATGGGATCAGCGCAACGCTCTCAGACACCGCTGGGAACGCTCCGTCATCTACGAAGCGCACGTCAAGGGCCTGACCATGCGCCATCCCGGGCTCGCCGAGGCGGACCGGGGCAATTTCGTCGGGCTTGCCTCCGATCCGATCATCGAACACCTGCACCGGATCGGCGTGACGGCGATCGAGCTGTTGCCGATCCATGCCTTTGCCAATGACCGCCATCTGATCGACAAGGGTCTGTCGAACTATTGGGGCTATAACACGCTGTCGTTCTTTGCGCCCCACGCCCCCTATCTGAAGACCGGGCATATCCGCGAGGTTCAGTCGGCCATCGACCGTTTTCATCGCGCGGGCATCGAGGTGATCCTCGACGTGGTCTACAACCACACCTGCGAGGGCAACCAGAAGGGCCCGACCCTGTCGTTCCGCGGTATCGACAACGCGAGTTATTACCTGCTGTCGCCGGACGATCCGCGCCACACTTTCGACACCACCGGCACCGGCAACACGGTCAATGTGGCGCATCCCATGGTCCTGCGCATGGTGCTGGACAGCCTGCGCTATTGGGTCGAGGTGATGCATGTCGACGGTTTCCGCTTTGACCTTGCCTCGACCCTCGGGCGCGAGAGCATGGGGTTCGAACGCGATGGTGCGTTCTTCGCGGCCATCCGGCAGGATCCCGTCCTGTCTTCGGTCAAGCTGATTGCCGAGCCCTGGGACATTGGCGAAGGCGGCTATCAGGTCGGCGGTTTCCCCTGGCCGTTTCGCGAGTGGAACGACAAGGCGCGCGATGACATACGGGCTTTCTGGCGGCGCGATCCCGGCCTCGTCCCGGCGCTGGCCGAGCGGCTCTCGGGCTCGCCCGTGCAGTTCAACCACAGCCAGCGCCCCGCCACGTCATCGGTCAACTTCGTTGCCGCACATGACGGTTTCACGCTTTGGGATACGGTCAGCTATCGCGACAAGCACAATCAGGCGAACGGCGAGGATGGTCGGGACGGGCATGACAACAATATCTCCGACAATCTCGGCGTCGAAGGGCCGACAGACGCTCCCGGCATTCTGGAGGCGCGCGAACGCCGCGTCGCGGCCATGCTCTCGACCATCGCCATCGCCCAGGGCGTGCCGATGATCCTCGCTGGCGACGAATTCGGCCAGAGCCAGAACGGCAACAACAACAGCTATTGTCAGGACAACGAAACGACCTGGCTTGATTGGGACGCGGCCAACCCGCGACTTCTGGATCGGGTGTCCCGGGTCATGGCGCTGCGCGCGGAACTCGGCGAAATGGTTCACCCCCGCTTTGCCACCGGCGCGGACAAGGCAGGGCGAAATCGCACGACCTGGCACCACCCGGCGGGGCACGAGATGTCGCAGGATGATTGGCTGGAAGCGGGGCTCACCTGCTTTGCGCTGCGCGTGCGGACAGAGGACGGGCCGGAGGTTCTGACCATTCTGAATGGCGGCGACGATATCGAATTCACTCTGCCCGATGCCGACTGGACCCCGCGCTATGACAGCCGGGGCGAGGGCGATGCCTTGCCGGAGCTGGGCGGGCACTGCCTGACCGTCGGCTGGCAAAGTGTCGTCGTCCTGACAGCGGGCGCCGCCACATAGGCCGGTTGCGATTACAGATCGGTGCGGACCCTGCCGCGCCTGCCCGATGGCACCTGCGCGCTACGCGCATGTTCCGGGCCGAACGCGGACACCGCCAAGCCGACGCTGGCAACCCCGGCGGGCGATTGTTCGGGCTGCGCCGTTCGACGCCGCCACCCGCCGGGTTCTGACAAGGGGTGGACGAGCAATCCCTGGCAGGACAGCCCGCAGGAGTTCTGGCAATACACTCTCAAGGCGCGGGTTATCGTTCCACTGCGGGCGGAATGTCATCGAACCGTCACTCCCGGGTCATCTGCGTCGTCAAGAGTGCCGCGACGCAGATGCTCTGAAGGAGAGTTTCGTGACCGATCGCAACAAGAGCAGACCGCGCCCGACCGCGCGGCGCAGCATTGCCGAAAGCTACGGCTCGATTCTTGAAAAGGGCTACGGGCGCCGCAGCGTCCTGAAGGGGTTTGTCGCCGGCGCCGGTCTGGTCGCAATCGGCGGCGGACTTGCCCCCCGCAGCGCCGCGGCTTCCCCGACAGCCGGATTTCCGGAACTGACACGGATGCGCGACCGCGCCGACCATTGGCCGGAGGGCTACGCGCGTCAGATCCTGCTGCGCTGGGGCGACCCGCTTTTCGCCGACGCGCCGGAGTTTGATATCAAGACGCTGAACGGTGCCGCCGCCGCGCGCCAGTTCGGCTATAACAATGACTTCACCGTCTACCTGCCCCTCGGCGAGGGTGCGGAAGCCTCTGCGCATGGCCTGATGATTGTCAGCCACGAATATGCCTCGCCCTGGCTGATGTTCCCCGGGATGGACATCGAGACCTATCGCGAGGCTATGACCGAGGATCAGATCCGCGCCGCCATGGCCGCGACCGGTCTTAGCATCTTCGAGGTGAGGCGCGATCAGGACGGCTGGCGGGTTGTGACCGACAGCAAGTTCAACCGCCGCGTCCACCTGTCGACGCCGATCGCGATCTCGGGCCCCGCCGCCGGCGACGACCGGCTGAAGACCAAGGCTGACCCGACCGGCAAGCTGGTGCTCGGCACGATCTCGAACTGCAATGGCGGCGTCACCCCCTGGGGCACGATCCTGTCCGGCGAAGAAGGCGGCATGGATGTCTTCGCGGGCGACTATACCACGCTTGCCAATCAGGAACTGGTCGAGCGCCAGGGCTGGGACGAGGATGAAAACGACGAATATGCGGCCTCGCGGGTCGAACCGCGCCTGCGCTACGAAGACGAGCCGAACGAGTGGATGCGGTTCGACTGGGTGATGGAGGTCGACCCCTTCGATCCCGAGGCTGCGCCGGTCAAGCGGACCGCGCTCGGCCGGTTCACCCACGAAGGGGCGCAATGCTGCGTGGCGCCGGACGGCCGCGTCGTGGTGTTCATGGGCGATGATGACGACTTCGAATACCTCTATCGTTTTGTCACCCGCGATCCCTGGAACCCGACGGATCGCGCCGCCAATCGCGATCTGCTGGATAACGGCACCTTGTCGGTTGCCCGGTTCGATGCCGATGGATCGGTGACCTGGCTGCCGCTGATCGCGGGCGAGGGTCCGCTGACCGCCGAAGCCGGATTTGCCAGTCAGACCGAGGTTGTGCTGAACACCCGCGTCGCGGCCGATCTGACGGGCGCCACGCCGATGGACTGCCCCGAGGGCTTTATCGTGCATCCCGCCACGGGCCGGATCTATGTCGCCATGACCGAGGGCGAGGACCGTCTGCCGGCAGGCGAAGGCGACGAACGCGAGCAGGTCAACGCCGCCAACCCGCGGGCGCCCAACCCGCACGGACATATCCTGGAGCTCGCGCCTCCGGGCGAGGACGGCCAGCGCGATGCCGCAGCCGACACCTTTGCCTGGGACGTCTTCGTGCTCTGCGGCGATCCGCAAAACCCCGAGGACGGCGCGATGTTCCATCCCGGCACCAGCGAGAACGGCTGGTTCACCGACCCCGACAACCTTGCCGTCGATCCCGAAGGGCGGCTCTGGGTGGCCACGGATGGCCCGCCGCCGGTGGGCGCCGACGCCTTGTTCGTGGTCGACACGGTTGGCGAGACCCGCGGCCTGTCGAAACTGTTCTATGTGCCGCCCGTCGGTTCGGAATGCTGCTCGCCGGCCTTCACGCCGGACGGGACATCGCTGTTCATTTCGGTGCAGCATCCGGGCGAGCTGCGCCTTGAGGACGACGAGGATGCCGAGGCCTATGACGAACAGGGCACGACCTGGCCGGACTTTGCCAAAGGCGGGCAGGCACGACCCTCGCTGGTCGTGCTGACCCGGACCGACGCCGGCAAGATCGGCGTCTAGGCGGATAGCGGACGGACGCAGCCTCGAAGCGTCTGTCGGCGAAAGTTTCTGCACCGGGCGGGAGATCTGATCCCGCCCGTTGCCCATTCAGCGCAGCAGCGGCAGGCGGCCACAGGTGCGGTCGACCGCCTTGCGCGGTCCGGCCAGCAGGATCGCCTGCGGCTCGTGCCCTGTCAGCGGTGCAGCGGCAATACGCGTGGTATAATCCGCATAGTCCCGCGCCTCGAATGCGGCCCGCATATAGGCCAGGCGCACCGGCAGATCGGCCGCGGCCTCGAACAATGCGGGCAGATCGGCGGCCGGGGCGCAAAGGATCGGCAGCGCGACGGTGGTGATGCCTGCAATCTGGACGCTGTCCTGCGTCGGTGTATCCGCCCCCACCAGGTCGGGGCAAAGCTGGCCAAGGCTCATGCCGAGGACGGCAGCGAAATTGGCCTTGAGGCCAATGGGCAGATCGTCGGCAAGGATGATGACGGGTTTGAATGACATGGGCGTGGTTCCTTTCGGAGGCGCTTTGCCATGTCTTCGGTCAGTGGGGATTGGACGAAATTGACCTGATCAGTGCCGGATCAACGCGCCGGGCGTCACGCCATAGTGGCGCCGGAACTGACGGATCAGATGCGCCTGATCGCAAAACCCTGCGGCAACGGCGGCGTCGGCCGCGGGTGCGCCCTCCAGCAGCAGGCGACGCGCATGATCGAGCCGGGTGCGCAGCACATGGCCATGCGGTGTGACGCCGGTTGCCCGGACGGTCGCGCGGATCAGATAGGATGGGCTCAATCGGGTCTCGGCGGCCAGATCGGCGAGCGACAGGGCCCGGCCCTCGGCGACCCCGCAGGCGATGCGGTCACGAAGGAGGCGGATGGCGGCCGGTTCACGGCCTGCCGGGCGCAGCTCTGCCCGGCCGTAATGGGTGAAGGCGCGCGCCAGAACCTCGTGCACCGCTTCTTCGGTCGCAAGCCGATGATCGATGGACTCGGCGTCGTTCAGACATCCGGCCAGACGGGCAAGCGCCTGAGTCAGATTCAGCCCCCGATCCTGTGGCGCAACGGCCGGAAAGCCAGGCAGGTCGCGCAGCCCCAGTACCTTGCGCACGGCTGCCTCGGATGCATAGAGCATGTTATAGCGCACCCGGTCGGATGCGGCGTGGCCGGTATGGGCCTCTTCGGGGTTCATCAACGAAAGGGATCCGGCAGGCAGCACCATGCTTTCGCCCCGGCAGACGTAACCACCTGCACCTTCGGCAATGGCACCGATGGCGAAACCTTCATGTGCATGTCGCGCAAAGGTCTGGGTGCTGAACGCGGCTTCGAAAAGTTCGATCCCGTGAAGCCAACTGAGGTGATGATAGCGATTGTGCCGCATGTCACTTTTCGGTTGCGACCGGGATCATGACCTCGTTGCGGCGATAGGCGGGCACGGTCCAGGGCGGGTTATATCCTGCAACCTCGGCCGGACCCCTGGGCTGCAGGCCTTTGATCCCCATCCACTCCCGCAACCGGGCTTCCGCAAAGGCCGCCTTGCCGTTCATCGAACCCGAATAGCGCACCACAGCAACCCGGCGTGCCGGGATTGCGCCCAGCGAGACCTTCGGGTTTGTCGGCACCGGAGCGGTTTCAGCGGTGAACGCGTCGGTCAGGATGAAGATCATTTCGCGGGGTCCCTCGCGGCTTTGCAGGACGGGGGCCGTCATCGCAATCTTCGTTCCCTCTGCCGCGTCGCCGGTCAAAACGGGCGCGGTCATGGCGATCTTGCGGGAGCCCTCGTTCTGGCCCGAGATGTAATCGAACAGACGCCGGAACGCGGGGTTCGAGCCATCGGCTATCGTCGTCTTCACGACGACCATTTCACCATAGTCGCGGACCTCGAAGGGGTCTTCCGCGATGACCACGGTGTATTTCGGTTCGGGTGCCGCCTGACCCCCGAAAACCGAGCAGGCGGCGACGGTCAGGAGACCGGCAAAGGCGACGATGGTCCTGGCGGCACGTGGCGGCATCTTGGTCTCCAGGGGCTGTGTCCAAAGCGGAGGCTCGGATGTCTGAACGGACTTCTGGCGCCTCTTCGGAGGCGTCGGTCCCGGTTACGCTGTCGTGGCTTCGGACGTCAACCTGTCGAATCAGGCTCGATCGGGTGTTCCCGGTCACGCGATGAATAGGCCCCTCGACGGTCATGGACAATCCGATAGCGCCAGATCGAGGGGCCGGAATGCAATCGATCGATGCTGCATCGGCCGGTGTCGTGGGCGGGGCGGAGGAGCCGACTGAGGGCGGATAGCAGCGCTTTACAGCACCCATGGACCCCGGAACGTGCCCGACGGAGTTCCGGTTCCCCCGCGGGTGGCGCGGCTGGCGGGTCGCCAATGCGGGATTGACAGGCCAAACCCATTGTGAAACGTTGAGTGCGCAAACGTTATCCCAAGTTGAGACAACGATTGCTCACTTGGGAAGCTGGAGGACATTCTCTTGCCGGATGATGAGTCGGAGCCGTTGACTCCTCGGGGGTCCGAACCGGGCCACAGGATGACTGCGCGGATCACGATTCGGGACGTCGCGGCCCTTGCGGGCGTCAGCGTCACGACGGCTTCGCGTGCCCTGAACGATGTCGGGCGCATGACCGAGGCGACGCGGGAACGGGTGCGCGCGGCCGCCGGCCAGCTGGGGTACCGGCCGAATTCGATGGCGCGCGGGCTGGTCAGGCGGCGGTCGTTCACCCTCGGACTGCTGACCACCGACACCTATGGCCGCTTCACCCTTCCGATCGCCGCGGGACTTGCCACGGGCATGGTCGACCGGGGTGTCTCGGTGTTCCTCTGCGCCGGCGAGAACGACCCGGAGCGGACGCGGCTGAACCTTCAGGCGATGGAAGAGAAATGCGTCGACGGGCTGATCGTCGCCGGCAAGCGTATCGACCGCGCACTGCCGATCGAGGTGCCGCAGCAGAACGTTCCTGTGATCTATGTCAACGCGGCCTGCCCGCCCGGTGCGGTGGGCTTCGTGCCCGACGACCTCGGCGGTGCGCGCGCCGCCGTGACGCATCTGGTCGAGGTCGGGCGGCGGCGGATTGCCCACCTGACCGGGCCACGGGAGTTTGCGGCCACCGGGGTGCGCGCGCAGGGCTGGCAAGAGGTTCTGCACGAGCACGGGCTCGCGCCCTTCGGTCATGCCATGTTCGGGGACTGGTCGGAGGATTTCGGCTATCGCACGGCGCAAGCCATGTTCGGGCCCGACAGTCCGGCAGAGCGTCCCGACGCCTTCTTCTGTGGCAACGACCAGATCGCGCGCGGCGTGATCGACGGGCTGACCCTGCTTGGCCTGCGGGTGCCGCAGGACGTGTCGGTGGTCGGTTACGACAACTGGGAGATCTTTGCCAAGGCCACGCGCCCGCCGCTGACGACGGTGGACATGGGGTTGTTCGACCTCGGCCAGACGGCAGGGCACGCGATGCTCGACATGATCGACGGCAAGGCGGTCGAGCCGGGGATCGTCCGCACGCCGTGCCGGCTGGTCGTGCGAGACTCGAGCGTGCCGCTGCCGGAAAAATGATGACGGTCCGCCCGTGCGCGAGGAGGCGCCGGACGGCCGAACACAGACGCGAAACTCTTACCCGCCCGCTCGGGTGGACAACTTAGGGAGGAAGACAATGAAAATCACAACGCTCACGGGCGCGCTCATTCTTGCCGCCATCGGTGTTTCGGGTGCCGCAAAGGCCGACACGTTCACAATGTGGGTGCGCTCGGACGGCTCGGAATTCATGCCGAAGCTGGTAGAGGCCTTCAACGCCAAGGGCGGGGACCAGGCCGAGTTGCAGATCGTGCCGGTGAACGAACTGGTCCAGAAATACGCCATCGCGGCGGCCGGCGGCTCGGCGCCAGACGCGCTTTCGCTCGACCTGATCTATACCCCGGCTTTCGCCAGTTCCGGCCAGCTCAAGGACATCACCGAGCTGGCAAAGTCGCTGCCCTACCTCGACCAGCTCTCGCCGGCGCACCTGTCGGTGGGCACCTTCGAGGGCAAGATCTATGGGCTGCCGTTCTCGGCGGATGCCTCGGTGCTGCTGTGGAACAAGGACCTCTACCGCAAGGCCGGGCTCGACCCGGAGAAGGGCCCGACCAACTGGGCCGAGATCCGCGAGGCCGCGGCGGCGGTCGGCGCGCTTGGCGATAACACCTATGGCTTCTATTTCTCGGGCAACTGCGGCGGCTGCAACATCTTCACCTTCACGCCGCTGATCTGGGCCTCGGGCGGCGATATCTTTGCCGACGACGGCAACAAGGCGACGCTCGATACGCCCGAGATGCATGCAGCGATCGATCTCTACCGCGGCATGGTGAAGGACGGCGTGGTGCCTCCGGGGGCGCAGACCGATACCGGCGCGAACTTCTTCGCGGCCTTCGCCAACGGCAACATCGGTGTGACGCCTTCCGGCTCCTTCGCGATCGGCGCACTGAACAATCAGTATCCCGACCTCGATTATGGCGTCACGCTCCTGCCCGGGCAGGACGGCGGCGTGTCCTCCTTCGCCGGCGGCGACAACTTCGTTGTCTCTGAAGGCACCGACAAGATCGACGCGATCAAGGCGTTCCTCGAGTTCGCCTATTCGGTCGAGGGCCAGACGATCCTTTCGCACAACGGCTCGCTTCCGGTGCGCGCAGACGTGGCCGAGGCGGCGCTTGCCGGGCTCGACGCGCGCTATCTCGTATCGGCCAAGGCCATGACGGTCGGGCGCACGCCCTTCAGCATCGTCTTCAACGACCTCATCAACTCGAGCAACGGCCCTTGGGTGACGATGTTGAACCGGGCATTCTTCGCCAAGGATGACGCAGAGGTGCAGCAGGCCATCGACGACGGCCAGGAAGAGATGCAGTCGATCATCGACGCCGCACGCTGAGCCGGGAACGGCTCCGCGAACGGGGCACCGGCGACACTCACCCCCTCGCCGGTGCCCGAAGCCCAATCGCATTGCGAGAGGTCCGCAGATGACCAACACGACCGAAATCGACCCTGCCGCGACCCCGGCCGGAAAGCCTCCGCCGCGGCGACGCAGGCGCCGCGGATCCGGCTGGGAGGGATTGATCTATGTCCTGCCCGCCGCCGCGCTGGTCATCGTTTTCTTCATGATCCCGCTCGGGATGACGATCTGGATGTCGCTTCACAAATGGCCGCTTATGGGAAAGCCCCGCTGGATCGGGCTCGACAACTATTCCCGGATGCTCGGCGATCGCGACTTCTGGGGCGCGCTTGGCTTCACCGCGCAATACACCCTCGCCGCCACCGTCGGCCTGCTGGGCGTCGCCCTGATCCTCGCGCTGATGGTAGAGCGCCCCTCCCGGGGTGTCGCGCTTTACCGCACCGCGTATTTTCTGCCCGTGGTGACGGGCTTCGCCTCGGCGAGCCTGCTCTGGGCCTGGCTTTCCAACGTCGACTCGGGCCTTTTCTCGCCGCTTGCCCAGATGCTCGGGCTGACCGCCCAGCCGGTCAACATCCTTGCCACCTTCGGCCCCGCCTTCTGGTCGGTCACCATCATGGTGGTCTGGAAGATGGCCGGCTTCTACATGGTGATCCTGATGAGCGGGCTGCAATCGATCCCCACCGACTACATCGAGGCCGCCCGCATCGACGGCGCAAAAGCCCACCAGCGGTTCCGTTACATCACGCTGCCGCTGGTCCGCAGACCCTTTGCGCTGGCGCTGATCCTCTGCGTCTCGGGCTCGATGCTGGCGTTCGATCAGTTCTACATCATCCTCAGCGGCGGGCCGCAAAACCGCACGGTGACGGCGGTCTACTACATCTTCAACGAGTCCTTCGTCTCGTTCCGGCTCGGCTATGGCTCGGCACTGTCGGTCGTGTTGCTGGCGATCCTGATGGTGCTGAGCGCCATCCAGCTTCGGCTGCTGCGTGACAGGAGGGAGAGTTGATGAGCAGCGCCACGATGGATCCCGCCGTCCGCGCGCCCGTGCGCGCCCGTGGCCGCGGCCGGATCAGGTATCACCGGCTCCTCTTTCACGTCACCGCAGTGCTGGTCGCACTGCTGTTTCTGGCGCCGATCTTCTGGGTGGTTGCGGCAAGCTTTCGCACGCCCGCCGAATCCGGCCAGCCGCCGCTGCCCCCCTGGCCGACGCAGGGGTTCAGCATCGACAGCTACCTGCGGCTGGAGAAATTCGGCCAGTCGATCCTGCACTATTCCGGCAACTCGCTTTTCGTCGCGGTGGGCACGGCGGCACTGACCATCGTCGTCTCGACACTTGCGGGCTATGGGTTCTCCCGCTTCCGCTTCCCGCTGAAGGGGCTGGTCTTCCTGCTGATCCTGGCGACGATCATGGTGCCCTTCCAGTCGATCCTGACCCCGCTGTTCCTGCTGCTGGCGAAGCTCGGCCTGCAGAACACGCTGATCGGGCTCGTCCTGATCTACACCACCCTTCAGTTGCCATTCTCGGTCTTCATGATGCGCAACGCCTTCGACGCGGTGCCGCGAGAGATCGAGGAGGCGGCCCGGATCGACGGTGTGAAGGGTGTGCGGATGCTGGTTCAGGTCATGGGGCCGCTGGTGCTGCCCGGCGTTGTCACCGTCGGCCTGTTTGCCTTCCTCAATGCCTGGAACGAGTTTCTCGCCGCGCTGGTCCTGCTGACCGACCAGAGCAAGTTTACCCTGCCGGTCCTGATGACCGCCGTCCGCTCGGGTCGTTTCGGCTCCATCGACTGGGGGGCGGTGCAGGCCGGCGTGACCGTCATGATGATCCCCTGCCTGATCCTCTTTCTCATCCTGCAACGCTCCTACATCCGCGGGCTGACCGCCGGCGCGGTGAAGTGAGCCGCCTGCAACGAAAGGACACGACATGAACGAACCCTTCGATCCCAGGGCCGCCGGCAAGACCCGCTCCAGGTTCCGCCCGTTGTCTGTGGACAAGATCGAGGTTGGCGGCTTCTTCGGCCCGCGCCTCGACACGATTTCCACCACCACCGCGAAGATGCTGTTTGACCGCTGCATCGAGGCGGGGATGCTCGACCAGGTGGACCCCGACCGGCCCAACCCCGGCATCGTCATCCCCTATCAGGACGACAATCCGCACGTCACCACGCAGATGTTCTGGGATTCCGACTTCGGCAAGAGCATCGAGACGGCGGCCTACGCGCTCAACCGCACCCCGGACGCCGAGTTGGAGGCGCGGGTGGACGAGGTGATCGACGCCTACGGACGGCTGCAGCAGGAAGATGGTTACCTCAACTCCTGGTTCATCCGCATCGAACCGGGCAAGCGGTGGACCAACCTGCGCGACCAGCACGAACTCTATAATGCCGGCCACCTGATCGAGGGCGCAGTTGCCTATTTCCACGCCACCGGCAAGCGCCGGTTCCTCGACATCCTGTGCCGCTATGCCGATTGCATCGCGAAGGTCTTCGGCCCGGGCGAGGGGCAGAAACACGGCTATCCCGGCCATCCGGAACTGGAACTGGCGCTGGTAAAACTCGGCCGGGCCACCGGCGCGCAGCGCTATCTCGACCTCGCACGGTTCCTTGTCGACGAACGCGGTCAGCCGCCGCTCTACTTCGACCTCGAAGCGCGCGCGCGCGGCGAGACCCCCGAAGACTTCCACTTCCGCACTCTGGAATATTGCCAGGCCCACAGGCCCGTGCGGGAGCAGGACGCGGTGGTGGGCCACGCCGTGCGCGCGGCCTATCTCTATGCCGGGATGGCCGATGTCGCCACCGAGTTCGCCGACACGACGCTTGATGCACCGCTGGAACGGCTCTGGTCGCACCTGACGGAGAAGAACCTTTACGTCACCGGCGGTTTCGGCCCATCGGCGCTGAACGAAGGGCTGACCTTCGATTACGACCTGCCGAACGAGACCGCCTATGCCGAGACCTGCGCCGCGGTGGCGCTGGTGTTCTGGGCCAGCCGGATGCTGGGGCGGCGGCCGGATGCGCGCTATGGCGACATCATGGAGCAGGCGCTCTATAACGGCGCGCTCTCGGGGCTGTCCTTCGACGGCGAGACGTTTTTCTATGACAATCCGCTCGAAAGCCGGGGCGATCATCACCGCTGGGTCTGGCACCGCTGCCCCTGCTGCCCGCCGAACATCTCGCGGCTGGTGGCCTCGATCGGCACCTATTTCTATGGCGTGGCCGACACCGAGATCGCGGTGCATCTCTATAACGCCGGCACGGCCGAGATCGACGTCGCGGGCGGACATGTGACGCTGACGCAGGAAACCCGCTATCCGCTCGACGGCGCGGTTGCGATCACGCTCAGGACGGCGTCGGAGGTAGAATTCGCGCTGTCGCTCCGGGTGCCCGGCTGGGCCGACGGCGCCACGCTCAGGCTCAATGGCGAGACCGAGATCGCCGAAGTGCGGGATGGCTATCTCAGGATCTCGCGGCGCTGGCGCTCGGGCGACCGGGTGGAGCTTTCGTTCGACATGGCGCCGCGGCGGGTCTTTGCCCATCCCAAGGTCAGTCCCGATCAGGGTCGCACAGCGTTGATGCGGGGGCCGCTTGTCTATTGCCTCGAGGGCGTGGACAATGGCAGCGATCTCAATTCGGTGGTGCTTGGGGATGATGTGACACTCGAAGCGGCAGAAGAGGATATCCTCGGCGGCATCGTCCGCCTGACCGCCAGAGCGCAGCGCGAGGTCTGGCCCGGCAACGCGCTCTACCGCACCGCGCCGCCAAGCCGCGAGGCGACGGTGCTGTCGGCCGTGCCCTATTATGCCTGGGACAACCGCGCGCCCGGCGAGATGCTGGTCTGGGTGCGCCGGGAGGCCGGCCAATGACGCGGATCGACCACGTCGCTGGCGAGCGCAAGACATCGGGCGTCTCGCTGCAGGGCGTCAACAAGTGGTTCGGCGCGGTGCAGGTGCTGGGCGATATCGATCTCGACATCCAGAGCGGAGAATTTGTCGTGTTCGTGGGTCCTTCGGGTTGCGGCAAATCCACCTTGCTGCGGCTGATCGCGGGGCTGGAGGAGGTGACGGAGGGCGAGATCCGCATCGGCGGCCGCGACGTGACCGACGCCGATCCCTCGGACCGGGGCATCGCAATGGTGTTCCAGACCTATGCGCTCTACCCGCACATGAGCGTGGCCCAGAACATGGGCTTCGGGCTGAAGGTTGCCGGCCGGTCGAAACAGGAGGTCACCGGCAAGGTCGCGGCCGCCGCCGACGTGCTGCGACTGACCGATTACCTCGACCGGCGCCCCGGCCAGCTTTCGGGCGGGCAGCGGCAGCGCGTGGCGATCGGGCGCGCCATCGTGCGCGACCCGGACGTGTTCCTGTTCGACGAACCGCTCTCCAACCTCGACGCCGAATTGCGCGTGGAGATGCGGATCGAGATCTCGCGGCTGCATCAGAGCCTCGGCAACACCATGATCTACGTCACGCATGACCAGACCGAGGCGATGACGCTGGCCGACAAGATCGTGGTGCTGCGCAGCGGCCGGATCGAGCAGGTGGGTAGTCCGGCAGAGCTTTACGACGATCCCGACAACCTCTTTGTGGCGGGTTTCATCGGGTCGCCGAAGATGAACTTCCTGCCGGCAGAGGTGCGGGGCGGGGCGATCCGTGTCGCAGGCCACCCGGTGCCGGACCCGGGGCTGCGCAGCCGGCCCGCCGAAGGCACCAAACTGTTGCTGGGCATCCGGCCCGAGCATCTGAGGCTGGCAAAACCCGGCGAGCCGGCGCTGACCGTGACGGCCCAGTTTGCAGAATTCCTCGGCGGCACCACCTATCTTTACGGCGCCGTCGCAGAGGGTGTGGACTGCGTGATGGAGGTCGATCGAAGCGTGGATACGCGGCAGGGCGCGGTGCTGAACGTCACCGCGATGGCGGACGATATCCGGTGTTTCGGCGAAAACGGCCTCCGGCTTCGATGAGTGGTTGGGTTTGGCCCGGGCGGAGTGGCGGCTGCTGTTCATGGCCGAGGTTTCGGCATGATGCCTGATCCGGGTGCGGGCCTTTCATGAGCCGCGCCACGGATGTAGGACATCGCCACACCGTCCCGAACAAGAGCTGCCAGATGACCAGAACAGCCGGAAATCTTGTCGACCTGACCCGAAAGCTCGTCAGCTTCGACACCATCAACCCGCCGGGGCAGGAAACCGATTGCATGGAATTCGCCGCGGCGAGGCTGGAGGAAGCCGGGTTCTGCTGCACCCGTCACCGGCATTCAGACACGCGATTCAGCATTGTCGCGACCCGTGGCACGGGGGACGGCCTTCCGCTTTGCTTCAGTGGCCATCTGGATACCGTTCCGCTTGGAAACGCTCCGTGGCGCCACGACCCCTTTGCGGGCGATATCGAGGGGGATCACCTGTTTGGGCGGGGGTCGAGCGACATGAAGGGCGGCGTCGCCGCGTTCATTCTGGCCTGTCAGGCGGTGCCTCGGGTTCGGGGCGGGGTCGCGGTCGTGCTGAGTGTCGGAGAAGAGACCGGCTGCGACGGCGCGCGCTGGTTGGTGGAGGCGGGTGCGCTCCCGCCCGCGGGGGCAATGATCGTTGCGGAATCGACCGACAACCGCCCCCTGCTGGGCCACAAGGGGGTCTGTTGGCTGCGGTTTCGCGTGCAGGGGCGAACTGCCCACGGCGCGACGCCGGAGCTGGGAGAGAACGCCATCCTGAAGGCTCTGCCGCTGATGACCCGGCTTGCCACATTCGACCCGGAGGCCAGCCATCCGATCATGGGCAGGGCAACCGCCAATCTGGGAACGATCCATGGCGGGATCAACACCAATTCCGTGCCGGACCGGTGCGAGATGACGCTCGATCTTCGCTCTGTCGCCGGTATCACGCACGATGAACTTCGCGCAGGGCTGGAACGGCTGGCCGGGCCAGAGGTCAGGATCGAAACCCTGCTCGATCTGCCGGCGGTCTGGAGCGAACCCGATGACCCCTGGTGCGCGCGCGCATCCGCGGTGGTAGCAGAGATCACCGGCGTGACGGCCACGCCCGAGGTAGCAAATTATTTCACCGACGCTGCCGTACTGAAGCCGGCAATGGGCAACATTCCCGTCCTGATCCTTGGGCCTGGGTCGATGGATCAGCCCCACAGCACCGACGAGTTCGTGCTGATTTCGAGGCTGATCGAGGCGCAGTCGATCTATGAAGCGCTTCTGGCGGACTGGACGGGCGCGGCCGACTAGATCGCTGAAGCCCGGCGCTCAGACATCGAAGCCTTCTCGCACCCGCTCCATGAAGCGGCGCACTCTTGCGGGCTCTACCGGGTTCCACCAGACCCCGCCTTCCTTGAGGGACGACGCCACGATGGCGCCGCTGGTCCGGGCAAGGATGTCGAGCACGTTGTCCTCGCTGACCCCGGATCCGACCAGCAGCGGCAGGTGGGTTGCCGCGCCGACCTCTTCGATCTCTTCCATCGTGGCGGAATTGCCGGTGCGCTGGCCGGTGGCGATGATGCAATCGGCGTCGAAAAAGGCCAGATCGCGGGCCAGTTCCGGGATCGAGCGGTCGGCAACGATGGCGTGGCTGCCGTGTTTCACATGGGCATCTGCAAAGACGCGGATGTGGTCCGCCCGCAAGGCGGAGCGATAGCGAAGCGCCTCGGCGGCACGCCCCTCCATGAACCCTTCGTTGGCGACATAGGCATTGGCCCATTGGTTCACCCGGATGAACGCCGCCCCGCCCGCCATCGCGGTGGCAAAGGCGGGCAGGGGCGCATTTGCCAGAACGTTGATGCCAAGCGGCACGCCGAAGCCGCTGCGCAAACGGTCCGTGACAACGGACAGAAAGGCGGCCGTTTCGGGACCGATATCCTCGGGTTTGGAGAACGGGATGTCGCCGTGGTTTTCCACCAGCAACCCGTGAAGGCCGCCCGCGACCAGATGTTCGGCGTCGCGCATGCAGGCGTCATAGATCGCGTCGACGCTTTCGCCGCGATACCGTGGTGCGCCGGGAAAGGCCGGGCAGTGCACCATCCCGATCAGCGCCTTGTCGCGTCCGAAGATGTCTTTTATGGCGTTGGAGGATCGGTCGGATATCCGCTGCTTCGTCATTCTTTTTCTCCAATGGAGCTTTTCATGCAGGCCTTTGTCGTCGGCAACGCGGCCATGGACAAGACACTTGCGGTTTCGGCGCTGCCCCAGCCCGGCGCCTCGATCCTCGGGCACGAGATCGCCCGGGATCTGGGGGGCAAGGGGGTGAACCAGGCGGTCGTTCTGGCGCGGTGTGGGGTTGGCGTGACGCTGCTTGCGCCGGTCGGGCGCGATGCTCGCGGCACGGAAATCGCGGACCGTTTGCGGCGGGAGCCGCTGACCGCCCGATTGGTGGAACTCGACGGTGTGACCAGCGACGCCTCGACGATCCTGCAAGTGCGGGAGGGCGAGAATGCGGTCATCACGACGAATGCCGCCGCCGTCGCACTGACCCCGCAGGTGGCTTGTGCTGCCATCGAGGCGGGCCATCCCGGCGACATGCTGGTGCTGCAGGGCAACCTCAGCGCCGAGACGACCGCGGCATTGGT
>NZ_QMEK01000004.1 GCF_003390845.1 Tropicimonas sp. IMCC34043 | reverse complement strand
CATAGGCCTTGAAGTCGCCGAAATACTTCGTGATCGCAGCCGTCAGCGTCGTCTTGCCGTGGTCAACGTGACCGATCGTACCGACGTTCACATGCGGCTTGTTACGTTCAAATTTTGCCTTTGCCATGTCCGTGGCGCCTCGTGATCTGGGGGGGCTCGCTACCGCCCGGTTGCACATCGGGCGCCACGTATTGCGAATGGGGGTGGAAATCAAGCGGCTTCGCCAAAACCCCGCATCCGCAGGGCGTTAAACCGCACAGAAATCCCGGATTTGCGGCCTCAGGAGTGGCTGGCAAACCACTCGGGATTTTCGCGCATCCAGACCTCGATCTGCTGGGCGGCGTTGGCGGCCATGTTGGCGACCTGCTCGTCGGCGCTCTTGGTCAGGCCGGTGCCGATCACGAAACCGGCCGAGGCGGATTCAAAGATCGTGAAACGGCGCGGCTCCTTGTTGAGCTTGCCCTGGGTCGGATCGGCCCCGAGCGACTTGGTGTTGTCCCAGATCGTGACATCCATCATCATCACCGACTTCGGCGCCACCAGCACCGGTATCCCCGGCACCGCCACCGAGTAGCCGAGCAAATTCACGGCAATATGATACAACTGGTTACCCGAATAGGGCCTGAAACGCTGCTCGATGGCCTGGGTCAGGGCGTCATCCCATTCCCGCTGGCTGACATCCTTCGAGGGATCGACCTTTTGCGCGTTCTTCGTCACCACGATCACATGGCCAAGCTTGAATTCGCCCAGCGGCTCGGGCTGGCCCATCGAAACCGTCGCCGTCTTGCTTGCACAGCCCGCGACAAGGGCTGCAGCGGACAAGACAAAAAGACGGCGGTTCGGTCGTATCATGGTCTGGCTCCGGTCATATTTCCCCACCTGCAATAGCCGCTGCCACATTTCGGCGCAATCGCGCCCGGCACCTCGCCCGGGCTTTCGCCTCATCGCGGGGCGGTCTATGTCTGGCTGGCAACAGGGGATGATGCGATGAGCCAGACCGACTTTGCCGGCCGTCTTCGGCTGGGCGTGAACATCGACCACGTGGCGACGCTGCGCAATGCCCGCGGCGGGGCGGTGCCCGACCCGCTGCGCGCAGCCCGGATGGCCGAGGCCGCCGGCGCCGACGGCATCACCGCGCATCTGCGCGAAGATCGCCGCCACATCCGCGACAGCGACATTGCAGCCCTTTCGACCGGCAGTTCGCTGCCCTTGAACCTCGAGATGGCGGCAACCCCCGAGATGCAGTCCATCGCGCTGCACTACCGCCCCCACGCGGTCTGCCTGGTGCCCGAACGGCGCGAGGAACGCACGACCGAAGGCGGGCTCGAGGTCGAAGGCGACACCGTCCACCTGAGCGATTTCATCGCGCCGCTGCGGGCGGCGGGAACCCGCGTGTCGCTGTTCATCGCCGCCGATCCGGCGCAGATCGAAGCCGCTGCCCGGGTCGGCGCCGCGGTGGTCGAACTGCATACGGGCGCCTATTGCGACTTTCATGTCGACGGCAGCCTTGCCGCCCGCGACGCCGAACTGGCCCGCCTGACGGCGGGCGCGGCGCAGGCACGGGCGCTCGGGCTCGAAGTTCATGCAGGCCACGGACTGACCTATGACAGCGTCGCCCCGATTGCGGCAATCCCCGAGATCGCCGAGCTGAATATCGGTCACTTCCTGATCGGCGAGGCCGTCTTCGTCGGGCTCGACGCCGCGATACGGCAGATGCGGGCGCTGATGGAAGATGCCCGCCCCGGCGTTTAGGGGTCCTGCCCCCGCATCGGGGGCCTTGCGCCCCGCCCTATCCGTCTGTCAGCCCGCTTTCGGCCAGTTCGGCCTTCAGCCACTGGCGAAACGCCCGCTGCGGCCCGCTGCGGATGCCCTCGGCGCCGGAGACCAGCCAATATCCGGTGCCGGCATCGCGCCGCCGGCCTGGAAACGGCTCGACCACATTGCCAAGCCTGAGTTGATCGTGGACCAGCGTCTCCCAGCCCAGGAACACGCCCGCCCCGGTCATCACGGTATCGAGGCATAACCCCGCGTCGGAGAATTCTGGCCCCGGCGCCAGGATATCCTCGCTCAGCCCCTCCGGGCCAAGCCAGACATCCCAGCCGATGGTCGCATTGGCGTCGCGCACCACCGGGATACCGGCCAGATCGCCCGGCACGTTCAGCCGCGCCCCAAGATCCGCGCCACAGACCGGGAACACCCGCTGCGGATACAGCCGTTCGGCCGTCACGCCGGGCCAGCCGCCGCGGCCGAGCCGGATGCAGAGGTCGATGTCCGAAAGGTCGGGGTTACGATGCTGCAGTTCGGCCTGCAGCCGCACCAGGATGCCCGGATTGCGCGCCGAAAACCGGCTGAGGCGATAAACGAGCCAGCGCGCGGCAAACAGCGGCGGGGTCGAGATCGTCAGCCGCGCCTCGGACCTTTCGAAGCCGCGCCCGACCGCCGCGGCGATGCGGGCAAACCCCGCAGACAGATGCCCCGCCACTTCGGCCCCGAGGGCGGTCGGAACCATGCCGGTCGGCACCCGTTCGAACAGCGGGGCGGCAAAGATCCGCTCGACCCGCAGCACCTGCTGGCTGACCGCGCCGGAACTGACCCCCAGTTCCGCCGCCGCCCGCGACAGCGACCCGCAACGCGCCACCGCCTCGACCGCCCGCAGCCCGGCCAGCGGCACGCGGTTCAGATCTGATCGCTCAGCCATATAGCTGTCCTATATACCTGTCACCAAAGCATCGCTGTCATCGCGCGTAGCACAAAGGATATGGTGAAATCCATGAAACACATTATTTCAGCCCTGCTACACCGCAAGCCCGCGATCTTCGCGTCACCGCTGCGGCCGGGTCCCGACCCGATCGATCACCCCGTACTGCGCCGCATGTCGCCGCGCGAGCTTGCCGATCTGCCGATGCCGCGTCCCGAACCGGCACAACGTCCCGGATGCTGCCGCGCCGGTTGACGCCGCAATACGGCTGGCGCACCACAGCGCCATGATTCTCGGCATCGGCACCGATCTGGCCAACATCGACCGCATCCAGGGCACGCTCGACCGTTTCGGCGAGCGTTTTCTGAACCGCGTCTTCACCGAAACCGAACGGCGCAAGGCCGAGTCCCGTGCCGACCGTGCCGGCACCTATGCCAAACGTTGGGCCGCCAAGGAGGCCTGTTCCAAGGCGCTTGGCACCGGCCTGCGCATGGGCATCTCGTGGAAGGACATGGCCGTCAGCAACCTCCGCACCGGCCAGCCGGTGATGCAGCTGACCGGCTGGGCTGCAGAGCGGCTGGCGACAATGACGCCGCCCGGCCACGCCGCCATCGTCCACGTTACATTGACCGACGATCATCCCTGGGCTCAGGCATTCGTGGTCATCGAGGCCCGGCCGCTTCCCGTCTCGGACGCTTGACACCCCGTCGCGCCGCCCCCAGAAAGCCGCAAGCCCCGCAGGGTCAGAGCAATCGGGAAGCAGGCATGGACAAAGCGAAGAACGACGAAAAGAACGGCGTCGTCGAAACGATCAAGACCGTCGTCTATGCGCTGCTGATCGCGGGCATTTTCCGCACGCTGTTCTTCCAGCCGTTCTGGATCCCCTCGGGATCGATGAAGGATACGCTGCTGATCGGCGACTTCCTGTTCGTCAACAAGATGGCCTATGGCTATTCGCGCTATTCCTGCCCGTTCTCGATCTGCCCGATCAACGGCCGGATCTTTGGCTCGGAACCCCAGCGCGGCGACGTCGTGGTGTTTCGCCACCCGGTCTCGAATGCCGACTTCATCAAGCGGCTGATCGGCCTCCCCGGTGACCGGATCCAGGTCAAGGACGGACTGCTCTATATCAATGACACGCCGGTCGAGGTCGTGCCCGATGGCACGTTCGAAGAGTTGATGGAGCCCCAGGGGCCCGAGGGCATGCTGCCGCGTTGCGCCAACTCACCGGTCGGCCAGGGTGGCATCTGCATCAAGGAAAAGTTCATCGAGACCCTGCCGAACGGCGTCAGCCACTCGATCCTCAATATCGGCGACGGGCGTCTTGACGATACGCCGATCTTCACCGTGCCCGAGGGGCATTTCTTCTTCATGGGCGACAATCGCGACAACTCGACCGACAGCCGGGTCAACCAGCTGGCCCATGGCGTCGGCATGGTGCCGTTCGAAAACCTGATCGGCCGCGCCGACCGGGTGATGTTCTCGGCCGGCGGACGCTCGCTGTTCTTCATCTGGGACTGGCGCCCGGATCGGTTCTTCAAAAAGATCCAATGAAGCTTTCGGGCGATTTACGCAGTTTCGAGGAAAGGTTGGGCCATCACTTTGCCCGGCCCGAACTGTTGCTGCGCGCCCTGACCCATCCCTCGATCGCCTCCGATACCCGGCCCTCGAACCAGCGGCTGGAGTTTCTGGGCGACCGGGTGCTGAACCTGATCATCGCCGAGGCCTTGTTCCGCGCCGACACCGACGCGGGCGAAGGCCAGCTTGCGCCGCGCTACAACGTGCTGGTCCGCAAGGAGACCTGCGCCGACGTCGCCCGTCAGATCGACCTTGGCGCGGTGCTGAAACTCGGCCGCTCCGAGATGATGTCGGGCGGGCGGCGCAAGGAAGCGCTGCTCGGCGATGCCATGGAGGCGGTTGTTGCCGCGATCTATCTCGACGCCGGGCTGGAGCCGGCACGAACCGTCGTGTTGAAGCTGTGGGGCGAGCGCGTTGCCGCGGCCGAGGAAAAGGCGCGCGACCCGAAGACGGCGCTGCAGGAATGGGCGCAGGCCCGCGGCATGAAACCCCCGGCCTATATCGAGACCGCCCGCAGCGGCCCCGACCACGCGCCGAATTTCACCATTGCCGCAAGGCTTGAAAACGGCGCCGAGGCGAGCGCCACGGCCGGATCGAAGCGTCAGGCCGAACAGGCCGCGGCGACAGCACTGCTGGCAGAACTCGAGCGATCCTGAGATCGCCGGGCGGGGCGGCGCCGGATCGGCCCTTGGCCCGCGTCAACGCGATCGGACCTAGGGCGCAAGCCTTGCCCCCCGCAGGCGCCGGTGTCACGCTCGCCCTGTGCCACGCTCGCCCTGTGCCTCGTGCAGCGCCTCACTCGATGCTTTGCACCGACTCGAAGACTTCCAGCTCCGGAGGCCCGAGGTAGATGTCGCGCGAACCGCCGGCGCCGGCATGGGCCTGACGGAAGGCCTCGGATTTGGTCCAGGCGAGGAAATCGGCCTCGCTCTGCCATGTCGTATGCGAGGCATAGAGCCGATAATCCTCGCGCTCCGGCCCCTTGAACAGGTGGAAGGCGATGAAGCCCGGCACCTCTGGCAATCTGGTTTCGCGGCCCTTCCAGATTGTCTCGAAGGTTTCCTCGCTGCCGATCCTGACCCGGAAACGGTTCATGGTGAGGTACATCTGTCGGTCCTTTGCAGGGTTGCGTCTGGCATCGCGCGGCAGTTCAGGGCAAGAGGAAGACAAGGTCAACACCCCTGGCACAGGAGCGACAGGTGCAACTCTTCGTCGGCCTCGGAAACCCCGGCGCGCAATATGCCGGCAACCGTCACAACGTAGGCTTCATGGCGCTCGACCGGATCGCCGGCGATCACGGCTTTGCCCCGTGGCGCGGCAAGTTCCAGGGCGCGCTGACCGAAGGCCGGCTTGGAACCGAAAAGGTGCTGCTGCTGAAGCCCGAGACCTTCATGAACCGCTCGGGCCAGTCGGTGGGCGAGGCAATGCGGTTCTTCAGGCTCGCGCCGGGAGACGTCACGGTGTTTCACGACGAGCTCGACCTTGCGCCCGGCAAGATGCGCGTCAAGCAGGGCGGCGGGCACGCGGGGCACAACGGTCTGCGTTCGATCCACGCCGCGATCGGGCCGGAGTATCGCAGGGTCAGGATCGGGATCGGACATCCCGGCCACAAGGATGCAGTGTCTGGCTATGTGCTGCACGATTTCGCCAAGGCCGATGCCGACTGGCTGGACGACATGCTGCGCGGGATCTCGGACGGCGCCCCAGCACTTGCGGCAGGCGATGCGGCGAAGTTCGCAACCGCGGTATCGCTGCGCACCAATCCGCCGCGATCCTCGACAAGCAAGCCCAAGCCCGCAGCCGCGCCCGACCCGAAACCGGAGACATCCGGCCCCGCGGAGGAAGCGCCGCGCAGCCCGCTGCAACGGCTGGCGGACCGCTTCCGCTGAGAGAACCGCGCCGGTGACGACCGGCGGACCGGGGGTTTGCACCCCCGGACCCCCGCAAGGTATTTGGGCCAAGAAGAAAGCCCGACTGCGGCAGGGCGAAGGCTATTTCCAGCCGACCTGATCGAAGATCACCTGGGCTGTGCCGAGGTTCTGCGCGACCACGGAAAGGTCGATGTCGTCGGGCTTGAAGGTCCCCAATTCGGCCACGGCGGCGGGCACGTCGATCCCCGGCACTGCCGGGTATTCGTCGTTGCCGCCGGCGAAGTATTCCTGTGCGCTGTCGCTGGCGAGGTATTCGAGGAACAGCACCGCATTGTCGCGATGCGGTGCAAAGGCCGCGACCCCCGCCCCCGACAGGTTCATGTGCGCGCCGTTGCCGGCCTGATCGGGAAAGACCCAGCCGATGCGGTCGAGCGCCTCGGTGACGCCCTCGACCTCGGAGTCAATGGCGCGGGCAAAGTAGTAGGTGTTCGACACCGCGATCGCGCATTCGCCCGATGCAAGCCCCTTCAACTGGTCGGTATCGCCGCCCTGCGGCGCGCGGGCCATGTTGTCGACAACGCCCTGCGCCCAGGCGCGCGCCGCGTCCTCGCCCACATGGGTGACGACGGCGGCCATCAGGGTCTGGTTGTAGGTGTTGGTCGAAGACCGGATGCAGATCATGCCCTTGTATTTCGGATCGGCCAGATCGGCATAGGTCTGCGGCGGTTCGGTGACCGTCGTCTTGTCGTAGAAGATGATCCGCGACCGTTGCGAGAAGCCGAACCACTCGTTGTCGGCATCCTGCAGGTAGCCCGGGATACGTTCTTCCAGCACTTCGGACTCGACCGGCTGCAGCACGCCCGCCTGTTTGGCGCGATAGAGCCGCGAGGTATCGACGGTGACCAGCACATCGGCCGGGCTGTTGCGGCCTTCGGCCTTCATCCGGGCGATCAGCTCGTCGGCCTGGCCCTCGATGCGATAGATCGTGATGCCGGTCGCATTCTCGAAATCGGAATAGAGCCGCTCGTCGGTATCGTAGTGGCGCGAGGAATAGATGTTCAGCACTTCCTCGGCAGCGGCCGGAACCGCCGCCCCGGCCATGAGCAGCGCGGTCAGCAGGGACCTCGACGGATTGATGCGTTTGGACATGGATGCCTCTCCTGTTCATTGGGGCTGTCGCGACGTTCCTAATGGATCGCTCGGAGGCGTCAAGTAATTCCTTAGTATTTTAATTGGGAACATCGCGGCGCCCCCGTCACAGCGGCAAGGCGGTCGTCGACTTGATCTCCTCCATCGACAGCAGGGCGGTCACGTTGTGGATTTTCACCTGCGAAATCAGCTCCTGATAGAAGCGGTCATAGGCCCGGGCATTGGCCACCCGAACCTTCAGGATATAGTCGATGTCGCCCGCCAGCCGGTGCGCCTCGAGCACCTCGGGCCGCGCACGCAGCACCTGAAGGAAGCGTTGCTGCCAGTCGGTCTCGTGCTCGCTGGTGCGGATCAGCACGAAGAAACAGGCCTCGAGCCCCAGCGCCTCGGCGTCGAGCAGAACCGTGCTTTGCCGGATCACCCCGGCCTCGCGCAGCTTGCGAATCCGGTTCCAGACCGGCGTCTTCGACGAGCCGACATTGCGGGCGATCTCGTCGAGCGAGCGGCTTGAATCCTCCTGCAGCTCGGCAAGGATTTTCCTGTCTGTGGCGTCGATCCGGACGGTCATTCCATTTTTCCTCTCGAAGGCGAACATTCCTCCATCGCGGCGATTCAGAAAGAACATACGTCCTTAATTCTGTCACCACCTAGCACGGATACAGGAAAATATTCTATATTGCAGTGCAGAAACTGCAAGCTTCCAACCCTACATTGCCCAACCCTACACTGCCATGTCGAGGACCCGCCCGATGCCCCGCCCGTTCACGCCAAAAGTCGTCACCGCCAATGCCCTGCTTGAAGGCGACGTCGTCTATCTGACCGAGGACAACCGCTGGAGCCGTCGTCTTGGCGAGGCCGAGTTGCTGGAGGACGAGGCGCATGCCGACCTGCGCCTGATCGAGGCGTCCCGGCTGCAGGGCAAGATTGTCGGTGCCTATCTTGCCGACGCCCGCCGCGGCCCGGACGGCCCCGAGCCTGTGCACTTCCGCGAGACCTTCCGCAGCCGCGGACCGTCGAACTATCCCCACGGCAAGCAGGTCGATCTGCCGCACAGATGACACAATAGTTTCACTTTTCCAGAACAACACTTTCCGGTTATCCAAAAGAAAGGTGCCCGGACACCCGCCCCGGAGACTGACATGTACCGCTATGACGACTTCGACTCCGCCTTTCTCGCCGCGCGCAACGCCCAGTTCCGCGCCCAGGTGACCCGTCGCATCGACGGTTCACTGACCGAGGACGAGTTCAAGCCGCTGCGGCTGATGAACGGTCTCTATCTGCAACTCCACGCCTACATGCTGCGCGTCGCGATCCCCTACGGTTCGATCGACGGGGTCAAGATGCGCAAGCTCGCCGAGATCGCCGAGCGCTGGGACAAGGGCTATGGCCATTTCACCACGCGCCAGAACATCCAGTTCAACTGGCCGAAGCTGCAGGACGTTCCCGACATCCTCGACGCGCTGGCCGAGGTCGGGATGCATGCGATCCAGACATCGGGCAACACGATCCGCAACGTGACATCGGACCATTTCGCCGGCGCCGCCGCCGACGAGATTGCCGACCCCCGCCCCTATGCCGAACTGATCCGGCAATGGTCGACCGACCACCCGGAGTTCCAGTTCCTGCCGCGCAAGTTCAAGGTCGCCGTCACCGGCAGCCCGAACGACCGCGCCGTGACCCGCGCCCATGACATCGGGCTGCGGATGATCGAACGGGACGGTCAGCCCGGCTTCGAGGTGATCGTTGGCGGCGGTCTTGGCCGCACGCCCTTGATCGGCAAGGTGATCCGCGACTTCCTGCCCGAGGCCGAGCTGTTGCCGTACCTCGAGGCGGTGCTGCACGTCTATAACCGCTGGGGACGACGGGACAACAAGTACAAGGCGCGGATCAAGGTCACCGTCCACGAGGCCGGGCTCGACACCATCCGTGCCGAGGTCGAAGAGACGTTCAGGCGCACAAGGATCGAATGGCCGAACGGCCATGCCGCGGCGCTCGAGCAGATCCGCGAACGGTTCCGCACGCCCGATTTCGTGGCCGGCGGCGCCGAGGCGTTCGAGGTTGCAAAGGCCGACCCGGTGTTCCGGGCCTGGGCCGATACCAACCTTGCCGAACATCGCCACCCGGATTACGCCATCGTCACCGTCTCGCTGAAGGCGCACGGCGCGACGCCGGGCGATGCGACGGCCGATCAGATGCGGGTTCTGGCCGATCTGGCCGAGCGCTATGGCCATGACGAGCTGCGCATCAGCCACCAGCAGAACGTGATCCTGCCCCATGTCCGCAAGGCGGATCTGGCAATCGTTCACGCCATGCTGCTGAAGGCGGGGCTTGGCACGGCCAATGTCGGGCTTGCCTCGGACATCATCGCCTGCCCGGGGATGGATTATTGCGCGCTGGCCACGGCGCGCTCGATCCCGGTCGCGACCGAACTGGCCAAGCGGATCGACGCGCTGCGGATCGAACACGAAGTCGGGCCGGTGCAGATCAAGATTTCGGGCTGCATCAACGCCTGCGGCCACCACCATGTCGGCCATATCGGCATCCTCGGGCTCGACCGCGCGGGCGTCGAGAACTATCAGATCACGCTCGGGGGCGACGCCACCGAGACCGCCGCGATCGGCGAACGCGCCGGGCCGGGCTTTGCCTATGACGAGATCGTGCCGGCGATCGAACGCCTGCTGCTGGCCTATCTCGAGGAGCGCGAGGGCCCGACCGAAACCTTCCTGCAAACCTATGCCCGTGTCGGACTGGCCCCGTTCAAGGCCGCCCTCTACGGACCGGAGAAGCAACGCGATGCCGCTTGATGCCACCCTCATTCCGGCCGACCGGGCCGATATCATCGCCGCCGACCTGCAGGGCCTTCAGGGCGCCGAACGGCTTGGCGCGGCGCTGAAACATCCGCTGATCGGCAAGGTCGCGCTGGTCTCGTCCTTCGGGGCCGACTCGGTCGTGCTGCTCCACCAGTTGGCGCAGGTCGCGCCCGCGACGCCGGTTCTGTTCATCGACACCCAGATGCTGTTCCCCGAAACGCTGGATTACCAGCGCGACGTGGCCGAGGCCCTTGGCCTGACCGCTGTCCGGGTGATCCGGGCGCGGGCCATGCACCTGGCGCAGGAGGATCCGGCCAACACCCTGCACCTGCGCGACACCGACGCCTGCTGCGACCTGCGCAAGACCCGGCCGCTGGAGCGCGCGCTGTCGGGCTTTGACAGCTGGGTCACCGGCCGCAAGCGGTTCCAGGGCGGGCTGCGCACCGAACTGCCGCTGGTCGAGGAAGCCGGCCGCCGGCTGAAGCTGAACCCGATTGCCGATTGGACCAGCACCGACATCACCGACTACATCCGCTCCCACGGCCTGCCGCCGCACCCGTTGGTGGCAAAGGGCTATCCCTCGATCGGCTGCGGCCCCTGCACCTCGCCTGTCGCCGAAGGCGAGGACGTCCGCGCCGGCCGCTGGCGCGGGCAGGAGAAAGAGGAATGCGGGATCCATTTCGTCGATGGCAAGGCCGTGCGCGGCCCCGCTGCCAGCGCTGCCTGAAGGAGCCAAAGCCATGACAGCCCCCGAGACCATCATCGTGACCGATGCAGGCTTTGGCCCCGACACTTTCGCGGGCCGCTTTGCCGGTGCCGAAGACTTCGCTGCGACCGGAGCCGCCGCGCTCGACCTGCCATCGGACACCGACCCTGCCGTGGTTGCCGATCTCGCGCGGACCGTGGAGCTTGTCCGCATCGATTTCCCCGGTTTTGCCGACGGCCGCGGATTTTCCATCGCGCGGGCGCTGCGGCGGGCGGGATATACCGGCCGGCTGCGTGCCCGCGGCCATGTTCTGGCCGACCAATATGCCATGGCGCGGCGGTCCGGATTCGACGAGGTCGAGATCGACGCGGCGCTTGCCGCGCGCCAGCCCGAGGATCAGTGGCGCACCCGCGCCGACTGGCAGGCCCACGACTATCGGTCGCGGCTGGCAGGCTGATCGCCCCTTTCACGCGTTTTCCATCTGGAATAGACGAACAGGACGGGGCCACGGCCTCGATACGAGATCATGACCGAGCAAAGACCCGTGACCGACGCCCAACCGATCAAGGCCGTTCCGACGCTGCCTGACGCCCAGACCGTTACTTTCGTCCAGCACTGGACCGACCGGCTGTTCAGCTTTCGCTGCACCCGCCCGCTGACACTGCGCTTTCGGTCCGGCGAATTCGTGATGATCGGGCTGATGGGGGATGTCGATCCGAAGACCGGCAAGCAAAAGCCGATCCTGCGCGCCTATTCCATCGCCTCGCCGTCCTGGGACGAAGAGCTTGAGTTCTACTCGATCAAGGTGCCCGACGGGCCGCTGACCTCGCGGTTGCAGAACATCAGGGTCGGCGATCAGATTATCCTGCGTCCGAAACCCGTCGGAACGCTGGTGCATGACGCGATCCTGCCCGGCAAACGGCTGTGGTTCTTCGCCACCGGCACCGGCTTTGCCCCCTTCGCCTCGCTGCTGCGCGAACCGCAGACCTATGAAGATTACGACGAGGTCATCATCACCCACACCTGCCGCGAGGTTGGCGAGCTTGCCTATGGCGCGGCGCTGATCGACGATATCCGGCAAGACGAGATGCTGGCCGAACTGATGGGCGAAGGCTTTCACGAAAAGCTGCGCTATTATCCGACGACGACGCGGGAACAGAGCCCCAAGATGGGCCGCATCACCGACCTGATGCGCTCGGGCGACGTGTTCCGCGACCTGGGGGTCGAGCCGATACACCCCGACAACGACCGCGCCATGGTCTGCGGCAACCTCGCCTTCAACCTCGAGATCAAGGATCTGCTCGAAGGCTACGGTCTGCACGAGGGGGCGAATTCCGATCCGCGGGAATATGTGGTCGAGAAAGCCTTCGTCGACTGACCCCGGGGCCAGCGTCGCGGCGCCGGTGCTTGCCCGAGCGGGCCAACAAATCCTTGCCTCGCGCGCCCTGGCACCGTATAGCGCGCCTGATCCGGATCGGGCCGAGCCATCGGCCGGGACGGAGCGATTCGCAGCGACGGTCGGAGAGGTTTGCAGTCGGGGTTCTTCCCCCACACTGTGCCGCTCCGGAAGGACCGGAGCGCGGATTGGCCCTCGAGGCACCAAAAGCAATGGCGACCTGATCTCTGGCGGGCTCGCGGGCGGCAATTGACCGCCCCGGGGACCCGGATGAAGACCGAGAGCTCTGAGGACGCACGAGACCTTTGCGGGCAAACCGCAAGCAGCAAGAGGAGCGCATCAGATGGATCTGATCGCAGAACTGGCGGCGGAGCAGATCGCCGCCCTCGGGAAGCAGATTCCCGATTTCAAGGCCGGCGACACGATTCGCGTCGGCTACAAGGTGACCGAAGGCACGCGCTCGCGGGTCCAGAACTATGAGGGCGTCTGCATCAGCCGCCGCAACGGCGCCGGCATCGACGCCTCGTTCACGGTCCGCAAGATTTCCTTTGGCGAAGGCGTCGAGCGTATCTTCCCGCTGCATTCGACCAATATCGAGAGCATCGACGTGGTGCGCCGCGGCAAGGTCCGCCGCGCCAAGCTGTATTACCTGCGCGCGCGCCGTGGCAAGTCGGCCCGGATCGCTGAAAATAGCGGCTACAAGCCGAAATCGGAACAGTGAGGAGCGGCGCGATGAAAAAGGACCTGCATCCCGACTATCACCTCATCGACGTCAAGATGACCGATGGGACCGTGATCCAGATGAAATCGACCTGGGGCAAGGAAGGCGAAATGTTGTCGCTCGACATCGACCCCAGCTCGCACCCTGCCTGGACCGGCGGCTCTCAGCGGCTGATGGATGCCGGCGGGCGTGTGTCGAAGTTCAAGAAGAAATACGAGGGTCTGGGATTCTGAACCCCGGCCACTGGACAGTGCAGAACGCCGCCCTTCGGGGCGGCGTTTTTCGTTCCGGCAGGCGGTTCTGGCGGATGGGTGGACAGGGGGCTGTCTGCCCCCGCGCGGCCCGCGCCGGGCCGCTCCCCCGAGGATTATGCGTGAGTGATTGTCTGTGCTTTTCGCTCTGGGAAGGTAGAGGCCGCCAGTTTCCGGGACGGCCAACCCGGGAACCGGTGACGGGCGCGCCTCCCCGAGGAATGACCCAACGCGCGGTCGCAGAATATCTTGCCACCCGTCACATTTGTCAGGCCATCCGAACGGCGGAAGTGAGGTGCCATTCGGTGTGATCGATCGAATGGCAGGTTTCAGGTCAATCGCCGCCAAGCTAAGGTCCGCGGATGAATATCTGCATAGTCACGGACATCCACGACCAACCGACACAAAAGGATTGCATCCTCAGCAGGTTGCAAGCCGTATCAAGTGTAAGCCGACTGTCCTTGAACGACCTGTGCAACAGGCCGGACCTTACCGGAGAGGCGTTGCACAATCATCTTTTTCTTGGTGACGGTATGGAGAAAGTCGTGCGCGCCCTCAAAGAGAGTGTGAGTGACTGCAGTGTTGGGCTTGGTTACAGCGCGGGCGGCACGGCGATTTGGCGAGCTGCCGCCGCAGGCGTTTCTTTCTCGTCGATATTTTGCGTTTCATCCACGCGCTTGCGAGAGGAAAGGCCAATTTCCACGCGAAATCATGTGTTTTTCGGGTCAGACGACTTCGGGAAGCCGTCCAGAGAGTGGCTTTCCACTATACCGGACAAGTTCACATTGTTCGATAATGTCGGGCATACTTACTACCTTGACCCTGGTTCTGAGGCAGCCAACGCAACCTATAATTCAATTGTGGCGTGCATGCGCTCCTAACGGCCGAAATGCTTCCGGCGCCACGATCTCTTGGTCCTTTCGTTCCGCCGATCATCAGGTGCTCCAGAGCTGACTTTCGAATGCCACACAGCATCTGTCGCAATGGGCTCGGCCGCGGCATTCGCCGCGCGGGTCACGAATGGCCGCTGTCGGGCACCCCCCCTTGCCAGAACCTATGCGTCAAAAACGGTCGAAATAGCCGGTCACAGAGACGCTTGAGCTCTGGCCGCTGAGCGCGCCCCAGCGGACCTTCACCGACGAGGCGGTCACTGTCAGCTGTGCAGGACTTTTCTGCCGTTCGGCCTTTTTTCAGGTTAGCCCCGTCATGACAGCCTTGCGATAGGCCGGGCGTTCAGAGAGGCGACCATACCATGCCTCAAGCGCAGGATGCTCTGGCCGTTCGATTGACATGCTGAACCAGGCATAGGCGATGCAGCCCAAGGGAATGTCGCCGAACCCGAACTCAGCGCCTGAAAGCCATTCGCTTTCTGAAAGGGTATCATCAGCAATGCTCATGAGAGTGGCGCACTGCGCAAGACCCCGTTCTACGGCCACATCATCACGCTGTTCCGGCGTAGAGCGCACCAGATTCCAGAACAGATCGCGGAAAGGCACTGCGAAAGAAAGCGATGCCCAGTCCATCCATTTGTCGGCCACCGCCCAGATGCGCGGGTCCGAAGGTGCAAACGGGGTCGTCCCATATTGTCTTGCAAGATATCTGACGATGGCGTTCGATTCCCAAAGCACCAGATCCCCGTCCTTGAGAGACGGCACCAAGCCGTTTGGGTTGAGCGCGCGAAACTCCTGAGAATTTACGACACCGAACGCACCTCCAGCAGGGATATGTTCGTACTTCAGTCCAAGTTCTTCGGCACACCACAGTACCTTGCGGACATTGGTGGAATTGTTGCGGCCCCAGATTTTCACACTTCGTCTCCTGTCAGATCACGCCTAGAATACCGACTGTCAAATCAGGAGAAAAGGGCTCGGACCCGCCGTTCGCCGCGCCTGGCATGAACGGCAGTTCCGTGAAATCCGCAAGGGCATCGAGCCTTCCGATATTTGGTGTCTCCACGCTCGAAGCCCTTGCTAACCTCCGGCTGGGACGTTGGCCGACGCCACACGGTAGATTTTTTCGAACGGAAGAAGTCGGTTTCGCGTGTAGGAGACGGCGACGGTTGGCGGTTGCGGAAGATGCGCGCGGCGCACTAGGGTCGCACCGGAATGGATCGACCGAGGCGGTAACACCAATGAACATCGAGCTTCTGAAGCGGCTTTGCGAAACCCCGGGCGTGCCCGGTCACGAGACGCGGGTGCGCGACCTGATCCTGTCCGAGACCACCGGGCTGTTCGATCATGTCGAAGTCGATCCGATGGGTTCGCTGATCTGTCGCCGCGATGCCCGCGGCGGACTCGAGGCGCCGGTGAAGGTCATGCTGCTGTGCCATATGGACGAGATCGGCTTTCTGGTCAGCCACATCTCGAAGGAAGGGTTTCTCTATCTGCTGCCCGTCGGTGGCTTCGATCCGCGCAACCTCTTTGCACGCCGGGTGCTGGTCTGTACCGAGGGTGGCGACATCAAGGGGGTGATGAACCCGGGCGGGCGGCCGGTGCACATCGCGTCGGCCGAGGATCGCAAGAAGATCCCCGAGGTGCACGAGTTCTTCGTCGACACCGGGCTGGGCGAGGCGGCGGCCGAGCGGGTCAAGGTCGGCGACATGGTGGTGCTCGACGAGCCGTTCCTCGAGATGGGCGAGAAGCTGGTCTCGAAGGCGCTCGACAACCGGGTGGCGTGCTGGCTCGGGATCGAGGCGATCCGGGGCCTTGGCGAGGCCGACCATCCGGCCGAGATCCACGTCGCCTTCACCACCCAGGAGGAGGTCGGCCTGCGCGGGGCGCGGACTGCGGCGTTCCGGGTCCAGCCCGACATCGGGCTTGGCATCGACACGACGCTTGCCTGCGACACGCCGGGCGTACCCGACCAGGATCGCACGACCGAACAGGGCAAGGGGTTCGGCCTGCATGTGCGTGACAGCTCGTTCATTGCCGACACCGGGCTGGTGGCCGAGATCGACGCGCTGGCGACGGCGCGGGGGATCCCGTTCCAGCGCACCATGCTGCGCGCCGGTGGCCAGGACGGGGCGGCCGCGCAGCAGGCCGCGGCCGGTGCCCGCGCCGTGGGGATCGTGGTCGGCACGCGCTATATCCACACGGTGACCGAGATGGTCGACCGCCGGGATCTGGCCGCTGCGCGGGACATCCTGATCGCCTATCTGTCGGGCGGGCTCGCCTGAGGGCGGCCCGGTTCAGGTCAGCGCGACGAGGATGATCGTCAGCACCACGCCCTGCGCGATGCGGAAGCCCTCGGTCGAGGGGGTAGGCGAGGTCAGGGCGTCGACCTCGAGATGCAGGCCGGTGGCGATGGCGGCCGGAAACAGGACCGGCAGCGCCAGCCCGATGTAGGGCAGGCCGAAAACCGCGCCGGCGAGCAGGGTGGCAATGCTCAGCACCACGCCCGGCACCAGAACTCCCATCAGCGCGATGAAAAGGCCGACGTGCTCGTGCCGGTCACGCCGGCCGACCGCACGGATCCAGATCACGGCCAGCACGATGGCATAGCAGGTCGCGAACATCGACAGCGTGGAAGCAACGAGCAGCGGAGACATGGCGGGATCCGACGGCGGGAGGCGTCGCTCGAGGATTGCGCGACAGGGCGCCGCTTGCAAGCGCGCCGGGGATCGAAGCGACTGGCCTCCCGGGCTGTTGTCACGCCGCCTTCGGGCGCATGGGCCTTGCGGCAAAGATCCTGCTGCCCGGGGCGGACAGGCGTGTGGCGCCGAGGACCAGCGGCTGTGCGCCGGTGCCGAGCTTGAACCGGGCAAGTCCCGGCGCGGCTTCGGTATCGATCAGGTCGAGGTCCAGCATCTGCACGCCGCCTTCGCGCAGGCGCAGCATGGCCTGCCACATCAGCAGGGCGTGGGCGCCAAGCGCGCGCCCCGCGGGACCCGACCAGCCGATGTGATAACTCGCCCCGGCGCCATGCAGCAGGAACAGCATCGCTGCCACGATCCGCCCTGCCCGTTCGGCGGTGAAGATCCGGGTGCCATGCTGGCCATCGGCGCGGCTCCAGGCCAGGGTGAAGTCCGCGGGCAGCCGGCGGTATCCGCGCGCTTTGGCCTGCGCGGCCTCGGCGGCAAGCAGCCAGTCGTCGCGCGCGGGCGAGAATGGCCGGTCCCGGACAGAGAGGCCCGCCGCCTCGGCCCGCACCAGACGGTTGCGCCACTTGCCCCGCAGGCCCGCCCGCAGTGCCAGAGGATCGGGCGTTAGATCGAGCCGTGCCAGCGAGCAGGGCGTCATTGTGGCAAGCCAGCCGCTGTCCGCCAGCGGATCGGCCGCCTCGATGGGATCGGGCGTGACCAGAACGCATCGGAACTGCCGGCGCAGCTGGACCAGCAACCGCAAAAGCCCCGCGCGCCGCAGTTCCGCCGGGGTGTCGGGTGCCCAGAGCGGCCCGCGCGACAGCAGCGCCGTCGCCCCGAGCAGCGGCCAGCGACGGATCAGGACCTGCGCCGCCCCCTGCCCGCCGGCGCCATCCAGGCGGTACCAAAGGACGCCGGTCCCGAGGGCGGCGCAGGCCGCACCATAGGACGCGTGCTGTTGCATGGGGGCCACGGCCGCCTCGGGCGCCATCAGGGTCGCGGTTTCGGTCCAGAGATCTTCCATGGCCGCATTAACCGGCCTGAAATCTAAGGCGGCGTTAATGACGCCATGCCCAAGCAGGATCGCCCCGTCCACGGTGTCACCGCCCCGCCCGTCCGCCCGACGTTTCGCGGGGCGCTGTGGCTGGCCAGCCTTCTGGCGGCGCCGGTTTTCGTCGCGCTCGGCCTAGGCGAACTGGTCTGGCGCGCCCTGTTCTGACCGCTCGATCACAGACGCGGCATTTCCGCCCTTTCCCTCGCGCCCAACGCGAACTACCACCGCAGGTGCAAACCGCCCGCCGGCGTCCCACCCCACGCGCCCCGGGGAGGCCCGGCGCCAAGCACCCAGGAGTGGCGATGGCGCATATAATCATCGTCGGAAACGAGAAGGGCGGCTCGGGAAAATCGACCACCTCGATGCATGTGGCCACGGCGCTGGTGCGTATGGGGTTTCGCGTCAGCACGCTCGACCTCGACCTGCGCCAGCGCAGTCTCGGCCGCTATATCGAGAACCGCGCCGCCTTCCGCCGGCGCGCCGGGCTTGAGCTTGCGATGCCGGCGCACGGCGAATTGCCCGAGCTTGCGCCCGAGGACATCCCCGAAGGCCAGAACCCGCAGGAATATCGCCTGTCGCTGGCCGTGCAGGCCGCCCAGGCAGACTCGGATTTCGTCCTGATCGATTGCCCGGGCTCGCACACAAGGCTGAGCCAGATGGCTCATTCGCTGGCCGATACGCTGATCACGCCGCTGAACGACAGTTTCGTCGACTTCGATCTGCTCGCACGGCTCGACCCCGAGACCGGGAAGATCCTGGGACCGTCGGTTTATTCCGAGATGGTCTGGGCTGCGCGCCAGGCGCGGGCGCACGCCGGGTTGCCGCCGATTGACTGGATCGTGACCCGCAATCGGGTCGGATCCCAGCAGATGCGCAACAAGAAGAAGGTCGGGGACGCGCTGGTGCGGCTGAGCAAGCGGATCGGGTTTCGCGTTGCGCCGGGATTCAGCGAACGCGTGATCTTTCGCGAATTGTTCCCGCAGGGGCTGACGTTGCTCGACCTGCGCGACGCCGGTATCGAAAAGCTGAGCCTGTCCAATGTCGCCGCAAGGCAGGAGCTGCGCGATCTTATCACATCGCTTGCCCTGCCCGGGGTGGCGGCACGGTTCTGAGCGCCCCGCCCGCCTAGCCCCGGTTCAGCGATAGATATGCGCGATCCCGAGACGGTCGTGGATCGCATTGACCGCGGGCGGGTCGAGCCGCAGCGCCTTGGCCAGATCGTTCAGATAGCGCGCCTCGCTCTGGTCATCGAGCACGATCGCCATGGCCGAGACCATATAGACCTGCTGTTCGGCGCCGCGGGGCACGTCGCGGGCCAGGGCCGCGGCATCGATCGGGCGCTTCATCTCGGCCTCGACAAAGGCCATCTCCTCGGGGCTGGCATCGCCCAGCTGGTCGAGCAGATAGCGTTTTTCACCCTCGTCGATCCGCCCGTCGGCCTTGGCCGCCTGGATCATGGCGCGCAACAGCAGACCGGCCTGTTCCTCCTCGGCACGCGTCGGGGTGCGGTCGGGCTCGCCATAGCGCTGCAATGACTGGTTGAGCAGCTCGCCAAGGCCCCCGGCGCCCGCCGCAGCCCCGGCAACAGCCCCCGTGCCTGCCCCGACCGGACGTGACATGCGGCTGAGTTCGTCGAGCATGCCGCCCATGCCGCCGCCGCGCGCACCGCCCGCAGCGGCGCCACCGCCAAGGATCTGGCCCAGCATGTCCTGCAACCCGCCGCCCTGCGGGCCGCCAGCGCCGCCGCCCATCATCTGGCCCAGCATGTCCTGCAGACCGCCGCCACCCCTGGCGCCGGCACCACCGCCCATCATCTGCCCAAGCATGTCCTGCAGACTGCCGCCCTGCGTGCCACCGCCACCGCCCATCATCTGGCCCAGCATGTCCTGCAAACCGCCGCCGGCCGAGGCCTGGCCTGCCCGGGCAGATCCGCTGCGGCTGCCGCCGCTGACCATACCCTTGACACTGTTGGCAACAACCACACCGACGGCGACCTTCGCCAAGGTCTTCACGAGGCTCATCTTGGGTCCCCCCCCCAAATATCCTGTCCTGCCGCCAAGGTTAGGGGGCCGGTTTTGATCGGGCAAGGATGTTGAACGGCGTCGGATCAGTGTCGGTCGCGGCTATCCACGTGGCGCAAGTGATAGCGTTCCAGCCGTTGCAGCGGCGGCGCGTCGGGGGTTTCGATCGCGCGGATGACCGCTTTGGCCAGAAATTCGCCTGCCAAGCCCACGTTTTCCACGACCGTCAGGATGGCTGGTCGAAAGATGCTGAGAAACGGCAAGGATTCCCGCCCAAACAGGTCGAAGTCGTCACCAACCTTGCGCCCCATCAGTTCGACGACGGCGACCGCGGCGATTGCGGCGCCCGAGGATGGGGTGACGATTGCATCGACCGGCGACCCCATCTCTAGCCGCAGGCGCAGCGAGGCACGGATCTGGGACTGGGGCGAACCGCTCGAAGCTCCCTCAAGGACGTCGATTTCGGCGTCGGTGCCCGCAATGGCCCGGCGCAGCCCTTCGACCATGTGCCGCGAATACGCCTGCCCGGGCGGCGGTGCGATGGCCAGAATGTGCCGCCGTCCGCGGTCCAGCAAGGCATTCCCCGCAATCTCGCCGAACGAAATGTTGTCGAAGTCGAAATAAGCGTGGCTGTCGCTTGCGAGGGTCCGCCCGTAGGTGACGAAGGGAAAATTCATCTCCTGCATGTAGTGGACCCGGGGATCCTTGTCCTCGATATGCTGGATGACAATGGCATCGGCCAGTCGCGTTTCGACCACGTAACGCACCTTCTCGAGCGGATCCGCACCAACGGCATAGGGTTTGACGAGCAGGTGATAGCCGGTGCCCTCTATGTTCTCGGCAAGTGCGGTCACAAGCTGGCCGGTATGCTCGTTGATGTTCTGGTCTGTCCCCAGAACCATCGCGATGGTCTTCGTCATGCCGGTGCGGAGCCGCACGCCCTCGCGGTTCGGAACATAGCCGATTTCGCGGGCGGTCTCCTGAATCCGTTGTCGGGTCCGTTTGGCGATATCGGGCGCATCCTGCAGCGCCCGCGACACTGTGGGCACGGCATAGCCGGTGAGTTCCGAAATCGTTTTCAGGGTCGGGCGTTTGGTTTTCATAGCGTATCCATCCGAATCCTGGCTGAATCAGTCCCTGCTTTCTCCTGATCGGGCACGTCAGGGCAGCACGCGACATGGACGATCTGTCCTTGCTGGACTAGACTTCGAGACCGTCCAGCCATCCGCCGCGTTAGATGAATGTAAGTTACCCAGCGTTAACTTACAACGTTTTCAGCGACGGGGACGCAGGTTTTACATCGCGACGCCGGCAAGGCACGGCCGCCCTGGTCGACGGCCCGGAGGGTTCAAGAGGCGTCGCGCACGCCGCCACGGCAAGGCACCCGATGGGCCGCCAGCCCTGGGGAGAACGGAGAGCGACATGCAGACATCGCACCACAGCGGGGCGCTGGATCTTTCAGGGGTGTGGCGACTGACCGACGGCGACGGCGCCCTGGGGCTCGAAATCGCCCTGCCGGGCGACGTGATCACCGCGTTGCAGGCAGCCGGGCGCATTCCGGACCCCTATTGGGGCCGCAACGAATTCGATCTGCGCTGGATCGCCGAACGGGACTGGACGCTGACGCGCGAAGTGGCGCTCGATCGCACCGATCTGGTGCTTGTGCTCGATGAAATCGACACGGTCGCGACGATACGGGTGAACGGGATTGCCGTGCTCGATTGCGCCAATGCGCACCGGCGCTGGCGCGTCGACATATCTGGCGCGGCCCGGGTCGGGACGAACCTGATCGAGATCACGCTGAAATCCGCCATTGCCGCGGCCGCGGCAGCGCAACAGGCGCAGCCCTTCTTCGTGCCCTGGCACAGGGACAATTCGCCGATCCCGAACGGCAACATGCTGCGAAAGCCGCAATGCGACTTTGGCTGGGACTGGAACATCGCGCTGGCGCCAATGGGGATCTATGGCGCAATGCGGCTGGAACCGGTGATGGCGCAGCGCATCGGCCGGCTGGCGATAACGCAGGACCACGGGGCCGAGGGCGTGACCGTGACCGTCGCGGCCCATCTGGAGGGACTGGCGCGCACGCCGCGGGCGTTTGTCCGATTCGAATTCTGCGACGAACATCAGACGGTGATCGTTCCCGACGGTGTCACCGACCCCGTTGTCACGGCTGTTTTCCGCATCGCGGAGCCGGCGCTCTGGTGGCCCGCGGGTTTGGGCGAGCAGCCGCTGTGCGATCTGAGCGTCGCGACGGGCCAGCAGGTCGAACGCCGCCGGATCGGGCTGCGGCAGATCGAACTGGTGTCAGAACCCGACGAGATCGGCCGAAGCTTTCTTGTCCGGGTCAACGGCCGGCCGGTGTTCTGCCGCGGTGCGAACTGGATCCCCGCCGATGCGCTGGCCGGGCGAATTACCCGTGAGGGCGTGCGCGAGCTTCTGCAATCGGCGGCGGATGCCAACATGAACATGATCCGGATCTGGGGCGGCGGGCGCTATGAACCGGACTGGCTGCACGACATCTGCGACGAACTGGGGCTGCTGGTCTGGCAGGATTTCATGTTCGCCTGCAACCTCTACCCCTCGACGCCCGAGTTTCTGGCCGAGGTTGCGGCCGAGGTGCAGGACGTCGTCGCACGGCTGCATCACCATGCCTCGACAGCCCTCTGGTGCGGCGACAACGAACTGATCGGGATGCTGTCCTGGTTTCCCGAAAGCCGGCGGGATCGCGACCGATATCTGGTCAGCTACGACCGGCTGAACCGCGGGATCGAAGCGGCGCTCATGGCCACCGATCCCGGTGCGAACTGGTGGCCGTCTTCCCCCAGCCCGGGGCCGCTGAGCTTTGGCGACGCCTGGCACGACGACAGCGCCGGCGACATGCATTTCTGGTCGGTCTGGCACGAGGGGCAGGATTTCGACCATTATCGCGACGTGGCCCCGCGCTTCTGCTCCGAATTCGGCTTTCAGTCCTACCCTTCGATGGCGGCGATCCGGCGCTTCGCCGCGCCCGAGGATTTCAACATCTCGGCCCCGGTATTCGAAAGCCACCAGAAGAACCGGGGCGGCAACGCGCGGATCGCCGAGACCATGTTCCGCTATTTCCGCTTTCCGACCGGGTTCGAAGATTTCGTCTATCTCAGTCAGGTCCAGCAGGGGTTGGCCATTCGCACCGCGGTCGGCCACTGGCGCGGGTTGAAACCGCGCTGCATGGGCACGCTTTACTGGCAGCTCAACGATACCTGGCCAGTCTGTTCGTGGTCCTCGCTCGACCATGGCGGCGGCTGGAAGATCCTGCATCACATGGCGCGGCATTTCTATGCCCCGGTCACGGTAAACGCCGTGCCGGTCGAGGGTGGTATCGCGCTGCGGGCGGTGAACGACACGGCTCTTCCGGTGACCCTGCGCATCTCGGCTTCGGCGCTGTCGATGGACGGCAGCAAAAGGGCGCTGGACGAGGTCGAGGTTACGGTCCCGACCGATGCGGCGATCGAGGCGCTGCGCACCTGCGTACTCGCGCCAGGGGAGATGCTGGTCTATCGCTGGACCGGCCCGGCAGGCGTCGCCGGAACCGATCATTTCGCGCCCGGACCTTACAAATCCTATGATCTGCGCGACCCGCAGATCGCGATGCAGGTCCGCGACATCGGCGATGGCTGGAAGATCAGCCTCGGCTGCAGCGCGCCCGCCTTCTTCGTCGCGCTCGAGGCGGACATCCCGGGAAGGTTTTCGGACGCGGGCTTCCTGCTGCTGCCGGGCGACCCGGTCGACATCACCTTCACCCCGGCCGAACCCGGCGCCCGGCCGAACCTGACCCTGCGCCATCTCTACGGGGCGACCTGCATCGCCCCGGCCAGGTGATCGCGCGCCGCGGCGGCTCAGAACTCGACTTCGAGCTCGACCATCTCGTCGGGTTCCTCGTTCGCCGCCGCGATCCATTCGGCCATCGGCGCCCAGTCATAGATCCGGGTGCAATAGGCGTCGATCTCGGGGTCAAGCTCGACCGCATAGGTGCGGAACCGGGTGCAGACCGGCGCATACATGGCGTCGGCGACGGTCGGCTCGCCGAACAGGAACGGTCCGCCATAGGTCTCGAGGCATTCGGACCAGATTTCCTTGATCCGCAGCACGTCGGGGCGGGCGCCCGAGAAGAACTTGAAGGTCTTGTGCCGGGCCTTGATGTTCATCGGCAGCGCCGAGCGCAGATTGTAGAAGCCCGAGTGGATCTCGCCCGAGATCGCCCGGCAGTGGGCCCGGGTCTTGATGTCATCAGGCAGGAGACCGGCCTCCGGCGCCACCTCGTTCAGGTATTCTGCAATGGCGAGGGTGTCCCAGACATCGACCCCGTTGTGGTTCAGCCGCGGCACGCGCACGGATGGCGATAGCAGCAAAAGTTCCTGGCGCGTCTCGGGATCGTCGATATTCACAGGTTTTTCGATGAAATCGATACCTGCCATCTTGCAAAGGAGCCATCCTCGCAGCGACCATGAGGAATAGTTCTTGGAGGAAATCGTGAGAGTCGCCTTGGCCATTATCACCTCCATGGGACAACATCGCCGCGTTGCGCATAATACATGTCGCACTGCAGCATGAAGTGCTTTAAATACTATACGGCCAGGATTGGCTGAGGGAAGCGGCGATGTTGTACCAACTCTACCAGGCGCAGGACGACCTGATTGCACCGATCAGGACATTTGCAGGAATGACCCGGTTGAAGGATTTTCCGGGCACAAGTGCAATGAATGGCGCCCTGCCCTACGTCGACGCCAGCTTCGAAATGCTCTCACGGCTGCGAATCTCTCATGTGAGACCGCCTTTCAACATCAAAACGGTGCCGGTTGCCAACCGCGAGGTGGCGGTGACCGAAGAGGTCACGCTGGAACTTCCCTATGGTCGGCTGATCCGTTTTGCCAAGGACATCGACACGCCGCAGCCCGCCGTTCTGGTCGTGGCACCGCTGTCGGGACATTTCGCCACACTGCTGCGCGGCACCGTCGAGGTGCTGCTGCGCGACCACGATGTCTATATCACCGACTGGATCAATACCCGCGACGTGCCGCTGTCGGCGGGTGTTTTCGGGGTCGAGGATTATGTCGAATACATCATCCGCTTTCTCGAGGCGATCGGGCCGGGCGGCAACGTGCTGGCGGTCTGCCAACCCTGCGTGCAGACCCTCGCCGCCGTCGCCGTGATGTCGGCCGAAAGCAATCCCGCCACGCCCCGCACCATGACGCTGATGGCCGGGCCCATCGACGTCCGCGAAAGCCCGACCGAGGTCAACCACCTCGCGCAGGAAAAGCCGATGAGCTGGTTCGAGAACAACGTGATCGCGAAGGTCCCGGCGCGCTATACCGGTGCCGGGCGCCGGGTCTATCCGGGCTTTGTCCAGCTCAGCGCCTTCATGGCGATGAACATGGAGCGTCACCAGGCCCAGCACCGCAAGCTCTACAAGCACCTCGCCCGCGGCGAGGAGGTAGAGGCGCAGCGGATCAAGGATTTCTATGACGAATACTTCGCCGTTCTGGACCTGAGCGCCGAGTTCTACCTCGAAACCATCGACCGGGTGTTCCAGAAGGCCGACCTCGCGAAGGGCGAATTCACCTATCGCGGCAAGCTGGTCGATCCCGGCGCCATTCGCAACACCGCGCTGCTGACCGTCGAGGGCGGGCGCGACGACATCTGCGGGCTCGGTCAGACGACCTCTGCCCACGATCTCTGCCGGTCCTTGCGGCCGCACCTGAAACGTCACCATCTGCAGGCCAATGTCGGTCATTATGGCGTCTTTTCCGGCCGCAAGTGGGAGCGCGAGATCTATCCGGTCGTGCGCAACATGATCCTCGCCATGGAGTGACCGCGGCGCGGCACCACGCCGCGCTGTCGCCGTCACCCAAGCGTCACGTCCCGGTGGCAGATTGCCCATCGAGTCGAGGACATACGATCATGACCCTTGTTTCAGGCGTTCTCAGGGCCGGGTTCGGCCTGACGGCCTGCCTTGCCCTACAGGCCACCGCCGTTGCAGCGCCCCTGCCCAAGGGCGACGGCTATGCCGAACTGCGCACCGAATGCACCCGCTGCCATACCCTGCACAACATCCAGCAGAGCGACGGCTTCACCGCCGAAGGCTGGCAGGCGTTCATCGAACAGATGACCGATATCGAGACCCGGCCGGAGCATCGCAACAAGATCGTCGCCTATCTGGCCGAGCACTTTCCGCCCGATCCGTGACGGTACGGCCGGGACCGGCATGGTCTCGCGACGACCCGATGGCTTAAAACGGCCAAATGGCAAACGGGGAAGGCACCGTTTCCGGCACCTCCCCCGCTGTCAGGCATGGTCATCGCGGCCGATGGCTTCAGCCAAGCGCCTCGTCGCAGCGCGCGCAGACCCCGGCATGGCTGTGCGTGCCGACATCGGGCAGGATCTTCCAGCAGCGCTGGCACTTCTCTCCCTCGGCAAGGTCAAAGACCACGCCGACGCCCGGCACATCGGGCAGGGTGAACGCCCCCTCGGGGATCGCGTCGGTCGAGATCGTGATCGCCGAGGTGATGCAAAGATCGGCGAAAGCCTCGGCATTCATCAGCGCCGCCACGTCCTCGGTCACATGCACCACGGGCGCCGCTTCCAGCGAGGACCCGATCACCTTGTCGCGCCGCGCCAGTTCCAGCGCGCCGGTCACCACGCGCCGCACCTCGCGCACGCGAAGCCCCCTTGCCCAAAGCTCCGGGTCGCACCACTCGGCCGGCGTCTCGGGAAAGTCCTGCAGGTGCACCGAACTGTCCTCGCCCGGATACCGCTCCAGCCAGACCTCCTCCATGGTAAAGACCAGGACCGGCGCAAGCCAGGTGGTCAGCCGGTGGAACAGCGCATCGAGCACCGTCAAGGCGGCCAGCCGGCGCGGGCTGTCGGCCGCGTCGCAGTAAAGCGCATCCTTGCGCACGTCGAGATAATAGGACGACAGCGTCAGCGTGGCAAAGTTGAACACGGTCTGGAACACGCCCTGAAAATCATAGCGCGCGTAGCCCTCGCGCACCATCGTGTCGAGCTCGGTCAGCCCGTGCAGCACGATACGTTCCAGCTGCGGCATGTCGGCATAGGCCACCCGCTTCGTCTCGTCGAAATCGGGCAGCGACCCGAGGATGAAGCGCAGGGTATTCCTCAGCCGCCGATAACTGTCGGCGGTGCCCTTCAGGATCTCGGGGCCGATCCGCTGGTCGACGGTAAAATCCGTCTGCGCCACCCAAAGCCGCAGGATGTCGGCGCCGTATTGCTTGACCACCTGCTCGGGCAGGATGGTGTTGCCGAGCGACTTGGACATCTTGTTGCCCTTCTCGTCCAGCGTGAAGCCATGGGTCAGCACGCCCCGATAGGGCGCCCGCCCGATCGTGCCGCAGGCCTGCAGCATCGAGGAATGGAACCAGCCGCGGTGCTGGTCGGTACCTTCCAGATAGAGATCGGCAATGCCGTCGGTCGAACCATCGGCGCGGTCGCGCAGCACGAAGGCGTGGGTCGAGCCCGAATCGAACCAGACATCGAGCACGTCAAAGACCTGCTCGTACTGTTCCGGGTCGTGATCGGCGCCAAGGAACCGCGCCTTGGCGCCGTCCTTGTACCAGGCATCCGCGCCTTCCGTCTCGAAGGCCGCCACGATACGCGCATTCACCGCCGCGTCGCGCAGCAGGAAGTCGGCATCGTCGGGCTTCGCGCCCTTCCTGACGAAACAGGTAAGCGGCACGCCCCAGGCGCGCTGGCGCGACAGCACCCAGTCGGGCCGCGCCTCGATCATCGACCGGATCCGGTTGCGCCCGGTCTCGGGGGTGAAGGCCACGAGCTCGTCGATCGAGCGCAGCGCACGGGCGCGGATCGTCTTGCCATAGGTGTCCTGCCCGTCGCCCACCGCCCGGTCGATCGCCGCAAACCACTGCGGCGTGTTGCGAAAGATCAACGGCGCCTTCGACCGCCAGGAATGCGGATAGGAATGCTTGACGCGGCCCCGCGCGATCAGCGCGCCGATACCCGCAAGCGCGTCGATCACACGGCTGTTGGCGTCCTTTTCCTTGCCCTTCTCGTCAAAGATCACCGCCCCGCCGAACAGCGGCAAGTCCTCGCGGAACGACCCGTCGGGCAACACGTTGTGGGTCATCTTCAGCCCGTGACGAACGCCCAGGATAAAGTCGTCGGCGCCATGGCTCGGCGCGGTATGGACAAATCCGGTCCCGGCCTCGTCGGTCACATGGGTGCCGGGCAGCATCGGAACCTCATAGTCCCATTCGCCACTGCCGCCCTCGATGCCGCGGAACGGATGGGCACAGACCATCAGGTCAAGCTGTTCGGACGTGACATCCTGCACCCGCTCCCAGGCCTCGACCTTGGCCGCCGTCATCACCGCCTCGGCCAGATTGTCGGCCAGAAGGTATTCGTCGCCGACCTTCGCCCAGTTGCCCTCTGGCGCCGCGGTCACGCGGTATAGGCCATAGGCCAGATCGGGATTGAACGCGACGGCCCGGTTCGACGGGATGGTCCAGGGCGTGGTGGTCCAGATCACCACGTTGACACCGCGCAACTGCGAGCGCGCACCGCTCTTGTCGAGGGCGCGGATCACCGGGAACTTCACCCAGATCGTGTGACTCTGGTGGTCGTGGTACTCGACCTCCGCCTCGGCCAGCGCGGTCTTCTCGACCACCGACCACATCACCGGCTTCGAGCCCTGATACAGCGTGCCGTTCATCAGGAACTTCATGAATTCCTCGGCGATCACTGCCTCGGCATGGAAATCCATGGTCAGATAGGGGTTGTCCCAGTTGCCGGTCACACCGAGCCGCTTGAATTCCTCGCGCTGGATGTCGACCCAGCCCTCGGCAAAGGCGCGGCATTCCCGGCGCAGCTCCAGCACCGGCACCTCATCCTTGTTCTTGCCCTTCTGGCGGTATTGCTCCTCGATCTTCCACTCGATCGGCAGACCGTGGCAATCCCAGCCCGGGACATAGCGCGCATCCCGCCCCATCATCTGCTCGGAACGCACCACCATGTCCTTCAGGACCTTGTTCAGCGCGTGACCGATATGCAGATGCCCGTTGGCATAGGGCGGGCCATCATGCAGCGTGAAGGGCACCCGGGCCGAGGCCTCGGCCTTCTCGCGCAGCCGGTCGTAGATCCCGATCTTCGCCCAGCGTTCCAGCCAGCCAGGCTCGCGCTTGGGCAGGCCGGCGCGCATCGGAAACTCGGTGCGCGGCAGGTTCAGGGTGTCCTTGTAGTCGGTGTCTGTGGTCTGATCGGTGGTGTCGGCGCACATGTCGCGGCGTCCTTCGCAAATGTCCATCTGGCTTGAGAGGTTCGGCGCGGGTGTCCCATGCGCCTTGTCCCGGCGGCTCGTCCTGTCAGAGCGCCGGGCAGCTAATTCGAATGATGATCGACCATATCAGCATCTTGCAGACGCCTATATCCCCACGCCCCTCCGGGGTCCAGAGCATCGCCCGGCTCTTCTTCTGTTCCGAAATATCCTCGGGGGGTGCGGGAGCCCCGCTCCCGCTTCGGGGGGCAGACAGCCCCCCGTCCCGTCCCGGCCACAGGCGCTCCGGTCACTTCTCGGACCCGAACAGCCCCGCCAGCGCCCGCTTGACCAGCGATGTCACCTTCGGCCTTCTCAGCCGCCGGAACGGCAGCGGCCGGCAGACGTCGATGGCCGCAATCCCGACCCGCGCGGTCAACGACCCGTTCACCACCCCCTCGCCGAAGCGGCGCGAGACAAAGCTCATGACGCCCCCCCCGGCCACCGAATGGACAAGATCGTCGCCGACGGCGACCGCCCCCGTCGCGACCAGATGGGTCAGCACCGACCGGGTCAGCCGCAGGCTGCCCAGCGTGCCCGAGCGCCCGCCATAGATCTCGCCGATCCGCCGGATCATCCGCAGGTTCGACACCAGCGCCGTGATCAGGTCGGCGAGCGCCAGCGGCACCATCGCGGTCACCGTGGCAACCTGGCGCGCCGCCGCCTCGACCTCGCGCCGGGCAGCGGCATCGAGCGGCCCCATCAGCTCGACTTCGGCGATCCCCAGGATCGCCTCGGCGTCGAACTGCTCGGCCTCCTGCTCCCTGACCCTTGCCCGGCCCCATTCCAGCTCCTTGCGGCCCGAATAGAGCGCCTCGAGCTTGCCCAGCACCTCGCGCGCGGCCTTCGGGTCCTGCGCCGCCAGTGCGGCCTGTGCGCCTCGGTGGATCCCGTCGAGCCGCGACAGCCGGAAAAAGCCCGCCGCTTCGCGCAGCGCCAGCCCGAGCAGCGCCAGCACCACCGCCGAGATCAGCGTCAGCGCGATGTAGCCCAGCAGCGGCGTGCGCGTGAACAGCCCGGTCACAAAGTTCCACGCCGCGATCCCGGCCACGAAGGTGACAAGCGACAGCGCCGAGCCCCAGAAGAACCGCACCAGCGGCGAGCTCCGCCGCGCCGCAAGTGCGGCCAGAGTCTGCATCGCCTGGCCTTGCGGCAGATCGACCACGGGGTCCGGCACCGGCGGCGCCTCGGCCGGCGCAACCCGGGGTGCCGCCGCGTCCTCAGGGTCCGCGTCGAATTCGATGATCACCGGCCGCTTGCGTCCACCGTCACTGCCCATGGCATCGCTGTCCTTGTCTTCGCTGTTCCGGATTCCACCGGCCCCGCCGTCGCGGTCCACGCCTTCGTCGCTCACGACAGCCCCTCCATCCGCCCGGCGCCCCGGCGGCGCATCACAGCCTGTCCCCGATCAGGAACTCGGCCGCCTGGTCGAGCCTGATATGCGGCGGGCCCATCCCCGGCCGCAGGCTGCCGGCCGAGGGCGCGAAGTTCATCACCGAATAATCGCCGTCGAGCCAGCGTTCGGCGCCATTGCGCGCCGGCACCAGCAGGTGCGAGGGGTCCTCGGGCAGTGTGCCGGGAAACAGCGCCGCGTCCTTCCCGGTGTTCAGAAGCCGCCCGCGCACCATCTCGAGCGTCTCGCCACCGTGCTCGCGGGTCTCCTCGACCGTTGCCCGCAGCGCGGCGATGGCCATGGCACGGGTCTTTGCGCCGGCAAAATCGGCGCGGTCGCGGGCGGCGCGCAGCATCGCCTCCATGATCGCGGTCATCCGCGCGTGCTGGCTGTGATGGATATGGTCGGCCTTGGTGGCGGCAAACAGGATCTTCTCGACCTTCTGGATGCCCACCAGCCGCGACAGCCAGGCATTGCCGCCGGGGCGGAAGGCGCCAAGGATACCGTTCATCGCCTGCCCCAGATCCTCCATCGCGCGCGGGCCGGAATGGATCGCCCCGAGCAGATCGACCAGCACGACCTGCCGGTCGATCCGGGCGAAATGTTCGCGGAAGAACGGCTTGATCACCCGGGACTTGTAGGCCTCGAACCGCCGCTGCATCTCGCGCGACAGCGACCCGCGTTGCCCCGCCCCCGCGGGCATCGGCGCGAATGTCAGCGCAGGCGAGCCCTTGAGATCCCCCGGCATCAGAAACCGCCCCGGCGTGCAGTCGGAATAGCCTGCCTGCCTGGCTGCCTGCAGATAGCCGGTATAGCTCTCGGCCATTGCCCGTGCCAGATCCTCGCTGAACTTCGCGTCGACTGGAATGCCGCGCAGATGCGCCAGAAATGGCTCGGCCTCGACCCGGGTCCCGGCGCGGCCCAGCACTTCGGCCGACCAGGCGGCGAAATCCTGCTCCATCAGACCGAGGTCCAGAAGCCATTCGCCCGGATAGTCGATGATGTCGAGGTGCAGCACCCGCGGCCCCGAGATCGCCCCCAGCATCCCCTGCGGCGCGATCTTGAGCGACAGCCGCAACTCCGAGATCGCGCTCGTTGGCTCGGGCCAGTGCGGATCGGGCCCGGTGAGGGCGGCAAGGTGATCCTCGAAGGCAAAGCGCGGCACCGTGTCGTCGGGCTGGGGCTGCAGCCAGGCGGCCAGGATCCGCCCGTCCGCCGCGGCCCGCAGCCCCGGCATCCGGCCGCGGTCCATCATGTTCGCCACCAGCGAGGTGATGAACACCGTCTTGCCGGCGCGCGCGAGCCCCGTGACGCCCAGACGCAGCGTCGGCTCCATGAAGGCACCCGAAACAAGCGCGCCCGCTGCATCGACGCCGCGCGCCAGACCATCCGCGATCCGACCGATCACCACTGTCCAAACCCTCCGTTGCCCGCCCTACATATGGCCCTGCCGCGCCGATGCCTAGGGCCGCAGGCGCGGGCCGCTGGACAGGGCCGGCGCCAAGGGCTAAGCGGCCGACATGCCGCGCTATGCCCTGAAAATCGAATATGACGGCGCCCCCTTTGCCGGCTGGCAGCGCCAGAAGGCGCACCCGAGCGTCCAGCAGGTGCTGGAGGCGGCGCTGCGAAGGCTCGATCCTGCCTGCCCGCCGACTGCTGCCGCGGGCCGCACCGATGCCGGCGTGCATGCGTTCGGACAGGTGGCCCATGCCGACATGGTGCGCGACTGGGACCCGTTCCGCCTGTCCGAGGCGCTGAACTTTCACCTCAGGCCCGATCCCGTCTCCGTGGTCGCCGTGGCCCCGGTCGCAGACGACTGGCACGCCCGGTTTTCGGCCATCGAACGGCGCTATCTGTTCCGGCTGCTCAACCGCCGTGCACCGGCGGTCCTGCTGCGCGGCAAGGTCTGGCAGGTGTCGTTTCCGCTGGCGCTCGCCCCGATGCAGATGGCCGCCCGCCAGTTGCTCGGCCGCCACGATTTCACCACCTTCCGCGCCAGCGAATGCCAGGCCGACAGCCCGGTGCGAACGCTCGACCGGCTCGACATCACGCGGGTCGACACCACGATGGGGCCCGAGTTCCATTTCGATGTCCGCGCCCGCTCGTTCCTGCACAATCAGGTCCGCAGCTTCGTCGGCACCCTCGAACGGGTCGGTGCCGGCGCCTGGACGCCCGACGATGTGGGCGCGGCGCTCGCCGCGCGCGACCGCGCCGCCTGTGGCCCGGTCTGCCCGCCCCATGGGCTCTACCTCGCCCATGTCTGCTATCCCGAGGATCCCTTCGCCTGAGCCGACACCTTTCGGCCGGGCCGGGGCGAAACCGCGCGCGCAGCGCGCCCCGCCCAACGGCAGGCGCGCATCTTCGATGCGCGGGCGACGGGCGGGAGCCTTCCCTCCCCGCAATGGCCCGACCGGCAGGCACCGTCCCATTGACCGGCCAGACACCGCCGGAACGCCGCTTCCTGTGCGTGCCGCCTTGACGCTGGCCGGCTTCATTCGCATGTCGTATAAACGCGCCGGTATGGTGCGAAAGGGACTATTGCATGCGAATCCTCCTCTCTCTCGCGCTTTCGGTGATCGTACTGGTCGGGCTTGTGATGGCCATTGCCATGGCTGGCGCAGCACTCGCGGGCTCGGCCGGCAAGGCATTCGAACAGGGCCCGGTGCAAAGCGGGCTGGTGCCGCGTATCGCCTTCATCCTGCTCTGGCTTCTGGTCTTTGGCACCTCTGCCGGCTTGATCGGAGCGAACTGATGGCACAGCGTTTTGGCGGCAAGTATTCGCCCGATCCCTCGGCCACCGACACGACCAAGGGGCCCAATGACCGCGCCGCGCCGCCGGTCGCGCCCCGTGCCAGCGGGGCCGCACGGGTCAACCTGCTCTACCTCGCGCCGCTGCCGCTGCTGTTCACCGCGTTTCGGCAGGATGCGGTCGGCATGGCGCTTGACCTTGTTGCGGCGGCGGTGCTGGTCTTTGCGACCTTCACCCTCTCGGAAGGGTTGAAGGCCGAGGCTGCCTATCGCGCCCGCAAGGTCGCCCGCCGTCCGGCGCTGCCGCGCAAGATCATCGCCGCGGTGCTCTCTGGCTTCGGCGTTGTGCTTGCGACCTATCACCCGGCCGAATCCGGACTTGTGCAGCCGCTGGTCTATGGCGCCATCGCCTCGGCGCTCTTTCTGGGGGCCTTCGGCATCGACCCGCTTGCCGACAAGAACGTCGAGGGCGTCGACAGCTTCCAGCAGGACCGCGTCGCCCGTGTCGTCGACGAGGCCGAAGAACAGCTGGCCCGCATGGACGCCGCCATCCACCGATCCGGCGACCGCACGCTGGAACGCCGGGTCGAAGCCTTCCAGACCACGGCCCGCCAGATGTGCCGCACGGTCGAGGAGGATCCCCGCGATCTGGCCGCCGCGCGCAAGTATCTGGTCGTCTATCTGCAGGGCGCGGCCGAGGCGACGGTCAAGTTTGCCGATCTCTTCAGCCGTCAGCGCGACCCGGTGGCGCGCGCCAGCTATACCGCGCTGCTTGACGATCTCGAGGCCAATTTCGCGGCCAAGACGAAGACGCTGATGGACGGCGGCCGCACCGCCCTCGACATCGAGATCGACGTGCTGCGCGACCGCCTGCGGCGCGAAGGCGTGCGCATGGAATGAAACGGATTTTTCGGGAGTACATGGAATGTCACAAGAAATTCAGCAAAGGGCGGCCGAGGCATTGACGGCAGTCGAGGACGTGACCACCGCAATCCTGCCCGAGCCGGCACCGGCAAGCGATGTCGTGCCGCTCGAACAGGCAGATCCCGAACTTGGCATCGAGATCCGCCGCCGGATGGACGAGGTCGACCTGGCCGATTCGAATTCCATCGTCTCCTTCGGCGCGCGGGCGCAGGGCGAGTTGCAGGAAATCAGCCAGGCCATGCTGGCCGATGTGAAGAACAAGGATGTCGGACCGGCCGGCGACAGCCTGCGCAACATCGTCTCGACGATCCGCGGCTTTTCGGTCAACGAACTCGACGTGCGCCGCGAACGCAGCTGGTGGGAAAAGCTGACCGGCAAGGCGGCGCCTTTCTCGAATTTTGTCTCGAAATACGAGGATGTTCAGGGACAGATCGACCGGATCACCGATGACCTGCTCGGCCACGAGCACAAGCTTCTGAAGGACATCAAGTCGCTCGACCTGCTCTATGACAAGACCTTGAAGTTCTACAACGAACTGGCGCTCTATATCGCCGCGGGCGAGGCAAAGCTGGGCGAGATCGACACGACTGCGATCCCCGCCAAGGAGGCCGAGGTTCAGGCCGCCGCGGAACAGAACCAGGTGATGAAGGCCCAGGAGCTGCGCGATCTGCGCGCCGCCCGCGACGATCTGGAACGCCGGGTCCACGACCTGAAGCTGACCCGTCAGGTGACGATGCAGTCGCTGCCCTCGATCCGGCTGGTGCAGGAGAACGACAAGTCGCTGGTCACCAAGATCAACTCGACCCTCGTCAACACCGTGCCGCTGTGGGAAACCCAGCTGGCGCAGGCGGTGACGATCCAGCGCTCGGCCGAAGCCGCAGGCGCGGTGAAGGCCGCCAACGACCTGACCAACGAGTTGCTGACGGCGAACGCGAAGAACCTGCGCCAGGCCAACCAGACGGTTCGCCAGCAGATGGAGCGCGGCGTCTTCGACATCGAGGCGGTGAAGGCTGCCAATGCTGACCTGATCGCCACGATCAACGAAAGCCTCGCCATCGCCGACGAGGGCAAGGCGCGGCGCGCGGTCGCCGAACAGGAACTGGTGAAGATGGAGCACGAGTTGCGCGACACGCTGTCCGCGGCACGGTCGAGCCAGACCGGGCGTGGCAATACCGGCTCTGGCTCGGTGCCGGCCAACTGAAATTGCGGGTTCGAGGGACGCAAAGTCGGGTCTGGCAGGTTGCGGCGCTGCTCGCGGTCCTTGGCGGCTGCGGCGCACCGCGTCCCACGGCGCCCGTCCCCCCCGAGACCGTGGCCACGCCCCCCACAGATGCCGGTCCGGCGCCCAAGGCGCCGGCTGGCCCCACCGTGCAATCAGCCGACAGCGACCAGCTTGCGCGCCACTATGCGAGGGTTCAGACGGATCTGGAGGCGCAGGGGCTTTTGCGCACCGATGGCGGCGGCAGCGACACGCCCTTCGCCACCCATAATCTGGTCGAGAACTTCATAAAGGTCGCGCTTTACGACGAATACCGGCCCATTGGCGGCAAGCTGGTCGCGCAGGCGACAGAAAGCCAGCTGCGGCGCTGGCAGATGCCGGTGCGCCTCGGGCTGACCTTCGGCGACACGGTCCCGCCCGACCAGCGCGCCCGCGACACCCAGACCATCACCGCCTATGCCGCGCGGCTGGCCAAGGTCAGCGGCCACCCGATCAGCGTCACCAGCCCGCAGAACGCGAATTTCAACGTGCTGGTGCTGAACGAAGACGAACGCCGCGGCTATGGCCCCGAGCTGCGCAGGCTGGTGCCCGGCATCGACGACGTTGCCTTGCGTGCGATCGAGACCATGCCGCGCGAGACCTTCTGCCTCGCCATCGCCTTCTCGAACGGCCACGAGCCGACCTATTCCCGCGCGGTCGCGGTGATCCGCGGCGAACACCCCGACCTGCTGCGGCTGTCCTGCGTGCACGAAGAGATCGCCCAGGGGCTGGGGCTTGCCAACGACAGCCCGATGGCGCGGCCGTCGATCTTCAACGACGACGAGGAATTCGCTTTGCTGACACGTCAGGACGAGCTGATGCTGAAGATCCTCTATGATCCGCGGCTGACCCCCGGCATGACCCCAGACGAGGCCCGCCCCGTCGTCACCCAGATCGCCACGGAGCTGATGGGCGGGGATGGCTGAACCCCGGTGCGCCGCGGTCCGGGAATTGGCGGCATCGGCGGTTGGAAGGCCGCAGGGCACGGCGTATAGTTTCGGCAAAGACAGTCACGCGAGGTCCCGGCATGGGCATTTTCGACTTCCTTTCCGGCCAGTTCATCGATGTCATCCATTGGACCGACGACACGCGGGACACTCTGGTCTGGCGCTTTGAACGCGAAGGCCACGAGATCAAGTACGGCGCCAAGCTGACCGTGCGCGAGGGTCAGGCGGCCGTCTTCATTCACGAAGGCCAGCTTGCGGACGTGTTCACCCCCGGGCTCTACATGCTCGAGACGAACAACATGCCGATCATGACGACGCTGCAGCACTGGGATCACGGCTTCCGCTCGCCCTTCAAGGCCGAGATCTATTTCGTCAACACCACCCGGTTTACCGACCTCAAGTGGGGCACCAAGAACCCGGTGATGCTGCGCGATCCCGAATTCGGGCCGACCCGGATCCGCGCCTTCGGCACCTATTCGGTCCGCGTGACCGACCCCGCCCGGTTCATGACCGAGATCGTCGGCACCGACGGCGAGTTCACCACCGACGAGATCTCGTTCCAGATCCGCAACGTCATCGTGCAGGAAAGCTCGCGCGTCATGGCGGCCTCGGGCATCCCGGTGCTCGACATGGCCGCCAACACCGCCGACATGGGCAAGCTGATCGCCGCCAAGGTGTCCGAGGTGCTGGCCGATTACGGCATGCAGATGCCGGAATTCTACATCGAGAACATCTCGTTGCCGCCGGCGGTGGAACAGGCGCTCGACAAGCGGACCTCGATGGGGCTTGCAGGCGATCTGGGCCGGTTCACGCAGTATTCGGCGGCCGAGGCGATGACCTCGGCGGCGCGGAACCCGGCGGGCGGCGGCATGGCCGCGGGCCTCGGCGCCGGCATGGGCATGGCGATGGGCAGCCAGATGGCGAACCCCGGTTACGTGCAGGGACCTTGGGGCGCCAGTCCACAGCCGCAGGCTGCCAGCCCTGCCGCGGCGCAACCCGCGCCGCCACCGCCGCCGCCGGTCGAACACGTCTGGCACATTGCCAAGGACGGGAAAACCTCGGGGCCGTTCTCGAAGGCCGACATGGGGCGAATGGCAGCCGATGGCAGCCTCGGCCGTGAAACCCATGTCTGGACCCCCGGCCAGGACGGCTGGAAGACCGCCGACGAGGTTCAGGAACTCGCCCAGTTGTTCACCATCCTGCCGCCGCCCCCGCCGCCGGGCGCCTGATCCGGGAAGCCACCAGCCATGAGCGACATTCCTTCCGTTCCCCGCAGCCGGGGGCGACGGGCAGACGCCGGTCCGCCCCCGCCGCCGAAAGCCACCGCCGCACCTGCCGGAGACGAGGCGCACCGGTTCCCCTGCCCGACCTGCGGTTCGGACCTGCGGTTTTCAGCCGCCGAAGGTACGCTGGTCTGCGACCACTGCGGCCGTGTCGAACGGGTCTCGGCCATCGGCCGGCAGGAATGGGTCGAGGCCCTGCGGGAGCTCGACTATGACCGCGCGATCAAGAACGACCTGCCCGCGGGCGACATGGTCACGGTCCGCACGCTGCATTGCGAAAGCTGCGGCGCCCAGATCGAGCTGAACGACGGCGAACATGCCACCGAATGCCCGTTCTGCGCCTCGCCCGTCGTCACCGACACCGGCGCCAGCCGACAGTTCAAGCCCTCGGCGCTGCTGCCCTTCGCCATCGACGAGGCCACCGCCCACAAGGCGATGACCGACTGGCTGGGCCGGCTCTGGTTCGCGCCGAACGGGTTGAGGCAATACGCGCGCAAGGGGCGGCGGATGAAGGGGATCTATGTTCCCTATTGGACCTATGACGCCCGCACCCGCACCGCCTATGCCGGCCGGCGTGGCGACAATTATGTCGAAACCCACATGCGCGTTATGAACGGCCGGCCGCAGCCGGTGCAGGTTGTCCGCACCCGCTGGCGGTCGGTGCGCGGCAAGGTCGCGCGCAACTTCGACGATGTGCTGGTGCTGGCCTCCGACACCTTGCCGCGCGAATATACCGACGACCTTGCGCCCTGGGATCTGCGGGAGTTGATCCCCTATCGGCCGGAATACCTGGCGGGCTTCGTCTCCGAGGGCTATTCGGTGCCGCTAGAATCGGGCTTCTCGATTGCGCGGGCCAAGATGGACGCGGTGATCGCGGGCGACATCCGGCGCGACATCGGCGGCGACCTGCAACAGATCACCAACGCCCGGACCGATCTGTCGGATGTCACGTTCAAGCACATCCTGCTGCCGATATGGCTTGCGGCCTACAAGTACCGCGGCCGAAGCTATCGTTTCGTCGTCAATGCCCGTACGGGCCGGATCAAGGGCGAACGGCCCTATTCGGCGGTCAAGATCACGCTTGCGATCCTTGCCGCGCTGATCGTCGCCGGGATCGCGTTCTACCTGTATCAGGCCCAGAACGGGGGCGGCTTCACGCCCTATCCCGGCACCTACTGAGCCGAACCCGCGGGTCCTGCCGCCGCGCCCTCGATCTTTGGGCGGATCGATCGGGGGACGAGATCGCCGGCTCTGTAGACCTTGCGCGCGACCGGGGCTAGCAATGGGACACACAGACCTGAGGGAGGCCACGATGATCCTGTGCGCAGGCGAAGCCCTGATCGACATGCTGCCGCGCGTCACCACCGCGGAAGAACCCTGCTTTGCCCCCGTTGCGGGTGGGGCCGTCTTCAATACCGCGATTGCGCTGGGGCGGCTTGAGACGCCGGTGAAATTCTTCACCGGGCTTTCGACCGACCTTTTCGGACAGAAACTCAGCCAGGCGCTGACGGCAAGCGGGGTCGATGCCGGGCTTTGCGCCCGCGCCGACCGGCCCTGCACGCTGGCCTTTGTCGAGCTTGTCGGCGGGCAGGCGCGGTACGCCTTCTATGACGAGGGCACGGCGGGACGGATGCTTGACGCGGCCGACCTGCCGGACGAGACGGCGCTCGACGGGGTCGCCGCGCTGTTCTTTGGCGGCATTTCCCTTGTGGTCGAACCCTGTGGCAGCGCCTATGAGGCGCTGGCGGCCCGCGAACAGGCAAGGCGGCTGGTGATGGTCGACCCCAACATCCGCCCCGGATTCATCCGCGACGAGGCCGCCTATCGTGCCCGGGTCGGGCGGATGATCGCCATGGCCGACATCGTCAAGGTTTCGGACGAGGACCTGCACTGGATCGCGGGCCCGGGCGACACGGCGACACTGGCCGAAGGGCTGCTCGATCAGGGGCCAAAGCTCGTCTGCATCACCGAAGGGCCGAAAGGGGTCACAGGTTACATGCCGGGCCGGCGGATCAGCGTTGCGGGCGAACCGGCCGTGGTCGTCGATACTGTCGGCGCGGGCGACACCTTCAACGCCGGGCTGCTGGCGGGGCTGCATCGGGCCGGGTTCCTCGACAAGGCGGGGCTTGCCGAGATCGACGCGAGTGCGCTCGAAGACGCGCTGCGGCTTGGCAACCGCGCAGCGGCAGTGACGGTCGCGCGCGCCGGGGCCAATCCTCCGACGGCGGCCGAGCTGGGGTTGTGAGGGCGCTGGTCCAGCGGGTCAGCCGGGCATCGGTCACGGTCGCGGGCGAGACCCTCGGCGCGATCGGCCCGGGCCTGCTGATTCTTGTCTGCGCGATGCGGGGCGACACCGAGGCCGAAGCCGACAGACTGGCGGCAAAGATCGCCCGGCTGCGGATCTTCCGCGACGGATCGGACAAGATGAACCTTTCCCTGCTCGACACCGGCGGCGCGGCGCTGGTGGTCAGCCAGTTCACCCTGGCGGGCGATACAAGCCGCGGAAATCGCCCCGGATTTTCGGATGCCGCTGCGCCGGAGCCGGGTGAGCGACTGTATCAGCACTTTTCCCGCACGCTGGCCGGGCTTGGCCCCCATGTCGCCAACGGCCAGTTTGGCGCCGACATGGCGGTCGAGCTGGTCAACGACGGGCCGGTGACAATGTGGATGGAGGTGGCCCCCAAGGATCCTGACCTGCGCACGTCATAAAGCCGACTGTTTTATTCAGGATTGACAAGTCATAGTGTTTTTATAAGGTATGAGGGCGCGCGAGACACCGCACCGACGACTTCATGCCTTGGACACAGGAAACGCTCATGACCATGATGATCAACAATATCGACCTGACCCACTCTGCCCTTGCCGGCTTGCCGACCTTCGACGCAAGGGCAATGACCAGCACCTCGGGGCTTGCCCAGATCCTGCTGGACGACAAGATCTATACTCTTCGGATCACCAAGGCCGGCAAGCTGATCCTGACGAAATAGCCGCGTGACAGAAGCCCGGGGATCGGCAAGAATGGCGTCATTCAAAATGGAATGATTGCTTGACCTGTTTGCCGATTCCCGTCTTCCCGTCACCGTGCATTGATCAATGCAGTTTTCGCCGTCGCGGACATTGCGTCGGGTGTTCCATGACGCAGGCGCAGAAGCGTCTGTTTCAGGGCCTCAAGAAGCGCGATCAGCGGGCTGCTTTCATCGATATGATCATCGAGCAGCAACTGCGCCTTGGGCGCTATGACCATTGGCCCGGGGCCTACAAGGAAAAGCGCAGCAACCCCGAGTGACTGGCGACAGAACACGGCCCGTGCCTGCCACGTCGTGCCAGGACGCCAGATGCAATTGCCACCATTGTCCTGGCTCAAGCATGCCGAACGCCAGTCAAACCTGACGGATCGAACGGATCGGGACGCCCGGCAGCCGACCGATACGATGCGACACTCGATAACGCCTCTGCCGCGGCGACCCGATCCATGGCCAGTTATAGGGACCTTGCGCCGCCGCGCCTTTGATCCAGCACAAACCTCGATCCGCCCTTTACGTACCCCGGCAAAAATCAGGCCGGGGTGTTGCCGCCCCGGCCCATCGTCCAATCGGACAAAATCGATGCCTTTCTTGGCCCCTGCCACCTCTGGCAGGGGCGAGCGCCGTCAGTCCTCGTCTTCGGTCAGGCGGCGGTCTTGTTGCATCTCGAGCCACATGGCGTTTAGAACGGCCAGCATCGCTGCCAGCGGAAGACCGAGCATCCAGGCAAAATACCACATCGTTTCAGTCTCCTCAGTAGACGGATTCGGAATTGTCGGCGACGTCGTCCTCGGTGACCTTGCCCCAGAGCACGCGATAGACCCAGGCCGTGTAGGCAAGAATCAGCGGCATGAAGATCACCGCACAGACCAGCATGACAAAGAGTGTCAGGTGCGAAGACGAAGCATCCCAGACGGTCAGGGACGAGTTCGGATCGACCGTCGAGGGCAGGATGAAGGGGAACATCGTCAGCCCGACGGTCGAGATCACCCCGAAGATACCGAGCTTGGACCAAAGAAGTGGCGCAAGGTCACTGGCACGGTCGAGGCTGCGCGCGGCCATCAGGATGCCGATAAAGCCCAGGATCGGGGCAATGGCGATCCAGGGCCGGGTCGAATAGGCCACAAGCCAGCTTTGGTCGCGGGCGACCTCGGACAGCAGCGGGTTCGATGGCCCGTCCCGGACCACATCGCCCACGATCCGGAAGCCGTCGATGCCAACCGCCAGCCACAGCCCGGCAAGCGCAAAGCCCGCCGCCGCGACATAGCCGAAGACCGGGCCATAGCGGCGGGCCCGTGTCGCCACCATGCCATCGGCCTTGAGCGCGAGCCAGGCCGCACCGTGCTGGAGCAGCATGGCGAGCGAGACCACGCCCGCGAGCAGCGAGAACGGGTTCAGCAAACCCAGGAACTTGGCATAGAACGGGCCGTCGTACATCGGCATCATGTCGGGGGTCAGGTGGAACGGCACGCCGACCAGCACATTGCCCACGGCCACCCCGAACAGCAACGCCGGCACCGCGCCACCCACGAACAGCGCCCAGTCCCAGGTGCTGCGCCAGGTCGGGCTTTCGCGCTTGGACCGGTACTTGAAGCCCACGGGCCGCAGGATCAGCGCCGCAAGTATGGTGAACATTGCCAGATAGAAGCCCGAGAAACTGACCGCATAGAGCGGCGGCCAGGCGGCAAAGATTGCACCGCCCCCAAGGATGAACCAGACCTGATTGCCCTCCCACACCGGACCGACCGTGTTGATCGCCTGCCGGCGTTCAAGGTCGGTCCTGGCGACGAAGGGCAACAGTGCCCCCACCCCCATGTCGAAGCCATCGGTCAGCGCGAATCCGATCAGAAGCACGCCCAGAAGCAGCCACCAAATCACGCGAAGCACGTCGAAGGCGATCAATTCATGCAAGATCATGTGTCTTACTCCGCTGGCGTTGCATTGGCACCGGGGACGTTGCCGTCGTGGGTGCTCAGGCGGTGCTCATGCTTCAGTTTCCAGGTCGCGGTCTCGGCCACATCCATGTAGGGGCCCTTGCGGATGAACTTCAGCATCAGCGCCATCTCGACCACGAAAAGGACCGAGTAGAAGGTGACGAAACCCGCCAGCGTGATCAGCAGATCCGCGATGGTGAGGTTGCTGACCGACAGCGCGGTCGGCAGCACGCCGTCAACGGTCCAGGGCTGGCGGCCGAATTCCGACACGAACCAGCCAAGTTCGGCGGCGATCCAGGGCGTCGGAATGATGAGTACCGCCATCCACAGCGCCGGCCGCGGGAAGGTCATGTTCCGCCAGTTGGCGCGATAGAAGAAATAGAGCATCACGGCGAGGAAGGCGAACCCGAGCCCGACCATGAAGCGGAACGCCCAGAAGATCGGCCAGACCAGTGGCACCGTGTCGTTGGCCGCCTTGACAATCTGCGCCTCGGTCGCCTGCCGCGGATCGTCGACATAGCGCTTGAGCAGGAACGCATACCCGAGGTCGTCCGAATTTTCCTCGAACTTCGCCTTCACCTCTGGCGAGACTTCGCCCTTGGCGGCGCGGATCTGCATCAGCCCGTCATAGGCCACGATGCCCCTGCGGATGCTGTCCTCGGCCTTGGCGACAAGTTCGTTGACCCCCGGAATGACCGTGTTCAGCGACCGGGTTCCGATCAGCCCCATCATGGCCGGGATATGGACCGCATAGTGGGTCTCGCGTGCCTCGTTATCCGGGAACCCGATCAGCGTGAACGAGGCCGGCGCTGGCTCGGTGTTCCACATCCCCTCGATGGCGGCGAGCTTCATCTTCTGGTTCAGCGTCGCGTCATAGCCCGACTCGTCGCCCAGCACGATCACCGACAGCGCCGAGGCAAGACCGAAGGAACAGGCGATGGCGATCGACCGTTTGGCCAGGTCGATGTGCCGTCCCTTCAACAGGTACCACGACGAGACGCCGAGCACGAAGACCGAGGCCGTGACATAGCCCGCCGAAACGGTGTGGACGAACTTGGCCTGCGCCACACCGTTGAAGACGACCTCATAGAAGCTCGTCATTTCCATCCGCATGGTCACGGGGTTGAACACCGCCCCCACCGGATGCTGCATCCAGCCATTGGCGATCAGGATCCACAGCGCGGAAAAGTTCGAGCCGATGGCCACCAGCCAGGTGACCGTCAGGTGCCCGCGTTTCGACAGCTTGTCCCAGCCGAAGAAGAACAGCCCGACGAATGTGGCCTCAAGGAAGAAGGCCATCATCCCCTCGATCGCCAGCGGCGCACCGAAGATGTCGCCGACATAATGGCTGTAATAGGACCAGTTCATGCCGAACTGGAATTCCATGGTGATGCCCGTCGCGACGCCGAGGACGAAGTTGATCCCGAAGAGCGTTCCCCAGAATTTCGTCATCTGCCGCCAGATCGGGCGATTGGTCATCACATAGACCGTCTCCATGATCGCCACGATGATCGACAGACCGAGCGTGAGCGGCACGAAGAGGAAATGATACATGGCCGTCATCGCGAACTGCAGGCGCGACAACTCCACCAGACCGATTTCCATGGTTTGCCTCCGTTAGGTTATCAGCGGTTTTGAGAATCGTTCCAAAATCCACGCTGTTCGGGCTTTGACATTCGTCGGCATAGCCCTGCATTGACACAGATCAATAAAGGAGTACGGCAGATACACATTTTATTCTTCACGTCACCGTGAGCCTGCGCTCCACCCAGTCCCGTTCGACGCCACGATGCGCGGCCAGCAGGATCGCAGCCCGTGGGCAGGCGGCGCGGATCCCCGATAGCACCCGCAGCGCCGTGTCCCGGTCGAGCCCCTCTGTCGGCTCATCGAGCAGCAGAACCGCGGGCGCACGCAGCAGGACACGTGCCAGCGCAAGACGCCGCGCCTCGCCACCCGACAGGCCCCTGCCGCCCTCGCCGAGTCTTGCGCCAAGCCCACCCATCGCTTCCACGACCCCGCCAAGCGCGACCCGGTCGAGCACCTGCGACAGCGCGGCATCATCGGCTTCCGGCACAGCAAGGCGCAGGTTCTCGGCAATGCTACCACCGATCAGCGCGCTGCGCTGCGGCAAATACCCCAGATGCGACCTCAGCGCGGCCTCCGCCCAGTCGTCAATCGGCAGGCCGGCGATCAGGACCCGCCCGCCAGCGGCCGGGATCAGGCCCGCCGCGATGTTCAGAAGCGTGCTTTTCCCCGCCCCGCTACGACCCTCCAGCGCCAGAATCTCGCCCGGAGCCACGGAAAAGCTGACGTCACGCAAGAACGGTTCCGGCGCCCCGGGAAAGCAGGCTGCGACCGCCTGAAATGTGATCCCCTCGCCCGGCGGAACGACCATGTCGCCCGGCGATGTTGCAGCGGCCGGCGCCAGCCAGCGGATCACCCGGCGTGCCGAGTCGCGCATGGCGCCGAGTTCGGCCATGCCCCGGCGCAGCGGCGCGAGGGTCTCGGCCAGCGCCAGCGTGGCAAAAAAGCCAAGCCCTGCCAGCGCCGGCACAATCGCGCCGCGCCGCACCAGTTCGGCCCCGATCACCAGCGCCCCGGCGGCGGCAACGGTTGCCGCGGCGGTCAGCATCGCGCCCGAAGCGCGGTCGATCCGGGCAAGTTCCAGCGCCTCGGCCCTGCCGCGGGCGTCGGCGTCAAGAACCGCCGCTTGCGAGCGAATGAGCGCCCCGTCCATGGCGAGGATCGCGCGGCCGCGCAGATGGTCGATCAACCGGGTGCGAAATGCCTGCGCTGCGGCGCTGGCCATCCGCGAGGGGCGATGCGACCGCCGCGACGACCAGATCAGGGCCGCGCCCGACCCGAGCGCCAGCGACAGCACCGACCAGACAGCAAGCCAGGGCGCCACCAGCACCGAGAGCAGCCAGAGCGCCCCGGCGAACACCGCGACACCGGCAAGCCCGGGGATCAGCAGCCGCAGTACAATACCGTCGAGCCCGTCCACATCGGCAGTGATCCGGTTCAGCATCTGTCCGGCGCGAAACCGGCTCATCGTCGCAAAGGGCGCGGCGGCCATGCCCTGCAACAGCCGCACCCGCAGCAGCGCCAGCGCCTTCAGCGTGGCATCGTGGGTCAGCAGACGTTCGCCATACCGCGCAGCGGTGCGGCCGAGCGCCAGGAAGCGAACCGCGGCACTCGGCCGGAACACGTCGAAGGCGACGCCCGCCCCCGCCAGCCCCGCCGCCCCCGCCGCGACGATGAACCAGCCCGACAGCCCCAGCAGGGCCACGCCCGCAACCAGAACCGCGACCGAAAGGGCGATGCCGCGCGCGAGCGCCCAGCGTTCCCCGCGCACAACAAGTCCTGCGATGACGGCAAGCGGTCTCATGCGGCCCCTCCCGGCACAGGGCCAGTGTCCAACGCGGGGCCAAGGTCGATCCGGCGGTCCATCCGGGCCGCGAGGATGTCGTCATGGGTGGCAACGATCAGCGTCGCCCCGCCCCGGGCAAGCTGCAGCAGCCCTGCCGTCACCGCGCCCGCGGTCGTCGCATCAAGGTTGGCGGTGGGTTCATCGGCAAGGATCACGTCCACGCGGGCAAGGGCTGCGCGGGCAATCATCAACCGTCGCGCCTCGCCGCCCGAAACCCCCGCGCCGGTATCGCCAAGCCGGGTCAGCAGGCCACGCGGCAGCCGCGCCACGACCTCGTCGGCCCGCGCCAGACGCAGGGCCGCGACGATCTCGGCCTCGCTGGCGCCGGGGGCGGCCTGCCGCAGGTTGGCTCGCAGCGACGTCGCCGCGAAATGCGGCGCCTGCGGGATCCAGCCGATACGGTGGCGCCAGGCATCGGCCGTGTCGGGCGACAGCCCCTGCCCGGCCACGACAATCTGCCCCCTTGCCGCCGGCCAGAGCCCGGCGATCAGCGCCAGCAAGACGGACTTGCCGCGCCCGCTGGGCCCTGTGATGGCGACGCACTCACCGGCGTAGATGGCAAAATCGGGAAACCCGACGCTGCGGCCGGCGGCAAGCTCGGCCGCGACCCCGCTGAGGCGGATCGAGGCTGGCCCCGCCAGTGCGACCGCGCCGCCGCCGGTGCCGACCAGCGGGATCTGGTCTGCGGCCTCGGCACGGGCTAGATCGCGGGCCACCGCGGTCGCCGCGGCCTTGTCGTGCCAGGCGGCGGCCAGATCGCGCAGCGGCTGAAAGAACTCGGGCGCCAGCAGCAGCAGAAACACCCCCTCGGCCGGGGTCAGCGGCGTGCCCCAGGCGCCAAAGCGCAAAATGCCGAGCAACGCAAAACCGACATAGACCGCGACCATGGCAACCCCGATCGCGGCAAACAGCTCCAGCACCGCCGAAGACAGGAAGGCGACCCGCAACACTGCCATGGTGCGGGTCCGCAGCGCCTCGGCCCGGTCACTGAACTGCGCCGCGACACGGCTCGATGCATCAAGCAGACGGATGTCGACCAGCGCCTGCAGCCGCTCCAGCAGCAGGTCGTTCAGGCTGCCGATCTCGTCCATCTGCCGTTCGCTGGCCTGCTGCGCGGCCATGCCCACAAGCGCCATGAACACCGGGATCAGCGGGCCCGAGACCAGCAGGATCGCCGCCACAACCCAGGATTTCCAGGCAGCGACCGCCAGAATGACCAGCGGCACCACCGCGGTGCGCAGGAAGGCAGGCTGATAGCGGGTGATATAGGGGCGCAGCAGTTCGGTTTTCTCGACCGCGAGCGCCGCCAGATCGGCCGAGCCGGGGCCTGCCGCCATCGGCGCCTGCCGGCCGGCGCGGGCGACCAGCGCCGCGCGTTCGCGCGCCAGCACAAGGTCGGCCGCCTGCGCAAGCCTGCGGTCGACGTCGAATTGCAACAGGATCCGGGCAAGCCCGACCCCGGCAAAACCCGCGGCGGCAACGGCGCCGTCCCATGGCCCGGCGGTCCCTGCCAGCAGCGCCCCAAGCAGCCAGGCGACACATCCCGCCTGCGGCAGCCACAGCAGCGCCGCAACCGCCGACACGGCAGCGGCGCGGCGCAACTCGGCCGCGACCGGGGCAATCGCCTGCGCAAGCCGGAGCATCACCGCGTCGGGGTGCTTGTCGGTCACCTGTTCATCCATTGATATGTTCACGATACGTTTAATCTAGGCGCGATTCGTCTATTGTGATCTGAATCAAAGTGCCGCGGGTAAATTCTGCATAGAAAATCTGGTACTGAAAAAGGATGTGGCCGATATGCGTTTGACGGTACGCACCAACCTGGCGATGCGGGCATTGATGTTCTGTGCAGTCAATGCCGACCGTACAGTACGCAAGGCCGAGATCGCCGAGGCTTGCAACTCTTCGGAAAATCATCTGGGCGTGGTCATCAACATGCTCGGCCAGACCGGGTTCATCGAAACCGCGCGCGGCCGAAATGGCGGCATCCGGCTGAAGATGGCACCCGAATCGCTGAACGTGGGTCAGGTTTTTCGGGTGTTCGAAGGCGGCGTGCCCTTTGCCGAGTGTTTTGCCGGAACCGACAACCACTGCCCCCTGACCTCGAGCTGCCGGTTGCGCGGCCAGCTTTCGGTCGCGCTCGAGGCCTTCTATCAGGCGCTTGACAAGGTCACCCTGGCGGATCTGGTCAAGGACAATTCCGGGCTCACGCAATTGTTGCAGATCGAGCCGGTCTGAGCCGCCCCAGACGGGCAAGGGCCGCGCTTTTCCCATCGCACCCTCGCGGACGGGCCGCTACTCTGTCGGCGACGATGCCGTCCCGCGAACGGGCGGCGGGACCGACCGGAGGACATTCATGCACCGTTTCCTGCTTTCCGCCCTGGCGCTTTGCCTGATGCCAACCCTGGCCGCCGCCGATACGCTGACCGGAACGGTCACCTATCTGCAGCGGATGCTGTTGCCGCCGGACAGCACGCTCGAGGTCGTGCTGGAAGATACCTCGCTTGCCGATGCGCCCGCGGAACGAATCGCCACGCTGACCATGGAAGACCCCGGCGCCCCGCCCTATGACTTCAAGTTCGACTATGACCCGGCAACGATCGACCCGACGCACAGCTTTTCGCTGCGCGCCACGATCCGTCAGGGCGACCGGCTGTTGATGACGACGGACACCAACTATCCGGTGCTGACCCGTGGCGCAGGCGAGACCGCAGACATGGTGTTGAAGATGGTCGATCAGGACGAGCCGCAGCCGGCGGTGCCAGATGCCGCATTGCTGGAAACCTACTGGAAGATGGTCACCATGATGGGCGAGCCTGTGCCGGTGATCGACGACATGCGCGAGCCCCACGTCACGCTGAGCGAGGACGGCCCCAGATATAGCGCGACAGTCGGCTGCAACATGATGAGCGGCGCAGTGACGCTGGAGGACGACTCGATCGCCTTCCTGCCCGGCCCGACGACGCTGATGGCCTGCCAGCCGCCGCTCGACGAGATGGAACAGGCGCTACAGCAGGTGCTGGGCCAGGCAACCGGCTGGAAGATCGCGGGCGAGTCGATGTGGTTGCTCGACGATGCCGGCACCGAACTGGCCGAGTTCCAGGCGATCTATTTCTGATCGAGAGATTCGGACCGCAGTGCCTCTGGCGCAGCGGTCCGGGGGTGAAAGCCGAAGCGCGGCCAGTTTTCGGGCGCAAGCGAGGGGACGACCGTCGCCTCGCTGAAATCCGCGTCATGGGGGCCGAATTCCGAGGGAGTGACCACCACCGAAAGGCCTGCTGCCCGCGCCGCGCGATAGCCCACGGGCGAATCCTCGAAAACCAGCGCCTCGGGTGCGGACAGACCGAGGCGGTCGAGCGCGACAAGATAGACCTCGGGGTCGGGCTTCTTGGTGCGCACGTCCTCGGCCGTGACCACGACGTCGAACAATGTCTCGACCGGCTGCCGGAACGTGCCGGCAAACAGCGCCGCAAGGCTTTCGCGACCGGACGCGGTTGCTATGGCAAGCGCGATACCTTCGGCCCGCGCTTCGCCCAAAAGCTGCAGCACGCCGGGCCGCGGGGCCAGAGAGCCGTCGGCGATCATCTCCCGATAGACATCGCGCTTTGCGCGCTGCATCGCCTCGAGCGTCGATTGATCGACCCGGGCCGCATCGGGCAGGCGCTGCTGGAAGGCCGACATGCGCTCGATCGCGCCCGAAACGGCCAGCAACTCGCGGTTCAGTTCCAGGTCCCAGTGCCAGTCGAGCCCGAAGTCGCGGAATACGGCGTTGAAGGCGCGCCGATGGGCATCCTCGGTCTCGGCCAGCGTTCCGTCCACGTCGAAGACGAAAGCCCTCATTGAGCGGCCGCGCGGCCGGCACCCGCCGCCAAAACGATGCCGGGAAGGCTGGCGAAGTCGTCAAAGGCCCAGTCGTGCGGGATCTGGTCGACCGGGGTCTTGCGATAGCCTTCGGTATAAAGCGCAAACGGGATGCCGGCGTTGCGGGCGGTGCGGGCATCGGTGCCGCTGTCGCCGACATAAAGCGTCGGGCCGCCGCCGAGTTCGCGGATCACCGCGTGCAGCGGCGCCGGGTCGGGTTTGACCGCCGGGACCATGCCGCCGGCGATGAAGGCGTCGAACGTGGTATCGAGCCCCATGTGGCGCAGCACGGCGCGCGCCGGCTTTTCGGGCTTGTTGGTGCAAAGGCCAAGCTGGTGGCCCTGATCCTTCAGCAGCGCCAGCGAGTCGAGCACGCCGGGATAGAACACCGCCAGATCGACAGCATTTTCGTATTCGGCGACGAAATTGCCATAGATCTCGGCGTGCATTTCGGGCGTCTCGACAATGCCGCGGGCCGCCATCATGCGGCTGACCAGCACCTTGGCGCCCTCGCCGATGAAGTCGCGGGTTTCGGCAAGCGTCAGCGGCGGCTTGCCGAGCCCGGTCAGGATCGCGCCCGCCACAGCCTGGATATCGGGGGCGCTGTCGATCAGCGTTCCGTCGAGGTCGAAGATTATGTTCATGCCGCTTTCCATTTGATCGAACAGCCCATGGAGGGGATTTGCTCCTCCGGGCCGCGGCCGGTTTCGGCGACGAGTTTCATCGCCTCGAAAAGGTCGCGGCGAAGGTCCTCGGGGCCGGTCTGCTTGCGCGAGGCATCGAGCCGTCCGCGGTATTGCAGGGCGAGATCGGCATTGAAGCCGAAGAAATCCGGTGTGCAGACGGCGTCATAGGCACGGGCGACCGACTGATCCTCGTCGCGCAGATAGGGGAAGGTCATGCCCCAGTCGGCGGCCCGAAGCTTCATGTTCTCGAAACTGTCGTCGGGATGGGTCGTCGCGTCGTTCGAACAGATCGCGGCAACCCCGATCCCCAGCGCTTCGAGATCGCGCGCATCGCGCAGGATGCGGTCGATCACCGCCAGCACATAGGGGCAGTGGTTGCAGATGAACATGACAAGCGTGCCGCGGGGACCGGCAATGCCGCTCAGCGAATGGTCCTGCCCGTCGGTTCCGGGCAGGGTGAAATCCGGGGCCTTCCAGCCAAAGTCGCAGACCGGGGGGATGGCGGCCATGGCGCGTCTCCTCTTCTAGTCGGGGACTCACTCCCCTTCCGCGACAAAACGATAAGACGATCCGTCCCGCTCCGCACGGCCCAAACCGCCGCCCGGCAGGTGAAAGCCGATGACCGGCATCTGCATGGCTGCAATCTGGTCCAACAACGCCACGCGCGTCGCGGCCGCCAGTGCCGTATCCTGATCCGAGCCCGAAGGCCAGTCTGGCCGGGCAAAGGCCACGTGGTGATTGCTGATCGCGTCGCCCAGCACCATCAGGCTTTCGCTGCCCGAACGCAGTTCGAACGACATGTGACCGGGGGTGTGACCCGGGGTCATGCGGGCGGCGACGCCGGGCAGGATCTCCTCCCCGTCGGCGAAAAACAGCATCGCGTCTTCCATCGCCTCAAGCCGTCGTCGCGCGCCGATGGCGAATGTCGTCCGCGCCGCGTCGATCCGGTCCGCCGTCTGCGGGTCGATCCAGAAATCCCATTCGGTCTTGCCCATCATGTGCTGGGCATTGGCAAAGAACGGCTCGTCGAAATCGTCGAGCACGCCCCAGAGGTGATCGGGATGACCATGGGTGAAGATCACGTGGGTGACCTCTTCGGGGGCAAGCCCGATCGCGTCGAGCGCCGCGGGCAGTTTTCCGGCCGTATCCTGAAAAGTCAGCCCGGCCCCGGCGTCGAACAGCACGACGTCCTCGCCCCGGCGCAGGAGCGTGAGGTTGCAGTCCGGCAGAAGCGGCGTGTCGAGCGAGATGTGGAATGGGGCCAGCACCGCGGGCAGCGCCTGTTGCGGCATCGGGCCAAAGATGAAGTCAGGCGGCAGCACGAGGTGCCCGTCGCTGAGGGTGTCGATGCGCATGTCGCCAAGCGCGATCTCGGCCCGCGCCCACCGCGGAACCAGGGGCAGGAACGCCCCGGCCAAGCTCGCCTGCAGCATCCGGCGTCGTGTCAGTGTCATCTGAGGTTCCTCCCGCCCCGTTTCGGCGGCAGTTTCACATTCAGATAGACGAATAGCAACAGGCGGGTCCGCCCGGTTCAGGCGGTTTCGCGCGCGCCCTCGGCCGCGGCCCGGATCGCCCGGATATTCTGGCCATAGGGCGCGGGATTGTCGACCGATCCGCCCTTGAACACCGCCGAGCCCGCCACCAGCACGTCGGCACCAGCGGCCGCCATCAGCGGGGCGGTTTCCGGGGTGATGCCGCCGTCGATCTCGATATGGACGGGGCGGTCGCCGATCATGGCGCGCAGTGCGCGCACCTTCTCGATCTGGGAATGGATGAACTTCTGCCCGCCGAAGCCTGGGTTCACCGTCATCACCAGGATCAGGTCGACCATGTCGAGCAGATAGGCCACGTCCGCGATTCCGGTTCCGGGGTTGAGCGCCACGCCCGCCTTCATCCCGGCGCCGCGGATCGCCTGCAAGGTGCGGTGGATGTGCGGGCCCGCCTCGATATGCGCGGTCAGGAAGTCGGCGCCCGCCTCGGCATAGGCCTCGATAAAGGGATCGACCGGCGCGATCATCAGGTGCACGTCCATGACGGTTGTCACATGCGGGCGGAACGCCTTGACCGCCGGCGGACCGAAGGTGAGGTTCGGCACGAAATGACCGTCCATCACGTCGACATGCACCCAGTCGGCGCCCTCGGATTCGATGGCACGGATCTCTGCGCCGAAGTTGGCGAAATCGGCGGAAAGGATCGACGGCGCGATCTTGATGGAACGGTCGAAGGTCATCCTCTCTCCCTCGCAGTCACCGGTGCGACAGAGGCGGGATAGCCCGGAATATCCGCCGAAGTCGAGCGCAGATCGTCCGCCGGCTCAGACCGTGTCGAGCCGGGTCCAGTGCAGCATCTCGGATTCGGCGATCCGGCGCGCGAAGGGCGCGAGCCCGGCCGGGCCGGAGGCGCGATCCTTGAAATGGATGCACAGATCCGGGCGCCGCGCCGCGATCAGCCCTACCAGTTCGCCCCGCAACATATCGTCGAGCCCTGCTCCCACCACGACCGAGCGAATGTTCGGCTCGGCATCGAGCTGGGCCACGACCTCCTCGCGGTTGTGAGCGCCCAGCCATTGGATGGGCAGATCCTCGAGTTCTCGGGCAGCCTGCCGGACCACATCGGGCAGACGACCGACCAGAAGTACGACGGGTTTCATGACGTTCTCCTCAACGAGCGTTTCACCGGCGCCGGGCGGTGCCGGACGTCTCATTCTATCACAAAACGGACGCAAGTTCCGCCTCTGCCTGACGGCTTGCCAGCGCCGGGCAGCACGCTACAACCGATGCTGCGGGTGCAGCGGTAGCAACCGGCGCCGACAGCGAAAGGCAGGATCGCCATGACAGACATCAGCCTGATGCAGGCGGCCATCCTGCTGGCCGGGCTTTGCGCCACCGCGGTGCTGGCCGGACTGCTTGCCGGGCTTCTCGGCGTGGGGGGCGGCATCGTTCTGGTGCCTGCCTTGTTCTGGCTGCTGTCGGCCACGCATTTCCCGCCCGAGATCTCGATGCACATGTCGGTCGCGACCTCGCTTGCCACCATCATCTTCACCTCGCTCAGCTCGGCCCGGGCGCATCAGAAGCGTGGCGCCGTCGATACCGGGCTGCTGTGGCTTTGGGGGCCCGGCATCGTGATCGGGGCGCTGACCGGCGGGCTGGTGGCGCGCTACATCAATGCCGACGGCCTCAAGGCGATCTTCGGCGGCATCGCGCTGTTGGTCGCGGTCAACATGGCCGCGCCGCGCAATCTGGTGCTGGCGGCGCATCTGCCGGTGCACCGCGCCGCAAACTGGGCAATTGCCAGCATCGTCGGCCTGCTGTCGGCCCTGATGGGGATCGGTGGCGGCACGCTGTCGGTTCCGATCCTGACCGCCTTTTCGGTCGAGATCCGCCGCGCCGTCGGCACGGCGGCGGCCTTCGGCTTCCTGATCGCGCTGCCCGCCACAATCGGATTTGTCGCCTCTGGCTGGGGCCTGCCCGGCCGGCCGCCGGTCTCGGTGGGTTATGTCAGCCTGCTCGGCGCTGCGGTGATCCTGCCGTTCTCGGTTGGCTTCGCGCCCTTCGGCGCCCATCTCGCGCACAGGCTCGACACGGTCTGGATCAAGCGCGCCTTCGCGCTGTTTCTTGCCATCACCGCGATCCGCATGCTGCGCTCGGCACTTGGCTGAGCGCGCCGCGCGACCGCGCACCTTGCCCCAAAGCACCGCCCAAACGCAAACCGGCCGGGCACAGGGCCCGGCCGGCGTTTTCGGGGGAAGCCCCCGGGATCAGATCGCGATCAGATCAGCGAGCCCATCTTGACCGCGGTATCGGCCATACGGTTCGAGAAGCCCCATTCGTTGTCGTACCAGGTCAGGATCGAGCAGAAGGTGCCGTCCATGACCTTGGTCTGGTCGAGGTGGAAGATCGACGAATGCGGGTCGTGGTTGAAGTCGGACGACACGTTCTTGTAGACGGTATAGCCCAGAACGCCCTTCATCGGGCCATCGGCCGCGGCCTTGATCGCCTCGTTGATCTCTTCGACGGTGGTCGCACGCTTGGCGATGAACTTCAGGTCGACGACCGAGACGTTCGGGGTCGGCACGCGGATCGCGAAGCCGTCCATCTTGCCCTTCAGGTCGGGCAGCACCAGACCCACGGCCTTGGCAGCACCGGTCGAGGTCGGGATCATCGACAGTGCCGCGGCACGGCCACGATAGAGATCCTTGTGCAGGGTATCGAGGGTCGGCTGGTCACCGGTGTAGGAGTGGATGGTGGTCATCATCCCCTTCTCGATCCCGATCAGGTCGTTCAGCACCTTGGCGACCGGCGACAGGCAATTGGTGGTGCAGGACGCGTTCGATACCACGAGGTCGTCCTTGGTCAGCACGTCGTCGTTGACGCCGAAGACGATGGTCTTGTCGGCACCCTCGCCCGGAGCCGAGATCAGCACCCGCTTGGAGCCGTTCGCCAGGTGGAAGGCCGCCTTGTCGCGCGCGGTAAAGATACCGGTGCATTCCATCGCGATGTCGACGTCGCCCCAGGGCAGTTCCTTGGGATCGCGGATCGCGGTCACCTTGATCGGACCGCGGCCAACGTCGATCGTGTCTTCGGTGGTGGTGACGGTGCCGGGGAAGCGGCCGTGCACGGAATCGAAGCGGATGAGGTGCGCGTTGGTCTCGACCGGGCCCAGATCGTTGATCGCGACGACTTCGATGTCATCACGGCCGCTCTCAACGATGGCGCGGAGCACGTTGCGTCCGATGCGGCCGAAACCGTTGATGGCAACTTTCACAGTCATGGTCTTTTCCTCATTTCAGAGCGGGAACATAGCGGCCTTGCCACGAATCGGGCCGTGGCGCCGAAATGCAGAACAAAGGTCCTTGTGCATGGGGCTCAGGCCCTCGGCACGTGTCTTACTCGCTGGCGCGACGATGTCACCCTGCAAATGTTGACGCAATCATCCGGGCAAGTGCCGCGGGGCGCGCGTCCGCAGGCCGGTTCGCCGGTGCCCCGACCGGCGTGGCGGATCGCCGCACCACATGCCGCCCTCTTGCAATGCCCGTGGCCGCCCCGGGCCATTGCCCGATTGTGCAGGTGCAGCATCCGCTCCGATCCCAAGTCCTGCTGGTTTCCCAAAGCGCCTGGCCACTCTGGTACCCGGCAACGCGCCACCCCGATTCGGCGCTGCAGCATGAGACGGAAACCCGGCTTTGCGCTGGCGGCAACACTCGCCCCCCGGGTTCCGGCGAGACCTCGACGCTGGAAGGGCGACCGTCTTGGCGTCAATCTGCCACGCCCTGCTGCAGCCGCGGGAAGCCTTCCGAACCGCTTTGGCTGGCCGGAAGTCCGCCCCGCGTCCGGTTTCGGCGCCCGAAACGGGCCGAGACTGACCGCGAGGCACCGCGCGGCGCGCGGCTTGAGTCGTCACACCCTGCACCCGCTGAAACAGAAACCGCCGCCAGCACCCCTTGGGTACGGCGGCGGCCAGGGCCGTTCTCATTTTCGAACCACGCAACTCCAGCCCCCCCTCGGGGTCCTCCCGGTACATTGCGCTTCCCGGCGTGTCAGTCGCCGGACCCCTTGACCTCAAGCTCTTCGAAGGCAGACTGTTGCATTCGCACCAGTTTTCCGATCTCGGCGCAATATTGGTCAAAGGCCGTCTTGAAGAAACGCCCCTGTATCTCCTGGAACTCCACCGGATCGGTGCAGCCCAGACATTCGCCCTGAACTTTCAGGTTTTCCTGCATCCGCCGTGACAGGAACCCTGTCCACTCGGCATGCATGGCGGCCATCCGCTCCAGCATCGCTGGATTCGACCAGACCGCGGCCGTAAGCCCGAGCTTCTGCCATCGACTGGCAAGATCCATCATCCGTTCGACCGCTGCCGCCTTCGGCATCTCTGTCGACATCTCCTTCATGGCGTTCATGCGACCCACCCCCTCAGCTGACGCGACTCCCCCGTCGCGGGTTGCCGGTATCAGGTTTACGTATCGTTAACGTTTCGTCCATGACCTCAATCAAGTCAGGCGGGGATTTCCGGGTGGCCGCTGTCCCTCCGCGCGCCAGGATTAGCCCTTTCCCTTAAGGCGGTTTCACCTTATAGGGCACGCTTCTACAAACCTGGGCATACACCCTTGGAGGATGCCCGCAATTCAGGAGATACCAATGGCTGGCGAGATTCCAGATCTTAGCGCCACGGTACGCACGGGGACAGGCAAGGGGGCCGCTCGTCAAGCTCGCAGGGACGGGCTCGTACCAGGCATCATATATGGCGGCGGCAGCGACCCGGTTGCCATCAACCTGCCGTTCAACGTGCTGCTCAAGCGGCTCCGGGCGGGCCGCTTCCTCTCGACGCTCTTCAACATGAAGGTCGAGGGACAGGAAGACGTGCGCGTGATCTGCCGTGGCGTTCAGCGCGACGTGGTCAAGGACCTGCCGACGCATGTCGACTTCATGCGCCTGCGCCGGACCTCGAAGGTCAACCTGTTCATCCCCGTCGAGTTCACGGATGAAAAGGACTGCCCCGGCCTGAAAAAAGGCGGCGTTCTGACCGTTGTGCGCCCCGAGGTTGAACTTGTGGTCACCGCGGGCGACATCCCCGAGAAGATCGAGGCTTCGCTTGCCGGGCTCGATCTGCACGACCACGTGTCGATCTCGATGATCAAGCTGCCCGAGGGCGCCAAGCCGACCATCGACCGCGATTTCACCATCGCCTCGATCTCGGCCCCGTCCGGCCTTGCCGCCAGCAGCGATGACGCGGAAGACGATGCCGAGGAGGCCGGCGAGGAGTAATCCCCGGCCGATCCCGGACGTTGGTCCCAGACGAAAAGGCGCGCCGAAAGGCGCGCCTTGTTTCGTTTTCGGGATCGAGTCTGGCAGGATTTCAGCCTGCAGGGCCAGCCGCGGTGGCCGGCCCTGCAGGTTGGGGGACCTAGGGCCGCATCGAGCCGGTTTCGACGAAACGCTGATGCCAGGACAACGCCTCGGTCAGCAGCGACGGCGATTGCTGGCCGAACGAGCCGCGCAGCGCGCGTTCATAGTAGTCCTTCAGCGCGTCGCGGAAATCGGGATGGGCGCAGTTTTCGATGATCAGCATGGCACGCTGGCGCGGTACCAGCCCGCGCAGGTCGGCCAGACCCTGTTCGGTGACGATGACCTGCACGTCCTGCGCGATGTGATCGACATGGCTGACCTGTGGCACGATCGCCGAGATCGCGCCGCCCTTGGCCGTCGACGGGGTCATGAAGATCGAGACGAAGGCGTTGCGCGCGAAATCGCCCGACCCGCCGATGCCGTTCTGGATTTTCGATCCCATGACATGGGTCGAGTTGACAGCGCCGTAGATGTCGGCCTCGATCAGCCCGTTCATGGCAATGCAGCCCAGCCGCCGCACCAGTTCGGGATGGTTCGAGATCTCTTGCGGGCGCAGGATCAGCTTGTCGCGGAACCACGAGGCATCGCGGTTCAGCCGTTCCGCCATCGCCGGGCTCAGCGAGAACGCGGTGGCCGAGGCCATCAGCAGCTTGCCCGATTCAAGCAGGTCGATCATGCCGTCCTGGATCACCTCGGTGAACGAGGTCATGTTCTCGAACGGCGCATCCATCAGACCGGCCAGCACCGCATTGGTGACGTTGCCGACACCCGACTGCAGCGGCAACAGCGACGGCGGCAGCCGGCCCTGCTTGACCTCGTTCTTGAGGAACTCCAGCAGGTGCCCGGCAATTGCCTTGGCGTTGGCGTCGGGCGCGGCAAAGGGCAGGTTGCGGTCGGGCGAGTCGGTTTCGACCACGGCGACGACCTTGGCAGGATCGCAGCGGAAATGCGGCTGGCCGATGCGGTCGTCGGGCCGGATCAGCGGAATCGGCACCCGGTTCGGCGGCAGCGCCGTGCCGTAATAGATGTCGTGCATCCCGTCGAGCTGCAGGTTCTGCCAGGAGTTCACCTCGAGGATGATCTGCTTGGCCTGGTCGAGCCAGGTCTTGTTGTTGCCGACCGAGGTCGACGGGATCAGGTCGCCCTCGGGCGTGATCCCCGCAACCTCGATCACCGCGGTATCGAGCGGGCCGAGAAAGCCCTCCCAGGCGATCTGCGCCACGTGGCTGAGGTGCATGTCGAAATAGTTGATCTCGCCGCGGTTGATCTTGTCGCGGGCGATCGGATCGGAACTGTAGGGCAACCTGAACCCGATCCCGTCCGCCTTGGCCAGCGCGCCATCAAGTTCGGGGCCGGTCGAGGCACCGGTCCAGACGCCGATCTTGAACGGATCGCCCGCGGCGTGGGTGGCTTCGATCTGGTCGGCCAGCGCCTGCGACACCACCTTGGGATAGCCGGAGCCGGTGAAGCCGCTCATCCCCACGTTCATTCCGTTCTTGATGAACGTGGCGGCCTCTTCCGCGCTCGTTATCTTGGCGCGCAGCCCGGCGTGTGCAATTCGGCTCGACATGGACGGTATCCTCGCTTCGGCAGTGGTGCATCAGGCTTCAGCCAGTTCCTGGTCCCATCGGGCAAGAACGTGAAATCGCTGAGGTCGATTGCGCTCTTAAACGAAATGTCGGGCGGAGTGAATGCCCACAGGTATTACTAGCATATCAGTTTTCGCATTTCGCCTAGCACCTGCGCGCATTGCAGGGTCCGGGCGACCTGCTGTCGCCATTCGCGGGCTTGCCGTCGAAATCCACCGCCAAAGGGGGCACGCGGCCGTCCCGCCGTCCGGTCGAGCGATTGCACCCGCTTGGCCATCTGCTCTATGGGAAACCGGTCAACCCCGCCGATCCGCCCGCCAAACAGCCCCGGATCGCCCAACAGGCCGGAGAGCCCTTGCCGATGCGTCCGCCCCTCGTGATCTCGATTCAGAGCCAGGTCGTCTTCGGCCATGTCGGCAATTCGGCTGCGGTCTTTCCGATGCTGGCCGCAGGGCTCGAGGTGGCAGCGATCCCGACCGTGGTATTCTCGAACACGCCCGACTATCCGACCCTGCGCGGTCGCGCGCTGCCCGGCGATTTCTTTGCCGATCTGCTGCTCGGGGCCGAGGAACGGGGCCTGCCCGGACGCGCGGCCTTCATCGTCACGGGCTATTTCGGATCGGTCGAGGTGGCGCTGCTCGCGGCCGGGTTCATCGCCCGGGCCAAGGCCGCGAACCCGGGGCTGCGATATCTGTGCGATCCGGTGATGGGCGATGCGGGTCCGGGGCTTTATGTCCCCGAGGCGATTGCCGAGGTGATGCGCGACCGGCTGCTTCCGCTGGCCGACATCGCAACGCCGAACCCTTTCGAGCTGTCGCATCTGACCGGGATGGCGATTGCGACGCTTTCCGATCTGCAACGCGCGGCGGGGCGGCTTTCGCTGTCGCCAGAGGCGCAGCTGATCGTCACCGGCTGTGCGCTGGCCGAGACGCCGCCGGGGATGATCGAAAGCATCCTGTTCGGCCCCGACGGGATCGGCCGGCATCCGACCGCACATGTTCCCGTCGCACTCGCCGGCACCGGCGATCTTTATGCCGGGCTGATCATGGCGGGTCTGGGGCGCGGCCTGCCGCTGCCCCGTGCGGTGGATCTGGCGCAGACACAGACCACCCGTGCCCTGCTGCAGGCACAGCGGCTTGGCGCCGCCGAGGTGGTGCTGAGCGATCCGGAATTCCGCAACGCCTTGCTGACCATGGGCAGCGTTGAGAACACGCCGGGCTGACCGGCCGGCCCCAAGCTTGCGCATCGGCGGACGGCCGCATGGTCGGGCGCCGACAGTCGCGCCGGCCTGCGCCGCTCGTACCTGTTATGGCTTGTACCTGAAGTATGCTTTTTATATATCCCGGATATGACCGAGATCGAGTTGAAATTCGTCCTCGACGAGGACTCCGCCCGCCGCCTGAAAACCAGGCTGAAGTCGCTGGGGCTGGCCGCGGGCACGACACAGACCCGGACCCTGCGCAGTGTCTATTTCGACACCCCGGACTACCGCTTGCGGCAGGCCGGAACCGCGCTGCGCCTGCGCCGCGACGGGCGGCGCTGGCTCCAGACCATCAAGTCGAACGCGACTCTGAGCGGTGGCCTTCAGCGCAGCGACGAGGTCGAGACCCCGGCCCCCGGCGGCCGGATCGATCTGACCCGGATCCCCGAGCCGGCCCTGCGCGCTGAAATCGAGGCTGCGGTCAACGGTTGCGAGTTGCTGCCGGTCTGCGAAACGGTGATGAAGCGCGCCGCCTCGATGCTGACGCTGCCCGGCGGTGCGCGGGTCGAGCTGTCGATCGACATCGGCGAGATCATTGCCGGCGACCAGAAACGTCCGTTCCGCGAGGCCGAACTGGAGCTGATCGAGGGCGAGGTCGATGCGCTCTATAACCTGACCGGACAGCTTTTCCCCGATGGCGGGCTGCACCTGTCGACCCTGTCGAAATCCGCCCGCGGCTTCATGCTGGCCGAAACTGGTCAGGTCGAAGCCGACCCCCTGCCCCGCAACGCGCGCGATGTGCCGCTGTCGCCCGCGATGACATCCGAGATCGCGGCGCGCGACGTGCTGCGCGAATGCTTCGATCAGATCGCGACGAACGTCGATCTTGTCTGCGCCACCGACGCGCCCGAAGGCCCGCATCAGCTGCGGATCGGGCTGCGCCGGTTGCGTTCGGCCTTCTGGATCTTCCGACCCATCATCGGCCATCCCGAACTCACCCGCCTGAACGACGAAGCGCGCCACCTTGGCGCCGAGGTCGGCGCGTTGCGCGATCTCGATGTGGTGATCACCGATCTGGTGGACCCGGCAGCACTCGAGCATCCGGCCGAGCCCGGTTTTGCCGCCCTGCGCAGCGCAGTTGAGACCCGGCGCGAGGCGGTGCGCGACGAACTGCGCCGCGCGCTTGTCGCGCCGCGCACCCAGGCGTTCCAGATCGACCTCGCCTGCTTCATCGAGACCCGGCGCTGGCTTGCGCCCGAGGATTTCAACCAGACCGCGCGGCTGGCGCTGCCGATCCGCGCACACGCCGACGCGGCGCTGGCGAAATGCTGGAAGTCGGTCCGAAAGCGCGCGGCAGGCATCGACCATCTGTCGATCGAACAACGCCATGAACTGCGCAAGGAACTGAAGAAGCTGCGCTATACCATCGAGTTCCTCGGCCCGCTTTATGCGCCGAAGGCGGTCGACGAATTCGTCCGGCGGCTGAAAAAGCTTCAGACCGTCTTTGGCGATCTGAACGATCTGGCGATGGCCGAGGCGATGCTCTGCAAGGCCGACAGCCCCGGTGCGCGCAATGCCGCGGCTCAGCGCGCGGTCGGCTGGCTTCTCGGCACCCGTTCCGCCCATGCCGAAACCGCCTGGTGTCACGCGAGGGAGCTTTGGAACGGCCTGGCGACCCGCAAGCCGTTCTGGAACTGACCCCAAAGGCGCGACCGAACGGATACACAGGTGCGTGGCCTCGGGCCGGTCGGAACCTGCATGGCATCCCCTGCCGAATACGCCTAGGATGCCCCTGAATAACGCCCACAGCGCCCGAGACGACCATGTCCCAATCCGACAATCCCGCCGATCCGTTCAAGAAAGCCTTGATAGAGGCGACGCGGGTCATGGCCGACGACCCCGAGATCAAGATCCAGTTCACGGTCGACCCGCCGGGGATGTCTGGCGATCAGATGCGCCTGCCGCAGGTCAGCCGCCGCATGACCCGCGACGAGGTGATGCTGGCGCGCGGGACCGCCGATGCCTTTGCGCTGCGCCACCGCTATCACGACGCGGCCGTGCACCGCCGCTATTTGCCCGCGGGCCAGATGGCGCTTGACCTTTATGAGGCAATGGAGACGGCGCGCTGCGAGGCGGTGGGTGCCCGCGTCATGCCCGGCACCGCGGTCAATATCGACGCAAAGATCGCGAACGAGGCCAGCCGCAAGGGCTATGCCCAGATCACCAAGTCGAGCGATGCGCCGCTGTCGGTCGCCGCGGGATATCTGATCCGCCAGCTTGCCACCGGCCGCGATCTGCCCGAGGGCGCCCAGCATGTGCTCGACCTCTGGCGCGACTATCTCGAAGGCTCGGCTGCAGACACCCTGACCGGACTGGAGGGATGCCTCGACGATCAGGCTGCCTTCGCCCGCTTTGCCCGCAAGGTGATCGAGGATCTGGGCTATGGCGACCAGCTCGGCGAGGATCCCGACACCGAGGACGACAACGACCCCGAGGACGCCGAGGACCAGCAGGAAGACACCGAAAGCGAGCAGTCCGACCAGGACGACAGCCAGCAGGAGGATGAGGCCGAGGCCGACCGGGAGCAGGAATCGACCGACGATTCCTCCGAGGCGCAGGTGTCGATGGACGATGCCGCCGATCAGGAGATGAGCGACGAGACCGAGATGCCCGATGGCGAGGCGCCGCTCGAACCGCCGCCGCCCGCGCCTGTCTCCGACGCCGACCCCGCTTATCAGGTCTTCACCAACGCTTTCGACGAGACGATCAGCGCCTCCGATCTGGCCGAGCCCGAGGAGCTGGAGCGGCTGCGCGCCTATCTCGACAAGCAGCTCGAACCGCTGAAGGGCGCCGTTTCGCGGCTGGCCAACAAGCTGCAGCGCCGGTTGCAGGCCCAGCAGAACCGCAGTTGGGAGTTCGATCTGGAGGAAGGCATTCTCGACGCCGGCCGGCTGGCGCGGGTGGTGGCAAACCCGACGACGCCGCTCAGCTTCAAGATCGAAAAGGACACCGAATTCCGCGACACCGTGGTGACGCTGCTCTTGGACAACTCGGGCTCCATGCGCGGCCGGCCGATCTCGATTGCAGCGATTTGCGCCGATGTTCTGGCGCGCACGCTCGAACGCTGTTCGGTCAAGGTCGAGATCCTCGGCTTCACCACGCGCGCCTGGAAGGGCGGGCAGGCCCGCGAGTTGTGGCTGAAGGAAGGGCGCGCCCAGCGGCCCGGTCGGCTGAACGACCTGCGCCACATCATCTACAAGTCCGCGGACGCGCCCTGGCGGCGGTCGCGCGACAACCTCGGGCTGATGATGAAGGAAGGCCTGCTGAAGGAAAACATCGACGGCGAGGCGCTGGAATGGGCGCACCGCCGCGTCACCGGACGGCTCGAGGCGCGCAAGATCCTGATGGTGATCTCGGACGGCGCGCCGGTCGACGATTCAACGCTTTCGGTCAACCCGGCGAATTTCCTTGAAAAGCACCTGCGCGACGTGATCGCCATGATCGAGCGGCGCAAGCAGGTGGAACTGATCGCCATCGGCATCGGCCATGACGTGACGCGCTACTACCAGAAGGCGGTGACAATCACCGACGTCGAACAGCTTGCCGGCGCGATGACCGAGCAGCTTGCCTCGCTGTTCGACACCGACCCGCGGGCGCGGGCGCGGTTTGCGGGGATTAAGCGGGCGGGCTAGCGGCCTGCCCGAAACGCTGCTCAGCATTAATTGACAGTTTCTCTCGGAATCTTTATCGAGGCGACACTCTCCCAGCCTCAGGCCAGGCCGAGTTAATTCCAAACCAGACGGGGGCGGGATTGGCCAGCGGCCACCGCCGCCCGGAAACGGGAGACTTTTCCATGCGTTCTCTTCTTCTCGCGGGGGCAATTCTGCCCCTGTGCGGCTCTGTCGTCTCGGCGACAACGGTTTCGCCCTTTCTGCTTGCCGACCAGACCACCGACAGCGTCGTGCTGCTGCGCGACCTCAATGGTGACGGCGACACCAACGACCCGGGCGAGGCCACGACCTATTTCGACGCGACCAACAATTCCGGCCTGTCCTCGCCGACCGGCAACGTCTTTAGCGTCACACAGGCCGCAGGCGGCGCCGTCTATCTGGGCGATGGAAGCACCGACACGATCTACCGGACGCTCGACAAGAATGGCGATGGCACTGCGAACGGGGCGGGCGAAGCGACGGTCTGGTTCTCGGGGTCGGACAACGCATCGGGTTACGCGCTGAACACGCCGAACGGCATCGCCGAAGGGCCGGATGGTGCGATCTATGTGGTCGAGGCTGACACCAAAGGCAATCCAACCGGCGACTATGTCTATCGCACCATCGATCTGAACGGCGACGGCGACGCCAACGACGCGGGCGAGGCGACCCGCTGGCTCGATCTGACCGCGATCAATCCCTCCTCCTCGCCGTTCGAGATCGCCTTCGACGGCGACACGGCCTATATCGCCGACACCTCCGGCGCCACGCCCGACACGATCTATGCCGCCCGCGATGCCGATGGCGACGGCGTGATCGGCGCGTCCGAGGTCACGGCTTTTGCAACCGAAGGCCAAGGCACGACAGCCGAGTTCGACCTTGCCATCGCGGCGGGCCTGGGCTCGGTCTGGACCTGGCAATGGCAGGCGGGCGAAGATGACATCGCCTCGGTGTTCCGGCTGACCGACCTCGACGGCTCGGGGATGATCGACGGAGATGGCGAGACAGAGGAGGTGTGGAACACGAGCGTGCTCGGCGACACCTACGATTTCCTCGCGGGCTTTTCCATGGCGCTCAACGAGCAGACTGGCGAGTTCCTGATTACCTCGAACGATTCCGACTCGATCGGCGACTGGGTGATCCGGCTGCTCGATCTCGACGGCGATGGCGCCTTCTGGGGTGATGACGAATGGAGCGCGGTGCTCTTGCTCGCGGACAGCGGGACCTATCCGCAACGCGCGCGCGACGTCGCTTTCTTTGACCAGCCCGCCCCTGTGCCGCTGCCGGCCTCGCTGCCCGCACTTGCCGCAGCACTTGGCGGGCTCGGGATCCTGCGCGCGCGCCGGAACCGCGCCGCCTGATCCGGGACCGACATCGGATCCTCGGGGCGCGCTGGCCAATCTGATGCCAGCGCGCCCGACCCACCTGCCCGCGGGGCTCGCGGCCGGTCGCCGCGGGCCTTGTGTCCCGCCGCCCGTCACGGCTAGGTGTTCGCGCCGGAGCGCTTTGCCGGCAGCAACGGGATCCCTGCCATGTTCCAGTCCTTCGACGCTCCGACACGCCCCGAGGACGGGCCGCCTCGTCTGGCGCTGCTGCGCACCGAGATCGCGGCAGCAGGGCTCGACGGTTTTCTGGTGCCGCGGGCGGATGTGCACCAGGGCGAATATGTGGCGGCGCATGACGATCGGCTGGCCTGGCTGACCGGTTTCACCGGCTCGGCGGGGTTCTGCGCGGTGCTGGACGGCATTGCCGGGGTCTTCGTCGATGGCCGCTATCGCCTGCAGGTCCGCACCCAGGTCGATCTCGACCATTTCACGCCCGTTGCCTGGCCCGGAACCAAGCTTGGCGACTGGCTGGTGGCGCAACTGCCCGAGGGCGGGCAGATCGGGTTCGACCCGCGGCTGCACACGGTCGAAGAACTGCGCAAGCTTTCGGCGCGCTGCGGCCCCGCCGGGATCGGTCTTGTCCCGACCGCGAACCTGATCGACCGGATCTGGGCCGACCAGCCGGCCCCGCCCCTGGGACAGATTGCAGCCCATCCGCTGGAACTTGCCGGACAGAGCCACGAGGCCAAGCGCGCAACCCTGGCCGAGGCGCTGCGGGACGACGACATCGCCGCCAATGTGCTGACACTGCCCGATTCCATCGCCTGGCTTCTGAACATCCGCGGCAGCGACATACCCCGCAATCCGGTTCCTCATGCCTTTGCAATGCTGCACGGCGATGGCAGCGTCGATCTGTTCTGTGCGGCCGCCAAGGTCTCAACTGAATTGCACAGGCATCTCGGCACATCGGTGCGGCTGGCCGAGCCCGAGGCCTTTGGCCCGGCGCTGCAGGCGCTGACCGGCCGCGTGCGGATCGACCCGTCCAGCGCGCCGGTCTGGGTGGCCGAGCAGCTTAAACTGGCCGAAATCGTCGAAGGCCGCGACCCCTGCCTGCTGCCCAAGGCACGCAAGACCGCGGCCGAGATCGCCGGGATGGAGGCCGCGCATCTGCGCGACGGCGCCGCCATGTGCCGCTTTCTCGCCTGGCTCGACGCCGAGGCGCCGAAGGGCGGCCTGACCGAGATCGCCGTGGTGCGCCGGCTGGAGCAGGAACGCCGGCAGGACCCGATGCTGCGCGACATCAGCTTCGATACCATCGCGGGCACCGGCCCGCATGGCGCCATCGTGCATTACCGGGTGACCGAGGCGACCGACCGCGCCGTCACCCCGGGCGAGTTGCTGCTGATCGACAGCGGTGCGCAGTACCTGGACGGGACCACCGACATCACTCGCACCGTCGCCACCGGCCCGGTGACGGACGAGCAACGGGCCTGCTTCACCCGGGTTCTGAAGGGCATGATCGCGCTGTCGCAAGCGCGCTGGCCCAAGGGGCTTGCCGGTCGCGACCTCGACCCGCTGGCGCGGATCGCGCTGTGGCGGGCCGGGCAGGATTACGACCACGGCACCGGTCACGGGGTCGGTGCCTATCTTTCGGTGCACGAGGGGCCGCAGCGGATATCGCGGCTTGGCGAGGTGGCGCTGGACCCCGGCATGGTGCTGTCGAACGAGCCTGGATATTATCGCGAGGGCGAATTCGGGATCAGGATCGAAAACCTGATCCACGTGGTCCCGGCCCCGGCCCTGCCCGGCGCCGACGACCGCCCGATGCTGGCGTTCCGGACCCTGACCTGGGTGCCGATCGACCGCCGGCTGATCGAGCCATCGTTGCTGTCCGCGGACGAACGCACCTGGCTCGACATCTATCACGCGGCCGTTCGCGACCGCCTGTCCGAGCGTGTCGAGGGCGCGGCAGGCCTATGGCTGGACGCCGCGACAGCGCCCCTGTAGGTTAGGGCTAACATCCAAATTATTTGATACGACCCGCGCTATTCTCGTGGGACTCATAGCAAGGAGACCTCCATGGTTTACCATATCAAAATTCGAAGAGCTGGCGGCACCTGGGTTGTTCGCGCAGGCGGCGCCGTACTGGCTGAAAGTCACGATGCCCTTGAACTGATCGAAGGCGAAATGAAACCGGTGATCTATTTCCCGCGCGAAGACATCGCCATGGCGTTCCTCGAACGCTCGGAACAGACCACCCACAGCCGGCACATGGGCGACGCCAACTATTATGCGATCTCGACGAAAAGCGACATGCTGTCCAACGCTGCCTGGTCGTATGAAAACCCCGCCGAAGGGATCGAGCGGATCAAGGATCACATCGCCTTCTACACCAACAACGGCCAGATCACGCTGGAACAGCTCTGATCTGACGGTTCCTACCGGGCGGCGCGGCTTCGGCCGGGCCGCGCGCCTTTGGCGGCGGCGGCACAGGGATCAGAACGTCCAGCGCATCCCGACCATGGTCGAACTGGCATCCCGGTAGGATGCCGCATCGTCATCGTAGGCATAGCTTATCCAGCCGACATAGGCATCGATCTTCGCCTTGTCGAAGCTCTGTACCGCCTCGACGCCCCAGGACCTCGAGGACGAACCGTCCATTCCCAAATCCTCGCCGTTGTAATAGTCGACCGCGACCGCAGTGCTGCCCACGGCCAGGACATCGCCGATCCACCCCAGCTTGCCATAGACATAGCTGCCGGCATCGGGCTCGGCCCCCGCGGCGACGGTCGCGTTCAGCCCGGAGGGCTTGTGCAGGACCGAAATCGAGCCGAGGCGACGGTTCGTGGTATCCCCGGTATCGGGATCATGTACCCAGGACCAACCGAGGGAGGCGGCAACCGTCGTCGCGCCAAGTTCGCCGCCATAATTGACCGCGATGTCGTAATAATCGTTGTCGTCGCCCTCGGTCAGAATGTCGACGCCATAGGCTGCGGCGGCGCTGAACCCGGAATATTCGGGCGTGTCATAGCGCACGCGGAATTGCCTGCCGCCGTTATAATCCATGAAGGCACTGCCAATATTGATGTCCGACAGATCTCCCGAGCTTTGGCGCAGGAAATAGCCCCCCGCCGTATCCGAACGGCTCACATAGCCCGCAAGCGATGTCCCAGACAGGTCCTGCTCCGGCGTTCCATCGGTCGCCATCGAGCCCTGCCCGGCCGACAGCTTGCCGAAAGCAGTGTCGAGGATCAGTTCGAAGTGCCTCAGGTCGGTCTTGTCCCACTCCCAGATCGGCTCGAAACCCTGGCTGAACGCCGAGGATTGCGGCGCCCCAATCGAGGCCTCAAGATTGAACCGAAGGCCGACACCGGCACCAATGCGCCAATCGAGGATGAACCCGACCAGCGAATTCGAAATATCATTGTCCGCGAGGTTCCCAAAGCTTTCCTCGCCATCGTCGAACCCCAGATAGGTCGGGCTGAGCTGGCCATAGAAGATAACGTCACCACTGGCATCGGAATAGCTGAGCGGGTCGGCAAGCGCGGCAGTCGCCAGCAAGACGGCGGCTGGTCCGACCCCGAGCGAAACGACTGGTCTCACGGCAATTCTCACTCGGTTTCTCCACCAAAGCCGCCGATCCCCCGGCGGGCGGACGGGGCGAGGCACGCGCACAACGATCATAAACGAGGCCTTAGCCATAGCACATGACGTGCATATTTCGGACTTGGTCCACGCGCGCGCCACTGCCGGATTTTCCCATATCCGGGCGCCGATGCGCAGTCCACTCTTTCAATCCATAAGACGACCTTGCGCATCCGGTGACTTTTCATATGCTTCCATTATGAATGTAACACTCCGCCAACTCCGCTATTTCGTCGCCGTGGCAGAACAGGGACAGATTGGTCGCGCCGCCGAGGTCTGCCATGTCAGCCAACCAGCACTGTCGGTGCAGATCAAGGATCTGGAGCAGGGTCTCGGCGTAATGCTGCTGGAACGTCAGCCGCGCAAGGTCACGCTGACCCCTGCGGGCCACGAGGTGCTGGGTCATGCCCGGCGTGTATTGGCCGAAATTGGTGCGCTGGAACGGACGGCGCGGCTGACCCGCGGGCTTGGCGGGCGGCTGTCCATCGGGGTGATCCCGACGGTGGCGCCCTATCTGATCCCGGCCGCGCTGCCGCTGCTGCGGGCCGAAAACCTTCGGCTCGACCTGCGGGTGCGCGAGGCTCGCACCGGAACCCTGATCGAGGATCTGGCCGAGGGCCGGCTCGATGCCGCCGTGATCGCGCTCCCCTCGGGGGAACAGGGGCTTGAGGAAACGCCGCTGTTCACCGACCGCTTCCTGCTTGCCGGGTCCTGCGACCAGATCGGCCGGATGCGCGCCGAAGGCCATGTGCCCGACCCGACCTCGCTGCTGCCGCGCCAGCTTTTGCTGCTGGACGAGGGACATTGCCTGGCCGATCAGGCGCTGGCGGTCTGCGCGCTTGACCGGCGCGACACGCGGGTCGATCTTGGCGCCTCCTCGCTTTCGACCCTTGCGGGGCTGGTGGGCGGCGGCTTTGGCCTGACGTTCCTGCCCGAGCTTGCCGCCGCGCGCGAATCTGCCGCCGCCCCCGAGATGGCGCTGACCCGGTTTCCCGAACCCCAGCCGCAGCGCGTGATCGGGCTGGTGCGCCGGGCCAGTTCGCGCGGCCAGGGCTGGTTCGGCACGCTGGCGGCGATCCTTGCCCGGGCCGGCGACGAGGTGATCGCTGCAGCCCCGGGGGCGATTGCCGCACTGGCACTGGCCCCTGAAACGCCAGCCCGCGGCACACCGACGACCACAGGTTAGGCCGACAGGGCGATACCGCCTCTTGACCCCGCGCCGGTTTGCGCTAGGGTTCCGGCCATGAGCATGATCCGACCCCTGTCCAACCGCTGGTTTTACCGCCGCTATTCATAGCAGCGGTGCCTGGGAGAGATCACTCGAACAAAAGCCGCCACAGAGCGGCTTTTTTCGTGTGCGGTCCTCTGTGGCACCAGAGGAGCCTAAGATGGACTGCCGATCCGACCTGACCCTGACCGACCTCCGCCCCCCCGAGCCGTCAATCCGCCCGGTGCAATGGGCCGACATACCGCGCCTTGCCGAGATGATCGCGGCATTGGCCGCGCATCACGGCGACACGCCGGCGCTTGACCGCGCCACACTGCGCCGCGACGTCCTTGGCGACGCCCCCTGGATCACGGTTCTAGTGGCCGAAAGCGACGGTGCGCTTGTGGGATATGCCGCGCTGCTGCCGCTGGCCCAGCTTCAGGCCGGTGCCCGCGGCATGGATCTGCACCACCTTTACGTCGAGTCGGGATGGCGCGGGCGCGGGCTTGGCCGGCGTCTGATCGAGGCCGCCAAGGCGCAGGCGGCCGGGCGCGGCTGCGGCTATCTCACCGTTGGCACCGATCCCGCGAACCACGCGGCGCAGGCGGTCTATCCCTGCTGCGGCTTCGAGGTTCAGGCAAGCCCCGGCCCGCGGTTCCGCATGAGCCTCAAGCCTGAGACCGCGGTCGCCTGATCCAGCGCCGGGGCGGCGGGACCGGTGCGCTTGCGCCGGCCCTCACCGGGTCATTTCGCGATGTGAACGAACCCGCCGGTCTGGCCCTCCAGAACCCCGTGCTCGGCCGAGGTCGGCTTCAGCATGGCGTCCAGCAGAACCTCGGTCGGGGTCCAGTAGGGAATGTACCATTCCTGATCGACCTCGAGGATCAGCACCTTGTCGTTCGGCGCATCATAGGCGCCGATCAGCGACACATGCGGCCCGTCCCAGTCGCCGGTCACCACGCCCTGGTTGAAATAGAGCAACATCACGTCGTCGGCCGAGGCCTCGTTCGCGGCCAGCATCGCCTTCATCGCCGCCAGCGTCTCGGCATCGTTCGAGGTCGGGTGGAAGGTTTCGACCGTTGCACCATCGAGCCCGGTCGCGGCCAGCGCCTCGCCGGTGAACTGGACAAGCTGGTCGAAGGTCACGCCATCGCCGCCCTCGGCCGAAAGCGACGCCCAGTCGGCATCGCCCACCACCTCCAGCAGGTCGGACTGGGTCGTCACGGTGTCCTCGGCCAGCGCCGGCAGGCCGCGCAGACCGTTCACTGCCGCGGTGACCGAAGCGATGGAGCAGGCCGAGGTCGTGAACTGCGGCTTCACGAAGGGCGCAAAGGCCCAATAGTCCGGCGCCGGCTGTTCGCGCAGGAACGTCGTTTCGGCGGTCATCGGCACCGCGTTGGGGCCAAGTTTGGGCGCAGGCGTCTCGTCCTGTGCGGCAAGCGGCAGGGCAAGGGCCATGGCTGCACCAGAGGCGATAAGCGCCACGGCGACAGAGCGGAGTAGTGTCATGGGATGATCCACATAAGTGATATCCCGGCACGCTAGCAAAGCGCCTGAAACTGTCAACGCCGGAACCATGCGCTGCCGCTTCGTCAGCTTTCGCCTTGCCCGCCAGTGGCGAGGCGCCATAGTGGTCGTCACTTCAGGATCCGTTGGGAGGACCCGCCTTGAAACACGCCTGCCTTCTTGCCCTGCCGTTCGCCTGCGTTGCAGCCGTGGTCGGCGCTCAACCGTCCTTCGATTGCTCTGCCGCGGAAAGCGACGCCGAAAAGGCGGTCTGCGCCACGCCTTCGCTTGCCGAACTCGATGTCGAACTGGCGCGGGTCTATAATCTTGCCGTCAACGGACCCCATGCGACGCCCGACCGCAGCCAGTCGCTGAAGGAAACCCAGCGCGGCTGGATCAAGGGCCGCGACGCGTGCTGGAAGTCCTCGCTCGGGCTCGAGACCTGCGTCGCCAACGAATACGCCTTTCGCATCGACGAGATCCGCGCCGGAAACGCCGATGCAAGGGAAGGCGACGGCGCCTCGCTCGGCCCCTTTGCCTACGAATGCAGCGGGCTCGATGCCGGGCTGAGCGCCACTTTCGTCAACACCGCCGACCCGATGGTCGTGCTGCGCTGGCGCGACAACGCGCTCGTTCTGCCGATCGCGATCTCGGCCTCGGGGTCGCGCTATGCCAGCGACATCTGGGAAGGCGGGCCGACCGAGTTCTGGATCAAGGGTCGCGATGCGATGTTCACGCCGCCGGGCGGGGCGCAACTGTCTTGCCACGAGGAAGAGATCGGCTGAGGTCAGAGGCGCGCGCCCGGGCATCGCCACGCCGCCCGGCGCGCTCTGCGATCAGCCATGTTCCTCGGCCGCCGTCTCGGCAAGCGCGCGGGAATAGGCGCGCAGCGCATCGACATAGAACAGAGCCCCCAGCAGATCGGTCTGCTGCCCGGTCTCGTCGCGCCCGACCACGGGGATGAACCCGTGCCCGTCCCGTTCGAACAGCGGCAGCGCCACCTCGAGCGTCGCCTCGGGCGCCAGCATCACGCCCTCTGCCATCATCTCGAGACAGCGGTCCTCGGGGGCCGCGCGCGGGCCATCCTTGGCCCGCATGATGATCGCGGCCGAGTATTTCGTCAGCAGATAGGCCTGCGGTCCGGCCGCCAGCCGCACGCCACGGTTTTCCAGCTGGGTCAGAAAATAGGACCGGTGCACCAGCCGGCTGGCCAGTGCCGTCGACAGCGCCACCGCAACCAGCACCGCAAGGCCGGTCTTCCAGTCGCCGGTCAGTTCGAACACGATCAGCGTGGTCGAGATCGGCGCGCCCAGCACCGCCGCCGCCACCGCCCCGAACCCCGCCAGGGCATAAAGCTCGCCAGTGCCGGAATAGCTTGGCACCAGATCGGTCGCGACATGGCCAAAGGCCAGCCCGGTCAGCGCGCCGACCATCAGCGCGGGCGAAAACACCCCGCCCCCCATGCGGCCCGCCATGGTGATGACGACCGCGATCACCTTGACGACGGCCAGCAGCACCGCCTGCCGCAGCCCCAGTTCAGCCCTGAGCGCTGCCGCCGTCGTCTCGACGCCCACGCCGATCACATGGGGGAATACCAGAGCGAGCAGCCCGAGCAGCGCACCCGCCACCACGGGCCGCTGCCAGCGTCGCATTTGAAGCCGCTCCTGCATGTGGCTCGCCCAGTCGTCGCCCAGAAACAGCGCCCGCATCAACGCCACCGCGACCAGCCCGCAGAGCAGCCCGAGCAGCACGAAGGCCGGCAGTTCGACATAGAAACTTAGCATGGTCTGCGGGGCGAGCGCGAATTCCTGCACGTCGCCAAAGGCGAGCCGGCTGACCACCGTTCCGGCAACCGAGGCGATGGCGATGGGCGCGAAGGCACTGACCGCATAATGGCGCAACACCACCTCGAGCGCGAACAAGGTGCCGGCAATCGGCGCGTTGAAGCTGGCCGAAACGGCCGCCGCGACCGCGCAGCCCAGAAGTGTGCGCCCGGCAATCGGGTCGGCCTGCATCCGGTCGGACACCCAGCTTGCCAGCACCGCCGCCAGATGCACGACCGGCCCCTCGCGCCCCGACGAACCGCCCGAGGACAGCGTGATCAGCGAGGCGAGCGCCGAGGCGATGCCGGCGCGTTTTTCGACCCGGCCATTGTGCAACGCCGCGCCCTCGATCACGTCGGCGACCAGCCGCACCCGCCCGTCGGGGGTGAAACGGTCCAGGATCAACCCGACGGCCAGCCCGCCGCAGATCGGAATGCCAAGCAGCATCCACCAGGGCAGCGTGCCGGCATGGCTGTGGATGTGGTTCACGTCGGGCGTGCGATAGAGCAGGCCCTGCAGCCAGAGAATGCCGTTCCGAAACCCGACTGCGGCGGCGCCCGAAACGAGCCCGAGCGCCAGCGCGACGGCCCAGAACAGCACCTTGCCCGGCCCCTTGCGGTGCAGCGTCTCGCGGCCACGCCGCAGGCTGGCGCGGGCCTCGTCGATCTGGCGGCGGATCAGCGCCTGCGTGCTCTGCCCCAAGGATGTCCTCCTGCGTGCGGGATTGGCGCCCCGTCTTTTGCCCCGGCGCGGTGTATTCTAGACTGAAACCCTGATCCCGCCAGAGAGGAGGCACGAGATGAGCGTGAACGAGGCCCTTGCAGAGCTGTCGAACCTTCTGGGTGATCGAATTTCCCGCGCCACGGCCGAGCGCGACCACCATGGGCAGTCCGAAAGCTACTATGCCCCGGCCCTGCCCGATGCCGTCGCCTGGCCCGAGACGACCGGGGAAGTGGCCGCGCTGATGCGGATTTGTCTGCGCCAGCGCTGTCCGGTGGTGGGCTGGGGGACGGGCACGTCGCTTGAAGGTCAGTCGCTGGCGGTTGCGGGCGGGGTCTCGGTCGATTTCGCGCGCATGAACCGGCTGATCGAGATCAATGGCGAGGATATGGACTGCCGGGTTCAGCCCGGCATCACCCGCGAGGAGCTGAATACCGACCTGCGCGCCACCGGCCTGTTCTTTCCGGTCGATCCCGGTGCCAATGCCTCGCTGGGCGGCATGGCTGCGACGCGGGCCAGCGGCACCACGACCGTGCGCTATGGCTCGATGCGCGAGAACGTGCTGGGGCTGCAGGTGGTGCTGGCCGACGGGCGGGTGATCCATACCGGCAGCCGGGCGCGCAAATCGGCCTCGGGCTATGACCTGACGCGCCTCTTCGTCGGCTCGGAGGGCACATTGGGGCTGATCACCGAACTGACCTTGCGGCTGCATGGCGTGCCCGAGGCGATATCGACCGCCGTCTGCGCATTCGAGCGGATCCACGACGCGGTCGCGACCGTGATCGCCACGATCCAGATGGGGATTCCGGTCGCGCGGATCGAATTCGTCGATGCCGCCGCGATTGCCGCGATCAACGCCTATTCCGGCGCCGATTTCCCTCTGACCCCGCATCTGCTGGTCGAGTTCCATGGCTCGGAGCAAGCCGCCGCCGAGGATGCCCGCCGCTTTGCGGAGCTTGCCGGCGAAACCGGCGGCACCGGCATCCGGCAGGCCACGAAGACCGAGGACCGCAACGCGCTGTGGAAGATGCGCCACAGTGCCTATCACGCGATCCTGGCGAGCCGCCCCGGCGCCCGCAGCATCGTGACCGACATGTGCGTGCCGATCTCGCGGCTGGCCGAAGCGGTCGAACAGACCGCCGCCGACATCGCCGCGAGCGGCATTCCCGGGCCCATCGTCGGCCATGTCGGCGACGGCAATTTCCATGCCTGCCTGCTGGTCAAGGACGAGTCGCCCGCCGAAATGGCGACCGCCAAGGCGTTGGCCCACCGAATGGCCGAACGCGCCCTGGCGCTTGGCGGCACGGTCACCGGCGAACACGGCGTCGGCATCGGCAAGCGCACCTATATGAAGGCCGAACATGGCGAAGGCTGGCAGGTGATGGGGGCGATCAAGCAGGCCTTCGATCCGGCGGGGATCCTGAACCCGGGAAAGCTGGTCCCCGATCTGGCGCCGCACGCTCAGGCGGCGGTCGGCTGAGCTCATTTCAGGAAGCGGGGCGCTGCCCCGCACCCCGAGGTATTTTTCCAAGAAGAAGACGGGGGCGGGTTTCTTTTCGGTGCAACGGGCGGGGGGAGTGGGGGCGCGCGTCAGCCCTCCAGCAACGCCCGCGCCGCGGCCCGTGCCTCGTCCGTCACCGTATCGCCCGAGAGCATCCGCGCCAATTCGTCGACCCGCGCGGGCGGATCGAGCGGCGTCACGGTCGAGAGAGTCGTGCCACCCTCGACCCGCTTTTCGACCCGCCAGTGGTGACCGCCGCGTGCCGCGACCTGCGGCGAATGGGTAACGACCAGCACCTGCCCGCGATCGGCCAGCGCCTGCAGCCGCCGACCCACGGCATCGGCGGTAGCGCCCCCGACGCCGCGGTCGATCTCGTCGAAGATCATGGTCACGCCGCTGTCCTCGCCGCGCAGGCAGACCTTCAGCGCCAGCAGGAAGCGCGACAGCTCTCCGCCCGAGGCGATGCGGTTGAGCGGCCCCGCCGGCGCGCCGGGGTTGGTTGCGACGGTGAATCCCACCTCGTCCTGCCCTTCGGGGCCCGCTGCGCCCGCAGCGATGCCGGTGGTGAAGACCGCGCGCTCCATCTTCAGCGGCGCAAGCTCGCCCGCCATGGCTGCATCGAGCCGCAGGGCGGCCGCGCGCCGCGCCGTGCCGAGCGCCCCGGCCGCGGTGGCATAGGCCTCTGCCGCGGCGGCGGCCTCTGCCTTCAGCCCGGCCAGATCCCCGGCCCCGGCGTCGAGCGCCTCAAGCCGCGCGCGCAAGCCCTCGGCCAGTTCCGGCAGCGCGTCGGCCGCGACCTTGTGCTTGCGCGCCAGATCCCGGATCGCGAACAGCCTTTCGGTGATCCGCTCGGCCTGGTGCGGGTCGACGCTCAACGCCTCGAGGCACTCGGCCACCCCCTGCTCGGCCTCGCCAAGCGCATCGAGCGCCCGGCCCAATGCCTCGATGGGCGCATCGAGCCGCCCTTCGGCGCCTTCGGCAGCTCCGTCGAGCCAGCGCAACGCATTCGAAATCTGCCCCTCGGCGCCCTCGGAGGAGATCGCTGCATGCGCCCGCGCGATATCCTCGCCAAGCCGCAGCCCCGCCTGTATCAGCCGCCGCCTTGTGTCGAGCGCTTCCTCCTCGCCGGGTTCGGCCGCCAGCGCGTCAAGCTCGGAGACCGCGTGGCGCAGGAATTCCTCCTCGCCGCGCAGGGCCGAGAGCCGCGCCTCGGCCTCGGACACTGCCGCCGCGGCGCGGCGCCGTGCGCCCCAGGCGGTTCGCACCTGCGCCAGCAGGTCGTCATGGCCGCCAAAGGCGTCGAGCAGCCCGCGGTGCCCGCGCGGGTTCAGCAACCCGCGGTCGTCCTGTTGGCCATGCAGTTCGACGAGCGCGTCCGACAGCCGCCTGAGGACCTCGCCCGAGCTGCGCCGGTCATTGATCCAGGCGGTCTTGCGCCCGTCGGCCGAATTCACCCGGCGCAGGATCAGTTCCTCGTCCTCGGGCAACCCGGCCTCGCGCAGCACCGCGCGCGCCGGATGGCCCTCGTCCAGCTCGAACCAGGCCGTGACCTCGCCCTGCGCCGCGCCCTCGCGGACCAGTTCGGCCCGGCCGCGCCAGCCCAGGACGAACCCGAGCGCATCGAGCAGGATCGATTTGCCTGCCCCGGTCTCGCCGGTCAGCACGTTCAAGCCGGGCCGGAACTCCAGCTCCAGCCGATCGATGATCAGGATGTCCCGAATTTCCAGTCCGCGCAGCATGCCGTCACCCCACTGGCATCCCCGCCGGGGCGACCCGCAACGTGCCGCCGTTCCCCGGGCAAGTTGCGCCTGCCGGCGGCACGCATCCGAAAGGGCGCGTTCCGGTCAGAGCCACTGCCCCTTGACCATCTGGCGATAGACCTGCCGCAGCCAGCTGTCGCCCTTGGCCTGCGCGGTCAGACCGTTCTTGACCAGCAGCGAGTAGGCATCGCGATACCAGACTGTCGCCTGGAAGTTGTAGGCCAGGATCGCGCCCGCGGTCTCGGCCTCGTCGTCGAGCCCGAGCGCCAGATAGGCCTCGACCAGCCTCAGCAGCGCTTCGGGCGTGTGCGAGGTAGTCTGGAAATCTTCCACCACCACCCGGAACCGGTTGATCGCCGCGGTATAATGCTGATGGCGCAGGTAATAGCGCCCGATCTCCATTTCCTTCGCCGCAAGGTGGTCGAAGGCCAGATCGAATTTCATCATCGCCGACTTGGCGTATTCGCTGTTGGGATAGACCTCGATCACCGTGCGCAGCGCCTGCAGCGCCTGATATGTCAGGCCCTGGTCGCGGCCGACCTCGTCGATCTGGTCATAATAGCTGAGCGCCAGCAGGTACTGGGCATAGGCCGCGTCCTCGTCGGCCGGATAGAAGTCGATATAGCGTTGCGCCGCCGCACGGCTGTTCTCGTAATCATGCGCGGTGTGGTACGAGAACGCCTGCATGATCAGCGCCCGCTTGGCCCATTCCGAATAGGGATAGAGACGCTCGATTTCGCCGAACAATTCGGCCGCGTCGTCAGGGTTGCCGCCGTTCAGGTCGTATTCGGCACGCTTGTAGATCTGTTCGGCGGTAAAGCTCTCGAGCGGCGCGCCGCGGCTGGCCTTGATGCCACGGGAATTGGCATCGCAGCCCGCTGCCAGCAGGGCGATCATCAATACCCCGACCAGCCGGAGTGTCACGCTGCGCACTGCCATGCCGTCAAACCCTTGCCTACTTGCTGCCTTCGGATCCGGGCGCACTACCAGGATGCCAAATCGTCTAGCATAGAAAAATCCGGGGCAAAACGGGTCTGCACCGGATTTCCTTAAGGTGATGTCGCAGGGGCCCGCCCGGCGGTTGACGGGCTCGGAGCGGTGCCCCGGCGGTCAGGCGACCGCGGCGAGGTCCGCGAGGCTGACCCCGACCCCCGGCAACCGGCGCTGAAGCGCGGCGTCGCAGACGGTCCACTCGACCGCACCCGGGGTCGCAAAGAGCTTGCGCAGCAGGCGGTTCGTCAGGGTGTGACCGGCACGGACGCCGGTGTAGCGCCCGAGAATCGGCGCACCAGCCAAAGCCAGATCGCCAAGCGCATCGAGCATCTTGTGCCGCACCGGCTCGTCGCCGTGGCGCAGTCCGCCCGGGGTCACGACCTGGTCGCCATCGAACACAACCGCGTTTTCCGCCGAACCGCCAAGGGCGAGGCCGTTTGCCTGCATGTATTCGACATCCGACAGACGGCAGAACGTGCGGCTGTCGCACAGCTCGCGCACGAAGGCGCCGTTCGCCATGTCGAGCCCACGGACCTGCCGGCCGATCGCTGCCACGTCAAAGTCGATCTCGAAGTCAATCTGCAGCCCGTCAGACGGGGAAAGCCGCGCGCGCGCCGGACCGTCCGACACTTCCACCGCCTTGAGGATCCGCAGCGCCCGCACCGGGGCGTCGAGCGGCCGAAGGCCGGCTTTCAGGATTGCCCGGACGAAGGGCGCGGCCGAACCGTCGAGGATCGGAACCTCGGGACCCGAGACCTCGACCACGGCATTGTGAACGCCAAGCCCGGCAAGGGCGGCCATCACATGCTCGACGGTCGAAACGCTGACCCCGTCGGCATTGACCAGCCGGGTACACAGCGGCACATGCTTGGTCATGTCCCAACGCGCATCCACCCAGGCGTCCCGATCCGTCACGTCGCTGCGCCGGAAACGGATACCGGTGTCGGCCGGGGCCGGCAGGATCACGATCCGGGCCGGGCGCCCGGAGTGGAGTCCGGCGCCAAGCAGGCGTGCAGGGGATTTCAGGGTCGTTTGCAAGGCGGTCACTCGGCGTTACTGTATCTCTTGGCCGGAGATCACGCTCCGGCAATTGTGAGATACGTGCGGCCGCACTGCAGCTCAATTCAAAGATTGTGACTGCTTGTAACATGGGTTCGCGGAACTGGGCAGTTCCCCGCCGAGCCCCCAGCATCGCCCCATAAATCGCTGATAAAAAAGAAAAAGGGCCGCAGAAACGGCCCTTTCCGAAAGTCGATTACGTGATCGGCTCAGTTCGCCTGACGGCGCAGAAACGCCGGAATTTCGATCCGGTCGTTATCGGGATCCGTCTCGGGATCGTCCTCGAAGGCGGTCTGGGCACGGCCCTGGGCCGGGCGCAGATGCGGCGGCTGCTGTCGCGGCGCCGCGACAGGACGCTCGGGCATCTCGTGCTGGCCCGACATCCGGTGGATCAGCGAGCCGATGCCGAAGCCACGCTTTTCGCCCGCTGCATCCTCTGCGGTCCGGGCGGCGAGGCGGGGATCGTTCGGCGCCGCCTTGTTGACCGCGGCGCGCAGCCGCTGCAGGGCCTCGGGGGTCGGCGTGCCGGGGGCTGCGACGCGGCGCTGTTCGGTTTGCGCCGCCTGGGCTGCCTCGGCCGCAATCTCCTCGTCGGTCATCAGAACAACGGGATCGCTGGCCTGCGGCTGATAGGCGGGGGGCGGCACGTCATCGCCCTCGTCCACGACGACCGCTTCCTCGCGGATCGGGGCGAAGCCGCCGAACAGGCTCGGTTCCTGCTCGCGCGCGACCGCCACGGCGGGTTCTTCGGGTTCGACGGCCTGCGGGGCAATAGACCGCATCGGCTCACGCAGCGACCGGTTCGGACGCGGAATGTCGTGCACCACCTGCCCGGCGTCGATGCCGGTTGCCACGACGGACACCCGCATCTTGCCTTCCATCTCCATGTCGAGCGTCGAGCCGACAATGATGTTGGCCTCGGGGTCGACTTCTTCGCGGATCCGGTTCGCCGCTTCGTCCAGTTCGAACAATGTCAGGTCGTAGCCGCCGGTAATGTTGATCAGAACGCCCTTGGCGCCTCTCAGGCTGATCTCGTCCAGCAGCGGGTTGGCGATTGCCTTCTCGGCGGCCTGGATGGCGCGTTCGTCGCCCTCGGCCTCGCCGGTGCCCATCATCGCCTTGCCCATCTCGTCCATGACCGAGCGTACGTCGGCAAAATCGAGGTTGATCAGGCCCGGACGCACCATCAGGTCGGTCACGCCCTTGACGCCCTGATAAAGGACGTCATCGGCCAGGCTGAAGGCTTCGGTAAAGGTTGTCTTCTCGTTCGCCAGCCGGAACAGGTTCTGGTTCGGAATGATGATCAGCGTGTCGACCACCTTCTGAAGCTTCTCCACGCCTTCTTCGGCCTGGCGCATCCGCTTGGCGCCTTCGAACTGGAAGGGCTTGGTCACCACGCCAACGGTCAGAACGCCAAGCTCGCGCGCCGCCTGGGCGATGATCGGGGCCGCCCCGGTGCCGGTGCCGCCGCCCATGCCGGCGGTGATGAAGCACATGTGAGCGCCCGCGAGGTGGTCGACGATCTCTTCGATCGTTTCCTCGGCCGCCGCTGCACCGACCTCGGGCCGCGCACCTGCGCCCAGCCCCTCGGTCACCTTCACCCCCATCTGGATCCGGTTCGGCGCATTGCTTTGTTGCAGCGCCTGGGCATCGGTATTGGCCGTGACGAACTCGACACCTTCGAGGTTCTTCTCGATCATGTTGTTGACGGCATTACCGCCAGCGCCGCCGACGCCGAACACTGTGATCCGCGGCTTCAGTTCGTCCTGCTCGATCGGCATGCTGAGGTTCAATGCCATTTTTTCTCCGCCTGTCCTGGCCGCCTTGTCGAATGGCGGCAATCTGCCTGTCGCGATGGGGCGCCTGAGCCCCGACTTCCCGTCTGTTTTGCCACAGCATACGCGGCACATCCCCCGGCGTCACGAAAAAAGTGCAAAAATGCCACAAAATATGGTGGAATTCCGCCGAGGTATTCCCTGTATCTTTGGGGCAACCGCTGCATCTGGTTAAACTGACAAAACGGCACACAAGCAGCGCGAGCGCCAGGCGCCCGCGGCGGGATGGACACACCCATTCCGGGGTGTGCGTCGTGTCATGTCTGGGCGGCTGCTCGGCCTGCCTGCGCGGGATTTATCCAGCGTCATCTTCTGCAATGCAGCTTACATTCCAGGCCGCCGAAACACCAGCGATTTCAACCGTCCCGGCGCAAAACTCCGTGTTCGGCGCCGGGGCGGAGCCCTACCAGTTGTCGCGGAACCACTTCACCGCGCGCTTCAGCGATCGCGCCGGATAGCGATCTGCGGGAATGTCGAAGTCCCACCACTCGTCCTGAGGATTCGCCGCGAACAGGCAGAGCCCGACCGAGCCCGAAAACGCCGGGCCGGTGGCCGCCTGCGGAAGCCCCTGCACCCGAAGCGGCCGTCCAAGCCGCACCTGCTGGCCAAGGATTCGCGACGCCAGACCATCGAGACCCGGCGTCTGGCTGCAACCGCCGGTCAGCACGATCTGCTGCGCCGGAAGATGATCAAAGCCGGCCGCATCGAGCCTTGCCCGCACGTCTTCCAGTATTTCCTCGACCCGCGGCCGCATGATCCCGATCAGTTCGGCGCGGCTGACCTTGCGCCGGTCATGTTCCCAGTCGCCGGTATCGCCACCGATCTCGATCATCTCGCGGTCGTCGATGCCCGTGGCGGTGACCCCGCCATAAAAGGTCTTGATGCGTTCGGCCACGTTCAGCGGCACCTGCAGCCCCTTGGAAATATCCTGGGTGATGTGCTCGCCGCCGATCCGCACCGAATCGGCATAGATCATGTGTTTCTTGATGAAGACCGAAATGCCGGCCGATCCGCCGCCCAGATCGACGCAGGCAGCCCCCAGCTCCTGCTCGTCCTCGACCAGCGCCGAGATCCCCGAGACATAGGCCGAGCTTGCGAGCCCGGCGAGTTCCAGGTCGCAACGCTTGATGCAGTAAAGCAGGTTCTGGATAGCCTGCATGTCGACGGTCAGCAGATGCATGTCAACGGACAGGCTGTTGCCCATCTGGCCGCGCGGGTCGTTCAGCCCCGAGCGATGATCGATTGCAAAGTTCACCGGATGCGCGTGCAGGACCTCGCGGTCCGAGCCGAAATCCGGCACCAGGCAGCTCGACAGCACCCGCGCCACATCGTCGTCGCGCACCGTGCTGTCAGCGAGGTCGATCCGGCCGTCGAGGCCATAGCTGCGCGGCCGTGCGCCCGAAAAGCTGACGATCACATGATCGACCCGGACGTTGGCCATCTTCTGCGCCGCCTGCACCGCGGTGCGGATCGCGCGCTCGGTCTCGCGCATCGCGGCAATCTCGCCAAAGGCCACGCCGCGCGACCGGGTGGTGGCGGCACCGATCACCCGAAAGCTCGACTGGCCCGCCAGCGATCCCACGCCCTCGCCGCCGCGGAACTTTTCCGGCCCGTCAAAGCGCAGCACAAGGCAGGCGATCTTGCTGGTGCCGACATCGAGGATCGCGATCACGCCGCGGTCCATTGCCTGATTGCGCATGCGTCGCATGCTGCGCTGTGTCTGATAGAGGTCGGTCATCGCCTGTTATCTCCCGAACTCGAAATCTCGGATTTTCTGAATTTCCTCGACGCCGTAGCTGGTCAGGCGCACGGTCGGGCGCAGCGGATTTCGGAAATCCACCACGGTAATCTCGCGGTCCAGCATGTCGCGCGCCTGATCGAGGGCGATCAGCCGTTCGAGCGCTGCAACCGCGTTCTTCTCGGGCAACTGGATCCGCTGTCCGCGGTCCAGTATCACGTCCCAACGCCGCTCGCCCACGCGCATCAGCCCGCGCAGCCGTCCAGCCAGCGGCGCCGCCGCCGCGATCAGCGCCAGCGCTTCGGGCACGGCCTGTTCAACGCCCTGCCCCGCCACCAGCGGAAGGTCGGGCCAGTCGGTGCGCGCCGCGGCCCCGGCAACCAGATTGCCCTCGGCATCCAGCAGGCTCAGCCCGCCGACATGGCGCCACAGCACCGCGGGCTGCCGCTCGACGATCTCGACCACCAGCACGCCACCGGGCTTGATCCGCATCCGCGCCGAGGCGACGGCATTGAAGGATTCGACGTTCTGGCGCATCGGCTCCAGTTCGATATCGAAGGACGACAGCGGCAGCCGCAGCGCCAGCTGTTCGCGGACCGCATCGGCAAGCTCGGGCGAGGCGCCCTCGATCGACAGAACCTTGATCATGAACTCGGGCCGTTCCTCGACCGCGCGCTTTGTCTCGTCGACCCAGGTCGTGATGTCCTCGACCCGAGCCTTGTCGGACAGGAACCAGAGTGCCAGCCCCGCGACCAGCAGCCCCGGCAGCCCGACCCGCAGCATCCGCCGATAGGCCGGGGTCAGCCACATCCGGTGCATCCGGTAGGACCAGCGCGAGGGGGCAGGGTCGCGTCCCGACGGCCGGGCGCCCTTGCGGGAATAGACGCGCGGCTCGGGCTTTACCGGTTGCACGACGCATCCTCCACGATCCAGCGGCAGAAGGCGCCGAACGGGATGCCGCAATGGGCCGCCTGTTCCGGTGCGAGCGAGGTCGGGGTCATGCCGGGCTGGGTGTTGGTTTCCAGCAGCACGAGGCCCGCAAGCCCGCGCGCCTCGTCCCAGCGGAAATCGGTACGGCTGATGCCGCGGCACCCCAGCGCCCGATGCGCCCTCAGCGAATAGTCGAGGCAGGCATCGAATATCTCGGCAGGCACGTCGGCTGGCAGCACGTGGCGCGAGCCGCCGGGTTTGTACTTGGCGTCATAATCGTACCAGCCGTCGGTCAGGATATCGGTCAGGGTCAGGGCGCGGTCGCCCATCACCGTGCAGGTCATCTCGCGGCCCGGCGCGAATTTCTCGACCATCACCACCTCGGGCATGTCGGGCGAAAGCTGCGGCGGGCTGTTGGCATGGTCTTGGACCAGATAGACCCCGACCGACGAACCCTCGTTGTTCGGCTTGACCACATAGGGCGGCGCCATCACATGGCGCGCGCGCACCTCGGCGGCGCAGGCAAGACGGCTTTCGACGACCGGAAGGCCCGCCATCCGATAGGCAAGCTTCGTGCGTTCCTTGTCCATGGCGAGCGCCGAGGCCAGCACGCCCGAATGGGTATAGGGGATCCGCAGCCATTCGAGCAGACCCTGAACGCAACCGTCCTCGCCCCAGCGGCCATGCAAGGCATTGAAGACGACGTCGGGGGCGAGCTCGGCCAATCGCGCCGCCAGGTCCGGCCCGGCGTCGATTTCCACGACCTGAAATCCTTCACCCCTCAAGGCGACGGCGCATTCGCGCCCCGACGACAGCGAGACTTCTCGCTCCGTCGATGGTCCTCCAAGAAGGACCGCGACCTTTGGGGCTGTCCTGCTCGACATGCCCGCCTCGATTTCCGGGCTTTCCGCCTTTTTTCAAGGACTTGGCCCGTGTTGCGTTGTGCGACCCGGTATCGACCGGGATGTCGCCAACTACGTTCCCGGACGATCAGGTCCGGTCGACTTCAGGGGCCGGTTCACCGACCCTCATGATTTCCCACTCTAGCTGTATTCCGCTGGTCCGGTAAACCTCTTTCCTGACCCGCTCCCCCAGCGCCTCCAGCTCGGCGGCCGTGGCGTTGTTGGCGTTCAGCAGGAAATTCGGATGCTTCTGCGACATCTGCGCCCCGCCCAGCCAGGCGCCGCGCAGCCCCGCCTCGTCGATCAGCTTCCAGGCCTTCAGATCGTGGACGTCGTCGGCGCGCCCGGTCGAGCTGAAGCCCGCCGGATTGCGAAAGGTCGACCCGGCCGAGCGGTCCTTGACCGGCTGGCTGGCATCGCGCCGCGCGATCTGGTCCTGCATCCGCGCCGCCAGGTCCGCCGGATCGCCAGGGTTCGCCCGGAACGTCGCGCGGGTCACGATCCAGTCGGCCGGCAGGTCGGAATGGCGATAGCCAAGCTTCAGCTCGGCCGCCGACAGCGCCACCACCTGCCCCGCCCGGCTGACCGCCTCGATCCTGATCAGGTGGTCGGCAACATAGCTGCCATAACACCCCGCATTCATCCGCACCGCCCCGCCGACGGCCCCCGGAATGGTGCGCAGGAACGTCAGGTCAAGCCCGGCCTCGGCCGCCTTGCGCGCCACATGCGCGTCAAGGGCTGCCGCGCCTGCCGTCACCTCGCCCGCGCTGCAGTCGATGGCGTTGAAGCCGCGCCCCAGCCGGATCACCACACCGCGGATCCCGCCGTCGCGGACAATCAGGTTGGACCCGACCCCGATCGGGAACACCGGCACCTGAGAGTCAAGCGCCGCCAGAAAGCCGCAAAGATCGTCGCGGTCGGCGGGCTGGAACAACCAGTCCGCAGGGCCGCCAACCCGGAGCCAGGTCAGGCCGTCGAGGCGGCGATCCTCGACCAGCGTGCCGCGGACCTGAATATCCCCCGGTTGCGCCATGCGTCAGTGCTCCGGTTCTTCCCGGTGCCGAAGGCGCCGGCGCAGCCATTGCAACGGGCCGCGCAGGCGCAGCAGCGGGTGGCCAAGGATGACCGCACCGACGGCAAACCCCAGCAGCCCGGCAACGGGGCCGTTCTGATAGGTCATGTACCCCAGCAACGGGATCCCCGCGGCCACATAGGCCAACAGGATCATCCGCCCGGAATGTTCGACCGCACAGGGCGCGCTGGCGACCACGGCCACGGTCCAGGCGGCGGCAAGTACCAATGACAGGCTCATGCTGTGCCTTTCCTCGCTTGCGCCCGGCTTATGCCGGGGACGCGCCCTGCCCCAGCCCGGTCGGCCGGAGGGACACCCGCCAGAGGATTCACTTCGTCAACCTTTCGGGCAGGGCGTTCGCCCAGGCCGAAATCGTTCCCGCGCCCAGACAGACCACCATGTCCCCGGGCTGGGTCTGTTCGCGGACCAGCCGCTCCAGATCGGCCTCGTCGCGGATCGCGCGCGCATGGCGGTGGCCGTGGCGGATCAGCCCGGCCACCAGATCGTCGCGCGAGGCGCCGGGGATCGGCTCCTCACCCGCGGCATAGACCTCGGCTATGCCGACCACATCGGCCTCGTTGAAGCAGGTGCAGAAGTCGTCGAACAGGTTATGCAGACGCGAATAGCGGTGCGGCTGGTGCACGGCGATCACCCGCCCCTCGGTCGATTGCCGCGCGGCCTTCAGCACCGCGGCGATCTCGACCGGGTGGTGGCCGTAATCGTCGATGATCGTGACGCCGTTGGCCTCGCCAACCTTGGTGAAGCGGCGGTTGACGCCCTTGAAATGCGCCAGGGCATCGCGGATCTCGTCGCGCTTCATGCCGAGGTGGCGGGCAACCGCAACCGCGGCGAGCGCGTTCGAGACGTTGTGATCGCCCGGCATCGGCAGGGTGCAGCCCTCGATCACCCGGTCCTCGGCCCGCAGCACGATGTCGAAATGCGCAACCCCCGCCTTGTAGCTCAGGTTGACCGCCCGCACGTCGGCCTGGGCGTTGAAGCCGAAGGTGACGACCCGGCGGTCGGTGATACGACCGACCAGCGCCTGCACTTCGGGGTGGTCGGTGCAGCAGACCGCCAGACCATAGAACGGGATGTTGGACACGAAATCATAGAAGCCCTGGCGCAGGTTCTCGATCGTGCCCCAGTGTTCCATGTGTTCGGGGTCGATGTTGGTAACGATGGCGATGGTCGCTGGCAGACGGTTGAAGGTGCCGTCGCTCTCGTCCGCCTCGACCACCATCCATTCGCCTGTGCCGGCTCGCGCGTTCGAGCCATAGGCGTGGATGACGCCGCCATTGATCACCGTGGGGTCGATCCCGCCCGCGTCGAGCAGCGTCGCGACCAGCGTCGTCGTCGTGGTCTTGCCATGGGTGCCCGCGATCGCGACGTTCGATTTCAGCCGCATCAACTCGGCCAGCATCTCGGCACGGCGCACCACGGGCATGCCGCGGCGGCGCGCCTCGTCGAGTTCGGGGTTCCCGGACTTGATTGCCGACGAGATGACGACGACCTCGGCGCCCTCGAGGTTCTCGGCCCGCTGGCCCTCGAAGATCCGCGCGCCAAGCGATTCGAGCCGCTCGGTGATCTTGCTGGCCTTCAGATCCGATCCCTGCACCGTATAGCCGTGGGTCAGAAGCACCTCTGCTATGCCCGACATCCCGATCCCGCCGATGCCGACGAAGTGGATGGGGCCCACATCAGTGGGAAGTTTCGTGACCGCGTTCATCAGCGTGCTTCCGTCCATCATCTCTGCTCTGCCTCTTCGGGGTAATGCCGGACAGTTCTTCGACCATCTCGACCAGTCTTTCGGTAGCATCGGGGCGCCCCTGAGACAGCGCCGCACGCGCCATGGCGGCGGCACAGTCGGGCTCTGTCAGGATCGTGGCTATCTGCCCGGAGAGCGCCTCTACTTCAAGGGCGGATTCAGGCACCACCAGCGCGGCCCCTGCCTCGTCCAGACCGCGGGCATTGGCGGTCTGGTGATCGCCCGCGGCGGCGGCGTAAGGCACCAGAATCGCAGGCCGACCAATGGCGCTGATGTCCGCAACCGAAGACGCCCCCGAGCGCGATATCACGAGTTGCGCCTCGGTCATCCGCCGCGGAACATCGTCGAAGAACGGCTGCACCTCGGCATTGACGCCATGGTCTGCATAGAATCGGGTCACCCGTTCCTCGTCCTCGCCGCGGGCCTGATGGGCGACGCGCAGGCGCGCCAGCATGTCGAGCGGCAAAGCCGCAATGGCGGGGGGGACGACATCCGAAAGGATCCGCGCGCCCTGACTGCCACCGATCACCAGGATCTGCATCGGATAGTCGCCGGGCGGAATATAGGGCGCGCCGGCCCGCGCCATGACGCTTGCGCGCACCGGATTGCCGGTGTGGGCGCCGCGCACCCCCTCGGGCAGGTCGGTCGGCCAAGTGCCGCAGGCGACGGCATCGACGCGGGGCGCAAAGATCCGGTTGACCCGGCCCAGCACGCCGTTCTGTTCATGTATCATCCGCGGAACCCGCAGGATCCACGCCGCGGTCATCGCAGGGATCGTCGGATAACCGCCGAAGCCTACCATGATCGCCGGCCGGTCGAACAGCATCCGCAGCTTGGCCGCCGCCACGCCAGCGAGCAGCCGGAATGGCACCAGCGCCTTGGCCAGCACGCCGCCGCGGGCGAAGGTGGCCGAGGCAATGCGCTGTATCTCGACCCCCTCGGGAAAGCCGCCGGCATAGCGCGCGCCGCGGGCATCGGTCGAAAGCCTGACCCGCCAGCCGCGGGCGAGCATCGCCTCGGCCAGCGCCTGGGCCGGAAACATGTGCCCGCCGGTCCCGCCGGCCGCAATCAACAACAGGGGCTGGTCACCCACGAACTGCCTCCAATCCCGAAACCAACGCCACCCCGGGCGCCCCGGCTCACCTCGTCCAGTCTCAACCGGGGCGGCGACAGATCTGCCACATCCCCCCGGTCCTGCATCAATGTCCCCGCCGCCGGAAGATATCGGCGATCTCGCCCTGCGGGCGGGTGCGGGTAAAGGCCAGCAACATGCCGACGGCAATGCCGCCCGCGATCAGCGACGAGCCGCCATAGCTGACGAAGGGCAGCGTCATGCCCTTGGCCGGCAGCAGCCGCACCGCAACGCCCATGTTGATCATCGCCTGCACGCCGAACATGCAGGCAAGCCCGGTGCCGGCAAGCCGGATGAACGGGTCGCGTTCCTTCATCAGCCGAAACAGCGAGCGCATGACGATGACGGTGAACAGAAGGATGATCAGCATCACCAGGATCAGGCCATATTCCTCGGCCGCGACCGCAATGATGAAATCGGTATGGGCATCGGGCAGCGACCATTTCACCTGGCCCTCGCCGACGCCAACGCCGAAATAGCCGCCCTCCTGGATCGCGTTCGTCGCATATCCGATCTGGGTCCTCGGGTCGATTTCGGCCGACAGGAAGCCGTCGATGCGGCGGGCAAAGTGCTCGGAGGAGTTGTAGGCGAGAACGCCGAAGCCGACGACACCGCCCGCAATCGTGGTCAGAATCATCACCGGCGCCCCGGCGACGAAATACATCACCCCCCAGGCAAACAGCATCAGCGCCGCCTGGCCAAAGTCCGGCTGCATCGCAAGCAGCCCCACGATGGTGATTGCCATGACAAAGGACAGCGCCTTGCCCGGAGGTCCGCCGACCTCCTGGCTCGCCGCCATCAGCCAGGCGCTCAGCACCACGAAGGCGGGCTTGAGAAACTCGGACGGCTGGACCGAGGCGAACCCGAAGGAATACCACCGCACCGCACCCTTGCCGAAATCCGTGCCGAACATCGGCAGCAAGGCCAGCGCGACGAAGGAAACGGCGAACCCCAGGACCGCAAGCCGGCGCACCATCACCGGCGACATCATCGACACCAGCATCATGGTCACCATGGCAAGCCCGCCAAAGAACAGCTGCCGCTCGACATAGTGGAAGGATTGCAACCCGTTGCGGGCAGCAAGCGGCGGCGAGGCCGCCAGCCCCAGCAACAGCCCGATGCCGAAAAGGAGAAGGATCGCCGACATGGTCCACTTGTCGACCGTACGCCACCAGCGAGGAAGAACCGGATCGCCCGAACGTGCGGGCGCGATTCCATAGACCATTTCTGTCATGGGGATACCGCTACTCTGCCTGTCGAAGTCCGGTTTGTCCGGATCTGTGGCAAAGTGTAGACGCATCGGCGGGATCTGGCCAGAAATAATGACACGCGTCGCGCCTGCGAGGTCCCGGCAAGGTGACGCTGCGGGCACGGGCCGGCGGCAAACCCGCAGGCGGTCGATGTCGCAATGGCACCGCAGGCCGGCACCCGTTCCGGGACCGATTGCCCGATCCTCAGCGCCCCGGCAGATCCCGAATCCGGTTACCCTTGCGCCCGGCCGCCGCCCATGGTCATGGGTCCTCATGCAGATCGACACGCTGATCCTTGGTGCCGGGGCCGCGGGCCTGATGTGCGCAGCCCACGCCGGCGGGCGCTGCCTCGTGATCGACCATGCCGAGGCCGCCGGGGAAAAGATCCGCATATCCGGCGGCGGGCGGTGCAACTTCACCAATATCGGCACGTCTGCGGAGAATTTCTTCGGCCAGAACCCGCATTTCTGCAAATCCGCCCTCAGCCGCTATACCCAGTGGGATTTCCTCGACCTCGTCGCCCGCCATGGCATCGCCTGGCATGAAAAGACCCTCGGACAGTTGTTCTGCGACGGCTCGGCCCGGCAGATCGTGCAGATGCTGCTCGATGAAATGGCCGCGGCCGGCGCCGACCTGTGGCTGCAGACCGAGGTGGTCGAGATCGCGCGCGCGGACGGGGGCTTTGCCGTCACCCTGCGGCGAAACGGTCGGGACATCGGGGTCGCGGCGCGGCGGCTGGTGGTCGCGACGGGCGGCAAGTCGATCCCGAAGATGGGGGCCAGCGGGTTCGGCTATCGCATCGCCGCGCAGTTCGACATTCCGGTGACCGAAACGCGGCCCGCGCTGGTGCCGTTGACCTTCGGCGGACCCGTGCTGGACCAGTTGCGCGCGCTTGCCGGCATCGCGACCGAGGCCCGGGTCACCTGCAATGGCGAAAGCTTCCGCGAGGCGCTGCTCTTCACCCACCGCGGCCTGTCGGGGCCGGCGATCCTGCAGATCTCGACCTGCTGGCGCGAGGGCGATGCGATCGAGATCGACCTCGCGCCCGGAACCGACGTTGCAGCCGCTCTGGCCGCCGAACGGTCCCGGCACGGCCGGCAGTCGCTGGCCCGCGCGCTTGGCGCCCACCTGCCCGTCCGCCTTGCCACGCAGATCGTCGCGGACAGCGGGCTTTCGGGCAACCTCGCGGACCAGTCCGATACAGCCCTCGCCGCCCTGAACCAACGGATATCGGCCTGGCGCCTCACCCCCACCGGCAGCGAAGGCTATCGCACCGCCGAAGTGACGCTGGGCGGCATCGATACCGGCGCCCTTTCCGCCCGCACCATGGAATGCCGCGCAGTGCCGGGGCTCTATTTCATCGGCGAATGCGTCGATGTCACGGGATGGCTCGGCGGCTACAACTTCCAGTGGGCCTGGTCCTCGGGCTGGGCCGCCGGCACGGCAATCGCCAGCGCCTGACCCCCGCACCATTCAAGCTCCGGCACCGGCCCGCAAACCCTCGCGCCCGCCAAGCTCTTCTTCTTGGCGAAAATACCTCGGGGGAGTCGCGGCCCGCCGCGACGGGGGCAGCGCCCCCGACCACAGCGCCGGCAAAACCGCCGTCGGACGCCTCACGCCCCGATCAGCGCCCTGACCCGGGCGACGAAATCTTCGCCCCGCCGCTCGAAGCTGTCGTATTGATCGAAACTTGCCGCCGCCGGGGCCAGCAACACCGTCTCGCCCGGCGCTGCATCCTCGACCGCGCGCGCCACCGCCCGCTCCATCGTCCCGCAGATCTCGGTTGCAACTCCCGCGCCCAGTCCCAGCGCGAAATGCTCGGCCTCCCGCCCGATCACATAGGCGCGCGCGACCTGCCCCAGATAGGGGTGCAGACCTGCAAGCCCGCCCTCCTTCTCAAGCCCGCCACAGATCCAGCGAATGCGATCGAAGGCCTGCAGGGCCTTTGCCGCGCTGTCGACATTGGTCGCCTTGCTGTCGTTGACAAAGCGCACGCCGGCCGCCTCGGCCACCAGTTGCGACCGGTGCGGCAGCCCGGCAAAGCTGTGCAGCCCGGCCTCGACCAGCCGCGGCGCCGCGCCAAGCGTGCGCGCGACCGCATAGGCCGCGCAGGCGTTCTGATGGTTGTGGGCGCCCGGCAGACCCTTGATCCCGCGCAGGTCGATCGAGGCGACCTGCCGGCCCTTGCGGTATTCGGCCAGAAACCCCTTGCGGGCGAACACCGACCAGCCGGGCCCGTCGAGTTTCTGCCCCGCCGACACCCGGATCACCCGGTCGTCGGCCAGCCCCTCGCCCATCTGGTCGGCCAGGAACTGCCCCTCGGCCTCGTCGACACCGATGACGGCGCGGTCCGGGCCGCCTTCGGCAAACAGCCGCCGCTTGGCCGCGAAATAGCCGCCATAACCGCCGTGCCGGTCGAGGTGGTCGGGCGAGAGATTGGTGAAGACGGCGATATCGGGGGTCAGCGCGCGCGCCAGCTCGGTCTGGTAGGAGCTGAGCTCCAGCACCACGACCCCGCCCTCTTCGGGCGGATCGATATCGAGCACGCCACGACCGATATTGCCGGCAAGCTGCACCGGACGGCCGGCTTCGGCCAGCAGGTGGGCAATCAGCGCCGAGGTGGTCGATTTGCCGTTCGATCCGGTGACCGCGACGACGCGCGGGATCTTGTCCATCGTGTCCCAGTCATCGGCCGCGACCGAGCGGAAGAACAGGCCGATGTCGTTGTCGACCGGCACGCCCGCCTTGAGGGCGGCCGCGATCGCAGGATGCGGCGCGGGATAGAGATGCGGGATGCCGGGCGATGTCACCAGAAGCGACACGCCCGCGAGCGCGCCGGCACGGGTCGGATCGACCAGCGCGAAGCCCTCGGCCTCGGCCCGCTCGCGCCCGGCCGCACCGTCATCCCAGCACAGCGGCTCGCCACCGCCTGCCAGGATCGCCCGCGCCGCGGTCAGGCCAGAGCGGCCCAGACCCAGAATAACGACCTTCTCGCCGTCAAGTCCTCTCACCGGGATCATCGCTGCTCCTTTTCGATCACACCTTGCCGCGTCCTATCACGCCGCCAAGCCGGGTACAGCCGTGGCCACAGACAGTCCTTGTCCCCGGTCGCTGTCGTGCCTCAGCGCACCTTCAGCGTGGCCAGGCCGACAAGCCCCAGGATCAGCGATATGATCCAGAACCGGATCACGATCTGTGGCTCGGCCCAGCCGCGCTTTTCGAAATGGTGATGGATCGGCGCCATCAGGAACACGCGCTTGCCGGTGCTCTTGAAATAGGCGACCTGGATGATGACCGACAGCGCCTCGACCACGAACAGCCCGCCAACGATGGCCAGAACGATCTCGTGCTTTGTCACCACGGCAATGGCGCCAAGCGCACCGCCGAGTGCCAGCGAGCCGGTGTCGCCCATGAACACCGCCGCGGGCGGCGCGTTGTACCACAAGAACCCCAGCCCGCCGCCGATCAGCCCTGCGACGAACACCAGCAACTCGCCGGTGCCGGGCACATAGGGCACCTCGAGGTAGGTCGCGAAATCGACCCGGCCCACGGCATAGGCGATCACCCCCAGCGTCGCGGCGGCGATCATCACCGGCATGATGGCCAGCCCGTCAAGCCCGTCGGTCAGGTTGACGGCATTCGCCGCGCCGACGATCACCACCACCGAGAACGGCACATAGAACAGGCCGAGGTTGATGAAGGCGGCCTTGAAGACCGGCAGCGTCAGCTGACCGGTCAGCTCGGGCGGATGAAAATAGGCGGCCGCCGCACTCGCGGCCGCGGCAATCAGGACGCCGACCAGCATCCGGACCTTCCCCGAAACGCCGGCCGTGGTGTGTTTTGACACCTTGGCATAGTCGTCGGCAAAGCCGATCGCGCCAAAGCCCATGGTGACGAACAGCACGATCCAGACGAAGGGCGTATCGAGCCGCGCCCACAGAAGCGTCGAGACCACGAGCGCACCAAGGATCAGAACCCCGCCCATGGTCGGGGTGCCGACCTTGGCGAAATGCCCCTCGGGCCCATCGGTGCGGATCGGCTGGCCCTTGCCCTGCTTGCGCCGCAAAAGGTCGATCAGCGGCCGGCCGAACAGGAATCCGAAGATCAGGGCAGTGAAGAACGCGCCACCGCTACGAAATGTTATGTATCGGAAAAGGTTGAAAAAACCTCCGCCGTCCGTGAAGTTCGTGAGCCAATAGAGCATCCTGCCCGTCCCTCAGATATCATCCGGCACCGATTGGCCGAGTTTGCGGATGGCGTCAACGACCCGCGCAAGACGGATGCCGAGAGACCCCTTGACCAGCACGATGTCGCCGGCGTCGAGGATGCCGTGAACATGGCGCGCCATCCCGGCGCTGTCCTCGGTCCAGAGCCCGCGACGCTCGCGTGGCAGCACGTCCCAAAGCCAGCGGGCGCGATCGCCGACGCAATGGATCACATCGATGGATGCCAGCGCCGGGTGGTCGACCAGCGCCTCGTGCAACGCCTGCTCCTGCGGGCCAAGTTCCAGCATGTCGCCAAGAATGGCGATGCGCCGGCCCTTGGCGACGCGCCCGACACCGTCGTGCGGCTCGGTCGCCGCCAGCATGTCAAGCGCCGCACCGACCGAGGCCGGGTTGGCGTTATAGCTGTCGTCGAGCAGGTCGATGGTCTGCCGGTCGTCGACCACGTCAAGCCGGACCTGCTGGCGCAGGCCGCGCCCATCGACCGGCTTCCACCGGCCCAGATCGCCCGTCGCCAGCGCAAGGTCGGCGCCACAGGCCAGTGCCACGGTCAGCGCGGCCAGCCCGTTCATGGCAAAATGCCGCCCCGGCGAGGCAAGCTTGAACAGCGCGCGCTGAGCGGGGCCGTCCGGGTCGAACCGGAACTCTGCCTCCACCACGGTCTGACAGCCGACAACCGAGGCACTGACCAGAATCGCCTGCTCGCCCGCCGCGCCGAAGCCGAAGACGCGGGCGCCGTGTGCGCGGGCGGTGTCGAACAGGATCCCTGCGGTCGGAATATCGGCATTCAGCACCGCAATCCCGCCGGGGCGCAGCCCCTCGAAGATCGCCGCCTTCTCTCGCGCGATGCCCTCGATCCCCTCGAAGGCGGCAAGGTGCGCGGCGGCCACGATGGTCACCACCGCGGCATCGAGATCGGCAAGCCGCGCCAGCGGGGCGATTTCGCCCGGGTGGTTCATGCCGATCTCGATCACCGCGAAATCGGTGTCCTGCGGCATCCGCGCCAGCGTCAGCGGCACGCCCCAGTGGTTGTTATAGCTTTTCTCGGCGGCATGAACCCTACCCTGGCCGCCAAGGATCGCGCGCAGCATCTCCTTGGTCGAGGTCTTGCCGACCGAACCGGTGATGCCGATGACCTTGGCCCGCGTCCGCGCCCGGGCGGCGCGTCCCAGATCCTCCAGTCCCTTCAGAACGTCCGGCACGATCAGCAGCGGCGCATCCGGGGCCACGCCCTCGGGCACATGGTCGACCAGGGCAGCAGAGGCGCCCTTTGCCAGAGCATCGGCGACGAAATCGTGACCGTCGCGGACATCCCTCAGGGCGACGAACAGCGCACCGCGCTCGATGGACCGGCTGTCGATCGACACGGCGGTCGCCTGCCAGGGCGCCGTGGCCCGGCCGGCCGTCGCTGCGGCCGCATCCCCGGCCGTCCAGAGCACGCTCATGTCAGATGCCCGTCAAGCGCTGCCACTGCGACGCTGGCCTGTTCCACATCATCGAAGGGATAGACGGTGTCGCCAACGGTCTGCCCGGTTTCGTGGCCCTTGCCGGCGATCAGCAGTGCGTCGCCGGGCTCCAGCGCATCGACGCCGCGCAGAATCGCCTCGGCCCGGTCGGCGATCTCGGTCGCATCGGGGCAGCCTTCAAGCACCGCGCGGCGGATCTCGGCCGGATCCTCGCTGCGCGGATTGTCGTCGGTGACGAAGGCGACATCGGCGTGTGCGGCGACGGCCTGCCCCATCAAAGGCCGCTTGCCGCGATCCCGGTCGCCGCCCGCGCCGAAGACACAGATCAGCCGGCCCATGACATGCGGGCGCAGCGCCTGCAGCGCGGTCGCCAGCGCATCGGGGGTGTGGGCGTAATCGACAAAGACCGAGGCACTGTTGTCGCGCCGCGCGGCAAGCTGCATGCGGCCGCGCACGCCGCGGATCTGTGGCAGGGCATTGAACACCTCGACCGGGTCGCTGCCCGACCCGATGACAAGCCCCGCCGCGAGCATGACGTTCTCGGACTGGAAGCCGCCGATCAATTCGAGCCGGACCTGCCGGACCGCGCCGTTCCACGAGAACCGCAGGTCCTGACCGGTACTGTCGAACCGCAGACCAAGGATCCTCAGATGGCAGGTCTCGGATCGGCCGACCCGGATCAGTTCCTGCCCAAGGTCATCGACAAGCTCTGCCATCCGCTTGCCGGGGCCGGTATCGACCTGCACGACAGCCACGCCATCCTCGCCCAGAACGCTGCGGAACAACTCTGCCTTGGCATTGAAATACTCTGCCAGATCATGGTGATAGTCGAGGTGGTCCTGCGTGAGGTTGGTGAACCCCGCAGCCGCCAGCCGGATCCCGTCGAGCCGTCGCTGGGACAGCCCGTGGGACGAGGCCTCCATCGCGGCGTGGGTCACGCCATTGGCCACCGCCTCGGCCAGCGCCCGGTGCAGCGTGATCGGTTCGGGCGTGGTGTGGGCAAGCGGTGCCTCCCACGCGCCTTCGATCCCTGTGGTGCCGAGATTGATCGCCGACAGGCCCATGGCCCCCCAGATCTGGCGGGTGAAGCTCGCAACCGAGGTTTTGCCGTTGGTGCCGGTGACAGCGACCATGACGTCGGGCTGGGCGGCGAACCACAGCGCCGCCGCGCCGGCCAGCGCCGAGCGCGGATCCTCGACCACGACCAGCGCCGCATCGCCCGCGGCCAGGTCCCGCGACGCGATGCGGGCACCCTCTGCGTCCGTCAGGATCGCCGAGGCCCCCATGCGAAGGGCGTATTTGATGAATTCGGCGCCATGCACGCGGGTGCCCGGCAAGGCGGCGAACAGGTAGCCGGGCCCGACCTCGCGGCTGTCGACGGCAAGCCCGAGGATGCGGGCGCTGTCCCCCCCCTTGGCGGTCAGGCCGAGGTCGGCCAAATATCTGCAAGCTCCGGTGCTCATGGCTCAATACCCCCTTTTCGGGTCTCTCTCGCGAGCGTCGCGCATTGCCGCGGCGACGCCATCACACCCCTTTGAAGCCAGTTCGCAACCGGCTCCGCAAGTCAATTCGACGTCCGGAAGGACGCAACGATCGGCCCGGTTTCAACCTGTGGTCGCAGCCCCAGCAGCGGCGCCGTGCGCCGGATCATTTCAGCCGCAACAGGCACCGCCGTCCAGCCCGCGGTGCGGCGCGGGATCGATCCCGAGGTTTCGGTCGGCTCGTCGAGGGTCAGGATCATCACATAGCGCGGGTCCTCCGAGGGGAAGACGCTGGCGAAGGTCGCGATGACCTTGTCCTTGTAATACCCGCCGCGGGGTTTGGGTTTGTCGGCGGAGCCGGTCTTGCCGGCCACCGAATAGCCTTTGACCTCGCCAAAGCTTGCGGTGCCGCGGGTGACAACCGCGCGCATCATCTTGCGCACCTCCGCGCTGTTGCGCTCGCTGACCACCCGTTCGCCATACTGCGGCCCGGTCTGTTTCAGCAGTGTCGGGCGCACCCGTGTGCCGCCGTTCAGGACCGAGGCGTAGGCCGCGGCTAGATGCACCGGGCTGACAGATAGCCCGTGACCGTAGGAAATCGTCATGGTCGACAGTTCGGACCATTTCGGCGGCAGCAACGGCCGGCCAGTCGGCGCCTCGACCATCTCGATCGGGGTCGGCTCCAGCAGGCCCAGAGCCCCCAGAAACTCGCGCTGCCGCTTGCCGCCGATCTGCATCGCGATGTGAGCGGCGCCCACGTTCGACGACTTGACGATCACGTCCGTCACTGAAAGCTGCGCGCCATAGTTGTGGAAGTCGCGGATCCTGAACTTGCCCCAGACCAGCGGGCTGCGGCTGTCGATCATCGTGTCGGGCCCCATCAGACCCAGTTCCATCGCCTGGGCGACGGTCAGAGGCTTGAACACCGAGCCAAGCTCATAGACCCCCTGCACCGCCCGGTTGAAGATCGGGCTGTCCGAGGCGTCGCCGGTCAGAAGCGGACGCGGCCGGTCGTTCGGATCGAAATCGGGCAGCGACACCATCGAGACGATCTCGCCCGTGTGCACATCCATCATCACGAGGCTTGCGCCCTTGGCATTCATCAGCCGCATGCCGCCATAAAGCACTTCGCGTGCCGCCGCCTGAACCGTCAGGTCGATCGACAACTGCAGCGGCGCGCCGTTGTTGGCGGGATCGCGCAGCCAGCCGTCAAAGGCCTTCTCGACCCCGGCAACCCCGATCACCTCGGCCGAATCGACGCCCTCGCGGCCAAAGCTTGCCCCCCCGAGGATGTGCGAAGCCAACCGCCCGTTGGGATAAAGCCGCATCTCGCGCGGGCCGAACAGCAGCCCCGGATCGCCGATGTCGTGGACTGCCTGCATCTGCTCGGGGCTGAGCTTGCGCTTGATCCAGATGAACTTTGCCTTGCCGGTGAACTGCGCCTGCAGCTTTGCCGCGTCGAGATCGGGGAAGATCACCGCCAGTTGCTGGGCTGCGCGCACCGGATCCACCATGTCGCGGATCTGGGCATAGAGCGAATGGGTCGACAGGTTGGTCGCGAGGATCCGCCCGTTGCGGTCGACGATGTTGGCCCGCTGGGCCACGATTTCGCTGTCGGTGGAGGCAACCTGGGCCTCGGTCGGTTCCGACCCGGCCAGCATACCCATTCGGACGCCCACCACGACATAGGCGCACAGAAAACACATCGCCAGAACGAACAGCCGCCCTTCGGCGCGGTGCCGCATCCGGTCGCGCATTGCCTCGTGGCGTTGCGCCAGGTTCTCGCGTTCGATGTCGTCGGGGTTTTCCCCCCTCGCACGAGCCGAAAGCACACGGGCAAGCGGGCGCAGCGGGGTGCGGATCATGGTTTCACCGCTGCAGTCTGCAGGCGGCCGCGGATCTCGATCGGCTGGCTGACCTGCAACATCGGCGGGGCCGGGAACGTTACCTGTTCGATGCCACCGAACTGCTCGGGTGTCATCGGCAACAGCGACAGCCGGTCGAAGTTGATCTCGGCCAGCTGCGCCAGACGTTCGGGCCGGTTGAGATAGGCCCATTCGGCCTCGAGCGTCGCCAGCGCCTGACGCAGATCCCCGATCTCGCCTTTCAGTCGCCGCGATTCCTTCAATGCGGCCTGGGTCTGGTAGTTGCCATGATAGGCCCAAAAGGCGAGGCCCATGACTGCGAGTGTGGCAAGCACATAGAACAGGCCCTTCATCGTTTCTCCTTCCACCAGTCGCTGGGGCCGGGCAGGCCCATGGCGCCACGATCGATCGGTGTCACCGGCGCCGATGTGCGTTCCGCGACGCGCAGCTTGGCCGAGCGGGCCCGGGGGTTGCGTTGAGTCTCGTCTGCGTCGGGCGCGACCACGCCCCGGGTCAGCAGCCGGAACTGCGCCCGCGTCTCGGCGGCCTCGGGGGCATAGCGGTTGGCGCGTGCGGCGGTGCCGGAGCGCGCCTGCAGGAACCGTTTGACGATCCGGTCCTCGAGCGAATGGAAGGTCACGACCGCCAGCCGGCCGCCGGGGCGCAGCGCCCGCTCGGCCGCCTCGAGCCCCGCGATCAATTCGCCGAATTCGTCGTTCACCGCGATCCGGATTGCCTGAAAGCTGCGGGTCGCGGGATGCATCTGGCCCGGCCGCGGATGCGGCAGGCAGGCCGAGATCGCCTGGGACAGCGTTACCGTGTCGGAAATGGGGCGCGCCGCCACGATGGCGCGCGCGATCCGGCGCGCCGCCCGCTCCTCGCCAAAGAAATGCAGGATGTCGGCCAGTTCGGTGTCGGACGCGGTGTTGACCAGATCGGCGGCACTCGGACCCTCGGAGCCCATCCGCATGTCGAGCGGACCGGGACGCGAGAACGAAAATCCCCGCTCGGCCTGATCGAGCTGCATCGACGAGACGCCCAGATCCAGCACCACGCCGTCCAGCGGCACACTACTATATATGTCGAGCTGCGAGAAACGCCCCTCGACCAGTTCCAGCCGCTCGCCGTATTCGGCCTTCAGCTCTGCCCCCAGCGCCAGCGCCGAGGGATCGCGGTCGACCCCGATCACCTTGTCGGCCCCGGCCTCGAGCAGGCGGCGCGTGTATCCGCCGGCGCCGAATGTGCCGTCAAGCCAGAGGCCGCTGACCGGTTCGACCGCTTCGATCAGCGGGTCGATCAGGACAGGAACATGGGGCGGGGTCTGGTCCGGGGTGTGGTCGGCGGCGGGCACGGTCAGATCCCTCCCCCATCGAGCAGCGTCAGCGGGTCCTGGCCAGGCTTGAGGCCGGCGAACGTCACCTCGGTCCGTGGCGCGACTTCGTGCTCGTATCTCTCGGGGTTCCAGATCTTGAAGGTGTCGCTGGCGGCGACGAACAGCGCCTCGTCCTTCAGCCCGATCATGTCGCGCAGGGACTGCGACAGCACCAACCTGCCGGTGTCATCGACACTTGCGGGCAGCGACTGGGCATTGAAATAGGCTTCCAGCGCCCGCCGATTCTCGGATCCGCGCTGCAGTGCCGCGATCTTGGCGTCGACTTCGGACGCAGCGGCCATGGTATAGCATTCAAGGCAACCGTCCCGGGCTGCGATACCATAGTGAATGACAAGATTGGGGGCCAGACCATCGGTCCAGTCGGGGTCGTTGGCTTCCAGAACACGCCGGAAGGTGGCCGGGATCGAGACCCTGCCCTTCGCGTCTATCTTGTGACGCCCCTGACCTCTGAACACGTTCGACGCCACAGAGCGTCCCTCGCTGCCTTATGCCCCTCGTTCCGGGTGTCGGAACGAAAACGACGAACCAGACGTCTGCCGTTGTCTGATCCGTCGCCCTCGTCCCATCACTGGGTATGTCCGATCGCGCGCATCACCTGGGGGGATCTCTGCTCGCTGCACGTCGGATCGTTTTTTCGATGACTTCGGGTGCCTGTATGAAACCTGACTTGGGGAAGTCTGGGGTCTTGTTGCCCCGTTTGTTGCCCGTCACCATCGCGTGATAACTTTATGCCGTGGGATCACATGGAAATCAACACCACTTTTTGGGAAAGCGCCCCACTCAACTTCTGAAATCCTCGATCAGATGGGATGTCAGACGGATTTGGCGCGCGATGGCGCAGGATATGGTGGAAGCCTCCGAAGGGCGCACAATATCAACGCCGCCCAAGAAAAAGACCGAAGCCGCGCAAGTGTTGCCCCGAAGGCCCACTCGGCGGTCGCAACCGTCGATCCGACGGATCAGAGCCCTCGGTCACCGGCTCGAATCGACCGAAACACCAGGGCGCGCGCCCTGCTTTGGGGGAATCGCGGCGCCGATTCCATGAAATCCCATCGGCACCCCGTCCCGAGGCACGCGGGCCGGGACGAGTCCAAAAGACCCGGGTCCCGGCGGCGCGGGCGAGGCGTCCTCGCACTTCGGGCCCGGGGAAGCGTTCGATGATTCCCCCTTTTGCCCGCTCCGGATCGCCACGGCACTGCGGAGCAGACCAGCAACAGTGATGTCACAAAATCGGGGCTTCCCTCTTGACAGACGGCCGTACGACGACCGCCGGCCATCGCGACATGGAACAATCCGCGCAACTCCAGCGCGATTATTGTGCAGACCCCGAAAATTCTGTGCCGTCAGGATGCGAAGCCGTCATCGGGCCCCTGCGATAGGTCAACACTACACATGCATTTGCTGCATAGCGGCATTGAGCTTTCGACCGATTGCGCCAACAGCCGCTGAGGTTATCTTTATGACCAACGAGGGCGCTAACAGTTGACCCACAGCGCCACGAAACGGGAATTTGGAGCCCTGGTAGCCTAAAAGGCCCCTTTGCTCCGGACAAGGAAGACGAAGATGGCGATGGCCGGAAACATGAATGGAAACCGCGGCGAAGTTGGTGCCGGCAGGATTTCAGCCCTCATGACCGCGCTCAGCGATCAGGTCCGCCGGGTCCGCGTGTATCGGTCGGTTTCGGCAGAGCTTTCCGCGCTGTCGGACCGGGAACTCAACGATCTTGGCCTCAGCAAGGCGATGATCGCAAACGTGGCCCGCGAAGCAGCGCGGGTCGCCTGAACGAAGTAGAGAATTCAGAAACCCGTCCTCCTCCCTGGGTTTTCTGATACGGCGGCGGCACCTCTCCTCCTCCCTGGTGTCGTCGCCACATGACAAACGCCCGTCACGACGGGTAGCGCGGCCGGAACGGCAACGCAGACGAAATCGGAAGGCCCCTCCTCCTCCCTGGGTCTTCCAAAGGCGGTGACACGCTCCTCCTCCCTGGTGTCGCCGCCGCCCTATTCGGCCTTTCCCCGATCGCGGGGCCGGGCAGCACCCACCGGGGTGCGAACAAAGTTCAGAGAACCCCTCCTCCTCCCTGGGTTTTCTGCAATTGGCGGCGACACTCTCCTCCTCCCTGGTGTCGCCGCCTTCTTTCTTCCGCCGGACCCGCAACGGGTCGGGCAGCACCCACCGGGGTGCGAACGAGTTCAGAGAACCCCTCCTCCTCCCTGGGTTTTCTGCAATTGGCGGCGACACCCTCCTCCTCCCTGGTGTCGCCGCTTCCTTTCTTCCGCCGGACCCGCAACGGGTCGGGCAGCACCCACCGGGGTGCGAACGAGTTCAGAGAACCCCTCCTCCTCCCTGGGTTTTCTGCTATCGGCGGCGACACCCTCCTCCTCCCTGGTGTCGCCGCTTTTTTATGCCCTCCCCACACCGTCTTCAGCCGCGCCCAGCGATGCGGTCACGCTAACATCATGGCAAAATGCATCAGCCGCATAGCGGGGATGAGCGAATTCTGAATACTCGCGGGCGATGTGGCGCGGTATACGGCCCTACGAAAGCGCGGCGGTTTTTCGATCCGCAGGGCGCCTTCCATTCCGGAGTGCATTTCCGGCCACAGAACCAAGGACGAGAACAATGCAAAGCGCCCGCGCAGCGAACGGTCAGGACATCCGCGCCAATTCGAATTGGCTTGTCGATGCAATGAATGCAGTCCTGAAAGGACTCCGCCGCCAGGAAAGCTATATCATGACCCGTCACGAACTGTCCGCCCTGTCGGACCGCAATCTTCGTGACATGGGCCTCAGCCGGTCGATGATCGACGACATTGCGCGCCAGTCCGTTTCGCGCAGCTGATCGCCTGACACTTACAGATCTCCAGCCCGGGGTCAGCCCGGGACGCCAGGCGGCTGCACCAACCCTTTGGTGCCGCCGCTTTTTTTTGATCTGGAGCGTTCTACCGGTTTCACCGACCCTGCTTATGCTGCATAGCAGCATTGCCAATTTTGGGTGTCGAACCTGAGGCGTGGGTGCCTATATTGAGGCAAGAGTTACCGCTAACATCCAACAGACGAGACCGTTCGCCGACGAAGGCGTCGGCAGGAAACGAAGGAACCGCGCTATGGAATCCGCACTGAACACGCGCAGCAACGCTGCACTGCAAAACGCCCAGGGCAAGGGTCTGCTTGAAACGCTCCGCGCCCGCTACCGTCGCGTCCGCATCTATCGCGAGACCGTGGCAGAGCTTTCCTCGCTGAGCGATCGCTCGCTCGCCGACCTCGGCCTGAGCCGTACGATGATCCGTCCTGTTGCGCGCGAGGTTTCTGCGCGCGCCTGATCGGCATCCGGGACATTCAATAGAATTCGGGTAACCCCTCCTCCTCCCTGGGTTGTCCGATCCTGCGGCGGCACCAATCCTCCCTGGTGCCGCCGCTTTTTATTTGCAGCCTTCGGCTGCCGAATTTGACAGCCGAGCGATTCCGCCAATCCAGTCCGAAAATGCATGGCGGCGTTGAAAGAACGGCCAATTACAATCCGGCGCGAAGGCGCTATCTTATGAGTGTTCGTTAGCGCTATCGCTGCAACGACAACTCTCCGGGATCCGGCATCGGCCGGTGCGGAGTACGAAAGGACCGAAGAAAATGACCTATACCAACCAAACCACCGTCTCTGGCCTGCCGCTCTCTGGCTGGACCAGCCGCATCTCTGCATCCTACAAGGCCTGGCGTGCAGGTCGTGCGGTTTACACGCAGATCTACAACGAGCTTTCCTCGCTCAGTGACCGCGAACTGGCCGACATCGGGCTGAGCCGCAACATGATCCGCGACATCGCCCTTCAGGCCGCCTACGAGGCCTGATCCGCGCTGCGCGCCCCGGGGTTCCCGGTGCGCGGAACGACATCGCCCGTTCGCGCCTGCACGGCCCCCGATTACGGAGGCCCGCGGAAGCGACAGGCGGCTGATACCAGATTATTGAAGATTTCGTTGGTCGGATCGCCGACCGTGTCCGAAGGTTTGTGGAAACACACCGACGGACGCCGCCCTCAGGAGCGGAATTCGATCGCCCAGTTCTCGGGCGTCGGCACGCGCAGAGGCCGCTGGCCCCGCCCCACCGCCTCGCAGACCGCCAGCAGATCCTCGATATCGACGGGCTTGCTCAAAACCGCCGCAACATTCGGCGACAGGGCGAACAGGTCTGTTCCACAGGTCCCGGCAGTGCCGCAGACGACGACCACCTTGCAATCGGGGCTTCGGGTCGCGGCCATGCCGATGACACCGCTTGCCAGACCGTTGCGGCAAAAGAGATCGAGAAGTACCAGATCGAAGCGACGGTCCCCCAGCGCCGCCAACGCGGCCGCTTCGGTATCGGCCAGCACCGTGCGATGACCCTCCCGCCCCAACGTCCGCCCCCAAAGCCCAAGCAGGTTCGGATCGTCTTCGACAACCAGTATGTTCATACAGGGCCTCCTCGACTCAGCGGGCGCGGATGACCGGCCCGGGGACCTTATTTGCACACAAAGTGTCGCAGGTCAAAAGGGCACATCATCTGCGGAGGCTGCTGGCACGACAAAGCGGCTGACAACGTTTTTCAGCCCCGCCTTGTCGAACGCGATCTCGAGCTTGTCACCCTCGATGCCCGTTACGGTGCCATAGCCGAACTTGGAGTGGAACACCCGGTCGCCGGTGGCAAAGGCCGAGACCGCGGCAAGGTCGATCACGGTGTTGCGCGCCTCTTTCGGCTGCGCCATGCCGCGGGCCGCGCCACGGCTTTGCATCCGCTTCCAGCCCGGGGAATTATAGACATCGGCCCGCGAGGCGCGGTCGTCCATGTGCGAGCCACCGAAGGGGGCCGCCGCCGCGCCAAAGCCGCCGCCATAGAGACCGGGCGGGGTCAGAACCTCGACATGCTCCTCGGGCAATTCGTCGATGAAGCGCGAGGGCAACTGCGATTGCCACTGGCCATAGACCCTGCGGTTGGCGGCAAACGAGATCGTGCACAGCCGTTCGGCCCGCGTGATGCCGACATAGGCCAGACGCCGCTCTTCCTCGAGCCCCTTGAGGCCGCTTTCGTCCATCGCGCGCTGGTTCGGGAACAGACCATCCTCCCACCCCGGCAGGAAGACCGCTGGAAACTCCAGCCCCTTGGCGCCATGCAGGGTCATCAGCGTGACCTTGGCCTCGTCGCCTTCGGTCTCGTTGTCCATGATCAGCGCGACGTGTTCCAGAAACCCCTGAAGATTGTCAAAGCCTTCCAGCGCCTTGATCAGTTCCTTGAGGTTTTCGAGCCGCCCCGGCGCCTCGGGCGTCTTGTCGTTCTGCCACATAGCGGTATAGCCCGACTCGTCCAGGATCTGCTCGGCCAGTTCAACGTGGTTGCAGTCAACCCGCCGGACCATCAGCGCCCAGCGGTCGATCCCGGCGATCAACTCGGCCAGCGCCTTGCCGCCCTTGCCGCCAACCTCGCCCGCCTGCAGCAGAATCCGCGCGCCCTCGACCAGGCTGACGCCGTTGGCCCGGGCTGCAACCTGGATCTTCTGTTGCGCCTTGTCGCCAAGGCCACGCTTTGGCGTGTTCACGACCCGCTCGAAGGCCAGATCGTCTGCGGGACCGATGGCGAGGCGGAAATAGGCCATGGCATCGCGGATCTCCATCCGCTCATAAAAACGCGGCCCACCGATCACCCGATAGGGCAGGCCGATGGTCAGGAACCGGTCCTCGAAGGCGCGCATCTGGTGGCTCGCGCGCACAAGGATGGCGCAATCGTCGAGCCCGATCGCCTGCATCCCGCGCGTGCCGTGCCCCAGTGACTCAAGCTCCTCGCCGATCCAGCGTGCCTCTTCCTCGCCATCCCAGTGGCCGATCAGGCGAACCTTCTCGCCCTCTTCGAGATCGGTCCAAAGTGTCTTTCCCAGCCGCCCCTTGTTGGCCGCAATGACCCCAGAGGCAGCCGCCAGGATATGCGGGGTCGAACGATAGTTCTGTTCCAGCCGGATTACCTTGGCGCCCGGGAAGTCCTTTTCGAACCGAAGGATGTTGCCGACCTCGGCGCCGCGCCAGCCATAGATCGACTGGTCGTCGTCGCCGACGCAGCAGATGTTGTGATGCCCGCCCGCCAGCAACCGCAGCCACAGGTACTGGGCGACGTTGGTGTCCTGATATTCGTCGACAAGGATATAGCGGAACCAGCGCCGATACTGCGCCAGTACGTCCTCGTGGCGCTGGAAGATCGTCACCACATGCAGCAGCAGATCGCCGAAATCGACCGCGTTCAGGGTCTGCAGCCGCTGCTGGTATGCCGCATAAAGCGCGACCGCGCGGCGATCAAAGGCCCCCGCCTCGGCCGCGGGCACGGCATCGGGCGTCCAGGCCCGGTTCTTCCAGTTGTCGATCACGCCGGCCAACTGGCGGGCGGGCCAGCGTTTTTCGTCGATACCGGCGGCCACGATCAGCTGCTTCATCAGCCGGACCTGATCGTCGGTATCGAGGATGGTGAAATTCGAGGTCAGCTCAACAAGCTCGGCGTGCCGGCGCAACAGCTTGACGCAGATCGCGTGAAACGTGCCAAGCCAGGGCATGCCTTCGACAGATTCGCCCAAGAGCCGCGCCACCCGTTCCTTCATCTCGCGCGCCGCCTTGTTGGTAAAGGTGACGGCAAGGATCTCGTTCGGGCGCGCGGCCCCGGTGTTGAGAAGATGCGCAATGCGGGTGGTCAGCGCCTTGGTCTTGCCGGTTCCGGCACCCGCCAGCATCAGAACAGGACCGTCGCGCGTTTCCACCGCCTCCCGCTGGGCCGGGTTCAGGTCGTCGAGATAGGAGGCCGGCCGCGCGGCCATGGCACGGCGCGACAACGGCACGGCGGCCGAAAAGGCCTCTGAGTCATCAAAGACGGGCATGTGCGCAGATTAGGCGAAAGCCCTGCCACTGGAAAGGTCTGTTCTGCAAATGTTCGCCCGCATCAATCGTCGCTTGCGCAACCGATGCCATAGGCCCCGCGAATGCCCTCGACATACCGCATAAACAGCCGCGAAAAGCATGTGATCTCGTCGTCTTCCCAGGCATCGAACACGTCGAGGATCTTGGTCCACTTCAACTCGCGATAGTTCGCCATGGTTTCGCCTGCATGTTCGGTCATCCGAAGGATCGTCTTGCGGCCGTCGTTCTGATCGGCCTCGCGGCGCAGAAACCCGCTTGCAATCAACTCGGACGCGATCCGGCTGGCCCGCGACGGGTCGATGGCCAGTTCCTCGGCCAAAAGACCCACGGTCGCGGCCTCGGGCGCGGGTCTGCCGATGCCGCATTCGATCCGCATCACCGCGGTCAGGGCAAAAAACTGCGAGGGTTCCAGCCCCACACCCATTTCGGCCACCAGACGCGCCGGCAAATCGCCTTTCACCGCCATGCGGTGCCACTGGAACACCGCCGAATCGAGCGTCAGAAGCGCTGCGGCAACCTCGGGTGCTACGCCCTCGCGCGAGAGCCTTTCCTTCACACCCGCCAGATAACGCGGCGACAGTGGACCGTGAGCATGTTTCTTCATAGCCGCGCCTTAGCCGCAATCCATGCATCTGTCAATTACATGCCAACAACACATACTTGCCGTTGACACACATATTCCCCGCCGATAGGGACGGCATCACGCGCAACAGAGGACTCCCGATGACCGAAGCCGCCCCCCAGCCCCCGCAAGAAGACGGACCCGCCCAGGCGGCGCATGGCTCGACGCGGCTTGTCGTTGCCTCGATCGGCGTGCTGCTGCTGCTGGCCGCCCTCGACCAGACCATCGTCGCGACCGCGCTGCCGACCATCGTCGCCGATCTTGGCGGGCTCGATCACCTGTCCTGGGTGGTCACCGCCTATGTGCTGGCCTCCACCGTCTCGGCCCCGCTCTATGGCAAGCTCGGCGATCTCTTTGGCCGGCGCTCCATGGTCTATGTCTCGGTCGGGCTGTTCCTGGTCGGATCGACACTGTGTGGCGTGTCTGGCTCGATGCTGTTTCTGATCCTCGCACGAGCCCTGCAGGGGCTTGGCGGCGGCGGATTGTTCGTGCTGGCGCTGGCGGTGATCGGCGATGTCATCCCGCCGCGCGAACGCGGCAAGGTGCAGGGGCTCTTTGCCATTGTCTTTGCCTCGTCCTCGATGCTTGGCCCGCTGATCGGCGGCTGGTTCGTCGAGGTCGCAAGCTGGCACTGGATCTTCTTCGTGAACCTGCCCTTCGGGATCCTCGCCGTTCTGGGATTCACCCTCAGCTTCCCGCATTTCACCGCGCACACACAGCACAAGATCGACTGGGCCGGTGCTGCAACATTGTCACTGGGACTGGCCGCGCTGACCCTGGTGACCAGCCTCGGTGGCCAGAGCATCCCGTGGGATTCGCCGTTTGCGCTGGGGCTGATCGCGCTGACGCTGGCTTCGGGCGTGCTGTTCTTCCGCATCGAATCCCGCGCCAGCGAGCCGATCCTGCCCCCCTCGCTGTTTGCGACCAATGTGTTTCGCAACACCTCGGCCATCGGCTTTGTCGCCGGGGCCGCGATGTTCGGCTCGCTGACCTTCCTGCCGATCTATCTGCAGCTCGCAATGGGCGAGTCGCCCACCGTCTCGGGGTTGCAACTGGTGCCGATGACGCTGGGTATCGTCGGGGCGGCAAACCTTTCGGGGCGCTACATGGGCAAGACCGGCCGCTATCGCATCCTGCCAATCATCGGCACCGGGGTGATCATGCTGGCCGGGCTGCTGCTGTCGCGTATCAGTACCACCACCGGTCCGATCGTCTTCAGCGTCTCGCTCGCCTTCCTCGGCGTCGGCATGGGCTGCATCTTTCCCGTCGTCACCACGGCGGTGCAGAACGCGGTGCCGCGAAAGCTGCTGGGGACGGCGACGGCCTCTGGCGTGATGTTCCGCCAGATCGGCGGCTCGCTTGCCGTCGCGGCTTTCGGCGCACTCTTTGCAGGCCGCATGGCCACATCGCTTGCCGATTCGGGGTTGAGCCTGCCCGCGGGCGGCGAGATCGGGCCACATCAGATGGCCGCACTCGCCCCCGCCCAGCGAACCGCCGTGGCCGAGGCGGTGGTGACCGCGATCCACCCGATCTTCCTGATCGTCGCCGCGCTTGGTGCCATCGGCCTTGTTCTGGCGTTCTTGCTGGAGGAGATCGATTTGGCCAGCCGCCTCGTCCCCAAGAGCGAATAAATCTCTGCGCCCGTGCCAGGGGCGCAGAATTCCCCTGCCCTGCGCGCGGCCCACGCTATACTGGCAGCGCCAAAGTCAGAGGAGGACAGTATGGCGAAGATTCTTATGATTACCGGGGATTTCACCGAAGACTACGAGACCATGGTCCCGTTCCAGACCCTGCTGGCCTGCGGCCACGAGGTACACGCGGTCTGCCCGGGCAAGGCCGCGGGCGAGACCGTGAAGACAGCGATCCACGATTTCGAGGGCGACCAGACCTATTCCGAAAAGCCCGGGCACAATTTTGCCCTCAACGCCACCTTTGCCGAAATTGCCGCAGCCGATTACGACGCGCTGGTCATCCCGGGCGGCCGGGCGCCGGAGTACCTGCGGCTCGACCCCGAGGTGCTGAACCGCGTCCGCCACTTCTTTGACGCAGACAAGCCGGTGGCCGCAATCTGCCACGGTGCCCAGCTTCTGGCCGCGGCCGGCGTGCTGAAGGGCCGTCGTTGCTCGGCCTATCCGGCCTGCGCGCCCGAGGTTGCGGCGGCCGGCGGAACCTATGCCGATATCGAGGTGACCGCGGCCGTGACCGACGGCAACCTTGTGACCGCGCCGGCCTGGCCCGCCCACCCGGCCTGGATGATGCAGTTCATGGCGCTGCTCGACAGCGCGGCCGCCGAGCGCGCCGCCTGACCGCTGCAGGCGCGCGGCGCGACGATCCGCGCCACGCGCCGACCCGACCGGATTTGCGGAACCGCTCGGCCCAGAATCGCCGGGTGCAAATTTTGCAAATGCCGTCACGTGGCTTGTTTGTTTTGCAGAATTCCCCTTGCGCCGCGTCGCAGCATACCGTTCTGTTTCGTCACAACGACAGACATGCCTGCCAGAAGGGGACCGAATGGCCGAGTTCAAGAAGATCCTCATTGCCAACCGGGGCGAGATCGCCATCCGCATCATGCGCGCCGCGGCCGAACTGCAAAAGCGCACCGTCGCGGTCTATGCCGAAGAGGACAAGCTGTCGCTCCACCGGTTCAAGGCGGACGAATCCTACCGGATCGGCGAGGGGATGGGACCGGTCGCGGCCTATCTTTCCATCGACGAGATGATCCGCGTTGCCCGCGAATGCGGCGCCGATGCGATCCACCCGGGCTATGGCCTGCTGTCCGAGAACCCCGCCTTTGTCGACGCCTGCGAAGCGGCTGGCATCGCTTTCATCGGCCCCCGCGCCCAGACCATGCGCGAGCTTGGCGACAAGGCCAGCGCGCGGCGCGTGGCGATCGAGGCCGGCGTGCCGGTGATCCCCGCGACGGACGTGCTGGGCGACGACATGGAGCTGATCAGGCGCCAGGCCGCCGAGGTCGGCTATCCGTTGATGCTCAAGGCCTCCTGGGGCGGCGGCGGGCGCGGCATGCGGCCGATCCTGTCCGAAAAGGAACTGCCCGAAAAGGTGCTGGAAGGGCGGCGCGAGGCCGAAGCGGCCTTCGGCAACGGCGAGGGCTATCTGGAAAAGATGATCACCCGCGCGCGTCACGTCGAGGTGCAGATCCTCGGCGACAAGCAGGGCCATATCTATCATCTTTGGGAACGCGACTGTTCCGTCCAGCGCCGCAACCAGAAGGTGGTCGAACGCGCGCCCGCGCCCTATCTGTCGGCCGCCCAGCGGGAACAGATCTGCAATCTCGGCAAGAAGATCTGCGAGCATGTGAACTATGAATGCGCCGGTACCGTCGAATTCCTGATGGATATGGACTCGGGCGAGTTCTATTTCATCGAGGTCAATCCGCGGGTGCAGGTCGAACATACCGTGACCGAGGAGGTTACGGGCATCGACATCGTCCGCGCCCAGATCCTGATCGCCGAAGGCAAGAGTCTGGTCGAGGCGACCGGCATCGCCAGCCAGTACGATGTCGAGCTTTCGGGTCACGCCCTGCAATGCCGGATCACCACCGAGGATCCGCGCAACAATTTCATCCCCGACTATGGCCGGCTGACCGCCTATCGCGGGGCAACTGGCATGGGCATCCGGCTTGACGGCGGCACCGCCTATTCCGGCGCCGTCATCACCCGCTATTACGACTCGCTTCTCGAAAAGGTCACCGCCTGGGCGCCGACGCCCGAGGCCGCGATTGCCCGCATGGACCGCGCACTGCGCGAATTCCGCATCCGCGGTGTCGCCACCAACATTGCCTTCGTCGAGAACCTGCTGAAGCACCCGAAGTTCCTGTCGAACGAATACCACACGAAGTTCATCGACGAGACGCCGGAGCTGTTCCATTTTCCGCCACGCAAGGACCGGGCGACCAAGCTTTTGCGCTATATCGGCGAGATCACCGTGAACGGCCACCCCGAGACCGCCGGCAGGCCGCGTCCGCCCGCCGACATCCGCCATCCGAAGCCGCCCGCGGCGCGCACTGATGTTCCGCCCGCCGGCACCCGCCAGATCCTTCAGGACCAGGGCCCCGAAGGCGTGGCACGCTGGATGCTGGACCAGAAGCGGCTGCTGATCACCGATACCGCCATGCGCGACGGCCATCAGTCGCTGCTAGCCACGCGGATGCGCTCGATCGACATGATCAATGTCGCCCCCGCCTATGCGGCCAACCTGCCACAGCTGTTTTCGGTCGAATGCTGGGGCGGGGCGACCTTTGACGTTGCCTATCGCTTCTTGCAGGAATGCCCTTGGCAGCGCCTGCGCGAGCTGCGCGAGGCGATGCCGAACCTGCTGACCCAGATGCTGCTCCGCGCCTCGAACGGCGTCGGCTACACCAACTATCCCGACAATGTGGTGCAGAGCTTTGTCGCGCAGGCCGCGAAATCGGGCGTCGACATCTTCCGCGTCTTCGACAGCCTGAACTGGGTCGAGAACATGCGCGTCGCCATGGACGCGGTGGTCGACAGCGGCAAGATCTGTGAAGGGACCGTCTGCTATACCGGCGACATCCTAAATCCCGACCGCGCCAAGTACGACCTCAAGTATTATGTCGCCATGGCACGCGACCTCGAGGCCGCGGGCGCCCATATCCTCGGGCTGAAGGACATGGCCGGGCTGCTGAAGCCCGCCGCAGCCACGGTGCTGATCAAGGCGCTGAAGGAAGAGGTCGGCCTGCCGATTCACCTTCACACCCACGACACCGCGGGCATCGCCTGCGCAACGATCCTTGCCGCCGCCGATGCCGGGGTCGATGCGGCCGACTGCGCCATGGACAGCCTGTCGGGCAACACCTCGCAGGCGACGCTCGGCACCATCGTCGAGGCCCTGGCGCGCAGTCCCCGCGACACCGGATTGGACATCAGCGCGATCCGCCAGATCTCGAACTATTTCGAGACGGTTCGCACCCACTACCGCGGCTTTGAAAGCGGTCTTCAGGCGCCTGCCTCCGAGGTCTATCTGCATGAAATGCCGGGGGGCCAGTTCACCAACCTCAAGGCGCAGGCGCGTTCGATGGGTCTGGAGGAGCGCTGGCACGAGGTCGCCCGCGCCTATTCCGAGGTCAACCGGATGTTCGGCGACATCGTCAAGGTGACGCCCTCGTCGAAGGTCGTGGGGGACATGGCGCTGATGATGGTCAGCCAGAACCTGACCCCGGCCGATGTCGAGGACCCGGCGCGCGAGGTCTCGTTCCCCGACTCGGTTGTCGACATGATGCGCGGCAGCCTTGGCCAGCCGCCGGGCGGCTGGCCCAAGGCGCTGCAGGCCAAGATCCTGAAGGGCGAGAGCTTTTCCACCGACCGCCCCGGCGCCGCCCTGCCCGCGGTCGATCTGGAGGCCGCACGCAGCAAGCTGTCGCAGGACCTCGGCGGGATCCCGATAGATGACGAGGATCTGAACGGCTATCTCATGTATCCCAAGGTCTTCACCGATTACATGGGCCGGCACGAGGAATACGGGCCGGTGCGGCTGTTGCCCACCGACACGTTCTTCTATGGCATGGAACCCGGCGAGGAGATCACGCCAAAGATCGAGCCCGGCAAGACGCTCGACATCCGGATGCAGGCGGTTTCGGAGCTGAACGACGAGGGTATCGTCAAGGTCTTCTTCGAACTCAACGGCGAACCGCGCACGATCCGCATCCGCGACCGCAAGGCCAAGAACGGTGTGGCCGAACGGCCCAAAGTCGATACCGGCAACCCGAAACAGATCGGTGCGCCGATGCCGGGCGTGGTCGCCTCGGTCGCGGTGCACGCGGGCCAGAAGGTTGCCGCGGGCGATCTGCTTCTGACAATCGAGGCGATGAAGATGGAAACCGGCCTCTCGGCCGAGCGCGACGGCACCATCGCCGCAGTTCACGTCCAGCCCGGCGCCCAGATCGACGCCAAGGATCTGTTGATCGTCATGGAGTGATCCGTCGACCGGGCGGCGTCATCGGCGCCCGGTCGCGAACCGGACTGGTTCGGTCAGCGTCCCGGACCCGTGGAGGCCCGGTCAGCGCTGCGCGGCCGCCTTGCAACGGCGCGGCCTGCAGGTCACGCGATCACGCGGGCCAGCAGCACGACGATAATCGCGCCGATTGCCGAGACAAGGATCTGGGTGATCAGGGGGCCACCGAGTTGGAATTCGAGCTTGGCGAACCTGAGGACCATGGGGCCGACGAAAGCACCGATCACGCCTGAAAGCAGGTAAGTCACCAGCCCGCCGCCGCCGACGACAAAGCTTGCCAGCCAGCCGGCCACGAGGCCGATGACGAGAAAGCCCGGAAGGGTCTGTACGGCCATGGGTCCCTCCTGATTTGCCGCGTCACATTGCCCGGTGACCATGAAGTTGCAGTAACGAATTGCCAACCTTGCTGAACGACTGCTAACCGAAATTAACCCCTTGGCAAGACTCGCAAGACGATAAAGGCGTGTCTCGTGACGACAGCGGCCCAGGTCGCTGACCGCACGCCCCGAAGGGGACCACGTGCCCGGGTGAAGCCCGAAACGAGTGTTCAACCTGTTTCGTTCGTCTCTGCCGGAAGGGAAGGCCCCCATGGGTATATTGCTTGCGTCAACCTGCGTCGCGATCTGCGCCGCATCCTTGGCGATTGCGGCGGGCGCTGGCTTGCTGCTGGCGGCCGGGATCTATGTCGGCACGGGGTTCTGCTGTTGCCTTGCCCTGGCGGGCTGGATCATCCTGCGCGGCACGCCCTGCGAAGCGCGCCCGTCCTGAGCACGCATCGACGCCGCAGCCGGTCCGGAAAGCCGGCATTGTAAACCAGATTTTAACCCTGCTGACCAAAACCTTATCACATGATTAGGGTGGTGGGACTCATCGTTATCTCTGCCGGTCTGGCAACCGCCGCCTCCGAAGCGGCGGCTGGTCCATGGCCGCGCGGAAAGGGGCATTTCTTCGCCTCGGTCGCGTGGTCCAGCTGGGGCGATCTTCTGGGCTATTACGATGCGCTGCAGGAGACCTTTGTCGAGGCGCCGCAGCTGACGACCACCGAGGAGCTGACGTTCTTTGCCGAATACGGGGTGACCGATCGCGTGACCGTCGGGGTCGACAGCCATCGACGTCCCGAGGAGGAGTCGGGTGCCAACATCTGGTTCGTACGCGCCACTGTCGGCCCCCGCGACTGGTCCAGCCAGTATGCGGTGGAGCTTGGCCTCGGCAATGGCCGGTCCTATACCGGCGAGACCGACACAGTCACCCGGGCGGCGTTCCTGTGGGGCCGCGGGTTCTCGACCTTCGGCATTGATGGCTGGGCCGACGTCAACGCCCGGGTCGAATCCCTCGCCGGCACCGAGGACGTGCTCTACAAGGTCGACAGTACCTTTGGCGTCAAGCCCGACGACAAGCGGCTGATCTATATCCAGATGCAAAGTGGCAAGTTGGGCGAAAACCCGGGCTTCACCCGCGTCGTGCCAACCTATGTCCGAAATTTCGGTCCGCATCTGAGCCTCGAAAGCGCGTTTCTCTACGGGATCGAGAATGACGATTCGCTTGGTGTGAAGTTCGGGGTATGGACTCAGTTCTGACCCGCAGGCGAGATTGCATCCACCAGACCTCGGGATCGGCAGTGACGGCATGGGACCACATCCCGCCACCTCGCAACGGCTGATCGATGCGACATCGCGACTCACGCGTGGCCGCACAGCGGAATCCCCGGTCGAATGACTGCCTGAGTGCCTTGGGAAGTGTTCTGGCGGTCGTCTCCGCGTCATCCACCGTAATTTCACGGTAGCCGTATCTCATTGTTTGTATGATATTATTTCCCGCTCAACCTTTATCTGGTGAACAGAACTTGCTTGAAATGTCGATTGAGGGGAACAAATTCCCGTGCTATTCGTTGAATGTACAGCAACAGACCGATCACGGTTTAAGATCAATCTGCTCATGTTGAATGAAGCAGGGCTGTTATGTTCGCATATTCCGAACTGAATGGCGAACGGATTACCATCGAGCGGCGAGAAAAGGACGGGAAGCGTCTCATGCGACTTTTTGTCATATGAGTTTATGTTTTAAGACAGCTTTCCGACGGAAAGAAATGGAGTGGAGCCTACTGTGGGTATCTTGTTTGCCGCGACGCTTGTCGCGATCTGCGCAACGATTGTTGCCGTTTTGTTGGACAGCGGAATTCTGATTGCTGTCCTCGTCTATATTGGCTCCGGGACAACTGCTGTCTTTGCGCTGTTGGGCTGGGTGCTGCTGCGCGACCATATTGCTTCGACAGCACAGCCGAAAACGAAGAAACGGGACTTGGCGTCAAAGCTCATGTTCCTGCCGATCGTCCACGATTGAATTGTTCCCGTAAGGAAAGTCCAAGGCCGTGCCGTAATCCGGGCCTGGTCTGTCCAAGCCATCCGATACCCGGTCCGCTGGGGTTCGACGAAGAACACGCGAACAATCTTCGCGAGAGCGTCAGGCATCAAATGCTGAAACGTCCGACAGCGTGCGCGACACACATAAGCCGCAAGGCCGGCTAACGCAGAACCATGACCGAACAGGGGCGCGGCGGACGACATGGCACGCGGTGCTGCATGGCAGAAAATCCTGCACGTCTGGACGGTGGCCCGATATGACGCTGCAATCGGCGCCCAAAACCATAGCCATCTCAAGTATCTTCTGCCCCGGGTGGCCGTCGACAGGTTCGTCGCGGCCGCGGGTCAGCCCGATACCAAGGCGATTAAGTCCGGCCTGGCACCCAATCACGCGTCGCGGCCATTCCTCTTTGGTTCCGAAAATCCCCTCTCGGGAAAAAAAACGTTGTAGAAGACAAAGCTCCGCGAAAAGCTGTTGTACGCGGCAAAGCAACGCGATAGGCAATTCAACTATAGGTTGCAGACACTTGAGAATTTGGTGTTAGCAACGTTTTCGCTACTTCGCGAACCACATCGTAGTCGGTGCAGCGTGAGTAGGTTGTTGGCGCCCAATTCAGGTATTCGAGCAGTTTGCTCCCGCTAACCACATCTGGGAAGAACCGTGGGAATTTTGCTTGCATCAACGCTGATTGCGATCTGCACCACCATTGCGTCGCTTGTGCTCGGCGCCGGGATTCTGGACGCCGTTCTGGTCTATATCGGCTCTGGGACGATATCCGTGTTCTTGCTGACGGGCTGGGTCCTGCTGCGTGACCATCTTGCGTCGAAGGCACAGCAGAAGACATCTGCGGCCAAGAAAATGGCGCAGCAGACCGGAAAGTCCAAGGATATGTCGCGATCCGAACCCCGGTCTGGCTGAGCGGGCTCGAATCCGGTCAGATGTGTCTATCAGAGGGCGAAAGAACGGCCTTCTCTCCAGCGTCAGTCGCCAAGTGCTGAAACGGCCGACATTCCCCGTGGCGCACGCCGGCCGTGGGGCCTGCTAGCGCAAGACCATGACCGAGCAGGGGGCGTGGCGGACGACATGGGCCGCGGTGCTGCCGAGCAGAAAATCCTGCACCCCCGGACGATGGCCCGATATGACGATGCAATCGGTGCCCAAAGCCTCTGCCGTCTCAAGGATCGCCCGCCCCGGGTGGCCTTCGACAAGCTCGCCCCGGCCGCCGGTCAGTCCGGCGGCAAGCCGGTCAAGCTCGGCCCGCACCCCATCGCGCGTCGCGGCCACAAGGTCTTCGGGAATGTAGTGGATGGCATAGGGCGGCACCGGTTCGACCACATGCAGCAAGACGATCTCGGGCTGATCGGCCGCAAGCCGTTGCGCAAGCTCAAGCGCTGGTGTCGGGTCGTGGCCTTCCTCGAAAGCCAGAGGAACGAGGAGCCTCTTGAACATGGTCGATCTCCGTTGAAGACAGCCTTGATGGCCGGGGGCCGATGCTGGCATTGCTCAGCCGCGGGCGCCATGAGACAGCTTGGCGCTCAGCCGAAACTTGCCACGACATCGTACATCACCGGCTCGAAGCTGCGGCAAAGATCGTGGATCCGGCGGTTGCGGCGGCGCATTTCCTCGCTGCGCAGCGTCGCCTGAAAATCCTCGCGCCGCTCCCACTGCGAGTAATTGGCGATCCGGGTCTGGGCGTCGTTCACGTGCAGACCGGCGGCGATGAAACCGGGCTGTTTCGAGATGAAGTTGTCGTAGGCATCGGTCAGTTCCTCCAAAAGGTCCTGACAGGTGCCGGGCGTCATCTCGAAGGTCGTTATGACGGTCTGGCAGGTATTCGCGCTGGCTATCTGTAACATGGCTCTCTCCCTTCAACCGCCTCCAGCCTAAAGCAGATAGTGCCGGAGCTAAACATCAACCATCCGCACCACCGCGGATATCGGGCTCAGATATTGGGCTGGCCTTCAAGGCCCAGCAGCCGGCGCGCTGCGGTCCAGTACCCTGGCAGGCGCGGCGGACGCGCGAGCCCCTCGATAATCGCCCCGGCATGGGCTTGCATGCGGCGGCCGGCAAAGTCGCGCCCCCAGTCAAGGAAGGCCGCGGCATCCTCGGGGCGCAGCCTGCAGGCACTGCCGACAAGCCCTATCAGGGTCTCGGGCGGTGAATACCATTCGTCCTGGATCCCGGTCACCCGCGCGCGCAGCAGCGGACCCACCATCCGCATCAGTGCCGAGCCCGAATAGGTGATCAGCAGCCGCCCCATCTCGTCGCGCGAATAGCCGATCAGCGGCGGGAAGGTGTCGAAGAATATCCCCTGCCCGTCGATCACCGCAAGGTTGCGGATCGAGGGGTGAAACCCGATGCGTTCGGGGCGGTCGGCGACCGCAGCCCAGAAGGTGGCAATGACCTCGCCCGCGGCCTCCATCAGCGCCAGCGCTCCGTCGAGGTCGGCCGCGATCATCTGCGGGCGCATCATGCTTTCGGGCGGCAGCGCCGCCTGCACGACGACCGGCACCCGGGCGCCTTCGGTTTCCAGCAGCAGGAAGTGGGTCTCGGGCAATGTCACGCCACTGTCGCGGATCGCAGCAACATAGGCCGCATGGGCGATGGCCAGCCGATCAAGCTCGGCCGCGCTGGCGCGCGAGCGATAGACCTTGATCACATCGTCTGCAAAAGGGCCCGCCGCGGGCCGGAACGGTGCGCAGAAATAGCCAAGCTTCGACACAGGCTCGCCCCGGGCGGTGGTGCCGCCCTCGATCAATTGCCGCAGGTCCGTTTCGGTGCCGCGCATTGCCGCCCTTTCAGCCAATCGGAAGGTCGGGCAGGATTGCCCGTCGCGGCGCAGACTAGCGGTCACGGCGGGCAGAGGAAACCGCAAGCGTCAGGTTCAGCGGACGACGTGAACCGCGCATTTGGCATGACGCACCACGCGGGCGGCGGTCGACCCAAGGAAATAGTCCTGCATGCCGGGCCGGTGCGACGCAATCACGATGCAGTCGGTCCCCACTTCGTCGGCATAGTCGAGGATCGTGCGGGCCGAATGCCCCTCGACCACCACCACCTCGGCGTTGTCGACGCCCGCGGACAAGGCCGACAGACCTGAGGCGACATCTTCGCGCGCCCGGTCGATATGGTCGGGCGGCAGATACTCGGTGGCGTATTGCGGCAGGTGTTCCATCACATGAAGCAGGGTGATCTTGCCGTCCGGGTCACGGATGGACTGGGCGATAACCATCGCCTGGCGTGCGTTCCGGTCAGCTTCGAAGGAAACGGGAACAAGAACGTTTTTGTACATGACGGATTCTCCTTGGTGAGATGAGACTAGCCCAAGACGGCGCAGAACGCCTTGATTCAGGTCAGGTAAACCGGTGAAGAAACGTGGCGCGCCGACTGCGTCGCATAGCGATCGGCAGCCGCCCCCTGCATGGCCCGTCCCATTCCCCCCCCTTTCGTCCCCCTGCCCTTGCACGCTACCCTGAGCGGCAAACAAGAGCGACGCAAGGCAGCAAATGACCGACAAGCCGACCGATCCGATCCGCCCCACCGACGCCGAGGCACGCACCCTTGCACGCCGCCTGATCGCCGGCGCGCGCTTTGCCGCGCTCGGTGTGATCGAACCCGGTTCCGGCGCGCCGATGGTCACACGGGTGGCGATCGGGACCGCGCGCGATGGCGTGCCGCTCACCTTGATTTCGACGCTTGCGCAGCACACCGGGGCGCTGACGGCCGATCCGGCCGCCTCGCTGCTTTTGGGCGAGCCGGGGCCACGGGGAGATCCGTTGAGCCATCCCCGATTGACCCTGCAATGCGTGGCGAAATTCGTCGGACCTGCGGATCCGACGCTATCCGAACTGCGCGCCGACTGGCTGCGCGACCACCCGAAGGCCCGGCTCTATGTCGATTTCCCCGATTTCGGCTTTGTCCGGTTTGCCATCCTCCGCGGGTTTCTGAACGGCGGTTTCGGCAAGGCCTATATGCTGGCGCCTGCGGATCTGGTCGGCGCCGAGGTCGGTTGAGGCCGCTGCCGGAGCGACCAGGCGTCAGCGCTGCGTGATCGCCAGCAGCCGACCGCGGCTCAGCAGCAGGTCGATATGCTCGATGCTGCCGGCGCTGGGATAGATTGTGACGAAGACGACATTGCGGCTGAGGGCCGCCTGCCCGCGCGGCGGGCAGCGGCCGGTTGCGGTGCCGCAAGCCCCGGCGCGCAGCTTGGCATAGGCCACCGCGACCGGGTCTTCCCTGTGACGCCGCCCGAGCGTACCGAAGTGAAGAACTTCGTAAAGCTCGCTCGACCCGAAGACCGCGACTGCGCCGGTTATCTGGCGGGCGCAGCGGTCCTTGAAGCCGGTGATGGCAAAGGCGCGCACCGACATGGCGCCCGGCGCGGGATCATGAAGCGACCAGCCGCCCGGCGCATCGGCCACCTTGCGACCAAGCGACCTGCCCTTGACCCCGCAAACCTTGACAACCGGCCCGCCCTCGTCCTCGACCCCGCCCCCGGTCTCATCCCCGGCGGCTTGCCCGGAGACCGCGGGCGCGCGCTTTCGGAACAGCTTGCCAAGGCCGCGCGCCTCGTCCGCCGGCGCCGGCAGGGCCAGCAGAAGAACCAGCAGCGCGCCTGCCAGGCGGCCGGCTGCGGATCGGATCATCGGCGTCCCCTCCTTTATTCAGGCGCAGCGCCCGCGGCGCCGGACCCCTCGCGTATCGCCTCGGCCTGCCCTCGGCAATCGGGGCACAAGGGCGATTTCGGCATCAGGCGTCCAGATCCTCGACCGTCACCACCCCCGGCACGGACTTGAGCGCGCCACGCACCTGCGGGCTGATCGGCAGGTCTTCGCCCAGCGCCATATCGACCTCGCCCGGCAGGCCGGGATCGAGCAATGTCACCTGGATCAGCCCCTTCAGGCGAACCGGGCCAGCCTCGACGGTTCGGCGCAGGATCGATTCGACGACCGGCAGCGCCTGCGCCGAATTGAGGAACAGGCAAAACCCGCCAGACCCGCGCCCGGCGCTGCCACCGGCGATGGCATCGACCGGACGCGCGCCCTTGCACAAAAGCTTCAGCTGTTCGCTTTCGAAGGTCGCCTCGGCGGTGATGACGACATTCTGCCCGGGTTCAAGGATGTCGCGTGCCTTCTCCAGCGTGTCGGAAAACACCGTGACCTCATAAAGCCCGGTCGGATCGGACATCTGCACAAAGGCGAAACGGTTGCCGCGGGCCGACTTGCGCTCCTGCCGTCCGGAAACGGCCCCGGCCATCTTGACCACAGCGGGGCCGCTCTTGACCCGCTCGGTCACCTGGGCAAGCGTCAGCACATCGCGGCGCCGCAGCATCCCCATGTAGTCGTCCAGCGGATGACCCGACAGGTAAAATCCGATGGCGGCGTGTTCCTCGGCCAGCCGTTCGTTCGGCAACCAGTCTGGCATCTCCGGCAGCCGCGGCTCGGGCAGGTCGTCGCCCGATTCCCCGAACAGCGACACCTGGTTCGAACCGCGCTGGTCATGCACGGCCGCCGACCAGGCCACCAGCGCATCGAGCGATTTCAGCACCCGGTGACGGTTGCGGTCGAGCACGTCGAAGGCTCCCGAGCGCGCCAGCATCTCGAGCGGCCGCTTTCCGACATGCTTCAGATCGACCCGGCGGGCGAAATCGAACAGGCTGACGAACGGGGTCTGGCCGCGCGCCTCGACGATCAGCCGCATCGCCTCGGCCCCGACATTTTTCAGTGCGGCCAAGGCATACAGGATCTTGCCATCCTCGACCCCGAACGAGGTGATCGAGCGGTTGACGCAGGGCGGCACGATCTCGATCCCCAGACCCCGGCGGACTTCCTCTGCATAGACCGCAAGCTTTTCGGTCAGGTGGATGTCGCAGTTCATGACCGCGGCCATGAACTCGACCGGATGGTTGGCCTTCAGCCAGGCCGTCTGATAGCTGACCACGGCATAGGCAGCGGCGTGGGACTTGTTGAAGCCATAATTGGCGAATTTTTCAAGCAGATCGAAGACTTCGGTCGCCTTCCTCGCATCGATGCCGTGGGTCTTCTTGGCGCCCTCGACGAATTTCGGGCGCTCCTTGGCCATCTCTTCGGCGATCTTCTTGCCCATGGCGCGGCGCAACAGGTCGGCGCCGCCAAGGCTGTAGCCCCCCATCACCTGAGCGATCTGCATCACCTGTTCCTGATAGACGATGATCCCTTGGGTTTCCTTCAGGATGTGGTCGATGGTCGGGTGGATCGAGGTAATCTCGCGCAGCCCGTTCTTGACCTCGCAATAGGTCGGGATGTTCTCCATCGGGCCCGGACGATAGAGCGCCACCAACGCCACGATGTCCTCGATACAGGTCGGCTTCATCCGGCGCAGCGCATCCATCATGCCCGAGCTTTCCACCTGGAACACCGCGACGGTCTTCGCCGTGGCGTAAAGCTCATAGGCTTTCGGATCGTCGAGCGGAATGTGGTCGATGTCGATCTCGACCCCGCGCGCCCGCAGCAGGTCGATCGCGTTCTGGATCACCGTCAGCGTCTTCAGCCCGAGAAAGTCGAACTTCACCAGCCCTGCCTGTTCGACCCATTTCATGTTGAACTGGGTTGCCGGCATGTCCGAGCGCGGATCCTGGTAAAGCGGCACCAGCGCGTCGAGCGGCCGGTCGCCGATCACCACCCCCGCGGCATGGGTCGAGGCGTTGCGCAACAACCCCTCGACCTTCTGGCCATAGGTCAGCAGCCGGTCCACCACCTCTTCGGATTTCGCGGCCTCGCGCAGACGCTCTTCGGTCGCCAGCGCCTTCTCGATCGACACCGGCTTCACGCCCTCGACCGGGATCATCTTGGACAGCCGGTCGACCTGACCGAAAGGCATCTGCAGCACGCGACCGACGTCGCGCACCGCAGCCTTCGACAACAGCGCGCCGAAGGTGATGATCTGGCCCACCTTGTCCTTGCCGTATTTTCCCTGAACGTAGTGGATCACCTCTTCCCGGCGATCCATGCAGAAGTCGATGTCGAAGTCGGGCATCGACACCCGCTCGGGGTTCAGGAACCGCTCGAACAGCAGGCTGTAGCGCAGCGGATCGAGGTTGGTGATGGTCAGCGCATAGGCAACCAGACTGCCCGCACCAGACCCCCGCCCGGGCCCGACCGGAATACCCTGCGCCTTGGCCCATTTGATGAAATCTGCAACGATCAGGAAATAGCCCGGGAACCCCATCGACTCGATGATCCCAAGCTCAAATTCCAGCCGTGCCTCATATTCCTCGACCGGGGCGGCATGGGGAATGACCTTCAGCCGCTCGGCCAGCCCCTCATGGGCCTGCCGGCGCAACTCGGCCACCTCGTTCTCGGCAAAGGTCGGCAGGATCGGCTTGCGCCTTTCGGCCATGACCGCGCAGCGCCGCGCGATCTCGACCGTGTTTTCCAGCGCCTCGGGCAGATCGGCAAACAGCGTCGCCATTTCTTCGGGCGTTTTCAGATAGTGCTGCGGCGTCAGCCGCCGGCGCGGCTGCTGCTGGTCGACATAGGCGCCCTCGGCAATGCAGATCAACGCGTCATGCGCCTCGTAATACGAGGAATCGGGGAAATAGACGTCGTTGGTGGCAACCAGCGGCAGGCCCCGTGCATAGGCGGTCTCGACAAAGAACCGTTCGGTCTGCACCTCGGCCCCGGGAAGCCCGTCTTCGCCGGGATGGCGCTGCAACTCGACATAAAGCCTGTCCGCAAACGCCGCGGACAACCGCGCCAGCAAGATCTCGGCGGTTTCGGGATGCCCCGCGCGCACCAACCGGCCAAGCGGGCCGTCCGGACCGCCCGTCAGACAGATCAGCCCGGCGGCATGCCGTTCGATATCCTCGGGCGTCACATGCGGCAGCTGGCCGTCACCGCGCAAATAAAGGCACGAATTCAGCTTCAGCAGATTGCCATAACCGGCATCGTCCTGCGCCAGCAGGACGATCGGCGCCGGCGGAACCGGCTTCTGCCCGGGCAGGGTCGGCTCGTAGCCAAGACTGACCTGACAGCCGAGGATCGGCTGGACCCCGTTGGCGGTGGCCGTCACCGAGAATTCGAGCGCGCCGAACATGTTGTCGGTGTCGGTCACGGCAACCGCCGGCATGCCCATCCCGGCCACAAGCCCCGGAAGTTTCTTGACCCGAACCGCGCCTTCAAGAAGCGAATATTCGGTGTGAAGGCGAAGGTGGATGAATCGGGGATCTTTGTTCATCGTACGATCTTAACCGTCGCCTCGCTGCGGTGAAACGGGATTGACTCGAATCCCGCGCGCCTGCCACAAAATGCATATGCCTGTTTTTCGGCCAAAGCCCGCCGAACTCTGCTCGTTTCATCGGCGCCAGATAGAGCGGCGCCGGCGTGGCCTGCGCCGGACGCATGCCGCTTGCCACGGCAGTAACCTTTGGCTTTTGTGACCGGGCAACTGGGCACCGCGCGCCTCTACGCCGCATCGAGCGCGCCGGCTGCATCGCCAACAGGGTACCGCGGCCGGTGACGGGATGGAGATTACCTTCCGCCTCAATGGCGAAACGATACAGGTGAACGGGACGGCATCGCAGATGCTTCTCGACTGGCTGCGCGAAGATCGCGGCCTGACCGGAACCAAGGAAGGCTGCAACGAAGGCGATTGCGGCGCCTGTACGGTGCTTCTCAGCGATGCCGAACACGGCACGCGGGCGATCAACGCCTGCCTCGTGCCGCTGCCGCAGCTTCAGGGCAAGGCCGTGCGCACGGTCGAGGGACTCTCGGGCCCGGATGGCGCGCTGCATCCCGTGCAACAGGCGATGATCGAGCACCACGGCAGCCAGTGCGGCTTCTGCACCCCGGGCATCACCGTGGCGCTCGCGGCCGCCCACATGACCGGCCGCAAGGATCACGATGATCAGCTTGCCGGAAATCTCTGCCGTTGCACCGGATATACCCCGATTGTCCGCGCCGCCGAGGCCGCGGCTGCGCTCCCCGTTCCGGACTGGATGAACGAGCCTGACGATTTCTTCTGTTCGGAAATATCCTCGGGGGGGCTCGCCACAGGCGAGCGGGGGGCTGACAGCCCCCCTGCAACGGTCCCCTCCGCTTCCGACGCTGCAGTCTTCCTGCCCCGTTCCTCGGACCAACTCGCCGCCTGGTATCTCGAACACTCCGGGGCGCGGCTCTTTGCCGGCGGCACCGATCTGGGGCTGCAGGTGACCAAGGGGCTGCGCGATCTGGGACAGGTCGCGTTCCTGCATGGATGCGCCGATCTGCAGACCATCGACATCGGGCCCGAGGAAATCCGCCTCGGCGCCGGCGTCACGATTTCCCGGATGCTCGAGGCGATGCGAGCGCCGCATCCGGTGCTGGCCGATTTTCTGACCCGCTTTGCCTCGGTCCAGATCCGCAACATGGCCACGATCGGCGGCAATATCGCCAACGGCTCGCCGATTGGCGACAGCCCTCCGGCGCTGATCGCGCTTGGCGCCATACTGCACCTGCGCCGGGGCGACGACCGCCGCAGCCTGCCGCTTGAATCCTTTTTCCTCGAATACGGGCGTCAGGACCGGCGCCCGGGCGAATTTGTCGAGGCCGTCAGTTTCCCCGCGCAGGCCCCGGGCCTTGCCTGCTACAAGATCTCGAAACGCTTCGATCAGGACATCTCTGCGGTCTGCGGCTGCTTCAACCTGACGATCGAGGCCGGCACCGTCGCCTCGGCACGGATCGCATTTGGCGGCATGGCAGGCATTCCGGCCCGCGCCAGCGCGGTCGAGGCGGCCCTGACCGGCAAGCCCTGGACCGACGAAACCGTCGCCGCGGCCCTGCCTGCCTTTGCGCAGGACTTCACGCCGCTTTCCGACATGCGCGGCTCGGCCGGCTACCGGCTGCTGGCGGCGCAGAACCTTCTGCGGCGCTATTTTGCCGAAACGTCCGGCGCTGTCACCAACGTCCGCGAGGTGCATCCGTGAGCGTCGCCCGCCCCCTGCCCCATGATTCCGCGCGCCTGCACGTCACCGGCGAGGCGCGCTATGTCGACGACATTCCGGTTCCCGCCGGCTGTCTGCACCTTGCCTTCGGATTGTCGGATTTTGCCGCCGGTACCGTCGCGGAGATGGATCTCGATGCGGTGCGTGCGGCGCCCGGTGTCGTCGCCGTTCTGACAGCAGCCGACCTGCCGGGCCACAACGATATCTCGACGACGCCTGCGTTTCACGAGGAACTGCTGAGCACCGGCGAAGTCCATTATCTCGGCCAGCCGCTGTTTCTGGTGGTGGCAAAGAGCCATATCGCCGCCCGCAAGGCGGCGCGGCTGGGGAAGGTGACGAAGACCGAGCGCACACCGATCCTGAGCGTCGAGGAGGCGCTTGCCGCCGACTGGCGGTTCGAGGACGGGCCGCGGATCTATCAGCGCGGCGATCCCGAAGCGGCCATCGCGACAGCATCCCGGGTGATCGAGGGCAGTATCGAGGTCGGCGGACAGGAGCATTTCTATCTCGAGGGTCAGGCCTCGCTTGCGCTGCCGCAGGAAGGCGGCGACATGGTCGTGGTCTGCTCGACCCAGCACCCGAGCGAGATCCAGCACAAGGTGGCCGAGGCGCTCGGGCTGCCCATGAACGCGGTTCGGGTCGAGATCCGGCGCATGGGCGGCGCCTTTGGCGGCAAGGAGAGCCAGGGCACTGCGCTGGCCATCGCCTGTGCCATTGCCGCGCGCCGGACCGGCCGGGCCTGCAAGATGCGCTATGACCGCGACGACGACATGATGGTCACCGGCAAGCGCCACGACATCCGCGTCGATTATCGCGTCGGAATCGACGACGGCGGCCGGATCCTTGGCATCGCCTTTGACCATTACATGCGCTGCGGCTGGTCGCTCGATCTGTCGCTGCCGGTCGCGGACCGGGCAATGCTGCATGCCGACAACGCCTATCTGCTGACCGATGTGCGCATCACCTCGCACCGGCTGCGCACCAACATGCAGTCCGCGACCGCCTTCCGCGGCTTTGGCGGACCGCAGGGCATGGTCGGCATCGAACGGGTGATGGACCACATCGCCCATGTGACGGGGCGCGATCCGCTCGACGTGCGGGTGGCGAATTTCTATGCCGAGGCGCCCGGGGCCGAGGACGGAGGGGGGCTGTCTGCCCCCCGCTCGCCGGAGGCGAGCCCCCCCGAGGATATTTCGAAACAGAAGAAGCCGCCGGTGCAGACCACCCCCTATGGCATGGAAGTCGAGGATTTCTGCCTGCATGGGCTGGTGGCCGAGCTGGTCGAAACCTCGGAGTATCGTGCGCGCCGGGCTGCAATTGCCGCGTGGAACGCCACCAACGGGGTGGTCAAACGCGGCATCGCCCTGACCCCGGTCAAGTTCGGCATTTCCTTCACGCTCACGCATCTGAACCAGGCGGGTGCGCTCGTGCATGTCTATCACGACGGCTCGATCCACCTGAACCATGGCGGCACCGAGATGGGCCAGGGCCTGTTCCAGAAGGTGGCGCAGGTCGCGGCGAGCCGTTTTGGCGTCGATATCGGGCGGGTGAAGATCACCGCGACCGACACCGGGAAGGTTCCGAACACCTCGGCCACCGCGGCCTCGTCGGGATCGGACATGAACGGGATGGCGGTGAAGGCCGCCTGCGACCAGATCCGCGACCGGATCGCTGCATTCCTTGCCGAACGCTATCAGGCCAAGCCGGCCGCGGTCCGCTTCGAGGGCGACCGCGTCGAGATCGGCGGCGAGTCCCTGCCCTTCGAGACGGCGGTCGAGATGGCCTATCAGGCCCGGATCAGCCTGAGCGCCGCCGGGTTCTACAAGACGCCAAAACTCGCCTGGGACCGGATCGCCGGATCCGGTCGGCCGTTCTTCTATTTCGCCTATGGCGCGGCCGTGACCGAAGTCGCAATCGACACCCTGACGGGCGAGAACCGGATCCTGCGCTGCGACATCCTGCATGACGCGGGAACCTCGCTGAACCCCGCGCTCGACATCGGCCAGATCGAGGGCGGCTATGTTCAGGGGGCTGGCTGGCTGACCACCGAGGAACTGGTCTGGGACGGTTCGGGACGGCTCAGGACCCATGCGCCCTCGACCTACAAGATCCCGGCCTGCGGCGACCGGCCCGAGGTGTTTAACGTGGCGCTATGGGATAGAGCGAACCGAGAAGACACGATCTATCGCTCGAAGGCTGTCGGCGAACCGCCTTTGATGTTGGGCATTTCGGCATTGATGGCGCTGTCGGACGCGGTGGCAGCCTGTGGGCCCGCCTATCCCGCGCTCGACGCGCCAGCGACCGCCGAGCGGGTGCTGATGGCGGTCACGCGGGTGCAGGGATGAGTTTCGATCACGATCAGATCCGTCAGGCCATCGCTGCACATGGGCGTGTGGTGCGGGTCGTTGTGGCCGAGGCGGTCGGATCGGCCCCGCGTGAGGCCGGGGCGTCGATGCTGGTCTGGCAGGGCGGGCAGTCGGGCACGATCGGTGGCGGAGCGCTGGAGTGGCTGGCGAGCGAACGGGCACGGCTGTTGCTGGCCGAGGGCGGTGGCACCGTTGCGCGGCTGCCGCTGGGGCCGGCCCTCGGCCAGTGCTGCGGCGGGGCGGTGACGCTGGTGAGCGAGGTGCTCGACGCAGACCGGCTGGCCGGGATCGCGGGCGCGGCCATCGCGGGCCATGTCTTGCGGCCGGTCGGGCCGGGCGCTGTGACAGCGGCGGCCGATGCCGCGCAGCGGGCGCCGTTTGCGCTGCGCCGTCTGCTTGCCGCAGTCCGCAACGGCTCGGCCGGGCCGGTCACGCGGCTTGTCTCGGGCTGGCTGGTCGAGCCGCTCGCGCGACGGTCGAATGCGCTCTGGCTGCATGGCGCGGGCCATGTCGGGCGGGCCATCGCCGATGTCTTCGCCCCGCTGCCCGACTGGCAGGTGACCTGGGTCGATACCGCCCCTGACCGTTTCCCCGAGGCACCGCCCCTGGGCGTCGACCTTCTGGTCGCGGTCGATCCGGTGCGGGCCATTCCGCATGCACCGGTGCAGGCGCACCACCTGATCCTGACCTATTCCCACGAAATCGACTTCGCCCTCTGCCACGCGCTGCTGGGCCACGGCTTTGCCTCGGCCGGCCTGATCGGGTCTGCGACCAAATGGGCACGGTTTCGCAAACGCCTCGGCCAGCTTGGCCATAGCGAGGCCGAGATCGCCCGCATCGCCTGCCCGATCGGCGATCCGTCCTTTGGCAAGCATCCGCAGGCGATCGCGATCGGGGTTGCCGCCCGCCTTCTTTCCGCCGCCCGTTCCCGAAACACCTCCGCATTGGAGCGCAGCGCTTGACCGATCTCCTTACCTTGCAGGGCCTGACCAAGGCCTATCCCGGGGTCGTCGCCAATGACGATGTCTCGTTCTCCATCGGTCGCGGCGAAGTGCACGCCCTTCTGGGCGAGAACGGCGCCGGAAAGTCGACGCTGGTCAAGATGATCTATGGCCTCGTCAAGCCCGACACCGGCACCATGATCCTGAACGGTACGCCCTATACCCCGGCCGAGCCGCGGGCCGCGCGGGCCGCGGGCGTCGCCATGGTGTTCCAGCATTTCTCGCTGTTCGAGGCACTGACCGTGGCCGAGAATGTCGGGCTCGGAATGGAGAACCCGCCGAAGCCGACCCAGCTGTCGCGCGAGATCCGCGAGGTCAGTCACGCCTATGGCCTGCCGCTCGATCCGCGGCGGATGGTCGGCGATCTGTCGGCCGGCGAACGCCAGCGGGTCGAGATCGTGCGCTGCCTGCTGCAGGACCCGAAGCTGCTGATCATGGACGAACCGACCAGCGTGCTGACGCCGCAGGAGGTCGAGATCCTGTTTGCGACGCTGAACAAGCTGAAGGCCGAGGGCACCTCGATCCTTTATATCTCGCACAAGCTCGAGGAGATCCGCGCGCTCTGCGACGGCGCGACGATCCTGCGGCGCGGCAAGGTCGTGGGGTCCTGCAACCCGCGCGAACGCTCGGCCTCGGAACTCGCGGAACTGATGGTGGGGCAGGCATTGCACCGTCCCGAACGCAGCCGCAGCGCGCCTGGCAAGGTGGTACTGCAGGTTGCCGGGCTGACCAGCGAACATGTCGAGGAATTCGGCACGAGGCTGCAGAACGTCGGGTTCGAGGTGCGGGCCGGCGAGATCCTCGGCATCGGCGGGGTTGCCGGCAACGGTCAGGACGAGTTGCTGAGCGCGCTGTCGGGCGAGACGCTGGGCTCGTCCGAGACGGTGCGATTTCAGGGAAATGCGGTCGGCCATCTTGGCCCCAACGCCCGGCGCGCTCTGGGAATGCTGAGCGCGCCCGAGGAGCGGCTGGGCCATGCCGCCGCCCCCGACATGACGCTGGTGGAAAACGCCGTGCTGTCGGGCTGGCACCGCAGGAAGCTGGCCGAGGGCGGGTTCGTGCGCTGGGGCAAGGCAAAGGACTTCGCCGAGGAGATCATCGCGGATTTCGACGTGCGCACACCGGGGCCGTTCGTGGCCGCGCGGGCGCTGTCGGGCGGCAACCTGCAGAAATTCGTGATCGGTCGCGAGGTGCTGCAGGATCCTTCGGTGCTGGTGGTGAACCAGCCGACCTGGGGCGTCGATGCGGCGGCTGCCGCCTCGATCCGCCAGGCGCTGCTGGATCTGGCGGCCCAGGGTGCGGCGGTGATCGTCATCAGTCAGGATCTGGACGAGATCCTTGAGGTTTCGGACCGTTTTGCCGCACTCAACGCCGGCAAACTGTCGGCGCCGCGGTCGACCGAAGGGCTGACCATGGAACAGATCGGCCTGATGCTGGGGGGCGCGCACGACATGGATGTGGCCGACACCGACGAGGCCGAGGATATCCGGGAAACCTATGAGGAGGGCCGCCTGTGATACGGCTGGAAAAACGCCCCACGCCGTCGCAGGCTTGGACCTGGGCGACACCGGTTCTGGCGGTGCTGCTGACCATGCTGGCAGGCGGGCTGATGTTCGCGCTGCTGGGCAAGGACCCGGTGGCAGCGATCAAGATCATCTTCTACGACCCGCTGTTCAACCCTCAGTTCGCCGCCTATTCGCGGCCGCAGCTTCTGGTCAAGGCGGGGCCGCTGATCCTGATCGCGGTCGGGCTTGCCATGGGCTTTCGCGCCGGAATCTGGAACATCGGCGCCGAAGGGCAATACATCATGGGCGCGATCTTCGGCGCCGCGGTCGGGCTCGCGATGTATCCCTCGGACAGTTGGATGATCTTTCCTGCGATGGTGATCGCGGGCGCATTTGGCGGGTTTCTCTGGGCGATGATCCCGGCGGTCCTGAAGGTGGTGTTCGGCACCAACGAGATCCTGGTGTCGCTTTTGCTGGTCTATGTCGCCGAAAAGCTGATGGCCGCCATGGCGCTGGGGCCGCTGCGCAACCCCGAGGGCGGCGGCTTTCCCGGTTCGCGCAACTTCCAGGGCTATCCGGCCGCCTCGAACCCCGAGCTGTTTCCGAATTCGGGCATGCACTGGGGCGTGGTCGCGGCCATCATCGCGGTGATCTTCGGCTATATCCTGCTGTCGCGGCATCTGATGGGCTATCACATCCGGCTTGCCGGACAATCGCCGCGGGCGGCGCGGTTCGGCGGGGTCAGCCCGGCGCGGCTGGTGATCTTCTGCCTCGGCTTTGGCGGCGCGCTGGCGGGTCTGGCCGGGATCTTCGAGGTCACGGGGCCGGCGGGCCAAATCACCACCTCGTTCAACACCGGCTATGGCTTTACCGCGATCATTGTCGCCTTCCTCGGCCGGCTGAACCCGATCGGCATCCTGCTGGCGGGCCTGCTGATGGCACTGACCTATATCGGCGGCGAGCTTGCATCGTTCATGCTGGGCCTGCCATCTGCTGCGATCCAGGCGTTCCAGGGGATGCTGCTGTTCTTCCTGCTCGGCGTCGACGTGCTTTCGAACTTTCGTATCAAGATCGGCCGGGAGGGCCACGCCTGATGGACCTGTCTTCGATCAACTGGCTTCTGCTTCTTGCGTCCCTTATGGTCGCCGCAACCCCGATCCTGCTTGCCGGTATTGGCGAGCTGGTGACAGAACGCGCGGGCGTTCTGAACCTCGGGGTCGAGGGAATGATGATCACTGGCGCAATCTGCGGCTTTGCCGTCGCCACCCAGACCGGCAGTGCGACGCTCGGTTATCTGGCGGCTGCCCTCGGCGGGGCGGCGATGTCGATGCTGTTCGGGTTTCTGACCCAGTTCCTGCTGTCGAACCAGGTTGCGACCGGCCTTGCGCTGACGCTCTTCGGCCTCGGGTTCTCGGCGCTGATCGGGCAGAGCTTTGTCGGGGTGCAGGGGATCCGGGTCGAGGATCTGAACCTCGGGCCGCTCGCTGACATCCCGGTGCTGGGGCCGGTGCTGTTTCAGCACGACGCCATGGTCTATATCTCGCTGCTGCTGGTCGCCGGGGTCTGGCTGTTCCTGACCCGGACCCGCGGCGGACTGATCCTGCGCGCGGTCGGCGAAAACCACGATGCCGCCCATGCGCTCGGCTACAAGGTCGTGCGCATCCGGTTGATGGCGATCGCTTTCGGCGGCGCCTGCGCGGGGCTTGGCGGCGCCTATCTCAGCCTTGTGCGGGTGCCGCAATGGACCCAAGGGATGACCGCGGGGGCGGGCTGGATCGCGCTCGCGCTTGTCGTCTTTGCCTCGTGGCGGCCGTGGCGGGTGCTGATCGGCGCCTATCTGTTCGGCGGGCTGACGGTTCTGCAACTGAACCTGCAGGCCGCGGGCCTGAAGGTGCCGGTCGAGTATCTGGCCATGTCACCCTACCTCATCACCATCTTCGTTCTGGTCATCATATCCGGTCGCAGCCGGGCCTCCATTGGCGCCCCTGCAACCCTTGGCCAGAGCTTTCACGCCACCACCTGAACGAGTTCAGATTTACCAACGGGAGACCAAAATGCTCAGAAGAACCTTCCTCCTTGCCACGGCAGCGGTCGTCGGCCTGGCCTCGGCGGCGATGGCCCAGAACGGCCCGGTCAAGGTCGGCTTCATCTATGTCGGGCCAAAGAACGATGGCGGCTGGAGCCAGCACCACCACGAGGCCGCGATGGAGATGGCCGACTACTATGGTGACAAGGTCGAGTTGATCGAACAGGAAAGCGTGCCCGAAGGTGCGGACGCCGAACGGGTGCTGACCCAGATGGCACTGTCGGGGGCCAACATCATCTTCACCACTTCTTTCGGCTACATGGATCCGACGATCAACGTCGCCAAGAAGTTCCCGAAGGTGAAGTTCGAACACGCGACCGGCTACAAGACCGCGGAAAACGTCGGCGTCTATTCCGCCCGCTTCTATGAGGGTCGCGCCGTGCAGGGCTATCTTGCCGGCAAGATGACCAAGACCAACAAGGTCGGCTATATCGCCTCGTTCCCGATCCCCGAGGTCATCCGCGGCATCAACTCGTCCTATATCGCCGCCAAGAAGGTCAACCCCGACATCCAGTTCTCGGTGATCTGGGCCTATACCTGGTTCGATCCCGCCAAGGAAAGCGACGCCGCGCAGGCGCTGATCGAACAGGGCGCCGACGTGATCCTGCAGCACACCGACTCGACCGCGCCGCAGGCCGCCGCCCAGAAGGCCGGCAACGTCTATACCTTCGGGCAGGCATCCGACATGGCCGAATTCGCGCCGATGCCGCGGATCTCGTCGATCATCGACGTCTGGGCGCCCTACTACATCTCGCGCGTCGGTGCGGTGATCGACGGCACCTGGGTCAGCGACAACACCTGGGACGGGATCGGCGCCGGCATGGTGGGGATCGGCGAGATCTCGTCGGCCGTTCCCGAAGACGTCAAGGCCGAGGCCGAGGCACTGAAGGAAGAGATCGCCACCGGCGCCTATCACCCCTTCACCGGCCCGCTGAACAAGCAGGACGGATCGGTATGGCTTGCCGAGGGCGAGATCGCGGACGACGGCACGCTCGCCGGCATGAATTTCTATGTCGAGGGTCTGACGGGCGACATCCCGCAGTAACCCGCGCCATCCGCCAGTTCCAAAGGGGCCTGCTTGCGCAGGCCCTTTTTTGTTGACCGTCGGCGGTTGCAGAGCAGTCCTCCGCCTGCCCCGATCTCGCGTCCGCGGCATGTCCGATCCGCAGTCCGACAATCGGACGCCCGGACGCCCCGGCCGCCTGCCATCTTCCCCGGCGTGAGGTTCGATCGAACCGAACAGCAACGCAGGGAGGACGATACTTTGCCACTCGACAGGGAAAACATACGCAACGTCCAGGTGCTGGGCATCGATGCCGGCGGGACCATGACCGACACCTTCTTCGTAGATGCCGACGGGGATTTCGTGGTCGGCAAGGCGCAGTCGACGCCGGAAAACGAGGCGCTCGGCCTGATCGCTTCCAGCAAGGAGGGGCTGGAGCACTGGGGGCTCGAGCTTGACGAGGCGCTGGCGCAGATCCAGACCGGGGTCTATTCGGGAACCGCGATGCTGAACCGCGTGGTTCAGCGCAAGGGGCTGCGCTGCGGCCTGATCGTCAATGCGGGGATGGAGGATTTCCACCGCATGGGACGTGGCATCCAGGCCTATCTGGGCTTTGCCTATGAAGACCGGATCCACCTGAACACGCACTATTACGACGACCCGCTGGTGCCGCGGCACCTGACACGCGGCGTGATGGAACGCATCGACATGTCGGGCACCGTGGTGATCCCGCTGCGCGAGGAAACCGCGCGCGCGGCCGCCAAGGACCTTGTCGCGCAGGATGTGGAAGGCATCGTGGTGTCCTTGCTGCATTCCTATCGCAACCCCGCGCACGAACGCCGGGTGCGCGACATCGTCGAGGAGGAGGTGAAAGCCGCCGGCAAGTCGATCCCGGTCTTCGCCTCGACCGACTACTACCCGGTGCGCAAGGAAACCCACCGCACCAACACCACGATCCTCGAGGCCTATGCCGCCGAGCCCTCGCGCCAGACGCTGCAAAAGATCTCGACCGCGTTCAAGGACAACGGATCGAAGTTCGACTTCCGCGTCATGGCGACCCATGGCGGCACGATCAGCTGGAAGGCCAAGGAACTGGCGCGGACCATCGTATCCGGCCCCATCGGCGGCGTGATCGGTGCGAAATACCTGGGCGAGGTGCTGGGCTACAAGAACATCGCCTGCTCCGACATCGGCGGCACCTCGTTCGACGTGGCGCTGATCACCCAGAACGAACTGACGATCAAGAACGACCCCGACATGGCGCGTCTGGTGCTGTCGCTGCCGCTCGTGGCGATGGATTCGGTTGGCGCGGGTGCCGGCAGCTTCATCCGGCTCGATCCCTACACCAAGGCGATCAAGCTCGGGCCTGACAGCGCCGGTTATCGCGTCGGCGTCTGCTGGGAGGCAAGCGGGATCGAGACGGTCACAATCTCGGACTGCCACGTCATCCTTGGCTATCTGAACCCCGACAATTTCCTTGGCGGCCAGGTCAAGCTTGACCGGCAGCGCGCCTGGGACGCGATGAAGGAACAGATCGCCGACCCCCTCGGCCTGACCGTCGAAGAGGCGGCAGCCGGCGTTATCGAACTGCTCGACAGCGATCTGCGCGATTACCTGCGTTCGATGATCTCGGGCAAGGGTTACAGCCCGTCGAGCTTTGTCTGCTTCTCCTATGGTGGGGCCGGCCCGGTCCATACCTATGGCTATACCGAAGGGCTGGGGTTCGAGGACGTGATCGTGCCGGCCTGGGCCGCGGGCTTCTCGGCCTTCGGCTGCGCGGCGGCGGATTTCGAATATCGCTATGACAAGTCGCTCGACATCAACATCGACGAACATGCCCACGAGGCCGACAAGGAAAAGCAGGCCGCAATCCTGCAGGCGGCCTGGGACGAGCTGGCCGAGCGGGTGCTGGAGGAATTCGCCCTCAACGGCCATTCCGCCGACAAGGTGACGCTGCAACCTGGCTTCCGGATGCAGTACCGCGGCCAGTTGAACGATCTGGAGATCGAAAGCCCGATCGCCAGCGCCGGAAATGCTGACGACTGGGACAAACTGGTCGACGCCTTCAACGACACCTACGGCCGGGTCTATGCCGCGTCCGCACGCTCGCCCGAGCTGGGGTATTCGGTGACCGGGGCCATCATGCGCGGCACGGTGCCGATCCCGAAGCCGCGGATCCCGCGCGAGGAACTGCACGACCCGACGCCGCCCGAGGAGGCCAAGCTTGGCACGCGGCAGTTCTATCGCAAGGGCAACTGGCTCGACGCGCAGCTCTATCAGATGGAGCGGCTTCTGCCCGGCAACCGGATCTTCGGCCCGGCGATCATCGAATCCGACGCCACGACCTTTGTCGTGCCGGACGGTTTCGAAACCTGGCTGGACGAACACCGGCTGTTCCACCTGCAGGAAATCTGAGGCTCAAGGGAGGACAACAGACATGAACATTCAAAGCGAAATCAAGGAGGGGATCGTCCGCGGCGGCGAGACCCTGAAACAACACCGCGACCGGCTGATGGAGGCCACCAAGCGGACCGGCCACTATGCCGGGCTGCGCCACATGGAGCTGCGCGACGAACATCCGATCCACTACAACAAGCTGTTCTCGCGGCTGCGGGCCGGGGTGGTCGATGCCCGCGAGACCGCCAAGAAGATCGCGGCAAGCCCGATCGTCGAGCAGGAAGGCGAGCTCTGCTTCTCGCTCTACAACGCGGCGGGCGACTGCATCCTGACCTCGACGGGGATCATCATCCACGTCGGAACCATGGGTGCGGCGATCAAGTACATGATCGAGAACGACTGGGAATCGAACCCCGGCATCAACGACCGCGACATCTTTTGCAACAACGACAGCCTGATCGGCAACGTCCATCCCTGTGACATCCACACCATCGTGCCGATCTTCCACCAGGGCAAACTGATCGGCTGGGTCGGCGGCGTGACCCATGTGATCGACACCGGCTCGGTCGGCCCCGGCTCCATGTCCACCGGGCAGATCCAGCGCTTTGGCGACGGCTATTCCGTCACCTGCCGCAAGGTCGGCGCAAACGACACGCTGTTCCGCGACTGGCTGCACGAAAGTCAGCGTGCGGTGCGCACGACGCGCTACTGGATGCTGGACGAACGCACCCGCGTCGCCGGCTGCCACATGATCCGCAAGCTGGTCGAGGAAGTGATCGCCGAAGAAGGCATCGAGTCCTACTGGAAGTTCGCCTACGAGGCCATCGAACACGGCCGCACCGGGTTGCAGAACCGCATCAAGGCAATGACGGTTCCGGGCAAGTACCGGCAGGTCGGCTTCGTCGACGTGCCCTATGCCCATGACGATGTGCGGGTGCCGTCGGACTTTGCCAAGCTCGACACGATCATGCACACGCCGTCCGAGATGACGATCCGCGGCGACGGCACATGGCGGCTGGATTTCGAGGGATCGAGCCGCTGGGGATGGCACACCTACAACGCCCATCAGGTCAGCTTCACCTCCGGCATCTGGGTGATGATGACCCAGTCGCTGATCCCGACCGAGATGATCAACGACGGCGCGGCCTATGGCACCGAATTCCGGCTGCCCAAGGGCACCTGGATGAACCCCGACGACCGGCGGGTGGCGTTCAGCTATTCCTGGCACTTCCTGGTGTCGTCCTGGACGGCGTTGTGGCGGGGCCTGTCGCGGTCCTATTTCGGCCGCGGCTATCTGGAAGAGGTCAACGCCGGCAACGCCAATACCTCGAACTGGCTGCAGGGAGGCGGCTTCAACCAGTATGACGAGATCCACGCCGTGAACTCGTTCGAATGTGCGGCCAACGGGGTCGGGGCCAGCGCCGTCGGCGACGGCATCAGCCATGCCGCGGCGATCTGGAACCCCGAAGGCGACATGGGCGACATGGAGATCTGGGAACTGGCGGAACCGCTGGTCTATCTCGGCCGTCAGATCAAGGCATCCTCTGGCGGCGCGGGCAAGTACCGCGGCGGCTGCGGGTTCGAGTCGCTGCGCATGGTCTGGAACGCCAAGGACTGGACCATGTTCTTCATGGGCAACGGCCATATCAGTTCGGACTGGGGGTTGATGGGCGGCTATCCGGCGGCCTCGGGCTATCGTTTCGAGGCGCATGATGCCGGGCTGAAGGAAAAGATCGCCAATGGCGAGCCGATCCCCTTCGGCGGCGACAGCGACCCCGAGAACCCGGTCTGGGACAGCATGCTCGACGGCGCGCGGATCAAGCGCGACAAGCAGGCGATCACCACCGAGGCGATGTTCGAGGACTATGACCTCTACCTCAACTACATGCGCGGTGGTCCGGGCTTTGGCGATCCGATGGACCGCGAACCGCAATCGGTGGCCGACGACGTGAACGGCGGCTATCTGCTGCGCCGCTTTGCCGACAAGGTCTATGGCGTGGTGCTGGCCGAGGCGGGCGACGGGCTTCTGGGTGTCGACGAGGCGGCAACGGCGGCCATGCGCGCCGAGATCCGCAAGACCCGGCTTGCCGAGGCGGTGCCAACGCAGGAATGGATGGCCAAGGAGCGCGAAAGGATCCTTGCCAAGGATGCCGGCACCCATGTGCAGCAGATGTTCGCGGCGTCCTTCAAGCTCGGGCCGCGGTTCGAGAAGGACTTCCGTGCCTTCTGGAACCTGCCCGACGACTGGGTGCTGAACGAGGCCGATCTGCCGATCCCGTCCTATGGCCGGGAATATTCGATGGATATCTCCGAACTGCCCGACGTCCACACGGTTCAACTGGTCGAAGAATGATGGCGCGCGGGCGCGGGATCGCCGCGCCCGGCTTTTCCAAGGGAGGATTCAATGGCTTACACCAAGGCTAAGATCAAGGACCTGGTCGATGGCAAGATCGATCGCGACACGCTGCAACAGATGCTGTCGACGCCGAAGGACCAGGACCGTTTCGTCAAGTATATCGAGATCCTGCAGGACGAAGTGCCGTGGGACGACAAGATCATCCTGCCGCTGGGGCCAAAGCTGTTCATCGTGCAGCGCGCCAGCGACAAGAAATGGGTGGTACGCAGCTTTGCCGGGCACGATTTCTGCGACTGGACCGAGAACTGGAAGCTCTATGCCAAGGTCCGGGTGCGCGAGACCGCCGAACGGATGGAAGAGATCTATCCCCGGCTGATGGCGCCTTCGACCGAATGGCAGGTGATCCGGGAATACTTCTGTCCCCTGTCCGGCGATCTGCTGGATGTCGAGGCGCCGACGCCCTGGTACCCGGTGATCCACGATTTCGAACCCGACATCGACACCTTCTACAAGGAATGGCTGGGGCTCGAGGTGCCAGAGCGCGCCTGAGCTTTCCCCCCACCCCAGCCCGGCCCCGGCAGATCCGCCGGGGCCGATTTCGTTGCGGTGCGGCACAACGGCGGTAAGGCGACGCACCCGTCACCCGATGACGCAACGGGGGTTTGGATTTCACGTCTGCGAGGATAGAGTTCGGGGAAACGGACATTTGGAGGTGCCCATGAAGAAGATGTTGATTTCCGCCCTTGTTTTCCTGCTGGCCAATGCAATCGGGCTGCTGGTGGCCATGTTCTTCCTTGTCGGCTTCACCACCAACTTCGGCGGCTTCTTTCTGGCCGTTGTGCTGCTGTCGGTGGTCGAGGCGCTGGCGGGACCGCTGCTGGAAAACCTGTCGAAAAAGAACCTTCCCGCAATGCAGGGCAGCGTCACACTGATCGCCACCTTCCTCGGGCTGTTCTTTTGCGACCTGCTGCTGTCCGGCTTTCAGATCAGCGGGCTGAACACCTGGCTGCTGTCGGTCCTGATCGTCTGGCTGGTCGCGCTGGTGGCGGGCCTCGCTCTGCCGAAGTTGCTGGCCAAGTGGGTCGGCCCCAGGACGACCAACATCTGATCGCGGGTCGGGCGCACGGCCCGCACCCAAACCAATGAAAAAAGCGCCAGCGGGATGGTCCCCCGCTGGCGCTCTCAATTTCACCGGATGGATCCTCCCCCCGGATCAGGCGTCCACAGGATCGAACACCCGATAGGCGCGAACCTTCAGCAGATCGGTGACGAGGAACCAGACCAGCGCATAGCCCCAGACCGCCAGCGCCCAGCCCCAGCCAAGCGGGGTCATGAACAGCCCGTAGACCGCGATCAGCGTCGCCACGACCTGGGTGCCGAACACCGCCAGGATCAGCGCATTCGCCGGCCGCGAGGACCAGAACGGCCCGCGCGTTCGCGCAAGGAAGACGGTCAGATGGCCCGACACCGACAGCAGCAGATACATAAGCGTCTGGATCTGGTCGCGCGGCATCCCCATCTTGCGGTCGGCGATATAGAACAGCCCGAAGGCAACAATCGGCCCGATCAGCCCCAGCACCGAGGCGATCCCCAGAAGCCGGCGCATGTTCCAACGCTCGGGCGCGGCGCTGCCCTCGACATTGTCATAGGCAATCGACAGGATCGCGCCGTCGTTCAGCAGCGCCAGCATGACGATCATCACCGCGGTCATCGGGTAGAAGTTGAAGACCATGATCGACAGCGCCATGAACAGCAGGACCGTCAGCGTCTCGGCGATGCGGTAGATCGCGTAGGAGTTCATCCGCTCGAAGATCTTGCGCGCCTCGGTCACGGCGTCGATGATCACCGACAGGCCGGGCGTCGTCAGCACGATGTCGGCGGCGGCGCGGGCCGCATCTGTCGCCCCCGAGACCGCGATGCCGCAATCGGCCTTCTTCAGCGCCGGCGCGTCGTTCACCCCGTCGCCGGTCATGGCAACGATATGGCCGCCCTGCTGCAGCACATCGACGATGTGGTATTTGTGCTCGGGGAACACCTGGGCAAAGCCGTCGGCGGTTTCGATCGAATCGTCGACCCGCGTGCCCTCGTGGTGGCGGGCATCGCCCAGAGTCTCGGCATCGAGGATATCGGTGCCAAGCCCCAGCACCCGCGAGGTCTCGCGCGCGATGGCAAGCTGGTCGCCCGTGACCATCTTGACGTCGATGCCCATGGCGCGGGCGCGCCGGATCGTTTCCTTGGCGCTGTCGCGCGGCGGATCGAACAGCGGCAGAACGCCAAGGAAGGTCCATGGACCGTCGCCCTCGGCCCGCGCCACGCCAAGCGAGCGATAACCCTTGGCGGCGAAGGCATCGACCGCCTCGGTGATTTCGGCCTTCCGCGCATCGTCCAGATCGCAGAGCGCCACGATCACCTGCGGCGCCCCCTTGGTGGTGCGGACCCGCGTGCCGCTTAGGCCCGTCAACGTCGCCTCGGTGCGCTTGCCCACCGGATCGAAGGGCTTGAACTCCTCAAGCTTCCAGCCATCGACCGCCTGCGGGTCGGACAGCCCGCCAAGGACGGCCGCGTCAATCGCGTCGGCTCCATCCTCGCGCGAGGCAAGCGCCCCTGACAGGATCACCGCATCGCGGTCCGCACCGTCCAGACAGAACGGCTCGCCCAGCGTCAGCTGGTTCATGGTCAGCGTGCCGGTCTTGTCCGAACACAGGATATCCGCGCCAGCCAGTTCCTCGATTGCCGCCAGCCGGCTGACGATCGCCTGCTTGCCGGCCAGCAGCTTGGCGCCGACCGCCATCGTTACCGACAGCACCGTCGGCAACGCGACCGGGATCGCCGCCACCGTCAGGACCAGCGCAAACTGCAATGTGCCAAGCAGCGGATTGCCGCGGAACAGCGACACGAGGACGATGATCGCGACCAGCACCAGCGCCAGAATGATCAGATAGTTGCCGATCTGCTGGACTGCGCGCTGAAAGTGGCTTTTGCCGCCGCTCTCCTGCACCAGTTGGGCGGTATGGCCAAAGAAGGTGTTGGCGCCGGTGGCATAGACGAGACCGTCGAATTCCCCGGTCCGGATAATCGAGCCGGAAAACGCCGCGTCGCCCTCGTGCCGCGTCACCGGCAGCGACTCGCCGGTCAGCGCCGACTGGTCCACTTCGGCCTCGGCGCCATTCAGGATCCGTACATCGGCCGGCACGATATCGCCAAGCCGCAGATGCACCACGTCGCCCGGCACGACCGCCCCCGCCGCGATGTCCTTCCAGGCCCCGCCGCGCCGCACCCGCGCCTTGGCGGCAAGCTGGCCCTTGAGCGCCGCGATGGCGTTTCCGGCCTGATGTTCCTCGAAAAAGCCCACGAGGGCGTTTGCGAACAGCAGCAGCAGGATGATGAAGAAGTCGGGCCAATGCCGGTCGATTGCCGACAGCACCACCGCGACCTCGATCATCCAGGGGATCGGCCCCCAGAAATAGCCGAGGAACTTCCTCAGCGCGCTGACCGATTTTTCCGCGATCTCGTTCGGGCCGTACTGCGTCAGCCGCCGCGCGGCTTCGTCATCGCTCAATCCGTCCGGGGTTGCCTTCAGTTCGGCCTCGAGTGCGGGCAGCGGCAGGGTCTGAAACTTGTCGGCGCCCTCTGTGGCCGCCACAGTGGATTTCCGTGCCATCACGCATCTCCCTTCGCGACGATCCATTCCGCGATGCCGGGCCAGACGTCCTTCAACGTGCGCGCCCCCATGAACAGGCCGATGTGCCCGCCGGGAACCAGTTTCTGTTCGATCTGCGCGTCAGGCGTGCCCAGCAAACCGCGTGCGGCAAAGACCTGTTCGCGGGTCGTGATGTCATCGCTTTCGCCCGCCAGCAGGAAGGTTGGACAGGTCACGTCCTTCAGGTTCAGCTTGCGGCCGAGCCCGGTGAACTCGCCCTTGGCAAAGAGGTTGTCCTTGAACAGCAGTTCGATGGACTGCAGGTAGTACCGCCCCGGCAGGTCCAGCGGGTTCTCGTACCAGGCCTCGAACCGCTCGGTCCGGTCGATATAGTTCTCGTCATTCACATGGGCATAGAGGTCGAGGTATTTCTCGACGTATTGCTGCATCGGATGCATGTTCTTCCAGCCGGCCAGCATGTTGCGGCCAAGCATCCGGCCGTCACCGCTGTCGACCAGCTCCTGATAGAACGACAGCGGCGTCTCATGCGCCATCTTGCGGATCGGCCCGTCGCCGGCGTCGGTGTCGATGGGCGAACCGGCCAGCACCAGCGAGGCGATCTTGCCCGGGAATCGCGCGGCATACATGGCCGACATCCAGCCGCCCTGACACAGCCCGACCAGATTGGCCCGCCCGCCCAGGTCGTCGACAACGACGTTGATCTCGGCAAGGTACTTGTCGATGTCGAAATCGCGCATCTCGGGGGTGGCGCTTTTCCAGTCGGTGACGAAAACACGCTTCGCCCCCGAGGCCAGCAGCGTCTCGACCAGGCTCTGGCCCGGGGCATGATCGGCGATGGTCGAATGGTGCCCCGCATAGGGCGCATCGACGATCACCGGCACCGCGTCCGCCGGGGCATCCGGCGCCGAGAAATCGCGCAGCCGCATGGTGTCGAGGTCGCGCACGACGCGGTTCGCGGTTGCCCATTCGGGTGCGGGCGGGGTCGTGATCTCGGCTGCTTCCTCGATGAACTTCATGTTCTGCCGAAACAGGTCGAACCCTGCCTCGCCCATCTCGATCCCGGCCGCAAGCGGCCAGAACCAGGGAACCGTGTGTTCGGTTTGCGGAAGATGTGGGTCTTGGTGTGCCATTGTCTGCTCCTGTCATCCCAATGTGACGTTCGGCGCCCGGGCCATACGCGAGAGCGTCTGCACTGTGACGGTACCTATGTGACCCTCCGGGCTTTCCCTACGAATTCCCACGCATTTTCACAAAAAAGTTCCGCATTGCAGAATGCAGGCGGGGCGTCGCAGCAAATGCCGCGACGCCCCGCTCTGTCCGGCCGGACCCGACCAAGGCCTAGCCGATGCGTTCGAGCCGTGCCGGCAGGCCCTGCCGCACCGAAGTCCCCGAGATCGGGTCGACCCAGACGCCCGCCAGCGCACGGGTTGGATCGAGCATGCCGAGATCGTTTTGCAGCACGCCAGTGGCCTGCCGCGGATCGGCCGGCAAGGTGGTGCCGTCGATGGTGACCGTGGCCGCGCCAAAGCCGCGGTGGCCGAACCCGTGTTCGATCGCCACCGTGTCGGGCGCCACCCCGTCGCGGACAATGGCCACGCTGTCGAGGCTGCCACCCGGCGTCGTCAGCCGCACCATGTCGCCGGTCGCGATGCCATGTGCCTCGGCCAGCGCGCGGCCGATATTGACCGGATTGGTCGCCACGATCCGCAACAAGGCCGAGGCGCCCACGGAATACGAGTTCTGCAACGGCGACTTGAAGCTGATCACGCTGACCGGCCAGTCGGCCTGCGGGAAGTGGTCGGACACTTTCGTGCCATCCGCGAACTCGGGCTGCCGCCAGCTTGGCGTGCCGGGCGAGCGTTTGCCGGACAGCGCGTTGCGGGCGCTGCCCACGGATTCGTTCCAGACCTGCATGGGATCTTCCCAGGCATGAGCGGCCCTTTCGCCGTCAAACGACTTGTCGACGTTCTCGTAGCGCCCGCCCTTGGCATAGACCGTCGCGGCCTTGCGCCATTCATCGGGCTTCAGCACCGCCTCCAGATCCGGGCGGATCCGGTCGACGCCCGAGACCGCGAGATCGTCGTCGCTTGCATCCGGCACGGGCTTGCCGATGGTGGCGACATTGACCGCGCCGCGCAGATACCAGTCTTCGGGCCGGTTCAGCGGATGCAGCGTCCCATCGGCGTCGGGAATGGCCTTCTCGCCGAACCCGGGCAGACCCATGCGCTTTGCGGTCGCGATCAGGAACATGTCGACATCGATTGGCACGCCTTCGGCCGTGCGGGCCATCTTCGGCTCGACCACCGGCCAGCGCGCCGTGGTCACCTTTGTCGCGACCCCGGCCCAGGGTTTGGCAAACCCCCAGCTTTCGTACATCACCGAATCCGGCACGATATAGTCCGAGATTGCGGTGCTTTCGTTGATGAACGGGTCGATCGACACGATCAGGGGCACCACCTTGGGATCCTTCAGCTTTTCGACCATATGTTCGATGCCCGGGATGCCATAGACGGGGTTCGCGTTGCGCAGGATCAGCGCCTCGATGCCATAGGGATAGCCCGAGACCATCGAGGCAAACCACTCGGTGGCCAGCCCCGGGGCGTTCGGATACCACGGGCCGTCGGCCGGAAACGGCTTGCCCGCCGCCTTCTTGGCCTTGAACTCGCTGGTCTTTTCATAGGGCACATTGCGCCCCAGCGGCAGGCCGCCGGCCTTCACCGCACCGGGAAAACTTGCCAGGTCATAGGCCGGCCCCTTGTTGTCGGGGAACCAGCCGCCCGCGACCGTGGTGCCGCCTTTCCAGTTCAGGTTGCCGATCAGCGTGTTCAGCATCATCAGAGCATAGGCGCTGTAGAAGCCCGCCCCGCCCATCATGCCGCCGTGCGAATTGACCGCCGCCTTGCGGCCGTGGCTGGTGAATTCTCTCGCAAGCCAGACGATGGTTTCGACCGGGATGCCGCAGCCGGCGGCGTATTCCTCAAGGCTGTGGGCCATCGCCTCGGCGCGCAAAAGGCTCAATGCCGTGCTGACGGCGACCTGCCCGTTCGCCGTCTCGACACTGCCCTCGAAGAACAGCGGCGCGGGGGTATCGGCCGCAGCCACGGGGCCCGCGTCCGAGGCCACCATGAACGGATCGGCATCGGAGTAGGGATCGCCCGCAATCTCGGCCCCAAGGTCCGAGCCGCGCAGGAACTTGCCCATCCGCGGATGGCTCTGGTCGGCAATGACCAGATGGGTCGCGTTGGACCAGCTTGCCTCGCCCGCGGCATCGGCCGCGGCCTGGCTTGGCTGGGCCAGATAGGCGGCATTGATCCGGTCGTTCTCGAACATCCAGCGCATCATTGCCATGCCGAGCGCGGCGTCGGTGCCGGGAATGATCGGGATCCAGCGCGAGCGCTCGCCCGACGGCCCGTTCTGCGAATTGTTCAGCACCGGGTCGATGACGACATAGTCGAGATCGCCGTCGCTGCGCGCCTTGGCCACCAGCGCGCCCACCCGCTTGAACGGGTTGCCGGCATTGCCGGGCGCAGTCCCGGCAAAGATGATGAACTCGGCATTGCTGAAATCGGGCTTGGCGTGGGGCATGCCCTTCAGATCGTTGAACATCGCCCCCGACCCGGACCGATAGGCGCCGCCGCAATAGGACCCGTGGCGGACGAAATTGTTCGAGCCATAGCTTTGCTTCAGCCAGCGCTGGACAATGACCTCGCGCCCGTCGTTGACCGAGCTCATCAGCGCGACGCCATTGGCGCGGGGGCCGAATTCCGGTGCGCCCTCCTTGATCGGGGTCTCAAGATCGCGGATCTCGCGCAGTCCGGCGACGGGACCCTCGCCGAACAGATCGCCGCCCTCGACCACTTCTTCCACCAGTTGTTCGAAGCTGATGGTCTGCCACTGGCCCGACCCGCGCGGCCCGACCCGCTTCAGCGGCGCCAGCACCCGGCGCGGATTGTCGAGCTGCTGCAGCACCGCGTTGCCGCGGCCACAAGCGGTCGAGCGATGCAGCTGGCCCTGTCCCTTCCCCTCCTGCGCGATGGCGCGGAAGCTGTCGCGCACCGGGGTCTCGTAGGGCAGCGCCGGATCGGTGCTGAGCGGCGAATAGGGGTTGCCCGCGACCCGGAGCACCTTGTTGCGCGCCTTGTCGACCCTGACCCGCACGCCACACAGCGTCGTGCAGCCGATGCACATGGTATAGCTGACCGCCTGATCGGGGTTCAGTTCGATGTCGCCGGTGGCGGCATCGACGCTGAATTCGGGCGCAGGCGCATTGCCGGTCAGGTTGCCCGCGGGTTTTTCGCCCGACCAATGGCCGCGGGCGAGCTTCTGGATCGTGCCGGCATAGCCGACGGCGAAGGTGCCCAGAGCGCCTGTCGCGACGGCGCCTTTCAGGATGTTGCGGCGGGTGGACATGGCGGATCTCCTCAGAATTGGCTGGCGGGACGGGACGGCGCGGCGGTCTTGCCGGCCGTTGGCACGCCTGCTTCGGACCAGGGAATGAAGGTGGTGTAGGCAATCACCAGGAACAGCCAGAGCCCGAAGGTGCCGATTACCCCCATCAGCCCTGCGATCCCGGCAGGCAGCAGCGCGTCGTAAAGACCCGACCCCACCTTCGGCACCGCCTGTCCGCCCATGAAGACGGTCCAGCGGAACATCCAGGCGGCATGGATCGCAAGCAGCCCGGTGACCCAGCCGCTGTTGCGCGGCGCCAGCAACGCCAGCAGGAAGGTTATCGCGACCGTCCCGGCGCCCCAGATTGCAAGAACGTGCCAGACCGGGAAGCCAGCGACCGAGGCCAGCGCCTCGGTGTGGCGCGGGCTGATCCCCGACAGGGCGACGCCGTACCAGGCGGCTCCCAGCACCGCGACCACGCCGAGCCACAGCGCCAGACGGCGGTTCAATTGCGCCTCGGTCCCGCCATCGCGGCTCAGCACGCGTTCGAGCACCAGCATCACGCCAAGCGCCCCGACAAAGCCCGTGGCGACGAATTGCCAGGGCAGGAACGGCGTGTTCCACAGCGGCCGTGCCTTGACCACATAGACCTCGGCGCCGGTGTAGCTCAGCACCAGGATCGCGGCGAACAATGCGGCATAGCCCAGCGGCCGGGCAAAGCCGTTCGCCGACCCGCCAAGGCTGAGCCAGCGGAAGATCCAGGCAAAGCGCCAGTCCTCCTGTCCGCATGCGTGAAAGGCAGGCCGGTGCACCGCCCAGGCGAACAGCACCAGCAATCCGACATAGGCCGGGACGAACCAGGCGCCCCAGGCCATCCACGAACTGGCATTGGTGTAGACGAAGAATTCCCAGAACCGGCCCGGCTGGTGCAGGTCTGCAAGCAGCGCGATGGGTGCCGTGATGCCGGTCGTGACCGCCGTCATCAACGCCAGCCGCGCCCGCGGCAGCGCCGCTTCCCGGCCCAGCAGGAAGGCCGGCAGCGCCAGCAGGAAGGCTGTGGTCGAGATCGCGATCAGGAAGAAATACTGCACCGCCCAGGGCAGCCATGCCACATGGTGAACGGCGCCAACGAGTTCCTGGATTTCCATCATGCGCCCTCCCCGTGGGCATCGGCTCCGGTCAGGCCGGGTTCGGTCAGCACGGCCGGATGAAAGGCGGCCTCGCCCGCCACGCGGCCCGCCAGCACGTCCTGCAGCCCGATGTAATAGACGTTGGGATTTGTGTGCATCTCGGGACGCAGCACCGAGACCTCGTTCTCGGACAGCATCTTTGCCACCTCGCTGTCGGGATCGGTCAGATCGCCGAAGTTGCGGGCGCCGCCGACGCAGGTCTCGACACAGGCGGGCAGCAGCCCGGCTTGCGTGCGCTGATAGCAGAAGGTGCACTTGTCGGCGGTCTGGGTCTGATGATTGATGAACCGCGCGTCATAGGGGCAGGCCTGCACGCAATAGGCGCAGCCGACGCAGCGGCTGGCATCGACCAGCACCTCGCCGTTTTCGGCCTTGAAGGTCGCCTCGACCGGGCACACCGGCACGCAGGGCGGGTTGTCGCAATGGTTGCAGAGCCTCGGCAGCATCACCATCGCCGGGTCCTGGCCGTCCATCACCAGTTCATAGACCGAGACATGGGTACGGAACGCGCCTTCGGGCACGTCGTTTTCCATGATGCAGGCGACGGTGCAGGCCTGACAGCCGATGCATTTGCGCAGATCGACCACCATGCCCCAGTGAGGAATATGGCCCCCTGCGGCGGCCTCGGCGGCATGGCCGGCACCTGCGACCGAAGCCGCCGCACCGATGCTCACCCGACCGACCGCCCCCAGAAAGCCGCGACGGTTCATCTCCATGGGCTGATCCTTTCTCTTGCGATCAGCCGGACACTACGCCCACCCCTCCCGGTGCGATATTCGTGGGAAACCCGCGGGGCCTAGGGGTTAACCCCTATTCGCTACCCCAGCCCGCCGCGACAAGCCGGCGCACAAGATCGGCCGCGCCGCTTGCACCCAGCTTTTCCATCGCATTGTGACGGTGGATCTCGACCGTCTTCAGGCTGATGCCAAGATCGGCCGCGATCACCTTGTTCTGCTTGCCGGCCAACACGCCACGGGCAACCTCGGCCTCGCGCGCGGTCAGGCTTTCGATCCGCGCCATCAGGCCCGCCTTGTCGCGGTCGGCCGCCAGCCGCTCGCGGCAAAGCTTCAGCGCCTCGGAAATGCGTTCAACGAGCGCCATGCCGTTCACGGGTTTCTCGAAGAAATCCATCGCGCCCGCGCGCATCGCCTGTACCGCCATCGGCACATCGCCATGTCCGGTGATCACGATCACCGGCAGCGGACAGCCGCGGCGACCGAGTTCATCGAGCAGTTCAAGCCCGGTCATCCCCGGCATCCGCACATCGGCGAGGATGCAGCCGACCAGCCCGGGATCGAGCCGCGCCAGCAGATCGGCCGCCGAGGCGTGCGCCGCGACCGTCAGTCCCAGAGAGGACAGCAGAAATCCCAGCCCCTCGCGCGCCGCGCGGTCGTCATCGACGACATGGATCACGGCATCTTCGTCGCTCATGCCTCTTCCCCGATCGGCAGCCACAGTGTCACCCGCAGCCCCTGCCCGTCCTGCGGCCGTTCCGCCCGCAGGCTTCCGCCATGAGCCTCGACGATCGAGCGGCTGAGCGCCAGCCCCAGTCCGATCCCCTCGGGCTTGGTGGTGTGGAAGGCTTCGGCAAAGCGATCGAGCGCTGCGTCGTTCATGCCGCAGCCGCGGTCGCGCACCGACAGGCACAGACCCTCGCCACGCAGCGGATCGACCTCGACCGCGGTACGGATCAGCAGCCGACGCTCTGCGGGCGGGATCGCGGCCATGGCATCGACCGCGTTCTGCACCAGGTTCAGCACCACCTGTTGCAGATGCACGCGGTCGGCCTGCACCGTCGGCAGATCGGGGGCCAGCAGCATCTCGACCCGGACGCCGGCGCGATGCGTCGTCGCCTCGAACAATGCGGCACAATCCTGCACCATCTCGCTCAGATCGACCGGAGTGCGCTGGATCTCGCGTTTGCGCACGAAGGCGCGGATCCGCTTGATGACCAGCGCCGCGCGGTCGGCCTGCGCGGCGATCTCCTCGGACGCCCGCGCCATGTCGCCCGGGTCGAGCCGCCCGGCCTTCAACCGCATCAGGCAACCCTGGGCATAGGTCGAAATGGCGCTGAGCGGCTGGTTCAGTTCGTGCGCGATCGAGGACGCCATTTCGCCCAGGATCGACAGCCGCGCCACATGTTCCAGCTCGCGGCGGTGCTGGCGTTCCTCCTCCTCGATCCGGTGACGTTCGGCAATCTCGTGCTTCAGCCCGGCGTTGGCCTGATCGAGCGCCCGGGTCCGGCGCCTGACCAGCGTCTCGGTCCGGACCGAATGGATCGCCCAGAATGCCAGCGCCGCAGCAATCCCGAACAGCCATTCGCGGTAATCCTCGAAGAACTCGCTGAGCGATACCGGACCGGTCCGCGCGTAGGGCCCGATCTTCAGTGCCCGCAGCAGGTCGTGCACCGGCTGGTAATCGACCGGCACGGTCCAGACGTTGCCGTCCTGCATCTGCAACAGCACCACCGCCACCTGCTTGGCCAGATCGGGCGGGGTCTGGGCCATCTTGGCAAAGGGCCAGCCGGGATAGGTCCGGCTCGACACCGCGCAGCCGCTTTCGGGATCGGACCGTGCCTCGAAGGACACGAGCCTGCCGTATACCTCCGGCTCGGCGGCCTGCAATTCCTCCAGCAGACAGGCGCGCAACACCGCCGCATCGGCCCGACCGTCCAGAACCGCCTGGGCCGCCGACTGCATCGGATAGCCGGTCACCACCCAGTCGATCCGTCCCGGCAGCCCCGGGTTTGCCTCGGCCAACTCGCGCCACATCGCCTGAAACCCGCCGAACGCCTCGGTCGCGACCACGGCCAGCCGCTTGCCTGCCAGATCCGCCAGCCCCGCAGGCGCCGGGTCGACCGCGACAAGTGTCGAGGCCACAGGCAGGTTTTCGTCCGCGGTGGCAATCCGGCTGATGTGATAGCGGTATTCGAGCTCGGCGTAATTTCCCGGATTGGTGATGAGGAAATCGAGCGTCCCCGCCGCCACCGCCGCCTCGAGCGCATGAATGTCGAGCGCGACCAGCTCGACGTCGAACCCCGGCAGACCGGCGTCGAGCGCCTCCATCGTGGGCGTCCAGTCGGTCAGCGGGTGGTCCGCCCCGGAATAGTCCAGCACCCCGATCCGCAAGGTATCGGCCCCCGCCGCGGCGGCAAACCAGACCAGAGTGAATGTCAGGGCCACCGCCTTGACCAGGGCCGCCCCAAGCAGGGCGCATCGCGCCGGGGGGCTGGTCCGCGGCCGGTCACCCGGCGGTCCCGCATCGGGCCCTTTCCGGACGTTCCAGGTCCTTCGCGCCCCGGTGGCCCGCCCGCCCTGCGCGCAGGGGTCGGGGGAGAAAACAGAGGGTGACACACCCGAAAACCAGATGAAAATACTCATGATTTCTGATAGTACCATGATTTTTGAATGGTCACATGCCTGTCGCATAGCCGGAGTAGCCGGGGCCTATGCCGACAATCTGGAGCGAATCGACGTTCCGGGTCAGTATCGGTTACGACTACTCACGAGGTGTCTCATGATCTCCACGAAAATTGCGCTGCTGGCCACGACCGCTGTCGTCGGCTCGCTGGGTGCTGCCTGTGCCCAAACCATCGAATTCACCCCGGTCCCCTTCGCCAATACCGACGCGATGAAACGCCAGGTGCTGGCCACGCCGTCCGTCACCTATGGCGGCGTCACCAACGAGACCGGCTATCACATCCTCGCCCGCAGCGGCGACAAGATCGGTGGCAACGTGTTTGCGGAGCTGGTCGATCAGAACGGCCTTCCGGTCACCAACGCGGACGGCTCGGTGCATATTTCCGTCGATGCCGACTTCACCTCGCTGCTGCCCGTCGGCGACAAGCTGTTCTCGGTCACCCATTTTGAATCGCGCCCCGGTGCGATGTACCTCTCCGAACTCAGCCAGGATGCCGACACCGGCATGTTGACCCCGATCTCGACCCGCCCGGTAGACTTTTCCGAGTTCGGCGGCCTCTGGGTTCCCTGCGCGGGGTCCGTGACCCCCTGGGGCACGCACCTCGGCTCGGAAGAATATGAGCCCGACGCGCGCTCGGTCTTCGAGGCCGCATCGCTGGACGACATCGACGATTACTTCAAGCCCATGGCCCGCTTCTTCGGCGTCGATCCGGACACCATGACGCTCGAACAGTTCCGCGACGTCTTCAATCCCTACCATTACGGCTGGCTGACCGAAGTTGCCGTCAGCGCCGATGGCAAGGACACGGTGAAACAGCACCTCGCCGCCGGCCGCATGGCCTTCGAGCTCGGCTACGTCATGCCCGACCAGAAGACCGTCTACATGTCGGATGACGGCACCAACGTCGGCTTCTACATGTTCGTGGCCGATGAGGCCGGCAACCTCGACGCCGGCACGCTCTATGCCGAAAAGTGGCACCAGACCTCGGGCGACGGCGCCGGTGCGGCCGACCTGACCTGGGTCAACCTGGGCCATGCCACCTCCGACGAGATCCGCAAGATCGTCGAAAGCAAGCCGGCCTTCGCCGACATCTTCGACGCGGTTGCGCCGGGCGAAGACGGCAGCTGCGCCGCAGGCTTCACCTCGATCAACACCTCGGCCGGTCAGGAATGCCTGAAGGTCAAGGACGGCATGGACATGGCTGCCTCGCGGCTTGAAACCCGCCGTTATGCCGCCATCAAGGGCGCGACGACCGAGCTGCGCAAGGAAGAAGGCATCACCTTCGACCCGGCCACGAACAAGCTGTTCGTCTCGATGTCGGAAGTTGCCAAGGGCATGGCCAAGGGCAGCAAGCAGGACAAGGGTGGCCCGGACGACGTCCAGCTGACCGTCAACGAATGCGGCGCTGTCTATGAGTTCGACCTCGCGGCCGATGCCGACATGAAGTCCGACTATGTGGCCAAATCGGTCAAGGGCCTCGTCGCCGGCATCCCGACCGACTACCCCGAGAATTCGGAGATGGCGGGCAACACCTGTGACATCGACGGGATCGCAAACCCCGACAACGTCACCTTCCTGACCGGCACCCGCACGCTGATCATCGGCGAGGACACCGGTTCGGGCCACCAGAACGACGTGATCTGGGCCTATGACATGGAGACGGGCGGCCTGACCCGGGTTCTGTCGACCCCCTACGGTTCGGAAACCACCTCGCCCTATTTCTACCCGAACATCAACGGCTGGTCTTATATCATCGCCGTGGTGCAGCACCCCTATGGCGAGTCCGACGAAGACAAGCTGGCGGATCCGACCGACGCCATGGCCTATGTCGGCTACATCGGCCCGATGAAGGCCATTGCTGAATAAGCCTTCAAGCCCAAGGAAAATTCGGGAGAGGCGCCGCGGCGCCTCTCTTTTCCGTAGAGAAGAACCGAGGCGCTGAACATGCGATCCACCCTGACCGCCCTGACCGTGATTCTGGCCGCCGGCCCCGGCATGGCGCAGGACCTGACATCGAAGGTTCTGCGAAACACGACCGCCTATATCCCGCCGCAATGCTATACCGACACGCAGAATGCGGCGACCGGCAAGGTCGAGAACCCCTGCTTTACCTGCCATGTCCGCGCGCGCGTGCCGAACTATGTCAACGACCCGGACCTGCAGCAGTCCTATGCCTTCCCGGGCCCGGCGCTGAAGAACCCCTGGACCAACCTTTTCGTCGACCGCACCGCGGCGATTGCCGCCGTTTCGGATGCCGAGATCGACGCCTATGTCGAAGGCGACAACTATTTCGACGCCGACGGTACGATCACGCTGGCGCGCAAGCTGGCCGACCTGCCCGCCGATTGGGATTACGACAAGGACGGCGCCTGGGCGGGCTATGTGCCCGATGCCTATTTCGCCTTCGATGACGCCGGTTTTGACCACGCGCCCGACGGCACCCCCACGGGCTGGCGCGCCTTCGCCTACATGCCGCTGCCCTCGACCTTCTGGCCGGCCAACGGTTCGACCGACGACGTGCTGATCCGCCTGCCCGAGATCTATCGCACCACCGCGGATGGCCGCCCTGACGCCGAGGCCTACAAGCTGAACCTTGCGATCACCGAGGCATTGATCCGCCGCAGCGACGTGGCAATCGACCCGGTCGATGAAACGGTCTATGGCGTCGATCTCGACAAGGACGGCACGCTCGGCACCGCCGATCACGTCGCCTTCGACTGGGCCCCGAAGCAGGGCCGCAACATGTCCTATGTCGGCGCCGCAAAGGATGCGCAGGCCGCTGGCGACGCCCCGCTGGCCGCCGGCCTCTTCCCGCTTGGCACCGAGTTCCTGCATACGGTGCGCTACATCGACGTCGCCGCCGGGGACATCGCCATGGCCCCCCGCATCAAGGAGGTCCGTTACGCCCGCAAGACCAGCTGGCGGACCTATGCCAACCTCGAGGATTGGGCGCTCGCAGAGATCAAGGAGGACGCGGATTTCCCCGACCGGACCAAGCAGTTCTTCGGCAATCTTGAAACCGGCATCGGCAATGGCACGGGCTGGCGCTATCAGGCGTTCATCGAGGATGCGCAGGGCGATCTGCGGCCGCAGACCTTCGAGGAAACCGTGTTCTGCATGGGCTGCCATGGCAGCATCGGCGTGACCGACGACGCGGCCTTTGCCTTTCCGCGCAAACTCGCCGCGGACACCGCCCATGCCCGCGGCTGGTATCACTGGACGCAAAAGGGGCTTCAGGGCACGCCAGATCCGGTCCGTACCGACGGCAACGGCGAGATCCTGTATTATCTGCTGCAGAACGGCGCGGGCGACGAGTTCCGCAACAATCACGAGATCATCGCGCGCGCCTTCGACGCCGACGGCACGCTTGACCCGGCCTTTGCCCGGGCACTCGAGGCGGATGTGACGGTGGCGCTGTTCCCCTCGGCCGAACGTGCCCGCACGCTCAACAAGGCCTATCGCGAGGTCGTGCTGGAACAGAGCTTCGAGAAGGGCCGCGATGCGGTGGCAAGCCCCGCCCGGAATGTCCACCGCGAGGTCGAACAGGACGAGCCCACGGGCCTGACCGATCCGCTGCGTGCGGCAAACTGGTGACGCCGGGAAAACGCCGCGCCTCTCTTGGCATCGGCCCACAAGTGGATGTACGAACAAGGGGAAGGCCGCTGCCGGCGGTCGCCCACCCGAGCCCCTGACCCTTCCTGCCGAACGGAGCCTGCCCGATGAAGAAACTCGCCGCCCTGCCCGCCATCTTTGCCGCAATGCCCGCGGCCGCCCACGATGCCGGCATTCCGCATCTCCATCCCCACTGGCTGGAAATGGCTGGCGTGGCGGCAATCGCCGTGCTGGCGGTGGCGACTCTGGTCTGGTGGTCGCGCCAGAACTGAAACGGCTGCGATTGAACGACAAAACGCCCGGGCACCGAAACGGCGCCCGGGCGTTTTCAGTCTGCCTTGGGCCAATCAGCCCTCGGGCACCATCAGATGGTCTGCCACCGCCGAGAGCGGCAGGTCGATCCGGCGGATCCCCATTTCGTCAAGGAACTTGCGTTCCATCCGGGTGAGGTCACCCTCGATCACCGCGACGTGGTTTTCGGCCGAACGCTTGGCGATCTGACGGGCAAAGATCCGCAGCATCTGATCGTCGAACCGGCAGCCGAGGAACAGGAAGGGCCGCCCGGTGCGACGGCGGCGCACCTCCTCGGGGATCGGGGTCTGAATGTCGATCTCGGTCAGAACCTCGACATAGTCGCTGTCCGAAATCAGAAAGCTCGACCCTTTGCGCGCCAGCCCGTGGGGCTTGTAGATCAGCGTCGGCCAGTCGGATCGCGCCTCGTCCACTTCCTCGCCCCTGGAATCATAGGCCCGGGTCCAGATCAGCGTCCACTCGCCGTTGCGGCTGACACCCTGTACCCAGCCCCAGTTGTCCGGCCCCGAGAACGCGTTCAGCAACCCGTCGTCGTACCAGGCATCCACCACCATCGGCGGGCGCACCCGCGCCAGCCAGTCGTGGATCGGGTTCGGCCCGCCGTCCTCGACCGCAAAGGCACGCTCGACGATCGTGTTCAGCGTCGCGCGGAACTTGCGGCTTTCGACATATTGCGCGGCCGACCACAGGTTGCCGCTGGCGCGCCGCGGCACCCGCACCTCGGCCTCGATCCTGGCGCAAAGCGCATTGGGCGTGGTCGGGGCAAGCCCGCCCGACAGCGCCGCGACCTCTGCGCCGAGATAGGGGATGCGGGCGCCGTTCGAGACTTCGCCCAGCACGTCGTCAAGAATATCCAGATCGCTCATGGCTCAATCCTCCGCCGCAGAAAGGCGCGTCGCTTCGACCGTGATCGGCAGCTTCGGCGGCACATCGAATGCGGGCATGGCAAAGACCCAGCCATTGGCCAGCTTCGCCCAGCCGCCCCACAGGTCGGGTTTTTCCATTTCGACGATGATTTCCTCGAGGTCCTTCTTGGCCACATACGCCTCCATCCCCTTGGGCGTGTCGCGAATGATCACCTTCATCAAATTGTCTCCTTCTGAGCCAGGGTTTGCCGGGTCACGATATGGGACTGAAGCCGGGTTTCGCCGGCCAGCGCGGAGCCCACCCGGACGTTTGTCTCGTCCGGCACCAACTCGCGCTCGCGCATCCCGACGATGTTGGCGCGCGCCACGAAATCCACCGAATAGATATAGAACTGCTGCAGGAAGACGCCGATGTCGCGGACATAGCCGACATCGCCCTTCTTCACGACGACTTCGCCGATCTCGCGGCCCGCCATGGTGCCGTCGTTCTTGATGCTTCGCTTCGAGACCACCTTGTCGCCGGGCATGTAGCGCGGGGCGCGGTAGACCTCGATCTCGCGGTCATCGGTCGACATCGGCAGATTCCTTCAATTGGGCAAGCCGCGCTGCCGCGGTCTCGCGAATGATGTCCTCGGGGTCGTCCAGAAGAGGCGTCACATCCTCGAGCCTGCCCTGCTCGGCCACCACATGGCGGACCCGAATGTCGGTGTCGGCGACAAACAGCCCCGGCCGGCGGCCGGCGGCCTCGCGGCGCACCAACGGGTCGGGATCGCTGCGCAGCCGGTCAAGCCAGGCCTCGCCGATCCGGCGCGCCACGATGCGGCGGATCTCGGGGTCGGCATCGCCCAGCATCACCGGAAGCGCCCCGGGGTCGGCCCGCCGCGCGACGATCGAGCGGACATAGGAATCCGGGTCCTCCATCAACGGCAACAGCGCGTCAGGCCGCATCCGGTGGGCGACCGCGATCCGCACCCGGCGGTCCGGGTCCTTGATCCGGCGTTCGGCATGCGCGGCCGGCAACCGCAGGATCGCCATCGCCCGCACCCCGGCATCGGGGTCGGTCAGAAGCCTTGGCAGCCGGAACAGCGTCGCCACCCGCGCCGCGTTCATCCGGGTCTCGAAATAGGGCATCGAAAGGCAATCGTCGGCGAGGTCCGGATTGAGCAGAAAGAACCGCTCGATCCGCTTGGCATAGCGGTCGTGGACGCAGGCCCATCCCTGCCCGCAATGTCCCTGGTCCAGCCTGGAACGAAACCGGCAGGCGGCGCAGTCGATCGGCGCCCCCTGCCAGTCCACAGGAGCAGGACCTTCACGCATCCCGGCTCAGGCCGGAATGCAGGTGTCGGGCACCGGGCACACCGCGGCGCATTGCGGCGTGTCGAAGTTGCCCTTGCATTCGGTGCACAGATCCGGGTCGATGATGTAGGTATCGCTCTGGAAACTGATCGCTGCGTTCGGGCATTCGAACTCGCAGGCGCCGCACACGGTGCAACTGGCTTGCACGATCTGATAGGCCATGGCCGTTCCTTTCCTTTGACGCGATCAGGCGGTTTCGGCCGGCATGGCCGGCAGACCCATGCGGGCGCGATAGACGGCCGAGACCGCGGTTTCGATATAGTCGAAGGCATAGTCCTGGATCGCCTCGATCCCGGCCGCCGCCAGATCCTCTTTCGGGCAGTCGCCGATCTTGGCGCAGAGGATCGTGTCGATGCCCTCCAGCGTCTTGATCACCAGTTCCAGCTTGTCCTCCTCGCCATAGCCGCCGACGCAGTAGTTGTCGCAACGCCGGTGGGTGACGAAGCGGACGCCATCGGCATCGACCTCGAAGATCTGGAACTCGGTCGCATGGCCGAAGTGCTGGTTGATCCGTCCGCCGCCCTTGGTCGCCACCGCGACCAGCAGGGCCTGCGCCCCATCGGCGACGGCGGCCTCGGTCTCGGCCTTGGCAATCTCGGCCGCCTGACGACGGTCGCCGCGTTCCTTCTCCACCCAGTCGCGATAGGCTTCGCGCTTGGCGGGATCATAGCTGACTTCTTCGGGGACCAGATCCATGGTGAATTCCTGACCCCGGTCCTCGCCCAGAAGCCCGACCGCATCGGCCCGGCACTGCCGGCAATGCTTCATCAGGTTGGCACCGCCGGTACAGGCATCCTGCAGCTCTTTCAGTTCCGCAGCATTCGGCCCGCGCTGGCCTTCAAGGCCGAAGACAGTGCCATGTTCGGGCGCCGAGATCAGCGGCATGATGTTGTGCAGGAAGGCGCCGCGGCGCTTCACCTCCTTGTTGACCTCGAGCAGATGCTTGTCGTTGATCCCCGGGATCATCACCGAGTTGACCTTCACCAGGATCCCGCGCTCGTGCAGCATGTCGAGCGATTGCATCTGCCGCTCGTGCAGGATCTGGCTGGCCTCGAGGCCGGTGCGTCGCTTGTGGTCCCAGAAGATCCAGGGATAGATCTTGGTGCCGACCTCGGGGTCGATCATGTTGATCGTCAGCGTCACGTGGTCGATGTTCATGTCGAGCAATTCGTCGACATGATCGGGCAACGCGAGCCCGTTGGTGCTGAGACACAGCTTGATGTCGGGAAGCTTTTCGACGACCCGCTTGAAGGTCTCTTTGGTCTTTCGCCAGTCATAGGCGCTGTCGCCCGGCCCGGCGATGCCCAGAACGGACAGCTGCGGGATCTCGTTGGCGACCGCGATCACCTTGCGCGCCGCCTGTTCGGGCGTCAGCCGTTCGCTGACCACCCCGGGGCGGCTTTCGTTGGCGCAGTCATACTTGCGGTTGCAGTAGTTGCACTGGATGTTGCAGGCCGGCGCCACGGCCACGTGCATCCGGGCGAAGTAATGGTGCGCCTCTTCGGAATAGCAGGGGTGGTCCTGCACTTTGGCCCAGGTTGCTGGATCCATGTCCTCGGGGGCATCCGAGGATCCGCAGGAGGACGAGGAACATCCCTCCGCCTCGATCGCCTTGGTCAGTTCATCGCGGGAGGCGACGCCCAACCCTTCGAGGGAAATCACGTTGCTACTCATGGCGCGGTCTCCTTTTTGTCCGGTCGAAACAAACCAAGCAAGCAGCGTGCCAAGTTTTAACGTCTTGATTTAATGGAGTTCACCGCGCGACAATGTCGGACAAGGTACAAGCCTGCGACATGAAAAGGCGGGCTTTGCGACTCTTGGCGTGACGCCCGCCTGCCCAAAGCCCCCAAATTGTCAGATGCCGGTCTGCCGGACAAAAAAAGCGGCCACCCGGGGTGGCCGCTTACAGGTCTAGGGAGACGTGCCGAAATCAGATCTTGCGAACCTCGATATCGTATTTCTTCAGCGCATAGGCGATCTGGCGCGGGGTCATCCCCAGCAGGCGCGCCGCCTTTGCCTGGACCCAGCCGGCCTGCTCCATCGCCGTCACCAGTTCCTCGCGGTCGATGTCGGCAGTCTTGCGCGACTTGCCGGCAAAATCCGTTGCGGCCGGGGCGGCGGCGGGCGCGGCCACTGCAGGGGCCGGGGGCGGGGCCGCACGCCCCGCAACGACCGACGGCATGATGATTTCGCCCGAGGCAAGCCCGCCGATCGGCGAGGAGTTGCCCTTCTGCAATCGCCAGAGATCGGCCGACAGGCACGAATTCTGGTTACACGCCATGGCGTCGCCGACGATCACCTCTTCGTTCGACAGCGCGGCCGCGCGATTGACGCAGTTTTCCAGCTCGCGGACGTTGCCGGGGAACTTGCAGGCACAGATCGTCTCGAAGGCATCCGGGGCGAAGCGAAGGTTCGTGCCGTGATCGTCGTTGAAGCGGGAGAGGAACAGCTCGGCCAGCGGCCGGATGTCGTTCGGCCGTTCGCGCAGCGGCGGCAGCATGATCGGCACCACGCAGATCCGGAAGTACAGGTCGGCGCGGAACTTGCCCATTGCCACCGCTTCCTCAAGGTCGCGGTTGGTCGCCGTGACCAGCCGGAAATCGACCTTGATGGTCTTGGCGCCGCCGACACGCTCGAACTCGCCCTCCTGTAGTACCCGCAGAAGCTTGACCTGAAACGCGGTGCTGATCTCGCCGATCTCGTCCAGAAACAGCGTGCCGCCGTCTGCCAGTTCGAACCGGCCCTTGCGCAGACTGCTGGCGCCGGTAAAGGCGCCCTTCTCGTGGCCGAACAGTTCGGATTCCAGCAGCGTCTCGCTCAGCGCGGCACAGTTTACCCGCACGAAAGGCTTGTCCTTGCGATCCGACATGGTGTGGATCGCCCGCGCGAACAGCTCCTTGCCGGTACCGCTTTCGCCGCGCAGCAGAACCGGTGCGCGGGTCGGGGCCACTTTCTGAACCCTACTGATCACGTCCGAGATCTCGACGCTCGACCCGACGATCCCCTCGACGGTAACCGGACGCGCGCTCGCCTGAACTTCCTCCTGGGCCGCCGACAAGGCCCGGCGGGCATCGGTCAGCACCCGCTCGCGGTCCTGCGCCACGATGCGGCGGAACCTGAGCGACTGTTCCAGCAGCGAACTGACCATGGTCAGCACGCCGATATCGTTGTCGGCAAGGCCCGCGCCACGATCCTCGTGACTGCGATAGGCACAGAGAACGCCTGCGACCAGCATCGACCGTGTCTGTTCGCGCACCGGCACGGCAATCAGGGTATAGCCCTCGCCACGCAGGCGCTCGGGCACCGCCTCGGGGCCGAAATCCTCGGCCAGATCCCACGACACCAGTGGCACCCCGGTCCGGAACACCATCTGTGCGACGGCCTCGGGCAGGATATCGGGATCGGTATCGCCACGATTCAATCCGCTGGTGGTGGCGGCAATGCGATAGGGATTGACCTTGACGGCCGTGATCGGCCGATCCGGCTCGGTCAACAGCGCCAGCGCCCCGTGCCGCAGCCCCAGAAACGACGACAGCACATTCATCACCGTCGGCATGACCGCAATCGGGTCCGGCGCACTGGTCAGCATCTTCGCGATCTCGTAGACCGCGTTCAGCGTCAATCGCTCGACCTCGGATGCGCGAGACGCCGCGGAACGCGTCCCTCGCTGGTCGGAACGGACGTCATCTACAGGATGCGCAACTTCGATCATTGGCTACTCCAAGCCTGTGCTGGAATTGCTTTGGAAGTGCTCGGCAGCTGAATCTCCGCCGCTGACTTTTCGACTACTTCTTCTTTCAAGGTAGCTACATTTCCGTGGCTCTGTCCGCTTGGCGGCGCGCACGCGCAAAATTGCAGCAAGGATCCGGTTGCGGCTGACGCTTTGTTGCGCGCTAACAGACCCCATGCCCGCATATCAATCAAAGTCTGAAATCGCGGTAAGGTGCAAATGAGATTTTCGGGGATTGGATTTCGACTCGGGCAGGCTGTTTCAGAATGCAGCCGACCGGCGGCCGTCGGGGTTGCGCCGCCGCTGGTAGGACGACGCGATGCCGAGCGATGAGCGATACTTGGCGACGGTGCGGCGGGCGATTGCCAGATCGGCCTTGCGCGCCAGGGTGACGATGGCATCGTCGCTGAGCGGCCGCGCCGGATCCTCGGTCTCGATTGTCCGGCGCACGAAATCGCGCAGCGCATCCTGCGACACCGCCCCGCCCGAGGCGCTGGACATCGAGCGGCTGAAAAACGCGCGCAGCGGCAGCGCGCCGTTCGGCGTCTGGATCATCCGGCCCGAGGTGGCGCGGCTGATCGTCGAGGGGTTGAGCTCCAGTTCCTCGGCCACATCCTCGAGCGACAAGGGCACCAGATGGCCCGGCCCCTTCAGCATGAACTCGGACTGGCGCGCCACCAGCACCGCCGCGGTGCGCAGCAAGGTGTCGCCGCGCCGCTCCAGTGCCTGGGCCAGCGCCCGTGCCTCGGCCAGCGCCTTGCGCCGGAACGCGCGCGCCTGCGGGTCGGCCGTGCCGCCCGGCAGCCGGTCGGGGCTGACCGTGATCTCCGGGGTCGCGGCGCGGTTCAGTTCGACCGACCAGCCCTGATCGGTGCGGGTCGCGGTCAGGTCGGGGGGAAAGATCGGTGTCGGTTCGTGGGCAAAGGCCAGCCCCGGTTTCGGGTCGAAGCCGCGCAGCTGGCGGGCGATCTCGGGGATATCCTCGGGATCGCAATCGCACAGCTCGGCCAGCTCGCGAGTGCGTCCCTCGGCCAGCAGCGGCAAATTGTCGAGCAGCGCCTCAAGCTCCCATGTCAGTTGATCGGCCTCGCGCGCCTGAAGCTTCAGGCATTCGGCCAGCGACCGGGCAAACAGGCCCGTCGGCTCGAACTGCTGCAACCGGTCCAGCAGCGCCGCGGCCCGTGCCTCGGCGACGCCCGCAAGGGCTGCGATCGTCGCGAGGGGCTGGCTGAGCCAGCCGGTCGGTTCCAGCGACTCGGCAAAGCGCAGCGCCAGCACCCGGTCTGCCGGCGCGGCAAAGGCCAGTTCGATCTGCGCGACCACATGCGCCATCAGACTTGGCTTGTCCGAAGCGAGTGCCGCCACCGCGTCAAACCCCTCGCCGCCGCCAGAGCCCAGAAACCGCGGCGGCCGGTACGAGACCGCGGGATTGGTCGCGGCCTTTTCCTTCAGGTGTTCCGAAAGATCCTGTGTCGACATGCCAAGGATCGCGATCGAGCTGAGCATCTGCCCGCTCATCGTCATGATCGCCTTCTGGGATGCCGTCTGAACCAGTTGCATGATCTTCAGCCTACCATGATTTCCGCCGCGCCTCGCGGCCGAGCCTTCGACCCCCAACTCCGGTGCCAGACCGGCGACAGGGCCGCGCGATCAGCCCGCCCGCGTCAATGCAGGCGCGGATCATTCCGCAGCCATTGGCAGATCGGCAGCACTGTCGTTCGGAGCATCTGCCGCCGCGCGCCGCTGACGCAGGTCCGCGGCGATCAGCATGTCGATCAGCCGACAGCAGCCGCCACACTGGATCCGCTCGCCAAGGCCGTGAAACACCCGCCCCGGCGTGATCAGCGCTTGCGGGTCCTCGCGCAGGATCCGCGCAACCTCGTCCGCAAGCGCCTGGTCGGTCATTCGCGTACAGGAACAGACGATCATCCCGCAGCCTCCGGTCTAGCGACGCCATGGCGACGCCGCCTCTGCTACCGGTGCCGGGGCCGCTTCAGCCCAGGCCACACGTCCAATCGCCGCCAGCAGCGCAAGGGCGATCGCCAGATTGATCCCGAAAACCAATCCCCGCATGGCGCCTATCCGACCATCAGCAGCGTGCCGTAGCTGCCGCAGGGATAGGACCAGACGACCTCGCCGGTCGCATTGCAGACGATGCGGCAGGTGCCGCATTCCAGGCAGCCCTCGGCCGAGATCTCGACCAGACCGTCGTCGTTGAAGCTGTAGCAGCCCGCCGGGCAGATCCGGGTCAGCGCGCGCAGCGCCGCGCTGTCCTCGGGCTTGCGGTTGATGGCGATGTGCGGCCGGCCGGCGCCGGCCTGAGGGCGCGTCTGAAAGGGCCGATCATCCGTCCGAGTTGTCGCTGGTGTCGTCGCCGTCCTCATTCCAATCCCCGCGCCAGTTTGTACATGTCGGTGCCCGGACACCCCCAAGACCGCGGCCGCTTCAGAGCGGGCGCAGCCTCGCGGCGGTCCTTGTCAGTCGGTGGCAAGCTTCAGGCTGTCGAGCCCGACAAAGCGCGCCTTCAGCTTCTCTTCCTCGTCGCGGAAGACCTTGAAGACTTTTTCCTTCATCGGCGTCGATTCGAGGAAGTCGCCATAGGCGCGCTTCAGGCACTGGCGCGCCGCAAGGAAGGTCTCGTCGGCATCGAGCTTCGAGAGGTCGGCCTTGCCGAGATAGCTGCCGAAACGCTTCATGATGTGCAGCCGCGAGACGTTCAGCACCTCGGGCTCGTAGGGCATGAGGAGATAGGTGAAGATATCCTCGGCCGAGGAAAGACCCGAGATGTGGTCGAGCACTCCGGCGGTTTCGAAATCCTTGGGCATTCGGCGTCTCCTTTGCTGATCCGCGGCGGTGGCAACCGGCTTGGACGCCACCGCATCTGCAATAGACACAGCAATAATCGTGCCAACTATTTAAGATACGCAAATTCAACCGCTTGCCCAGAGTTGTCGGATTCTCCCGGCCTGACAATGATGGTTTTGCGACAGGGGCGCGGGTGTCAACCTGGCGCCGTGCCAACCGGTCCGCGTGCCAACCGCCCCCGTGCCCCCGTGCCCCCGTGCCGGCGCACCGCGCGGTGCCTGTTGCCGCAGGGATCAACCCGGACGCCAAGCCGCCCGGCGCGGGGCGGAACCGGGCGGGATCGGGTCGGGTCGGGTCGGGAATGTCGCCTCAGGCTCAGTGCCGACGTTCGTCCCAGGGTTCGGCACAGCCCTTCAGGGTCGGGTCGATTCGTGCCGCGCTGTCGCGGGCCGCAAGCCGCGCCTCGAGAAAGGCAATCCGGTCGGCCAGCCGCGCCAGCGTCCGGCCCACGGGATCGGGCATCAGGTGGTGGTCCAGATCGACCCTGTAGGGATCGGTCGAATGCGGCCGCTCGGTCTGAACGATCCGGGCGGGAATGCCGACCACGGTGGCCTCGGGCGGAACCTCCTCGACCACAACCGAATTGGCGCCGACCCGCGCGCCCGCACCGACGGTGATCGGCCCGAGGATCTTGGCGCCCGCCCCGACCATAACGCCATCGCCAAGGCTCGGATGTCGCCTTCCCGGCGACCAGCTGACACCCCCGAGCGTGACGCCATGATAGAGCGTCACGTCTCGCCCGATCACCGCGGTCTCGCCGATCACCACACCGGCGCCGTGGTCGATGAAGAACCCGGGGCCGATCTGCGCCCCGGGATGGATGTCGATGCCAGTGAACATGCGCGAGAGATAGGACAGCACCCGCGCCGGAAACCGCAGCCCGCGCCGCCACAGCGCGTGTGAAAATCGATACGCTGTCGCGGCATGCAGGCCGGGATAGGTCAGCGCCGTCTCGACAGGGCCGCGCGCTGCCGGATCGCGGTGGCCGATGGCGTCGAAATCCGACCGGATCAGGGCAAGGATCGTCATTCGCCGTCCTCTGCGTTCAGCCGCTCCAGATGCCAGGCCATGGCCACCAGATGCGCCAGATCCTCGGGCGCCGCCGGGCGCTTCTCGCGCACCGCAAAGTCCCGCAGCAAGGGCAGGATCGCGCGGGCCACCGCCTCGCCCGCCGGCAGGTTCGCCGCCGCCAGTGCCGCGCGCAGGCCTGCAATCCCCGAATGCTTGCCCAGAACCAGCCGCCGTTCACGTCCGAACCGGGCCGGGGCCGAGCGCGGGTCCTCGTAGGTGTCGCCATTCTTCAGGATCGCGTCGACATGGATCCCGGCCTCGTGCGAGAACACCATATCGCCCACCACCGACTTGTTCGGCGGCAGCGGACGGCCCGAGGCCAGCGCCACCAGCGACGACAACGCGGACAGGCAGTGCAGGTCGATCCCGGTGGCCACGCCTTGCGCCTCGAGGGCGGCGGCGACTTCTTCCAGCGCAGCATTGCCCGCACGTTCGCCCAGCCCGTTCACCGTTACCGACAGGTGCGAGGCTCCCGCGTGCCAGGCAGCCAGTGTGTTCGCGGTGGCCATGCCGAAATCGTCATGGGCGTGAAACTCGATCGGCAGCACCGTGCGCGCCACGATTGCCGACACCAGCGCATGGGCGCCGAACGGATCGAGCAGCCCGAGCGTATCGGCCAGCCGGAACCGGATCGCGCCGGCCGCCTGAGCCACACGCGCGATCTCGGCCACGAAGGCCGGGTCGGTGCGGCTCGCATCCTCGGCCCCGACCGAGACATGAAAGCCCCGTGAAACGGCGGTATAGACCAGCTCGGCGGTGTTCTGCAGCGCCCAGGCGCGGTCGACCTTCAGCTTGCCGACAAGCTGCCGGTCCGAGGTCGGCACCGCGAAATGCACCCGCCGCGCGCCGGTCTTGCCCGCCATGTCGAGATCGCCCATGCGAAGCCGGCACCAGACCACCGGCTCGGCGCTTTCCAGCTCGGCGATGATCGCGCGGATTTCGGCGACCTCCTCCCAGCCCATGGCGGCGATGCCGACCTCGAGTTCCGAGACCCCGGCGGCGTCGAGTGCCCGCGCGATCGCCCGCTTTTCGTCGAGCGAAAAGGCGACGCCGGCGGTCTGTTCGCCATCGCGCAATGTCGTGTCGCACAGAACCGCCGGGCGGTTGGCCAGACGAACGGGAGGGAAGAGCGCGGTCATCGGGATCACTCCTCGGGCAAGGCCAGGGTTGCAGGCCCGGACCGAAGCCCGGGCCGGAGTTCAGGCATAGGCCGGGTTGAAGCCGTCCGGCGTGGCGCCCTCGCCCGACCAGAACGGCGACATCGCTCGCAGCCCGGCGATGATGTTCGGCATCACCGTCAACACCCGGTCAATGTCCTCCTCGGTGGTTTCGCGCGACAGCGAGAACCGGATCGCGCCATGGGCCGCGGTGAAGGGGATGTTCATCGCCCGCAGCACATGGGAGGGTTCGAGCGAGCCCGACGTGCAGGCCGACCCCGACGAGGCCGCAATCCCGGCCTCGTTCAGTTTCAGCAAGATCGCCTCGCCCTCGATGAACTCGAAGGCGACGGTCGCGGTATTGGGCAGACGGTCATGCGGATCGCCGGTGACAAAGCAATGCCCGATCTGCTGCACCAGACCCTTTTCCAGCCGGTCGCGCAGCGCGGCCATGCGGATCCCGTCTTCCTGCAGCGTCGCCATCGCCATCTCGGCCGCCTTGCCAAGCCCGATGATCGCCGGCGCATTCTCGGTGCCGGCGCGGCGGCCGCGCTCCTGATGCCCGCCACGGATCAACGGCCGGAAGGAAATGCCCTTGCGCACGTACAGCGCGCCAAGGCCCTTCGGCCCGTGGAACTTGTGCGAGCTGAGCGACAGCATGTCGATGTCGGTGTTCTTCACGTCGACCTTGACCTTGCCCACTGCCTGCACCGCATCGGTGTGAAACAGCGCACCGACGCCGTGGGCAAGCTCGGCCAACCCGTCGACCGGAAAGATCGTGCCGGTCTCGTTATTGGCCCACATCAGGGTGACCAGTGCCACCCGGTCCGACAGCGCGGCACGATAGGCATCGAGGTCGAGCCGGCCCTGTTCGTCGACCGGGATGCGGTGAACGACCACGCCCTCGTGCTTCTCCAGCCAGGCGCAGAGTTGCAGGATGGCCGGGTGTTCGACGGCCGAGGTGACGATCTCGTTGCGGCCCGACTGCACGGCCAGGGCCGAGCGGATCGCGGTATTGTTCGATTCCGAGCCGCCCGAGGTAAAGATGATCTCGTGATCGAACTCGGCGCCGATCAGCGCCTGCAGCGAGCGGCGCGCAATGCGCAGCGCACCGCCAACCTCGGAACCGAAGGCATGGATCGACGAGGCATTGCCGAACTGCTCGCTGAAATAGGGCAGCATGGCCTCGACCACTTCGGGAAACACCCGGGTCGTGGCGTTGTTGTCGAGATAGACAGGGGTCATGTTCGGCTCTCCTCAGCTTTTCGCCACGGGCATGACGCGGATCGGACGACCCAGCGCCTCGGACGCCCTTTGCGCCAGCCCGCCAAGCGTCGCCGAGGCGAGCTGGCAGCCCGAGCAGGCGCCGGTCAGCTGGACGAGCACCAGCGAGCCCTCCATGTCCACCAGATCGACATCGCCGCCGTCGGCACGGAACACCGGGCGCATCTCCTCGATGATCTTCGCGACCACGATCGCCTCCTTGGCAGGGCTGAGGCCGGCGGCGGCGGCGACCGGGGCGGGGGCGGGAACAGCGGCGGGACGCGGCGCTGCCACGGCCACCGGCATCTCGATCTGGATCGGCGCCATCTGCACCGGGGCGGCGGGCGCCGGCGCGGCCGCCATCGGCGGCATGTCGGGGATCACGAAGCCCTGCGCCTTTTTCTTCGCCGGCTGGGGTTTCGGCGCGGCACCGAAGACATAGGCCTCTTCTGCTTTCAGCAAGCCCTCGGCGACCATCGCCCGGTTGACATCGGACAACAGTTCCTCAAGCGGCTCGCGGCACGAGCTGCAGCCGCCGCCGGCCTTGGTGTAGAAGGTCACCATCTCGAGGTTGGTCAGCTTGTTGGTCCGGATCGCGCGTTCGATCATGCCGGCATCGACGGCAAAGCACTTGCAGATCAGCGCGCCGTCCTCGTGGTCGTCGTCATCGACCGCTTCGCCCTTCCAGGCGGCGACGGCGGCGGTCAGCGCCTCTTGCCCCATGACCGAGCAGTGCATCTTTTCCGGCGGCAACCCGCCAAGGAATTCGGCGATGTCCTGGTTGGTCAGGCGCCGGGCTTCCTCGATGGTCTTGCCGATGATCAGTTCGGTCAGAGCCGAAGACGAGGCGATGGCCGATCCACAGCCGAAGGTCTGGAACTTGGCGTCCTCGATGATGTCGGTGTCGGGGTTGACCTTCAGCATCAGCTTCAGCGCGTCGCCGCACGACAGCGAGCCGACCTCGCCGACCGCATTGGCCCCTGCCAGCGCGCCGGCGTTGCGCGGGTTGAAGAAGTGGTCCTTGACCTTGTCGCTGTAATCCCACATCGGCTGTGCCCTTTCAGCAGAAAGACTTGCCGCAGCCGCAGGAGCTGGAGGCATTCGGGTTATTGAAAACGAAGCCCGAGCCTTCGAGGCCCGTGACAAAATCGATGGTCGTGCCGGCCAGATGCGGCTGGCTTTCAGGATCGACCAGAACGATGACCTCGCCCGCCTCGATCACGGCGTCGTCGGGCTGCGCCTCGAGCTCCAGCGCCATGCCGTATTTCAGCCCGGCACAACCGCCGCCCTGCACCATCACACGCAGGCCCGCGACCTGGCGGCCGGCGCCATCGATGGCGGTCTTTATCGCGGTGCGCGCACTTTCCGTAATCTCGATCATCCTGGCTCTCCTGTCGGGGTCCATCGCATTCCGAAAGGTCACAGCAAACTCCGTGCCAAGATATGTTCCCACGAATTTTCATGGGGTTGGGGCGATCTTGCCTGTGCCACCCCCCCGACATTGGCGGAACCGCGACACAAAACTTTGTCCGGTTGGCCCGAAACCGGTTGCACCCAACCGCGCCGGCATCGCAATGTGCAGCGGCCGGCGCCGCGAGGCGGCGCCGATGATCTCTCACCCCCTGCGTTGCATGAAACCCAAAATCCTCTCCACCCTGCCCGGGTATAAACGGGCTGAATTCATGTCCGATCTTCTGGCCGGGATCACGGTTGCCATGGTGGCGATCCCGCTCAGTCTTGCGATCGCCATTGCCTCGGGCGCCAACCCCGCCACCGGGCTGATCACGGCCATCATCGGCGGCTTCCTGATCTCGCTTCTCGGCGGCAGCCGGGTCCAGATCGGCGGCCCCACGGGGGCCTTCATCGTCGTGGTCTATGGCGTCATCGCCAAACATGGCTATGACGGGCTGGTGCTGGCCACCCTGATGGCCGGCGTGATCCTGGTCATCGCCGGCCGCCTGAAGGCCGGCAGCCTCGTGCGCTATGTCCCCGAGCCTGTGATCGACGGTTTCACCATCGGCATCGCGATCATCATCGGCACCAGCCAGATCAAGGATCTGCTCGGGCTGCAGATGGACGCGGTCCCGGCCGAGTTCATCCCCAAGATCGCCGCTTTCTGGGCCGCCCGCGACACGCTCGACTGGTCGAGCCTCGGGATCGGCGTTCTGACCATGGTCCTTATCTTGGTGCTCCGCCGCGCCTTCCCGCGCTTTCCCGGGCTGATCGTGGCGGTGGCGGTGGGCTCGGCGCTGGCGCTCTACGCCTCGCCCTCGGTCGAAACCATCGCCGCCCGCTTTGGCGCCCTGCCCGACCGCCTGCCCTGGCCACAGATCCCCACCATCCATCCCGCCCAGATCACCGAGCTGCTGCCTTCGGCCTTCATCATCGCGTTTCTCGCGGGGGTCGAATCGCTGCTGTCGGCCAGCGTCGCCGACCGGATGTTCGGCGGCAACTATCGCCCCAATGCCGAGGTCATCGCCCAGGGCGTGGCCAACATCGGCTCGGCACTGTTCGGCGGGCTGCCCGCGACCGGGGCCATCGCCCGTACTGCAACCAACGTGAACGCGGGGGCAAAGACCCCGGTCGCTGGTCTGGTCCATGCGCTGACGATCCTTCTGGTGATGATGGTTGCCGCGCCGCTCGCCGGGCGGGTGGCAATGCCGGCGCTGGCCGCGATCCTGCTGCTGACGGCCTGGAACATGAGCGAACCGCACAAGTGGCGCGACCGTCTCGGCGCGCGGCGTCCGGACCTGATCCTGCTGTTCCTGACCCTGACCCTGACAGTCCTGACCGACCTGACCGTGGCAATCGGGGTCGGCGTTGCGCTTGGCATGGCCATCCGCCTCAGACGGCGCGAGATCCCGCCGGAAGACTGGTCGCCCCCCGAGCGCTAGGCCCGCAGATCGGGCCCGGACACCGGACCTGCCCGCGCGGCGGATTGACCCGCCGCTTGGCAGCGAAGCGGCAGACGCCTTATCTCTGGTGCACAGGAACCGCGGCCACCTGACGGCGCGATGCCGCCACAGCCGCACCTGCGCAAGGAGGCGCATTGTGTCATGATCGAAGTCACATCTCCCATCGGTGCCGACCTGCTGGAAATCGCAATCTCCGGCGAGGTCAGCGACGCCGACTACAAGCAGGTCCTGATCCCCGCGATAGATGCCGCGCTCGAGCAACACGACCGCATCCGCCTGCTGGGCCGGATCGACCCGAGTTTTTCGGGATATTCGTTGCGGGCCATGGCAGACGATGCCGTGATGGGGCTGCGCCACTGGCGCGGGTTCGACCGGATCGCCGTCGTGGGCGACGCGAGCTGGATCACCGCAGCGGTAAGCGGGCTTTCGATCCTGATGCCCTGCCCGGTCAAGGTATTCCCGCTGTCGGAACAGGATGCGGCAAAGCGCTGGCTTCAGGAATCGCTCGGGGCAATCCACCAGACCGACCTCGGCGGCGGGGTGCTGCACGTGGAACTTCTGGGCCAGATCGACCCCGAGGTCTATGCCGAGGAAACCGAGGATCTGAACGCCTTCCTGCGCGCCAACGACCGTTTCGCACTTCTGCTCGACCTGCGGAACTTCGACGGCTGGCAGGGGCTCGCGGGGATCGCCGAGCATCTGAAGCTGGTGCGCGACCATATCGGCCAGCTCGACCGGATCGCCATCGTCGCGGCGTCAAGCTGGCAGAAGCTGGCCGCGCGGGTCGGCGCCGGGATCGCCGGCGACAAGGCAAAGGTCTTCGCGCCCGATCACATGGAGGCGGCAGAGGCCTGGCTCAGGAACTGACCGCTCAGGGCGCCGCGTCGTCCGCGACCGCCTCGACCGCGCCGAGCAGGGCGGCGCCCCCGAAACGGTCTGTCGGATCAAGCTCGGCCGCCTTGCCCAGGGCGGCGCGGGCGAGCGTCAACTCGCCGCGCCGCGCCGCGCAATAGCCGATCGCGACCAGCGCCTGCAGGTAAAGCCCCGGGGCGAATTCATGGGCCTTGAACGGCGCGTCGCCCGGGGCGACCGCGCGCCAGTCGGTGGCGATGTTGAGCCGCCGCGCGGCATGAACCAAAATCGCCTCGGCCTGCGGTCCCGCGGCAACGTAATCGTGGCTGTAGAAATAGAACCGATAGGCGGCAAGGCGGACCTCCGGGTCCTCGGGCGCCGCGGCCAGTGCCCGGGCAACCGCCGCGGCACTTTCCAGCGGCCGGGTCCGCGCCGCCTCGGCACCGGCCAGAAGCGTGCCGAAATCGCTCATCGCCTCCCCCTCACCTGCCGCGGCCCATGCTTCTTCTTGGCAAAAATACCTGACCCAGCGGTCCGAAGAGAACTGCTCCAAGGCCTTGAGGCGCCGCAAGCTCCCTGCCGTCTCGTACCCACACCCGGCCTCATTCCGGCGCGAAGCAATCGCTGCGCTCCGGGCATTCGCCACAGGTTGGCGACAGGCACAGCAAGAACCCCTGGTCCGAACAGATCTGGCGATAGAGGAATTTCTTCCAGCGCATGTTCTGGCTGTTCGCCGCCTTCAGGCGCGGGAACACGCGGGCTATCATCTCGTTCAGCGCCACGCGGCTCGGCAGACCCATGTCCTCCCACAGATGCCGCGGCTCCATCGACCGGCGGGCGAGGATCGCGGCAAGCCAGCGCGCCGCGTCGTCGGCCCGCCCGCCGCGCCACAGGATCAGCTGCGCGATCGCGTCCTGATCGGCCGGGACCGGCGCCAGCGGGGCGTCGAGGTCGGGCAGATCCGCCTCGGGAAACCAGCGGTCGCGCAAGGCACGCAGACTTTCCGCATCGAGCCCCAGAAGGTCGGTGAGCGGCCCCTGCCCGCGCGCGCGTTCCGCAAGCGCATGCTCGAGGATGCAGGCCAGATCGACCTGCATCAGGATCGCCTCGGCCGCCGCGGCCCTGGCCGCGGCGTGTCCCTGCCCCCGCGCCTCAGTCGATCGTGGCATGGGTCTGGCAATCCGAGGGGCAGACCCGGGCGCAGGCGCCGCAGCCGACGCAGGCATCGGCATCGCTCATGACCATGACCTTCTTGACGATGTCGTCCTCGTACTCGTCATAATCGTCGTCCTCGGGGCCGAGGATCATGCCCTCCTCCGTCATCCCCTTGAGCGTCATCACGCCCCGGCCGCAGACCTTGTAGCAACGCCCGCAGCCGATGCACTTTTCGGCGTTGATCGCCATCAGGAATTCGGGGGTGTATTCCTGCCCCCCGCGGGTGAGAGCTGTCATCGGCATTGGCGTCTGGTCCTTCCTGCTTATGCCTCGGCCTTCTTGGCTTCCTTCAGCGCCTTGCGCGCCTCGGCCAGCTCCTTGAAGACCTCATAGGTTGCTTCGGCGACCTCGGGGATCTTCTGCCAGTCGGTCGGCAATTCCTCGGACAGGTCGTGAAGGTTCATCTTCGCGGTCGTCGAGCGCATCGACAGTTTCTTGATCCGGGCTTCCAGTTCTTCGACGCTCATGATCGGCTCCTCGGTCAGGCCCGGGCGGGCTCGGGATAGGTCTCGATGGTGGCAACGGCGTCCGCGATCACCTTCTCGCCGGCCTCGGCCAGCTTCTCCCAGGTCTCGAAGCCAAAGCGGTGGACGTCGCGCAGGTGCTTCGTGACCACGACCAGCCGGCCCGCGATCAGAACGATACGGCCGAAACCTTCATGGCTCATCTTCTGCATCTGCGACGCCATGCAGCCCGAGCGCTTTTCGATCATCAGGCCGATGGCGTCATAGAACTTGCTGATCCGCCACATGACTTCCGGGTCGGGGTCGCCGATGATCGGGATGTCGCGGCGTTCCTCGCGGGTCACGATGAACTCGGACATGATGTCGGCATCCGACTTGTCGTCCCACTGGCCATAGCTGTCCTCGGCGCGGATGACCGCGGCAAGCTGCTTGAGGAAGTCGCTGTCGACCCAGTCGCCGCCGCGCGGCGCATCAAGGGTTTCGGTGGTCATCAGACGGTCTCCTCGTCATCGTATTCTTCGGTGAAATCGGGTTTCGGCGCCGTCCCGAGGATCTTGCGCAGGAACGGCGGCGGGGTGCCGTTCAGCATGGTCTGCACTTGCGCCAGCACGTCGGCGATGGGCTCGGGGTCCTTGCGCTTGATCGGGTGGATCCCGGCCCGGACGATCTTGGCGGCCGAAGGCCCGCCGATGGCCAGCGCAAACAGCAGCGCGCAGCCGGTCAATGCCTCGACCTTGGGCGTGATCTTGTCGTCGAGATCGTCGTGCTTGCCGGCCTGCTTGGTCACGTTGTCGAATTCATGGGCCTCGACAAAGCGCACGTCGCGCGCAGTGACGTCGTAGATCGCGAATTTCCTGGCCGAGCCGAAATGGGCATCGAGATGCTCCATGTCGTTGGTCGCAATGGCAACGCGGAGCGGCTTCGGCTCGCTGTCGTCCGCGTCGGTCTCAACAAGTCGCAGCGTGCGGGACATGGTCAAACTCCTCTGCAATGGGGGCCGCGCCGAAGTCTTGCGGGGTCGCGGCGTGATGTTGTGCCTGGGCGATGTTGGCGATCTCGTAGAGAAACGCCCGGGTGCCGCGGTACCCGACGCGACAGATGTCCTGCGCCCCGATCCGGTCGAAGATCGGGAAACCGACGCGCACCAGCGGCAGGTGCAAACGGTGCGCAGCCTGGCGGCCGTGGGAATGGGTCAGCAGCATCGCGGCCCCGGCCGCGGCGGCGCCGCGTTCCAGATCGCCGAGATCGCCCACCAGAACCTCGTCGCAGGGCATCCGCTCCAGCACTGGCGAGGCCTGCGAGGTGGTGACCGCGGTCACGATCTCGGCCCCCATCCCCGCCAGCGTGGTCGAGAGCGAAAACAGCAGGTCGGGATCGGCACCGATCGCCACCTTGAGCCCGCCGGTGTGGAAATGCGCGTCAAGCGAGGCGTCGAGAAGGCGGGCGCGGTCGCGTTTCACGCTCGGCGGCGCATCCTGCTGGCCCGACAGCGCCATCAGGGTGCGGATGAAGGCATCGACGGGCTTGAGGCCGGTCACAGACGGGAACACGCGATACGGCACCATGGCGCGATCCTCGAGCAGCCGGGCGGCACCCCGCATCGATTCCCCGACCGCCAGCGTATAGGCGCTGCGCGGCATCGCGGCGATGTCTTCAAGCGTCGTGCCGCCAAGCGAGGTGCCGCGCCAGTCGTCGCCGACATGGCCGTCGAGCGAGGACGTGAGGTCCGGCAGCACGATGGGATCGAGGCCGAAGGCGCGGATCAGGCGCACCAGTTCCTCGACCTCGGCAATGGTCAGGTGGCTGCCGCACAGCAGGTTCACCCGCCGCAGGTCGGGGTCGCGTTCGGGCGCCTCGGGCACCAGCGTCGCGATGATGGCCTCGACGGCACGGGCCCAGCCGTCTTCCAGCGCGCCGGTGAAGTCGGGGGTCGAGGCATAGACGATGGCGGTGTCGGCGAAGTCCTTGCGGCGGGCGACGATTTCCTTCAACTCGCCCACCACATCCTCGCCGCGGGTCTCGGTCAGCGCGGTCGAGGCAATGCCGATGAACTTCGGCGCCGATTTCTTGCGCAGGTTCTCGATCGCCTCTTCGATCTGCTCGGCGCCGCCGAGGATGGTCGATATCTCGTTCATCGCCGTGGTCTGCAGCGGCACCGCCTCTTTGAAGTGGCGCACCAGATGGACCATGGCGAAGGCGGTGCAGCCCTGACTGCCGTGAAACAGCGGGATCGCGCTTTCGATGCCGAGATAGGCAAGTGCCGCACCAAGCGGGGCCGAGGATTTCAGCGGGTTGGTGGACAGCGCATGTCTGGGGTGTACGACCTTGGTCATCTCAGCAATCCTCGAAGTCGGTTTCAGAGGAGCCAAGCCCGGCGAACCCGGCGCCGGTGGGTCCCTCGGCGCGCGCCGGTCTTGGTGGGGTCGGGGCAACCGGCCGGTTGACCCCGGCGGGAATATGCGTGACCGGACAGGCCCCCTTGTGCGCCGGCATCACTGTGGTTGCGGGCAGCGGGTCGTCCCAGGGGGCGTCGCTGCGAAGCTCTGCCCACATCGGGTTGTTCACCGCCCGGTCGATGGCGCGAACCATGTCGATCATGCCGACGTATCCGGCATAGGGCTCGTGCTTTTCCTGGTTGACGTCGACCCAGGGCATCTTGGCCTTCAGCGCCACGAACTGGCTGCGTCCGCCCGACATCAGCACGTCGGCCTTGGCGTCTTTCAGCAACCGGTACATGTCTTTCGGCGCCATGTTGTCGAACATGTGCGCGTCGGTCTGCATGATTTCCTTCACGCGCTCCTTGTCCTCGTCGGTGGCCTTGCGGACCGAGGTGCCGATGACCTCCATGCCAAGTTCCTGCAGCGCCGAAACGACAGACCAGGATTTGTGGCCGCCAGTGTAGAGCAGCACCTTTCGCCCCGCGACACGGGGACGAAGCCGGTCGAGATCGGCCCAGACCTTCGCTTCCTCTTCGGCGATCAGCGCCTCGCAACGGTCGAGCAGTTCGGGCTCCGCCCCCTGCTCCACCAGCATCCGGCACATGATGCGCAGCGCTTCGGAGGTGTCCGAGATGCCATAGAAGGAGCCTTCGAAGAACGGAATGCCATAGGTCTCGTCCAGCTTCCGCGCGAGATTGATCAGCGCTTTCGAGCAGACCAGCATCGTGACCTTCGCCCGGTGCGCCATCGCCACCTGGCGATAGCGGGCGTCGCCGGTGATCGAGCCGAGGATGCGGATCCCGAGCCGGTCAAGCAGCGGCTTCACCTGCCACAACTCGCCCGACAAGTTATAGTCGCCGATGATGTTGACGTCGTAGGGCGTGCATTCCTCGGGCTCGAGCGTGCCGATCACGTGATCGAACAGCGCCTCGCCCGCAAGCTTGTTGCCAAGGTTCTTCGATCCGACATAGCCCGGCGCATTCACCGGGATGCAGGGCGTGCCGAACTTCTCTGTGGCGGCCTTGCAGACCGCATCTATGTCGTCGCCGATCAGGGCGGGCACGCAGGTCGAATAGACGAAGACCGCCGGCGGGTTATGCGCGGCGACGAGTTCCTTGATCGCGCGATAGAGCTTCTTCTCGCCATGGCCCATGACGATATCGAGCTCGGTCATGTCGGTGGTGAAGCCGGTGCGATAGAGGATCGAACCCGAGGAGGCAGCGCCGCGGTTGTCCCAGGAATTGCCGGCGCAGGCGAGCGGCGCGTGGACCAGATGCGCAGCGTCGACGATGGGTTGCAGCGCGATCATGGCGCCATCGAAGGCGCAGCCACCGGCGGCGGCCCCCGGCGTCAACGGCTTGGCGCAGCCCTTCTTGCGCTGCTGTTCGGACTTCGAGACGTTGGTCCCGCAGGCAGGCTCGTTGAAGACATCGGCAATCTTGTCCTTCAATGCGTCGGCCATGGCACACCCCTGTGGTTTCAAGAAACACAGCAAGCGGCGTGCCAAGTTCGAGCGTGCGGGGCCCGCCGCCTCAAGAGACTGAAATACCGAACAGATCAGAGCCGGAATGTAGCCGGAAAGCCGGGCCCGGTCGAATGTCGGGCGCATTGTCGGGGATGTGACACGACAAACGGGCGGGCGTGACGGCCGCTGCGCCCCGCACCTGTCGCCCCCCGATCACCACGGAGATTGGAGGCAGGGCACCGTCATTAAACTCTTTGGTTGATTCATTTCGCCACAGGTATACATTCAACACTATGGTTGAATCAGAATCCCCCCAGCTCGACGCCATCTTTCACGCCCTTGGCGATCCCACACGCCGACAGATGCTGCGCGCCCTCTCGGAGGGCGAACGCAGTGTCGGTGACCTGGCGGCGCCCTTCGATATCTCGCTTGCGGCGGTCTCGAAGCACATCAAGGCGCTGGAAAAGTCCGGCCTGATCCGTCGCGAGGTGCGTTGGCGTACGCATGTCTGCCGGCTCAACCCGGTGGCTCTGGCAAACGCCCATGAATGGCTGAGCTTCTACGAAGGATTCTGGAATAGCCGGCTGGATGCCCTCGAAGATCTGTTGCGCAAGGAATGCGACACGACACCATCAACCCCGAAGGGAGACGACGCATGACCGATACCGAGACAATCGATGCCTATGGCACGCTGAGCGCACCCGACACCCTGACGATCCGGCGGATCCTGCCCGGCCCGGTCGAGCGGGTCTGGTCCTATCTGACCGAAAGCGACCTTCGCCGAAAATGGCTGGCCGCGGGCGACATGGACATGACGGTCGGCGCGCCCTTCGAATTGGTCTGGAGGAACAACGAACTGACCGATCCGCCGGGAAAGCGGCCCGATGGCTTGACCGGCGAGCACCGGATGGAGAGCCGGATTACCACGCTCGAACCGCCGCATCAGCTTGGCTTCACCTGGGGGGCCGATGGCGAGGTCACGATCTCGCTTTCCGCACAGGGCAGCGACGTGCTGCTGACGCTGGTGCACCGCCGCCTGCCCGAGGGCGAGATGCGGCAGATGATCGGCGCCGGCTGGCATGCGCATCTCGATCTGCTTGTGGCCCGCGCCTCGGGCACAGTGCCGCCGCCGTTCTGGGATGCCTGGGTCGGTCTGCACCAAGAGTACAAGACGCGGATACCGCTCTGATCCGGCGGACAAACGACAACCGGCAGCCCCTTCGGGCTGCCGGCGTTGGTTTCGGGTCGAACCCGTGGCTGCGGACCGGCCTCAGCGGGTCAGGTCATAGCTGTAGTCGGTCTCGCCCGGGACGTCGGTTTCTTCATCAAGCTTGTCGAAGATCGTATCGAGCAGCTTGACCAGAACCTGCAGGCCGCCCTGGTAACCCCAGGTCGGGAAGCGGTGATGGTGGTGACGATCGAAGATCGGGAACGACAGGCGGATCAGCGGCGTGCCGAGGTCGCGCTCGAGGTACTTGCCATAGGAGCTGCCGATCAGCAGATCGACCGGCTCGGTCGCCATGAGCGACCGCATGTGCCAAAGATCCTTGCCGGCCCAGACCTGGCATTCCTTGCCGAAGTCCGAGGAGTCGAACAGCGCCTGCATCTTCTTCGCCCAGGCCTTGTTGCCGTTGGTGGCAAGGCAGTGCCGGGGCTCGCCGCCGGTTTCGAGGACGAAGCGGGCCATGGCATAGACGAAGTCGGGGTCGCCGTAGATCGCATAGGTCTTGCCGTGCAGATAGGCCTGGCTGTCGGCCATCGCGTCGATCAGGCGACCACGCTCCAGCTTCAGGCTGTCGGGGATCGCCTTGCCGCTGAGTTCGGAGAGCTTCATCAGCAGTTCGTCGGTTGCGGCCACACCCATCGGATAATGGAAGGAGGTCGTTTCCTGGCCCTGCTTCTCGCAGTACTCGAGCGTCTTCGGCGAGCAGTATTCCTGCATCGAGATCGTGGCCTTGGCGTTCAGCGCAGCCTTGACGTCCTCGAGCTTGGTGCCGCCATCGAACATGCGGAACGTGCCGTCCGACGGGGTGTCATAAACGTCCGACACATCCGACAGGAAGGTGTAGTCGATTTCCATCGTCTCGAGGATACGCTTGAGTTCGCGCATGTTGCCGACGGCAAAACCGTCGAAGCCCGGAACGATGTTGATCGACTGGTTCGCAACCCGCTCCTGGCCTTCCCAGAAGTTGGTCAGGATGCCCTTTTGCATGTTGTCATAGCCGTCGACATGCGAGCCGACGAAGGCCGGGGTGTGGGCAAAGGGAACGTCGAAGTCCTGTTCCACCGAGCCGGCTTCCTTGGCCCGCTGGATGAAGGAGTTCAGGTCGTCGCCGATGACTTCGGCCATGCAGGTGGTCGAGACCGCAATCATCTTCGGGTCATACAGCGCCTTGGTATTGGCAAGACCGTCGACCATGTTGTTCAGCCCGCCGAACACCGCCGCATCTTCGGTCATCGAGGAGGAGACCGCCGAGGCCGGCTCCTTGAAGTGGCGCGACAGGTGCGAGCGGTAATAGGCGACGCAGCCCTGCGAGCCGTGCACGAAGCTCATCGTGCTTTCATAGCCGGCGGCGGCAAAGACGGCCCCCAGCGGCTGGCAGGCCTTGGCCGGGTTGATGGTCGCCGCGGTGCGGGCGAGGTTCTTTTCCCGGTAGTCCCAGGATTTGCTCCAGTCGCCGATTTCCTTGACCATCTCGTCGGGATGGCCGCATTCGAACTTGACCTTCTTGTTCTTCAGCATCTCCTTGTATTCGGGCTGCTGGAAGAGCGGTGCATGGTCGAGCACCTTGTCCGCCGATTGGGGCATGGTCTTGATCCTTCGTGTTGGCCGTCCGCATTCCGAGACGCGCCGGATTGAGGAAACAGGGATCCCGCGGGAGATCGAGGGAGGCACCTCCCGCGGGTCAGGGTCACTCGGCCGCGATGGCGGCAGGCTTGTCCCAGGGGGCGTCGTACATGCCCCAGACCGGGTTGTTGATCGCCAGGTCCATGTCGCGGGCGAAGATGGCATAGCCGTCATAGCCGTGGTACGGGCCGGAATAGTCCCAGCTGTGCATCTGACGGAACGGGATGCCCATCTTCTGCGTCGGGTACTTTTCCTTGATGCCCGAGCCGACCAGGTCGGGGCGGATCTTTTCGATGAACTTCTCGAGCTCATAGCCCGTGACGTCGTCGTAGATCAGCGTGCCTTCTTTCACATAGTGACCGGTGCGCTTGTAGTCGTCGCCATGGCCGAACTCATAGCCGGTGCCGGCGATGACCATGCCGAGGTCGTCATAGGCGGTGACGACGTGGCGCGGACGCAGGCCGCCGACATAGAGCATGACCGACTTGCCTTCGAGGCGCGGACGGTACTTGGCGTTGATCGCATCGACCAGCGGCTGGTACTTGGCGATCACCTTCTCGGCGTTCTCCTGGATCGTCTCGTCGAAGTTCTTCGCGATGGCGCGAAGCGACGCGGCGATCTGGGTCGGACCGAAGAAGTTGTACTCCATCCAGGCCACGCCGTACTTCTCTTCCATGTAGCGGCAGATGTAGTTCATCGACCGGTAGCAGTGGATGAGGTTCAGCTTGGCCTTCGGTGCACGCTCGATCTCGGCCAGGGTGGCGTCGCCGGACCAGTTGCCGACCACGTTCAGGCCCATTTCCTCGAGCAGGATGCGCGAGGCCCAGGCGTCGCCGCCGATGTTGTAGTCGCCGATCACGTTGACGTCGTACTTGCCGCCCTCGTAGTCCTTGGCAGCCCCGCCGTCGCCCTTTTCATAGACCCAGTCCCGCACAGCGTCGTTGGCGATGTGGTGGCCGAGCGATTGCGACACGCCACGGAAGCCTTCGCAACGAACGGGAACCATGGTCTTGCCGTGTTCCTTGTTCTTCGCCTTGGCAACCGCCTCGATGTCATCGCCGATCAGGCCGATCGGGCATTCCGACTGGATCGTGGTGCCCCGGCTCAGCGGGAACAGCTCTTCCAGTTCGTCGATCATCTTGGCGAGCTTCTTGTCGCCGCCGAAGACGATGTCCTTTTCCTGGAAATCGGTCGTGAACTGCATGGTCACGAAGCTGTCGATGCCGGTCTTGCCGATGTAGTAGTTGCGGCGCTGGGACCAGGAATACTGACCGCATCCCACGGGACCGTGGCTGATGTGGATCATGTCCTTGACCGGACCCCAGACCACGCCCTTGGACCCTGCATAGGCACAGCCGCGAACCGTCATCACGCCGGGGATCGACTTGATGTTCGACTTCGTGGTGTCGCATTTGCTGGCAATGCCGGTCGTGGCATCGGGCTCGGATTCGGGGTCGGCCTGGGACACCTGCAGGTGCTTGGCGCGTCTTTTACGGGCCTTGAGCGGATAGGCTTCGAGCACCTCTTCGATGAGGGCCTCGTAGTCTTCCGGGCCGCTGACGTGATCTTTGGCCATCCTTTTGGCTCCTTCTCACTGGCGGTTGAGGGCCGGCCCGCGACGGGCCGGCCACGAGAAATTAGCCCGCGGCTGCTTCGGTCGCAGCGATCGCTGCCAGACGCTCTTCTTCCGACTGCATGATGCCGAACTCCATCAGCATCTCTTCCAGCTCTTCCATCGTGATCGGGGTCGGGATCACGCCCTTGCCCGAGTTGTTGTGGATCTTGGTGGCGAGCTGGCGGTACTCGTCGGCCTGCTTGCTGTCGGGCGCGTATTCGATGACGGTCTGACGGCGCAGTTCGGCGTGCTGCACGATATTGTCGCGCGGCACGAAGTGGATCAGCTTCGAGCCGAGCTTGGCAGCCATGGCTTCGGCCAGTTCCAGTTCCTTGTCGGTCTGGCGCTCGTTGCAGATCAGGCCGCCCAGACGCACGCCGCCCGAGTTGGCGTACTTCAGGATGCCCTTCGAGATGTTGTTGGCGGCATAGAGCGCCATCATCTCGCCCGACATCACGATATAGATTTCCTGGGCCTTGTTTTCGCGGATGGGCATTGCGAAGCCGCCGCAAACCACGTCGCCGAGCACGTCGTAGGAGACATAGTCGACGTCGTCATAGGCGCCGTTTTCTTCCAGGAAGTTGATCGAGGTGATCACGCCGCGGCCGGCGCAGCCAACCCCCGGCTCCGGTCCGCCGGACTCGACACATTTGATGTCCTTGAAGCCGACCTTCAGGACGTCTTCGAGTTCGAGGTCCTCGACCGAACCCATTTCGGCCGCCAGGTGCAGCACGGTGTCCTGAGCCTTGGAGTTCAGGATCAGGCGGGTGGAGTCGGCCTTGGGGTCGCACCCGACGATCAGGATCTTTTGACCCAGCTCGACGAGAGCAGCCAACGTGTTCTGCGAGGTGGTCGACTTGCCGATCCCACCCTTGCCGTAGAAGGCGATTTGCCGAAGTGCGCTCATTTGCGGTTCCTTGTTTCGGTTCATCTACATTGAACGAGACGGCGGCTCGGCCGCACTCGACGCCTATTCAGCACGCAGCGTGCCAACCCCGGAGCCGAAACAAGATCGTTTTATTTCAATACCTTGGTGAAAACTCATTCGAAATGGAAGCGTTGTGACAAACGCTACAATGCGCCGACAATGGAGGCCGGGTGTGGTTTTCGGCATTCCCGACCGTTTCTGCCAACATTTTGGGCGCGCGCTGGCCCGGTCGTGCTGTCCTTGTGACGAGACGCCGGGCGACATCCCCGACCGCCGAGACAAAGGGCGCGTGCCGCGGGGCGCTGGAGGTCACAGAAGCGCGCGTCACAGAACCGCCCGGAAATCGCACAACCTGCTCGAAATCGTGACAGAGGTATGCGGCAAAGCTACCGGTCGGGTTGGCGGCGAACGCCCCGGTACGTTGCCAGGGCAGGATCAGGCGTGGCGGCATGTGATCGAGAGAACTGCGGCCACGCAAATTAACAGATTTAATTTCAATAACTTAATAAGAAAACAGCAGGGCTGGGGTGCCACCCCTTCGGTCGCCGCCACCGGCGACGCGCCAGACCAGGGACATCAAGGCCACAGGAAATCCGGGCCGACGATGCACAAATTCGTTGCAACAGCCTCGGCATCCGCCACGATAGGACCAATTCCGAACCCCGTTTCTGCCGCACTGGTCCTGCGGCGCGTCTGGAGTTTGGGATATCGTGACAAAGCAGAGAGGACCGGAACCCGGCATGCCCTTGGACAGAAGCGACGTTTTCCTACGGTTCGACAATGTCAAGAAAAGCTACGACCAGAAGACGCTGGTGGTTAAGGATTTCAGCCTCGATGTGGCCGAAGGCGAATTCCTGACCCTGCTCGGCCCCTCGGGATCGGGCAAGAGCACGGTGCTGATGATGCTGGCAGGGTTCGAAAGCGTGACCAGCGGCGACATCAGCATTTCCGGCAAGTCGATCACCAGAACCGCGCCCTACAAGCGCAACATCGGCATGGTGTTCCAGAACTACGCGCTGTTCCCGCACATGACGATCGCCGAGAACCTCGCCTATCCGCTGCAGGTGCGGAAAATGACCCGCTCGGACATCCAGGATCGGGTCGGCGAATACCTGAACCTCGTCGAACTGCACGGATTTCGCGGCCGCTATCCCGGCCAGTTGTCGGGCGGACAGCGCCAGCGGGTTGCGCTGGCGCGGGCGCTGATCTTCGAACCCTCGCTGATCCTGATGGACGAACCGCTCGGCGCGCTCGACAAGAAGCTGCGCGAGCAGATGCAGTACGAAATCACCCGGCTGCACGAAAAGCTTGGCTTCACCGTGGTCTATGTCACCCATGACCAGACCGAGGCATTGTCGATGTCGACCCGCATCGCGGTCTTCAACGATGGTGTGGTGCAGCAATGCGCGCCACCCGCCGAGCTGTACGAAAAGCCCAGCAACGCCTTCGTCGCCGACTTCATCGGCGAGAACAACTTCGTCAACGGCCATGTCGACACCATTGCCGACGGCATGGCGAAGATCACCCTGCCCGAGGGCGGTACGATCACCGCCGTCGCCGCGCATGGACTGGCCGCGAACACGCGGTGCCGGATCTCGGTCCGGCCCGAAAAGCTCTACATGCAGGATGACCGCGGCGCGCACGACAATCAGGTGAGCGTCCGGCACGTGACCCACTATTATGTCGGTGATTTCATCCGCTACTATTTCAAGCTGCAGGGCGGCGGCGACATCAACATCAAGTTTCTCAACGATTCCGCCGCCCCCGACCTCAAGGAAGGCGATATCGCCTCGCTGGTCTGGTTTGCCAAAGACTGCATCGCGTTCCCGGCCTGAGGGGCGCGTCAATCGGGGAAGGGGCCGAGACCCCGCCGCAGGTCCCCACCAACAGGAGAGACCAATGAAACTTCACACAAAACTTCTGGCCGGTGTCACAGCCCTTATGCTGTGCGCCATGGGCCAGGCACAGGCCGAAACCGTGACCATCGTGTCCTGGGGCGGCGCCTATGGCGCGGTCCAGAAGAAATACATGATCGACCCCTGGGTCGAGGCGACCGGCAACGAGGTGCTGTTCGAGGATTACCCGGGCGGCATCGCCGAGATGAAGGCACAGGTCGAGGCCGGCAATATCCAGTGGGATGCCGTCGACATCGAGGCGATCGACCTCGAACGGGCCTGCTCGGAGGGCTATCTTGAAGTGCTCGACATGGGCGATCTGCCGCCGGGCGACGACGGCACACCGGCGGCCGAAGATTTCATCCCCGTGGCCATCGCCAACGAATGCGGCGTCGGCGTGATCGTCTGGTCGGTGATCTATGCCTACGACAAGGCCGCCGAGGGCCCGGCCCCGACATCCATCGCCGATTTCTTCGACACCGAGAAATTCCCCGGCAAGCGCGCGCTGCGCAAACGGCCGCAGGTGAACCTCGAATGGGCGCTGATGGCCGACGGCGTGCCGATGGACGAGGTCTATGACGTCCTGGCCACCGACGAGGGCCAGGCCCGCGCCTTCGCCAAGCTCGACACGATCAAGGACGACATTGTCTGGTTCGACAGCTGGTCGCAAGCGCCGCAACTGCTGAACGACGGCGGCGCCGCAATGGTGCAATCCGCAAACGGCCGCATCTATGCCGCCATCGCCGATGACGGCAAGCCGTTCGAGATCGTCTGGGACGGCCAGGTCTATGACATCGACGTCTGGTCGATCCTGAAGGGCACGGCCAAGAAGGACGTGGTCTGGGACTTCATCAAGTTCGCAACCAGCTCGAAGCCGCTCGCCGGCATGATCGACGTGGCCTATGGCCCGACGCGGAAGTCCTCTGACGCCTATGTCGACGCGGCCATCACCCAGAGCCTGCCCTCGGCGCACACCGACGTCGGCATCAAGGCCGACGGCATCTTCTGGGCCGACTATGGCGAGTCGCTCGGCGAAGCCTTCAACGAGTGGCTGCTGCAGTAGTCTCGCAAGACCGGGCCGCGCGCTGCCAGACAGTGGCGCGCGGCATCGCAAGACCGCCCCGTATCCCCGAGGAGCGCCAATGACCGACATCCCCCTTACCGCCGCCGACCGCAGATCCGCCCGCAGCGAACTGGGCCGGCGACGCATGACAGCCTTTCTGTTTGTCGCGCCGCTCCTGCTGTTCCTGCTGTTCACCTTCGCGGCCCCGATCGGCACCATGCTGGTGCGCGGCTTCTATCACCCGACCGTCTCCACCCTGATCCCCGACAGCCTGAAGGCGCTGAAGGCCTGGGACCGCACCGGCCTGCCACCTGCCGAGACCCAGGCGATCTTTGCCGCCGACCTGAAGCGGCTGGCCGACGAACGGCTGTCGGGCAAGATGGCCGAAGAACTGAACCGAGTCGTTCCCGGCAGTTCGAGCCTGGTGAAATCGACCGCCCGCAAGATCGCCCGCGCCGAGGATTCCGAAATCGCCGCATCGGGCGCCGCGCTCTTGGCCGCAGCCGACGAGAAATGGACCGATCCCGAGGTCTGGCGCGGCATCATCACGTCGGGCAACACGTTCACTGCAGATTATTTCCTGACCGCCATGGATCTCGAACGCTCGCCCGCGGGGGGTATCATGCCGCGCGACGGAGCGCGGATCTATGTGGATCTGTTCATCAAGACGCTGAAGATGGCGCTGATCATCACGATCGCAACGCTGATCCTCGGCTATCCGCTGGCACATTATCTGGCGACCGCGCCGGCCAAGACCGCAAACCTTCTGATGGTCTTCGTATTGCTGCCATTCTGGACCTCGCTTCTGGTGCGCACCACCGCCTGGATCGCGCTGCTGCAAACCAACGGCGTCGTCAACTCGTTCCTGATGGGGGCGGGCATCACCCGCTCGCCGTTCGAGATGCTCTACACCGAATTCTCGACCATCGTCGCGATGACCCATATCCTTTTGCCGTTCATGATCCTGCCGCTCTACAGCGTGATGAAGGGGATCGACCCCAGCTACATGCGCGCGGCGCTGTCGATGGGCGCGCGCCCGCTGCCCGCCTTCTTCCGGGTCTACCTGCCGATGACCCTGCCCGGGCTTTCGGCCGGCGCGCTGCTCGTCTTCATCATCTCGGTCGGCTACTACATCACGCCGGCGCTGGTCGGCGGCACCAAGGGACAGATGATCTCGAACATCATCGCCTTCCACATGCAGCAATCGAACAACTGGGAGCTTGCAGCGGCGCTTGGCACCATGCTGCTGGTGGTCATCCTGCTGCTCTACTGGGTCTACGACCGCTTCGTCGGGGCCGGCAACATCAAGTTCGGATAGGCACATGAAACATCTTCCGGCCTATTACACCTTCTGGCACATCCTCGGTCACTACGGGCTGCGCTGGTTCGCCTTTGCGGTACTGCTGTTCCTGATGCTGCCGATCCTTGTCATCGTCCCGCTGTCGTTCAATGCCGAGCCCTATTTCTCGTTCACCCCCGGGATGGTCTCCTTCGACCTCGATGCCTATTCGCTGCGCTGGTACGCCGATGTGTTCAGCGACGAACGCTGGATGCTGGCGGTCAAGAACAGCTTCATCGTCGGCATTGCCGCGGCGGTGATCGCGACGATCCTCGGCACCGTGGCGGCGGTCGGGCTTTCGAACCCGGCGATGCCCTTCAAGCGGCTGATCACAGCCTTCCTGCTGTCGCCGATGATCGTGCCGCTGATCATCGTCGCCGCCGGCATGTTCTTCTTCTACACCCGCTTCAACCTGGTCGGGACCTATTTCGGGCTGATCATCGCCCATGCCTCGCTCGGCGTGCCCTTCGTGATCATCACCGTCACGGCAACGCTCGCGGGCTTCGACCGCTCGCTCTACTACGCCGGGCTGTCCATGGGGGCGCGGCCGCTGAAGGTCTATTGGGACATCGTGATCCCGTTGATCCGGCCCGGCGTGATCTCGGGCGCGCTGTTCGCGTTCGTCACCTCCTTCGACGAGGTGGTGCTGGTGCTGTTTCTCGCCGGTCCCGAACAGCGGACGATCCCGCGGCAGATGTTCTCCGGCCTGCGCGAACAGATCAGCCCCTCGATCCTTGCCGTGGCGACGATGCTGATCCTGATCTCGATGTCGATGCTGGTGACGCTCGAAATGCTGCGGCGGCGTTCGGAACGGATGCGCAGCGGCGCCTACTGAACGCAGCCCCCGTCCAAACCCGCCACCCCGGATTTCTTCTTGGCAAAAATACCTCGGGGGGAGTCGCGGCACGCCGCGATGGGGGGCAGCGCCCCCCTGCTACCGCGACCGATGTCAGCGTTCCGTCAAACCGGCCGTTCCTCGCCCGCGGCGGTGTCCTGACTGAAGACGTTCCGCCAACCGTCTCCGTCCCGACGCCAGATCGAGGAGACATACATCGCCTCCTCCTCGCTGGCGCCGACACGGGTGAAATCGGCGCGATAGGCCAGAAGCACGACCCCGGGGGCAAGCGGCAGCAACCGCGCCTCGCTCAGCCGGTATCCCGCCACGGTCGGACCGCCGGCAAGCTGGGCCGCGTGCTCGGCACGGTCGCCAAAGCCTGTGGCATAGACCCCGAGGAAGCCCGCCTCGAGCAGCGCCGCATCGGCAGCGGCATCGCCCGTCAGCAGCGCCTGCCAGACCGCAGTCTCGCAGGCGAGCATCGTTTCCAGCTCCGCCGCCGCCATCGCCCCGGTTCCTTGTCTTGTGATCGTCGGAGATGACAATATCCTGCGCGGGCCGAGGGCGAAAGGAGTCGGGATGAGCAAGAGCTTGAAGCGCGTTATGGCAGCGCTCGATGCTGCCGGTGCGGCGCATGACCTGCGCGAGATGCCCGACAGCACCCGCACCGCTCTGGCCGCCGCCGAGGCCGTGGGATGCGAGCTTGACCAGATCGCCAAGTCGATCGTCGTCGAGGGCGGACAAAGCGGCGTGCTGACCCTGTTCGTCACGGCCGGCGGCAACCGGGTCTCGACCGCACGCATTGCAGATCTGCTGGGCGAGCTGACCCACCCGGCCGAGGGCAGGCGGGTGCGCGAGGTCACGGGTTTTGCCATCGGCGGTGTCTCGCCCGTCGGCCACAAGACCCCGATCCGCAGCTTCTTCGACCCCCGCCTGAACGATTTCGACCTGGTCTGGGCGGCGGCAGGCACGCCGCGCCACGTGTTCGGCATCGCCCCCGAAACGCTGCGCGCGATCTGCGGCGCGACCGAGGCAGAATTCACCGAAGCCTGAGCAGCGACTGCGCCGGGACGGCGTCGGGGCGCGCCCTCAAAAAATGTAAAAACCTTTCACATGTGGTCTTGAACACCGGCGCGTGATCTCCCATCTCGGATAATGTGAAAGACATTCACATAGACAGAAACGAGGAGTTCGACATGACAACCGCCGACGTCGCAGCCACTGGGTGGTTCGGACGGGCCGAAAGCTGGCTGGACCAGCGCGGGAAGGGTGCCTGGATCGCTGCCATGATCCTGGGGTTCATCATTTTCTGGCCCATCGGGCTTGCCTTTCTTGCATACATGATCTGGAGCAAACGAATGTTCAGGGGAACCTGCCAACACCGCGGCCGCGGCCGCCATCGCGACTTCCACGCCATGCACGCCGCCATGCGGCCGAGCGGCAACAGCGCCTTTGACGCCTACAAGACCGAGACGCTGCAACGGCTGGAGCAAGAGCAGGAAGCCTTCGAGTCGTTCCTGCAACGGCTGCGCGAAGCCAAGGACAAGAACGAGTTCGACCAGTTCATGGCGGACCGCGCCCGCAGTGCGCGCACGCCGAACGACGATGCGATCGAGGGCGAAACGCCCAACGCCTCGTGATCCCGAACGTCGGGGCGCCGATCCCTGCGCCCCGGCCGCCCGACCCTGCCCCTCTCTCCGATGCCGCGGCCGCATCCCGGTCGCGGCGCTTTCGCAACCGCCCTTGAACTTTCCATGGATCCCGCACAGATGAGCAGCATGAACGACCCTCTCTGGGGCCTTCCCGACCCCGATCTTCACGCCGACCTCTATGCCGACGTCCCGGTCAAGCGGGCGATCGCCTGGGTCTTCGACGCCCTTCTGGTGTTTCTGCTGACGCTTCTGGCGCTGCCGTTCACCGCCTTCCTGGGGCTGTTCTTCTATCCCTTGCTCTGGATTGGCATCAGTTTCCTCTACCGGGTGTTCACCATCGCCGGCGGATCGGCGACCTGGGGCATGCGTCTGATGTCGATCCAGCTGCGCACCGGACGCGGCGAACGGTTCGGGCCGGCCGATGCCATCATGCACACGCTGCTCTATACGCTCTGTGTCTCGTTCCTGGTGCCGCAACTGATCTCGGCGGTGCTGATGATGACCTCGGCACGCTCCCAGGGTCTGCACGACATGGTCCTCGGGACCACGGCGATCAACCGCAGCCGCTGAGGCGACACTGCTGCCGAACGGCGGCACAGCGGAAACAGGGCTTGGCGGAACTGCCTGGCCCTGCTACCGTTTGCCGGTAAATCTCGATATTTCGCCCCCAGATGCGCCACACCCTACCGATCGCACCACAGTTCTATGTGACGGCCCCTCAGCCATGCCCCTATCTGAACGGGCGGATGGAGCGAAAGCTGTTCACAGCACTTCAGGGCGACTATGCCGGCACGCTGAACGACTCCCTGTCGAAACAGGGCTTCCGGCGCTCGCAGAACGTGCTCTATCGGCCGTCCTGCGCCGATTGCAAGGCCTGCCTGTCGGCGCGAATCCGGGTGGCCGATTTTGAACCCAGCCGCAGCCAGCGCCGCGCCATGCGCCGCAACGACACTCTGGTGCGTCAGGCAACCTCGCCCTGGGCGACCGAGGATCAGTACACGCTGTTTCGCCGCTATCTCGACAGCCGGCACGCCGACGGCGGCATGGCCGACATGGACATCTTCGAATTCGCGGCGATGGTCGAGGAAACCCCGGTGCGGTCGCGCGTGGTCGAATACCGCGAGCGCCGCGAAGGAACGCGCGGCCCGGTCGCGGGGGCGCTGACGGCAGTTTGCCTGACCGATGTGCTCGATGACGGGTTGAGCATGGTCTACAGCTTCTATGACCCGGACCTGATCCAGCGCTCGCTTGGCACCTATATCATCCTCGATCATATCGCCATCGCCCGCGGCGCGGGTCTGCCCTATGTCTACCTCGGGTACTGGGTGCCGGGCAGCCCGAAGATGGGCTACAAGGCCGGGTTCGATGCGCTCGAGATCTACAAGGGCGGCATCTGGCAGCCGATCGGCGACCCGGTGGCGCATGATTCCGAAATCCATCCCCTGTCCGTCGATCCGATTGCCGAACAGGTGGCCCGGATCACCCTGCCCGATACCCGCCCGACTCGAAGCTGACCGCAGCCGTCGCCCTGAGCAGGGGCTTGTGCCAGGTCCTCGGATCGCACGACCCCAGGCACGCCTCAGGGACGTGCCGCTGTGCCCGCAGGCCTTACCTCGACGGCCGCGCCATCGCCGCGCCACAGCTCGACCCGCTGGTTCGCATCCAGGCGCACCCAGTCGCTGGCACCGCCATCGGGCCAGACGACCCGCACCCGCAGCTCGCCAACCTCGCCCAGACCGAAATGTTCGGGCAAGAGGACACCACCGGCATGGCCCCCGCCAATGGTGATCTCGCGCGCCGTCAGCGGCGCGCCATCGCAGGCAAGCTCGATCCAGGCGCCAACCGCAAAGCCGTTGTCGCCCGCCTGTCGCGGCGCGATCTCGACCCAGTTGCCGGTGCCCTCGGACAGGTTGCGGTACAGCTCGATCGCCGCCCGGCGGTTCACCACCGTCAGATCGAGACGCCCGTCGCCGTCGAAATCGGCCAGCGCCGCGCCGCGCGACCGCGCCATCGTCGCCACACCCGCCGTGACCGAGGTCTCGATGAACGAGCCATCGGGCTGGCGCATCAACAGGTTGTTCGGATCGTGGATCGCATTGCTGGGCATCTGATCGACATTGCCCTTGGCGATGAACAGATCGTCCCGCCCGTCATTGTCCACATCCCCGAATGTCGCCGTCCAGCCGGTCGAAGGCCGGCCATCGTCGCCCAGATGCGGCCGCTGCGCCGCAGCCCCCATGGTATAGGGCGCGGTCTGATACGCGCTTGCCCCATCCGACAGCAGCATCAGCTGATCGGCCATCGAGGTCAGCACAAGGTCGGGGCGGCCGTCGGCGTTCAGATCGCGGCTGGCGATCCCCATGCCCCAGATCGAGATTGCAGGCCAACCATCCCCGGCGCCCAGCAGCCGCGGTTCTTCCCCCATCCGCCACATCTGTTCGGCGCCGCCGCGGACATAGTAATGCCGGTCATTCGACACCCGCAGGTCCGCCCGGCCCTCGCGTTTCCAGTCCGAGAACAGCATCGACAGCGCGCAGAACCCAGGCGCAAGCTCGCGCCTTGCGCCATAGCGATCGCCCTCGGGTCGATAGAGTTCGTTGACGTCGCAGGCCTCGAACGGTCCGTCGGGATTGCTGCGGTCGACGTAATTGCCATAGGCCAGCGTCGGGCGCGCCGCGTCGCCCTCCCAGGTGGCCGAGAAGGCGGCGGTCCAGCGGTCGGGGAAGGTCAGGCCCATCGCCTCGGTCGCCTCCTCGAACCGGCAATCGCCAAGCCCACGCAGCACCACGTTCGGCCCGACCCGCAGCACCGCCAGGTCGATCACCCCGTCGCTGTCGATGTCGATCGGATAGGCGCCGGTGGTCTCGGTCAACGCGGGCAGGCCGGGGGCGAGCTCGAAGGCCAGCGGCTGGCCCGGTCCCGCGGTGCGGTTCAGGAACAGACGCGCCGGTTCGGTGCCGCCGGCGGCCAGGATCTCGGGCCGGCCGTCGTCGTTGCAATCGAAGACCGCAACCCCGCCGCCAACGAAATGCTCCCATCCGCCGGAATAGACGTGCTCGACCGGCAAGGCCGCGCTTTCGTCGGCAAAGCGGACCGCCACCGGGTCGGCCGACACCGGCGCCGCAACGCTCGCGGCAACCAGCAGCGCCGCGGCGAGCCTCGTGATGCGCCGCGTCATGCCGCTGCCTCCCCGCCTGCGGTGCGCTCCTCGGTCACCGCGGACAGCGCCAGCGTTGCCGCGCCGCGGGCCCAGACTAGATCGCCCCAGGCGTTGATCTCGACTTCGGGCAGGGTGCGGCCCATGTTCAGGGTCAGCGCCCGCATCTCGCGCAGCACCTCCTCGGCATAGAGATAGTCGTATCGCATTCGTGCCCCCGACAGGATCACCCGCGTCGGATCGAACAGGTTGATCACATTCGCCAACCCGACCGCCAGATAGCGCCCGGCACGCCGGAAGATGCTGCGCGCCGCCTCGTTGCCGGCCTTGGCCTGATCGAACAGGTTTTCCAGCATGACCTGCGTGGTGTCGGTGCGGTTGCGGTGCAGGTTCAGCGCCACCGAGGCCTCGCGCACCAGTGCGTAATCCGAGACATAGGCCTCGAGGCAGCCGCGCTGGCCGCAGCGGCAGAGCGCGCCGTCGAGCTGCACCTTGGTGTGGCCCAGTTCCATGCCCACGCTGTGGGCGCCGCGCCAAAGCTTGTGGTTCATCACCAGCCCCATGCCGACACCGAATTCCAGCGTCACCACCGCGAAATCGGCGAGGCTGCGGCCACCGCCGTACCACAATTCGGCCATGGTCAGCACGTTGGCATCGTTGTCGACATGCACCGGCAGCCCCATGCGCGCCGACATCAGCTGCGCCACCGGGATGCCAAGCCCGCGCAGGATGGGCGACCACAGCGCCACGCCGTTCGGGTGATCGACGATCCCGGGCAGCCCGATCCCCACCGCCGACAGGGCACTGCGGGTCATGCCTGCCTCGACAAGCATGCGCTCCAGCAGGGTATCGGCCTCGTCGACCAGAAGGTCGATGTCGGTGCGCAGGTCGGGTCGCGACAGGCGGGCCTCGGCCACCGGGCGGCCGGCGAAATCGACGATGACGCCGGTATGAACCAGATCGCTCAGCTTGATCCCGGCGACATAGCCCGCCTCGGCCCGCACCGACAATGCCACCGGCGGACGGCCCCGGTTGGTCGTCTTCTGCGGCCCGGGCCCCGCAACCTCGGTCAGAAGCCCCGCCGCCAGCAGCTCCGAGACCAGCGACGTGACCGAGGCGGGGCTGACGCCCAGGTACTTGGCGACATCGATTCGCGACATGCGCCCGCGCGACCGGATGCAGTCGAAGACCTGCTGGCGCATCGGCGGGGCGGTCGACCCGTGCGGCGGCAGGATCGGACCGCAGCCCTCCTCCGGGCGGGAAAGCACCGGAACGTCATCGGGTTGGAAGCGGTTCATTAATTCACCGCCACAATATATTCACTTTCTGCGCTGCAGAATGCCGCCCTCATTTTAAACATCTCCCCCCGAGGCGTCCCCAAACCCGGCATAGCCGGTATCGCGCCTGAATTTTTATTTTGACAATTAAATTAATCCAGTCAATCCTCCGCGTCGTGGGCGGCGAGCATGACCGCTCTACCCTCTGGGAGAGAAGAGGGTCGACATAATCGGGAGGAATTCATGCGCAATCTTTTCATTGCGGCGGCTGCCTTGACGACCGCCTTCACGACCACGGCGCTGGCTCAGGACATGTCCGTCGGCGTAAGCTGGTCGAACTTTCAGGAAGAACGCTGGAAGACCGACGAGGCGGCAATCGTCGCGGCGCTGGAAGCCAACGGCGTCAAATACATCTCGGCCGACGCCCAGTCGTCCTCGTCCAAGCAGATCAGCGACATCGAGGCGCTGATGAGCCAGGGCGTCAGCGCCCTGATCGTGCTGGCCCAGGACACCCAGGCGATCATTCCCGCAGTGCAGGCCGCGGCCGACGAGGGCATCCCGGTCATCGCCTATGACCGGCTGATCGAGGATCCGCGCGCCTTCTATCTGACCTTCGACAATATCGAGGTCGGGCGGATGCAGGCGCGTGCGGTGCTGGCGAAGGCGCCCAAGGGCAACTACGTGATGATCAAGGGTTCGCCCACCGACCCGAACGCGGACTTCCTGCGCGGCGGTCAGCAAGAGGTGCTGCAGGCGGCGGTCGATTCCGGTGACATTACAATCGTCGGCGAGGCCTATACCGACGGCTGGCTGCCCGCCAACGCGCAGCGCAACATGGAACAGCTTCTGACCGCCAACGACAACAAGGTCGATGCGGTCGTGGCATCGAACGACGGCACCGCCGGCGGCGCCGTTGCAGCCCTGACCGCCCAGGGCATGGACGGCATCCCGGTCTCGGGTCAGGACGGCGACCATGCCGCGCTGAACCGGGTCGCAAAGGGCACCCAGACCGTGTCGGTGTGGAAGGACGCGCGCGAGCTTGGCAAGACCGCGGGCGAGATCGCCGTGGCGCTCGCGGGCGGCACGGAGATGTCGCAGATCGACGGCGCCATGCAGTGGACCTCGCCATCGGGCGTGACCATGTGGGCCAAGTTCCTGCAACCGATCCCGATCACTTCGGAAAACCTGACCGTGGTCACCGACGCCGGCTGGATCAGCATCGAGTCGCTCTGCCAGGGTGTCACCGACGGCCCCGCGCCTTGCAGCAACTGACGCAGACGAGTTGAACCCGATCCGTCACCCCCGCCGAAACCGGCGGGGGTGATATACCTCGCGCATCCGGAGAGTGCCAGATGGCCGACAGTACGGAACCCCGCGGGCTGCCCACGCAAAGCCGCCGCAGCATCCTAGACACGATGGAGATCGACACCCGCTTGCTTGGCATGATCGGGGCGTTCGTCATCATCTGCGTGGTGTTCGACGTCTGGACGGGCGGTCGTTTCCTGACCCCGCGCAACATATTCAACCTCACCATCCAGACCGTCTCGGTCGCCGTCATGGCAACCGGCATGGTCTTCATCATCGTCATGCGCCACATCGACCTTTCGGTGGGCGCGCTGCTGGCCACCTGCTCCGCTTTCATGGCGATGACGCAGGTCCACGTGCTGCCGCAAATGCTGGGCCTTCCGCTCGGCTCGCCGCTGATCGCACCCATCGCGATCCTGGTCGGCGCCGTTGTCGGCATCGCGATCGGGGCCTTTCAGGGCTGGCTCGTCGGCTATCTGACGATCCCGGCCTTCATCGTCACGCTCGGGGGCCTGTTCGTCTGGCGTAACGTCGCCTGGCACCTGTCCAGCGGCCAGACCATCGGCCCGCTCGATCCGGCGTTCGTGACGCTCGGCGGCATCGACGGCACCATGGGCGTGACCGGCAGCTGGGTCCTTGGCGCCATCTTTGCGGCGCTTGCGCTGCTGATGATCGCCAATGCGCGCCGCAACAAGATCAAGCACGACTTCCCAGTCAAACCGATCTGGGCCGAAACGGTCATCGCCCTGTTCGCAGTCGGCACGATCCTTGGCTTCATCTGGGTTCTGAACGCCTATGAAATCCCGTCGGCGCGGCTGAGCCGCATGTTCGAGGCGCGCGGCGAAGCCATGCCCGCAGGCTATACCGCAGGCTACGGCGTGCCCTATTCGGTGCTGCTGCTGATCGTCGTCGCAAGCGTGATGACCGTCATTGCCCAGAAAACCCGGCTTGGCCGCTATATCTTTGCCACCGGCGGCAACCCCGAGGCGACCGAACTTGCCGGCATCAACATCCGCTTCCTGACGGTCAAGATCTTCGCCATCATGGGGTTTCTTTGCGCCATCTCGGCGGTCGTCGCCTCGGCGCGGTTGAACTTCCATTCCAACGACATCGGCACGCTGGACGAGCTTCGCGTTATCGCCGCGGCGGTGATCGGCGGCACCGCGCTGTCGGGCGGGGTCGGCACGATCTATGGCGCCATCCTCGGTGCGCTGATCATGCAATCGCTGCAATCTGGCATGGCAATGGTGGGGGTCGACGCGCCCTATCAGAACATCGTAGTCGGCGTTGTGCTGGTGCTGGCCGTCTATGTCGACATCATGTATCGCAAGCGCACGGGGGATTGAGCCATGAATACTCCCACAGATCGCGGCACGCCCCTGGTCGAGATGCGCAACATGCGCAAGTCCTTCGGTGGCATCCACGCCGTCAACGACGTCTCGATGACCCTCTACCCGGGCGAGGTCATGGGCGTTCTCGGCCATAACGGCGCCGGCAAGTCGGTGCTGATGAAGATGCTCTCGGGGGCGCTGACGCGCGATGCCGGCGAGATCTATATCGACGGCGAGCTTGCGAATATCCACAGCCCGCGCGACGCCCGCCGCTATCGGCTGGAAACGATCTATCAGACCCTCGCGCTGGCCGACAACCTCGACGCCGCCTCGAACCTGTTTCTGGGCCGCGAACTGGTGACCGGCTCGGGTCTGGTGAACGACGCCCAGATGGAGGCCGAGACGCGCAAGATCATGGCGCGCCTCAACCCCAACTTCCAGCGGTTCCACACGCCGGTGAAGGGGTTGTCGGGCGGCCAGCGCCAGTCGGTCGCGATCAGCCGTGCGGTCTATTTCAACGCCAAGATCCTGATAATGGACGAGCCGACCGCGGCCCTTGGCGTCGAAGAAACGGCGATGGTCGCCAATCTTATCAACGAACTCAAGGCACAGGGACTGGGGATCTTTCTGATCGATCACGACATTCATGCCGTGAAACAGCTCTGCGACCGCGCATCGGTCATGAAGAACGGCATGCTTGTCGGCACCGTGAAGGTGGACGAGGTCACCGAGGACGACATCCTCGGAATGATCATCCTCGGCAAGAGGCCGGAAAAAGGAGCAGCATAACATGTATATAGGTCTCGATCTCGGGACTTCGGGTCTGAAGGCGGTGCTTATCGACGACGACCAGAAGCTGGTGGCAGAAGCCACGGCACCGCTGACGGTCTCGCGTCCGCACCCCGGATGGTCCGAACAATCGCCCGCCGACTGGATCGCGGCCGCCGCCACGGTGCTGGATGCACTGGCGGCACAGACTTCGCTGAAGGCCGTGCGCGGCATCGGGCTTTCGGGCCAGATGCATGGCGCGACGCTGCTCGATCAGGGCCACGACGTGTTGCGGCCCTGCATCCTGTGGAACGACACCCGCGCCTTCGAGGAAGCCGCGGCCATGGACGCCACGACCCCCTGGCGCGAGATCACCGGCAATATCGTCTTCCCGGGCTTCACCGCGCCCAAGCTCGCCTGGGTCAAGGCCCACGAGCCCGAGATCTTTGACCGCACAGCCATGGTCCTGTTGCCGAAGGATTACCTGCGGCTGTGGCTGACCGGCGAGACCGTGTCCGAGATGTCGGATGCCGCCGGTACAAGCTGGCTCGATACCGGCGCGCGCGACTGGTCCGATACGTTGCTGGCCGAAAGCGGGTTTGACCGCACCAACATGCCGCGGCTGGTCGAAGGCAGCGAAGTGTCTGGCAAGGTCCGCAGCGAACTGGCCGAGCGCTGGGGGTTTGGCCCCGGTGTCGTGGTCGCGGGCGGTGGCGGCGACAACGCCGCCTCGGCGGTCGGCGTCGGCGTCGTCAAGGCGGGGCACGCCTTTGTCTCGCTCGGAACTTCCGGGGTGCTTTTTGCCGCCTCGGACGCCTATCAACCCGATCCCGCGACTGCCGTGCACACCTTCTGTCACGCCCTGCCCGACACCTGGCACCAGATGGGTGTGTTCCTTGCCGCAACCGATGCGCTGAACTGGTACGCGCGGCTTGTCGGCTCGGACGCCGCCGCCCTGACCACCGAACTGGGCGATACCCTGCGCGCGCCCGGACGCACGCTGTTCCTGCCCTATCTCGGCGGCGAACGCACGCCGCACAACGACGCGCAGATCCGGGCAAGCTTCACCGGGCTAGAACATTCGACCGACCGCGCCGCCGCCACCGCCGCGGTGCTGGAAGGCGTGACCTATGCCGTGCGCGACAGCTTTGACGCGCTTGCCGCCACCGGCACGCGGTTCGACACGCTGATCGCGGTCGGCGGCGGCAGCCGGTCGCACTACTGGCTGCAGGCCATTGCCACGGCAGTCGACATGCCGATTTCCGTCCCCGAGGCGGGGGATTTCGGCGGCGCCTTCGGCGCGGCGCGGCTCGGCATGATGGCGGCCACCGGCGCCGGGGCCGAGATCGCGACCCTGCCCCGGATCGAGACCGTGGTCGAACCCGTGCCCGCGCTGACCGCCGGCTTTGCCGAGGCGCAGGCGCGCTATCGCGAGACCTACAAAGCGCTCAGAGGGTTGTCATGACATCTTTCTTCGAGGGGATCGAACCGGTCAGGTTCGATCCCGACAGTACGTCGGAACTGGCCTATCGGCATTACGACCCGGACGAGATCGTGCTTGGCAAGCGGATGGAGGACCACCTCCGCTTTGCCGTCGCCTATTGGCACAGCTTCGCCTGGGAAGGCGGCGATCCGTTCGGCGGCCGCAGCTTCGAGCGTCCCTGGTGGGGCGATACGATGGAACACGCCAAGATCAAGGCCGACGCCGCCTTCGAGATGTTCGCGATCCTCGGTCAGCCGTTCTTCTGCTTTCACGACCAAGACGTGCGCCCCGAGGGCGCGACCTTCGCCGAAAGCAAGGCGCGGCTCGACGAGATCGTCGAGTATTTCGGCGAAAAGATGGAACAGACCGGCACCCGGCTGCTGTGGGGCACCGCCAACCTGTTCACCAACCGCCGGTTCATGTCGGGGGCGGCAACCAACCCCGACCCCGACGTCTTTGCCTGGAGCGCTGCGACGGTGAAGGCCTGCATGGACGCGACCCACACGCTCGGCGGGCAGAACTATGTGCTCTGGGGCGGGCGCGAGGGCTATGAGACGCTGCTCAACACCGATCTCTCGCGCGAACGCCATCAGGCCGGGCGCTTCCTGCAGATGGTAGTCGACTACAAGCACCGGATCGGGTTTCAGGGCCAGATCCTGGTCGAACCGAAGCCGCAGGAGCCATCGAAGCACCAGTACGACTATGACGTGAACACGGTCTATTCGTTCCTCAAGGAATTCGGGCTCGAGGGCGAGGTGAAGATGAACATCGAACAGGGTCACGCGATCCTGGCCGGGCATTCGTTCGAACACGAACTGGCGATGGCGGCGGCGTTCGGGATCCTCGGGTCGATCGACATGAACCGCAACGATTATCAGTCGGGCTGGGACACAGACCAGTTCCCGAACAACGTGCCCGAAGTCGCCTTGGCCTACTACGAGGTGCTGCGGGCGGGCGGATTCACCACCGGCGGCACCAATTTCGATTCGAAGGTGCGGCGCCAGTCGCTCGATCCCGTCGATCTGATCGCGGGGCATGTGGGCGCGATGGATGTCTGCGCCCGCGGGTTGAAGGCGGCTGCCGCGATGCTGCAGGACGGCGGGCTCGAGGCGGCGCGCGACGAACGCTATGCCGGCTGGGATACACCCGTTGCCCGCGACATGCTGAAAAACGGCACGCTCGACAGTATCGCGAACCGGGTCATCTCGGAAGGGATCGACCCCGAGCCGCGGTCCGGCCGTCAGGAACGGCTGGAGAACTGGGTCAACCGGTTCGTCTGATCGCCAGGGGGCCGGCGACACCCGGCCCCCATGGCCCCCCGACTGGCCCTGCCGTCGCTGGCGCAGATTGCGCCCGGCACGGGGGCTGGACATTCCGGGCGCCACGGGCGAGGTGCAGACCCGATCCCCTGCACGCGCGCGCCCCGGACAGACCGCCAAAATGACCACGATCACCATCTGCACCACCTGCCGCAGGCAAGCCGCCCGCGACGACCGCACATTGCCGCCCGATGGCGAGGCCTTTCTGGTCCGCGTCACGGAGGCCGCCGCCGCGCATCCGGGCCTGCAGGTCCGGGGCACCCCCTGCCTGATGGGCTGCGAGCATGGCTGCAACGCCGCCGTCTCGGCCGCCGGCCGGATGACATATGTGCTCGGCCGGTTCGAGGGCACGCCCGAGGATGCCGCGGCACTGGCCGACTACGCAGCGCTTCATGCCGAAAACGACGGCGGCCTGGTGCCGTTTCGGCAATGGCCGCAGGGCGTGAAGGGCCATTTCGTCGCCCGCGTGCCGCCGCTCGACCCCTGACCCGAGCCCCGGTTTCCGGGCCTCAGCCCCCCTCTCACCCGCCGGGCTGGCGGGCCATCGCCAGAAGCGCATCGAGGTCCAGATGCGTCTCGAGATGCCGGGCGAGCCGGTCGAGCACCGCCTCGACATGCGCGCCATAGGCCAGATCCGAGGACACTGCCCCCATCCGGTCGAGCCAGACCCGGCGATAGCCGTCGGCCCGGAACAACCCGTGCAGATAGCTGCCCATCACCCGCCCGTCGGCCGAAACGGCCCCCTCATCCGCGCCCGCAACCCGGGCGAAGGGCCGGGCGCGGTCGGCCCCGTCGGTGCGCCCGATATGGATCTCATAGCCCTGAAACTCGGCGCCGCTGGCAGGGTCGGTCGCTGTCACCTCGCTCAACCGCTTTTCGGGGTGCATCTCGGTCACCACATCGAGAAGGCCGAGTCCCGCGGTCTCGCCCGGCGGGCCTTCGAGTCCCTGCGGATCGCGGATCGCCCGGCCGAGCATCTGATAGCCGCCGCACAGCCCCAGCACCCGGCCGCCACGGCGCACATGCGCGGCAAGGTCGATGTCCCAGCCCTGCGCCCGCAAAAACGCCAGATCGCCGCGGGTCGACTTGGTGCCGGGCAGGATCACCAGATCGGCATCGCCCGGCAGCGCCTCGCCCGCGCGCAGCATGCTCAGCCGCACCCCGGGTTCGGCCGCAAGCGGGTCGAGATCGTCGAAATTGGCAATCCGCGACAGCGCCAGACAGACCACGTGCCAGCCGCCGGTGCCGCCACCGCGCGGCAGGTCGAGCGCATCCTCGGCCGGCAGCCGCGCGGCATCGGCAAACCAGGGCACGACGCCGAACCCGCGCCAGCCGCTCTGCGCCTCGATCCGGCGGTATCCATCCTCGAACAGCCGCGGATCGCCACGGAACTTGTTGATGGCAAAGCCACCGATCATCGCCGCATCGGCCGGGTCGAGCACCGCCCTGGTACCGATGATCTGGGCGATCACCCCGCCGCGGTCGATGTCGCCCACCAGCAGCACCGGCACGCCGGCGGCCCGCGCAAATCCCATGTTGGCGATGTCGCCCGCCCGCAGGTTGACCTCGGCCGGGCTGCCCGCGCCCTCGACCAGCACCAGATCGGCCGCCGCGGCAAGCCGGCCGAAACTCTCCATCACCGGCGCCAGCAACGAGGCCTTCCGCGCGCCGAAATCGCCCGCCCCGAGCGTGCCGACGCGACGGCCCTGCACCACCACCTGGGCCCCGGTCTCGGTCTCGGGCTTCAGCAGCACCGGGTTCATGTCGACCGTCGGCGCCACCCCGCAGGCCAGCGCCTGCAGCGCCTGGGCGCGCCCGATCTCGCCGCCGTCGGCGGTCACGGCCGCATTGTTCGACATGTTCTGCGGCTTGAACGGCAGAACCGCCAGCCCGCGGCGCACAAAGGCCCGCGCCATCCCCGCCACCAGCAGCGACTTGCCGACGTTCGACCCCGCGCCCTGAACCATCAGCGCCCGCGCCGTCATCGCAAAACGACCCCGAACTTCTTCTGTTCGAAAATATCCCCGCCGGAGGCACAAAAACTCTTCTCCGCACGGGCAAACCGCACCCCGGCAGGGCGGCGCGCCACGCTCAGAACTCCACCCCGGCCTGCGCCTTCACCCCGGAGCGGAACGGGTGCTTCAGCAGTTCCATCTCGGTCGCGAGATCGGCGATCTCGATCACCGCGTCGCTGGCATTGCGTCCGGTCAGCACGACATGCGTCATCGCCGGTTTCTCGGTCTTCAGAAAGGCCACCACCTCGTCGGTATCGAGGTAGTCATACCGCAGCGCGATGTTGATCTCGTCGAGCAGCACCATGCGGATCGTCTCGTCGCGGATCAGCTCCTTGGCCTTTTCCCAGGCAGCGCGGGCCAGTTCGATGTCGCGCGCCTTGTCCTGGGTCTCCCAGGTGAAACCCTCGCCCATGGTGTGGAACTCGCAGAGATCGGCAAAGTGGCGCTCGATCAGGTCCCGCTCGGCGGTCGCCATGCCGCCCTTGATGAATTGCACCACGGCCGAGGGAAGCCCGTGGCCGATGCAGCGGAAGATCATCCCGAAGGCGGCCGAGCTCTTGCCCTTGCCCTTGCCGGTATGGACGATGACCAGACCCTTCTCTTCGGTCTTGGTCGCCATGATCTTTTCGCGGGCGACCTTCTTCTTGGCCATCTTGGCATTGTGCCGGGCGGTGTCTTCGTCGCTCATCGAAAGTCTCCTTCAGAACAGCCAGTTCGCCACGAGCGGCGCCAGGATCGCCGTCAGAAGCGCGTTCAACCCCATGCCGATGCCCGAAAAGGCGCCCGCCGTGTCGTTGACCTGAAACGCCCGCGCGGTGCCGATCCCGTGGGCTGCGACGCCCACGGCAAAACCCCGTGCCCGCCAGTCGGTCAGGCCGAGCGCGTTGAACAGCGGCGTGACGATGACGGCGCCCGTGATCCCCGTCATGATCACCAGTGCAGCGGTCAGGCTGGGGATCCCGCCAATGACCTCGGCGACGCCAAGCGCCACCGGCGATGTCGCGGATTTCGGCACCAGCGACAGCAGCACTTCGCCACGCAACCCCAGCGCCCAGCCAACCGCGATGGCCGAGAGCATCGCGACCAGCGATCCGGCCAACAGCGCCGCCAGCATCGGCAAGGCCGCACTGCGCACCAGTGACAGGTTCGCATAAAGCGGCAGCGCCAACGCCACGGTCGCAGGCCCGAGCAGGAAATGCACGAACTGCGCGCCGCCGAAAAAGGTCTCATAGGGCGTTCCGGTCGCGATCAGCGCCACCGACAACAGCACCACGGCGATCAGTACCGGGTTGACCCAGGGCGACCGGCCCGACAGGACAAACAGCGTGTCGCCGATGCCATAGGCCACCACCGTCGCCGTCAGCCACAGCAGCGGCCCCTGGCTGAGATAGATCCAGAGCTCGGTCAGGTCGGTCATTCCTGCCGCTCCATCAGGCGCGCCACCGCGCGAAAACTCAGCACGCCCGCCACCAGCGCCAGCACCGTGCTGACCACCACCGCCGTCAACAAGGCCAGCCCGTGTTCCGACACGACGTCGAGGTTGGCCACAACCCCGACACCCGCCGGCACGAACAGCAACGACAGATTGGCAAGGATCGTGTGGCCGGTCGGCGCAACCAGCCGATAGAGCCGCGGGATCGCCACCAGCAGCCCCAGCAGCAGCGCCATGCCCAGAACCGGCCCCGGCAACGGCAGACCGAGGAAACGGGTCACGATCTCGCCCGCCAGCTGGCAGCCGAGAAGGATGGCAATGGACCAGATCATCGTGTGCTGTCTCCGTTCGTCATTCGAGGTTCTCGGGCCCTGCCCTCAGTCCCTCTGCCGCGGCAGTTCGTCGGCGATCGCAAGCCACGGCAGCGCCTCGTCAACGTGATAATGGACCTCGGGGCGATAGCTGGCCGGGTCCGCCATCGTGGCGGCATAGAAATGGATCTCGTCCGGCGCCGCGTCGGTTGCATAGGCCATGGGCGTGCCGCAGCGGTCGCAGAACAGCCGCGCAGCCCCGGGGGACGAGCGATAGATCGCAGGGTCCACCCCGGTCCAGCGCCAGTGGCCATTCGGAACCCCGAAAAAGGCGGCGACCGGCGCGGCACAGTTCCGCCGGCAGCTTGCGCAGTGGCAATAGCCGGCCCAGTTCTGCGCTCCGTCGGTTTCATAGGCCACGGCGCCGCACAGGCAATGGCCGCTTACCGTCGCTTTCACCCGTCTTGCTCCGGATCGTCGACTAGCCGGGCAAAGGTCAGGCTGGTCGCGTGCTCGTATCCGGGATGGGCGCTCCATCCGATGCAGGAAAACCCGAGCCGAATGAAGGCGGCGTGGTTTTTGACCAGCTCGATACGGGTCTTCAGTTGCAGCGCCTGCAGTCCCTCGGCCCGGGCATGATCGGCCGCCGTGTCGATCAACCGGCGCGCCACGCCCCGGCCGCGGGCCGCCGGCGCAACCGCAAGCTTTTGCAGATAGAGGTTGTCGCCCTGGACGCGGGTAAAGACGCAGCCGACGGGCGGCGCGCCGATCACCCAGGCCGGGCCTTCGGCCGCCAGCACCCGCAGGTCGTCCACCCCCATCCGGGTCAGCGACGAGGGCGGGTCGATCTGCCCCTCCATATCGGCAAAGCTCTCGACCAGCAGCACATGGACCGCCTCCATGTCGGCATCGTCGGGGCCGAGCCGACGCGGCAGGTTCACGCCGTCAACGTCTCCAGAAGCGCGCGCGCCGAATTGGACCTCGGTACCCAGAGTCCCCGGTCGATCGCTTCGGTCAGGCGCTGTGCCATCTCCCGCAGGGCGGGCGCGTTGTGGATCTCGATAAATGCTCGGGTCTCCTCGTCGTCCAGATAGGCCTCAAAGACCAGATCAAAATGGTGGTTGCGCACAGCGCCGGTGGTGGCCGCGAAAGCGAACAGATAGTCGACCGTGGCCGCCATCTCGAATGCCCCCTTGTAGCCGTGCCGCTTGATCCCGTCGATCCATTTTGGGTTAATGGCACGGGCGCGAATGACGCGGGCGATCTCTTGCTCGAGGGTGCGGATGACCGGGCGGTCGGGGCGGGAATGGTCGTTGTGATAAATCGCCGGGGCCTCGCCCCGCTGGGTCTCGACCGCAGCCGCGATGCCGCCCTCGAACTGATAGTAATCGTCGCTGTCGAGCAGATCGTGTTCGCGGTTGTCCTGGTTCTGCACCACCGCCTCGACCTGCCCGAGCCTGCGGGCAAATGTCTCGCGGGCCGGCGCGCCCTCGACCCCGGCGCCATAGGCATAGCCGCCCCAGACCACATAGGCCTCGGCCAGATCGGCCCGGCCCTGCCAGAGCCGCTCGTCGATCATCGCCTGCAGTCCCGCGCCATAGGCCCCGGGTTTCGACCCGAAGACCCGGAACCCGGCGGCCTCCGCGCCCAGTTCGGCGGCCTCGCGGGCAAAACGCGCGGCGGCGGGGTTTTCGGCCTCGGGCTCGTCCAGTTGCATGACCGCACGCGCCGCCGAGGCCACCAGATCGACCTGCGCCGGAAAGGCATCGCGGAAAAATCCCGAGACCCGCAGCGTCACGTCGACCCGTGGCCGCCCGAGGGTCGACAGCGGCAGCACCTCGAACCCCGTGACCCGGCCCGACATCTCGTCCCAGACCGGCCGCACCCCCATCAGCGCCAGCGCCTGCGCGATGTCATCGCCGCCGGTGCGCATGTTCGCGGTGCCCCAGGCGGTCAGCGCCATCGCCCGCGGCCAGTCGCCCTGATCCTGCAGATGCCGGTCTACCAGCAGCGAGGCCGATTTCCAGCCAAGCTGCCAGGCAGCCCGGGTCGGGATCGCGCGCGCATCCACCGAGAAGAAATTGCGTCCTGTCGGCAGCACGTCGAGCCGGCCGCGCGTCGGCGCCCCCGACGGGCCGGGGGCGAGGAAGCGGCCGGAAAGGGCGGTCAGAAGCCCCGCCATCTCGGCCGCGCCCGAGGCCGCAACCGCCGGGCGCACCTGCGTCTCGATCCGTTCCATGACAGCGGTGGACGCCGGGCCCGGCGCCGCAACACGGCCCGCGACAAGCGCCTGGGCGAACAGCTCCAGCCGTTCGACCGTATCGCCGTTGCTGCGCCAGACAGGCGAAACCGCGTCTGACTCGGATTCTGCCTCTGCTTCCGGCAGGTGCAACAACACCTCGGGCCGCGGCCCCTGCCAGGGTTCGGCCATGGCGCAGTCGAGCGGATCGAACCGCATCGCGAAATCAGCCGCCAGCGCCCGGATCAGCGAGGCATCGCCGCCCGTCCCGTCGCCGCGCGGCACCCGGGTCAGCGCCACGATCAGATCGGTCGCAAGCCGCCCCTCGGGTGCGGCGCCAAAGACATGCAGCCCGTCGCGGATCTGGCTTTCCTTCAGCTCGCACAGCCAGGCGTCGAGCTTTTGCAGCCGGCTGTCGGCATCGTCCTGCTCGGCGATGCCGGCATCCTCGTCGACCCGCGTCGCCGTCATCATCGACAGGATCTCGCCACGCAGCCAGACCACCCGGTGCGGATCGACGCCTGCGGCCTGGTAATATTCGTCGACGAGCGATTCGAGTTGGCGCAGCGGGCCATAGCTTTCGGCGCGTGTCAGCGGCGGGGTCAGGTGATCGACGATCACCGCCTGCGCCCGCCGCTTGGCCTGCGTGCCTTCACCCGGATCGTTGACGATGAAGGGATAGACATGCGGCATCGGCCCCAGCACGGCCTCGGGGAAACAATCCTCGGACAGCCCCACCGACTTGCCCGGCAACCATTCGAGGTTTCCGTGTTTTCCCATATGGACAATGGCATGCGCGCCAAAGTTCAGGCGCAACCAGAAGTAGAAGGCGAAATAGTTGTGCGGCGGCACCAGATCGGGTGCGTGATAGCTGGTGCTCGGGTCGATGTTATAGCCGCGGGCGGGTTGCACGCCCACCACGACATTGCCATAGCGCAGGATCGACAGGGCAAATCCGGTGCTGTCGCAAAACGGATCGGCCTCTGGCAGGCCCCAGCGGTCTTCGACCTGCTGGCGCAGCGCAAGCGGCAGCGCATCATAGGCGGCGCGATAGGCCGCAAGCGACAGCCGCTCGCCGCCCTGCCGCTCGGCCCGGTCGGTCAGCCAGTTGGTCGGCCCGGCGAGGATTGCGCGCATCAGATCGTCCGAGCTGTCGGGCGCAGTCTCGACGCGATACCCGGCGACTTTCAACGACCCCATCACCCCGACCGTCGCCGCCGGGGTATCGAGCCCGACGCCATTCGCAAGCCGCCCGTCCTTGTTGGGGTAATTCGCCAGCACCAGCGCGACCTTGCGCTCGGCAGGCGCCGCCCGGCCGAGCCGGACCCAGGCGGCGGCCAGATCTGCGACGAACTGCACCCGGTCGCCGCGGGCGCGATAGGTCGCGATGGCGCATTGGGTCGCTTCGTCGAAATAGGCCTCGGCCTTGAAGCTGACAGCGCGGGTCAGCACCCGCCCGTCGACCTCGGGCAGCGCGACATTCATCGCGATGTCGCGCGCATTCAGCCCGCGCGCGCTGGCCTCCCAGTCGGCCTCGGACCCGCCCGAGAATACGACCTGCAGCACCGGCGCGCCGCCTGCGTCGAGAACCGTCGGCACCCGACCGCCCGCCCCCCAGGTGCCCGGGTCGGGCGAGGACACGGCAAAGCTCGTTGCATTCAGCACCAGGTCCGGGGGATCGTCGCCGAACAGGTGGTCGAGCGTCGCGGCCGAGACCGGATCCTTCAGCGAGGCGACAAAGACCGGCAAGGGGTTCAGTCCCCGCCGCAACAGCGCCTTGACCATCTGGTTCACCGGATGCAGCCCCGCGCCTTGCAAGAGCGCCCGGTAGAAGACCACCGCCACCACCGGCGCGCCGGGCGTCCAGCCGGCCCGCGCCTGTTCGGGCCGCGCCTGCCCGACCCCGGGCCAGTAGACCCCGGCGCGCAGCAGCGGCTCGGCCCCGGGCGGGCGGTCGCCCTGCCCCAGCATGTGCGCGGCAAGTTCGAGAAACCGCGCCGCATTCTGCGGCCCACCCTCGACGCAGTATCCCCAGAGCGCCTGCCAATCCTGCTGCGCCACCGTCGACAGCGCCAGCAGTTCGGCATCGGGTTTGTCATCGCCCGGCAGCAGCGCCAGTTGCACCCCGGCCGCGCGAAGCCGCGCCGAAAGCTGTTCGACCGCATAGGGGAAATAGGCCGCGCCCCCAAGAACCCGCGCCACCACCAGCCGCGAGCGTTCGAGCGTATCGGTGATATAGGTGTCGACGGTATAGGGATGGCCAAGCCAGCCGAGGTTGGCGAGCCTCAGCGACAGCGGCGCCGCCATCCCCTGGCGCGCTTCAGACAGCGCTGCAAGCTCGGTGTCCGCCGCCGACAGGAATACGATGTCGGCCGGATCCTGACCGGGATCGACCGGCTCGGCGCCATCGCTGACCTGCCCGGGCGTCGCAGCGAGAAGATGCATCAGAGCGTTTTCTGCATATAGAGGCTCCAGGGCGTCGGGGTGTAATCGCCGAACGGCCCGCAGAAGGCATAGCCGTTGCGCTGGTAGAACCCCAACGCAGCCTTCAGCTCGGTTCCGGTTTCAAGCCGCATCAGCGTCAGGCCATCGGCCCGCGCCTCGGCCTCGACATGGGCAAGCATCGCATCGGCAAGCCCGGCGCCGCGCGCATCCGCGCGCACAAACATCGACTTGACCTCGCCATAGCCGTCGCGACGGGCGAGCGCGATGCAGCCCCGCGCGTCCCCTTCGACCTCGGCCACGAAGAACCGGATATCGGGTGCCAACAGCTTGTCGATCGGCAGATAGTTCTGCGCCTCGGGGGGCGAGCTTGCCTGCATCACCGCGTGGCTGGCCTGCAACAGCGCCGTGGCGCCCGGCTCGCGCGGATCGGCGGCGCGCAGCACCGCAGTCATGCCGCGAGCGCGGCCGCGATGGCCGCCCGGTCGAGGCCCGCCTCGCCGATCACCACCAGCCGGGTCTCGCGCGCCTCGCCCGCTGCGAACGGTCGGTCGAAATAGCTGTCGATCCGGGGTCCGACCGCCTGCAGGCTCAGCCGCATCGGCTTGCCCGCCACGGCGGCAAAGCCCTTCAGCCGCAGGATGTCGTGGGCGCGGATCACCTCGGCCACCCTTTCAGCAAAGGCCGCCGGGTCGGCGATCTCGCCGCGGCTGACCACGAAGCTTTCGAATTCGTCATGGCCGTGGTCGTGGTGGTGGTGGTGGTCCTCGTCATCCTCATCGTCGTCGTCGTGATCGTCGTCATGATGGTGGTGCACCTCACCCCGTGCCGCCATGTCATCCTCGGCCCCGATGCCCAACCCCAGCAACACCGCGGTATCGACCGCACCTTTCGCGGCCTGCAGAACCGACACGCCGGGCCGCACAGCCTCGCGCAGGCGCCCGGTCAGCGCTTCCAGCAGCTCGGGCGTCAACAGATCTGCCTTGTTCAGCACCACCATGTCGGCGCAGGCGAGTTGATCCTCGAACAGCTCGGACAGCGGCGTCTCGTGGTCAAGGTTGCCGTCGGCGGCACGCTGGGCATCGATGGCCGCGGCGTCGCCGGCAAACTGCCCCTCGGCCAGCGCCGGCCCGTCGACCAGCGTCACCACGCCGTCGACCGTCACCCGGGTCCGGATGCCGGGCCAGTTGAAGGCGCGGACCAGCGGCTGCGGCAGGGCCAGGCCCGAGGTCTCGATCACGATATGATCGGGCGCCGGTTCGCGGTCGATCAGCTTCTGGATGGCGGGCAGGAATTCCTCGGCCACGGTGCAGCAGATGCAGCCGTTCGACAGCTCGACAATGTCGTCCTCGGCGCAGCCTGCGATGCCGCAGCCCTTGAGGATCTCGCCATCGACGCCGAGATCGCCGAATTCGTTGATGATCAGCGCGATGCGTTTGCCGCCCGCGGTTTCGATCAGATGCCGGATCAGCGTGGTCTTGCCAGCCCCCAGAAACCCTGTGACGACCGTGGCGGGGATCTTCTGAACCATGAAAAGCGAGCTCCTTCGGGGCCTTCGGAGGGATGCACGCGTTGCGGGGACAGCCGGAATGGCCGCGCGTTCCGGGGCACCCCGCCCGAACCACTCCCCTGTCCGGCAGCGCCGGCAGCACGAGGCAGGTCTCCTGGCTTGCGGGTCGGGGCCCTGCGCCCGCCTTCCCGACAGATCGCCGGTGTCGGCGCCGTGTCAGTGGCCTTGGGCGCGGGCTCGCCGCGTACAGTCGCGGGGGCGGCTGCGGTTCGGGCCGGTTGTCTGGCCCGTCGCATTCCCTCTTGGCCCGGGCAACCTGCCCGGGAACCTCGTCGCCGGGTTATGGCGCCGGCGGCTTCGGAGTGTCAAGCGCCGGGAGGCCGAGGATCCGGCGCCGGGTCGCGTCAACGGTCGGCAGGCATTCGACGCCCTCCGGCAAGGGTGGCCGGCCGATCATCAGGACAGGAAGGCCAAGCGCGGCGGCGGCGGCCAGCTTGGTGCGCCCGGCCGCACCGCCCGAATTGCGCAGAACCAGATGCGTGACGGCATGATCGCGCAGCATGGCCGTCTCCTCCGCGACGGTGAAGGGCGGGCGGGCGCGCAGATGGGTGATCCGCGCCGGCAGGTCCGGGACAGGCTCGATCGAGCGCAGGACGGCGCCAAGGTCGGGTCGTGCCGCAAGCGCCGCGACCGACCCAGCGCCAGTGGCCAGAAACGGCCGCGCCCCGGGCGGGAGGGCTGCAAGGGCGGCTGCAAGGTCGGCAACGACCTGCCAATGCTCGCCCGGCGCGGGGTGCCATTCGGGGCGTTCGAGCCGCAGCAGCAGGCAGCCTGCCCGGGCGGCAGCCGCCTGTGCATGGGCGCTGATCCGGGCCGCGAAGGGATGCGTGGCATCGACCAGAACATCTGTTCGTTCCGTCTCCAGCCAGCGCGCCAGCCCCTCGGCGCCGCCAAAGCCGCCGATCCGCAGCCGCCCGCCGTAGGCCGCGGGCGTGCGCGTGACCCCGGCCAGCGCCACCGTCAGATCGGCGAGGTCATCCAGCCGATGCGACAGCGCCCGGGCTTCCCCGGTGCCGCCAAGGATCAGCACCCGCTTCATGCAGGATCGTCCGGCCCGGCGGTGGCCAGCACGGTCCCGGCCCGGTCGATCATCACGACATCGACCGCGATGCCCGCCGCTGCCACCACCTGCAGGGCGCGGGCGCGGGCAGCCTCGGCCACGACCTGCGCCAGCGGCGGACCGGCCAGCGTGACCGCCTGAAGGGCGGTGTTGCAGGCGGCGATGGCGGCAGGATCGGCGCCGACACGCGCCCCAAGCGCGGCCAGAGCGGCGAAATCGACCTGGCTGCGCGCCGAATGCAGGTCCATCGCGCCTTGCGAGAGCTTCGTCAGCTTGCCGACGCCGCCCGCGATGGTCAGGCGCGGCACCGGGTGGCGGGCAAGGTATTTCAGCAGCCCCCCGGCGAAATCGCCCATGTCGAGCAGCGCGGGGTCGGGCAGGCCGAAGCGCGCGCGCACGACCGCCTCGGAGGTCGCGCCGGTCGCCCCCGCAACATGGCGCAGCCCTGCGGCGCGGGCCACATCGACCCCGCGGTGGATCGAGGCGATCCAGGCGGCGCAGGAGAACGGGCGCACGATGCCGGTGGTGCCGAGGATGGACAGCCCGCCGACGATCCCCAACCGCGGATTCCAGGTCTTTTCCGCCAACGCCGCGCCGCCCGGCACCGAAATCTCGATTTCGAAATCCGCGGCGATGCCGCGGGCGGCGGCAATCATCTCGACCGTGCGGGTCATCATCTGCCGCGGCACCGGGTTGATCGCGGGCTCGCCCACCGCCAGCGGCAGGCCCGGAAGCGTGACGATGCCGACGCCGGCGCCGGCGCGGAACGTCACCCCCTGCCCCGGTGCGCCGTGGCGCAGGCGCGCCACGATCTCGGCCCCATGGGTGACATCGGGATCGTCGCCCGCATCCTTGAGGACCGAGGCCCGGGCCCAGCCCGGACCCGCCGCACGGGTTGCGAGCCCAAAGGCGACCCGCTGGCCCCGAGGCAGCACGATCTCGACCGGATCGACCCATTCGCCCGTCACCAGCGCCCCGCAGGCCGCCGCCGCCGCCGCGGTGGCGCAGGCCCCGGTGGTGAAGCCGGTTCTGAGGGGGCGGTCGGGTGCGCGCGTCATGGCCGAGGTATAGCGGATGGCCAGAAACTTGCCACTCGGTTTGGCCGTCATGTTCTGCCCGTCATATCATGCCGTTATGACGCATGCCGCGGCGGGTCTGCCGGCACTGCCGCGCGGCGCCCCGGGTCGGCACATTTCTGCCGCAAGCAGCAGGCTTTTCGCTGCATGCGCCCAACGGGCGCGGCCTCCGGCCGCCGCTTCCGCCTCGCCTTCGCCGCGGGGCGACGATATGCTCGGCAGCATGACTGAAGACACCACGATTTCCCTGCCCGCCCATGACTGGCCCGAGTTTCCGCCCGGCCTCGTCTGGCTTGTGGGCGCTGGCCCCGGCGAGCCGGGGCTGATGACGCTTCTCGGGCTTCACGCCCTGCGACTTGCCGATGTGATCGTCCACGATGCCCTCGTCGACGACCGGATCCTCGACTGGCGCAGGCCGGGCTGCAGGCTCGAATATGCCGGCAAGCGCGGCGGCCGGCCCTCGGCCCGACAGCGCGACATCTCGCTGCGCCTGATCGAGCTGTCGCGCGAGGGGCAGCGGGTGCTGCGGCTGAAGGGAGGCGATCCCTTCGTCTTCGGCCGCGGCGGCGAAGAGGCGCAGACGCTGGTGCAGGCCGGGGTGCCGATCCGGGTGACGCCCGGGATCTCGGCCGGGATCGGCGGGCTGGCCTGGGCCGGCATCCCGGTGACCCACCGCGACGTCAATCAGGCCGTGACCTTCCTGACCGGGCACGACCAGACAGGTCTTGCCCCGGCCGCAATCGACTGGGCGGCACTGTCGCGGTCAAGCCCGGTGATCGTCATGTACATGGCGGTGAAGCACCTGCCGAAGATCACCGAAGCGCTGCTCGCGGCCGGGCGGCCGGCCGACGAGCCGCTCGCCATCGTCTCGAACGCGACCCTGCCCGGGATGACGGTTCTGGAAACCACCCTCGGGGACGCGGCGGCCGAAGCGGCACGCCACGAGGTTGCGGCACCCGCGATTGTCTGCCTCGGCCGGGTCGTTCTGATGCGCCAGGCGATCGACTGGATGTCGCAGGCTCAGGGTCTGGCGCCACGCTCGCTCGACCCGCTCGGTCGGGGCGTGCCGCAACAGGTCGGCTGAGCATGGCCGCGCGCGGGCTGGTGATTGCGGCCCCCTCCTCGGGCAGCGGCAAGACCACTGTGACGCTTGGCCTGCTGCGCGCGCTTGCCCGGCGCGGCGTTGCGGTGCGGGCGGCAAAAAGCGGCCCCGACTATATCGACCCTGCGTTTCATGCCGCGGCCTGCGGGCGGACCTCGGTCAACCTTGACGCCTGGGCGATGCAGCCTGCCGAGTTGAGGGCAAGGGCGGCGCTGCAGGGGGGCGATCTGCTGCTGGTCGAGGGCGCCATGGGGGTGCTCGATGCAGGCCGCGACGACTGCGGATCGGTCGCGGATCTGGCCGCGGCGCTGGCGCTGCCGCTGGTTCTGGTGCTCGACGTTGCCCGCACCGGGCAATCGGCGGTGCTGCCGGTCGCGGGGCTTAGGGCGCTGCGGCCCGATCTGCCGCTTGCCGGGGTGATCCTGAACAACGTCGGCTCCGATGGCCATGCGGCGCTCTGCGCCCGCGCGATCGCGGCGGCGGGGGTCCCGGTCTTTGGCGCGCTGCCACGCGAGGCGGGGATGCGGCTGCCCGAACGCCATCTCGGTCTGGTTCAGGCGGCCGAGACCGATGGGCTTCAGGCGTTTCTCGACACGCTCGCGGACCGGATCGAGCGCCATCTCGACCTCGACCGGCTGGCGCAGGCGGCAGGCCCGTTGGCCGCGCCCGAGGCGCCCGTCCCGGCACGCCTTCCGCCGCTTGGCCAGCGGATCGCCGTCGCCTCGGATGCGGCCTTTGCCTTTGCCTATCCGCATCTTCTGGCCGACTGGCGGGCGCAGGGCGCCGAGGTGCTGCCGTTCTCGCCGCTTGCGGATCAGGCACCGTCACCCGGGGCCGATGCGGTGTTCCTGCCCGGCGGCTATCCCGAACTTCACGGCGGAAGGCTCGCCGCAGCGGCCCTTTTCCGCGCCGGAATGCAGGCTGCGGCGCGGCGCGGCGCCCGGATCTATGGCGAATGCGGCGGCTACATGACGCTCGGTTCCGGGATGGTCGATGCCGAGGGGACGGCGCATGCCATGCTGGGGCTGCTGCCGCTTGAAACCTCATTCGCTACGCGAAAGCTGTCGCTTGGCTATCGCAGGCTGTCCCCGCTGCCCGGTGCGCCCTGGCAGGGGGCGCTCATGGCGCATGAATTCCACTATGCCACCATCACCCGCGAGGGCGCCGAAGGGCGGCTGTTTCATGCCGTCGATGCCACGGGCAGCCCGCTGCCCGAAATGGGGCTGCAATCGGGATCGGTCGCGGGATCCTTCGCCCACGTCATCGCCGCGGCCTGACGTTTCTGCCGCTTTGGTGGCAAGCCCCGACCCCGGCCTTTCAGGCAGGCTTACGCCGCGGTCGCAACAGATGCGGTTGATCGGCGTCATACAGCGCGGAGTCGGGGAAGGCGGTCGCGGCAAAGACCCGGCCGACAAAGACCAGCGCGGTGCGGGTCAGCTTTGCCTCGCGCACCTTGTCGCGAATGTCGGCCATCGTGCCGCGCAGGATGACCTCGTCGGGCCAGCCGACGCGATAGGCCACGACAACCGGGCAATCGGCGCCATAGATCGGCGCAAGCTCGCGTTCGATGGCCAGCAGGTTGCGCACCGACAGATGGATTGCCAGCGTCGCGCGCGAGGCGCCAAGCGTTGCAAGATCCTCACCCTCGGGCATGGCCGAGGATTTCATCGCCGTCCGGGTCAGGATCACGGTCTGCGCGATCCCGGGCAGGGTCAGTTCCTGCCCCATCGCGGCGGCGGCGGCGCAATAGGCCGGAACCCCCGGCACGATGTCATAGGGGATGCCAAGCGCCTGAAGCCGCCGGATCTGTTCGGCAATTGCACCATAGAGCGAGGGGTCGCCCGAATGCACACGGGCGACGTCGTGCCCCTTCGCATGGGCCACCGCGATCTCGGCGATGATCTCGTCAAGCGCCATTGGGGCGGTGTCGATCACCCGCGCGCCCGCCGGCGCACCGGCCACCACCGCCTCGGGCACCAGCGAACCGGCGTAAAGGCAGACCGGGCATTCGGCGATCAGGCGCTGGCCCTTGACGGTGATCAGTTCGGGGTCGCCGGGGCCTGCCCCGATGAAATGGACGCTCATGCGGCACCTCCGTCGATCCGCTTGGCATAGCCGCGCGGGGTATAAAGCCATTCGCCACCGGCACCCGCCGCGGCATCGCCCGAGGCAACCCGGCGCGAGGCCGACGACCCGATCAGAACGATTGTCATCATGTCGACCTCCTCGACATCGAGCGCATCGAGACGGCGCAGACGAAAGGACTGCTCCGGCCTGCCAAGGCTCGTGGCCAGCAGAACCGGCGTGTCGGCCGGCCGCCGGGCCAGCAGGATCTCGCGCGCTTCGGCCAGAAGCGTCCGGCGGCGGCGCGACACCGGGTTGTAGAACGCGATGACGAAATCGCCCTCTGCCGCCGCCCTCAGACGGGTCAGGATCGTGTCGCGCGGGGTCAGAAGGTCCGACAGCGAAATGGCGCAGAAATCGTGCCCGAGCAGCGCGCCCGCACCGGCAGATGCCGCCTGCAGCGCCGAGATGCCGGGGATATGCTGCACCTCGACCCGGCGCGCGGCGGGCGAGACGCCGCCACGTTCGGCGGGCCGGTCGAGCAGCTCCATCACCAGCGCGCCCATGGCATAGATGCCGCCATCGCCGGAACAGATCAACGCCACGCGCCGCCCCTCGCCCGCGGATTCGAGCGCGTGGCGGCAGCGCGCTTCCTCTTCCCCCAGGGCGAAATCGCGGCGGACCTTGCCGCGGGCGGCCGGGCCCAGCAGGTCGATGTAAAAGCCATAGCCCACCAGTTCCTCGGCCTCGGCAATGGCGCGGCTGGCCGCGGGCGTGCGCAGGGATGCATCCCCCGGGCCGATGCCGACGATCGCAAGGTGGCCGCGCGGGGTACCGGGCTCGCCGCCCGCGCCGATCCGCGCGACCGCACAGGTGGCGGCAGTCGTCCTCGCCTTTTCGACCAGCAGCCTGGCCGCGGGGCCGGACGCGACCAGCGCCGCCGCCTCGGCCACGCCGTGGCAGCCGACCTCGGCAAACACCACGTCAGAGGGGTTGGCCAGACGCGCGGCCTCGGCCTCCAGCCGGTCTGCGGGGTGGAACCGGGCCGGCACGCCGAGGTGGCGGGCGAGCGCGTGAACCGCGGCCTCGTCGGCCTTCAGATCGAGCGAATGGACCGATGCAACGGCGGTTTGCGACAGACCGGCCTCGGCCAGGGTCCGCCCCACCAGCCCGATCAGCTCGGCAGGCTCGCAGCCACGGGCGCAGCCGACGCCAAGCGCCAGATCCTGCCTGCGCCACACCAGCGGCGGCGCGCCCTCGACGTTCAGCACCACCGGGTCGTCGCTCGCCGTTCCGGTCGCCGTCACCGCGCCCGAGGCGGCCAGCGGGGCCAGCCAGTCCGGCGTGCCGGAGAGCGTTGCCGGGCGCCCGGCGAGCAGCCCTGCCATCGCGGCCTTCGCATCCGCGGGGGTCTCAAGCCGCCAGCCCTGCGGCGGCGCATCGAGCGCGACGCCAAAGGCGGCCTCTCCGGCCGTGGTCGGCACGGAGGCGATGCCAAGGGCAGCCCCAAGCCGGGTCGCCAGCGCATTGGCGCCGCGGTGCCCGCCCAGCAGCGGGACAACCGCGCTGCCGTCGGCGGCCACGGCCAGAACCGGCGGCTCGCGCCACTTGTCGCCAAGATGCGGGGCAAGTGCGCGGATCACGATCCCCGCCGCGGCCAGCGCAACGATTGGATGCCCGGCCAGAAACAGCCCGGCAAGATGGCCCGACACGTCGTCGAAATCCCGCCCGCGCAGATCGGCGCGGCCGTCGCAGGCCGCGGCCAGCCGCTGCGCCAACGGTTCGGAGCCGGGCATCAGGCAAACGACGACCGGGCGCAGCCCTTCGGCAGCGGCGCGCGCGGGATCAGAGAACATGCGCGTCCTGCCCCGGCACCAGCACCATGGCGAAATAGGGCGCGACCGCGGGCGCCTCGACCAGCGGGCAGACAATCTGGCCCGGCAGCGAGGCGTGCGAGACAAAGATCGCCCGCTCGGCCAGCCCCATCCGGGTCAGCAATTCGCGCACCGCCGGGAAATTGCGGCCAAGTTTCATGATTGCCGCCGCCTCTGCGGTGCCAAGGCGGGCTTCGAGGTCTTCGACCGGAAGCGTCGCGGGCAGCACCGCCAGCGCCTCGGCCCGCGCCACAAGCGGACGGCGCGCCGCCGCGGTCACGGCACCAAGCGAGCTGACGCCCGGCACGACCTCGACCGAAAAACGCCCGGCGAGACGGGCAAAGAGATACATGAAAGAGCCATAGAAGAACGGATCGCCCTCGCACAGAACGACGACATCCTGTCCCGAGGCAAGGCATTCGGCGATCTCGGCGGCCGAGGCGTCATAGACCGCCTGCGCCGGGAAGCGCGCGTCGCGCATCGGGATCACGATCGGGATCTCGCGGGCACCTTCGGGGATGACATTCGCGACGATTGCGCGGGCGAAACTCTCGCCGTCGTCGGGGGCGGGATAGGCCACGACACGGGCTGCGGCGATCAGGCGATGCGCCTTCAGCGTCAGCAATTCGGGGTCGCCCGGGCCGACGCCCACGCCATATAGGATTCCGGTCGTCTTGGTATTCATATCTGCCGTCATTTCACCAGGCACCATTGGGTGACCGGCATGAAGGGTTTCCAGCCGCGGCGGTTGCCAACGGGGGTTGCGCGCGCGATGTCGATCCGGGTCAGTTCGCCGCCGTGCAAGTCGTGAAGTTCGGCCAGAAGCATGGCGCTTTCGAGCGTCACCGCATTGGCGACCAGCCGGCCGCGGCGGTGCAATGCGGCAAACGCGATGTCCACCACCTCGGTCGACAGACCGCCCCCGATAAAGACCGCATCGGGCGGCGGCAGGTCCGACATCGCCTCGGGGACCTTGCCCTTGCGCAGATCGAGCCGCGGCGCGCCGAGCCGCATCGAATTGGCCGCGGCCATGGCGAGACGGGAGGTCGAGCTGTCGATGCCGATAGCCTGCATGTCGCGGTCGGCGCGCATCCATTCGATGGCGACCGAGCCGCAGCCGATCCCGATATCCCACAGCTGCTGGCCGCGCCGCGGCGCCAGCGCCGACAGCGTGATCCGCCGCACCTCGCGTTTGGTCAGCAGGCCGTCATGAATGAAGGCGTCGTCGGGCAGGCCGGTGCGGGGATAGAACGCCCCCTCGGCCGAGGCCCGGCAATCGACGGCAAGAACATGAAAATCGGGCGCCGCCGCCTCCCAACTGTCGGCCCGGCCTTCGAGCCGCGCCTCCTCGGGCGCGCCCATGTCTGCCAGCACCGTCAGGCGGCTGGGGCCAAGCCCGACCTCGGTCAGCATCGCGGCGACCTTGGCGGGCGTTTCGCCATTCTGCGCAAGGATCAGCAACCGGAGGCCATGGCCGAAGAACGGCAGCGCCTGCTCGGCCGGGCGGCCGTGCAGGGTGACGGTTTCAACATCGGCAAGGCTCCACTTCATCCGCGCAGAAGCAAGCTGGAAGGACGAGAGGTTCGGATAGAAGGTGAGTTCCTCGGGATCGAAGCGGCGCAGAAACAGCGACCCTGCCGAAAACCACAGCGGATCGCCCGTGACCAGAACGGCGACCCGGCGGCCGCGCATGGCGGCGATCTCGTCGCCGAGCATGCCGAAGGGATGCGGCCATTCCAGGCGTTCGGCGGGCAGGTCCGGCACCAGCGCGTGGTGGCGCGGGCTTGCCACGATGACTTCGGCCGCCTCGAGCCGGGCGCGCGCCTGCGGGCTGATCCCGTGCCAGCCGTCGTGCCCGATTCCGACGATATCAAGCCAGGGTTTGGTCATGTGCCGTCTCCTTGCAGGCCAAGCGTCAGGGCGTTCACCGCCGCCGCCGCCATGGCCGACCCGCCGCGGCGCCCAAACAATGTAACATATGCCACGCCATGGGGCAGATCCGCCAGCGCGCTCTTGCTTTCGGCCGCCCCGACAAAACCGACCGGAAAGCCGAGGATCAGCGCCGGGCGCGGCCAGCCCTGATCGAGCCGTTCGAGCAGATGGAAAAGGGCCGTCGGTGCATTGCCGATCGCAACGACCGCACCGTCGAGGCGGTCGCGCCACAACTCGACTGCCGCCGCCGAGCGGGTGGTACCAAGGCGCGCCGCAAGTGCGGGGACCGCCGGATCGTTCAGCGTCACGACGGGCAACGTCCCCGCCGGCAAGGCACGCGCAATGATCCCGCGCGCAACCATTTCGGCGTCGCAGAGGATCGGCGCCCCCGACTTGAGCGCCGCGCGGCCCGCGGCCGCCGCACCGGGCGAGGCGTGCAGATCCGCAACCACATCGACCATGCCGCAGGCGTGGATCAGCCGCACCGCCATCTCGCGCAGATCCTCGGGCAGGGTATCAAGCGCCGCCTCGTCCCGGATCGTGGCGAAACTGCGGGCATAGATCTCGGCCGGGTCGCGTTCGTAGCGCGGGATCATTCGGTTTTCATGTGCTTTCGCACGCTTTCCGGGCCAAGCGGGTGTTTGGCGTGGGGATAGGGCGGATGGTGGTGATCGTGGCCATGGTCATGCGCATGGTCGTGGTCGTGATCGTGGTCGTGCCCATGGGCATGATGGTGGCCGTGATCGTGGGCGTGTTCGTGACCATGGCCGTGGTGATGGCCGTGGTGATGCGGGTCCTGACCGGCGTCGAGCCGGCAGACACCGGTGCAGAATGTATCGCACAGCTTGCAGTCGGCGACATTCGATCCCGGTGCGCTCGCCCCCTGCCCTTCGACATGGTGGTGATGGCTTTCCTGAGCGCGCCCGACCTCGGCCTCGAACCCCAGAACCTGGGTGCGGTACTTGCAAAGCCCGCAGTTCATGTCGGTCTTGCCGACGAGGATCTCGGTCGCCCGCTCGGCGAAGGTTTCCAGCACCTGCGGATGGTCGTTGAGATAGCCGGCCTTGACCCATTGCGCCTGCGGATTGCGGGCGGCAACCATGTCGGTGAAGCCATAGATCCGGTCGACAAGCACCCCGGTGAACAGGAAATAGGGAAACACCAGATAGCGCCGGAACCCGAGCCTTGCGGCGTGATCGAGGCAGGGCTCGACCAGCGGGAAGGTGACACCGGAATAGCCGGTCTCGCACCAGCCAAAGCCCATCCCCTCCCACAACATGCGGGCGATCTTCGACACGTTGGAATTGGCGTCAGGGTCCGAGGCACCGCGGCCGATCACGACAAGGCAGGTCTCGTGCGCAGGAACCGGGCCTTGGGTGGCGTCGGCCTCGGCCATGGCGGCATTGATGCGGTCGGCGGCGGCGCGGATCATGCGGGCATCGACGCCGAGGTCACGGCCGTAATCGACCGCGATCCCGTGCTCCCGGCCATAGGCGTTCAGCACCGAGGGGATGTCGTTCTTGGCGTGCATGGCGGCAAACAGCATCCCCGGCACGCCGAGGATCCTCGTGCAACCGGCCTCGCGCAGATTGTCGAGCCCGACGCGGATCACCGGGTTGGCGAATTCGAGATAGCCGTAGTCGACATGCCAGTCCGAGGGCAGCAGGGCCGGCAGTTTCTGGGCCAGAACCGCGAATTCGTCGACCGCCGCCTGGCTGCGCGAGCCGTGGCCGCACAGCAGCACGCCGATCTTTTCGTCCGAGGTCGATGGCAAGGTGGCGGTCATGACGTGGCTCCCGTTGCTGCGCCGTCGGCATGACGGGGGCCGTGACCGCGCCTCGATGGGCGCCGGTCCGACGATGATCGACAGATCCCCCGACATGGGTCGGACCTGCCTTTCTCCCGCTCAGCCTTTCGGCATCGTCGGGTCCTCGGTACCAGCCCGTCCCGGCGGCCGCAAGGATCGACGGGGCAAAGCGGCCGCGACATGCGTGCCGGGCCCTGGCACAATGCGCCGTGTCCGGTCACCCGCACTGGCATCGCGGCCCGTCGCGCCCTACCTTTGGGGAAAGGAGACCCGCATGACCCTCGCCATCGCCTTCGACAACTCCTATGCCCGTCTGCCCGACCGGTTCTATGTCCGTCAGCCGCCCGTGGCGGTTGCGCAGCCCGAACTGCTGCTTCTGAACCTGGCTTTGGTCGAGGAACTGGGGCTCGATGCAGCGGCCCTGCAGTCGCCCGACGGGGTTGCGGTGCTGGCCGGGAATGCCGTTCCGGCGGGCGCCGACCCGCTGGCACAGGCCTATGCCGGGCATCAGTTCGGGGGGTTCTCGCCGGTTCTGGGCGACGGGCGGGCGCTGTTGCTGGGCGAGATCATCGACCGGTCGGGCAAGCGGCGCGATATCCAGTTGAAGGGGGCCGGCCGCACCGCGTTCAGCCGGCCGGGCAGCGACGGGCGATCCCCCCTCGGCCCGGTGCTGCGCGAGTTCATCGTCAGCGAGGCGATGTACGCGCTTGGCGTGCCAACCACCCGGGCGCTTGCCGCGGTCGCCACCGGCGAACAGGTGCGCCGCGAGCGCCCATACCCGGGCGGCGTGCTGACACGAGTCGCATCGAGCCACATTCGCGTCGGCACCTTCGAGTTCTTTGCCGCCCGCCGCGACACCGAGGCGTTGAAGCTGCTGACCACGCATGTGATCGCGCGCCATTATCCCGAGGCAGAGGGCGCGCTGGGGTTGCTGAAGGCGGTGATCGCGGCACAAGCGCGGCTGGTGGCGCAGTGGATGGGGCTCGGGTTCATCCACGGGGTGATGAACACCGACAATACCGCAATCTCGGGCGAGACCATCGACTTCGGCCCCTGCGCCTTCATGGACAGCTTTCATCCGGCGACGGTCTATTCCTCGATCGATCATCACGGGCGCTATGCCTATGACAAGCAGCCCGACATCCTGATGTGGAACCTCGCCAAGCTTGCCTCCTGCCTGCTGCTGGTAATCGACGGCGACGAGGACAGCGCGCTGGCCGAAGCTCAGGCGGCGTTGAACGAATTTCCCGAACTTGTGCGCAATGCCTGGACCGGGGTGTTCCGCCGCAAGATCGGGCTGAGGACGGCCGAGGACGGGGATGCCGACCTGATTGGCGATCTGCTGGCCCGCATGGCCGCGGGCGAGGCGGATTTCACCAACACGTTCCGCGCGCTTGCAGATGGCACGGCGCGCGATCAGTTCCTCGACCCCGCCGGTTTCGACGCCTGGGAGACGGCCTGGCAGGACCGGCTGGCGCGCGAACCGGAGGCGGGCGATCTGGAACAGCGGCTGAAGGCCGCCAACCCGGCGATCATCCCGCGCAACCACCGGGTCGAACAGGCGATAGAGGCGGCAATGGAGGGCAACCTCGATCCCGCGGCGCGGCTGGTCCGGGCATTGGCGAGGCCCTTCGACGATCCCGATGCCGACACCCGCCCGCTGACCTTTCCGCCGACCGAGGACGAGCGGGTACAGAGGACATTCTGCGGGACCTGAGGGTCACAGGTCAGTCGGCACCGACTGCCAAGCGAACAGAGGCACTGCCGCAACTGTCGGGCGGGTGCTAGCCTCGCCCCCGACTCAGGCGTTTCCCCCGGACCATTCCGGCGGCTAGGGTCCGACAAAAGATCCTGTCGCAAGACAGTCCAATCAGAGGCGGGGACCCTGAATGTCCGAGAGGCAAGAGTTGACCGTTCGTCCGATCACGTCCGAGGACGAAGCCGAATGGCGCCGGCTCTGGACCGGGTATCTGACGTTCTATGAGTCCAAGGTCGACGAAGAGGTCTATCGCACCTCGTTCGCACGGCTTCTGACCGACGATCCGCACGAGTATCACGGGTTTCTCGCGCTCCACGGCGACCGGCCGGTCGGGCTCGTCCATTATCTGTTCCACCGTCACATGTGGCGGGTCGACAATGTCTGTTATCTGCAGGACCTCTATGTCGATTCCGCGGTCCGCGGCACCGGCGCCGGCCGGGCGCTGATCGAGGCGGTCTATGCCGCGGCCGATGCCGCGGGCTGTCCTTGGGTCTATTGGATGACGCAGGAGTTCAACACCACGGCGCGCCAGCTTTATGACCGGATCGGCGAGAAATCTCCGTTCGTCAAATACACCCGGCACCCGTGATGACACTGGGCCGCGCCCGGATCCTAGCTGTGGCCGGGCTGGTCGGCGCACTGGCCGGTTGCACAGAGCCGCAACAGGTCGACCGCCTCGACGTGTCGGTGATCAACCTGCCCGTTATGCGGACATTTTCCGCCGCGCCGGTCACACCGACGATCCGCAACAATCGCCAGCTTGCGCAGGATTTCCTCGACCTCAGCTTCCTGCTCGAAAGCGGCCGGCCGGTGCCGCGGATGACCCGCTATGAGGGCGAGATCACGGTCGAGCTGCGCGGATCGACCGACCCTGTCCTGTCGCGCGACCTCGACCAGCTGATCGCCCGGCTGCGCCACGAGGCGCATCTGCAGATCCGCCGCGCCAAGGCGGGCGAGACGGCCGGGATCGTGGTCGAGGTGCTGCCGCGCCGAGAGTTGGAGCGCGCGGTGCCGCGCGCGGCCTGTTTCGTGGTGCCTCGGGTCGACGGCTGGGACGAATTCCGCAGCACCTGGCGGTCCAGCGTGACCGACTGGACGACGCTCGACCGGCGCGAACACGCCTCGGTGTTCCTGCCCGGCGATGTCAGCCCGCAAGAGGCCCGCGACTGCCTGCACGAGGAGATCGCGCAAGCGCTGGGACCGTTGAACGACCTCTACCGGCTGCCCGATTCGGTGTTCAACGATGACAACTTTCACACCGTTCTGACCGGCTTCGACATGCTGATGCTGGAGGTCTATTACGATCCGGCGCTGCAGAACGGAATGACACGGGACGAGGTCGCAAGCCGGCTGCCGGCGATCCTGGCGCGGCTCAATCCGGCCGGAACCCGCCGGCCCTATGTGCCCGTTCAACCGACCACCGAGGCCTGGGTCGATGCGATCGAGACCGCACTTGGCCCCCGCGGGTCGCACACCCGGCGCCAGAATGCCGCCCGCCGCGCCGTGCGTCTGGCCAGGGAGGCCGGATGGAACGACACGCGGCTTGGCTTTTCGCTTTATGCCTCGGGGCGGCTGGCGCTGGGTCACAACTCGACCGAGGCGCTGACCGATTTCATCGAGGCCGGAAAGCTCTATCGCGCGCTGCCCGACACCCGGGTGCAGGAAGCCCATGTCGCGATGCAGCTTGCCGCCTTCGCGCTGAGCGCGGGCGAACCCGAGGCGACGCTTGCGCTGGTCGAACAGAACGTGCCGGTGGCCAGGGCGTCCGAAAACGCGGTGCTGCTGTCGACGCTGCTGATGCTGCGTGCCGAGGCGCTGGAACGTATGGGACAGCGCAAGGAGGCGAAGGCCGTTCAGACCGAAGCGCTGGGTTGGGCGCGCTATGGCTTTGGCACCCCGGCGGTCGCTGAGGCCCGCACCGATCGGGTTGCTGCCCTTGCCGTGCCAGGCCCGGGCGGATAGGTCACAAGGCGCGCACACGGCAGGCGCATCGAAGAGCGGCAGGAGCAGGCGATGATCGTGATACTGGCAGCCCTGATCGGAGCGATCCGGGGCGTGTTCGTGGCCAGAGCACGCGGCGGCACGCGGCTGGACATGGCGCAGTACGGTGCGGGCTATGCCATTGCCTTTGCGCTTATCGGGGTGTTCGTGACCATCTTCCTCGAACGGATGATGTAGCGGCCCGCCGCAACCAGAGGCTCCCGCCCTTCTGCGCGCGCTGGCGCGCTTGCACAAAGCGTTGGGCCAGGGCGCCCTGCGGGCGCGGTCGGCCGGGGCGCGGTTTTCGGCGCTTATGATCGAACGGCCGGGAGTGGTTGACGATCCCGCCGCCGCGGCGGATCCTTGCGCCGAGCCCAACAAGGAGCGGCGATGTTTCTTCCCTTCTTCCAGGCCCTGCGCGCCGGTGGTGTGCCGGTGAGCTTGCGCGAGTTTCTCGCCTTCCTCGAAGGGATGGCGGCGGGGCTTGCCACCTATGACGTCGAGGCGTTTTACTACCTCGCCCGCAGCATCATGGTGAAGGACGAACGCCACCTCGACCGTTTCGACCGCGCCTTTGCCGAAGCCTTCCGCGGGCTCGAGGCGATCACGCTCGAGGATGTGCTGCAGGCGGTGGACCTGCCCGAGGACTGGCTGCGCAAGCTGGCCGAAAAGCACCTGAGCGCCGAGGAGATGGCCGAGATCGAGGCGCTTGGCGGGTTCGACAAGCTGATGGAGACGCTGAAACAGCGGCTGGAGGAACAGAAGGGGCGCCATCAGGGCGGCAGCAAGTGGATCGGCACCGCCGGAACCTCGCCCTTCGGCGCCTATGGCTTTAACCCCGAGGGCGTGCGGATCGGCCAGGACGAAAGCCGCCACAGGCGCGCGGTCAAGGTCTGGGACCGGCGCGAGTTTCGCAACCTCGACGACACGGTCGAACTGGGTACCCGCAACATCAAGGTGGCGCTGAAACGGCTGCGGCAATGGGCGCGGACCGGAGCGCAGGAGGAACTCGACCTCGACGGCACGATCCGGGCGACCGCCGATCATGGCTATCTCGATGTCCGGACCCGGCCCGAGCGGCACAATGCGATCAAGGTCCTCCTTTTTCTCGATGCCGGCGGATCGATGGACCCGTTTGTGCGTGTGGTCGAGGAACTGTTTTCGGCCGCGCGGACCGAATTCAAGCACCTCGAACACTACTATTTCCACAATTGCCTTTATGAAGGCGTCTGGCGCGACAACAACCGCCGCTGGGACCAGCAGACCCCGACCTGGGAGGTGCTGAACCGGTTCGGGTCGGACTATAAATGCATCTTCGTCGGCGATGCCTCGATGAGCCCCTACGAGGTCATCCACCGCGGCGGCGCGAACGAGCACTGGAACGAGGAGGCCGGGCAGGTCTGGCTGAACCGGGCGCGCGCGCAATGGCCGGACCATCTGTGGATCAATCCGGTTCCCGAGCGGCACTGGCAGTACACCCAGACCATCGAAATCATCCGCGAGATCTTCGAGGATCGCATGGTGCCGATGACGCTGGAAGGGATCACCCGGGGCATGCGGATCCTGCGTTGACGCAATAGGCTTGCGGGAACGGCGAGGCGGGAGTATCGCCGAAATGTCGCCGCTTTCCCCCTCGGATCTCCCATGTTTCCCGGCATCGCGCTGTATCTGTTTTCGATCGTGCTGTTCACCACGATGTCGGCACTTGTCCACAAGGTGTCTGACAGCGTTCCGCTGGGCCAGGTGATCTTCTGGCGGTCGTCGATGGCGCTGGTCCCGATCATGATTCACATGACGATCCGGCGCGAGTTTCCGGCGGCGCTGAAGACCGGCCATCCCGGCAAGCACGTGACCCGCAGCCTTGTCGGCATGTGCGGCATGACCTTGTCGTTTCTGTCGTTGCGCTATCTGCACGTCGCGAACGCCCAGGCACTGGGCTATCTGGCGCCGATCCTGGTGCTGCCCATGGCGGTGATCGTGGCGCGCGAGAAGGTGAGCTGGCTGGTCATCAGCGCCACGACGCTGGGGTTCGCCGGGGTGATTGCGATGGTCTGGGAATCGCTCGAGGTGCCAGGGAACGGCGCGCTGATCGGGGTCTCGGCCGGGTTCGCCTTTGCCTTCGTGTCGGCCTTCGTGAAGGTTCATATCAAGACCATGACCCGGACCGAGCGTCCGGTGACGATCGCCTTCTATTTCACGGCGACCGGGACGATCCTTGGCCTTGCGAGCCTGCCGCTCGGCTGGGTCAGCCCCGATGGCACGACCCTTTTGCTGCTGGCCGTGACCGGGCTGATCGGTGGTCTGGCGCAGATCGCGGTGACCGAGGCCGTGGCCCGTGCGCCGGTCTCGAGCCTTGCACCGCTCGACTATACTGGGCTGATTCTGGCGCTGGGGTTCGACGTGCTGGTCTTTGCCACGCCGCCGGGACCGCTGGGGCTGGCGGGCGCGGTGACGATCACGATTGCCGTGCTGGTGGTAACGCTGGCGCCGCATCGCGCGCCCTACCGCGCCCCGGCAAAGTGAGCGACGCCGCGCCGGCGCGGCCCCGCCGCTTGCCCGGAGCCCGCTTCGGCCCCATATCCCGGTGATGCTGAAGCTGACCCCCCTGCTGCTGATGCTGGCCTATGGGCTGGCGATGTATCACTTCTCGGCCTGGCGCACGGCGCGGGAGCTGGATGCGCGGTCGACCGAACTGGCCGATGCGCGGCTGAAGCGTCTGACCGACCGCATGGCCGCGGCGCTCGGGATCGAGCGGATCCGCGTCTATCTTTACGAAGTCGCGCCGATCAACGGGCTGGCGGCGCCGGACGGGCGGATCTTTCTGACGCGGGGCTTTTACGAACGCTATCGCGCGGGCGAGGTCAGTGCCGATGAACTGGCGAGCGTGATCGCCCATGAGCTGGGCCATGTGGCGCTGGGGCATTCGCGGCGCCGGATGATCGACTTTTCCGGCCAGAACGCGATACGTGTGGCCCTTGCGACCGTGCTGAACCGGTTCCTGCCCGGTCTCGGGGTCTGGATCGCGACCGCCGTGACCTCGCTTCTGGCCGCCCGGCTGAGCCGGCAGGACGAGTACGAGGCCGATGCCTATGCCGCCGCCCTGCTGGTCAAGTCCGGTATCGGCACCGGAGCGCAGAAGAGCCTGCTTTCGAAGCTGGGGCATCTGACCGGAGGGTTGGGTGGCGGCACGCCCGCCTGGCTGATGAGCCATCCCAAGACCGGCGAGCGGGTGGCCGCAATCGAGGCGCTGGAGGCGCGCTGGCAGATCCTGCCGGAAGGCTGAGGGAGCGCGCTGAGTCGGAACGATCCGCCTTTGGCGGATCGTGCCTCCGGCGGGGATATTTGGGAACAGAAGAAGCCGGGCCGCGGCTTCAAGCCGTGATGGCCTTGGCGAGGCGGGGCAGGCCGGCCTTTTTCAGCAGTTTGCGAAGATCGTGGGGGGCGTTGTCGAGCCGTTCGGCCTCGGCCAGGACGGTTTCGGCCACGGTGGCGACGGCTGCGGGATCGGACAGCCAGAGCCGGGTCAGCAGGCCGTCGGGGTCGATGCGCGCGAGCCCTTCCTCGGCCAGGGTATGGCGCGGGAAGTCGCGGGCGTTCAGCGTGAGGATCAGATCGGCAGAGCCCGCGATGGCGGCGGCGAGGACGTGGACGTCATTTTCGTCGGGCAGATAGAGGCGCGCAAGATCGCCCTGGCGGGGGGTGACGCTGGCGTGCGGCCAGGCGGCGCGCAGGAGCGCGATCTCGCCGCGAACCTGCGCCTCTTGGACCGGACCAAGGCGGGCAACGGCGCGGGCCCACTCCTCGAGCAGGCGATCGGACCAGAGCGGCACGAAAAGCCCCTGCCCGGCCACGCCAAGCACCATCTCGCGCAGGACGGTCGGATAGAGCACGCAGGCGTCGATCACGATCCGCTTGCCGCGAAACGGCCCGGGGATCGTCACTGGGATAGTCACGGAGCGAGCCGGAACGCCAGCGCCTTGAGATAGCCGCTTTCGGCCAGTTGCGGCAGCATCGGATGGTCGGGGCTGGCAAACCCTGTGTGCAAAAGCTGGCCACGACGCCCGCCGCGCCCGATGCCACGGGCCGAGGCATTGCGGAAACGCGAGAGATCGGCGGCGTGGGAGCACGAGCAGAGCACCAGATAGCCGCCCGGGGCAACGAGCGGCGCGGCAAGGCGCGCAACGCGCTCATAGGCGCGCAGTCCCGCGTCGAGCGCCTGTTTCGAGGGGGCGAAAGCGGGCGGGTCGCAGACCACGAGATCGAAGGTCGCGGATTCGGCGGCGAGCGCTTCCATCGCATCGAAGGCGTCGCCGCGGCGGATGGAAAGGCGTTCGGACGCGCCCATGGCCCGGGCACCGGCCTCGGCCAGCTCGAGGGCCGGGGCCGATCCGTCGATGCAGAGCGCGCTTTCCGCCCCGCCGGCCAGTGCCGCAAGGCCGAACCCCCCGACATGGGAGAAGACGTCGAGAACGCGGCCGCCGCGGGCCAGACGCTGGGCAAAGGCATGGTTGTCGCGCTGATCGAAGAACAGTCCGGTCTTCTGGCCGCCGATCAGGTCGGCCATGTAGATTGCTCCGTTCATCGGCACCGGCACCGGAACGTCGAGCGCGCCGCTCAGGATCCGGGTTTCCTCGGGCAGGCCCTCCAGCGTCCGGGACCGCCCGGTTCCGTTCATCACCAGTGTCCGGATCCCGGTGACCTCGGTCAGCGCGTCACAGAGCGGGCCGAGCAGCCGATCGGCCCAGGCAGCGTTCGGCTGGATCACCGCGGCGTCGCCGAAACGGTCGATCACCACACCTGGCAGCGCGTCGGCCTCGGCATGGACGAGACGATAGAACGGGGTGTCGAAAAGCCGTTCGCGCAGCGAAAGCGCCCGGATCAGGCGCGCCTTGAACCACCGCTGGTCGATGCTGACCTCGGGATCGCGGTCGAGCATTCGGGCGATGATTCTGGACGACGGGTTGACGGCCACGAGACCAAGGGGCGTGCGTGCGGCATCCTCGAGCAGGGCGATAGCGCCCGGGGCAAGGCCGCGGGTGCGCCGGTCGATCACCAGTTCGTCGGCATAGACCCAAGGGAAGCCGTGGCGGATCGCGCGGGCATCGGCATTGGGGCGCAGGCGAACCGTGGCGCGGGACGTGTCGGGGCGTGAATCGGGCAAGGGAGCGTCAGACATATGCCCGACCTATCCGGTCCCCGGAAAAGGATAAAGCCCCGGCGTGTGGAACTGCCGGGGCCTTATCGGCAAACGGGTCATGGGAACCGATCTCAGGGGTGGTCCTGCGGTCCTGTGACCGCCGCCGCGGTGGGTCAGGCCGGGTGACGAAGCGGACGACCGCGGAACACACCGCGCAGCCAGCTGGAAAATGCGACAGCCTGCTCACGGATGAATTCGGCCCGAAGCCGTGCCGCCTCGCGTTCGATCTCGGAGAAGTCGCTGAATTTGGTATTTGTGTCGCTGAAGTGGTCGAGCGATTGAACTGTCATGGGTCCTGCCTTTTCAAATGAACTAGCGGTCCCTCCCTGCCAACCGATATAGTTCAACATACTTGACCTAGATAGCGCTATCAGTGAAAGCCCGCCTTGCAGAAACCACATGGCAGGCGTCAATATCCCCGGGAAACACCCGGCGACATCGCGGCCGGGAATTGCGGCGTTAGCGCTAACCAGCTATACCGTTCGCAGCAGCGAAGGAGAGAGTTCGATGGACCTCAACCCCACGATCGCCCGAGTGACCGAACGTATCGTGCAACGCAGTCAGGACAGCCGGAAGGACTACCTCGAGCGGATGCGGCGCGCAGCCGAAACGGGGCCGGCGCGGGCGCATCTGAGCTGCGGCAACCAGGCCCATGCCTATGCGGCGATGGGGGCCGAGAAGGACCTTCTTGCCGAGGGACGGGCGCCGAACATCGGCATCGTCACCGCCTATAACGACATGCTGTCGGCCCACCAGCCCTTCGAGAGGTATCCCGAGCTGATCCGCGAGGCCGCGCGCAAGGCAGGCGCGACAGCCCAGGTGGCCGGCGGGGTTCCCGCGATGTGCGACGGTGTCACCCAAGGCCAGACCGGCATGGAAATGAGCCTGTTCTCTCGCGACGTGATCGCCATGGCGGCAGGTGTCGCGCTATGCCACAACACCTTCGATGCGGCGCTGTTCCTCGGCGTCTGCGACAAGATCGTGCCGGGACTGATCATGGCGGCGGCAAGCTTTTCGCACCTGCCGACGGTGTTTCTGCCGGCCGGGCCGATGACGTCGGGCCTGCCCAATGACGAGAAGTCGAAGGTGCGCCAGCTTTTTGCCACCGGCGAGGTCGGCCGTGACAAGCTGATGGAGGCCGAGATGGCCTCGTACCACGGTCCGGGCACCTGCACCTTCTACGGCACCGCCAATACCAACCAGATGCTGATGGAATTCATGGGGCTGCACCTGCCGGGCGCAAGTTTCGTGAACCCGAACACGCCGCTCAGGGATGCCCTGACCATTGCCGGGGTGGAGCGTGCGGCCGCGATCACGGCCCTCGGCAACGAATATACGCCCGTGGGCGAGGTGCTGGACGAACGTGCCTTCGTCAACGGCATGGTCGGGCTGATGGCAACCGGCGGATCGACCAATCTGGTGCTGCACCTGCCGGCAATGGCGCGTGCGGCGGGGATCCATCTGACGCTGGAGGATTTTTCCGAGATTTCGGACGCGACACCGCTGATGGCGCGGGTCTATCCCAACGGCCTTGCCGACGTGAACCATTTCCACGCTGCCGGCGGACTCGGCTATATGATCGGCGAATTGCTGGGCGCAGGTCTGCTGCACCCCGACACACGGACCGTGGCTGGCGAGGGGCTGGCGCGCTATACCCGCGAGCCCAAGCTGCGCGACGGCGCGCTGGTCTGGGAAGATGGCCCGGAAGAAAGCCTGAACGACAGGATCCTGCGCCCCGCCTCCAATCCGTTCCAGGCGAGCGGCGGGCTGAAGCAGCTCGATGGTTCACTGGGTCGCGGGGTAATCAAGGTCTCGGCCGTCGCCCCCGACCGCCAGGTGATCGAGGCGAAAGCTCGGGTGTTCCACGACCAGGCCTCGGTCAAGACTGCATTCCAGGCCGGCGAGTTCACCGAGGACACGGTCGTCGTCGTCCGCTTTCAGGGCCCATGCGCCAATGGCATGCCCGAACTGCACGGCCTGACCCCGGTGCTGTCCGTCCTGCAGGACCGCGGGCTGAGGGTTGCGCTGGTAACAGATGGACGGATGTCGGGGGCCAGCGGCAAGGTGCCTGCAGCGATCCATGTCAGTCCCGAGGCCGCCGCCGGAGGACCAATTGCGCGCCTGCGAGACGGTGACCTTGTTCGGGTCGACTCGCTGGCCGGGACGCTCGACGTTCTGGAGGACGGCTTCGCCGAACGCGCACCGGTCGTGATCGACCTGTCGGGCAACGAATTCGGGATGGGGCGCGAGCTTTTTGCCAATTTCCGCCGCAACGCGGGGCCGTCGACCACCGGGGCCTGCGCGGTGCTCTGACCCGTTGTCACCGCACGCGATGGCTGCAACAACACCCGCGGATCTACCCGCCAACCCGCGCTGCGGAGGAATGAACTGATGACACCCGAAGAAGCAAGCAAACGTGCCGCCGAAATCTGCCGTCTGGCGCCTGTGGTTCCGGTCCTCGTGGTCGAGGATCCGGCAAAGGCGCGGCCGATAGCCGAGGCGCTGGTGGCCGGCGGGCTTCCCGCGCTCGAGGTCACACTGCGCACTCCCGCAGCGCTCGAGGTGATCCGCGAGATGGCCAAAGTGCCGGGCGGGGTCGTCGGCGCAGGCACCCTGCTTACCCCCGCTGACGTCGCCGCGGCCAAGGACGCCGGCGCGATGTTCGGCGTCTCGCCCGGCGCCACCGACCGCCTGATGTCGGCCTGCGAGGAGGCCGACCTGCCGCTTTTGCCTGCAGCGGCGACAGTGACTGAAGTTATGGCCCTGCTCGAGCGCGGCTATACACTACAGAAGTTTTTCCCGGCCGAGATCAATGGCGGGGTGCCCGCCCTGAAGGCGATCGGTGCGCCCCTGCCCCAGGTCACCTTCTGCCCGACGGGTGGTGTCAGCCCCAAGAACGCAAGGGAATACCTGGCGCTCAGCAACACGATCTGCGTGGGCGGAAGCTGGGTCGCACCAAAGGATCTGGTCGATGCCGAGGACTGGGACGCAATCGAAGCCCTGGCCCGGGAAGCGACCAAGCTCGCCCTCTGATGGCCGACCGGGGATAGCCGTTTCGGGGAAGCGGCGCTGTTGATCGCGGCGCCTCTACTCCGGCCGGCGGCGTCCTGCACAGACTGGCGGGTCGCCTTCTGCATCCGGGGTACAGATCGAAAGGGGATCGGCGGGCCACAACCCCGTCAGGTCCGTCGATACGACAGACCCGACAGTTACCGGTTCTGAACCCGGGCTTGCGTCGTCAGCCGTCTACCTTTTGGGGTCCGGTACGGGCAAGCATGTGATCAACGATCTCGGCCGCGGTCTGCCGACGCCCGGCAATCATTTCGATCAGAGCCTCGACATCCGGCGCCCCGGTCTCGCGTGCCATCACCTCCCAGCCGCCCAGTCCCAGACTGTCTGGCTCGAACGGACCATCGACGATCAGCTTGCCGATGCTCTGAACCGAGCGCGCCAGCCGATAGCTTGCGGTCAGCTGATCAGCCTCGTCCGTGGTGAGCCAGCCCCCCGCAGCCGCCGCAAGCAGTTGTCGCGCCGTGGTGCGCGCCTGTGATCCCTGTAGAAGTGCCGCGGTCTGCGCCGCCAGTTCGATGTCCTGCAGGCCACCCGGCCCCGATTTCACGTCGAACGGCCCGGCTTGCGCCTTCGCTTCGGCCAGACGGGCCCGCATGTCGCGTACGTCGGCCAGGATCCTTGCCGGATCTCGCGGCAGGCAAAGAACCTCGGACCGGATCCGTTCGACGTCCCCCACGACCGCGGCCGAACCGGCAACAGGCCTCGCGCGGGTCAGCGCCAGATGCTCCCAGGTCCAGGCATCTGTTCGCTGGTAACTCTCGAAGGCCGAAAGCGCAGTAGCAACCGGCCCCTGCTTGCCCGAGGGGCGAAGCCGCATGTCGACCTCATAAAGCTTGCCCTCGGCCGTCGGAGCGCTCAGGGCGGTCACAATCGCCTTGGTCAGCCGGGCATAGTAGGTTGCAACGGACAGAGGACGCGGCCCCTCCGAAGCCTCGATACCCGCGGCATCATAGATCATGATGAGGTCGAGATCGGATTGGGAATTGATCCAGCCCGCACCGAGAGACCCCATCCCGAGCGCGACACCGCCGCGGCCGGGCAAGGGGCCGTGCGCGCGTGCAAAGTTGGCCGCGACCACCGGAAGCAGGGCCTTTAGAACGGCCTCGGCCAGATCGGCGTATTGCCGCCCCGCCTCGGGAACGTCGATAACGCCGCGCAACAGATGCACGCCGATCCGGAAGTGCCATTCCTTGTGCCAATGGCGCGCGGCGTCGAGCTGTCGTTCGTAGTCGGAGCTTTCGGAAAGTCGCTGCGAGAGCTCCGCAGACAATGCCGCCGGGCCGGGCCATTCATCAAAGAATGACCCACCGATCACGGCATCCAGAACCTGGGAGTTCCGGGAAAGATACCGTGCCAACGCCGGTGCAGTCGCGGCAATATCAACGATCAAAGCGCGCAGATTGGGATTGGCCTCGAACATCGAAAACAGCTGCACTCCCGCCGGCAATCCGGACAGGAACCCGTCAAAGGCCGAAAGCGCCTCTTCCGGACGAGGGGCCGCGTTCAAGCGGGCCAGCAGATCGGGCTTCAGCCGCTCGAAAATTGCCTGCGCGCGGCTCGACCGCAGTGCCGGATAGCCACGCCAGCGTTCAACGATCTCGGGGTCTGCAACTGCGGGGCTCTCTTCTGCCCCCTTCAATCCGGGGGCAAAAAACTCCTCGGTCCTGTCCCGCACAGCCGTCAGCCGCTCCTGCAGACGCGCCTTGAACCGGGCAGTGTCCGCCTCGCCGCACATCCGGGCGATACGGTCAAAGCCTTCGTCATTCGTCGGCAGTATCTGGGTCTGTGCGTCCGAAACCATCTGCAGCCTGTGCTCGATTTCTCGCAAGACGCTGTAGTGATCGGATAGCTCCGCGGCGACATGCGCTGGAATCCAGCCTGCCTCGGACAGGCAGGACAGCGCCTGAACGGTTCCGCGGACCCGAAGGTCAGGGTCCCGGCCGCCCGCGATGATCTGCTGGGTCTGGGTGAAGAACTCGATCTCGCGAATGCCGCCGGGGCCAAGCTTCACGTTTCGGCCGGTCAGACTGCCGGTCTCGTATTGTCCCCGGTGTGCGCGGATTTTCAGCCGCATGTCGTAGGCATCCTGGATCGCGGCAAAGTCCAGATGGCGCCGCCAGACAAATGGCCGGATATGCTCAAGGAACCGTTCGCCGGCGTCGATGTCCCCGGCACAGGGGCGTGCCTTGATAAAGGCAGCCCGTTCCCAGGCGCGTCCGACCGATTCATAGTATCGCTCAGCGGCATCCATGGACAGACAGACCGGCGTGACTGAAGGATCTGGACGAAGCCTCAGATCGGTGCGCCAGACATAGCCATCCTCGGTCTTGTCGCTCAGAATCGCCATCGCCCGCCGCGTTGCTCGAATAAACGTCGCGCGCGCGTCCAGATAGTCCTTGTCCGCAAAACGGGTCTCGTCGAACAGGCAGATCAGGTCGATATCGGAGGAATAGTTCAGCTCGAGGGCGCCCATCTTGCCCATTGCCAGCACAAACATGCCGCCGCCAGTCGCGACTGCGTCCGCGGACAGGCCGGGCAGCTTCTTCTTTTCGATCTCAATGGCAATTGAAGTCTTCAGCGCCCGATCAACAGAATAGTCCGCAAAGACGGTGAGCGCCTCGGTGACCTCCCGCAGCGACCAGACGCCCGCAAGATCCGCAAGGGCGGTATAAAGCGCGAGCCGGCCCTTGGCCCGCCTCAGTCCGCGCTTCACATCCTCCTGCGGCGCCAACGCCGCGGGGGCGGTCAGTTCCGGAAGAATCTCGCCAGGATCCCGCTCGAGCGCTTCCGAAAGCCACTCGGCCTCCTTCTGGATAAGCCCCCGAAGGTAAGAGCTGCAGCCTCCTGCCCCCAGCAAAAGCTCGCGGATCTCAGGCGCAAATGGCGGCAGACCGGCGGCCATATCCGTTCCCGCCTCCGGGTCAAACGGGATCGGGACGCGAACGATTTGATTTGCGAACGTCATGCAGCGTTGATGACGCCTGCGGAAGATCGGGTCAATCCACGGCAAGATACGGCGGTGACGCCTTGGCCATCACGCCGCATCAAAGCCCCTATTCCCCCGCAGACGAACTGCGTCCGGACAGCATCTGATCCATCGAGATCGAGGGTTGAGAGCATCCCGCCTTGCCGATGATCCGTGCCGGCACGCCGGCAACGGTCACTTTCGGCGGAACATCCTCCAGCACGACCGATCCCGCTGCGATACGACTGCACGACCCGACCGAGATATTCCCGAGGATCTTTGCCCCGGCGCCGATCATGACGCCGTTGTGGACCTTCGGATGACGGTCGCCATCCTCCTTGCCAGTCCCGCCAAGCGTGACCGAATGCAGCATCGAGACATTGTCGCCGACCACTGCGGTTTCGCCAATGACGATCGAATGCGCGTGGTCGATCATGATCCCGCGGCCAAGCACGGCCGCCGGATGGATATCGACGCCAAAGACTTCGGAAACCCGCATCTGAATGAAATAGGAGAAATCGCGACGGTCCTGACGCCACAACCAGTTGCCGACGCGATAGGCTTGCAGTGCCTGAAAACCCTTGAAGAACAGGATTGGCTGCAGCAACCGGTGGCAGGCCGGATCGCGGTCGAATGTCGCCACCAGATCGGCTCGCGCCGCGGCGCCGAGATCGGGATCCGCGGCATAGGCCTCGTCAGCGATCTCCCGCAGGATCTGTTCGGACATCTCGCTTGACGCAAGCTTCATCGAAATCCGATAGGCCAGCGCCCGCTCCAGCGTCGGATGGTGCAGCACGCTCGAATGGATCAACCCGCCCAGCAGCGGCTCATCGGCCACGGCCACACGGGCTTCCTGCGTGATCCGGCCCCACACAGGGTCCAGAGTGGCAATTTGGTCCATCGTACCAAGCATCATGCGTCGCTCCCGATCGGGTCCGGAATGGAGTTCGGTTTTGACCATTCTTACCTGAAGCCGTCCGGGACCGAAACCCTGACTGTTTCCGTCGCCTCGTCGACAGAACGTCACTCTCCAGTGATGATCGTCGACAAAAGGTAACCGGGCCGCGGGACCGGCACCTTTCACCGGGTCAATCGGGCAGCCGGATCGAATAGTAGTGAGCGGCGACACGAAGCCGTCCCGCCACGAACGCGCCCCCGACGGGTGACAGAAGCGGCTGAACAGCGGAATAATAGGTCGTCGGCTGCGACAGGATCCCGGTGCAATACGACCCCGCCCCGGTGCCCATCCCGGTTCCGAACTTCGTCGCCTCGCCACCAAGCCCAAGGCTCCAGGCGCTGGCCGTGCCCGTCAGATCCTCGACTACCCGCGCCGAGCAGGCAAACAGCATCGCATTGGCCGGAATGTCGAGAGCGACCGACTGGGCGCCACCGGCGACCACGGCATGCTCGGCCTCGACGACGACAAACCGTGACACTGCAAGATTCGGGGACAGGGCCAGAACCCCCTCCTGCCAAGCGCCGCCGAAGAACACCGCCTCGCAGGATTCATCCTCAATCCAGCCGCGCCAGCCATCCCGCGGCGGGACAAAGATCCATCCGCCGCCGCTCGCAATCGCCACGTCTCCGCCGTGGCCGAACCAAACACCGGACGCTGCGCTCGGGACAGCATAGCAATCGCCATCGGCAAACGTCACCGGCGGCGCGGGCAGACTGCGCGACCGCAATACCAGATGGGCCAACCCGTCCAGACGTACCAGCGCCTCGTTCACCGTGACGTGTTTCTGAGCCTGACTGGGTTGGATCAGGGGTAACCCCAAGGAGGCTGTGTTACTCATGGATGTCGATCCTTCTGAATTGTCCCGGCCCAAAGCGGTCGGAAACCTGTGCCACGCGGACAGAAAACGCACCCGCCGCTCCGTCAGCCGACCGCCGCGCTGCGTCATAGGTCCATACCGGCGATCCGACGAATTCCTCGCGCACGACCACGCCGGCGACGAGCACCTGCACAAGGTATTGCTCGACGCTTTCGCCCAAAGCCACGTCGAGCGATTCCCAGCTGTCGCCATCGATCCGCGTCCGCCGGATCCAGGTGAACTGCAGGTCCCCGCCGACGTCGCGGACCCGCAAATGGACGGGAGCATAGGGGCGAAGGCCCACGCCGGCAAAGGCATGGATTTCATGCAGATACGAGGCATCGTCAAAGGGCCGGTTCTGCGGGCCGAACAGATAGTGCCGCTCCAATCCCCGTGCCGATGCCGCCAGATCGATCTGTTCCGGCGCTCCGTCAAGCAGGACAACGTGGCTGCCAACCGGCCAGGCCATCGGCGTTTCCGCGTCGGTCCCGAGCTGTCCGCGCAGCCTGTGACCAAGTTCGAAGGTCGAGCCACCTAGCGGTGTCGCTTCCGCGAACTGGAACACTTCCCAAATCCCGGTCGCGGGATCTCCGATCGCAGCTGCATTCGCCCCGTTGAGCATCCGCTCTTCCGAACAGGGGCTGGTGGCGCCGGAACTGAAGCGCACCCTAAGCGGTGCCCCACGATCGAAGATCCCAGGCGATATCGGTTCCAGCACCGTTTCGGTCAGGCCGATGACCGCACGCTTGCCGATCAGGCTGTTCAATCGATAGCCGTCGTTTTCGGATGACGAATAGATCGCCACCGATCCCGGCCAGGGATTGGCCGTGATCGCAACATGAGGCGCAATCGGATCTTCCTTGCCGGTCAGCAGCGGAAGATCGAGAAACACCGAATAGACAGGCACCGGCGATTGCACGGGTTTGGCCCGGATCTCGTCTGGGACCGCCTCTCCCAGCCGAAAGACTGCCTCTTCGACGCGTACGGCCTCGACAATCTGGACATCACCGCTTTCGACCCGGTCGATCCGGTATCGCCCTTCACGATTCGGCGACGTGGTTTCGATCACATCGCCCGCCCGGACTTTGCGCAGCGAGCCAGGCAGCGCCAGGCGAACGGAATCGCGTGCCACCCGCGACTCGGTCAGCCAACGCTCGGCAATCGCGCGGGCCTCCTCGGTCGTCAGGCACATTGCCAGCTCACTTGACGAGACCGCAGGGTTGGTCTCGTCGGGAAACGCCGCCTCGACCGACATCACCTCGAAATCGCGGCCGGCGCGCAGACAATTGAGCCGCACCCGCCCGGCGATTTCGACCTCGGGCACGCGCTGCGTTTCCACATCCGGCCCAACCTCTTCGGTGACGGCAAGCGCATCCGCATTGATGGTGAAATCCGTCAGCCCGGTTCGGCTGCGGAAATGCAAGACGCCGTTGCGCTCCGAGGCATCGAACCCATGTGCCAGCATCAATGGCTGGATTGCCGCCCGCGCATGGCTCGCCTCTGCCAGAGTATAGCCGCGGACGCTGCCATACAGCCGTCTCACATCGACCTCCGGAAGACCCGCGCGCCCGCAGGTTTCGGCGACCACCGCAGCCAGCGATTCCGACGAGGTGCGCCCATTCAGCCAATGACCCTTGAAATAGTTCTCGCCGTCGCTCCAGAGCTCTGAATTAAGCGGGAAATGCGGAAAGGGCCGCGTATCCCAAGCCCAGACCAGCGAACGCGACAGATCAACCATCGCACCGCCATAGATGCCGGAAGCGGGGTTGTTCACGGGATCGCCCCAGAACGAATACATCGCCCGCAGGTACTGAGCCTGAACAAAGTCGTCCCGCGTTCCATCCGAGTAATAGGGCAGGCTCGATTCCGACGACTTCGGGTCGATGAACTTGTTGGGCTGGTTGGTGCCCTTGTCGACGGCCGCGCAGCCCATCTCGGTGAACCAGATCGGCTTGCTCTCGGGGATCCACGCCGTTGGTGCAGCGCCTCGCACACCGTCGACGCGGTCGTGATGAGCGTTCGACCACCAGCTTCGCAAGTCCTTGTAACGATAGATCCAGGGTTCGCCATGGGCGCCATCGGTGATCGGCAATCGATCCTGGGCGTCGCGGCCGGCCTCGTCGGCATAGTACCAATCGAACCCCTCGCCGCCGGCAACGTTCGACTTCAGATAGGCCACGTCATAGATCGACCCATAGGACGCGTCGGCATGATCGCCCCCGTCACGCCAATCCGACAGCGGCATGTAATTGTCGATCCCCACAAAATCGATCGCGGGGTCTGCCCAAAGGGGATCGAGGTGAAAGAACACGTCACCGCTGCCATCTTCGGGGTGATAGCCGAAATACTCGCTCCAATCGGCGGCATAGCCGATCTTTGCTTCGGGACCGAGAACCGCGCGCACCTCTGCCGCGAGCTGGCGAAGCTCCTCCACGGCCGGAAAGCTGTTCGCCTCGGCCCGGATCTGGGTCAGGCTGCGCATCTCCGATCCGATGCAGAAGGCGTCGACACCTCCGGCCACCGCGCACAAATGCGCATAATGCAGGATGAACTTTCGGAACGACCACTCGGCCGGCCCGGAATAGCCGACCTCGTCCCCGGCAACCGGGAAGTCATCGACCATGGCATCGCCGAAGAATGCGCGCACTTCCGCGCGGGCAGCAAGCGTGCCATCAGCAGATCCCGCGACGCCCGGCGCCAGCGATGTGGTAATCCTGCCCCGCCAGGGAAAGGGCGGCTGGCCAACAGCTCCCGACCAGGGATCGACAAGGGAATTGCCCTGCGCCTGCTCCATCAACAGGAACGGATAGAACGTCACCGCCTTGCCCGCGTTTCGCAATGCGCGGATCGCTTCCACGACCGACTGGTCCGTCGGCGTGCCGCCATAGACAGGGCGACCGTCGACCTTGGCGATTTCCCCAGCATCGTCACGAACAGCGCCGCCGGCGCGCCACGGCATGCTCGCCCCGTCGACCCCGTTCTGCTCGACCTTGGGTTTGATCTGGCAGCGATCGCAGCGCAGGTCGTCGCCAAACCAGGACACAATCAGCGACACGGTCTGGCAGACCGGCAACTCGTTGCTCAACTGTTCCAGCGAGGTGCGGAAATCGGTCTTGCCGCTGGAGGAGTTGACGTTGGCCGACCGGTTCCACCCGAGGCCCGTGGAATAATGGACTGGCGTGGTGGCCAGCGCGTACTCGCCCGTACCGGGGACCAGCGCGACCCCGCGGATGATCTGCGACAGGCTGCGCGCATGATCGGGAACGAACTCTGCGCTGGTCGGCCTTATGACCTCGAACGAGAATTGCGGCACCCGGTTGCCGAACCGGCCAAGCTCGACATCCTCCAGGACGACATAGGCAAGCCCGCGATAGGCCGGCGCGTTCCCGGCGCCCTCGACGGCCTCGATCTTGGGATCGGGCAGCTGGTCTTCGGCGCCCTTGTAGACCCGCATGTCCAATTCGTCGCGGCCGATCTCCTCGCCATCCGCCCAGATCCGCCCGACCGTCAGAATCTCGCCTTCGCAAAGCGCAATCGCCAGACTGATCGAATAGCTGTAGCTGCGCGTCGTCGCACCGCCACCGCCGCCCAGCATCCCGCCACCCTTGCCACCAGCTTCCTCGGTATCCACATGCTCGCGAAAGTTGGTAGCCCAGATCACCTGCCCGCCGGTCCGCATCCGGCCATAAATGTTGTCGACCCGGCCGCCCTCGCCGGCGCCGGTGATGCGAAAGCGGTCGATGCGGCCGGTCTCGACGACCTGACTGCCGCCGCCCAGCAGCCTCTGGTCGATCACCCGGCCGAGCGTCGCGCCCAGCGCACGGCCGATCACGGCGGTCGACAGGCCCAGGACCGAACCGCCCAGCGCATTGCCGGCGGCCGCGCCGACCGCCGAAAGAACGAGTGTGGCCATCAGTTCCCTCCTTGGGGAAAGTCGAAACAGGCGGCGATCCGCTGCTGCCACGGCTGCGAAAGCGCGCTTTCCACGACACCGTGACCGACATAGGCGTGGATGAAGCTTGCCGCGCCATCCCGCGACGCCGCGATCCCCAGATGCTTGGCAACGGCCCCCGAACGCATGCGAAACAGGACGACGGATCCGGGATCCGGGAGTTTTCCGGGGTCGCGCAGAACCAGATGACGCCCAGCAGCACTCCACAGCCTTTCCTCACCCGACGCCTCGGCCCAGTCCGATGTGTAGTGCGGCACGGCCTCCGGTTCCCGTGCGAACAACTCGCGCCAGACCCCACGGATCAGCCCGAGACAATCGGATCCCGCCCCTCGGCGCGAGGCGTGGTGGCAATAGGGCGTTCCGATCCAGCCCCGCGCGATCTCCACGATGTCGTCCCGCATGGCCGTCAAACCTCCCACACCGTGCCACCCGCACCGTTCGTGCTGCCGCCGTCGTTCATGCCGCTTTGTTTGGGATAGGCTGCCAGCCAATCCTCGGTCGGAATGTGCGGGAAGCCGCGGAAATTTCGGAAGTTGGCGAACTTCGCTTTGCAGGTCGCGGCACGCTTGTCGCAACCGGCCTCAAGGCGGACGGTATCGCCCACGGCCACACCCGCACGAAGGCTTTGCCACAGTTCGACCTGGCGCGACGCCCCCAGACTCCGGTCTGCCTTTACCAGCCCGACCAGCCCCCGCCCCGCCCCGCTCAATAATTCGACGCGCCCCCGGGTGAACCAACCCGCCTGGAAACTGCCAAGCCCGCTGAACCCCAGAACCCGTTCCCCCTCGCAGGTATCGATCACCGCCTCGACCGACATGCCAGGGGCTGCCATGACCACGCCGCACCGCCGGTCGCCAAGCAACGCCGAGCACTGGCTCTGAAAGACCCGCCCCTGAGGCTGGTTGAGGGGCTCGGTCAGGCCGCGCAATTCCGCGTCGAACGTGTCGCCGCGCCGCACAACCTCGCCAATCGTTCCGGCAAACTCGACATATCGCATCGCCGGATCGCGCCAGTTCACCAGCCAGACCCGGACCTCCGCTCCATCATACCGCCCGGCGGTGATATCCGCGTCAGCCAGTGCGACGTCGCTCAATGCGCCCAGCGCCTCGCCGTTGTTGACGGCAAGCCCCGTGGTCTGCTCGAAAGCCCGGGCCGAAAACCCGGTGTTCGCGCGATAGTTCAGGCCCTCGATCACCAGATCCTCGTCATGGTCTGTGAAACCGAGGGTCACGCCATCGCGCCGCGCCAGCCGCCAACACCTGCAGACCGTGGTCGCCCCTGTAGCAAGGTGTGCATGCAGCGCCTGTTCGGCCAGATCGGACTCGAGTGTCATGAGCGCACCTCGATCACCGGCACGTCGGGCACCTCGCCCGCCTGAAAGCTCACGGCCGAGGTCTGGATCGTGTCGGTATCGAACCTGACCGGAACGTCGAATTCGAACCCCGCCGTCACGATCACCCCATCCGCTGGTGCAACACTGAAACGGACAAGCCCTGTTGCCGGGTCAAGCTCCCACCCGGATCCTTCCGCAACCTCGGTCGCGTCAAGCGCCACCCGCACAGTTTCCGCCACCGGCTTCCGGATCGGTCGCACATAGGCAGCGCCCCCCGAGACGTAGCTCTTGGTCAACTGAAACTCGGTCGCCGTGCCGTCCCCGACACCGATGGTCTGATCAAGCGGCCCGACGGTTTCGGACGGCTTGCAGGATTTGAAGTCAGCCCAATCCTTCCACCGGAAACCATAAAGCTGCCCCATCCGCGCCTCGAAGAACGCGATCAGCGTATGGATGTCATCAAGCGACCTTGCCCCCACGCCGGCATCGTATTTCCGCCGCGAATGCGCCCAGGTCGTGTTGCGCTCCTCAAAGCCGTTGGCCAGCGCCACGATATCGGTGCGCCGCGATGGCCCGCCGCTCGAACCAAAGCTCAGCGCCGCCGGAAACCGGACCTCGTGAAATGACATGTTCACCCTCCCTGTTGCTCTCAGCGGTTCCGCTGCCCGCGGCCCAGCGCCCGGCCGAACTGCGCGGCAATCTGCGACCGGCTGCGCTGGAACCCGGCCACGTCAGGTGTCGAGACGTTGAAGACGACGTTGACCGGCTGCTGCCCGCCGCCCTGGGACCTGACGCCAAGCCGTCCGTCCGCTCCGCGGGTCAGGGGCATGATCGCCTCGGCGCCCGCCTCGCCCATCAGCCCGGTGCCGTTGCGCATCGGAAAAAGGCTCGGCCCGGTCACCACGCCGCCCTTGGCAAAGGGCATGATCCGCCCCTGGGCAAACGAGCCGCCATTGGCAAAGCCCAGCAGGTTCGAGATCCCGCCGCCGACCATGTCGCCAAGCTGGTTGGTGATCGGCTTCAAAGCCGCCGAATATGTGGCATTGACGATCGACTGGCCCACAAGCTTCAGCGCATCCGAGGCCTTCATCCCGTCAAAAACAAGCCCGTCAAAGGCGCGCCGCAACCCGCTGCCAATGCTCGACGACAGCGATCCGACACTCGATCCGGTCCGCGTCAGCCCTTCCTGCATCTTTTTCAATTCTGCGTCGAAGGCGCTCGCCATGTTCCCTGCACCGCTCAGGCTGGCATTCAGCGCTTCGACCTGGCGGTCGAAATTCTCCAGATCGTCGGTTTCGATGTCCATGAATCACCCCTCTGTCCGGTCCGGGAAAGAGCGCGCCAGCTCGTCCAGCCGCGCGCGGGTCATCGGTGGGCCGGCCGCATCGAGGCCGAGCATCACCATCAGTTCGACGGGCGTCAGCCGCCAGAATTCGACCGGTCGAAGGCCGAGCCCGGTCAGCCCCAGTCGCATCAACCCCGCCCAGTCGAGCCTCATCGCGCAGACGCCTCCGGCAGCGAAAAGGCGCGCGCCAGCATCTCGGCCGCCACTCGTGCCGCCTCAAGCGGCCCGCCCGCGATCTCGGCGGCACGCAGCTCGGCCGCGGTTCCAACCCAACCGCCGCCGCGCAGCCCCGCCACGATCAAGGCCAGCACGTCACGGGCCGAAAACCGGCCGGCCTCGAACCGCTCGACCAGGTCGATCAACGATCCCTCATCGAGCCCGGCCTCCAGTTCCGCCAGCGCGCCCAGCGTCAACTTGCAGACCATCGGCCGCCCGTCGAGTTCCAGCGTCACCTCGCCCGTCCAAGGATTGGCCATGGCTCAGATCGCAGTGAAAGCCAGCACGCCCGCCGACGCCATGGCCAATTCGTACGTCGCCTCGCCATTGTGGCTTCCGGCATATTCGATCGAGGTCACCTGGAACGGTCCCTCCACGATGCCGAAATCCGGGATCACGACCTGAAAGTCCGGCGTCTCCGAGGCAAAGAAGATCGCCCTCGCGCGTTCGTCGGTCGCGGCATCCTTGAACACGCCCGAGCCGCTGATCGTCGCCGATCGCATCCCCGACCCTGCCAGCAGCTCGCGCCACCCGCCCGCGCTCTCAAGGCTCGTGACGTCGATTGTCTCGGCGTTGAAGCTGACCCTGGTCGCGCGAAGTCCGGCCACGGTCGTGAAATTTCCGCCGCCCGTCATGTCGATCTTGATCAGCAGATCCTTGCCCGCCTGTGCACCCATATCCGTTCTCCATGTTCAGGTTTGCGGGACGCGGCCCGCGATATGTCTCAGTCCAGATCGACCCGGGCCTCGAACCTCAGGTCGATCCGGCGGCGGTTGCCGGCGCCAAACCGCCGTGCGACCGCCCTTTGGAACGTGATCCAGACGACACGGCCGCGCGACAGCGCAGGCCTCGCGCCGTGCAGCGCATCCGACACCGCCGCGGCGACGAGCTTTGCCTCGTGAAACCCCGCCTCGGCCGTCACCACGCTGACCGTGAAACGGTGTCGCGCGCCCACACCCGTGCCGTCGTCAGCTTCATAGACCTCCTCGGGTCCGATGCTGACATAGGTTTCGGGCACGGCACCGGCCGGCGGCACATCGAAGATCGCGCCGTTGACAAGCCCCGTCAGACCCGGGTCCGCCATCAGCCGCGAATAGACGGCCGCCTGCAATGCGGCCGCGGCGCCATAGCTCATGGGGCGATCTCCTCTTCACGGGCGAAACAGGTCAGAAACCGGCCATCGGTGCCGGTCTCGACAACAGCCAGGATTCGGAACACCCGCTCGTTCTCGCGAAATCGCTGGTCCGGCCGCGGCCGGTTCAATCGGCCTGGCGGTGCCGCGCGTACCGTGATCTGGTAGGCGCCCGAGGAAACCGCCACCGCGCCCTCCTCCGCTTCCCTTCCAGAACTCGCCCGAACCTCGGCCCAGACAACGCCCAGGGACGACCAGTTCTGGCGCGCACCCCCGGCCCCGTCAGACACCGGCACTGGCGTCTCCAGAACCAGCTTGCGGTTCAGCACCGGGTCAGAGCCGCTCATCGCCCCCTCCCGCCGCCGACCCGCAGATTGCGCCAGCGGTCGACCAGCGAGGCGACGCCATAGGGCATGACCGATCCCCCGACACGCATTTCGTGACGATATTCATAGTAATAGGCCGCAAGCAGCATCACCGCCTGCGCCAGATCCGCCGGCACATCCGCCCAGGCCGCGCCGAACCCGGCGGTGAAATCGATCACCGCGGACCCCTGAGGCGGGATCGTCGGCAAAAGCAGCCCGCGCGCGATCAGCGCCGGGCGATGGGTATCCTGCTGCAACCGGTACTTGGCCGGATCGACAACGCTCTCCCAGTCCAGGCAATCGACGATCCTGACTGCGCGGATCGCCGACACCGGCGCCAACTGCAGGCTTTGCGCCCGGCTGTCGCGCCACCCCGCCACCGTCAGCGAAAAGTCGCGCTGCAACAGGACCTTGCCGGTCCAGGATTCGACCGCAGCGATGGCCGCCCGCAGGAAGGTCTCCAACAGGCTGTCTTCGGCTCCCTCGTCGGCAAACCCTGTGCCAAGGCGCAGGTGGTTCCTGAAATCCGCAACCGGCAGAGCCGCCGCAGGCGCTGAGGTCTGCTCGACCAACATCATGCTCATGTTTCTCCGGATTGAACTGCCCCTGAAGCAAGTGACAGGCACGCGCCCCGCGTCGCTCGGACGGAGGGGGAGCAGCTGGACGACGCGGTTGAAGCAGGCTTCGGGCGCATACCTGACTGCGACCGGCACCAGGGCGCCAGCCGCCGATCTCGACCGGCCTCAGGCGGCCGAGAACTTCAGGACCTTGATCGCGGCAAAGTCGCTGACGTCGCCGCCAACCCGCTTGGTCGCATAGAACAGCACGTGCGGCTTGGCCGAGAACGGATCGCGCAGCACCCGCAGGTCGGGCCGTTCGGCAATGGTATAGCCGGCCGAGAAATCGCCGAATGCAATGGCGCCGCCCAAGCTCGACATGTCGGGCATGTCTTCCGAGATCAGCACACGGTACCCCAACAGGCGCGCCGGCTCGCCCGATGCCATGCCGTCAACCCACAGGAACCGGCCGTCGCCGTCCCGCAACTTGCGCACCACACCCGTGGTCTTCGAGTTCATCACGAAGCTGGCGCGGCTGCGATATTGCGACCCCAGCGCATAGACCAGGTCGATCAGCGGATCGGCAGTGCTGAAACCGCCGTTCGACCCGGTGGGAATATACCCCACGCTGCCCCAGGCCCAGGCATCGTTGGCGACCAGCGGATAATCCAGAAAGCCCTTCGGCTTGTCGACGCCATCCCCATTGATGAACGCCGCCGCCTCGGCGCGGGCGAACTTGTCGGCAATGCGGGTCGCAAGCCAGGTGTCGATGTCAAAGGCGCTGTCGTCGAGCAGCCGCTGGCTGACCTTCGGCATCGCCGAAAGCTCGTGCAGAGGGATCTGGATGCGATGGATCACCGGAGACTCGGTGTCGACGATGGTGCTGGCCTCGTTGGCCCAGGTCGACCCAAGGTCGTTCTCGTCGATGAAGACCTCGAACGACGAGCCTTCGATCGCCACCACGTTCGAGACCGCGCGCAACGATGCCCCGCTCTGCAGGATGCCCCGGATCGTCTCGGCGGTATCCGGCCCGACCAGATAGCCGTCGCCATCCGCGGTGCTCAGGGCCTTGGCTTCCAGCTCGACGCTGCGCAGCGCATCGACGTCGCCCGACCGCAGATAGGCCTCGAAAGCCTTCTGGTGCGGCGCGCCCATGGGCTCGGCCGCGGTGGCAAGCGCCGGGCGCCCGGCGAAGGTGGTCTTGCGATCCAGCATGTTCAGTCGCTCTTCCTGGTTGAGAATCTTGGATTTCATGTCTGCCTGAAAGTTCCTGAAATCGTTCAGAAACCCCGTCATGGCGGTCTGGACGTCAGGCACGTCTTTCCCGGCCCGAGCCTTGGTCTCGGCATCGTTCATCGCTTGGGTCCTTCCTGAGAGGTCGTGAAAACCGGCGGGCCTAGTCGTCCGCCAGGTCAAGGCGGGCCTGCTCGAAAGCTTCCGCCATGGCACGCATCAGACAGGCTTCGGGGCTCTCCCCCTTGGCGCCCACCCGCGCTTCGGGAAGCATCGGAAAGGTCACCAGCGACACTTCCCAAAGCTCCAGATCATGCAAAAGCCGCCGGCCCCTGCTGTCCTTCTCGGCCCGCCTTGTGCGATACCCGATCGACAGCCCGTCGATGGCCCCGGCCTCGATCAGCGCCGCCGCCTCGCGGCCCCTGGCGACATCGGTCAGGATCCGGCCACGCACGAACAGCCCCTTGCTATCCTCGCGCACCTCGTCCCAGACCCCGATCGGCTGCCCCGGATCGTGCTGCCACAGCATCTTCACCCGCCGCGACGCCTGCGCCAAAGCGCTCAGCGAGGCGGCATAGGCGCCCGGCTGGACAACATCGCCCCCCTGATCCGCCAGACCGAAGACCGAGGCATAGCCTTCGATCACCGAGCCATCCGTCACGGTCAGTGCAGCATCAAGCTGGCAGAACTTGCGCTCCAACCCGGCCACGAGAAGATCATCCATCACGCTACTCCCTTGCGTCGTACCGGCCATCCTCGGCCAACGGCGGCAGCCCCAGCAGGCTGCGCTTTTCGCCGGCGGTCAGGAAATCCGCCGCCCCGATCCGTGCCCATTGCGCCTCACGCTCGGCACTCAACGCCGGAATCCGGTCCAGATCGGGACCGATCTGCACCTCGTCGCCGGTGAACCGCGCCAGCCAGCCCGACAGCGCCGCCACAACGCGGCCCGCCAGCGGCAGCACCGTCAGGCGATAGAAGGCCCGGTTTGCCTCCTGATAATTCGCATAGGTCATGTCGCCGGGGATCCCGAGCAGCATCGGCGGCACCCCGAAGGCGGTCGCGATCTCGCGCGCCGCCGCCTCCTTGGTCTGCTGAAACTCCATGTCGGACGGCGAGAACCCCATCGGTTTCCAGTCGAGCCCACCTTCCAGCAACATCGGCCGCCCGGCATTGCGTGCGCCCTGATGATAGGTCTCCATCTCGCTCAGCAACCGGTCGTACTGATCGGGCGCAAGCGTTCCGGCCCGCCCGTCCGAACCGTGATAGACGATCGCCCCAGATGGCCGCGCAGCATTGTCGAGCAGCGCCTTCGACCAGCGCGTCGCCGAGTTGTGCACATCGATCGCCGTCGCCGCCGCCTGCATCGGTGACAGACCATAGTGGTCGTCAAGCGGATGAAAGCTCTTGATATGGCAGATTGCCGGCACCTCGCCCGAAACCTCGAACCGATGCTTGCGCCCGCCCACTGAATACTCATAGGCGACAGGCCATCCATCGGCACCGGGCACCAGGCTCATCCGGTCGCTGCGCAACACGTGCAACTCGAACGGCAGGCCGCCGTCGCCCACCGCCTCGACATAGCCGTCGCCCGACAGCATGATCTGGCCATAGAGCGCCTCGAACAGCTCGGCCCTGCCCTGCGCCCCATTCGGTCGTGCCAACAGGCTCTGCACCGGATGCGTGTCATAGCGGCATCTGGCGTCCTGACAGACCAACGGCAGGGCCGCCGCCGCTTCCGCGATCAGCTTGACCGCCCGAAACCCCACCGGATTGCCGATGAAGCCGGTCCGCGTCAGCGCCGGCGTATCGCGCGGCGACCAGACCGCCCGCCCGGCACCTTGCCAGGCGATCACCGGGCCGGTGGCCGAGGCCTTGCGTTCGGGCAGTTCGGCCGGGCCGGACCTATGGGACCCTCGCAGGAATTCCAGTACCATGCGCTCTCACTCCTCGTTTTCCGCCGGGGCCGGACCCCGGATGAGCTCGCCCGGCCCCCTTCCAGATGGCAGGGGGGCGGTCGCGCAGGGACAGGGCGCCGCCCCGCAGGACTGCACCCGGGATCCCCGCCATCGCGAACGCCAGCAGACCTGCCTGCGCGTCCACGACCCCGCCGTGGCGCGACCGCGCCCCGCGCTCGCACTCCATTCAGGCTTCTTCTGTTCAAAAATATCCCGGGGGAGTCCCGCACCGCGGGACGGGGGCAGCGCCCCCTCTCCCGCGACCGGCCGGAGCAGACCGGCCTAAAGCGCCCGGATCCCCGGCCGGCGGAACTCTCCGGCCGGCTCGATCATCAGCTCGGTCAGCGCCCAGACCAGCGCGTCAACCCGGTCGGGCGAGCCCCTGCCATCGTAGCCCCTGACCCTCATCCGGCACATCTGGTCCTCAAGCACGCCAAGCCCGCGCAGATGGTGCACCCGTCCCTGCTCATAGAGCGCGGCAACAGGCTCGGCCCGAGCCGCCTTGCCGAACTGCGCCCGCACCGCCCGGAACGGCAGCATCGGGTCGATCTGGTTCAACAATGCCTGCACCAGATCGCCACCCTGATTGACCTCAGCGATCAGCCTGTCGGCGCCATGCCTGTCTCGCGCCGCAACAGCGGCATGCGCCCAGGCCAGCGGCGAGGCAGCACTCAGGCTTGCATCCTCCAGCACATAGGCTTCCCAATCCCGCGGCCTGCCCGTCATGACGACGCCAACGACGACAATGCCGCACTCGTCCGACCCCCTGTGGCCCGTGACCGGCGGATCGATCGCGACCACGATCCGGTCAAGCTCTGGCGCCCGGTCGACCCGCCCAGCCTCGATGGCCGCGGCAGTCCACAACGCCCCTTCGACCTCCTCGATCAGCTCGCCGTCCAGTTCCTGCCGTCCGCGATGCGTCCCGGCATAACGCGCCTGGACTTCTTCAAGAAAACTCGCCGCCAGATTGGCCCGGTTCGCCTCGGTCGGGGCCGAAGTGACGACTGTCGATGCCCGCCCCAACAGCTCCTTCAGGACCGCGACATCCCGCGGTGTCGTGGTCACGCATTGCCGCGGGTTCTCCCCCAGCCGCAGTCCGAACTGCAGCATTGCCCAGGCCTCCTCGGCCTTTTTCCACTTCGCCAGTTCGTCGACCCAGGCACAGTCGAATTGCGGGCCCCGCAGGCTCTCGGGATCATGGGCCGAAAACACCTGGGCGACCGCCCCGTTGCGCCAGACAAGCCGCTTGCGCGTCGCCTGCCATTCCGGGCGGCGATCTGGCGGCGAACAGGCAAGGATCCCGCTGTCGCCGAAGATCATCACCTCGCGCACCTGCTCGACCGTCTCGCCAACCAGCGCGACGCGCCGGCAAAGACCCGGGTCGTCCGGGCCCGCCCCCTCGACCTGGCTTCGCACCCATTCCGACCCGGCGCGGGTCTTGCCCGCGCCGCGCCCGCCAAGGATCACCCATGTCTTCCAGTCGCCCCGGGGGGGCAACTGGTGGGGCATGGCCCAGAACTCGAACAGCCAGGGCAGTGCACACAATGCGTTGCCGCTCAGCCCGTCAAGAAATTCCTGCTGCACCTCGTGCGGCGCGCAGACGAGCCATTCGGCTCCCGATCTCATCGCGGGCCCCGGCAAGGTCGAGAGCCTGCTGATGAACATTCCCGACGAGTCTGCGGCGAAGGTCTTCGACATGCCTTGCCTCCTCCATCATGGTGACCGATGCCTTCCGGATCTCGGACAGAACCGGGGAGAGCTTCCTGGCGCGCTCGGTCTTGCCCAGGCCGACCTCGCGAATGATCTCGGTCAGCTCCCGCGAGCTGCTGCGATAAAGCTCGACGGCCTGGTCGAAAAACTGACCAGCGTCATCGCCCGCCGGCACGGGCGCCATAGAATTATCCATTGATTGAACCTGCTCTTTCTCATGCTCCTCCGCACGAGCGAAATGGGACAAACAGAAAAGCGCCGGGACCATCGGTCCGGCGCTTGCCCACGTCTTCCAGCTTGCTTGTTTTCTACATTGGACCGTTCGCAAAGTCAAGCGAACTTTGCACCGTCCGCATTGGGCAGCGTACGCCAGGTTACTGAATATTAAACACTTTCACTGGTTGGCCCGCTGCGCCTCGATGGCCCGCCAACGGTTGACGTTGGCGTTGTGCTCGACCAGCGTCGCGGCAAAGGCGTGCCCGCCGCTGCCGTCGGCCACGAAGAACAGATAGTCGCTCTCGGCCGGATTCAACGCCGCCGCAATCGACGCCCGGCCCGGGTTGGCAATCGGCGTCGGCGGCAACCCGCGATTGACATAGGTGTTGTAGGGCGTGGCCTTCGCCAGTTCGCTCTGCCGCAACCCGCGCCCCAGCACGCCCTTGCCTCCGGTGACGCCATAGATCACCGTCGGGTCGGTCTGCAGCCGCATGCCCTGCTCCAGACGATTGACGAAGACGCTCGCAACCAGCGGACGTTCCTCGGCAACGCCGGTTTCCTTCTCGACGATCGAGGCCATGGTCAGCGCCTCATCCGGCGTCTCGTAGGGCAGCCCCGGCGCCCGCGCGGCCCAAAGATCGCCCAGAATATCCGCCTGTCGCGTCTCCATCTGCGCCACCAGCGCAGCACGGTCGGCATTGCGCCCGACCTCATAGCTGTCGGGCGCCAGCGCTCCCTCGGCCGGCACCGTCGCCAGTTCGCCGGAAAGGAACGGCGCCGCCTTCAGCGCCTCGACCACCTGCCAGCTCGTCACGCCTTCGGCCAGCGTGACACGGATCCGCGTGCTCGGCTCGGCCAGAATGTCGAGGACTTCCGCCGGTACCGGATCGACTCCGATGTCGATATCCGCAACTTCCTCGTACTTCTGGGTCGCCGGGTCGAGATCGCGCACGATCATATCGGCCATCGCCACCCCGATCCGATAATTCACTTCGGTGCCACAGGTGCTGCGACCGCTCGCCGTGATGGCTAAGATGATCTCTTCCATCGAGGCGTGGGCAGGCACCACGAAACTGCCTGCTTTCAACAGATCCGACCGCTTGCTGTATTCCGCGCCCAGCCGAAAGATCGTCGGGCTGCTGATCGCACCCTGCGCCTTCAGCGCCTGCGAGACCGAGCCCAGCGAGGCACCCGTGGGCACCTGAACACAAATCGCCTCGGCCAGCGGACCAGAGCCGGAATATTCACGATTGCCCCAGATTACCGCGCTGGCCACCCCGAGCAGCAGGACGACAAAGATCGTCAGCGCATTCGACGCGATGGACCTGGCCATCAGGCCACAGCCCTTCCCAGCACCAGAGTGGCATTGGTGCCACCGAAGCCGAAGCTGTTGGTCATCACGGTGTTGATCTCGCGCTCGCGCTTCGCATTGGCCACCAGATCGATCCGCACCCCGTCGGGCGGAGTATCGAGGTTGATCGTCGGCGGCGCAACCTGATCGCGGATCGCAAGGATCGAGAAGATCGCCTCCACCGCCCCGGCCGCGCCCAGCAGATGCCCGATCGAGGATTTGGTCGAGGACATGGTGGCCTTGCTCGCCGCATCCCCAAGCAGTCGCTCCACCGCGCCCAACTCGATCGTGTCGGCCATGGTCGAGGTCCCGTGGGCGTTGATATAATCAATGTCGCCCGGCGTCAGCCCGGCCCGCGTCAGGGCCGCGGTCATCGACCTGAAGCCGCCGTTGCCATCATCGGCCGGCGCGGTGATGTGATAGGCATCCCCCGACATCCCGTATCCCAGCACTTCGGCATAGATCTTGGCGCCGCGCGCCAGCGCGTGTTCGTATTCCTCCAGCACCACGATCCCGGCCCCCTCGCCCATGACGAACCCGTCGCGGTCGGCATCCCACGGCCGGCTCGCGCTGCTCGGGTCGTTGGCGTATTTGGTCGACAGCGCCTTGCAGGCGTTGAACCCGGCGATCCCGATCTCGCTGATCGGGCTCTCTGTGCCGCCTGCGACCATCACGTCGGCATCGCCCAGCATGATCAGCCGCGATGCGTCGCCGATTGCGTGCGCTCCGGTCGAACAGGCCGTCACCACGGCATGGTTCGGCCCCTTGAACCCAAAGCGGATGCTGACATGGCCGCTGGCCAGATTGATCAGCGCGCCGGGGATGAAGAAGGGCGAAACCCGCCGCGGACCCTTTTCCTTGATCAGCACCGCTGTCTCGGCGATCGAAGTCAGCCCGCCAATCCCGGCACCGATCATCACACCGGTCCGCTCCCTGCTTTCCTCGTCCTCCGGCATCCAGCCCGAATCCCGCACGGCCTGATCGGCCGCCGCAACGGCATAAAGGATGAAATCGCCAACCTTGCGCCGATCCTTCGGCTCCATCCAGTCGTCGGGATTGAAGGTGCCGTCGCTTCCGTCGCCATAGGGAACTTCGCAGGCGTAGGCCGTCACCAATCGCGATGCATCGAAACGGGTGATGGGGCCGGCGCCGGAGTCTCCGGCCAGAAGTCGCGCCCAGGTCTCCTCGACGCCACATGCCAGAGGCGAAACCATCCCCAAGCCGGTGACAACCACTCGCCGCATTTCCACACCTCGGTTCTATTCAGTCTTTGCGCGGTGATACACGTGCCGGCACGACCGCGCAACACGCCCCGACCTGACCGAGCGGCCCCCCGCCAGAGCGCCGAAACGAAAACGGCGCCCCACCAAGGGAGCGCCATTCGATAGTCCGACAGCCCGGGGTTTCAGGCAGCTTCGGTGATGAACTTGACCGCATCGCCGAAGGTCTGGATCGTCTCGGCAGCATCGTCTGGGATCTCGATGCCGAACTCTTCTTCGAACGCCATCACCAGCTCCACGGTGTCCAGGCTGTCGGCGCCCAGATCGTCGATGAACGACGCGCTCTCGGTCACCTTGTCCTCTTCGACACTCAGGTGCTCCACAACAATCTTCTTCACGCGATCCGCGATCTCGCTCATGTCAGTTCCTCATTCACTGGGGTTTCAAGCCCCGTTTTTGCTCCGTGCCCGTCCGGGCGACCCATTGCCCCGACGGGGCGCGCCATAGCCCGGTCTCGCGCGGGGCTTCTGCCCGTTTACCGCCGGCAAAGGCGGGGTCTGGACCGAAAACTGCGCCGCCTTTAGCATGTTCCCCTGCAAATGCAAACGCTTTGGCCGCACCCGATGCCACCCAATGACTCGAGCGATTCTGTGCTCCGCAACATGGGCGGAGCCTACGTGCAGCGCAAGCCCGGCACAGGTGTTTTTCCCTGCGATATTTGCGGCCCCGGGCTTACAGCATCGCCATGCCGCCGTTCACGTGCAGCGTCGCGCCTGTGACATAGCCCGCTTCGGGACTTGCCAGATACAGCACGGCCGCAGCGATCTCCTCGGGTTCGCCCATCCGTGCGGCCGGGATCTTGGTGTTGATCGCGGCCTTCTGGTCCTCGGTCAGCTTGTCGGTCATCGCGGTGCGGATGAAACCCGGCGCCACGGCATTGACGGTGATTCCCCGGCTTGCCACTTCACAGGCAATCGATTTCGTCATGCCGATCATCCCCGCTTTCGATGCGGCATAATTGGCCTGCCCGGGATTGCCGGTCGCCCCGACGATCGACGAGATATTGATGATCCGCCCCCACCGTGCCTTCATCATCGGCCGGATCGCGCCGCGGCAGAGCCGCATGGTCGAGGTCAGATTGACCTCCATCACATGCGCCCATTCATCGTCCGACATCCGCATGAACAACTGGTCGCGCGTCACCCCGGCGTTGTTGACCAGAATATCGAGCCCGCCCATCGCCGCCGCCGCAAGTTTCGGCAAGGCATCGACCGACGCACTGTCGCTCAGGTTGCATGGCACCACATGCGCCCGCTCCCCCAGTTCCGCGGCCAGCGCCTCCAGCGGCTCGACCCGGGTCCCGGAAAGCGCCACAACCGCCCCTGCCTCATGCAGCGCCCGCGCAATTGCTCCGCCGATCCCGCCCGAGGCGCCCGTCACCAACGCCGACTTTCCCGTCAAATCGAACATCGTCATCTCCTGCCTGCGCCACCGCGCCTTCTTCTGTTTCAAAATATCCTGCGGGGGTGCGGGGGTGCAAAACCCCCGCGGCCGCTGCCACGGGCGGCACCGCCCTTCGGCTCAGCCGTCCAGGCTTGCCGCCGCCGCGGCCACATCCTCGGGGCTGCCCACGGCGCGCACAACGATAGATTTCTCGATCCGCTTCACCATGCCGCTCAGCGCCTTGCCGGCGCCGATTTCCCAGATTTCGGTCACACCCTGCGCCGCCATCCACTGGACGGATTCGCGCCAGCGCACCGAATGGGTCACCTGCTCGACCAGCAATGCGCGGATTTCCTCGGGATAGCTCACCGCCTCGGCCCGCACATTGGCGACCAGCGGCACGCGGGGCGTCCCGATTTCAACCCCCGCCAACGCCTCGGCCATCGCCTCGGCCGCGGGCTGCATCAGTGCGCAATGGAAGGGCGCGGACACCGGCAGCATCAGCGCCCGCTTGGCGCCCTTTTCCTTGGCGATCACCGCGGCACGTTCCACGGCCGCCCTGGTGCCCGAGACCACCACCTGGGCCGGGTCGTTGTCATTCGCCGCAGCACAGACCTCGCCCTGCGCCGCCTCGGCCGCAATCTCGATCACCTCCGCCAGCCCGAGCCCCAGGATCGCGGCCATCGCGCCCTCGCCCACGGGCACCGCCTGCTGCATTGCCTTGCCGCGGATTCGCAGCAGCCGTGCCGTATCGGCCAGTCCCAGGGCGCCTGCCGCGCAAAGCGCCGAATATTCGCCCAGCGAATGCCCGGCCACAAAGGCCGCCGCGGTAACCTCCACGCCTTCCTCGCCAAGCGCCCGCATCGCCGCGATCGAGGTCGCCATCAGCGCGGGCTGGGCATTCGCGGTCAGCGTCAGCTCGGCGATATCGCCCTCCCAGATCAGCTTTGACAGCGGTTCGCCAAGGGCTGTGTCGACCTCATCGAAGACGGCCCTGGCCGCCGGATAGATCTCGGCCAGCGCCTTGCCCATCCCGATTGTCTGCGCGCCCTGGCCCGGAAACACGAATGCTCGGCTCATACTCACTCCCTTCCTTCATGTTGTGCCCCCTCTAACGTTTCGGGCGCCGCCTCACAAGCGACGGGCCACGCGCACATTGCCTGTGCGCGCAGGGGCGTGGGCCGGGATGCTGCATCGCAGTATCGTCAGGAAAGTTCCAAAGTTCCCAACTCCCGGAGTCCCCATGTCCCTTCGCAACACGACCAGCAGCTATGGCGCCGTCGCGCGCGCGCTGCACTGGCTCGTCGCCCTCCTGATCCTCGTGCTCCTGCCTCTCGGTCTCGTTGCGGATCAGTGGCCCTATGCGACCGCCGGACAGCTTGCAGCCAAGGCGCAGCTCTTCAGCCTGCACAAGACACTTGGCGTCACCGTCTTTTTCCTCGCGCTCGCCCGAATTCTCTGGGCCGCGACGCAGCCGCGGCCGGCGCTTCTGAATGGCGAAAAGCGGCTTGAAAGCACGCTGGCCGAGGCGGTGCACTGGCTGCTCTATGTCTGTCTTGTCGCCACGCCACTGACCGGCTGGATCCACCACGCCGCCACCGCGGGCTTTGCGCCGATCTGGTGGCCCTTCGGACAGTCGCTGCCACTGGTGCCGAAATCCGAAGCCGTCTCTGCCGCCTTCTCGGGCCTGCATCTGGTCTTTGTCCTGCTGCTGGTGCTCGCGCTCGGACTGCATGTCGCGGGCGCCCTCAAGCACCACGTGATCGACCGCGACGCGACGCTGCGGCGGATGCTGCGCGGCGACCGCGCCGCGCCGGCCCATCCCGCCCCCCGTCATGCCCGCCCGGCCGGGGCGATTGTCCTGACCGCGATCGTCGCAGCGCTCGGCGTCGCGGCCCTCGGCGGCGCATTCGCACCCGAGGCGCAGCCACCGCAGACAGCCGCACTCGATGACGTCGCAACCGGCTGGCAGGTTCAGGAAGGAACGCTCGGGATCGTCGTGCGCCAGATGGGGTCCGAGGTCGCAGGCTCCTTCGCCGACTGGACAGCCGCAATAGATTTCGACGAAACGGCGACAGACGGCACGCACGGAACCGCCGAGGTCACGATAGCCATCGGCTCGCTCAGCCTCGGTTCGGTCACAAGCCAGGCGCTCGGCGCCGACTATTTCGACGCTGCGCAGTTCCCGACCGCAACCTTCCGCGCCGACCTGCTGCCCGGACCCGATGGCACCTATCTGGCAGAGGGCAGCCTGACCCTGCGCGGGGTCGAGGTGCCGGTCGCATTGCCGTTCACACTCCAGATCGACGGCGACACCGCAGTGATGGCGGGCGCCACCACGCTTGACCGGCGGACATTCCACATCGGCGACAGTCAGGCTGCAGACACGACGCTGGGCTTTGATGTGGCCGTCGAGATCGCGCTGACCGCACATCGCGTGCGCTGACGCCCTGCCCCCAAATGCAAACGGCCGCCGGATCGCTCCGGCGGCCGTTTCCGTTTCAAATTCAGGCAGCGATTACTCGGCCTTCATCGCCTCGATCGAGATCGCGACCTGCACATCGTCGCTGATGTAGGGCGCATAAAGCCCAAGGCCATAGTCCGACCGCTTGACCGTGGTCGTGGCGCTGAACCCGGCCCATTCCTTGTTTTCCATCGGGTGCATGCCGGCCTGATCCAGTTTGGCATCCAGCACGACGTCCTTCTCGACACCGTTCATGGCCAGCACGCCCGTAATCTTGCCGGTGTTCTCGCCCGTCAGTTCGATGCCTGTCGACTTGAAGCTGATCATGTCGCCTTCCTTGGCGCCAAAGAAGTCGCCGGACATGAAATGCTCGTCACGTGCCTCCCATCCGGTGAACATGCTCAGGACCGGCAGCGTAACCTCGACCGAGCTTTTCGACGGATCTTCCTTGTCCCAGTCGATCGTGCCCTCGAAGCCCGAGAACATGCCGGTGGTGGTCGAAAAGCCGAGGTGGGAATAGGTGAACACGATCTGGCTGTGGCTTGGATCGAGATCGTATGTCTCGGCGGAAGCGGTCATCGTTGCGGCAAGCGAGACGATCGCGGCAAGCGCTGTGGTCCGGAGGGGGAAGGTCATTCGTGCAGGTCCTTTGCAGTTTTTAAAACGATGCACTGGACATGGCCGCATGCGTCCGGATGTGAAATTCCGCACTGCCGCACAGCAGCATAGGCGCCCGCGCGCATCCCGCAGCAATCCTGTCCGACCGCGCCAGAGGGGCCAAAGCAGCTTGCATCGGCGCGCGCTTTGACGTAACAGCGCCCATCTCCGCAAGCTACGTGACCAGCGGCGCCTCTCGTGGACGGGAAGCGGAGACCGGCCCCGTCCTATGAAGGCCGCTATAGAAATGACAGGAGCACACATGCCGCTTTACGAGCATGTCTTCATTGCGCGCCAGGATCTTTCCTCTGCGCAGGCCGAAGGACTGATCGAGCACTTCGGTGCCATCCTTTCCGACAACGGCGGCAAGGTCATCGACCAGGAATACTGGGGCGTGAAGACCATGGCCTACAAGATCAACAAGAACCGCAAGGGCCATTATGCCTTCCTCAGGACCGACGCGCCCGCGCCGGCCGTGCAGGAGATGGAACGCCTGATGCGGCTGCATGACGATGTGATGCGCGTTCTGACCATCAAGGTCGACGAGCACGTCGAAGGGCCCTCGGTCCAGATGCAGAAGCGCGACGAACGTGACCGCGGAGATCGTGGCGACCGCGGGGATCGTGGTGACCGGGGCGACCGCGGAGATCGTGGTGATCGTGGCGACCGCCGCGAACGTCGTTGATCCATCACCTCAGGAAAGGACCGTAACAAATGGCTACAAAACCGTTTTTCCGCCGCCGCAAGGTCTGCCCCTTCTCGGGTGATAATGCGCCGAAAATCGACTACAAGGACACGCGTCTGCTGCAGCGCTACGTTTCCGAACGTGGCAAGATCGTGCCCTCCCGCATCACCGCCGTCTCGGCCAAAAAGCAGCGCGAGCTGGCCCGTGCGATCAAACGCGCACGGTTCCTGGCCCTTCTGCCTTATGCCGTGAAGTAAGGAGTCCTGATCATGGATGTCATTCTTCTCGAACGTGTGGCCAAGCTTGGCCAGATGGGTGAGGTCGTCTCGGTCAAGGACGGTTACGCCCGCAACTTCCTGCTGCCGCAAGGCAAGGCGCTGCGCGCCTCGGAAACCAACAAGGCGCGCTTTGACGTCGAGCGCGCCCAGCTCGAGGCCCGCAACCTCGAAACGAAGGCCGAAGCCGAAAAGCTCGCGGCCCGTCTCGACGGCCAGAAGTTCGTGCTGATTCGCTCGGCATCGGACGCCGGCGCGCTCTATGGCTCGGTGACCCCGCGCGATGCTGCGGATGCTGCGACCGAAAACGGCTTCAGCCTCGACAAGAAGCAGGTCGCGCTCGCCCGTCCGATCAAGGAACTGGGCCTGCACGACGTGCACGTCAACCTGCACCCGGAAGTCGAAGTGGTGATCGTTCTCAACGTCGCCCGTTCGATCGAAGAGGCAGAACTACAGTCCTCGGGCAAGTCGATCCAGGAACTGGCAGCCGAGGAAGAGGCCGCGGCCGAATTCGAGATTGCCGAGCTCTTTGACGATATGGGGGCCGCCGGTCTCGATGACGAAGATTCGGACGACAACCTCGTCCAGACCCCGGAAAGCTCCGACTGAGGCTTTTCGACATCGCAATCAGACGGGCCGCACCGAACACTCGGTGCGGCCCGTTTCATTTCTGCCGGACGCCGGATCACCTGAATCGGAGCGCTGCCGAACGCAACGCTGCGCCTCCTCAGTCGCGCGGTCCAAAATACTCGTTCTGAAGCGCCTGAACCTCCTCCGCCTCCTGCGCGTCGAGAACCTCGAGCGTCAGGTCTCGGGTCAGCGGGCTGTCGAGCGGCACAGCAAAGCCATATTTGACCGGATGGAAGATGGGTCCGACAACATCGAGCGAATCCTCGGGGTGCGATACCGCATAGTATTCCAGCAGCGGGGCGTCGCCGACCAGTGCGTCGATCGCGTCGGTGTGAAGCGCCTCGGTCGCCTCTCCCATCGTGTTATAGACCACAACGTCCAGCCCCCGCTCATAGGCGACATCCTCGGCCACGCTGCCATCGAGCACCGCCACAGTCTTGCCCGGCAGGTCCTCCAGGCTGTTGATCTGGCGTTCCAGCGACTGGGTCGTCATCACGCTCGTCACCGACGAGGTTACGAAGGCCACGACAGCGACACCGCCGACCAGCCATATGGCCTGCCAGACCCGCCCGATCCAACCGAATAGATGGGCGCGGTTCGGCATCTTGCCGCTCGTCGCGATCGACATGATGTTGTAGAAACTTTCGGCCAGGCCGTCGCGCCAGCGGGCGGGATAGTTCGGGGTATAGCGGCGGTCAAACAGCGTGAGCCCCAGCGTTCCGACAAGGATCAGGCCACCGATCCAGGCGTAGTAGCGCAGGAATCCGGCATCGCGCAGGCCGTTGAACAGACGCCGCAAACCGCCCTGCGACGGTTCATCGACCATTATCCGCAGACCGCCGTCATACCACGGCTGGGTGAAGTTCATCGTCTCGGCGCGCTCGCGGGTAATCGTCATGTCCGCAACGGCGACATCGATCTCGCTGGCCCGCGTCGCGCGCAGGATCTCGCGGATCGACGGATAGACAATGTAGTTGAACTCGTAGCCCCGATCCTTGGCGACGCTCTCCCACAACTCGATGGCGATGCCCGATGGGTCGGTGGTCGCATTCATCACGAATGGCGGGCTGTCGATGATGCCGACCCGATAGGTAATGTCATCATTCGCCTGCGCGGGTTCGGCGGCCGCAGGCGGCACCTCCTGCGCAAGAAGCGGCATGACCCCGAGACAGAACAATATCCCGCCCAGGACACAGCCCAAAAGGGGAAAACCTGTCAGTCGGCAGTGGCTTCGGAAAAGCATGACACACGCCCCGCTGCTATTCTCGCCTTATCTATGGGCCAGGGCAATCGTAGTGCCGCGCATCGGAATATCGCCACGACGGCGAACGTCCTGGTGGAAATATCAACCGAAGGGTGACTGAAAAGAGACATTGCCATAGTCGGCCCCGCTGGCGTCGCATTGGCCCCGGAACGAAAACGCCGCCCGGAGGGGCGGCGTTTCAAACTTCAGCGGAAGGTTCCGGCGGGTCACTCTTCGTCGAGCTTGTCCACGGCTTCCTTCAGCGTCTCCTTGTCGGCCTCGACCTCTTCGATCTGGGCCAGTTCGAAGATATAGTCGACAACCTTTTCCTCGAACAGAGGCGCGCGGATCTGCTGCTGCATCTGACCGTTCTTCTGGACGAATTCGAAGAACTCGCGCTCCTGGCCCGGATACTGACGCGCCTGGTTCATGACCGCCTGGGTCATTTCGGCATCCGAGACCGTGATCTCGTTTTTCTGGCCGAGTTCCGCCAGAAGCAGCCCCAGCTTGACCCGACGCTGGGCCAGACGCTTGTGCTCGTCCGTCACGTCGATCTCGGGGTGGTCGTGGCCGTGCACGTCCGGATTTTCGTCATGCCAGAACTGATGCGCGATCTGCTGCGCTTCGGCCTCGACCAGGTTCGACGGCAGCTCGAAGTCAACCAGTTCGTCGAGCTTGTCGAGCAGGCCGCGCTTCATCACCGCCCGAACAGCACCGGCATATTCCGCTTCCAGACGTTCGCGGATCTGCTCCTTCAGCGCATCGAGGCTTTCGGCCCCGAACTGCTTGGCAACCTCGTCGTCAATCTCGGCTTTCACCGGTGCCTTCACCGCCTTGACGGTGCAGGCGAAGACGGCTTCCTTGCCGGCCAGATGAGCCGCACCGTAGGCTTCGGGGAAGCTCACGGTCACGTCACGCTCTTCGCCGACGGCGGCGCCGATCAGCTGCTCTTCAAAGCCGGGGATGAACTGACCCGAGCCCAGCACCAGCGGAAAGTCCTCGGCAGAGCCGCCTTCAAAGGCCTCGCCGTCAACCCGGCCGACGAAATTCATCGTCACCTGATCGCCCGACTCGGCCACGGCACCCTCGTCGCGGTCCTCGAAATTCTTGACCTGTTCGGCCAGCCCCTTCAGGGCTTCCTCGACGGCCTCGTCGTCGGCCTTCACCACCAGCTTCTCGAGCTTGACGGTGCTGAAATCCGGCTGGTCGATGTCGGGAAGCTTTTCATAGGACAGCGCCACGACAACGTCGTCGCCTTCCGTCCAGTTTTCGCCTTCCATCTTGACCTCGGGCTGCATCGCCGGCCGGTCGCCGGTGTTCTGCAGATGCTCGGTCATCGCGCCATCGACCGCTTCCTGCATGGCCTCGCCCATAAGACGGGTGCCGTACTGCTTTTTCAGCAGCGGCATCGGAACCTTGCCTTTACGGAAGCCCTTCATCTCGATTTCGGGCTGCGCCTCGGCCAGCTTCTCATTCACCTTGGCATCGAGTTCCGACGCGGTGATTGTAATCTGATAGGCCCGCTTCAGGCCCTCGTTCTGGGTCTCGGTCACCTGCATCGGTCTTCGTCTTTCCGTAAAATGTCTGGTGCGGTCGAGAAGACTCGAACTTCCACGGGAGTTACCCCACAGCGACCTCAACGCTGCGCGTCTACCAATTCCGCCACGACCGCACGTGATCAGGTAGGCCGGGCGTAGATAGCGAAGGCCCGAGACATTGAAAAGCAGTTTCTTTGCCCGTGCCGCTGATTTATGGCGCCGCTTTGCGAGGGATCGAAAAGAGCCCGAGCGCGCGCCGGCGCAGACCCGTTTGGGGGCCGCCGCGCCCCGAGTTTCCGGTTCGAACGGCACGTTTTCATCGCGGACGGGCCTCGGCGGTGGCCGCTGCGATCGGGATCATGGCGACGAATGATGCGGATGCGGGGGGCCGGTGTCGCGTCAGGACAAGCCTCGAGGAAAAGGATGGCGAAAACCGCGGGGGTTTCCATCCCGGGCCATGGCCCGATTCGAAAATGCAGGCTATGGATCACTCCCTGAACCGATTCGAGCGAGCCTTGGGAGGCCGTGCCAATGGTGAACTGGATCATTCGCGAAGGTCTCGTGCCCTATCCGCAGGCCGTGGCAGAGATGGAGGCCCTTGTGGCCGGCATCATCGCGGGCACCGAGGACGAGGCGGTCTGGCTTCTCGAACATCCCCCGCTTTACACCGCCGGCACCTCGGCACGCGGCCAGGACCTGATAGACCCCGATCGGTTCCCGGTTTTTGAGACCCGGCGCGGCGGACAATATACTTATCATGGCCCGGGGCAGCGCGTGGTCTATGTCATGCTCGACCTCAACCGGCGCGGCCGGGATGTGCGGGCCTTTGTCGAATCGCTCGAAAACTGGGTCATCGACACGCTCGACACCTTCAACATCCGTGGCGAGATCCGCCCCGGCCGCGTCGGGGTCTGGGTCGCGCGCCCCGAAAAGCCGCTGCTGCCCGACGGCAGCCCGCGCGAGGACAAGATTGCCGCCATCGGTATCCGTCTGCGCAAATGGATCAGTTTCCACGGCATCGCGATCAACGTCGAACCGGATCTTGACCATTTCGGCGGCATCGTGCCCTGCGGAATCACCGGCCACGGGGTCACAAGCCTCGTCGATCTCGGCCTGCCCGTCACCATGGCCGATCTCGACGTCGCGCTGCGCTGGTGTTTCGAGCAGCGGTTTGGCGCGACGCAGGAAACCGATGCGCCCTGAGCCAGCGACCGACCAAGGGGCCCGCGATTTTCCCTTTTGGCCCGGGATTGAATGTTGCCCGGTGCGCGGCAACACAATACGGTGACTTCTGGACGCGACGGTATGCCGACAGCAGCGACATGCCGCCAGACAGGACAATCTCTCCGGGAGGATTCGTATGGCCGATGCAGCCATCCATGGGCATGAGCACAAGGACGAGCGAGGGTTCTTTACCCGCTGGTTCATGTCCACCAACCACAAGGACATCGGGATACTCTACCTGATCGTCTCGGCCGCGCTTGGCTTCGTTGCGGTTTTCTTTACCGTTCTGATGCGGATCGAGCTGATGACCCCCGGCGTGCAGCACATGTGCGCCGAAGGCTTCCGGCTGTTCGCCTCCAGCACCGACGGCTGCACCCCGAACGGGCATCTGTGGAACGTGCTCATCACCGGCCACGGCATCCTGATGATGTTCTTCGTGGTCATCCCGGCGCTGTTCGGCGGCTTTGGGAACTATTTCATGCCGCTGCAGATCGGGGCGCCTGACATGGCGTTCCCGCGGATGAACAACCTCAGCTTCTGGCTTTATGTCGCGGGCTCCTCGCTTGCCGTCGCCTCGGTGTTCAGCCCGGGCGGCAACGGCCAGCTCGGGTCTGGCGTGGGCTGGGTGCTTTATCCGCCGCTCAGCGTCAACGAGGGCGGCTATTCGATGGATCTGGCGATCTTCGCCGTGCACCTGTCGGGGGCAAGCTCCATTCTCGGCGCGATCAACATGATTACCACCTTCCTGAACATGCGCGCGCCGGGCATGACGATGCACAAGGTGCCGCTGTTTGCCTGGTCGATCTTCGTGACCGCCTGGCTGATCCTGCTGGCGCTGCCGGTTCTGGCCGGTGCGATCACCATGCTGCTGACCGACCGCAACTTCGGCACCACCTTCTTCAATCCCGCGGGCGGCGGCGATCCGATCCTCTACCAGCACATCCTGTGGTTCTTCGGCCATCCCGAGGTCTACATCGTGATCGTGCCCGGATTCGGCATCGCAAGCCAGGTGATCGCCACCTTCTCGCGCAAGCCGATCTTCGGTTACCTGCCGATGGTCTATGCGATGGTCGCAATCGGGGTTCTGGGCTTTGTCGTCTGGGCGCACCACATGTACACCGTGGGCCTGTCTCTGTCGCAACAGAGCTATTTCATGCTGGCGACCATGGTGATCGCGGTGCCCACGGGCATCAAGATCTTCAGCTGGATCGCCACGATGTGGGGCGGCTCGATCGAGTTCAAGACGCCGATGCTGTTTGCCATGGGCTTCCTGCTGCTGTTCACGGTGGGCGGCGTGACCGGCGTCGTGCTGTCTCAGGCGGCCGTCGACCGGGCCTATCACGACACCTATTACGTGGTGGCGCACTTCCACTACACCATGTCGATGGGCGCGGCGTTCACCATCTTTGCCGGGATCTATTTCTGGATCGGCAAGATGTCGGGGCGGCAATATCCCGAAGCGCTCGGCAAGCTGCACTTCTGGCTGTTCTTCATCGGCGTGAACCTGACCTTCTTCCCGCAGCACTTCCTTGGCCGTCAGGGCATGCCACGCCGGTATGTCGACTATCCCGAGGCCTTCGCGACCTGGAACTACGTCAGCTCGCTTGGCGCCATGTTGTCCTTTGCCTCGTTCCTGCTGTTCTTCGGCATCGTCTATTACACGCTCCGCCACGGCAAGCGGATCACCGAGAACAACTACTGGAACCCCTGGGCCGACACGCTGGAATGGACCCTGCCCTGCCCGCCGCCCGAACACACGTTCGAGACGCTGCCGAAGCAGAGCGACTGGGACCATGGCCACAGCGGGGACCACGCCCACTGACATGCCTGTGGACTGGGTAATCAGACCAGAAGGGGCCCCGGTGCAAACCGGGGCCTTTTCGCATCGGGCGGGTGCCGCGCCCTGGGCCGAGCTGCACGTTTGGCCGCATCGCTCGCTGCCCAAACGCGGCTTCGTCTGGTTCATCGGCACCACGTTCGTCCTGCTGCTGGTCCCGCTTGCTCCGGCCCTTGGCTCGCCGGTGCTCTGGGGGCTGCTGCCCTTCGTGATGGGAACGCTCGGGCTGCTCTACTACTTCCTCATGCGCAGCTATCGCGATGGCGAGATCGTCGAGGTGCTGAGGATCTGGTCCGACCACGTGCGGCTCGATCGTCACCAGCGGTTGAAACCACCGCGCCGGTGGGAGGCCAATCCCCATTGGGTCGAGGTGCGGCTGCATCCGCACGGCGGGCCGGTCGCGGATTATGTCACCCTGCGCGGCGCCGGCCGCGAGGTCGAGATCGGCGCCTTCCTGTCGGACGACGAACGCCTTGACCTTTTCCGCGATCTGTCCCGATACCTTCCTCTGAGGGGATAGAGACATGGCCCAGGTACCCGCAACACCAAAATCCCGCCGCGTGCTGATCCGGCTTGCCGCGGCGACGCTCGGCCCGCAGTGGTGCCTCGAGCACATGCGCCTGCAGGCATCGGAAACCGCCGCCCTGCAGACCCGTCTTCAGCCACGCCCGGCACCGCCGAAGGATCCGGTGGTGGTGTTCCTGATCCCGCTGGTTGGCAGCCATCACGTCGGCAACTGGGCTGACGTCGAACGCCGACTTGCCGACACCATCGCCAGTTTCCGCGGGCAGACCAGTCCGCGCTGGAGGGCGCTGATCTGCGGCCAGACCCGGCCGGACGGCATTGCGTTCGACGATCAGGTCCGGTTCCTGCGCTTCACCCGTGCCTTCAGCGGCAATGACAAATGGGCCAAGCTCGGCACGCTCAGCCGCTTCCTGCCGGATTTATGCCCGGAGGGCGGCTATGCCATGCCCTTCGACGCCGACGACCTGCTGAACCGTAACGCGGTGAAGGAAATGGTGACACGCGCCGACCCGAATGGCTATCTCGTCACCCAGGGTCTGGTGCGCGATGCCCAAAGCGGCGCCTATGGCCTATGCGCTCCGCAAACTGTGCTGGCGCCGGGGCGCAAGCCGTTCTGGAAGATGTGCGGCAGTTGCGCGGCCTTCCGGGTCGATTTCTCGCAAGGTGTCTGCGACGCCGCATGGCTGGCGACGCTCACCTCCCATGAACATCGCATGTTCCCCTATCTTGCCGCGCTCGCAGGCCGCCCCCTTGCCCCGCTGCGCCAACAGGCGGTGACCTACATCGTCAACCATGGCGAGAATTTCGGCATCCGCCGCGGCCGGGTCGGGTTCAAGACGCGGTACGTGGCGCGGTTCCCCGTGACGGACCGCGAAGAGCTGCGGCGGATCGCGTCGGATTTCCCCGCCGCCTGATCCTTCTTCCGCAGGAAGGGCCCGCATGCGCCGTCGCAAACCGTATCAGCTCAGCGCGGCCCAGAACCTCGGCATGAACAGAACATAGACCGTCAGCATCTCGAGCCTGCCGGCGTACATGCCGAAGGCCAGCGTCCACTTCGCCCCGTCCGGCAGCGGCGCAAAGTTCCCGGCCGGTCCGATGATGTCGCCGATCCCCGGTCCGACGTTGGCAACCGCCGTCACCGCGCCGCTGATCGAGGTCGAGAAGTCGAGGCCATAGAGATCGAGAACGACCACGATCGCGAAGATCGTCGCAGAATACAGAACGAAGAAGGTCGTGACCCCGCTTTCGACATCCGGTTCGATGGCCCGTTTCTCGTACCTGGGGGTAAAAACCCCGCTGGGATAGCCGACGCGCTTCATCTGGGCGTTCACACTTCGGATGCAGACGATCCAGCGCATCATCTTGGCGCCGCCCGCGGTCGATCCGGTGCAGCCGCCGATGAAGGTCAGTAGAAAGAAGGCGACGGCGGCAACCGGGCCCCAAGTGGTGTAGTCGGCGGTCGCAAAACCGGTTGTGGTGACAACCGACACCACGTTGAAGGCGACAAGCCGCAGGCTTTCCAGGATCGGTTGGCCGCCTGACAGCACGCGCCAGGCCGTGAGCAGGAGGACCACGACGACCAGCATGGAAACCAGTCCCTGAACCTGCTCGCTTCGGATCACGCGACGGTGCAACACCCGGATATACCAGGCAAAGGGCAGCGCCCCGGCCAGCATGAAGACGGTGCCCATCCACTGCAGATAGGCGCTGTCGAAATGCCCGAAGGAGGCGTCAGAGGTCGAATATCCTCCCGTCGAGACCGTCGCGAAAGCATGCGTGATCGCCTCGAACTCGGTCATGCCGCCGGCGGCATAGGCAAGGATGCACAGTCCGGTGATGCCGAGGTAGACCCAGATCGTGGCCGACGCAAAATGCGCCGCGCTGGCAAACGCCTTCTCGCCACGCTCCGAGCTTTCGGTCTGGAACAGCTGCATGCCGCCCACCCGCATGATCGGAAGGATGGCGATGCCGACGATGATGAATCCGACGCCGCCGATCCACTGCAGGATCGCGCGCCACATCAGGATGCCGGGTTCAATCCCGTCGAGCCCGGTGATGACGGTCGAACCGGTGGTCGTGATGCCCGACATGGCCTCGAAAAACGCATCCGTCGGGGACAATCTCCACAGCCAAAGCGGAAGTGCGCCCGCAGAGGCCGCGACGACCCATGCACTGCTGGTCAGGATGAAGGAATGAAGCCGGTGCAAGCGCTCCATATGTGCGCCCGAGGCAAGGCACAGGCAGCCCCCGGTGAACAGCAAAATGATCGCCGCTTCAAGGAAGATGCCCCGGGTTGCGGAAAACGCAAGCGCGGTCAGGCCCATCAATGCGCCCATTCCCAGCAACAGAAGCCCATTGACGAAGATGACGAAGTTCATGCCGTGTCAGGGGTCCGGGTCTGTGATGATGAGAGGCTGCCTTTTCCGAAGCGACGTCCCCGGTTCGGTTCCGATGAACCTGAGGACGGGGCCGCAGCAAAGTCCCGCAACGACGGATAGCTACATAAAAACCACCAGACGTGCACTTTGGCAAGGGGCCGTCATTGCACGCCAACCAGGACACCGGTCTCGCTGTGCCGGGCCGATGCCGGTTTTATGCGCGGCAGGTCTTTCCGGGACAATGTTGGCCCCGAACTCCGCGGCATCAGGATTGCCTTGCCGGAACGCGGCGGCCGACCCTTGATGCCGGTGGCGCACAACAGGCCCTGCAAGGATCGGGCGGCGTCTTTGTCACCGTTGGCCCGACACCGGGGTGCAAGACGTCTTTGCGACGCCGAGCGCTCCAAGCCCCCAGCCGGTCATCTGGCCTACCAGGTCCTGTGCGGCCAGATCGAAGGCACTTGCCAGATCCGGGGCCTTTGTGCTCGGGGCGGTCCGGCTGGCCTCGAACCTGCCCCGCGCCACCACCCTGGCATCGCTTTCGCGGACCATCTGCGCGTCGACCGACAGGCGGACCTGCGGCGCCTCGCCATAGGCGTCGGCGTTGAAGTCGTTGATGGTGCTGATCAGGGCATAGTCCGCAGACAGCCCAAGCGGCGCGCTGCCGACGTGGCTGAAGATGTCATATCGGCTGAAGCTGCGGATCAGCAGGGTTTGCAGCGTGGTCGGGACCGTATCGCCCCAGCGCGCATCGGGCAGATAGGCGACCTGCAGGGTCGAGGGGCGGACCATGATGCGATCGCTGTCGAGCGTGCTGCGGGTCTTTGGCGTCTCGACCACCAGATCGGCGATCCGGCCGCGCCCGCAGCGCAACGGCGTATCGTTCTGCAGCAGCAGCTCATAGACATCGCGGTTCGGCTCTCCCTGCAGCACCGAAAGCGCGCCGCAGCCCGAAAGCGAAAAGCCGAGAAGGACGGTCAGGACGGTCATGTTCAGGCGCATGTCGCGGGCTCCTCAGCGGCGAAAATCGGGCTCTTTGGGCCCCGAGATCAGTTGTGACGGGTTGCGGCGCAGCGCCGACACAAGCTGGTTCACATTGTCGATCAGCCCCCGCATGTCGAAGGCCGCCCGCGTGATCTGTGGCAGGCCATCGCGGGCAAAGACCTGAACGGGCGCGTTCGCCCCCTCGACCATCGTGCGCAGGCTGGCGAAGGCGGCGCTGGCCGAGTCAGCGGCATCCTTCAGCATTCCGGTGATCTCGGGCAGATCGCCCGAAACCTTGCCGAGTGTGCTGTCGAAGGTCTGAAGCGCCTGGCGCAGGTCGCCGACCACCGGACCCACATCGGTGTCGATCACACCGGCAATCCCGTCAAAGGCACGGTCGGCCGAGTCCAGCGCGCCCTGCCCCAGATCAAGCGTGTCATCGAGCTTGCCAAGGCTGGCCTGCATCTGATCGGCAAGGCCCGGGACCGCATCGCGCAGCGTCTGGGCCGTCTCGTCGACATGGCCGGTCAGCGACTTGAGATCGCCGGCGACATAGTCCCCGACCCCGGTCACGGTTTCGGTGCCCGCCTTGAGGAAGTCCTCGGCCTCTCCGGCGGTCCGGGTGAAGGCATTCAGCGTGGTGTCCGCGGTGGTCAGCGTGTTCCGTGCCGCATCGCCAAGGCCGGTCAGTTGCGAGCCGAAATCGGCGATTGCGTCGGCGGCCGTGGCGATGGAATCGGTCGCGTGCGAGACGTTGGAAAGCGCCTTGTCGAGATTGCCGGTCGACTCCTCGACGTTGTCGAGAATGTTGCTCACCCGGGTCTGGTTTGCCTCGCCCAACAGTTCAGTCAGTTGCCGGGCGACATCGGCAAGCCGCTCGATCATCTTCGGACCCTGATCGCTGAGCGCCTGCAGCATCGAAAGCCCCGACTTGATCACCGGCGTGCCATTGTCGCCGACGTCGCGCAGCATCGGCGACGAGGGGCTGCCGGCCGAGATCGACACGTTGTTCACCCCCGTCACCCCCTGCGGTTCCAGCGAGGCGACGGAATCGGCGCGGATCGGGGTATCTTCGGCGATCTCGATCCGCACCCGGACCGTGCCATCGCCGCTGTCGGAAAGCTCCATGGCGATCACCTTGCCAACGGAAAGCCCGGCAAATCGCACATCCGAAGAGACGCTGAGCCCGGTCACATCGGCGAAGAAGATGTCGTAATAGTCGAACTGGCGGTCGATCTGGATCTTGGCGAACCAGACGATGAACATCAGGATGCCAAGAAACCCCGCGACGGTGAAGGCACCGACCAGCACGTAGTTGGCTTTGGTTTCCATCGGCTATTCCTTCCGTCGTCCGCTTTGCATTGCGGCGTGGGCACGCGGGCCATGGAAGTATTCGTGCACCCAGGGGTGATCGACCTGCATCATGTCCGCCATGGTCCCCGTCGTCAGTACCTTTTTCTCGGCCAGTACTGCGATCCGGTCGCAGCAGGCGTGCAGCGTGTCCAGATCGTGGGTAACCAGAACAACAGTCAGTTCGAGCGAATCGCGCAGTTCGACAATCAGCCGGTCAAAGGCATCGGCCCCGATCGGGTCGAGCCCGGCCGTCGGCTCGTCGAGAAACACGATTTCGGGGTCGAGCGCGAGCGCCCGGGCAAGCCCTGCGCGTTTGCGCATCCCGCCCGAAAGGTCCGAGGGGTATTTGTCGTTGGCCGTCCACGGCAGCCCCGCCATCGAGATCTTCAGCCGCGCCAGCGCCACCCGCAAGGCGTCGCCAAGGTCTGGAACGACGCGCAGCGGCACCTCGACGTTCTCGCAGACGGTCAGCGCCGAAAAAAGCGCGCCGTCCTGAAACATCACGCCCCAGCGCCGTTCCAGCATCTGGCGGTCATCGACGGACAGATCCCCAACGGTCTTGCCAAAGACCCGTATGGTGCCGCCCTGCGGCTGCAGCAGCCCGACGATGGCGCGCAGCAAGACCGACTTTCCAGTGCCCGAGCCGCCGACAATCCCCAGGATCTCGCCCCGCCGCACATCGAGATCGAGCCCGTCATGCACAGTGTGGGTGCCAAAGCGGGTGATCAGACCGCGCACCTCGATCACGTTGTCGGCGGGCCCGCTGGCCGTGCCGCCGGTCACAGCCCGACCTCGGCGAAGAAGATCGAAAACAGTGCGTCGATGACAATCACTGCAAAAATCGCCTGCACGACAGAACTGGAGGTCATCGTCCCCAGCGATTCCGCATCGTTTTGCACCTGCATCCCGGCACGGCAGCCGATGATGCCGATGACGACCGCAAAGACCGGCGCCTTCGACAGCCCGACGATCACGTTGTCGACGCTGGTTTCGGCAACGAGACGCGTGGTGAACATCGCCGGCGAGATCCCGAGTTCGACCCAGGACATCAGCGCCCCGCCAACCAGACCGGCAACATCGGCAATCAGCCCAAGCACCGGCAGCATCAGCACCAGCGCCAGAACCCTCGGCAGGATCAGCACCATGTCCGGGTCGAGCCCGAGAGTTCGCATGGCGTCGATCTCTTCCTGCATCTTCATCGCGCCGATCGACGCGGTCAGCGCCGAGGCGGTGCGCCCCGCAACCACGATCGCCGTCAACAGGATGCCAAGTTCGCGCAGGATCGAGATCGAGATCAGATCGACGACGAATATCTCGGCCCCGAAGCTGCGCAGTTGTGCAGCGCCCTGAAATGCCAGCACGATGCCGATCAGAAATGCCATCAGCGTCACGACCGGCAGGGCCTTGATCCCGGTTTCCTCGCAGTGATGCACAAGCGATGTCAGGCTGAATTCCGAAGGGTGGCGCAAGGCACGCACAATCGAGGCAATGAAGCGCCCGACATATTCGGCCAGTTCCGCCAGATTGCGGAATATGTCGACCACGTTCCGCCCGGTTCGATCCAGAAAGGCCCTCAGACCGGCGGCGACGAGGGGAGCCGGTTCCGGTACCGGAAGTGCCGCGGCAACCACGTCGACCAAACGAGCCTGCGCCTCTGCCAGACCTTGCAGCTCTGCCCCTGCCTGTCGCTGACAGGCAAGATACCAGGCCCCGGCGGTATCCAGCAGATCGACCCCTGAAAGCTCGACACGGGTCTGGCGGTCGGAAACGGCGGGCAGCTTGTCGATGGTCCACACAGTCAGCGCACCCGCAAGGACCAGCGCCTCGGCCTCGGTCGCGACGGTCAGGGAGTGTGATGGCGTGGAGGTCGCAGGCATCGTGTTTCCGCATCTTCCGACCTGACCGCGACGGGTGGCGTCGCCATGTGTCCGGTCCCGGCCGGTCGTCTCCGGCACGCTCTGGCGGCTATTCCACCGCTTCGTATCAGAGTCTCAGCATCCGTTGCCGAATGTCACGACCGTAAATCGCACTACGAGAATCATCGCGTCCATCGTTGCCTTCCGGCGACGCAATCACGCTGCGCGGGCTCGGAGTAATCCCTCATTCCCAGCGGGGCGCATCCATGGAGTTCATGCGGCAATCTTCAGTTTCCGGGCGGGTCTGTTACCGAGCGCAAAAGAATGTCCGCAAAGCCGAGCGTCAGTCGTCAGGCGATAGTGCCGGGGATCAGCCGGGGGCGGTCTGTTCCAAGCCGCACCCTGTCTCGGATGCCGGACTGGACGTCATGCACCGCATCGACAAACTGCAGCGGGAGTTTCCCTATGCGGGCAGCCGGATGCCGCAGGGATGGCTGATCCAGGATGGCTTCAAGGTCGGGCGGGTCCGTCTCCGCTTATTCGCGCTGCTTCGCCAGAATGCCCGCGCGCGCTATCAGAGGTTGACGGTGCTGGGCACAATGCAACTGCGCTCGTCAAACCGTGCAATCACGCACGCCGCGCCATACTGTGGCGCCGTTCGCCGACTGGAAGCGCAGGGATTGAGAACGAGGATTCCAAATCGGACGACAAACCGCCGGAAAGTGCCTGGCGATGAAGTCTGATTTCCAAAATGAAAGCGATGGTAGCGGAGGAGGGACTTGAACCCCCGACACGCGGATTATGATTCCGCTGCTCTAACCAACTGAGCTACTCCGCCCCGAGGCGTGGGCGGGAGGTAAAGGAGCCGGCGCGGGCCGTCAAGGGCAAAGCGGCAGACCGAAGGGGGATTTCGCGGCGCCTGCGATGCCGCTGGTTCGGGGCACTTTACCATGCCGCCATGCTCTGGTCTTGTCGCGCCAGACTTCGGAGGCACGGATGCAAGGCGCACTTCCCCTGATCCGCGATCTCGTCCTTGTGGGCGGCGGGCACAGCCATGCGCTGTTGCTGCGAATGTGGGGGATGAATCCGCTGCCCGGCGTGCGGCTGACGCTGATGAACCCCGGGCCGACCGCGCCCTATTCGGGGATGCTGCCGGGGCATATCGCCGGGCACTACAGGCTGGAACAGCTCGATATCGACCTCGTCAGGCTCGCCCGTTTTGCCGGGGCGCGGTTCGTGCCCGCGCCGGTCTTCGGCATCGACCTCCAGCGCAAGCTGGTGCGCGCGCAAGGCTGGCCCGAGATCCGGTATGACGTAGTGTCGATCGACGTCGGCATTACAACGTCGCTGCCGGATCTGCCCGGTTTTGTCGCCCATGCCGTGGCCGCAAAGCCGCTGGACCGGTTCGTTGCCGCCTGGGAGGACTGGCTTGCCCGGCTGACCTCAGGCACCGTGGCGCCGCAGATCAATATCATCGGCGCTGGCGTCGCCGGCGTGGAGCTTGCACTTGCCATGCAGCACCGCGTCGCCGCGCGGGGCGTTCGCCCCGAGATCACCCTGCTTGACGCGGCAGAGGCGCTTGGCGCCGTTGCGCCCGGAACCCGCACCCGACTGCGTGCCATGCTGACCAGACGCGGGATCGGGCTGATCGAACATTGCGCGCTCCGCGAGGTCACCGCCGAGGGCGTGGTGCTCGACGACGGTCGGCTCATTCCATCGAGTTTCGTTCTGGGTGCCGCCGGCGCGCGGCCGCACGACTGGATCGGCAGGCTCGGGCTCGACAGCCACGAGGGCTATATCTGCGTCGACGAACACCTGCGTAGCACCTCCGATCCCGCGGTCTTTGCCAGCGGCGACTGCGCCCATCTCGGCTTTGCCCCGCGTCCCAAGGCAGGGGTCTATGCGGTGCGGGCCGCCCCGATCCTGTTTGCGAACCTCAGGGCCGAGCTTGCCGGCACGCGCCCGCGCCGGTTCCGGCCGCAAAAGGATTACCTGAAGCTGATCTCGCTTGGCGGGAAATCGGCGCTTGCCGACAAGGGCGGGCGCAGCCTGTCCCTCCCCGGTCTGTGGCTGTGGAAGGACAGGATCGACCGCAGGTTCATGGATAAGTTCCGCGCCCTGCCCGCGATGGCCGAGCCTGCCCTGCCGAGCCCGCGCGCCAGAGGGATCGAGGCGGTTCTGGGCGACACGCCGCTTTGTGGCGGCTGCGGCGCAAAGCTTGCGGGCGCCAGCCTGAAATTTGCGCTCGACCGGTTGCCGCCGCCCCTGCGCGCCGACGTATTGACCCGGCCCGGCGACGATGCGGCCGTTCTGCGGATCGGCGGCGAAACCCAGGTGCTGACCACCGACCATCTGCGCGCCTTCACCGAAGATCCGGTTACCTTCGCCCGGATCGCCGCGGTCCATGCACTTGGCGATATCTGGGCCATGGGGGCAAGCCCGCAGGCAGCGCTTGCCCAGATCATCCTGCCACGGATGGCCGAGCAGATGCAGGCCGCGACCCTGCGCGAGATCCTCGATACCGCAACCGAGGTATTCCGCGCCGAAGGCGCCGATCTGGTCGGCGGCCACACCAGCATCGGGGCCGAACTGACCCTTGGCTTCACCCTGACGGGCCTTGCCGCCGCCGCGCCGATTACGCTGGGCGGCGCCCGTCCGGGCGACGTCCTGCTGCTGACCAAGCCGATCGGCAGCGGCACGATCCTTGCCGGCGAAATGCAGGGCAAGGCGCGGGGTGCGGATGTGCTGGCCGCGCTTGCCGCGATGCGCCGTCCGCAGGGGGACGCAGCCGCGGTGCTGACGGGTGCACGCGCCATGACCGATGTCACAGGGTTCGGGCTGGCCGGACATCTGATGGCGATCTGCGACGCATCAGGCACGGGTGCCGAACTCGAACTGGACGCGATCCCGTTTTATGACGGCGCCGAGGCGCTGGCGGCCGGTGGGATCCGGTCGACCCTTTATCCGGCGAACCGCGCCGTCGCCGCGCGGATGACCCTGCCCGAGGGACCGCGCGCCGATCTGCTGTTCGACCCGCAGACTGCGGGCGGGCTTCTGGCAGCGGTTGCGCCAGAGACCGCGGAAGACCGGCTCGAACGGCTACGGGCCTTGGGCTTTGCCGCCGCCCGGATCGGTCGGATCGTCGACGGCCCGCCGTTCGTCACCATCCTCTGACCGCAAGCGCCCTTGCCCGGCAATCAGCCGGCAAGCGCCGTGACTTCGACCGACAGCCAGTCGGCCGCGCGCGCGAGCCCGTCGGGGTCGAGGCTCAGCGGCAGCACACGCGACGGCGTCACGTGGGTGTCGCGCGACTTGGCATAACGGCTGTCATAATGTTCGGTGATCAGTTCCAGCGCCAGCGTCTCGAACGCCCCCTGATCGACCAGCGACTGCCAGTGTTCGACGCGCGCGTGGCCCTGCAACCGGATCAGCAGGGACAGGATCTGTTTCAGCCCCTCGCGGTCGGCGCTGATGTCGGCATAGGTGCGCGCCAGATAGCGCGCCCTGTCCTCGACACTCGCGCTCAACTGCACTCTGGGGGCCGCGCACATCGCGGCCCAGACTGCCGGCGGCACCAGCAGGTCCCCGACCTTGGAGCTTTCAGCCTCGACCAGAACCGGCCGGTCGGGCGACAGCGCCGCCAGCGCCGCGACCAGCCGGCTTTCGAACATCTTCTGCGCGGGCTGCCCGCCCGGCCGCGGCCCCAGCACCGATCCACGGTGATTGGCCAGCCCCTCAAGATCCAGAACCTGCCCGCCGCGCGCCGCAACCTGCTGCAAAAGCTCGGTCTTGGCCGTCCCGGTATTGCCGTCGAGCACCACCATGCGATGCGCGAGCGTGCCGTCGTAGAGCATCTCGACCACCGCCCGGCGATAGCTGCGATAACCGCCCGCCAGAACGTCGGCGCGCCAGCCGATCTGGGACAGGATCGAGGCGAAGGAGTTCGACCGCTGCCCGCCGCGCCAGCAATAGACCAGCGGCCGCCAACTGCCGTCCATGTCGGCAAGCGGCCCCTGGATATGGCGCGCGGCATTCATTGCGACCAGCGCCGCGCCGACCTTGCGCGCCCTGAACGGGCTTTCCTGCTTGTAGATGGTTCCCACCACCGCCCGCTCGTCGTTGTCGAGGACCGGCAGGCTGATCGCGCCCGGAATATGATCGTCGGTAAATTCGGCCGGCGACCGGACATCGATCACCGAGTCGAACGGCAGGACAAGCGGCTGGGTAATATCGGGCAGGTCATGGGCCATGGCAGGCTCTCATACCGCAGCAAGCGTCGCTGGGAAAGTCGCCACCACGGCGGGAAGCGATCCATGCCCGCACGGTTTCCCGCCATCGCCAACGATTTTCGCTGAAAGAATTCGCAGCCCGCCGCGAAGCACGATGGCGGCCTGCAACGGATACCTCCCAGGGCCGTCAGCTGCGCTATTCTGATCTCAGGACGTTCCCCGAGACTCCTGCCGACTGAAACGGCCCTATCCCCTGGGCCATGCGGGCAAATCAGATCGGCCCGCACATCGGTTCGGCATCTTGCGGCGGATGGGGTCGCTCCCACTCCATCCGCCGCATCCATATCTTCCACGCACAGACGAAGGTCGCACGACCGCCTGCAGGATGCGGCGTTATTCCCGCGCCCGCAGCACTCGCGCCGGGCGTGCCGCCAGCGGCCGCCAGGCAAAGGCGAGGCCTGCAAGCAAGGTTGCAACAACCCCGCCGAGTACGATTGCGATGGCCGATACCGGCTCGAAGGTGAACTCGGTCTTCATGACGAAGGTCGTGACAGCCCAGCCCGCCAACCCGCCGCAGAAGATCGCGACCAGCCCCGCCGCGGCCCCAAGCAGCGCCGAACGCAGCGTGAAATAGCCAAGGATCTGACCGCGGACCGCGCCGATGGTCTTCAACACCGCCGCCTCATAGATCCGCGCCTGCTGCCCTGCGGCCGCCGCGCCGATCAGCACCACGGCCCCGGTCAACAACGTCGCCCCGGCGCCATAGGTGATCGCCGCGGCGATGCCCGACAGGATGCCGCTGACCCGGTCGATGGCATCGCGCACCCGGATCGCGGTGATATTGGGATAGGCCTGGGCAAGGTCGCGCAACAGCGGCGCCTCGGCCGCCGCATCGGCATAGATCGTGGCAATGTGGCTGTGCGGTGCCCCGGACAGCGCCTTGGGGTTCATCGCCATGACGAACCCGATGCCCGCGGTCGAAAAGTCGACCACCCGGAAACTGGCAATCGTCGCCGTTATGTCCCGTCCGAGGATGTTGACGGTCAGCTCGTCGCCAAGCTGCAGCCCCATCTCCTCGGCCTCGTCGCTGGCAAAGCTGATCAGGGGCGGTCCGGCATAATCGGCAGGCCACCATTCGCCGGCCGTCAGCGTCGTGCCGGGTGGCGGTTCGGCCGAATAGGTCACGCCACGGTCGCCGTTCAGCACCCAATGATCGCCCACGACCTCGCGCGCCGGGCGCCCATTGATCCGGGTGATGATGCCGCGCAGCATCGGCGCGGTCTCGGCCCGCGTCACGCCCGGATCGCCCGTCACCCGGGCAAGGAAACCGTCAAGCTGGTCGGGCTGGATATCGACCACGAAATAGGACGGCGCGACGTCGGGCAGATCGCGTTCGATCGCGTTGCGCAGGTTGGTGTCGATCTGCCCCACAGCGGCCAGCACCGTCAGCCCAAGCCCGAGCGAAAGCACGACCGCGGCGGTCTCGCCGCCCGGCCCGCCCACCGCCCCAAGGGCAAGCCGCAGCACCGGCCGCCCGCGCAGGATCGCCAGACGCCCCAGCCAGCGCGCTGCCCGGCCGATCCCGGCCGCCGCCAGCACCAGCAGCACCAGCGAGCCAAGGATACCGCCCGCCGCATAAAGCGTCAGCCGCGGCGCGTCGGTGAACCGCGCGGCCGCACCGACCAGCAGCGCCAGCAGCACCGCGGTGGCGACGATATAGACCGGCCGCGGCAGGCCCCGCGGCGCGTCGATAGCGGCACGATAGAGCGCGGCGGCGCGAACCTCCTCGGTGCGCGCAAGCGGCCAGAGCGAGAACAGCAGTGCGGTCAGCCCGCCATAGGTCGCGGCCTTCAACAAGGGCTTCACATAGATCGCAAATTCGCCCGGCACCGGCAGCCGCGCCGAAATCAGCGGGGCAAGCAGCACCGGCGCGAGCCCGCCAAGAACCAGCCCGATGGCGATCCCGAGCGTGGCGAGCAAAACGATCTGGATCATGTAGACCGCCATGATCGTCCGCGATTCGGCGCCGAGTGTCTTCAGCGTCGCGATCACCTCGCGCTTGCCCTCAAGATAAGCGCGCACGGCGGAGGATACCCCGACCCCGCCGACGGCAAGCCCGGCAAGCCCCACCAGCACCAGAAACGCCCCGAGTCGGTCGACAAAGCTCGACACGCCCGGGGCGGCGTTGCGGGCGTCGCGCCAGCGCATCCCGCTGTCGCGGAACCTTTGCTGCGCATCCTGCTCCAGCGCGTCAAGATCGCTGCCCTGCGGCAACGCAAGCCGGTAGTGGGTGGTGAACAAGGTGCCGGGTGCCAGCAGCGAGGAATTGGCCAGATCCGCGGTGCGCACCAGCGTCCGCGGCCCAAGGCCAAAGCCATCGCTTGCCCGGTCGGGCTCGGACACGATGACGGCGGTCAGGCGAAAGTCCTGGGTGCCAAGCCGGAACGTGCGGCCCGGTGACAGCCCCAGCCGGTCGGCCAGCACACGGTCCATCACCCCGCCCGGCAGACCGTCCTCGGTCGCCAGCGCCTGCGCGAGCGGCATCGGCGGGTCCAGCGCGAGCGTGCCGCGCAGCGGATAGGCGGCGTCCACGGCTTTGACCTGAGTCAGCGCCCGGTCTTCGCCGGTCCCGGCGCCGATCACCGCCATCGAGCGGAAATCGACGATCTCGCTGACCTTTTCGGCCGCACCCACCATCCAGGCACGCTCGTCCGGCGCGGCATAGCGATAGGTGAAGGACATCTCGGCATCGCCACCGAGCAGCGCCGCGCCGTCACGTGCGAGCCCGCGCGTGATCCCTTCGCGCACCGAGACCACCGCCGCAATCGCGGCAACGCCGAGCGCCAGACAGGCGAGAAACACCCAGAAGCCGCGCAAGCCGCCCCGCAACTCGCGCCGCGCGATCCGGGCGGCGACCGCGAGGCTCATTCCGCGGCCCTCGCCACGCCGTCCAGCCGCCCGTCGCTCAACCGCACCACCCTGTCGCAGCGCGCCGCAAGCTCGGGCGCATGGGTGACAAGCACCAGCGTCGCGCCGTGCCGGTCGCGAAGATCGAACAGGAGTTCCATGATCGTGGTCCCGGTTGCGCCGTCGAGGTTGCCCGTGGGCTCGTCGGCCAGCAGGATCCGCGGCCGGGGCGCTGCCGCCCGCGCCAGCGCCACCCGCTGCTGTTCGCCCCCCGACAGTTGCGCGGGATAATGCCCGGCGCGGTCGGCCAGCCCCACCGCCAACAGTTCGGCCGCGGCACGCTCGAAGGCATCGCGCGCGCCGGCAAGTTCCAGCGGCGTCGCCACGTTTTCAAGCGCCGTCATCGTCGGGATAAGGTGGAAAGACTGGAACACCACCCCCATATTGTGGCGGCGGAAGCGCGCCAGCGCATCCTCGCCCATGGCGGACAGGTCCTGCCCCGCGGCGTGGATCGTGCCGGACGTGGCGCGTTCGAGCCCGCCCATGAGCATGAGGAGAGATGACTTGCCCGATCCGCTCGGCCCGACCAGTCCCAATGTCTCGCCCGCCGCGACATCAAGCGTGATGCCACCCAGAATCTCGACCGGGCCGGTATTGCCGGAAAGCGTCAGCGATACGTCCCGGAGGGACAGGATAGGGTCATGCACGGGGCTGGCCTCCGGTCTGTTGCGCAGGGTTTCATATGGGGTTGCCGCCTCGATCCGCAAGGCGGGCGGGATGGCGACTGCCGTCGCGTGTCTTGGCATCTGGGGCATCGGGCTGTCGTCCGCGCTGCCCGCCAGCGCCGAGCCCATCACGCTGGTTGCCTTCGGCGACAGCCTGACCCAGGGCTATGGCCTTCCCGATGGCGAGGGTCTGGTTCCGCAACTGCAATCCTGGCTGCGCGACCGCGGCCACGATGTGGTGTTGGTCAATGCCGGGGTCTCGGGCGACACCACGGCAGGCGGGCTGTCCCGGATCGAGTGGACCCTGACGCCCGAAGTGCAGGGCATGATCGTCGCGCTTGGCGGCAACGACATGCTGCGCGGGATCGACCCGGCGGTCAGCCGCGCCAACCTCGACGGGATCCTGACGGCGACCGAGGCGCGTGGCGTGGAGGTCCTGCTGGTGGGGATGGAGGCGCCGGGCAATTACGGCCCCGACTACAAGGCGGCCTTCGATGCGATCTTCCCCGATCTCGCCGCTGCCCACCACACGCTCTATGCCGAAAGCTTCCTGTCGGGCCTCAGCGATCAACCGGATCGCGAAACGCTGGCCCAGACCTATCTGCAGCCCGACGGGCTGCACCCGAACCCCGCCGGCGTCGCGCTGATGGTGCGCTCGCTTGGGCCGCAGGTCGAAGCGCTGCTGGCGCGGATTGATGCCGCCCCACCCGCAAGCCAGTGATCCACTCGCGCTCGGCTGTGTCAAAACGCAAGGGCGCCCGTCCGGTCTCTCGGGCGGGCGCCGTATATTCCAGGCCGGGGTCAAACCGCGTCCGGCCGTCGCGTCAATGGATCAGCGAAACCAGTTCCGCCGCAGCACCGTCCACAATGTCGTACGATGACGGTTGGGACGTTCTTTCATCAGCATCTGAAATCCGTGGGATGGATGCATAGTCCTTCTCCTTCTTGCAAAAATACACCTCAAGACTGGAATATGGGTACCACAGTCTCGATGTAAAGCATCGAAGGATAGAAAAAGATACTTCAGGTACAGGCGCGCTGCGCCTGCAGGCGTTTAGCCGGTACGCCAGTCAAAAAAACCATCACCTGCTTCTTTTTTTAGCCGCAGCGCAAGTTCGCGCCCCAGGTCGGCAGCATCCTCGATCGGCGCGCTGCCGGCATCGGCCAGGCATTCGCTGCCATCGGGGCGCAGGATCTCGCCCCGAAGCTGGATCGTTCCACCGTCAAGTTCTGCCAACCCGGCAATCGGCGTCTCGCAGGAGCCGTCAAGCGCTGCCAGATAGGCCCTTTCGGCGGCCAGCCGCTGCCCGGTGGGCGTGTCGTGGATCGCTTCCAGCATCGACGCCACCCGCGGGTCGTCGGTGCGCCGTTCGATCCCGATGGCGCCCTGCGCCACCGCCGGCAACAGTTCTTCCGGCGAGACCGGCACCCGGGCGACCTCGGTCAGGCCCAGCCGGTTCAGCCCGGCGCAGGCAAGAAACGTCGCATCGGCCACGCCCTCGGCAAGCTTGCGCATCCGGGTCTGCACGTTGCCGCGGAATTCGACGACCTGCAGGTTGGGCCGGCGATAGAGCAACTGTGCCCGCCGGCGCAGCGACGACGTGCCGACAATCGCGCCCGACGGCAGATCGTCCAGCGCCCGGCCGTCGAGCGTGACGAAAGCATCCCGCACATCCTCGCGCGGCAGATGGCAGTCGAGCGTCAGCCCGTCTGGCTGATCGACCGGCATGTCCTTCATCGAATGCACTGCAATGTCGATCGTGCCGTCCAGCAGGGCCTCTTCGATCTCCTTGGTGAACAGCCCCTTGCCGCCGATATCCTTCAGCGGCTTGTCGGCCGCGATCAGCGCGCGGTCGTCTCCGGTGGTTCGGATCACGACGATCTCGAAGGCGTCGAGCGGCAGGTCGAAGGCCGATGCCAGCCTCGCCCTTGTCTCATTGGCCTGAAACAGCGCCAGCGGCGAGCCGCGGGTACCGATCTTCAGGGGCGATACGGGGGAGGGGAGAGGCTGTTTCATGACACTGGTGAATAATTGCCGCCCCGCTGACTGGCAACTCCCCCTCGGCTTGACTTTCCGTCGCAGAGACCGCACCCAACGGACGCGATTGGTGAGGGGGGTAATGATGACCGAGACCAAAAAGCTGCTGCGCAGCCTAGCCGGAGAGATCCTGCCAACGCCGCCGATCTGGATGATGCGGCAGGCCGGGCGCTACCTTCCGGAATACCGCGCGACACGCGAGCAGGCGGGCGATTTCCTGTCGCTGTGCTATACCCCCGATCTGGCGGCCGAAGTCACCCTGCAGCCGATTCGCCGCTTTGGCTTTGATGCGGCGATCCTGTTTGCCGACATTCTTCTGGTACCACAGGCGCTTGGCGCCGAGTTGTGGTTTGCCACAGGTGAAGGGCCGCGGCTGTCGACGATCGCCTCGCAGGCCGATTTCGACGCGCTGAAGGGCAAGGACGACATCCACGACCACCTCGCCCCGGTCTATGAGACCGTGCGCATCCTCGCGCGCGAACTGCCCGCCGAGACGACGCTGATCGGCTTTGCCGGCGCCCCCTGGACCGTCGCGACCTATATGATCGCCGGCCGCGGCACCCCCGACCAGGGCCCGGCCCATGCGCTGATCGCCGAAAACCGCCCGCTGTTCGAGGCGCTGATCGACCGGCTGACCGAAGCGACGATCGAGTACCTTTCGGCGCAGGTCGAGGCCGGCGCCGAGGTGGTGAAGCTGTTCGACAGCTGGGCAGGCTCGCTGAATGGCGAGGATTTCGACCGCTATGCGCTGGAACCCGCCCGCCGGATCATCTCGGCGCTCAAGGCGCGCCACCCGGGCCTGCCGGTTATCGCCTTCCCGCGCGAGGCGGGGCCCCGCTATGTCGGGTTCGCCCGGGCCACCGGCGCCGATTGCGTCGCAGTCGACAATTCTGTCAGTGCCCCCTGGGCCGCTGCCAAGGTGCAGGTCGACGGCTGCGTCCAGGGCAACCTCGACCCGTCCCACATGGTCACGGGCGGCCCGGCACTGGTCGAGGCGACCCGCACCGTGGTCCGCGCCTTTGCCAAGGGACCGCATATCTTCAACCTCGGGCACGGCATCACCCCCGATGCCGACCCCGAGAACGTCGCGTTGATGGTCGAGACGATCAGGAAGGGTTGAGCCGCGCCTTCACCAAGTTGCGCCGCAGCAGGCTTTCGGCCGGCCAGCACTTCTTGACGTCATAATAGACCGGGACCGCCATGGCGCCCTCCGGGATCACCATCCAGGGCTGTTTGCTTTCGGTGAAGATGTGAATGTCGGGCGGGCAGGCGTCGGGATCGTCGAGCGTGCCGACCCGGACGAATCGGAACGCCGGGCTGGAATAGGTGCTCCACAGCGCCACCTTGCAGGTCGGGCAGCGGGCGATCTTCTGGCCGCGTCCGCTCTCCGACGGTGTGTCGATCACCTCGGGCGTGCCGGCGAGCACCCGCAGCCGGTCGAATTCGATGATCGCGTTCAGCGCAAAGGCAGCACCGGTCTCGCGCTGACACCAGCGGCAATGGCAGCAGTGCACGAACATCGGCCGCTCGGCCAGTTCATAGACAACCTCGCCACAGGTACATCTTCCACGCATCGCGCCCTCCCGCTGCATGCGACACTGCGCTGGTGCCGCCCTTCGGTGATAAACCGGAACGGCGGCAATGCGGAACCCCGCACCGCGCCCGCGCGCAGGGAAAGCCTAGGCCACGGTGTCACTGACGGCGTCCGGATCAACGGTTGCGGCGCGATAGAGGTGCCAGGTCGCATGGCCCAGAACCGGCAGCACCACGATCAGGCCGAGGAACAGCGGCAGCATGCCCAGAAAAAGACTGCCCGCCACGATTGCCCCCCAGACGACCATGGTGCGCGGGCTTTCGCGGCAGATCCGCACCGATGTTACAACGGCCGTGACGAATCCGACGTTGCGGTCGACCAGAAGCGGCGCGGCAAAGCTGACCGACAGAACCAGCCCGGCAAACAGCGCCCCGACCCCGCAGCCAAGCACGATCATCGCCCAACCGGCTGCGGTGCCGAAGACTGCGCCAAGGAAACCCGTGTGGGACAGTGGCGGCACTGGCCCCAGCGTCAGATCGTAGATGACCGCCGCCGCCCCGAGCCACAGGAAGAACAGCGCCATCAGCAGCAGCCCGAACATCAGCAGCGGTGCCAAGGCGGGCGAACGGCCCAGCGCAAAGGCATCCTGCCAGCCGGCAGGTTCGCCAAGCGCCCGGCGCCGGCTCATCTGATACAGCCCGATTGCGGCAACCGGCCCGATCAGCGCAAAGCCCGCGACCACAGGAAACAGCAACGGCAACAGCGTCAGGTGCGAGGCAAAGATCGCCAGCAGGATGCCGATCGCTGGATACATCACGACGACGAAGGGCACATCGCTGCGAAACGCCATGGCGTCATCGACGCCCTTTCTGAGCGCACTGCGCACATCCGCCGTGGTGACATGACGCACCTTTGGCGCGGCCATGCCGTCGCCGCCGATATGGGCGATGCTGCCCGCGACGGCCGATCCTGTCGCCCCGACCGCATTGGCCGACCATGACAGAGGGTTCCCGATAGTCTTGACCATTGACGCTCCTCCTCCTGCGCGCGCCCGCGACGGATACGGCCCCGGCAGAGCGGGCGGTCCCGTGACAGGGCCAGTCTGGCAAGGCTAACACAGAACCCGGGTTCCGCTGACCGCAGAGCTGTCGTCAGGGCACACAAAATCGTCAGAATCTGGCCCGGCGGGCAAGAATGGGCCGCATGGGGCGCTGGGTCAGACCCATTTCGCCAGCGGCGGCAGGCTCATCAGCACGGCATTGGCGTCGTGCCCGGTCGCAAGGCCAAACTTCGTGCCGCGATCATAGACGAGGTTGTATTCGGCATAGAGCCCGCGGTGGATCAGTTGCACGTCGCGGTCAGGCTCGCCCCAGGGCTGGTCCCTTCGGCGTTCGGTGATCGGCAGGAAGGCCGGCAGGAAGGCCGAACCGACGTCGCGGGTCAGGGCAAAATCCGCATCCCAGTCGCCGGTGTTGTGATCGTCATAGAAGATACCGCCGACGCCCCGGGCCCGGCCGCGATGGGGGACAAAGAAATACTCGTCGGCCCAGGCCTTGAAGCGGTCGTAATACCCCGCACCATGGCGCGCGCAGGCCGCCCGCAGCACCGCATGAAAGGCCGCGGTGTCCTCGGGATATTCGATACAGGGGTTCAGGTCGGACCCGCCGCCAAACCACCAGGCGTTCGGCGTCCAGAACATCCGCGTGTTCATGTGCACCGCAGGACAATGGGGGTTCTGCATATGTGCGACAAGGCTGATCCCCGAGGCCCAGAACCGCGGGTCCGCGGTAATCCCCGGCACGCCGCGGGCCGCCATCGCCTTTTGCGCGGCCTCGCCGAGCAGGCCATGGACGGTCGAGACGTTGACGCCCACCTTCTCGAACACCCGGCCGCCGCGCAACACGCTCATCAGCCCGCCACCGGCATCGCTGCCATCGTCCGAGGCGCGCCGGGTTTCGCTCACCTCGAAACGTCCCGCCGGAAGGGCCGCTGTCGGTCCCGTGGTCTGGCTTTGCTCGAGCGCCTCGAAGGCCGCGACGATGCGGTCGCGCAGCTCGCGAAACCACGCCGCTGCCTGCGCCTTGCGGTCCTCCATCCCCTCTGACATGCGCTGTTCCTCCTGCCCTGAACGCCAGCCAGAGCTATCATTGGCGGCAGGTCGCGTCCACGCTATGCTCTGGCGATGAAGCGGTTGATTCCCCTCGTATTGCTGCTGTTGCTTGCGGCCTGCGTGTCGCCGCGACAGGCCTGCCTGCAACAGGCGACGCGGGACGTGGCCGTCCTCGAAGGTCTGATTGCCGAAGTCGAGGGCAACCTCGCCCGCGGCTATGCGATCCGGCAGGAACCCTATGTGACCTCGGGCCTCGATCTCTGCCTCGGCAGCGGCTACGGCGCGATCAATGGCGGCCTGGTAGGGGTTGGCTGGGGGTATTGCAATCAGGTCGAGACCCGCTATCGCGCGGTGCCGGTACCGATCGACAGGGTGTCGGAACAGCGCAAGCTGGCGGAATTGAAGCAGAGCCGCGCCAAGGCGACAACGCGGGCCGAGTTGAGCCTGAAGAGCTGCGAGGCGCAGTTCCCCCTCGGATAGCACGGCGCCCCCGCGCGTTCGGTCCCCATGCGGGCCGCGATCGGTGGGCCGGCTCAGTAGGCGGGTACGGCGACCGGATCGACGAGTGTGCGTCCACCATCCACGGTCACGATCTGTCCGGTCATGAAGGCCGCGCCGTCCGAGGCCAGGAACTGGGCCGCCGAGGCAACCTCGCTCGGCTTCGCAATCCGCTTCATCGGCGTGTGATCCCGAACCTCGGCGCGATAGGTGGGGTTCTGTTTCAGCGCGACCTTCAGGCTGTCGGACAGCACCGAACCGAAGGCGATGCCGTTCACCCGGATCCGGTGCGGGGCCAGACCGACCGCCATGCTCCGCGTCATCTGGTCAAGTGCTGCCGACGAGATCGAATAGCCGAGCAGGCCTGGATTGCTGCGCCGCGCCGCAATCGACGACAGGTTGACGATCGCCCCGATCGACTGCTCTTCGGCCAGGTCCTTGCCTTCGGCCTGTTTGATGAACCGTTTCGCCGTTGCCTGGCTTAGCCGCAGCGCCACGATCAGGTTCTGCTGCAGCAAGGTCTCGACATTGTCGCTGTCGGGATCGAGCGGGTCGGACGGCATGACCTGCCGGCAGGCGTTGACCAGGATGTCCACACGTTCGAAACTGTCGAGCGTCGCGGACAGAAGGTTGGCAATGGTCAGCCGTTCGCGCAGATCGCCGGCAAAGGCACGCGCGGTGCCGCGGCCGCTTTCGCCATTCGATCCGCCGACCTCGTCGCACAACCGTGCCTCGTCCATGTCGGCCAGCATGACGTTGGCGCCCTTCTCCACGAAGTGGCGGGCGATGGCGAGCCCGATGCCGTGCGCGGCACCGGTCACAATGGCAGTCTTTCCTGCAATCGAGAAGGTCATCGTTCCTGTCCTGTGAAGTCGTATCGGGAGTGTTGGGCCGCTCAGCGGCCTTGGCGCCTGGTTGCGGGAACTCGCGGCCGTTGGGCGGAATAGATCTTGAACCCCGGCGTGCCGTCGAGTTCGCGGATCTCGCGGAAGGCCTCATTGAGCGCCCCCTCATAGGGCAGATGCCGGTTCGCCACAAGCCAGAGCGTTCCGCGCGGGCTTAGCAGGCGCGCCGCGGCGGCGATGAAGCCGGCGCCAAGCCCCGGATCGGCAGCGCGGCCGACGTGAAACGGCGGATTGGCGACGACATGATCGAAGGGTTCGGGATCGGACCAGCTCAGCGCATCCGCCCAATGGAACTGGGCGCGCGGGTCGACGACGTTCTGCCGCGCAGCCTCCAGCGCCGCATGTTCGACCTCGACCAGCGCGCATTCGGTGACGCCGCGCCGCTGCAACACATGGAACGCGAGATAGCCCCAGCCACCGCCAAGGTCGGCGACCCGCCCCGGCATCTTTTCCGGCAACGCGGCGGCCAGCGCGACCGAGCCCGGGTCGGGCCCGTCGGCCGAGAAAAGCCCCGGCGCGGTGACCCAGCCGTTGGCCAGCCGCTGCACCGCGGGCAAGGCCCAGTCGCCAAAGGTCGCGGGCGCGGCCTGAAACTGGAAAATCTTGCCATGGGCCTTGGCGAAGGCTTCGCTGACGGCAACGCGGGCGCGGATCTCGCGCAGGATCGAATCGACCCCGTCTGTCTTCTGCCCCTCGACAATCACCGGCCCGCCCGCGGCCGAGGCCTCGGCGACCAGCGCGCGCGCCTCTGCCTTGGCGCGCGGCAACTCGACCAGGGCCGCGGCAAAATCCTGCGGGGTCGCGGTGCTGACGGCATATCCGCGCCGCATCCAGGCATCGTGATCGGCCTTGTTGCCCTGCACGATCTCCACCCGCTCGCGCGGCAAGGGCGAAAGGTCGGCATCGGCTCGCGGCCGGAACACGGCGATGGGACCCGCAGACGGCAGGTGTACGGCGCCTGCCTCGAGCGCGAGGGCAAGGCGGCTAGCCGGCATTCCGGCCCGCTCCTGATTGGGGATACGTTCGGGTCACGCGGTCAGCGCCCCTATTCCTTTTCCATGGTGCATTGCAGCGGATGCTGATGGCGGCGGGCAAAATCCATCACCTGCGCCACTTTGGTCTCGGCCACCTCGTGACTGAACACGCCGACCACTGCAACGCCCTTTTTGTGCACCACCAGCATCACCTCGAAGGCCTGGGCATGGGTCATGCCGAAAAACCGCTCGAGAATATGCACGACGAACTCCATCGGCGTGTAGTCGTCATTCAGCAGCAACACCTTGTACAGCGGCGGCCGCTCGGTCTTCGACCGGGTCTTGGTGATGACACCTGTTCCCCCGTCGGGCCGATCCCCGTCGCCCCCTGACATTCTGTGGTCACATCTACGTTGCAAGTGGCGCCGCTCTCCGTGGCTGGTGGATAGAAGAGTGTTGAGAGGCGTTATATAGTCGCCAGACGTGATCTGAAAAGAGTTCAGACGCCCTGCGCGAGGAACCGCCTCATGAATGTCACCACAATCGGCTTCGATGCCGACGACACACTCTGGCACAACGAGCGCTTCTATGTCCTCACGCAAGAACGATTCGCCGATCTGTTGAAGGATTTCAGTTCGCGCGATCATCTGGACGAGCGTCTGCTCGAGGCCGAAAAGCGCAACCTCGTCCGCTATGGCTATGGCATAAAGGGCTTTATGCTGTCGATGATCGAAGCCGCGATCGAGGTGACCGAGGCGCGCGTGCCCGCCACCGTGATCCGCCAGATCCTCGAGATCGGCCAGGAGATGCTCGAGCATCCGATCGAGCTTTTGCCCCATGCCCGCGCTGCAGTCGAAGCGATGGCCCAGACCTGCCACCACGTGGTCCTGATCACAAAGGGCGACCTGCTCGACCAGGAGCGCAAGCTGGCGCAGTCGGGACTGGGCGACTTCTTCGAGGGCATCGAGATCGTGTCCGAAAAGACACCGGCGGTCTATGCCCGGATCTTTGCCGAGTTCGGGTCGGGGCCGGATCACGCGCTAATGGTTGGAAACTCGATGAAATCCGACATTCTACCCGCCATCGCGGCCGGATCCTGGGCGGTCCACGTGCCGTTCCATCTGGCCTGGGCGCTGGAACATGCCGAACCGCCGGTCGGCCACTTGCGGTTCCGCACCTTGCCCGACCTCAGCGGGTTGCCCGATCTCGTGGCGGAAATCGGCTGAATCTTGTACAGATTCCATCGACTTGGGCCACATGTTGCGATGTGGCCCGAAAGTCGCCCGGAAAGACATTGAATCTCAACACTTTTCGGAGATCAAGAACCGTGCTAGGCTGATCCCGAGCAAAAGCGCCGACTCTGAAAACAGGGCGGCAAGAGGCAGTGTTAGGCAGGATTCGAGATGACGAGCAATCGTGGGCGCACGGCCCTCGTCTTTTCCGTGCTATTTCTTTTGGCATTCGTTGTACTTCTGGGCACGTCGTTGCGGGCAAGCGCGGCAACGTCGGCGGCCATGGTGATGGATGCCCGGACCGGCAAGGTCTATTATTCCCAGAACGCGAATACCCGGGTCCATCCGGCCTCGCTGACCAAGATGATGACGCTCTACATCACCTTCGAGGCGATCGAGCATGGTGAGATCGGTCTCGACACGATGGTCACCGTCTCCAGCAATGCGGCGAACGAGGTGCCCTCCAAGCTCGGCCTGCGAGCTGGCCAGAAGATCGAGCTGCGCTATCTGATTCGCGCCGCAGCGGTGAAGTCGGCAAACGACGCCGCCACCGCCATCGGCGAGGCGATCGAGGGCAGCGAGGCCGCCTTTGCCCGGCGCATGAACCGCACCGCCAAGGCATTGGGGATGTCGCGCACCACCTTCAAGAACGCCAACGGGCTGACCGAAGATGGCCACATGTCGACCGCCAACGACATGTCGACCCTCGGCCGGCACCTGTTCTATGACTACCCGCAATATTACAACCTGTTCTCCCGCCGGACCACCGACGCCAAGATCCGCATGGTGCAGAACACCAACCGGCGCTTCCTCGACGCCTATAAGGGCGCCGACGGCATCAAGACCGGCTATACCTCGGCGGCGGGATCGAACCTCGTCGCATCGGCACAGCGCGGCGACGTGCGCATCATCACCACCGTGATGGGCGCGCCGTCGAGTGCCGCGCGCAATGCCCGCGTGGCCGAGTTGATGGACCTCGGCTTCAAGAAGGCGCCGCGCAAGGTCAGGGTCGCGGCACCGGCGCGCCCGGCCTATCAGGGCAGCGGCAGCAGGGTGCTGGTGGCCGACGCCACCTCCGGGGCGGCCAGTACCGTCGCCACTGCCACGTTGAGCGTCGCGCAGTCGATTCGCCCGCTTGGCCGCCCGGGCCAGGGCACGGCCGCCGCAGTCCAGGTGGCCGCCATGAAATCGGGGATCAACGCCGCCGTGGCCGCGGCATCGACCGCAGCCATTGCGGCCGTGCCCCCCGTTCAGGCGGCCGTCGCGCAGGCAGCCGCCCAGCCGCTGGTCGTCGCGTCAGCGGTCGCCCCCGCCACAGTCAGCCCACCGCCACCGGCACCCGGCCGCAGCCAGCCGGCCCCGGCGATCGCCACCGCCGTTGCCCTGGCGCAGCAGCCCGTCGCCGCTCCGCAGGCCATTGCCTCCGTCGAACCGGTGATCGAGCCTCAGGCCAAACCCGCGCCGCAGCCCGCGCAGGTCGTGCTTGCCTCCGCCTCGCCCGTTGCCCCGTCAAAGGCGCCCCGTGCCCAGCCGCGCCGCATCGACTTCACCGCGACCGTCCCTGCCGCGATCCCGGCCTCGGCCAAGGCCGAACCGGTCGTGGTCAGCCGCGCCTCCACCTCCGGTGGCCGGCAATGGGGGATCAATATCGGCCGCTACAATTCTCAGTCCAAGGCCGAGCGTGTCCTGCTGATGACCGCGCTGCAGGAAATGGGCACGCTTGACGGCGCGCTGCGCAAGGTCCAGCGCGGCAAGACCGGGTTCGATGCCAATTTCGTCGGGCTCAGCGCCGAACAGGCCGTGCTTGCCTGCAAGCGGATCTCGGCCGCCGGCAACGACTGCTCGACCTTCGGCCCCAGCGGCTCCTGACCGGAGCCTGGCGGCCGGGTTCGGCCGCAGACCGGCGCCCGTCCCCTGCCCTGCCAGCTGATTGCAGCGCAGCCGTTCGAATCCCGGACTGGGACACAGGCCCGCACACGCGCCTATTGCTTGGGTTGGTCGTCGAATTCCTTCGACAGGATCCGCTGGCTGTCGCCTTCGGGATCGTCGAACTGGTTGTGGCGCACCATCCAGAAGAAAGCGGCCAGCCCGACGCCGCCAAGCAGCAGCGAGACCGGGATCAGGATCGTCAGGATCTGCATCGTATCACCTCAGCCGCAAAGCGTTGAGCGAGACCGTGATCGACGAGGCCGACATGGCCAGCGCCGCAACCAGCGGCGTGGCAAAGCCCGCGATCGCCAAAGGCACCGCAACCACATTATAGACCGTCGCGATCCGGAAATTCTCGCGGATCCGGCGCACTGCACGACGCGCCGTCCTGACCGCTTCGGCCACCGGCGCGATATCCTCGCCGAGCAGAACGATGTCCGAGGCGACCCGCGCGGCGTCGAGTGCCGTCGCCGGCGAGATCGAGACATGGGCCGAGGCGAGCGCCGCCGTGTCGTTCAGACCGTCGCCCACCATCAGCACCCGCCGCCCCTCGGCCGACAGCGCTGCAATCCGCGCCGCCTTGTCTTCGGGCAGCGCCTCGGCTGTCCAGTCTGAAATACCGAGCCGTTCGGCAAAGCGGCGCACCGCCGGGCCCGAATCGCCCGAGATCATCGCGACCGTCAGCCCCGCCTCACGCAGGCCCGCGACAGCGGCTTCGGCGCCGGGCCGCAGACGATCCTCGAACAGGAAGGCGGTGGGCGCCTGCCCCTCTACCCCCAGCCAGGCCGAGGTCTGTTCTGCCGCCTCGGCCCCGACCCAGGCAGCCCGTCCCAGACGCACCCGGCGGCCGCGCCAGACCGCCTCGGTGCCGTATCCCGGCACCTCGCGCAGGTCTTCGACCGTCTCGGGCACGACACCGACCACCGCAGCGCCATCCGCCACCGCCCGCGACAGCGGATGCGACGACCCCGCGGCCAACCCCGCGGCCAGCGCAAGCAGCGCAGGATCGGCGGTTTCGGGCGACAGCATGACCGGCGTGCCGAGTGTCAGCGTCCCGGTCTTGTCGAACACAACGGTGTCGACCTCGGCCAGCCGCTCCAGCGCCGTGCCGTCCTTGATCAACAGGCCGCGGCGGAACAGCCGGCCCGAGGCCGCCGTGGTCACGGCAGGCACCGCAAGCCCCAGTGCACAGGGGCAGGTGATGATCAGGACCGCGGCCGCGATGTTGATCGCCAGCCGCGCGTCGCCGGTATAGGCATACCAGCCGACACCCGCGAGAAACGACAGGATGTGGACGCCCGGCGCATAAAGACCGGCGGCCCTGTCGGCGAGCGAGGTATAGCGGTTGCGCGTGCTTTCGGCGATCGCCACCAGATCGGCCATCCGGTGCAGAGAGCTGTCGCGCCCCGCCGCCGTCACGGTGACCCGCAGCGGCCCGGTCAGGTTGACCTCGCCAGCGCTGACCGCCTGTCCGGGACCGGCGAAGACAGGCAGGGTCTCGCCCGTCAGCAGCGACCGGTCAAGCTCGCTCGTGCCCAATGCGATCACGCCGTCGACCGGCATCCGCCCGCCCGGACGAACCAGGATCGTCTCGCCTGCAACCAGCGTGGCGACATCGACGGTTTCGGTGCCGTCCAGCGTCACCCGCTCGGCCCGCGGCACCTCGAGCGCGGCCAGTTCCTCGGCCGCCGAGCGTGCGATGGCGCGGGTCCGGTGGTCCAGATAACGCCCGGCAAGCAGGAAGAACGTCAGCGAGATCGCCGCGTCGAAATAGGCATTCTCGCCCGAATGCGCAGTCTCATAGAGCGAGGTGCCAAGCGCCAGAAGGATCGCCAGCGTGATCGGCACATCCATGTTCAGCCGCCCGTGACGCAGCGCAGCCCAGGCACTGCGGAAAAACGGCTGCCCGGCAAAGGCGATGGCCGGCACCGCAATCAGCGCCGAGATCCAGTGGAACATGTCGCGCGTAGCATGTTCGGCGCCCGACCAGACGGCGACCGACAGCAGCATCACATTCATCGCCGCAAAGCCCGCAACCGCCAGCCGCATCAGCAGCTCGCGGCCCTGCCGGTCTGTCGCGGTGGCACTGAGCGCCGCGGGATCGAGCTCGTGTGCGGTATAGCCGACGGATGCGACGGTATCGATCAGCGCCTCGGCCGTGATCCCGGGATCGGTATCGACGATTGCCCGCTTCAGGGTCAGGTTGACCCGGGCCGAGCGCACACCCGGATGCCGCTCCAACGCCTTCTCGACGATGGTGATGCAGGCCGCACAGCGAATGTCGGGCAAAGACAGCATCAGCGCGCCCCGCTCGGCGCCGTCCGCGCGTGCGCCGCTTGCAGCGATACGCCGCGCCATCGGCGCGGCGACGCAGGCAGGGCAGGCAGAGGCTGCGGGAGCCTCGGGAAAGGTGCTGTCAGTCATTCCCCGTCATTTAACGATGTGCAGCGGAATGCGCTGCTTGAATCTGGTGCCGTCGCTTGCGGTCGCCACGATGTGAATATCCCAGTGCCCGGCACCAAGGTCCACAGGGCCGCGGTACACGCCGTCGTGATAGCTCAGTTCGGGGCGAATATCATCGCGCGTGTGGGTCGGACGGCCGACGAGGGTGTCAAGCGTCGCCACCTCGATCGGGTCGCCGTCGCGATCCTTGAAGGTCAGGACCAGAACGCCGTAGTCGACCTCGACTTCGGCGGTCCAGCCAAGCGCCTTCTGCGCCGCACGATCCGCATCGAAGGTTTGCGAATCCGCATAGGAGTTGTGGCTTTCAAGCCCGGGGAACGTGTCCACCGCGAGAAACGCGAGGGACAGGTTCACCCCGATGACAACGGCAAAGAAAGAAACCGTGATTATGAGTACCTTACGGCCCGTGAGCACCATCTATCTTTGTCCCGTTCCCGAAGAATGTACTGTCCTTGAAGACCCGTTCGCCGCTGGCCAGATCCTCGATCCAGAACCGGACCGCGGTCCGTTCTGCGTTTGCCGCCGCACTGCCCTTCGGCGCCATCACATGGACGCGCTGCTTGCCGGTCGCGTTGGCGGGCACGATGAAAGATTCGTAGGGCGTGCCCTCGATCGACAGCCGCATGTCGGGATCGCCTTTCAGCGAGATCCGGAACCGGCGGTCGTCGCCGTGTTTGTTGCGCAGGCCGAAGTCAAAGTTGTTGCGGATCGTCCCGTCCGACAGCGTCACGTACATCGGATTGCGAACCGGATGGACAGTGGCCGAGATGTCGGGCCGGATGAACAGCGCCACGACAAGGCCGATGCCGACCGCGGACCACAGCGCTGTATAAAGCACCGTGCGGACCCGGAACACGTGCCGCCAGACCGAAATCGGCGTCTTGCCGTCGCGCTCGCGCACCTCGTCGCTGAGTGCCAGATAGCCGATCAATCCGCGCGGCTTGCCGATCTTGTCCATGACGTCGTTGCAGGCGTCGATGCAGAGCGCGCAGGTAATGCACTCCAGCTGCTGGCCCTCGCGGATGTCGATCCCCATCGGGCAGACATTGACGCAGGCCATGCAGTCGATGCAGTCGCCGGCCAGCAGCGCCTCGGCCAATGGCGCGCCCTTCTTCAGCTTGCCGCGCGGTTCGCCGCGCCAGTCGCGATAGGCCACCGTGAGCGTGTCGGGGTCCATCATGGCGCCCTGGATCCGCGGCCAGGGGCACATGTAGATGCAGACCTGTTCGCGCATGAAGCCGCCAAAGACGAAGGTGGTGAAAGTCAGCACCGCGATCGAGGTATAGGAGGCCGGATGGGCGTTGAAGGTCACCAGATCCTTCAAGAGCGTCGGCGCGTCGGTAAAATAGAACACCCAGGCACCGCCCGTGGCGACCGCGATGGCAAGCCAGGAGGCGTATTTGGTGACTCTCAGACGCAGCTTTCGCGCATCCATCTTTTCCTGGCGGTGCAGCCGCAGGCGGGCGTTGCGGTCGCCCTCGATCCAGCGTTCGACCAGGATATAGAGGTCGGTCCAGACCGTCTGCGGGCAGGTATAGCCACACCAGACCCGCCCCAGCGCCGAGGTGAACAGGAACAGCCCGAGCCCGGCCATGATCAGCAGGCCGGCCACGAAATAGAACTCGTGCGGCCAGATCTCGATCCAGAAAAAGAAGAACCTGCGGTTCGCAAGATCGACCAGCACCGCCTGATCGGGCAGATTCGGGCCACGATCCCAGCGTATCCAGGGCATCAGATAGTAGATGCCAAGGGTCACGATCATAATGACCCATTTCAGGTTGCGGAACTTGCCGCTGACCCTTCGGGGAAAGATCGGTTCCCTTGCGGAATATAGCTGTTCAGGCTGGCTGTCGGTGTCGCTCACGGATGGGTCTCCGGTGGCTGAGTGAATTAGTGTTCGCCCTTCTTCAGGCAGCTGGGAAAAGGCGTCTTTGACTTACATCAATTCGAACCGCCCACCGCAAGCACAGCCCTGATAGCAAATCGGGCCGAGACATAAACTGCGCCCGCGTGTCGCGAGGTGGTAAATTGAGCGTGTGCTGGGCGCCAGAAACGAAAGGCGCCCCGATCCTCCTAGGAAACGCGCGAACAGGACGAAGGATCGGGGCGAATATTCCAGGGGAGGACACCCACTGGAAACTCGGTGTTTCGTTGGCTCGGCCGTTCCGTCTTGCTGGCGGTTCAACCGGTGCCGTGAAGTCTGTTTATGACCACCGGCCAGAGGCCACCTTGATCCAGATCAAATGTGCTTGGTGGATGCGCATTTTCTTCGCGGCAACGCAGAAAAATTCTCCGCCACCGCAAAAGAACACCCCGCCCCCGGGGGACGGGGACGGGGCGCTGGAACGCTGAGAATTGGCTGATGTCGGCGCTAGTCGGCCTGCACGCCGCCACCAAGCCCATAGACGTAGAGCGCAACCGCGCGACGCTCGGCGTCGCCGACCGCGGTCTTGGGCGAACCGCCCTGCGGCGGCATGATGCCGAATCGCGCGTTGGTCACGGTCTCGTGGATCGTCGCCGCATCGCCGCCGTAAAGCCAGATCGCGTCCGTCAGGTTTGGCGCGCCCTGGGTCTGATCGCCGGTGCCGTCCTCGCCATGGCAGGCCGCACAATTGTCGGCAAAGACCGTCGCGCCCGCTTCGGCCAGGTCTGCATCGTATTCCTGTCCCGAAATCTGCAGCACGTGATTGACCACCTGGTTGATTTCGTCGCCGGTCAGCAGCTCGTCCCGCCCGAAAGCCGGCATCTGCGAATAGCGGGCGTCCGGGTCCTGTTCGTTACGGACACCATGGGTGACGGTGTAGTAGATGTCGTCCAGCGTCCCGCCCCACAGCCAGTCGTCATCCAGAAGGCTGGGATAGCCGAGGTTCTGCGCCCCCTGCGCCCCCGAGCCGTGGCATTGGGCGCACCAGCCGCGGAACACCGCCGCCCCGGCATTCTGGGCATAGCTCAGAAGTTCGGGATCGTTGGCGACCTCGTTCAGGTCGGTTGCAACCAGCCGGGCCTGGATCGGGGCATTCGCCGCCTCGAACCGGGCCATTTCGACGGCCACGTCGGCGCGGGTCGACTTGCCCAGCAGACCCGGCGTCGCGCCATGCACCAGCGGCCAGGCCGGCCACAACACCGAATAGATCAGCGCGTAGACGATGCAGGCATAGAAGGTCCAGAGCCACCAGCGCGGCAACGGGTTGTTCAGTTCCTCGATCCCGTCCCAGCTGTGGCCAGTCGTTTCCACCTCGGGCTGCTTCTTAACGGGTTGTCTGCTCATTCCCGATCCTCCTTGGGGTCGAGTTCCGCCGCGGCCGCCGGAGCGTCGTCGTGACGGAAGATGATATTTGCACTGTCGCGTTGCGCCTTGGCACTGCCGGGGCGAAACACCCAGACGATCACGCCAACGAAGAAGAGTACGAGAGCCAGCAGCGCCCAGCTGTCTGCAAGCTCTCGCAGGAAGGAGTAATGATCCATCCTATGCAGCCCCTATCGGCTGGCGACAGGTTCGAAGGTCGAGAAGTCGACGAGCGTGCCAAGCATCTGCAGATAGGCGATAAGTGCGTCCATCTCGCTGATCCCGGGCTGACCGTCGAAGTTGCTCACCACCGCTTTGGGATAGCGCGCCAGCAACCCGTCATAATCGCTGTCCGGATCGGCCTGGGCGGCGAAGTCCGCACGCGCGTTTTCGAGCATCTCGTCGGTATAGGGCACGCCGACCGTGCGATTGGTCTTCATCACGTCGACGATGTATTCGTCGCTGACCGGCTGCCGCAACAGGAAGCCGTATTTCGGCATCACCGATTCCGGCACAACCGACTGCGGGTCGGTCAGGTGATCCACGTGCCAGGCATCCGAATACCGGCCGCCGACCCGTGCCAGATCCGGCCCGGTCCGCTTTGACCCCCACTGGAACGGATGGTCATACATCGACTCCGCCGCCAGCGAGTAGTGGCCATAGCGCTCTTCCTCGTCGCGGAACGGCCGGATCATCTGGCTGTGGCAGACATAGCAGCCTTCGCGCACGAAGATGTCCCGCCCGGTCAGCTCGAGCGGGGAGTAGGGACGCACGCCGTCCACATCCTCGATCGTGTTTTCCAGATAGAACAGCGGCACGATCTCGACGATGCCGCCGATGGTCACCACCAGGAAGCTCAACGCGAGCAGCAGCGTCGCGTTGGTCTCGATCAACTTGTGTTTGTCGATAAGAGCCATTTGTCGTGCCCTCCCTTATTCGGCAGGCGCGGCGACCGGGGTCGCTGCGGCTTTGGGCTCGCCGCGGGTCGCGGTGAGCCAGAGGTTGACGACCATGATGATCCCGCCGGCGACGTAAAGCAGACCGCCAAAGGCGCGCGTCACGTACATCGGATGCATCGCCGCAACGGTGTCGGCAAACGAGTTCACAAGGAAGCCGTTTGCATCGACCTCGCGCCACATCAGGCCCTGCATGATGCCCGAGACCCACATCGACGCCGCGTAAAGCACGATACCGATGGTGGCGAGCCAGAAGTGCCACGAGACGGCCGCGATGGAATACAGCCGCTCACGATGCCACAGGCGCGGCACCAGGAAGTAGAGCGCGCCGAAGGTGATCATGCCGTTCCAGCCAAGCGCGCCGGAATGGACGTGACCGATGGTCCAGTCGGTGTAGTGCGACAGCGAGTTCACCGCCTTGATCGACATCATCGGCCCTTCGAAGGTCGACATGCCATAGAAGCCGACCGAGACCACCATCATCCGGATGATCGGGTCGGTTCGCAGCTTGTCCCAGGCCCCCGACAGCGTCATCAGGCCGTTGATCATGCCGCCCCAGGAGGGCATCCACAGCATGATCGAGAACACCATCCCGAGGGTCGAGGCCCAGTCGGGCAGCGCGGTATAGTGCAGGTGGTGCGGACCCGCCCAGATGTACAGGAAGATCAGCGCCCAGAAGTGGATGATCGACAGCTTGTAGCTGAACACCGGCCGTTCGGCCTGTTTCGGGACGAAGTAGTACATCATGCCGAGGAAGCCGGCGGTCAGGAAGAAGCCCACGGCATTGTGGCCGTACCACCACTGGGTCATGGCGTCCTGCACGCCCGCGAACACCTGCACCGATTTCGAGCCGAAGATCGAGACCGGGATCGACAGGTTGTTGACGATGTGCAGCATCGCGATGGTGACGATGAAGCTCAGATAGAACCAGTTCGCCACATAGATGTGTTTTTCCTTCCGCTTCAGGATCGTCCCGAGGAACACCATCAGATAGACGACCCAGACGATGGTCAGCCACAGATCGACGTACCATTCGGGTTCGGCGTATTCCTTCGACTGGGTCGCGCCCAGCAGATAGCCGGTCGCCGCCAGCACGATGAACAGGTTATAGCCCCAGAACACGAACCACGCCGCGTTGCCGCCCCAAAGCCGGGCGGCCGAGGTTCGCTGGACCACATAGAACGAGGTCGCGATCAGCGCATTGCCCCCGAAGGCGAAGATCACCGCCGAGGTGTGCAGCGGCCGCAACCGGCCGAAATTCATGTAGGGTTGGGCCCATTCGAAGTTGAGCGAGGGGAAGGCAAGCTGGCTGGCGATGAACGTACCCGCGGCAAAGCCGACCACGCCCCAGAAACAGGTCGCGATCACGCCATAGCGGATCGGGCCGTCCAGGTAGGTGACGCCTGTGGCGCCGGGATCGGCAGCCTCCTTGTCCGGATGCTCCTCAACCTGGCGCACGCTCCAGAAGAAGGCTCCGGCGGCAATGACCATGATAATGAGCGCGTGGACGAGATAGGCTCCGTCGCGGGCATAGTTCGCGGCCATCGCGGCCGCTACGGCCACAAGCCCCCATGCCGCGATCTTGGCGAAATTCAACATGTATTGTCCCTACAGTGAAGTTAAACATAGTGGGGGCGCGGATTCCCCCACGTCGTTTCTTGGTTGCTTGTGATGTTACGGGTAGGGGAACACCTTGATCTAGGTCAATGTCGTCGCAGGAACAGGTTGAGACAGGTCAATGTCTCCCGAATGCTATAGATTTACGGTATCAACGAAAGACCAATGGGAGGCTACAGCCTTGGCGTACAAGTCCTTACTTACAGTGATCACCAATCCGGACCTGTCCCAAAGCGCCTTGGAGGGCGCGTTGGCCATGGCCCGGGCCCAGGACGCCCATGTCGACGTGCTCGCACTTGGCATCGACCACTCGACGCCTGGCTACTACTATGCCGGGACAAATGCGCTGATCGAGCAGGCAACGCTCGACCGGGCGCGTGAAGAAGCTTCGGCAATCGAATCCGCGGCGCGGGCCGTGCTCGATAAATCCGACTGCCGATCGTCGACCGAATCCGGCATTGCCCAGGTCGGCACAATCCAGAATCTGGTCGGTGTCCGGGCCCGGTTCTCGGACCTCGTGGTGCTGAGCAAGCCCTATGGAGACGACCGCGGGATCGTCGACGAAGCGGTGGTCGAGGCCGCGCTCTTTGCCGGCAACGTCCCGGTGCTGGTGCTGCCCCGCGGGGTCAGCCTTGGCCGGCCGCAGAAGGTGGTGCTGGCCTGGAACCAGAGCGCCGAGGCGATGGATGCGATCCGCAGCGCGATGCCCTTGCTGCAACAGGCCCAGGCCACGAACATCGTCATCATCGATCCGCCGCGCCATGCCCCGGACCGGTCCGATCCGGGCGGGATGCTGTCGCAGATGTTGGCGCGCCATGGCATTCGGGCCGAGATCTCGGTGATCGCGGGCACCATGCCGCGCACCTCCGATGTGCTCGCCCGGCATTGCGAGGATCAGCAGGCCGATCTGCTGGTGATGGGCGCCTATGGTCATTCCCGGTTCCGCGAGGCGATCATGGGCGGGGCGACCCGCGACATGCTGGAAGCCGCGCAAATTCCGGTGCTGATGAGCCACTGATCCCGCCGCGGCGGCGACGGAACGCCGCCTCACGACCGTAAGAGCCTCGTCCCTTGCAGGTTTTTACGGAGTATCTCATGCGTATCCGCCGCGTCGTTTTCTGGAGCCACCTCGTCACCGGGGTGGCTGCAGGTCTTGTCATTCTGGTGATGTCGGTGACGGGCGCCCTCCTCGCCTTCGAGACCCAGATCACCCGCTGGGCCGACCCCAAAGTCACGCCCGCCGCTGCAATGCTGCCGGCCGAGGCGCTTGGCGCCATCGCGCTGGCCGAATCTGGCGGCAAGGCAAGCACGCTCACCCTGTCTGCCGACGCGACCCGACCGGCAGCCGCGGGCTGGGGACGCGGCGAGCAGATCCTGCTCGACCCTTATACCGGCGCCGCGCTCGGCGCTGGCCCGGAAGGGGTCCACGCCTTCTTCGGCGCCGTCACCCAGATCCATCGCTGGCTGGTGCCGCTGTTTGATCGGCAAACCGGCGGCGCGATCACCGGCGCCGCGAACCTGCTGTTCCTGTTCCTGCTGGTATCGGGCGTCGTGCTTTGGTGGCCGCGTGCCTGGAAGGCGCGGCTTTTGCGCAACCAGATCCTGTTTCGCCACGGACTGCCGAACGCCAAGGCGCGCGATTACAACTGGCATCACGTTCTGGCCTCCTGGGCCGCAATCCCGCTGGTCCTGATCGTGCTGTCGGGTGTGGTGATCAGCTATCCCTGGGCGAGCCGCCTGGTTTTTGCCGCCTATGGCGAGACCGCCTCGGCCGGTGGCGGGCGCCCTGGCGGTGCCCCGGGCGGCGGTGCGCCGGCCGTGATTGCGCCCGGTGTCGGGCTGCAAGCCGCGCTCGACAATGCCGCCAGCCAGGTGCCGGACTGGAACCGGCTGACCCTGACCCTGCCAAAGGCCGGGGACGACAAGATCACCGTGATGGCCGACACCGGCACCGGGCACCAGCCCGCGCGCCAGACCACGCTGACCTTCGCCGCGACCGATGGCACGCTGCTGGGCCAGAAAGGCATCGCCGACCAGACGCCGGCCACGCGGGCGCGGATCTGGTTGCGATTCGTCCATACCGGAGAGGTCTATGGGGTCGTCGGACAGGCCATCGCGGCACTGGCCTCGCTTGCCGCCGCGGTGCTGGTCTGGACCGGGCTCGCGCTTGCCTGGCGCCGCCTGATCCGGCCGCTGTACGTACGGCGCCCGACAATGGCGTCGGGCAGGTAATGGAGTGATGTTGCAATATCGACTGCCGTTTCGATGCGAAGCGGCAGTCGATCCCCGGGGGCTAGACCAGCATCCCGCCGTCGGCGTCATCGCCGGTCTCGACCAGCAGCCGGTCGAAATCGGGCACGCAGATGTGACGCTTGCCCTCCAGCGAGATGACGCCCTCGCGTTTCAGCGCCGAAACCTGGCGGCTCACCGTTTCCAGCGTCAGCCCGAGATAATCGGCCATCGCCTCGCGGGTCAGCGGCAGATCGAACTCCAGCGTCCGCCCCATGGTCGTCGGCCTCAGCGCCGCGTCGCGCCGGGCGATGATCGCAAGCAGGCTCGCCATTTTCTCGCGCGCGGTCTTTCGGCCAAGCAACAGCATCCATTCCCGCGCCGCGTCCAGCTCGTCCAGCGTCATCTCGAGCAGGCGATGGGCAATGTGCGGGGTCCGGTTCATCAGTTCTTCAAAGGGTCGGCGGCGGAAACAGCACATCACGACCTCGGTCGTCGCGGTCACGTCATAGGCAGCCGTCTCGCGCCCGGGCCGCCCCATGAAATCCGACGGCAGCAGCAGGCCGACCATTTGGGTGCGGCCGTCCTCCAGCGTCTGGCTGAGCGTTGCGATGCCACTGACCACCGAGGCAACAAAATCGAGCTTGTCGCCGGTCCAGGCAATGGTCTGCCCCGCGTCGAAGCTGCGGTAGTACTTGATTTCCTCAAGAAGCCCGAGTTCCCTGTCATCGCATCGGGCACAGACTGCACGATGCCGAATCGGACATTCCTCACACTCCACGTGTGTCGTTCCCAACTCCGGCGTCTCCATCCGAATGTGCCCTCTTGATCTCAATCAAGGTCCCCTAAGCTTCCGCACAATAAATGTAGGCGCATGAACACTGAAGAACAACTCGCGAAGCTCGGACTGTTCGACGCCCGGGTGCCACGCTACACCAGCTATCCCACGGCGCCGCACTTCGCCAACGATGTGGGACCGAACCAATTCGCCGGCTGGGTCAAGTCCCTGCCGGACGATTCGGATGTGTCACTCTATATACATATTCCGTTTTGTAGAAGACTCTGCTGGTTCTGCGCTTGTCGAACCCAGGGTACTTCCAGCCTGAAGCCGGTCGCGGCCTATCTCGAGACCCTGAAGGCAGAGATCGATCTGCTTGTTTCGCAGCTGCCGTCAGGGGTCAGGCTGTCTGCACTGCACTGGGGCGGCGGCACGCCGACGCTTCTTGATGCCGGCATGATGACCGATCTCGCCAACACGATTCTGTCGAATCTGCCGATGGCACCGGGCGGCGAGTTCTCGGTCGAGATCGACCCGAACGAGATCGACGACGAGCGACTGGACGCGCTGGCTGCGGCGGGCATCACCCGTGCGTCGATCGGCGTTCAGGATTTCGACCCCGAGATCCAGAAGGTCATCGGCCGCGAACAGAGCTTCGAAGTGACGCAGGCCGCCGTCGACGGGATCCGCGCCCGCGGCGTCAACAGCCTCAATGTCGACATCCTCTACGGCCTGCCACAGCAGAGCCGGGCCCGAATCACGGAAAGCGCGCAGAAGCTGCTGTCGCTCTCTCCCGACCGGGTGGCGCTTTATGGCTATGCCCATGTTCCCTGGATGGCGCGACGCCAGACCCTGATCCCGTCGGATGCCCTTCCGACCCCGCAAGAGCGGCTGCACCTGTTCGACACCGCGCGCAGGCTGCTGCTGTGGGACGGCTATGACGAGATCGGCATCGACCATTTCGCACGGTCCGGCGACAGCATGGCAACGGCGGCCCGCGAGGGCACGCTGCGGCGCAACTTCCAGGGCTATACCGTCGATCCGGCGCCGGCGCTGATCGGGCTGGGCGCCTCGGCGATATCGCGCTTCCCGCAAGGCTATGCGCAGAACCTATCGGGCACCGGCGACTATACCCGCGAGGTCCGCGAGGGACGGTTCGCCACCGGACGCGGCCACACCTTCGCCGGCGAAGATCTGATGCGGGCAAGGCTGATCGAGGCGCTGATGTGCGACTTCCGCATCGACAGGGCCGAGATCCTGCGCGATTTCGACATCACCGGCGACCGGCTTGACGGAATGTTCTGCGATGTCCGGCAGCGCTTCGGCGACTTCGTCCAGATCACCGCCGAAGGGTTCGAAATCCCGCCCGAAGGCCGACCGCTGACCCGGATGATCGCGCGCAGCTTCGACAGCTACGAGATGGCCCAGATGGGCCACAGCCACGCCATCTGATCGCGCGACATCGCGCCATCGCTGAAAGAACCGACCCGGCGGAGGGCTCCGCCGGGTCGTCTTCGTTCAGGTCCGCTCGCAGGTCACTTGCGGCGGCGGCGCAACGCCGCAATGCCGAGGCCCGACAGCAGCAGCAGCCCGCCGGCCGGCAGCGGCACCGCCGAGACGCCGACCGAATCGACATCGAAGCCATCGGTGCTGGGCCCGCCGCTTGTGGTGTCGACCAGCGCCAGGTACTTCCAGTTGCCGCTGAAGGCGATGGCGCCGCCCGACTGGGCATCGGCATTCGACAGCACGCCCGCGCTCTGCCAGGACAGCACATCGCCATAATTGTTGTAGCTGTTGCCGACAAAGACAGCGACCGATTCCGGATAGCCGCCGACATTGCCGAAGGTCACCTCGACCACCGCCCCCGGAGAGGTGAAGTCGGTGCCGAATTCGAAGATCGCCGTACCGCCAAGGCCGAGCGACAGAAAGCTGCCGTCGGTCGCGCCAAGCGCATTCGCAATGTCCGACCGGCCCGGCGTTCCGGCACCGGCGCCAGGATTCCAGTCGACCGCGGTCGCATAGGTCAGCGCATTGGCGGCGCCCATGGAAAAGATAGTGGCCGCTGCGGCGACCGCAGCCGATTTAATGAATTTCATCTGATACTCCGTTGTCCGGGGGACCACCCGCTTTCGGGGGTCATCTCTCTCGTGCTGCGCTTCGACAGCAGGATCCGGACATATCGTCCGGACCAGGACCGTTCACCTGAGATCAACCTGCCGGATCCAGCCGGGCAGTTCAAAGAGTTTCATTAAAAATAGTTAATCTTGCCGGGGTCATAGCGACGGCTGACCGTCCAATCCCCACGATTCTCGAACAATCTGGCCCCATCCGGGGCTTTGTTACGGCCTGCCGCAGGGACCCGGCCGTCTACGCGGTCTCTGGCAGCGCCTCGCCCAGATTGAACGCCGCCGCCATCAACTCGCGGGTATAGTCGCTGCGCGGGTTCCGGAAGATCTCGACTGCGGTCCCGCTTTCGACGATATCGCCGTTCCGCATCACGATGACCTTGTGGCTCAGCGCCCGGACCACGCGCAGATCGTGGCTGATGAACAGATAGGCGAGCCCATAGCGCGCCTGCAGCCGCCGCAGCAGATCGACGATCTGCACCTGCACGGTCATGTCGAGCGCCGATGTCGGCTCGTCGAGCACGACGAGCCGCGGCCGCAGGATCATCGCCCGCGCAATCGCGATCCGCTGGCGCTGACCGCCCGAGAACTCGTGGGGATAGCGGTCCATCGTCAAGGGATCGAGCCCGACCTCGACCATGATCTCGGCCACCAGTTCGCGCGGGCCGCGGGTCCGGTCGACGCGGTGCACCCCCAGACCCTCGGCAATGATCTGTTCGACCGTCATCCGCGGCGAAAGGCTGCCATAGGGATCCTGAAACACGATCTGCATGTGCCGGCGCAGGTCGCGCAGCGCCCGCTGCGACTGGCCCTGCACATCCTCGCCCATGAACACGATCGGCCCTTCGGACGCGATCAGCCGCATGATGGCAAGCGCCAGCGTGGTCTTGCCCGACCCGCTCTCGCCGACGATCCCGAGCGTTTCGCCGGCACGGACCGACAGCGTGGCGTCGTTCACGGCCTTCACGTAGCCGACGGTCTTGCGCAGGAACCCGCGCTGGATCGGGAACCAGATCCGCAAGGCATCCGTCGCCACGATCTCTTCGGGGTCGCCTTCGAGCGGGGCCATGATCCCCTCGGGCTCGGCCTCGAGCAGCTTTCTGGTATAGGCATGCTGCGGGTTGGCAAAGATCTCGTCCGCCGGACCCGACTCGACGATCTCGCCATCCTTCATCACACAGACCCGGTCGGCGATCCGCCGCACGATGCCAAGATCGTGGGTGATGAACAAAAGGCTCATCCCCTCGGCATCCTTCAATTGCTTCAGCAGTTCGAGGATCTGCGCCTGGATCGTGACGTCGAGCGCGGTCGTCGGCTCGTCCGCGATCAGCAGATCTGGACCGTTGGCCAGCGCCATGGCGATCATCACCCGCTGCCGCTGACCGCCCGACAACTGGTGCGGATAGGCGTCGAGCCGGCTCTCGGGATCGCGGATCCCGACCTTGGTCAACAGCTCCAGCACCCGAACCCGTGCCGGGGCGCCGACCAGACCCTGGTGAAGCGCGATCGACTCGGTCAACTGGCGCTCGAGCGTGTGCAGCGGATTGAGCGAGGTCATCGGTTCCTGGAAGATGAAACTGATGTCGTTGCCGCGCACCGCCAGCAGATCCTTCTCCGCCGCGCCCACCATCTGCCGGCCCCTGTAGTCGATGGAGCCCGTGATCGTCGCGTTGTCGCCCAGCAGCGACACGGTCGACAGCGCGGTCACCGACTTGCCCGAACCGGACTCGCCCACCAGCGCCACAGTTTCCCCCTTCGCGATCTCGAACGACACGCCCTTCACCGCCGGAATGTCCCGTCCGTCCTGGCGGAAGGACACGCGCAGGTCGCGCACTGTCAGAAGGGTCTGCTCAGCCATGCGCCGCTCCCCCGATGCCCGGATTTCTTCTGTTGGAAAATATCCTCGGGGCGCGCGCCCCTCGGGGCGCGGCGGGGGGCAGACAGCCCCCCGTCCCTGCCACTGTCATCGGCGCCATCACTGAAAGGTCTTTCTCGGGTCAAAGGCATCGCGGATGCCCTCGAAGATGAACACCAGCAGCGACAGCATGATCGCAAAGACGAAAAAGGCGGTGAAGCCAAGCCATGGCGCCTGCAGGTTCTGCTTGGCCTGCAGCGTCAGTTCGCCCAGCGATGGCGCCGAGGATGGCAGCCCGAAGCCCAGAAAATCCAGCGAGGCGAGCGATCCGATGGTGCCGGTGACGATGAAGGGCAGCATGGTCAGGGTCGCCACCATGGCGTTCGGCAGCATGTGGCGGAACATGATCTTGCCGTTCGAGACGCCGAGCGCGCGCGCCGCCCGGACATATTCGAAGTTGCGCGCCCGCAGGAACTCTGCCCGCACCACGCCCACCAGCGCCGGCCAGCCGAACAGCACGGTCAGGAACACCAGCAGCCAGAAACTTCGCCCGAGGATCGCGAACATGATGATGATGATGTAAAGCGAGGGCGTCGACACCCAGATCTCGATGAAGCGCTGGAATGTCAGGTCGACCCAGCCGCCAAAGAACCCCTGCACGGCCCCCGCGACGACGCCGATGACCGAGGCAAGGACGGTCACGATCAGCGTGAACAGGATCGACAGCCGGAAGCCATAGATCACCCGTGCCAGCACATCGCGGGTCGCGTCGTCGGTGCCCAGCCAATGCACGGAATCGGGCGGCGACGGGGCCGGCTGGCCAAGCGTGTTGGGCGTGTTGTAGCTGAACGGAATGATCGGCCAGATCATCCAGCCGCGCACGACCGCTTCGCCGTTGATCTCGGTCGCACCGTTCCGCACCTCGTCGATGATCGTGTCGGGATCGTCAAAGCAATCGACGATCCCGCCCGTCACGATCAGGCACTTGACCTCAATGTCGCGATAGACCGCCTCGGTCGGGAAATCGCCGCCAAAGGCGGTTTCGGGATAGAAGCGGTGGATCGGGAAATACATCTCGCCGCGGAAATTGATCGCGATCGGCCGGTCGTTGGCGATGTATTCGGCAAACAGCGACAGCACGAAGATCACCGCAAAGATCCCGAGCGACCAATAGGCCCGGCGATTGCGCTTGAAATTGCGCCAGCGCCGCTGGTTCAGCGGCGACAGCGTGAAGCGTTTGCGCCGCGGCGCCGCCGGGACCATGACCTCGGGCCGCTTGCCTGCGGGCGCGGTTTCGGGGAGGGCGGGATCGTTCATCGCCATCTCACACCTTCCGGCTTTCGAAATCGATCCGCGGATCGACCAGCACATACATCATGTCCGACAGGATCCCGATCAGCAGACCGATGAGGCCAAAGACATAGAGCGTGCCGAAAACCACCGGGTAGTCGCGCGCCACCGCCGCCTCGAACCCGAGCCGCCCGAGACCGTCGAGCGAGAAGATCGTCTCGATAATGATCGAGGCGCCAAAGAACACCGACAGGAAGGCCGCCGGAAACCCCGCGATCACGATCAGCATGGCGTTGCGGAACACATGGCCATAGAGCACGCGACGCTCGGACAGGCCCTTGGCCTTGGCGGTGATCACGTATTGCTTCTTGATCTCGTCAAGGAACGAATTCTTGGTCAGCAGCGTCAGCGTCGCAAAGCTCGATATCGTCGAGGCCAGCACCGGCAGGGTGATGTGCCAGAAATAGTCGAGGATCTTTCCCGGTACGCTCATTTCGTGCCAGCCGTCGCTGACCAGACCGCGCAAGGGAAAAATCTGCCAATACGATCCGCCGGCGAACAGCACCAGCAGCAGGATCGCGAACAGGAACCCCGGCACCGCATAGGCCACGATGATGAAGCCCGAGGTCCAGGTATCGAAGGGCTGGCCATCGCGCACCGCCTTGTGGATGCCCATCGGGATCGAGACGATATAGGCGATCAACGTCGACCACAGACCGAGTGTGATCGACACCGGCATCTTCTCGATCACCAGATCGATCACCGAGATCGACCGGAAATAGCTCTCGCCGAAATCGAAGCGCAGATAGTTGCCGATCATGATGAAGAACCGCTCGGCGATGGCGATCTTCTCGGTGTGGCAGGCCGGGTCCTTGACGCTGGGCGTCCCAGCAAAGCCCGCATCGCAAACGATCCGGGAAAAGCCCATCTCGATCTCGAGCTGGTCGAGGAAATCCTGCGGCAGGCCGCGGGCACCAAGATAGCCGTCGCTGGCACCCTGGGCGCCACCGCTGCCACCGCCGGAATCGCCGCCGCCGGCGATGCCCTCGAACACGTCGCCATTGCCCTGCACCTGGGCAATGATCTGTTCGATCGGCCCGCCCGGGACGAACTGGGTCAGCACGAAGTTGATCAGCATGATCCCGAACAGGGTCGGAATGATCAGCAACACTCGCCTCAGGATATAGGCGCCCATACGGCTTTTCTGCCCCTGTCGTTCTTGGTTCTGTGTGCGACTGCTGCGCTCGTTACTTGAGTACGCCGGCCGCCTTCAGTTTCTCGGCCTTCTCGGCGTTGTACCACCAGAAGTCGAGGTTGCCGAGGGCATAGGGCGGCAGCGGATCGGGATACTCGTACATGTCGTAGTAGGCAACGGTATGCACGTTCTTGTACCATTGCGGCACCCAGAACCGATAGGCCCTCAGAACCCGGTCGAGCGCACGCACGCCGACCTGCATCTCTTCCTGGGTCTCGGCGGCGATGATGGTGTCGATCAGCGAATCCACTGCCTCGGATTTCAGCCCCATGGAGTTGAAGACCGAGGTATCCGCAGTCTCCGAGCCGAAATACTGCTTCAACCCGGCGCCCGGGATATACCCCATCGGGAACTGGTCGGTGATGATGTCGAAATCGAAGTTGCGTTCGCGATTGGTCGCCTCGGCCTGATCGACCCGGCTGTGCACGGCGTCGATGCCGGCGCGGCGCAGGTTTTCGACATAGGGATTGATCACCCGATCGAAGGTCTGACTGTCGTTCAGGAATTCGACCCGCAGCGTCTTGCCGTCCTTGCGGCGCAATCCGTCGCTGCCGGTGCCTTCCTGGTCGACGACCCAGCCCGCCTGATCCAGCAGATCGGACGCCTTGCGCAGGTTTCCGCGGTCAAGCTGCCGGGCGCCCGAGACCGGCGCCATGACCGCAGGCTCGTCCAGCACACCCGCGGGCAGCTTGTCCTTCAACGGTTCCAGCAGCGCCAGTTCGGCCTCGGACGGCAGGCCGGTGGCCGCCAGGTCCGAGTTCTCCCAGAACGAATTGACCCGCTCGTAAATGCCATAGAACAACTGCTCGTTCGACCATTGGAAGTTGAACAGCAGGCCGATCGCCTCGCGCACGCGGGGGTCCTGAAACTGTTCGCGGCGCAGGTTCATGACAAAGGCCTGGCCGGTCGCAAGAGTGCCGTCCGGCAATTCGACCTTCTTGACATAGCCCTCCTGGACGGCCGGGAAGTCATAGCTCGTCGCCCAGCTTTTGGAGCTTGCCTCGTCGCGGAAGGTATAGGTGCCGCCCTTGAAGCCTTCGAGCGCCACATTGTAATCGCCGAAATATTCGACCCGGAGCGCATCGAAGTTGTTCCGGCCAACATTGATCGGCAGGTCCTTGCCCCAGTAGTCGGGATTGCGCTGATAGACGGCGCGCTTGCCGACGTCGAGTACGGCGGGAACATATGGCCCCGATCCGAGGAACGGCGTCATCGAGGTATCTTCGAGGTCGAGCCCCTCGGCTTGGTATTGCGCCTTCGAGAACACCGGCAGCCCGCCCACGGTCTGGATCAGGTCGCGCTTGGGCTCTTCCGAGGCAAAGACATAGCGGATGCGCCGGTCGTCCAGCACTTCGGCCGATGCCACCTGTTCGCGCAACACGGCGCGGAAGCTCGGCAGGCCCTTGTCGCGGAAGATCTCGTAGGAAAACAACACGTCTTCGGCGGTGACCGGCGAACCGTCGGAGAACTTCGCTTCGGGCCTGAGGGTAAAGATCACCTCGGTCCGGTCCTCGGGATATTCGATCCTTTCGGCCAGCAGGCCGTAATCCGAACCGATTTCGTCGGCCGTGCTGGTCAAAAGGCTCTCATAGGGGATCGAGGACAGCCGTTCGCCGCGCCCCTTGACCGAATAGGGGTTCATTGAATCGTACCCGCCAAAGGCCCAGACCGAGATCTCGCCGCCCTTCGGCGCATCGGGATTGACATAGTCGAGGTGGGCGAAGTCGGCGGGGTATTTCATCTCGCCGGGAAAGGTCGAGATGCCGTGGGCTGAAATCCAGCCCTCGGGCGCCGCCTGACCGGCCGCCGCCATGGCCCAGAGCGCGGCCCCGGCGAGCAGAAGGCGGGCGCCGCAGAAAGACGGACGTCGGTCGAGAAAGGTCATCGGGTCATACCTCCGGGATCGTGTGGCCCTGTGATCGTTCCATGTTACGCTAGTGATGGCGTCGGGAGGTAACAAGCCGCGATTCCGTGAGCGGCCGTGATCGACGGGGTTGCGTCCAGTTCACCGGCGCCGCGCCCGCGATTCCGGCACCGCAATGCCGCACAAGGCTGCATGCGACGCCGCGCAGCGCGATACAACCCTGCCGGCCGGCCGGACAACGGCGCCGACCAGCCCCCTGAAACGGAAAACCCGCAGGCCTTGCAGCCTGCGGGCGAAATCCTGGCGAGGGCCGAAGCCCGCGCGCCGTGTCCTGCCTCAGTTCTCGGTGCTTTCGAGATAGGCGATGATGTCGGCGCGTTCCTCGGGTTTCTTGAAACCGGCGAAGGCCATCTTGTTGCCCGGGGCAAAGGCCTTGGGGTCTTCCAGATAGGCGAACAGGTTCTCGGGCGTCCAGACGTCGGCGGCCTCTTTGAGTGCGCCGGAATAGCCACCGAAGCTGTCAACCGACTCCACCGGGCGGCCGACAACGTGGTAAAGCGACGGGCCGGTGGCATTGGCGCCTTCTTCCAGCTTGTGGCAGGCTTGGCACTTCTTGAACAGCTTCTCGCCCTTCGAGACATCGGCATTGGCCATCAGCGTGTCGAAGTCGACGGGGGCGGCCTCGGTCTCGGCTGCGGCGTCGTCTCCACCTGTGTCGATATAATAGGCCTGCTCGACCTTACCATCGGCGCCGTGCCCGCTGGGGCCGACATGGAATATCGCTTCGGCGGCCCAGCTGCCTAGCAGAAAGACCAGAAGTGAGCCGCAAAGCGCGCCTACGGTCTTGGTGATAGTCATCGTGTCGAACATGTCGCATCCCGCTAAATGGTCTTTTCGCGCATCTATCGGCCTTCCTGAAACCTCACGCAAGGTATAGTTCGGCCGTCGGCCAGCTATAACGCCGCATCCGCCCGAAGTCCACGTCCTCACGTTGAAATCCGCGTCGTACATGCCATGACAGACCATCCGCGCATCGCTTTCCAGGGAGAGCTTGGCGCCTATTCGCACCAGGCCTGCCAGGACGCACGCCCCGATTACGTCCCGCTCCCCTGCCACACGTTCGAGGACGTGATCGACGCGGTCAAGGACGGCACGGCCGAACTGGCCATGCTGCCGGTCGAGAACACGACCTATGGCCGGGTCGCCGACATCCACCGGCTGCTGCCCGAAAGCGGGCTCAACATCGTCGACGAGGCCTTCGTCCGGGTCCACATCAGCCTGATGGCGCTGCCCGGCGTGACGATGGAGGAAATCGAGCTGGTGCGCGCCCATCTGGTGCTGCTGCCGCAATGCCGCGATTTCCTCGATCGCTACGGCATCCGCGGCGAGGCGGCCGCCGACAGTGCCGGCGCCGCGGCCGAGATCGCCCGGCGCGGCCTGCGCAATGTGGGTGCGCTTGCCTCGGATCTGGCCGCCGACGCCTATGGGCTGAACATCCTTGCCCATCACATCGAGGATCAGGCCCACAACACCACCCGCTTCCTGATCATGGCTCGCGCGCCCGACTTCACCCGACGCGGCGACCATGGCATGGTCACGACCTTCGTGTTCCGGGTCCGCAACATCCCGGCCGCGCTCTACAAGGCGCTCGGCGGCTTTGCCACCAACGGGATCAACATGACCAAGCTCGAAAGCTACATGGTCAAGGGCTCGTTCACCGCCACCCAGTTCTATGCCGATATCGAGGGGCACCCCGAGGACCCAGGCGTGAAACTGGCGTTGGAGGAGCTCGACTATTTCACCGACCATGTCGGCATCCTCGGCGTCTATCCGGCCGACCCGCGGCGGTTGTAGCCCGCCTGCGGGTCACCCCATCCGGTCTGCCAGCCAGTTCTGCAGGATGAACCGCGCAATCGCCCCGGGCCGGGCGGCGCGGATCTTTGGATGGTCGCCGGCAAAGATCGTCATCATCTCCTCGCGGCTGACCCACATCGCCTCGGCGATCTCCTTCGGATCGACGGTGATCTCGGTGGTCTCGGCCTCGCCCTGGAACCCCAGCATCAGCGAGGCCGGAAACGGCCAGGGCTGCGACGCAAGATAGCGGACCGGGCCGACACGCACCCCGGTTTCCTCCCAGACTTCGCGCCGCACCGCCGCCTCGACGGTCTCGCCCGGTTCGACAAAGCCTGCGAGCAGCGAAAAGAACCCCTCGCCCCAGCTTGGCGCCCGCCCCATCAGAACGGAATTGCCATGCGTGATCAGCATGATCACCACCGGGTCGGTGCGCGGGAAATGCATCGCGCCGCAGGCCGGGCAATGACGCTGCCAGCCCGCCTCGGCCTCCTCGGTGGCGGCACCGCAGCGGGCGCAGAAGCTGTGGTTGCCGTGCCAGGCGAACAGGCCGCGGGCAGTGGCGACAAGCTCAGCCTCGCGCGGGTCGAGCCGTGCCATGACCGACCGCAGCTCGGCAAAGCGGTGGTCCGAGGGCAGCGACGGATGGCGCTGTTCGGTCGCGTCGGCGAAATCGTCGCCCGGCGCCGCCTGATCCTCGGGCTGCCAGGCCGAGACATCGGCGGCAAACCACGCCACGCCTTCGTCAAGGCCCAGAAAGATCGGCGACCGGCTTGCGTGCAACAGAACCTCGGCCCCCGGCGCAACCGGCGCCAGTTCCACCCGATCCTCGCCCCGCAGCAGCGGCCGCAACTGCCAAAGCGGCAGGATCCGGGTCGCAGGATCCGCCAGCATCCGCGCCTGTTCATCGCGCTGCCCACGCACCTGCGCCGCACGGTCTAGGCCACCGCCGCCAAAGGTCACCTGCTCGTCCAGACTCATCGGAAACCCCACTGTCAATTCCGCCCGGATTTGGCATGTGCGCGCGTCAGAGGCAAACGCCCGCGTCAGCCTGGCAAGGTGATCTTGCGGAAATCATGGCAGATGGGTCTTTTTTGGCTCGCGTCACGGGCACGATCGACATATTGAATTTGCATACTTGTGACGCGAGTGGATCATTCTGGACAGAGCCCTATCCCCAAGGAGCCCTCCATGCCGCAATCGGTCGACTTCAAAATTTCCCGTCGTCGTTTCATGGCGGGCAGCCTTGCCGGGGCCAGCTTGATCTCATTGCACCCATTTTCGGTCCGCGCCGCCACCAATCAGGCGCATCTGCGGATCATGGAGACGACGGACCTTCACGTTCACGTCTATCCCTATGACTATTATTCCGACCGCCCGGTCGACACCGTGGGGCTCAGCCGTACCGCCTCGATCATCGACGGCATCCGGGCCGAGGCCACCAACTCGATGCTGCTCGACAATGGCGACTTCCTTCAGGGCAACCCGATGGGCGATTACATCGCCTATGAACGGGGCATGAAGGAGGGCGACATGCACCCGGTGATCACCGCGATGAACACGGTCGGCTTCGACGCCTCGACGCTTGGCAATCACGAATTCAACTATGGCCTCGACTTCCTGATGACGTCGCTCGCGGGCGCGCAATTCCCGGTGGTTTCGGCCAATGTGGTCACCTCGCCCGGCGCCGATCCGACCCGGGACCAGACCCTGCTGAAGCCCTATGTCATTCTCGAGCGCGAGGTCGTCATGGGGGACGGGCAGGCGATTCCGATCCGCGTCGGCATCATCGGCTTCGTGCCGCCGCAGATCATGAACTGGGACCGCAAGCACCTGGAAGGCAGCGTCACCACGCGCGACATCGTCGAGACCGCCGAGGCCTGGGTTCCGCAGATGCGCGAGGCGGGGTGCGACCTGATCATCGCGCTGTCGCATTCGGGGATCGGCTCGGCCGAGCGGACCGGGATGCTGGAGAACGCCTCGGTGCCGCTGGCGGCTGTCGAGGGGATCGACGGGCTGATGACCGGGCATTCGCATCTGGTCTTCCCCTCGCCCACCTATGCCGGATTTGCCGCGGTCGATGCCGAGGCCGGCACGATCCACGGCAAGCCTGCGGTGATGGCCGGGTTCTGGGGATCGCACATGGGGCTGATCGACCTGATGCTCGAACGCGACGGCAACGAATGGCGGGTGGTCAATTTCGAAACCTCCGCCCGGCCGATCGCGCAGCGCAACGAGGACCGCTCGATCACGGCGCTGGTCGACGACGATGCCTCGGTGCTAGCCTCCATCGCCGACATTCACGATCAGACGCTCGAATATGTCCGCCGTCCGGTGGGCTGGACCGACGCGCCGCTCTATTCCTATTTCGCACTGGTGGCCGACGATCCCTCGGTGCAGGTCGTGTCGAACGCGCAGCGCTGGTATGTCGGCCAGTTGCTGGAGGGCACCGCCTATGCCGGACTGCCGCTTTTGTCGGCGGCGGCGCCCTTCAAGGCCGGCGGCCGGGGCGGGCCGGAATACTACACCGACGTGCCGGTCGGGGCGGTGGCGATCAAGAACGTCGCCGATCTGTACCTTTACCCCAACACGGTGCGGGCGGTGAAAGTGAACGGGGCACAGTTGCGCGGCTGGCTCGAACGCTCGGCCGGGATGTTCAACCGGATCGCCCCGGGCAGCCAGGATGCGGTGCTGCTCAACCCCGACTTCCCCAGCTATAATTTCGACGTGATCGACGGGGTGAGCTATCGCATCGACCTCAGCCAGCCCTCGCGCTTTGACGCCAAGGGGGCAGTGATCGCCCCGGACGCCAGCCGGATCGCCGATCTGAGCTGGAACGGTCAGCCGGTGACCGACGACATGGAATTCGTCATCGCGACCAACAACTATCGCGCCTCGGGCGGCGGAGACTTTCCCGGCGCGACGGGCGACACGATCATCCTCGAGGCGCCCGACACCAACCGCGACGTGATCGTACGCTATATCGTCGAAAAGGGCACGATCAGCCCGACGGCCGACAGCAACTGGTCCTTCGCGCCGATGCCGGGCACCACCGTCCTGTTCGAGACCGGGCCCGGGGCGGACGAGCATATCGCCGACGTCAAGGCAGTGAAGATCGAGCCGGCCGGAGACGGGTCGGACGGCTTTGCACTCTATCGGATCACGCTCTGAGGCGGGAACCTCCGGGCGCTATTCGAGCCTTGACAGCTCTTCGCGCCCCGGCCGCGGCACTAACGGCCTCGTCGCCGGGGACGGATCGCGCTATGCCGTTACCATGGCTTTCGTCGCACCCCGAAGGACCCTGCCATGAGCCAGCCTCCGCTGATCGTCTTCACCGATCTCGACGGCACGCTGCTGGATCACCGGAGCTATTCTCCCGAAGCTGCCCGGCCGGCGCTGGACCGGCTGGCGCGGCTTGGAATCCCGCTGATCCTTGCCTCGTCGAAGACCGCGGCCGAGATCGATCTGTTGCGCGACGAGATCGGATGCCGCGCCTTTCCCGCCATTGTCGAGAATGGCGCCGGCATCCTCGAGGCGACGCCAGACGCCGATACCGGCACCTACGACCGGCTGCGCGCCGCGCTCGACGAGGTGCCGCCTGCGTTGCGGGCGCAGTTCACCGGCTTTGGCGACATGGGCGCGGCGGGCGTCGCGCGCGCCACCGGCCTGCCGCCCGCGGCGGCACGGCTTGCGGCGCGGCGACAATTTTCGGAACCCGGGCTCTGGAAGGGCAACGCGGCGATGCTCGCGTCTTTTCGCACCAGCCTTGCGGCCCTTGGCATTTCGGCGCGTCACGGCGGGCGGTTCCTGACGCTGTCCTTCGGCGGCACCAAGGCCGACCGCATGGCCGCGATCGCCGCCCGGTATGGCACGCCGACCAGCCTTGCGCTTGGCGACGCCCCGAACGATGCCGAGATGATCGCCGCCGCCACGCATGGCGTCATCGTCGCAAATCCCCACGGCACGCCGTTGCCCGCCCTGCCGGGAGAGGCAACCGGACAGATCCGCCGAACCGCTGCCCCCGGCCCCGAGGGCTGGAACGATGCTGTCACAGCACTGCTTGACGAGATGAACCTTTAGGAACGGGATGCCGACATGGCCGACTTTCACCAGAACGGCAATATTGCCACCCTGCACAACCTGCGCACCACCTCTGGCGAGGCGCTGTCGAAGGAGCTGACCAATTTCGGCCACAGCCGGAAAATCAGCCTGATCCTGCCCTCGCTGTTTTCCGAGCTGGAGGGCGACGCGCTGCCCAATATCCTCGAGGAACTTGCCCAGGTGCCGTTCCTGCACCGGATCATCGTCGGGCTCGACCGCGCCGACAAGGCACAGTTCCGCCACGCGCGGGAGTTCTTTGGCCGGCTGCCCCAGAACCACGTGGTAATCTGGAACGACAGCCCGCGGATGCTCGAAATCCAGAACCGGCTGCGCGCGCTGGGGCTGGGTCCGGCCGAACCCGGCAAGGGCCGCAACGTCTGGACCTGCCTTGGCTATGTGCTGGCCTGCCAGGACACCGCGGTGGTGGCGGTGCACGATTGCGACATCGTCACCTATACCCGCGAGATGCTGGCGCGGCTCGTTTATCCGGTCGCCAACCCGAGCTTTCCTTATCAGCTTGCCAAGGGGTTCTATCCCCGCACCGACGGCACACGGATGAACGGCCGGGTAACGCGACTGCTGGTCTCGCCGCTGCTGATCGCGCTGAAACGGGTGATCGGGGATCGCGACTATATCGATTATCTGCGCGAATTCCGCTATCCGCTGTCGGGCGAATTCGCCATGCGGGCTGGCACGCTTGCCGATCTGCGCATCCCCTCGGACTGGGGGCTGGAAATCGGGATCCTGTCGGAAGCCTGGCGGAACCTTGCTCCCAAGTCGGTCTGTCAGGTCGAAATCTCCGACCGCTACGACCACAAACACCAGCCCTTGAGCGAAGAGGATGCCTCGGAAGGACTGTCGCGGATGTCGATCGACATCTGCAAGGCGATCTTCCGCAAGCTTGCAGCGGATGGCACGATCTTCACCGAAGAGATGTTCCGCACGCTGAAGGCGACCTATTACCGCTCGGCACTGGATCTGCTGGAGGGGTATTACAACGACGCCAAGATGAACGGCCTTGCCATCGACCGGCACCGCGAGGAACAGTCGATCGAACTGTTCGCCCGCAATATCGTGGTCGCAGGCTCGATCTTCCTCGATAATCTGGCCGAGACACCGTTTATCCCGACCTGGAACCGGGTGCATTCGGCCGACCCCGACCTGCTGTCCGACATGCTGAACGCCGTCGACCGCGACGCGGCCGAGTTTTCCTGAGCGCGCCTCCGGCGGCGCCCGGCCAGATTGCTGGCGCTGCCCGTCGCCGCTGCCATGCAGCGCCCGCCGCATCGTCCTTGCGTCAGGAGACTGGCAGCAATTCCGAATCATCAACGCCAGCCGATTGATATCCTGCGCGAGAGAATTCATCTTCTGTTCCTAGGGGGAAACTCGAATCCGGAACGCCTCCGTTGCAATTCACTGAGGTATATCAAGCGATAACAGTGCGCCAGACAGGCGCCATCGGGAAGCAGGGCCGAAAGATCGGCGGGCTTCTGGAAAAGGTCTTTGAACAGGTCATGTCCGCATTTCCCTCTCTCCGCAGGCGCCGCAACGGATCCAGCTGGATCTCGCGTCTTTTCCGGCCCGGCCTGGGATTTCCGATGCGCGAGCCGCTGCGCGGCCCCGTCGTTCTGACCCGCAAGCATCTGGTGCCGATCGTTCTTCACTATGCCCAGATGACGCCCGAGGAACGCTATCAGCGGTTCAACGGCAAGATGCCGCTGCGCGCGCTGCTGCAGCGCTACTCCTCGATCAATTGGGCCGAGATCGAATTTCTGGCCTTCATGTCGGGATCGAAGATCGTCGGCCTGATCGAGCTGTGCGACATTCCCGGCGAGGGCGAGCGCGAGGCCGCGATCTCGGTGCTGAAGGACTGGCAGCGGCAGGGTCTGGGCGAGGCGCTGGTGCGCGCAGCCCGCGAACGGGTCTGTTCGGACGAACACAAGAGCCTGATCTTCTACACCCAGATGACCAATGTCGACATGATCCGCCTTGCCCACAAAAGCGGGGCAAAATCGGCGATGGCCCACAGCGAGATGCAGTTGGTCATTCCGGCGGCGGCCTGATCTGCGCCACACACCGGCAGCCCCGCAACCAGACCACACGCCGCCCCTTGAGGCGGCGTTTTCGTGTCAGCCGGTCCCCTCGGCGCGCCGCAGCATTCCGAACAGGTCGCGCGGATCGTCGGGATCGGCGATCATGTCGAGAAGGACGTGGGGCGCGCCCGCCCGCACCCGGTCGTGGACATAGCGCAGCGCCGAGAAATCCTCGATCGCGAAGCCGACGCTGTCGAACAGCGTGATCTGGCGGGCATCGGACCGGCCGGCCGCGGCCCCGGTCAGCACCTGCCACAGCTCGGTCACCGGGTGATCGGCGTCGAGCTGCTGGATCTCGCCTTCGATCCGGGTCTGTTCGGGATATTCGACGAAGATCGCCGCGCGTCGCAGGATGTCGGGATGGATCTCGGTCTTGCCCGGGCAGTCGCCGCCGATGGCGTTGATGTGAACGCCCGCCCCCACCATGTTGTCGGTCAGGATGGTCGCGTTGCGCTTGTCGGCGGTACAGGTGGTGATGACCTGCGCGCCCTCGACGGCCTCTTCCGTACTAGCGCAGCGGGCAATCTGGAAATCGAGCGCGGCGAGGTTGCGGATCGCCTTGTCGGTCGCCTCGGTGTCGATGTCATAGAGCCGCAGCCGGTTGATGCCGGTCAGCGCACGGAAGGCCAGGGCCTGAAACTCGCATTGCGCGCCATTGCCGATCATGGCCATCACTTCGGCCCCCTCGGGGGCAAGGTATTTCCCGGCCAGCGCCGAGGTCGCGGCCGTGCGCAGCGCGGTCAGCAGCGTCATCTCGGACAACAGCAGCGGATAGCCGGTCGCAACCGAGGCAAGAACGCCAAAGGCAGTCACCGTCTGGAAGCCCTCGCGCATGTTCTTCGGATGGCCGTTGACGTATTTGAAACCATAGGCCTCGGCATCCGCGGTCGGCATCAGTTCGATCACGCCCTCGGGCGAATGGCTGGCCACCCGCGGGGTCTTGTCGAACTCGGGCCAGCGGCGAAAATCGGCCTCGATATAGGCCGCAAGGTCGCGCAGCACGCGGTCGATGCCGGCCTGATTGACCTGCCGCATCATGTCGGCGACCGAAACGAACGGCACCATGGCCAGCGCCGACGGCTTCGGGGCGGCCGCGTCGATATCGAATTTCATGTCGTTCATGGCATCACGATCCGGTATGGCGAAGCGCCTCACCGGGCGGCAGCAGCCCGGCTGCAAGACGGCACATCAGGGTTGCGGTGCACGCCCGATCATCGAGGCGCGGGTTCAGTTCCACGAGGTCGAGCGAGCTGACAAGGCCGCTGTCGCGCAGCATGGCAGCGATCTGTCCGGCCTGCGCTTCGGTCGCGCCCCCGGCCTCGGTGGTGCCGGTGCCGGGCGCGATTGCGGGGTCAAGGAAATCGACATCGAAGCTGACATGGAGATCGCCGCCTTCGCGTGCAACCCGGTCAAGGAAGGCCGCAAGCGGGGCGGTGACCCCGGTACGGTGAAGGTCGGCCATCGGATGGGCGTCGATCCCGAGTGCTGCAAGTCGGCGCGCCTCTGCGCCATCCACAGACCGCAGCCCCATCATGCACAGATTGGCCGGGTTTACCCGCGCCGGCAGCGGCGAAAACGCCTCGAACCCCGGAAGACCCAGGGAATAGGCCGCGGGCGTGCCGTGCAGATTGCCGCTGACCGTGCTGTGCAGATCGTGCAGGTCCGGATGCGCGTCGAGCCAGAGCACGAAAAACGGTCGCCCGACCTCGGCCGCGCGCGCCGCCATCGCGGGCACGGTCGCGGCCGAGATCGAATGATCGCCGCCAAGGAACACCGGCAGGGCACAGCGCCGCCCGGCCTGCCGCGCCGCAGCCCCCAGCCCGCGGATCATCGCGGCGGTTTCGGACAGGTTTCTGAGCGCGGGATTGGCATGGGACAGCGCCGGCCCCGGTTGCGGCCGCGCGTCGCCCAGATCGACGACCGCACGGCCGTTTTGTTGCAGCTCGCCAATCAGGCCCGCCGCACGCCAGGCCCCGGGCCCCTCTGCGCATCCCGAAATCCCGGCGCCGGTGTCGACCGGCGCGCCCAGAATGCACGTGCTGTTCGGATAGGTCACGAAGGCCCTTTCGATGTCTTGGAGATGTAGTGTCCTGTTCGCCACCAGAGTGACGGCAGGCGTGATCAAACCGAAGGGCCAACTTGCACATATTTATGATATAGATATGCAACATGACCGGCGGTATTCGACAGGATGACAAGCCCATGGTGGAACTGACCGAAACTGACAGGCGCATACTGGCCGCCCTGACCGAGGATGCCCGGGTGCCTGTCACAGTCCTCGCCGACCGCCTGGGGATAAGCCGGACCACGGTTGCGGCACGGCTGGAGCGGATGGTTGCCGAGGGCACGATCCGCCGGTTCACCATCGTCACCCGCACCGCCGAGCAGGCGGCGGTGCGGGCGGTGATGACAGTGCAATTGCAGGGCAGCCTGTCGCGTCAGGTGATCCGGGCGATGCGGGCGATCCCCGAGGTCGCCTCGCTTCACTCGACCAACGGCGCCTGGGATCTGGTGGCCGATCTGCGCGCCGGGTCGCTGCAGGACTTCGACCGGGTGCTGCGGGCGATCCGCGAGATCCCGGGCGTGCTGAACAGCGAGACCAGCATCCTGCTCGACTCCGTGCTCTAGCGGCCGCTGGCGCAGCAGGGCCGGGAGGGGGCTGGACGCCCCCCCCTGGCGCTTCAATCGGTCAGCAGGTTTCCGGTGCGTTCCGGCAGGGGCGTCGCGCCCGCGATCTTGCCGATCACCTTGCCGGGCCAGGCAAAGGGCTGGTCGTGGCGGGCGAACAGCACGCCCTCGGTATGCGCCCGCACCTCGGTGCTGTCGCCAAGCGGATCGACGATGGTCGCGATCAGGTCGCCATCCCGGATCGTATCGCCAAGCCGCGCGTGATACAGCACGATGCCCTCGACCGGCGCGATCACCTGCTGCATCGCCTCGAGCGGGGTCGCGACGCAGAGCAGCCGGGGCATCACGCCCGCCTCGCCCGCAAGTGCCCCGCGCCGGCGCAGGAAGCTGAGGATCGCCATCGCATCATCGCGCACCAGCCGTTCGGCGACATCGTTGTTCGACCGCAACTCGACCGTCACCGACAGGCAGGCAGGCGGGATCGGCTGGTCGGGGAAGGCCTCGGCCAGCGCCCACCAGGGACCCGAGCAGGCCTCGTCGAACGGATTGCCGCCCGACAGCGCACAGAGCAGGACGGCGCGGGCGTCAAGCTCGGCTGCCAGATCCTGCGCGTCAGGCCAGAGCGCGGTGCCGGTGTACATATGGACAAGCGCCTGGTTGTCGGCATGCAGGTCGAGCACGATATCCGCGTCACAGGCAAGCGCCAGCAGGTGGTGGCGCAGGGTGTCGAGCGCACCTTCTGGCGTCATCCCGGCCAGCGTCCGTTGCATCGCGGCCCGGATCGCAGCCACGTTTGCCACCGGATCGGGCCCGATCTGGCCCGAGACCGCCTGCGCCACGGCAGGTGCGAGGTCAGGATAGCCACGGTTGAAGTTCTCGCCGCTCTCGGTCTCGAACCGGCCCTGAAGCACGCCGAAGCCGTGTTGGGCCAGCCCGATCGGATTGGCGACCGGCACCACGACGATCTCGCCCACGATCTTGCCGTGCGCCGCCTCTTCCTGCAGGCGCAGCGCAATCTCGCGCAGGACCAGCATTCCGGGCAGTTCGTCGGCGTGAAGCCCGGCTTGAAGATAGACCTTGGGCCGCGCGCCGGGGGTACCGAAGCGCAGAACTTCGAGCCCGCGTTCCGCCCCTGCGCCACCAGCTGGCAATGCCAGGTGATCGCGCGAAACGGGCGACGGCTGCGAGGCGGGTTTCGAGACAGGGTGGGACGCGGACACATCGGCCGTGGGGGCCTCGGGCAGCGGGGTCTCGGCTGCGGTATCGGGCGTGGCGGAGGTGGTGGAATCGGTCGGGTGCGGGTCCTGCATTGGCTGGGCTCCTAGGGCTTCAGGCATCGGGTCTGATTCTCTGTCCTGCGGACGGTCATGAGGGTCAAGCAAGGAAAACGGGCAAAGGTTCCCCCGGCCGGCGCCGAAGCCGCCAGCGGCGCGATGCGGGGATGAGAAGGGCTTTCCGAGCCCGCGGCTTGTCTGTAGCTATTGAAGCCAAAGCCCTGTCGCGCGACAGGCAATGCCGCAGCGGAGATGTATCATGCAGGTCGTCAAGACGTCGGTCTATGTGGGTCCCAATATCTATTCGAAACAGCCCCTGATTCGCTTGACCGTGGATCTGCACCGGCGTGCCGGTGTGCCGGTTTCCGAATATGCCGATGTTCTGATCGACCCGTTGCTGGACATGGTTCCGGGGCTTGCCAATGCCGTCACCGAGACCGGCGAGCCGTTCATCGAACGCGCCCGCAGCGCCGCCGATTGCGGCCTGGGCGAGTTGATGGCGCAGGTGGCGCTGGCGCTCGAAGGTCAGGCGGGCGCTCCGGGCAGGCTCGCGTTCTCGCGCCCCGGCGCCTACCCCGACGAGGTCGAGGTGCTGTTCGGCTATGAGCATGAGGAAATCGGGCTCGAGGCCGGCGATCTGGCCCGCGACCTGATCCTCGACCTGATCGCGCCCGAGGACGACACCAGCCGCGAGACGACCGAAGAGGCGCTGGAAGACTTCATGTATTTCGCCTCGCGTCGGGCGCTCGGCCCCTCGGCGCTGGCCCTTGTCAGCGCCGCCGAGGCGCGCGACATCCCTTGGGTCCGGTTGAACGATGCCAGCCTCATTCAGGTCGGTCAGGGCAAGTACCAGAAACGGATCGAGGCGGCGCTGACCAGCCAGACCTCGCATATCGCGGTCGAGATTGCCGCCGACAAGGAGCTTTGCACCCGGCTGCTGCACGATCTGGGGCTGCCAGTGCCGAAACAGCGGGTCGTGCGCGATCCCGAAGGCGCCGCCGATGCCGCGTCCCGGATCGGCTATCCGGTGGTGATCAAACCCGTCGACGGCAACCATGGCCGCGGCGTCGTGGTCAACGTCCAGACCGACGAGCAGGCCGAAGAGGCCTTTCTGATCGCCGAGCAGGAGGGCAGCGGCGTCGTCGTCGAAAGCATGATCCTGGGCGACGACCACCGGCTGCTGGTGGTGAACGGCAAACTCGTTGCGGCGGCCAAGCGGATGCCGGGCCATGTGGTCGGCAACGGCAGCGACAGCATCGCCGAACTGGTGGCAAAGGTGAACGAGGACCCGCGCCGCGGCAAGGGCCACGAAAACATGCTGACCCGGCTGGAGCTCGACGAGGTCGCAGACCGGATGCTGGCCGAAAAGGGCTATACGCACGACAGCGTGCCGCCGGAGGGCGAGGTCGTCTATCTGCGCAAGACCGCGAACCTGTCCACCGGCGGCACCGCAATCGACGTGACCGACGTGATCCACCCCGATAACAAGCTGATGGCCGAGCGCGCGATCCGCGCCGTGGGGCTCGACCTCGGCGGGGTCGATTTCCTGACCACCGATATCACCCAGAGCTTCCGCGAGACCGGCGGTGCGATCTGCGAAATCAACGCAGGCCCCGGCATGCGGATGCACATCGCGCCCTCCGAAGGCAAGGGCCGCGACGTCGGCGGCGCGGTCATGGACATGCTGTTTCCCGAAGGCGCACCTGCGCGGATCCCGATTGCCGCGCTGACCGGCACCAACGGCAAGACCACCACGGCGCGGATGCTGGCGCATGTGATGAAGATGGCGGGCTTCACCGTCGGGCAGACATCGACCGACGCGGTCTATGTCGATGGCAACGTCACCGTGAAGGGCGACATGACCGGGCCGATGGCGGCCTCGATGGTGCTGCGCGACCCGACCGTCGACATGGCGGTGCTGGAAACGGCGCGGGGCGGCATCGTGCGTGCCGGACTCGGCTATAACTTCTGCGATGTGGGGGCGGTGCTGAACGTCACCTCGGACCATCTGGGCCTTGGCGGTGTCGATACCGTCGAGGGGTTGGCCGAGGTCAAGCGGCTGGTCGTCGAGGTCGCAAAGGACTGCGCGGTGCTGAATGCCGACGACGAGCACACATTGAAGATGGCGGCCTTCACCGATGCCAAGCACATCTGCTATGTCACCCGCAATCCCGACAATTCGCTGGTGCGCGAGCATATCAAGCTCGGCAAGCGCGCCGTCGTGCTGGAAGAGGGCCTGAACGGCGGCCAGATCGTGATCTTCGATCATGGCGCGCACATGCCGCTGATGTGGACGCATCTGATCCCGGCAACGCTGGAAGGCAAGGCGCTGCACAATGTCGAGAATGCGATGTTCACCGCCGCCATGGCCTATGCGCTGGGGCTAAGCCTCGACCAGATCCGCACCGGTCTGCGCACCTTCGACAATACCTTCTTCCAGAGCCCGGGGCGGATGAACGTCTATGACGAACACGGCTTCCGGGTGATCCTCGATTATGGCCACAACGAGGCCGCGGTCGGCTCGATGGTCGATCTCGTCGACCGCCTGAACCCGGCCGGGCGCAAGATCGTCTGCGTCACCTGCCCCGGCGACCGCCGCGACGAGGACGTCAGGGCCATCGCGCGCAAGGTGGCCGGGCACTTCGATTTCTACCTCTGCCACAGCGACGATAACCCGCGCGGCCGCACCCCCGAAGAGGTGCCCGAGATGATCAAGGCCGAACTGATCGCGAACGGCGTGCCCGAAGACGCGATCCAGGTCGTGCCGGAGGAAGAGAAATCGGTGCGAACCGGGCTGGAGATGGCACGTCCGAGCGACCTGTTGCTGATCTTCTGCGATGGCATCACCCGGTCCTGGAAGGAGATCATCTACTTCAAGCCGACGGTTCCGGCACAGCCGGTTCCGGCCGAAGAAAAGGTCGCGGCCGCGGGATTCGATGTTCCCGCAGGCTACAGGCTGACCAGCGACGAGCGTGGCGTGCGCCTCGTTCCAGACGTCTGATCGGATAGTGAGAAATGGTTAGAGTTCCGTCCCGGGCAGCTCACAAGGCTGAGGGGGGCAGAAAGCTTGCGGTGATCGGTGGGCGGCTGGAGGATGACAATACTGCCATCTACTCCGAAATGCACCGGCTGTCGGGCGGCCGCATCCTGATCTTTCCAACCGCGTCTTCGGTCCCCGAAGAGGTCGGCGACGAAAGCGCAGAGGTCTTTCGCGCGCACGGATTCGAGGTCGAGATCGCGCCGCTTCACGGCAAGAATGCGGCTGCGCGGTCGTCAGACCCGGCGCTGATCGACCAGATCGGGCGTTTTGGCAGCTGCTATTTCACTGGCGGCGATCAGGCCAAGATCCTGCAGGCGCTGGCCCCTGGAGGTGTCCCAAGCCCGGCGCTGAATGCGATCCGCAAGGCCCAGAAGCACGGCGGGCTGGTGGCCGGGTCAAGCGCGGGTGCGGCGATGATGTCGCAACCGATGCTGCTCGGGGGCACATCGCTCGAGGCGGTGATCCATGGCGTCACCAAGGACCCGGACCAGCCGGGCCTGCTGGTGGGCGACGGCCTCGGGTTCTTTCCCTTCGGCATGGTCGACCAGCATTTCATCAAGCGTGGACGCCTTGGCCGGATGGTCGTGGCAATGACCGCCGCCGGGCAGCCGCTGGGATTCGGCATCGACGAGAACACCGCCCTGATCGTCGAAGGCGCGGCCGGCAAGGTCGTCGGCGAATACGGCGTGATGATGATCGACCTGAAACATTCCAGGACCGACCGCCGCGGCCGCACCTTCCAGGATTTCGGCCTCAGTTATCTCGACGACGGCGATACCATCGACCTGCGCCGATGCAGCGTGTTTCCGGGCGAGGGCAAGCGCCGGGTGCTGATGCGCGACGTCGCCTATCGGGCCAGGGTCCGGTCGCGGCGCAATGCCTTCGGCGCCTACACGCTCTATGACCTGATGGCGCGGCTGGTGCTGGGGGATCCGCGGGTCTATGGCGAGGACCGGGTCGAGGCCTTCGATGCCCGGTCGGGTATCAACGTCTCGGTGCTGCTGGAACGGATCTCGGGCGAGACCCGCTGCCTGATCGCGACCCCCGAGGCGGGGCTGAGGATGACGGCGCTGAATTTCCGCGCCACGATCAACAGCGAGGTGCTGAGCGCCACGCGGATCGCCGACCGGATGGGCCGGCCCGCCCGCACCTATGGCATGGATCCCAAGGCCGAGGCGCGGATCGTCTTCCTCGGCTCCTCACCGCTCAATTCCGCGAAGGAAATGCTGGACCAGACCTTCGGGCTTCTCGGTGAGGGGCCGGTCGCGGTGCTGGCCGCCGCCTCGTCCGAGCCGCGCGCAGTCGCACGCGAGCATGTCGAGCTGCTGGCGCGATATGGCATCCGTGGGGTCGATCTGGGGGTCAGCATCGACACGGTGGAATTCACCGCCCACGACACCGAAATGCTGGAAAGCATCGACACGATGTCGGGCATCCTGATGTGCGGCGGCAACCAGACCCGGCTGGTCGAGACCCTGCTGCACCGGGGCGAGGAAAGCGCGCTGCTGCGCGCCATCGCGCGGGCGCATGCCAAGGGCGTGCCGCTGATCGCCGCGAGCGGCGCCGCCTCGGCGCTGTCGGGCGTGATGATCGCGGGTGGATCGACCTATGAGGCGCTGCGCTATGGCGTGTCCTCGGACGTCGGGCATCAGGGGCTGGCAATCCAGGAAGGGGTCGGTCTGTTCGCCGGCGGGATCGTCGATCAGAACCTGATCGGCAGCAAGCGACTGGGCCGTCTGGTCGTCGCATGTGCCGAGGAGAGCGAGCGTTTCGGCATCGGCGTTTTCGAGGACAGCGCCGTCATCGCCACCAGCGCCGGAATGCACCTGCAAGCCGTCGGCCGCAACGGATTCATCCTGGTCGAGATCGACCCGATGCAGCTGATCCTGCAAAGCGACAGCTTTGTCGCCAATGGCGTCCGGCTGACGGTGCTGGGCCCCGGCGACAGCGTAGATCTGCGAACCGGCGTCGTGAACCGTGCATCCCCGGTGACCGATGTCATCACCGGCTTGCTGGCGCGCCTGGTCTCGGGGCTTGCAACAGAGGCAGGCGCGGCGGTCGGCGGCCAGAACTCGGGCATTCCCGGGGTCGCTGTGCGGCCGGGCGACGCCGAGGGCGGCACGGCCTGGCTCGACCTCGAATGCCCGCGCGACGACGACGATTGAACAACCGGCTTCCGGCCGCGCCGGGCGGGGCGGCCCCGTTCGGCGCGACGAACCTGCCCTAGCGGGCGTGAAGGATATAGCGGTTGTAGCGGTTTTCCAGCAGCCGGAAGATCCGGGTAATGACCAGCGTCAGCAGGTAATAGATCACGCCCGCGATGGCGAAGACCTGGATCGGCTCGTAGGTGGCCGAGGCGGCCAGCCGCGAGACCCCCATCAGCTCCATCAGCGTGATGGTCGAGGCAAGCGAGGTGCCCTTCAGCAGGATGATCACCTCGTTGGAATAGGCCGGCAGACAGATCGAGAAAGCGCGCGGCAGGATCACCATCCGGTATGTCGTGACAGCCGACATCCCGCAGGCGTGCGCCGCTTCGATCTCGCCGCGGGGTACGGCAAGGATGCCGCTTCGCACGATTTCGCCCGAATAGGCGGCGGTGTTCAGGACAAAGGCGATCAGCGCGCAGACATAGGCCTCGCGCAGGATCGGCCACAGGATGGAATCGCGGACGAAATCGAACTGGCCGAGGCCGAAATAGATCAGGAAGATCTGCACCAGCAGCGGCGTGCCGCGAAAGAACAGCGAATAGGCCGCGGCAATGCCCGAGACGAACGGGTTCGGCGACAGCCGGCCCAGCGCAACCGGAATCGCCAGCAGAACCCCCAGAATGGCCGAGATCGTGACCAGCTGGATCGTCAGCCATGTGCCCGAGACGAAGTCCCAGCCATAGCGCGAGAGGATGTCGACAAGGATCTGCATCTCAGCGCGCCCCTGCAAAGCCGCGGCTGGCGCGTCTTTCCAGCCGGGCGATGATCCACATCGAGACGAGGGTAATCGCAAGGAACATCAGCGAGGCGACGAAAAAGAAGGTAAAGGGTTCGCGGGTGGTCTGGGACGCCTGCTGCGCCTTGCGCATCAGATCGTCGAGCCCGACGATCGACACCAGCGCCGTGTCCTTGACCGACCCCTGCCACAGATTGCCAAGGCCGGGGATCGCGACCCGCCAGATCTGCGGGATCTGAATGTAGCGGAAGGTCTTCCAGGTCGAGAAGCCATAGGCGCGGCCGGCTTCGATCTGGCCCTTGGGCACGGACTGAAAGGCGGCGCGGAACGTCTCGGAGGCATAGGCGCCGAAGATTACCGACAAGGCTGCCAGACCGGCCCCGAAGGGCGATACCTCGAACCCGCCTTCCGGAAGCATCCCGTTCAGAACCTGCGTTCCACCGAAGTAGATCAGCAGCAGCACCAGGAATTCGGGGATGCCGCGCATGAAATTGGTAAAGGCATAGGCCGGCCGCGACAGCCAGGGGCTTTTCGACAGCTTCGCCAATGCAAGCAGCATGCCGAGTATGAGCCCCACCACCATGGTCGAGATCGCGAGCAGTAGCGTCGTGCGCAGCCCCGCAAGAAGGAGCGGCAGGTATTCGGTCACATGTGCCATTCGTGCGGTCTTTGTCCCAAGGGCCGGGGCGGGCCGCCGGGGCGGCCCGCCGTGGCTGGCTTACTGCGGTGGCCTACTGCGGCGGCATGATGCTGGTGGCCATGTACTTGTCGTTGATTTCCTTGTATTTCCCAGAGGCAATCAGCGCCGCCAGTGCATCGTTGAACTTCTGCTTCAACGCGTCGTCGCCCTTGCGCAGGCCGATGCCCGCGCCCTCGCCCAGAAGCGGATCGAAGACGGGTTCGCCCACCTGTTCAAAATTGGCGCCATCGGCCGAGGCGAGGAACTCCTCGATCACCACCGAGTCGGCGAACACCAGATCGACGCGGCCGCTGACCAGATCGAGGTTCGCAGCCTCGATCGTGTCATAATACTGGACGCGGGCTTTCGGGAACTTGGCCGAGACATAGTCGGCCATGGTCGTGCCGCGCTGCAGGCCGATGGTCTTGCGCTTCAGCCCCGCCTCGCTCAGGTCGAGCTCGGATCCCTTGGGGCCGATGAACAGCGCCGGGGTGACATAATAGGGGCCGGCAAAGTCGATTGCCTTCAGCCGGTCCTCGGTAATGAACATCGAGGCGATGATGGCGTCGATCTTCTTGACGTTCAGCGCCGGGATCAGACCGTCGAAAGACTGGTTGATGATCTCGCAATCGGCCTGCATCTGTTCGCAAAGCGCGACCGCGATATCGACGTCGAACCCGGACAACTCGCCCGACGGCAGGACAAAGGCGAACGGCGGATAGGCTGCCTCGGTTCCGATCCTGATCTTGTCCTGCGCCATCGCGGGCAGGGCCAGTGCCACAAGGGCGGCTCCGAATAGCGTGGCAATCTTCAGCTTCATGACGGCTCCCCGTTTGGTTTTGGTTTCGACGCCTCAGCGCCGGCTGGTCTGATCCTGGCGCCACGGGCGCCCGGCCTGTCTGGTCGCGGTGCCTGTCGGCGCCGGCGTTGTGTTATTTCAGGCTTCCGGTCAGGAATTGCCGGAAGCGTTCCGAATTGGGGTTCTTCATCACCTCTCGGGGGTCGCCCTCGTCCTCGACCAGCCCCTGATGCAGGAACATCAGCCGGTTGGCGGCCTCGCGGGCAAACCCCATCTCGTGGGTGACGACCAGCATGGTCCGTCCTTCTTCGGCCAGCCCGCGCATCACCTTGAGCACTTCATTCACCAGTTCCGGGTCGAGCGCCGAGGTTGGTTCGTCGAACAGCATGACCTCCGGATCCATGGCCAGCGCACGGGCGATCGCGACGCGCTGCTGCTGACCGCCGGAGAGCTGGCTGGGATAGTGGCCGACCTTGTCCGAGACGCCGACCTTCTTGAGCATTTCCTCGGCCTTGGCGGTGGCCTCGTGCTTGTCGCGGCCGAGCACGTGGACCTGACCCGCAACCACATTGTCGAGGATCGTCATGTGCTGCCAGAGGTTGAACTGCTGGAACACCATGGCGAGCTTCGAGCGGATGCGGTCGACCTGCTTCATGTCGGCCGGAGCCGGCTCGCCGCGCCGGATCGTCATCCTGATCTGTTCGCCCTTCACGCGGACCTCGCCGCTGGTCGGGGTCTCGAGCAGGTTGATGCAGCGCAGGAACGTCGACTTGCCCGAACCGGACGAGCCAAGGATCGCGACCACATCGTGGTCATGCGCGGTCAGCGAGATCCCCTTGAGGACCTCATGCGTACCGAAGGTCTTGTGGATTTCGTTGACCTCGAGGGCAACTGCCGCATTGCCGTTTCCGTTTGTCGTCACGTCAAACGCACCCCCTGCCGACCCTGCGCCGTACCCTGCTGTCAGGGGCGACTGCCAACCGACCCTGCCATAGCGGGATCGATCAATCCATGTCTCGTACCTCAGCGCAGATTTTCGGGGCCGTCCAGTTCCTTCAAGGATACAGCAGCGATTTGCACATTCTCGCCGCATATTTCCCGAGGCTCTGCCCGTATTCGCGCAGGGTCCGGCCAGAGCGCCGCGAATCAAGGGCTTCGCCTGCCCGGATTGAGGCAACGGCACGGACGCGGACCGTTGGCCGCAGGACGACCAGGCGTTTTTCGGGAACTTTTCTGGTGAGCCGATTGGGGATTTGCGGTACCATTGAGCAGTGGGTTGCAATATCCCTGCACCCGCCGCGCAATTAGGGACGGCGCGGTCAGACGGCGATCTTTTCATCGCCCGGTCGGGAAACGAATAGCGAACTGGGAGAAATACATATGACGAATTCATGGCCGAACAGCCGGGATTTGAGCGGAGGCTGGCGACTGTCGCTGACCGCCGTCCTTGTGGTCGCCACCGGCATCGGCGGGTCTTTTGCCTTTTCTGCCTCGGCGCAGACCGAGGCCACAGCAGAGGCCAAACCGAACATTCTGCTGATCGTCTCGGACGACACCGGCTGGGGGGATCTTGGCCCCTATCTCGGTGGTGCCGCGCGCGGGATGCCGACGCCGAACTTTGACAAGCTGGCCGAAGACGGAATGATCTTTACCAATTTCTATGGTCAGCCAAGCTGCACGCCGGGCCGCGCGGCGATCCAGACCGGGCGCATCCCGAACCGCTCGGGCATGACGACCGTCGCGTTCCAGGGCCAGGGCGGCGGCTTGCCGGCCGCGGAATGGACGCTCGGGTCGGTGCTGAAGGAAGCCGGCTACAAGACCTACTTCACCGGCAAGTGGCATCTGGGCGAAAGCGACTATGCGCTGCCGAATGCCCAGGGCTATGACGTGATGAAGTACGCCTTTCTCTATCACCTCAACGCCTATACCTATGCCGACCCGAAGTGGTTTCCGGAGATGTCGGACGACCTGCGCGAGGTCTTCGTCAAGGCGACCAAGGGCGCGCTGTCGGGCAATGCCGGCGAGCCGGTCAAGCAGGATTTCATGGTCAACGGCGAATATGTCGACACCCCGGACAAGGGCGTCGTGGGCATCCCCTTCCTCGACGCCTACGTCGAAAAGGCCGCGGTCGAATTCCTTGAAGACGCCGCCAAAGCCCCGGACACGCCGTTCTTCATCAACGTCAACTTCATGAAGAACCACCAGCCGAACATGCCGGCACCGGAATTCGAGGGCAAGTCGATCTCGAAAACCAAATATGCCGATTCCGTAGTCGAACTCGACACAAGGGTCGGCAATGTGCTGGCCAAGCTCGGTGAACTCGGGTTGGCAGACAATACCGTGGTCTTCTACACCGTCGACAACGGCGCCTGGCAGGATGTCTACCCCGATGCCGGCTATACCCCGTTCCGCGGCACCAAGGGCACGGTTCGCGAAGGCGGCAACCGGGTGCCGACCATGGTGCGCTGGCCCGGACATGTGGCGCCGGGCTCGAAGAGCGACGATATCCTCGGCGGGCTCGACCTGATGGCAACCTTCGCCTCGATTGCGGGCGAGAAGCTGCCCGAGAACGACCGCGACGGCCAGCCGATCATCTTCGACAGCTATGACATGACCCCGGTCTGGACCGGCGCCGGCCCGTCGGATCGCAAGAGCTGGTTCTACTTCACCGAGAACGAGTTGAGCCCCGGCGCGGCCCGTGTCGGCCAGTTCAAGTATGTCTTCAACCTGCGCGGCGACGACGGCGCCCAGACCGGCGGTCTGGCGGTCGACACCAACCGCGGCTGGAAGGGGCCGGAAAGCTATGTCGCGACGGTTCCGCAGGTGTTCGACCTGCTGCAAGATCCGCAGGAGCGCTATGACATCTTCATGACCAACTGGACCGAGACGACCTGGGCGATGGTGCAGGCCAACGACTCGATCACCAACCTCATGAAGACCTATGTCCAGTATCCGCCGCGCAAGCTTCAGAGCGAAAGCTATTCGGGCCCGATCACCATCACGAACTATCAGCGGTTCCAGTGGGCGAAAGACGCGCTTGCCAAGGATGGCGTCAACATCGGCATGCCCACGGGCAACTGACCCCGACACGCCAGACCTGGCCGGGCCCCGAAACGGGCCCGGCCTTTCACAGGCGCCCAGTGTCAGGTGAAATCTCCGCCAGAGAGGATAATCGAATGAACTTGTCGTTGCTTGTCGCACGCGGTGCGATCCCCGCCCTGTCGGTTCTCGCATTTGCCTTCCCGTCGCTCGCACAGGACGATCCGCTGCCGTCCTGGAACGATGGCGATGCCAAGGCGGCAATCGTCAGCTTCGTGCAGACCGTAACGGACGCGTCGGGCGCCGACTATGTGCCCCCGGCGGCGCGCATCGCCACTTTCGACAACGACGGTACGCTGTGGACAGAACACCCGATGTATACCCAGCTCGCCTTTGCGCTCGACCGGGTGAAGGCGCTGGCCCCCGACCACCCGGAATGGCAGACGACCCAGCCATTCCAGGCAGTGCTGGAGGGCGACATCAAGGCGCTGGCCGCGTCGGGCGAGCACGGATTGATGCAGATCGTCGCCGCCACGCATGCGGGCATGAGTACCGCGGATTTCGAGACGATCGTTCGCGACTGGATGGCGACGGCGAAGCATCCGAAATTCGACCGCCCCTATACCGATCTGGTCTATCAGCCGATGCTGGAACTGCTGGGGTATCTGCAGGACAACGATTTCAAGACGTTCATCGTCTCGGGCGGCGGGATCGAATTCATGCGGCCCTGGACGGAACAGGTCTATGGCATCCCGCCCGAGCAGGTCGTCGGATCCTCGATCAAGACCGAGTTCAAGATGGTCGATGGCAAGCCGGTGCTGATGCGTCTGGCCGAAGTCGACTTTATCGATGACAAGGACGGCAAGCCGGTCGGGATCAACTCGCACATCGGCCGGCGTCCGATTGCGGCCTTCGGCAACTCGGCCGGCGACCGTCAGATGCTGGAATGGACCCAAGACGGCGACGGCGCGCGGCTGATGATGCTGGTGTTTCACGACGATGCCGACCGCGAATATGCCTATGGCCCGGCCAATGGCGAGCCTGACACAAAATTCGGCACTTTCCCGCAGGACCTGATGGACGACGCCGGGAAACAGGGCTGGAACATCATCAGCATGAAGAACGACTGGGCAACGATCTTCCCGTCTATGGAGTGAGGCGGCCGCACCCGGAGACTCCGGCCTTCTGCCCGCGGTCACGGCCTGCGGGCGCTTTGTGGATTTCGGGCCCGCCGGGGGCTGGCATGGCTGTGACGGCTTGTTCGCGGCACCGACCGGATGCTAGCGTTGCCAGGCCTGAACTCACCGATCACGGTAACGTCCCCCCGCAAGGAGCCGCCATGCCCCCGCCCCGGCCGCAGCCCGCAATGACCGCGGCCATTCCACTTGCGATGGCGATTGCCCTGATGGCGGGCAGCGCGCAGGCGGGGATCGGGTTCCTGTCGCCCGAAGGGCCGGTTGCGGCGCTGCAACGCGAGCAGTTCTGGCGGATCATAGTGATAACGATGATCGTGGTGGTGCCGGTCCTGCTGGGCGTGCCGCTGCTGGCCTGGCGCTATCGTCATGGCAATGCCCGTGCCCGCTATGCCCCGCATTGGGACCTCTCGCGCCCGCTTGAATGGGTGATGTGGCTGGTGCCGGCCGGCATCGTCGTCGTGCTGGGCACCTTCCTGTGGCAGGACACGCACAAACTCGACCCCTATCGCCCGATTGCCGGCCCGACGCCGCCGCTGCAGGTTCAGGTGGTGGGGCTCGACTGGAAGTGGCTGTTCCTCTACCCCGAACAAGGCATCGCGACGGTGGGCGAGCTGGCATTCCCGCAGGATCGCGCGGTGTCGCTGGAGCTGACCACCGACACCGTGATGCAGTCGTTCATGATCCCGCAACTCGTCGGTCAGATCTATGCCATGCCGGGAATGCGCACGAAGCTGAACTTTGCCGCCGACCAGACCGGCGATTTCGCCGGTTTCAACACCCAGTACAACGGCAAGGGGTTTCACGAGCAACGGTTCGCGGCGCGGGCGATGGAGCCGGCGGCGTTCGACGCCTGGGTGGCCGAGGTGAAGGACCAAGGCGTGCCGCTCGATGCCGCCACCTATGCAAGGCTGGCCGGGCAGTCGACGCCAGCCGAGGTCCGCAAGGGCTTTGGCACCGCAGGAATGCCCGAAGACGTCACCTATTTCTCGGGCATCGCGCCCGGACTCTTCGACGGCGTTCTCGGCCGCTATATGTCGGGCCGGGCGCTGGCCGATGCCGCACAGCCCGGCGCGCCGGACTATCACCCCCAAACGTCGGGCGAATAAGGTGGAAATGCCGGAATGACATCGCAGGAACTCTGGTCACTGGCCCTCGGTCGGCTCGACGTCGACGCGCTCGATTTCCTGAAGGCCTTTTATGCCCCGTCCGAGAACGACGACATCCTGTCGGGCGCGGCCTGGGTGGTGATCCTTGGCGCGGTCACCGTAGTGGCGCTGCTGACGATCTTCCGGGCCTGGCGGCCGCTGTTTCGCGACTGGCTGACCAGCGTCGATCACAAGAAGATCGGGGTGATGTACATCGTGCTTGCCATGGTGATGCTGGTGCGCGGCGTGCTGGAGGGCGTGGTGATGCGCGCCCAGCAGGCGGACGGGCTGACCGGCGGGTTCCTGTCGGCCAACCATTTCGGGCAGCTGTTTTCCACCCACGGCACGATCATGGTCCTGTTCATGGCGATGCCGTTCCTGACCGGCCTGATCAACATCGTGGTGCCGCTGCAGATCGGGGCCCGCGACGTCAGCTTTCCGATGCTGAATTCGGTCAGTCTTGGCTTCACCACTGCGGGCGCCGCACTGATCATGATCTCGCTGGTGATCGGCGAATTCTCGACCGGCGGCTGGACCGCCTATCCGCCCTATACCGGCCGCGTGTTCCAGCCCGGGGTGGGGCCGGATTACTGGCTGTGGGCGGTGATCCTGTCAGGGGTTGGATCGACCCTCACCGGCATCAATTTCGTGGTCACGATCTACAAGGAACGCGCACCCGGCATGGGGTTCATGCAGATGCCGATGTTCACCTGGACGGCACTTTGCACCGCGATCATGATGATCTTTGCCATGCCCGCGGTCACCGTTTCGTCGGCGATGCTGGTGCTCGACCGCTATCTGGGGTTCCATTTCTTCACCAACGACCTTGGCGGCAACATGATGAACTATGCCAACATCTTCTGGCTGTTCGGCCACCCCGAGGTCTATATCCTGGTCCTGCCCGCCTTCGGGGTCTATTCCGAGGTTGCCTCGACCTTCTCCGGCAAGCGGCTCTATGGCTATGGGTCGCTGGTCGCGGCGACCATGGTGATCGCGCTGCTGTCGTTCACCGTCTGGCTGCACCATTTCTTCACCATGGGTCAGTCGGCCGATGTCAACGCCGCCTTCGGCATCGCCACCATGCTGATCGGCGTGCCCACGGGCGTGAAGATCTATGACTGGATGGCGACGCTGTTTCGCGGGCGGATCCGGTTTACGGTGCCGGTGATCTATCTGCTCGCCTTCATGATGCTGTTCGTCCTCGGCGGGCTGACCGGCATCCTGCTGGCCAATCCGGCGGTCGATTTCCAGGTTCACAACACGCTGTTTCTGGTCGCGCATTTCCACAACATGCTGATCCCCGGGGTGCTGTTCGGTCTGTTCGCGGGCTATACCTACTGGTTTCCCAAGATCTTCGGCTTTCGCCTGAACGAGGTCTGGGGCCGGATCGCGGCCTTCAACTGGATCGCCGGGTTCATGCTGGCCTTCTTTCCGCTTTATGTCGTTGGCGCCATGGGGATGACCCGTCGCACCATGGCCTATGCCGAACCGGCGTTTCAGATCTGGTTCCATATCGCGGGCGTCGGTGCCGCGCTGCTGACAGCCGGGCTTGCCAGCCTTTGCGTGCAGCTCTGGGTCTCGATCCGCAACCGAGAGCAGACCCGCGACATCGGCGGCGACCCCTGGGACGGACGGACGCTGGAATGGGCCACACCCTCGCCGGTGCCCGAGTACAACTTTGCCGTGATCCCCCGGGTCCATTCCCGCGAGGCCTTTGCCAGCGCGAAGGCGGCGGGCGCCGGCTATCCCGAGCCTGCGTCCTATGCCGACATCGATCTGCCGGGGCCGACCTGGACCGGGCTGGTCATGGCGATCTTCGGCACGACGCTGGGCTTCGGGCTGATCTGGTACATGTGGTGGCTGGCGGCGCTGTCCTTCGCGGTCATTGCGGTGACGCTGATCGGGCGGGCGATCCGCGGCGACAGGCATCCCAGGGTGATCCCCGCCGCCGAGGTCGCGGCCGAACACCGCGCCTGGCTGGCGCGCATCCGCGCCCTGCCCGCGGCGCCCCGCACCCAGGAGCGTAGCCCGGCCAATCGCGGCATGGCGGCGCCCGAATACAGGGACCTTCGGCCATGAGCGACATCGCGCAGACAGGGTTCAGCTTTGACGCAACCCCGACCATGCACAACGACGATCCGGGCAAGGCGATCTCGGGCTTCTGGCTGTTCATGATGAGCGATCTGATCATCTTCAGCCTGTTCTTCGCCACCTATGCCACCATGCTGACACCGATGAGCATTGCCGGTGGGCCAGGACCGAAAGACATTCTCGAACTCAGAAGTGCCGCGTTCGAAACCGGCGCGCTGCTGACCAGCACCTTCACCTTCGGCCTTGCCTCGCTGGCCATCGCCCATGGCCGGGGCCGGGCGCAGGCGATGGGCTGGCTTCTGGTGACGCTGGCGCTGGGGCTCGTGTTCCTCGGGCTCGAGGGGCGCGAGTTCGCCCGGCTGCTCGATATCGGCGCTGTGCCACAGCGGTCGGGGTATCTTTCGGCGTTGTGGGGTCTGGTGCCGCTGCACGGGCTGCATGTCACCGCAGGGGTGATCTGGCTGACGATCCTTCTGGTGCAGATGGGCACACAGGGTGTTACCGGCCGGGTCAGGGCCGGCGCGGCGCGGCTGGCGCTGTTCTGGCATTTCCTCGACCTGATCTGGATCGGGATCTTCTCGGTCGTCTATCTTGGAGGGCTCGCCTGATGTCAGACCCCGCCCCGCAGTCGAACGACGACGGGTACCGCCGCGGCCTGCGCGGCTATCTCAGCGGATTCCTGATCGCCGCGCTGCTGACCGCCGTGCCATTCTGGGCGGTGGCGACCGGGCGTCTTTCGGCTGTCGCCACGATCGCGGTGATCGCTGGCTGCGGCATCGTCCAGTTCGGCGTCCACTTGCGGTATTTTTTGCATGTGGATCTGAGCCCGGGCAAGCGGGACGAGTTGCACCTGATCCTGTTCTCGCTGCTGCTTCTGATCATCATGGTCGCCGGCACGATCTGGATCATGGTCAACCTGAACCTGCGCATGCTGGTCATGCCGGGCGGGGATATGTAAAAGCGGCTGCGGCGGCGTTCAGTCGACCAGATAGGTCGTCATAACCCCTACCCCCTTGATGTTTTGGGTGCGCGCCTCGGGCTCGCCTATCAGACGGTCGGCCAGCAGCCTGCGGGCGTCGCCCGACAGATGGATGCGCCCCGGCACGCCGCTTGCCTCGAGCCGGCTGGCGAGGTTCACCGTCGCGCCCCAGACGTCATAGACGAAGCGCACACGCCCGACGAGGCCGGCGATCACGGGGCCCGAGTGCAACCCGACCCGGATCGACAGCCCGCCGCCGTGCCCGGCCTCGGTTGCCCGGATCATGTCGCGGGCAAAATCGAATGCGCGGTGGGCGTGGTCACGGCGCGGCACGGGCACACCGCAGGCGGCCATATAGGCATCGCCGATGGTCTTGATCTTTTCGACGCCGTGCCGGTCGGCGATATCGTCGAAGGTAAGGAACACCGCGGTCAGGCGTTGCACCAGTTCCGCGGGATCGATGCTGGCCACCAGCGGCGTGAAACCGACGATGTCGGCAAAGACGATGGTGGCGACCTCGAAACGGTCGGCGATGACATCTTCGCCGTCGCGCAACCGGCGGATGACGGGCGCAGGCAGCATGGCATGCAGCAGCGCATCGGCCCGGTCGCGTTCGTATTCGATCCGGGCGACATATTCGCGCTCGCGCAGCTGCCACCGGCGGCGTTCAAGGCAGGCCCTGACGCGGCTTTCCAGCAGCACCGGGTCCACCGGCTTTTCCAGATAATCCTCGGCGCCCGCCTCGATGCAGCGGGTGACGGCGCGGATCTCGTTCAGGCCCGAGACCATGATCACCGGGATCTGGCGCCAGTCCTGATGCGCCTTCAGCCGGCCGAGCAGCTCGATGCCGTTCAGATCCGGCATCAGGATATCGACCAGGGCCAGATCGAAATCCCCGGTCTCGACCAGCGCCAGCGCCTCGGTGGCAGAGGCGGCCAGCGTCACCTCGTGGCCCTGCCGCACCAGCTGGCGTTTCAGCAGATCGCGGTTCTGGGCAGTGTCGTCCACCACCAGGATCCGGCCGCAAAGCGCGCTTTGCTCGGTCCGGCTCAGCGACAGCGTCTGTTCCAGCGACCGCGCGGTCAGGGCGTCGATGGTTGTCTCGGCGGTATCGGGGTTGGTGTCGAGAACGCGGTCGATCTGACTGACGAGGATGGCACATTCGCCGGTCACGGTGCGGATGTCGGCCAGAACCGAGGGCGCGATGCGGTCGCCGAAATCCTCGACGATCAGTTCTGAGTAACCGAGGATCGCATTGACCGGCGTGCGCAGATCGTGGCGAAGCCGCGTCTTGTCGCCGGGCTCGACCTCGCCGTTCTTTAGTGCGGCGACCAGCGCCAGCAGATCATGTGCGGCGGCCTGGACCTTCAAGGCATCGGCCAGCGCCTCGTCCGGGCCAGACTTGCGCAGTTCCTCCAGCACGATGTCCTGAAACCCGGCGATTGCCTCGGCCGGTCCGAACAGCCGCTGCGCGATGCGGATCGACATCGCCCTGCGGCGGATCTTGTCCTCAACGGCCATGGATCAGCCGGACAGCAGGCTGTCGATGGTCGCAAGCAGGTCGGGCAGGTCGATGGGTTTGGTCGCAAATGCGTCGCAGCCAGCGGCCAGCGCCTTTTCGCGGTCGGCCTCCATGGCATGCGCGGTCAGCGCGATCACCGGAATACCCTCGGTCGCGGGATCGCCCTTCAGAGCGCGGGTCGCGGTCCAGCCATCCATGACCGGCAGACTCATGTCCATCAGCACCACATCCGGCACAGCCTCGCGGCACGTCCTGACCGCGGCTTCGCCGTCGCGCGCCGAGATCACCGTGAATCCCTTGCGCGACAACCGCCGCGACAGCATGTCGAGGTTCATTTCATTGTCTTCGACAATCAGGACCTTCGTCATTCGTCGGTGCCTTTCTGCGTGGCGGGCGCCCCGCCGACATGTCTGTGGATCGCCGCAAGAAGATCGCCGCGCCCGTCGGCCCCCTTGCGCACCACGTCGCGGGCATGCGCGCCAAGCCAGTCGATCTCGCGCCGGGTCAGATCCTTGGATGTGGCAACTATAACCGGGATGTCGGCCGAGTCACTCGCGCTGCGCAGGTGGCGCAGCACCTCGAACCCGTCGATATTCGGCATCATCAGATCGAGAATCACCAGCCCCGGGGCATGTTCGGCGATCAGCGCCAGCGCCCGCGCGCCGTCCGATGCCTCGCGCACCGCCCATCCCTCGCGCACCAGCAGCCGGCGGAACAGCGCCCGGGTCGCCGGGTCGTCGTCCACCACCAGCACCTCGCGCGCCCGGTCGCCCACCAGACGCTGGATGCGGTCGATCAGGCGTTCGGGATCGACCGGCTTGATCATGTGATCGACGGCGCCAAAGGCAAGCCCCATGTCGCGGTCGGCAACCACGGTGACCAGAATGACCGGGGTCTCGCACAGGACCGGGTCCTGCTTCAACTCGCGCAGCACCGACCAGCCATCGCGTTCGGGCATGATGACGTCGAGAAGGATCACGTCGGGATGGTGCGTCCGCGCCAGATCGACCCCTGTCTGCCCGTCGCAGGAGGCAAAGACGGTATAGCCCTCGCCGCGGACGAATTCGGCCAGCGAGGACAGCGCCGCCGTGTCGTCGTCGATGATCAGGACCTTGAAATGCGCGTCGCGCCCGACGACGGCAGCCTCGGACCGCGCCGGCAGGGTCAGGGTAAAGCACGCGCCCTTGCCGGGCGCCGAACGCACCGTGACCTCGCCGCCCATCATCTCGGTGAAGCTGCGGACAATGGACAGCCCCAGTCCGGTGCCGCCATAGGTGCTGGCAGTCGAGCTTTCGGCCTGCGAGAACGGCTGGAACAATCGCGCCATCTGCTCCTCGCTCATGCCGATCCCGTCGTCGCGCACATCAAAGCGCACCGCCTCGTCCTCCCGGCGCACCTCGAGCTCGATCTGTCCGTGGTCGGTGAATTTCGCCGCGTTCGACAGCAGGTTGAACAGGTTCTGCCGCAGCTTGGTGCGATCGCTCTCGATGTCGCCAAGATCGGGGCCAAGGGTGACCTGCAGCCGGTTGCCATTGCGCGCGACCAGCGGCGCCACTGTCGCCTCGACCTCGCGCAGCAGCGCGGTCAGGTCGATCCGCTCCAGATGCAGCTCCATCTTGCCGGCCTCGACCTTCGACAGGTCGAGAATGTCGTTTATCAACGCCAGAAGATGCCGACCCGAGGCCATGATCTTCTCCAGATCCGGCACCATCGCCGTGTTGCCCTCATCCTCGCTATCCTCGATCAGCATCTCGGAATAGCCGATGATGGCGTTCAGCGGCGTCCGCAATTCGTGGCTCATCGATGCGAGAAAACGGCTTTTCGACTCGTTGGCGGCCTCTGCCTCCGCCCGCGCAACCTCCAGTTCGGTCTGGCGCCGGCGCAGTTCCGTGATGTCGGAATAGACACAGACCGTGCCGCCATCGGGGGTCTTGCGCCGGGTGACCATCATCCAGCCGCTGGCATAGGGCATCTCCTTGCGCGATCCGGCCGGATCGGCATGTATCTTCATTCGTCCGGCCTTCCAGGCGCCGGGGTCACGATCGCCCAGATCCACCTCTCCGGTCGCGATCGCTGCATCGAGGAAATCGCCATAGCCTGCCCCCTCGGGCAGGTTGGCCGCGGCAGGGAACATCTCGAGGAAGCGTTGGTTGCGCAGCATCAGCCGGTCATTGGCATCGTAGAGCGAAAAGCCGTCCGGGATGGTCTCGATTGCCGTCACCACGGTGCGCCGCTGTTCGGCCGCCGCCGCTTCAAGCTGGCGGCGCGCCTGCTGGGTTTCGTAGAGATCGCGCAAGGTATGCGCCAGACGGCCGAATTCGTCCGGGCCATCGGGAGGCAGATCCTGCGGTGGGCGCCCCTCCTGGACATCGGACATCGCAGCATTGATCCGGCGCAGCGGACCGAGGATCTGGCGCAGCACCCGAACCGTCAGCAACGCGCCGAGTCCGACAATGGCGAGGCAGACGAGCACCGCCCGGGTCTTGGCCGCGCGCGAGGCCTCGGCCGACACCGCATTGGCGGCGTCGGCCTCTCTGGCAAGGTCGTTGACCAGCGCGGTAAAAGCCTCGTTCACCGCCGCGCCTTGCTGACGTGCCTGCGCCCCGAGCGTGTTGCCGATGATCCGGTTGCCGTCGGTATAGGCGTCGACCGCAGCGATCGAGGTGTCCCAATAGCCATCGACCGCGCTGCCGATTTGCCCGGCGGTTTCCGGCGCAAAGCTGCCGAGGTTTTCGAGGCTCGATTCAAGCCTGTCACGGGCCTCGTGCGCCTTTGTCTCGGACAGAGTCAGCAGGCTGACCGCCAGTTCGGTCAACCAGTACCGCATTGCACCGAAATTTCGTTCCGCCTCGGCGGCGATCTGCAGCCGGTGGAACCGTTGCGTGGCCTCGGCAATGCGCCCTTGATTGGCGGTGAATTCAAGCGCGACGACAAGGGTCGAAACCACAAGCGCGCCGAGCAGGATCGCGGTCAGCGACCCGATGCGCCAGGGGATCCGGTTCGCCGTGATCCGGCGCAGGGTCGAGGTCGGGCTCAAGGCTTCAACGTGATGGAAATCGCACCACCAAGATCGCCCTCGGCTCCGCCCTCCTTGGGAAAGCCCGTGACGTCCACCTCACCCTTCGGTTGCCCATGGCAACTAAGGCACGAGGGACTGTAATACTCCGGGATCAACATGCGAAAGGCCGGCCCGTCGGCCCCGTCGGTTTCCTCGAAATAGGCCGCGCCCTTCACCCAGTCGGGAGCAAGGAACCGTTCCACGATCACCGCTTTTTCCCAGGGGTCCGGACGTGCGGTACGGTTGCGCACCAGTTCGGGCGGCGCCGTGACCTTGACGCTGGCCAGCCCCCCCACCGCCTCGCCGAAGCGTTCGTTGGTCAGCCGCGCGAAAACCGCCGGGATGAAGCCCTTGAACCCCAACCCCTCGGTATTGATCAGGCCCTGCGCATCGGCGATCACGCCCGCCATTGCGGCAAGCTGGGCTTCGGTCAGGCGCGCCTGCATCTCGGTCAGATCAGGCCCGAGCGGCGGCGCGCCATTGCGCGCCTCGAAGACCGCGACAACCTGATCGAGGAAGACCTCCGGGGTAAGTCCCTTGTCGGCGATGTCGGGGTCATTGATCAGCGCCTGGTTTTCCGAGATCACACTGCGACCTGCGCGCAAAAGCGCTGCAAGCCGGTTGCCGCTGTCAACAAGAGCCTGTTGGCTGGTCTCGGCGACAGACCTGCCGGGTGCTGTCAGGATAGAAATGGCCATGAATACAAGAAGGGAGGTGCGGGTCATGCCTGATCCATTCGTTTCCAGTGCGACCCAAAACCGCTTGCCGGTGGCAACCGAGAGCCGGTTGAGCCCGCACCCGCGGGCCGCAAGAGGATTGAACTTTCGCAAAAGTATCCGTCGGGAACGGGGTTTGCCAAGTCCGGATTTGGGATCAGTCCCGAACATAGCCGGGGGGTGCACGATGCGCGGACCTTTGGGAAAACTTGGTCCGGATCCGTTTGGGTGGGTCAGTCTGGCTTAAGGACCTTTGGCATTTCGGCGCGGTTCGATACTGGCCAGCCTTGGGATGACTATCCTAGGGCGTTGTGTTTTGTTGGTTTGGATTTTGCGACGATCGTCGAGAGTTATTGGGAATTTCGCTAGGTTTGGCGGTGACCTACTCTCCCACGTCTTGAGA
>NZ_QMEK01000003.1 GCF_003390845.1 Tropicimonas sp. IMCC34043 | reverse complement strand
TCGACGGTTTCTTCGGACGGCGGGCCGAGTTGGGCTTTGCCGACTTCATGGTCGACATCTGTTTCCTGTCGACCTCGGCGCTCAAGTTCCCGGATGTCTATCATCAGGACGAACGTGTGGTGCGCGTGAAACTCGCAATGCTTCAGAACGCCCGACATCGGGTCCTGCTGATGGATCACGACAAGATCGGTCGCTCGGCCCTGTACCGGATGGGCAGCGTGACCCTGTTCGACACGATCATCACCGACAACCCCCTGCAGCCCGACGAGATCGAGACCGCAGCGGAACTGGGCGTCGAGATCGTCGTGGCTTGATCGCGGCGGCTTGGCAGTGGGAGCTTGCCTCGACCCGGCGCGGCAAGGGTCCTTGCTGGTGTCACACGATCCATTTGGCGCCGTGGTCGGTCCACGGCCTGAACGGGTGAGACCGGTGATCTGCTCCCCCGAAAGGCCCGCCGACTGAAGTCAGCCTGCTCTGAGGACGAGGAGACGGACAAGGCGGAAGAGCCGTTTCCGGTCGAAGGGGCGCCCAAATCGGACTTCCGCGTGGTGGGCCTCAACACATGGCTGGCTTTGCCGGGCCGTCACAGAAGCCGGGTTCCTCACACCGGAGTTTGCCCGTCGGTTCATTTCCTGGGCCGTCTGGCAATCCTTGTCGCGCGCCCAAGCCTGTGATCCCTGACGAACTGACAGCCATTCTTCGCCGCGCACACAGGACAGGCGCGCTGAGATCTCGATCTCGATTCTTCCCCGACGCGACATTCAATGAAATCTCTCAAACTCGTCCGGGCGCCTCTGCCTTGCGCAATTCAATGGATTGTGGCCCTGTCGCTGCGCAACGCAAACGACGGAAAGCGAGCCGGCTTGAGATGGTGACACTGAAGGACATCAGCAAGGAGACCGGTGTGTCGCTGACCCAGGTCAGCCGCGCGCTTGGCGGCTTCAGCGATGTCAACGAGCAGACGCGCGAGCGCGTGCGGGAGGCAGCACAGCGCCTCGGCTATCGGCCGAACTCCATCGCCAAGGGGCTCAAGACCGGTCAGACAGGCTTCGTCGCCATGGTCATACCCAGCGATATCGACGCCTCCGGGCGCGAGATCATGTTCGACATGGTCGTGGGCATTTCGCAGGCAATCTCGCGCCACGGGCTCAAGTTCCTTCTGCATGTGGTCGACAGCAATGCCGACGTGACCGGCGCGTTCGACGAACTCTATTACGGCGGCGGCATCGACGGGTTCATCCTGACCGAACTCGAGGAGCCGGACCCGCGAGTCAGCTACCTGAAAGAACGGAAAATCCCCTTCGTCGTGCACGGGCAGGACGCGGTTGCCGAGCACTTCTTTGTCGATCTCGACAATTTCCGCGTGGGCGAGGCATTGGCGGGCCGGCTTCTCGATGCCGGGCATCGCCGGATCCTGTTCCTGAACGGAAACGATCACCGGATCTATTCCAGCACCCGCACGGCGGGGGCACGCCGGGCCCTGACCGATCGCGGGATCGCGCCCGAGACGATTCACGTGAGCTATGGTCCGATGACCCGCGCCCGCGGCCGGGAGGCGGCGGTGGAGTGGCTGCGGTCCGATGAGCCGCCAACGGCAATCATCGCCGGCAACATGATGCTGGCGCGCGGTGTCTACGACGCGGCGGCGGAACTGGGCCTTTCCATCCCATCCGATCTGTCGCTCGTGGCCCACGACGACGTCCTGATCCAGTATCCGGCCGAAGGTTTCGACCCCTCCCTCTGCGTGACACGCTCATCGCTGTCGGAAGCATGGTCGTCCCTGGCGACCCTGATGAGTCGGGCCATTGCCCCTGAATCGCCCGAGATCGAGCACGTGCTGATGCGGCCCGAGCTTGTCGAGGGGGCCTCGGTTGCGGAACCGTCGGGCAGCGCCTCCGCACGCTGAACCTCTGCGTTTCAGCCCGAAAATCAGCAGCATCGCGTTTCCTGTGTCGTTCCGACGTCCCGTCCGCCGGCCCCGGTGTCGGTCGGTCATTTGTTCGTCGTTGACTCGTCAATAATCTTGATCTACCTTATCCGAAACGTTTCGGTTTTAAATGGTAACGTTTCGGATTCTAACTTTGATCCATTCTGGGCATGGCGCGCCGGGATGATAGCCGTTCATGGGGGAGGAACCACGGATGAACGCTCTTGCACGGAAATTTGCCGCCACGACGGCGCTTGTCTGCGCCGGCGGCGCGGCGATCGCAGACAACCACCTCCTGCGCACACCAGGTGATGGCCCATACAACTGGGGCGTCTATGAGGACTTCGCGGCCAACCACGATTTCACCGGCCAGACGCTGTCCATTCTCGGCGCCGGCACCGGGGTCGACAAGACGCGGCTGGAGAATGTCTTCGCCTATTTCGCGGAAGCGACCGGGGCGACTGTAACCTATTCCGGCTCCGACAGCTTCGAGCAGGATATCGTGATCGCCATGCAGGCCGGGACTCTGCCCGATGTCGCGATGTTCCCGCAGCCCGGTCTCGCCAGGGATCTGGCCGCCCGCGGCGCGATCGTGGCGCTGCCCGACAGCACCCGCGACTGGTACAAGGAAAACTTCGCCGCCGGCGACTCCTGGGCCGATCTGGCCAGCTTTCCGGGGCCGGACGGGGCGACACATGTTTTCGGCACGATCTTTGGCACCGATGTGAAATCGCTGGTCTGGTATTCGCCCGAGGCCTTCGAAGAGAACGGCTACGAGGTTCCCGAAACGATGGAGGCGCTGAAAGCGCTGACCGAACAGATCGCCGCGGACGGCATGACGCCGTTCTGCCTCGGGCTTGGCGCCGGTGCCGGCACCGGCTGGCCCGCGACCGATTGGGTCGAGGATTTCATGCTGCGCACCCAGCCGCCCGAGGTCTATGACCAGTGGGTCAATCATCAGATCCCGTTTGACGATCCGCGGGTGGTGGCGGCGATCGAGGATTACGGCTGGTTCGCCCGCAACGACCATCTCGTCGATGGCGGCTCAAAGGCCGCGGCGACCATCGACTTCCGCGACAGCCCGGATGGGCTGTTCGAGTTTCCACCGAAATGCCTGATGCACAAGCAGGCCTCGTTCATCCCCAACTTCTTCCCCGACGGGGTCGAGATGGGCGTCGATGTCGATTTCTTTTACTTCCCGGCCTACGAGGGCCTCGATCTTGGCCGGCCGATCCTCGGCTCTGGCGGGCTGGCCACCGTCACCCAGGACAAGCCGGTTGCGCAGGCCTTCATGGAATACCTGCAGACCCCGTTCGCGCACGAGATCTTCATGTCGCAGGGCCAGATCCTGACGCCGCATCTGAAGGCGAACCCGGACGCCTATGCCAACGACACGCAGCGCAAGCTGGGCGAGATCCTGACCAGCGCCACCACCTTCCGCTTTGACGGTTCGGACCTGATGCCGGGCGAGATCGGCACCGACGCCTTCTGGAACGCGATGGTGGAATACACCACCGGCAATCTGACGGCCGAAGAGGCCGCTGCAGCGGTCGAGACCCGCTGGAACTCGATCAAGTAGCCACCGCGTCCGTGACCGGACCGCGGAACGGCCGCGGTCCGGGGCCATGGCCCGGCGTCAGGGCCGCAGAGGAGGAGCTTCGATGAATCCCGTCTTTCAGGGACTGACGACGATCGTTCTGGGCGTCAGCGGTTGCATCGCCTATTTCTACACCTCGAACCTGGTGCTCGACCGCGTGCTCTATCCCGCCAGGGGGCCGCGCATCACCGAGAACATCGCCCGGGCCAACCAGATCCGGCCGTGGCTGTTCATCTTCCCGGCGCTGTTCGTGCTGTTTGTCTATCTTGCCTATCCGGTGGTGGGCTCGGCCTTTCGGTCGCTCTTCAACCGCAGCGGCGCCGATTTCATCGGCCTCGGCAACTATGTCGCGCTGCTGCAATCGCCGGACTTCCGCCGGGCATTTCTGAACAACGCGCTCTGGGCATTGTTCGTGCCCGCGGCGTCGGTCGCCTTCGGCCTGCTCGCAGCGCAGCTTACCGACAAGCTTGCCTGGGGCAACGCCGCCAAGTCGCTGATCTTCATGCCGATGGCGATCAGCTTTGTCGGCGCCTCGCTGATCTGGAAATTCGTCTATGCGGTCGACAGCGACATCGGGCTTGTCAACGCGATCCTGCTTGGCCTGTTCGGGGTCGGGCCGGTCGACGTGCTGCAGATCCCGTTCTGGAACAACTTCTTCCTGATGTTCATCCTGATCTGGATCCAGACCGGCTTTGCCATGGTGATCCTCTCGGCCGCGCTGCGCGGCATTCCCGAGGAAACCGTCGAGGCCGCGATCATCGACGGTGCCAACCCGTTCCAGACCTTTTTCCGCATCAAGGTGCCACAGATCTTCCCGACCATCGTCGTCGTCTGGACAACGATCACCGTCGGTTCGCTGAAGATCTTCGACATCGTCTACGCCACCACCGGTGGCAATTTCGGCACCGAGATCCTGCCAAGCTACATGATGAGCTTCATGTTCCGCGACGACGGCCGGGCGACCGCGGTGGCGCTGGTGATCATGATCATCGTGCTTCCGGTGATGATCTCGAACATTCGCCAGGCCCAGAAAGAAATCCGCTAGAGGGAGCGCCGACATGGACAATATCGCCGGACAGAAATCCAGCTTCGTCTGGGCCAGCAACATCGCCACGCTCACGCTCGTACTGCTGTGGATCATCCCGACCCTCGGGCTTTTCGTCTCGTCCTTCCGCGACCGCGACCAGATCTCGGCGTCGGGCTGGTGGAAGGCGCCCTTCGCGGTCGAATTGACCGCGCGTGGCCGCACCGGCGCCGACACGGCGCCCGAAGGCGATCATTTCTCCGTCTCGGGCAATATCTTCGATGATCGCGAGGCGCGTGCGGCCTTTACCGGCGATCCGGGTGCGGTGTCGGCCTTTGGCATCAAGGGCGCCGAGCCGCGCGCCTTTCAGGTCGGAACGACGGCCGATCTGGGCGGGGGCGAGACGCTGACGGTCAACCCGGACGGCTCTTATGTCTGGGTGACGCCAGAGGATCCGGGCAACCGCGGCAAGCGCATCTATTTCGCCGCCAAGAGTCCACCCAAGCTGACGCTCGCCAACTACCGGACGGTGCTGACCTCGGACAACATGAGCCGCGCCTTCATGAACACGCTGACGGTTGCGGTCCCGGCCACGATCATCCCGATCCTCGTTGCCGCCTTCGCCGCCTATTCGCTGGCCTGGATGGAGTTCAAGATCCGCGGGTTGCTGATCGCCGGCATCGTCGGGCTGCTGGTGGTGCCGATCCAGCTTGCGCTGGTGCCGGTGCTGAATCTGCACAACGCCGTCGGCATCGGGCAGAGCTTCCCGGGCATCTGGCTGGCGCACACCGGCTTCGGGATGCCGCTCGCCGTCTACCTGCTCCGGAACTACATGGCCGGTCTGCCGCGCGACATTATCGAATGCGCCCGCGTCGATGGCGCCACCGATTTCCAGATCTTCGTCAAGATCATCCTGCCGCTGTCGCTGCCCGCACTCGCATCCTTCGCGATTTTCCAGTTCCTGTGGACCTGGAACGACCTGCTGGTCGCCAAGGTCTTCCTGCCCTCGGCCGACGAATACAAGGTCATGACGGTGAAGATCGCCGACGACCTGCTGGGCTCGCGCGGTGGCGACTGGGGGATCCTGGCAGCAGCGGCCTTCGTCTCGATTGCAGTGCCGCTGGCCGTCTTCTTCAGCCTGCAGCGGTTCCTGGTGCGCGGCCTGCTGGCCGGTTCGGTGAAATAGACCAGATCCCCCGCGCCAGGACGGCGCGAAAGGACATCGACCCCGCCGCGGGGATCGCACGCGGCTGCCCGCCACGGGCGTGCAAGGAGGAGAATGGAATGGCAAGCCTGAAACTGAACGACGTCGCCAAAAGCTATGGCGAGGTCGACGTTCTGAAGGACATCGACCTCGATATCAGGCAGGGCGAGTTGATCGTCTTTGTCGGCCCCTCGGGCTGCGGAAAATCTACCCTGCTCAGGATGATCGCGGGGCTTGAAAAGATCACAGGCGGCACGCTCGAGATCGACGGGCAAGTGGTCAACGAGGTGCCGCCGGCGCAGCGCGGGATCGCCATGGTGTTCCAGTCCTATGCGCTCTACCCGCACATGACGGTGCGCGACAACATGGCCTTTGCACTGAAGCTGGCGAAGAAGTCGAAGCCCGAGATCGACGCCGCCGTGACGGCTGCGGCCGAGAAGCTGCAGTTGACGCCCTATCTCGACCGCCTGCCAAAGGCGCTGTCGGGCGGGCAACGCCAGCGCGTCGCCATTGGCCGGTCAATCGTGCGCGATCCCAAGGTCTATCTGTTCGACGAGCCGCTTTCGAACCTCGATGCGGCGCTCCGGGTGGCGACCCGGCTTGAAATCGCGCAACTGAAGGAATCGATGCCTGACCGCACGATGATCTATGTCACCCACGATCAGGTCGAGGCGATGACACTGGCGAGCCGCATCGTGGTGCTGGCGAACAAGGGGATCAGTCAGGTCGGCACGCCGCTGGATCTGTACCTGAAGCCCGCCAACACCTTTGTGGCGCAATTCATCGGCTCGCCCGCAATGAACCTGTTGCCGGCCAGGATCACCGGAACCGGCGAGGACACGCGCCTTCGTCTACCCTCCGGCGCGGAAATGACGGTCCCGATCCCCTCCCCGGCCAGCCTCCGGGATGCCGCGGTCGCGCTTGGCGTCCGGCCGGAAAACCTGCGCGTCGCCGCCGACGGCGACACCGTGCTGGTCCAGAGCAAGGTGCAGATCACCGAGAAGCTGGGCGAGGTGACGGTCGTCTACATGGACCCGGTCCGCGCCTTCGAGGGAGACGACGGTCAGACCATCGCCAAGCTGCCCGGAATTCACCGGATTTCGGCTGGCACGCCGCTGGATCTGGCCGCCGACCCGCAAGACATGCATGTATTCCATCAGGGGAAGTCGCTGCACTACCTCGAAGCGCGCTCCTGATCGCGTCCACCCACACCACGCACTCCGGGACAGGTTCACATGACAAATCAAGACGGTGTCTGGTGGCAGACATCCACCGGCTATCAGATTTATCCGCGCAGTTTCTGCGACAGCAACGGCGACGGGATCGGCGACATTCCGGGCATTGTCTCGAAGCTCGACCACCTGCGGGATCTCGGCATCGGATTCATCTGGCTGTCCCCGGTCTATCGAAGCCCGATGGCCGACAACGGCTATGACATCTCGGATTATCGCGACATCGCCCCCGAGTTCGGCACGCTTGGAGATTTCGACCGGCTGGTGGCCGAGGCGAAGGCCCGCGGGATCGGGATCGTGATGGATCTGGTGGTCAACCACAGTTCGTCCGATCACGCCTGGTTCCGCGCCGCCCGCACCTCGCGCAACGTGCCAGAGCACGACTTCTATGTCTGGCGCGACCCGGCCCCGGATGGCGGCCCGCCGAGCGCCCATCAGGCCAGCTTCGGCGGATCCGCGTGGAACTATGTGCCCGAGATCGGGCAGTATTACCTTGGCCATTTCAGCGCCGCGCAGCCGGACCTCAACTGGCAGAACCCGGCCCTGCGGGCCGAGATCTATGACATGATGAACTGGTGGCTCGACCGCGGCATCGCGGGATTCCGCATGGATGTGATCAGCCTGATCGGCAAGGACGTCGATGCGGGGATCTACGAGGAAGGCCCCTACCTGCACGGTTTTCTGCAGGAGATGCACCGCGAAACGCTGGCCGGCCGCGATATTGTCACCATCGGTGAAAGCTGGTCGGTCAGTCGCGAAACCGCGTTGCTCTATTGCGGACGTGAAAGGGCCGAGCTCGACATGGTGTTCCAGTTCAACCATGTCACCGCCTTCGAGGACGAGGTTTTCGGCAAGTTTCGCCCCAAGCCCTTCGATCTCGTGCGGCTCAAGACGGTGCTGTTCGACTGGCAGGAGACGCTGGCCGAGGACGGCTGGAACTCGTTGTTCCTGTCGAACCACGACCTGCCGCGGCAGGTGTCGAAATACGGCGATGACGGGCCGCACCGGGTTGCGTCGGCCAAGATGCTGGCGACGGTCATGCATCTGATGAAGGGCACCCCCTTCGTCTATCAGGGCGAGGAGATCGGCATGACCAATGCCGCCTTCACCCGCATCGACCAGTTCCGCGATATCGAGACGCTGGGCAAATACGCCGATCAGATCGCCGCCGGCGTGACGCCCGAGGATTTCATCCGGGGCGCCAACGAGAACGGCCGCGACAATGCCCGCACGCCGATGCAATGGACCGATGCCGATCAGGCGGGCTTCACCACCGGCGCGCCATGGATCGAGGTCAATCCGAACCATGTCACGATCAACGTGGCGACCGACCGGGCGGACCCGAACGGGATCTTCGCCCACTACCGGCGGCTGACCGACCTGCGCCGCAATCTGCCGGTGATCGTCTCGGGCCGCCTCCGTCCGCTCGCCAAGGACGATTCCACCGTCTTCGCCTATCTGCGCGAACTGGGCGACACGCGCATGATCGTCATTGCCAATTTCACCGCCGCGCCGGTCGATTTTTCTGTGCCCGTCGACATTCGCGGCGATGGGTCGTGCCTGATCGCGAGCCACGCCCCGCGCAGCAGCCTTGGCGAAACGCTTGCCCTCGCGCCGTTTGAATCCGTCGCGATCCAACTGACAACCGCCGGCAAACCCTGACCCGGCTTGAAGTTCCCCCCTCCCGAAAGTCGACGACATGACCCAGAGCCTGACCCGCCCCGATGCCGACATCGCAACCGACTGGTGGAAACGCGGTGTCATCTATCAGATCTATCCGCGTTCGTTCCAGGACTCGAACGACGACGGCATTGGCGATCTGCGGGGGATCGAAACCCGCCTCGACTATCTGCAGGCCCTCGGCGTCGCCGCGATCTGGATCTCGCCCTTCTTCCCTTCGCCGATGGCCGATTTCGGCTATGACGTGTCGGATTATTGCGGGGTCGATCCGATGTTCGGCACGCTTGCGGATTTCGACAGCCTGCTGAGCGCTGCCCACGCCCGCGGGCTGAAGGTGATCCTCGATTTCGTGCCCTGCCATTCGTCGGACCAGCACCCCTGGTTCGTCGAAAGCCGGTCCTCGCGCGACAATCCGAAACGCGATTGGTACATCTGGCGCGATGCAAAGCCCGACGGCAGCCCGCCGACCAACTGGATCGGCGAATTCGGTGGCTCGGCCTGGACCTGGGACGCCGCGAGCGGACAATACTACCTGAGCGTCTTTCTGTCCGAGCAGCCGGCGCTTAACTGGCGCAATCCCGAATTGCGGGCCGCCATGCTGGGGGCCATGCGCTTCTGGCTCGACCGCGGCGTCGACGGCTTCCGGGTGGATGCGATCATCTATGCAGCCCCCGACGTGGAGGGTGGCGACCATCCCCCGAACCCCGACTGGATCGAGGCGATGGGCCCGGCACGCTCGCACCTGCAGACCCGCATGTCGCACCAGCCCGGTGTCTACGACGTCGTGCGCGAAATGCGGCGGCTGATCGATTCCTATCCCAATCGGGTGCTGATCGGCGAGACGGCCGGCACGCTCGATCAGGTCATCCGCTATTACGGCGAGGATCTCGATCTGTTCCACCTGCCATTCTATTTTTCGCTGCTGACAACGCCCTGGAACGCCAAAGCGATCGCCGGGGTGATCGACGGCTACGAGTCGGCCCTGCCGGAGGGCGCCTGGCCGACGCTGGTCCTGGGCAATCACGACATCTCCCGAATCGCCTCGCGTGTCGGTGTCGGGCAGGCGCGGGTCGCGGCGACCCTGCTGCTGACCCTGCGCGGAACGCCGACGCTGTATCAGGGCGACGAGCTTGGCATGGACAACGCGATCATCCCGCCCGAGGCGGTGCAGGACCCGTGGGAGCGCCGGGTGCCGGGCCTCGGGCTCGGCCGCGATCCGGCGCGCACCCCGATGCCGTGGCAGCCCGCCGCCAATGCAGGCTTCACCTCTGGCGCGCCATGGCTGCCGGTGCACCTGCCGCCCGAAGGCGATGTCGCGGCACAATCGGCAGATCCGGGCTCGATGCTGAATTTTGTCAGGGAGTTGATTGCCCTGCGGGGTCGGGAGTCGGCACTGTCCGACGGCGGTTATCGCGACGTCCTGTGCGAGAATGACGTCTACGTTTTCGAACGACGCGCCGGATCCGCCTGTCTGCTGGTGTGCCTGAATTTCTCCGCCGCGCCGCGCTTCGTCCCTGTTGGCGGCAAGGTACTGCTCTCGTCGCATGCTGGCCGGGCGGGGACGCGGCTCCAGACCCTGACGTTGCAGCCCAACGAGGCGATCATTCTGGTCCCGTGACCCCTGGATATCCATTTCCGCCGCGCGGGACGCGCGAGCAGCCCTGTCCTGCCATGGGGCTGCGCTCGTTCTGGCCGCGCGTTCCCGGTGCTCCGGCTGGCGGCAAGAAGAGGAAAGGTTGGGCCGCAAGACGGGAGCCAGTGCGCCGAAATCAAACGCGAGGTCGACCTTCCCTCTGTCGCGGTGCCCGCATTTGCGGACTGGTCCGCGTCCGCCGCGGCGTCAGTTAATCGTCTGCTGCAGGATCCCACGGTTTGCTGGCACGATAGGTTTTTACGGAAAGGCGGCTTTTGAGGCCGAAACAACGCCGCTTTTGGGACCAACGAGGATGGCTGCCATCGACATTCCGTGAACAGCATATCAAGCTCAATGAAAGATTGCCCGGGATTGGAAACAGGTACCCCATCGCCAGCTAATTGTGGCCTTGCCTGTTAAGCGGAATGACTGAATTGGCGGGCAAAGCGGAAGTAGGGTTGGAGATCGGCGGATAGCCATTCTGGGCCGGAACCGTCATGCGGCCGACGGTCGATCGTGCAGCCAGTCCGGTGAGAACTCTACCCTATCCGATCCGACCAGCCCTTTGACCCGTTCGAGTTCCGACATCAAACCGGCGGTGCGCGCCCTGCCCATGCCCACGCCGACTTCCGGCCAGAAGGCGCGGACGGCAAGAGCATTGCCGGCCCGCTTGACGTCGAGGCGCCCGATGATCCGGTCGCCCTGTAGAACCGGAAAAACATAATAGCCGTATCGCCGTTTGGCTTCGGGGACGAAGATCTCGATCCGGTAGTGGAAGCCGAACAGCCGTTCGGCCCGTGCCCGGTCTCGCAGCGCGGGATCGAACGGCGAAAGAATGCGCACGCGCGACGTTGGCGCGCTCAGCGAATAGGCCTCGTCCAAAATGGAAGCTGTCGTAAAGCTGCGCCGCAGGGCTCCATTCGCCATCTCGATGTCCGCCTCCAGGATGCGTCCACACGAGAGTGCCTCCGCACACCAGGCCTTCGCCTCATCGCGTGTCACCATGTCGAAAAAGGCCGCCAGCTCGCCGCTCGTGCCGAAGCCGAGGCGCCACAGAGCCTCCGACATCGCCCAGTCGACGATGTCACGGTCGTCGAGTCGGCGGTCGCTGTGCTCTGGCGGGATCACGCGCTCGGCCAGATCATAGAACTTGCGAAAGCCCCGCCGGTGGCTGATCGCCAGCCTGCCGGATCTCCAGAGGAATTCGAGCGCCGTCTTGGACGGATGCCAGTCCCACCAGCCCGACGATCCTCTCTTCTCGCCGCCGCCCACATCGAGAGAACAGACCGGGCCAGTGTCGGCCACGTGGCGGAGCACGGTATCGATTTCGTCCTCCCATCCTTCGCGGCGCACCGGCGTCCAGCGCGCGCGCATCCGCGCCTCGTCGCGGGTGAACTTCAGGCGCCACATCGGATAGAACGACATCGGGACGATCGCCGCGTCGTGCGTCCAGTGCTCGAAGGCCGTGCGATGATGCGCGACAAGGGTTTCGAGCGCCTTTGGCCGGTACTGGCCGCGGCGGGACCAAAGGATCAGATCATGGGCGCGGGCAAGCGTGTTGACGCTGTCGACCTGGACGAACCCAAGCCCGTGCAGCACAGCGTTCAGGTCCTCACCCTTGCCCGGCCCCGAACCCGGGCGCAACAGGAGGTGACGGTCCAGAAACAGGCGGCGTGCGTGCTGATTGTCCAAAACGGGGCGTGTCATCCCGCAACTCTATCGTCGATACCGCGACGCGAGTCCAATGGCCTCCTTGCCGAACTGCACAGCCGCGCCTCTGCGAGAGTCGCTGAGCGTCTCCGCACTTCGGTGGGCCGTACCCCTACCGCAGGTCAGAGATGAGCCTGAGCGGCTCGCCCCGATTCTGCTGGAGCACGCCCAATCCACCGAACCTCCGCCGGGAAAATCCGAGGCCCCGAGCAGCGACCGCGTCGCTGGGGACGGCGCACCCAGCCATTGCCATCGCCGCTTTATGAGAACCGCAGGGCCCACCAGAGGGACGCCCTCTTCCTGGCCACGATCTGCCGGTTCGCCAGATGGAAGCGAGAGGGAAAAAGGAGAGGGAACAAGGACGGCCGCCCGACGCGAAGCCAGAGAACGCCGGAAACGATCACCTGATCAGTCGTTCCGGCTGCTGCGGCGTCCGCATATTGTCCGGATTTTACGGGGAGGGCCGCGACCATCGGGTCGACGGAAAGCCATCAAGCATCTGTTTCACAACGAAAAAGGGCGGGTCCGAAGACCCGCCCTCTATGCAGTGCATTCCGATCCGAGATCAGAAGGCCATACGCAGGCCGAACGACCAGTTCTCGGCGGTCACGTCGTTGGTCTTGACCTTGTCGGTCACGCCGTCGTCGTTGTAGTCGGTGTAGAGCGTACCGTCGATCGACGACCAGCCGTAGCCAGCCGCGATGTCGAGCCCGCCACCCAGATCGTAGGCAGCAGCGATACCCCAGCCTTGCAGCGTCACGTCGGCATCGTCGTCGCCGATGAAGGCGCCGTAGTTCACGCCAACTTGGAACGCGTCGTAGACATAGCCGATGCCGAAGGCCCAGTAGTCGATGTTGACGTCATAGTCTTTGAAGTCGTACTGCGAGTAGGTCACACCGGTGGTCAGACCGTTGTCCAGCTGAACCGCAGCCGTCAGACCCCAAACGGTGGTGTCGCCGCCGCCGATGAAGATATCATCGCCGAGGTTCAGAAGGTCGGCGTCGGTGGTTTCGAACTCGATGGCGCCGTCACCAGCTTGCTGGTAGCCGAGGCCGAAGATCGCGTTGCCACCGCCGAAGGTGTAGGTGTAGCCAACACCGACAGCCCAGATGATGTCGTCGTCACCATCGAGAACTTCGCCGTTGTCACCGGTCGGCTGCTGCTCCAAGGACATCGAGAACTGGAACGCATCGTAGGTGTAGTCGTAGCGCAGGACTTGGCCGTCGCCCGAACCGTCGAGCCAGGTGTCGTTGAAGCCCAGCGTGGTGGTGTCGGCGTCGTTCAGCGAGCCCGGGGTGTTCGACAGTTCGTCGCCCGACCACAGAACGGCAGCCAGCGCACCGTCGGTGTCGCCCATGGTCACGGTGCCGAAGTCGCCCGACACAAAGATCGCAACGCCTTGGTTGCTGAGTTCTTTGTCCAGCTTGACGGCTTCGTCGAGGTCGACGGAGGTACCGAAGGCGAGGCCGCCATCGGTTTCACCCGACATCGTGAAGGTCACGTCGACGTCTTGGAAGAACTGCGCCGGCGAGGTGTAGGTGCTGTTGTATTTGGTCTTTACGCCGGTATCGCCGTCCGTGACATCGTACTTGGACTTCGCCGAAGCGCCAACCAGACCCATTTTCGCCGAGCCGGAGATGCTGATCTCTGCGGCAGCTGCGCCAGCGAAGGCAACCAGCGCCGTCGAAGCGAGAAGAAGCTTTTTCATCGTTTTCCCTCGTTTATCTCAAGAGTTCACCTCAACTCGAGAATCCGAATTGGGTATGGCCATGTGTCTCGCTCCGGGAGGGCCTGTTTGCAATGCAGTCTTCAAAATCGCACGGCACGGCCGAAAATTTGGTGCAGCAATGCCACAGTGGTTTTTCCCCGCCCGTCCGCTATGACTTGTCCGGCTCGGGACGCTCGGGTAGACACGACGAAAAGTTGAAGAGGGTAAAGGGCATGACCTTCCGATCGTTAATACGGACCGGGACCGGACTTGTCCTTATGGCTGCGCTTGCGGCCTGCGGCGGCAAGGGCGGAAATTCGGTCAATGTAACTGACCGACCCGCGAACCTGCCCGACGAGTTCAATCCCGCGCTGAATGACTATGGCTACAAACGCGACACGATCTGGGACCTTTTCGTCAACCTCGACGACCCGAACATCACGCTCGAGGTCAACCGCTATCTCTGGAACGCCTCGCTCGACGTGTTGAGCTTCCTGCCGGTCGAACGCATCGACCCGTTCTCGGGTGTCATCGTGTTCGGCTATGGCAGGCCTCCGGGCGGCGGCACGGCCTATCGCGCCACCGTGCAGGTCACCGATCCGGCGCTCGATGCACGCTCGCTCAAGGTCGCGGTGGCCACCCGCGGGGGGCCGGCCGATCCCGACACCGTCCGGGCGGTCGAGGATGCGATCCTGACCCGCGCACGGCAATTGCGGATCAGCCACGCCAACCTTTAGGCGTCGTCCGCCCCCGGCACGGCAGCACTGGACGCCCGCGCAGGCGCCCCTTATCAAGCCGCGAGCCAAGGAAATGCGCGCCGAGCCGAGGTAATCCGATGTCCCGCCTGATCCCGTCCGAGATCGAACCGAAATGGCAGAAGGCCTGGAAGGCGGCGGGGTGTTTTACCGCCCGCCACGACCCGGCGCGGCCGAAATACTATGTGCTCGAGATGTTTCCCTATCCCTCGGGGCGGATCCACATCGGGCATGTGCGCAATTACACGATGGGCGACGTGATCGCCCGCTACAAATCTTCCTGCGGCTATTCCGTGCTGCACCCCATGGGCTGGGACGCCTTCGGTATGCCGGCCGAGAATGCCGCGATGGCAAGCGGCGGCCACCCCAAGGACTGGACCTATTCGAACATCGCCACCATGCGCGATCAGATGAAGCCTCTGGGCCTGTCGATCGACTGGAGCCGCGAGTTCGCCACCTGCGATCCCGAATATTACGCCCAGCAGCAGCGCATGTTCATCGACATGCTCGACGCCGGGCTGATCTATCGCAAGGCCGCGATGGTCAACTGGGACCCGGTCGACATGACGGTTCTGGCCAATGAACAGGTCGAGAACGGGCGCGGCTGGCGATCCGGCGCGCTGGTCGAACGCCGCGAGCTGACGCAATGGTTCTTCCGGATTTCCGATTTCGCGGGCGAGCTGCTCGATGCGCTCGAGGGGCTGGAGAAATGGCCCGAGAAGGTGCGGCTGATGCAGGCCAACTGGATCGGACGCAGCCGCGGGCTGCAATTCGCCTTCGAGGTGATCAACGCCCCCGAGGGCCACGAGACGATCGAGGTCTATACGACCCGCCCCGACACGCTGATGGGGGCAAGCTTCGTCGGCCTGTCGCCCGACCATCCGCTGGTCAAGTCGCTCGAACCCGGCAACCCCGAACTGGCCGCCTTCTGCGCCGAATGCCGCCGCATGGGCACCTCGGAGGAAGAGCTTGAGACCGCCGAGAAAAAGGGATTCGACACCGGGCTGAAGGTGCGTCACCCGTTCGATCCGGACTGGGAACTGCCGGTCCACGTCGCCAACTTCATCCTGATGGACTACGGCACCGGCGCCATCTTTGGCTGCCCGGCGCACGACCAGCGCGATCTCGACTTTGCCCGCAAATACGACCTGACGGTCCATTCGACCTTCGCCCCGCTCGATCCGGGCGCAGAGTTCGTGGCACCCGAGAACGGCGGCGCGGCCTTTGTCCCGCAAAAGTCGGAACGGGTCGACTATGTCCGCGGATTCGCGGGCGAGCGGATCCAGACCGGTGAAGAAGGCATTGCCACCGCCATTGCGCATTTCGAGTCGCTCGGGATCGGCACCGGCGTCACCAAGTTCCGGCTGCGTGACTGGGGGCTGTCGCGCCAGCGCTATTGGGGTTGCCCGATCCCTGTGGTGCATTGCGCCGACTGCGGCGTGGTGGCCGAAAAGCGCGAGAACCTGCCCGTGCGCCTGCCCGACGACGTCAGCTTCGATGCGCCGGGCAACCCGCTCGACCGGCACCCGACATGGCGCGACGTGCCCTGCCCGGTCTGCGGGGCGCCAGCAAAACGCGAAACCGACACGATGGACACCTTCGTCGATTCGTCGTGGTACTTCGCGCGCTTCACCGCGCCGCACGCGACGACGCCGACCGACCCCGCCGAGACCGAGTACTGGATGAACGTCGACCAGTATATCGGCGGCATCGAGCACGCGATCCTGCACCTGCTCTATTCCCGGTTCTTCGCCCGCGCCATGCACCTGACCGGCCACCTGCCCGAGAAGTGCAAGGAGCCGTTCGAGGCGCTGTTTACCCAGGGCATGGTGACCCACGAGATTTACCTGACCTATGAGCCGCTGCGCTATGACGGGACGACCGTTTCCGATGGCGTCCCGCAAAACGAAGGCCGGCGGCCGATCTATCATCTGCCCGAAGAGGTCGAGCGCAGTGCCGACGGGACGGTCGTTCTGAAAGCCACCGGCGAGGCGGTCGAGGTCATCCCCTCGGCCAAGATGTCGAAGTCGAAGAAGAACGTGGTCGATCCGGTGTCGATCGTTGCGGCCTATGGCGCCGATACCGCGCGCTGGTTCGTGATGTCCGACAGCCCGCCCGAGCGCGACGTCGAATGGACCGCTTCGGGCGCCGAGGCTGCCTTCAAGCATCTGGGCCGGGTCTATCGCCTTGCCTTCGAGCTGAAGGATGCGGGCGCGCCCGAGGGCGGTGCCGAGGATGAAGCGCTGGAACGCGCCACCCACCGCGCCATCGCCGATGTGACCGAGGGGATCGAGGGATTCGCCTTCAACACCTCGATTGCCAAGCTCTATGGCTTCACCAACACGGTCGCGAAATCCGCCGCCAGCGCCGGGGCAAAGGCCGAGGCGATGCGCGTCATGGCGCAGCTTATGTCGCCGATGACCCCGCATCTGGCGGAAGAGCTCTGGGCGATGCTGGGGGGGACGGGTCTGGTCGCCGAGGCAGGCTGGCCAAAGGCCGACCCCGCGCTGCTGGTCGAGGATACCGTGACCCTGCCGATCCAGATCAACGGCAAGCGCCGCGGCGAGATCGAGGTCGCCAAGGACGCCAGCAAGGCCGCGGTCGAGGCGCTGGTTCTGGAACATGCCGCGGTCGTGAAGGCGCTGGAAGGCGGCTCACCGAAGAAACTGATCGTGGTGCCGGGGCGGATCGTGAATGTCGTGGTCTGATCGCAGAAGCGTCCTTGCCGGCCTCGGGGCTACACTGGCAGCCGCCGGCTGCGGATTTTCTCCGGTCTATGGCCCCCAGGGGACCGGTACCCTGATCCAGGGCAAGGTGCGCGCCGCCACCCCCAGCGACCGCATCGATTTTCTCTTTGCCAGCGCCTTCGAGGACAATCTCGGCGGGCGCGAGGATTCGCCGCTTGAACTGCGCTATACGATCAACGTCTCCTCGACCTCGCTCGCTATCACGCAAAGCCAGTCGATCCTGCGCTATCACCTGAGGGGCAATGTCAGTTACCAAGTGGTCAACCGCGCCACCGGCGCGGTGCTGAATACTGGCTTTACCGACACATTCGTCGCCTATTCCGCCGTAGGCACCACGGTTGCCACGAACGCGCAGAAGAACGCGGCCTATATCCGGCTGATGGACGTGCTGGCCGAACAGGTCGCGACCCAGCTTCTCAGCACCGCGGGAAAATGGGCTAAATGAAGCTCTCGACCCGGGATGCGGCGGCCTTCTTCAAGCGGCCCGATCCGTCCCGGCCCGGGGTGCTGATCCACGGCGCCGACGCAATGCGGGTAGCGCTGAAACGCCAGGATCTGATCGCCGCGCTGATCGGGCCGCAGGGCGAAGCCGAAATGCGCCTGGCGCGGGTGGCCGCAGCCGATCTGCGGCGCGACCCCGCAGCTTTGCTCGATGCGCTCAAGGCGGCCGGGTTCTTTCCCGGCCCCCGCGCCGTACTGGTCGAGGATGCGGGCGACGGGCTGACAGCCACCTTCGCAACCGCCCTTGCCGACTGGCGCGAGGGCGATGCGATGATCGTCGCAACCGCCGGTCCGCTGCCCGCACGGTCGAAACTGCGCAAGCTGTTCGAGGATGCCCCGCGCGCCTATGCGGCCGCGATCTATGACGACCCGCCCGACAGGGCGCAGATCGAGGCCGAGCTGACGCGCGCCGGGATGGGCGCGGTCAGCCCGGCTGTCATGGGCGATCTCGAATCGCTTGGCCGGGCGCTCGACCCCGGCGACTTCCGCCAGACGCTGGAAAAGATCGCGCTCTACAAGCTTGGCGATCCCGCGCCGCTCAGCGCCGATGAGGTTGCGGCCCTTGCGCCCGCAAGTATCGAAGCGGCGGTCGACGAGCTTATCAACAGCGTCGCCGATGGTCAGGTCGACCGGGTCGCGGGGTTGATGCGCCGTCTCGATGGCCAGGGCGAGCCAGCCGTCGGGCTGGTGATCGCGCTTGGCCGGCATTTTCGCACGCTTCATGCCGCCGCCGCCGATCCCGGCGGTCCGGCGTCTGGGCTGTCGCGGCAGCGCCCGCCCGTGTTCGGCCCGCGCCGCGACCGCATGATCCGGCAGGCCGAGGCATGGCGGCTAAGGCGGCTGGAACGCGCGCTTGCGAATCTGGTCGACACCGATCTGGCGCTGCGCTCTGCCGGACAGACCGCGCCCCAGATGGCGCTGGTCGAACGGCTTTGCGTGCGGCTTGCGATGCTGCGGTCGGCCCGGATCTGACGTTGCGGAAGTCGCGCTGACACCGCCGCCACGGCCTTTACCGACACGGGCATCCGTGAAAGTCTTTCGCAGGTGGAGGTCTGCAAGGGTCCATGGAGCCGACATACAAGGTCATCGGTGGGGTACACAGCCGGTCGCTTCGGGTACTCTGGATGCTCGAGGAACTGGGGCTGTCCTATGAACATGTGCCGGCGCCGCCGCGATCGGCCGACGTGGTCGCGCTGAATCCGGCCGGGAAGGTGCCGGTGCTGGTTGTGGACGGCATCCCGATAACCGACTCGACCGCCATCCTTGCGTTCCTTTCCGACCGCCACGGACAGCTGACATTCCCCGCCGGCACACTCGACCGCGCGCGTCAGGACAGCATCACCCAGTTTCTGCTCGATGAATTCGATTCGGCGCTTTGGATGGCTGCGCGCCACAGCTTCGTGCTGCCGCCCGAACTGCGCGACGGTGCCATCAAGACCAGCCTGAAGTGGGAATTCGAGCGCAGCCAGAAGGTTCTGGTGCGGCGCATGGCCGACGGGCCGTTCCTGATGGGCAGCCAGATGACGGTGCCCGACATCATTCTGACCCACTGCGGGATCTGGGCCGATGTGGCGCAGTTCCCGATCGTCGAACCGCAACTCGTCGCCTATCTGGCGCGGATGCGGCAGCGACCGGCCTTGACGCGACTGCAGACGGACTGAGCGCCCGGGCGCGATGGCAGCTGCGGCCTGGCCGCCTTGCGCCCGCCCCCGGAACCGTGACATCTGTGCCAGGCCGTGGGGTGCTGTCGCCCGGAGCGGTTCTTCATGGACGGAACTCTGGTGGAAGACGAACGGATCGCGGCACTGATCGTTGGCGCGGGCCCTGCGGGGCTGATGGCGGCCGAGGCGCTGGCCGCCGCAGGCCATAGCGTCGTCGTGACCGAGGCAAAGCCCTCGCCCGCGCGCAAGCTGCTGATGGCCGGGAAATCCGGGCTCAACATCACCCGGGACGAACCGTATGACCGGTTTCTTGGTGCCTATGGCGAGGCCGCCGACTGGCTTGCCCCGATGCTTGCGGCCTTCGGCCCCGCCGAGGTTCAGGACTGGATGCGCGGGCTTGGGCAGGAAGTCTTCACCGGCTCCACCGGACGGGTGTTTCCGGCGGCGATGAAGGCATCGCCGCTGCTGCGCGCCTGGCTGCGGCGGCTCGATCAGGGCGGTGTCAGCCTGCGAAGCCGCTGGCGCTGGCAAGGCTGGGACGGGCAGGCATCGGTGTTCGACACGCCCGAGGGACCGCGCCGGATCGAGGCGCGCGCCACGGTGCTGGCGCTTGGCGGATCGAGCTGGGCAAGGCTCGGCTCGGACGGCGCCTGGGCGGCCACACTTGCCGGCGCGGGCGTGCCGCTCGATCCCTTTCAGCCCAGCAACGTCGGGCTGATGGTCGACTGGTCGCCGCATATGGCACGGTTCTTCGGCACGCCGGTCAAGGGCGTCGCGCTGCGGGCCGAAGGGCGTCGCCATCGCGGCGAGTTCGTCGTGTCGGCGCGGGGCATCGAAGGCGGCGGTATCTATGCGATCAGCCGGGCGGCCCGCGAGGGGCAACCGATCGAGATCGACCTGTCGCCCGACATCACAGCCGCCCGCGTGGCCGAGCGGCTGGCCCGACCCCGCGGCAAGCTTTCGCTGTCGAACCACTTGCGGCGGACGCTGGGGCTCGATCCGGTGAAGATCGCGCTGTTGCGCGAATTCGGCGCGCCGCTTCCCGCGAGCGCCGATCTGGCGGCGCGGATCAAGGCGCTGCCACTCCGCCACAATGGACCGCGGCCGCTGGACGAGGCGATCTCGACCGCGGGCGGGGTGCGCCGCGACGGGGTGGACGAGGATCTGATGTTGCGGGCGCGGCCGGGATGTTTCGCGGCGGGCGAGATGCTCGCCTGGGATGCCCCGACCGGGGGCTATCTGCTGACCGCCTGCCTTGCGACGGGGCTTTGGGCCGGCCGGGCCGCCGCGACAAGGCTTGGCCAAGGCTGAAGCGACGGGCCTTGCCGCGCGCGGCGGCCCGTTCGCAGATACTCAGGCCGGGCCGTCGCCCCAGATGTCCTTGGGCACGATGGCGCCCGGATGGGTGATGACGCAGGCGGCATAGTCGTGCCCTGCCCTGAGCGCGTCGGCAAGCGATCCGCCCCGGGCATGGACCGACAGGAACCCGGCCACGAAACTGTCGCCGGCCGCGGTCGTGTCGATGACCCGTTCGACCCTCGGGAAGTCCGGCAACGCATCCAGCCGGCTGCCGATGGGAAGCGGGCCTTCGCCGCCGCGCTTCAACGCCCCGCAGGTCGGGCCATAGCCCTCGATCCGTGCCAGAACGTCTTCGGCACTTTGATCGCCGAACAGCGCGATCTCGTCGTCGACCGAGGGGAAGGCCACATCGCAGGCACGCCAGGCCGCGGCGACCGCCGTCTGCGCGGTTGCGCGATCGGGCCAGAGCCGCGGGCGATAGTTCGAATCAAACGCGACCTGCCCGCCAGCGGCGCGAAAGCCCGCGATCCAGTCCATGAACCGCGACCGTGCCTCGGGTGCGAGGATCGCCAGCGTGATTGCCGAGTAATAGACCAAGTCGTGGCCGGCCAGCGCGGCGAACTCCGGCCCCTCGGGGTCCGAAAACAGCGTCCGCGCCGCCGAATTGTCGCGCCAGTAGGCAAAGCTGCGTTCGCCCGCCGCATCGGTGCTGATGGCATAGAGGCCGACCGTGCGCGAAGGATGCTGCGCGATGTGCTCGGTGCCGACGCCTTCGGCCGCAACCGCCGCCAGCATCCGCTCCGAGAAGGCGTCGAGCCCCACGGCCGAGACGAACTGCACGTCAAAGCCCTCGGGCAGGCCGCGGCGCAGATAGATTGCGGTATTGAGCGTGTCCCCGGCAAAGCCGATCTGCGCGCTCTGACCGCCAGCGTCGAGCCGCAACTCGACCATGGCCTCGCCGACGCAGGCGATCTTTCTCAGCATGGACGTTCCTTCCGTTCTAGACCGCCATGGCATAGGGCGCCGAAAGCGCCCGGGCCACCCCGCGCAGCTCTGCCAGCCCCCGCAACCGGCCGATCAGCGGATATCCGGGCGGGTTGTTTCGCTCGGAATCGGCCAGCAGCTCGTGGCCATGATCGGGCCGCATGACGATCTCGGCGTCGGCACGACCGGCACTGCGCCGCCGCGCCTCTTCCTCGACCAGCGCGCGGACGAGGTCAACCATGTCGGTGTCGCCATCGAGATGCGGCGCTTCCTCGAACGAACCGTCGGGTTCCTTGGCAACGTTGCGAAGGTGCGCGAAATGGATGCGGTCGGCAAAGCGGCGGGCGATGGCTGGCAGGTCGTTGGCCGGATTGGCCCCGAGCGAGCCCGAGCACAGCGTCAGGCCATTGGCGGGCGACTCGACGACCCCGAGAACCCAGGCGATGTCCTCGGCGTCCGAGACGACGCGCGGCAGACCCAGGATGTCGCGCGGCGGGTCGTCGGGATGAACGCAAAGCCGCACCCCCAGATCCTCGGCCGCCGGCACGACCTCTTCGAGGAACCGCTTGTAGTTGCCGCGCAACTCTTCGGCCCCGACCCCATGATAGAGCGTCAGCGCCTCGCGCAGCCCCTCGATGTCATAGCGCTCGAAGGCGCCCGGCAGGCCCGACATGATGGCAGACAAAAGCGCCGCGCGATCGGCCTCGGTCGAGGCGGCATGCCATTGCCCTGCGCGCACCACGACCTCGGCCGGATAATCCGCCTCGGCCTCGGCCCGGCCCAGCATGTGCAGCTCGAAGGCCGCCATGCGGGCGGCGTCGAAGCGCAGGCAGGTGCCGCCGCTTTTGGCAGGTGCCTTCAGGTCGGTGCGCGTCCAGTCGATCAGCGGCATGAAGTTATAGCAGATGCCGGTCACGCCTTCGGCCGCCAGATTGGCCATCGACTGCCGGTAGTTGGCGAAAAGCCCGCTCAGATCGCCGTCGCCGCGCTTGATGCGCTCATGCACCGGCAGGCTTTCGACCATTACCCAGTCGAGCCCGGCCGCCGCAATCTCGGCCTTGCGGGCTGCGATCGCCTCGCGCGTCCAGACCTCGCCATAGGGGACTTCGTGCAGGGCGGTCACGATACCCGAAGCACCGGTCTGGGCGACCTCCCAGAGCGCGATATTGTCGAAGGGCCCGTACCAGCGCCAGCTTTCCTTCATTGCAGTTCCTCCACCGCCTTGCGGGCACCGACCGCCAGCAGGCGCTCGTAGGCCGCCGTCACGCCCGGCATCAGCGCCTCGGCCAGTTCGGGCCGGAACACCTCGCGCACCATCAGGATCGCGCGAGCCTTGTCGGCGCCTCTGGCGCTGTCCGATGCCTCGCGCAGGGTCTCGGCAAGCGGGTCCTGCACGTCGATCGGCGCGCCCTTCTCGTCGATCCCGCCGACGTAGCGCATCCATGCCGCCACCGCGAGCATCAGCCCCGGGCACTGCCGACCAGCCGCCAGATTGTCCTCCAGCGTTGACAGAATTCGCTGCGGCAGCTTCTGGCTGCCGTCCATGGCAATCTGCCAGGTGCGGTGCCGGATCGCCGGGTTGCAATAGCGGGTGAACAGTTCGCCGGCATAGGTCGACAGCGACACGCCCGGCGGCGCCGCGACCGCGGGGATGATCTCGTCCTGCCACAGCCGCTTGACGAAGCCTTCGAACACCGGATCGGCCGCAACCTGGGAAATGGTCTCGTAGCCTGCAAGATAGCCCAGATAGGCCAGCGACGAATGGGTGCCGTTCAGCATCCGCAGCTTCATGTGTTCGAAGGGCGTCACGTCCGCGACCATCTGCACGCCGACAGCGCCCAGGTCGGGGCGTTCGCCACCCACGAAATCGTCCTCGATCACCCATTGCCGGAAGGGTTCGTGCATCACCGGCGCGGCGTCGTGATAGCCGGTCAGTTCCTCGACCCGGGCGATATCCTCGGGCTTGGTCGCCGGCACGATGCGGTCGACCATGGTCGAGGGGAACCGGCCTTCGGCTTCGATCCAGTCGGCGAGTCCCGGGTCGACCTCGCGCGCAAGATCGAGGATCACGCCGCGGGTCAGCCGGCCGTTGTTCGGCAGGTTGTCACAGCTGAGCACCGTGAAGGGCGCTCGCCCCGCGGCCTTGCGCGCCTGCAGGGCCCGGACGATGAAGCCCGGCGCCGATTTCGGCACCTCGCCGCTCAGGTCGATCCGGATGTCGGCATGATCGAGGTCGAGCCGCCCGGTCGCCGGGTTGTGGCAGTATCCCTTCTCGGTCACGGTCAGCGAGACGATCTTGACCGCCGGATCGGCCATTGCCGCAACCAGCGCATCGGGATCTTCGGTCGCGACCAGCATCGTCTCGATAGTGTCAACGACGACCGGCGTTTCGCCATCGGGGCCAAGCTCGACCGCGGTATAGGCAAATCCCTGGGGTTGCAGCGCATTGCGCACCGTGGGCGAGCGCAACGAGACCCCGAGAACCCCCCAATCGCCGCCTGAGGCCCGCATCGCCTCGGCGATCCAGGGCACCCCGAAGGCACGGAAGAAGGCGCCAAGCCCGAGGTGGACAATGCCGACCCCGGGGCGGTTTGTTATTGCGGCAGTCAGACGCTCAGCGTGCAAGCCAGCCTCCATCAACGTTGTAGATTGCGCCATTGACATAGTCGGATGCCGGTGCGGCGAGGAAGACGGCGATGCCTGCGATGTCCTCGGGCGTGCCCCAGCGGCCGGCCGGGATGCGGCCGAGAATTTCGGCACTGCGGTCGGCGTCGGCGCGCAGCGCGGCGGTGTTGTCGGTTGCGATATAGCCCGGGGCGATGGCGTTGACGTTGATCCCCTTGGCGGCCCATTCGTTGGCCATCAGCTTGGTAATCCCCGCCACACCGCTTTTCGAGGCCGTGTACGAAGGCACCCGGATCCCGCCCTGAAAGCTGAGCATCGAGGCGATGTTGATGATCTTGCCGGGCCGGCCGGCGGTGATCGCCGCCTTGGCAAAGGCCTGGCAGTTCATGAACACGGCCTTGAGGTTGATCGTCATCACGTCGTCCCAGTCGGCTTCCGAGAAGTCGACGGTATCGGCGCGGCGGATGATCCCGGCATTGTTGACCAGGATGTCGATCTGGCGTTCGGCGAAGACCTTTACCAGCGCCTTCGGATCGGCGATCAGATCGGCGCGAAGCTCTTCGCCGTCATTGAGCTTTGCGAGCGTGTCACTGGCCGGCGAGACCCCGGCGCAGATCACATGCGCGCCGGCCTCGTTCAGGCCGACGGCAATGCCCTGACCGATCCCGGTGTTGGCGCCGGTCACCAGCGCCGTCTTGCCCTCGAGGGAAAACGAGATCATCGCAGGTCCTCCGGTTGAATGAATTCCATGTCGGTGTAGTCGACGTTGTCGCCGGCCATTGCCCAGATGAAGGTATAGTCGCCGATGCCCGCACCCGCGTGGACCGACCAGGTCGGCGAGATCGCGGCCTCTTCGTTGCCGATGAACAGATGCCGGGTTTCGGTCGGTTCGCCCATCAGGTGCATGACGCGGGATGTGGGCGCCATGCCGAAATAGAGATAGGCCTCCATCCGGCGGTCATGGACATGCGGCGGCATGGTGTTCCAGACCGAGCCGTCTTCGAGACGGGTATAGCCCAGCACCAGCTGGCAGCTTTCCATCACCAGCGGATGGACGAACTGATAGATCGTGCGCTTGTTCGAGGTTTCGACCGACCCCATCTGCACCTTCTTGGCATCGGCAAGGGTGATCAGCTTTGCCGGCAGCTCCTTGTGGGCCGGCGCCGAGACGATATAGAACCGCCCGTTTCCGGCGAAGGTCACCGCGCCTGATCCCTTGCCAAGGTACAGAACGTCGCCCTTGTCCATCGGATAGGTTTCGCCTGCCGCCGAAACGCTGCCCGTCTCGCCGATGTTGACGATTGCCATCTCGCGGCGCTCGAGGAAGGTCGCGGTCTTGGTCTCTTCGACCTTGTCGAGCGTCAGCTCGGCTCCGGCCGGGACAGCCCCGCCGAGGGTGAAGCGGTCATAGTGGGTATAGATCAGCCGGATCTCACCATCGCGGAACAGGCCCTCTCCGACGAAGTGACTGCGCAGTTCGGCAGTGTCCATGCCCTTGGCGTGATCGGGATGGATGGCGTGGCGGGTTTCAACGGTCAGCACGATAGGTATCCTTGGAATTGAAGCTACGCCGGGTCAGAGAAAGTCGTCCCGGCGCGGTGTGAAACAGTCGACCAACTGCCCGGCGTCCAGGCAGACGCAGCCGTGGGTCGCGCCCGAGGGGATGACAAAGCTGTCCCCCGGGCCGACCTCGAAGCTGTCCTCGCCAAGCGTAAACCGGAAACGGCCGGATCTGACATAGGTCGACTGCACGTGTGGATGGCTGTGCAGGCTGCCCTCGCCCCCTGCCTCGAAGGTGAACGCGACAACCATCAGCTCGGGCGCCTCTGCCAGCACCTGGCGGGTGACGCCGGCCCCTGTGGCGACGGTGGGAAAGCTCTGCAACATTGAAGTCACCTCAGCGAAGGACGGACGGCAGCCACAGCGACAGCGCCGGGATGAAGGTGACCAGCATCAGCGTGAAGAGCGCCGCCCCATAGAACGGGAAGATCGATTTCATGACTTCCCAGATCGATATCTTGCCGACCGCGCATCCGACGAACAGCACCGTCCCAACCGGTGGCGTACAAAGCCCGATGCCAAGGTTCAGGATCAGGATGATGCCGAAGTGGATCGGATCGACCCCGAAGGCCAGCGCGACGGGCAGGAAGATCGGCGTCGTGATGACGATCAGCGGCGACATGTCCATGAAGGTGCCAAGGACCAGCAGCGCGATGTTGATCAGCAGCAGGATGACGATCGGATTGTCCGAGATGCCCTGCATGAAGATCACGATTGCGGTCGGGACCCTGAGATAGGCCAGCAGCCAGCCGAAGCTTGCCGCGCAGCCGATCACCAGCAACACCATTGCGGTGGTGCGCACCGCACCCATCGTCGCTTCGGTGAAATCCTTCCAGCTCAGCGTTCGATAGGCAAACAGCGTCACCAGAAGCGCGTAGACCACCGCGATGCACGAGGATTCGGACGCGGTGAAGATGCCCGAGCGGACGCCGCCGAAGATGATGGCAATCAGGATCAGTCCCGGCACCGCCTCGATGAAGAGCCGGGCGACCATGGACCAGCCCGGAAACTGCTCGGTCGGATAGTTGCGCCGCTTGGCCATGATACGGGCGGCGACCATCAGCGACCCGGCCAGCACCAGCCCCGGAATGATCCCGGCGGTGAACAGATCGGCAATCGACAGCTTGCCGCCCGACGAGATCGAATAGATGATCAGGTTGTGCGAGGGCGGCAGCATCAGCGCGATGATCGAGGCGGTGACGGTGATCGCGACGGCATAGTCGGTGCCATAGCCGCGCGCCTCCATCTGCTTGATCATGATCCCGCCGACAGCCGAGGTATCGGCCGCCGCCGAGCCCGAGATGCCGCCGAACATGACCGAAGTCAGCACGTTGACCTGGCCGAGCCCGCCCTGGAAGTGCCCGACAAGGGACCCCGCCAGCCCCACGAGCCTTCGGGCGATGTCGCCGCGGACCATGATCTCGCCGGCATAGATGAAGAACGGGATCGCCATGAGCGCGAAGACCGAGACACCCGAGTTCAGGCGCTGGAACACCACCACCGGCGGCAGCCCCAGATAGGTGACGGTGGCAAAGCTTGCGACGCCAAGGCAGAAGGCAATCGGCGTGCCGATCAGCAGCAGGAACACGAAGGTTCCGAACAGTATCCAGTATTCCATCACGCGGCTCCTTCCGAGGCGGTGTCGCGGTCCTCGTCGGGCATAACCTCGCCGAACCGGGCAGTCGGCAGGCCGGCGGCGCGGCGGAACAGGCGTTCGAGCGAGAAGATCACCAGCAGGAAGCCGCCGGCGACCACGGGTATGAAATCGAAGGCACCCGAGATGCCGAGCGAGGGGATGACGTTTCCGGAGGTCTTGGCGACAAGCTGGCCGCCGTAGAACATCATGCCGGCGCCGAAGGCGATCACAACCACATCCGAAATCGAATAGAGGACCAGCTTGGCCTTGTTGGGAAGCACCATCAGCATGACGTCGAACGACAGGTGATAGCCTTCGCGCACCCCGACGGCAGCGCCGAGGAAGATGAACCAGCCCATCACCATGACCGAGCCCGGCTCGGTCCAGACGATGCTGCTGTTCAGGACGTAACGCCAGAATACCTGGGCCGCGATCATCGCGGTCATCGTCACAAGTGCCGCACCGGACAGATAGAGCGCGATACGCCCGATCCATCCCGTGACCCACGCCACGGACTTCATCGTTTCCTGCACTTGCGCCTCCGGAAACTGGGCCCCGTGGCGGCGCACGGCCGCCACGGGGTGTTGGGGATCAAATCATTCGGTCGCCTGGATACGTTCGACGAGGCTCTGCAGCTCGGCGTCGGTGACGTATTTCTGATAGACCGGTGCCATCGCTTCGATGAACGGGGTCTTGTCGATCTCGGTCACGATCTCGGCGCCCGAGGCGCGGATCTTTTCTTCCGAGGCCCTCTCCTGAGCCGCCCAGAGCTCGCGCTCGATCGGAACCGACTCGGCAGCCGCTTCGCGGACCGCCTGCTGGTCTTCGGGCGACAGCTTGTCGAACGAGATCTTCGACATCACCACGACTTCGGGCACCATCAGGTGCTGATCGAGCGTGTAGTACTTGGCGACCTCGTAGTGGCCCGAGGTGTCATAGGACGGCCAGTTGTTCTCGGCCCCGTCGATGACCCCGGTCTGGATCGAGGAATAGACCTCGCCATAAGGCATCGGCGTCGCGTTGGCACCGAGCGCGCCGACCATGTCGACGAACACGTCCGACTGCATGACGCGGAACTTCATGCCCTGCAGGTCCTCGACCTTCGTGATCGGATGCTGGCTGTTGTAGAAGCTGCGCGAGCCCGAGTCGTAGAAGGCAAGGCCAACCAGGTCGTGGTCAGAGAACGTGGCCAGCATTTCCTCGCCGATCGGACCGTCGAGCACGTTGTGCTCGTGGCTGACCGAACGGAAGATATAGGGCAGCGAAAACACCTGGGTTTCGGGGATGATGTTGTTGAACGGGCCGATCGAGACGCGGTTGATGTCGATCACGCCGAACTGGGTCTGTTCGATCGTGTCCTTTTCCTCGCCCAGCTGGGCCGAACTGAACATCTCGATGCAGATCCGTCCGTCGGTCTTTTCCTCGAGGATCTTGCCCATGGCGCGGACGCCTTCGACGGTCGGATAGCCGTCGGGGTGCGTATCGGACGCCTTCAGCGTGATCTCGCAAGCGGCGGCGGCGCTGGCCATGGCCACGGTGGCAAGAAGAGTTGCAGTGACAGTCTTGAGCATCGGGTTCCCTCCCTAGGATTACTCGTCAGAGTTTGTAGGCCTGCTTCACAAGCCGGTAGGCGAGGTCTTGGGCGACCTCGAAAGCCTCATCCTCGGCCAGCCGGCCAGTACCGACCAGGGTGGCGAGGAAGGCGCAGTCGACGCGGCGAGCCACGTCGTGGCGTGCCGGGATCGAACAGAAGGCGCGGGTATCGTCGTTGAAACCGACGGTGTTGTAGAATCCCGCGGTTTCGGTCGTTGCCTCGCGGAACCGGCGCATCCCCTCGGGGCTGTCGTTGAACCACCAGGCAGGCCCGAGCTTGAGGCTCGGATAGACGCCGGCAAGCGGCGCCAGTTCGCGGGCATAAACCGTCTCGTCGAGGGTGAAGAGGATGATCGACAGCCCCGGCTCCAGCCCCACGGCATCCAGCAGCGGTTTCAGCGCGGCGACGTAATCGGTGCGCCCGGGGATGTCGAAGCCCTTGTCGCGGCCGAACTCGGCCAGCATCGGGGCCGAATGGTTGCGCCGGGCACCCGGATGGATCTGCAGGACCAGACCGTCGTCCAGACTCATCCGCGCCATCTCGGTCAGCATGTGGCCGCGGAAGGCATCGGCCTCCTCGGCCGTGCAACTTCCCTTCAGCGCCTTTTCGAACAGCGCCACCGCCTCGGATCGGGGGAGATTCTCGGTCCGCGCCGAAGCGTGGCCGTGATCCGAAGAGGTGGCGCCGAACCCTTTGAAAAAGGCGCGCCGAATTCGGTGCGCCTCAAGATATCCGTCCCATGTGGTGGCGTCGGTGCCGGCAAGCTCGCCAAGCAGCGCCACATTGGCAGCAAAGCCTTCGAACTCGGGGTCGACCACCGGATCGGGGCGATAGGCGGTCACGACCTTGCCCGACCAGCCGCTTTCGCGGATCATCCGATGCCAGCGCAGATCGTCGAGCGGGCTTTCCGTGGTTGCGATCGCCTCGATCCCGAAACGTTCGAACAACGCCCGCGGGCGATACTCGGGCCGGGCCAGACAGTCGGCGATGTGGTCATAGAAGTGATCCGCCGTTTCGGCCGACAACCGCCCCTCCAGCCCGAAGACCTCCTGGAACGAATGATCCAGCCACATCCGCGACGGCGTCCCGCGCAGCAGGTGAAAATTCTCGGCAAACACGCGCCAGATCTTGCGCCCGTCGGTCTCGACCCGGGTGCCGTCGGCATGGGGAACCCCGAGCGCATCGAGCGAAACACCCTGCGAGAACAGCATCCGGAACACATAGTGATCGGGTGTCACGAAAAGCTGGGCGGGGTCGGGGAAGGCTTCGTTCTCGGCAAACCAGCGGGGATCGGTGTGGCCATGCGGGCTGACAATCGGCAGATCCCTGACCGTGCCATAAAGATCTGCCGCAAATGCCCGCGCCGCAGGCTCTAATGGGAAAAGCCGGTTCTCGTCCAGTTTCGCCCGTGTGACGTCCTTCGCCATTGCGTCAAAGTCTCCCGCTTGCTCCCGGCCGCGTCCAAGACTGATTACATCAAGGTCGTTGCCTCTTGGCAAACTAATATGCTAGATTAACAGTGCAGTCAATCACCAGAAGTCATGTCCGACAATCTCAACCTCCTCCCCCTCGATCCAATAGACCGGCCCAGCGTCGCCGATCAGGTATTCGAGAAGCTGCATTCGCAGATCGTATCCCTGGCCTTGCCGCCCGGGGCACGCATTTCGGAAGTCGAGGTCGCCAAGGCGCTTGGTACCTCGCGCCAACCCGTGCGCGACGCCTTCTTCCGCCTGTCGAAGCTCGGATTTCTCGAGATCCGGCCGCAGCGGGCGACCACAGTCAGCCTGATCTCGATCGAGAAGGTGATGGAGGCGCGGTTCATCCGCACCGCGCTCGAGGTCGAGATCGTGCGCCACGCCTGCGAGGCGATGGACGCGGCGGGGCTCGCGCGGCTGCAGTCCAATCTGGAACGGCAATCCGACGCGGTTTCCGCCGATGACGCCCGGCGATTCCACAAGCTCGACGATGCGTTCCACCGCGAGATCTGCGAGATTTCGGGGCATCCCTATGCCTGGCAACTGATCGCCGAGAACAAGTCCCACCTCGACCGTGCCCGCCTGCTGTCGCTTGCCTTCAATCAGGGCGGGACGCTGCGCGAACATCGCGGGATCTATCAGGCGCTGATGCACCGCGATTCGGACAGCGCGGTCGCATTGATGCGCAACCATCTGACCCGCCTGATCGACGAGATCGACCGCATCCGTGCCGAAAACGAATCCTATTTCGCCGATCCCGAGGATCCGGCCCCGAGTGCCGGAAGCAGCTAGGGCCAGGGACAGACTGCACTGCGGCCGGGTCCGACATCCGCAGTGTCGTTGACCCGGAATGCTCTTAAAACCGGGCGTCGTGGGCTTGAACGGCGCCGAGACCAGGGATGGCACCATGACGACCGCGACGCGCACCCTTCGCCTGAACCCCGGCGACAATATCGTCATCGCCCTGCAGGACCTCGCCGCCGGAGAGGTTGTCGACGGCATCGACGCGCCGCTGGCGCAGGACATTCCCCGCGGCCACAAGATCGCGCGTAGCCCGATTGCCGCAGGCCAGACCGTGATCCGCTATGGCCAGATCATCGGCCAGGCCACGGCCGACATCGCATCGGGCGCGCATGTGCATTCCCACAATCTCGGCATGGGCGACCACAAACAGGACCACGCCTTTGCCAGCGTGGCGGTCCCGCTGCCGCCGATCGGCGAGGAGCGGACCTTTCAGGGGTATCGCCGCGCCGACGGCAAGGTCGGCACGCGCAATTATCTCGGCATCCTGACCTCGGTGAACTGCTCGGGCTCGGTCGCGCGGTTCATCGCAGAGGCCGCCGAGAAAAGCGGGCTTCTGGACGAATTTCCCAATGTCGACGGCATCATGGCCATCGTGCACGGCAGCGGCTGCGGCATGTCGTCCAAGGGCGAAGGCTATGACACGCTGTTCCGGACGCTGGCGGGCTATGGACAGAACCCGAACTTCGGCGGCATCCTCCTGGTCGGTCTTGGCTGCGAGGTGATGCAGCTTCCCGATCTGGTCGGGCGCCGCCCGATCCGCGCCGACGGCGCCCTGCGCTACATGACGATCCAGCAGAACGGCGGGACCCGTCGCACGATAGAGCTGGCGCTCGAGGAGCTGCGCAGCCTTGCCGCCCTTGCCAACGAAGCCCGCCGCGAGCCCTGCCCGGTTTCCGAAATCATGGTCGGGATGCAATGCGGCGGCTCGGACGGCTATTCCGGCATCACCGCCAACCCCGCGCTCGGCTATGCCTCGGACCTGCTGGTGCGACACGGCGGCACCACGATCCTGTCCGAAACCTCCGAGATCTATGGCGCCGAACACCTGCTGACCCGGCGGGCCGAAACCGCCGAGGTCGGCCAGAAGCTGATCGACCGCATCGCCTGGTGGGAGGATTACACCGCCCGCAACCGCATGGAGATGGACAACAACCCCAGCCCCGGCAACAAGCGCGGCGGGCTGACCACGATCCTTGAAAAGTCGCTGGGCGCGGTCGCGAAAAGCGGCACGGCGCCGCTGCGCGAGGTCTATCTTTATGGCGAGATCATCGACAGGAAGGGCTTCGTCTTCATGGACAGCCCCGGCTATGACCCCTGCTCTGTCACCGGACAGATCGCCTCGGGCGCGAACCTGATCGTCTTCACGACCGGCCGCGGGTCGGTCTCGGGCTACAAGCCCACGCCTTGCATCAAGCTTGCCACCAACAGCGAGATGTACGCGCGCATGTCGGGCGACATGGACCTGAACTGCGGCGACATCGTCACCGAGGGGGTCAGCATCGAACAGAAGGGCACGGACCTGTTCGAGCTGATGATCCGCGTCGCCTCGGGCGAACCCACGAAAAGCGAAGAACTGGGCTATGGCGGCGTCGAATTCGTGCCGTGGCAGATCGGCGCCGTGATGTAGCGCGGGCCGCCAAAGGCACTGGCGGCCAGCCGCTTTGGGATGCCCCTACCCCGGGATCATGCGCTTGATGCCGGTCCGGACCGCGACGGGCGCCGCCCGCACCGCCTCGGTCAACTCGATGACCGTATCCGCCATGTCCTCGGGCGCGACCAGCCGGTCGACCAGCCCCCAGGACAGCGCCGTCTCGGCCTCGATCCGCTGTGCGGCCATCAGGATCATCCGGGTCCGCGCCGGACCGATCAGCGCCGCCATCCGGCCGGGATCCGAGGGCTGCGGCAAATAGCCGAGCTTCATCACCGGATAGAAGAACTTCGCCCCCGGCACGGCGACGCGCAGATCGCAGGCCAGCACCATGCCAAAGGCACCGCCCGCCAGCGTTCCGTTCAGCGCCGCCACCGTCAGGCAGGGCATCGCCGCGATCCGGCCCGACAGATCCTCCCAGATCCCGTCGGTTGCCAGCCCCGCGCGGGCCTCCTCCAGATCGGCCCCGGCGGAGAACACCTTGCCCGCGCCGGTCAGCACAAAGGCGGCCGCCCCCGCCGCCTCGGCCGCGCCGGCTGCCTCGAATATCCCGGCCAGCATGTCGCGGGTCAGAGAATTTGCCTTGTCGGGCCGGTTGATCCGCACCGTCCAGACATCGCCGTCCTGCGCGACCTCGATCATCGCATCATCTCCACGCGCGCCCGGATCTGTTCGTCGCGCAATGCGATCTCCTGGCCGAGGAATTCGTCTGCCTCGGGCCCGCACATCCACAGCAGCGCCCGCGCCGGCAGTTCGGGCGGAATATGTACCGACCAGTCAAGCTTGCTGACCGGATTGATCCCGCTGTCCTTGACGCTGCGCTGCATTTCGGTCGCCACGGTTCCGGGCGACAGCCCCATGACCCGCAGCCCGAGATGGGAATATTCCTTGTGCAGACTGGCGGTCAGCATCGCGGCCCCGGCCTTCGAGGCGCAATAAGCGCTCCATGCCTCGACCGGGCCGTGCGCCGCGCCGGAACTGAGCGACAGCACCGTGCCGCCGCCCTGATGCAGCATCACTGGCAGGGCCGCGCGCATACCGTGAAAGACGCCCTTCAGATTGACGTCGATCGTATATCCCCAGGCGTCGGGATCGGCCTCGGCCATATGGACGATCGGGTCGATCACACCGGCATTGTTGATCAGAACGTCGAGCCGGCCGAAGGTCTTCACCGTGGCCGCCACGGCGGCCTCGATCTCCCAGAACCGCGTTATCTCGCAGGGGATCGCCAGCGCCGATTCGCCGATCTCGCCAGCGACCGCGGCAACCCCATCGGGGTCGCGCGCCGCAAGTGCGACCTTGGCCCCGGCGGCGGCAAAGGCGTGGGCGGCGGCGGCACCGATGCCGCGGCTTGCCCCGGTGATCAGCGCCACCTTTCCCTTCATGTCGCTCATGGCCTTCCCCTCGCTATCGTCCAGTCGCCTCTGGAATGCCGTTTTTTGCCCGGCAACGAAAGGGCCTTTGGGCACAAGCCTTGACCCTCCCGCTGGCGTAGCGGACATTCGGGCCGAAGCAGAAAGACAGCGGAGGGATCCTGTCCTATGAAACATCGTATTCTGTGCGGGGCCTCGGCCGCCGTGCTGGCCGCAAGCGCGAGCGCGGGCTGGAGCCTGACCGCGCAGGAGGCCTGGGACACCTGGGAGACCACGGCACAGACGTTCGGGCAGACCGTAACGGTTGGCCGCGAGATCCCGGGCGACGGGACCCTGACCCTGCGCGACGTCACCGTCGCTTCGGACGAGGAAGGGCGCACGATGGTCGCCAAGGTGGCCGAGGTCGTGCTGACCGACCAAGCCGACGGGACAGTGCGCATGACGCTCTCGCCCGAGGTTCCGGTCACTGTGACCAACACCGAGACACCGGACGAGGCCGTCATGGTCTCGCTCCTGATCGGCCAGAGCGGGCTCGAGATCGTCGGCAGCGATGCCGATGGCCCGACCCGTTTTGCCATCGCGGCGCCCAGCGTCACCGCCAAGGTCGTCAAGATGACGATCAACGACCTGATCCAGCCGCTGCAGCTCGACGCCGGGCTGCAAGGGCTGCGGGGCAGTTATGTCCTGGCCCCGGGCGCGGGCGGCGAGATGAGCTCGGATATGGCAGCCGACAGCTTTGCGTTTGACCTTGGCTATGGCAAGGAAGGCAGCGGCGGGGCGCTGGCGGCGGATGTCACGGTGTCGAATCTGACCTCGGTCGCGCGCAGCGTCGGCGTCACCCGCGACGTCACCGACGATCTCGGCGCTGCGCTGCGCTCTGGCATGGCATCCGAGGGTCGGGCGGGCTATGGCCCGGCGGCGTTCGACATCGAATTCCGGGACGGCCCCCAAGTCTTTCATGCCAATGGCGGGCTTGCGAGCGGCTCGGTCGATTTTGCGCTCGACGCCCAGCGACTGTCTTATGAGGTTGGCTACCAGGGGCTCGACGTGACCGCATCGGGCAGCTCGATCCCGTTGCCCGATCTCCACCTGGCGCTTGGCAAGGCCGGCATCGGCTTTGCATTTCCCTCCCAGCCCAGCGACACCGCCGAGCCCTTCGGCGTAAATCTGGCGCTGGAGGATCTGGCGCTTGACGAGGGGCTGTGGTCGATGGTCGATCCCGCGGGCGTCCTGCCACGCGATCCGGCGACGTTGCAGCTTGACCTGTCCGGTCTTGGCCGGTGGAGCGCCGATCTGTTCGACCCGGCAGCGATGGCCGCGCTCGACGCGCAAGGGGTTGCCCCGGGCGAGGTCGAGGCGGTGACAATCGACAAGCTGAACCTTGTGGCACTCGGTGCGCAACTGACCGGAACGGGCGGATTTACCTTCGATCCCACCGACACCACCACCTTCGAGGACATACCGCGGCCCGAGGGCACGGTCGATCTTACCATGACCGGCGGCCTCGATCTGATCGAGAACCTGACCAAGACCGGGCTGATTCCGCAGGAACAGGTGATGATGGTGCGGATGATGGTCGGGATGTTCGCCAAGCCCGGCAAGGGTCCGGACGAGCTGACATCGCAGATCACCATCGCGCCCGATGGCCGAGTGCTGATCAACGGCGCGCCAATGCCGTTCTGAGCGTCGACAGCTCCCTGAGGCGTCCGGGGACATCCCCTCGGACGCCACTCTACCCGACGTCGCCTGCCCGGACGCCCTGCGCGTCGCGGATCGGCAACCGCAGGTCGCGGGCACAACGGTGCAGGTCCGGCTCCCGGCTCCGCGCGCCCTTCCCGACCAGACCGGCGATCAGGGGGCGGCTCTCGATCGGCCAGCCGTTCGGCCGCGCCGCCACATCGCCGCCGCAGATGAGAGCCTCGCAAGTTGCGCTTCGGCTGACGGATTCAGCATCGGCAGTCCGGGTTGAATATGCGCGCTGCGTCGCCGGGATCAACTGCACGGGCGAACACTTGCGCCTTGCACAAACGCGGGTTCGACCCTAGCTCCGAGACTCACGACGACGAGAGGCCAGCCGATGGAACAGCGACTGCAAACCTTGACCACGGACCTGCTCGAGGTCGCCCGCAAGGCCGGGGCCGAGGCCGCCGATGCGGTCGCGATGGAGGGTCGGTCGATCTCGATCGACGTCCGCGATGGAAGGCTGGAACAGGCGGAACGCGCCGAGGGCACGGAACTTGGCCTGCGCGTGCTGATCGGCCGCCGCCAGGCCTGCGTCTCGTCCTCCGACAGCGCGCCCGCGACGCTGGCCGAGATGGCCGCGCGCGCCGTGGCAATGGCCCGCGAGGCGCCCGAAGACCCCGGTGTCGGCCTTGCCGCCCCCGATCAACTGGCCAGCGACCGCGACGTGACCCAACTCGATCTGGCCGACCCGGCGCCCGAACCCGATCCCGCGGGGCTCGAATCCGACGCCCGCACGGCCGAGGCCGCAGCGCTTGCCCATGCGGGTATCTCGAGGGTCGACAGTGCCAGCGCGGTCTATGGCAGCCAACGGGTGCATCTGGCCACCTCGGGGGGGTTCTCGGGCGGCTATGCCCGGACAAGTTCTGCCCTGTTCGTCGTCGCGATCACCGGCGAAGGCACCGGGATGGAACGCGACTATTACGGCGAAAGCCGGATCTATCGCGCCGATCTGCCCACCCCTGAAGAGGTCGGCCGGATCGCCGCCGAACGCACGCTGGCCCGTTCGGGCGCGCGGCGCCCGCCGACCGGCGCCTTTCCGGTGCTGTTCGATGAACGCGTCGCGGCCAGCCTGGTCGGCCACCTGCTGGCCGCAATCAACGGCTCTGCCATCGTCCGCGGCGCCTCGTGGCTGCGCGATGCGATGGGCGAACAGGTCCTGCCCGCGACGCTGTCGCTGACCGAGGATCCGCTGCGCCCGCGGGTTTCCGCCTCGCGGCTGTTCGACGCCGAAGGTCTGGCGACCGCGCGCCGCGATCTGGTCCGGGACGGCGTGCTGCAGGGCTGGGTGCTTGACCTTGCGACCGGGCGCAAGCTTGGGCTCGACAGCACGGCAAATGCGGCGCGTGGCGCGTCCGCCCCCCCCTCGCCCTCGGTCTCGAACGTGGCGCTGACACAGGGCACGGCCAGCCGGGACGAGTTGATCGCGCAGATGGGCCGCGGGCTTCTGGTCACCTCGATGATCGGCTCGACGGTCAATCCCAACACCGGCGACTATTCCCGCGGCGCGTCCGGCTTCTGGGTCGAAAATGGCGAGATCGCGTTTCCGGTCAACGAATGCACCATCGCCGGCAACCTCCGCGAGATGCTGCGCTCGCTCGTCCCCGCGAACGACGCGCGCCTGCATCTGAGCCGCGTCGTCCCCTCGCTGCTGGTCGAGGGGCTGACCATTGCCGGAGAATGACCTTGCGTTGCTGATCGACGCCGCGATGGCGGCGGGCGAAATCGCGCAACGCCATTTCCGCACCGACCACATGGTCTGGCAAAAGGACGACGGTCAGGGGCCGGTCACCGAGGCCGATCTGGAAGTCGACCGGATGCTGCGCGAGACGCTCACCGCCGCCCGCCCCGGTTATGGCTGGATGTCCGAGGAAACGCCCGACGACGCCGCGCGACTGGGCAAATCCCGGCTGTTCGTGGTCGATCCGATCGACGGCACCCGCGCCTTTACCGAGGGCCAATCCGCCTGGGCGCATTCGCTTGCGGTGGTCGAGGACGGCGCGGTCACCGATGCGGTGGTGTTCCTGCCGATGCTCGAGCGGATGTTCACCGCCCGCCGCGGCGCCGGCGCCCGGCTGAACGGCGCGCCGATGGCGGCAAGCCGCCGCGAGCGGATCGCGGGTGCCACCATGCTGGCCGCGCGCGGGACGCTCGATCCGCGGCACTGGCCGGATGTCCCGCCGCCGGTCGAACGGCACTTTCGCAGCTCGCTCGCCTACCGGCTCAGCCTGGTTGGCGCGGGCCGGTTCGATTGCATGCTGACGCTGCGCCAAAGCTGGGAATGGGATATCGCCGCCGGCGCGCTGATCGCCACCGAAGCCGGCGCGACGGTCAGCGACCGCATGGGGCGGCCATTGCGGTTCAATACGCCGGGTCGTCAGACCGACGGGGTCGCCGCCGCGGCGCCCGGGATCCACAAGGAGATCCTGCCGCGCGACCGCGCCTGGGTCCCCGATGGCGTCAAACGTCCTGGCCCGTGACCTCGGGCGTCCTTGACGGGCCTTCGCCACACGCTAGGGTGCCGCGCAACTTCAGTCAGGATCCGGAGGAACCAATGGTTCAGCGTCTGCACCTCGTCTTTGGTGGCGAACTCGTCGACCCCGCGAAAAGCACGTTCAAGTCGGTCGACGACATCCACATCGTCGGCATGTTCCCCGACTATGCCACCGCCCACGACGCCTGGAAGGCCGAGGCGCAGCGCACCGTGGACAACGCCCACATGCGCTATTTCATCGCCCATATTCACCGGCTCCGCGACGAGGAAGTCGAGGCTTCGGCGACCGAAGAACTCGGCTGAGCCGGCGTTGGAGATCCCGACGCTGCCCACGCTGAAGGACCGGGTCCGCGGCCCGACGATCACTCGCAGGCTGCATCAGCAGGTCCAGCGCGGCGGCGATGAGGGGCGGCTCGCCGCCGAACGGCTGGGTCAGTCGGACGTGCCCCGTCCCGACGGCCCCGTGATCTGGCTGCATGCGCCCGACGGTCTTGCAGTCGGCGCGATCGAATCGCTGGTCAACCGGCTGGTCGAAATGGCGCCGGACGCCTCGGTGCTGGTCACCGCCCCGCCCGGGCAGCAACTGCCGACGGGCGTCGACATCGTCGGGATCGTGCACCAATCCCCGCCGCTCGATTCCGCGAAGCCGGTGGAGCAGTTTCTCGACCACTGGCGCCCCGATGTCGGGATCTGGTTCGACCGGATCGACGCGCCGCTGCTGCTCGACCGTGCCGCGTCACAGGAAATCCCGCTGTTCTTCCAGAACGCCGTTCTGCCGCGGCTGCGCGGGCCGCGCGCGCGCAACGCCCATCGCCGGCTGCTTGGCCTGTTCGAATCGGTGCTGGTTCCGGATACGACGGAATCCGAACGCATCCGGTCGCTTGGCGCACTTACGACCCGCATCGAGATCACCGGGCGGCTGAGCCATGTCGCCACCCCGCTCGACTATGTCGAATCCGAACGCAACGCGCTCGCGCGGGCGCTGCGGGCGCGTCCGATTTGGCTCGCGTCCTGCCCGACCCCTGACGAGATCGCGCCGATTCTCGCCGCCCACCGCGAAGCTCAGCGCATCATGCATCGGCTGCTGCTCATCATCGTGCCGTCCACCGATGCGCAGGCCCCGGCACTTGCCGAGGAATTCTCGGCCCAGGGCTGGCGGGTCGCCCGCCGCGACGCCAACGAGGACCCCGAGGAATCGACCGAGATATTCCTGGCCGACCTGCGCGAGGAGCTTGGCCTTTTCTATCGCCTCGCCCCGGTCAGCCTGCTTGGCGGCACCTTCAGCAAAGGCGAGGTGCCACCAGCGATGGAGCCTGCCGCGCTCGGTTCGGCGATCATCGCCGGGCCGCATTTCGGCCGCCAGGCCGAGGCGCTTGGACTGCTTCATGCCGCGGGGGCGGCGCGCATCCTGACCGGCCCGAACCGGCTTGGTGCCGCCGTCGCCGACCTGATGGCGCCGGAACGGGCCGCACAGATGGCGTTGCGGGGCTGGGATGTCGCATCGGACGGTGCGCAGGTGCTTGAACGGCTGATGGCGCTGGTGGCCCACGTGCTGCCGAAGCGGCGAACCTGATGCGCCCCCCCGGCTTCTGGGACAATCCCGCCGATGCCCCGGGCCTTGCCGCCCGCCTGCTGGCGCCGCTCGGCTGGCTTTACGGGGCCGCCACTGCCCGGCGGCTGGCCCGCGGCACGCCCTGGCATGCGCCGGTTCCGGTGATCTGCGTCGGCAACCTCAATGCCGGCGGCACCGGCAAGACCCCGACCGTGATCGCGCTGTTGCAGCGGCTGGGGGACGGCAGCCACGTGGTCAGCCGTGGCCATGGCGGCCGGCTGGAAGGCCCGGTCCGGGTCGATCCCGCGCAGCACAGCGCCGCCGACGTCGGCGACGAACCACTGTTGCTGGCAGCCTTTGCGCCGGTCTGGGTTGCCCGTGACCGCGCGGCCGGCGTGCGCGCGGCTGCGGCCGCCGGGGCCGCCCGCGTGGTGCTGGACGACGGGTTCCAGAACCCGTCGGTCGCCAGGGATCTGTCGATCGTGGTGGTCGACGCCAGACAGGGCTTCGGCAACGGCCGCTGCGTCCCCGCCGGCCCGCTGCGAGAGCCGGTCGCGGCGGGACTCGCCCGCGCCGACCTGATCCTGACGATCGGCGATGCAGTGACGCAGCAGCATTTCTCGGATCGCTGGGGGGATGCGGTTGCCGCAGCAGCGGTGCCACGGATCAGCGGCCGGCTGGCACCGCTGCAGACCGGGATGGACTGGCAGGGCCTGCCAGTGCTGGCCTTTGCCGGGATCGGCCATCCCGAGAAGTTCTTCGCCACGCTCCGCGCGCAGGGCGCCGAGTTGCGCCGCACCGAGGCGCTCAATGATCACCAGCCGCTCACCAACGCGCTGCTGACCCGGCTGATGCGCGATGCCGCCCGGCACGGCGCCCAGCTTGTCACCACGGAAAAAGACGCCGTGCGTCTGCCGGCTGCGCTGCGCGGTCAGGTTCTGACGCTGCCGGTGCGGCTGGAATTCGACGACCCGGGCGCGCTCGACGCCCGGCTCGCCGCTTTGGGCTGAGGCGTTATTTCTTCGCCAGTTCTTCGTCCAGCGTCTTGGCGAAGTCCTCATAGCTCATGTTCGAGTACTTCTTTCCGTCGATTATGAAGGTCGGCGTGGCGTCGATGCCGTCTGCCTTGCTGTTGCCCTCGTACCAGTCGACCAGCGCCTGGGCCTGGGCGGCATCCTGCAGGCAGGCATTGACCTGCTCGTCGCTCAGCCCCGCCTTGCGCCCGATCTTGCGCAGATTGTCGCCGATCTGGGCAGGCTCGCCCTCGGTCCAGTCGTTGATCTCGGCGAACAGCATGTCGGCAATGCCGTAGAACCGCATCTCGCCGCCGCACCGCGCCACCATGCTGGCCCAGAGCCCGTAGCGGTCGAAATAGACCTCGCGCTGGATGAACTTCACCTTGCCGGTGTCGATGTAATTCTTGCGGATTTGGGGAAAGACCTCTTGGTTGAACCGGGCGCAGTGGCCGCAGGTGAACGAGGCGTATTCGATCACCTCGACCGGCGCGTCGGCCTTGCCCAGAACCATGTCCTCGATCGCCACGGCGTCCTGCGCCTGCGCCGCACCGGCGCCGATCAGCGATGACAGGGCCGGCGCCGCGGGAAGGGTCCAGGGGCCAAGGCCGGCAACCGCGGCAAGAACCAGTGCGGACAGGGTCTGTGTGGTGGTCATTCCGATGTCTCCGATCGTGTCTTTTTCGATTTGTTCAATATCTGTTCGCCAAGGGCTGCCAGCGCCCGACGCAAACCCTCGTCTTCCACCTCGCCTGCCATCGCCTCGGCCTGCACGACCAGCACCGGGTCAGCGACCCGCGGCGCGGTCTTTGGCGCCGGATCAAACTGCGCCTGACCTTCGGCAAAGCCTGTCGGCGCGGTCTGGGTAAACCGGATCCGCGTGATGGCGGCATAGCCATAGACGGAATTGATCTTTTCGCGCAGCCGCGGTTCCTGCATCTGCAACAGCGGTGCCTGTGCCCCGGGGCAGAGCACCGTCAAAGTCGCCCCGAACCCCCCGCGGGCATAGCTGACCGAAAGCGGGCGCGTAACCCCGGCGATATCGGGCCCGACGATCTCGGCCCAATGGGTCAGCAGCCGCGTCTCGGCAAAGCCACGCTTCTCGGACGCCGTGCGAATCCGCTCGCCGAGAAGGCTCGAGGTTCGTTCGAACCCGCGCATCCGCCGGCGCGGGCCGGCGATGGGCTTTCGGGGTGCCGCCATGACCTGACAAATCCTGTTCCTCGGTCTATCTACACCGACGGTCGGGCCGGCGACCAGACGCTTGACCATGCGGGGAATAAAGAATGTGTGACGAAATCGAACCCGCCGCAATGGCCGCAGCCCTGCGCGCATGGTATCTGGCCCATGGCCGCGACCTGCCCTGGCGGGTCGGACCGGCGGCGCGGGCATCCGGCGAACACCCCGATCCCTATCGGGTCTGGCTGTCCGAGGTCATGTTGCAGCAGACGACCGTTGCGGCGGTGCGCGAGCGTTTCCTGCGCTTTACCGCCCGTTGGCCAAAGGTGCAGGCGCTGGCTGCCGCCGAGGACGCCGACGTGATGGCGGAATGGGCCGGGCTTGGGTATTACGCGCGGGCGCGCAACCTGCTGAAATGCGCCCGGGCCGTTGCCGGGCCTCTCGAGGGTCAGTTTCCCGCCGACCGCGCCGCCCTGCAGGCTCTGCCGGGCATCGGCCCCTATACCGCCGCCGCGATTGCCGCCATCGCCTTCGATCTGCCCGAGACGGTGGTCGACGGCAATGTCGAGCGGGTGATGGCCCGGCTTTTCGCTGTCGAGACCCCGCTGCCCACCGCCAAGCCGCAGCTTGTCGCCCTCGCCCATCGCCTGACGCCCGAAATGCATCCGGGCGATCATGCGCAGGCCGTGATGGACCTTGGCGCCACGATCTGCACGCCGACCTCGCCCGCCTGCGGGATTTGCCCTCTGACCCGGTGCTGCGCCGCGCGGGCCAGCGGCATCGCTGCCGAACTGCCGCGGCGCGCGCCAAAGACCGCCAAGCCAATCCGGCTTGGCATCGCCTATGTCGCGCGCCGCGCCGATGGTGCGCTGCTGCTGGAAACCCGGGCGCCACGCGGGTTGCTGGGCGGCATGCTGGGCTGGCCGGGCTCGGACTGGTCCGAGGCCCCCGCGCCTGCCCCGCCTGTTGCCGCCGACTGGCGTGCGCTGGAGGCCGAGGTTCGCCATACCTTCACGCATTTTCATCTGCGCCTTCAGGTGCAGATCGCCGATGTTGCCGCCGCAACCGACCCGGTGCAGGGCCACTTCGTCCCGGCGCGCGCGTTCCGTCCCGAGGATCTTCCCACGGTGATGCGCAAGGTCTGGGCGCTGGCCTCCAGCGCGTTCGACCGCGCAAACCCCGACCCCCGCTGAACCGGGGTTACGGCGCCCGCCTTGCACCCCGGCCGCGATCCGTGGTGGTCTCGGGCAGGGCCTGATCCATCGGGCCAACACAGGAGGACAAAGAGAATGACCGCCCCCCAGACCGGCACCTGCCGTTGCGGCGCCACCCGCATCGAGGTTTCCGAGCCGCCTTTCATGACCGCCGCCTGCCATTGCACCGGCTGCCAGAAGATGAGCTCGAGCGCGTTTTCGCTGACCGCGATGGTGCCGGCCCACAGCCTTCGCGTCGTTCAGGGCGACCCGGTCAAGGGCGGGCTGCGCGGCCCGCAGCTCGACCACTATTTCTGCCCGGAATGCCTGACCTGGATGTTCACCCGGATCACCGGCATGGAGGATTTCGTCAACATCCGCCCGACCATGTTCGATGTGCCGTCCTGGTGCGATCCGTTCATCGAGACGATGACCGCCGAAAAACTGCCCTGGGCCACGACCCCGGCGCGCCACAGCTTTGAACACTTCCCCGGGATGGCGGATTTTCCGGCGCTGATGGAGGCCTTCGCAGCAGAGCGGGCATAGGTCCGCCGGGCCGGGGTGCCCCCGGCACAAAAAAGCCCCGCCTCAATCGAGGCGGGGCCAGTAGGTGCGGCTGTGTCAGGTCACAGGCACCGGCGGAAACACGGTATTTTCCGGTATTCTGGATGGACGCCACGTCACGACGGGCACCCCGACGGGACGTGAGTTCGGATCAGGTCAGGCGGTCGCGCATTTCGGCGCGGATCTGCTGGCGCAGCACGTCGATCGATACCGGCTTGCCGTCGCGCCGAAAGTGCCAATAGGTCCAGCCGTTGCACGAGGGCGCGCCTTCCAGCGCCGCGCCGACCTGATGGATCGAGCCCTTGGTGTCGTTCGAGATCAGCGTTCCGTCAGCGCGGATCTTGGCCGCCTTGCCGGTCGGCGACACCAGCATTTCGCCCGGCCGCAGCATCCCGCGCTCGACCAGCTGGCCGAAGGCCACCCGCGGTTCCGCCCGCTTCGAGGTCGTGACCTCGAGCGCATCGCGCTCCAGCGGCCGCACCCGGTCGATTCGCGCCTCGGCGATTCGGCGGTACTCTTCCTCGCGTTCGATCCCGATAAAGTTGCGCCCCAGCATCTTTGCAACCGCCCCGGTTGTTCCAGTGCCAAAAAATGGGTCAAGCACCACGTCGCCGGGATTGGTCGTGCCGACGATCACCCGGTGCAGCAGGCTTTCAGGTTTCTGTGTCGGATGCGCTTTGTCGCCCTTGGCATCCTTCAGCCGCTCGGACCCGGTGCAGATCGGCAGCACCCAGTCAGACCGCATCTGCACGCCTTCGTTCAGCGACTTCAGCGCCTCGTAGTTGAACGTGTACTTGCCACCCTCGGAGCGGCTGGCCCAGATCATCGTCTCATGCGCATTGGTCAGCCGCTTGCCGCGGAAGTTCGGCATCGGGTTGGCCTTGCGCCAGACGACGTCGTTGAGGATCCAGAACCCCGCATCCTGCAGCTTGGCGCCGACGCGGAAGATGTTGTGATAGGACCCGATGACCCAGATCGCGCCGTTGGGCTTCAGCACCCGGCGCGCCTCGGCCAGCCAGGCCTCGGTAAAGGCGTCATAGGTCGCGAAGGATGCGAAGCTGTCCCAATGGTCGTCCACCGCATCGACAAGGCTGTTGTCGGGGCGGTGAAGGTTGCCCTTGAGTTGCAGGTTATAGGGCGGATCGGCAAAGATCAGATCCACGCTGGCCTCCGGCAGGCCGCGCATCGCCTCGATGCAGTCGCCGGACAGGATCCGGTTCACGGGCAGCACGTCTGCCCCCGTTTTGGTCGTCGTCTTTGTCATCGCTGCCTCTGTCCCGCGCCCGTTCACCTGGCGTCTAAACTGTGGACAGAATGAGTCACCGGCGAATCGCCGTCAATTTCTTTTTTGAATCAATCACTTGGCGATTTGCCTTGATACAAGATGTTGCGCACCGGTGCGAACAAACGCCTATGATGTGGGGTTACCCCCAGATCTCGAAGCGCCGCCTTGTGTTCGGGCGTCGGGTAGCCCGCGTTGTGATCCCAGCCATAGCCGGGGTGCTGTTGCGCCAAATCCACCATTAGCTCGTCCCGTGCCACCTTGGCCACGATCGAGGCAGCCGCGATTGACAGGCAACGCGCATCGCCGCGGATCAGCATCCGCGCCCGGCAGGGCAGATCCCGCGGCACGAATTTGCCGTCGATCAGCGCGTAGTCCGGCGCCGGATCGAGCATGCGGAGCGCGCGCACCATCGCCAGATGTGCCGCGCGCAGGATATTCAGCCGCTCGATCTCCTCGACGCTGACATGCACGACCGCCACCCAGGCGCTCTGGCGGATCAGCCCGGCCAGCACCTCGCGCCGTTTCGGCGACAGCTTCTTGCTGTCGTCCAGGCCCTCGGGGATGTTGCCGGGGTCAAGCACGACCGCCGCCGCGGTCACAGGCCCCGCAAGCGGCCCGCGCCCCACTTCGTCGACGCCTGCGATCACGCGCGCGCCTTCGGCCCAGCCGGCCAGTTCCATTTCCAGATCCGGTTTCATGGCGCCAACCGAGCGCGCCTTTCCGTCTTGCGCAAGCCCAAATTCCGCCCACCGCCAGACTCCGTGTCCTGAATCAAACGCCGCGCGACCTGCCAGAAAACAGGCAACGGTGCTGCACACGAGGTCAGGATACGGGCAAAAGGCCCGGCTACGAGCGTCAGTGGCGTTCACAAGGCGGTTTCTGTGTTAGGTTAATACAATCAAGCTCGACATACTCAACAGCAACAATGGCGAGGTGCGACAATGACAAGCGAAGCTATTCCTGGCGGAGGCCCGAAACTTTCGCTGACGGCAAGGATCATGATCGGCATGGTGGCCGGTGTGATCATCGGCGTCATCTTCAACCTGATCGACGCGCCCTTCATCAACCAACACATCGTCGGCGGCCTGTTCGCCATGATCGGCAAGGCCTTTGTCAATGCGTTGAAGATGCTTGTGGTGCCGCTGGTCGTGTTTTCGCTGATCTGCGGCGTGCTCGGGATCGGCGACATCCGCATTCTCGGCCGGGTCGGCGGCAAGGCCTTTGTGCTCTACATGCTGACCACGGCCATCGCGATTGCGGTGGCGCTGATCATCGCGACAATCGTCGGCCCCGGCGCCGGATTCAGCATGGAGGGGATCGAAGCCGGATCGATCACGGCGGCGACCGCTCCCACCGTCTGGGACGTCTTCGCCAATATCGTGCCTTCGAACCCGGTCTCGGCGATGGCCAACGGCGACATGCTGCAGGTCATCTTCTATGTCATCGTGGTGGGCGTCGCCGCGCTGATGCTGGGCGAGATATCGAAGCCTTTCGCGCTGGCGGCCGAATACATGAACGAGCTGATGATGAAGGTCGTCGAGATCGTCATGGCCTTTGCCCCCATCGGCGTGTTCTGCCTGATCGCCAAGGTCTTTGCCGAACAGGGGGTCGGGCTGTTCGTGCCGGTTCTGGCCTATGTCGCAACGCTGACCGGTGTGCTGTTGCTGCACCTCTTCGTCACGCTGATGGTGCTGCTGAAGGTGCTGTCGGGGCTCAACCCGATGACCTTCATGGCCAAGATCCGGCCCGCGCAGCTGTTCGCCTTCTCGACGGCCAGTTCCAACGCCACGATCCCGGTCACCTATCGCTGCGTGACCGAACGGATGGGGGTCGACAACTCGGTCGCCTCCTTCACCGTTCCGCTGGGCGCGACCGTCAACATGGATGGCACCGCGATCATGCAGGGCGTCGCGACCGTGTTCCTGGCCAATGTCTATGGCGTCGATCTGGGGATCGGCGGCTATCTGACCGTGATCGCCATGGCCGTTCTGGCCTCGATCGGCACCGCCGGCGTGCCGGGCGTGGGCCTTGTCATGCTGACCATGGTGCTGACCCAGGTCGGGTTGCCGATCGAGGGGATTGCACTGATCCTCGGGGTCGACCGGCTGATGGACATGATCCGCACCGCGGTGAACATCACCGGCGATGCGGTGGTCTCGACCATCGTCGCCAAGTCCGAGGGCAAGGTGGATGTCGGGATCTACAACGACCCGAACGCGGGGCTGCTGGAGGAACATCTCGGCATCGACCCCCATGCAGAAGAGGTCCTGGCCGACGCTGCCCGGCCGCATCCGGCGGAATAGACAGCCCTCGCCACGGCACGGACTTGTGCCCGGCAAACAGGAAAGGGCGGCGCGGTCACGAGATGTGCCGCGCCGCCCGTTTGTTACGAACCGGCTTCGTTACCGGCCGACGGCGACGTAGTCGGTGAAGCCCGCCTCGATCACGTCGTGCCGGGAATAGATGTTGCGCAGATCGGCCATCTTCGGCGCGGCCATCCCCGAGGCGATGCGGGACAGATCGAGCGCGCGGAACTCGTTCCACTCGGTCAGCAGCACCAGCAGGTCGGCGTCCTCGGCAGCGGTATAGGGATCCTCGACCCAGGTCACCCCGGGCAACAGCCCCTCGCCCTCGCGCCTGCCCTGCGGGTCGACGACCCGCACCTTGGCCCCGCCGCCGATCAGCGCCGGCACGATGGTCAGCGCGGGCGCATCGCGCATGTCGTCGGTGTTGGGCTTGAAGGTCACGCCGAGGACCGCGATGGTGCGGCCGTTGAAGGTGCCACCGCAAAGGTCCTGCAGCTTTGCCACCATGCGGCGCTTGACCTCGTCATTGACCTTTATGACGGCCTCGACGATCTGCTGCGGCACGGCGTGATCCTGGCCGATCCGCGCCAGCGCGCTGGTGTCCTTGGGAAAACACGATCCGCCATAGCCGGGGCCGGCATGCAGGAACTTGTTGCCGATGCGACCGTCAAGACCCATGCCCTTCGACACCGACTTGATGTCGGCACCGACCCTTTCGCACAGCGCCGCGATCTCGTTGATGAAGGTGATCTTGGTCGCAAGAAAGGCGTTTGCGGCGTATTTGATCATCTCGGCCGATTCAAGATCGGTATAGACGATGGGAAAATCGCGCAGGAACAGCGGGCGATAGACCTCGCCCATCACCTCTTTCGCGCGTTCGGAGGAGACACCGACAACCACCCGGTCGGGGCGCATGAAATCGTCGATCGCCGCCCCTTCGCGCAGGAATTCGGGGTTCGAGGCGACATCGAACACCAGATCGGGGTTCGCACCGCGCACGATCTCCTCGACCTTGCGGTTGGTGCCGACGGGCACCGTCGATTTGGTGACGATGACCGCATAATCTGTCATGCAGCTGGCGATTTCCTCGGCCGCGGCAAAGACATAGGACAGATCGGCATGGCCGTCGCCACGCCGCGTCGGCGTGCCAACCGCGATGAAGATCGCGTCCGCGCCTTCGACCGCCTGCGAAAGATCGCCGGTGAACGACAGCCGCCCGGCCGCCACGTTGCGTTCCATCAGCGCGTCGAGCCCGGGTTCGTAAATCGGGACCTCGCCACGTTCCAGCATCTCGATCTTCGCGGGATTCTTGTCGACGCAGACGACCTCATGCCCGAAATCGGAAAAACAAACGCCGGATACGAGGCCAACGTATCCCGTTCCGATCATGGCGATTTTCATGCTGTGCCCCTGTCCTGAAAAATGTTCCGAGAGATGCCGCACTGCAGCACATGGATCGAATGTGGCACGCCTGTCAACGCATTGGCGCGCCTGCGGCCACCTATGTCGCGGCCTGTGCTGCGCCCGCCTCGTACTGTGCGAGATACCATTTCACGAAATGCTCCATGCCGCGCGACAGCGGCGTGGTCTGCATCTCGCCCACCAGTGCCGTCAGAAGCCGCGTGTCGGCCCAGGTCGCGACCACGTCGCCGGGCTGCATCTCCATGTAGTTCCGCCGGGCCTTCTGGCCGAGCGCATCCTCGAGCGCTGCGATGAAATCCTCGAGCGTGGTCGGCTTCGACATGCCAAGGTTCACCACCCGCCAGGCCGCGACCGGCGAGAGACTGTCGTGCGGGACCGGCGCACCGCGGCCCTCGGGGGCGGGCGGGACCACCTCGATCAGCCGGACGATCCCTTCGATCAGGTCGTCGGCATAGGTGAAATCGCGCTGCATCTTGCCGTGGTTGTAGACATCGATCGCCCGGCCCTCGCGGATCGCCCTGGCGAACTTGAAATAGGCCATGTCGGGACGGCCCCAGGTTCCGTAGACGGTGAAGAACCGGAACATGGTGATCGGCAGGTCGAACAGGTGCGAATAGCTGTGCGCCATCGCCTCGTTCGCCTTCTTGGTCGCGGCATAGAACGACTTCTGGGTGTCGGTCTTGTCGGTCTCGGCATAGGGCATGTCGGTGTTGGCGCCATAGACCGACGAGGTCGAGGCCATCAGCATGTGCCGGGGCGGCGTGGCGCGGGCGGCCTCCAGCAGCTCGAACGTACCGACGAGGTTCGACTGGACATAGGACGCCGGCGCGTCGATCGAATAGCGCACCCCGGCCTGCGCGGCGAGGTGCACCACGATCTCGGGGCGCAGATCGGCCATCAGCGCCTTGAGACGGCCCGGCTCTTCGAGCCGCGCCTCGATCAGCTCAAAGCCCGGACTTTCCGCCAGCAGCGCCAGACGGCGATGTTTCAGCGAGACGTCGTAATATTCGGTCAGCGCATCAAAGCCCACCACCCGCCAGCCGTCATTCAGCAGACGACGGCAGAGATGGAACCCGATGAAACCGGCGGCGCCGGTGACGAGTGCCGTGCGTGTCATCCTCAACTCCTGCGGCAGGTGCATTTCGCCCTCCGCCTATCAGAACGGTGCGGCGACTGGAACTGCCCGGATACAGCCCGGGCCAGTGGTCGCAGGGTTCATCCGCCAAGGGCAAGGCAGGGCGCGGGCAGCAGGAACATGTTGCGCACCTTGTCCGAATAGGCGCCGTCGGCCCATTGAAGCGTGCCGACGAGCGGCCCCTGGCACTCCCCGGGCCGGTGATCGCGGTTGGTAACCAGAAGTACGTCGCCGGTGGAATCGGACGGAAGCGTGTATTTCAAAGCATAATGGTTCCGCGGACGCCCTTCCTGCGGCAGCGCATTGATCGGGATGCCGCCGTCGCGGGTCTGGTACATGAGGTCGGCAAGGATGTCGCGGTCGTCCGAGACGATAGCTTTGGCGCCCGACTCGCGGGCAGCGGCAAGGATCGCGGCGCTCATCTCGGTCCGGCCGACATAGCGTTCGAGCAGCAGCGGCCCGCCCGGCCCCGCCCGCCATCCGGTGCCGATAACCGTCGCGACCGGCAGCAGAATGGCAATGACCAGATTGACCGCAAGGCTCGCACGCAGCCAGCCGCGGGCCTCGCCGTGCAGCCAGGCGACGATGGCAATCGTTCCGGTCAGATAGGCCGCCGCCGCCCAGTTGGGATAGGCGCGGTCGATCAGCGCCTGCAGGCTGACGATGGCAAGGACCGGCAGGCAGAACAGCAGCAGGAACCGCGCCCGGTCGTCGCGCCGCCGCCAGGTCGCACCGAACCAGACAAGTGCCGGGAACAGCACCGGACCAAAGACGAAAAGCTGGGCTCCGAGGAATTCGGCCAGACCGCCAAGGTTCAGGCCTACGCGGCTGCCCGGATCGCGCACCCAGTCGGCATTGTCGAGCGTGTGTTCGACGGTGCTGAACCCGTTCTGCAGGTTCCACCAGATATTGGGCGAGATCGCGACCAGAAAGGCCAGCAGCCCGGCCAGCGCCGACCGCCAGCCCGGCCGCGCCTGCGGCAGAATCAGCGCCGAAAGGGCAGCGCAGAGAACGAAATACACGGCGGCATATTTCGCCAGAAAGCCGATACCGACGCAGAACCCCGCCAGGGCGGCCCAGGGCACCGATCCGCCCTGCCCGAGCGCGCGCAGCCAGGCGATCAGCCCCAGCACCAGAAACGGCACCATGATCGTGTCGGTCGAGATCAGCAGGCTGCCCGCCGCCACCATCGGCAGGCTCAGATAGCTTGCCACCACCCAGATCGCGACCGCCCGCCCGTATCGCGGCGCCGTCAGCGCCCCCAGAAGCAGCCCGCCGGCCAGATGAAACAAGGGCGCCGGCAGCCTGACCCAGAACGGCGCGTCCGAACCGCCAAGTTCGGTCGCGGCGCGGATCACCCAGGCGATCAGCGGCGGCTTCGAATAATACCCCAGCGCCAGTTCCTGCCCCCAGAGCCAGTATTGCGCCTCGTCCACGAACAGATCGGTGCGGTTGAACGACAGCAGCACCACCCTGAAGGCGGTGACGGCAAGGCCGATCAGCAGCGCCGGCGCAAGCCAGCCGGATCGGTTACTGAAGGTTGGTTCGGCGCTCGGCACGGATCAGCCAGAGGTTTCTGAGATAGATGAACAGCCCGGTCGCCTGGCCGAGGACGAAGACCGGATCCTTGCGATAAAGCGCATAGAGCAGAAGCACGAGCCCGCCGCCGAGGGACAGATACCAGAACGCAAGCGGCACCACCGACCTGCGGGCGCGTTCCGAGGCGATCCACTGCACGAGGAAGCGCGCCGTGAACAGAAGCTGTCCGCCAAGGCCGATCACCACCCACCAGAACTCGGTCCAGGAATGGACGTGCAGAATGGCCCAGGTCTGTTCGATCATGACGGGGTTCCTTGCGCAGCCGGGTCCGCCACGCCCTGATCGGCCGCGACCGCCGCGGCGCGGGGTTCGATTTCGACCGGTTGCGCCTTCTTGCGACGCCGGATCAACCAGGCCACCGCCAGCAGATCGGGGATGCCGACGAGCGCCCGCTTGAAATTGGTGTAGTTCGACTTGCCGGCCTGGCGCTCGCGGTGGCTGACATCGACCAGCAGAACCTCCCAGCCGTCGCGTTTGAACAATGCCGGCAGATAGCGGTGCATGTGGTCGAAATAGGGCAGCTCCAGAAAAGCGTCGCGGCGAAAGCCCTTGAGGCCACAGCCCGTGTCGCGGGTGCCGTCGTTGAGCACGCGGGCACGCAGCCCGTTGGCGAATTTCGACCCCCAGCGTTTGGAAAACGTGTCCTGCCGCGCGACGCGCTGGCCCGCGACAAGGCCGAGCCTTCCGGTCTGGTCAGCGAGCAGCGGCCTGTACAGTTTGGGAAGTTCGCCGGGCGGGTTCTGGCCGTCGCCATCGAGCGTGCAGATGACCCGGCCGCGCGCCGCCTTGACGCCGCTGTGGACCGCCGCGCTCTGCCCGGCAGACCGGGGATGGCTCAAAACCCGCACCCGCGGATCGCGTTCCGCCAGCCCGCGGGCAACCGCCTCGGTGGTGTCGGTCGAGCCGTCGTTGACCACGATGACTTCGAAATCCTGCCCGTCGCAGGCGGCGAGGATGTCGGAGACCAGTGGCGCGACATTCTCTTCCTCGTTTTTCATCGGTACGATGATCGAGACTTCGGTCATGCCGAAAAGCTCCTTGCGCGCGCCCCGCGCGGTCGGGGACTTGAGCGCCTTAAACCGCATCGCTCGGCCGCTGTCCATGCAAAGGCTTCAGCTGCGTTGCAGCGTGTCCCCCAACGTCAGGGTCGGGATCAGCACCACCTGCTCGCCCCGGTTGCGGGCACCGCCCGCGACCCGGTCGGCGATGATGCGTGCCGCCGCCTCGCCAACCTCGCGCCGGCAGGAATCCATGGTGGCAAGTTTGCGCGGCAGACCGTCGAGCAGTTCGATCTTGTTGAAGCCCGCCATGCCCAGCTTGCCCGGCACGTCGATTCCCTTCTCAAGGCAGTAAAGCAACCCGCCTGCGCCGATCAGATCGTTGGAGTAATACAGGAAATCCAGATCCGGCGTGCGTTCGAGGATGGCCTGGGTCATCTCGCGGCCCTTGGCAAAGCCTGACCCGCCCTCGTAGAATTCCTGATCGGCGATCTGAACCCCGGCCTTCTCAAGCGTCTCGGTGAAGCCTTCAAGCCGTTTGCGCGCCCGGTGGTCCAGCGGCATCTTGGTGCCGAGAAAGCCGATCCGGCGATAACCGGCGTCAAGAATCGCCTGGGCCATCATGCGACCGGCGCGGCGGTGCGATATTCCGACCACGGCGTCGATCGGATCGCCATCCACGTCCATGATCTCGACCACGGGAATGCCGGAATTCTGCAGCATCGCCCGCGCCGCATCGCTGCGTTCGAGCCCGGCAATGATCACCCCCGAGGGCCGCCAGCTGAGCATCTCGTAGAGGACCTTCTCCTCCTGCTCGGGCTGGTAATGGGTGACGCCCAGCACCGGCTGGAGTTCGGTATCCTCCAGCACATGCGAGATGCCGTTGATGACATCGGGGAAGACCATGTTCGACAGCGACGGCACGATCACGGCAACCAGATTCACCCGGCTGGAGGCAAGGGCGCCCGCAATCTTGTTGGGAACATATCCCAAGCGCTTCGCCGCGGCCAGAACGCGCGCGCGCGTTGCGTCGCTGACATCGCCGCGGTTTCGCAACACGCGACTGACGGTCATTTCGCTTACCCCCGACGCCTCGGAGACATCGCGAAGCGTCAGGGGACGTCGCTGGTCGGGGCTGTGAAAAGCGCCGCCTGCGGCAGGAATCCGGGGATCATCCTTGTTCATGCGCATGTGTTAGCGCCTTATCGTGCCTTGGGAAAGCGTCGACACCACGCCTGCGGCGCGGAGTGCCGAAATTGCCCGCCGGTTGACCGACGAACCGGCGCGAGCCGTCAAATCGAGCGGGCAAATTGGGCTGGCGCGACACATTCGGGTTGTGTTTTCGCGCCTGTTCCGGCAGCAATCCGCCAGGGCCCCGTAGCTCAACTGGATAGAGCAATCCCCTCCTAAGGGATAGGTTACAGGTTCAAGTCCTGTCGGGGTCACCAATAAAATCAATGTGTTATGAAATTTTTCGGGAGAGATCTTTGGTTCATCGAACCTGGCGCCCTAGTCAAGCGGTGTTCCATGCGGTGTTGGCCGAAAAACAACCACGATTGGCCAGAATGCAGAAACCATAACCCTAGCCCGCGCACCGGCGGTGTCTGTAGTTAGGGGGGCATGGGCGAGCGCGGTAACGATCATCATCACCAAGTAGACGACGCCGAGCGGTTTTAGGATGCCCGCAAAGGATCTTCGATGCCGGGGCGCTCCAAGCAGGCATAGAGAGAACGGCGGGACTGTCCTGCGATAGCGCAGAAAGACAGGAAATGGCGTGATTGCGCCCGTTGTTGCCGTTCGGCTGGCTGCGAGCGCGCCTTCGGAGCGGCCAATGCTCGCGCTCTTGATACGGCGGTTCATCGACTCGCGGCGGCTATCTCGATTTCATGAGACACAGGGGCGGCGTTCAGGAAGCGCCGGCGCAGCCACGAGGAGAGATCGTCAACGAAGGAATAGACCACCGGGATGACGATGAGGCTGAGGGTGGTGGAGACGAGAAGCCCGCCGATGACGACGAGCCCCATCGGCCGCCGGAAGCTCGGATCGCCGCCCGACAGGCCCAGGACGACGGGGCACATGCCGCCGACCATCGCGATCGTCGTCATCACCACGGGACGGGCTCTCTTGTGACAGGCGTCGAGCAGGGCTTCGCGCCTCTGCCAGCCTTTTTGCTGTGCGGCAGCCGCGTATTCGACGATGAGGATCGAATTCTTGGTGACGATCCCGATCAGCATCAGAAGGCCGATGGCCGTCGCCATTGAAAAGCTGGAGCGGGTCAGAACCAGCGGCAGGAGCGCGCCACCGAGCGACAGCGGAATGGCCATCAGGATCGTGAACGGCTGCAGAAAATCGCGGAAGAGCAGCGCCAGCACGCCATAGATGCAGACTAGGCCGATCACCATCGCGACGAGGAAGCCGGCGAACATGGAGTCCATTTGCTCGACCTCGCCCTGGTCGACCATCTTGACACTCGCCGGCAGGGTCTCGATGGCAGGAAGCGTCTGGACCTCGTCCATGACGGCGCCGATGCTCTTGCCGTTCAACTCGACGCTGACCGTCACGTTCCGCTCCCGGTCGATGCGCGAGATGCTCGTCGGTCCCGTGCCCAGCCTGACGTCGGCGACGGATCCGAGCGTCACGCTTGCGCCGTTGCCGTCGACGCGCAACTGGCGAATGTCCTCGAGGTTGTTCTCCGGATCGGCGTCGAGTTTCAGCCGGATTGGAAGCTGCCGCTCCGGCAGGTTGAGCTTGGGCTGGGAGGAGGCGTAGTCGCCATAGGTGGCGATGCGCACGACGTCGGCAATGGCCTCGGGCGTCACGCCGACGGCGCTGGCATGGGCGCCGTCGGGGACGATCTGCACTTCTGGCGCCTCCAGCGCCGCGGTCGATGTCACCGCCCCGAGGCCGGGCAGACCGCGCATCTGGCCCTCCAGTTCCTTCGCCGACTTGAGGAGCGCCGCGTCGTCGTTGCTGGCGAGCACGATGCCGAGGGTGCTGCCGTCGCCGCCGGCCCCCACCTGAACCCGGGCGCCCGGCAAACGCTCCAGCGCGGCGCGGATGTCGTCCTCGATCTGCGTCTGGGGCCGATCGCGATCGTCGAGCGGTGCCAGATCGACCGTGACAACGGCCCCCGTCACGTCCGCGGTGATGGCGAGATCGGGGCCCGCGCCGCTGCCGCCGGAGGCACCCACCACGGCAAAGACCGACCGGACTTGCCCGACCGCGGCGATGGCGGTGGCCGCCTCGCGCACGACCGCGTCCGTCTCCTCCAGGCTGCTGCCCGGCTGGACGTTGAGGGTGACGGTCGTCTGGGCGATGTCGGCGGGCGGAACGAAGGCGGTCTCGAGCAGCGGAACCAGCGACAGGGAGGCGGCGATGAAGAGGATAGTCGCGAGGACAGTCAGCTTGCGCCGGGCCAGGCAGCCGCGGGCGAGGCCCATATAGGCCCGCATCAGCCAGCCGTCCGCACGCGCCTGCGTCGTGCCGTGGGCCTTCAGAATCGACGCCGCCATCATCGGCGTGAGCAGCCGCGCCACCAAAAGCGAGGCGAGCACCGCCGCCGCCGCGGTGATGCCGAACTGCCGGAAGACGAGGCCGGGAATGTCGCCCATGAACGCCGTCGGCAGGAACACGGCGACGAGGGTCAGGGTCGTAGCGATGACGGCAATGCCGATCTCCTGCGTCGCCTCGATGGTCGCCGCGCGCGGCGTGCCGCCATAGGACATGTGGCGTTCGATGTTCTCGACCTCGACGATGGCGTCGTCGACCAGGATGCCCACCACCAGCGACAGCGAGAGCAGCGAAATCACGTTCAGCGTGAAGCCGAACCAGTCCATGACCATGAAGGTCGGGATCATGGCCAGCGGCAGCGCGGCGGCCGAGACCACGGTGGCGCGCCAGCTCCGCAGGAACAGCCACACGATCACGACGGCGATCACGATGCCCTCGGCGAGCATGTGCATCGAGGCCTCGTAGTCGTCGGCGGTCGCCTTGACGGTGTTGGACGCCTCGACGATCGAGACCTGCGGATGGACGGCCGCGAAGTCGGCGATCGCGGTACGGATGCCATCGGCGACGGCGACATCCGAATAGCCGTTGGAGCGCTTGATCTGGACGCCGATGACGCGCTCGCCGTTGAGATAGGCGAGCGAGGTTCGGTCGGCGTGCGCGTCCGAGATCGTCGCGATCTGGTCGAGCGGGATCGAGGTTCCGTTGGCGACGGGCACCGAGACCGAGGACAGACGGTCGACCGTATCGGCGGCACCGAGAACCCGGATCGACTGGCGCGACGAGGTGGTCTGGACGCGACCGCCGGACTGATCGAGCTGGACCGAGCGCAGGCGGCCGGCGACCTCCGTCACCGAAAGTCCGAGGGCGGCGAGCTTGCCGGGATCGACCTCGACGACGATCTCGCGGTCGATGCCGCCGACGCGCGCGACGTCGCCGACCCCTTCGACCGAGCGCAGGGCCTTCGTCATGTCGTTGTCGACGAACCAGGAAAGTTCCGCCTCGTCGAGGCTTGCCGAGGTCACGGCATAGGCGATCAGCACCGAATCCTGGACCGAGAGTTTGGTGACGCTCGGCGCCCCCATTTCGGACGGCAGATCCGCGCGCACGCTGTCGACGGCGTTGCGGACCTCGTTGAGGGCTTCCTCCGGATCCTTGGCGATCTCAAACTCGGCCATCACCGAGACGGAGCCGTCGTTCACCGTCGTCGTGATGTGATTGAGCCGGCTCAGGGAGGCGACGCTGTCCTCGATCTTGCGCGCCACCTCCGTTTCAAGCTGCGCGGGCGCGGCCCCTTCGAGATTGGCGGAGATCTGGATGAGCGGAAGGTCGAGATCGGGAAACGACTGCACGCCCAGCTTCGAGAACGAGAACAATCCGCCGATCAGGAGCAGGACGAAGAGAAGGACGACGGGCACGGGGTTGCGGACGGCCCAGGCGGAGACGTTCATTTCTGCTCCTCCGCCACGGCGACGACGCGGACGGGGGCGCCATCGAACAGGAAGACGCCGCCGTTCCCGACCAGTCGCGCGTGCTCATCGAGCCCCGAGACCACCTCGACGCGGCCATCGCGGCGGCGGCCGATTGTCACCTGGCGTCGTTCGACGGTGTTCCCGGCAGTGAGGCGGTAGACATAGCTGGCCCCGCCCTCCATCGTCACGGCCGTCGATGGGACGGTGGTGACCGCCTGTCCATCGATTTCGATCGACCCGCTGGCAAACGAGCCCGGCGTGAGATCGCAGTTCGTCGGCAGATCGACGTAGATCGTCGCGCGTCCCGTGGTGCGATCCGCCGTCGGTGCCGCGGTTCTCACGGACCCCGAACACAGCGCCTGTCCCTGGTCGAAGATCCGCACCTGCTGGCCCGCCACGACTTGCGGAAGATCCTTCGCGGCGATCTCGGCGTGCCATTCGATCCGGTTCTGGCGAATGAGACGGAAGAGCTCGGTGCCGACCGCCGGCACGGCGCCGAGCGTCACGGACTTTTGCGAAACGACGCCATCGTCGATCGCGCGAATGGTGGTCTGCTCGAGCTTCAGCCGGATGCTGTCGAGGTTCGCCTGCTCGGCTCCCAGATTGGCCTTGGCCACCTTTTCGCCGCTCAGCGCACCCTCAATGTCCTTCTGCGACATCGCTCCCTTGGCATTCTCCAAAAGCCGCCGCGCGCGGTCGGCGTCGGTCATCGCCTTTTCAAGACTTGCCTCGGCGCTGGCGACGAGCGCTTCCTGACGGCGCAAGTCGGCTTCGACCGCGTCGTGCGACAGGCGCGCCAGGACCTGCCCCTTCTTCACCGCATCGCCAACGTCGACGAGGGTCTCCTCGATCCGGAGTTCGCCGATTTCGGTGGAGATCGACGCCTCGTCCCAGGCGGCGATCCAGCCGCTGGCGGCAACGGCGGAGGTCCATTGCTCCTGCCGCGGCTCGACCGCCCGGACGGCGAGGACCGGCCTCACGGGGCCGGCGGGTGCGTCCTCGGCTGCGACATTGGCGGGCGCGAACGACAGGCCCGCCAGACAGAGGGCCGCGACGATCAGAATTTTGTCTTGGCTCATTGGAGCCTCCTTCCTCGGATTGCCCGTCAATGCTGCTCGGCCGGGGCCGCGGCCGGCACGAGCCTGACCAGGCCGAGGCAGACGAGGACGACAGTGGCGACGACGGCGATCTCCGGGAGGATCCTGAGGGCGGCGACGAAGCCGGCGGAGCCGATGAAGATTTTGATCAGGAACATCGCGCGCCAGCCCAGGCCGAGAATGTCGGCATCGATCAGGAAGCCGCCGAGGACGGGCCCCAGGACCGCGGCGATGCCGAGGACCGGGCCGAGGAGAACCCCGAGCGCCAGCGCGTAGCCGGCACCGAGCAAGGTCACGAGGCTCGCTCCGCCCCCGAGATCGTCCGCAATCGAGGGCGCGGCGAGGATGGGCCAGAGCCGGCCTTGGGCCGGCGTGAAATTTGAAGCGGTGTGGGACATGGGCAGAGACCTCCGAGGGCCTTTCGGATCGATATTTCGGATATCGATATGATGTATTATACAGATACGCTGTATTTTCAAGATCCAGTGTTGTCAATGCCGTTGCGATACGCGACAAAGGAATCCCATGAGTGACCGCGAAGAATCAGACCTCCCGAATCCGGTTCTGGTGTGGGAGAGGCCGGAACCCGAGCGGCGGCCGGCGCCCGTGCCGCTCAGCAGGGACCGTATCGTCAATGCGGCGATCGAACTGGCGGATGCGGAGGGCCTTTCCGCCGTCTCATTGCGCAAGGTTGCGGGCCTGCTCGGCTCCGGCCCGATGCGGCTCTACGGCTATATCGACACCAAGGAGGAACTGCTCGACCTGATGGTCGACGCCGTCTATGCCGAGATGATCGCGGAAGGTCCGCTCGATGGGGGCTGGCAAGACGCCCTGCGGACGATGGCGCATCGCACGCGCGGGGTTGTCCACCGACACGCATGGCTTACCGTGCTTCTGAGCGGGCGCCCGCACCAGGGCCCGAACGCCATGATCCACCGCGAGGCGTCGCTGGCCGCGCTGAGCGGCCAACCCGGTTTCGCGGACATCGCCGTCGCGCTGCAGGCGCTGAAGACCGTCAATGCCTATGTCGTGGGCGCCCTCCAGGACGAGGCCAGCGAACGCCATGCCATCCAGGCGAGCGGCATGACCGATGAAGAATGGCAGCTCGCCACCTACCCCTATCTCCAGCGCATGCTCGCCACCGGACGGTTTCCGAACATCGCCCGGATCGTGGAGGAGGTCGATCATCCCTCCCACGCGGAGGAGTTCGAGCGCGGGCTCCAGATCATTCTCGACGGCATCGCGGCGCGCATGAACCGCTGAGCCGGCAAGGAGTGTTTTGGCTCAGCGTGACCGGTCTCCTGAATTTTGTGCTTCGTTGTGGATGGTCGCGAATGACCGAAACTCCACTTTGATCAGCGCTTCAGGGCCGCCAGTCTGCTTTCGGCCCGTCCTTGCCGAAAGCAGCCTGCGTGAACCGCTGACGAAATCCCCAGCTCTCGCTTGCGCCCAAAGCTCCGGTTGACACCGCCAGCGCTGCCGCCTCTGCCTCGGCCTCCGAGGCAAAGGGATCGCGCAGCACATAGGTCGCCCTCGACGTGCCCCTGCCCGCGACCCGGACCTCGCGCAGCTCGGCCCCCGCGGTATCCTGCCAGGTCGCCTTGACCGTGCCATAGCGGCCGACGTCCGACTCGGTGTAGCGGAACGTCTCCTTCACGATCTGCTCGGGCCGGATCACCAGCCCCGCCAGCGCCTGTTCGGAGGCCGATTTCCCGGCCCCGCGCGGCAGCCAGACCAGCCGCCCCGACTTGATCGACATCAGCGCCCCGTGGCGCCGCGCCAGACGGTCGAGAAAGCTCAGGTCCGATTCATCGAGCTGGGCGATCCAGTCATAGACATGCGATCCGACAGAGATCGCTTCAGATCATTCAGCGCCATCATGTTGGCGCGGTGCTTTTTCTCCATCTGCCCGGCCGCGCGGCGGGCGCCATCGAACTCGCGGCGCATCGCAGCCGTCGGTCTGGCCGCCGAGGTCAGCTGCGTCTTCGGCTGCCGGACCCGCTCGCGTGCCTTGTCGAGGTATTTGGCGCTGGCGGCGACAGTCGTGCGCATCTTGTTGAAGTCGCCGACCAGCTTGATCGGGCCGCGCAGCTTCTGGATCTTCGCCACAACGATCCTTCGCTGGCATGCGGCTGCAGAGCGGACTAATCCGATTTTCTTTTTGAGCAGGACGATATGGCAGATCTTCCGGCCAATCTTCCAGAATTGGACCGCAGAAGACCCTTGACATTGACATTAGTGTCAATGCGCTAGCGACGTCCGGGAAAGGGAGCTGACGATGCAAATTAAGGAAGCGGCGACGCATCTAAAGCTGAGCGCGCGCATCTTGCGACACTACGAACAGGCGGGCCTGCTCACACCGTCGCGGGATGCCAACGGCTATCGCAGCTATAGCCCTGCTGATCTGAGAAAAGCGAGCCGTATCCGCGACATGATCGCGACCGGTTTTTCGACGCGGGAGGTGCTGACCATGGCACCGTGCCTGACCGATGAAGGCGCTGGCGCCTGTGACGCTGGCCTTGCCGATCTGAAGCATAAACTTGCTCAGATTGACCGCCTGATCTTTGACCTGCAGACCCGGCGCCGTGCCACGCTCGACCGGATCGAGAGCTTTGAAAGCACCCTTTCGTACCGTAGCAACGAAAGGGAAGACCCCGGATATGACACTCCAGACCATCCTGCTGTTTCTGATCGCCTTTCTGGTCGGAAGTGACGAATTTCTACTTGGCCCGATTCTGACACCGATCGGACATGACCTGAGCGTTACGCCCGAGCGCGTGACACTATTTATCGGCGCATATGCGCTTCCGCTTGCCCTGCTTTCGCCACTGCTGGGCGGCTTGTCGGACAGGTTCGGACGGCGGCGCGTCCTGCTGCCTTCTGTCGTCATGTTTTGCCTCGGCTCGCTTGGCACAGCCATCGCACCCGACTACGGGCTGGCTCTTGCTACGCGAGTGCTGACCGGTTTCGGCGCTGCAGGAATGCTGCCCATCGCTTTTGCGACCGCCGCGGACAGCGGACCCGTACGCGCACCCGCCAATATTGCGGCGGTTCAAGCCGGTCTGACCATGGGGATCATCCTGGCTCCGCTCTATGGGTCTGCTGTGACCAGCCTCTTCGGGTGGCACTGGGCTTTCGCAGGTCTGGGCTTGGTCGGTGGCCTCTCTGTTTTGGGGCTTGGTCAGCTTTCGGATGCCCGCCCCAAGGACGAGCCATCCCCGGCCGCGGGCCCTGTGCTGGTGCCCGGTGCCCTTGGCGCTATCGTCGCCATGGGCTTCGGTCTTGGCGGGGCCATCGGCATTTACGCCTTGGCAGGCGAGCGGCTACGCGAGATCACGAACCTTGGCACCGGTGGCGTCGGTGCGATCTATGCGGGGTTCGGCATCCTGACGCTGGCCGGAAACCTGCTGATGCCAAAGGCTATCGTCTGCGCAAGGGGTGGTCGGCAGTTGATGCAGATCTGCCTGGTCGGCGTTCTTGCGGCCATTGTGCTGCTGTTCAGCTTCCCGCTCGGCACTATGGGCGCATGTCTGACGATGGCGTTGTGGGCGTTCCTGGGCGGGTTGGGTGCGCCCGGCCTGCAGACCTATCTGGCCGATCTTTCGGCAAGCCGCAGGGGGGTGCTGATGGCATTGGCTGCGAGTGCGATGAATCTCGGCGTTGCGCTTTGGTCTGCAGTTGCTGCGTCACTGTTCGTCGCTGGATCGCACTTCGTAGGGTTATTGGCCCTAGTAATCATAGGGATCGCGTGCGTCTCCTTGATCATGCGAAGAACGCTGGAAGAAGAGGAGCGGAGTAGTTAGAGCAAACAGAAGCGAGCCCAACTTATTGCTTCGTTGGGCTCGAAGCGGTCATACGGCGGCGCGGCGAGCCTTTGTTGAGGCCAGCGCAGCCGTATCGACCCGATCGGCCCCGAGCCGCGGGTTGGCGTCCTTGCCGACCGTGCGGCCGCCGTGGCAAAGCTGCCGCTCAACCGGTGCTGCAGCGAAATCCCCGTGCTCGTTCTGGCAATGCAAACCTTGCCGGAATTCGTTATCGTGGTTCTGCCCTGTCTCCCCAGTGAAAGAGCGTTTGTCATGACGATCACCAACGAAGATGAACTCGATGGCATGAAGGCCATCGGCCGGATCGTCGCGAACACTCTGAAGATCATGTCGACGGCGCTCGAACCCGGCATGACGACGCGCGAACTCGATGAGATCGGGCGCGAGGTTCTGGAACGCGAAGGCGCCCAGTCGGCTCCAAAGCTCACCTATGACTTCCCCGGAACCACGTGCATCAGCGTGGACGAGGAGATTGCACATGGGATCCCCGGCGGCAGGGTCATCGCCCGGGGCGAACTGGTGAACATCGATGTTTCGGCTTCGAAGAATGGGTTCTTTGCCGATACGGGGGCGAGCTTTCGGGTGCCGCCGGTGCGCGCCTCTCTCGACCGCCTGTGCAAGGACGGCAAGCGGGCGATGCAGATCGGCATTGCACAGGTCGGCCATGACAAGCCGGTGGCAGGGATCGGTCAGGCGATCGGGCGTTTCGCTTCCGCGCGCGGCTATACCCTGATCCGAAATCTGGCCAGCCATGGCGTCGGTCGTTCGCTGCATGAGTATCCGGAAGAGATAGCAACCTGGCCCACGCGGCGTGACAAGCGCCGCATGCACAACGGAATGGTGCTGACGATCGAGCCCTTCCTGTCGCGGGGCGGCCTGATGGCAACGGAGGGCGATGACGGCTGGACCCTCTATAGCCATCCGCGTGCGTTGGCAGTCCAATACGAACACACCGTCATCGCGACGCATGGTGCGCCCGTCATCGTGACTCTGCCAGAGTAGCTGACTGGCATGGGCTCGCCGTGGTCATTCAGGCGCTGCGGTGGCGATCCACAAGAGATCTGACAAAAGGCGAACGGCCCCATTGCGGACATTCAGTGAAATGTGTCGAATGTCGGATTTCCCGCATCATTTAGCCCAGATGAGCCTGACTAAACCTGCGTCGACCAAATAGCCGGTGCCGATGGGTGCCGGCGTATAGTGGGGAGGGGCATAGAGCATTTGCAATCAGAACGATTGTAAGTTGTCAGATGCAAAACACCCATATCAAGTGCCTCAGTTAGATGAGCTCTGCATCGTCAAACCCACCTTCGCAGAACCAGTCGCTCTGTGATGCTGCCCGATACATGGCAGTCTTCCAAGAATTCCGCTGATGATGTTCAGATGATAGAGCGGCGTCCTCAAGAAGCTCCTGAACCCCTTCTTCGCCGACATCCTCAAGGACACGCCGCAGGTTAAGTCTAATCGATGCCAATTCTTCATTGGCCTCAGTGGTAAAGAGTTCGCCTAGATTGAGGATATCAAACTGTGATTGAAGCCGCAAAAGGTCCATATTCGGAAGTCCACATTCATGGTCGACATTGAACATAAACACAGCAATTGGGCCTTCGAGCAATTCTGCTGTCAGCCAGGTCTGATGATCAACGTTGTCAAAGTAGGGGTGTAGGGGAAGGTCCTCCAATCGCGCCGCATCCCCCGCCAATTTATCCTTGTTACAATCAGAGCAAGATGGAACTAAGTTCAATGGAGTTACGCTGAAGGCGGGATACTTGCTCTTGGGCAGGAAATGGTCGAGTTGCCTGACTCTTCGATGGCCGCAATAAGGGCACCGGCTGTTGGGGGCCAGGCCCATGATCGCATCATAGATATGTCGTCCACCACGTCCTGCCAGACCACCCGAGTACAGGTATTCCATGTCTGACTTCAGCACGGTTCCAGCTACCACCTCGTGAGGAGCGAGTGTGTGCAACGTAGAAGTTTCACCGTGCCCCTCATAGGTCTCCATGATAGCTAGTATGCCCTCTCTGGCCGCATTAATGCGTAACGTTCTCTCATGAATAGGGCTGAGGCGTGATCGCGATGCATCCAAAGTTTCCACCCCGTCAGAGCCCGGTACTTGCAGCGACCACATTAGCCCTTGGACTTCCTGTTTTGCAGAGCGATCAAGCTGCGAATGAGGCCACGGCCTTCAGAGCCAATCTGGCCACCGTATTTTTCCATTACCTCGTCATAGTCGCCTTCCTCAATCACTGTATCACGAATAAGATTATAGAAACCGGCTTCCTCAACTTCCAAACCGAAGACTCTGTGTGTCAGTATGCCCACGTTCTCCGCAAATGTTTCGGCTTCAGGACGATGAGCGACCATGAGCGTATTGTGGCGTTCAAGCTGCCAAGTGCAGTTGGCTGGGACTTCCTGTAGAACCACGGGGGAATGCGTGGCTACAATTGCTACCCCATTTCTATTATTTAGAAGATCAGATAGCGCCCTCACAAATGCTGAAAGGAGCGGCGGATGAAGGTGAGCTTCTGGCTCATCGAGTAGCACAAGGCTGCGTTCGCGAACAAGTTCCACAAGTTTTGTGATAGTCAGAAGTACAATCTTGTGGCCCGAACTGAGATTCCTGAACCTCGATGAAGCGATTTTTTTAAACTCTTCTATTTCTTCAATATCGGCGAGTTCAGATATTCGAGTAATTCGAAATATTGGGTCAGACTCAAGCATGTCCAGAGCCCGTTGCCAACGCTTCAATCGACCATCACTCACGCACTGTTGGGCACTCAGGCTGAATTCTCTAGCTAAAGCGCTCAAGTCCTTAATTCCTGGGTCATCTTTAGAATTCCGTCTCTTATTTTTTAGTCCAACGTAAGCATAGATGATGCCTTCGCGTGTGACCTGGCGATCTGTGAGGGGCTCAAATTTGTCAAAGGCGCTAAAGGTTACCGATATTACAGCGGAGAACAGATTATCTTCCGCCGCCAAAAGGTTTTCATCGACAAATTTTCCATCTTCATTTTCATCATCTGCGTTGGTCACAAGAGCGCGGATCATTGCGTTCAAAATGAATGACTTACCAATGCCATTTCGACCGATTAACACGTGAATATTTGATGGCGGATTGCTCCCTGGCTCGACTTTGAAATCGAGCTGTATCGGTTCATGCTCGGATGACAACTGTTGTGGTCCGGTATAGGAAAAGTCATATGCGGTTAGTGGAACAGAGCCACTGATGATCCTTGTGAAATCGCCGAGCACAGTCGCTTCTTTGACGCTCCTTAGCAACGATACTCGCGTTACGTCTTCGCGACGAACTTTTCGGAATATTTGGTTGTCAAACGCGATGTCGTTGAGATCCCTGAGAAGTTGGTCAGCCAAACCTAAACCTACCGCCGTCTCATAGTAGCTTTCCACTTGCCCAAGCGAGAAAAACTCTCCATCTAGATTTTCAAATTGCTCTGGAATTGCGGCACGTCTTTGGCCCCTAGACATATCAACTTGGCCGATTTTCACCGGGCCAATTGCTTTCCAACCGCTCTCGCCATCTAATGGGCGTACGTAGAGGTGATACTTCGTCTCGTATGTGAACCAGTCGTCCCAATTGTCTTCGATTAGCACATAGTCGCCTGGCTCAGCGTCGATCGGAAGACTGTTTAATACGTAGAACAACTTCGCCCTCCTGAAGGCTGATGTACCAGCATTGTGCCGGGCAACGTAGGTTGAACCTTCCTGACTATCGGTGGCTCAACAGGCGTACAGTCGCACGCCAAGCGTCTCTTCCTCGAAAACTGTCGATGATGTTAGGTGCATCGTCAATGTCTCGGATTGCAAGCCTGAGCTTCTCCATTATGCCTCTGTTCTAGCTGCAGAGAATGACTGCTTCCCGCCCTTCGTGCACCATGTGAGCAGTGCAGCATAGGGCAAATTGGGACTCCAGCCTTCATCTGGAAACCATGCCTGGGGAGGCTGGATCCGTGGCCGATATCCTGCTCCCATCGGGGCTCCTGTGTCATGTGCGAACCCTAGGCCATCAGGCCGGCACGGTTCATGGCCAGGATCTCTTGCGAGACCTTCAGCCAGTCCCGGAACTCCGGCATCGGCAGATCGAGAACCTCATTCAGCGGGATGCTGAGGGCATGCGCGACCAGACCGCATGCCCTGCGCAGATCTTGAGGCGTCACGCCGCCGCGGGATCCTCCGGGCCAGTCTGCTTCGGACGGGTCGCGGCATACGGCCCCGCCCCCGTCCGCCACCGGTCAGCCGCACTGGAGCGGCGGCAAGCGCCTCGCTCACTTCGCGCAATTCGAGGATGGTCACCGCGCCTTTGGGCGTCTTGCAGACCCCGGCCATGTCGATGTCGCGCTCGATCCCGCCCACGCGCCCGGCAAGGCCCCTTGGCAATGACCCGGGGCCAGATGACTTTCCCCGAGGCCGCGCCCCAGACTGCCGGCATTCCGGCGGAGTCGCTGGCAACTTATCATCGATAGAAGCGAACGAAACGTAAGATATAATAAGTTGGATTGATTGATTGGCATCGCCTAGCGTCGCACCGACGTGACACCCCCCGGAAACTGGAGGTCAAGGAATGACCGATGCCGCCCTGTCCGAAACCGATCTGCGGGTCGAGCCGCAGCAACGCGCACTCTGGCCCGGCCTGCTGCTGGCCGCCGCGATTGCCGCGGCCGCCTTTGCCTTGCGGCACCTGCCCTTTTTCGGCCTTCTGTCACCGCTGATCCTGGCCATCCTGATCGGCATGGCGATCCGAAACCTGGCGGGCACCCCGGCGGCGGCCGGACCCGGCATCGCGTTCAGCCTGAAACGCATCCTGCGCGCCGGTATCGTCCTTCTTGGTCTGCAGTTGACGCTGTTTCAAGTCGTGGCGGTGGGATGGACCGGGGTCGGCATCATCGTGGCGACGGTGGCCGCCACCTTCGTCTTCACCAAATGGCTCGGTGCGCGGCTTGGTGTCGATGCGCGTCTGACCGAGCTGATTGCGGCCGGCACCTCGATCTGCGGGGCCTCGGCAGTCATCGCGACCAATACCGTGACCCGCGGCAGCGACGAGGATGTGGCCTATGCGGTGGCCTGCGTGACGGTCTTCGGCTCGCTTTCCATGCTGCTGATCCCGCTGGCGGGCTCCGCCCTGCACCTTGCGCCGCATGCCTATGGGCTTTGGACCGGTGCCTCGATCCACGAGGTGGCGCAAGTGGTGGCCGCCGCCTTCCAGCATGGCGACGAGGCCGGACAGTTCGGCACCATCGCCAAGCTGACGCGGGTGATGCTGCTGGCCCCGATGGTGCTGAGCCTCGGCTTCATCGCCAGCCGCCGCAAGGGCGATGCCGGCTCCGGGGCGGCACCGGTGCCGTGGTTCGTGCTGGGATTTGTTGCCATGGTCGGGGTGGCCTCGACCGGCTGGCTGCCGACGACGTTGATGCCCTGGACGAACGGGTTTACATCCTTCCTTCTGGCGATGGCGCTCGCGGCCATGGGACTCGAGACCGACATTCGCAAGCTTGCCGCCGAAGGCATCCGGCCGGCGCTGCTTGGCGCCACGGCCTGGTTGTTCATCGTCGGGCTGAGTCTGACGCTGATCCTGGCGACCGGCGCCGGGGCATGAAAGGACCGCGATGACGCTGGAACAGCTTCGCATCTTCCTGGCCGTTGCCGACCGCGAGCATGTCACCCGCGCCGCCGAAGCCCTTAACCTGACCCAAAGCGCCACCAGCGCGGCCATCGCCGCGCTGGAGTCACGTCACGCGGTCAAGCTGTTCGACCGGGTCGGACGCCGGATCGTGCTGACCGACGCCGGCCGATCCTTTGTGCCCGAAGCCCGCGATGTTCTGGCCCGCGCAGCCATCGCCGAGCGCATGCTGGAGGATCTGGCCGGGTTTGTCCGGGGAACCTTGCGGATCGCGGCCAGCCAGACCGTCGGAAACTACTGGCTGCCGCCGATCCTGAGCCGGTTTCACGCCGCCCATCCCGGCCTCGCGCTGGTCACCCGGATCGGCAACAGCGAGGAGGCGACCCGCGCGGTTCGCAACCTCGACGCGGATCTTGCGCTGATCGAGGGGTCCTGCACGGACGATGCGATTGCCGCGACCGAGCTGCCGGGCGACCGTATGGTTCTGGTAACGGCGCCGGGGGCAGAGCCCGCCTTGCGATCCGCGTCGCCCGAGGCGGTGGCGGCTGCGCTTTGGGTGCTGCGCGAGCCGGGGTCGGGCACCCGCGCGGCCTTTGACGACTGGGTCGCCTCGCTTGGCCTTGGTCCGGCCGACATAAGGATCGCATTCGAGCTGTCCTCGAACGAGGCGGTCCGCACCGCCGTCGAGGCCGGCACCGGTGCCACGGTCCTGTCCGAACTGGTGGTCGATTCCTCGCTGGACTCGGGCAGGCTTTGCGCGGTTCCCGCGGATCTTCTGGTCCGGAAATTCAGCCTGCTGCGGCACCGCGAACGCCGCCTGACCAGCGCCGAACGGGCCTTTGCCGACATGCTGTCGGCGATGGCCGCGGATGGACCCGGCCCCGCCGGCGTCAGAAATACCTGAGCCAGAGATAGACGTTCGAGATCGCCAGCATCAGGATCGTGACCGGAAACCCGATCTTGAGAAAGCTGATGAACCGGATCGGCTGCTTTGCCTTTTCGGCAAAGGCCGCGACCGTCAGGTTTGCGCTTGCCCCCAGCAGCGTGCCGTTGCCGCCAAGACAGGCACCCAGCGCCAGCGACCACCACAGAGGCTCGATTGCGGCCGGGCCGCCGAACGTGTCGGCCGTCGAATGGATCATCGGGATCATCGTCGCAACGAACGGGATATTGTCCAGGATGGCCGAAAGGATGCCCGAGCCCCAGAAGATCAGGAACGAGGTCCACATCAGGTCGCCCTGGGTCAGGTCGAGGATCTTCTTCGCGAAAAGTTCGAGCAACCCGACATGTTCGACGCCCGCCACGATCACGAACAGCCCGCCGAAGAAGAAGATCGTGATCCACTCGACCTCGCCGAAGATGTGATGCACGGACTCGCTCTGCTTCTCGCTGCGTTGGTGGCCGAATGCCAGCAGCATCAGCAGCGCCGCCCCGGCCAGCGCCGAGGTGCCCGGCTGAATGCCATAGCCGTGGCCGACCGTGAACCCGAGCAGCACCAGTGCCAGCGACAAAAGTGCCTTGATCATCAGGCGCCTGTCGGTGATCGCCTCGGCTTCGTTGAAGCTCATGATCCGTTCGCTGGCCGATTTCGGGATCCGCGCCAGTTCCTTGCGGTTCATCAGATAGATGATGACCACCACGACAACGAGGCAGATCATGGCAATCGGCGCCAGATTGACGATGAATTCGTTGAAACTGAGACCCGCCGCCGAGCCGATGAGGATATTGGGCGGATCGCCGATCAGCGTCGCCGTGCCGCCGATGTTCGACGCCAGGATCTCGGCGATGAAGAACGGGAAAACCCGGGTTTCCAGCGCCTCGGTGATCAGCAGCGTAATCGGCGCGATCAGCAGCACTGTCGTCACGTTGTCGAGAAAGGCCGAGAACACCGCCGTGATCAGCGTCAGCATGATGAGGATGCCGGTCGGATTGGCCTTGACGCTCTTTGCGGCCTTGATGGCGACATACTGGAACAATCCGCATTTGCTGGTGATGCCGACGATCACCATCATCCCGATCAGCAGCGCCAGGGTGTTGGCATCGACCCCGCGCACGGCCTGTTCCTGATTGATGATCCCGAAGAGGACCATCAGCGCGGCGCCAAGCATGGCAAGGATTGCGCGGTTCAGTTTCTCGGTCATCAGCAGCGCGTAGACGATGACGAGAATGCCGCTGGCGACCCATATCGGGGCGACGCCAAGCAGATCGGGAACGGAGAGGGTGGCACCTCCGTGTGGTATGGCTTGTTCCATCGGATTTATCGTTCGGTCTCTGTGGGGTCGCTGAACACCTGGTCCAGCAGGGAGTTGGGGCTGACGGTGCCGACAAAGTGGCCGGTCTTGGGATCGACCAGGATCACATGTCGCTTGAACTTGTAGATGAGGAAGATGCCCTCCATCACCGGGGTATCCGGCGCCGCCACCGGGATGTTGTCGGGGTTGGACAGATTGTCCGACACCTTCTCGCGCTTGAGCTGTTCAAGCCGGGCGTCGAAGTCTGCCTTTGACAGGCTCATGAAGCTGAGGTTGCCAAGCTGCCCGCGCGTCGCTGCGCGCCCCAGCCCGATCGAGGCGGCCTTCGGCATGATCAGCTTCATCAGCGTCGGCGCGGTGAAAACCCCGATATACTTGCCGGTCTCGTCCACCACCGGCAGGAACCGGGCCTTGCTGCGCTTGATGACGTTGAACGCGGTCGCGACGCTTTCATCGGGGTGAATGGTGTGCTGAAGCGCTGGCGGCACCATCACATCCTGACATGTCAAACCCATAGCTGACCTCAAACGTTCTGCGGCAGGGGGCCCTGCCGATCCGATTGTTACGATTGCCCTTGAACGCACCATCGGGCCTGAGGAAGTTTGAGCCACTTCCAGACTGCCGTCGGTACCTGCTTCAATCCACTCTCCCGGCCATTCGGCCAGCCTTGGTGTCGCGCGCGCTGCATGGTCCCGCGCCCGCTGTCGCATCTGCGCTTAGACCCGCCCGCCCCGGACAGCAAGTGAACCAGATGCCGCGTCTCGGGCCGGGGGGGCCGGGGACCCGGGGGCAACGACAGGGGGCACCGGCGGCGGCACCGGACGGGGCACTTTCCCTTGCCGCGGCGCGATCCGGCACGACAACCGGTCGCAGGTTTCATAAGGTGGCGTCACTGCAAAACGGGAACGAACCTCATGCCGAACCACGCCTTTGCCCCGACCCCCGAGGACCTTGCCGCCGGGATCCGGCTGCGCCATGCGCTGCACCGGGCGCCCGAGTTGTCGGGCGCCGAACAGGCGACGGCCGCCACAATTGCGGACGCGATGCGCGCGGCCGGGGCCGACACGGTGCTGACCGGCCTCGGCGGCCACGGTGTCGCGGCGATCTTCGAGGGCGGCGCGCCGGGGCCTGCGGTCATGCTGCGCGCCGAACTCGACGCGCTGCCGATCCGCGAGGAAACCGGCGTGGACCATCGCTCGCAGGTCGCGGGCCGGGGTCATCTCTGCGGTCACGACGGGCATATGGCGATCCTGTGCACCGTGGCGCGGGTGCTTGGCCGCGCCCGCCCGCCGCGCGGCCGCACCATCCTGCTGTTCCAGCCGGCCGAAGAGGATGGCACCGGCGCGCAGGCGGTTCTGGCGGACCCGCGCACCGGGACGCTGGCGCCCGATCTGATCCTTGCCCTGCACAACCTGCCCGGGCTCGACCTCGGCCATGTCGCACTGGCCGAGGGACGGGTCGCCTGCGCCTCGCGCGGGATGCGGATCGCCCTTGCCGGCCGGGCCGCCCATGCCTCGCAGCCCGAGACCGGGGTCTCGCCGCGCCACGCGCTGGCGCGCCTGATGGAGGCGTTGCCACAACTCAGCTCGAAACGGCCGTTTCCGCACAAGGACTTCAAGCTGGTGACGATTGCCCATGTCAGCATGGGCGCCCGCGCCTTCGGGATCTCGCCCGGCGAGGGCGAGATCTGGGCCACGCTGCGCAGTCTGGAGGACCAGGCCATGGACGAGCTTGTGGCCGAGGCCGAGGCGCTGGCGCGGACCGAAGCCGCAGAGAACGGGCTCGACGTCCGGATCGACTATCACGAGGTCTTCGCGGCCAGCCACAACGACCCCGCCGCCGTTGCGGTTCTGCGCCATGCGCTCGATGCGGGCGGCATTCCGCACAGCCCCGAGGGTCAGCCCTGGCGGCCCTCCGAGGATTTCGGGCTGCTTGGCCGGCTCGCCCCCTCGGCGATGCTGTTTCTGGGATCGGGTGTGCAACAGCCGCCGTTGCACGACCCGCAATTCGACTTTCCCGATGCGCTTGTCGACATCGGCGCGCGGATATTCCTCGGCACCCTCGTGCAGGAACTCCGGGAGGCGTGAGGCGGCCACAAGCCATGCCCGCTGCGAACAGGATCGGCAGGCGCGTTCCGGATCTTGCAGTCGCCCGCCGGTTCCGTTAGCAGCGCGGCTTTCGCCGCAAAGGACCGCCGCCATGACTGCCAGGATGCTTGCCATCGATTTTGGCACCTCGAACTCGGCCGCGGCGATCCTTGCGGATGGCGCCGTGCAGCGACTTGCGATCGAGCCGGGTGCCGCAACCTTGCCGACGGCGGTGTTCTTCCCCGAAGGCGGCGGCCCGATGCAGATCGGATCGGCCGCGGCCGAGGCGCTGATCGCCGGGGACGAGGGCCGATACATGCGGGCGCTGAAATCCGTGCTCGGCACCTCGCTGTTTCACGAATCCCGCCTGATCGGCGAACGGCGACGCACCCTGGCCGAGATCGTGACGGCCTTTCTGGCCGAGGTGAAGGCCCGCGCCGAAGCCTCGGCGGGCATGCGGTTCGACCGCGCGCTTTCCGGCCGCCCGGTGCATTTCCATACCGCCGATCTCGAACGCGATGCCCGCGCCGAGGCCGATCTGCGCGGCTGCTATCTGGCGGCCGGGTTCGAGGATGTGACCTTCCTGTTCGAACCCGAGGCCGCGGCGCTGAAGAGCTTCGATGCCGGGCTCGCGGGCGAGACCGGGCTGATCGTCGACATCGGCGGCGGCACGTCGGACTTTTCGGTGTTCCGGACCACGGCTGCGGGCATTGAGGTGGTTGCTAGCCACGGCATCCGGCTGGGCGGCACCGATTTCGACCATTCGGTGTCGATGACCCATGCGATGCCGCATCTCGGACTTGGCGGAACGCTGCGGCGCACCTTCGGGGAGGGGCTGCTGCCGGTGCCGAAGTCGATCTATGTCGATCTCTCGACCTGGGCCATGATCCCGTTCCTGTATAACCGCGATACAGGGCGGATGGTCGAGGATCTGCTCCGCCATGCGGTCGAACCCGACAAGATGCGCCGTCTCGCGACCGTGATCGAACATCGGCTGGGCCACGAGCTGGCCTTTGCCGTCGAACGCGGCAAGATCGCCGCCAATGCGGGCACGCGGGATGCGGTCATCGACATGACGCGCATCGAGTCCGGCCTTGGCGCCCCGATCCGCCGCGGGTCGATGAACGCCGCGCTCGACAGCTATCGCGACGGGCTGCGGGGCGCGATCTACGAGACGCTCATGCTCGCGCAGGTCGCGCCGGGCCAGATCGCCTCGGTGGTGCTGGTCGGCGGCTCGAGCCTGATGAAGCTGGTCGAGGACGAGGCCATCGCCGTCTGCCCGGCCGCGCGGCTGCACCGCTCGGACGCCTTCACCGCCGTGATCGACGGTCTGGCCCTGGCGACGGCAGCACCCCCCCGGAACTGAACGCCCGGGGGGGACGGGTCGCCCGCGGCCCTCAGGCCTCGGCCAGCGCCTTTTGGGTCAGGGCAAAGCGCGTGCCCCACGGGTCCGTCAGGGCGTCGCCATCCCCGCGGCCGAGCGCGGCCAGGGCATCGGGCGTGCCAAGGATCTCGACCGCGTCAAGCCCGGTCGACGGGCGCGGCCGCGCATCGGCGCCACGGCTGTTCCAGACATTGCCGGCCAGATGGTGGTGATAGCCGCCCGAACCGAAAAAGGTCGCGCCCGGATAGTGGCAGGTGACCGGAAACCCGAGCGTGCCGGTATAGAACGCCTCGGCCGCGGCAAGATCGCCGACCTGCAGGTGGACATGGCCGACAACCGTGCCCTCGGGCGCCCCGCGCCAGGGGGCGGTCGCGGTATCGGCCACCGCCTGCAGGTCGATGGGATCGGTCGCCATGAGGACGGTGCCGTCCTTCCAGTTCCAGACATCGCGCGGCCGGTCGATATAGATCTCGATGCCGTTGCCCTCGGGATCGGCGAGGTAGAGCGCCTCGCTCACCAGATGGTCCGAGGCGCCCTGCAACTGGATCCCCTCCGCCGCCGCATGGTGCAGCCAGGCGCCCAGATCGGCGCGGGAGGGCAGCAGGAACGCGGTGTGAAACAGCCCGGCCTCGCGACGCGAGGGACGGCGCGCGCCCTTGTCGGCCCGCAGTTCCAGCAACGGACGCCCGCCCGCGCCGTAAACCGCCTGTTCGCCATCGGCCTGCAGCCGGGCAAGGCCAAGCGCGCGTTCGTAAAATCCCCCGACCTTGTCGAGGTCATTGACCGTCAGGGTAACCCGCCCGATCTCGAGCGGGGCAGTATTGGTCGCCATGGTGCTGTTCCTTTCGGTGTCGGGGCACCCTGCCATCAGGCCGACAGCAGAATGCGCGCGTTCAGGCAAGTTGCGGCTCACCCCGGCGCAGGCGGAACGGCAGCAGCGCGAAGGCACCGTCGCCCAGCAGCGCAAGGCCCGCCTGTACCGCGGCCCACATCACAGGGTATTCCCAGCCGCCGCCGGCGTTGGACCAGCCAAAGCCGTTCGGCAGGTGGGCGGTGAGTGCCGCACCGAGCAGCACCGGCACGGCCACGACCGAAACCAGCCGGCTCCAGATGCCAAAGATCAGCGCCAGGCCGCCGACGATCTCGAACGTCATGGTCGCGATCCCAAGCCAGCCGGGCAGGCCGAGCGACTGGAAATAGCCCGCGGTGCCCGCCGGCGTGAAGACAAACATCTTGGTCATGCCGTGGCTGACAAACAGCGCACCGGTGGTCAGCCGCAGCAGGAAGATGCCGTAGGGGGCAGTTCTAAGGTCAATCATCGTTCCGTTCCTTATTTCGAAAGCCAGGCCGGGGCGATGTCGGTGCCGCGACCAAGGATATAGCCAAAAGTGATGTTCAGGAAGCCGAGCGGTTCCAGATAGCGCGCGTTCTTGAGCGGGCCGGCGTCGATGGCCTCGATCCCGATCTCGCCTGCCAGCGCGATCACGGTTGCCCGCGCTGCCGCGTCATCGGCGGCAACGAAGGTCTGCACGGGCCTGCCGCCGACGCTCAGCCCGGTGGCGTAGTGCTGGGCGAAGACGGTGTTGAACGCCTTGACCACGGTTGCGCCGGGCAAGCCCCTGGCGATGTCTTCGGCGGCCGAGGTCGAGTGACCGATCGAGAGGCCCGAGAAATCCTCGGTGATCGGGTTCGATACGTCGATCACCGTCTTGCCCGCGAAATCGGCCACGGCAGCGATGCTGTCGAAGGCGCCGAAGGGCGTGGCAAGGATCACCAGATCCGCGCCCGAAACCGCCGTGGCAATGTCGGCCGCGGTAACCGTCGCGCCGGCCTCGGCAAGCTTCGCCGCCGCCGCGGTGCCGCCCGCGCGGTCGCTGACGACGACCGGATGGCCGGTTCCGGCCAGAACCGAGGCAAGGCCATGGCCAATGTTGCCGGTCCCGATAATTGCGATCTTCATTTTCGTCATCTCCTGTCGGGCGTTCGATTGCGCCCTGGGTGAAGAGCCGCGCCCTCCGTCATTCGATGACCACAATATCGTCTTGATCGTTTGACAATGAAATGGCGACTATATTGAATGACTATCCATGAAACGTTCCTTATCACGGGAACCTGATCGACCGGGGTCGAGCGCCGTCTGGGCGCCCAAGGGCGCTGCAAAAAGCCCGGAACCGTGCAGAACAACAGGCATCTTCCGCTGTTGACCAGTATCGCGGGGTCACACGGCGCCTCGCCGCCCCCTTGACATTCCCCGCCTGCGGCCTGCCGCATGGTCCCTTGCCGGCAACCGGAGACCACGATGCACCATTACTCGCTCCTCGATCTTTCGCCCGTCCCCGAGGGCCATACCGTCGCCGAGGCACTGGCCAATACCGTCGATCTGGCCCGCGCGGCGGAACGTCTGGGCTATCACCGCTATTGGCTGGCCGAACACCACAATATGCCGGGCATTGCGAGTGCTGCGACCTCGGTCGTGATCGGCCATGTCGCGGCGGCGACCCGTACGATGCGGGTCGGCGCGGGCGGCATCATGCTGCCGAACCACGCCCCGCTGATCGTGGCCGAACAATTCGGCACGCTGGCGACGCTCTATCCCGGCCGGATCGACCTTGGCCTTGGCCGGGCGCCCGGCACCGACATGACGACGACCCGCGCGCTGCGGCGCAACATGACCCGCGACGACAGCTTCCCCGAGGACGTGATCGAGCTGATGGGCTATTTCAAGGAGGCCCCGGCCGGGGCGAAGGTCCGCGCGATTCCGGGCGACGGCACCCATGTGCCGGTCTGGATCCTCGGGTCGAGCCTCTATGGCGCGCAGCTTGCCGCCCATCTGGGGCTGCCCTACGCCTTTGCCTCGCACTTCGCGCCCGCCATGCTTGCCGATGCGCTGGCAACCTATCGTCAGACCTTCCGCCCGTCCGAACACCTCGCCCGCCCCTATTTCATGATGGCGGCCGGTGTCTGCGCGGCCGAGACGGATGACGAGGCGGCCTATCTGCGGTCCTCGCAGGTGTTGTCCTTTGCCCGGCTGCGGACCGGCAGGCCCGGAAAGCTGCCGCTTCCAACCCGGGACCTTTCGGAGGTGCCGGCGCAGGTCATGGCACAGGTCGGCCAGGCGCTGTCCTGTTCGGCCACCGGATCGCCCGACACGGTGCGACGCGAACTGAACAGTCTGGTCGAGACGTTCCAGCCGGACGAGCTGATCGTGACCGGGATGATCCACGACCCGGTGGCACGCATAAGGTCCTTCGAGATCGTGGCCGAGATCCTCGGGTCGATGACCGAACACACCTCGGAGCTGTAACAGAGCGCCAAACGGCCCGAAAATGCTGCGGGGAGGGAGCGTTGTCGCCCCCTCCCCGCCTCGTTTCGTAGTCAAAGCGCGCCGCGATCAGGCCAGATCGTAGCGATCGAGGTCCATCACCTTGCTCCAGGCCGCCACGAAATCGTGCACGAACTTTTCGTGGGCATCGTCGCTGGCATAGACCTCGGCGACGGCGCGAAGCTGCGAGTTCGAACCGAACAGCAGATCGACGCGGGTTGCGGTCCACTTGAGCTCGCCGGACGCCCGGTCGCGGCCCTCGAACAGGTCATCGGCCTCGGACATCGGTTTCCAGACCGTGCTCATGTCGAGCAGGTTCACGAAGAAGTCGGTGCTGAGCGCTCCGGGCCGCGTCGTGAAGACGCCATGCGCGAAATGCCCTGCATTGGCGTCAAGCGCGCGCAGCCCGCCGACCAGCACCGTCATCTCGGGCGCCGACAGCGTCAGCTGCTGCGCCTTGTCGACCAGCAGTTCCTCGGCCGAGACCGTGAACGCGGTCTTCTGATAGTTGCGGAACCCGTCGGCAACGGGTTCGAGCACATCGAACGCCTCGACATCGGTCTGCTCGGCCGAGGCATCCATACGACCGGGCGCGAAGGGAACCGTCACCTCGAAGCCGCCGTCCTTCGCCGCCTTTTCGACCGCCGCAGACCCGCCCAGCACGATCAGATCGGCCAGCGAGACCTTCTTGCCGCCCGTGGCCGCGCCGTTGAAACCGGCCTGAATGCCTTCGAGCGTCGAAAGCACGCGGGCAAGCTGTTCGGGCTGGTTCGCCGGCCAGTCCTTTTGCGGCGCCAGACGGATACGCGCGCCGTTTGCCCCGCCGCGCTTGTCCGATCCGCGAAAGGTCGAGGCCGAGGCCCAGGCGGTCGCAACCAGTTCCTGCACGCTCAGCCCCGAGCCAAGGATATGCGCCTTCAGCGCCGCGATGTCGGCGTCCTCAATCAGCGGGTGATCGACCGCCGGGATCGGATCTTGCCAGATCAGGTCCTCGGCCGGCACCTCGGCGCCCAGATAGCGCGGCTTCGGCCCCATGTCGCGGTGGGTCAGCTTGAACCACGCCCGCGCGAACGCCTCGGCGAACTCGTCGGGGTTGGCGTGGAAATGCCGCGCGATCGGCTCATAGATCGGGTCCATGCGCATCGCCATGTCGGCGGTGGTCATCATGGTCTTGACCTTCTTCGCGGGGTTGCCCGCGGCCGGGGCCATGTGATCCTCGGTCACGTCCTTCGGTGTCCACTGCCAGGCGCCGGCGGGCCCCTTGGTCAGTTCCCATTCGTAGCCGAACAGCATCTCGAAATAGCCCATGTCCCACTGGGTCGGGTTGGGGGTCCAGGCGCCTTCGATCCCGCTGCCGATCTGGTCGTCGCCGATACCGGTGCCGAAACGGTTGGCCCAGCCGAAACCCATCGCTTCGATGGGGGACGCCTCGGGCTCGGCCCCGACCAGCGCCGCGTCGCCCGCGCCATGGCATTTGCCAAAAGTATGGCCGCCCGCGGTCAGCGCCACGGTTTCGTAGTCGTTCATCGCCATCCGTTCGAAGGTCTCGCGGATGTCGCGACCCGCGGCGACCGGGTCGGGATTGCCGTCAGGACCCTCGGGATTGACATAGATCAGGCCCATCTGAACCGCCGCCAGCGGGTCTTCCAGATCGCGGTCGCCGGAATAGCGGCTGTCGGGCTTGTCGCTGGTGGCAAGCCATTCGGATTCGGCACCCCAATAGATGTCCTCTTCCGGCTCCCAAGTATCGGCACGACCGCCGCCGAAGCCAAAGGTTCGCCCTCCCATCGATTCGATGGCGCAGTTGCCGGCCAGGATCATCAGGTCGGCCCAGGAAATCTTGTTGCCGTACTTGCGCTTGACCGGCCACAGCAGGCGGCGGGCCTTGTCGAGGTTCACGTTGTCGGGCCAGGAGTTCAACGGCGCAAACCGCTGCTGCCCGCCGCCGGCGCCACCGCGGCCATCCCCGGTGCGATAAGTGCCGGCGCTGTGCCAGGCCATACGGATGAACAGCGGCCCGTAATGGCCGTAATCGGCCGGCCACCAGGGCTGGCTGTCGGTCATCAGGGCATAGAGATCCTGTTTCAACGCCTGCAGATCCAGCGCCTTGAACGCCTCGGCATAGTCGAAGGACTCGCCCATCGGGTTCGATCTGGCCGATTGCTGGTGAAGCATCGCCAGGTTCAGCTGGTTCGGCCACCAGTCACGGTTCGACCTGATCCCGAAATTGGTTGCCCCGTGCATGACCGGGCATTTCCCGGCCGCGGCGATGTCATTTCCGTCCATGATATTCTCCCCTTCATCCCGCGCCATGCGGGCGTGTCATTTGAAACGTTACCAAATTTCCCCGGCCAGTGGACCGCGCCTGCAGCCCGTGCGACGCCGGCCGAAAGCGGCAAGTCCGTTCGGCCGGGTGCGTCCCCAGACCGGATACCGCCACAGCCCGAAGCCGGTCTGCGCCCGGGATCCCGTTGACCGACGGTCGGCACGACATCGCATCCCGTCCTGCAAACGGCCTCTGGCACCGACTCGCTATCCTTGCGGGGAGCCTAACAAGGCTGGAGCATTAGGTTAAGTTGAGTTTTCAAACCACTTTCATAGGATTTTCCTATGAATTCCCCGGCCACAGAGTCCTGGACCAAGGACGTTGCGAAAACGGGATCCACGCGCGTTGCCGCGACGGCCCCGGCGTCCGCCCGGAATACTGCTTGCCGTCACCGAGCCCCGCCCGCGGGTCCAGGCCAGAGCCCGCGGCAGCGCAAGTGCACCCCGGCGCAGCCGGTTGAAACGCAGGCAACACGCACTTACATGCCTCAATATGCGTCCTTCGGATCGGCGAGGTTGTCTTGTACCTCGATCCGTGCGAGGGAAAGCATGTGGGATCGCCGCATGATGCGGCGCCGGGCGCGCTGCGCAGGGTGTTGGAGGGTCGATCATCACATTTTGGACGATCCTTTCGATCGTGACGTTCCAAAATATCCGCGTCCTCTGCCGCAGTGGCATTCAGACGGCAAAAACCGCCCGGCTGTCGGCCGAAGGCCGCTTCTCCAGCAGCAAAGATTTCCAACCCGAGGCCGGTGCACCGCGCAGGCCCGGCAGTTCCGCGTTTCTCGCCGGTCTGTCCCTGATTGCGGCCCTGTCGCTGATCGCCCCGCCCCGCCCCGCCCAGGCGACCGAATTGGCCGTGCCGGCGAATGCCCATGCCCGAAGCTTTGGCGACAGCTGGGCCTGCGACCTCGGATTTCGCCAGAGCGGCGAGGAATGCCTGGCCGTTGCCGTGCCCGACAATGCCTATCCAACCGACAGCGCCTATGGCTCAGGCTGGAAATGCAACTTCGGGTTCGAAAAAGACGACACGACCTGCCTGGCGATCCCGGTTCCGAAAAATGGCTTTCTCGATGCCTCGGGCACCCGCTGGCGCTGTGATCGCGGTTTCATCCGCAGTGGCGAACGTTGCGATCCGATCCGCGTGCCGGAACATGGCTATCTCTCGGACGGCAGATTCCGGACGACCTGGGAATGCGAGCGCGGCTATGAACGCTCGGGCGACAAGTGTGCCCGGATCCGCGTGCCAGAAAACGGTTATCTCGCCAACGGTCGCGACGGCAAGGCCTGGGCCTGCGAACGCGGCTATAACAGGGCTGCCGGGCGCTGCGACAAGATCATGGTGCCGGAACATGGCTATCTCGTCGATACCTACAACGGTCAGGGCTGGGCCTGCGAGCGCGGCTATGCCGCTGAAGGAGAGGCCTGCGTTGCCCTTCTGGTTCCGGCGAACGCCCATCTCGACGACGGCGGCAACGATTGGACCTGCAATACAAGCTTCCGGCTTTCTTCGGGGACCTGCGTTGCCGGGCAATGACCGGGATCGCCAGGCGAACCGAAACGGCGCGTTGCTCCGACCGGCCGGACATATTCACACCCGCACGGGAGACGAAAAGATGCGCATAAGACTTGGCTGCCGCCTTGGGTACAGTCTGCCCAAACCGACCCCGATGATCGCCCTTCTGAACGTCCATTATTCGCGATTTGGCGATCTGGAGCGGCCGGATTTCCTGTTCACCACGCCAAGCGTGCCGATAGAAAGCTATCGTGACGGCTTCGGAAACTGGTGCACCCGGTTCGTCGCCCCGGCCGGCGAGTTCATGATCGGCGCCGACGGGATCTTCCGCGACAGCGGTGCGCTCGATCCCTTCGAGCCCGATGCCATCCAGCACCCGGTCGAGGATCTGCCCGCCGAGACGCTGAGCTGCCTTCTGGGCAGCCGCTATTGCGACACCGATCTGCTGTCGGATCGGGCCTGGCAGCTGTTCGAGAATACGCCTCCGGGCTGGGCAAGGGTGCAGGCGATCTGCGACTATGTCCATGAAACCATTGAATTCGGCTATCACAACGCCCGCAACACCCGGACCGCCTCCGAGGCACTGAACGAACGCGTGGGGGTCTGCCGCGACTACACCCATCTGGCCATCGCGTTCTGCCGCTGCATGAACATCCCGGCCCGCTACTGCACCGGGTATCTCGGCGACATCGGCACGCCGCCGCCCTATCCGCCGGGCGACTTCGCTGCCTGGATGGAGGTCTTCCTTGGCGGCGCATGGTGGACGTTCGATCCGCGCAACAACGTCCGCAGGATCGGGCGCGTCCTGATCGCGCGCGGGCGCGACGCCGCGGACGTGCCGCTGACACAGACCTTCGGCGCTGCCAATCTGACCCATTTCGAGGTCTGGACCGACGAGATTGTTTGAGCATCGAGACCGGGACGCTCAGGGTGCGGAGCGCCATCGCCGATGGACCGGAGCGAACGGAAATCCCAGCAAAGGGGAAACGGAATGACACGCAAGAAGGAGCCCATGGCACCCGCCCGGTTCGAACTGACGACCAAGCGGACCTATGAGACGGCCAAGGTCATTGTCGACGCCGAATCCCAGGAACGCAGCGACAAGGTGCAGCGCCTCCGCAAGGCCCGGATGGAACGCGAGGCATCCGGCGCCGCAACCCTTGCCGCCGTGAAGGCGTCACCCCGCCGGGGCTAGGCCTTTCTGCGCGCCGTCCGTCTTGGGCGACGGCGCGCCGATGCCGGACAGCGCACCGGACAGGCGGGCATTGCCCGGCTGATCGGATCCATTGGCAACCGAAGGCCGCGGGTGTCGGTCTGCTCGGGGCCATTAGACCGCCCGATCTTGCCTTTGCCCGAGAATTGGCGACAAATTTCGGTGACTTTCCACAAGGCGTTCCCTGTTCCATGGATCTCATCGACGGCCTTCGCGCCTTTGTGGCCACCGCCCAGACCGGCTCTTTCACCGCCGCGGCCGACCGGCTGGGGGTCTCGAACAGGCTTACCTCGAAATACGTGGCCGAGCTCGAGGCGCGGCTTGGCGCCCGGCTGTTGCAACGCACGACCCGGCGCGTCGGGCTGACGCCTGCGGGCGAACGGCTTCTGGCCCGGGCGCCGGCCTGGCTCGAAGACCTCGACGACCTACTGGGGGACGTGACCGAGAATGCGCAGGGCTTTTCCGGCACGCTGCGGGTTTCAGCCCCGGTGACATTCGGCGAGATGCGGGTGACCGGCCTGCTGACCCGCTTTGCCGCGCCCCACCCGGATCTGACCATCGACCTGCGCCTGTCCGATGCCTTTGTCGATCTCGCGGCCGAGGGGATCGACGTTGCCTTCCGCATCGGGACCCTGCCCGACAGCGCGCTGCTGGCCCGCCGTCTGGGCGGGATCCGCATGCTGGTTGTGGCCTCCCCCGACTATGTCGCGGACCATGGCGCGCCGCAGGTCCCCGCCGATCTGGCCGATCACATCTGCATCTATGACACCAACCGCCGCGGTGGCAGGCGCTGGCGGTTCGGCGAAGGATCGGCCGCGCAAGAGGTCGCGGTCTCGGGCCATTTCATGGTCAACAGCGCCCGCGTGGCCCGCGATCTGGCCGTAGCCGGCCAAGGCATCATCTGCTGCCCCGACTTCGTGCTGGGTGCCGACCTTGCGGAGGGCCGGCTGGTGCCGCTGCTCGTCGACTACCCGACCCCGCTGTTCGACATAAGCGCCGTTCACCTTGCCGGCGCCGTCCTGCCGCGAAAGGTCCGCGCGCTGATCGACTTCGCGGTCGAGGACATGGGCCGCGTCCACGCCTGATCGCCCCCCCGCTCAGGCGCGCCACAAGGTCGGTAGAAAGAACATCGGCCCCGCCATAAGGCGAGGCCGATGAGCACCTGGATCACTCGCCACAACCGGTTTGCGGGTCCACCGCCCCCCACCGGGCAGATGAACCCGCTCCTCCCCGACCTCAGCGGCAGGGAGGATAGGGGGCATAGCCGCAGGGCTCGGAATAGGGGCCATAGGGTCTCGCGGCGGCCTCTGCACCGGCGGCGTAGAAGGCGCCGCGATAGGCGGTCCGCCGGGCAACGCCGGCGAACGAGAGCGGGGTCAAAGGCCGGCCGATCAGGTCGATGAACACGGCCGCAGGCCCGCTCGCCCCGTCGAGACTGCCTTCCAGCACTGCGACGTCGAACATCAGATCGGCGCCCTCCATCCGCGGGTTGGTCAACGTGACCACGGCGTCATAGACGTTCTTCTCGGTCTCGCCAAAAACCGACACCGTGGCATTCGGCGGATCGGCATAGAAGCTGTCGGGATAGGCGGGGTTCCATTCGTCCAGCAACACCGCGGTCGGCGCGTGCCCGGCCGAACGCACCGGGCGGTCGGCAAAGACGATGGCGTTGCCGGCGATGCCCTTCAGCGTCAGCGTGCCGTCGGCAAGCGTCGCGCCCGCGGAATTCATCACAATCAGCGAGGGCACGATATCGGGCCGGGCCTGGCCGATCGTCTTTTCAAGCGGCTTGTGCGGCGGTGGCGCCGACTGGGCAAAACCCGTGATCGGTGACAGCGCGATGGCGAGTGCCGCGACAGCGGGCAGGCTCCAGGCTCTCAACATGTGTTCCTCCAAATTCGCGTGAGGCTCCGGCGGCAGGACTTTCGCCCTGCCGCCCTGCGCTACCAATAGCCGATGCGGATTCAGGCAGTTCACCCTGCGCGCCAGTTTGGCGGCGGACCGGGCAGATTTTTCATGAGTGCGGCAGGGGAGATGCCCGCCGATGCCGCATGCAAGGCGCGCTGTCCACTCCGGCCCGGCAAAGTCGCCCGCCGCGGATATGCGGCCTCAGACCAGCCGGATCCGGGCGATGTCGCGCGCGCGCGCGAAGGCGTCGTGCAGGTCGGGATAGCCCGGATCGGGGTCGACGCGTTGTCCGCCCTGCGGCAGCGGCAGGACCTGTCCCTGCGCCTCGTCCGCCAGCGCCGCCAGACCCAGCGCCGTGCGCTCGGCCTGATCCGAGACAACGACCGACCGGCGGCAGACATTGGCGAGGATGCGGGCGAAGCCCGGGTTTTGCGACATGCCGCCGTCAATCGCGATCGGCGACCGGATCGCCGTGCAGCGCCCCATCGCCTCCAGCACCTCGGCGGTGCGATAGGCGACGCCCTCGAGGATCGCCTGAACCATGTTCTGCCGCCCGGTTTCCAGCGTCAGCCCCAGCCAGGCGCCGGTCGCCCCGCGATCCCAGTGCGGACAGGCAAGCCCGACGAGCGCCGGCACGAAGACAAGGCCGCGCGCCAGCATCGAGGACCCGCCAAGCCCCGAGATCTCGTCGAACCCGGAAAACAGCCCCAGATCCCGCGCCCAGTTCAGCGCCGCCGAGGCGGCATAGACCCCGCCGTCGAGCGCATAGACAGGCGCCGCGCCATCCTGCTGCCAGGCAACCGTCGGCAACGCCCCGAGACCCGGCGCGGGCGGCGCGGCGCCCGCAACCGCCAGCACGAAGGCGCCGGTGCCAAAGGTGATCTTGGTGTCCCCCGGCGCGCGGCAGCCGTGCCCGAAAAGCGCCGCCTGCTGATCGACGATGCTGGCCGCGAGCGGCAGCCCTTCGGCCGTGCCAAGCGCCCCGGCGCAGGGAACGATGCGCGGCAGCGCCTCGATCGGGACGCCGAAGATCCGGCACAGCTCGGGGTCCCAGCGGCAACTGGCTAGGTTCATCAGCGAGGTGCGCGAGGCGGTGGCGGGATCGGTCTCGAACCGGCCGGTCAGGCGGTCGCGGAAGAACGCGTCGGTGGTGCCGAGCCGCAGCCGCCCGGAGGCCAGCAGCGCCCGCGCCTGCGGCACATGGCGCAGGATCCAGCCGAGTTTCGAGGCCGAGAAATATGGGTCGAGCGGCAGCCCGGCCCGTGCCGCAACCTCGGCCGCCGCGCCGTCGCGCTGCAGGGCGTCGGTCACCTCGGCGGTGCGGGCATCCTGCCAGACGATGACAGGGCTGATCGCCGCCCCGCTTGTCGCGTCCCAGGCCAGACAGCTTTCGCCCTGATTGGCCAGCGCCCAGGACGTGGCGCCGCGGGCCGCACCCGCCGCAAGCGCCGCCGCCACGTTCGCCAGCAGTTCCTCGGGGTCATGTTCGACCCAGCCGCGCCGGGGAAGGATTTGGCGATGGGCAAGGCTTGCGACCGGCTCGGCGCGGCCATCCGCAGCGACCAGAATACCGCGCGTGCTGGTCGTGCCCTGATCGATGGCAAGACAGCGCATCAGCACCCCTCGAGCCGGATCACGGTGTCCTCGACGGCCGGCAGATCGAAGGTCATCCGCCGCTCTGGCCTTGTCGCCAGCCGATGCCGCCGCCCACCCAGCAACAGATCGCCGCCCAGATCCCGCGCCGCCCGCGCCTGCAGCCGCGGCAACGCCGGCGGCGGCCCGGCGGGGGCGATCCTCTGCGGCAGCACCCAGGCAAGGCCTGCGCCCTCGACCGACACCGCCTGCGCCGCCGCGCGCGGCGGCAACCGGCCCGCCAGATCTGCCGCGATGGCCCCCGCGACCGCCCGTCCCTCGGCCCAGCACCAGCCCGCGGTCTCGACCGCGCGCAGCAGGTTGCCGGCGGCGAAATAGGCCGGATCCGAACAGCGGCCGTACTGATCGACCTCGGGGCCGAGCGTGCCGGGATCGACCGCCAGATGGCTGGCCCGCAACAGGGCGTTCTCGGGCCGGAACCGGCCGGTCAATACCACCCCGTCCACCTCGACCTCGCGCGTCGTAGACCCCGTGGCCAGCGTCACGCCCTCCACCCGATCGGCGCCATGAATCGCGACCAGGTCGGTGTTCAGCCACAGCGGCACCCCGAACACGAGCGGCGCAGCCCGCAATGGCGCCTGCGCCGTCATCCGGTCGTTCGGCTCGACCATGGCCACCGGGCGCATTCCGGCCTGCCGGCAGGTCAGCAGCGCCGAGAACGAGACCAGTTCCGTCCCCAAGATCAGCGGCCGCGAAAACGGCTTCAACCCGTCCAGATGCACCAGCCCCTGCAAGGCGCCGGTGTTCAGCACGCCGCCGGGTTTGGTCCCGCCGATCAGCCGCACGGCGCGCGGGCTTTCGCGCACGCCGGTCGCCAGCAGCACGGCGCGGGCGTCGATCTCGGCCATCCCGTCGGGCGTGCTCAGCGATACCCGCCCGCCCGGATGCAGCGCCGTGACTGTGACCTGCCGGTGCAGGGACGCACCCGCCGCTTCGGCCGCCGCGGTCAGGCGGCGGGCAAAGGCGGGGCCGAACATCGGCCGCCGGAATTCGCGCAGGCCATAGGGGGAATGGGCGCAGTGGCGGGGGATGCCGCCGGTCTCGGATTCGCGCTCCAGCACATGGACCGAGCCGATGCCCAATGCGCGCAGCCGCACCGCCGCCGCCAGCCCGGCCGGGCCGCCGCCGACGATCAGCACATCACAGAGCTGCGGCAGATCACTCATCATCGTCCTCCACCATCGGATGGGCCAACCGTCCCTTCGTGCAGGCGGCAAGGGCTGCCGAGCAATAGAACCCCTGGCAGCGCCCCATCGTCACCCGCGTCCGCCGTTTCAGCCCGGCCAGCGTCTGCGGCGCCAGCGGGCCTGTCATCGCGGCCTCGACCTCGCGCCGCGTCACCAGTTCGCAATGACACAGGATGCCGCCATTGCCCGGCCGCTGCCAGTCGCGTTCTGCCCCTTCCGAGATGTTCGCGACCGCGGGCCAGACCGGATCGGCTGGCGGCGCCGGGGAAAGCCCCAGCGCCTCGGCCAGCCGCGCCACATGGGCGGCGAGCCCCAGCGCCGCCGACAGCCCGGTCGAGCGGATCCCGCCGACGGTGATCATCGCCCGCCCCTCGTGGGCCGTGACACGGTATTCCTTGCGCTCGGTCGCGGGGCGCAAACCGGCATAAAGCGTCGTGATCTCCTCCTCCGCCAGCGCCGGCAGGATCTCGGCCCCCCTGGCGCGCAGCATCTCGAGCGTCTCGGGGACCAGCGCCGCGGTCTGGCGATCGCTCTGTTCCTCGGCGGTGGGGCCGACCAGCAGATTGCCCCAGACCGTGCGGCAAACCACGATCCCCTTGGTCTTTTCGCCCGGCACCGGCAGCAGGATGTGCCGCGCGAGCCGCGCCGCGGTCTTGTCGAAGACCACGAACTGGCCCTTGCGGGGCCGAATATCGAACGTGCTTTCCCCCAGCAGCATCTCGTCCACGCGGTCGCCGTAAAGCCCCGCGGCGTTGACGACGATACCCGACCGCAGCGGCCCTTGCGACGTCTCGAGCCGCCATTCGGAGCCGTCAAAGTCGCCGCCGGTCACCGCACAGTCGCGCAACAGCGTGGCGCCAGTCTCCAAGGCCTGCAGCAGATAGGCATGCGGCGCCGACCAGGGGTCGATCAGGCTTTCCCGCGGCACCAGGAACCCGGCACGGACCCGGGGCGCAAGCGCCGGCTCCAGATCGAGGATCCGGTTGCGGCCCAACATCTCGACATCCGCGACGCCATTTGCGTGCGCCTGCGCGATCAGCTCGGGCAGCTTCGCCTCTTCGGCCTCGGTCCAGGCCAGCACCAGCGCGCCGCAGCGGTCGAGCGGCAGGTTCAGCCGCTCGCGGATCTCGAGGTATTCGCGGTGACCCTCGCGGATGCACTCGGCCTCAAGCGAACCAACCGGGGCGTCAAAGCCGGTGTGCAGGATCGCGCTGTTGGCTTTTGATGCGCCATCGAGGATGTCGGGCGCCTTTTCCAGCACCGCGACATGGGCCCCAAGCAGGCTCAGCCGCCGCGCGATGGCGCAACCGATCACACCGGCACCGATCACCGCGACGTCGAAACAGGTGTTGCCGTGCGTCCTGTCTGGCATTGATTCGGGTCCTTCCGGTCACATCTCGACCTAAATATGGGCATCGAATGCCCATATGGTCAATGTTTGGGGCAGAATATCGGCCATACAGTCATAATTCGGGCATTTTTGTTGACAGGCCGCGCCGCATTGCCCGTATCCTGAGCATGTCGCAGCTGCCGGGTGGCTCCTTCCTCTTCCGTCGCTGGCGGCGCGACACCCCATTCACCGGGCCCCGGTCCGAGGACGATTGGAGCTTCGATGAGGCCGATAGACCGCAGAGCCGAGATTGCCGCGCTGGTGGAACGCCGGGGCGAACAAAGCGTCGAGACGCTGGCACAGGCCTTCGCCGTATCGGCCGAAACCATCCGCCGCGATCTGGCCCGGCTGGCCACCGACGGGGTGCTGCGCAAGGTCCATGGCGGCGCCCGCCCGCTGGCGCGGCTGCATGTCGAGCCGAGTTTTCAGGACCGGATGGCCGAGGACCCCGAGGCCAAGGCCGCCATTGCCGCCAAGCTGGTGCCCGAGATCGGCGCCGGCGACACGATCATGATCGACACCGGATCGACCACGCTGATCGCGGCCGAGGCCATGGCCGGGATTCGCGGCCTGTCGGTCATCACCAATTCGCTGGCAATCGCCAGCAGCTTCGGGCGCCGCGCGGCCGAGGACGAGACCCAGGTCTTCCTGCTTGGCGGCAGCTATGCCGCCGGCAATCACCAGACCGTGGGCGCCGCGGCGCTGGCGCAGCTCGACCTATACCGCGCCGACCACGCCATCGTCACGGTCGCGGCACTCGCGCCCGACATCGGGGCCATGGATTCGAACGTGGCCGAGGCCGAGATTGCGCGCGCCATGATCGCGCGGGCGCAGAACGTCATCGTTCTGGCGACCGCCTCGAAATTTGGCAGACGCGCCGCTTTTCGCGTCTGTGGCTTCGACGAGATCGACGTTCTCGTTACGGAAAGGCCCCCCGAGGCTTCCCTGGCCGACGCGCTTGGCGAGGCTGGCGTGACGATCCGGTGAGGGTGGGCAGATGACGGCGGGCAGGAGATACCTATGCCAGAAATGATCCGCGCCTATGTGCGCACCGTCGACAGGATCTCGGACTATGTCGGCATTGTCGCGATGTACCTGATCTTCGTCATGGTCGGGGTGTTGCTGCTCGATGCGATAACCCGCAACGTGATCGACATCCCGCTGAACTGGTGCGTCGAGTTCACCCAGTTCACGCTTGCCGCCTATTACTTCATGGGCGGCGCGATGTCGTTGAAGAACGAAGACCATGTCCGCATGGACCTGTTCTATGAACGCCTGTCCGAACGCGGCAAGGCCTGGCTCGACGCGGTCACGATCTTCTGCCTGCTGTTCTATCTTGGCGTGCTGTTCTGGGGGTCGATCTCCAGCCTCGGCTATGCCATCGCGACCAACGAAAAGCGGTTCTCGATGTGGAACCCCTCGATGATCCCGATCAAGTCGCTGATGGTCGCCTGCATCGCGCTGATGATCCTGCAAACCATATCCATCTTCATAAAGACCGTGGCCAAGCTGCGCGGGAAAGCGATCTGATGACCCACGAAATGATCGCCCTGCTGATGTTCGCCTCGATGATGGTGCTGCTGCTGACCGGCCAGCGCGTCTTTGCCGCGATCGGCTTTGTCGCCTCGGGCATGGTGCTGATGCTCTATGGCACCGGCGGGGTCGAGATCCCGTTCTCGTCGGCGTTCAAGCTGTTCAACTGGTTCCCGATGCTGACCCTGCCCCTGTTCATCTACATGGGCTATATCCTGTCCGAGGCGGGCATCGCCGAAGACCTCTACAAGATGCTGCACGTCTGGTTCGGCCGGGTGCGCGGCGGGCTGGCGGTCGGAACCATCGTGCTGATGGTGATCATATCGGCCATGAACGGGATGTCGGTCGCCGGCATGGCAATCGGCGCCACCATCGCGCTGCCCGAGATGCTCAGGCGCGGCTATGACAAGGTTCTGATTTCGGGCGTGGTGCAAGGCGGGTCCTCGCTTGGCATTCTGGTGCCGCCCTCGGTCGTGCTGGTGCTTTACGGCATGATCGCGCGCCAGCCGGTCAGCCAGCTGTGGCTTGCCGGCGTCGTGCCGGGGCTGCTGATGGCCGCGATGTTCATCGTCTATATCCTCGTGCGCGCCCGGTTGAACCCGTCGCTTGCACCGACGGTGTCGGAAGACGACCTGAACCTGCCGCTCAGCGAAAAGCTGGCGCTGCTGCGCGCCGGGATCATCCCGTTCCTGATCTTCTTCGCCATGACCGGGCTGTTCGTCATGGGCTATATCAGCCTTGTGGAAAGCTCGGCCGTCGGCGCCACCTCGGCGACGCTGGCCGCCTTGTTCAAACGACGCCTGAGCTTTCGCATCCTGCACGAGACCGCGCGCAAGACGCTCGCCATCTCCTGCATGTTCCTGTGGCTGATCCTGGCCGCGCTGGCCTTTGGTTCCGTCTTCGACGGCCTTGGCGCGGTCCGCGCGATCGAGAACCTGTTCATCAACAACTGGGAGCTGACGCCCTGGCAGACCATCATCATGATGCAGGTCAGCTTCATCGTGATGGGCATGTTCCTCGACGACACCGCCATGCTGGTGATCGTCGCGCCGCTTTATATCCCGTTGGTGCGGATGCTCGATCTCGGCATCGACAACCAGCTGATCTGGTTCGGCGTGCTCTATACGATGACCTGCCAGATCGCCTATATCACGCCCCCCTTCGGCTATAACCTGTTCCTGATGCGCTCGATGGCGCCAAAGGAGATCGGGCTGACCGACATCTACCGGTCGATCTGGCCCTTCGTGATCATGATGGCGCTGACCATCCTTCTGGTCATGCTGTTTCCCGGTATCGCGCTCTGGCTGCCCCAGATGGCGAACGCGCGATGAGCCTGCCCCTTCCCCGAACCGCCCGCAGAAGGCTGGATCATTCCAACTGAAGGAGACCAAGAAGATGACCGAGAAGACCCCGAAACTCATCACGCCGTCCGAACGCATCCTGTCGACCCGCCGAAGCTTCATGAAGCGCGCGGGCCTCGGCGGTGCGGCACTTGCCGCCAGCCCGCTGGCCGCGCCCTACCTCAACGCGCAGTCGGCGCCGATCAAATGGCGGCTGCAGACCTATTCCGGTGCCCCGCTGGGCGCCCATGTGATCCTGCCGCAGATCGAGGCGTTCAACGCCGCCGCCAATGGCGAGATGGAGATCGAGCTTTACTACGCCGACCAGCTTGTCCCCACGGCCGAGCTGTTCCGCTCACTGCAGAACGGCGTGCTCGATGCGGTGCAGTCGGACGAGGCGACCATGGCCTCGCCGGTCGATATCTCGGTCTTCGGCGGCTACTTCCCCTTTGCCACCCGCTACAGCCTCGATGTGGCGGCGATGTTCATGTACTACGGCTTGGACAAGATCTGGCAGGAGGCCTACGACGAGGTCGAGAACGTCACCTGGCTGTCGACCGGCGCCTGGGATCCGCTGCACATCTTCACCGTCAACGAACCGATCCGCAGCCTTGCCGACATGAAGGGCAAACGCGTCTTTGGCGTGCCGACCGCCGGGAAGTTCCTCAGCCAGTATGGCCTGATCCCGGTGACCGTGCCCTGGGACGACGTCGAGGTGGCGATGCGCACCGGCGAGCTTGACGGTGTCGCCTGGTGCGGGTTCACCGAAGCCTATGAGGTCGGCTGGGCCGACGTCTGCAACTATGCCCTGACCAACTCGGTCACCGGCGCCTGGTTCGGCAGCTATTTCGCCAACTCGGAATCCTGGGCCAAGGTGCCGCCGCATCTCAAGCAGCTTTACCTGACCACCATCGACCAGTCGCATTATTACCGCAACGTCTGGTACTGGGGCGGCGAGGCCAAGCTGCGGGTCGAGGGCCAGAAGATGGAACTGACCTCGCTGCCGCCCGAGGAATGGGCGCAGGTCGTGGGCGACGCGCAGGTGTTCTGGGACGAGATCGCCGCCACCTCGCCGCGTGCGGCGCGCGTGGTCGAGATCTTCAAGCAGTATTCCGCCGTGCAGGAAGCCGCGGGCTACCCCTATCGTTGAACCGCGTTCGGAGCCGTGCCATTAGGTGCGGCTCCGTGCTATCATCGGCAATTGATGTACCACCCAGATCTTCCCACCCACCCGGCACCCGCGCCGGGCAGTGCCTTCCTGCAGGCTGCCGGTCGTTTGCCTGGCTTTCTGGGTCCGGCCGTCGCGGTCCCCAAACCTGAAATGTCCGCCAACGGATCCCCTCGATGACACTCTACCGCACCGCCTTCGGCGGCGAGACCTTCCGCTTCGGCTCGCTGCGCGAAACCCTTGCCGCAGCGACCCCGTTGCGATCGGGCGACGAACTGGCCGGGATCGCCGCGGCCAGCGAGACTGCCCGGGTTGCCGCGCAGGCGGTGCTGGCCGATCTGCCGCTGACCACGTTCCTCAGCGAGGCGGTGATCCCCTATGAGACCGACGAGGTGACGCGGCTGATCTTCGACAGCCACGACGACGCCGCCTTCGCGCCGGTCCGGTCGATGACTGTCGGCGGGTTTCGCGACTGGCTGCTGTCGGACGCGGCAACGCCTGCGCAGGTGACAGCCCTGGCCCCCGGCCTGACGCCCGAGATGGTCGCTGCGACCGCGAAGCTGATGCGCAACCGCGACCTGATTTCCGCCGCGCGCAAGGCGCCCGTCACCGCGGCCTTCCGCACCACGCTGGGCCTGCCCGGCCGCATCGGCAGCCGGTTGCAGCCGAACCACCCTTCGGACGACCTGCAGGGGATCGCGGCCGGCATCCTCGACGGGCTGACCTATGGCGTCGGCGACGCGGTGATCGGCATCAACCCCGCGACCGACAACATCCCGAACGCCATCGCCCTGATCGAGATGCTGGACGAACTGCGCCAGCGCTACGAGATCCCCACGCAAAGCTGCGTTCTGACCCACATCACCAACGCGATCGAGATCATGGCGCGCGGCGCCCCCATCGATCTGGTGTTCCAGTCCGTTGCCGGCACCGAGGCCGCGAACGACGGCTTCGGCGTCAGCCTGTCGGTGCTGGACGAGGCTTATGACGCGGCGCTTTCGCTCGGCCGCGGCACCACCGGGCAGAACGTGATGTATTTCGAAACCGGTCAGGGCTCGGCGCTGTCTGCCGATGCCCACCACGGCGTCGATCAGCAGACGCTGGAGGCGCGCGCCCATGCCGTCGCCCGACGCTATCGCCCGTTGCTGGTCAACACCGTCGTCGGATTCATCGGCCCCGAATACCTCTATGACGGCAAGCAGATCATTCGCGCGGGGCTCGAGGATCACTTCTGCGGCAAGCTGCTTGGCCTGCCAATGGGGGTCGATGTCTGCTATACCAACCACGCCGAGGCCGACCAGAACGACATGGACGTGCTGATGACGCTGCTTGCCGATGCCGGCGTCACCTTCCTGATCGCGGTTCCGGGTTCGGACGACATCATGCTGAATTATCAAAGCCTGAGCTTCCACGACATCGTCTACCTGCGCAACACGTTCGGGCTGCGCGCGGCGCCCGAGTTCGAAGCCTGGCTGGAGCGTGTCGGCCTGATCGACGCAAGCGGCCACCTGCTCGAATCCGATGCACCGACCCGTGCCCTGATCGCGGGGGCGGCATGACAGGCGAGGTGACGAAAGACCCCTGGGCGCGGCTGCGCGCCGCGACGCCGGCCCGGATCGGGCTCGGCCGGGCCGGAAGCGCCCTGCCCGTTGCGGCCAACCTCGAATTCCAGTTCGCCCATGCCCGCGCCCGCGACGCCGTCCAGCGGGCCGTCGATTTCGCGGCCCTCGCCGATGACCTCGCCCCCCACCCGACGATCCTTGTCGACAGCGCCGCCCCGGACCGCGCGACCTATCTGCGCCGCCCTGACCTTGGCCGCAGGCTCGGGCCCGGCGACTGGCCCGCGCTCGACGGGCATCCGGCGTCGGATCTCGCCTTTGTCATTGCCGACGGGCTTTCGGCCGATGCGGTCCAGACCCACGCTGCCGCGGTCGTGCGTGCCTGCGACGGGCCGCTGAAGGGCCTGAAAGTCGGCCCCGTCGTGCTTGCCCGTCAGGGCCGGGTCGCCATCGGCGATCAGATCGGCGCGCGTCTTGGTGCCCGGCTGGTCGTGGTGCTGGTCGGCGAACGGCCGGGCCTGACCGTGGCCGACAGCCTTGGCGCCTATCTGACCTTCGCCCCTCGCGATGGCCGGCGCGACAGCGAACGCAACTGCATCTCGAACATCCATGCCCGCGGCGGCCAGAGCCATGAGCAGGCGGCGGCCAAGATCGCCTGGCTTGCCCGTCAGGCACTGGCCCGAGGGCTGACCGGGATCGCGCTGAAGGACGATGCCCCGGCGCTCGACGGCCACGGCCAGACCGGGATCGGCCGCGCGACCTGAACTGCGGGCCTAAAGGTTCAGGTCGGGGAACAGCGACGCCGAATTCTCGACGATCCACGCCTGCACCTTGTGGGCGGCGGGCCGCGTGTGGCGGTCGGGACGGCTCAGCAGATACCATTTCCGGACAATGGGCATCCCGGCGCAGGACAGCATCGCCAGCCGACCCGTCCGCAGTTCCTCGGCGACCGTGTGCCCCGAGATCACGGCGATGCCGAGCCCGCTCATCACCGCCTGCTTTATGGTTTCGTTCGACGACATCTCGACCATGCGCACCGCCTGCCCGCGAGCGATGTCTTCGACGAACCGCATCGCCAGAATTCGCGTTCCCGAGCCATCCTCGCGCATCACGAAGTGCTCGCGCAGCAACGCTTCGCTGTCGACCCGCGCCTGCTGTGCCAGCGGATGGTCCGCAGCCGCGATCAGAACATGGGGGTTGTCGCCAAGCGGGATCGCCTCGCACAGCGGCTCGCGCGGCGGGCGCCCCATGAGGCACAGGTCGAACTCGCCCTTGGCCAGTCCCGCGACCGTTACCTCGCGGTTGCCGACCTTCAGGATGATGTCGACCTCGGGGAACTCCTGCCGCAGCCGGGCGACGATTCGCGGGGCGAAATACTTAGCCGTGCTGACGACGCCCAGCACCACGCTGCCGATCTGGCCGCGGTCGAGCGCATTTATCGTGTGCACGGCCCGTTCGAGCGAGGCGCGGACCTCGCAATAGGCTTCGATCAGCACCCGGCCCTGCGGGGTGGGCTGGCTTGGCCCCTTGCCGTCCCGTTCCAGCAGCGCTGATCCGATGGATTCCTCCAGCAATTTCAGCTGGCTGTGAACGGCCGGCCCGGTCAGCCCAAGGCAATCGGCGGCGGCCGTGACAGTGCCTTCGCGCGCAACGGTGTCAAGAGCCCGAAGCTGCCTGAGGCTGATCTGATCGAGGCGTTTCAAAATTTTCCTTACACATACCATCGAATTTCTAAATTTATCTATCACTGAAAATCGGGAACAAGAAAGGCGCAAAAGACGAGGAGGGGAGGCCAGATCATGATGCTCACACCGGCCACCACAGGCACCGAAATTCCCGCAGACATCGCGCCGATCATCTCGGCGCTCTGCGCGGTCGCCGCGGATCTGTCGGCCACCATCGCACTCGGACCGCTCGGCCAGAGCCTTGGCGCCACGGTCGGCGCCAATACCGACGGCGACAGCCAGAAGGCGCTCGACATCATGGCCGACGACGCCTTTGCCGCGGCGCTGCGCGGCACCGGCGTGCGCTGGTACGCCTCGGAAGAGCGCGAGACGGTGGCCGAAATCGACCCCGAGGGGCGCCTGGCGTTGGCCATCGACCCGCTCGACGGATCCTCGAACATCGACGTCAACGTCTCGATCGGCACGATCTTCGCGATCCAGCCGGCCGAACCCGATGCGACGGCAACATTCCTGCGCGACGGCTCGCATCTGCGCGCCACCGGCTATTTCATCTATGGCCCCCAGACCGCGCTGGTCACCAGCTTTGGCGCGGGTCTGCGGCTGTTCATCCTCGACCGCGCCACGGGTCAGTTCCGCGAAACCCCGAAGGCGCCCGTCTTGCCGGCCGATGCGAGCGAATTCGCCATCAACGCCTCGAACTATCGCCATTGGTCGAAGCCGGTGCGCGCCTATATCGACGATTGCCTCGCCGGGGTCGACGGCCCGCGCGGCCAGAACTTCAACATGCGCTGGGTGGCCTCGCTGGTGGCCGAAACCCACCGGATCATGGCCCGCGGCGGCATCTTCCTCTACCCCTCCGACGACCGCAGCGGCTATGCCAAGGGGCGGTTGCGGCTGGTCTATGAATGCGCACCGATTGCCTTTCTGGTCGAACAGGCGGGCGGCAAGGCCACGACCGGGACCACCCGCATCCTCGATCTTGTGCCAGACAGCCTGCACGCCCGCACCCCCTTCGTGTTCGGAACCGCCGACAAGGTGGACCGCGTAGCATCCTACCACGACCTGCCTGACCGCGAGGTTTCGGCCCTATTCGGCGACCGCGGCCTGTTCCGCGCCTGATCAAGACGAAAGACCTGAAATGTCCAAGAAACATCCGATCATCTCGGTGACCGGCTCCTCTGGTGCCGGCACAACCACGGTCAAGGCGACCTTCGACCAGATCTTCCGCCGCGAGGGTGTGAAGACGGTGTCGATCGAAGGCGACGCCTTCCATCACTTCGACCGCGCCGGCATGAAGGCCGAGGTCGAGGCACGCAAGGCCGCGGGCGACCAGACCTTCAGCCACTTCAGCTATGAGGCCAACGAGTTGGTCAAGCTGGAGGATGTGTTCCGCAAGTATGGCGCGACCGGCCGGGGCGAGACCCGCCACTATATCCACGACGACGCCGAGGCGGAGTGCTATGGCGCCGCCCCCGGCACCTTCACCGAATGGGCGCCGTTCGAGGATGGCTCGGACCTGCTGTTCTATGAGGGTCTGCACGGTGCCGTGGTCAACGACGAGGTCGACCTCGCCTCGCACGCCGACCTGAAGATCGGCGTTGTCCCGGTGATCAACCTCGAATGGATCCAGAAGATCCACCGCGACAAGTCGAGCCGCGGCTACACGACCGAGGCCGTGACCGACACGATCCTGCGCCGGATGCACGCCTATGTTCACTGCATCTGCCCGCAGTTCACCCAGACCGACATCAACTTCCAGCGCGTGCCGGTGGTCGATACTTCGAACCCCTTTACCGCCCGCTGGATCCCGACCGCCGACGAAAGCCTGGTGGTGATCCGGTTCCGGAACCCGCGGGGGATCGATTTCCCCTATCTGACCAACATGATCCACAATTCCTGGATGACCCGGGCCAATTCGATCGCGATCCCCGGCTCCAAGCTCGATCTCGCCATGCAGCTCATCTTCACCCCGATGGTCAATCGGCTGGTGAGCGAATCCCGACGCGCCTGAGGAGAACGCCGATGAACGTCCAATCCCCGGTCAAAGCCGACGAACGCCTTATGGCGACCGCAATCCGCGTTCTGACGATGGATGCGGTCGAGGCCGCGAATTCCGGCCACCCCGGCGCGCCCATGGGGCTCGCCGATGTTGCGGCGGTGCTGTTCAACCGCTTCCTCACCATCGACCCCGCGGACCCCGCCTGGCCCGACCGCGACCGTTTCGTGATGAGCGCGGGCCACGGCTCGATGTTGCTTTATGCCGTCAACCATCTGCTCGGGTATGACGACATGGGCGCCGACCAGTTGCGCGCCTTCCGCCAGCTTGGCGCCCGCACCGCCGGTCACCCCGAATATGGCCACGCCAAGGGGATCGAGACCACGACAGGCCCGCTTGGCCAGGGCATCGCGACCGCGGTCGGCATGGCGCTGGCCGAGCGGCTGCACAACGCGCGCTTTGGCGACGATCTGGTGGATCACTGGACCTATGTCATGGCCGGCGACGGCTGCCTGATGGAGGGGATCAGCCATGAGGCGATCGACCTTGCCGGCCACCTCGGGCTGGGCCGGATGATCGTCTTCTGGGACGACAACCGCATCACCATCGACGGCGCGACCGACCTTTCGACCTCGATGGACCAGCAAAAGCGGTTCGAGGCCGCGGGTTGGCAGGTGCAGGCCGTCGACGGCCACGATACCGCCGCGATTGCGGCGGCCATCGAGGCCGCCCGCGCCGAAACCGGAAAGCCCTCGATGATCGCCTGCCGCACGGTGATAGGCAAGGGCGCGCCCAACAAGGCTGGCAGCCACAAGGTTCACGGCGCGCCGCTTGGCGCCGACGAGATCGCTGCCGCGCGCAAGGCGCTCGACTGGCCGCACGCGCCCTTCGAGGTGCCCGACGCGGTTCGCAGCGCCTGGACCGAGGTGGCCAACCGTGGCGCCGCAGCCCGCGCGGACTGGGCCGCGCGCAAGGCGGGCGCTGCCAATTCCACCGCCTTCGACCTCTCGCTCGCCCGGCCCGATGCCGCGGCCCTCGATGCCGCCATGACAGCCTACAAGAAACGGCTGTCCGCCGAGGCGCCCAAGGTCGCGACCCGCAAGTCCAGCGAAATGGCGCTGGAAGTGATGAACGCGACCCTGCCCAATTCCATCGGCGGCTCGGCCGACCTGACGGGGTCGAACAACACCCGCACAGGCGCCATGCGCGCGGTCAGCCGCAGCGATTATTCGGGCGACTACATCCACTATGGCATCCGCGAACACGGCATGGCGGCTGCCATGAACGGCATCGCGCTGCATGGCGGCTTCTTTCCCTATGGCGGCACCTTCCTTGCCTTCGCCGATTACTGCCGGCCGGCCATCCGTCTGTCGGCGCTGATGGGGGTGCCTGTCGCCTATGTCATGACCCACGACAGCATCGGGCTGGGCGAAGACGGCCCGACCCACCAGCCGGTCGAAACCATCGCCTCGCTGCGGGCGATCCCGAACCTGACCGTGATCCGCCCCGCCGACGCGGTCGAGACCGCCGAGGCCTGGCAGATCGCCGCGGCATCGGACAGCACGCCGACCCTGCTCTGCCTGTCGCGCCAGAACCTGCCGACCCTGCGCACCGCGCATCGCGACGAGAACCTGACCGCACGCGGCGCCTATGTGCTGAACGAACCCGAAGGCGGGCGCGACGTGACGCTGATCGCCACCGGCTCCGAGGTCGAGATCGCGATGGAGGCATCTTGCCTGCTGGCCGCAGACGGGATCCGGGCCGCGGTGGTTTCGGCGCCGAGCTTCGAGCTGTTTGCGGCGCAGCCGGAAGACTATCGCCAGCAGGTTCGCGGCGACGTCCCCCGCGTCGGGATCGAGGCCGCAATCCGCCAGGGGTGGGACCTGTTCCTCGAACGCTCCGACAGCTTCGTCGGCATGGCGGGCTTCGGGGCCTCCGCCCCCGCGCCCGAACTTTACCGCCACTTTGGCATCACGGCCGAGGCCGCCGCAGACGCGGCCCGGCGCCAGATCGAAACGCGCGCGACCGCCTGAACCGCTGCTGCGGACCAATCAAGAGGGAGGAAACTCATGGCCCTTATTACCCTGCGCCAATTGCTCGATCACGCCGCCGAGAACGCCTATGGCGTGCCGGCCTTCAACATCAACGCCATGGAACAGGGGCTTGCGATCCTGCGCGCGGCCAAGGCCTGCGATGCGCCGGTGATCCTGCAGGCCAGCCGCGGTGCCCGCAGCTATGCCGGCGACATAATGCTGCGCCACATGGTCGAGGCACTGGCCGAGATGCACCCCGAGATCCCGATCGTGCTGCACCAGGACCACGGCAATAACGACGCCACCTGCCTGTCGGCGATCCGGCACGGATTCACCTCGGTGATGATGGACGGCTCGCTGATGGAGGACATGAAGACGCCTGCCTCCTATGACTACAATGTCGAGATCACGGCCCGCGTCACCCGCGCCGCCCATGCGGTCGGCGCCTCGGTCGAGGGCGAGCTCGGTGTGCTTGGCAGCCTCGAAACCGGCGAGGCGGGCGAAGAGGACGGATCGGGGGCCGAAGGCAAGCTGTCTCACGACCAGCTTCTGACCGATCCCGAACAGGCGGTGGATTTCGTCGCCCGCACCCGCTGCGACGCGCTGGCCATTGCCTGCGGCACCAGCCACGGCGCCTACAAGTTCTCGCGCAAGCCCGACGGCGAGATCCTTGCGATGGACACCATCGCCGCGATCCACGCCCGCCTGCCCGACACGCATCTGGTGATGCACGGCTCTTCCTCGGTGCCGCAAGAATTGCAGGACATCATCAACCGCTTCGGCGGCGAGATGCCCCAAACCTATGGCGTGCCGGTGGAAGAGATCGAACGCGGCATCCGGATGGGTGTGCGCAAGGTCAACATCGACACCGACTGCCGGATGGCGATGACCGGCCAGTACCGCAAGGTCGCCTTGGAAAGCCCGCGCGAATTCGACCCGCGCAAGTTCCAGATCCCCGCGATGGAAGCGCTCGAAGCGCTGTGTCGCGACCGCTTCGAGCGCTTCGGCACGGCGGGCCATGCCAGCCAGATCAAGCCGATCCAGCTCGACGAAATGGCGCGGCGCTATGCCAGCGGCGCGCTCGATCCCGCCATTGGCGCCGAAAAGGCCGCCTGAACAGCCCCAGAGGACGAAGGACATGAACGACATGAACGACCAGACCAGAGTCACAGGCGCCAAGCGCTATGCCGCGGGGGTGATGAAATACGCCCAGATGGGGTATTGGGAGCCCGACTACGAACCCAAGGACACCGACATCATCGCGCTGTTCCGGATCACGCCGCAGGACGGTGTGGACGCGATCGAAGCCGCCGCCGCGGTTGCGGGCGAAAGTTCGACCGCGACCTGGACGGTGGTCTGGACCGACCGTCTGACGGCGAGCGAGAAGTACCGCGCCAAGGCCTATCGCGTCGATCCGGTGCCGAATTCTCCCGGCGAGTTCTTTGCCTATATCGCCTATGACCTCGACCTGTTCGAGGGCGGCTCGATTGCCAACCTCACCGCCTCGATCATCGGCAACGTCTTTGGCTTCAAGCCGCTCAAGGCGCTCAGGCTCGAGGACATGCGCCTGCCCACCGCCTATGTGAAGACCTTCCAGGGCCCGGCGACCGGCATCGTCGTCGAACGCGAGCGGCTGAACTGCTATGGTCGGCCGCTGCTCGGTGCGACGGTGAAGCCGAAGCTCGGGCTGTCGGGGCGCAACTATGGCCGCGTGGTCTATGAGGCGCTGAAAGGCGGACTCGACTTCACCAAGGACGACGAGAACATCAATTCGCAGCCGTTCATGCACTGGCGCGACCGGTTCCTGTACTGCATGGAGGCCGTCAACCGCGCCTCGGCCGCGACCGGCGAGGTCAAGGGAACCTATCTCAACATCACCGCCGGAACCATGGAGGACATGTACGAGCGCGCCGAGTTCGCCAAGCAGCTTGGCTCGATCGTCGTGATGATCGACCTTGTGATCGGCTATACCGCGATCCAGTCGATGGCGAAGTGGGCGCGGGCGAACGACATGATCCTGCACCTGCACCGCGCCGGGCATTCGACCTATACCCGCCAGCGCAGCCACGGCGTCAGCTTCCGCGTCATTGCCAAATGGATGCGGCTTGCGGGCGTCGACCACCTGCACGCCGGCACCGTCGTCGGCAAGCTCGAAGGCGATCCGGCGACGACCAAGGGGTACTACGACATCTTCCGCGAGGAATTTAACCCGATGGCGCTGGAAAACGGGATCTTCTTCGATCAGGACTGGGCGTCGCTGAACAAGATGATGCCGGTCGCGTCGGGCGGCATCCATGCCGGCCAGATGCACCAGCTGATCTCGTATCTCGGCGAGGATGTGGTGCTGCAGTTCGGCGGCGGCACCATCGGCCACCCGCACGGCGTCTCGGCCGGCGCCACGGCGAACCGCGTCGCACTCGAGGCCATGGTCTATGCCCGCAATGCCGGACGCGACATCTGGAACGAGGGCCCCGACATCCTGCGCGATGCCGCCCGTACCTGCACGCCGCTGAAGCAGGCGCTGGACACCTGGAAGGACGTCACGTTCGACTATACCTCGACCGACCAGCCCGACTATGCGCCCACCCCCGAAGTCACGGCCTGAGCCCAGATCAACAGGAGTAGACCAATGAAAGTTACCCAGGGCCAGTTCAGCTTCCTGCCCGACCTCACCGACGACCAGATCCGCCAGCAGGCACAATATGCCATCGACAAGGGCTGGGCGGTCTCGGTCGAATACACCGACGACCCGCATCCGCGGAACACCTATTGGGAGATGTGGGGCCACCCGATGTTCGACAATCCCGATGCCGCCGCGGCGGTCTTCGAGGTCAACGAATGCCGCAAGGCGCACGGCAGCAAATACATCCGTGTCATCGCCTTCGATGCGAGCCCGGGCTGGGAATCGATCCGCATGTGCTTCATCGTCAACCGCCCCGCGCAGGAACCGGGCTTCCGCCTGGTGCGGCAGGAGGGCGAGGGACGCGTGGTCCGCTATACCATCGAAAGCTATGCGGTGCGCGAACCCGAAGGCGCCCGCTACGTCTGAACCAGCGGCCCGGGCGACACGCCCGGGCCCCCCTTTCCCGCAGGAGCCCCGAAATGGACGACGACGCCCCCCGCCCCGAAACCGTCGATCTTGCCGCCGCTTTCGAAAGCAGCGGTGTGCGCGACCTGCTGGCCGAGCTTGACGAGACCATGATCGGACTCGGCCCGGTCAAGAACCGGATCCGCGAGACCGCGGCGCTGCTGCTGGTCGATCAGGCCCGCCGGCAGATGGGCCTCGCCACCGAAACTCCGACCCTGCACATGTCGTTCACCGGCAACCCCGGCACCGGCAAGACCACCGTCGCGATGAAGATGGCGGGCCTGCTGCACCGGCTCGGCTATGTCCGCAAGGGGCATCTGGTGACGGTGACCCGCGACGATCTGGTGGGCCAGTACATCGGCCACACCGCGCCGAAGACCAAGGAAGTGCTGAAGAAGGCGATGGGCGGCGTGCTGTTCATCGACGAGGCCTATTACCTCTATCGCCCGGAAAACGAACGCGACTATGGTCAGGAGGCGATCGAGATCCTGTTGCAGGTGATGGAGAACAACCGCGATGACCTGGTTGTGATCCTGGCCGGCTATGCCGACCGGATGGACCGGTTCTTCGACTCGAACCCCGGGTTCCGGTCGCGCATCGCCCACCACATCGAATTTCCGGACTATTCCGATGCGGAACTGCTGCGCATCGCCGAGCGGATGCTGACCGACCAGAACTATGTCTTCGATCCTGCCGCCCGGCAGGCGATGGCCGACTACATCCCCGCCCGCCGTGCCCAGCCGCATTTCGCCAATGCCCGCTCGATCCGCAACGCGCTCGACCGCGCCCGGCTGCGGCAGGCCAATCGCCTGTTCACCGAAGCGAAAGGACCGCTTAACGCGACCGACCTTTCGACCATCGCCGAACCCGATATCCGTGCCAGCCGTGTGTTCCGCGGCGGGCTCGATGTCGACCGCCGCCCGGCCGCCGACGCCGCCGAATGACCGACAGGAGACCAAGATGACCTTCGACCGTTCCATCAAGATCGCGCCGTCGATCCTTTCCGCCGATTTCGCCAACTTCGGCGCCGAGATCCGCGCCATCGAATCCGAGGGCGCCGACTGGGTGCATGTCGACGTGATGGACGGTCATTTCGTGCCGAACCTCACCTTCGGCCCGCCGGCGGTCAAGGCGTTCCGCCCGCACGTGAAAACGGTCATGGACGTGCACCTGATGATCGCGCCGGTCGATCCCTTTATCGACGCCTATGCCGAGGCGGGCGCCGACATCCTGACCGCGCATATCGAGGCGGGCCCGCATATCCACCGCACCTTGCAGGCGATCCGCGGCGCCGGGATGAAGGCGGGCGTGGCGCTCAACCCCGGCACGCCGGCCGAGGCGGTCGAGCATCTGCTCGACCTGACCGACCTGATCTGCGTGATGACCGTCAACCCGGGCTTTGGCGGACAAAAGTTTCTCGACCTGTCGAGCAAGATCCGCAAGCTCCGGTCGATGATCGGCGACCGCCCGGTGCATATCGAGATCGACGGCGGCGTGGACCCGACGACGGCCCCCATCGTCGTCTCGGCCGGCGCCAATGTGCTGGTCGCAGGCTCGGCGGTGTTCCGCGGCGGATCGGTCGAAAGCCCCGCAGCCTACGGCGCCAACATCCGCGCGATCCGCGCGGCCGCCACAGCGCCGGTACACGAGCCCGCCTGACGCCGCGCACCGCGCGACAGCTGCTTGCCCCCGCCGTCCGAACGCGCGACCTTGGCGCATGTGCGTCTTCCGTGCCGGCCCTGCCGCACCGGAGACGACAATCGGCGCGGACAGCAGCAAAGGACAGCAACATGAAACTCGGCGTAATCGGCCTGGGGCGGATGGGCGGCAATATCGCGCGCCGCCTGATGAGAGACGGGCACGAGGTCGTGGCCTTTGACCGCAGCGACGCGGCGGTCGCGGCGCTCGCCAGCGACGGGGCGATAGCCTCCCTCGGGGTCGGGGACATGCGCGAGAAGCTCGGCGACAACGCGATCTATTGGGTCATGCTGCCCGCGGGCGAGCCGACCGAACAGACAATCGCCGAGATCGCCGCCGCCGGTGTGGCCGGCGAGACGGTGATCGACGGCGGCAATTCCTATTACAAGGACGATGTCCGGCGGGCGGCGACGCTGCAGGAAAAGGGCATGCATTACGTCGATGTCGGCACTTCGGGCGGGGTCTGGGGACTCGAGCGCGGCTATTGCATGATGATCGGCGGGGAAGAGGCGGTGGTGTGCCGGCTCGACCCGATCTTCGCCACTCTCGCGCCGGGGATCGGCAACATTCCCCGCACCCCACGCAGCGACACCGCCGATGCCCGGGCCGAGCAGGGCTATATCCACACCGGGCCGGTGGGATCGGGCCATTTCGTCAAGATGGTGCACAACGGCATCGAATACGGCCTGATGCAAGCCTATGCCGAAGGCTTCGACATCCTAAAAGGCAAGAGCGCCGAGCACCTGCCCGAAGCCGAGCGCTTCGACATCAACCTGACCGATGTCGCCGAAGTCTGGCGCCGCGGCAGCGTGATCAGCTCGTGGCTTCTCGATCTCTGCGCACGACAACTGGCCGAGGACCCCGGGCTCGACCGGTTCCGCGGCGATGTCGCCGACAGCGGCGAAGGGCACTGGACCATCGAGGCCGCGATGGAAGAAGCGGTGCCGGCCCATGTCCTGACCTCGGCGCTCTATGCCCGCTATCGCAGCCGGGTCGAGCACACCTTTGGCGACAAGCTGCTGTCGGCCATGCGTTTTGGCTTCGGTGGCCATGTCGAGGGGCCGAAGTAGCGCCGGTTCAGCCGCGCCGGCCCGATCCGCGCCCCGCAGCCGCGGTCGGGCCGGCAGACATACACAATAGGTGTGCTCAACCGCCAGGTCTGAGCCGCGCCTCGAACTGGTCGGCCCATCCGCCCGCGGCCCGTCCGTCGCCGGAACTCACCGGCCTCCGGAACATCCTCAGGGGTCCGCGCGGGATGCCGACCGTGTCCGGGGCTGCTTTGCGCCGGGCTCGCTCAGGCGCCCCGGCACCAGCGCCGGCCTGTCGGCCACCCCGGCGCCGCCGAGACGCCGCAGTTCGCTTGGCGAGACCGTCGCCCATCGGCGCACCGCCCGGTGGAATGCCGGCTGCCCGGAATATCCGAGGTCGGCGGCGATATCGCCAATCCGCGACGATCCCTCAGCCAGACCGCGCAGCGCCCGGTTCCGCCGCACCTCGTCCAGCAGCGCCGAATAACTTGTCCCTTCGTCGGACAGCCGGCGCTGCAGCGTCCGGCGGCTCAGCCCCGCCGCGGCGGCGAACCGGTCGATCGATTGCTCGCCACCGTCGAGCATGTTCTCGATATAGACCCGTGCCGTGCTGACAAATCCCCTGCCCCAGGTCGGCTCGCATCCGTCCACCGGCATCTGACCCCGAATCTGCGGCCGAAACGGCAGATCGAGGACCTTGTCGGGGATGAAGATCGACAGCGTTCGCGTCGTGCTTGCCACCACATGCATCCCCGGGCCGTTCCACATTCCCGACAGCCCCGCGACGGGATGCGGGGTCATTTCGACCTGTTCCAGCGGCTCGCCGCGATAGCCGGTCGCCCGGCACAATGCCCGCACCAGAGCCGCCACATATTGCTGCTCGACATGGCGCAGCTCGGGTTCGCTTTGAAACAGCAACTGCTCGCGGAGCATCATGCCGCCAGACACCCGTGCCACGGAGATATTTTCGTGCGTTGAATGGCGCGCCATCGCCACCGTCAAAAGACCCAGCGCCTCCCGCGGCGTTTCCGCCGCCGCCGTGATCCGGCTCAGCAGGCCAATTTCCGAAAGGCTCGCCTCGGATACAACGCGGTGGCCAATGTCCGGCCCCTCGCGCAGCGCCAGATCCTGCAGAAACCGCATTCCACTATGAAAGGCGATCGGGCGGTCGGGCTGTTCCCATGGCGGAGCGTTCAGCTCGGCCAACCGCAGGGCCTGATCTATCGGGCGCCCGTTGTCGCGCATCCATCTCACGAAGGGAACGAGGACCGAGGCACGTATCAGGGGAAAGGAACTGGACATTGGCGGCGGCTGTTCAACTATCACATGGCTCAAACAAGATGAAGTTGATGAGGTTTTGGCACGCAATGGGAAGCCACGCTAGGTCAAGCCGACGCATTCTACCATCACGGATTCGGCATGGCGCCTGAATTGCGCGGCGAACCGGTCGCCGTGGTGGCGCGTATCGGACGACAGGCCGGACAAACGGGAGAAGGAACGACAATGACTTCCAGATTGCTTTTCAGACTGGCCATCGGCCTTGGTCTGACGGCGCTCGGCACGATGCCGGGCTTTGCGCAGGACAATCCTGCCGGGGTCGCGATCGACTCGCATGTCACGACAGGGATGAACAACCATCGCGATGCCGCGCCGGCGCCGGGATCCCCGGACGCGACCGCTGTGATCGACGGCAACTACATCCCGAATGTCCCACCGTCCTTCGCGGGAACGATCGAACTCAACGCCCACGACTCGACGCCCTACTGGCCGCCGCGGATCGTGCCACCGCAGGATGCGCCGAATGTCCTCGTCATCCTGACCGACGACACCGGCTTCGGCGCCGGCTCCACCTTCGGCGGGGTGATCCCGATGCCGGCGCTCGACCAGCTGGCAGCGGACGGGCTGCGCTACACCAATTTCAACTCGACGGCGCTCTGCTCGCCGTCGCGGGCGGCGCTGCTCACCGGGCGCAACCACCACAATGCCGGCTTCGGCGTCATCGCCGAGCAGTCGACCGGCTATCCGGGCTACGACTCGGTGATCGGCCGCGACGAGGTCGCCGTGGCGACGATCCTGTCGGCCAACGGCTACAACACCTCGTGGTACGGCAAGAACCACAACACCCCGCCCTATACCGAAAGCCAGGTCGGGCCGTTCGACCAGTGGCCGACCGGCGAAGTCTTCGGCTTCGACCATTTCTACGGCTTCATGGGCGGCGACGCCAACCAGTGGCAGCCGAACCTGTTCAACGACACGACGCAGATCTACCCGTTCCGGGACAACCCGGGCTGGAACCTGATCACCGCCGAGGCCGATGACGCGATCCGTCAGCTCGAGACGCTGAACTCGATCGACCCGGACAAGAAGTTCTTCGTCTATCTCGCGCCCGGCGCCACCCATGCGCCACACCATCCGACGAAGGAGTGGGTCGACAAGATCGAAGCGATGCACCTGTTCGACGACGGCTGGAACAAGCTGCGCGACACGATCTTCGCCAAGCAGAAAGAGCTTGGGGTCATCCCGCAGACAGCCGAGCTGACGCCGTGGCCCGATGATCTGAAGCAGTGGGACGACCTCAGCGACGACGAGAAGAAGCTCTTCCTCCGGCAGGTGAACGTCTATGCCGCCTACCTCGCCTACGCCGACCACGAGAACGGCCGGGTGATCGACACCATCCGGCGGATGGGCAAGCTCGACAACACGCTGATCATCTACATCGTCGGCGACAATGGCTCTTCGGCCGAGGGCTCGCCGATCGGCACGCCGAACGAGGTCGCGCAGTTCAATGGCGTGACCCCGCCGGTCGACGTGCAACTCAAGGACTTCTACGACCTCTGGGGCACCGACCAGACCTACAACCACATGGCCGTGGGCTGGACCTGGGCCTTCGACACGCCGTTCAAGTGGACCAAGCAGATCGCCTCGCACTTCGGCGGCACCCGGCAGGGAATGGTGATGTCCTGGCCGAACCGCATCACCGACAAGGGCGGGGTCCGCAACCAGTTCAGCCATTTCATCGACATCGTTCCGACGGTTCTCGAAGCGACCGGCATCCCGGCGCCGCAGTTCGTCTATGGCATCGAGCAAAAGCCGTTCGACGGCACCAGCATGGTCTACACCTGGGACGCGAAGCCGGACGACCCGACCCGGCACAAGGTCCAGTATTTCGAGATGTTCGGCAACCGCGGCATCTACAACAACGGCTGGTACGCGAACACCACGCCGATCGTCGATCCCTGGTCGCTGTTCTCGGTGCCGGCGCAGGACGTGATGAACAGTTTCAAATGGGAGCTCTATGACCTGACGAAGGACTGGACGCAGAACAACGACCTCGCGGCGGAGATGCCTGACAAGCTGCGCGACATGCAGCAACTCTTCATCGCCGAGGCGTCGAAGTACCATGTCTTCCCGCTCGACAACTCGCTCGCCCCGCGAATGGTGACGCCGCGTCCGAGCGTCATCGCCGGCAAGAGCCATTTTGAGTACACCTATCCGGTCGCGGGCAACCCGAACGGCACGGAGCCGCTGCTGCTCAACGCGTCCTACAAGATCACCGCCGATATCGAGGTGGGCGAGGACGGCGGCGACGGGATGCTGTTCACCCAGGGCGGCAAGTTCGGCGGACACGGTTTCTATATCCTGAAGGGCGTGCCGGTCTACACCTGGAACCTCGTCGATCTGGAGCGGGTGCGCTGGGAGAGCGACACCAAGCTCACTCCGGGCAAGCACACGCTCGAGTTCGAGTTCAACTACGACGGGCTCGGCTTCGGCACCTTCGCCTTCAACAGCCTCTCCGGCGTCGGCCGGGGCGCCGAAGGGGTGATGCGCGTCGACGGCAAGGAGGTGGCGCGGCAGAAGATGGAGCATACCATCCCGATCACCCTCGCCTGGGACGAGAGCCAGGACATCGGCTCGGATACCCTGACCGGGGTCAATGACGCCGATTACCAGGTGCCGTTCGCCTTCAACGGGACGATCGACAAGATCACGCTCGACATCACGCGCCCGAAGCTCAGCCCCGAGGATATCCAGAAGCTCGAGGCCGCCGCGAGCGCCCAGGGCGACAAAGGCTAAGACAGACCGGCCTTCTGTAAACATCACGCCGGGTCCCACCGCTTGGGCCCGGCGTTTTTCCGCCTTCTGGTGCCGCAACCTCGCCACACAGGGGCAATCGCACAGCGTCGCGGCGAACATCCGAATGGACGCGGGCACGTCGCCGGTGCAAAAGTTGACCAAAGGACAAACTTTTCGGACCCTACGGAAACTGCCATTCTGTGATGCGTCGCAACGACCACAGGGGACTGCCATGATCCGCAAGCTGACCGCCCTCGCCACCCTGTCGGCCTTTGCGCTGGCATCGGCCGCAACAGCCCAGAGCGGTTCGGACAGCGCCGATCTGGCCAAGAAACTGTCGAACCCGGTCGCCGACCTGATCTCGGTGCCGTTCCAGTTCAACTACAATCAGGGCTTTCCCGGCGGCAAGGGTGAGCAGTACTACCTCAACATCCAGCCAGTGATTCCGATCTCGATCAGCGAGAACTGGAACCTGATCTCGCGCACCATCCTGCCGGTCTACAACCAGAACATTTCGGACGTCGATGGCCGCCAGATCGGCTTCGGCCCGACCACGCAAAGCTTTTTCTTCTCGCCCAAGGATCCCGGCCCGGCCGGGCTGATCTGGGGGGTGGGGCCGGTCGTCCTGATCCCGACCGTGACCGACGACATCGCGACCGACCAATGGGGGCTCGGCCTGACCGGCGTCGCGCTGAAGCAAAGCCACGGCTGGACCTATGGCGCACTGGTCAACCAGATCTGGTCGGTCACCGACAATGACGACGATGGCGAGATCAACCAGCTCTATGCCCAGCCTTTCGTCAGCTACACGACGAAAAAGGCCACATCGTTCGGCGTGAACACCGAATCGACCTATGACTGGGTGGACGAGGACTGGTCGGTGCCGATCAACCTGACGGTGGGACAAATCGTGAAGGTCGGGCATCTGCCGGTGCAGGTAACGCTCGGCGCCCGCTATTGGGCCGATGCCCCCGAATACGGCCCAGAGGGCTGGGGTGCCCGGCTGCAGATCACCATGCTGTATCCAAAGAAATAGGCGCGCACGGCTGCCCCCTTCCGCCCAGACATGGCCCATATCGGCTGCGCGAAGCGCGGGACAGTCAGTCTTCGGGAGTCTCGGAGATGGCCCCGCGCATTATCACCCCGACAACGACGGTCCCCGCAGTGAACAGCGCCATGCCCAGGAGCACCCCCCATTCCGCGGCGCCCATCCGGCCTGCACCGACATTTGTCACGAATTGGTCCAGCATCATGATCATGTCCTGGATCAGGCGGTCGATCATCGGTCGGTTCCTGTATTGATGGTTCGGGACTTCTGGTTGAGGATCGGGATCGACGAAACGGTGCCGGGACCGACGCCTGTTGGCGCCCGCCCCGTCATGGCTGACGGTTCGATCTGATGCGTCTGCTGCTCGGCCAACATCATGCCTCGGGGGTCGCTGAACGGTTGCTTCCGTCCATGTCGTTCAGGACCGAATCCATACAGGATCGGTTGCGAGGTGTAACGGACCATCTGCGGTGCCGGATCCAGTTTTGGCGGAATGCTGCGTGCCCGGACCGACCCGTCCCTCGCTCCGTTGCAGATCGACCGCAGTCGCAGTCCGACGGCAGCGTTCCGCGGTTTTGCCCTTGGCACCAGGGGCACAGAGATCAAAAGTGCGCGCGCTTTGGTTCGGGCGGTCTGCCGTCCGATGAAAAGGGAACAGCGGTGGGGCGAAATACGCCGAATCCGCGACTGCCCCCGCAACTGTAAGCGGAGAGCAGGGCCGACGACGCCACTGCGGAGCCAATCCGCGGGAAGGCCGGCCCCTGCGACGACCCGTAAGTCAGGAGACCTGCCAAGGCGGCCAACCCGGTTCCCGTGCGGGGCGCGCGGCGGACAGCGGACCCTTTCCGCAGTGGTGGCACACGCAATCGCCCGCGGCATGGATGACACCGGCCAAGGGCATGATTTCTGTCACCGGTGCAGCCTGTGTGCTGCCCGCCAGTCGGGGTTCGATATGAAACACGCCCTTTACGCCCTTGGCGCCACCACCATGCTGGTGGCCGCCCCCGCCCTTGCCCAGGACAGCGAGCCCGTGCAGCTTGACGAGATCATCGTCGGCGGCGGCCTGACCCCGATCGAGGCCGAACGTTATGGCCACGCCGTCAGCGTCGTCACCGCCAAGGATATTGCCGAGCGTCAGATCAAGCATGCGGCCGATGCCCTGCGCGCGCTGCCCGGCGTTTCGGTCAGCCAGACCGGCAACCCCGGCGGGCTGACGACCGTGCGGCTGCGCGGCGCCGAGGCCAACCACACGCTGGTGCTGATCGACGGGATCGAGGTCTCGAACCCCGCTTCGGGCGCCTATGACTTTGCCAATCTGCTGACCGACGACATCGAGCGGATCGAAGTGCTGCGCGGGCCGCAATCGTCGGTCTTCGGCTCGAACGCCATGGGCGGCGTGATCAATGTCATCACCAAGGGCGCAACCGAACCCGGCTTCTCCGGCAGCGCCAATGCCGAGGTCGGCACATTGCACAGCGGCGGCGGAAAGCTCTCGCTGCGCTATGGCGGCGAGACCGGGAACCTGTCGTTCTCGGCCGCGCGGCGGGTAACCGGCGGCTATGACATCTCGGACAGCGACGGCGGCAACGACGACTCCGACGCGAACACCACATTGAACGCCAAGGGCGAGATCAATCTGGGCGAAGACATCACGCTTGGCGCCACCCTGCGCCACGTCGAACGCAATTCCGACTATGACCAGTTCAATTTCGGCGCGGCGACGGTCGAGGACCTGGTGACCGACGCCGACCTGCAGTCCGAGGTCAACGATTTCTTCGGCTCGGCCTTTGCCAATATCGACAGCTTCGATGGCCGGTTCCGGTCCGAACTCAGCTTCAACCGCGGGATCATGGACAGCCGCGATACCGACGCGGGCCAGGCGACCTCGGACACCACCTCGACCCGTACGCGGCTGGCCTATCGCGGCAGCGTGTCGCTCGACGGTGCCGACGTCGACAGCGCGGCGCAGATCGTCAGCTTTCTGGTCGAAAGCAAGGAAGAGACCTTCCAGAACAACGATGCGAGCCTCGTCTATGACCCCGCGATGATGGACGAAGAAAAGCGGCGCCTTTACGGCTATGTCGTCGAATACCGCGGCAGTTTCTTCGACGATGCCTTCACCCTGCAGGCGACGGCGCGGCATGACGACAACGACGACTTCGAGGATACCGACACCTGGTCGCTGGGCCTGTCCTATCTGCTGCCGAACCAGACCACGCGGCTGCACGCCTCGGCCGGAACCGGCACGCAGAACCCGACGATGTACGAACAGTTCGGCTATAACCCCGGCACCTGGGTCGGCAATCCGGACCTGAAGCCCGAGTCGAGCAAGGGCTGGGATGTCGGCATCGAGCAGCGGTTCCTGAACGACATGGCGGTCATCGACGTGACCTATTTCCGCTCGGAACTGACCGACGAGATTTCTTCGACCTATGACTATGACACCGGCGAATCGACGCCCTTCAACGAGGACGGCACCAGCGACCGCCATGGTGTCGAGTTTTCGGCGGCGCTCGATCTCAACAACGGGCTGACGCTCGGGCTCGACTACACCTGGCTCGACGCCACCGATCCCGATGGCGATGTCGAAGTGCGCCGCCCGAAGAACGAGCTTGGCCTGCGCGCCAGCTATCTGCTGCCGAACGACAAGACCCTGATCGGGGCCGATCTGCGCTATATCTCCGGCAACTGGGACTTCGACTACACCACGGCGTCCTTCGGCGTCGACCGGGTGGAGCTTGACGATTATACCGTCGTCAATGTCACCGCCCAGCATCAGGTCAACGACAGCCTCGTGCTGACCGCCCGGATCGAAAACCTGTTCGACGAGAATTACCAGGAAATGCTTGGCTATCTCGCCCCGCCGCGGACATTCTATGCCGGGCTGAACGCGAGTTTCTGATCATGCGCTGCCCGCCCGCCCTTGCTGCCGTCCTGACCCTCGCCCTTGCCGGCGCGGGGCAGGCCGCGCCCGGGCGGGTGGTGTCGATGAACCTTTGCACCGACCAGCTTGCGATCCTGCTGGCGGCGCCGGGGCAACTGGTGTCGGTCTCCGATCTGTCCCAGGACCCGCGCAGTTCGGCCATGGTCGAGGCGGCGCGGGACTTCCCGGTGAACCATGCCGGAGCGGAGGAGGTCTTCCTGCTCGACCCCGATCTGGTGCTTGCGGGCACCTTCACCGCCCGGCCCTCGGTCGCGATGCTGCGCCGGCTGAGCATTCCGGTCGAAACCATGCCGCCGGCCTATTCGCTGGCTGACGTCCGCGACCGGATCGCCACGATGGGCCACCTGCTCGGCCGCGAGGCTGAGGCCCAACGACTGGTGGCCGATTTCGACGCCGGGCTTGCCGCGCTGCGCGACCCCGCGGCAGGTCGCCCGCGCGCCGCGATCTATGCCGAACAGGGCTATACCTCCGGCCCGGCGAGCCTTGCCGGTGCGATCCTCGATGCCGCGGGGTTCGAGAATGCTGCCGCCGAGGCCGGGCTCAACGTTTCGGGTTTCCTGCCGCTGGAGCGGCTGGTGATGCTCGATCCCGACATGGTGGTGCTGCCGACCCGCCAGCCCGGCGCCGCGCGTGCGGGCGAAGTGCTGGATCACCCCGCACTTGAAGCCCTGCGCGAGGCGGCCGGAACTGCCCCCCTTACCGACGCAGACTGGGTCTGTGGCACGCCGCAGGTGCTGCGCGCCATTGCGCGGCTTGCAGAGGCGCGCAAGGATCTGGGGCGCACGCCATGATCCCCTTCCCTCGGCTGCTCGCCGGACTTGCCGCGCTGGTCGTGGCGCTGTTTCTGGTCTCGCTTCTGATCGGTCCGGCCGGGATCTCGCCGGGCCGCGGCCTTGCCGCGCTGTTTCACGACGACGGCGGTCCGATGACGCTTGTGATGCGCGAGATCCGGCTGCCGCGGGCGCTCCTTGGCGTCATGGTCGGCGCCAGTCTCGGGCTGTCGGGGGCGGCGATGCAGGGCTATCTGCGCAACCCCCTGGCCGAACCGGGACTGATCGGGGTCAGCGGCTCTGCCGCCCTTGGCGCGGTGCTGGCGATCCAGACCGGTGTTGCCGCGTCCTTCGCCCTGGCGCTGCCGCTTGCCGCCCTTGCCGGCGCCGGGATCGCGGTCGGCCTGCTGCTGGCGCTGGCCGGGCCGCGCGGCGATTCGCTGACGCTGATCCTTGCCGGCATCGCGATCTCGGCGCTTGCGGGTGCGCTGACCTCGCTGGTGCTGAACCTGTCGCCCAATCCCTTTGCGGCGTCGGACATCGTGTTCTGGATGCTGGGCTCGCTTGCCGACCGCTCGTTCCTGCATGTGGCGCTGGCCCTGCCCTTCATGGCCGGTGGCGCCGCCCTGCTGTTGCCGCTGGCGCGCGGGCTTGACACCCTGACGCTGGGCGAGGATGCGGCAGCCGCCCTTGGCACCCGGCTTGGCAGGCTCAGGCTGATGCTGGTCGCGGGCACCGCCGCCATGGTGGGGGCCGCGACCGCTGTCGCCGGCACGATCGGATTTGTCGGCCTTGTGGTCCCTCACCTGCTGCGCGGCGCGGTCGGCGCCCGGCCCGGGCGCTTGCTCGCCGCCTCGGCGCTTGGCGGGGCCGCGATGGTGCTGGCCGCCGACATTGCGGTGCGGATCGTGCTGCCCGGGCGCGACCTGAAACTTGGCGTTCTGACCGCCATCGTCGGCGCGCCGCTGTTTCTGCATCTGGTCTATCGGACCCGAAGGGATCTGGAATGAGCCTGCTGACGCTCGACGCCGTGACCGTGCTGCGCGGGCAATGCCCGGTGGTCGATGCGGTGTCGCTTGCCATCGACGCGGGCGAGGTCGTGGGCCTGATCGGTCCGAACGGGGCCGGCAAGACCACGCTGCTGCGCGGCGCGCTGGGGCTTTTGCCGCATACGGGCCGTTCGTCGCTAAGCCAGATGCCGCCCGCCGCCCGCGCCCGCCACGCCGCCTGGCTGCCACAGGGGCGCGAGATCGCCTGGCCGGTCGACGTTGAAACCCTGGTCGCGCTTGGCCGGGTGCCGCACGGCGCCGGACTGTCCGCGCTGTCGGCCAAGGATGCCGCCGCGGTCGAACGGGCGCTCGCGCGCATGGATCTGGGCGGTTTTCGCAAACGTATCGCGACACGGCTGTCGGGTGGCGAACAGGCGCGCGTGCTGCTTGCGCGGGCATTGGCGCAGGAGGCGCCGCTGCTTCTGGCCGACGAGCCCATCGCCGGGCTCGACCCCGGCCACCAGATTGCGACGATGGAGGTTTTCAACGACCTCGCCGCCGAAGGCTGCGGCGTCGTGGTCTCGCTGCACGATCTGGGGCTCGCGGCGCGGTATTGCAGCCGCCTCGTGCTGATGGCGGCGGGGCGGGTTGTCGCCGACGGCCCACCGGCCGAGGTGCTTTCGCCCGACCGACTGGCCGCTGTCTTCGGCATCACCGCCTTTCTCGCCGATACCGCCGATGGCCTGGTTCTGCAGCCGCTGTCGCGCTCGGGCCTGCGGCCATGAAGGTGACCCACACCGGTCCCTGGCTGATCGCCGATCTTGCCGCGCCGCACCGCGTGCTGAGCTGGGCGCTGAACCGTCCGGGCTTTGTCACCGCCTCGCGTATCGTCTTCCGCGAGGTGCGCAACCGCGACCTGCCGCCCGATCTGGACGCCGCCGCCTGGCTGAACGCTGCGCTGGCAGAGGCCGGATTGTCGGACGCTCCGGCGCTTCTGACCTCGCGCAGCATCGCAAGCTATCGGCTGACCCATGCCGAGGCCGAGGGCATCGCCGCGCAGTGCCTTGCCACGGTGGGCCTGTCGAACGCCGAGCGCGTCGGGCACCGCCAGCGGTTCGATCCGGCCCGCTTCGGCACCATCAATATCGCCCTGTCCTGCAGCGCCGGGCTGAGCGAAGCCGGCCAGATCGAGGCACTGAGCATCGCGACCGAGGCGCGAACCGCGGCGGTGATCGCGGCCGGGTTCAACCTGCCCGAAGGTCCCGCCACCGGCACCGGCACAGACTGCATCGCGCTGGCCGTCCCGCCGGGGGACGGGCCCTTTGCCGGTCTCCATACCGCGGTGGGCGAAGCCATCGGCCGCGCCACCTTTGACGCCGTCGCCGCCGGATGTGCCCATTGGCTCGAAACCCGCCCCGATCTGAGCGGCGTGCCGCAGGATTGACCCGCGATAGCGCTATCCTCGCCCACGCGTCTTTGTGTTCGCACCCGCGTCTGAATGGCACGAAATGGCACGTAGTTGGTCCTGAAAACCGTGTTATAGAACCGAAATCGCACAGGCATTCCAGAGATATGGGAGCTATCATTATGAAATTTAAAAGAATTACCGTCAGCACATTGGCGGTGACCCTGTCCTTCGGCTCCGCCTGGGCGGATGTCTCGACCGAAACCGTCACCGCGCTCGGCGCGCCCGACAGCCTCGAGACGAGTGTCGGCACGCTGACCTTCAGGGACGGCGCACCCAGCGCCGAAACCGCGCAGAAGGTTTTCGATGCGCTCGACTTCACGCGCGCACTGAACGTCTACAACAACAGCTTCCGCGGCGCCTCCGCGCTGGCGCTGCTGAAAGGCGCCGCCAGCATCGGTGCCAAGGATAACGACGTCATCATCTTTTCCGAACTGATGGACTCCTCTTCGCTCTATCTGACCGCCAATGCGGACACGGTCTATTACCTGAGCGGGATCAACCTGACGCAGGGTCCGATGGTGATCGAACAGCCGTCCGACTCGGTCGGGACCATCAATGACATGTGGTTTTCATGGATCATCGACATCGGCGGTCCCGGTCCGGACCGCGGGCTGGGTGGCAAGTACCTGATCGTCGGCCCGGATTATGACGGGCCGCTGCCCGAGGGCGGCTATTTCATCGCCCATTCCAAGACCAACCACGTGCTCTATGCGTCGCGCGCCTACCTCGTCGACAACGACCCGAAACCCGCTGTGGACAACATCAAGGCGAACCTGAAGATCTACCCCTATGTGCCCGGCTCCTACGGCACCAGCATCGCGACGGCGCTGGAGGGCGGCGTGAAGCTGGCCGGCGAGCCCAAGGTTCCCGAGACGACGTTCATCGAGGGCACCGGCAAGGCGTACAACACGATCCCGCCGAGCGACTTCGGCTTCTTCGAGATGATCAACGAAAACGTCCAGAACGAACCGGCGACGAGCTATGATCCGGAACTCGCGGGCCAGCTCGCCGCTATCGGCATCGTCAAGGGCAAGGACTTCGCGCCGGACGAGCGGATGAAAAAGATCCTGACCGACGCCGCCGCCGTCGGCAATGCGTCCGGACGGGTGCTGAACTGGCGCCCCTACGGCGCTCACCCGGACTGGGCCTATTACCCCGGTTCGATGTGGAGCAGCATGCTTTGGGAGGGCGGCGCCTTCTTCGAGACCCCGCCGCCCGCGTATCAGGACGGCATGTTCAAGCCGCTGCCGCCGACCGGGGCCCGCACGCTCGATTCGCGCACGGCCTTTTACTATGGCTACACGCTCGACAGCCCCGGCATGATCATGAACATCCCCGGCGTCGGATCGCAGTATCTGATGGGCTTCGTCGATGCGGACGGCGAGGTATTCGACGGCGCCAAGACCTACAAGGTGACGCTGCCCAAGGATATCCCGGCCAGGGCGTTCTGGTCCTTCACGGTCTATGACAACCAGACCCGTTCGATGCTGCAGACGCCGCAGAAATACCCCCGCGCCGGGTCCCAGAGCTACCCCTCGCCCGCGGCAGAGGCGGCCGAGGACGGCGCGACCACGGTCTGGTTCGCCCCCGAACAGCCCGAAGGCGTGGCGCGCGGCAACTGGATCCAGACCGACCCGGCGAAGGGCTGGTTTACCATCCTGCGGCTCTACAGCCCGCTGCCGTCGTTCTTCGACAAATCCTGGCGGCCGACCGAGATCGAACCGGTAAACTGAACCGGCAGCGGCGCCGCGACCGCGCCGCGCTGCACCAAAGGAAACGCCCCTGCCGGTATCGGCAGGGGCGTTTTTCGTGTTGCGGGCATTTGGGCACCGTCACCGGGCCGGTACGGCGCGTCACACCGGGCTGGTCTCGTCACGCCGTTTCACGAAAACCCGCATGACCACCGAGAAGAACAGCGGCACGAAGATCACGCCGAGGATCGTACCGGTCAGCGTTCCGCCCAGCACCGCGGCACCGACCGCAGTCCGGCCGCCAGAGCCCGCGCCGGTCGACAGCACCAGCGGCACCACGCCCAGCGAGAATGCCATCGAGGTCATGATGATCGGGCGGAAGCGCTGCCGCGCCGCCTCGATCAGCGCATCGAACAGGCGTTCGCCTGCGTCATAGCGATCGCGGGCAAATTCGACGATCAGGATCGCGTTCTTGCCCGTCAGGCCGATCACCGTCAGCAGGCCGACCTGGAAGAACACGCCATTCTCGAACCCGAACTGGTGCGCCGCGAACAGAGTGCCCATGACCCCGATCGGCATCGCAAGGATGACCGAGAACGGAATGGCCCAGCTTTCGTACAGCGCCGCGAGGCACAGGAAGATCGCTGCCAGCGACAGGGCATAAAGCATTGGCGCCTGTCCCCCGGATTCGCGTTCTTCCAGCGACAGCCCGGTCCAGGCGACGGTGTAGCCCGGCGGCAATTGCTGCACCATCTGTTCGATCGCGGCCATGGCTTCGCCGGTGGTCACGCCGGGCGGGGGCGACCCCTGAAGCTGCATCGACGGGATCCCGTTATAGCGGGACAGGCTCTGCGCCCCATAGGTCCAGTTTTCCTCCGTGAAGTTGGCGAAGGGCACCAGATCGCCGGTGGCATTGCGCACCCGCCACTTGTGCATGTCCGATGGCACGGCGCGCGAGTCGGGTCGACCCTGGACATAGACCCGCTTGATCCGCCCGTTGTCGTTGAAGTCGTTCACGTACTTTCCGGCCCAGGCAATCGACAGGGTATCGCCGACATCGGCCGGCGATACGCCGACTGCACCCGCGGCACGCCAGTCGATGTCGAGCGCGAACTGAGAGGCATCCTCGAGCCCCGAGGGCCGGATCGAGGCGATCAGCGGGCTCTGCATCCCCATGCCCAGAAGCTGGTTGCGTGCCTCAAGCAGTTGCTCGTGGGTCTGCCCGCCGACGGCCTGCAGGTAGAAGTCAAAGCCCGAGACGTTGCCAAGTTCGATCACCGAGGGCGGCACGATCGGATAGACGTTGGCGTCCTGGACGCCCATGAAGGCGCCGAACGACCGGCGGGCAACCGCCTGCACGCTCTGGTCGGGGGCCGGGCGCTCGTCCCAGTCCTTCATCCGCACAAAGGCAAGACCCGCGTTCTGGCCGCGTCCGGCGAACGAGAACCCGACGACGCCGAAGACCGAGGCGACATCCTCCTTCTCGGCGCCCAGATAATACTGCGTCACATCGTCAACGACACTTTCGGTCCGTTCGGCGGTTGCCCCGGTCGGCCCCTGGATCAGCGTGATCAGGATGCCCTGATCCTCGTCTGGCAGGAAGCCTGTCGGCGTGTTGGCAAACAGCCACCAGATGCTGGCGCCCATCGCCAGATAGATCAGCAGGATCCGCACCGGACGGCGAATGACATAGCCCACGGTCGCGGTATAGCCACGCGTCAGCCCCTCGAACCCGCGGTTGAACCAGCCGAGCGGTCCGCGGCGGGCGTGATGGGCGTCCTTCGCCTTCAGGATCGTGGCGCAAAGCGCCGGCGTCAGCGTCAAGGCCACGATCACCGACAGCGTCATCGCCGAAACGATGGTCACCGCGAATTGTCGATAGATCACGCCGGTCGAGCCGCCGAAGAACGCCATCGGCACGAACACCGCCGACAGCACGAGGGCAACACCAATCAGGGCGCCGGTGATCTGATCCATCGACTTGCGCGTGGCCTCGCGGGGACCCAGCCCCTCTTCCTCCATGATCCGTTCGACGTTCTCGACAACCACGATGGCATCGTCGACCAGCAGACCGATCGCCAGCACCATGGCCAGCATCGTCAGCGTGTTGATGGTGAAACCCGCGACACTGAGGACCGCGAATGTCCCCATGATGACGACCGGCACCGCAAGCGTTGGAATGATCGTGGCACGGAAGTTCTGCAAGAACAGCAGCATCACGAAGAACACCAGGACGATGGCCTCGAACAGGGTCTTCTCGACCTCGTGGATCGAGATCCGGATGAACGGCGTGGTGTCGTAGGGGATCACATAGCTCACGCCCTCGGGGAAGAACTTGGAATATTCCTCGAGTTTCGTCTTCACACGGTCGGCTGTATCCAGCGCGTTTGCGCCCGAGGCAAGCTGCAGCGCCATGCCCGAGGCCGGCTTGCCGTTGAAACGCGCGATGATCGAATAGTCCTGCGCCCCGATCTCGACCGAGGCGACGTCCTTGAGCAGCACGAGGCCGCCGTCGGTCTCGGCCCGCAGAACGATGTTTTCGAAATCCTCGGGCGTGGTCAGCAGCGACTGGGCAGAGATGGTGGCGTTCAGTTCCTGGCCATCGGGCGCCGGCAACGTGCCGAAGGCGCCGGCCGAGATCTGGGCGTTCTGGGCCGAAACCGCCTGCACCACGTCTGTGGGCGTCAGTTCATAGGCGGACAGCTTCGAGGGATCGAGCCAGATCCGCATCGCATAGGGCGCGCCAAAGACCTGGCTGCCGCCAACTCCATCGATCCGGCTGAATTCGTCAACAAGCGTGGTGTCGAGATAGTCCGACAGGTCCGCCTGATCGAGCGAACCGTCCTCCGAGATCAGCGCGATCACCATGAAGAACGAGGACGAGGCCTTTTCGACCCGGACACCCAGTCGCTGCACCGTTTCGGGCAGCGAGGGCGTCGCCTGTGCCAGCTTGTTCTGCACCTGGACCTGGGCGACGTCGGGGTCGGTCCCGGTCTCGAAGGTCAAGGTGATCGAGGAGGTCCCGGCCGATGTCGAACTCGACGACATGTATCGCATCCCGTCGAGCCCGGTCATCTCCTGTTCGATGACCTGGGTGACGGTATTGGCCACTGTCTCGGCCGAGGCGCCGGGATAGGTCGCCGAGATCCGGACCGAGGGTGGCGCGATCTGGGGATACTGGGCGATCGGCAGGGTCAGGATCGACAGCAGGCCCACCCCCATGATGAGGATCGAGATGACCCAGGCAAAGACCGGCCTGTCGATGAAAAAGCGAGCCATGGGGAAACGTCCTGCAAAGCATTGCGGAAAAGGTCGGCGTCGGGCGGCCGTGGTGTCAGTTGGCGGCGTCTGCGGCGGGTTCTGGTGTGCGCTCTTCGGGAACGACGGTCTGGCCAGGCGCGATCTTTTGCAGCCCGGCGACGACAATCCGGTCGCCCGACGCGAGCCCGCCGGTCACCACCCAGAACGGACCGCTGTCGCGCTGCACCGTCAGTTCGCGGGCCTCGACCACATTGTCGGCATTGACGACCATCGCCAGCGGCTTGCCGCGACGGTCGCGGGTCACACCCTCCTGCGGGGCAAGGATCGCGTCGTGCACCACGGTCTGCGGCACCTCGACCTGCACATACATCCCCGGCAGCAACAAGCCGTCGGGATTGTCAAAGGCAAGCCGCAGCACGATCACCCCGGTCTGTTCGTTCACATGCGGCTCGGCCGCCGAGATCTTTCCGGTCTGCTCATAGGTGCTGCCATCGGCCAGCCGCAAGGTCAGCACCGCGTCGTCGCGGGCGTCGGTTCCCGTCATCTCGGCCGACCGCCGCCAGCGCAGCAGTTCGGCCGAAGACTGGGTAACGTCCACATTGACCGGGTTCAGCGTGCGGATCACCGTCAAGGGCGTCGACTGCCCCGATGTCACCAGCGCGCCCTCGGTCACCTGACTCAGGCCGGCGGCGCCCGAGATCGGGGCGCGAATCGTCGTGCGGTCCAGATCGATCTCGGCCGACAGCAGATTTGCCTCGGCCACCTTGACCGAGGCCGCCGCGACATCGCGTGCCGCGATCGCATCGTCATAGTTCTGCTGGCTCGACACCGAGCGCTGCAGCAGCGTCTCCTGACGCGTGACCTCCTGCTCGGCCTGCTTCAGCTGAGCCTCGGCCTGCGCCAGACCGGCGGAAGCGGCCGCTTTCAGCGCGGCATAGGTGGCGTCGTCGATACGATAGAGCGCATCGCCCTCCTTCACCGGCCGGCCTTCTTCAAACAGCCGTTCGGTAATCAGTCCATTGACCTGCGGGCGCACTTCGGCCACTCGCGAGGCGGTGACGCGGCCCGGCAAGGGCATCGTCAGGGTCACGTCCTCGGCCTTGAGCGTTACCACCGTCACATGCGGCGGCGGCATCGACGACGGCGCACCCTGTGCGGCGGCGACATCGGCCAGTCCGACAAGGGCAAGAACGGCAGCAAACAGGGAACCTGCAAGGGGGGACAATCGGTGTCGCATGATCTCGCTTCGGTGAAATGGGGACCGGCGGAGTGGCTCCGCCACGATGGCACTTGATTTTGATTAAGGATACCGGCAGGTTTTGTAAAGGCGTTGTATGCTGCGGGCGCGAGAAATTCCGCAAAGCGCCGTGAAAGGGAAGAGAATGTCCTGCAGATGTCCTGAATCGGGCAACCCGAAAGGACCGCGGCGTCGGGGCCGTCCGGTACAGATAGAACCCGAACGCCGCCAGGAACTGCTTCTGACCGCCACTGCCGAACTGCTGTCGGAACGTCGCCTAGACGAGGTCACGATGACCGCTGTCTCGGACCGGGCCGGCATGTCCAAGCGCACGATCTACGGGATGTTCGACAGCCGCGAGGCGCTGCTCGAGGCCGCGATCACCCATGTCAGCCGGGCGATCTTTCGCCCGCTCGACGACACGGCCCGTGCCCTGCCGCTGGCCGACCGGCTGCGGCGGCTGATGACGGTGAACACCGTGCCGGGGGCCGAGAACTACAAGATCGAACTGCTGCGGACCATAATCACCTCGGCCAAGGCATTCCCTGATCTGGCGCGGCGGGCCTGTGACGAGGGGTTCGGGGTTCTGGTGCGCAACATCGCGACCGAGATCGACATCGGCGTGCGCACGGGCGAGATCGCGCTGCCCGAGGATCAGATCCCGCTGGCCGCGCGGATCCTGGTCGACATGACATTCGAGAACCCGATCCCGAAGCTGCTGAGATCCGACCTGTCGCACCCGGACCCCGCCTGTTCGGCCGAACGTCGCGAACTTGCCATCGCGATCTTCCTGCGCGGGTTGGCGGGCCCGGCAACGGGCGCGGGCACCGGGCTGCCGCCCTGAGACAGACCTGCCGGCAGGCGCCGCTCCGCGCCGTCCCCGTGAACCTCAGGCTTGGGCCAGCCCCAGCCGGACAGTCAGCGCCTGCCGCTCGGGTGCGAGCGCGGTCAGCGCCCGCGCCTTGACCGGGCCAAAACCGCGGATTCGCTCGGGCAGGCTCAGCAATGCCAGCCAGTCGGCCGCGGTCTGGGGCGTCAATCCGGCCTCCAGCGCCTCCAGCCAGCTTTCATAGTCGCGGATCAACTGCCGCTCCTGCCGCCGCTCGGCCGTGTATCCGAAGGGATCGAACGGCGTGCCCCGCAACCCGCGAAGGCCCGCGAGCAGCCGGAAAAGCCGCAGGATCCAGGGGCCGAACACCCGCTTCACAGGCTCGCCCGTGGCCGGATCAATTCGCGCCAGAATCGGCGGGGCAAGATGGAAACTCAGACGCTCCGGCGTCTCGAACCGCTCGGCCAGCGCGGTCGCAAAGGCCGGATCGGCATAAAGCCGCGCCACCTCGTATTCGTCCTTGAAGGCCAGCAGCTTGGCATAATTCCAGGCGACCGCGCGGCTCAGCTCCTCCTGCCCCGGCAAGAGCCGCGCTTCGAGCGCGCGCACCCGGTCGACCCGGTCGCAATAGCGGCGGGCGAGTTTCGGGTCCTGATAGCCGGTCAGGTGGGCGACACGGTGGTCGATCAGCGCGTCGAGCGTCATCGGCAGTTGTTCTGCGCCGCCCTGGTCGGCAAGGGCCGCGACCCGATCCGGGTCCTGCGCCGCCACCCGACCCCAGCCAAAGGCGGCGAGGTTGCGCGCGACCGCCGTGCCGTTCAGCCGGATCGCCTGTTCCAGTTCCGCCCGTCCCAGCGGGATCAGCCCCTTCTGCCAGGCAAAGCCCAAAAGGAAGGGGTTGGCAAAGATCGCATCGCCAAGCAACGTCCTGGCAAGCCGGTCCGACGCCACCGTCGCCACCGCCGCCGGGTGTAGCGCCGCGCCAAGGGCGGCCACGATCGCCGGGCCGTCCTGGAACTCGTCGGGGTCGAGCGCAAAACTTGCCAGCGGCGTGACCCGGTCGTTCAGAACGACCCGGGTGCGCCCCGGCGACAGCAGCGCCATCGCCTCGGCGCCCGCTGCCACCACCATGTCGCAGCCGATCACCAGATCGACATGCCCGGCCGGGATCCGCGTGCCATGCAGCGCCGCGGGGTCGGGGCCGATCCGAACGTGGCTGGTCACGGCCCCGTTCTTCTGCGCGAGCCCGGTCTGGTCCAAAACCGACGCGCCCAGCCCCGACAGATGCGCGGCCATGCCAAGCAACGCGCCCACGGTCACGACGCCCGTGCCCCCGATGCCGGTGACAAGGATGTTGAAGCCCGCCCCCAGCGCCGGCAGGTCGGGGTCCGGCATCGCGGCCAGAAGGCCCGCCAGATCGTCACCGGCCCGAGGCGCGGGCTTGCGCGGCTCGGCCCCGTGCACGGTCACGAAGCTTGGGCAAAAACCCGCGACGCAGGAGAAATCCTTGTTGCAGCTCGACTGGTCGATCTGCCGCTTGCGGCCGAACGCGGTCTCGAGCGGCCGTATCGCGACACAGTTCGACTTTATCCCGCAGTCGCCGCAACCCTCGCAGACAGCGGGGTTGATGAAGATCCGCTCCGCCGGGTCGGGATAGGTGCCGCGCTTGCGGCGGCGGCGCTTCTCGGCCGCGCAGGTCTGGTCGTAAAGCAACACCGTGACGCCCGGCACCTCGCGCAGGTCACGCTGAACCGCGTCGATCTCGCGCCGGTGGTGGATCGTGACGCCCTCGGCCCATGGGGTTCCGGGCGGATAGTTTTCGGGCCGGTCGGTGACGACGACAATGCGTGCAACGCCTTCGGCCGCGACCTGCCGGGTGATGCCCCAGGGTGTCAGCGGCGCGTCCACCGGCTGGCCGCCCGTCATCGCGACCGCATCGTTGAACAGGATCTTGTAGGTGATGTTGACGCCGGCCGCGACGGCGGCACGGATGGCAAGCGATCCCGAATGGCAATAGGTGCCGTCGCCGAGGTTCTGGAACACGTGCCGGTCCTTCGAGAACGCCGCCTGCCCGATCCACTGCGCGCCCTCGCCGCCCATCTGGGTAAAGCCCTCGGTATGCCGGTTCGGCATGAACAGCGCCATGGTGTGGCAACCGATCCCGGCGAAGGCCCGGCTGCCCTCGGGCACCAGGGTCGAGCTGTTGTGCGGGCAGCCCGCACAGAACCAGGGCGTACGCCGCGCCGCCGCCGCGGCGGGTGCGGGGGCCGCCTGCAGCGCCCGGTCAAGCTGCGGGCGCAGCCCTTCGGGCGCGTCCGCGACCAGCAGGCGCGCCAGCGTCCGGGCGATCACCCGCTCTGTCAACTCGCCAAAGCCCGGCAGCAGCGGCCGGCCCGCGGCATCGGCCTTGCCCAGGATCTGCGGCCGGTCGGGCAGGTCATAGAGGATCCGCGCCACCTGATCCTCGATCAGCGGCCGTTTTTCCTCGATCACCAGCAGGGTCTCGTGACCCGCCGCAAAGGCGCGCAGCCCCTCGGGCTCCAGCGGCCAGGTCACCGCAGGCTTCCAGACGCTGATCCCCAGCGCATCGAGGCCCTTTGCGTCGAGCCCCAGATCCTCCAGCGCCGCCATCAGGTCGGCCCAGGACTTGCCCGCCGCGATCACGCCGATCCGCCGCCGCGGCGCCAGATGCGTCGCCCGGTTCCAGCCATTCGCCCGCACGAAGGCCAGCGCCGCAGGCAGCTTGACCTCGACCAGACGCCGTTCGGGCCCGACCCCCCATTCATGCGGGCGGATATGCACACCGCCCTCGGGCAGGACAAAATCCCCCGGTGTCACGAAAGCCGCTGCCAACGGGTCGATCGTGACCGAGGCCGAGCCCTCGACTATGTCCGTGATGCACTTCATCCCGGTCCACAGCCCCGAGAACCGAGACAGCGCAAAGGCCATCAGCCCGAAATCGAGGTATTCCTGGATCGAAGCGGGATCGAAGACGGGCATTCCGGCCGCGATCAGCGCCGGTTCGCTCTGATGCGGGACGGTCGAGGATTTCGCCATCGGATCGTCGCCGAACAGCGCCAGCACGCCCCCATGGGGTGCGGTGCCCGCCATGTTGCCATGTTTGAACACGTCGCCCGAACGGTCGACCCCCGGCCCCTTGCCGTACCAGATGGCAAAGACCCCGTCATATTGCGACCGCCCGCCCATCCCGACCTGCTGGGTGCCCCAGACCGCGGTCGCGGCCAGATCCTCGTTCAGACCGGGCTGAAACCGGACATGCGCTGCCTCCAGATGCGCGGCCGCCTTCCACAGCGCCATGTCGTAGCCGCCAAGCGGCGAGCCGCGATAGCCCGAGATGAAGCCCGCGGTGTTCAGCCCCGCCAACACGTCGCGGTCGCGCTGCAACATCGGCAGCCGCGCCAGCGCCTGGCTCCCGGTCACGAAAACGCGCCCCCGCTTCAGGGCATATTTATCCTCCAGCGTCACGTCCTGCATCCGCACGGCGCCGTCTCCTCCCCAAGGGGCTCCACCCCCCGAGCAGAGCCTGACACAGGGGTGGCCGGATCGACAATAGACGGCTGGAGCCCGCGCCCGCCCGCTGCGATCAGACCGGGCGCTTCCGCACCCCGTCGGCCCCGCGTCCCGGATTCGGGGCCGCGCGGGCCGGCAGCGTCCGCAAGCTGCGCAGCCAGGGGACGCGACCTGACATTTTCGGACAATTCGTGCTCAAGTTTCACGCATTCATTGTCCCGGACACGGCAGCAGCCTTCCCCCAGCCATGCAATCCGCGCGAGCCTCGCAAAAGAGTGATGCAAACGTGAAGTTCAGATCAGCCCCAAGCCAGCGGACCCGACGTGACCTCCAGCGAGCCGACCATCGTGACCTCTTCGATCACCGATCCGCTGCGGCAGATCGGCCGGTTCGGCGGCGACGTTCAAGCCGTCATGCGGCGTGCGGGTCTCGGCCCCGACACATTCGACAAGGCTCCCGCCGCAATCCCCCTGCGCGCCTTCGTGGCGCTGTCGCAGACCGCGGCCGACTGCCTGAACCGGCCCGATTTCGGCTGGCTTACCGGCAGCCGCTTTGATCTGGCAAACCTCGGCCCGGTCGGGCGCGCCATGCTGAGCGCCCCCAACGCGGGATCGGCGCTGCGGCTGGTTTGCGACGCCTTCGCCTCGGTGCAGGCGCATTCCGAGCTGTGCCTGCGGGTCGAGGGCGAGACCGCGCGCCTGCAATATCGGGTGCTCGACCCTCGGATCTGGCCGCGCGATCAGGATGCCGAGCTGACGCTGGCTGCCATCGGCCGGGTGCTGTGGCTGGCCAAGGGCCCGGACTGGCGACCGGACCGGCTGATATTCGAACATGCCGCGGGCAGAACCGCGGCCGCCGCCATGCTGCGGGCGCGGCAGGGCGTGGACTATGGCGGCGCCTGCAACGAGATGCAGTTTCCCGCGGCCCACCTGTCGGCGCCGATGCCGGACAGCAATCAGGGCCGCTTTCGTGCCGAATGCGCCGAAACCAGGCGCATCGCGCACCAGATCGCCGGCCAGAGCGGCCCCGAAGGCCGGGTGCGCCAACTGATCCTGCAACGCTTCGGCGCGGCCTCGCTCGACCAGACAGACATCGCCCGCGCTCTCGGATGTTCGCGGCGCAGCCTGCGCCGGCGGCTTGCCGAAAGCGGGACCTCTTATTCCCGGGTGCTGGCCGATTGCCGCATCGGCGTTGCCCGCCACCGGTTGCAGCATTCGACGCAATCGGTCGCCAGTATCGCCGAAGAGCTGGGCTATTCCGACCCGACTGCCTTTGACCGGGCGTTCCGGCGCGCGGCCGGGCTGTCGCCCACCCAGTTCCGGCGGCAGACCTGAGCATGGCGCAGTCCGCGAAAAGCTCGACCGAGGTTCTGGTGCTGGGGGCGGGTCCTGCAGCCAGCCTCGCCGCGATCCGGCTGGCACGGGCGGGGGCGCACGTGCACCTGATCGGCCGGCCCGACCCGCGGCCGCGGATCGAAGGCGCCAGCCCCCGCGTCGTCGCGCTGCTGCGCCACGAGGGGCTCGACACGGAGGCTTTCGGGCCGCCCCTGCGCCGCCGCGCCGACTGGGCCGGGCTACCGGCTGCACCCAACACCGAACATCCCGTCGACCGCCAGGTACTCGACCGCGACCTGCTGGAACTCGCCCGCGCATCGGGCGTGCGCGTCACCCCAGCAGAAATCGCCTCGGTCCGCGGCCCTGTCGCATCGACCTCGGCAGGCGAGATCCGCGCCCGCCACATTGTCGAGGCTCGCGGCCGCCGCGCCCCCAGCACGGAACGGGCCCAGCGCGGCCCCGCAACCATTGCAATCGCTGGCTGGGTTGCCGGCGCTGGCGACCGGCAGGCCCCCGGCACCGCGCTTGTCGCCACGCCGCTCGGCTGGCAATGGCGGGTCGAGACCGGCACGGGCCGCCGCTGGGTGCAGATTTGCCTTGATGCGAGCGCGGCAAAATACGGCGCCGCGGCGGCCTGGGCCGTGTTTCATGCCCAGCCCGGGGTCACGCCGCAGGCGTTTCCCGCCGGCGCCAGGGCCCGGGCCTGCGAGCTGCGGCTGACCGCACCGCGGCTCGATCCCGCCCGCCTGAGGGTCGGCGATGCTGCCGTCGCCATCGACCCATTGTCCGGGCACGGGTTGTTCTGGGCGCTGTCCTCGGCGCTGATGGCGCCGCCGCTGCTGGCAGCCATCGATGCTGGGCGCGAGGACCTTGCCCGCCGCTTCCATGCCGACCGCGTGACCGAGACATTCTGGCGACAGGCACGCATATCCCGCGACTTTCATGCCCTTGCCGCAGCGGTCCATGGCACGGCCTTCTGGCGGGTGCGGGCCACATGGCCCGATGCCCTGCCCGCCCATGCCGAAAGAACCGCTCCCGAGAGCGCCCGCAAGGTGATCCTTCGGGATGGCGTGTTGACCGAGGCCGAGGTGCTGCTGACCCCGCAGGAGCCCGCCGGCGCCGCCTTTGTCCGCGGCCTGCCGCTTGCCCCGGTCCTTGACCGTTTCGGCACCGGTCCGCTGCCCGAGGCCGCGGACTTTGCCGCCGCGCTGCCCCAGTTTTCCCCGGCCGAGGCGGGTTTTCTGCACGCCTGGCTTGCCAGCCGCGGGATGCCCGTCGCCGGCCCCGTTCCCCCGTTTCAGCCAATGGAGACCCAGCCAGTGGAGACCCAGCCATGACGCCCCCCTTGACGCCGCCATTCCTGACCGCCACGGCAATGGCCCTGATCCTGCCGCTTTTGACCGCGCTGCCTGCGGCCGCCTCGGAAGAGCTGGTGATGCAGAAATGCGCAGCCTGCCACAGCGATGGCGCGGGCGGGCTGACCCGCATCCCCGGCGCCCGCAAGACCCCCGAGGGCTGGCTGATGACCATCGTGCGGATGCGGCTGCTGAACGGTCTGATGCTGAAGCCCGGCGAAGAGCAGGCGCTGGTCCAGTACCTCTCGGACACCCAGGGCCTCGCGCCCTCCGAGGCAGAACCGTTCCGCTATGCGCTTGAACGCGACCCGTCGGTGATCGAGGCCGACCAGGGCGCCGATCTGAACACCATGTGCGGGCGCTGTCACACCGTCGCCCGGTTCGGGCTGCAACGGATGACGCCTGAGGAATGGGACCTGAACACCGAATTCCACATGGGCCACAACCCGTCGATCGAATACCAGGCGACGGCGCGCGACCGCGAATGGTACCGGATCGCCAAGGACGAGGTCGTGCCCTATCTGGCCGAGATCTATCCCTTCGACGCGCCGGCCTGGGACGAATGGCTGGCCTCCGACAAGCCTGCCGCCGCAGGCGAGTGGGTCGTGCTGACCGAGGTTCCGGGCCTCGGGCCGGTCTATGGGACGCTTGAGGTGACGGGCGAGGCAAGCCCCTTTGCCGTCAGCGGCAGCTATGTGACCGAAACCGGCCAGACGCTGCCGGTCACGGGGTCGATGAACTTCTATTCCGGGTACGAATGGCGCGCCAACGTGATGGTCGGCGACCTGAAGCTGCGCCAGATCCTGGCGATCGACCCTGCGACCGGCCTCCTGTCGGGTCGCCAGTTCGTGCACGGGCAGGACAGCCTCGGCGGCGCCTTCACGGCCGCCAAGGCGGGCAACGGCCCGGTCGTTCTGGGCACCCTGCCCGAGGCAGCACCGGCGGGCAGCGTGTCGGTCCAGATCGTCGGCGCCGACCTGCCGCCTGCCGACGGCTTCACCGCCAATGCCTATGGCAGCACGGGCGAGGTCCTGGGCGAGAGCGGGCCGGTCGAAATCGCCCTGACCGAGGGGCTTTCGGCCAGCCTGACCTTTTATGACAGCGTCGACAGCCTGCAGGTCGAGCCTGCCTTTACCATCGCCCGGGTCGGTGGCGGCGGCGGGTTGGTGCCAGACCCCGCACCCGCCTATTTCAAGGCGGTGGGGTTCTGGAACGGCCCCGATGGCGCGCCGGGCACCGAGGACGACATCCGCATCGGCGTGCTGCCGGCAAGCTGGAGCGTCAGCAACCACGGCGAGGTGGCCGAGGCGATGCAGGATGCGGCCTTTGCCGGCACGATGGACCCGGTGACCGGCATCTTCATGCCAGCGGTCGCAGGCCCCAACCCGGACCGGCCGTTTTCCACCAACAATGCGGGCGAACTGGTCGTGACGGCCGAGGCGGCGGGGGTGACCGGCGATGCCGAACTGATCGTCACCGTGCAACGCTTTGTCGATCCACCGATCCGCTGAGGGGCCAGACACATGGGACAACTCTTCTTTCAGCCGCAGAACGCGCACCGGGTCCGGGTGGACGGGCGCGAGCTGCTGTTTCACGTCCCCACCACCGCGCTGTTCGAGCTTGACGGGCTCGAGGGCGAGGTGCTGGGCTTTTTCGCCGAACGCGGCACGCTCGACGCCCACGAGGTCGCAGCGCGGTTCGCGGGACAGGACCCCGACCGGGTGGCGGGCAGTATCAAGGATCTGATGGATCTGGATATCGTCTGCGATGCCGGCGGGCCGAAACCCGACCGCCCGGCGGCGAAGATCGAACAATTCCCGCTCAGCACCATCGTGCTGAACGTCAACACCGGCTGCAACCTGTCCTGCAGCTATTGCTACAAGGAAGACCTCGATACGCCAAAGAACAACCGGCGGATGGAGTTCGAGACGGCCGTGCGCTCGATCGACCTGCTGCTGAAGGAAAGCCCGGATCGCGACGATTATAACCTCGTGTTCTTCGGCGGAGAGCCGTTGTCGAACCTCGGGCTGATCAAGGCGGTGGTCGAACACGCCGAGCCGCGGTTCGCGGCCCTTGGCAAGCGGGTCAGCTTTACCATGACCACCAATGCGACGCTGCTGACCGAAGAGATCGTCGACTGGCTGGACGCGCATCGTTTTGGCCTGACGATCTCGATGGACGGGCCGAAGGCGCTGCACGACCTCCGGCGCAAGACGGTTGGTGGCAAGGGCAGCTATGATGTGGTCGCCGCCAAGGCGCGGATGCTGCTGGCGCGTTACAAATCGCGCCCGGTCGGCGCCCGCGTGACCCTGACCGCCGGGGTGACAGCGGTCGAGGAGATCTTCGAGCATCTGAAATACGACATCGGATTTGCCGAGGTCGGCATGGCACCGGTCACTTCGGGCGACATGGCGATCTTCAACCTGTCGGGCGACGAGCTGGCCGAGGTCTTCGCCGGCATGAAGCGGCTTGGCCTGCGCTATCGCGATGCCGCGCTGCGGGGCGAAAGCCTTGGATTCTCGAACATCCAGAACCTGATGAAGGACCTGACCGAGGGGCGCGCCAGATCGCTGCCCTGCGGCGCGGGTCTGGGCCTTCTGGCCGTCGATCACGCGGGCGAGGTCAACCTCTGCCATCGCTTCACCGGGTCCGACATGGAAACCTTTGGCCATGTCGACACCGGGCTGCGGCGCGAGGCATTGAAGGGTTTTTTGACCCAGCGGCTCGACCGCACCGACAAGGGCTGCGCCACCTGCCGGATCCGCAGCATCTGTTCAGGCGGCTGCTATCACGAAAGCTATGCGCATTTCTCCGACCCGCTGAAACCCGCGTATCATTACTGCGACCTGATGCGCGACTGGGTGGATTTCGGCATCCGCCTCTATTCCGAGATCGCCGCCGCGCGGCCGGGCTTTTTCGCCCCCGCGACCGCGGCCAGACCACAAGCCAGGAGGGCCTGACGACCATGAAACCGCTCAACCAGAAGGCCGCCCGGGTGACCCGGGCCCTCTCCGGCGAGGACACCGGAATGGACGAGGTGCGCGCCATGCAGACGGTGCCCGCGGGCTGCACCACCACCTTCGATCCGGGATGGGAGGTCGACCCCTTCGGCGGCGTCGCAGCCCTTTGCCAGCCGATGGAGGCCGACCTCTATGGCTGCTCGGACCCCTGCTGGTGGCCCGCCCAGGTGCCCGACACGATGTCGAGCTATCCCGAGTGGAACCAGGGCGTCGGCTCGGCCGCAACCGACTGGCGCGCGCTCGGGTCGGTGTTCCCCGGCGACAGCGAAACCTGAGGAGACAGCGATGAAACGACTGATTTCCGTCCTGGCGCTTGCCACAGGGCTCGGCCTTTCCGCGATGCCGCTTGCGGCCAGGGACCTGCTGGTCACCACCGCGAAGGACAACACGCTCTACGTCTTCGATGCCACCGAACGCAGCCTGATCCAGTCCTGCCCGATCGGCGGCCAGGTCATGCCGGGCGTCATCGTCATGTCGCCCGATTCAAGCATCGCCTATCTGGTGGTGAACCTTTGGGAGGACGTGATCGGCATCGACCTTGCGACCTGCGAAAAGGTGTTTCACGCGGTCGGCAGCAGCAAGGACGTGACGCGCAAAAGCATGGCCTCGCTCGCGGTCAGCCGCGACGGGACCGAGATCTATGCGATCCGCAATCAGGTCCGCAAGCTGATCGACCGCTACGAGACCCTGCCGCCCGAATTCGTCGTCTTCGACGCGGAGGCGGGCCTCGATGCCCAGCCAAAGGCAAGTTTCGAGGCACCGCGGCGGGTCACGGTGATGGCCGCGGGCGACACCGGACTGGTCTATGCCGCCGGACACGACATCTTTGCCATCGATCCGTCGGACGGGACGACGACAGTCGCCATTCCCAACGCGCATTGGGACATGCCGCGCCATTCGCCGCCCGACGTTCTGGCCTTCTGGCCCATCGGCACCCAGAACGACGAATTCCTTCTTATGTATTCGGCGGCGCTGTTCACCGACGAGACCATGTCGGACATCGCGGATTTCGTTTGGGGCTATTCGACGGTCGATCTGAAGACCGGCGAAACCGACGTGCGCGACTTTGCCAGTTTCGAGGTCATCATGTTCTCGGGCGTGCGCAACCCGGTCCGGCCGAACGAGCTGTTCGGGGTCTATACCCAATTGTCGAAGCACGACGTCGACACCGGCGAGTTGATCAAGCGGGTGGACCTGCCGCACACCTATTACGTGATCAACATCTCCTCGGACGGGTCCGAAGTCTATGTCGGCGGCACCAATGCGGATATCGGGGTCTATGACACCGAGACGCTGGAACGGATCGGCGAGATGCAGATCCCGACCGGCGCCGACATGGCGATCACGACACTGCAGATCGCGAAGGCGGAGTAGGGCCGATTTCGATGCACAGGGCCACGTGATGGAACCGTCGAGCGTCGTACTCAGGATCGCGCCCGGCCGGGTGGGCGCGCAATCGCGCCCGCCTGGGGGTGGGCGGGCGCGATCCGGGGCTGATGCGCCGGACACACCGCCCGAACGGCGCGCCGCCTCCCCCGACACTCTTTCCCGCCCCTGGCGCCTGATCGCCGGAGGCCTGCTCGATTCCCGTACCGCCCCCTGGCTGCTGCCGCTGCTGCAGGCGCGACAGAGGCGTCTGGCGCTGCTGTTCCTGCTAGGGCTGGTCGGTGCCGGGATCGGGTTGTTGCCGCCCTGGATCACCAAGCTGGTGATCGATCGCGGGTTGGTCGCGGGCGATGCCTCGGCCCTTGTCGCCTGGTCGCTTGCGCTGTTCGCCGTGGGCCTTGCCGCTCTCGGGCTCGGCGCGCTCAGCAGCGTGCTGCACATGCGCGCCTCGGTCACCATGCTGGCCGATCTGCGCCGCAGCCTGATCGGCGCCGTCCTGACCCGCCCGCCGTCCTGGCGGGCGCAGCATCAGACCGGCGAGTTGATGGCGCGGATCGACGGCGATGCGGCCGAGGTGCAGAAATTCGCCTTCAACGCGCTGCTGACCGGCAGCGGTGCGCTGGTGCGGCTTTGCGGCGGTGCCATACTGCTGGCCGTGCTCAACTGGAAACTTGCGCTGCTGGCTGCGAGCCTTGCGCCACTGGAGCTGTTGTTCTTCGCCCGTGCCCGGCCGCGGACCGAGCGGCTGGCCCGCGACAGCCGCGCCGCGCGTGGCCGGTTCGCCGGTCAACTGGGCGAGATCTTTGCCGGGCTTGGCAGCCTTCAGGCCGTCGGCGCCGAGGCCGCTGTCAGCCACAGGATCGAGGCCGCGCAACGCGATCTGAACGCCCGCACCGTCGCCGCCCACCTGTGGGGCGAGGCGACCCGCGCCGTGCCGCAGGTCCTGTCGGCCCTGGTGCGCGGGGCGGTGTTTCTGGCCGGCGGGCTGGCCGTGATCCGCGGCGACTGGCCGCTTGGCTCGCTGATCGCCTTCCTCGCCTATCTGGGGTTCCTGACCGGGCCGACGCAATCGCTGATCGGGCTGTGGCACGCGCAGGCGCGGACCCGCGCCGCGCTCGACCGGATCGGCGGGCTGCTGCAGGCCGCCGATACGATCACGCCGCCGTCCCGCCCGCGGCCGCTGCCCCGCACAGGCGGTGCGATCTGCTTCGACGCCGTCACCCTGCGCGGCCTGTTCCGCCCGGTCAACGCCGAAATCGCGCCGGGAGAGGCCTGCCTGCTGACCGGGGCAAGCGGCATCGGCAAATCGAGCCTGCTGGCACTGCTGCATCGTCACGCCGACCCGGATGCGGGTCGGGTCCTGCTCGACGGTATCGACCTGCGCCAGATCGACCCGGCCCAGCTGCGCCGCGCCGTGACGCTGGTGCCGCAACGTCCCTTCGTGCTGCGCGCGAGCCTGGCCGAGAACCTGCGGCTGACCTGCCCCGAGGCGTCCGACGCCACCCTTCACGACCGTCTGGCGCTGGTCGAGCTTGACGAAAGGTTCCGCGCGGCCGGGCTGTCGGCGGTGATCGGCGAAGACGGGCTGACCGTTTCGGGCGGCGAACGACAGCGGCTTTGCCTCGCGCGGGCACTGGTGGCGCCCGGCCGGGTCATCGTTCTTGACGAGGCGCTAAGCGAGGTCGATGCCGCGACTGCCGCCCGCATCATGGCCCGCCTTCATGCCCGCTGGGCCGACCGGACCCGCATTATCACCACTCATGGCGATGCGGGCGTCCACGGCCCCTTTGACCGTATCCTGGCGCCGAGCCCGGCATGATCCGCCTCGCGCTGATCGACGGCCCGCTCGATGGCCCCGAAACCCCGGCCCGGTTGCACGCAACGGCCATGGTCCGCGCCATCCGCCGCGCCGGGGCGGCGGTCGAGATCCAGTGCTTTCCGGTCTTCGACGGCGGGCTTTCGACCTCGCTCGACCGGCTGATCCGCGCACTTGCCGTCGCCCGCGCCGCGGCACCGCAGATCGTCCACTGCTCGCTCGGCCTGCCACGGGCGGCGGTGCCGCTCGATGCGGCGCTCGAGGCGCTGCTCGACACCGGTGCGCTGGTGGTCGCGGCGCGCCCCGCGCGCGGACTGCGGCCGATCTGGCCCGCCGCACATCCATCCGTCTTTGCGGTGCAGGGCGATGCCCGCTGCGGGGCGCCGGATCACACCGCCCTCGACCCCGCCCAACGCTGGTTCGGCGCCTGCCCGGCCCTGCCCGCACCCGACGCAATGGCGGGCGCCAGCATTGCCGCGGCGCATTTCAGCGGGCTTCTGGCCGCCGATCTGGAGCGCGGCGGAGACCCCGCCACTGTCGCCAGCCGTCTGGCCGCCACAGCCCGGTTTCACGGCCGCGAACGGCGCCGTGAGCCGGCACCGGAGGGTTCACTCGCCGGCAGGCAGGCCGATTCTGGCTGAGCCAGCGGCCCCCTGCTGCCAGGAGTGCAGGAACGCCTGCGGCGCACGGCCGAAATGCTGGCGGAACGCCGCGACAAAGGCGCTGGGGCTGCGATAACCGAGCGACCAGGCGATGGCCGTGCTGCTTTGCCCGCGGCTCAGCAATTCGATTGCAGCGAGCAGCTTCAGCCGGCTGCGCCATTGGCGAAAGGTCAGGCCGGTCTCGCGCCGGAACAGCCGTTCCAATGTGCGCGGGCTTGCCCCCGCAATGGCGGCAAGCTGGTTCAGGTGCCGTGGATCCTCGGGATGGCCGCGCAGATGCCGGGTCAGCCGCAAAAGCCGCGGGTCCTGCCCGCCCGGCAGGTTCAGCGGCGCCTCTTCCAGCGCCTCGATCTCGTCGAGGGCGACGGCGCACAGACGCCGCAGCGGCGCGTCGAACGGCGCCCGCATGTCGGCACCGCCAAGCCGCAGGATCAGTTCGCGCATGAAGGGGGTCAACAGCAGCACCGAACACTGCCCCTCAGGTTCGGCCCGGATCGGGCAAGAGGGATCGACATAGAGGTTGCGGATCTCGACGTCGGTTTCGGTCACGACGTCGTGCAGTGTTCCGCCGGGGATCCAGACCGCGTGGCTTGGCGGCACGATCCAGACGCAGCCCGCGCTCGTCACCCGCAGAACGCCCTGCCAGGCCCACAGCAGCTGACTGCGCGGGTGCCGGTGCGGCGGGATCGTCGCCCCCGCGGCACGCGTCCGCGCATAGACCAGGATCGGCCGCGCGGGATCGTCGACAAACCCCTTGCCGCTGGGAACATAGTTTGGCGTGTCGGCGACATCCTTTGTCATTATTTCGCTCTAACGCAATTCACGACGTCGGGCTAGGGTCGCGCGTCTGTTGAACGAGCGGAGGTTCGATGCCCTCGAAAGCCGGAATTGAAGGGAAGCAACTGTTCGTCGCGGGCCTCGTGCTGGTGGCACTGTGGCTGTCGATCCTGCCGCCTGCGGCGTTGAGCCCGCATCAGGCGCAAACCCTCGGGATCGTGCTGGTGACGCTGTCGCTTTGGGGCACCGGGCTGGTGCCGGGCTATCTGGCCAGCCTGATCTTCTTTGCGGTGACGATCATTGCCGGGCTTGCGCCGCCAGAGCTGGTGTTCTCGGGCTTCGCCTCGGCGGCGATCTGGCTGATCATCTCGGGCTTTGTCATCGGCAGCGCGATCTCGGTCTCGGGTCTGGGCGAGCGGCTGGCATCGCTGGTCGGTCCCATGCTGACCGGCAGCTATCCGCGGCTGATCGGCGGGCTGATGCTGACCTGCATGGCGCTGGGGTTTCTCATGCCCTCATCGCTTGGCCGCGCGGTGGTGATGGTGCCGATCGGTATGGCGCTGGCCGAGCGCTGCGGCTTTGGCACAGGATCGAACGGCAGGATCGGCGTTGCCGCCGTGCTTGCCGTCGGCTGCAACATGCCAAGCTTCGCGATCCTGCCCTCGAACATCCCCAACGTGATCCTGTCCGGCAGCGCCGAAACCATCCTTGGCGTGCATTTCACCTATGCCGACTATCTGCTGCTGCATTATCCGGTGCTTGGCGTCCTGAAGTCGCTGGCAACGGTGCTGCTGGTGCTGCGGCTGTTCCCGGCCACGGTCGAGGCCGCAGAGATCGCCTCGCACAAGGATCACGACGGCACGCCCGGCGCCGGTTTCAACCGCGGCGTGCAGATCCGGGTGATGGCGATCCTGCTGGTCACGCTCGCCCTGTGGATGACCGACGGCTGGCACGGCATCAACCCGGCCTGGATCGGGCTTGCCGCCTCGGCGATCCTGCTGATGCCGGGGATCGGCGTGGTGACGCCGCCGGCGTTCAAGGCCTCCGTCGATTTCGGCACGCTGCTGTTTGTCGCCGGCGCGCTGGCACTTGGCGCCATCGTCAATGCCTCGGGGCTGGGTGCCATGATCGGGCAGTTGCTGCAGGACGTCCTGCCGCTGGAAGCGGGACGCGACGCGGTGAACTTCGCCTCGCTGGTCGTCATGTCGACGCTGACCGGGCTGATCGCGACCGTGCCCGGGGTCCCGGCCGTTCTGACGCCGATGGCGCCGGATCTGGCCAATGTGACCGGATTCAGCGTGCCCGCGGTGCTGATGACCCAGGTCATCGGGTTCTCGACCGTGCTGTTCCCCTATCAGGTCGGACCGCTCGTCGTTGCCATGCAGCTTTCGGGCGAGCGTCTGGGGACCCTGTTGCGCATTACCCTGCCACTGGCGGCAATCTCGCTGATCGTGCTGGTGCCGATCAACTATCTGTGGTGGCGGCTGCTGGGCTGGATCTGAGCCGTCACGCCCGGCGCAGGCACAGCGTCGCCCATTCGCCGATGTCCTCGCGGTCGTGCAGCGACAGGCCCACCGCGTCATAGGCCGCCAGCACGTCGGCGGCCTGTTCGGTCAGCAACCCGCTGAGAATGGCAAAGCCGCCGGGCTGCAGCGCACCCGCGATATCGGGGGCGAGGGTCACCAGCGGACCCTTGAGGATATTGGCGAAGATCAGGCCAAAGGGGCCGGCAGCCGCGATCTCGTCATGCTCGAGTCCCGCTGCCACCACACAGCGCAACCGGCCTTCCAGCCCGTTCGCCACGGCATTGGCCTCGGCCACCTCGATTGCCACCGGATCGATGTCTGATGCGATCATCACCCCGGGCCAGACCCGTGCCGCAGCCATCGCCAACACCGCGGTGCCACAGCCGATATCGGCCACCGGCAACGGCCGTTCGCCCGCCTCGATCAGCCGGTCGAGGGCGCGCAGACATCCCAATGTGGTGCCGTGATGACCGGTGCCAAAGGCCATCGCCGCCTCGATCAGCAGCGGTTCGACCCCGTCGGGGACGCTGGCGGCGTCGTGGCTGCCGTAGAGCCAGAACCGGCCGGCCTGCACCGGCGCAAGTTCGCGCCGGACCTTGGCGACCCAGTCGACCTCGGGCACTTCCGAGATGGCGAAGGCCTTCGCGCCATAGGCTGCCGCCAGCAGGGCCAGCGCAATATCGTCGGGGGCCTCGGTGAAATAGCCGCCGACCTCCCACAGGCCCGATCCGTCCTCGATCTCGAGAATGCCGATGCCGGTCGGCTCGGGGATCAGATCCTCCATCGCCTCGCCCAGGGCCTCGGCCCGGTCCTTGCCGGGAAGCGTGGTCAGTGCAGTAAAGATCGGCATCGGGCGGCTCCTGTGGTCGGGCGCTCCCGACGGGGGTCCGGGTCGCGGCTGGTGCCCGCGCTAGTCCAGCCGTTTCTCGTGGTCAAGGGCCGCCATGATCTGCGCCACCATTGCATCGACCGGCCCCTGCGAACCGAGGCGGATCAGCGGACAGTCAAGCTCGTCCGCCCAACTGTCGAGCCCGGTGCGGCTGCGCCCGGGCAACAACCCGTCCTCGAAGCCCGCCGCCCATTCCAGAAAGGCGTCGACCTCTTCCTGCTCGCCGTCGGCGCCGCCGTCGGCGAGCGCCAGACGCCACCGCTCGCGCCGGCGCAGCCGCGACAGCCGGGTATCGGTATCAAGCTCCAGATAGACGGCAAGGGTGAACCGCTGCGCGATGCCCTCGCTCCAGCTGTGGATCGATCCCGACAACACCCAGTCGCGCCGCGGCAGGAACACCGTCTCCATCAGGGCGCGGCGTTCGGGGATCGGACGTTTCACCCGGAACGGCGGATCGGTCGGCATCCAGTAGAAATCGTCGGTCTCGAAATGCTGCGTGGCCAGCGCATTGGCCAGCGCCCGACCCACCGTGGTCGTGCCGGTGCCGCTGGCCCCGAAGATGTGGATCCGATGACCAGCCAATGCGCCGTACCCCTGCCCTGCCGGTTCAGGCGCCCTGAGGCCCCGCTGGGCAAGTGACCCCTGTTCCGCCGATTCCGCAATAGCCCGCGGGATTCTTGGCAAGGTATTGTTGATGGTAGGCCTCCGCAAAAAAGAACTCTGCAACATCTTGGATTTCGGTCGTGATCCTGCCGCGTCCCGCAGCATTCAGGGCTGCCTGATAGCTGTCTCGGCTGCGTTCGGCCTCGGCCCGCTGGGCGGCGTCGGCAACGTAGAGCGCCGATCGATACTGGGTACCCCTGTCATTGCCCTGGCGCATGCCCTGGGTGGGATCGTGGCTTTCCCAGAACAGCTTCAACAGATCGCCGTAGCGCATCACCTCGGGATCGAAAACGACCCGCACCACTTCTGCATGGCCGGTGCGGCCGCCGCAGACCTCTTCATAGGTCGGATTGGGCGTGTAGCCGCCGGCATAGCCCGCCATGGTCAGCCAGACCCCGGGGCGCTGCCAGAAGATCCGTTCGACCCCCCAGAAACACCCCATTCCGACGATCGCAACCTGCAGACCCTCGGGCACCTCGAGCGTCAACGGACGCCCGAACACGAAATGCGTTGCAGCGGTGGCAATCGGCTCGGCCCGTCCGGGCAGCGCCGCGTCGGGGGAAATCAGCTCCATCTTGTCGCGTCTGGCAAGGAACATCGGTGTCTCCTATCGTTTCCTGCCATCTATATGGGCGCCTGCGGCTGTTAACGCTACTCTGCAAGGGCCGGTTCGACGGCCGACGGTTCGGACCCTTGGCTCACGACCGGACGCAGGCGGGCCAGCACCGTCTCGTTGCCCGGCCGCGGATGGCGCGGGATCAACAGCGAAAGCCCCAGCGATCCGCTGGCCATGACGGCGGCCAGAACGAACACCCCCGACGGCGCGACGAGCCACAGATAGCCGAGGGCCGCCGGCAGGAACACCGCAGCAATGTGATTGATCGTGAAGGCCACGGCCGCCGTCGGCGCGATGTCGGCCGGGTCGGCGATCTTCTGGAAATAGGTCTTCAGCGCCAGCGCGAGACCGAAGAAGATGTTGTCGATGACATAGAGCCCGGCGGCCATCATCACGCCCCAGCCGAAGCTGTAGACGCCGCCATAGGCCAGAAAGATCAGCACGAGCCCCGAATATTCGAACATCAGCGCCCGCCGCTCGCCGAACCGCGCGACCGCATGGCCGATCAGCGGGGCGACAACGACATTTGTGACGAGCGTGATCATGAACAGCGCGGCAACGTCTTCAACCGCAAAGCCGAAGCGCTCGACCATCATGAAACCGGCGAAGACGACGAATATCTGCCGCCGGGCGCCCGCCATGAACTGCAGCGCGTAATAGAGCCAATAGCGCCGCCGCAGGACCATCTTCTTGGTCTGCGGGGTCGGCGATTCGAACTGCGGGAAGAGCACAAAGGCCGCAGCCGCGACGATCGCCGTGGTCAGGCCCGCGGTCATGTAGACCGTGTTGAAATCCAGATCGAACGTCTTCCAGGTCAGCACGATCAGCCCATAGGCGACCAGCGTCGCCGCCGATCCCGCCGCCAGCAGCCAGCCAAGCATCTTCGGCGCGCGGGCGCGGTCGATCCATTGCAGTTGCAGCGACTGGTTGATCGTCTCGTAATAGTGGAATCCGATCGAGCTGAGCATGGTAATGGTCAGGATCCCGCCGAGCGAGGGGAACCAGGCCGTCACCGCGGTTGCAAGCCCGAGCAGCATGAGCGCCAGGAGCAGCAAGACCTGTTCGCGCATCAGCCGGATCACCAGGATCACGCCGATTGCGAGGAAGCCCGGGATCTCGCGTACCGTGTGCAGCCAGCCGATGTCCGAACCGTTGAAATCGGCAACTTCGATGACAAAGTTGTTCAGAAGTGCGGTCCAGGTCGCAAACGCGATCGGCATCGCCGCGGCTGTGACGAACAGCAGGGTCTCGGGCCGCCGCCAGCGCGGCAAGTTGGCGGAGTCGGAGAGGCTCATGGTGCGCATGCAAACTGCTTACGCGGGGCCAGGGAGTTTGGAAAGTGTCCACGTATGCCCGATCCGGAACAGGCCTTCAAAGCCCGGACATCGACGGCCCCGGAGACGTCGCGCGTTGGGCCAGATGACCGTGGTTCGGTCAATCTCCCTGCCGTCTCCCTGCCGTCCGCAGAGCCACGGCAGGGGCAGTCAAGTCCGGACAGACTGTAGCATCCTGTCGTCTACAGCGCCTGCCTGGGACGCATGCCGGAGGGTCCTGCCTTGGCAATGGCACCTCTTGCGGGGCCCACTGCAAGGGGTGCCATCGCAGCCGGGGTCCACATCGCGTGTGCGCCTGTTTCGTCGCCCCGGTCCCTGTCGGGGTCAGATCCCGTCCGGGCCGGGGTCAGATGTCAGGAGAGCGTCGCGCGCGTTCCAGATCGGGCGTGAACACGGTATAGCGTCCGCGCCCGGCGTCCTTGGAGGCATAGAGCGCGAGGTCGGCATCCTTCAGAATGCGGGCCTGCCCGGAACGGCCGCGGGCGATGCTGGTGGTCAGGCCGATGCTGCCCGAGATCCGGCAATAGACCCCGTTGTAGGGGACCGGCTCCTCCAGCCGGGCGATGATCCGCATCGCGATATTGCCGAGCTTCTGCAAGTCGATCTGATCGCGGATGATCAGCACGAATTCGTCGCCGCCGACCCGAGCCACGGTATCGACTGCGCGGGTCTCGGACACCAGCACCCGGGCGACGTTCTGCAAGACCAGATCGCCCGCGGCATGGCCATAGGTATCGTTGACCTCCTTGAAAAAATCGAGGTCGACATGCATCACCCCGAAGGGGGTGCCGTCGGCGATCAACCGTCCCAGAACGTGGTCCATCGCCCGAAGGTTCTTGAGCCCGGTCAAGGTATCGGTGAAGGCTTGCTCCTCGGCGGCGACCTTGGCGCCCTGCAACCGCAGGTTCAGCTTCTTCGATTCCTGCAGCGCCGCCGATTTCGCCTCGACCAGATACAGCATCTCGACCGCCAGGTCGGTGCCGGCGAAATCGCCCAGCGTCAGATCATAGGCCTGCACCGCATCGACAACCGAAATCCCGAACGACAGGTTGATCAGCACACCGTGCCCGCAGGGCAGTGCCGCCGCCACGCCCTTGAAGTTGCCGCGGACACCGTTGCGGAACGCCAGCGACACTTGCCCGCTGTCGGTCTCGATCAGATCGCGGACGTGACAGAGCCCCTTGGGACGGCGCAACTCGAACAGGTCGAACAGCTGCATCCCCTCAAGCCGCGAGCCCAGCCGCAGCTTCTGCAGGGTCGGACCGACCCGGAGGATCCGGCCATTCGCCGCGACCGTCAGATGCATCGGCATCAGCCGGTTCAGCGCCGCGACACCAAACCCCGGAACCCCGCCGCAACAGGTGCTGCTGCAGACCGCTTCGGTGCCGCCCTGCCCGCTCATTCCGCGGCCTCCTTGGCCGGGCCGACGGGACGGGCAAGCGTGAATCGTCGGCCTTCGGCAAAGGCGCTGTCGAGCAGGCTGATGTCGACCACGTAGCGGCCGTCCGGCGCCATTCGCTGATCGAGCAGCGCCAGCGCGCCGTAATCGTCCGCCATCGCCCGCAGCACCCCGACGAGGACAAAGGCAAATCCCGGATGCAGATTCTCGACATGGAGCGCGAACCGCCCCTCGGATTCTTCGACGAGATCGAGGCAGGGTAGACGCAGTTCGGGGACCGCAAGCCGGGCACGGTCCGGCAAATCCTCCAGCGAGTGGAGGAAATCGGCGAATGTCTCGCCGCCGAAGCGCAACAGGCGGCGGATCGATTCCGTATTGGGATGGCTGACCAGATAGGTCCCGACATCCTCCAGCACCATGTCGTGCGGCTTGTCGAGCACGCGCACGACCTCGTCCATCAGGCGCTGGGTCACCGCATCGTCATAGCTGAACATCGTCTCGAAGCCGTCCGGCCCCAGATCCAGCACGGCGGCCACGCGGTTCCAGCACCCGGTACCGTAGGTATCGCGCACAAAGCACTGGATAGATCGATTCACGAGCCCATGCATTCCCAACCCCTTTGTCACCGGTGAGGCTACGGGGCGGCGTTTAACAAATGGCAAAGGCGAAGCTGCGCAGGCGCGTGGAAATCGTCGAGCAAGCCCCAAACGTATGTCTGCCTTTCGACGAATTCTGCGGATTTTCGGACGATGGAAATGGGCACGACCCGTCGCCTTTGGACAATGGTCGATACGATCTGACCCGTTACAGGTCTTTCTCGGCAGGTCAGCCTGGCCCGACGGCGTCCGTCGCGGCGCTCAGCCGAGCCCCAACCAGCCCGGCAAATGGCCGATGTCAGGCAGGATCGCCGCCGCAAAAGGTGCGAGTTCCGCCTCGGTCGCGGGGCCGGTCAGTACCCCGACCGGCACCATACCGGCGGCGGCGCCGGCACTCAGGTCAAAGATGCTGTCGCCGATCATTGCCACCCGGGCAGGGTCGATCCCGGTCGCCTCGGCAAATGCCAGGCACTGGCCGGGGCCGGGCTTGGCGCCATGGCCGCTGTCGGCGCCCGCCACGAAATCGAACAACTGCAAAACGCCGCAGCCGCGCAGTTGCGCCGCGGCGGCGGCAGCCTCGTCGTTGGTCGCCACGCCCAGAACGAATCCTTCCGCCCGCAGGCGGTCGAGCAGCGGGACGAGCGGTACAGCCTCGATCGCCTCGATTTTCTGAGATTCGGCAACAATCCGCTCATACAGAACCGAAAAGCTCTGATCCGGCAGCAATGGCAGCAGCGCGCGCACAACGTGTTCGGTGGTGCCGGCGACCGCCACGCTGTCGGGATGATAGCGCCGCGCATGCCGGTCCAGCCGAAGACGCGCCGCAAGCGCATCGGCCTGAACCGGGTCGTCCGCGGCCAGATCCAGCAGCAGGTCCGCGGCCCAGCCCCCCCAGGTCGCCTGAAAGTCGAAAAGCGTGCCGTCCTTGTCGAACAGCAGGCCACGCAAGGTTTTCATGGCTATCTGACCGCCCCGGCTCAGGTCCAGTTCGGCAGCGCGCCGCCCGGTAACGCCTGCCGGGCCGCCAGCGGGCGATCAAGGCCAAGCCCCGCCGATGTGCAGAACGCCTGCACCCAGGCATCGTCCATGGTCAGGAAATCGAGCACCGCCGCAAGAAACTCGGGATTGCTCGCCCCGGTCCGCAAATCGTCGATCCCCGCGCCGGTCGAGCCCATGAATACCGGCAGCAACTCGTCGTTCCCGGCCAGCCAAGCCAGGGCATCGAGGGCAATCGTTTCCGCGGTATCCCTGTGCATGCACGGCTCCGTGAAGTGACTCGAAAGGTTTCCTTAACCAATCTCAATACAGACTGTTCCCAACAACGCCAACAGGCTCCAACAGGGTCATGAACAGGAGATCGGCGCGATGCCCGGGCGGATATTGGTCGTGGACGACGTCGCGACGAATCGGATCATCCTCAAAGCGAAGCTTTCCGGCGCCTGCTATGACGTGCTGCAGGCGGGGAATGGAATTGAGGCGCTGCGCATCGCGCGGGAGCAGGCGCCAGACCTGATTCTGCTCGATATTGCAATGCCCGAGCTCGACGGGCTCGAGACCTGCCGCCGTCTCAAGGCCGACCCTCGCACCGCGGGGATCCCGGTCGTCATGGTCACCTCATCGGCCAACATGGCCACCAAGCTCGCCGCACTCGAGGCCGGCGCCGAGGATTTCATGACCAAACCGGTCGACGAGATGGCACTGCTCGCCCGGGTCCGCAGCCTGCTGCGCGCCCGCTCGATCGACGCCGAACTCTCGCTGCGCGACGGCACCTGCGAGGCACTCGGATTTTCCGATGCGCCAAGCTGCTTTGTCGCGGCCGGACGGGTCTGTCTGGTGGCCGGCAACAGGCCGACCGCGCTCGCCTGGGAGCGCATGCTGTCAGAAGTCATTCGCGACCGGATCGAGATCTGCTCGCCCTCCAAGGCGCTTGCTTCCAGCTCTGCCGAACGGGTCCCCGACGTCTTCCTGATCGCGGCCGATCTCGAACACGAGGGCGACGGGCTGATGCTGCTGTCCGAACTGCGCTCGCGCCCGCAAACCCGGCATGCCGCAATCCTGGTCGTTGTCGAGCCCGAGGCGCGCCGCTCGGCAACCATGGCACTCGACCTCGGGGCCTCCGACATCATTTCCCTGCCGCTCGACGGCCGTGAACTGGCAATCCGTCTGCGGACCCAGCTTGAACGCAAGCGTCAGGCCGACCGGCTGCGCCGGCAGGTGCGCGACGGGCTGCAGATGGCGGTGACAGATCCCCTGACCGGGCTTTATAACCGCCGCTATGCGATGTCCCACCTCGCCCGGGTACATGAACGCGCGCAGGACTCTGCCCGCGGCTATGCGCTGCTGCTGATCGACCTCGATAACTTCAAGCGGGTCAATGACACCCATGGCCACGCCGCTGGCGATACGGTGCTTCAATCGGTGGCCCGGCTGCTGACCGCGAACCTGCGCAGCGTCGATCTGGTGGCCCGAATCGGCGGCGAGGAATTTCTGGCGATCCTGCCCAACATCACGCCCGCCGCGGCCGAAAACGCCGCCGAACGGCTGCGCGGTGCAATTGCCGCCACCGCAATTTCGATCCCGCCCGGGCTCATCAGCGATGTGGCCGACCTGCATCAGACGGTCTCGATCGGCCTTGTGGCCGTCGACGCGAACCAGATGGACGCGATGCCGGACACTGGCGGGATCCTCGCCGCCGCAGATCAGGCTCTGTATCGCTCGAAGGCGCTGGGACGCAACCTTGTCACCCGCGGCGAACAAAGCCGCGCCGCCGCATAAGCGAAGGCCGGCACCTCGGCGCCGGTCAGCATTCGGGGACCGATAAGCTTATTGATCGGGCGGCGGCGGCGGGGGATGCCCATAGCCCGCGCCGCCGCCCGCGCGATAGCCAGACCCATCGCGGGGCCCTTTGCCGTCAGACCGACCGCCGCGACCGAAATGCAGGTCCCGCGCCAACCGGTCGGCAAAGGCCTGACGTTCCTCTGGCGACATCTGCGTCAGCTGCGCGATCAGCACCTCCTGCCCGACCTTCCGCGCATTGGCGGCAAGGTCGGCCTGGAGGTCGACCAGCGCCTGCATCCGCGCGGCGTCGAAGGGTTCGGTCCGAAGCACTTGCAGCGTCTCGTCGAAAGCCTGTTTCCACGCGGCCCGACCGGCCCGCATTTCGCTCCGCCGTTCCCAGCTTGCCGAACGAAGCGCTGCGCGCTGCGCCGGATCGAGCGCGGTCAGGAATGGCCCGAGGCCCAGTTCCTTCGAGACCTGGACCGGCCCCGGCCCATCGACGGCACGGCCCAGAATCGCACCGCCGACGATCCCGACCACAGCGAGGTTCAGCGCCAGCGACACAAACAGCAATACCCGCAGCCACCGGCCTCGGCGCGGCGCCCTGACGGGGGCGGATCCGGTCTCGGTCATGTCGCGCGCCCTTTCATCCGTCTGACAGCAGGAACCCGTACTCGGGCAACGAACTGTCCATGGTCAGGTTATAGCTACCGTCGAACAACACCAGCGACAGCGTGTCGACGGCCACCGGAGGATGAAACCCGATCCACAGCCCGGCAATCGTGGCACACGCAAGCCCCGCCAGCGACGGCCAGCCGCCAAGCGCCGCAAGCACCGCGCCAAGGCCAAACCGCCGGCCGGCCCGCGCCTGCGTCTCCACGGGGGCCGCCTCGACCGGCGCCCTCAGGTCCTGTTCACCATAGGCATCTTCCAGAATCCGCGCCATCAGGTCTGGCGTCGGCTCTGCCACCTCTGTCCGCATCGCCTGGAAGAAGGCTTCCAGTTCGCGGTCGAGATCCCCCTCCGGGTTTCTGTCGAACTCAGTCGTCATCGCACAACCCCAGTTCTGCGCGCCGCCCGACCAGCCGGGCCGCCAGCGCTCGTTTTCCGCGGGCGGTCAGGCTTTCGACCGCCTCCACTCCGATCTCCATCACTTCGGCGATCTCGGGGTTCGAAAGCCCCTCGAAGTGCCGCAGAACCACCGCCTGCTGCTGCCGTTCCGGCAAATCTGCCAGCGCGCTGCGCAGCGCCTCGAACCGCGCCGCCTCCTGCATCTGCCCCAGCACCCCGGGGCGCTCGTCTTCGGGCTCGTTGCCTTCGCCGAAGGCATCGTCAAGCCCGATGCTGCGCCGCCGTCGCAAGCGGTCGGTGCACAGGTTGCTCGCCACTCGGTAAAGCCAGGTCGAAACCTTCGCCTCGCCCTCGCGCCACTGGGGCGCGAACCGCCACAGCCGCAGCATCGCCTCCTGGGCCACATCCTCGGCCTCGCTGCGGTCGCCCAGCATCCGCGTGGCAAGCCCCAGAACCCGCGGCGTCAGGCGCAATGTCAGAACCCGCGCCGCCGCCCGATCGCCGCCAGCGTAGGACGCCAGCAGCGTCTCGTCCGTCGTGTCGGACAGGGTATCGAAGGGCATCTCCATCTTCCTGTCGACTAACGCCATTCAGGTCCGGGGTACAATTGTCTCGCCGCCATGGACGCAGGCTTGGCCGCGCTGCCTGCGGGGACGTCCGCGGGCCTGTCTCAGTTCTGCCATCCACCCCGGCCACCCTGGCCCTGGCCACCCTGCCCTTGCTGGCCGCGACCGCTCTGGCGCTGGCCTTGGCCCTGACCGCCCAGCCGCTGCTGCATCAGGGCGGTTGCGGCAGCGTATTCAGCGGCCGTGATCACCCCGTCGCGGTTGGTGTCGGCACGCGCCATCAGCTGTGCGCCCGGCGGAGTACTGCGGTTCTGGCCCGCAGCGGTCCTCGCCTCGGCCCAGGTGATCGTGCCGTCGCGATCGAGATCGAGCCGCATCATCATCCGGTCGGCCCGTTGCGGCCCAAGCGTGCCACGCGTCGCGGTCATCCGGGACAACTCCTCGCGGGTGATCCTGCCGTCGCGGTTGCGGTCTGCCGTGGCGAACAGGTCGTTCATCCGGGTCGCCGGCAGCACGCCAAGCTCGGCCGCGGTGACGCGACCGTCGCCATTCGAATCAAGCTCGGCAAAGCTCGGCCGCGAGGATTGCGCCAGCGATCCGCCGAAGGCGTCGGCGCCGCCGGTGACCGCAAGTCCGAGTGCGATGGCCGATCCGAGAACAAGTATGCGGGTCATGTCTGATCTCCCGATTTCTGCAAGGCCGCGGCCGTGCCGCGCCCTTTCATGTTCATTCTACGCAGCCAGGCGCCGGTTCCGTCGCCCCGATGGCGGTTTTCTGACCCCCCCGCGCAGTTGCGCCAGCGCATCAAGCCGGGCATAGAGAGCCGGGGGAAGAGGGAGATCGCCATGCAGGGCCCAGAACGACATCGCGCGCCGGAGACAGGCCCCGAAGACCGTCCGCTGAAGCAGGCGATGCTGCGCGGGTGGTGCCGGCGGTGTCCGAACTGCAACCGCGGTCGGCTGTTTGTCGGCTATCTCAAGATCGCCGATCACTGCCCGGTCTGCAACGAGGCCTATTTCCACCACCGCGCCGACGACGGACCGGCCTATCTGACGATCCTGCTGGTCGGCCACCTGATGGCGCCGCTGATCCTGATTTTCTATACCGAGCTTCACCTGCAGCCCCTCGTCATGGCGTTGAGCCTCAGCGTGATCTGTGTGGCGCTGTCGCTTTTTTTGCTGCCGCGGATCAAGGGCGCCTTCGTTGCCCTGCAATGGTCGCGCCGGATGCATGGCTTCGGCGCGCCCGAAGAGACGGCCAGGACCTGACGCCGATGGCGGATGCAGCCGCAATTCGCGACGCCGCGACAGTGATCCTGTGGCGAGCCGGCCGCGACGGGCCCGAGGTGCTGATGGGCCAGCGTGGCGCCTCGGCCGTCTTCATGCCCAACAAGTTCGTGTTCCCCGGCGGCGCGATCGACGCCGGTGACGGCGCCGTGCCGCTTGCCGGCGCGCCAGATCCCGTCTGCCAGCGCAGGCTCGGGCTTGCCGCGTCACCGGCGCTGGTGCCCGCGCTGCTGGCCGGTGCCATCCGCGAGGTCTGGGAAGAAACCGGTCTGGTGCTGGGCAAGCCCGGCCAATGGCCCGACCCGCCGTCAGACTGGCGGGGCTTTGCCGCGACCGGCCATCGGCCGTCGGCCGCGGGGTTCCAGTTCGTGTTCCGCGCCATCACGCCCCCGGGCCGGACCCGGCGTTTCGACGCGCGGTTCTTTCTGGTGCCGGCGACAGAGGTGCGCGGCGATGCCGACGACTTCTCGGGCGCCTGCGACGAGCTGCAGTTGCTGCAATGGATACCGCTGTCGCGGGTCCGCAGCTTTGATCTGCCCTTCATCACCGAGGTGGTGCTGGCCGAGATCGGCCCGCTGATCCTGCAGGGACGGCGGCCCGAAACCGTGCCCTTCGTCAAGAACGACGACATCGTGTCGGGCATCACCCGGCTGAGTTGAACCGGGGTGCAGGATCAACCGTGGCGCGCCGCGACGGTCTTCAGCTGGGTAAAACCGTAAAGTGCCTCGAAGCCCTTCTCGCGGCCATGCCCGGATCGGCCGGTGCCACCGAAGGGCAGCTCGACCCCGCCGCCAGCGCCATAGTTGTTGAGGAATACCTGGCCTGCACGGATCGCTCGCGCCATCCACATCTGGCGCGCGCCGTCGGCGGTCCAGATCCCGGCGACAAGCCCCAGTCCGGGGCCATTGGCGATGGCGACCGCCTCGGCCTCGTCCTCGAACGGGATCAACAGCTGGACCGGGCCAAAGATCTCCTCCCGCTCCAGCCGGTGACCGGGGGCGAGACCGGCCAGCAGGTGCGGGGCAAGATAATGCCCGCCCTCGGGGGCATCCTCGACGATTGTGCCGCGGGCGAGCACTTCGGCCTCGGGGGCGGCGGCAAGATAGCCCGCGACGATCTGTTTCTGACGCGCCGAAATCATCGGCCCAAGGTCGTGATCGGCCAGCGCCGGTCCGACGCGAAGGCTGCGATAGCGGGCCGCCATGGCCGCGGCCACCTCGTCAAAGCGGGGGCGCGCGACAAGGATGCGCGAGGCCGCCGAACAGGTCTGACCGGCGTTCTGGATGCCGGCGTTCACAAGAAACGGCAATGCGGCGTCGAGATCGGCATCGGCAAAGACGATCTGCGGGGACTTGCCGCCAAGTTCGAGCGTCACCGGCACGGCATTTGCCGCCGCCGCCGCCTGCACCGACTGGCCGACGCAGAACGATCCGGTGAAGGACAGATGCGCGACGCCGGGGTGGGCCGCAAGTGCCGCCCCCGCCTCTTCGCCAAGGCCCGGCACAACGTTGAGCGCCCCGGCAGGCAGGCCCGCCTCGACCGCAATCCGGGCAAAAGCGAGCGCGGTCAGGCTTGCCTCCTCGGCCGGTTTCAGCACGCAGGCGTTCCCGGCGGCAAGCGAGGCACCGACCGACCGGCCAAGGACCTGCATCGGATAGTTCCAGGGGATGATATGCCCGGTGACCCCGAGCGGTTCGCGCAGGGTATAGACGGTGTAGCCCGGCAGATAGGGAATGGTCTCGCCCATCAGCTTGTCGGCGGCACCGGCGTAGAATTCCATATAGCGGGCCAGCGCCAGGGCATCGTTGCGGGCCTGGGACAGGGGCTTGCCGACATCGCGCGCCTCTAGCCTTGCCAGGGTCTCGGCATGCTCGGCCACGCGCCGGCCGATGCGGGCGAGGATGCGGCCACGCTCGGCCGCGGGGGTCTGGCCCCACGCACCCTCCATTGCGGCGCGGGCGGCTGTGACGGCACGATCCACCTCGTCCGCGCTGCCGCGAGGGATCTCGCCGATCTGGGTGCCGTCCGAAGGGTCCTCGACCGGCAGGGTCCGCGCGGCGGGGATCCAGTCACCGCCTATCAGGATCTCGCGGCTGTCGAACCAGCCCTCTGTCGCATCGCTCATTCTCGCCTCCCCCATTGGCCGCGGACACTGGAATGCCAGCTTGTGCCGTGTCGTGAAACGTCAAACCCGCGGGACCTCTCAGGCGCCGTCATGCCATGGCCTCGGGCAGCATCGGGGCGGCGTCCAGCAGCGTCCGGGTATAGGGATGGCTCGGGGCGGCAAAGACCGCCGCCGTCGTCCCCGCCTCGACGATCTGGCCCGCCTTCATCACCAGCACGCGGTCGGTCACGGCGCGAACCACCGTCAGGTCATGGGAAATGAACAGATAGGTCAGGCCAAGTCGTCCCTGCAGATCGGCCAGAAGGTCGAGGATCTGGGCCCGGACGCGGACGTCGAGCGCCGACACCGCCTCATCCAGCACGATCAGGTCGGGGCGGGTGATCAGCGCGCGGGCAATCGCCAGGCGCTGGCGCTGGCCGCCGGAGAACTCGTGCGGATACTTGTCGGCATCCGTGGGGCGAAGCCCGACACTTTCCAGTGCCTCGGCCACGCGCAGGTCAAGATCGGCCGGCCGCCCGCCAAGGTGGAATGGCTCGGCAATCAGCCGCGCGGCACTGTGGCGGGGATTGAAGCTGCCGTAAGGGTCCTGAAACACCACCTGCATCCGGCGGCGCAGGGCGGGCGGCATCTGCGGGGTGATCTTCTCCCCGCCAAGCCGGATCGCACCGCCCTGGATCGGTTCGAGCCCAAGGATCGCGCGCGTCAGCGTGGACTTGCCACAGCCCGACTCGCCGACAAGCCCAAGGCTCTCGCCGCGGTGCAGATCGAAGCTGACGCCATCGACGGCGCGAAAGCCGGGACGCGCCCCGAACAGCCGCTGGCGCGGCAGGGGATAGTCGCGCACGACCCGTTCGACGCGCAACAGCGGCGCGGCCGCGGGCGGGGCCGGGACGCGGACCGGCTGATGGCGCGAGGCCTCGAACAAGGCGCGGGTATAGGGGTGGCGACGGTGGCGCAGGACATCGAGCGTCGCGCCCGCCTCGACCACCTCGCCCGCCTTCATCACCGCGATATCGTCGGCAAGCTCGGCCAGCACGGCAAGGTCGTGGGTGATGAACAGGCAGGCCATGTTCTGTTCGTCCACCAGACCGCGGATCAGGCCCAGAATACGTTCCTGCGTGGTCACGTCGAGTGCTGTCGTCGGCTCGTCCGCGATCAGCACCCGGGGACGCAGCGCAATGGCCAGCGCGATACAGACGCGCTGGCGCTGGCCGCCCGACAACTCGTGCGGAAAGCGGTCGGGGGGAATGTGGTCGGGGGACAGGCCGACCCGCTCCAGCCGCTCGACCGCGATGCGGCGCGCCTCGCCGCGCCGGGCGGCGCCATGGATCACCAGCGTCTCGGCGACCTGATCGCCAATGCTCTGGACCGGATTGAGGGCGGTCATCGGCTCCTGGAAGATCATGCCGATCTGGCGGCCGCGGACGGAACACATCTGCTGTTCGCTGAGCGTGGTCAGGTCCTGCCCATCGAGGTGGACATGGCCGGACAGCCGGGCCGAGGGCGGCAGCAGCCGCAGGATCGACAGCGCCGTCATCGACTTGCCCGAGCCGCTTTCGCCCGCCAGCCCGAGGATGCGGCCCTGACCGAGCTTCAGCGACACATCGCGCAGGATCGGTGTGCCGGCGATCGACAGGTCGAGGTGTGCGATGTCGATCACCGGATCGTCCTCCGCAGCCTTGGATCGAGCATGTCGCGCAGTCCGTCGCCCATCAGGTTCAGCCCCAGCACCATCAGCACGATGGCCAGACCGGGCAGCACCGCAAGCCGGGGAAAGGTGTAGAAGAACGTCTGGCTGTCGGCGAGCATCCGTCCCCAGGAAGGCGTCGGCGGCTGCGCGCCAAGCCCGACATAGGACAGCCCCGCCTCGGCCAGGATCCCCATCGAGAACTGGATCGTGCCCTGCACCACCAGCAGGTTCGCGATATTGGGCAGGATATGTTCGGCCGAAATCCGCGCCGGCCCCTTGCCCGCAACCCGCGCGGCCAGGATGAACTCGCGGTTCCACAGCGTCAGCGCGGCGCCGCGGGCGACGCGGGCGAATACCGGAATGTTGAAGATCCCGATGGCCAGGATCGCGTTCAGCGCCGAGGGGCCAAGCACGGCGGTGATCAGGATTGCAATCACCAGCGAGGGGAAGGCAAAGATCAGGTCGTTGCCGCGCATGATGAATTCATCCAGCAGGCTGCGGTGACGCGCGGCGGCGGCAAGTCCGAGCGGCACGCCAAGCACGATGCCGATGCCGACCGCAACCAGCGCCACCGCGATCGAGGTGCGCGCGCCCGCCATCAGCATCGACAGCATGTCGCGGCCAAGGTGATCGGTGCCAAGCGGATGGCCGGCACCCGGGGCCGCAAGCTTGCCCGCGATGTCGAGGGCTGTCACGTCCTGCGGGGTCCAGACCAGCGAGATCAGGGCGGCGGCAAGGAAGGCCGTCGACAGCGTCACACCAAGCAGGAACTGGACCGGCAGGCGCATCATCGCCGCAACCTCGGGTCGACCAGCGCATAGGCAAGATCGACCATGAACGTGACAAGGATGACGGCAAAGACCAGCAGCATGACAACGGATTCGACCACGATCAGGTCGCGCTGGGTGATGCCCTGGAATATCAGCAGCCCGAGGCCCGGCAGGAAGAACACCTTCTCGATGATGATCGTGCCCGCCAGCAGGAACGAGAACTGAAGCCCGACGATTGTCAGGACCGGGATCATGGCGTTGCGCATGCCGTGGCGGCGGATCGCCTGCCCCTCCGACAGGCCCTTGGCGCGGGCAGTGCGGATGAAATCCTGATGCAGCGTCTCGATCAGCGCCGAGCGCATGACCCGCGCGAGGATCGAGGCCTGGGGCAGCGCCAGCGCAACCGCCGGAAGCGTCAGCGCGCGCAGCCCGGGCAAAAAGCCAGCGTCCCAGCCCGGGAAACCGCCGGGCGGAAAGACCTTCCACGTGATGGAGAAGGCGATCACCAGCAGCATCGCGAACCAGAAATTCGGCACCGCGACGCCGATCTGGGTCAGGCCCATGATGCCATAATCGACCGCGCGGCCGCGGCGGGCGGCGGCAAGCGCGCCGATGGGCAGCGCGATCAGGGTCGAAAGCGCCAGTGCATAGACCGCAAGCGGCAGCGACACCCAAAGCCTGTCGCCGACAAGCTGCGCGACCGGGACGCGATAGGTGTAGGAGGTGCCGAAATCGCCCGTCAGCATCCCGCCAAGCCAGTGGAGGTAGCGCGCGATGGGCCCACCGGAGAGGCCCAGCGTCTCGCGCAGGGCGGCGACGGTTTCATCCGACGCGTTGAGACCGAGCATGTAGGAGGCAGGATCGCCCGGGATGACCTCGATCACCGCGAAAACGACGATGCTGGCCGCAAGAAGCGACAGCGCAAGCGAGATCAGGCGGTGGGCGACATAACCGAACATGGCCGGAGCCTAGTCGCCGCGCCGCGGGCACGCCAGCCTCTCGACCGCGTGCCCGGCTCGCCCCGCGCGCTTTGCCCTAGTCCGCTTGCGGCAACGCCCCCCCGGCCCGGCCGCCGGCGCGCGACAGCACCGGGGCAAGGGCGGTGATCATCAGCGCGGCGACCGCGAGGATCGCAAAGGCGAAGCGCAGCGAGGTCACCTCGGCCACGAAACCGATCGCCGGCGGCCCCATCAGCAGCGAGCCATAGCCAAGCGTGGCGACCGATGCGATGCCCCGGCCCGGCGGGATCAGCGGATCGGCCGCGGCGCGGCTGTAGGCCAGCGGCACGACGGCGGCATAGCCAAGCCCCATAAGCACATAGCCCAGCAAGGCCGGAACGAACGCAGGAACCAGCACGACGATGGCAAGCCCAACCGCGGCCGAGATCCCGGACAGGCGGGCAACGACGACCGGGCCGAAACGGGTGATCAGCCGGTCCGCGACCAGCCGCATCGCCACCATGGTCACCGAAAAGACCGCATAGCCCAGCGTCGCATGCGCCTCGCCCACGCCGACGATGTCCTTGAGGTAGATCGCGCTCCAGTCCGCAACCGACCCTTCGCCGAGGCCCGAGGCCATGGTGATCAGGCCGACCGCGATCAGCGCCCCGCGCGGAAAGGCAAAGACCGGGCCATCGTGGCTGTGGGCGCTGGTCTGGGACTTCCAGGGCAGAGTCAGGAACGGCCCGAGCAGCAGCGCGCCCAGCACCGCGGCGGCGATGAAATGCACCGGCACTGCCAGCGACAGGCTGGCCGCGGCAAAACCCGAGGCGGCACCAAGCCCGGCGCCAAGGCTCCACATGGCGTGGAACGAGGACATGACCGAATGGCCGATGCGTTTTTCCACCTCGCCCGCCCAGGAATTCATCGTGACATCCATCGCCCCGTGCATCGCGCCAAAGACGAACAAGGCCGCGCCCAGCCAGACCGGCGAGGGCGCAAGCGCGATCAGGATCAGTGCCAATGGATAGCCCGCGGCAAGCCAGCGGGTGACGGAAACAGCCCCGCGGCTGTCCGACAGCCGGCCGGCGAGCGGAAACGAGATCAGCGCGCCGATTCCCATGCAAAGCAGCAATACGCCAAGCTGCGCCCGGCCGAGGCCGTGGTGATCGACCACGGCAGGGATGCGCGAGGCCCAGACCCCAAGCAGGATGCCGTTCAGCGCAAAGGATGCGGCAACGGCACGCCACGGCGTTCGCAGACGCGCACGGGCGGGGGACGCTCCGGGCACTCGTATTTCAGACATGGCGCACCTCCAGGACGGCATCGGAAAGGGCGGCGGTTTCGGCGCCGCCAGCATCGGTAATCAGCAGATCGAGGTCGGCGCAAGCCACCACCCGGTGGCGCGCCCGTCGGCCCAGCTTGGCCGCACCGGTCAGCACCACGGCTCGGGGTGCGGCAGAGCACATCGCCCGCTTTACCGCCGCCTCGTCGGGATTGTCGGCACTGAGGCCGAAGTCGGCCGAAAGTCCGCAGGCGCCCAGAAAACACAGATCGGCCGCGATGTCGGCAATCGCCGCAACAGCCGCCTGCCCCACCGCGATCCCGCCAAAGCCCGAAAGCCGGCCGCCGACCAGAATCGTCTCGATGCCCTTCGACATCGTCGCCAATGCCACCGCCGGGGCGGGCGTAACCACCAGCGCCCGCGGCAGCGCCGGCAGGCTGCGGGCAAGCCGCATGACCGTACTGCCGCCATCGAACATCAGCACCATGCCGTCCTCGATCAGCGACAGCGCCGCCGCCGCGATCCGCTCGGCCGCGTCGTCCGCGGTCATCAATCGCTCCAGCACCGGCCCCGCGGGTGTGACAACCGGCAAGGCACCGCCACGCACCCGACGAACGGCGCCCGCCGCCTCGAGCGCCAGCAGATCGCGGCGGATCGTGTCGGGCGAGACGCCGAACTCTTCGGCAAGGCCGGAAAGCGACAGCGGAAGTCCCTGGGCCGCACGCTCGGTGAGGATCGACTGTCTGGAATCAGGGGAATTGAGGGGCGAGTTCATGGTTTGCAATTTCCTGCACAATATTGCATATAAATGCACTATCATGCAGGCGGCGTCAAGCCGGTGCGACGATCTTGATCCGAGATCCTTGCCGTCCAGAGGTTTCTCGTCCGCAATCGCACTCACCGCGATCATCGTTTATTGGCCATGAGTCCCGACCCAAACGACATAGAAAAATGATATTTCAATAAGATAAAAGACAAGAGCCCATCCCCCTGAAGGATGAGCTCTTTCTGTTGGTTCCCTCGTCCATCGGCCGGACAATCCGGACCGACGGGCAGGTTATGCGATCATCGTGGACCCCTGTTTGCAAAAAGGGGCAAACTATCGGTCACAAAACACACTTACTCGCGATCAGACATCCATCAGCCGCACTTTGAATGCCCGCAGTTCGAACAGGTCATGCAGCCCTCGATCATCCGCATGGAATATTGCCCGCAGCTGGGGCAGGCCGGGCCGTGCGGCCGTTCGCCGACTGCGGCGCGTTCCGACTGAGGATCGGCCTTCAGCCCCATCCCCTCGCCCTCGATGAAGCCGATCGAGACCAGATGGCATTCGATCACGCCGCCGATCGCCGCGAGGATCGAGGGGACATAGCGGCCCTGCATCCAGGCGCCACCGCGCGGATCGAACACGGCCTTCAACTCCTCGACCACAAAGCTCACATCGCCGCCGCGCCGGAACACCGCCGAGATCATCCGCGTCAGCGCCACGGTCCAGGCATAATGCTCCATGTTCTTCGAGTTGATGAACACCTCGAAGGGGCGGCGATGGCCGTTCAGCACGATGTCGTTGACCGTGATGTAGATCGCGTGCTCGCTGCCCGGCCATTTCAGCTTGTAGGTATGACCGTCGAGCGCCTGCGGCCGGTCGAGCGGCTCGGACAGGTAGACCACATCGGCGCCGGTATCGAGCTCGGGCACCGTTTCCTGCGCCTCGCTCACCGCCAGCACCGACCCTGTCACCGCGTTCGGCCGATAGGTGGTGCAGCCCTTGCAGCCCTGATCCCAGGCCTGCATGTAGACTTCCTTGAAGGCGTCGAAGGGGATGTCCTCGGGGCAGTTGATGGTCTTCGAGATCGAGCTGTCGACCCAGGTCTGGGCCGCCGCCTGCATCCGGACGTGATCGGACGGCGAAAGGGTCTGGGCATCGACGAAGTGATCCGGAAGCGGGGCATCGCCGAACTTCTCGCGCCACATCTGCACGGCATAGTCGACCACCTCTTCCTCGGTGCGCGACCCGTCCTTTTGCAGCACCTTGCGGGTATAGGCATAGGCAAAGACCGGCTCGATCCCCGAGCTTACGTTGCCCGCGAGCAGGCTGATCGTCCCGGTCGGCGCGATCGAGGTCAGCAGCGCATTGCGGATGCCGCTGCTACGGATCGCGTCGCGCACATCCTCGTCCATGTGCTGCAGCGAGCCGCTTTGCAGGTATTTGTCCGCGTCGAACAGCGGAAACGCGCCCTTTTCGGCCGCCAGATGCGCCGAGGCCAGATAGGCGGCGCGGGCGACCCGGTGCAACCAGCGCTCGGTCTGACGCGCCGCCTCGTCCGAGCCGTAACGCAGCCCGACCATCAGCAGCGCATCGGCAAGACCTGTGACGCCAAGCCCGATACGCCGCTTGGTGCGCGCCTCTTCGGCCTGCTGGGGCAGCGGAAAGCGCGAGGCATCGACCACATTGTCCATCATCCGGACCGCAGTCGCGACCAGCTCTTCCAGCTCGCCCTCGTCGATGTCCGCGCCGTCCGCGAACGGGGATCGCACCAGCCGCGCAAGGTTGATCGACCCCAGCAGACAGGCGCCATAGGGTGGCAGGGGCTGCTCGCCGCAGGGATTGGTGGCCGCGATCGTTTCGCAATACTTCAGGTTGTTCATCGTATTGATGCGGTCGATGAAGATCACGCCCGGCTCGGCCTGGTCATAGGTCGACTGCATGATCCGGTTCCACAGATCCCGCGCCGGCAGCGTGTGATAAATCGTGCCGTCGAACTGCAATTCCCACGGCTCGTCGGCCTTGACGGCGGCCATGAAGGCGTCGGTCGCCAGCACCGACATGTTGAACATGCGCAGACGGGCCGGGTCGGATTTTGCGGTGATGAAGGCCTCGATGTCGGGATGATCGCAGCGCATGGTTGCCATCATCGCCCCGCGCCGGCTGCCCGCCGACATGATGGTGCGGCACATGGCGTCCCACACATCCATGAACGACAGCGGGCCCGAGGCGTCGGCCGCCACCCCCTTCACGTCCGCGCCGCGCGGCCGGATGGTCGAGAAATCATAGCCGATCCCGCCGCCCTGCTGCATGGTCAGCGCGGCCTCTTTCAGCATGTCGAAGATGCCCCCCATGCTGTCGGGGATCGTGCCCATGACAAAGCAGTTGAACAGCGTCACGGTCCGACCGGTGCCGGCGCCGGCAATGATCCGTCCCGCAGGCAGGAAGCGGAAATCCTCCAGCGCGGCATAGAATCGATCCTCCCACTCGGCGGGCGCGGCCTCGACCTCGGCCAGAGAGCGGGCGATTCGGCGCCAGGTATCCTCGACCGAAACGTCCACCGGGGCGCCATCGGCGCCCTTCAGGCGATACTTCATGTCCCAGATGGACTCGGCGATCGGGGCGGTGAAGCGGGTCATAGGCATTTCCTTCCGGCTGCGGCAGAGGCACCACATAAAGCGTGTTTTGGCGGAGCGCCACCAAATGTTGCGGCTGTCACTCGCTTTTTATCCTAGCACGCTTTGCCTTCCAGACGAACGGCGATAGACACCGTATGTGCGATCTTCCCCGGGGGACTCTTTGGAACCGTCCGTTCATCTTGTGAAACTCTGCGTCGGCGCCGACAGCGTCGAGGACCTGAGCCTGTGGCAGCACGCCAACCGCCACCGATGGCCGGACGGCCTGCCGCGCCACGTCACACGGATGTGGCCGAAGCGTGAGGCCGAGTTGCTGGAGGGCGGTTCGCTTTACTGGGTGATCAAGGGCGTGATCCTTGCCCGCCAGCGCATATTGCGTCTGGACGAGCAGATCGGCGAGGACGGCATCAGGCGCTGTGCGCTGGTGCTCGACGCCGAGATCCGCCGCACCGAGCCTGCCCCGCGGCGCCCGTTCCAGGGTTGGCGCTATCTCACCCCCGGGGACGCTCCACGCGATCTGGCCGAGGCCCGCGCCAGCGACGATGTGCTTCCGGCGGAATTGACCGCAGCACTCGCCGAGATCGGGGTTCGCTGAAACCCGCGCCCTGCCCGCTTTGGTCCGGCCCATCGTTTCCCCGGACGGGACGAGCCCGCCCGGCACGCCTGCGCGCGATTTGCCGTTGAGTCACAACGAGGTATTGGCCTAACGAGGCCCCGGGCCGAGTGTGCCGCGGAAGCAGAGATCTGATCATGGAATACTGGGTTGTGGCCGGGCTTGCGGCGTTTCTGATGGGCCTGTCGAAGGGCGGCATTCCGATGATCGCGATTCTGTCCGTGCCGCTCATGTCTCTGTTCATGGAGCCTGCGCAGGCGGCGGGGCTTTTGCTGCCGATCTATATCGTGGCCGACTGGTACGCCGTGTTTCTGTTCCGAAAGGCATTCTCGGCACGCAACCTGAAGATCCTGCTGCCCGGCGCCCTGTGCGGGATCCTGATCGGGTTCTTCGCCGTTTCCTATGTGCCGGGCGCGCTGGTGAAACTGCTGGTCGCGGGGATCGGCATTTCCTATCTCGTCAATGCGCTGCGCCACCGTTTTGCAAAGGTGAAGGCCCCGGCAAGAACGGCCGATGTCCCGCGCGGGCTGCTCTGGGGGGCGCTTGCCGGATTGACGAGCTATATCAGCCACGCCGGCGGACCGCCGTTTCAGGCCTATGTTCTGCCGCAGAAGCTCGACAAGATGGTCTATCTTGGCACGGCGACAATCTTCTTCACTGTCGTCAACCTGTTGAAGGTGCCGCCCTTCATCCTGGCCGGGCAGATCACCTGGGAAAGCTTCACGCAGGCAATCTGGCTGGCACCGATGGCGCTTGCCGGCGCGTGGAGCGGGGCGGCCATCTCTCGCGTGCTGCCCGAGCGGGTCTTCTTCCTGCTGGTCGAGATCGCGCTGGCGATCGTGTCGGTGAAGCTGCTCTACGAGGTTGCCTTCGGCTGACATCGGCGGCCGGGGCCGCGGACCTAGCGATAGGTTCGCTCCTCAAGCGCGACGTCGTCCATCAATGTGCCACATGCCGCAATGAAGGCTTCCTCGGCGTCGGGCAGTTTCCGGCGCGGATTGGTGAGCAGGTAGAGGTTCACCAGCGGCAGCGCGTCATAGGGCGGCAGTTGCCGCAGGCGCCCAAGTTCGACATCACGCTGCGCGACATGCAGCGGAAGCGCCCCGATGCCGATGCCCGCCACGATCATGCGCCGCAACTCGTGCAGGTTCGATGAGACGCCGCGCCAGCCGGGGGCAAGCTTTGCCCGCGCCCGCAACTGTGCAACCGGCCGCAATGCGCCCTGATCCGACTCGGTCTGGAACGACACCGAGGTCTCGCCTTCGAGGTCCGGCAAAGTGATTCTCTTGCGGTCGAACAACCGGTGTCGCGGGCCGCAGAACAGCCCGAAGTATTCGCGGTAAAGGATCCGCGCTTTCAAGTTTGATGGAATCTTGTGCAACAAGCATATTCCAAAGCTCACGCGGTTCTGTCGGACACGGGCCTCGATCTCCTCGCTGTCGGCCACGGTGACGGAGAACGTCACTTTCGGATGCGCCATGGCAAAGCCGTGAAGCGTGTCGTCCAGGTGCGGCGAGATCACGTGGGACGTCGTGGTGATCGAGATGTGGCCGCGCAGTTCCTCGCCGCCAACTGCCAGCAGCGAGGGAAGCTGCGAGACCGCCCCGAAGACCAGCGAACATTCCTTGTAGAGCAGGCTTCCCGCGCGCGTGACGCTGAATTCGTTGGGTTTCCGGATGACAAGCTCGTGGCCCGTCGCATCCTCGAGCCGCTTCAATGCAGCCGAAATCGTCGGCTGTTTCAGGCCCAGAAAATCCGCCGCCCGCGAGATCCCGCGCTGTTCGACCACCACCATGAAGGTGCGCAGAAGGTTCCAGTCGAGCGTCCAGGGAAACCGCTGCTCATAGGGCTTCATCATAGATCCTGTCTATAATATGAATTGGTATTATTTATTTGCGCGATGCGCAGTCACATGCAAGCGTTTTGCAAAGAAGGCCCTTCAAGGGGTCCCGCATTCGGGAAAAGCCGTCAGCAAACCGCGCAGACGCCACATCATAATCCAGCAGGAGAGCACCATGACACATCGCAGAGCTTTCATTACGACGTTTCTGACCGCCGGCGCCCTTGCCGTCACGGGCATGACCTTTCCGCTTGCCGCCAGTGCGGACGAGCTTGAGGCGCTGAAGGAAAAGGGCGTGATGCGCATCGCCATGTCGGGCGCCTATCCCCCGTTCAACTTTGTCAACGATTCCAACGAGGTCGTCGGCTTCGACCCGGCCATCGGCACCGAGATCGCCAAGCGCATGGGGCTTGAGGTCGAGATTGTCACCACGGCCTGGGACGGCATCATCGGCGGGCTTCTGGCCAACAAGTACGACGCCGTCGTCGGCTCGATGTCGATCACGCCCGAGCGTGCCGAAGTGGTCGATTTCGTCGGCCCCTACTACACCACCAAGCGTGCGATCTTCGTCCTGCCCAGCAGCGGGATCACCAGTGCCACGCAGCTCGACGGCAAGAAGATCGGCGTGACGCTGGGCGAGACCCACGAGGAATGGGCCCGCGAACAGGGGTATAACGTGCGCACCTACAAGGGCCTGCCCGAGCTGCTGCTGGAGCTTCAGAACGGCCGTGTCGATGCGATCGCAAACGACTCGATCGCCGCGATCCTCGCGATGAAGGAAAACGGCTATGACTATGTCATGATCGACGACTTCGAGACCGAGGAATTCGGCGCCGGCATCGCGATCCGCAAGGGCAACCCCGAGCTGCACGCGGCGATGCAATCGGCGCTGGATGCGCTGATGGAAGACGGCACCTATCTTGAGATCGCAAACGAGTGGGTCGGCGGCGACATCCGCTGAACCTTGACCCTTCCAGGATCCTCCGGGGCAGCCCCGGAGGGTCTGAAATCCTACCGGGACATTCCATGACAACCGACTATGGCAAGCTGACCTGGGAACAGGTGCGCGACATCGACAAGGATCGCGTGGTGATCCTGAACGTCTCGGCGACCGAGGACCACGGGCCGCACATGCCGCTCGACACCGATACGGTGCTGGGCATGGCGGTTGCCAATGGCGTGGCTGCGGCGGCGCCTGACGAGGTTCTGGTGATGCCGCCCGTTCCCTATGGGTTCAACGAGCACCACAAGGATTTTCCGGGCGTGATCTGGATCCAGCCCGAAACGCTGATCGCCTTTGTCACTGACGTGACGAAATCGCTGGCGCACCACGGGTTCCGGCGCATCCTGCTGCTGAACTCGCATGGATCGAACCATCCGGTTCTGGACCTCGCGGCGCGCAAGACGGTGATCGAGACCGGGATCATCTGCGTCTCGGCCTCGTACTGGAACCTCTGTGCGGACCGGATCAACGAGGTGCGAAAGTCCGACATCGGCGGCATCGCACACGCGGGCGAGTTCGAGGCGGCGATGTATCTGCACCTTCATCCGGAACACGTGCATCTGGAAAAGGCGGCGAACCAAAACCTCCACGATCCCGACAGCCGGTTCTTCAACCTCGATCTGGCACGGGGCGGCGGCAAGGCCATGTTGATGCGCTGGTGGTCGTCGGTTTCCGCGGACGGGACAATGGGCGACCCCACGGTCGCCGATGCCGAGACCGGGCGAAAGTTTCTGCAGGCGGCAATCGAGGAAACCACGGCGCTGGTGCGCGAGATCCGTGCCTTGCCGATGCTGGACCGCCAGGACCATCACTGACAATCGACGGACCCGAACGAGGTAGGCGATGGATACCGAACTGATGCTGAAGGTCTATCCCTTCTTTCTGAAGGCGGCCTTGGTCACAGTCGAACTCTCGATCCTGACAGGGATCCTCGGGCTCAGTTGCGGAGCGCTCGGGGCGGCCGCGCGGCTGTCGCGCTTCCGGTTCCTGCGGTTCCTCGGCGCGGCCTATGTCAGTGTCTTTCGCGGCACGCCGGCACTGATCCAGTTGTTCATCCTCTATTTCGGCGGGCCGCAGATCGGCATCCAGCTCGATGCCTTTCAGGCCGGGGTGATCGGGCTTGGCGTCAACATCGGCGCCTACATGACCGAGACCATGCGCGGCGCCATCATTTCGGTCGACAAGGGCCAGCGCGAGGCCGCGCGCACGCTTGGCCTGTCGCAGTTCCAGACATTCCGCAAGGTGACGCTGCCACAGGCGATGCGGCTGATGATCCGTCCGCTTGGCGTCAACATCAACGCGCTGATCAAGGGCACGGCGCTGGTCGCCGCAATCTCGGTGGTGGAACTGACCTACACCGCGCAGCGCTATATCGGATCGACCTACAAGCCGTTCGAAATGTTCCTGATCGCGGGGGTCCTCTACATGATCATCATCTACGGCACCGGCCGCGCGGTCGCCTGGCTGGACCGGAGGGCGAGGATCGTATGACCGCCATCGCAACAGAAGGAGAACGCCATGGGGCTTGATTTCTCCGTCGTCCCGAAGTTCTTCGACATCCTCCTGCTGGGAGCGTTCTGGACCATCGCGATCACCGTCTCGTCGGCAATCCTCAGCTTCTTCGGCGGGATCGTCTTTGCCGTCATCACGCTTTATGCGCCGTGGTTCATCCGCCTGCCGTTCCGCGCCTTCGAATGGCTGTTCATGGGCACGCCGCTGCTGCTGCAACTGTTCCTGATCTATTTCGGGCTGGTGCAGATCGGCATCGACCTGCCGGCCTTTGTCGCGGGGGTGATCGGGCTTGGCCTGCACTTTGCCGTCTACAACTCCGAACTGATCCAGACCGCCATCATCGCGGTCGACCGCGGCCAGATGGAGGCGGCGCGCACCCTTGGCCTGTCGCGCGGGCAGGCGCTGCGCAAGGTCGTCATCCCGCAGGCGGTGCGCGACGTGATCCCGCCGATCGGCAACAACATGATCGCGCTTCTGAAGGACAGTGCCCTCGTGTCGGTGATCGGCGTGTCCGAACTGACGCTGTCGGCGCAACGCGCGATCGGGCGCACCTATCGGCCGTTCGAGTTCTACATCGTCGTCGCGGCCTTCTACTACGTCATCAACCTCGGGATGGAGGCGGTTCTGCGCCGGATCGAGCGCCGCAGCCAGCTCTCCCGTTGACCTTTGGGGATCAGACATGACCGCAAGCCAGCCCTTCATCGAAGTCCGCCAGGCCCGCAAATGCTATGGCGAGATCGAGGTGCTCAAGGATATCTCTCTGACCGTCGATCGCGGCCAGATCGTTGCCATCATCGGCCCCTCGGGGTCGGGGAAGTCGACGCTGTTGCGGGCGATCAACGATCTCGACCCGCTGACGGCGGGCGAGGTCTGGCTCGACGGCGTGCGGGTCAACAAGACCCTGCCGCACCGCCAGTATGAAAAGCACATCAACCAGATGCGCCAGCACATCGGCATGGTGTTCCAGCACTTCAACCTGTTCCCGCACCTGACCGTGCGCGACAATGTCACCATGGCGCCGAAGCTGCTGAAGGGTATCTCCGACAAGGAGGCCGACAGGCTTGCCGAAGAGCAACTGGCCCATGTCGGCATGCTGGAGCGGATCGACTATTTTCCCTCGCAGCTTTCGGGCGGCCAGAAGCAGCGCGTGGCGATTGCCCGCGCACTTGCCATGAAACCCAAGCTGATGCTGTTCGACGAGGCGACCTCGGCGCTCGACCCCGAGCTGGTCGAAGAGGTCAACCTCGTCATGAAGAAGCTCGCCGAAGAGCACATGACGATGATCATCGTGACCCATGAAATGGATTTCGCCGCTTCGGTCTGCGACCGCGTCATCTTCATGGACGGCGGCGTCGTGGTCGAGGAAGGCCCGCCAGAGCTGGTCTTTCGCAACCCGACCCAGGACCGAACCCGAAACTTCCTGCGCAAACATCTTGAAGGTGCAAAATGACGACGAAACCGTCGCATCTGTTTTACCAGTCGCGCCAACCACGGCCGTTCCTGGACCGTGGCGAGGGGATCTATCTCTTCGATCAGTCCGGCAAGCGCTATATCGACGGCTGCTCTGGGGCGATGGTGTCGAACATCGGCCATTCCAACCCGCGGGTGCTGGCCAAGATGAAGGCGCAGATGGACAAGGCCACGTTCGGCTATCGTCTGCACTTCCGCACCGAACCGTCGGAGAAGCTGGCCGCCAGGACAGCCGCCCTGATGCCCGCCGGTCTTGACCGGGTGTTCTTTGTCTCGGGCGGCTCCGAGGCGGTCGAGACCGCGACCAAGCTTGCCCGGCAATATGCGCTGACGAGGGGAGAGGCCGGCCGCTACAAGGTCATCTCGCGCTTCCCCTCCTATCACGGCTGCACGCTCGGGGCGCTTGCGCTGACGGGCTATGACCCGCTTGCGCGCCCCTTCGATCCGATGATGCGCGACATGCCGAAGATCGCAGCACCCGCGACCTACCTCGACCGCGACAACCTTTCCGAGGACCAGCGCGGCATCAAATATGCCGAGCTTCTGCGCGAGAAGATCGAGGCCGAAGGCGCGGAAACCGTGCTTGCCTTCCTGATGGAGCCGGTGGGCGGTGCCTCGACCGGGGCGCTGGTCGCGCCCGACAGCTATTATGGCCGGATCGCCGAGATCTGCCGCGAATACGGCATCCTGCTGATCTATGACGAGGTGATGACCGGCGCCGGGCGCACCGGCAAGTTTCTTGCCGCCGAACACTGGGGCATCACGCCAGACATCATCGCCATGTCAAAGGGCTTTGCCGCCGGCTATGCGCCGCTTGGCGCCGTGGCTGCACGCACCGACATTGTCGAGGCGGTGCTCGATGCGGGCGGCTTCCTGCACGGGTTCACCTATGCCGGCAATCCGCTTGCCTGCGCTGCGGGGCTTGCCGTGCTGGAGGAACTGGAGGAACAGGACATCGTCGCCAATGCGGCGAGGATGGGGGATCTGCTGAAATCCCGGCTTGAAGCCCTGATGGCGCGTTATCCCTTCATCGGCGATGTGCGCGGCAAGGGGCTGCTGCTGGCCTTCGAACTCGTCGCCGACCGCGAGACGATGCAGCCACTGCCGAAGGCGTGGAACCTCTACAACGAGCTTGTCGAAATCGCCTATGCCCGCGGGCTCATCATCTATTCGCGCCGCACCCGTGGCGGTGTCGAGGGCGATCATTTCCTGGTCTGCCCGCCGCTGATCGTGACCGCGGCACAGATCGACGAGATCATGGAGATCCTGATAGAAAGCCTCGATGCGCTGGCCGAGAAGTTCGCCCTGCCGGTGCTGGAACCGGCGCACGCGCCATGAGGCTGTCAGACAAATCGACCACGATCGAGGCGGCCATCGCCGGGATCGCGGACGGGGCCACGGTCATGGTCGGCGGCTTTGGCGTGCCCGGCACGCCCTTTGCCCTGATCCAGGAGCTGCGGCGCCAGGGGCAGAAGGACCTGACCCTGATCAAGAACGACGCCAACGAGGCCGGGATGGGCATCGACCATCTGATCGCGGGCGGTCAGGTGCGCAAGCTGATCGTCACCCATATCGGGCTGAACCCGCACGCGGTCGCCCGGATGAACAACGCCGAGATCGAGGTCGAATTCTGCGCCCAGGGCATCCTTGCCGAACGGATCCGGGCGGGCGGCGCCGGGTTGCAGGCGATCCTGACCGACATCGGGGTCGATACCGATCTGGCGCAGGGCAAGCAGGTGGTCGAGATGAACGGCCGCCGGCTGCTGGTCGAAACCGCGCTGCGGGCCGATGTGGCGCTGATCCACGCGGCCCGGGCCGATCCGTTCGGCAATCTCGCCTATGCCGCCACCGCGCGCAATTTCAACGTCGCCATGGCGATGGCCGCGGCCCGCGTCATCGCCGAGGCCGAGACGCTGGGGCCGCTCGGCACGCTTTCGGCCGAGGCGGTCGAGACGCCCGGCGCCTTTGTCGATCACGTGGTCGCCCTTGGCGCACTTTCCGAGGAGTACGGCATTGTCCGACGCTAGATCCCGCATGGTCGCCCGCGCCGCCCGCGAAATCCGGCCGGGCATGGTGGTCAATCTCGGCATCGGCCTGCCGACCAAGGTGGTGAACCACCTGCCCGCCGACTTCCCGGTCTGCCTGCATTCGGAAAACGGGCTGACCGGCATCGGCCCGACGCTGCCCGACGAGACCGCCGACCGCAACCTGATCGATGCGGGCGGCGCCTATGTCTCGACCATCCCCGGCTCGGCGTTCTTCGACAGCGTGGTGTCGTTCTCGCTGGTGCGCTCGGGGCGGCTCGATCTGACCCTGCTTGGCGCATTCGAGGTTGCAGGTAACGGCGATCTGGCCAACTGGAAGATCCCGGGCAAGTTCTCGCCCGGTGCCGGGGGCGCCATCGAACTGGCGCAAAAGGCACGGCGTGTCGTGGTCATGACCACCCACGTCGACCGCAAGGGCAACCCGAAACTGCTGGCCGCCTGCTCGCTGCCGCTGACGGCGCGCGGCTGTGTCGTGCGGATCTATACCGACATGGCGGTGGTCGACATCACCGAGGCGGGCTTTGCGCTGTGCGAACTGGCCGAGGGCGTGAGTGCCGCCGATGTCAGGGCGGCAACCGGCGCCCCGATCGCCATCCCCGACACCGCCATCCCGACGTTCTGAGGCCAATATGGACCACGATCTGCAAACCCGCATTCTGGCAGCGGTCGACACGCTGTTCGACGACGAGATCGCCTTTCTGGGCGCGTTGACCGCGCACCCCTCGACCCGAGGCAACGAACAGAGCGCGCAGACCTTCATGGCGGGCGAACTCGACGCCCGCGGGATGGCGGTCGACCGCTGGATGATCGACGTTGCCGAAATCCGCGACATGCCGGGATTTTCGCCCGTACTCGGCTGCTATGAGGACGCCGTGAACGTGGTCGGCGCACATCGCAGTGCGACCCGCAAAGGCCGCTCGCTGATCCTCAACGGCCATATCGACGTGGTGCCCGCCGGGCCGCTCGACATGTGGGACAGCCCGCCCTTCGCACCCCATGTCAGTGACGGCTGGCTTTATGGCCGCGGGGCCGGCGACATGAAGGCGGGACTTGCCTCGAATCTCTACGCGCTCGATGCCCTGCGCCATATCGGGCTGGCACCCGCCGCGGACGTGTTCTTCCAGTCGGTGGTCGAGGAGGAATGCACCGGCAATGGGGCGGTTGCCTGCCTTCAGCGTGGCTATCGGGCCGAGGCGGCGCTGATCCCCGAACCCTTTGGCGAGGCGCTGGTCACATCCCAGCTTGGCGTGATCTGGGCACAGGTTCACCTGAAAGGGTTGCCGACCCATGTCGCCTATGCCGGAAGCGGCGCAAACGCCATCGAGGCGGCGATCCCGCTGATTGCGGCGCTGCACGGGCTGGAGGAACGCTGGAACGCGCCAGAGAACCGCCATGCCGATTTCGCCCATGTGCATCACCCGATCAACCTGAACATCGGCCGGATCGAGGGTGGCGACTGGGCAAGTTCCGTCCCCGCCTGGTGCGTCTTTGACATGCGGATCGCGATCTTTCCGGGGCAAGACATTGCCGCCGCGCAGGCCGAGATCGAGGATGCGCTGATGGATGCCGCGCGTGGCAACGCCTTCCTCAAGAATGCCCTGCCCGAAGTCGTCTGGCACGGCTTTCTCGCCGAAGGCTATGCGCTGTCGGCCGACCGGGGCGCCACCGCCGCCGCGGCCATCGGCGCGCTCGATGCCGCGCATATTGCGGTGCAGGGCCGGCCGCTCGACCGCGCGGCCATCACCGCGACCACCGATGCGCGGTTCTTCGGCCTCTATGCCGATACGCCAGCGCTGGTCTATGGCCCGCGGGCCGAGGCGATCCATGGCTTCAATGAGCGGGTAGAGCTGGAAAGCGTCCGCCGCATCACCCAGGCCACCGCCCTTTTCATTGCCGACTGGTGCGGCGTCGAACAGATCTGAGAACCCCATGCGCGAAGCTGTCATCGTCTCTACCGCCCGCACCCCCATCGGCAAGGCCTATCGCGGGGCGTTCAACAACCTCGAAGGGCCGGCGCTCGCCGCCCATGCGGTCCGCGCCGCCATCGCCCGCGCCGGGTTGGATGGCCCCGAGGTCGAACAAGCCGTGTTCGGCTCGGCGCTGACCCAAGGCTCCACCGGGATCAACGTTGCCCGCCACATCGCGCTGGCCGCCGGCCTGCCCGACAGCGTCGCGGGCCTGACAGTCGACCGGCAATGCGCCTCGGGGCTCGATGCCATCGCGGCGGCTGGTCATATGGTTGCGCTAGAAGGGGTCGAGGTCGCCCTGGCGGGCGGGCTCGACAGTATTTCGCTGGTCCAGAACGATCACTGGAACGGCTATCGCTATCGCGCACCGGGGGTGCCCGAGCGATATTACCTGTCGATGATCGAAACCGCCGAGATCGTCGCAGACCGCTATGGCGTCAGCCGCGCCGCGCAGGATGCCTACGCCTTCCAGAGCCAGCAGCGCACGGCCGCCGCGCAGGCCGCCGGACGCTTTGCCGACGAGATCGTGCCGGTCGATGCGACGATGATCGTGACAGACAGGGCCACGGGCGAAACACGGGAACAAGCGGTGCGGCTCGAGGCCGACGAATGCAACCGGCCCACGACCGCGCCCGAGGGTCTGGCGGCGTTGAAGCCGGTGCTTGGCCCCGGCAAATGCGTGACCGCGGGCAATGCGAGCCAGTTGTCCGACGGCGCGGCCGCCTGCGTGGTGATGTCGGAAAGCGAAGCCACGCGCCGCGGGCTTGCGCCGCTTGGCGCTCTCCGCGGCTTTGCCGTGGTGGGCTGCCCCCCCGAGGAAATGGGGATCGGCCCGGTGCTCGCCATCCCGCGACTGCTGTCCCGCCATGGCCTGAAGGCAAGCGACATCGATCTGTGGGAGATCAACGAGGCCTTCGCCGCACAGCTCGTCCATTGCCGCGACAGGCTCGAGATCCCCGACGACCGGCTCAACGTGAGCGGCGGCGCCATATCCATCGGCCATCCCTATGGCATGTCGGGCGCGCGCATGGTCGGGCATATCCTGCTGGAAGGCCGCCGCAGGGGCGCGCGCTGGGGCGTGGTCTCCATGTGTGTCGGCGGCGGTCAGGGTGCGGCAGGCCTGGTCGAGATATTTTGAGCGGACGTCCGGTGCCGTGCACGCCGCCTGTGCCGCTTACAGTCGCTCGACGGCCGTCCGAGCGATCCGAATGGCCGGCATTTTCGCCCGGCACCCTCTGTCATCGTGCGCCGCCCGGGCCGTTCGGGTCGGTTTGAGAATTGTGCCCGCCCCGTGGTTTGATATTGCTGGGTCACGTTACATGCGGACGTGGCGAAATCGGTAGACGCGAGAGACTTAAAATCTCTTTTCCTCAGTGAAGTACGGGTTCAAGTCCCGTCGTCCGCACCAACAAATTCCACAAGTGTATTTTGCTTCCGTATCTTAGGAGACAGACAGGCTCTGATGGTGTGACCACGCCCGACGGCATCGATGTGCCAAGGTGGAGCTGGAACGTTACACAAGGGAGAGCGGTCACATCGTCAGAGCCCGTCGAAGCACATGGTCACGAGGTCAGTGAACTTCGCTCGATTTGACCGACCCGACACGAAAGACAGTCCCGCTATTCGAGTCGAATAACTCTGCAGCGTTTCCTTTCCCATTTTGCCCTCAGTTGCATCAATGCTAAAATCTCTCTGACACTTCGGCGGATCAAAACCTTCAGGGAGGAGACTTTGATGTTAAGAACGTTGTTAATTACTGTCTTGGCCGCGGGATTGCCGATTTTGGCGGCCGCGCAAGACGATCAAAAACCCAATATCCTGGTAATCTGGGGCGACGATATCGGTCAATCCAACATTTCGGCCTATACCAAGGGTCTGATGGGCTATCGCACGCCCAATATCGACCGGGTGGCCGAGGAAGGCTTGATCTTCACCGACTACTACGCCGAGCAGTCCTGCACCGCCGGTCGGTCGTCCTTCATCACGGGGCAGTCCGTATTCCGGACAGGTCTGTCGAAGGTCGGTATGCCCGGCGCGGCCGAGGGCATGCAGATCGAGGATCCGACCATCGCCGGTCTTCTGAAGGCGCAAGGATACGCCACCGGGCAGTTCGGCAAGAACCACCTCGGCGACCGGGACGAGATGCTGCCGACGAACCACGGCTTCGACGTGTTCTTCGGCAACCTCTATCACTTGAACGCCGAGGAAGAGCCCGAGAACGAAGACTACCCGGCCGGTGCAGAGTTCCGCGAGCGGTTCGGTCCGCGGGGCGTAGTGCGGTCTTTCGCCAATCCGGACGGCACGCAGACGATCGAGGACACCGGCCCCCTGACAAGCAAGCGCATGGAAACTGTCGATCAGGAAACGCTCGATGCCGCCATCGCTTTCATTCGTGAGAAAGACGCCGAAGGCACGCCCTGGTTTGTCTGGTGGAACGGCACCCGGATGCACTTCCGGACCCATGTCAGCGACGAAATGCGGGAAATGGCCGACCAGATCACCGGCAAGCACATGGACGAATACCAGGCGGGGATGATCGAGCATGACATGCAGGTTGGTCAGCTTCTCGACCTGCTCGATGAGCTTGGCATCGCAGACAACACCTTCGTCGAATACTCCACCGATAACGGCCCGCACATGAACACCTGGCCTGATGCCGGCATGACGCCGTTCCGGGGTGAGAAGAATACCAACTGGGAAGGGGCCTTCCGCGTGCCGGCGATGGTGCGCTGGCCTGGGCGGATCGCTCCGGGCAGCGTCTCCAACGAGATCATGCACCATATGGACTGGCTGCCGACCTTCCTTGCGATGGCAGGTCAACCGGACATCAAGGAGCAGTTGCTGGAGGGCATTACCGTCGCCGAAGTGGGCGGGGGGCGCGACTATCGCGTCCACCTCGATGGCTACAACACGCTGCCCTACCTGCTGGGTGAGGAAGCAACCTCGCCGCGCCACGAGATCCTCTACTTCTCGGACGACGGCGATCTGACTGCGCTGCGCTGGAACGACTGGAAGGCGATCTTCCTTGAGCATCGTTATCCCCAGACGCTGCGGGCCTGGGCCGAGCCCTGGACGCAGCTGCGCATTCCGCTGCTGTTCAACCTGCGGCGCGACCCCTATGAACGCGCGCAGATCACGTCGAATACCTATTATGACTGGTATCTGGACCGGGCTTTCGTTCTGCTCCCGGCGGCCGATTACATCGGCACTTTCCTGGCGACATTCCAGGAATTCCCGCCCCGCCAGAAGCCCGGCAGCTTTACCATCGGCGAAGCCGCCGAGATGATCACCACGGGCGCATCCGGCGCGCAATGACCGGCATTTGAACAATCAGGCGACCCATTCAGGTGGGTCGCCCTTTAAATCTGACTTTGGCGCCAGGCTTATGCTGGCACAGGCTTTCCCGGCGATCCTGGCCGCTCGCCTCGATGCATGTGGCGCCGCTCTGGCAAGGCATTGATTGGCGCAGGCCGGACCGGGTCAGGCGACTTGTCCGCCTGAAATACTCTTTATGGTGCCTCGGTCGATCCGTTGTCGTCCGCACCATGTCGAAAGACGCCGACAAGACGTTTGAACAACAGGCCTTCGCGCTCGGTCTGCGCCCGGCAAGGGTCGGTTTGATCATGTCGGCTGGACCCGACGGCGAATGGCTCCGGCAAGCCCGAATAGAACATTCAGGCTTGCCGGCGCTCTACCCGGCCAGCGTCTGCCGCGCACGCAGGGCACGGTACAGGCCGTCCCTGCGTGCCATCAGATCCGCCGGAGTGCCGTCCTCGACAATCTGCCCGCGATCGAAGACGAGTATGCGGTCCATCCGTTCCACAGTGGCCAAACGGTGCGCGATCACCAGGGTCGTGCGCCCCTCCATGAGCCGCTCTGCGGCTTCGGCAACCTGCGCCTCGGACTCTGAATCGAGCGAAGATGTCGCCTCATCCATGACCAGGACAGGCACATTCGACAGGAATGCCCGCGCGATGGCCACCCGTTGACGCTCGCCCCCCGACAGCTTGACGCCCCTTTCGCCCACCTCCGTGCCAAAGCCCTTGGGCAGCCGTTCGATGAAGCCAGCAGCCCCCGCGCGCTCCGCAGCGTCACGGATTTCCTGCATCGTGGCACCGGGGCGCGCATAGGCGATGTTCTCGGCAAGAGAGCGATGGAACAGGACAGGATCCTGCGGGACAAGCGCGATATGCCGACGCAACGCATCCAGGGGAACCCGCGCAATGTCGACACCGCCGAGCGTGATCGTACCCTCGTTGATTTCATGAATCCGCTGAATCAGTTTCACGAAGGTTGTCTTGCCCGACCCCGACCGACCGACCAGCCCGACCTTTTGACCCGCCGGTATGGAAACGTCCAGATTGGCAAAGAGCGGCGTCGCAGCCCCTGCGTATCCATAGCCGACACGGTCAAACGCCAGCGCCGCCGCACGGGGCGACAAGGCCGTTTCGGGCAGTCTGGCGACGGATTGTTCGCGGGTCGCGACCATCAGGTCGACCAGTTCTTCGGCGTCGTTGACGGCCTTTTGCAGCCCGCGCACATGGTTTCCCATCTGGCGCAAATACCCGTCGAGCATGCCAAGCGCCGAGACGACGAAGGCAATCTCGCCGGCATCGGCCAGATCGCGGGTATAGGCGACCAGCGCCCCGCCCAGGACCGTCGCCCGCAAGGCCCAGATCGTCATGTCCTGAGACAGTCCAGACCATGTGCCCCGCCGCCACGTCCGCCGGGTGCGATGCGCCCATTTGGACAGCACAAGCCCCAGCCGCGCGTCCTCGCGCAGCTCTCCCGCATGGGCGCGCACGACCCCGTTGGATGTGATGGCATCGGCCAGCGCGCCGGATACCCGGCTGTCTTGCGCGTTGGCCAGACGGGCCGCCGGAGCCACCCAGAACAACGTCAACGACAGGGAGAGAACTAGAAACACGAGTGCGCCGACACCGGCGACAAGCCCTACCTCCCAGCGAAACGCCGCCAGCGTTCCGATGGTGCCCAAAAGGATCAACATCGAAGGCAAAAGCGCCAGCAACAGCAGATCGGCCATTTCATCCAGCGCCCAGGCCCCGCGTGTGATCTTGCGCACGGTGGATCCGGCAAAGGCGTTCGCATGCCAGTCGGCCGGCAGCCGTTGAACATGCGCGAAGGCCTCGGCCTCGGCGGCACGCATCGAGGGAATGGTCAGCTCGATGATGGAAAAGTAGCTCTGGATCTTGGCCGCAACGGACAGGGCGCCCAGACCGAGGAGCGCCGCGAAGGCTGGCCAGGGCGTTTCAGCCGCCGCGACCGCCTGGACAAGGCGACCGGTAAAGACGGGCACGCAGAGGTCGGCGGCCGTTGCAATCAGGACCACCGCCAGGACGGCAACGACCTTTCCGCCTTGGCGCATCCAAAGACGGAAGGTGAACGAGAAAACGCGCGCGAATGCGCTGTCGGTCGAAAAAGGGAACATGAACGTCTCGCAACCGTGTCGGCTGCGCCTTGCGAAGTATTTGGAGAGCAGGTCCTGTGTGGACCGGGGGATCTGCAACTTTGGGCGAGATACGCCGCAGAAGTGTCAGGTCAGGGCGGCTCCGAAACGGGAGCGGCCCGGGAGGAAGCGATAAGCGATAGCCATGTGCGCCCTCCTGGCAAGGTGTGTCATTGGGGATCTCTTATGCGGCGGCCACCTTGTCCGTCAAGTGCAACTTGAACGATAGGCACCCGAAGTGTCATCGGCCCATCGCGGCCATCACAGACGGCGAGCGCCAGGGCGAGGGTCTGTTTGCCGCCTCCACGGTGGAACGCGCCCCAGGCTTTTGCCGCGCCGCGGGCGCCGAGCCGCTGCGCGGTTCTCTGGATATCCGAAGCTTCCCGGGCCCTGGGGCGCAGATAGCCGGTCCGCCTGTGCCGCCCCGGCGTGGTCCGCGCAATCCCGGAGCCCTTGCGGGGTCTATGCCCGGCTCTTCCGGCCCGGCAGACGGATCCCGTTCGAATGGGCGATCCTGTCGCCCCGGTTCATCCCCGCGCGTGCGGGGAACAGGTTTTCACCTTCCTGAAGCGCTCATGTCCGAACGGTTCATCCCCGCGCGTGCGGGGAACAGTCGGGGTAGATATCGCCCGCCGGCTCCCAATACGGTTCATCCCCGCGCGTGCGGGGAACAGGACGTAGAAGTTTGCCATAGCTCTCTGATCCTCGGTTCATCCCCGCGCGTGCGGGGAACAGGACCGGACATGATTTCTGCGAAGGCGGTCATTCGGTTCATCCCCGCGCGTGCGGGGAACAGACTTCCTGCAGCCTATTGACCTGCCACGCTTTTCACAATGTCAAAGAACCTACCGGACCACGCCGCTCACGCTTTGCGGAACTGAACCAGCGTCAATCCGTCGAACTCCACCGGGACGCGGCGGTTGTCCCCGATGGTGCGGAACTCAAATCCCTGGTCCGTCGGCGCGCGCCAGACCATCACGGCGTCGCCGCCTTCGATATAGGCCACAACCTGTTCCCGGATCCGCTCCCGCGTTCTGGCCGAGTAGTCGCCGACAAAGACGCCGGCCCGGATCTCCAGCAGCCAGGCCGCCAGCCGCCCCCGCAGCCGGGGCGGGGCAGTTCGCCCGGCTCCAGCATCAGCCCCGCGAGCCCGCCGACCGGGATATGGGTGCGCGTGCCGTCGGAATTGACCGCCACGAAGGCACCGTCCAACACGTCGAGCTGCGCACGCTCGACGAAGACGAGCGAGGCGCGGTCCTTCAGCGGGATCGGTTTCGGCGGCGGCAGCCCCTTCATCTGGCGCGCCGGATCAGCATGAGTCCGCACCCGAACGCCTTTGCGCGGCCAAAGCCCGCCGCAAGGCGCGCCAGAAACGCCGCCGGGTCGGTCACGGTCAGCTTGCCGGTCAGATCGAGGATGCCGAACTGCGGCTGGCCTTTTCGCCTGCCGCTGTGCGCGGGCAGGGCGTGGACCGAATAATCCCCCACCGTGACCTCGTCGAGCACGAAGCCGTTGCGCGCGCCCTGCCCGGCAAGCCAGCCCTGACCTGCGGATTGCGCCGCCTGCATCCGGGCCTCGGCCCGGCCCTCCTTCAGCGGATAGAGCGCGTCCATCACCAGATCGATATGGCGCTTCCTCTCCTTGCCGCCGCCCGACATCTCGCCGGTCCGTTCGGTCCGGGTGGCATTGGCGCGCAGGGTAAAGAACAGCTGATCGCCCCGGGCGAGATCGGGCGCAAAGGCCTTCACCTCGGGCGGATCGAAAAAGGGACTGTCGCCCGGGTGGCGCGCTGACAATGTCAGGAACCGGCCCTTGCCCTCGCCGCGCCACAGGAAATCGCGTTTCGCCTCCGGGTCGCCGGCGAAAGCGGTCCACAGCAGGCGATGGTGCGCATCCGATCGCCGGCCGCGCTCCCGCGGCTCCAGAAGCGCATCGAGCGTCGAGACGGCAGGGTCGCGCGAAATGCTCAGCCGGGAGAGATAAAGGCTCATTTTGCGACCTCCGGGGCGATCTCGACCGGGACAACCGCAACCTCCCGTTCCGAGAAATGCCACAGCAGCCGGTCATTGACGATGTCGTGGCGGGTCTCGCGGCGGGAGGCGTCGGGGCGGTCGTCCGTTGCCATGATCCGCGCCACCTTGCCGCGCTGCCAGGGCGGCAATCGCAAGTGCGCCAGCGCGGCCTCGGGGCTGGCGGCATCGGTGACAAGGGGATCGAGCGGCGCGGCAAGCGGGCAGGACTTCCGCCCGAGATAGAGCGTGAATACCGGCTGCTTCAGAGCCGCCTGCAATTCCAACAACGGCCCGCCCCAGACCGCCACGCCATAAAGCGGCCCGGTCCGGTAGTCGCGCAGGGTGATCGTGGTGTTGGTGCGCCCGTTTGCCAGACGCAAGGCTTCGGGGCGGGACTGCGGACGGCGCGCGGCGGCGGTCGGGACGGTTTCCACGGTGTGATAGTCTCGCAGCGGGCCACCGTGATCGAAGACCGCTACAGCCGTTTGCAGGGCATCGAGCGCCGAGAAATCCCCGCCGCGACGCACCCCCAGCGCCGCCCCCATCAGGCCGATCAGGGCCGCGCGGCCCGGCCAGATCAGCGAGCCGCGCCGTTCGTGACCCGCGAATTCACCCATCGCGCCGAGTGCGGCCGTGAGCTGAAAGATCAGGTAGTCAGGCATCGACGGTCCCGGCCATCGCCGCGTCGGCGGCAAAGGCCGCGATCTCGTCCAGCGTCCCGACCCCTTTGGCAACATCCATGACCAGGTGAGCTTCGCAACAATCGCCATAGGCCCTGTCGATCCGGCCGGCCATCTCCTCCAATGCCGAAACCGAGGCCGCCACCAGATCGGTGCCACGCACCGGCGCAAAGAACGCCCCGGTCAGATCGCGCGGCTGCTGCGGGCCACGTTCGACGCGGACAAAGCCGGCGCGCGGATGGTGGGCGTGGCTGTTCTGTTTGCCCCGCGGGGTTGCGGTGGCAAGCGCACGCGCGAGCGATTCCATGCCCTTGGCCGCCAGATCGCGGTCGCCGTTCAGGTTCTCGACCAGCAGATCGACGTTCACGCAGACATAGAGATAGTAGACGCCCGAGCCGAACCCAAGCTCGCCCAGATGCCCGGCACCGGCATCTTCCTCGCGGGTTTTCAGGTCGTCGACCGCCGCGAACCAGTCGTCTTCGGCCAAAACACGGTGCGTCGTGATCGCATGGCCAACCTGGACTGCCGCCTCGCGGCTGAAATCGGGGTCGTCAGCCAGCATCCGCCCGAACATTGCGATATCGACCGCCCCGTCGGCATGGCGCAGCACCAGCTTTTTCAGATCCTTGTCCTTGGGCAAATCCTCGCCCGCCAGAACCCTGCCCGCCAGACCCTCTGCCAGGGCCCATTCTTCGGGCGAGATGAAGGCGAGGGTCGTTGCCTGCAGTTTTTCAGGGGCGTCCTTCTTCGGTGCCTCGAGCTTACCGAAAAGCTTTGCCACATTCTCGGCCGCAGTCTGTGCGGCCTCGGGCGCCGCCCCGCCGGCAACCAGCTTTTCCTTCAGCTTTTCGAACAGGCGCTTGGTTCGGGTGCCGCGGTGGTCGGCCAGATCCGTCTCGAACCAGGCACTTTCCCGGATCGCGCGCTTGAGCGATTGCGACGACAGGCGCAACCGCGGTGCCCCGCCGACCGTTGCCTGCTTCGGGCGCCCCTGATCGTCCCGGTTCGGATTGGAGGGCGGATAGGCGGTCAGCAGGTGGAACTGCACGAAGGTCGTCATGCGGAGGTCTCCTCAAGGCTCTCGGGGGCAGGGGCGCCGAAATAGTGAAAGGTCCAGCGGGCGCGGGTCGTATCATCCCAGCGCAGCAAATCCTGTCCGAGCGCCGCCACATTGCATTTGTTGGCCGCCATCGGCAGGGCCCGGCACAGCGCCGCGGTCAACTCCTCGCCCTCGGCGCGCATCAACCGCTGGAATCGCGCGGCGGACATCGCCGGGGGATCTCCGCCAAGCCGACGGGCAAGCGGGCGGTTTTCATGATCGCGCACGCGGGCGAGCACCGTTACCAACCGCAGCAGAGGCGCGGCGTCCCGCAGGTTCAACGCCTGCGCCAGCGCGTGAACCTGCGGTTCCGACAATGCCTCGATCGCGGTGGCGTGCCGCAGACGCGCGGCCAGCGCGCGGGCTTTCCCGGATTGCCGGTCCGCGATCTGATGGCTCCACCAGCCCAGAACGATCTGGCCGGGCGATTTCGTCTCGCTGCCCGTCATTCCGCAACCTCCTCCTTCTGCTTCGGCGCCGGCGTAAGGCGCAGCGCCTCAAAGGCGTCGCCCCCCACCTTCCCGTGCCCGGCGAAGGCGGCAAGCAACCCGCGATGGGCCTGAACGATCTGCTGCTGCACCTTTGGGTCACGGTCGGCGAGCCCTGGCAGGGCTCGGCCCTCGAAAATGGGAATGGCGACCTGCCGCATGTCGTCGAGCCAGCCCCGCGCGACATCGCTCGCCGCCACGCCCTTCTGCAACTGCACCACGCGGGCCTCGAACGGTGCCTGGGTGTCGGCATAAAACGCCTCCCGAACGGCCTCGCGCTCCTCGCCCTCGGCAAGCACCGGCTTCAACGCGCCGCGCAGCGCCAGCGACAAGCGGTCCGCGGCCTCGACCAGCCCTGACAGGATCAGCGTCGCCTCGCCATCGAGGGCAACGAATGGCGGCGTGGACAGGATGAAATCCCTGGGCTTCATGTTGTCCATCGCCCAGCCGCCGACGATCAGCCGCACCTGCAGCTTCGACTGGCGATTTTCCCACTCGCGCACCATTCCGGCCCGCCGCCGTAAGCCCTCTGCCTCGTTCGGCAGCGCGGCGACGATGCCCAGCCAGTGGCGGTAGCCGAAAAGCCCGGGCCGGGGGTGACGCGGCAGCCACTCGTCGGTCACCTTCTGCCGGTAGTAGGGCGAAAGCGGGTGGTCCCAGCCCGCATAATTGGTGCCATAGGGCCGCTGGATCACACCGGTGATCGCGCCCGCCGTCTCCACCAGTCGCAGCCGGCGCGGCATACCAAAGAACGCCTCCGCCGGGTGGCTTTGTTCGGGAAAGACCTGCTGGCCCTTTTCGGAGGTCACCGTGGCGCGCATCCAGGGCAGGGTCTCGGTGCCGGCCGGCCGGCCGTAGGGAACGTTCGCCCAGACGATCGGCCAAAGCGCCTGTTGCGGGGCCACGAGGGTCACCAGCGGCCCGCCACCCCGCATCGAAGTGCGGTTGCCGGCTCCGCCAGACGGTGCGAAGGCCTGGAAGGTATAAAGCGCCATCGCCGCCATCGCCGGGTCGAGCACCGGGTATCGGCCGCGGCGCACCATCAGGTCGGCATTGTTTTTCGCCGTATTGCCGCCGGCGCTGTCGATGAACAGCATATCGGGCGGGTTGGGCGCGCCCTCGAGCGGCGCCAGATCCTGCAGGAAGCGTGGCCCCTCGCCGGTCAGCTCGAAGGCCGGCGCCAGCGGCGACAGCCGGGCGCGCAGGCGTGCAGGATCGGGCGCCTGCCGGTCCTCCCAGTCCTCGTCATGGGCCGGCGGGTCGGCGAGAAAGACCAACCCGATCAGCAGTTCAAGACAGGCGAGGTTGAGATCGGCGCGCGGCCAGTCCGGACGCAAAAGATCCGGGTCGGCGATTTCCCAAGGCGCGATAATGCGCCGGTGGCCATCGCGTGTGAGGACGGGAATCCAAGGATCGGAAATGAGATTAAGGGGCACCGGCAATATCCTTTTGCAAATTTAGCTCTATTGCCTTGCGCGCCCAGTTCCGCATAAATGAATCTGGGCGCGACAAGGATCAGACTCTTAAGGTCTGCATCTTCTTAACCTCCGCTCATATGAAGCCGCGCCAACGGCTGCGTTAAACTTTGTACTTTCAAGCAGCGGATTCGGGAAACCGAGTCCGCTGCTTTCATTTGATAACATCAGCGCCAAGGCCTGTCTATAAAAAGGTGGAAAGAGATACTACGCATCTCTTTCCACCAAGCACTTAATCATCCCCGCTTGGCGGGGAACAGTCTTTCGCAACCCTTTCCACAAAGCACGGGCCATCCCCACAGGCGCGGGAAACAAAACTTTGATTACTTGTCGTTATCACAAATAGGCCGTTACAACAGCCCCCTCTCGGGATCGTAGCGCAGCCCCGTGCAAATCTCCCCGTCCGGCGCCATCGGGCAGACATGCACCGCCGCCCGCCGCCACTCCGGCCAGCCTGCCGTCATCGCGGCCACCTCGGGCGCCGCCTGATCCGGCAGGTCCAGCCCCTGAAGCCGGTGTTCGGCGGCCTGCACTTCGGAAAGCTGCCAGGCATCCTCCATGTCCCCGGCCTCGGTCCCGGCGTGGGGCACAAGCCGCCCCGCCTGCCACCGGGCGAGCAGCAGCGTCTTCTGCGGCCTGCCCAGCCGGGTCGGGTATTTCGTGTCCTCGGCCCCGGCGCCGCCCATTCGGTATCCGTCCTCCAGCACCACCACATTGCGCCACGCCTGGTTGGCCGCCGAGTACCCCTTGCCGATCCGTTCCGTCTCTGCCGTTTCCAGCAGGCCGGGCACCGGCTCGGCATCAGCGCCATGCACCGCCTCGATCAGCGCGCGCAGCCCCGATGGCGCCTCGATCCGCCCGATCCCGAACAGCACCCGCGCCGTGCGCCATTGCAGGTCGAGCGGATAGACCCAGGCGCCCCGGTCCAGCACCCGGTGCAGCCACTGGTCGTCCTCCACGCTGTCGGGGTCCGGCGACACGACATGCAGCAGCGGCGCTGGCACCGCCCGCATCGCCGCCGGACGCCGGTCCATATGCCGCCAGAGCCGGCCGGCGCGCTGGATCAGTGCGGCCATCGGCGCGAGATCGGAGACCATCACGTCGAAATCGAGATCCAGCGAGGATTCCACCACCTGCGTTGCCACCAGCACCCGCCCCGGACGCGGCTCCCGCGCCTTGCCGAAGCGCTCCAGCGCCGCCGTTTCGTGCCGCAGCCGGTCGCAGAGCGCAAAGCGGGCGTGCAGCAGATCGGCCTCGACCCCCGCGGCCCGCAGCGCCTCGACCCCGGCAATTGCATCGTCCACGGCATTGCGCACCCAAAGGCAGGCCGCCCCCTGCCCCGCCCGTTCGGCCAGCAAGGCAACGGCGGCCTCGGGATCCGGAAGGCGGTGGACCGATACCTGCCCACGCGCGCCTGTTTGTTGTGGAAACTCCCGCCGCACCTGCCCATGGCTCAGCGTCAGCGCCGGATAGGCCGCGTCCCCGCTGTCGGCGTGATCGTAGGCCGCAAGCAGCGTCTTGCGTTGCGCCATCGGCAAGGTCGCCGTCAGCAGGATCGCCGAACCGCCGGCCATGCGATGCGCCCGCAAAAGCTGCGCCAGCTCGGCCGCCATGTAGGGCTCGCCCAGTTCATGCACCTCGTCGACGATCAGAATCTTCGAGGACAGGCCGAAGTGGCGCAATGTCGAGAATTTGGTCGGCAGGATCGAGAGCAACGCCTGATCCACCGTCCCCACCCCGACATTGGCCAGCAGCGCCCGACGGCGGTTATCGGCAAGCCATTCGGTACAGACCGGTTCGTCGGTGCCCGCGCTCTGCCGTGCCACGAGCGTGCGGAACGGCCCGGACAGGCGTGCCCTGCCATGTGCCAGCACCAGGCTGTGCGGCCCCGCGAACATGCGCGACACGACCTCTTGCGCGCGGGCAAACATCGCATTTGCCGTAGCCATGGTGGGCAGGGCAAAGAACAGCCCCCGTCCCTTGCCCGCGGCCATCATCCGCTGCGCCAGGATCAGCGCGGCCTCGGTCTTGCCGACGCCGGTTTCATCCTCGATGACCGCCAGCATGGGGCCATCGGGCAATGGCACCTCCGCACAGGCCGCCTGCATCGGGCGCAGGTCGAAGTCGAACAGCTTTCCGCCGCTCGGCGCAGGGACAGTCAGACCCGCCAATTCGACCGCCATGCCCGCCTTGTCCCGGGCGCGTTCCAGATAGGCCGCGATCGGGACAGTCGGATCACAGGGCGGAAACCACGCCGAATTGGAGCCGACCCAATCGGCGGCGGAGACCAGACCAGGAAGCCACCAACTCAGCGCAAGCGCGCCTTCGCGGTCGAGCCCGTCGAGGGATGCCTTCGGCCAGAGGGCAAGGAACGCCTCGATTGTCCTGGCGCTGTCGGCCAGCGCCTCCTGCCCCGCGCTGTCCAGGGACCGGCGCAACTGAACCACATCGCGCGTTGGCGGGCGACCGTGATGCCCGGCCGTGGCCGCATAAAGCCTCAGCCGATAGCGCTCCGTCGATCCGAGCCTCTCGGCGATCAGCGTATCGTGATGGCGCAACAGGGCTTCGGTAACTTCCCAGTGAAGACCTGCGGGCTGCGCCTTCCCTTCGCGCAACATTGCCCGAAAACCTTCGCCGATCTTGCCCAGATCGTGCAGAGCGGCCAGCAGGACCAGCGCGTCCTGCAACGCCGCATCCCATCCGAACGGACCGATCAGTCGTTCGGCGACCGCAGCGACATCGAGCATGTGATAGATCGCCGGATGCTCAGGACCGCCTTCCGGCGGCACACTCTTGCCCGGCCAACGAGATATTGTTTTCTCCATCGGCAGAATGAGTACCGGGCAACTTGGCGAGAATTCAAGCAGGAACAAGGGCCGTGTCACAACAATGGACCTGCCAGGCCGTGGAACACGCGGGGCACCATAGCTTCCAGAAAAAGACGCTTTATTAATCCATTAGCCAGGCTGGGCATTTTGCCCAGCCCCCTTGAGTCCCCCTGTCGATGCTCGGTGGTAACTCTGTGGCGGCGAGGTGCCCTTCGGCGTTGCGCCAGAGGCGCGCCGAGGGGGACGAGGAGGCCCTGCCCGAGGGGGTGAACCCCAACGGTCCCATTTGCATCACCACCGCCGACCGGCCCATTTCGCGCTCGGTCTGTTGGTGCCACACCGCGTTGGATTTTCCGCGAACGACGCGGCCGGGGCTGAGAGCAGCCTTGAAGCAATCGCCCGGTTCATTGGCCGTGTGACGGACCTTGAAATCCACGATCTGCGGCGATGCACAGACTTCGCCGTCCCGCTGCCAATCGACTCGGGGCTTGGCGCGACGCGCCTGTTTCAGGCCGTCGTCGAGCGGAGTGGGCGCGACTGTGAGCGACCGCGATCCGAGCGCTGCCCCTTGCGGTAGGGCAGCGTCAGGCGGTTGTAGCCGGTATGCCGGCCGGCACGACAGCCGGCCCGGCGGGTATCGGGGCGCCGGTCACTCCAGCAGCAGGAACGGCTCCCGATCACTGTCGCCTTCGAGATAGAGGCCCGTCCACTCGCGGTCGGTGGTGATCAGGTCCCAGCGATATTCGATGCGGAGCTGCTTCTCCGCCTCGTTCCACACCGGGACACCGTGATAGGGCAGCACGTTTGCGGGTTCCGGCAGGGGGCGGACACCGATCCGCCCCGGACGCGGCGAGACCGTCAGCCCGAGCGCCCCCGGCGCGAAGTCCTCCAGAAGGCGCACCTTGTCCCGCGCCTCGAGAAACGCCCGGTAGCGGATCACGCCCTCGTCGCTGCGGCGTTCGAGATCGGCGCGCAGCTCCGCTGCGGCCGGGTCGCCGAGATAGGCCAGCCGGAGCTGCTCCTCCGAGACCCCGGGATTGGCGCAGAGATGGAAGGTCACCGGGCGCGCCTCGCGCAGCGCGGTCACCGTCTTCTCGTCCCCGGCCTTCGCCCGCGCCCGAATTTCCTCCGCCATCTCCTCCCAGACACCGAGGAAGCCCGGCGTCTCGTCGGCAATGCGCGAGGTCTCGTGCAGCACCAGTGTCTCCCCGAACCCGGCCGCCTCGGAAAGCGCCACGAGCGCATCGAAATAGGCGTCAGAGTCCGACTGTGGCATGCCGTTGACCCGGGCGAAGGCGCCTTCGGCGAAGATGTGAATCCGCGCGCCGGGCGCATGGAAGCGCCCGACACCGAGGGCGAACTCATGCAGGCGGCGCAGCATCACAAGCTCGCCGAAGTCCGGCAGCTTCCGGCGCGTCTTGAGCGGCACCGGCGCCTTGAAGGGAAAGCCGAGGATGGTGAACTCGATGGGCCTTTTTGCCGCCACGAAGGGCTCGGCCATGCCGATCCAATGCGCGGCAAGATCCCGGATCCACTCGGGACGGCCGAAGACGGTTTGCGGGTCGCAGCAGAGTCCGATCAGCCGCTCCTGCCAGCTCTCGCCGCTGGGCGGCATGCCGAGCTCGGGAGCGAGCATCCCGAGCTGCGGCTCGAACGCGGCAAGGCCGCAGGTCCCGCCATCCCGGATACGGGCCACGGGTATGCTCCTGTCGAGATTGCGGAACGGGCGGAAGGGGAAAACATAGGCGCTTGTCTCGCCGGACATGGGAAAGACCTTTCTGTTCAGAGAAGAGGATAGGAGAGCGGTCAGGCGAGCCCGCGGCAGGCGGCCGCCTCGAGCGCGCTGAGGCAGATCCTTTCGGGCGCGCATGCCGGCTCCAGTTGCCCGGACATGACCCGCAGGGCCTCGTCCAGAAACAGCGGCGCGGCCTTGGCAACCGAGCCGGACAGCACGACGGTGCGCGGGTCGAACATGCGGCAGACCGTGATCAGATAGATCCCGAGATGCGCCGCGAAGATGTCGAAGACACGGGCCGCGTCGGGATCGTCGGAGACCCGCGCCGCGATCTGTGCACCGTTGAGCTCCTGCCCGGTCAGGCCCCGGTAAATCCGGGCAAGGCCGCGGCCCGAAAGAAGGTGGTCCAGCACCACGGTTTCGCCGATCTCCGGGACGCGGCGCAACTCCTGGCTGACGAGCCCCGCACCTCCGGTGAAGCCGCGCATGAGCGTGCCGTCGTGATAGGCCAAACCCGCGCCGGACCCGAGGTTGATCAGCAGCAGAGGGCTTGCGGCCGGCCCCAGACCGAAGCGGTATTCACCCAGAGCCATGGCGTGAACGTCGCTTTCGACACAGATCTCGTGGCCCGGAAACCTGTCGCGCAGCAGCGCCCCCAGATCGACCTCGATGGGCCCGCCGAGCAGCGAGCTCTGTTGCAGCCGCCCCTCGTGCACCGGGGCATTCCAGCTCAGCCCGATGCGGATATCGCCTGGCCCGACCTTGCTGTCGAGAAGCGCCATGGCCCGCCCTAGGAACGCCGGTTCGCCCGGCATCAGGCTGGCGGTGGCCACGACCTCGCGGCCGAGCAACTCGCCGGTCGGCTTCATGCGGCAGATGTCGATCTTAGTGCCCCCGAAATCGAAGGCGATTGTCGTGCCCGTCACCCGCGAACCTCACGATACAGGAAGGGAGCGGGATCCGTGTCCGCCCCGATGCGCAGCGGCTCGAAGCGGCCGCCGCCGCGTTTCAGGTCCCAGAGGTAGTCGATCCGCAGCGTCTGCCCCTTCGCCCCGATCACCGGGACCCCGTGATAGGGCAGCTTGTCGGCCGGCAGGGGAAGCGGGCGCACCCCCAGCCGTCCGGGACGCGGGGAAACGGTCATCGAAAGCCCGCCCGGAACCAGCCGGTCCAGCAGGCCGATCCTGTCGCGGGCCTCGAGGAAGCCGCGATAGGCCAGCACCCCCTCCTCGGCACGCGCGGCAATGGAGGCGCGCAGGTCGGCGGCCTCCACGTCGCCGCGATAGGCCCGGCACAGCTCCTCGTCGGGAACACCGGGGTTGGCGATGTTGTGGAAGCGCACGGGAAGCGCGTCGCGGATGGCGTCGAGCGTCCTTGGATCGCCGGCGTCCCGGCGCCTGCGGATATCCTCGGTCGCTGCGGTCCAGGCGGGGCGGAAATCCGGCTCTTCGTCGAGCACCACGTTGAGGTCATGCAGCGCCAGATGCGTGCCGATCCCGAAGAGATCCACGACGTGGCCCAGCGATGCGAAATAGGCATCCGCCCAGTCCCGTGAAAGGCCGTTCAGCTCGTGAAACGGCCCCTCGCTCAGCAGATGCACACGCGCGCCCGGAAGGTGATGCGCAGCGATTGCCTCTCCGATCCGGTTCAGGCGGCACAGGCCCACGACCTCGCCAAAATCCGCGGCGCGCCGGTCGGTCTTCAGCGGCACGGGCATCTTGAACGGAAAGCCGAGGATCGTGAATTCGACTGGCCGGTCCGTGGACAGGCGGTCCTCGATTGCCGCCAGCCACGCCTCTGCCCGCGAGGTCACGAACTCGGGCTTTCCGAACAGCACGCCGGGCAGGAGAAAGAGGCCGAGGATGCGCTCGGCGAGGCTGCCGCCGGGGGGCAGATCGAGCGGTGGCGCGAAGCGCTCGATCAACGGCGTCAGCTCTGCGGGTGAGATCGTTCGCGACGGCAGGAAGGTGGCGTTCTCCGTCATCCTGTCCAGATGCCTGAAGCTCTGGAACGGGAAGATGTACGGACTCGTCTTTTCGGTCATGGAGTCATCCAGTGCGGAAGGGTAAGCACGATGGCGGGCACCGCCGAGAGCAGCAGAAGCACGCAGGCCAGGGTGAAGTAGAAGGGCAGCATCTCGCGGAGGAACTCGCCGACGCGGCACCCGGTGATCGAACAGATGGTGAAGAGCACGATGCCGACCGGAGGGGTCAGCGTGCCGATCGTGAGGTTAAGCGCGACGATGACGCCCATGTGGACCTCGTCGATCCCGAAGGCGCGCGCGATCCCGACCAGCACCGGCGCCGCGAGGATCATGATTGCGGCCCCCTCTACCAGCATCCCGAGCATCAGCAGCGCGACGTTCAGGAGCAGCAGGATCACGAGCGGATTGTCACTGATCCGGGTCAGCGCCGAGACCACATGAACCGGCACCTGCTCGATTGCGAAGATGTAGGAAAAGGACGCGGAGGCCCCCATGATGATCAGCACGGTCGCTGTCGTCTCGGCGGTTTCCTTCAGGATCAGCCACAGTTCCTTCCATCCCACCGAGCGGTAGATGAAGGCGCTGACCGCCAGCGTGTAGAGCGCCGCCATCACCGACAGCTCGGTGATCGTGAAGACCCCCGCGCGCAGGCCGACGATCAGCAGGATCGGCATGAGCAGCGCCCAGGCGCAGTGCCGGAGGGCGGCAAGCCGCTCGAACCGGCTCGAACGTTGCAGCAGCACCGACCCGTAATTCCGGCGCCGTGCGATGATGGCGACAGCGGTCATCAGGGCGAGCGCAATCACGAATGCGGGCACCACGCCACCGAGAAAGAGCTGCGCCACCGAGACCTGGCCCAGGAGCCCGAAGAGGATCAGCGAGGTCGACGGCGGCAGCACCGGAGCGATGACTGCGGAGGCCGCCGAGATCGCGCTGGAAAAGCCCAGGGAATAGCCGTTGGCCCGCATCTGCGGAACCAGAACCCGGCTGTCGATCGCGGCATCCGCCACGGCAGAGCCCGACATCGAGCCCATGATCAGGCTGTTGAGCACCGCCACCTGCGCCAGCCCGCCGCGCCAGTGGCCGACCATCACCTGCGCGAAAGAGATGATCCTCTCGGCGATCCCGCCGCGTGCCATGACCGTTCCGGCGAAGACGAAGAACGGGATCGCCAGCAGCGGGAAGCTGCGCAGCGAGGTCTGGATCTGCTGCATCATCACCAGCGGCGAGGTGTCGGCATGGAACAGGAAATAGATCAGCGCCGCGCCCAGAACCGCGAAGACCACATTCAGCCCGATGACCATCGCCAACACCATGCCGACGAGGTCCAGGATCAGGAAATTACTCATCGCCGTCCCCTTTGACAACGAGGCGGGAGGCACGCAGCAGATGCGACAGCGCCATCAACGCGAAGCTCAGGGGGAAGATCATGTAGAAGTATCCGAGCGGCATCTGCAGCCCTTCGGAGGTCCGGTTCCAGCTCCGCATCGTGTAGTCCCATGCGATGGATGTCATCTTCAGCGCGATGACGGCGCAGACCAGGTCGAGCACCGCCTGCAGCGCGCGGCGGCCGCGCTGCGGGAGTTGCTGGAGCAGAATATCCACATGGAAATGCCGGTTGCGGCGGGATGCGCCCGCAGAGGCCAGGAAGATCATCCAGACAAAGGCATAGGTCGACAGCTCGATGCCGAAGGGCACCGTGCGGCCCAACATGTTGCGCAGCACCACATCTGCGGAGACCATGACGATGATGAACGCTACCAGCAGGGCTGGTAGCGTCTCGTCCAGGAACTTCCAGAAACGAAGGACAGACCGGACCATTCCGGACTCACTGCATTGCTGCGCGCACGTCCGCGAGCAGCCCGTCGGGCCATTCGGGGAACAAGCTGTAGAAGGGCTCGGTTGCCACGCGATAGGCGTCCTTGTCGGCCTCGACGAAGATCACGCCCTCGGTCTTGAGTTCGGCGATCCGGTTGATGGTGATCTCGTCCATGCCGGCGGAATAGGCGTCACCTTTCTCGGAAAACTCGTCGCTCAGGAGTGTCTGGCAGGGCTCGGGCAGCTTCGCATAGAGCTCCTCGCTCATCGCGAAACCGTAGAAGACGCGGAAGTGATCCGTGACCGTGACGGTCTTCGCAACCTCCATCAGGTTCGCGTTGGCCATCCCGTCGATTCCGCCCTCGGCGGCGTCCACAACACCCTGCTGCAGCGCGAGGTAGAGTTCGGAGAAGGGGATGGCCTGCGGCGCGGTCTTCAGCGTCTCGAAGGTCCGCAGATAGGCCGGCGCCTCGGGCACGCGCATCTTCACCCCCACGAGGTCGGACGGTTCCGGATAGCCCTGGTGGCCGAGGATCGAGCGCGGCGCATCGAACCAGTTCAGCGCAAGCACATGAAGCCCGGCCTTCTCCGCGAGCCGGTCCTTGAAGCCGCCGATCAGTGAGGATTTCTCGAGCTTCTGCGCGCTTTCGAGCGTGGGCGTCAGAAACGGGCCGTTCAGGATCGACAGCTCGGGCACACCTGCCGTCGCCAGAGCACCGGCGGTGATGTAGAAGATGACGTTCTCGCCAAAGGCGGCCTGCTCCAGCGCCTGCATCTCGCCGCCAAGCTGCGCGGAGGGGAAGACGGCCAGATCGAGCTTGCCGTCGGTCGCCGCGGTCACGTCCGCGACGATCTTCTCGAGATGCGGGTGGATCGGGCTTGTGGGCGAGTTCTGGTGCGAGATCCTGAAGGAAACGGGTGCCTCGAGCGCCGCAGAACAGGCGGCCCCGGCATCCTGTGCCGAGACGGCACCCGCGGTGGCCAGCGTTGCGGCAAAGGCAGTAAATGCGGTGTTTTTCAGCATGTCGTTTCCCTGTCTGAGTTTTTCTGTTTGGTGATGACCCGGCATCCGAATGGGTCCGTCAAAAGTATCATGCCGGATCAGCCGCGTTCTTGAACGTTTGTGAAACCCGGCTGCGCGGACGCCCCCCGACAGCTCGCACAATCCCGGGCAAGGAGAGCGAAATCCATGTTTTCCAACGTCTAACAGGCATGATGGCAGCACGCATCCCGCCCCCCGACAAGGCCGCCTGCCGGGTCGCCGCAGTGCGCAGGCACAGCAGCGAACGGGACGGACCGGCCGGCGTTTTTGAACTTTCTCGACCGACGGCAACCGTCCAGAGGGACAAATGCAATCCTGGAATGGTGGCTTGCCATCTTCCCCGCGCCGTGCAGAGATTTCGCGGTCGACCCGAAAGACATGCCCTGAAACCTGCTGAAATGCCCCCGCCATGACCACTGATCGCGCTGTCACGCATTGGCGCATCGCCGACATGATCGACGTCCTGGACATCGTCTCTCCGCCAGAGGCGGGGACGATGCATTGCCATCCAACCTACAACATCGGCGCGGTGCTCGACGGTCATGCAACGGTCGAATGCGATGGCCACGCGCACGAGCAACCCACCGGCTCGACAACCCTGTTCAACGCATTCGACGCCCATGCCAGCGCCTGGTACGGGGAGCGCAATCATTACTTCGTAATCAACATCGGCGAGGCGACCTGGCAACGGCTCTGCATGGCACTGGGCGACGGGCACCAGCCGCTTCAGCTTCGCGGACCGATCTCCCGGGACCAGATCATCTTTCACATGATGCTCGGCCTCCGCGAGGAGTTGCTTTCCCGGCCCGAAAACGTCGGTCTCGACGACATCGCGGCGCTGCTTGCAACCATCGCCCGGCGCGGCTTCACCCGCGATGACGAGACCGCACCGCTGGAGGCGCTGGACGCCTTCCGCGACCGTCTGAGCCTGGCCACCGAACAGGGCGAGGGCCCGTTGCGGATCGAGGAACTGGCCGGGCACCTTGACCTCAGCCGGTTCCAATTCTCCCGGCTTCTGCGCAACATGATCGGGCTGCAGCCGAGGCGCCTGCGGCTGCAGCTCATGGTCGCGACGGCCCAGTCCGAGATCGTTTCCGGCGTTCCGCTCTCCTCCGCGGCGATGAACGCCGGGTTCTCGGATCAGAGCCACATGAACCGCGAGTTCCGGCGCACGCTCGGAATCACCCCGCGGGAGTATCAGCGCGTCGTCCGTCCCGGAATCTTGTGACCGCGCACAAACGTCCAAGAACGGCGGCTCGCGGCCGGTCATGATCGCTCCATCACAGCAAGACGGAGCAAGAGATCATGAACTTCACCCAGAGCGTCGACAAGATCCCCGACTGCATTGCCGCCGCCCTGCCGCTTGTCGAGACCGCCGCGCGGCGCATCGGCGTCGGGACCTGGAAGGGCGAGCGCATCGCCTTTACCGGCATCGGCGCCAGCCTCCACTCGGCCCATGTCGCGGCGCGCCAGTTTCGCGCGCAGGGCATCGTCGCCTATGCGTTGAGCCTTGAGGAAATGGCCGAGACCGGCACCCGGCTGGCGGATCGTGTCGTGATCCTGTCGGCCTCCGGCGCGAGCGTGGAGGCGCTGGACCTCGCCGACAGGCTGCACGGCACCCCTGCCATTGCGGTGTCGGTGACCGCTGCCAATCCGCTGGCGGAGCGCGTCGACGCGGTCGTCGAGACCGGCAACGCGTTGGAGAGCAGCCCCAGTGCGCCGAGCTTTGTCTGTACCTCCGTCGCGACCGGGGTTCTGGCCGAGCTGGCGTCGGGGGCGCTCCGGCCGGAATGGGCCGGGCTGCCGGGGCTCGCAAGCCGAACGCTCGCGGAAACGGCTGGGCCGGCGCGGCATCAGGCGAGGCAGATGGCAGGTTGCCGCTCGATCGACGTCGTGGGACCGGGCATACTGCACGGCGTGGCCGGCGAGATCGCGCTGCTCCTGCGCGAGGCGGCCCGGGTCCCGGCGATGGCGTTCGGCACCCGTGACTACCTGCACGGCCCGCTGGAATCCCTCGAAGCGGGACACGGGTTGATTACCCTCGGGGGCGCCCGCGAGGCCATGCTGGCCAAGGACATGGACGCCGCCGGAGCCCTGACATGGCATATCGGAGCCGACTGTGCGCCCGTGATGCAGGCCTCCGGGCACGCGGGGATCGACGCGTTGCTCGCCATCCTTCCGGCAGAGCAGTTCATTGCCGAGCTCTCGACGATCCGCGGCCTTGCGGATGCGCCGTTCCGCTATCGTCAGGACGACACGAAGGACCGGAAGGACCGCGCGCGCGCGCTCCAATGATCCTCGGGCATCCCGAGCGATCTGCCGCGGGACGCCCATCCTGACCCTTCAACCGGCACTTTCGGGCCCGTTCCGTCCGGCGGATGTCGTGGCTGACCCCGAGACCGCCCATCAGCCTCCGTCCGTTCAATGGTGAACCGCCCGCCCGGAATCGGTCATTCGCCGATATCGTCGAGGTTCTTGCCGATTGTCTCGATCCGCAAGGCCAAAGGGACGACTGCGCCAAGGATCGAGGTGCCGACTAGCGCCCCAGAGCAGCCGTTCGGTACCGAAGTCTTGCAGCGGGGTCGGGAACAGGAGGCCGGTGCCGACCCCGCCGGTCTTCGCGAGGGGTCGGCACCCTTGGCGCGGATCCTGACCGGACATACCTCGTCGGCGATCGGAAAGGCCTGGGTATTCGGTCCGATGTCGGTCGAGACGCCGAAGCCGAAAATCGCGGCCGCTCCGTCGGCCAACGTCTCTCGGCCCGGAAGGCCCAAGCGTCGCCCCTGATCCTCGCATGGCTCGGCCCGCAGCGCCCGCGGGTATCGGCCGGGTCCGGCCTTGGCGAAAAGCCGGCCTGCATCCACGGCACCGGGACAGCCGGCAGTCCGTCCTGACCGACGGCCGCGTCGAGATCGCCTCCAATCTGGTCGAGAATCTCATCCATACGCCGTCGCACAGGCTTCCAAGCCGACACCGCATTCTCGCTGCTGTGCAACGCAAGCGAACAGCCAAGTTCGGGAACGCTCCTTTCGGAACACAACAGGTCCGCCGGATTGCGTCCGTTCATATTGCGCGCGTTCAACCGATCGTCGCACCGGCACGCGCGTCTCAGGCCTTGCCGAAATGCTCCATGATCGCCGCGGCGTATTTGATCCCCTTGATGTACTTTTCGATCTGAATGTTCTCGTCGGGTGCATGCAGATTGCAGCCGGGATTGGCAAATCCGGTCAGTACGCAGGGGATCCACACGTGCTTGAGGATGGCCCCCTCGGCGGAGACCCCGTTGACGATGGGCGGCTCGCCATAAACTTCCTGGGCCGCGGCGATGATGGACTTCGAAATGTCCTCGCGCGCCGAGATCTTGTAGGGCGGTTCGGCATGCTCGAAGGTCCGGACCTCGATGTTGTCGAAGCCCTTGTCCTTCAGATGCGCCTTCAGCCTGGCCGCGGCGGCCTCGGGCTGAATATTCGGGATCAGGCGGAAATCCATCCGAACCCGTGCCTCTTTCGGCACGATGGTCTTGGTGCCCGGCCCGGTATACCCTGCGACAATTCCCTGAATATTTGCCGTGGGCTCGTAGGTGCGGGCGCGCAGGGCGTCCACACCGTCACGGCCCAGGACGAACTGATCGACGCCCATTTCCTCGCGCAGCATGTCAAAGTCGATCCGCGCGGCCTTGTCGGCCAGATAGCCGTCGTCCTCTGCGTCCGGGACATAGATGCCCTCGGCCCAGTTCTCGATCAGGATGTTGCGGTCGCGGTCCATGATGGTGGCGAGCGCATGCACAAGGTCCCAGACCGGGTTCGGCACCAGCGGGAAGTTCAGCGAGTGGACATCCTGGCGCGGGCCGCGCGCGATCAGTTCCGCAAACAGCACCGACTTCAGCCCCAGCGAGACGTCCGGCACATCGGCGCCGATTTCCAGCGAACCATCAAGGCAATGCATCCCGTCTGCCGCCAGAAGCGAGGTGTTCTGCGCGGCCCAGGCGGCCAGATGGGGGCTGCCGATTTCCTCTTCGCCCTCGATCAGGAACTTGAGGGTTACCGGGACCTCGCCGCGCACGGCAAGAAACGCCTTGGCCGCCTTGTTGAAGGCCAGAACACCGCTTTTGTTGTCGGTGGCGCCACGTCCGTACAGCACGCCATCGACGATGGCAGCCGACCATGGCCCGCCATGGCTCCAGGCCTCCACCGGTTCGGGTGGCTGCACGTCATAGTGGGAATAGCACAACAGCGTCTTTTTCGAGACCGGCGACGGCAAAGTGCCAAAGACCACCGGCGGCCCGGCTTCGAGTTCGTAAAACTCGGCCGGCAGGCCATCGTCGTGCATCATCCGGCGCACGAGATCGGCACAGTCCCGCAACCCGATGTTCTGGGCCGAGACCGATGGCTGCCGGACAAGTGTCTGCAGATCCGCAACAAACTCGTCAGCGTGGGCATCGATGTAGGCGTAAATGTCTTTCATTGTGCCATTTCCATTTGTTGCACGATCTCCCAGGCATTCAGGCGCTGGCCGTTCAGGTCGGGCGCCCGGCTTTCGGCGATCCTGACAAAGGCCGGCGCCAGCCGGTCGGGAGATATCCATTGCCGCTTCAGATCCGCAGAATAATTGGCCTCTGACATCGGTGTGTGCATCAGATGCCCGGGCGTAATGGTGCAGGAGACGATATCCGCTGTGCCCGCCTCCAGCGCGAGACATTTCGAGAACCCCTCGAGCCCGTGCTTGGCCATGCAATAGCCGGTTTCGTCGGCAAAGCCCTTGATGCCCGATTGCGACGAGACAAAGATCAAGGTACCGCCGCGCGCCTTCATCTCGGCCCAGACCGCCTGCGACAGCAGGAAGGCCGCCTGAAGTCCAACGTCGAGCGTGGCGCGGAAGGTCTCGAAATCTGTCATCTCCAACGGCGCGGGACGAAGGATCGCCGCGTTGTGGATCAAAGTGTCGACAGGGCCGCCGTCGCACATCGCGGCCGCCGCGGCCCGGGTCTGTCCGGCGTCGGCCAGATCGGCCGCTATGGCACGCGCACGCGGTCCGCACTGCATGGCCACCGCCTGCAGCGCCTCCGCCGCGCGGTCGATCAGTATGAGGTCAGCACCTCTGGCTGCAAAGGCCCGGGCGATCGCGGCGCCCAGCCCCTGCGCCGCGCCGGTCACGACCACGCGCTGAGCGTCGATCGGCGGGGTCATGCTGCGCCCACCGCCGGCAGGCTTTCCCAGCTGCGGCTGCGGGTCGAGGTCAGGACCGCGTCCAGCACCTGCTGGTTGCGTACTCCGTCGAGGAATGTCGCGCCCCTGTGCAGCGGCCGGGCATCCGATATCGCCGCAACGAGTTCACGCAGCGCCGCCAGAACCGAGACGTTCCAGATCCCCTTGTTCAGCCCCGGCAGCGCCGCAGCAGGGTCGGCCTCGGTGATCTCGGTGAACCCCTTGTCGCCGGCCTTGGCAAACCACAGCCTCTCATCGCCGTTCGACAGGGTCAGCGTGCCCCTTGACCCGAACACCTGCGTCTCGTTGCCCATGTTGGTGGCCGCGACGCCGCTCATGAACACCTGCGCGATGGCGCCCGATGCCATTTCCAGCGTGAAGTGGGTCAGGTCGTCGGCGGTCGCCGTCCAGGCCTGCCCGGTCTTGGGGTCGACCCTGTCGGGCACCCGCGTCAGCGCCTGGCCTACCACCGCCGCAGGCTCGCCCAGCCACCAGCGGAGCATGTCGACCTGATGCGATCCATTCGCGCCCAGCCGGCCCCCGCCCTGTGCCGCGTCGGACCACCAATCGCCCATCGGGCGCGATGCCGGATCATTCCAGGAGGCGCCGATGTTGGTGATGTTGACGTGCCGGATCTCTCCCAGGTCGCCTTCCGCGATCATCGCAGAGATGCGCGCCCGATTGGGATTGAAGCGCAATTCGTGGTCGATCATGTGGACCCTACCCGCGCCTTCGGCAGCGTCCAGCATCGCTCGGGCCTCGTCTGCGGTCATCGCCGTCGGTTTTTCGCACAGCACATGGGCACCCGCGGCAATAGCGGCGAGCGTCATCGGCAAGTGCAGGTTCGTGGGCGTCGCGATGCACACAAGGTCCGGCTTCTGCTCGTCCAGCATGCGTTGCCAGTCATCGTAGACCGCGCCGATCCCGTGTGGCTCTGCCGCGGCCTTCGCACTGGCGATGCGACCGGACGCAAGCGCCACCACCTTTGCCCCCGCGATATGCCGGAACGCTGGCAGATAGGCGTCACGCGCAAAGCTCGCCCCGATAATGCCGACCCTGATCATGTCGTCTCCTTTGCGTTGATGGAAGAATGCTCAGCCATTCGTCTTGAGCCGCGGGTCGAGGAAGTCGCGCAGCCAGTCGCCGATGATATTGAAGGCCAGCACCGTCAGAACGATTGCCATGCCGGGGAACACGGCCAGCCACCACTTGTTGGCGATCAGCTGGTCACGGCTTTCGGCCAGCATCGAGCCCCAGGTCGGCACCGAGGGTGGAACGCCCAGTCCCAGGAACGACAGGGCGGCCTCGGCCAGGATGACCGAGGCGATGTTGAAGGACGCGATCACCGTCAGGGGCGCAATCACGTTGGGCAGAATGGTGACGAACATGATCGACATGTGGCTGGCACCAAGGGCGCGCGCGGCTTCGACGAATTCCTTCTCGCGCAACGAGAAGGTCTGCGCCCGCACGATCCGCGCGTAGGTGATCCATTGACCGATCCCGAGCACGACGATCAGGTTGACCACCCCCGGCCCGAGCACCACCAGGAACATGATCGCCATCAGCACGAAAGGAAACGCCAGCTGGATGTCGCCCAACCGCATGATCACGTCGTCGATCCAGCCGCCGAAATAGCCCGAGATCAACCCCAGCGCCACGCCGAGCGAGCCGCCGATGGCAATGGCGGTGACCCCCACCAGCAGAGAGATTCGAGCGCCATAGAGCAGCCGCGACAGCACGTCCCGGCCCAGACCGTCCGACCCCAGCACGAACTTGACGTGCCCCATGCTGTCTCTCACCATCGGCGGCTGGAGCCGAAGCATGATGTTCTGCCGGTTGGGATCGTGCGGCGAGATCGTGGGGCCGAAGATTGCCGCACCGACCAGCAGGCCGAGAATGACCAGCGCAAAGATCGGCCAGCGAGCGCGCACCATGCTGCGCCAGGCCCGCCGCCATCCATCGCCGCGCCGACGCGGTGGCAGGGCAGCAGCCGTGTCGGAAACATCCGTCGCGGCAGGATCGACGAACGGTCCGTCGGGATGGGATTGCAACATCGATCCGCTCCTCATAGGCGCACACGCGGGTCGAGGCGCGCATAGATCAGGTCGACGATCAGGTTGATCGCCACAAAAATCCCCGCAAGGACGATCACGCAGGCCTGCACCAGGGGGATGTCGCGTTGATTGATCGCGTTGAAGAGAAGCCGCCCGATCCCCGGCCAGGAAAACACGATCTCGACCACCACGACGCCGCCCAGCAGGAACCCGAACTCAAGCCCGATCATGGTGACCACCGGCAGCCAGGCGTTGCGCAGCGCGTGGTTGATGACCACAGAAAACTCGCTGAGCCCTTTGGCACGGGCGGTGCGCACATAGTCCAGCGAGAGGGTCTCCAACATCGACGAGCGAACCAGACGGGCGTTGCGCGAGAGAGAATAGACCCCCACGGCAAGGCTTGGCATCACCATGTAATAGAGCGCAGAGGGCAAGCTGGTCAGCGCGGTGCGCACATCGCCCTGAAGAAGCGGTTCCAAAAGCGGAACATGGCCGGAGATCGGGAACCAGCGCAACTGCACGCCGAACAGCATGATCATCATGATACCCAGCCAGAAACTCGGGATCGACTGACCCAGCATTCCGAGGATCATGATCGAGCCGTCTGTTGCGGTGCCGCGCCTCAGCGCCGCCAGCACGCCAAGCGGAATGGCAAAGACAATCGCGATCGCCATCGAGAACAGCGTCAACTCGATGGTCGCGGGCAGCGCATCGGCCACCACCTCGATTGCCGGACGGCGGAATTTCAACGACCGGCCAAGGTCGCCCTGCGCGGCATTGCCGATGAAGGTCAGGTACTGGACGTAAAGCGGCTTGTCGAAGCCAAGCCTTTCGCGAGCCTGGTCGATTTCCTCGTTCGTTGCCCGATCCGAGACGTAGAGATATGTCGGGTCGCCACCGATGTGCAGCCCAATGAAGCTGATGAGCGTCACGCCCAGAAGCACGATGACAGTCTGGCTCAGGCGTCGGGCTATGTAAGTCCACACGCGACAGGTTCCTTTGGCTCGGCCTGCAGTGCGCCCTCAAGCGCCCGGCAGGAAGGGGCGGGATGCGGCCGTTGCGGCCGCATCCCGATGTGTCACTTCGCGGCCAGCTTGGCGTCGAAGAGTTCAACCACCTCGTCGCGGCGCGCGGTCCAGTCGATGCGATTGCTGACACCGTAGAAATCGGGCTGAAAGTACATCAGCAGCCACGGGCCATCGTCGTGAAACACCTTGAGCATCTCGTTGATGATCGTGCGCTCCTCTTCCGGCGACTTGGCCGCCTCGATGTCCGCCCACCGGCTGAACCAGCGGGGATCGTCCCAGTCGGTGTAGTTCGGGCCCGAATCCACCGCCGCCAGGTCGGACATGTCGTAGAGCGCACTCCACAGACCGCCGCCCGAGCCGAGGAAGAACATCGGACCCGCCTCGTGCTTGCGGATCAGAGGCACATAGACCGAGGACCATTCCATCAGTTCGACGTTCGTCGCCACGCCGATATCGGAAAGGTATTGTCCAACGGCAAGCGCGACGTTGGCGTCGTTCAGATAGCGGCCGCGCGGGGCCTGAAGCGTCATCTCGAAACGCACGCCATCGGCGTCACGCGGATAGCCGGCCTCGTCCAGCAGCTTTTCGGCCATTGCCGGGTCATAGGGATAGGGCGTGAGGTCGGGGTTGCCCTGAGGCGGGTTGACCAGGCTGGTTGCACGTTCGCATTCGATGCTCAGCAGCTGCTGGCAGATCGTCGGAACGTCCACCGCATACTGCAGGGCGCGGCGCACGTCCGCCTTCTTGATCGCCATTGCGCCGGGGGAGTCGAACATCGCGCTTTGGTTGAAGCCGACGTACATCCGCCGGGTGCCCTGAACCTTTTCGACCCTTGCGACATTGCTGTTGTCGATGGCGCCGATCTGGTCCGGCGAGACGTTTGTGATGATGTCGACGTTTCCGGTCAGCAGTTCCGCCGTCCGGGTCGAGGCTTCCGGGATGATCCGATATTCGATCGTCTTGAAGTTGCCGGGATCCTGGCGTTTTTCCAGAACGATCTCCGACCCCGGCGTCCAGTCGACCACCTGGTAGGGACCAGAGGCCACGGGGTGGGTCGTTGCGTCGTCGAGGCTCATCTTCTCGTAGCTGTCCTTGCAGTGGACAAACACCTCGGTCAGAAAGCCCGGCGTCATCGAGCTCTTGATGCCCACGTTGATGACCACATGCTCGGGATCCGGCGCAATGGCATCCTTGAAGTCGATCGAGGTGAAGATGAACCCCGGCGTGTTGCCGGTGAACTTGTTGGCCGGATCCGCCGCACGGTTGAACGAATAGGCAACGTCCTCGGCGTCCAGGGTCTCGCCGTCCTGGCAGGTATGACCGGGTGGGATGTGATAGGTCAGCGACTTGCCATCGTCGCTGACGGTATAGGTGTCGGCCAGGCGTGGCGTGACCTGCCCGTCAACGGAAATCGACGACAGCGTGGTGAAGATGTGTTCGGCGACGTTGGAGGCATCGCGCGAACTGATCTCGCCGGGATCGAGCGTGTCGATGTCGGCGCTCAGCCCTACCACCAAGGTGTCATCGGACGGCGTGGCGAGGACCGCATACGGCACTCCCGACACCGCACCGGCAACGATCAACGCATATTTCAGTTGTCTCATATGTGTTTCCTCTATTACGGCGGATCATCCCGCCTTGATCGCGTCTTGTCGGATTTCGGCCAGTTCGACCGCTTCGCCCCTGCCCGATGAAATGACGCAGGCTTCGAGCATTTGCAGCGATCGGAGATGGTCGTGGCCAGTGCACTGCGGCGCAGTTGATCCGCGCCATGTTTTCACGAAGGATGCGAGCAGTGCGGCCGCATCCGTGATCCAGTCGACGTGCGCCGGCAGCGGCACGTCGTGCAATTCGGTGTCCTGACGCCGCGCGTATCCGAGGCGTCCGAACATGTCGCGCTGGACAACGACGCCTCGCGTACACTCGGTGCGCCATTCAAATCCAAGCCGGTCCCAGTTGCCCTGCCAGGTGCCCTGGTAATTCACCGTCATCGCGTTATCGAAATCGATGATCGCCGAGACATTCGCATCGCCGCGATACATCGACCACGAGGGGTTGAAGGTGCGCGCATAGACCCGCACTGGCTCGGCCCCGTAGACGAAGCGCATCAGGTCGAAGTGATGCACCGATTGTTCCCAAAGCATCGGCTGTTCCATTGTCAACGGATACTTGTTGAGGTGCCCAAGGGTGCCATCGCGCCAGCGCTCGTAGGTGAAGCGGGCGAATTCCGGCGTGCCGACGGTGCCGGTGGCAAACAGGCGGATCGTCTCCTGCGTCACCGCGAGGTACCGGAAATTCAATCCGACGATCAGCGGCACGCCGGCCGCCTCGGCCATCGCGACATAGCGGCCGGCCGTCGCCAGATCGTCCGCGAGGGGCTTTTCGGCAAGGATGGCCATGTGATGCTGGCAACAGACCTCGAACTGGGCCGCGCGCCCGGCGGGCGGGGTGCACAGAAGCACCGCATCGCCACCGGCTCTGACGACTTCGGACAGGTCCGCGCCGATCGCGGCCTTGGGGTACTGCCCGGCCAGACGGTCGCGCGCCGCCGGATCGGGATCGCACAGCCCGGCAATGGTGACGTCGGGATTGGCCGCGATGACCTTCAGCCAGGTCTGCGCCCGCGCACCCAGTCCAACGACAATGAGGCGCATCGCGGTCATGCCGCCACCTCGTTCCGCAACAGATCGGCCAGTGACGCCCGGACCGGTGTCCAGCGAAACCCGGTGAGTGCCGAGTTCACGCAAGATCCCATCGGCCCCTTCGTCGCCGGCCCGGGCACAGCCGAAACCTCAACCCGCGAGCCGGGGATCAGCGCGCCAATCGCCTGCGCCAGTTCAAGATCGCTCAGAACCTCGGCGCTGCCGCAATGAAGAACGCCGGTGTCGTCGCCCGGAAAGGTCCGCAGCAGATCGGCCAGCGCACGGCCAATATCGGGCAGCCAGGTCCAGTCGCGCCGCGCCTGCGGCGTGTCGACCCGGATCAAGCCGTCCCGGTGCGCATCCGCGATCATCCGCGCGACCAGCCCCAGGTAGGGGCGCGACGGTCGCGGCGCTTCGTGCGGCCCGAACAGGTTGCCAAGCCGCAAGCTGACGGTGGCGAACGTCGGCTCTGCCGCGCCCTGCGTCACGATCTCGCCGGCCTTTTTTGCGGCCGAATAGGGTCCGCGGGCGGTCGCGGGGGACGTCTCGGTCAGCGTTCCGGCGCCGTCGGACGGGCAGAACACGCCGGTCGAGCTGAGAAAGACGAACCGCCCCGCGCCCGCCTTCCGCGCCCAGTCGAGGCTGCAGGTCAGCAGATCCATGTTCATTCGGACATGCGCGGCCGCACTGATGCCCAGCGTGGCCGGACCAGCCGTGATCGCCGCGCCATGCACGACCGCAAAGGGTCTGATCCCGCGCAGGTCCTGCAAGCTGTCGGCCAGATTGCCGGTGACCCGGTGAATGCCGTTCAGCCGTTCAATCGCCGCGTCGTCAAAGGCGCGGTCAAGGCCCATCACGTCGAATCCGGCGGCCGCCAGTTCGACAGCGATCTGCGAACAGACGAAGCCGCCCGCACCCGTGATGACGACCAACCGGCGTGTCATCGGCCATCTCCCCGGGGCACGTCTTGCACCGGCAGGCGGAGACACTCCGGCAGCACCCGCGACCCGGTCATGCGGCCACCTGCGGGCCTGCAAGCCGCACCGCAGTATCGATCGCGGCATCGAAGGTTCCGGCCAGAGGCGCAAACGGCGGCCTCACCCTGGCAAAGGCCGGATCGCCGCGCTGAAGGGCGACCGCCGCCTTGATCGCGGGGATCAGCGGAAGCCCTTCGAAAACCTTGCGCACCGCCGAGACCTGATCGAGAAGTGCGGCTTCTTGCGGCGTGCCCAGCCCCTCGATCAATCGCCGGATGCCCGCGGGATTGACGTTTGCGCTGGCGCTTATGCAGCCTGCCCCACCCGCAGCGGCATTCTGCGGGATCAAGGATTCCGAGGCCGAGTAGGTATCGATCTGCGGAAAAGCCTCGATGACGGCACGTGTATTGTCCCAGTTGCCGGAACTGTCCTTCAGCCCGGCGATGGTGTCGGGATAGGCCTTCAGCAGCCTCTCGATCAGGCTCAGCGTGATCGGCACGCCGGACATTTGCGGGATGTGATAAAGATAGACGCGAAACGTCGGGGAGGCCACCGCCTCGATCACCTGGGCAAAGGCCGCGAAGACGCCATCCTCCGGCACGCCCTTGTAATAGAAGGGCGGCAGCATCAGCACCCCCCGGCACCCCAGCCCGTGCGTATGAGACGACAGCGCAACCGTGTCGGCCACGGCGCAACATCCGGTGCCGGGGATCAACACCGAAGCGTCGATACCGCCGGAAACCAGTGCCTCGAGCGCGGCGGTCCGCTCGCCGACGGACAGGGAGTTGGCTTCGCTGGTGGTGCCGAAAGGTGCCATGCCATGCGCACCGGCGGCCAGCAGGCCGTGGGCGTGCGCCACCAGCCGGCGATGATCGACGGCACCGCGCTCGTCGAACGGCGTGATCGCGGGGACGAAGAGTTCTGGCGAGCGCGTGGTCATGCCTCGGCCCCTCCTGTAGCAAGCGCGACGTCGCAGGGTTGGTGACTGGAGGGCTCGACAAGATCGCAACGGGGGATCGCGCAGGATTCGTCGTCGCTCTCGGCACCGCCGCGCCACATCAGCACGGCGAAGCTGCCAACCTCATCCAGCACGGTGGCGCCCAGATGCCACACCCCGGGGTTGAAGATGATCCCCAGCGAGCCTGGCATCAGCATCGCCAGTGCCTGCGCCGGATCCGGGGCGCCGCTGGAGTCCGAAGGCATGACCAGTGCGATGTAACGCGACACGGACAGAGGGACGAAGACCTGGGCTGCGAAAGGATGCCGTTCCATGGACGTCACCGCCAGAGGCAGGGCCGAGGGGGCAACCCGGTTGACGTGAAAGACCGGGGCACAATCGCTGTTGTGGTGGCGCAGATGTTCGGAAAAGAAGGCGCGGTCTCCGATCCGCTGAGGCGGCGCGACAATCGCGCCGAAACGCGCAAACGCGGCGCGGTCAGGCGCGATCAACGGCAGGCGCAATGTCGTCATGGATGGGCCTCCTGCGCCGGCGGAACCAGTTTGGTCCAATGCCGTGCAATGCTGTCGCGGTTGCAGATCCAGACGCCGGACTTGCCCTGCAGGTAATCGAGAAAGCGGATGAGTCCGGCGATCCTTCCCGGATGCCCGATCACGCGGCTATGAAGACCGACCGACATCATTCGCGGTACATCGGCGCTTTCCGCGTGCAGCACGTCAAACGTGTCGATCAGGTATTCCGCGAACTGCGACGCTGAAAAGACATCGCCGCTGACAAACTTCGCATCGTTGTTTGTCATGGTGTAGGGGATCACCAGGTGATCCCGTTCGCCAACCCGGGTCCAATAGGGCAGATCGTCGTTATAGGCATCGCTGTCGTAAAGATAGCCGCCATGTTCCGACACCAGAGTGCGGGTGGCCTCGCTGGCGGAATAGCGGCAGTACCATCCGGTCGGTGCCCGGCCGACGCTGTTCAGGATGCTGTCATGCGCCTCGCGGATGTGCTTGGCCTCGGTCGCGGGATCAAGGAGATAGTGCTCGATCCAGCGCCAGCCATGCGCGCAGACATCCCACTGTGCCGCAGCAATGGCCTGTGCGATGCCGGGCGTCCTCTCCAGCGCCATCGCGCTGGCAAACACCGTCAGCGGCAACCCGCGCGTGGTAAACAGCCGGTGCAGACGCCAGAACCCGACACGGCTGCCGTATTCATACATGCTTTCCGCGGCCAGGTCGCGCTGCCCCCGCGGCACACGGGACGCGCGCACTTCGGTGAGCGCGCTTTCGGAACGGCCATCGCCAAGGTCCAGACTGTATTCCGAACCTTCCTCGACATTCAGCACGAAGTTCAGCGCCAGGCCCGCGCCGTTCGGCCAACGGATCTGTGGCGGCCGCGGGCCATAGCCGACCAGATCCCGCGGGCGGGGGAGGACATCGCCAGAGGAGGGAGCGTGCTCAGTCACGCGTTCCCTCCACCTTGCAGAAGAAGCAGCACCAGTCGCCCGTGTTGACGTTGGGCAAGGCACGCAGGCCGAAGAACATGCCGTCCGCCGGCGCGTGCAATTGGCCCACCGTGTCGCCATAGACGTTGACGATCCGCGCGATCGGGTCGCCCTTTGACATCATCGTCAGGAACGAGACACCGGGTTCGGGCAGGAAAATGCCCGAGGCAGGCGCCAGCAGCGCCTCCTGCTGGCCCTTGTAGCAGGGCGTCGAATAGACGGCCTGCCCCTCCAGCATCTTGTAGTGATAGCAGATGTTGAGGATCGAATTGGCCAGTTCGGTGCCGATCTCGCGGAACTTCTCGGGGGCGGTCGCAGAGCGGCCGCCAAGTTCGACCGTGATGCCGGTCTTGCCCGCCGCCTTCATCGCCGCCATCGGGCTTCCGGTGGGATTGAAGTTCGACATGATGCAGCCCCAGCCAAGCCCCATCGCCTTGGCCAGTTCAACCGAGGCCGGCGTCTCGTCGACGAAGATTGCCTTGTCGAGGAAGGAATGCGCGCCGCCCGAATGGATCGAGATTTCGATGTCGGCGACGTCCTTCATCGCTTGCCAATGTGCATGGGCGACGCGGTCGGAAAAATACCCCTCCGCCTTGCCGGGATAGATCCGGTTCATGTCATAGGTGAAGGTGTCGAGCGGGTTGCCGCGTTCGGCCGCCGAAAAGGCGAGCGGGTTCATCACCGGCACCAGAACGACCGCACCGGAAAGTTCCGCAGGATCGATCCGCTCCATCGCCATGTGACAGGCAATCGGGCCTTCGGGTTCGTCGCCGTGGATCGCGCCGTTGACCCAGAACACCTTGCCCGGATGGGCGCCGTTGATCACGATCACCGGGATTTCGACCCGGATGCCGCCGGCAAGTTCGCCCGCCGGGATCACGCCCCGCACCATTGTGCCGGGTTTCGCGGTGGCGGTGCCGACCGTGACGCTCTGATTGGCCTGAGTGCTCATACCGCCTCCGCCCCGCCCTTGTTCCAGGCGTCGAGTTGTTCGGGCGTGTAGACCTGCATGAACTCGATCTCGATGCCGCCGGCATCATTGTCGAGGAAGGCGACAAACCCTTCGGGATGGGCATGACTGCCCTTGATGTTGCAGGCCTTGCACAGGCGCAGATCGGCGCCCTGGCTCTGGGCGTGCGACAGGGCCGCGTCGATGTCATCGACCTCGTAGCAGATGTGATGCAGGCCCTCGGCGCCGCGTTCCGCGATCCACGAGGCAAAGCGGCCATTTGGATCGGTGGACTGGCACAACTGGTATTCGATCCCGCCGAGGTTGAAGAGCGCGACCTTGTTGCCCGACTTCGGGAAATGCACGATCTCGGTATCGGCGGGCACATGCAGGAACCGCGCATAGGCGTCGAGCGCCACTTGCGCATCGCGCACGGCAAAGGCCATGTGCTTGATTCCCTTGACGTTCGGATTGTCGGATTTCACCATTCTCGCTTCTCCCTCTCAGCCGGCGTCTTGCAGCCGTTCGGCACGTATCCCGGCCACGACCGCGGCCATGCGTTGCATTGCGATGCGGATGCGGTCGACCGGCTGGGTCATCGACATCCGCACGAAATCGTCTGTGTGGTCACCGTAGATCGTGCCGGGGTAGATCATCACCCGACCCTCGGCCAAAAGCCTCTCGCAGAACGCGCCTGCACCGATCCCGAGGTCGAGACTGGCAACGTTGGCATAGACATAGAAGGCGCCCTGCGGTTCGGCATAGGTCATGCCCATGGCATCCAGCCCGGCACAGATCGCACGGCGGCGCCCTTCGTATATCTGGCGCATTTCCTCGACGCAGTCCTGCGGACCGGTCAGCGCCGCCAGCGCGGCGTGCTGGCTGACAGCGGCGGTCGAGATCGCGAAGGCGTGGTTGATCTCCGACATCGGCACGATCAGCTCGCGCGGTCCGGCGATGTAACCGACCCGCCAGCCGGTCATCGCATAGGCCTTGGAAAATCCCGACAGGGTGATCGTGCGTTCGCGCATCCCCGGCAGCGCCGCGACCGGCTGGACCCGGTGATTGCCGAACACCAGGCGCGCATAGATCTCGTCGGAAATGACGATCAGGTCGTGCTTGCGCGCCAGTTCGGCAATCTTGCGCACCTCGTCGGGCGGGGTCACCGACCCGGTCGGGTTATTGGGGTTGATCAGCACAAGGACCTTCGAGCGCGGCGTCAGATGCGGCTCGATCATCGCGGCGGTCAGGGTGAAATTGGTCTCCATCCCCATCGGGATCTTGACCACGTCCGCATCGGACAGTTCGGCCGCCTGACCATAGGGATTGTAGCCGGGGCAAGGCACGATCATCTCGTCGCCGGGATCGAGCAGCGTCAGCGCAATGATGAACATCGCCTGCTGGCCACCGGGCGTGACAATGATCTCGTCGGGCGCATAGTCGGCACCGCCGAAGGCCGCGATGTTCCGGGCGATCGCCTCGCGCAGGGGAGCGATGCCCTGCGGGTGGGTGTAATGCGTAGCCCCGTTCGCCAGTGCCTGTTGCCCGGCCGTGACGATATGGGCGGGCGTGTCCAGATCCGGATCGCCTCGACCCAGCTTGATGACGTCATCGAGCCCGTCGGCGATTTCCAGCATCCGGGTAATCAGATGCGCATCCGCCAGCTTGACACGTTTTGCCAGGCGCGAAGTGTTGCCGGTCATGCTCTCAATCTCCTTCAGGCGGCGGATGGAAGGTCGTAGATGTCGCTGAACTTCTCGGTCAGGTGCCGGATGTAGGGCTTGGGATCCAGCGGCCGGCCCGTCGCGCGCACCAGCAGTTCGTCGCGCGTGTAGCGCCGGCCGTGCTGGCAAACGCGGTCGGTCAGCCAGCTCCGCAGCGGCGTATAATCGGCCCGCTCCAGCCCCTGCCGGATCGCGGGATCCTCGGCATTGGCTGTCTCGAACAGCTGCGCCGCCATGATGTTGCCGATGGTGTAGTTGCAAAATCCCACCTGACCGCCGGACCAGTGCACGTCTTGCAAGACACCCTGTGCGTCGTCGGGAACCTCGACCCCGAGATACTCCTTGATCGAGGCATTCCACGCTTCGGGCAGATCTTTCACCGCCAGCGATCCCTCGATCATCTGACGCTCGATATCGGTGCGCACCATGACGTGAAAATCATAGGTCAACTCGTCCGCCTCGACCCTGATCAGGCTCGGCATGGAGCGGTTGATGGCGCGGAAGAACTCGTCTTCGGTCACGTCGTCCAGTTGATCGGGAAAGGCGTCGCGCGCATCGCCGAAATGATTGGACCAGAAGGCCCGGCTGCGGCCGACCTGATTCTCCCACAGCCGAGACTGCGACTCGTGGGCGCCAAAGCTGACGCCTCCGACGGCGTAGAGCCCGATCAGATCGGTTGCCAGAGGCGTCCTTGTATAGGCCGCATCGACGCCCTGTTCATAGATCGCATGGCCGGTTTCGTGCAGTGCGCCAAACAGGCACATCGGCATGTAGTTCTGGCTGACGCGGGAGGTTATCCGCACATCGTTGCGGGTGAAGGAAACCTCGAACGGATGCACCGTGGTATCGAAGCGACCGCGATTGGTATCGAAACCGATCCGCTTGGACATCTTCAGCGCGAACGCCAACTGATCGGCGGCAGGATAATTGCGATACAGAAAGTCCGAACGCGGCTGCTCCCGCTCGGCGATGGCACGGACGAGCGGCAACATGCCGTCGAGCAACTGCGCGAACATCACATCGAGATCGGCGATGGTCGTGCCCGGCTCCAGCTTGTGCAGTAGCGATTCATAGGGGTGGCTGCCAATGCCGATGGCGGCGGCAATTTCGCGATTGATCTCAACCATCCGCTCCAGCGCCGGAGCAAAAAGGGAAAAGTCGCTGCTTGCGCGGGCATCGGCCCAAAGATCATGCGCGACCCCCGCAAGCTCTTCCTTGCGCCGCAACAGCTCTGCCGGGATCCGCTGATGATAGTCGATCGCTTCGCGGACCTGCCGGACAATGGTCGCCTCGACACTGTCGGCAGGCTTGCCCGCAATCTCGGCCTCGGCGCGGTCCAGGCTCCGCAGAGCCTCGTTCGAACACAACAGATCTCGCGCCGCAACGGCAAGCGTCGCCACCTGTTTGCCTCTGGTCTCTGCGCCGCCGCGCGGCATCATCGTGCGCGCATCCCACGACAGGACTGATCCGGCATTGAGGAAATCGTTAACCCGCCCCATGATCTCGAGCAGCTCCGAGTATCCCATCTGTTCGTTCCTTTGCTCGTTTCCTGGTCCTGAAATCGTCCTGGCGGATCCGGCTGTCGAGGAGACGCGAGAGAGCTTGACTAAGAGAAACTGTTGTGTGCTCAATCTGAATGTCGACAGTCGACAATCTAACAATGGGCAATACGCCGAAAGCCGTCAAGCGAAAGATCGGGCCCAGAATTCGGTGCCCACGGACCGGAAGCGAGGATCATGCGAGAGTTGAGGACAAACGAAGCCGCGCTCGTCGAGATGGCGGTGGCCGGCAGCGTCAGCGAACCGGCCGTCCGGCCCGGCCAATACATCCCGCACCCCGACGGACGCGCCGCGATCCTGCCCGGCATGTACGGGATCGCCTACAACGTCCGTTGCGGCGACCGGGCCTTTGGCTGGGCCGGCGACCATGTCGAACCCGGCGTATCGATCGACGATGAAGGGGACAGCGGGCGCCACCACGCGCTGCACTACCTTACATGCATCGGCAACGACGCGGTGGTCACATCGGGCATGGCCGCCGGAGCGCGGGGCGTGGTGATCGGGGAACACGCGCGCATTCTGGTCCAGTTCGAAGCAGAGGCGCAGGAGCTAATGGCGCCGGGGGACCGGGTGCAGATCATCACCTGCGGCCGCGGCCTGACCCTGCCCGACTTTCCGCAGGTCGAGGTGAAAAAGCTCAGCCCAAGGCTGTTTCACGCATTGGGCGTGACGCTGTCGGGCAATCGGCTGCATGTCCCGGTGTCGATGGAATTGCCGATCCGGATCATGGGATCGGGGGCGGAGTTGAATTCGGAATACGTCGATCAGGACCTGATGTCGGGAGACCGGGCGCTGATGGCAGAGCTTGGTATCGACAAGATGCGGCTGGGTGATCTGATCGCCATCCGTCATGCGGACCATCGATACGGGCGGTCTTACCGCGAGGGCGCGGTATCGATCGCGCTGTGCATTCACGGCGACAGCGTGATGACCGGACACGGCCCCGGCATCCTGACCCTGATGACCGCCCGCGACGGCAGTATCGATTTCAGCGTCGATCCCGCCGCAAACCTATCGACCGCATTGCAACTGGGAGCCTGAGCCATGAACGTGACAACCAACGTGTCCGACATCGTCGCGGTCTCCTCGACGGGTCAGGTGGCAAACCCGTCCTTTTCGGGCCTGCCGGCCGAGCCTTACCGGCTGGCGGCCGATGGCACCCCGTTTCTCTGGCCGACCTTCGGCGGCATCGTCTATAACGTTTCGGTCGGCGACAGCGCCTTTGGCTGGGCGGGCGATTGCATACACCCCTCCGTCAGCATCGCGCACGCCGACCCCAACAAGAACCGCGGACTGAACATCTTTGCCTGCGTTGGAAACGTCGCGATGGTCGTCAACGGCGCGGCCAAGGGCGCAAAAGGCGTCGTCACCGGCAAGTCGGGCCGGTTTTCGGATCAGGTCATCATCCATTTCGATACCGAAACGCGTGCCCTGCTCGCGGTCGGCGACACAATTCTGGTGCGCTGCGAGGGCGTCGGGCTTGCCTTGCCCGAGTTTCCCGACATCCACGCCAAATCGCTGTCGCCGAAACTGTTCGACCTGCTGCCGAAGCGGGTCGAAGGCGGCACACTGCAGATCGGTGTCTGTGCCACGGTGCCGCCGCATCTGGTTGGTGCGGGCGCAGGGCTGACCTCGGAGGGCGGTTCGCTGCACATACAGTCAACCGACCGCAAGGCGCTGGCGCACCTGGGTCTGGACGGCCTGCGGCTGGGCGATCTGGTGGCCATTGCCGACACCGACAGCCGCTACAATCACGGGTATCTGCGCGGCGCGATGTCGATCGGCATCGTTGGACAGACCGACGGCCCGCGCGCCGGCTACGGCCCGGGCATGACGATCATCCTTACTGCCCCGGCTGCGCAACTTGGCGCCTTCGATGCCCCCGGCACAAACATCGCCTCTTTGCTGGAGCTTAGCGCCTGATGACGACCACAATTGCCATGACCAATGTCGACCGTGATAGCCTGCGTGCCTTCGTCTCCGACGGGTTCGAGGCATTGGGCCTGACCGCCGAGGATGCCGGGATCTTTGCCGACGCGCTGATCTTTTCCGAGCTGCGGTTTCACCCCGGCCAGGGCCAGGGCGTGATGCGCCTGCGCCGCTATCAGCAGCGGATCGGAAACGGCGAGGTCGACCCCCGCGCCGGCTGGTCCGTCGTCAAGGAAGGGCCGGCGCTGGCGCTGGTCGACGCCCATAACGGCATCGGTACGGTTGCCGCGGCCAAGGCGATGCGGCTTGCGATCAAGAAGGCCAAGGAAGGCGGGATCGGCACCGTCATCGTGCGCAACTCAACCCACTACGGTTCCAGCGCCGTTCACGCCTGCCAGGCTCTCGATCATGGTTGCATCGGGATCGCCTATACCAACGCGGGGCCGGAAATGGCGCCCTGGGGCGGGCGCGAGGGCGCGGTGGGCACCAATCCATGGAGCATCGCCGCCCCGACCGACATGGGTTTTCCCGCCGTGCTCGATATCGCCATCACCACCGCGGGCAAGGGCATGATGAACTGGTTCCTGCGCGAGGGAAAGAAGATGCCCCTCGACTGGGCGTTGACGCCCGACGGACTGGAAACCGATGATCCCGGCGCCGCAATGAAGGGCGCGCTGCTGGGGATCGGCGGCCACAAGGGATATGGCTTGGCTTTCATGACCGATGTGCTGACGGGCGTGCTGTCGGGCAGCGGCTATGGCCTGATGCCCTATGCCGATCCAAAGAAACTCGACGTCTCGCACAGCTTCACCGCAATCGACATTTCCTGGTTCATGGAGCCCGAGGAATTCAACCGCCGGATGGGCGATTTCGCGCAGATGGCCAAGAGCCGCGCCCTGCGGCCGGGCTTCGACGAGATCCTCATTCCCGGCGAGCAGGAAGCGCGGCGGGTCGCGCGCAAGTCGGCAAACGGCGTGCCGATCGACAATGCCGTGCTCGCCGATCTGAACCTGCTGGGCGGGGAGCTTGGTCTGACCACCAGCCTGCAGGAGCTTGGCCCCTACCGGGAGGACCGTCTGTGAACGCTGCATCCGGCCTGCGGCCGCTTTCGGCCGGTTTTCACGCAAACATGCGCGACAAGCTGCGCCAGACCGCCAGCGACAACGGGCTTGACGGGCATCTGATGCTGCGGCCCTCGAACATCGCCTATGCCTGCGGCTTCTTCTATGCAGCCAATGAACGCCCTGTCGGACTGTGGCTGCCGGTAGAAGGCGACCCGATCCTGTTCATCCCGGAACTCGAGCGCGAGAACGCAGAAAGCGCAACCGCGCTTGCCGTCCGTTTCTACACCGAGTTTCCTGGCGAAACGCATCCGCTGCTCTGGATGCTGGACCAGATCGGGCTGCAGTCATTGTCGCTCGACCAGCTTGACGCCTTGCTGCTGCCGGCAGTGCGCGACCGGGTGCGCCGGCTGGACCTGCGCGATTTCGCCATGGAACAGCGCTACATCAAGACTCCCGAGGAAATCGCCCTGACCCGCGCTGCCGCCGGTTTTGCCGATCTGTTCCTGTCACGCCTGTCCTCCGCGGGCGGTGACATCATCGCCCAGGGCGGCACCGAGGTGGACCTGCTCAACGATGCAATGGCCTTTGCACGCGGCGCGCTGATGACCCGCCACAGGGTGACCTTTGCGGGAACGCCGATGGGGATCACCGCCACGGTCCATTCCGGGCCGCGCGCGGCACTGCCGCATGGCGCAGTGCTGGAGCGCCGGCCGCAGCCGGGCGAGACGCTGATCGCCGGCATCGGCGCGAGTCTTGGCGGCTATCACGCCGAAAGCGGCGCGACCTTCGTGATCGGCCACATGAAGGGCGAACAGCGCCGGATCATGCAGGCGATGCAGGATTGCGACGCGGCAGCCGTGGCAGCGCTGGTGCCCGCCGCACGCTGCGATCTGGTCAACGACGCCGCCCAGGACGTTCTGCGCGCCGCGGACCTTGCCGACGCGATCCGCCACCGGATCGGCCACGGCATGGGATTGGACGGGCACGAAGCGCCCTGGCTCGCCCCCGGCGACAAGACCCGCATCGCGCCCGGCATGGTGTTCTCCAACGAACCCGGTGTCTACCGCCCCGGTCTGGACGGATACCGAACCATCAACACGATGATCGTCACCCCGAACGGCGTCGAAATACCTTCGCGATTTCAGGCCGAAACCCCCATCGACGCGCGCATCATCGCGCTTTGACGCCAAAATCCCAATTCGGAGACCCAAATGCCCGAACCCGCCGCCTGGAAATACGACAAGATCATCAAGAAGATGTTCAACGAACCGGCGCCCGAACGGGTGTTTCTGGGCCGGGTGATCCCCTGTGCCGACGACACCGTTGTCGAGGATGGCTGGGTTCATATCAAGGACGGCAGGATCGTCGCTGCGGGCCCCCGCCCCGCCGCCCTGCCTGACGGCGTCGAGGTCATGGATACCGGCGGCAAGACGCTGATGCCGGGTCTCATCAACAGCCACGCTCACCTGAACTGGGACGGTATCCACGAACTTTCTCGCCAGTCCATGGACGATCCCCGCCCGATTTCGGTCTTCAAGGCCGCTGGCAACATGCTCAAATGCCTGCGGGCGGGCGTCACGCTGGTGCGTGACCTCGGCTTTCACGACCTCAACCTCTACACCAAGCAGGCGGTCGAGCAGGGCATCTTCCCGGGCCCGCGCGTTCTCGTCTCGGGCGCCGGCATCATCCAGACGGGCGGTCACACATACTGGGTCTGCCGCGAGGCGACCGGCGCCGACGAGATGCGCCGCGCGGTGCGCGAACAGGTCCGGGGCGGCGCGGATCTTATCAAGATCATGGCCTGCCACGACACTCTGGAATTCACCGACGCGGAGCTCGAGGCGGTCATCGACGAAGCCCATCGCAACCGGCTGCCGATCACGGCGCATGCGACCTATGACGCCTGCATCCGCCGCGTCGCCGAGTTTGGCGTGGACTGCATCGAACACGGCGGCTCGATGACCGACGAGACGATCCAGATCCTTCTCGACCGCAAGCTGCCGATCGTGACGACCTTTTCGGCGCTGGTGTTGCAGGCCGATCCGGAGATCGCCCGCGCCTTCGGCATCCCGGAATGGAAGATCACCGAGCGCCAGCACGCCGTCGCCGACAAGAAGCGGTTCGACGGGCTGGTCCGCGCGGCCGCTGCGGGAGTACCCATCGTCTTTGGCACCGATGCCGGCAGCCCGGCGGTGGAGCATGACAGCATCGCACCGGAACTTGGCTTCATGGTTGAGGTCGGTGTCTGCCGCGACAACCTCGACGCCCTGCGCTCGATCACCCAGCGCGCAGCGAAGCTGAGCCGGCTGGAGGCGAAGATCGGCACGCTGGAAGCCGGCAAATGCGCCGACCTGATCGTCGTAGACGGCAAACCGGACCAGGACCTGAAGGCGCTGACCCGCGTGCAGATGACCTTTATTGACGGGCGGAGGATGAACTGATGGCCGAACACTCGCTGCTCGTGGACCGCCTCGCGCCCCGGATCGTCGAGGAGGACGGGTCGTTCCGCACCAGGATGCTGAACATTGCCGCCGGCATGACCAACGTCATCGCGATGGGCCGGGGCGACCCGGATTTTCACACACCGCCCCACATCGTCGCGGCGGCGAAGGCGGCGCTGGACGCCAACCAGCACCATTATACCGGACCGACCGGCCTGCCCGCGCTTCGCGACGCGATCGCGGCAAACCTGCGGGCGGACTACAACCTGGATTACGCGGCGGACGAGATCATCGTTACGGCCGGGGTGCAGGAAAGCATCATGCTGTGCATGCTGGGCCTCGTGTCGCCCGGCGACGAGGTGCTGATCACCTCGCCCCGCTTCACCACCTATGACACAGCCGTGCATCTGTGCGGCGGCATACCTATCCCGGTGCCGACCCACGAGAAGGACGACTTCGCCCTCGACCCCGCCGAGATCGAGAAACGCATCACCCCCCGCACGCGGCTGTTCGTGATGGTTTCGCCCAACAATCCGACCGGAGCGGTCACGCCGCCCGCTGTGATCCGCCAGATCGCCGCGCTGGCCGAGAAACACGACATCCTGCTGATCGCGGACGAGATCTATGCCAAGCTGATCTATCCCGGCAACGAACACCTGTCGCTGGCTTCGCTGCCCGGCATGAAGGCGCGCACGATCACGCTGAACGGGTTTTCAAAGACGTATGCGATGACCGGCTGGCGGGTGGGCTACATGGCAGCACCGCTCGATTTCGTCGAAAAGCTGACGGAACCCCGCCACACCCTGTCGATCAACACCTGCACCATCTCGCAGTATGCCGCCCTTGCCGCCCTGACAGGGCCGCAGGACGACATGGCGCGGATGTTTGCGGATTATGCCGAGCGGCGCGATTATCTGATGGGCGCGCTCACCGAAGCCGGCCTGACTTACGGCCATCCCGGCGGCGCCTTCTATATCTACACCAACATTTCTTCGACCGGGATGGCGGCGCCGGACTTCTGCGAGGGTTTGCTGCGCGAAACCGGCGTGATGGTCTTTCCCGGCACCATGTTCGGCGACGACAGCACCGATTACATCCGCATCTCCTACCTTCAGCCGCTGCCCAGGATCCGCGAAGCAATGGGGTTGATCGGTGATTTCATCGCAGCGCACCGGAGCACCAAATGACACAGATCCCAGATCCTGCCGAGAAATTCGTCGGCATCCAGATCAGCCCGATCAGCTTTATCGACGAGGGCGTCGATGCGGTTCTCGACACGCTGCAAAACCGCGTCGGCGTCAACGTGCTGATGTTGGGCACGGTCTCCTGGCTGGGGCTGAAGACCGGGCGATCGATCTCGTACAAGCTGGACGGCTGGCCCGACCATGGCGTGCCGGAGCCTTTCACGATGCGCGGCGGAGCCTATTTCAACCCGGATCCGCGCTATTACCAGAACACGCTGATCAAGGATTTCCGCGCTCGCGATGCCGAGATGGAAGGCAAGGATATCCTCGATCTGGTTCTGCCCGCCGCCCATGCCCGGGGCATGAAGGTCTATGTCGAGCTGATGGAGCCCTTCTTCAAATACGCAGGCCACGGGTCGGTCAACAATATCGCGATCCCGGGCCTCGCACAGGTGATGGAGGTCGATGTCTACGGCCGCCGCAAGGATGAACCATCGACCTCGAACCCCGATTACCGCAACTGGATTCATGCGATCATCGAGGATCAGGTCCGCAATCATGCCATCGACGGGATCATGTGGTGCAACGAGCGCAACTCGCCGCTGGACCAGATGATGCAGGGACAGGCCCCCGGGGATTTTTCCGAGCCCGCCCGGCGCGAGGCGCTGGACCGCGGCATCGACGTCGAGGCCTGCCGGCGCGCCTGCATCAGGATGCACGAATTCCTGCAGGCCGCGATTGCCGGCGAGACCTTCGATGACGGCGCGTTCATCACCTTCCTGCGGGTGTTGATGGACAATCCCGCGCTGCTGGTCTGGGAACGCTTCTGGCTGGAGCGCAACAAGGACCTGGATCGAGAGCTGTACGGGTTGGTGAAATGGTGCAAGCCCGGACTGCCGTTCGGACTGAACGTCTGGAACCGCAACCATTTCAACATCTTTCGCCGCGCCCAATGGCCATGGGCGGAGCAGACCATGTATGCCGACTGGGTCAAGCCGATCACCTATCAGCACCAGTCCGGCGAGATCTGGGCCAAGGAACTCGGGATCTTCCAGCGCACGATCCTGCGGGATTTCGATCCGGCAGCGGCGGCGGCGGTGATGCAGGCGATGCTGGGGCTGAAAGAGGCGCCGCTGGACAGCGTGATCCAGGCCGGCATGGACCCCGACACCTATGTCTACGGCCAATGTGCCGACGCCCTGCGGGGCGTCCACGGCAAGGCGCAGGTCTACATGGGGCTCGGCATCGACGCGCCGCGGGTGCGGGCCGATCAGGCAAAATGCACCCCCGACATCGCCTATCGCTCGGTGATGGCGACCTACCGGGCGGGCGGGCACGGCATCGTCCTGGCACCCAACTATGCCTCGATGCACCTGACCAATCTCGACGGCGTCGCGCGCGCCCTGCAAGAGCTGGGGTTGAAGGAATGAGCGGGCCCGACAGGCTGGTGGCGGGGGGACAAGTCCTTATGCCGGACGGGCTCCACCCGGTTGACATCGGCCTGTCCGGCGGCCGGATCGCCGGGATCTATGCCCGCGGCACCGCGCCGCCCGCGCGCGACAGGATCGATGCCACAGGGCTGACGGTCCTGCCCGGACTGGTCGACATCCATTTCCACGTCCGCGCCCCGGCCTATCCCGAGCGTGGCACTGTCCAGTCCGAAACCCGCGCCGCGGCGGCCGGCGGTGTCACCACGATCTTTGAAATGCCGATCTCGAAGCCCTGCTGCTCGACCCCCGACGAGGTCGCGCGCAGGCTGACGCATTTCGCCGGGAATGCCGTGGTCAACTTCGGCCTCTACGCTGCACCGGGCGATCTGACCGAAGCCAGCCGCGACGCAATGAAGGCGCTGGGGATCGTGGCATGGAAGATTTTCACCACCCCCGCCCCCTCCGGCCGCGAGGACGAGTTCGAGGGCCTGGCATTCCCCGACGAGGCCGACCAGTACCGCGCGCTGGAACTGCTGGCGCAGACCGGCCTGCCGCTGGTCGTCCACGCCGAAAGCGCGGCCTTGCTGGGACTTTTTGGCGATCGCGCGGCGAACCTCGATGCCGCCAGCGCGACCACCCACACCGCCGCCCGTCCCGCGGTCTGCGAGGCGGTGGCAGTGGCCAAGCTGCTGGCGATGAACATGCGCGCGCAGGCGCGGCTGCACATCGCGCATGTCACGAGCGCGCAGACCGTCTCGGTTCTGCGCGGCTTTGCGGGCACCTCGGACTTTACCGCCGAGACCTGCCCGCAGTACCTGTTTGCAACCGAGGCCGACGTCGCCCGCGCAGGCATCTATGCAAAGGTCAATCCGCCGATCCGGTCGCAGGGCGATCAGGACGCACTGTGGCAAGCCATCGATGACGGCATCATCGACTTCGTCACCACCGACCACGCCCCTTTCTCGCAGGCCGAGAAAAAGGCAGCGGAGGGCAATTTCCTGACCGCTCCGCCCGGCGTTCCGGGGATCGAGTTCATTCTGCCGGCGATGCTGGACGCGGTTGCGGCGGGGCGGCTCAGCCTCGAACGTGCCCATGACCTCGTTTGTGCCAATGGCGCACGCCGGTTCGGGATCTATCCGGCCAAGGGCGCGATCCTGCCCGGCAGCGACGCCGATCTTGTTCTGGTGGATCTGGCGCAAGACACTGTCATTTCGGCCTCGGCGCTGCAGACACATGCCCGCGAGGTTGCCCATCTGTACGAAGGGCGCAGGCTCCGCGGCAAGGTGATGCAGACACTGGTCGCAGGGAACACCGTCTTTGACCGCGGTTCGGTCACCGGTGCGCCCGGGCATGGCCGGCATGTCAGACCGTAAGTGACGAGAGGAAGGTGAAGATGCGTCCAGATCAAGGACCCGATCAGGCGACGGAAACGGAACCGGCCACCTTGCTGGAGGTGCGGGGCCTGACGACCTGTTTCAAGACAGGGTTCGACGGGCGCGAGATCAACGCGATCGAGGAGGTGAGTTTTTCCGTCGCCCCGGGCGAGACCCTTGCCATCGTCGGCGAATCCGGATCGGGCAAGTCGGTCACCAGCCTGTCGGTCATGGGATTGCTGCCGCCGCAGACGGGCCGAATTGCTGCCGGAAGCATCCGCTTTCGGGGCCGCGAACTGACGACGCTCGACAACACGGCGATGCGGGGCCTTCGCGGCAACATGATGTCAATGATCTTTCAGGAACCGATGACCTCGTTCAATCCGGTCTACACCATCGGTCACCAGATCGCCGAGGTCATCGTGCTGCACCAGAAGCTTGGATACCGGCTCGCCTTGCGAAAGGCAGTCGAGATGCTGGAGCTGGTGGGTATTCCCGAAGCCCGGCGCCGGGTCGACAATTTCCCCCACCAGATGTCGGGCGGGATGCGGCAGCGCGCGATGATCGCCATGGCGCTGAGTTGCGAGCCTGACCTGTTGATTGCGGATGAACCGACAACCGCACTCGATGTCACCATCCAGGCGCAGGTGCTGGAATTGCTCAAGGATCTTCAGGCGCGGATGGGAATGGCGATGATCTTTATCACCCATGACCTGGGTGTGGTGGCCGAGGTCGCTGATCGGGTCTGCGTGATGTATGCGGGCCAGATCGTCGAGACCGCGCCGGTGAATGACATCTTTGCGGCGCCGCGGATGCCCTACACGGCCGCATTGCTTGGCTCGATGCCCCGCCTCGGCGCCGGCCGTGACCGGCTGGTCCCGATCCCCGGGCATGTGCCGCCGTTGTCGCGGCTGCCGAAAGGGTGCCGGTTCCGGGGCCGTTGCAGCTTTGCCCGGCCCGAATGCGCTGCGGGCGAACCCACGCTGGACCGGATCGAACCAGGCCACGACGTGCGTTGCTTTCGCGTCGGCGAACCGGACCTTCTGCAACGGAGCGCATCGTGACCATGTTCGACGACAAACGGACCGAGACTGCGCCGGGCGAACCTCTGCTGCGCGTGCGCAACCTGAGAAAGCACTTCCCGGTTGGCGGAGGCCCTTTCAGACGGCCGCCGGTCGCGGTCAAGGCGATTGACGACATCTCGTTCGAGATCGCTCAGGGCGAAGTGGTGGGTCTGGTCGGAGAGTCGGGCTCGGGCAAGACGACCGTGGGGCGCACCATCTTGCGCCTGACCGAGCCGACCTCGGGCCAGATACTGTTCGACGGGCAGGACGTCGCGGCGTTGACTCCGCGGCAGATGCGGGCTCAGAGAAAGCGGATGCAGATCGTATTTCAGGACCCCGATGCGAGCCTGAATCCCCGAGAGACGATCCGGCAAGCCATCGGTCGCGCCCTGCGTATCCACAGGATCGGCACCGGCGCCGACCGCGAGGACCGGATCGTCGCCCTGCTGGAACAGGTTGGCCTGTCAGGGGACTACATCGACAGATATCCCTACGAATTTTCCGGCGGACAGCGGCAAAGGATCGGCATTGCCCGCGCCCTCGCCGTGGAGCCCGAGTTCATTGTCGCGGACGAGCCTGTCTCGGCGCTGGACGTTTCGGTGCAGGCGCAGGTCATCAACCTGATGGATGACCTGACGCAGCGGCTTAATCTCACGATGCTGTTCATCGCGCACGACCTGGCTGTCGTGGAACACATCTCGGATCGTGTGATCGTGATGTACCTTGGAAAGATCATGGAGATCGCGCCATCCCAGACCCTCTATGACGCACCGCGCCACCCCTATACCAGGGCGCTGATGTCGGCCGTGCCGCGGCCGGACCCGACAATCAAACGCCAGCGGACGCTGCTGCAAGGCGACATTCCCAGCCCGATCAACCCGCCCTCTGGATGTGTGTTTCGATCACGCTGCCCTTCCGCTGGCCCGGAATGCGCGAGCATCATTCCACCGTTGGAACAGGTCGGACCGGGGCATTACAGCGCCTGCGTCAAGAACCGGCAGTTCGGCTAGGACACTTGCGTGGCGACCGCTGCGGCGCTCACACGACCTGCGACTGCTGCATCCGCGAGACTTGTAGCAGATGGTTCTCAAGTTCCTTGCGCAGCGCGACCGGGTCGGCGTCGCACCTGATCTGTTCGCGGATGAAATCGCGAAACATCTCGTGGTGGCGCACGACCGAAAACAGATCGTCGGCCCGATACTGGCGCATACTGAAGATGATCATCACATGGCGCGCAATTGCCGACCACAGCGTCGCCACGATCTGGTTGTGGGACGCTACCGCGATTGCCTTGTGAAAGCTCAGGTCGGCTTCCAGCGACCCGGCCCTGTCGCCGTTGACAGCCGCTTCGTGCATTCGCGCAATCGGAACATTCAGTTCCGTCGCCGCCGGGTCGAATTGGCGCCAGTGCAGGACTGCGTCGCGCAAAAGGATCGCCTCGAGCGAAAGCCGGACCTCAAGCACCTTCTCGATTGTCGCCTCGTCAAAGGCCGCAACCCGGAAACCCCGGCTCGAATCCGCGGTCACTATACCTTGGGCGTGAAGAATTTTCAGCGCTTCCCGGATCGGCGCACGGCTGACGCCGATCCGATCGGCGAGGGCCACTTCGGTAACTCGTTCGTCTGGATTCAGAATTCCGGTCGCAATCGCACGGGCAACTGAATCGGCGATTGTTTCAGCAAGCGTCACACGCTTGGGAAGCTTGAAGATCTCGTCGGTGGTGCCGTTCAATGCTTCTGCCCCATAACCTTGGCCCTCTTGAGCCACCCGATGTCAAACTGGGTGAAAAAACTGCGCTTTCCTAAGTAGTATGCCAAAAGAACAGACGACAAAAGAGGCCGCGGCTCTGGACGGCATGCAGCCGGCGGGCGTTGATGGTGCGACCGGCCTCGTCAGCATCGATGTGCGACGGCGGGTGTGCAACGACCCATAAAGGTCTGTGGCCACCGGCGCGGGATCGGACGCAGCAGCGGTCCGGTCAAATCGGTCAAGGCTGCAGGACCGGCCCTGCGCCCGCCCGAGAGCGCGTCAGATCCCGCGGCTGGCGATCAGCCGGGCCAGATCGCGGGCGGCGGCGGCGCGCGCGGCGGCAATACCGGGGGTGCCGCTGTCGGGCGCAATCGGGGCACTGACGTCAAAGGTGCCGGAACGGTCGCGGCCACCGGTCAGGCTTGCCACGAAATACTGGCCGGACAGATGGAACCGGCCGTCGACACCGGCGACCATCCTGTCGAACCGCAGATGCACCCTTGCGTCGGGCAGGTCCTCGAACGGCCATGGCTCGGCTGCAACCCGTGCGCCGGTCACAGCCGCCAGGTGCTGGGTAACTTCCTGGGTCAGACCGCGGGCGGGATCGTCGGCCCAAAGCGCGCCGCGATCAGACGTCAGCGATCCGCCGGGGCCTTCGATCCAGATTTCCTCGGTCCTGGCGTAGGAGGGCAGCGACACCTCGCGCACCTCGACCTTGCTGACCGAAATCGCGATGCGCCCGCCCGAGGCGACCGGCGGCGCGGCGTAACGCACCGATTTCGCCCCGCAGGCCCCCAGAAGGAGCGTCATTGCGAAGGCGGCGAAAACGAAAAGGCGCATGGTCGCTCCGTTGGCAGGAAAGTCCGGCAAGCAGCATAACTGCCGGAGGGGATGTAACAAGGGTGCGGCGGAAACCCGCAGCCAAGTGGGACAAAACTGCTGCAGCGGTCGCCTGAGCGGCCCCGCAACAACGCGTTGCCGGGGCCGTCGGACGGTTTCGCCCCCGACAAGATCACCGCCCGGTCAGCAGCGCATTGGGCTTTCGTTCGAGCATCCGCGCCAGCGAACTGACCGAGTCCGCAGCCCGGCTGACCTGCCGCAGTGCCTCGCGGGCCTCGCGGTTCAGCGCCCCGGTGTCGGACAGGCCGGCCAGCGTTTGCTGTGCCGTCCGCAGCACCGCCTCGGCCTGCGCGACCAGCGCCGGCAGGTCGTTCGTGGCCGAGGCTACCGCGTCGGCGGCCTCGCGGGTCGCGGCCAGGGCCTCGTTCACGTTGGTGACGGTGCCGCCCTCCCGCAGTTCCGCGAGCGCGGCCGAGACCTCGTCGAGCGCCGCGTTCACGCTGGCAGGCAGCGCCTTCGCGTCGTCGGTGCCGATCAGGGCATTGGCCGAGTCGACAAGGTCGTTGACCGAGGCAGCCAGCCGGTCGAGATCCATCGCCTCGACCTTGGCAACGATTGCATCGGCGCTCTGGATCAGTTCTGGCACCCCGTCGAAGGCGGCGCTTACATCATCGGCCGCCTTGCCCGCAGAGGCCACCGCCTCGCTGACAGTGGCGACGGTCCCGGCATCCTGGGCCTCCTGCATCAACACCGTTACCTTTTCGGCCGCGTCCGTCACCTGCGCGAGCGCGCTCGACAGGTTTTGCGGCAGGGCACGGGTGGCATCGTCGTCAAGCACGCTCCTCGCGCTGTCGGCCAGCCCCGTCACCTGGTTCAACAGGGCGTCGAAGTCGAGCGCATTTGCCTTGGCCGCGACAGCCGTGATCTCGTCGATCAGCTGCGGCATGGTGGTAAAGGCGGTGCCGACATCGCCGGCCGCCTGGCCGGCTTTCTCGACCGCCGTCACAAGCTTCTGCACGCCGTTGCTGTCTTGCAGATCGGACAGCAGCGTTTCGAGCGTGCCTGCGATGGTATCGATCTGCCCCGGCAACGCCTGGAACTGGGCGCTGCCGACCAGCGTGCGCAGGTCGGTGACCAGCCCGCGCAACTCGGCCGGGGTCTGTTGCAGATCGGGGCTTGCCACCAGATTTGCGGCGTTGTCGAGAAGCCGCTTGGCCGACTGCAAGATATCCTCGATCGGCAGGTCGGTGACCCGCTTGATCAGCCCCTCGGCCGACGAGGCGACGCCCGAGATCTCGGCCGGAATACTCGGCAGGATCGGATAGGGACTGGCATCGCGCAGGAACTGCGCGGCGGGTGCATCGGGCACCTCAACGAGGTCGATCCTGAGCCCGCCGGTCAGCAGCGAGGCCCGCGAGAGTTGCGCGCGGAGCCCCTCGTCCACCCGCTGTTCGAGGAAATCGATCACCTCCTGGTCTTCCGTGACGGCGTCGGACCCCATGGCGATCTGATCGAGTTCGATCGAAATCACCACAACCAGACGCACCCTCTCGTCGCCGAAAAGCTCGGGATCGACGGCGCCGGTCACACTTTCGACCTTGCCGATCTCGAGCCCGCTCAGCATCACTGGGGCCCCGACCTTCAGACCGGTTATGTTTTCGTCGAACACCACGGACAGCCGCACCGTGCCGCGCCCGCCATCGGCGCTTTCAAACAGGCTGCCTTGCGCGTCCTCGCGGTTGTTGAACACCGAAAATGTCTGGCCGTCCTGAACAGGGACGCCGCCCGAGACCAGCGTCTCGAAGCTGACGCCACCGGTCACGATCGAACTCAGGCTCTCGAAATCGAGCGAGGCGCCGCCCGGACCGATCGACAGCGAGAAACCCGAGGTATCCCAGAACCGGGTCCGGCTGGTCAGCAGCTTGTCGTGGGGGGCGGCGACAAAGGCGTCGGCCAGAACCGAGATGCCGTCGGGCGAAAGCTGCGGCCGGCCCACACGCCCGACCTCCAGCCCCTTGAACATGATCGAGGTGCCCTCTTTCAGCCCGCGCCCGGTATTGGTCGTCAGCACGATCCGCGTGCCCGTCTGGTCGGGTGGCGCCAGGGGGGTGTTGGCCAGCCCCTGGAATTTTCGGTGCAGCCCGCCCGGAACGCTGTTCCAGCTGCCTTCGATATAGACCCCGCTCAGCACGGTGTTGAGCCCGGTCACGCCGCGCAGCGAGACCTCGGGGCTGACCACCCAGAACACGGAATCTGAATCGACGAAATCCTCGATATCCTTGTCCACACGGACATGGGCGATCACCTGGGTCAGGTCTTCCGAAAAGGTGACGTCCTCGACCAGCCCGACCGAGACCTCGCGATAGCGCAATTCGGTCTGCCCCGCGACGATGCCCGAGGCATTATCGAAGCTGATTTCGATCATCGCACCGCGCTGGGAATAGCTGTGCCAGGCAATGCCAAGTGCGATCAGCAGCGCCGCGACCGGGATCACCCAGACGATCGAGACCCGGTCCATCAGGCTTTGCCGCGCGGGTTCGATATGGGCGGGGGGGATCTGGTCGGTCACGTTTTGCTTGCCTCAAGGGGTTTGGCGTCCAGGCTGTCCCAGATCATCCGGCTATCGAAGGATCGCGCCGACAACATGGTGAAGACCACCGAAAGCGCGAAGGTGACGGCCGCAGGTCCGGGGTGGATCGACACGACCACCGACAATTGAACCAGCGCCGACAGCACGGCGACGACGAAAACGTCGATCATCGACCAGCGGCCGACGAATTCCACGACTTCGTACAATTGCATCCGCCGCAGCAGATCATGGGTCCAGCCATGCTGGACCGACAGCGCCAGATAGGCGACAGCAACGAACTTTCCCATCGGGATCGCGACCGAGGCGGTCAGGATCACCAGCGCCACCGGGATATCGCCATGCGCCATCAGTTCGACCGCGCCGCCGACGATGGTCGAGCCGGCGGTCTTGGCCAGCAGGGTCGTCTTCAGCATCGGGAAAAGATTGGCCGGGATGTAACAGATCAGCCCGACCACCCACCAGGCCCAGACCCGGCTCATGCTGTGGGTATCGCGCGACTGAAGGCGCTTGCCGCAACGGCCGCAGGTCTCGGTGCCCAGGGGCCAGACCCGCGCGCAATGTGTGCAGGCCACCAGCCCGGCCTGGCGCGCAGTCAGGCACTGCCGGGGCTCGGCTTGCACGTCAGCCATGTTCGGGACCCGCCGGTTGCCGCGCCGCGCCGCGCCGCGCGTATTCCTCGGGCGCCAGATGCCCCGATTCGAGCGCCCCCCAGATCGTCCAGCGGCAGAGGAACCGGTCCTGGAACACGGTTACCACCACCAGGGCTGCAAACAGCCAGAACGCGGTGCCGATCTCGACATGGGCAAGGTTGGCGATCTTGACCAGCGCGACCCCGACCCCAAGCACGAAGATTTCGGCCATCGACCACGGCCGCAGATCCTCGCTCCAGCGGAATGCCAGCCCCGCCCCGTCAAAAGGCGGCCGCTTCAACAGCATCGGCACCAGCACGAACAGAAGCAGCAGCATCCTCAGCAGCGGCACCACCACGATCAGCGTGGTCACCAGAACGGTCAGGCCGATCATGTTGACCTGGGCAAACGCCAGCGTCGCATCGAAGATCGACACCGAATGCTTCAGACCGTTGGCCTCGATCGACAGGAAGGGGGTGAAGACCGCCGCCGTCAGCAGCACCAGAATGGTCAGCGCCAGCGCCACGATCTGCAGCGCCGCACCCGCGATTGGCGTGATCAGCACGTGGTGGCACCGCTCGCAGGTCGCACGCGCGCCAACGCCGGGCGAGACCGCACGGTACAGCGCGTCGCAGGACGGGCAGGCGATCAGCTGCTCAAGCTCGCCGTCTGTCAGGTCGGGTGTGGCCACGGAGGTCTCGCTGCACTTGTTCGCCGTGCACCCTATCAGTCGGGGAAGTACGCGCAATGGTCCGGGTGCGTCCAGCGGTGGCGTGGCTGGCACGGAATGCAGGCAAGATCGCTCAGCCGAACTTGAGGAACAGTTTGGAATAGGGCTTCTTCAGGGTCGCAGCCGCCGCCCTGACCTCTGCCATGTCACCGCTTCGGGTCGCGGTCAGAAAGGCCGCCACCGAGGCCTCGAGGTCGGCAGACAGCGCCGCGAAGGCGGCGTTGCCTGTGGCATCGGACGGCGGATTGGCAATGATCTCGCGGGCGAGATAGTCGAGCACGGCCGCTTCCTCGCGCAGTTGCCCGATGTCGGTCGTGGCCATGTCGGTTCCCAGCACCTTTTCCATCTGGGCGTGGTAGGCGTTCATGCGGTCCGAGAAGGTCTGGACCCCGTTGCGCTGGTGCAGCGCACCGAACAGGCCGCGAACCTCTTCCAGGGTCTCGTGCGCTTCGGGCAGCGCACCTGCGTCAACCTCTTCGGTCGCCTTGGCAACAATCGCCTGCACTTCGCTCAGCGTCGCGTCCCATTGCGCGTCGTCGGCATATTGCGGCGGTGGCGTGCTGCCGTAACGTGCGCGCAGGTCGGCAAACTTCGTGTCGAGCGATGCCATCGCGCCCGCGGACTCGGCCTGTTGGCCGGTATTGGTCAGAAACAGCGCCGCCCGATAGTCGCCGTACATCTGCCGGAACGCGGTTTCAAAGTCCGAGACGGGGCCGGCAATGGCCGCCGTTGCCGCCGCGACGGCGAAAAGGACGACAGCGGGGATCGAAAACTGCATGATCGGGCCTTTCGGAAGGACACACGCCGGCTTTCCCACCCTAGGCCGGGTCTGCCCAGCGCTGCCATGACATGGGTCAAGGGCGCGTCCGTCACCTCAGGCGGTGGCGGCGACCCCTTCTTCGGCGGTGATCGGGCAGGCCGAGGCATGGCCCGGCCCGACCTGCAACATCGGTGGTAAACCTTCGGCACAGGAGGGCTGCGCCAGCGGACAGCGGGTGCGGAACACGCAGCCCGAGGGCGGATTCAGCGGTGAGGGCAGATCGCCCTCCAGCACCGGGCGGACCCGCGCCAGTTCCACCACCGGGTCGGGGATCGGCACCGCCGAGACCAGCGAGCGGGTATAGGGATGCACGGGATGGTCGATCAACTCGTCTGCCCCCGCGGTCTCCATCACACGGCCGAGATACATCACCAGGATCCGGTCCGAGATATGTTTCACCACGCTCAGGTCATGGGCGATGAACACCAGCGAAATCCCGAGGTCGCGCTGCAATTCGCTGAGCAGGTTGATCACCTGCGCCTGCACCGACACATCGAGCGCCGAGACCGGCTCGTCGCAGATCACCAGTTCGGGGTTCAGGATCAGCGCGCGGGCGATGCCGATGCGCTGGCACTGGCCGCCCGAAAACTCGTGCGGATAGCGGTTGATCTGGTTCGCCAACAGACCGACCCGCTCCATCAATTCTCCCACCCGCGCCTTGACCTCGGCCTTCGGGGTCTCGGGGTGGTGGGTGATCAGCGGTTCGGCGATGATCTCGCCCACTTTCATGCGCGGGTTCAGCGCCGCCAACGGGTCCTGAAACACCATCTGGACCGCCTGCCGGTGGCGCCGCCGCTCGGACGTGCCCATCTTCAGCAGTTCCTGCCCCTTCCACAGGATCCGCCCGCCGCTGGCCGGGATCGTGTTGACGATGGCTCGGGCGACCGTCGACTTGCCCGACCCGGATTCGCCGACGATCCCCAGCGTCTCGCCCTTTTCGAGGGTAAAGCTGACGCCGCCGACGGCATGCAGCTTCAGCGAGGGTGTCCAGGGCCAGGCGCCGCGGGGGCGCACGTCGAAGGTGACCTGCAGGTCCTCGACCTGCAAAAGCGGGGCGTCGGTCATCGCACGACCTCCTCGGGATTGCGGTGACACGCGCGTACGCGGGTCTCGCCCAGCCGCTCCAGCGGCGGAACAACACTGATGCAACGCTCGAACGCCAGCGGGCAGCGCGGCTCGAACGGGCAGCCCGTGACGGCGCGCAGCATGTCGGGCGGCTCGCCCGGAATGGTCGGCAGGACATCCTCGCGGCGGTCGAGCCGCGGCACCGCATCGAGCAGGCCAAGCGTATAGGGATGGGTCGGGGCGGCGAAGATCTCGGCCGTCGTGCCGCGCTCCATGATGCGGCCGCCATACATCACCATGGTCCGCTCGCAAGACCCCGCGACAATGCCCAGATCGTGGGTGATCAGTATCATCGCGGTGTTGAATTCATAGCGAATGTCGCGCAGCAGATCCATGATCTGCGCCTGCACCGTAACGTCGAGCGCAGTTGTCGGTTCGTCGGCGATGATCAGCCGCGGCCGGCACAGCAGCGACATCGCGATCATGATCCGCTGCCGCATCCCGCCCGAAAACTCGTGCGGATACATCGTGATCCGCGCCGCCGCATCGGGGATGCGGACGGCATCGAGCATGCGCACGCATTCGGCCCGCGCCTCGCGCCGTGACATGCCCCGGTGCAGCGTCAGCACCTCTTCCATCTGGGCCGAGACCTTCAGGTACGGATTGAGAGATGTCATCGGATCCTGAAAGATCATCGCGATCTCGGAGGACCGGATCTTGTTCAGCTGCCCTTCCGGGAGGTTCAGGATCTCCTTGCCGTCCCACTTGACCGAGCCGGTCGAATGGCCGTTCCGCGCCAGCAGCCCGATCGTGGCAAAGGCGGTCTGGCTTTTGCCCGAACCCGACTCGCCCACGATCGCAAGCGTATCGCCCTCGTTGACGTCAAAGCTGACCCCGTTGACGGCCGACACGGTGCCGTCGTTCGTATCGAACTGCACACTCAGATCGTTGATTTCAAACAGCGCCATGTCTCAACGATCCTTCGGGTCGAGCGCATCGCGCAGCCCGTCGCCAACAAAGAAGAAGGCGAACAGCGTGATGACGAAAAAGAAGAGCGGAAAGCCCAGCATCCAGAGCGTTCCGTACTGCATCTGGCTGGCCCCGTCCGAGATCAGCGCCCCCCACGAGGTCAGCGGTTCCTGCACGCCGAGGCCCAGAAACGAGATGAAGCTTTCATAGATGATCATGTTCGGCACCAGCAGCGTCGCATAGACGATGACGACGCCGAGCAGGTTCGGCACGATGTGGCGGCGGATGATGGTGGCGGGGCGCACGCCGATGGCATGGGCCGCCTCGACGAATTCCTTGTTCTTGATCGACAGGGTCTGACCCCGCGCGATCCGCGCCATGTCGAGCCACGAGATCAGCCCGATGCCCACGAACAGCAGCAGCACCGAGCGTCCGAAGACGACCAGCAGCAGGATCAGCACGAACATGTAGGGCACCGACATCAGCACATCGACGATCCGCATCATGATGTTGTCGACTCGGTCGCCGTAATACCCGGCCGTCGCGCCATAGATCGTGCCGACGACCACGGCGATCATCGCCCCGATCAGCCCGACCATCAGCGAGATCTGGGTGCCCTGCACGGTCCGGGCGAACAGGTCGCGGCCAAGCGCGTCGGTGCCGAAGAAGTGCCGGGTCGCGATGCTCGGCCGGCCCGCCTCCTCGACATTGCCCAGAACCGACCAGTCGACTTCCTCGTTGCTCCAGGGCGTCAGGTGCGATCCGAACAGCGCGAACAGCGCAACGAAGATCAGCACGATCAGACCGGCCACGGCGGCCTTGTTGCGAAAGAACCGGATCCGGGCATCGGCCCAGAGCGACCGGCCCTCGATGGCGGGCCCGATCTCGGCTGTTTCCAGCGACCGGGCGGCAGTGCGGGATGTGAGCATGGCGGCCTCAGTAGCGGATCTTCGGGTCGATCCAGGCATAGAGGATATCGACCACGAGGTTGAAAAGGACGGTCAGCGCGCCGGTCAGGATTGTGATCCCCATGATCACCGAATAGTCCCGGTTGATTGCCGAATTGACGAAGAAGATGCCGATGCCGCCGGTCGAGAAATAGATGTCGATCACCACGGAACCGGTGATCATCCCGACAAAGGCGGGTCCGAGGTACGAGATCACCGGCAACAGCGCGGGTTTCAGCGCGTGGCGGAAGATCACCCGCCGCATCGGCAGGCCCTTGGCGCGGGCGGTGCGGATGTAGTTGGCGTTCAGCACCTCGAGCATCGAGGACCGCGTCAGCCGCGAGATCGAGGCCATGAACGAGGTCGACAGCGCAATCACCGGCATGATGACGTATTGCCACTGCCCGCCCTGCCAGCCGCCGCCCGGCAGCCACCCGAGCCACAGCGTGAAGGTCAGCACCAGGATCGGCGCCATGACAAAGTTCGGCAGAACCTGAGCCCCGACCGAGATGCCGACGGCCAGATAGTCGAGCCAGGAATTGTGATAGATCGCGGCGAGGATGCCAAGGCTCATGCCGACCGAGGTCGCGACGACGAAGGACCAGAACCCATAGGTCAGTGTCACCGGGAAGCCCTGCCGGATGATATCGTTGACCGTCTGATCCTTGTAGATGAACGACGGGCCGAAGTCGAAATGCACGACCACGTTCCAGACATAGCGGGCGATCTGCACGATCAGCGGCTGGTCGAGCCCGTATTTTGCCATCAGGTTCGCCATCACCTGGGGCGGCAACTGGCGTTCGCTGTCGAACGGCCCGCCCGGGGCGGCATACATGATGAGATAGGAGAAGATGACGAGGATCAGCAGCGTCGGTATGGCGACGGCGAGGCGCTTGATGATGAATGTTAGCATTCAAAGGCCCTTCTGGGTCGGGCGCGCGGGGATCCCCGCGCGCCCTGCCGGGTGAGCGGCTTATTCAGCCACGCGATACAGGTCTTTCGAATACCAGTTGTTTTCGGCGTTGTTATAGGGCCAGCCCTTGATGTCGGACTTCAGCAGGAAGGTGTTGGCATAGTGGTAGATGGGCAGGATGCCCATGTCGTCCGACAGCACCTTTTCGGCGTCGGTGTACATCACTTCGGGGTCCTCGGCGGTGGCCGAGGCGGCCATCAGCCGGTCGAATTCGGCGTTCGACCATTTGCCGTCGTTCTGTTCGTTGTCGGTGGTCAGGACGTTGAGGAAGGTCGAGGCCTCGTTGTAGTCGGCGCACCAGGCGACACGGGCGACGTCGAACTGGCCGTCGCGGCGGACGTCGAGATAGGTCTTCCACTCGAAGTTCTGCAGCTCGGTCTCGACGCCCAGCTTCTGCTTCCACATCTGGGCGATGATGGTCGCGATCTGCTTGTGGTTCTCGTCGGTGTTATAGATCAGCTTCAGCTTCAGATCCTTGACGCCGGCTTCCTGCATCAGCTTCTTGGCTTCGGCATCGCGCTCGGCCTGGGTCCAGTTGGCATAATCGATCTCGGGCACCTCGAAGCCCGCGGTCTTGATGTGGGTGAAGTCATAGGACGGCCACTGCCCGCCCTTCAAGATCTGGTTGACGATCACGTCGCGGTCGACGGCATAGGACAGCGCCTGGCGCACCCGCACGTCCTTCAGTTCCGGGATCGCGTCGGGCCGCTGGTTGAATGCGTAGTAGTACGAGCAGAGCCGCGGCACCGAATGCGCCTCGTCCGGCATCTGTTTCAGCAGCGCGGGGTACTGCCCGGCCGGCAGCGGCTCCAGATGGTCGATCTCGCCGGCCTTGTAGCGGGTCAGCGCCTGATTGACGTCGTTGATGATCATGCCGGTCGTCTTCTCGATGATGACGTTATCGGCATCCCAGTACATCGGATTCTTTTCGCGGGTCTGGTATTCGTTCATCACCATCGCGGTCAGCGTGTAGGCGCCGTTCGAGACGATGTTTTCCGGATCGGTCCACTTGGCGCCGTATTTCTCGATGGTGGCGCGGGGCGCCGGCATCATCGTCGAATAGGTGGTCATCATCGGGAAATAGGGCAGCGGCTTGATCAGCTGTACTTCCAGCGTGTGATCGTCGATCGCCTTGACGCCCAGATCCTCGACCGGCTTCTCGCCCGCGATGATCTCCGAGGCATTCACGATCGAGGCCATCTCCATGTACCAGGCATAGGGCGAGGCATTGGCGGGATCGACGGCGCGCTGCCAGCCATAGACGAAGTCCGCGGCCGTGACCGGTTCGCCATTCGACCACTTTGCCTCGGGGCGCAGATGGAAGGTATAGGTCTTGTTCTCGTTGCTGGCCTCGTACGAGGTCGCGACGCCCGGGATCAGGTTGCCGTCGGCATCCTGGATCAGCAGGCCCTCGAACAGGTCGCGGATCACGTGGTGACCTTCGGTCTCCTCGTTCATCTGCGGATCGAGGGTCGGGAACTGGTCGAGCTGGCGATAGGTAAAGGTCTGGTTGTCCGACAGCTTCTCGCCGGTTACCGGATGAGTGCCCGCGGCGGGCGCCGCGGTCGCGATAACCGCCGCGACGGCGGACAGTTTCAGAATGGCCTTCATGTTCATTTGTTTCATCTCCCTGTTGGACCTGTCGCGCGCCGCGTCACGTCGTCGGTGCCGGCTGCTCTGACCGCACTATGACCCCGGGACGTCCATGCGAGCAACGTTTTCCAATGGCCTCCCCGCTGCCTAGACGACACAGATGACGCAACGGTATTGCTCGCGCGAGGCGCATATCGGGTTCGATCTGGTCCTGTCAAACTCGAAGCGCTTTGAGAATGCCCGCGCAACTGCGTCATATTCGGCACCCTGAAGAACAAACCCGTCAAGATGGAGGCGCGCCCGGACCGGCGCCCCCCCCTTTTCGGAAAATTGTGGCGACCGGCTGGGCAGGGCGCGACCGGTATTCCCGGCGTGCCAGCCTGATCGTTTCTATCAACTATTACTTGTCCGACGGATTTTATCTGGTATGACTCGTCGAAATCGACGCGAGAGGAAAAGGACGAACATGAATTTTCGAATTACCGCACTGGCGGCCCTGCTTTCCGGAACCGCGCTTTGCGCCCAGGCGGCCGAGCCCGCCGATGTTCTGACCAATTACGCCGACATCGCCCAGGCCGGCTACCAGGACAGCCTTGCGTCGGCACAGCAACTGAAGGCTGCGCTCGAAACCTTCGTCGCGGCCCCGACCGAGGCCAATCTGGACGCCGCAAGGACCGCCTGGATCGCCGCTCGCGTGCCCTATCAGCAGACCGAAGCGTTCCGCTTCGGCAACCCCACGGTCGATGCCTGGGAAGGCAACGTCAACGCCTGGCCGCTGGACGAGGGCCTGATAGACTATGTCGACGGCGACACCGGCCTGAACGACGAGAACCCATTCTCGGGCGCCAACGTGATCGCCAACCCGATGATCGAGATCTCGGGCACCAATGTCGATGCCACCAAGATCACCCCCGAAGTGCTGCGAGACCTGCAGGAGATCGACGGGATCGAGGCCAACGTGGCCATCGGCTATCACGCCATCGAATTCCTGCTCTGGGGTCAGGACCTGAACGGCACCGGCCCCGGTGCCGGCAATCGCCCGGCCAGCGACTTTGACACCGCCAACTGCACCGGCGGCAACTGCGACCGCCGCGTCGCCTATCTGATGGCCGCAACCGACCTTCTGATTGCGGATCTCGAAGAGGCCGTGGCGCTCTGGGCGCCCGACGGGCAGGCGCGCGCCGAAGTTACCGCCGACCCGGCACAGGGGCTGGTCATGGCTTTCACCGGGCTTGGGTCGCTGTCCTATGGCGAACAGGCCGGCGAACGGATGAAGCTCGGCCTGCTGCTGCACGATCCCGAGGAGGAACACGACTGCTTCTCGGACAACACGCACAACAGCCACTACTACGACGGGCTTGGCATCCGGAACGTCTATACCGGCAGCTACCAGCGCATCGACGGCACGACGGTCGAGGGGCCGTCGCTCTATGATCTCGTCAAGGACCGCGACCCGGAACTTGCCGACGCGCTGCTGGCCGATCTCGACGGCACCATGGAGGCGCTTGGCGCCATCGTGGCGCAGGCCGAGGCCGGAACCGCCTATGACCAGCTCATCGGCGCGAACAATCCGCAGGGCAACGCCGTCGTCCAGGCCGCCATCGACGCGCTGGTCGCCCAGACCCGCAACATTGAACGCGCCGTCGCGGCGGTCGGGCTTGAATCGATCCCGGTCGAAGGGTCCGACAGCCTCGATAACCCCGGCGCCGTCTTCCAGTAACCGCGACACTCCGGGGCCAGGCTGTCCTGGCCCCGGAACCCGTCGCCCAAGAGAACGCCATGATCGTCTGCCATTGCCAGAACATCACCGACCGCGACATCGACGCCGCCATCGACTGGATGCGCGCCTCGGACCCTGCAACGATCATCACGCCGGGCAAGATCTATCACGCGCTTGGCAAGAAGGCCGACTGCGGCGACTGTATGCCACTGTTCTTGTCCACCATGCGCAGTAATGCGAACATCGAATTTCCAGCCACGCTCCGCGCGCTTCGCGACGGACAAGCAAGAGGATCCCGGCCATGAAGGGCGACACGAAGGCTATCGAATATCTCAACAAGGCGCTGCGCAGCGAGTTGACGGCGGTCAGCCAGTACTGGCTGCACTATCGCCTGCAGGAAGACTGGGGCCTTGGCCACATGGCCAAGAAAAGCCGCGAGGAAAGCATCGAGGAGATGCAGCACGCCGACAAGCTGATCGCGCGTATCCTGTTTCTTGAAGGCCATCCCAACCTCCAAAAGCTCGACCCGCTCAGGATCGGCGAGGGCCCGAAAGAGACCCTCGAATGCGACCTCGCGGCCGAGCAGGAGGCCCAGGCGCTGTACAAGGAGGCCCGCGGCTATTGCCAGTCGATCGGCGACTTCGTCTCGATGGAACTGTTCCAGGAGCTGCTGACCGATGAAGAAGGTCACATCGACTTCCTCGAAACCCAGCTCGCCCTCTATGAACGTGTGGGCGCCGAGCGCTATGCGCTGCTCAACGCCAAGCCGATGGATGACGCAGAATAATCGCAGATCCGCTTGGGAGGCTGTTTGTTGAGACCCTCCCACCAGAAGCTTCGGCGTGCGCCCCAACGGGTTTGCGCGCCGTCGCGCCCGGCCGTGGCCACCGCAAGGTGGCCGGGCCTTGCGACCGTCGCGGCGCTGGCCATCACGGTTCTTTCCGCCCCTGTTGAGGCCGCCGAGACCGCCCCGCCGACAGGCTGGGGCGAGCCGCATCTGCACCGGGTTCCCCGCACCAAGGCCGAGGCCGCGCGGATCGCCGCCATCACGGACGATCCCGCCGATTTCACGGCCCCCGAGCCGTTCGAGGAGCGTCCCGCGGGTGCGGCCACCCATTTCGACACGACGACCGCGACACCGTTCTCGCTGCCGTCGGCCAATCTTGCGCCCGAGCGCGGGCTCGACTTTCGCGTCGGCCATGGATTTTTCGAAAAGCTCTGGGTCGCCGCCCCGACCGCGACCACGGCAAGCGACGGGCTTGGCCCGCTGTATAACGCACGGGGCTGCAAATCCTGCCACGTCCGCGACGGGCGCGGCCACCCCCCCGAGGGGCCGGACGACAATGGCGTGTCGATGGTGCTGAAGCTGTCGCAGCCGGGCGACCCGGCCGCGGCCGCAGACCTGATCCGCGCCCACCTCGCCACCCTGCCCGACCCGACCTATGGCAACCAGTTGCAGGACCGCTCCCTGCCCGGTCTGCCGGCCGAGGGGCGCCTTGCCATCGACTGGACGCCTGTGCCCGTGACCCTTGGCGACGGCACGGTCGTGACCCTGCGCAAGCCTGCCTATTCGGTCACTGACCCGGGCTATGGCCCGCTCGACCCGCAAACCGTGCTCAGCGCCCGCGTCGCGCCGCAGATGATCGGCCTCGGCCTGCTCGAGGCGATCCCCGAGGCCGACATCCTTGCCCTCGCCGACCCCGAGGACAGCGATGGCGATGGCATCTCGGGGCGGCCGAACCGGGTCTGGTCGCTGGAATACGGCCAGTGGATGCTCGGCCGCTTCGGCTGGAAGGCGGCGCAACCGACCGTCGCGCAGCAGGGCTCGGACGCCTTCGTGACCGACATCGGCATTTCGACCCCGCTGCACCCCGTCGCCTGGGGCGATTGCACCGCGGCCGAACCCGCCTGCCGTGCCGCCCCGCACGGGCAAAGCGGCAATGACGAGGGGCTCGAGATCCCCTCGGTCGGCCTCGACCTCGTATCCTTCTACACCCGCAACCTCGCCGTGCCGGCCCGCCGGGATCTGGACGACCCGCAGGTCTTGCAAGGCAAGCGGCTGTTCCATGAGGCGGGTTGCGCCGCCTGTCACCGGCCCAAGTTCGTGACCCATCGGCTGCAGGACCGGCCGGAACAGAGCTTTCAGCTGATCTGGCCCTATACCGACCTGCTGTTGCACGACATGGGGCCGGGTCTTGCCGACGCGCGGACGGAATTTGCCGCAGAGGGCGCCGAATGGCGTACCGCCCCGCTCTGGGGCATCGGGCTGACCGAACAGGTCTCGGGCCACACGCACTTCCTGCACGATGGCCGCGCGCGTTCGCTGCTGGAGGCGATCCTGTGGCATGGCGGCGAGGCCAAATCCGCCCGCGAGGCGGTCCGCACCCTGCCCGAAGGCGACCGCGCCGCGCTTATCGCCTTCCTCAATTCGCTTTGACACCGGAGACTGCCATGCGCCGCCGTCACTTCCTTGCCGCCTCCACGGCCGCCCTGCTGGCAACGCCAAGCTGGGCCGAGATCGGCGCGCCGCGCTATGTCACCGCAGCCGCCCGGCCCGACAAGTCGACCTGGATCGTCGGGCTCGATGCCGGGGGAACGGTGTTGTTCTCGCACCCCGTCCCGGGCCGCGGCCATGCGGCAGCGCTTCACCCCGACCGGGCCGAGGCCGTCACCATCGCCCGCCGCCCCGGCACCTTTGCAGATGTGGTCGATTGCGCGACCGGCAAGGTCCTGACCCGGCTGCAATCGCCGGAAGAGCGGCATTTCTATGGCCACGGCGCCTTCACCGCGGACGGCCGCTATCTTCTGACAACCGAAAACGCCTGGGAGATCCCGGACGGACGGCTTGGCGTCTGGGATGCCGCCAACGGCTATGCCCGGGTCGACGAAATCCCCTCGGGCGGGATTGGCCCGCACGAGATGCTGCGGCTGCCCGACGGCAATTTCGCCATCGCCAACGGCGGCATCCAGACCCGCCCCGAGTCGGAGCGCGCCAAGTTGAACCTGCCGACCATGCAATCGAACCTGACCTACATGTCGCCCGAGGGCGAGATTCTGGAACAGGTCGCCCCCGAGCCCGCGATGCGGCTGAACGCGATCCGCCATCTCGCCACCGATACCGCGGGCGGGCTTGCCATCGGGCTGCAATGGCAGGGCAACCCGCTGCAGCAGGTACCGCTGGTCGCCACCCACCGGCGGGGCGAGGCGCTGCGGCTTCACGATCACCCACACACGGCGATGCTGAAGCAATATGCCGGTTCCATCGCCTTTACCCGCGACCGGCGCGAGATCGTGGTGACCGGACCTTTTGGCGATGCGGTGCTGTTTTTCGATGCAGCGACCGGCGCCCCCTTGTCGGCGCGCAGCCTGCCGGTCGCGGCGGGTGCCGCCGTGGCCCCCGAGGGCATCGCGATCACGGTGGCGGGCGGCCTGCAGATCGGCGACAGCCGCGGCACCCGTTTCGTCCCCGTGCCGGGCGACTGGTCGTGGGATAACCATCTGGTCCCGATCGGCTGATGACAGGTCCGGACCGCCACAGGCAAAGCGCCTTGAACCCACAGCGACGCAGCGGCCGTGAGGCCGCCGGGCCGTTGCCAGCCTTGGCTTGCCCCCACCGGCCCGCTTCGGCATCCTCGGGGCGCCCGCCATCCCGCCGCCCTGCCGCCCCACCGGAGACCCAAATGGTCCAGATATCCCGCGCAGCCTTGCTCCTTTGCGCCCTCGCCCTTCCCTTTCCGGCCGCGGCCCAGCAAGGTCCTGACCACGCCGCGCTGCGCGACCGCTCGCTTGTCGTGCTCGAACGCCAGTTCGGCGCCTTCCGCGATGCGACCGGCGTCCTCGCCGGGACCTCTGCCGCGTTTTGCGCCGGCACCGGGGATGGCGCCGACCTGAACGCCGCTTTCGCCGCCACCTGGCGCGCCTGGGCGCCGCTCGACAGTTATCAGTTCGGCCCGGTCGAACAGACCGGCGCGGCGCTCAGCGTCAATTTCTGGCCGGACAAGAAGAACTTCGTCGGACGCGCGCTTGACGGACTGCTGGAGCAGCCCGAGGCCGCGCAGGCCGCGCCCGCCACCATCGCTGCAAGCTCTGCCGCGATCCAGGGCTTGCCGGCAATCGAATTGCTGCTGACCACCGACCGCCCCACCTGCCCGGCCATCGTCGGGATCTCGGGCTATCTCGATCAGACGGCGCAGGCGCTTTTTGAAGGCTGGTTCGCACCGGGCGGATGGGCCGATCTGGTGCGCAGCGCCGGCCCCGACAATCCGGTCTATCGCAATGACGCCGAATTCACGGCGGTCCTTTTTACCGCCGTCGACTTCGGGCTCGACCGCGTGGCCGATGCACGCCTCGCCCGCCCGCTCGGCACGTTCGAGGCAAGTTATCCCACCCGGGCCGAAGCATGGCGTTCGGGCCTGACGGCTGAGATCGCCGCGGCCCAGCTTGCCGGCGTCGCCGAACTGATGGACGATGGCTTCGCCGAGGCCGTGCCAGCCGGGAAGCGGGAAAGTTTCGACAGCCAGATCGGCATCGCCGAACGCCGCTTGCGGGACATCGGCATGCCGATTTCCGACGCCGTGGCCGACCCCGGCACCAGGATCAGGGTGGAGGCGGCCCAGAGCCGGGTCAACAATCTGCGGGAATATCTCGACCTTGCGATCGGCCCCGAACTGGGGGTCGAGCTTGGCTTCAGCGCCGCGGATGGTGACTGAACCGGGTAAGGCAACACGCCAGCGGACCCCGTGCGGGGTCCGCTCTCGATCTCTCGGGGCAAGCCTTGCTGCCCGGTCGGCTCAGGCGCCGCCCGGTTCGCCGGTAAAGGTAATGGTCACATCCTCGTCGCGCGCGATGAACTGGCAGGCCAGGCGATAGCGCGGCGGCAGGTCGCTGATTTCCGCGTCCTGGATTTCCTGTTCGGTCAGTTTGCCCAGCTCCTTGAGCTTGATCTTTTCCTTTTCGGTGAAGGCGATGGCATTCCGTTCGGTCGGCTTGTCATAGCTCACTTCGATCAGGCAGGAACCGCACTCGCCGTCGCGGCATTCGAACGGGATCGGAACGTGGTTCTGCTCGGCCAGAACCAGAATCGTCTTGGTGTCTCCGGCGATCGCATAGACGGTCTTGTTCTTGCGCATCGTCGGAGAGGTGAAGGTCACAATTGCCATGGTCATAGCCCTTTGCTGGCCACCCCGTCATCCTTCCGGACCAGGGCGGCGGTGGCTCGGCTGAGCCGGTTGCGCGTCCTGCAGTTCCACAGCAAGCAGCGTGCCAGCCGCCATGCCCGCCCAGGCGCCGTGCCCGAGCGGCAGATTGTGGGGAAGACGACAGCACACTGGTGCGAAGCCGACAAAGTCGGCGCAACCGGGTGCCGGGCGGCTCAGTGACCGAGGATCTGGCTGAGAAACAGCTTGGTGCGATCGGACTTCGGGTTGTTGAAGAACTCGTAGGGCTCGTTCTGTTCGACGATCTGACCCTGGTCCATGAAGATCACCCGGTTCGCCACAGCCTGCGCAAACCCCATCTCGTGGGTGACGCAGAGCATGGTCATGCCCTCCTCCGCGAGTTCGATCATGGTGTCGAGAACCTCCTTGATCATCTCGGGGTCGAGCGCCGAGGTCGGTTCGTCGAACAGCATGATCTTGGGCTTCATGCAAAGCGAGCGCGCGATTGCGACCCGCTGCTGCTGCCCACCCGAGAGCTGGCCCGGAAACTTGTTGGCCTGCTCGGGGATCTTGACCTTCTCGAGGAAATGCATGGCGGTTTCGACCGCCTCCCGGCGCGGGACCTTGCGGACCCAGATCGGCGCCAGCGTGCAGTTCTCGAGGATGGTCAGATGCGGGAACAGGTTGAAGTGCTGAAACACCATCCCGACTTCGGAACGGATCTTGTCGATGTTCTTCAGATCCGAGCTCAGTTCGGTTCCGTCGACAAGGATAGATCCGCTCTGATGTTCCTCGAGCCTGTTGATGCAGCGGATCAGGGTCGACTTGCCCGACCCGGACGGGCCGGCAATGACAATCCGCTCGCCCTCATAGACGGTCAGGTTGATGTCCCGCAGCACGTGGAACTGGCCGTACCACTTGTTCATGTGGGTGATCTGGATCGCGACTTGATCCGAGACCGTCAGCGTGGGTCGGTTGGGGGCAGGAATTTGGGCGGCGTCTGACATGGCGGCTCCTTATTGATGCCCTGTCCGGAGCTTGCGCTCAAGATACAAGGAATAGCGAGACATCGAAAAACAGGCAATGAAGAACAGGAGGGCGACAAAACCGTAAAGCTCCCATACGATTCCGTTCCAGTTGGCGTCGGCACGGATCGAGCGGAGCAGGCCCAAGGGGTCGAGCAGGCCGATGATCGACACCAGTGTCGTGTCCTTGAACATGCCGATGAAGGTCGAAACGATCCCGGGGATCGAGATCTTCAGCGCCTGGGGCATGATGACCAGCCGCTGTGCCAGCCAGAAGTCGAGCCCGAGCGCGTCCGCGGCCTCGTACTGTCCCCTCGGCAGCGCAGCAAGACCGCCACGGATCACCTCGGCCATGTAGGCCGCGGCGAACAGCGTGACCATGATGATGACCCGCAGGATAATGTCAAAGTTCGTCCCCGGCGGCATGAAGATGTTCAGCAGCGTCGAGGCCACGAACAACAGCGTGATCAGCGGCACGCCCCGGATGAACTCGATGAAGCCCACAGACAGCGACCGCACGATCAGCAGGTCCGACTGCCGCCCCAGCGCCAACAGGATGCCAAGCGGCAACGACAGCGCGATGCCGACGACGCCGATGGTCAGCGACAGCATGAAGCCACCGAACAGCCGGCTCTGCACCGGCTCGATCCCCAGGGGGATCACGCCTTGCAACAGGCTCGATGCCGGGGCGGCCAGGAACAGCCACCACAGCACCGGCGCAACCAGGGCACCGATTGACGCCGCGAGGTTGCCGAAGTGGTCATAGATCACCCGATAGACGCCATAGCCGAGAGCAAAGCCCATCGCCGCGACGATCGGGTTCCAGATCGAGCCGCCCCAAAGCAGCCAGGGCATGAGGAACGGGTAGACGGCGGTAAAGTACATCAGTTTGCGCGGCACCGACGTGAACAGCACCGGCGCCAAAGCCACCGCCAGCAGCAGGAAGGTCGCGATCGGACGCCAATAGAGCTCGGACGGATAGAAGCCGAACAGAAGCTGCAGCCAGCGTTCCCGGATCACGCCCCAGCAGGCACCGCCCGCCGGACCGTTGATCTCGCGGCAATTTTCCAGCGATGTCCCGTACCAGGTCGGCGAGAACATCCAGGGAAGGACTTGCGACAGGATCCAGTAGATCGCCGCCAGCGACAGCAGGCTGAGCACCGCGTTGAACGCATTCGAGAACAGGTTCGCGTGAAGCCAGCCGACCATTCCCCGGCTGGACACAGGCGGCTCCTCGGGTTCAAGCATCTGGGTGCGGACGAATTGGGTCTTGTGCATCCTAGCGCTCCACCAGTTTCACGCGGTTGTTGTACCAGTTCATGACCCCCGAAATCGAAAGCGAGATCCCGAGATAGATAAGCATGCCGAGCAGCACCGCCTCAAGCTCGCGGCCGGACTGGTTCAGGGTGATCCCCATCAACGTGCCGGTCAGGTCCATGTAGCCCACCGCGATCGCCAGCGACGAGTTCTTGGTGAGGTTCAGGTACTGCGAGATCAGCGGCGGAATGATGATCCTGAGCGCCTGTGGCAGGATCACCAGGTTCATGATCCGCTTCGGACGCAGCCCGAGCGCGGCGGCCGCCTCGGTCTGGCCTTTCGAGATTGCCAGGATCCCGCCGCGCACGATCTCGGCGATGAACGACGCGGTATAGAGCGACAACGCAAACCACAGCGCAATCAACGAGTTGCGCAGATGTGTCCCGCCGACAAAGTTGAACCCCTTGAGTTCGGGCAGGCCGAGGTGGAAGCCAAGCGCCCAGAGCAGCCCCACAAGCGGCACCAATGCAACCCCGAGTCGCAGATACCAGGTGGTCGGGCGATCCCCGGTTTCGGCCTGGATGCGGTCGGCGCGGCGACGAATGCGCCTCGATCCCCAAAGCCCGGCACCGGTCACGGCAAGGATCGCGATCAGGTTCAGGCTGATCTGGAACAGACCGCAGGAATCGTTCAGAAGAGCCCCCGGTTCGGGCGCCACGCAGGCCTCGCTCGAACGGTCGGGAAACACCGGGATGTCGCCGAACCCGCGGCTGAACAACGGCTCGGGAATATAGATCCCGCGGTTGGTGATCGCCACGCTGTCGAACAGGACCATGGATGCGGCCGGGTCATCGCCCCGGAAATCCCGCGGCGACGGCAGGGTTTCGATCAGCAGGGCCATGGAAAACACGATCCAAAGCAGTACCGGAACGTTGCGGAAGGTCTCGACATAGATCGTCATCAGCCGCGCGACGAGCCAGTTGTTCGACAGTCGCAGCACGCCGACCACAATGCCGATGATCGTCGCGGTCACACAGCCGAGGAACGCGACCAGAAGCGTGTTGAGAAGGCCCATGACCGCCGCGCGCCAGTGCGTGGACTGGGAGTTGTAGTCGAGCAGGCGCTGGTTGATGTCATAGCCCGCCGTGTCGTTCAGGAAGCTGAAGTTTATCGGCTTGCCCAGCGTGGCCAGGTTGTTGGCAGTGTTGTTGATCAGCCACCCGACGAGAACCAGGAACCCGATCAGTGCGACGACCTGGATCGTCAGCGATCGGTAGCGGGTGTCGTAGATCAGCATACCGAGCCTGAACGACTCCTTCGGCGGATCGGCCAGTTCTGTCATGAGGCAATTGTCCCTGTTTCTGTCCGTCAGCCCGTTTCGAAGACCGGCTCTGGCCTCCGTTCCGCGGGCCCGGTTTGTGGATTCGGCGGGAAGCGCCCGGAGGCTGGCAGGGGCACCAGCATCCGGGCAAATCTACTCAGCGGAACGGCGGCGCGTATTGCAGGCCGCCCTCGGTCCACTGCGCGTTCAGGCCGCGCGCAAGGCCGATCGGAGTGTTCACGCCGATGTTCTTCTCGAACAGTTCGCCATAGTTGCCGCCGGCCGAGATGGCCCGCTTGGCCCAGAGCGGATCGAGCCCCAGCATCTCGCCCAGCGATCCTTCGGTGCCGAGGATACGGTTGATTTCGGGGTTGTCGGTGCCGTTCGACAGTTCCTCGATATTGGCCGAGGTGATGCCAAGCTCTTCGGCCGCAACCAGCGCGAACAGGGTCCAGCGCACCACGTCGCCCCATTCGTTGTCGCCGTGGCGAACGAGGGGGCCCAGCGGCTCCTTGGAAATGATCTCGGGCAGCAGGATCTGGTCCTGCGGGTTTTCGAAAGTGGCGCGGACAGCGGCAAGGCCGGACGCATCGGTGGTATAGGCGTCGCAGGCACCGGCCAGGTATTGCTGCTGGGCCTCGTTGTCGGTCTCGACCGGCACCGGCTCGTAGCTGATGTTGTTCTTGCGGAAGAAGTCGGCGAGGTTCAACTCGGTCGTGGTGCCGGTCTGGATGCAGATCGTGGCGCCGTCGAGTTCCTTGGCCGAGGAGACGCCGAGCGACTTCGGCACCATGAAGCCCTGGCCGTCATAATAGTTCACGCCAACGAAATCGAACTTGAGGTCGACGTCGCGGGTGAAGGTCCAGGTGGTGTTGCGCGCCAGCACATCGATCTCGCCCGAGGCGAGGGCCGTAAAGCGGGTCTTGCCGGTGGTCGGCACGAATTCGACCGCCATCGCATCGCCCAGCACCGCGGCGGCAAGTGCCCGGCACACTGCAACGTCAAAACCCTTCCACTCGCCATTCGCGTCCGGGGCGGCGAAACCGACGAGACCCGTGTTGGTCCCGCAGTTCAGCTTGCCGCGTGCCTTGACGTCGTCCAACGTGCCCGCGGCCGCAACACCTGCAGACAGACCGGCAAGCGCCAAGGCCCCAACGAATACTGATTTTTTCATCTTTTCCTCTTCCTGATGGTACCCGTGCCTGACCGACGGGGCTTTTGTTGAGCTTCAGAGCCCAAACGAATTAGTACGGGGAAACATCGCTTCTCCGTGAATAAACCTTGGGCAAATTCGTTAAACGACGTCAAGACCGGGTCCACCCCCTTGGGGGCTTTGGATCAGGATCAGGAGGGTTTCGACGCGCTAGACCAGATTTTGGGCATCTGCCGAAAGAGCAGGTCAGTTTTCAGGCGTGGGGTCGAGAAAGTCGATAGAACTCCAAGGCATGCAAAAACGCCGCATGCTTGATCGAAGCTGACGTTACGGCCATTTCGTCCGCGCCCCACTGATTTTCCTGCCAGATCTCGTCGATGCGCGACCTGCGCCAAAGCTCGTCGGGATCCAGCACGCCTTCAATCGCGGCAAGTCCCAGAACCAGCGACCCCGACAGCGCAACGAGATCGTGGAGCGCGGTCAGGGCAAAGGCGTCCTCGGCTGCAACCCGCTGTCGCAGGGCGACAAGGCTCGCCTCTGGCTGCGGCACCGGCGCAATGCCGACCGTGACCCGAAGCGGCGCCGCGAAGGCAGAGGCCGCCCAGTCGAGCAGCGGGTCCCAGGCCTCGGCCTGCTGCGCCACCAGCGCTTCGGGTGCCTCGGCGCGATAGCAGCAAAGGTCGGTCTCGCCATAGGCCGCGATCAGCTCTGACACTTCGGCGAATTGCGGCACCACCTTGTCGATTGCCGCATTGGCCGAGCGCGTCATCGGCATGCTCAGCGGGTCGATCTCGCCCTCCTGAGCGTCCCATTCCAGAACGAGGCGTTGCGCAAGCGCCCGACTCGGCACGATCAGCGGCGCCTTGGCCGGGGTCCGCACAGGGCGGCCGTCGAGCGTAATCGTCCAGCCGTCCCCGGCCGCAACCGCTTCGGCCGCCTTCCAGAACCGCTTGATCTTCCAATCGGCCATGTCAGCGGCCCCAGATCGCCTGAAGCGCACCTGGCAAAGCGTCCCATTCGTCGATCACCACATCGGCGCCCGCGGCATGCAGTGCCGCAACCGGGTGATAGCCCCAGGCCACGCCGATGGTGGCAAAGCCGGCGGCACGCCCCATCTCGATATCGAACGTCGTGTCGCCCACCATCGCCGCATCGCCCGGCTCTGCCCCGGTCTCGGCCAGTGCCGCCAGCAACATCGCGGGATGCGGTTTCGACGGGTGATGGTCGGCGACCTGTTCGGTCGCAAAGGCGCCGGTCAGCCCGTGCGCTGCCAATACGTGATCAAGCCCGCGCCGCGACTTGCCGGTGGCAAGCCCGACCAGCAGGTCGTCACGCGCCAGCAGCCCATCAAGAACCGCCCGCGTGCCGGGATACAGCGGCGACATCTGCTGCGGATCGCCCGCGGCACGGTTGCTGGAAAAGCTGTCCTTGTAGGCCGCGACCAGCGCATCGTGGCTTGCAGGATCGAGATCCGGGGCAAGGCGCGCCATGGCCACGGGCAATGACAGCCCGACAATCGACAGCACCGCGGACAGGGACGGCGATGCGGCACCGATTGCGCCGAAGGCTGATACCACCGCGGCCATGATGTGGGCCTGGCTGTCCACCAGGGTGCCGTCGACATCGAAGACGACAAGGCGCAAGGGGGCGGCGTCCATCACATTTCCTCGGCGAAAGGATCCTCGGGCACGTCGGCGGCGTTCCAGTCGAGCGTTTCCCAGGTGCGCACCATATGCGGCGGCAGCGGCGCTGTCAGGGTCAGGCGGGCGCCAGTCACCGGGTGGCGCAGGCTCAGCGAGCGCGCGTGCAGGTGCAGCTTGCGCGACAGCCCGCCGCCAAGCCCGGCGCCCCAGCCGTCGCCCAGATTCTCCTGCCCCGAGCCGGCATACTTGCCGTCGCCCATGATCGGATGGCCGATCTCGGCCATATGGGCGCGCAGCTGGTGGGTGCGGCCGGTGATCGGCACCAGCGCGACCCAGCTCAGCCGCCCGCCAAGCGCCGAAAGCACGGCATAATCGGTGGTTGCCCGCTTGGCGCCTTCGGTGGCATCGACCTCGCGGGGGTGGATGCAGCGCATCTTCTCGCCCTCGCCGCCGGCGCCGTGGCCCGGCGCCTTGATCAGCCCGAAGCGGATCGTGCCCATCCGCGGCATCGGAACCCCGGCCACCACAGCCCAATAGATCTTGCGCGTCTCACGGGACCGGAAGGCATCGGTCAATGCGCCCGCGACCGCCCGGGTCCGGGCCAGCACCAGCACGCCCGAAGTATCCTTGTCGAGCCGGTGGACCAGCCGCGGCTTTTCCTCGAACCCGAAACGCAGCGCCTCGGCAAGGCCGTCGACATGGCGGGTCTGGCCGGTGCCGCCCTGGGTCGGCAGGCCCGCCGGCTTGTTCAGCACCACGATATAGTCGTCGCGGTAGAGCACCGCATCGCGGATCATCTCGGCGTCGGCATCGGACACCAGTTCCGGGGCGGACCGCGGCGGCAGGTCGCCCACGTCGGGCAACGGCGGAACCCGCACGATCTGGCCCACCTCGATCCGCGTCGCAGGCTTGACGCGCTGACCGTCGAGCCGGATCTCGCCCTTGCGGCAAAGTTTTTCGATCCGGCCCTGCGAGACATGGGGGAACCGCCGGCGCAGCCAGCGGTCGAGCCGCTGGTCGCCTTCGCCGTCGCCGATCTGGATCTGTTGAACGCGGCTCATGGCAGTGGCACCAGACCGCGCGTCAGCGTCAGGCCAAAGACCAGCGCCGCCAGCGACACCAGCACCGAAGCGGTGATATAGACAAGCGCGACCGCGGTCCGGCCACCTTCCAGCAGGAAGATCGCATCGAGCGAGAATGCAGAGAACGTGGTGAAGCCGCCGAGAACGCCGGTCATGACAAAAGCGGCAACATGGTTCGCCCCCTTGCGCTCCAGCAGGACCACGACCGCCCCCATAAGAAACGAGCCGACGATGTTCACCGTCAGCGTGCCCCAAGGGAAGCCGATCCCCAGCAGGGATTTCATCGTGACGTTCACGAGATATCGGCAGGTGGCGCCAATGGCGCCGCCGAACGCGACTTGCAGGGCGGTCAGAAACATCGTCATGCCGCTGCATGTCCTGCGCCGGCGGCGCGATGTCAAGGGCGGGGCCGCTCAGGCGGCCCTGTCCGTCACCTTCTCGATCACACGTCCGGCAGGCACAGGCCCTTCGACCACCTTCAGACCGGTGATCATCGGCGTCACGAGGTTCTCGCGCTTCCACACCTTGTAGAAAACGATTGCCCCGATGTGCAGCAAGATCAGGGCTAGGATGACCGGCGCCATGGCGCGGTGCACTCCGGTCGCCCAGGTACTGGCGCCGGCACCCGCTGGATCATAGAGCGGGCCATAGTTGATGAAGTCATCCGGGTTCGAATAAAGCCCGGTATAGACCTGAAGCGCCAGCGCCCCCAGCACAGCAAAGACCGACAGCGCACCGATCGGGTTGTGCCCCGGCCAATAGCTCGGCTTGCGGGCACGCGCCCCGCGCAGATAGCGCGACACCGTGCCCGCACCATAGAGGAAGTCGCGGAACCGCGCCGGCCAGGGGCCGAAGAGGCCCCAGATCAGCCGGAACGCCAGCAGCCCGATCACCGCATAACCGAAGTAGAAATGCAGGGTCATGATCCCCGGGCCGAATTCACCCAGAAGCCATGCGGCTGTGACGCAGATCGCCAGCGCCCAGTGAAACAGGCGCAGCCCGGGGTCCCACAGGCGCACTTTGTGAAGTTCGTGAGGATTCCGCGATTCACCGGCCATGGGATCAGTCGTCCAGCTTGTAGTCGCTGTGGCAGGCCCGGCAGGTCTCGCCGAGTGCGCCAAGCGCCTTCAGCATCTGGGGTTTGCCCAAGCCCGCCTGCTGCTGCATGTTGGCCGTCTCGGTCTTCAGATTGCCCATCAGCGTCGCGACCTTTTCATAGTTTTCCCACAATGCCGGCTTGGCCTCGGACACGCCCGGCAGGTCGGCCGAAGAGGTCCCGGGCGCCCAGAGCGACTCGTTGACCTTGGCGACTTCGGCGGCCAGCGTGTCGGCGGCGGCCTGCGCGGCTTCGGGGGTGTAGTCCACCTGACCCTTGGCCATCGCGGCAAAGACCCCGACCTGCTTGCCGAAGGCCTTCATCTGCTCCTGGCGGGCCTTGACCATCTCGGTCGGGGTCTGGGCCATGGCGAGGCTCGGAAGGGTCAGGATGATGGCTGTGATAATCAATTTGCGCATGGCTGGTCTCCTTGCGGTTTGCGGCGGTTTCCCGGGTGATACGATAACGAATGCGACTTCCGTCGCGGATTTCTGCAACAATTTTCTGAAGCTATGTAGCGACCTCGCGTAAACGTGCAATGCGGCGGCAGCATCACAAGGATGTGCGCATCCGAAAGATCGGGACACCCAGTCAGAGTTTTGAGGTCAGGCCCGACCCGCAGGCATCCGGGGCACGGCCGCGGCGGATCGTCGGAGCCCGGCAACGCGCAGGCAGGTTTGATGCGCGGCAATCATGCCTTGCGACGGACTTCACCGGCGCAGGGGCGATCCCGCCCGCGCGACAGCTTGGGTCAGCCGAGGCTCACCCGCGTTGGCCCCGACGCCTCGACCATCTCGCCCACCACCGCGGTTTCCTCAAACCCGTGGCGGCGGAAGATCGCCAGTACCTCGACCAGCGCCTCGGGCGCGCAGGCAACCAGCAGCCCGCCACTGGTCTGCGGATCGGTCAGCAGCGCCCGGTCGAGGTCGGGGAAGCCCTCGGGCAGCGCGATCTCGGCACCATAGCTGGCCCAGTTCCGGCCCGAGGCGCCGGTGATGTGGCCCGCGGCCGCAAGGTCGCGCACCCCCGCGATGAAAGGGACCGAGGCCCAGTCGATCCGCGCCTCAAGCCCCGAGGCGCGCGCCATCTCGAGCGCATGCCCAGCAAGGCCAAAGCCTGTGACGTCGGTCATGGCGTGCACCGTGTCGAGATCCGCCAGATCGGGTCCGGGCGTGTTCAGCTGCGTGGTGACCGCGATCATCCTTGCGTATCCGGCCGGGTCGAGCTCGCCCGCCTTCAGCGCCGCCGACAACACGCCCGCGCCCAGCGGTTTGCCCTGCACCAGCACGTCGCCCGCCCGTGCGCCCGCGTTGGTCTTGACCCGGTCGGGATGCACGAGGCCAAGCGCCACCAGACCATAGATCGCCTCGACCGAGTCGATCGAATGGCCGCCGACAACCGGGATGCCGGCGCCGCGCGCCGCACTCGCCCCGCCTTCGAGGATCCGGGCAATGGTCTGCGGCGACAGCACCTTGATCGGCATCCCGACCAGCGCCAGCGCCATGATCGGCCGCCCGCCCATGGCATAGACGTCGCTGATGGCGTTGGTCGCCGCGATCCGGCCGAAATCGAACGGGTCGTCAACAATCGGCATGAAGAAATCGGTGGTGGCGACCAGCGCCTGCGTCTCGTTCAGGCGATAGACCGCCGCGTCGTCAGCGGTGCCCGCGCCGACCAGAACCTCCTCGGGCAGGGTCATGGTGACGGTCTCGCGCAGGATCTCGGTCAGCACCGCCGGCGCGATCTTGCAGCCACATCCGCCGCCGTGGGACAGCGAAGTCAGGCGGGGTTCGGGTGTCGGGACGGGCGCGGTCATGTGGGGCCTCCGGCGGCGCGGCAGTGTCGGGCCGAGGGCTAGACCCGCCGGCCGACACTGTCAACGCCGGGTCGGGTCCGACCGGCGCGCCCGCCTGCCCGGTCCCGACACAACCTTGAGCCGGCCCACAATACCTTGATTGCAGGCCGGTTTTCCACCCACCCGGTCACCGCAGCCGTTGCAACAACGCCATCGACGGCTGCCCGGTCACCGGCAGCCCCGCAGACGCCTGATAGGCCGAGATCGCGGCCAGCGTATTGGCCCCGATCACCCCGTCGGTCCCGCCGGTGTCGAAACCTTTTGCGGTCAGCCGCCGCTGCAGTTCCTTCCGGTCGTCGATGGTCATGCCCTGCGCGTCGGGCGGGAACGAGGCCTGAACCGGCGGCTTGCCAAGGATCCGGTCCGACAGATGCCCGACCCCGATGCCATAGCTTTCGGCATTGTTGTACCGCAGGATGACATTGAAGTTGTGGAACACCGCAAAGGCCGGCCCCCGCGGTCCCTGCGGGATCAGGATTGCCGTCGAGCCATAGTCGGGCAACGGACCCCCGCCCATCGTCGTGACCCCCATCGCTGTCCAGGCGCCTGCACTGCGGGCATTGCCACGGCCGGCAAGCCCGGTGTTGAATCCCGCCGGCAGCCGCACCTCGATCCCCCAGGGCTGGCCACGCCGCCAGCCCGAGCGCTGCAGATAGGCCGCAGTCGAGGCCAGCGCGTCGGTCGGATCGTCCGACCAGATGTCGGCCCGGCCATCGCCGGTAAAATCGACCGCATAGGCCAGGTACGAGGTCGGGATGAACTGGGTATGCCCCATCGCGCCCGCCCAGCTTCCGGTCATCCGCTCGGGGCTGACATCGCCCCGTTGCAGGATCTTCAGCGCGGCAATCAACTGCTGCTCGAAGAACGCCCCGCGCCGCCCTTCGAACGACAGGGTCGAGAGCGAGGAGATGACCGGGATGTCGCCGCGCCGCGTGCCGTATTTGCTCTCCATCCCCCAGATCGCCACCACGACCTGCGGATCGACGCCGTACCGCGCCTCGATCGCGGCGAGCGTGTTGGCCTGCTGGCGCAGCGCCGTCTTGCCCATCGAGATCCGCTCGTCCGAGGCGGCGATGGCCAGATAGTCCTCGAGCGAACGGGTGAACTCGGTCTGGCTGCGGTCCTTCTCGATCACGCCGGGCAGGAAGCCCGCGTTGCGAAAGGCGCTGTCGATGGTGGATTGCGAGATGCCCGCGGCGGAGGCGCGCGGCTTGAACGCTGCGACCCAGGCATCATAGGCCGGATTGGGCGCTGTCTTCATCTGCGAGGGCGCGGCACGCGAGGTGCCCGCTGTCCCGCCCGAACAGGCCGTCAATGCCGTTGCAGCAACGCCTGCCAAGAATGTCCGTCTGCTTGCCTGCATGATTTTCCCCGCCAGTGTTTTTTTGCGCTCGATTTGCCTCGCCCCATCCTATGACGGGTCGCATCATCCTGAAAGCACCCACACGACGGGACCGCGGGCTTTCCCTCCCAGACCTGACCGCCCCTGTGGCAGCGGACCTTCTGAAGATCGCGTCGCAAAGGGCCAGGCAGACATGAAAAAGGGCGCCCGAAGGCGCCCTTTTCGTCATTCATCCAGATCGAGCGTCCGCTCAGATCACGATGGCCGAGGAAACTTCGACCGACACGCCCGGACCCATGGTCGAGCTGAGCGAGATCTTCTGCATGTAGCTGCCCTTGGCACCGGCGGGCTTCGCCTTGGCCACGGCATCGCAGAAGGCGCGCACGTTCTCGACCAGTTCAGCCTCGCCGAACGACACCTTGCCGATGCCGGCATGGATGACGCCGGCCTTTTCGACCTTGAACTGGACTTCGCCGCCCTTGGCGCTTTTCACCGCCTCGGCAACGTCCATGGTCACGGTGCCGACCTTGGGGTTCGGCATCAGGTTGCGCGGGCCCAGGATCTTGCCCAGACGGCCGACGATCGGCATCATGTCCGGGGTCGCGATGCAACGATCGAAGTTGATCGTGCCGCCCTGGATTTCCTGCATCAGGTCCTCGGCGCCCACGATGTCGGCGCCGGCCGCGGTGGCCTCGTCAGCCTTGTCGCCACGGGCGAAGACGGCGACGCGCACGGTCTTGCCGGTGCCGTTCGGCAGCGTGACCTTGCCGCGGACCATCTGGTCGGCGTGGCGCGGATCGACGCCGAGGTTCAGCGCGACTTCGAGCGTCTCGTCGAACTTGGCCGAGGCCGCGCCCTTGATCAGCGCAACCGCTGCCTCGACGGTCAGATCTTCCTTGCCGGCAAATGCCTCACGGGCTGCGCGGGTGCGTTTTCCAAGCTTTGCCATGACTTACCCCTTGACCTCGATGCCCATGGAACGGGCCGAGCCCAGGATGATCTTCATCGCACCTTCGACACTGGTGGCGTTCAGATCCTTCATCTTGGCTTCGGCAATCTCGCGCAGTTGCGCCGCGGTCACGCTGGCCACCATGTCGTGGCCGGGCTTCACCGACCCCTTGGGGCGGTTACGCTTGCCCACAGGAGCAAGGCCGGCAGCCTTCTTCAGATAGTACGACGCCGGCGGCGTCTTGATGTCCATCGTGAAGGACTTGTCCTGATAGTAGGAGATGACGGTCGGGCACGGCGCGCCGACTTCCATTTCCTGCGTCTTGGCGTTGAACGCCTTGCAGAACTCCATGATGTTGATGCCGCGCTGACCCAGTGCGGGACCAACGGGCGGCGACGGGTTCGCCTTGCCGGCGGGCACCTGAAGCTTCAGGGTGCCAATAAGTTTCTTGGCCATGTGGCCACTCCTTTGTCATCGGCAGGGGGGAACCCCGCCCTGGTAAGGGCACAACGCGTCGTGCCCCATGGTCAGCGCGGTGCGGTTCGGACACGCGTGCCCTTGCCTCCCGCGAACGAACGGCGCGAACGCCGCAAGGCGGGGCATCGCCCCGCCGCCAGCCTCAGATCTCTTTCGAGACCTGGGCAAACTCCAGTTCGACCGGGGTTGCCCGGCCGAAGATCGATACCATCACCTTCAGGCGCTGCGCCTCGTCGTCGACTTCCTCGACCATGCCGGTGAACCCCTCGAAGGGTCCGTCGGTCACGTTCACCTGTTCGCCGATCTCGAAGATGATCAGGGACCGCGGCGCCTCGGCGCCTTCCTCGACCCGGTTCAGGATCAGGTTGACCTCTGAGTCGCGCATCGGCATCGGCCGACCCTGCGGGCCAAGGAACCCGGTCACCCGGTTGATCGAGGTCACAAGGTGATAGCCGCGGTCGGACATCTCCATGTGGACCAGCACGTACCCCGGCATGAAACGACGTTCGACCGTCACCTTCTTGCCGCGACGCACCTCGATTACTTCTTCAGTGGGGACCAGCACCTCGTCGATCTCGTCTTCGAGACCGGCGGAGGCGACATCGACCCGGATCTGTTCGGCGATCTTCTTCTCGAAGTTCGAGAGGACGCTCACCGAGTACCAACGCTTCGCCATCGCCCGTATTGCCCTTGCTTGTCCTGTTGCCAGCCGGACCATCCGGTTTCCCGTCTGGCCCCGTCGTCCCGCGAGATCGCGGCAGCATTACCGCCGCCACGGTTGCACGCACCCCAAACAAAAATCGGCGTGCGACCCGAATCGATGCACGCCGGCTGGGGAAAGTTTGCCCGACTTAGCGCCGGTGCCCCTGATTGACAAGGGCGTATCGCGGCGATGCCGGCCTTGCGGGACCCCGCCGAGGAAGCCTCAGCCGAAGAAGCGCAGGACTTGTGTCAGTCCACCGCGGATCAGCAGGTCCACAAGGAAGAAGAACAACGAGGTCACGATTGCCAGGCACAAGACCATCACCGTGGTCAGGAATACCTCGCGGCGCGACGGCCAGACGACCTTGCCGACTTCGGTACGCACCTGCTGCATGAACTGGAGAGGGTTGGCCATGGTCGGTCCTGCGCTTGCGATCTAGTGGTTCAGGCGCCGCACATACGCCTGCCAGCCGCGCATTTCAAGCAGGCTTTGCCCGATCCCCCCCCCGATCCACCCGGTGTGATGAAGGCGTGGCAGGCGCGGCGCGCGCCAAACAGGGAGGGCAACGGTCATCCGGTTCCCGGCGCTTCGTCCGGCAACGGTCCGGGTCAGTTGGCCAGATAGGTAAAGGTGATCCTGCGGTTTGCCCCTTTCGGGGGGCGCGGGAAGGGGGCCGCGCGTCGGATCTGCGCTCTGGCTTCGCTGTCCAGTTCGAGCGTGCCGGTGCTTCGCGAGACCGTGACCCAGGCCAATGATCCATCGAGATTGATCTCGAATGTCACCATGGCCGTTCCCCGGGCATGGTTTCGGACCTTGGGCATATTGTTCAGATGGACAAGGACCTGCCCGGCATAGTTGGTGACCGAGGCGTTCCCCGATTGTCGGGACCCGCCGCCAAGGCTCCCGCCGGACAGGGTTCTTTCGCGCTGATAGGTCGTCAGCGGCGATTCAATAACCACTCGGGGCGCAGAACCGCTTCCGCCCTGCGGTGTGAACTGCGCGGCAGGGCGGCGGGTTGGCGCCTTTGGGCGCATCGACGAGGATACAGCCAGATCGGATCCGCCGATCTCCCCGTCGTCCGGCGTGGTCTCCATAATCTCTGGCGTAGGCTGGGCCATCGTTGTGGGGAGAGCTGAGTCAACCGCCTCGCTTTCGGTCGGAACGACCGGGACCACAGACGGGGTAGGTGCTGGCGTGACAGGCAGGGTCGGCGAGACTTGTTCCGGCACCGCGGCAACCTGTTGCGGCGCGTCGGCCGTTGGCGCGGGCGCACGCGCACTCGAAGGACTGGGAGCAGGCGCGAGGGGCCCTGCCTCGACCGGGTCTTCAGACCCGTCCTCCGGAGTTTCCAGCGGCTCGGCTGCGGCAGCGGATTCTACTGGCGGCACGACTGCCGCTTCGGCCGTCGCAGTGGCCTCGCTCCCGACCGGTTCCAGCGCCTCGGGTTCTGGAACATCGCTCGTCTTCGGGGCTGACGGTTCGACAGTGTCGGGCTGCACCTCCTTCGCCACACCGAGGTCCGGGGTTTTGGTGTCCCTGGGATCGTCCGAGGCGACGAGCGCCAGCGTGGTTGGCGGCGCCGGCTCCGGCGCGTCCTCCACGGGCGGGACGGGGGCGGGTTCGGGCGGCACCGGGTCTGACGGCGCCTCGGCCATGTCTTCGAAAGCCTGACCCAAGGCGACGCTGTCGCTTGCCGCGCCCGTGTCGGATTGGTCCGGCGGGGTGCGAAAGGCGGCGGTCACGCCGAAGAAGTGGACAAGCAGCGAAACCAGGATGGCCAATGCCGCGATGGTGGCCGATTGCCGGATCACTCGAGCGCCCGCCGGGTCACCAGGATGACGGACGAGGCGCCGTTGCGGCGCAGGCTGCCCGTGACCTCGATCAGGCGGCGCGCCGGGACATTGCGGTCGGGGACGATCCGCACCGTCCCCGTGTCATGGCCGGCCATGTAGGTCTCCGGATCGGCGTCCGAGCCACGAAAGCTCAACCTGCCATCTGCGTGCAGCACAAGCGCGTCCGGCGGCTCGCGCCCCTCAAGGCCGGAGGTGTCCACAAGCTCCAGGTCGGGTGAGAGCGGCGGCGCGACCGTTCCGGCGATCAGGAAAAAGACCAACATCAAGAAGACGACGTTGATCAGGGCAATGGTCGCATCGCGCTTGCGGCGGGAAGGGGCCGGGCGGATCATGCGTTCACTCCAGAACAATGACCGACAGGTCGGCGCGTCCGCGCAGTCGTACCAGCAGGTCCGTCAACCGCTGAGCCGTGGTGTCGGCGTCGAGGCTGACCAGAACCTGCCCGGTTTCGATCTGCTCGGCGATGACATCCAGTCCGACCGGCATGCCATTCAGGACCAGCCGCTCGGCGCCAAGCTGCACGAAGACCCGTTCGGCCGGTGCTCCCTGACCTGCCCCGCCGGGTGCCGCCTGGCTCAATTCGATCTCGCCGAATTTTGCAAAGGTAGAGGACAGCATGAAGAACAGCAGAAGAAGGAAGATCACGTCGATCAACGGGGTCAGCGACACGGGGCGCCGCACGAAGGGCGCGGAATTACGCATCTGTGGATGCGGCCGCAGGATCGCCCTGCCCCGGTACCAGGACGGTTCGCAAGGCCTTGTCCGCGAACACCCGCTCGCGGGCAGTTTGGCTTTCGAACCAGGCAAGGATGATCGAGGTCGGCATCGCAACGGCCAGCCCGGCCGCTGTGGTCAGCAGGGCGACCCAGATGCCGCCCGCCAACAGCGACGGATCGACCGAAGACCCGGCCGCCTGCAGGCTTTGGAACGCGTCGATCATGCCAAGGACCGTTCCAAACAGCCCCAGAAGCGGTGCCATCTGTGCAACCGTGTCAAGAAACCGGAAACCGCGCTCGAGCCCGGCAAGCGCCACCGCGGCTTCGGCGTCGAGCCGTTCGTTCAGCCCGGGCTGGCTCGGCGCGTTCATCGCCGAGCCCAGGAGCGGCGCGAGGTAGCTGCTGCTGTGCGCGAGACGGTCCTGGGCCGACCGCCGGTCACCCGCATCCCAGGCTGCCAGCGCCTCCGAGAGCACCCGGTGCCGGCCGACGCCGGAGGCCAGGAACTGCCAGATCTTGTAGAGCGTGACCCCGAGCGTCAGCACCGACATCACAAGCAGGACCCCGATCACCGGTCCGCCGAGCGCGAGAACTTCGCGCAAAGCCCCAAGAATGCTCATCCGAGAAGCTCCACTGCGATCCGGCTGCCAAGCGAAAGCTCCGTGTCACAGACGCGGCTCTCCGCGCCATCGATCACACAGGAGTTTGCGCCATTGATCAGGGCATTTCCGATGGTGTCGCAGGGAATCTCCGGCAGATCGAACTGCCGCACCCGTGGCCGATCCACCGGCAACTCGCGAAAATCAAAGAGCGACAGCCGCATCACCCCGCCCGACGTGTCGAAGATCACCGTCTCGAAAACGGCCTTGTCAATCGCCGTCCCCGTCCGGTTCTGCGCCAGGAACGTCAAACGACACGCCCCGCCGACGTCCTGAACCCCATTCAGTTCCAGGGAAAGTTGTCGAGGCGCGTCTTCGGCGGATTGGGCCAGCGCCATGACGGGCACTGCAACAGAAACCAATACCGCTAGAGCAGAGCGACGAAACGACATGAGCTGGCTCCTCATTCCAGTTTTCGGGGTGGGAGCGGGTAAAATGCAACCGCTGATGGCATGGCCCGGAACAAGGACGGCCATATCGCAGACACCGGCTGATCGGAAGGGACGTCTACATCAATGTGATCTTCGGAGCTATGACCGGGCGTCGCCGACAATCGCGTCCCCGAGGAGAACCTTGCGCGTAGTCCACTGGCTGACCGCCGGGCGCGAGACGTTCATGAACTCCGCGAACTCGCGCCTTGGTCATCCCCCCCGCCGGGACAATGGCCGATCCCGCCACCTGCTCAACCTCCATCGCCCCCCCAACGCCGCCCGCGCCGGGTCGGTCCGAGCCCAAATTCGATAGTGGCCAAAGACTGTTGGCGCATATTATCGATGTCATCGGCATCCGCTTCCAATTCTAACTTCCGTCATCGTTTGCGAACGCACCTGGCGACTGGCCCTCGTGTCGGACAAAAGCCAGTCCAAATGCGCTGGCAGATCCGTAACCGACCTTCAGCGCGATCTCTGTAATGGTCAGCCCGCCCTGCCGCAGCAAGGTCTTGGCGACGGCCATGCGCCAGTCGGTCGCGTATTCCATTGGCGCGCGGCCGACCTCTCTGCGGAACCGTTCGAAGAAGCCAGAGCGCGACATGCCGGCGTCCTTCGCCATTTCTGAAACGGAAAGAGCGCCCCCTGCCTCGGTGTGGATACGTTGCAATGCACTGGTCAGTTTCGAATCCGACAGGCCGCGCAGCAGCCCCGGCGGCAGGGTCGCCGCCGGACCCGAGCGCAGGGCCTCGATCAGCAGGACTTCGAGCAGTCGCTCCAGGATCATCTCGCGCCCCGGTCGGTCGGCACGGGTTTCCTCGTGGATGACGGGCACAAGGGCGGTCAGGCGGCCTTGGCCGGAGACATGGATCATCTCTGGCAACAGCGACACAAGCAGGTCACTTGCAGGCGTATCGAAGCGGCAATGCCCGACGAGGGCGCGAACATCAACCGGAGCCTCTGGCAGGCCAAGCCGGAAAAGCCCGGGGCCGGTTTCAAGCGGAAGGCGAGGCACATGCGGGGACGGGGGCACCTCGCTTGACATGGTGAAGCCCTGCAGGTGGGGGATCAGCACGAAATCTCCTGCCCTCAGCGTGACCGGATCGCGCCCGATGACGTGCAGCCGGCACTGCCCTTCAACCATCGCGCAGTAGAAGGGGCTGGCCATGTTGTGACGCTCTACCAACCACTGGCCACCAGCCTCGACCATCTTTGAAATGGAGACTGCAGGCCGGAGAAGGGTGACAACGCTGGAAAGAGGATCTGAGGCACTGTCGAGCATGGATCTGGACGATCTATTGATGATTATGGACATCTGCATATAGAACGATCAGTTTCTGCCGTCTATCTCTCTGTCACACAAGACAAGGAGACGTCACATGCCCCGTATTCTTGCCACCGGTTGTTCCTCCGGTTTCTGGCACGGCGTGACCCATGCGATGCCGCCATCCCTTTCGACAGGAAATGCCCCATGAACAGACTGATCACCCTGTCCCGCGCTCTGCCGACGCCAGAGCCGGACATAACCGTCGCCTATACGCCGATCCGGCTGCCCATGCCGGGCCGCCAGCCGCTTGAGCTGCGCCTTACCGCACCGGCGGCCGGGGGTGACCTGCCCATCGTTATCCTGTCGCATGGCTTTGGTCCCTCGAACTACCTCCCCTCCAAGGACGGCTACGCCCCGCTTGCCCAGTTCTGGGCCGAACGGGGGCTGGCCGTTATCCAGCCGACGCAAGCGAGCTCTCGGATCGGCGGGCTGGACCCCGATCTGCCCAATGGGCCCTTCTTCTGGCGCGAGAGGGTGGAGGAAATGCGCGCCATCCTTGACCAACTGGCCGAGGTCGAGCGGCAGGCACCGGCCGTGGCCGGGCGGCTGGACCACGAGCGGATTGCGGTGGCCGGACATTCCTTCGGCGGCTTCACCTGCGGCCTGCTCCTTGGCGCGCGCTTGCAGGGCGAGGACTTTTCCGATCCGCGCATCCGTGCCGGCATTCTGCTGGCGGCCCCGGGCCGAGGCGGCGCGGACCTGACACAAGAAAACGCGGAGCGCTTTCCCTTCTTCGACGTGGACTTCAGCGGTATCAGCATCCCGACGCTCGTGGTTTGCGGTGCCGACGACGATCCCCATTTCACGCCCCGTGGCCCCGAGTGGCATGCGGATCCCTTTTATGACGCCCCCGGGGCCGATGCCCTGCTGACGATCAACGGCGTCGGCCATGGCCTTGGCGGCATCGCCGGGTGGGACGCGCGCGAAACCGAAGCAGAGGTGCCCGACGCGCTGGAGGCCACGCGGCGGCTGACGCTGGCCTGGCTGAGGAGCAGGTTCGCCATCGAGCCCGCCGCTTGGACACAAAGCCAGTCCGCGCTGAAAGAACGCGCGGGGTCCATTGCGGAAATCACGTTGAAACAGAGATGAATTCAGGTGTGATTGCCATCACGCCATAAATCTCGGCGGCCGCTTTGTCCGCACTGCCGGTCTAGCCCAGTGTCGACGTGGAGGCTCGCTTTCTCTCAGTCGACGCACAATCTCCCTGGCTACGGTGCCCGGCAGTACCGCCTGTCGGTCCCACCGTAGCCGGTAGCGGAGTCATGCAGAACAGCCGCCACCCTCGAGACAGTTAATCACCCATTGCCCATTTGTTCGTGGCAGTTTGAGAATATCATTCAGGAACGACAGAATCCGGAAAGTCATGCCAGCGCTGGATTTTCCAGCCGTCCGAACCTTTCACCAGCCATCCTTCATAATTCAGGCTGCTCACCGCGGCGAAAGTCTTGCCATTCGTCGCATTGGTCAAAAGTCCGGTAACACTGACATGGGCAGTGTCTGCCGTCTGGCCGAGAAACAGGATGTTTGTCATCAGATGGCGGCGCTGATTCCCGGAGGAGCTGAATTCTTTCATACGTTCTGTCCAAAACGTCCGGAAGCCGTCTCCGCTGAATGAAATCGCCTGCTCTCCCGGAACCCCGGCGACAAACACGGCGTCAGAGGTGAACAGATCGAACCACGCCTCTGACTCGTAATTGTCATATGCAAATGAGTAGGCGTAGATCTGATTGGCGATGGCCAGCCGATCGGTCGCGTCAAAATCGGCCGTGCCGGGATTGGCTTTGGGCGTGTAGGTGAGAAGTGCCTTGGCATCTTTCGCGATGCTTGCCCCTTCCGGAAGCGCGGCCTCGGCGAGAGCTGGCAGGGAGGGCGCGGCGACGAGTAGGACCGTCAAAGCCAGGGACGCAATTTGCTTCATGTCTTTTCCTTCTCAGGTCGGTGGAACCTGATTCAATCCGACATTCCCCAGGCGGACTGCCGTTTGACGTCTTGATCGCCTGATTTTTCCTGCCGATCAAACGTTACGTGCGGTGGATGGCGCGCCGCCTGCGTCCCACCGCCCGGGACCTCGACGCGCACTATCCGAGCCGCGACTCGCGGCTTGCCGACGCCGCCATGAGCAAGCGCGAGGCACACGAAGCCGGAAAAGGACACCCGACTGGAAGCCCGACTGGTCCAAGGGAATCGACTCTTGATCCCGAAGTTCTCAATGGATTGAATGGCAGGGGCAGCAGGGCTCGAACCCGCGACCTACGGTTTTGGAGACCGTCGCTCTACCAGCTGAGCTATACCCCTACGGCCCGCGTTTCTTAGGTTTTTCGGTCGGGGGCGTCAAGCGGGTTGCGGGTGCCGCCACGCAAGTTATCGGTTTCCTGTTCTGTGCTTGTTCCGTTCTCATGGCGCCGCGGCGACGGCTCGCCAAGCCCCGGCCGCAGCGCGCCGATTGCCGCCCCCATCGTCATCGCACGCCAACACCATGGCCGTGCCGGGCAAATCGGCGCCGCCTTCGGCAATACCAGATCGGCCCGCACCCTGCCCCGACTGAGGATGTGGTCGCACGTTTCCCGCGCATCCAGAATGGCGTGCCGGCAAGATCCGGCTGCGCCCTACAGAAGGCTCAGCAGCTTGCGTGCCGCTTCCTCGGAGGAGGCGGGATTCTGGCCTGTCACCAGTTTGCCGTCGGTCACCACGAAAGAACCCCAGTCGGCGCCCTTCTGGTAGTCGCCGCCATTGGCCACCAGCATATCCTCGACCAGGAACGGCACGACCTCGGTCAGGCCGACACCTTCTTCCTCGCTATTGGTAAAACCGGTCACCGTCCGTCCGGCAACCAGCGGCTTGCCGTCGGCACCCTTGGGGTGGCGGAATACCGCCGGGGCGTGGCAGACCGCGCCGATGGGACGGTCGCTTGCCGCGAAGGTCTCGATCAGCGTCTTGCTGTCGCCGTCCTCCGCGAGGTCCCACAGCGGGCCGTGCCCGCCGGGATAGAAGATGGCGTCGAAGCCGTCTGCGGAAACCGTCGAAAGGACCTTGGTGCTGGCCAGGGCCTTCTGCGCGTCTTCGTCCCCCTTGAAGCGTTTCGTGGCCTCGGTCTGGGCATCCTCGGCATCGCTTGACGGGTCAAGCGGCGGTTGGCCGCCCTTGGGCGACGCAAGGGTGATCTCGGCGCCGGCATCCTTGAAGACATAATAGGGGGCCGCGAATTCCTCGAGCCAGAAGCCGGTTTTCTTGCCAGTGTCGCCCAACTGGTCGTGGGATGTCAGAACCATGAGAATGTTCATCGGATCATTACCTTTCGTCTGTTGGTTTCAAACGCTCAGCTTGATGACACGCTTGCCAAACGCCTCGCCTCGCAGCAGGCCAACGAAGGCCGCGGGCGCCTGTTCCAGCCCCTCGATCATTTCCTCGCGATACTGGATCTTTCCCTGCTTCACCCAATCGCCCATCTGCCTGGCGAATTCTGGATAGAGATGGCCGAAATCGTCAAAGACGATGAAGCCGCGCATGGTCATCCGCTTGCGCAGGATCGTGCCCATCAGCAGGCTCAGGCGGTCGGGGCCATCGGGCAGCGAGGTGGCGTTGTATTGCGAGATCAGGCCACAGACCGGAACACGGGCCGAGGTGTTGAGCAGCGGCAGCACCGCATCAAAGACCGCGCCGCCGACATTCTCGAAATAGATGTCGATGCCTTCGGGAACGGCCGCTTTCAGCGCCTCGGGAAAGCCGTCGGCCTTGTAGTCGATGCAGGCGTCAAAACCGAGCGTTTCAACCACATGCGCGCATTTCTCGGCGCCGCCCGCGATGCCCACAACGCGAAGGCCGAGGATCTTGCCGATCTGACCCACGGTTGCGCCGACCGGGCCGCTGGCCCCCGCGACCACCAGGGTTTCCCCGGCTTTCGGTTGACCGATCTGGGTCAGGCCCGCCCAGGCGGTAAGGCCCGGCATGCCCAGCACACCAAGCGCCCAGGAAGGGGTCTGGGGCGCCTTGCCCATGTTGATCACGCCCGTGCCATCGGACAGCGCGTAGTCCTGCCAACCGCCAAAGGCGACGACCCAGTCACCCGGCGCAAAGCCGGAGACGTCCGAGCTGACCACCTGTGCGACCGTGCCGCCCACCATCACGGCGCCGACCTCGACCGGGGCGGCATAGGAGGGCGCGTCGCTCATCCTGCCGCGCATGTAGGGGTCGAGCGAGAGATATTCGTTGCGCAGCAGCATCTGGCCCTTGCCGGGGGTCGGCAGATCGACGGTCTCCAGCCGCAGGGTGCTGTCATCGGGTTCGCCCTTGGGGCGTTCGGCCAGAACGAACCTGCGATTTTGGGTGCTGGATTGTGTCATGAGGGATGTCCTTTGGGGGTCCGGCCCGGGGCCCGACGATGGTTGTTGGCGAAGCCGACGGATGCCGCGGCATACGGCGCACGGCGTCGGCTGAGCGGAGGGTCCTACATGGGCGCAAGCGTGGCGGCGCCGCTCGCGTCAATGGCAGTCGAGTTCCGATATAGGGCCGATGGGCGCGTCAACAATGCCCATCCGCCATGGATCTGCATCGGAAAGTGCTCCGCGAAGAACGTCAGTGGCCGCGCGCTTTGGGTGCAAGGCACCCCCCGACGAACCGTTGGTACCAAGTTGGGGTCGATTCCACGGACATGCCCAACCGCTTGCCGGTGCGGACGACCCGAACCTCGGATGCCCGGCAGGATCAGGCCGCCGCGGCGTCAATCGGCCGGTTGTTCGAGCCCGTGCAGGAAACACTGCCTGAGCGCCGCGAACACCGACAGGGTCTTGCGATCCAGATCGAGGTCCTCTGGAAGCGGCTGAGAGGACAGTTTCACGATCGTCAGCTCCGCCTCGGGGTCGGAACAGATCCACTGACCGTGGATCCCGACCGCCATCATTGCCCCCGGGAAGCTGTCCGGAACGTACCATTTGGAGCGGTAGTGGCCGGCCGGGAACAGATCCTTCATGCCGCCCCGCGCCCATGCCTCGCGCGAGCCGTTGGCCAGAATGTCCCGGACCCACGCCTCTGGCACGATCTGCACGCCGTTGGCCCGGCCCATGTTGCGCATCATCTCGCCAAAGCGCGCAAGGTCGCGCGCCCGGACGCAGATGCCCCCCGCCGTGCGCGGCGCGCCGTTCCGGTCGACGGTGATCCACCCGTCTGCCTCGGCCCCGAGCGGGGTCCAGATCATCTGCGACATCAGCTCGGCCAGGGTCTTGCCCGACGCCCTTTCGAGGATCCAGCCCAGCACGTCGGAATTGGGCGAGACATAGTGGAATGTCTCGCCATGTTCGTCCGCGTCCTTCGGAAGGCCCGGGAAGAAATCATGCAGACCGCCGGCATAGGGCAGCTCGCCCGGCGGATTCCAATCCATCGCCACCCGGTAGCGCGCGACATCGCCCTGCGGATCGAAGTAATCCTCGATGAAGCGGACCGACACGGTCATGTCGAGCACGTGACGCACACTGGCATCGCCCCAGGCCGAACCCTTCAGCTCGGGCACGTAGTCGACAACCGGTGCGTCGGGATCAAGCGCGCCGGTTTCCACCAGAACCCCCGCCAGCGACCCGGTCAGCGACTTGGAAACCGAGAAGACAATGTGCCGATCTTCCGGCCCCATCAGAGCGTCATAGCGTTCTGCGACCACCCGGCCCTGGTGCAGGACGATGAAGGCATCGGTGCAGGAGGACGCCAAGGCATCCTCGACAGTCTCGCCCGAGGGCAGAAGGATCGTCGAAAGATCGACCCGCGGCCCGGCATCAAGCCTGCTTTGCCGCCCGTCGGCACCGATGCGCCGTCCGTCCACCAGGGCATCGACGTGGTGAAAGCTCCAGCCGTTGAACGGCTGTGTGCGCCAATTGGCGAGCGTTGTCGCCTCTGCAAGGTTGCTGACGGTCGACATGGAACGGTCCTTTGCGAAGACGATTTCGTGCAGACGGACGAGCGCTGGCCCATCGCCTTTGGATGCAGATGGCACGGCAGGCTTCACCTGTTCAACCGCTCGCGGTTCGACCTTCGCCTCGATCACCGGAAAATGCGCGGCCGCCGACACCACCAGCGGCTGTCGCCGTCAGAGGTGCCGGCCGCGGGATTTGCCGAGGCCCGCGCGACACGTCGGGTCCGGGCGCCTGAACGTCCGGTGACAGCCCGTAACAGAAGCGCGCGCAACCTCGCTCAGAACGGCTGCGCGCCGAGAGGGCTGGCCTCCATCTCGGCTGCGACATGCGCATCGATGGGCGTCTGATAGGTGCGCAGCAGATAGCCCAGCACCGAATAGAACCCGACGGTCGCAATCAGGTCGATCACCGCCTCGCGGCCGATGACGGCGGCAAGTTCCGCTTCCTGTTCCAGGCTCAGATGCTTGTCGTCGATCAGTGCATCGACGGCACGGACGATCAGGCCATCCTCGCCATCGGGCATCCCGGCGATGGCCGCGATCCGGTCATCCTTGAGGCCCAGCGCGCGGGCGCGGCTGACATGATGCGCCCATTCATACTCCGATCCCAGCCGAAGCCCGGTGCGCAGGATCACGACTTCCGAGCGGACGGGGCCAAGCTGGCTGTCTTTCACGACGTGCTGGCGCAGCGGCGCCCAGGCCCGCAGCAGTGCCGGGTTGTGCGCCATGGTGCGATAGACGTTCAGCGCCCCGGCGAACCCGTCGCGCAGGTCGGAAATCTGTTCGGGCCAGTCGGCATCGTCCAAGGGGGGGCATGGGGATTGGGGCAAGGCTTCAACTTTCGAGAGGACCCAGAAACGGGGCATAGAGCGCCGGACGACGGTCCGCCCAGATGCCGGTGTCGGCGCGATAGCGAGCGACCGCGGACAGATCGAGCGCGACGCGCAGCACATCCTCGCGGTCGTGATCGAGCGCGCCCAGCAGCCTGCCATCGGGGGCAAGTGCGCAGGAACGGCCGAAAAACCGCTGATCGCCGTGGGTGCCCGCGCGGTTGCAACTGAGGAAGAAGACGCCGTTCTCGACCGCACGGGTATAGGCGCGATGGATGAAGAGGCCGGGATCGGCCACCTCCAGGCCATCCGCGCCGAACGAGGCCCAGACCGAGGTGACAATGCCGGCCCCCTGCAGCGCGAGGATGCGGGTCACCTCGGGAAAACGGATGTCATAGCAGATCTGCATCCCAAGACGGGTGCCGAACGCCGGAAAGACGGGAAACCCGTTGCCCGGCGTGAAGTACAGCTTCTCGTTCTGCCACTGGTGGGTCTTTACATAGTATCCCGCGACACCCTCGGGCGTGATCAGGACCGAGGCGTTGTGGATCACCCCGACGCGACGCGGGTCGCGCAGCCCGAGCCCCAGCACGAGGCTTACCTGTTTTTGCGCCGCCAGTGCCGCCAGCTCGGAAATCTCTTCGCCCGCCGGGTCCGCGCAGGCCGCACACAGCGCCTCGCCATAGTGCGGCACATCGCTGACGAACGGCCCGCCCGGCACGAGCGGCTCGATGTAGCCGGTGTTCGACAGCTCCGGAAACAGGATCAGATCCGCGCCTTCGTCTGCCTCGGTTGCGATGATATCGCGGATCCGGGACAGGTTCAGGGCCGCCGCAAGCGGTCTGGCGTCGAACTGGACAAGGCTGGTTCTTATCATGCGGGCTCCGGGATGCGGCGGCCTTGGGCGAAATCCCAGTCGCGGCCGGGCGCGGCCTCGATCAGGGCGCGGGTATAGTCGTGCTGCGGTCGTGCCAGAATGTCGCCCGCCGGGCCGAATTCCACAACCTCGCCGCGTCGCATCACCATCACGTCGTCGCAGATCTGTGCCGCGACCCGAAGGTCGTGGGTGATGAACAGCACCGCAAGGTTCTGGCGCTGCTGCACCTCGGCCAGAAGGTCCAGCACCTGCGCCTGCACCGAAACATCGAGCGCCGACACCGCCTCGTCCGCGACGATGACGTCGGGCGACATCATCAAGGCCCGCGCGATGGCGATCCGCTGCCGCTGGCCGCCCGAGAACTGGTGCGGATAGCGATCGAGGCTGTCGCGCGGCAGGCGGACGACCTCCAGCAGATCGCCGGCACGCGCCAGCGCCGCAACTCGTGCCTCGCCGGCGTTCATCGGCCCCTCGATCAGGCTTTCGCCGATCCTCAACCGCGGGTTCAACGATCGGTTCGGGTCCTGGAATATCATCTGGACCGCGCGCCGCGCCTCGGCCAGCGCCCGCTGGCCCTGCAGCGGGGCGATATCGTGGCCATTGACCAGAATGGCGCCGCTGCTTGGATCTTCGAGCCGCAGCACGCAGCGCGCCACCGTCGACTTGCCCGAACCGCTTTCGCCCACGATCCCCAGCGTCCGGCCACGCTCCAGCCGGAAACTGACGTTGTTGACGGCGTGGACCGAATGGCCTTCGCGCCCCAGCAGCCGCGAAATGGCGGACTGGAGGCTGAAGACCTTGTTGACCTCGATCAGCTCCAACACCCTGTCCTGGCTGTGCGGCGCCCGGGCCGGGCGCGGGGTCAGCGCGGGAACGGCGGCCAGCAGATCGCGGGTGTATTGCTGCCTTGGCGCGCTCAGGACCTTCTCGACCTCGCCTGTCTCGACGATCTCGCCGTTGCGCATCACGCAAACCCGGTCGGCGATGTCGACGACAACGCCCATGTCGTGGGTGATGAACAGGACGGCGGTGTTCTGTTCTTCCTGCAGACGCCTGATCAGTTCGAGGATCTGCTTTTGCGTGGTCACGTCGAGCGCCGTGGTCGGTTCGTCCGCGATCAGCAGCTTTGGCTTCAACGCCAGCGCCATGGCGATCATGACCCGCTGCCGCTGCCCGCCCGAAAGCTGATGCGGATAGCTGTCATGGATCCGTGCCGGACTCGGCAAGCCAACGGATGCGAAGGCTTCGAGCGCCGCCGCCTTGCGATCTGGCGCACGCATGGCACGGTGGGCGCGGAAGACCTCGTCCATCTGCAGCCCGATCGTCAGAACCGGGTTCAGTGCCGTCATGGGCTCCTGAAAGATCATCGCCATGTCGGCCCCGCGCAGTGCCCTTGTGCGGGCGGGCGTGGCCGCGACGATGTCCTCGCCGTTCAGACGCGCCTCGCCTGCCGTCACCTCAAGCTCGCCGCGCGGCAACAGGCCCATGGTGACAAGCGAGGTGACGGATTTGCCCGACCCGCTTTCGCCCACAAGGCAAAGCGTCTCGCCCGGGTGGATGTCAAAGCTGATCCCTTTCAGGATCTCGGCGGGGCGGCGGGCGGCGGTTGCAACCTTCAGGTTGCGCACCGAAAGGACCGGATCGACGCTCATGCGGACCGTCCTTTCATCTTGGGATCGAGCCTGTCGCGCAGGGCATCCCCCAGAAGGTTGATCGACAGGATGCAGAGCGACAGCACGATGGCGGGCCAGAACACCAGCCAGGGGTTCATCGCGAAATAAAGCCGCCCCTCGGCCATGATGTTGCCCCAGCTTGGCGTTTCGGTGCCGATGCCGACCCCCAGAAACGACAGCGCGGCCTCGGTCAGGATCGCGGCGGCATAGATATAGGTGCCCTGCACGATCAGCGGTGCCAGGGTCGAGGGCAGAAGGTGGCGCCAGATCAGCCGCAGCGGCGCGGTGCCAAGCAGCACGGCCGCATCGACGAAGGTCTCGGACCGCGTTGCCAGCACGCGCGAGCGGACAAGGCGGACGACCTGCGGGATCTCGGGCAGCATGATGGCGATGACGACCGTGGTCAGCCCGGCGTTGGTCAGGGCCACGATGGCGATGGCCAGCAGAATGCCGGGGATCGCCATCAGCCCGTCCATCATCCGCATCAGCACGGCATCGAGCCCGCGGAACCACCCGGCCAGCAGGCCGAGCGGCAGCCCGATGACGATGGACCCCAGAGCGACGCCTGCGCCCACCATCAGCGAGACCCGCGCACCATAGACGACGCGCGAAAACAGGTCGCGCCCATAGCTGTCGGTGCCCATCCAGTAGGTCGCATCCGCCGGTTTCAACCGCTTCATCGCGTTCAGACTGGTCGGCTCGAAGTTGGCGATGACCGGCGCGAACAGCGCCATCAGGACGATGGCGATCAGCACGACCGATGCCAGCACGGTGGTCCAGTGCGGCGGCGCGTCCATCAGGCGGCGACGCGGGCTTTCGGGGGCGCTTGTCGTCAGGCTCATTGGAAACGGATCCTCGGGTCGGTCAGCGCATAGGACAGATCGATCAGCAGGTTGATCAGCACATAGGTGCCCGCGGTCAGCAGGATGATGGCCTGGATCAACGGATAGTCGCGCGCCAGAACCGCATCGACGACAAGACGGCCGAGGCCCGGAATGTTGAAGACGGTCTCGGTGACGACGACGCCGGATATCATCATGGCAAAGCCGGTGCCGACCACGGTCAGGATCGGGATCGCGGCGTTGCGCAGCGCGTGGCGGAACAGCACGACAATCTCGGGCAGACCCTTGGCGCGGGCGGTGCGCACGTAATCCTCGCGCAGCACTTCCAGCATCGAGGCGCGGGTCATCCGCGACACCAGCGCGATATAGATCGAGGCAAGCGCCAGTCCGGGCAGGAAGATGCGGTGCGCAAAGGGTCCGATCCCGTCGGCCAATGGCTTGTAGCCCTGAACCGGGAACCATTTCAGGTTCACCGCGAAGACGCCGATCAGGACATAGCCGATCACGAAGACCGGCACCGAGAATCCGATCACCGAGAAGGCCATCACCGCGCGGTCGGTCAGCCCGCCGTGCCGCCAGGCGGCCAGCACCCCCATCGGCAACGAGATCAGAACCGTCAACCCCATCGCCACCAGTGCCAGCGCGACAGTCGGTCCGATCCGCTGACCGATCATCTTGAGGACCGGCTGCTGCGAGATCAGCGAGACCCCGAAATCGCCATGGGCCATCCTGCCGATCCAGGTGACGAACTGCACCGACAGCGGTTCGTTCAGGCCAAGGCTCTCGCGGATCTGTTGCAACTGGGCGGGCGTGGCCTGATCGCCGGCAATGGCCTGGGCCGGATCGCCGGGCGTAAGCCTCAGCAGCAGGAAGACGAACACGGCGACAAAGAACATCACCGGGATGGCCATCAGCAGCCTGCGCAGGAAATAGGAAAGCATCGCGTGCTCCGGATCGGCGGAAAAGGATGCGGGCGGCAGATCGAGCCGCCGCCCGCGGGTCTTTCAGGCGTTACTTGCTGACGCCCCAGAACAGCGTGATCGGGGCCGACTGCAGATCCTTCAGCTCGGTGCGCCAGGCCGCCACGGACTTGAACTCGCCGGCGTTGAAATAGAAGCCGTCATCCCAGGCGATCTGCTGGATTTCCTCGGCGATCTGCTTTTGCTCGTCGAGCGTGCCGGCGGTCAGGTAGGCCGCGCGCAGCTCTTCGATCCTGGCGTTGACCGGCCAGCCGGCCCAGCTGTTGTCGTCGCCCGAACCGTTGATCAACGAATGCACCAGCGGGTTCCAGATCCCTGCCACACCCCAATAGGTGAAGAAAAAGTTCCAGCCGCCCTCGGACACCGGCTGCCAGCCGTTCTTGCGCGATTGCAGGGTGGACCAGTCCATCGAGTCCACGTCGACCGTGAAGCCCGCTTCGCGCATCCGCTCGGCCGCGACGATGGGCTGGGTGGTCAGCACGGTCAGGTCGGTCGGCTGCATCATCAGCACGGGCGTCCCGTCATAGCTCGACGCCGCCAGGATCTCCTTGGCCTTGGCCATCCGCTCGTCCGCGGTGCCTTCCAGGTATTCAGACCCCGCGTCAGAGGCCAGCGGCACCTCGCAGCCATAGATCGAGGCGCAAAGCTGATAGTAATCGGCGTTGCCGATTGCCGTCTGCATGATCGTCTCCTGATCGAGCGCGTACATCACCGCCTTGCGGACCTGCGGATCGTCGAAAGGCGGCAGGCGGTGGTTGAATCGGCCGGTGACCTGTGCGCCGAGCGGGTTGAGGACGGCGGTCTCGACCTCGTCGTTCATCGCCAGCAACGGCAGCAGGTCGATGGTGACCTGTTCGATCAGATCCACATCGCCCGACTGGATGGCGTTGATCGAGGTCTGCATGTCCGGCATCGCCTTCCACACCACCCGGTCGACGTTCACGACCTTGGCGCCCGCAGTCCAGCTGGAGGGTTCCTCGCGCGGGATGTAGTCCTCGTTCTTCACATAGACGGCCTGATCGCCGGGACGGTATTCCTCGGCCACGAACTTGAACGGGCCGGAGCCGATGATCTCGGAGATCTGTTCACCGACGGGCGTATCGGCCAGACGCTTCGGCATCATGAAGGCCGGGATCGGAGACGGCTTTGCCAGCAGCTCCAGCACTGGGCCAAAGGGCGATTTCATATGGATGACGAGCACCTTGTCCGAGGTCGCCTCGATGCTGTCCACGTATTTCATCATGGTGCCGGCAGACCCGTCCTTCTGCGCCCATCGGTTCAGCGACGCCACGCAATCCTCGGCCGTGACCGGGGTTCCGTCATGCCATTTCAGACCATCGCGCAGGGTGAAAGTATAGGTCAGCTTGTCGTCCGAGACAGTGTAGTCGGCCATCTGCGGTTGCGGCTGATAGTTCGCATCCATGCCCAAAAGGGTTTCGAAGACCATGAAACCATGGGTCCGTACGATCTGCGCCGTGCTCAGATGCGGATCGAGCGAGCGCAGGGGGGCCTGCATCACCGCGGTCAGTGTGGTTTCGGCCCAGGCGGGAAGCGCTGCCATGGACCCGGCGACCAGCGCCACGCGGCCAAGTGTCTTCAATCCAAACAATTTCATTTACCTCTCCTTGTCGGTTTTTGGGGGTCGGTCATTTTGGGTCGCGTTGGGAAAACCGGGGGCGCCGCGCACCAAGGATAGGCGCGGGCGGTGTCAAATCTGCGATAGGGAATCAGCCGCACGTCGGCAGGACCAAGGTCGGGCGTGTCGACCACATAGATCGTATCGGCCAGCGGCTCATAGAAATCCCGGAAATGGGTCTTCGAGCGCAGCAGGATCAGGTCGTAATCCTCGGGGGCTTCGTCGAAGATGTAGAACGGGTCGCCATCGACGGCGAACGCGAAATGCGACACGACCGAGATGCGGATCCGGCCAATCTCGATCAGCGCGGTCAGGCCCAGATCGACCGGCGCACCCTGCTGGTAGCGGCCGGTTACTGTGTATGACTTTTCACCCGACCACAGCACCCTTGCCGTCAGCGTCAGGGGGCCACCGGTTTCAGGCGCGCTCTTGCCGCCGAGCGCCAGCGTGACCTCGGCCCCGGCGCCCGCCGCATGGGCCTTTGCTGCGCTTTCGGGATCGAGCAGGAAGGGCACGCCAACCCGGCCCCAGTCCCGGCCGCAGTCCCGCCCCACCAGCGCCCGCAAGATGTGGGTGGAATCGTTCATCCGGTCCGCATGTTCGACAAGAACGACGGGACCGCCCTTGGGCCGATGCGCGGCGATATCCTCCAGCGCGTCGCCCAGCCCCCAGACCGGGATCGCACGGGTCAACGCCTCGCGCGCCTCCCACAGACGCGCCGACAGAGCCCTGGCCTTGGCCTCTGCGGCTGCCTGACCGTCCCAGTCGAGGCAGATCACCGACATGCCGGTAATGGCATCGTCCGAATAGGCAAAGCCGCCCATGACCGAGATATCGCAGTCGCCCGCTGCCTCGATGGCGCGGGCCTCGGCGATGATCGTCGCGAGCGGTTCAAGAGCGGTCGCGGACATGATCGAGGGGATGACGATGCCGGGCCGGGCGACGGCAAGGCCCGGCTTCACGCCGCTGTCGAGCAGCCGCAGCAAGGCCAGGGCCGCGCGTTCGCCGGTTTCGCCCATGTCGATATGGGGCGAATGGCGATAGGCGACGGCGATGTCGGCCCCGGCAAACGTACGGGCGTCGACATTGCCATGGTAATCCAGCGGCACGGCAATCGGCAGATCGGGCACGGCAGCGCGGATGCGGTCGATGATGTGGCGTTCGACATCCTCGACCCCGGGCGCCCAGCAGGCGCCATGCAGATGCAGCACCAGCCCGTCGAGCGGACCCGAGGCGATCAGGCTCGCCGCGAGCTCGTCCACGAAGGCCTCGACGGCGTCATCGCTGGCCGGGCCGAGCGCACCAAGCAGCGAATGAGACAGCGCCACCACCTCGGCACCGGCGGTTTCCAGCGCCTTCAGCGTGCCACCCGCGACGGTGTTCGTGCCCCGGAAATGGCCGGCGATCTCGGCACCGCGAAAGCAGACCCGCTCGAAATCCGCGCGGGTCGAGACCTGCGGCACCGCGGTCACCGACTCGAGATTGAAGCCGGCAAAGGCGATCCGATAGCTCATCGCGCGGCGGCCTGCCCGGTCACGTCCAGAATGGCACCCGAGATCCGCTCGACGATCTGGTCGATCTCGAGGTCGCTGCAGATATAGGGCGGGGCGAGCAGCACGTGATCGCCACGGATCCCGTCGATGGTGCCGCCCATGGGATAGGACAGCAGGCCGCGGGCCATTGCCGCCTTCTTGATCCTCGCATGGAGTTTCAGGCCCGGGTCGAAGGGCGTCTTGCTGTTCTTGTCGGCGACGATCTCGATGCCGCGAAACAGACCACGGCCGCGGAGATCTCCGACGTACGGCGACTGGCCGAGGGCTGCGTCGAGCCCCGCCTGCAGCCGCTCGCCCATGGCGATGACATGCGCCATCATGCCATCGCGCGCCAGAATCTCGACCACCTTGTTGGCGGCTGCGGTGGCAATCGGGTGGCCGATATAGGTGTGCCCGTGCTGGAACAGGCCCGATCCCTGCCGGAACGCCTGATAGATCCGGTCCGACAGCAAAACCGCCCCGATGGGCTGAAAGCCGCCCCCCAAACCCTTGGCGATGGTGACGATGTCAGGGACGATGCCTTCCTGCTCGAAGGCAAAGATGGTGCCGGTCCGGCCCATGCCGCACATCACCTCGTCAAGGATCAGCAGCACGCCGTAGCGGTCGCAAACCTCGCGCACCCGGTCAAAGTAACCTGTCACGGGCGGCACGGCGCCAAGCGTCGCGCCGACGACCGGCTCGGCCACAAAGGCCATCACCTTGTCCTCGCCCAATTCGCGGATCTTGGCCTCAAGCTCATCGGCCAGGCTCGCGCCATAGGCCTCGGGGCTCTGGCCCTGCTTTTGGTCGCGATAGGCGTAGCAGGGCGACACGTGATGCGTCTCGGGCAGGATCGGCCGGAACTGCGCCCGCCGCATCGCGTTTCCGCCGGTGGCCAGCGCGCCGATGGTGTTCCCGTGATAGCTTTGCCTGCGGGCGATGATATGGCGCCGCTGCGGCTGTCCGATCTCGACGAAATACTGCCGCGCCATCTTCAGCGCCGCCTCGACCGCCTCGGAACCGCCAGAGACCAGATAGACATAGTCGAGCGGATCCGGGGCAAGCCCGGTCAGGCGATCTGCCAGGTCTTCGGCCGCATCCGTGGTGAAAAACGACGTGTGGGCATAGGAGATCCTCTCCATCTGCGCCCGCATCGCCTCCAGCACCTCGGGGTGGCTGTGGCCAAGGCAGCTTACGGCCGCGCCGCCGGATCCGTCGATATAGCTTCGCCCTTCGCCGTCGGTGATGGTGACACCCCTGCCTGAGGCGGCGCGGGGGAGTTCGGCCCCGATCGAGCGGTGGAGGATCCTGGTCATGTCTGCTTCCCGGGTTCTGCGGCGAAATCGCGGGACGCACCCGCGGCGTATCTTTGCCTTGCAGAGCACGACAGGATTTGCAACACTTGTTTCATATCGAGACGTAAAGTTCCGAGTGGATCGTGTTCGCTTTTGGTGAAACGTTCAAATCTTCAGCAGTTCTGGAATTTTGTGGAAAGAATGTGAGTATATTTTGTGTTTCCCTTAGGGAATCGCCAGAGTAGACGCATGCCTCTATCTGAAAGGTGAATCGAATGTTGCAACAAGGCGCCGTGAGAGACCGGATCGTCGAGCGCTTTGATGCCATGTCGCCGCAGCTGCAGGCGGCCGCGCGCTATATCCTCGAACACTCGCAGGAGGTTGCGCTTGTCTCGATGCGCGAACTGGCACGCAATGCCGGGGTGCAGCCGGCGACCATGACACGGCTGGCGAAATTCCTGGGGCTGGCGGGGTTCGAGGACATCCGCGTGCATTTCTCGGATGCGCTGCGCCTGCGCGCCGACGGGTTCGCCGCCCGCGCCATCGAACGCGACAACGCGGGCACAGAGGCGGGCAGCGGGCTGGCGCACCGCATGTTGCAAAGCCTGTCCGGCCAGATCGCCCGGCTGAGCGAGCCCGAGTCGCTGGCGCGCCTGCAGGCGGTCGCAGACCGGCTGGCGGCGGCACGGCGGGTCTATGTCCTCGGGCTGCGGTCCTGCCATTCGGTCGCCTGGCATTTTCACTATGTGATGACGCTTCTGGGCGACAAGAGCGTGCATCTCGACGGGCCGGCCGGTACCGGCGTCGATGGCCTGCTGCGCGCCGGCGATCAGGATGTGCTGCTGGTGATCTCGATCAGCCCCTATGCGCTGCAGACGCTGGAAATTGCACGGCTCGCCCGCGAGAAGAAAATCGGCATCGTCGCGATCACCGACAGCGAGGTCTCGCCGCTGATCGGGATTTCCGAGGCATCGATCCTGTGCGCCACCGAAAGCCAGACCTTCTTTCACACCCTGACCCCAGCGCTGGCGGTTTCTGAGGTGCTCTGCGGCCTGCTGGCCAACCGCGACCGGCAGGCCTCGCTCGACGCCCTGCAACGGGCAGACCAGCATCTGGCCTCGCTCAACATCTACACCAACACGATCCCGCCCCGCCGGATCTGACCGAAAGAGGCCCCATGCCAGCCCCCCGCCGCATCGCTGTTGCCCGCATCTGGCACGAGGCCAACAGCTTCAATCCGGTCGCCACCACGCTGGATGATTTCCGTCGCCGCGAATGGACGAAGGGAAAGGAAGCCCTGGCAGACGCCCGCAGCACGGCGACCGAACTGGGCGGGCTGGCGGGTTTTCTGGACGACCATCCCCATTGGGATGTCACCGTGTCGCGCTGCACCTCGGCGCCGCCGCTGGGACCTGTGACGCGCGATGCCTGCGCGGCGATCACCCGGGAGATTCTGGAGGACCTGCAGGCTGGCGACTGGGACGGGGTCTATCTGTCGCTGCATGGCGCCATGGTGGCCGAGGGCGATCTCTCGCCCGACTACAGCTTCCTGACCGCGCTGCGCCGGGCCATCGGGCCCGATCCCCTGCTGGCGGTCAGTTTCGACATGCACGCCTGCCTCGACCCCACGCTGGTCGGGGTTGTGGACATCCTGTCGGGCTATCACAGCTATCCCCACGTCGATATGGACGCCACGGCGCTGCGCGCGCTTTCGGCCATGGAGCGCGCCTTTGAAACCGGTGTGCGCCCACGGATCGAACTGCGCCAGCTTGACTTCCTGCCGCTGTCGCATGGCATGCGCACAGACGCCGGACCGATGGCCGAGCTCGTTGCCATGGCAGACACGGAATGCGCGGCGGAGGGGTTCGAGGATGTCTCGCTTTTCGGCGGCTTCGCCTATGCCGATACGCAAAACACCCGCGCCATCGTCACCGTGACCCACCTGCCCGACCGCGATCCGGCCCCGGCAATCGCGCGATTGTCGGCGGCCTATCTGGCGCGCAGCGGTGACTTTGCGATCACGCTGCCAGATGCACCGACCGCGGTTGCAAAGGCCCTGGCCGATCTCGATGCCGGGGCTGGCTGGCCGATCGCGCTTGTCGATCCGGCGGACAACCCGTTGTCAGGCGGGATCGGCGACACCACGGCGCAGTTCCGGGCACTGGTCGAGGCGGCGCCGGATCTTCCGACCGTGTTCTGTTTCTTCTTCGATCCGGGCCTTGTCGCCCGCGCCCATGACTTGGGCGAAGGCGCGGCCATTTCCTGCGGCCTTGGCGGGCGGATACTGCCCGAATTCGGCGCCCCGGTGCCGTTCGAGGGCGTGGTCGAACGCCTGACCGACGGGCGGTTCCGCAACCGCGGGCCGATGGAATACGGCCGCCAGATCGACCTTGGCCGGACGGCGGTACTGCGGCAGGGGCAGATGCGCGTGGTGATCTGCGAAACCTGCCAGAGCGCCAACGACCCCGCCTGGTGCGACCTGCACGGGATCGACCTGGCAGAGGTGGCGATCTTCGCGGTCAAGGCCAAGAACCATTTCCGGGCGGGTTTTCAGGACCTTTGCAGCCAGATCATCGATCTGGACTGTGCCGGGCTGGCGCCGGTCGACCTTTCGACGCTGCCCTACCGCCATGTCCCGGCGGAATTCCTGTGAACGCCCGCCCCAATCCTTGCCACGCGAAGCCTGTGCCTAGGGCTCCAGAGGCAGCTCGGCCGGGGCAACGATCACGCTGTCGCGGTCGGCATAGATCCAGTGCCCCGCGCTCACGCTGACACCGCCGATGGTGACCGACACTGCGGTCTCGGAGGGGTTTTGCAACCAGCCGCGGCGCGCAGTCGTGCCAAGCGCCCGCACCCCGAGTTCCAGCGCATCAATCCCCAGACTGTCGCGGATCGCCCCGTTGATGACGACGCCGCGCCAGCCGTTGGCGACCGCCTTCGCCGCCAGCCGGTCGCCCATGACGCCGACCCGAAGCGACCCGCGCGCGTCGACCACCAGCACCCGCCCCTGTCCGGGAGTCTCGAGCTGTGCCAGCACCGGCGTGTGATCCTCGAAACATCGCAGGGTAGCGGCCGGGCCAAAGAAGCTTGCGAAGCGCCCGAAGGAGCGGAACTGCAGGTCGATCACGGCGATTTGGTCGTGATGCGCGTCAAAAAGATCCGCGGTCACGATCGCGGGCTGAGGGGGCAGCGTGCTCATGCGACCAGCCTTTCGACCTTGTGGGAAAGATGGGCAATGTAGGCGGCCGGATCGAGTGCACTGCCCGCCACCCGTTGCAACGTCTCATCAGGCGTGGCGGCGCGGCCGTGGCGCCAGACCGCCTCGCGCATGAAGGCGAAAAGCGGCGCATAATTCCCCGTCCGCAGCCCGTCACGTACCCCAGGCGCCGTCTCGGCGACGGCAAAAAGCTGCGCCGACATGATATTCCCAAGCGTGTAGGTCGGAAACGACCCGACATAGCCATGCGCCCAGTGGACATCCTGCAGCACGCCGCTGGCATCGTCGGGCACGTCGACGTCGAGCAGCGTCTTCATCTTTTCGCTCCAGACCGCTGGCAGGTCGTTCACCGCGATGTCGCCCGCCATCAGCGCCGCCTCGATCTCGGAACGCAGAATGATGTGCATGTCATAGGTCAGCTCGTCCGCCTCGACGCGGATCAGGCTGGGGTTCACCCGGTTTACCGCGCGCCAGAACGTCTCGACACTCACGTCGGAAAGCTGGTCGGGGAAGGCATCGCGCAGCGCACCATAGTGCAGATCCCAGAATTCCGGCGTCCGCCCGACGCGGTTTTCCCACATCCGCGATTGCGCCTCGTGCATGGAAAAGCTCGCGCCGCCGACGGCATAAAGGTTCACAAGGTCGGTCGCAAAGATCGTGCGGGTGAATTCGGGCGCGATGTTCTGTTCGTACATCGCGTGCCCGGCCTCGTGCCAGAGCGCAAAGACCCCGCCCGGAAAGTTCGTCTCGTGAAACCGGCTGGTAATGCGCACGTCGCCGCGGGTGAACGAAATCTCGAACGGATGCGCCGTATCGTCGAGCCGCCCGCGGCCGAGGTCGTATCCCATCCGGCCCGCCAGCCCCAGTGCGAAGGACTTCTGCGCCGGTACAGGAAAGGCGCGGGACATGAAATCGTGGCGCGGCGTGCCAGCCGCGCGGGCCCGCCCGATCAGCGGAACGATGGCAGTCTTGAGCTCAGCATAGATCTCCTGCAACCGCGCCCAGGTCATCCCCGGCTCGAACCGCCCCACCATGGCGTCATAGGGATGCGCGCCCCCGATGGCCGAAGCGACCTGACGTTGCAGCGCCATGATCTGTTCGAGCATCGGCGCATAGGCGGCGAAATCGTTCGCCGCCCGCGCCGCGACCCAGGCGCTGTGGGCGCGGGCCGACATGGCGGCAAGCCGGTTGGTCACCTCGGGCGGCACCGCGCAAAGCACCGCCAGTTCCTGTTCGGCGCGGGCCACGGCGCGCACACGAATGTCGTCCGGTGCCGCATTTGCTAGGTCGTTCTTTGCCCCATCGATGGCACGGGCCATGTCGTCGCCGGTCGCAAGTTCGCGCGCCAGCGAGGTCAGCGTCGCCACCTGTTCGGCGCGCGCCTCGACCCCGCCCGCCGGCATCATGGTCCGGCTGTCCCAGGCGAGCAGGTTCAGCGTGCAGAGGATGTCGTTGACGCGCGCGATCTGCGCCTCGAACGTCTGGTAGGTCATGAGGGGTCAGTCCGATCTGAGGGGTCGATGAGACACGCGACCTGATGCACGCCGCGGCGCGGTTCGAGACGCGGGACCTCGGCCCGGCAATGCGCGGTCACATGCGCACACCGGCTGTTGAACAGGCAGCCCGAGGGCAGGTCGATGGGGCTGGGCAGTTCGCCGCGGGCCGCCACCTTGCGGCTGCGCTGGCTCGGGTCGAGCGACGGCGCCGCCTTGAGAAGCGCCTGGGTATAGGGGTGCCGGGGGGCGCGGAACAACTCCTCGGTCGGGCCGATCTCGACCACCTTGCCAAGATACATCACCGCGACCCGGTGCGAGACATGGCGCACAAGACGCAGGTCGTGCGCGACGAAAACCACCGTGAGGTCGAGCTTTTCCTGCAGTTCCAGCAGCAGGTTCACCACCTGCGCCTGGACCGAGACATCAAGCGCCGAGACGAGTTCATCCGCGACCAGCACCTCGGGTTCGACCGAGAGCGCACGCGCGATGCCGATCCGCTGCCGCTGACCGCCCGAGAATTCGTGCGGGTGCTTGCCGGCGGCATCCTGCGGCAGACCGACCAGCTCCAGCAGCTCGGCAATGCGCGCAGCGACCCGTCCGGGCGGCACCATCCTGTGGACATTCAGCGCCTCGGCCAGGGTCTGCGCCACGCTCATCCGCGGATTGAGCGAACTGTAGGGATCCTGGAAGATCATCTGGACCCGGCGGTTGAAGGCCCGCAATCCGGTGCCGGACAGCCCGGCAATGTCGCGCCCCTCGAACCAGACCCGGCCGCCGTCGACCTCGTAGAGCCGCACCAGACAGCGTGCGAGGGTCGACTTGCCACACCCGCTTTCGCCCACCAGTCCCAGCGTTTCGCCGCGCCGGATGTCGAGGTTGATACCATTGAGCGCATGAACCGCCCGTGGCGGCAGGCCGCTGAACCGCTCGGAGAGCGTGCGCTTCAGCTCGAAACTCTTCGAGACCTCCTGGACCGAGATCAGCGGCTGGTCCGCAGTCATGCGCTGACCCCCAGTTGATGGCGTACCATGGCACTGTGATGACAGGCGGCGGCGTGGCCCTCGGTCGTCCCGACCAGTTCTGGCGCTCTGGTGCGGCAGATGTCGGTCGCAAATACGCAGCGGGGCGCAAAGGCGCAGCCGGGCGGGATCGCCGACAGCGCCGGCGGCGTGCCCTCGATCGAGCGCAGCACCGTGCGTTCGGTCCCGGCCTGTGGCACCGACCCGAGCAGACCGAGCGTATAGGCATGGGCCGGATGGCCAAGGACGGGGCTCACACCCCCCTCTTCGACGATCCGGCCGGCGTACATCACCGCCATGCGGTCGCAGGTCTGGGCGATGACGCCAAGATCGTGGGTGACCAGCACCACGCTCATGCCAAGCTCGTCCCGCAGATCGAGGATAAGGTTCAGGATCTGATCCTGGATCGTCACGTCAAGCGCGGTTGTCGGTTCGTCCGCCAGAAGCAGCCGTGGCGCGCTGGCAAGCGCGATGGCGATCATCGCGCGCTGGCGCATCCCGCCCGAGAACTGATGCGGATATTCGTCGAGCCGCCGCGCCGCATCGGGAATGCCGACGAGGTCGAGCAGTTCCTGCGACCGACGCCGCCGCCCGGCACGGTCGAGCGTTGTGTGGGCGCGCAGGTTCTCTTCGATCTGAACCCGGATCGGCAGCACCGGGTTCAGGGCTGTCGCCGGCTCCTGAAAGATCATCGAGATTTCGCCGCCGCGTACCTTGCGAAGATCCTTCGGCGCCAGCCCGACAAGGTTGCGCCCCTGCCAGATCACCTGCCCCGATACCTCGGCGCCGGACGGCAGCAGCCGGGTCAGCGACCGCAGGGTGACGCTTTTGCCGGACCCGCTTTCGCCGACAAGGCCCAGCACCTCGCCCGGCATCACATCGAAGGACACGTCGCGCACCGCGGCGACGCGCGAGGCGCCCAGATCGAAGGTCGTTGTGAGGTTGCGGACGGACAGAGCCGGGGCTGCGGTCATCGGCGCGCCCTCAGCACTTCGGCCAGCCCGTCGCCTAGCAGGCTGAACCCGAGGCCGGTGATGACGATGGCGGCGCCCGGGAAGACCGCGATCCACCAGGCGGTGGTCATGAAATTCTTGCCCTCGGCGATCTGCACGCCCCATTCGGCGGCGGGCGGCTGGGCGCCGAGGCCGAGATAGCCAAGGCTCGATCCCAGCAGGATGATCAGCGCCATGTCGGTCATCCAGTAGACGATGGCCGGGGTGATCGAATTCGGCAGCAGGTGGCGAAACACGATCCGCGAATGGGTATAGCCCATCACCCGCCCGGCGTCGGCATAGTCGAGCTGTTTTTGCACCTTCACCTCGGCGGCGACGATCCGGCCATAGAACACCCAGCCGACCAGCCCGACCGCGATATACATGTTGGCAAGACCCGGCCCCAGAACCGAGACGATGGCGATCACCAGCACCAGAAACGGGAAGGTGATGACCACATCGACGATCCGGCCAAAGATCGTCTCGGCGAACCCGCCGAGATAGCCGACGATGGCGCCGACCGCGGTGCCGAAGACGAACGGGAATATGGTGCCCAGGACCGCAATCTGCATGTCGATGGTATAGGCGTGGATCACCCGACTGAGGATATCGCGGCCGAAATTGTCGGTGCCCATCGGATGGGCCGGGCTGGGCGGCTGCAGGATCGCGCCATAGTCGAAGGCGAGCGGATCGTAGGGGGCGAAGACCGACGGGAAGACGGCAAGGATCAGGCTCAGCCCGAGGATGACGGTGCCCCCGATCAGGGCTGCGGGCAGGGCGCGCCTGCGGGCGGACCGTGCCGGGGCATCCGCTGGGACGTCTGCGGGCAGATCGGTCACTTCTTCAACCTCGGGTCGAGCCATGCCTGGATCAGGTCGGTGGTCAGGAAAGTCAGCGAAACCAGCACCGCGAGCGCCACGGTCAGCCCCTGCACCACCGGATAGTCGCGGCCATAGATGCTGTCGACCATCAGACGGCCGGCGCCGGGCACGGCAAAGACGCTCTCGGTGATGACTGCGCCGCCGAGCAGCGTGCCGATCGACAGCCCGAAGATCGCCAGGGTCGAGATCAGCGCGTTTCTGAGGATATGACGAAACAGGATGATGCCGCTGCGCAGCCCTTTCGATTCGGCGAATGCCACATAATCGGCATCGAGCACGTTGATCACCGCCGAGCGCAGGTTGCGCATCAGCACCGCCGACAGCGACAGCGCAAGTGTGATCGAGGGCAGGATCAGGTGATAGACGTGGTCGAAAAACCCCTCGCCATAGCCGCCGACCGGGAACCAGCGCAGGCGGGCGCCAAACACGGTCAGCAGCACAAGTCCAACGAAGAAGACCGGCATCGACAGGCCGACCTGAAACCCACTGCGGATCACGGTGTCGGTGGCGCGGCCCCGCCGCAGTGCCGCCAGAAACGCCAGCGGCACCGAGGTCGCCACAGCGAACACCGCGGCCATGAAGGTCAGCATCATGGTGACCGGCAGGCGTTCGAGGATCAGCGTCGAGACCGGCACCTTGAGCGCAATCGAATTGCCCAGATCGCCGGTCACGAAGGACTTCACGAACAGCACGAACTGCACCGGGATCGGCTGATCGAGGCCGAGCTCGCGGTTGATCCGTTCGACGTCCGCGTCGAGTGCCCGGTCACCCAGCACGGCACTTGCCGGATCGCCCGGCAGCAGACGCACCAGCGCAAAGACAACGACCAGAATGAACAGCAGCGTCGGGATCAGTTGCAGGATTCTGCGAAGGACGTATTCAAGCATCACGCGGGGCGCCCGGACGTTCGTGCATTTGGGAAAGCGCGGGCGCAAGCGCGCCCGCATTCCTCGACACTGTTACTTTTCCAGCCAGGTTTCGCGGAAGATGTTGTTGCCAAGCGGGATCTGCACGAAGCCATGCACGCTGTCCTGCAGGGCCACCGGATAGGGCGTTTCGTAAAGCGGGACAGTCGGGCCGGTGGTGTTGAAGATCTCCTGGATGCGGGCATATTGCTCGGCGCGGACCTTGGGGTCGATCTCGCTTTGCGAGGCGACGAACAGGGTATCGACCTCGTCGCTTTTCCAGCCGCTGTGCAGCGCGTCGATGGTCGGCGAATAGGCGAAATAGGACGTGATCTGGCCCGGATCGGCGATGTCGTTGGTCCAGGCCGCGGCGCGCATGTCGAAGGTGCCGTCGCGATATTCCTGGGTCCGCGTGGCATTGTCGACCTGCAGGATCTCCAGCTTGACGCCTATCTGGCTCCACATCTGTTGCAGCGCGGTGGCGATACCGATCTCGTCCTGGTTGCCCGCCAGCACGAGGATCGAGGTCGAGAAACCGTCGGGATAGCCCGACTCGGCGATCAGCGCCTTCGCCTTGTCGAGATCATAGGGATAGAGCGGTCCGTTCGATGCCGCGAGCGGCGTGGCGGACGACATGAACGTCTGCATCGGCGTGCCGACGCCATAGGTCACGACCTGAATGATGGCCATCTTGTTGGCCGCATAATTCATCGCCTCGCGGACCTTCGGGTCGGACAGCGGGTTTTCCTTGCCGGCGATCTCGGGGCGCACGTTCAGCGTCACGTATTGCACCCGGGTCGAAGGGAAGAGTTCCATGTTGATGCCGGGCGCCGCATCCAGTTCGTTGACCCGCGAGAACGGGATCAGTTCCGCGCCGTCGATCTCGCCCGACTGCAGGCGCAGGATGCGGGTTGCGTCGTCAGGAATGACCTCGAAGGTCAGCCCGTCAAGATAGGGAAGCGGCTTGCCGTCGGCACCTTCGGCCCAGTAGTATTCGTTGCGCACCAGCTCCATCTTGGAACCGCGATCCCAGCTTGTCAGCACGAAGGGGCCAGAGCCGATGGGCGCCTTGGCGAAGGCTTCGGCCTTGGCCGCATCGGTGTCGCCCGGCATCGCCTCGAAGGCGGCCTTGGGCATGATGGCGGCATTGAACACCGTCAGGGCGGCCTCGATGGCCGGGTCCGGCTGGCTCAGCACCAACTTGACGGTCTTGTCGTCCGGCGCCTCGACCGAGGCCACCGAGGCGAGCAGGAAGTTCCAGATGCCGTTGTCGGGATTGCGCGCGCGATCGAGCGACCAGACCACGTCTTCGACCGTGATCGGTGTGCCGTCCGAGAACTTGATGCCGTCGCGCAGGGTCAGCGTCACCGACATGGCGTCGTCGGCCACCGACCATTCGGTCGCCAGCCCCGGCTCTACCCCCTTGCCGTCGGCCGAGGGCAGCAACAGCGTGTCGTACATGTTCGACAGGATCCAGATGTCGACGTTGGCGTCGTTCAGCACCGGGTCGAGGAACAGGCTGTCGGCGTAACGACCATAGGTCATCACGCCGCCGCGCTCCTGAGCCTCGGCGGCAAGCGTGACCGCGAAAAGTGCGGCCACCGATACGGCAGTCAGCGAGATCGTCTTCATGTTCACCCTCCTGATGGCGAAATTTCGAGCCCCGCCTCAAGGCGAGATCGTTATACCTTCACAACACACTTCCCAAAAATAGTTGCAGGTCAATGATACAATTCTCTGGAAATCGGGGTTAGCCTGAAGATAATAGGCCATAACGTTCAGTAAGTCCGCGAAAAGTGTATTAATTATGCAGACAAAAGAGGGCAGCGCCCGCAGCCTGAGCAAGGTCGACCGCAACCTGGCAATTCCGCTTGGCCAGCAGATCCGCGCCCACCTGATTCATGCGATCTCGAGCGGCCGTCTTGCCATCGGCAGCCCCCTGCCCTCGGTCCGCGACATGGCCGAGGCACTTGGCGTGGCCCCTGCGACCGTGGCCAAGACCTATACCGAGATGAAGGCCGAGGGCCTGCTGGAAGCGCAGGTCGGATCGGGTACCTATGTCGCCCACTCGCGGCTGGCACGCCTTGGCGCCGACCGGCGGGTCAGCGCCATCGCGGCCGGGGTCGATGTGCTGGTCGACCGCCTGCGCACAGCCGGGCTCGATGCCTCCGACATCTCGGCGATCCTCAATGCCCGCACGATCCACCGGCTTGCCGAGGCCGCGCGGCCGCGTGTCTTCATGGTCGGCCTGTTCGAGGCCGCAACCCTGAGCTATGCCGCCCGGCTGACCGAACAGCTTGGCGATGGCGCCATGGTGTCTGCACTGGTGCTGGCGCCCGACGACCCCGAGGCGGAACGCTCGGCGGCCGAGGCGCTGCAGTCCGCCGACCTGATCGTGACCTTCGCAAGCCTGCGCGACCGTCTTGGCCGGATTGCGCCGAACCGCCCCGTCGTCGCCGTCCGCTTCATCCCCGCCGAGACCACCCGCATGGCGCTGGCCGCAGTCCGTCCGATGACGCGAATGGTCGTCGTCTCGCGCTTTGCCGATTTCCTGCCGGTCCTGGAGCTCGGCGTGCGCCGTTTCGCGCCCCATGTGCAGGATGTCACCGCGCTCGATATCGACGCGTCCGACCTTGCCGCCCATGTCGCGCGCTGCGACGTGCTGGTGTTCTCGACCGGTGCCGAATCTGCCGCCGACCTCGCCCCCGCTGAAGCGACGCGCATCGAATATCTGCACATGCCCGATCCGGGCGATGTCGAGACCGCCGTGCGCCCGCATATCCTGCCGGGCGGCGAAAACCCGCCTCGGACCGAACCGATCCAGACAAGCAAGGAAGCATCATGAAAATCGCCGACATGGGATGGGAACAGGTCGAGGCCTATCTGAAGACCGACGATCTTGCCGTTCTGCCGCTGGGGAGCACCGAACAACACGCCGGTCTGTCGCTGTCGGTCGACTCGATCCTGTCCGAACGCATTGCGATCGAGGCGGCCGAACCGCTGGGGATCCCGGTATTTCCGGTCCTGGCCTATGGCGTGACGCCCTATTTCGTCGCCTACCCAGGCACGATCAGCCTGCGCATCGAAACCTATGTCAGCGTCGTGCGCGATATCCTTGACGGACTTTACCATCAGGGCTTTCGCAGGATCTTCATCGTCAACGGGCATGGCGGCAACCAGCCCGCCGGCAGCCTCGCCATCGAGTGGATGGCCGACCATCCCGGCACCTCGGTCAAGTTTCACAACTGGTGGAACGCGCCGCAGACCTTCGCAAAGGTCCAGGAAATCGACCCGGTCGCCAGCCACGCCTCGTGGATGGAGAACTTTCCCTGGACGCGACTTGCCCGTGACTATCCGACCCAGAAGAAACCGATGATCGATCTTGCTCGGATGCGCGCGATGGACCCCGAGAAGGTCCGCGCCTATCTGGGCGATGGCAACTTCGGCGGTCTCTATCAACGCCCAGACGAGGACATGCTGGCGGTCTGGAACACCGGCGTGACCGAGACCCGCGCGATGATGCAGGGACCCTGGGAATGACCGCGCTGCCCGCAGGGCCGATCCTGATCTGGGGCGCTGGCGCCATCGGCGGCACGCTTGGGGCCGCCTTCCTGCGCGCGGGTCACGAGGTGGTCTTTGTCGACAATGCCGTCGATCATGTGGCAGCGATCCGCGCCAATGGTCTGCGGATCGAAGGTCCGCTCTGGACCGCAACCGTGCAGGCCCCGGCCTTCACCCCCGAAGAACTCGAAGGCCGGTTCGGGCTTACCTTTCTCTGCGTGAAGGCGCTGCATACCCGCGGCGCGATCACCGAACTTGCCCCGCACCTGACCCCGGACGCCATGGTCGTATCGGCCCAGAACGGGCTGAACGAAATCGCGATTTCCGAGGCTGTGGGCGAAGGCCGGACCATCGGCTGCTTTGTCAACTTCGGCGCCGATTACCTTTCCCCCGGCGTCGTTCACTACAGCGGCAAGGGAGCCGTGGTGGTGGGCGAGATCGACAACCGCACGACGCCACGCATCACGGCCCTGCACGGCCTGATGCAGGAATTCGAGCCCGACGCGGTGCTGACCGACAATATCTGGGGCTATCTCTGGGGCAAGCTGGTCTATGGCGCGCTGTTGTTCGCCACGGCGCTGACCGACGACAGCATCGCCGATGTGCTCGACGCGGCCGAGGCACGCGACGTGCTGACCCGGCTTGGCCAGGAGGTCGGCTCGGTCGCCACCGAACGCGGCATCCGGACCGAGGGCTTCAACGGCTTCGACCCCGAGGCCTTCATGCCCGGCGCCCCGCAATCGCTGGTCGATGCATCCTTCGCCGAGATGGTCGCGCACAACCGAACCTCGAGCAAAAGCCATTCGGGCATCTGGCGCGATCTGGCGATCCGCAAACGCAAGACCGAGGTCGAGGCGCAGCTTGGCCCGATCGTGTCCGAGGGTCAGCGCCTTGGCGTGCCGACCCCCCTGACCCGGCGGCTGATCGCCTTGATCCGCGAGATCGAGGATGGCACGCGCGGCCTGTCGATGGCGAACCTCGCCGTGCTGGACGGACAGGAAGGGGCCAGCGCATGAACCGCAATTTCGAAAACCGCACCGTCGTCGTGACCGGCGCCGCCCACGGCATCGGCCGCGCCATAGCACTCGCCTTTGTCGAACGCGGTGCGCGGGTTCACGCGGTCGATATCAACGCCGAGGGGTTGGCAGAAACCGCCACCTCTGGAGGTGACCGCCTGCAGACGCTGGCGGTCGATATGGGCGATCATGGGGCGGTTCAGGCCGCGCTCTCCGGGCTTGGCGCCGAGATCCTTGTCAATTGCGCCGGTGGCGTGCGGGGTCAGGTCGGCCGGCCTATCGAGGAAATCTCGCCACAGGACTGGCAGGTGATCTTCGACGCCAACCTTTCGGGCAGCTTCTTTGCGACGCAAGCCGTCGCGCCGACGATGAAGGCCGCCGGTTGGGGACGCGTGGTCAATATCTCCAGCGGCGCGGGCCGCGGCGTCAGCCTGACCGGTATCCAGGCCTATGCCAGTGCCAAGGCCGGCCAGATCGGCCTGACCCGGCAACTTGCCCATGAACTCGGCCCCTTCGGGATCACCGTCAACTGCGTCGCCCCCGGTTTCGTGCGTTCGAACCCGACGACGGAACAGCAGTGGGACGCCATGGGCGCGGCCGGGCAGCAGGCGCTGCTGGACCGGATCGCCATGCGCCGTCTTGGCCGGTCCGAGGACATCGCCAACGCGGTGCTGTTCTTTGCGGCCGAAGAATCGGGCTGGATCACCGGCGAAACGCTTGGCGTCGATGGCGGCAAATGACGGTCGAGGATTGGCTGAAGGCGCACGAGGCCGAGGGCGTGGCCTTCATCGAGGACTTTGTTCGGATTGAAAGCCTCAGCGCCGACCCTGCCTATAGCGCCGAAATCGCACGCGCGGCGGGCTTTGTGGCGGACGCGCTGCGCCACGCCGGTTTTCCGGCGGTCGAACAGATCCCGACCGCGGGCAACCCCTGCATCCTTGCCGAATGGATCGTCGATCCGGCCGCGCCGACCATCCTCGTCTATGGCCATTATGACGTTCAGCCACCCGATCCGCTCGACAAATGGCTCAGCCCGCCCTTCGTGCCCGAGGTGCGCGACGACAGGCTCTATGGCCGCGGGGTTTCGGACGACAAGGGGCCGCTTGCCATTGCCCTGTTCGTCGTCCGCGCCTTTTCAGAGGTCGCGGGCCAGCCGCCGCTGAACATCAAGTTCCTGATCGAGGGCGAGGAGGAAAGCGGCAGCCCGAATTTCGAACCGACAGTCGCGGCGCTGAAGGATCGGCTAAGCTGCGATCTGGTGGTCTCGGCCGATGGTGCGATGTGGCGGGCCGACCTGCCCTCGGTCACCGTGGCAAGTCGCGGGCTCGTGGCGTTTGACGTGACCGTGGCGGGCGCGGGCAAGGATCTGCATTCGGGGCGCCATGGTGGCTCGGCCCCGAATCCGATCCGGGTTCTGGTGGCACTGCTCGCCTCGCTGCATGACGGCGAGGGAAATGTCGCCGTGCCGGGCTTTGCCGAGGGCGCGACGCCCCCCGACCCGCTGATCGAGGCCGCGATCCGCAGCGTCGATTTCAAAAGCGGCGGCTATTTCGATGCAATCGGCGCACCTCGCCCCGACCCGCTGCCAGCCGGGACAGACCTGCTGACCCGGCAATGGCTGGTCCCGACGCTGGAGTTCAACGGCATTTCAGGCGGCTATGCCGGCAGCGGCACCAAGACCGTCATTCCATCCGATGCCACGGCCAAGATCACCTGCCGGCTGGTCGCCGGGCAGGATCCGGATGCGGTGGTCGATGCAATCGAGGCGCACCTGCGGGGGCACCTGCCCACTGGCTACCAATTGTCGATCGCCCGCCATGGCCCGGGATCCGCCGCTTTCGCGCTCGACCCCGACCAACCGGGCCTGTCGCTTGCCGAAGACGTGCTGGAGGAGCTGCTGGGCCAGCGCCCGTTGCGCGTTGCCATGGGGGCGACGATCCCCATCGGGGCGATCTTTGCCCGGCATCTGGGCGCGGGTACGGTGTTCTTTTCGTTTTCCACGGCGGACGAGGACTACCACGCGCCGAACGAGTTCTTCCGGCTATCGAGCTTCCGCACCGGGCTGATCGCCTGGGCGCGGCTGCTGACCCGGCTGGGCGCGATGCGATAGCCTGCGCCGCGGCGATGCCCGCAGGCGATGCGGCACCCCGAAGGGCGCCGCAGGACTTCTATGGCAGGGTATAGGCAACCACCTGGTCGCCCACCTCCGGCTTCAGGATTGGGTTGCCGCCAGCGACAAAGACCACATAGTCCCGGCCCTCGTGGGTAAAGACCGCGGGCGTCGCAACTGCGGGCGCCTGCACCAGATCGGACCAGAGCTCTTTTCCCGTCGCGGCGTCGATGGCGCGCACCCGCGAATCCATCGACGCCCCGATGAAGATCACGCCGCCGGCCGTCACCGCCGGCCCGCCGATCGTGGGCGATCCCCAGGAAGGCGGCATGTAAAAGCCCCATTGCTGGACCCGCCCGAAAGGCTCGCGCCAGTCGAGCTTGCCGGTCCTCAGATCATAGGCCGACAGATACCCGTAGGGCGGCGACCAGCAGGGCATCCCGGCCCAGTTGAGCCAGTTTTCCAGCAGCAGGCCATAGGGCGCATCCTTCTGCGGATAATAGCCCTGCTCGGCCCCGCTGCCCTTGTCCTGATATTCCGCGCGCGGGATCAGCTTGTACAGCTGCACCGCCACCGAGGAATTGACATAGAACTTCTGGTTGACCGGGTCATAGCCGCCGCCGCCCCATTGCATCCCGCCGGCAGTCGAAGGATAGGCCAGCGTCCCGGTCTCGCTGGGCGGGGTGTAAAGCCCCTCGTAGCGATAGGTCTCGCGATCGCGGCTGCATTGTCCGAGCGAGACCAGATCGGCCAGCCAGAACACCGGCGGCATCGCGTCGGCATCGTTGGTCGGTTCAAGCCAGGTGTCGAACGGCTGCGTCGCGGCGGCCTTTTCGCCCTCTGCATCCGAGGCGGCAACGGCCCGCTCCTCGACCGGGAAGATCGGCTCGCCGGTCTCGCGGTTCAGCACATAGAGCATTCCCTGCTTGGTGGTCTGGATCAGCGCCGGGATGGTCTGCCCGTCCTTTTCGATGTCGATCAGGGTCGGTGCGGCGTTGGTGTCATAATCCCATATGTCGTGACGGACGAGTTGGTAGCTCCAGACCACATTGCCGGTGTTGGTATCGAGCGCCGTCACCGAAGTTGCCATCGGGATCGGGTCGAGCCGGTTTCCGCCCCAGAAATTCGGGCTCGGCGAACTGACCGGCACGAACAGCAGGTCGCGTTCGGTATCGACCGACATCGAGGCCCAGACATTGGCGGTTCCGGTCTTTGGCCGGATCTCCTCGGGGATGAAGCTTGCCTCCCATTTCAACGCGCCGGTCCGCGCGTCGATGGCCAGTACATTGCCCGGCGGCGCCTCGGAGAACGCCCAGTCCATGCCGGCCCAGCCAAGAAACAGCGTGTCGTCATGGATTGTCGGTGGCTGCAGCAGCGAGAACGGGAAGACGTCGTTGACCGTGTTCCACTGGTTGACGTTCAGCGACCCGCCATCGGCAAAATCCGCGCAGGGCGTGCCGGTATCCGCGTCCACGGCAAACAGATGGGCGTCCATCGTTCCCATGAAGATACGCTTGCCGCAGGTGCCGGTCTCGCCGCTGTCCCAATAGGCGACGCCGCGGTTCTTCAGCCCCGGCTGGGTCAGCGGGGCAAGTTCGGTCTGGGTGTCAAAGCTCCAGACCTGCTCGCCCGTCGCGGGGTTGAGCGCGAGGATCCGGTAGAACGGCGTTCCGACATAGATCAGCCCGTTGGCATAGATCGGCGTCGCCGACCAGATCGTCTCGGGCAGGGTGCCGCTACCATCGGCCAGATCGCCGGTATGGATCGACCATGCCTGTTTCAGCTTGCCGACGGACTGGGGCGTGAAACTGGTGACGGGCGAGTATTTGGTTGCGGCAAGCGTTCCGTTGAACGTGTCCCAGACGGCATCCTCGGCCGTTGCGGCGACAGGCAGCAACGCGGCGAGCGCGAGCATTCGGGCATGGCGGCGGATCATGCGATAGCCCCGCGGTCCAGTCTGGCAACGCGCGAGACGCCGGCGACCCAGGCAAGCAGGGCCACCCCCATCAACCCCAGTGCCACGAACTGCATCAGGAAATAGGCCGCCGCACCGGTGCCGAGAATGCCGAGAAACAGCAGCACGCTCAGCAATGCCGCAAAGCCGCCGGGCCCCGGGGCCGCGGCCTTCAGCAGAGCGCCAAGCGCGACCATGCCGCCGCCAAAGGCCGCAAGTGCCGCGCCCGCGGTGCCGGTGATGCCCGTCATCGGCGTGAAATAGGCCCAGAGCACGATGCCGCAGGCCAAGGCTCCGCAGATCGCAACCAGCAGAAATGCCATTCGCATGGGGGTCCCCGATTTTTGATTTCCTGTTCGCAGGACACACTAGAGCGCGACCACGAAGGTATTGCAATAGAAGTGCCCTGGTCGGGGATAGCCGCGAATTCCTGCGGCGGGGCGGCGGCATTGACAGTCCGACCGCCAGCGCCGCCCCGCACCGTCCTGGCCCTGCCTAGCCTAGCCTAGCCTTGCGGGTCGGACCCAAGCATGGCCGCCGTCAGAACCGGCACCTGCCCGGGGGGAACAGTGCCCTTGCCGGCTTCGGATTGCGGCAACACGATCACCTTGGTTCCGGGTTCCACACGGGAGGCAAGGTCGATGCTGTCTTGATTGAACAGCCGGATGCAGCCCGCCGAGGTCGCCTGACCGATGCTCCATTCGGCATAGGTGCCGTGGATGCGGTAGCGCGTATCCTTGCCGCCGCGATAGAGATAGAGCGCCCGCGCGCCAAGCGGGTTTTCGAGCCCCCCCTCGAGACCGGCCCTGACCGGGCCATAGAGCTCGGGATCCGAGGCAAGCATGTTTTTCGTCGGTGTCCAGCGCGGCCATTCACGCTGATAGGCGACCCTGGCATTGCCGGAGAAACCGCGCCCCGCCTTGCCGACGGCTACGGTATACCGGATCGCCTTGTCGTCGCCTTCGACCAGATAGAGCCGATGCTCCCATGGATCGACGATGATCGTGCCCGCCGGCTCGTCGCTCCAATAGGTCACCTCCTGGCGCGCCTTGTCGGCGGAGAGGTATTTGGGATCGACCGCAGGCACAACGATATCGCCGTCCTGAATCGCCGCGTATTTCATCCGAACCGGCGCGCCAAGATCGGCGGTCGAGGCCAGGATCGGTCCCGACCTTGTAACGGTGTCCGACTGGGGCGTCGCGCAGGCAGCAAGGCCGGCCAGCGCGGCAAGCAGGATCGGGACCGCGGTTCGTTGTCGTTTCTTCATGCTGGGCCTCCGGTTGTCTTCGGTTGGGTACCACGGGCAAAGACAGCGCACCGGATTTCTTCAACGGGGTGCGCGCTGGCCTCGTGGTCGTCGCCCGCCATGGTGCGGTCTTTCCTTGCCCCGCGGCAAGCGCGCTTGGCGCGATCCTGCCGATTCACGCCACACTGCGCCCAGCCCGCAACCCCTGACGGCCCGGCAGACGGAATCCAGCCCGCCAGACGCCGCGACAGGGATATTTTCGGAATATTTCATTGTCTGTGAAACGATCCGGCCTCATTCAAGAATCGGGAGATCGATTCGGCGCCCGAAATGGCATGCGGCCACCGCAGCGGCAAACCCGCGGTCCGGTCACTGAACGCCCGATCGAGATGCCAGGGGAGGAGTATGCCAGTGACCGATCAGCCAGAGTCGCATTCTTTCGGGCGCGCCGATTTTGACGTGAAGGACTTCACCTTCCTCTGCACGACCTGCCGGCGCAGCGGCGAGGAATGTGCCGCAGCGCTCGACACTGCCCGGGCGCTTGCCATGACCGGCGCCATCGCGCGCTCGGCGGCGCCCGATTTCGGCATGTCCGGCGTGACGTTCCTTGGCGGCTGCGACGCGCAATGCGCGGCCCTGTTCGTGCTGTCCCGCCGCGGGGTGGAGCTTTACTGCGGGGTTGCGCCCGATGCCGATCCTGCCGTGCTGGCCGCATTTGCTGCCAGCTTTCTGTCCTGCGATCCGCACGTGGTTTCCGCCTCGCGCACCCCGCCCCCGCTTGCCTTCGTGCTCGGCCCCATCATCGGCAATGGCCCCACCGTCCCCCCCGGCACGCCGGTCTGCTAGCCGCCTGACATTGCCGCTGCGGAACCTTGGCGACGCCGGTCCAGGCTTTGGCAGTCGAGATCCGTCCCGAAAATTCGATGCGCCGAAATTATTTGAACGTTCGTTCAAAAAATATTTGACCGGCCACCGATTCACCGGGCTATATTGGCGGAATACGCCGAAAAGGCGCGGTGCCGGCAAATGGTACCAAGGGGAGGACATCATTGGAGGCGATCACAACACCCACGGGTGAGCTGCGTTCCGTGCCTGCGCTCTTGCGACGCAATGCCTTGGAATTTGCAGGGCGAACTGCCTATCGCGAGAAGGAATACGGGATCTGGCAAAGCTGGACCTGGGCCGAGGCGCTGGCCGAGATCGAATGGCTTGCCATGGGATTTCTGGCGCTCGGAATGGACCGTGGCGATCATGTCGCCATCATCGGCCGCAACCGCCCGGCGCATTACTGGGCGATGGTCGCAGCACAGATGTGCGGGGCGGTCCCGGTACCGCTCTATCAGGACGCGGTCACCGAAGAGATGGCCTATGTTCTCGAACACTGCGGCGCCCGGTTTGTGGTCTGCGGCGATCAGGAGCAGGTCGACAAGGTGATCGACGTGCAGGAGCGTCTGCACCAGATCGAACACGTGCTTTACAACGACAAGCGCGGGATGCGGAAATACGACCACACCCATATGAACTGGCTGCATGATGTGCGCGAAGAAGGCCGGGTCGCGCATTACCGCCTCGAAGAAGAGATGCACAAGCGCGAGGCGGAGCTGAATTATGACAGCACCTGCGTCATGCTTTATACCTCGGGCACGACCGGCAAGCCGAAGGGCGTGGTGCTGTCGAACCGCAATATCATCGAGACCTCGAAGAATTCGTCGGAATTCGACCGGCTGGGCGTCAAGGAAGAGATCCTCGCCTATCTGCCGATGGCCTGGGTCGGGGATTTCATCTTTTCGGTCGGACAGGCGTTCTGGAACGGGTTTTGCGTGAACTGCCCCGAGTCGGCAGAAACCATGATGACCGACCTGCGCGAGATCGCGCCGACCTATTACTTTGCGCCGCCGCGGGTGTTTGAAACCCAGCTGACCAGCGTGATGATCCGCATGGAGGACGCAAGCGCGGTCAAACGCGCGCTATTCCGGCATTATCTGGCGCTGGCCCGCCGGATCGGCCCGGCGATCCTCGACGGCAAGCCGGTGAACGCGATCGACCGGATGCGCTATGCCCTCGGCGAATTCCTGATCTATGGGCCGCTGAAAAATGCGCTCGGCTTTTCCAAGGTGCGGGTCGGCTATACCGCCGGCGAGGCGATCGGACCCGAGATCTTCGATTTCTATCGCGCGCTCGGGATCAACCTGAAGCAGCTTTACGGCCAGACCGAGGCCAGCGTCTTCATCGCCCAGCAGCCCGACAACGAGGTGCGCCCCGATACGGTCGGCGTCACCTCGCCCGGGGTCGAGATCCGCATCGCCGACAATGGCGAGATCTTCTATCGCTCGCCCGGCACCTTCGTCGAATACTACAAGAACCCCGAAAGCACCGCCTCGACCAAGAACCCCGAAGGCTGGGTCGCGACCGGCGATGCCGGGTTCTTCGAACCCGACACCGGGCATCTGCGCATCATCGACCGCGCCAAGGATGTGGGCAAGATGGCCGACGGGCAGATGTTTGCGCCGAAATATGTCGAGAACAAGCTGAAGTTCTATCCCGACATCCTGGAGGCCGTGGTCTTCGGCAACGGCCGTGAGATGTGCACCGCCTTCATCAACATCGACCTGACCGCGGTCGGCAACTGGGCCGAGCGCAACAATATCGCCTATGCCTCCTATCAGGAGCTGGCGGGCCACCCGAAGGTGCTGGAAACCATCCGCACCCATGTCGAAGAGGTCAACCGATCCGTCGCGCAGGACGCCATGCTGTCGGGCTGCCAGATCCACCGCTTTCTGGTGCTGCACAAGGAACTCGACGCCGACGACGGCGAAATGACCCGCACCCGCAAGGTGCGCCGCAGCGTGATCGCCGAGAAATACGCCGACCTGATTGCGGCGCTCTATGACGGCTCGGACAGTGTCTCGACTGTCACCGAAGTGACCTATGAGGACGGCCGCAAGGGCGCGATCAAGGCGACACTGGCGGTGATCGACGCAGCGACCGTCGCGCAGCGACCGATGAAGGCGGCGGCGGAATGAGCGCGGGGCGAGGGATGGATGCGATTTTGGCCCGGCGTCGACGGCCGCGAATTTTCACCGCAAGCAAGGGTCCGGCGCAAAAGGCTGCGGGCCGGGGAGGACCGCAATGAGCGTGCCCGCTGACCCCTATGTCACCGAGGACGGCCGCCAGATCGGCGGCGTGCTGATGGAGATGAAGAACATCACCCTGCGCTTTGGCGGCGTGGTGGCGATCAAGGACATCAGTTTCGACATCCGCGAGGGCGAGATCCGCGCGATCATCGGGCCGAACGGCGCCGGCAAATCCTCGATGCTGAACGTGATTTCGGGCTTCTATCACCCGCAGGAAGGCGAGGTCCGCTACAAGGGGGCACTCCGGCCCGCGATGAAGCCTTATGAGGTCGCCCGCATGGGAGTCGGCCGGACATTCCAGAACATCGCGCTGTTCGAGGGCATGACGGTTCTCGACAACGTCATGACCGGCCGGCTGACCAAGATGAAGGCGCCGATCTGGCGGCAGGCGATCTGGCGCGGCGTGGCCGAGCAGGAAGAGATCCACAACCGCGAGCAGATCGAGAAGATCATCGACTTCCTCGAGATCCAGGCGATCCGCAAGACACCGGTCGGCCGCCTGCCCTATGGGCTGAAAAAGCGGGTCGAACTGGCCCGCGCGCTGGCGGCCGAACCCTCGCTCTTGCTGCTCGACGAACCGATGGCGGGCATGAACGTCGAAGAGAAGGAAGACATGAGCCGCTTCATCCTCGACGTGAACGACGAATTCGGCACCACCATCGCGCTGATCGAACACGACATGGGCGTGGTCATGGACCTGTCCGACCGGGTCGTCGTGATGGATTACGGCAAGAAGATCGGCGACGGCACGCCCGAGGAAGTGCGCAACAACCAGGAGGTGATCGACGCCTATCTGGGGGTAGCTCATGGTTGAGCGCCCGCTTCCGCAGCCGCCGGGCGGCTGGCTTGGCTTTGGGGCGGGAACCGCCTGCATCTGGCTTGGCTGTCGCAACGTTTCCTGGCCCGACGCCGGCGCCAACCTCAACACCCGCCGGAGAGGGGAACCATGGAAATCCTGAACAAGATCTTCATCGCGCCCTTCGCCGACATGGTCGCGGCGCCCGACTTCCTGATGCAGGTGCTGTGGGAGGGGCTGGTATCGGGCGTGCTCTATGCGCTGATCGCGCTTGGCTTCGTGCTGATCTATCGCTCCAGCCGGATCTTCAACTTTGCCCAAGGGATCATGGTCGTCTTCGCGGCGTTGACCCTTGTCGGGCTGCACGAGATGGGCGTGCCGGCCTGGATCTCGGTCGCGCTGACGCTTGCGGTCATGTTCGGGCTTGCCGTGACCATCGAACGTGTGGTGCTGCGTCCGCTGGTCGGCCAGCCCGACCTGATCCTGTTCATGGCGACAATCGGGATCACGCTGTTCCTGATCGGCCTTGGCGAAATCGTCTTTGGCGGCGCGAACAAGGTGATGATCACTTCGGAACTTGGCATCCCGACCGGCGATCTGGTGCTCGAACCCTTCGGCGGGCTGCTGATCCTGCAACATATCGACATCACGGCGGTGATCGTGGCCGCACTGCTGGTGATCGCGCTGCTGTTGTTTCTCAACCGCACCCGCATGGGCCGGGCGATCCGGGCGCTGGGGGACGACCATCAGGCGGCATTGTCGGTCGGGATCTCGCTGCAGACGGTCTGGGTGCTGGTCTGGTTCATCGCCGGCATCATCGCGCTTGTCACCGGCATCGCCTGGGGCAGCCGCGCGGGTGTCAGCTTTGCGCTCGAGGTCATCGCCTACAAGGCGCTGCCGGTGCTGATGCTGGGCGGGCTTGAATCGATCACCGGCGCGATCATCGGCGGGCTGATGATCGGCATGCTCGAAAAGATGTTCGAGATCTACTGGGGCGGGCCGCTGCTGGGCGGCAATACCGAAAGCTGGTTCGCCTATGTGCTGGCGCTGGTCGTGCTGCTGTTCCGCCCGCAGGGCCTGTTCGGCGAAAAGATCATCGAGAGGGTCTGATGACACATCGCAGCCGGCTGGCCGGGTTCATCATAGATTGCGAGACCGAGGATCTCGATGCCGCGGCCGATTTCTGGTCGGCGGCGCTCGGCTCCGCCCAGCGCGACAAGGAGCGGGGCAAGTACGTCGTCCTCGACGCCCAGCGCGGCCTGCATGTCGAGGTTCAGAAGGTCGAGCATCAAAGCCGCGTGCATCTCGACATCGAGACTGACGACATCGAGGCCGAGGTCGCGCGGCTGGAGGCGCTCGGCGCCCGACAGATCCGCAAGGTGCGATCCTGGGTGGTCATGGAGGCGCCGACCGGTCACCGGTTTTGCGTGATCCCCGCCGAAACCGACGATTTCAACGCGGAGGCGACGGCTTGGCAGGCGTGACGCCCCTGTCCCGCGCCGCAGGGCGCAGTGCGGGTGTCGTCGGCCATGGGCCGGGGCTCGCCCCGCCCTGCGCGACCGCAAGCGGCGGAGGTTTTGCATGTCGTCATCGAATTGGGAAATGTCTGGGGAGGAAACGGGCTTGGCCAAGCTGATTGCAATCCTGAATGTCGTGGCCTGGGCTGGCTTCTGGGCGTTCGGCTATCTGGCGCTGACCGCCGACAGCGGCACCAGAGGCCATGTCGTGGTCGCGATGCTGCTGGCAGCACTTGGCGCCGGCGCCGGCATCTGGGCCTATCTCTGGCTGGTGCGCTACAGCGAGCGGACGGGCTATGCCAAACGGCCCAACAAGGCGGTGCCGGAACAGTACCGCGACACCGGGGGATCCAACTGATGCTCTATCGCACCGCCGGTCAGTACAAGACCACCTACCGGGCGGATCAGGGGCTGTTCCCGATCAAGCAGGATGCCTTCCTGCTGGGGTTGATCCTGGTCTTCGCCTGGGTGGTGTTCCCCTTCACCGCGACAGAGTTCACGTTCCAGACCCTGCTGACACCGATCCTGATCTATTCGCTCGCGGCACTGGGGCTGAACATCCTGACCGGCTATGCGGGTCAGCTGAGCCTGGGCACCGGCGCCTTCATGGGGGTCGGGGCCTATGCCTGCTACAAGCTCGTGACGCTGATGCCCTGGATGAACCCGATCATCGCGATCCTTCTGTCGGGGGTGTTCTCGGCCGGGGTCGGTGTCGCCTTCGGCATCCCGAGCCTGCGCATCAAGGGCTTTTATCTCGCCATCGCGACGCTCGCCGCGCAGTTCTTTCTGGTCTGGCTGTTCGAGAAGTGGTCCTGGCTTTACAACGACAATGCCTCGGGCGCGATCCAGGTGCCGAACCTCGAGATCTTCGGGATCTATGTCTCGGGTCCGCAGGCGGCGTCCGTCACCCAGTATTATCTGGTGCTTGCCATCGTCACGCTGCTGACCTGGGTGACGATCAACCTGACCCGCGGCAATCTGGGACGGACCTGGAAGGCCACGCGCGACATGGACATCGCGGCCGAGCTGATCGGCATCAACCTCATGCGCTCGAAGCTGACCGCCTTCGCGATCTCGTCCTATATCGTCGGCGTCTCGGGGGCGCTTTTCGTCTTCATGTGGCGCGGCGCGGCCGAGCCGAACCTGTTCGACATACCGCTGAGCTTCCGGGTTCTGTTCATCGCCATCATCGGCGGGCTCGGGTCGATCCTTGGCAATTACCTCGGCGCGATCCTGATCGTCGGGCTTCCCGTGCTGCTCGGCACCCTGCCGAGCGCGCTGGGGATTCAGGTGGAATCGGCGCTGATCGAACATCTGAACACCATGATCGTGGGCTCGCTGATCATCTTTTTCCTGATCATCGAACCGCATGGCCTGGCACAGCTCTGGCGGCTGATCCGCGAGAAACTCATCATCTGGCCGTTCCCGCACTAGGGTCCGGCAAAAACCGAAACGGGATCATCAGGGAGGAACACGATGAAGACCTGGCAAGAACTGGCAATGGCCACGGCGGTCGGCCTGGTGTTGGGCGGGGCGGCGCTGGCCGAGGGGATCTATACCCCGAACCTCGCCTATCGCACCGGGCCTTTCGCCGCCACCGGCACGCCGATCATGGACGGGCAGAAGGACTACATGGCGCTGCTGAACGCGCGCGATGGCGGCATCGGCGGCGTCGCGATCAACTTCGAGGAATGCGAGACCGGCTATTCGACCGAAAAGGGCGTCGAATGCTATGAGCGCACCAAGGCCGATGCGGTGGTGACCCAGCCCTGGTCGACCGGCATCACCCTGCAGGTGCTGCCCAAGACCAACGTCGACAAGATCCCGATCCTGGCGCCGGGCTATGGCTTTTCGCCGATGTCGGATGGCGCGGTGTTCCAGTGGGCGTTCAACCCGCCGGCCTCCTACTGGGACGGTGCCTCGATGATCCTCAACGAGATCTCGGGCGGCGATCCGGCAAGCCTCAAGGGCAAGAAGATCGTGCTGCTGCACCTCGACCACCCGTTCGGCAAGGAGCCGATCCCGCTGCTCGAGACCATGGCCAAGGAATACGGCTTCGATCTGGTGCTGGTGCCGGTCGGCTTGAAGGAGATGCAGAACCAGTCCGCCCAATGGCTGCAGATCCGCCGCGAGCGGCCCGACTTTGTCATCATGTGGGGCTGGGGTGCGATGAACGCCGCCGCCATCAACGAGGCGGTCAAGACCAAATACCCGATGGACCAGTTCGTCGGCGTCTGGTGGGCCGGGCACGATGCCGACCTGAAACAGGTGGGCGAGGCCGGCAAGGGCTATCGCTCGATCTCGTGGTCGATGCCGCAGCCCGACGCGCCGATCATGGCCGACCTCAAGCAATACGTCTATGACAAGGGCAACAGCACGGCCGAGGACCCCGACAGCGTGTTCTATCAGCGCGGCCTCGTCATCTCGATGATGCTGGCCGAGGGAATCCGCACCGCGCAGCAGCATTTCGACGTCGGCGAGATCACCCCCGAACAGCTTCGCTGGGGGCTTGAGAACCTCGACATCTCGGACGAGCGCCTGGCCGAGCTTGGCATGACCGGAATGGTGCCGCCGTTCAAGACCTCGTGCGACAACCACACCGGGCATTCGGGTGGCTGGATGCTGGAATGGGACGGCACCAGATTCGTCCAGTCCTCGGACCTGCTGCAGGCCGATGCCTCCTTCATCCGGCCGCTCGAGGTCAAGGCCGCGGAGGAATACGCCGCCGAGAACCAGCCCTGGCCGATCAACGAGGACTGCAAGTGAGGATCTGAACCTTTCGCCGCCGGTTGCTGTGACCGGCGGCGGAAAATCAGGTATTTTTGCCAAGAAGAAGAGGCCGATGCTGGACACGGGCGAGACGCAGCCAAGCGAGACGCTGCTCGAGATCAACAATATCGAGGTGATCTACAACCACGTGATCCTGGTGCTGAAGGGGGTGTCCCTGAACGTGCCGCGGGGCGGGATCACGGCGCTTCTTGGCGGCAACGGGGCCGGCAAGACGACGACGCTGAAGGCGATCTCGAACCTTCTGCATTCCGAACGCGGCGAGGTGACCAAAGGCTCGATCCGCTATCTCGGCGAGGAGGTGCAGCACCTCGACCCCGCGGTTCTGGTCAAGCGCGGCGTGATCCAGGTGATGGAGGGGCGGCACTGCTTCGGGCACCTGAGCGTCGAGGACAATCTGCTGACCGGCGCCTATACCCGCGGCGACGGCAAGGGTGCGGTCGCCGCAGACCTCGAGATGGTCTATCACTATTTCCCACGGCTGAAGGAGCGGCGGAAAAGCCAGGCGGGCTATACCTCGGGCGGCGAGCAGCAGATGTGCGCGATCGGCCGGGCATTGATGAGCCGGCCGCAGACGATCCTGCTGGACGAACCCTCGATGGGGCTGGCGCCGCAGCTTGTGGAACAGATCTTTCAGATCGTGAAATCGGTGAACGAGAACGAGGGCGTCAGCTTTCTTCTGGCCGAGCAGAACACCAATATCGCGCTGCGCTTTGCCCATTATGGCTATATCCTCGAATCCGGCCGGGTGGTGATGGACGGGCCGGCGGCGGCGCTGCGCGAGAACCCGGATGTGAAGGAATTCTATCTCGGGGTCGGCGACAACGGGCGCAAGTCGTTCCGCGAGGTCCGCAGCTATCGCCGGCGCAAGCGCTGGCTGAGTTGAGGACCGCGACCCTGCCACCGGTTGCCTTTTGCCGTCAGGACCCGTGAGGTGCGGCTGTGGGGCGGCGACTCCGCCCCGACGAGACCGAAGAATTGGGGGCCGAAATGAGAAAGAAGAAACACGACGGGTTGGAATGGCGCAGCCCCGATGGACGCGCCGAGGATCTGGCGACGAGCCTGCCGCTGCAGATCCGTGCCGCCCGGGCTCTGCCCGGCTATGCCGACAGCCTGGCGGACGTCGACCCCGATGCGGTGACAGAGGCCGCGGCGCTGGCGACGCTGCCGGTGTTGCGCAAGTCCGGGCTTGGCACGGCGCAGACGCCCGACAATCCACTTGGCGGTTTCGCGACCCGGGCCGTGCATGAATTCTCGTATCTCTTCCAGTCGCCCGGGCCGCTTTACGAACCCGGCATGATCGGCGAGGACTGGTGGCGGATCGGGCGGTTCCTGCAGGCCGCGGGGATCGGCGCCGGCGACATCGTCCAGAACTGCTTTGGCTATCACCTGACGCCCGCGGGGCTGATGTTCGACAGCGGGGCGCGGGCGGTGGGCGCCGCGGTGCTGCCCGCCGGCACCGGCCAGACCGACCTGCAGGTGCGCGCCGCAGCCGATCTGGGTACCACGGCCTATGCCGGGACACCCGACTATCTGAAGATCATTCTCGACCGCGCGGCGGAGCTCGGCGAGCGGTTGAAGATAACCCGTGCCGTGGTCTCGGGCGGGGCGCTGTTCCCGTCGTTGCGGCAGGAGTATGACGACCGCGGCATCGCCTGCCTGCAATGCTATGCCACGGCCGATCTGGGGCTGATCGCCTATGAATCGGAGGCCCGCGACGGCATGATCGTCGACGATGGCGTGATCGTCGAGATCGTGACGCCGGGCACCGGCGATCCGGTCGATCCGGGCGAGGTCGGCGAGGTGGTGGTTACGACGCTGAACCCCGACTATCCGCTGATCCGCTTTGCCACCGGCGACATGTCGGCAGTTCTGCCGGGGCAAAGCCCCTGTGGCCGCACCAACATGCGGATCAAGGGCTGGATGGGCCGGGCCGACCAGACCACCAAGGTCAAGGGCATGTTCGTGCGCCCCGAACAGGTGGCAGCCCTGGTCGCGCGCCACAAACATGTGCACCGCGCCCGGGTGATCGTCAGCCGCGAGAACGAGATGGACCAGATGCTGGTCCGGATCGAGGCCGAGGGCGGCGACTGGACGGCTTATGAGGACGATGTCCACGACCTGCTGAAACTGCGCGCCAGGGTCGAGGTGGTGGCGCCCGGTGCGCTGCCGCGTGACGGCATCGTGATCGAGGATCTGCGCAAATACGATTGAGGCAGTGCTTTCCTCAGCCGCCAGAGCGGCCTAGGGTCGGGTCCGACATGGATGCAGCGGGGGAACGATGCGCGGCAGGACGGGAATTCGCGGTGGGCTGGCCGGTCTGGCACTGACGATGGTGCTGCCGGCGGCAGGTTTTGCCGACCGGGCGCTGCTGATCGGCACCCCGGCGGGCGAACGGCGCGGGCTGTTCAGCACCGCCGCCGCCCCCGAGCCGGCAAAGGCGCTGACCGCGGCCGGTTTTTCCGTGCTGCAGGACCCGGGCGCAGATGCCGCCGCCATGCGGGCGCAGCTTTCGGCCTTTCTCTCCGGTCTCGGGTCCGAGCCGCGGGCGGTGATCCAGCTGACCGGGCACTTCGTGCAATCGGGCGGCCGGACCTGGTTGTTGCAGAGCGGCGCGGGCGATTCGCCCGATCTGGCGACCGTCGCCGGTGTCGGCCTGTCGCTCGAGACCGTGCTGCAGATCGCCGGCCGGGTGCCAGGGGCGTCTGTGGTGGCGATCGGGATCGATCCCGGCGGGGCCGAACCCGGCACCGGGCTGTCGCGCGGTGTCGCGATCGATCCCGCCGCCATCCCGCAGGGCGTGACGCTGGTGCAGGGCCCGCCCGAGGAGATCGCACGCTTTGTCGCCGGGCCGCTGCTGGCGGAGGGGACGAGCCTGCCCGATGCCATCGCCGCCGGGCGCGGCCTGAGCGGGCAAGGATTTCTGTCGAGCCGGGTCGCCTTTGTGCCGTTCGGGGTAACGCGCCCCACCGCCCCGCCCGATGCGGCCGAGGTCGAGCGTGCGATCTGGCAGGCAGCGGCCGCTCGGGACAGCGTCGATGCCTATCAGGGCTATCTCGCGCGGTTTCCCGCCGGCGCATTCGTCGATGCCGCCCAGCAGGGAATCGAACGGATCCAGGGCGAGCCCAACCGCGAGGCGCGGCTGGCCGAGGAGGCGCTGGCGCTGCCGCGGGATCAGGTGCGCGACATCCAGCGCCAGCTTGCACTGTTGGGGTTCGAACCCGGCGGCGCCGACGGCGTGCTTGGCCCGGCAAGTCGCGCCGCAATCACCCGGTTTCAGGTGCGCTCGGGCTTTCCCGACACCGGCTTCCTGACCCAGGAACAGATCGGCCGGCTGGCGCTGCAAAGCGATCGGATCCAGGCCGAGACCGAGGCCGATGCGCGCCGCACCGCGCTGGAACGCCAGCGCCGGGACCGCGACGCCTGGTCAGCACTGGGCGAAGGCCATGACGAGGCGGGGCTCAGGACCTATCTGCAACGCTTCCCCGACGGCGCCTATGCGGTGATCGCCCGCGAACGGCTGGCGCGGATCGACGCCGCCGCCCGTCAGCAGGCCGACGCGCTGGACCAGCGCGACTGGGAACGGGCACAATCGGACGGGACCGAAGGCGCGCTGGAGGCCTATCTGGCCGCCCACCCCCAGGGCGCCCATGCCGCCGAGGCCAAGGGCCGGCTGGCCGCGATGATGGCCGAGCGCGACGGAAGCCAGCAGGCCGCGCGCGATGCCGAAGCGTCGCTGGGCCTGACCCCGGTGACGCGGCTGATGGTCGAACAGCGGCTGGTGCAACTGGGCCAGAGCCCGGGGCCGGTCGATGGAACTTTCGATCCCGCGACCCGAGGTGCGATCCGGGAATTTCAGACCAGCCGCGGGATCCCTGCCACAGGATATCTTGACCAGGTCACCGTCACCGCCATGCTGGCCGACCTTGGCAGCCTGTTCAGCCCCGGCCGCTGAGAACGGCGGCCCGCGCCCGTTCCAGCCGATTTTTTGAGCGCCGTCTTGCCAAGCCGGCGGGCGACGTCGGGTAATTTCAGACCAGCGTCCGGCTTTTTCGCAAACTCGGCGTTAACCTTTTGGACATCTGCCCGCGATCATGGCATGAATCGCTGAGATCATTTATCGGGTTCGTCGAATCCGCGGTAGATATTCTTGTTATACGTAAAATGGGTGAACTTCGTGCTTGACCGATTTGATGCAAAGATTCTGAGGGAACTCCAGAAGGACTCGCACATCGCCGTGGCCGAACTGGCCGAGCGAATCGGCCTGTCGACCTCAGCCTGTCACCGTCGCGTCAAACTGCTGGAAGGTGCCGGCGTGATCGACGGCTATTCGGCACGGGTCAATCCCAAGGCGCTTGGGCTAGATCTTGTGGTCTTCGTCGACATCACCCTGACATCCCAGAGCCGCGAGGCGATGACCGCCTTCGAGGAGGCGGTGCAGCTCTATGACGAGATCCTCGAATGCGTTCTGACGACGGGAACGGCGGATTACCTGCTGCGGATCGCCGCCAAGGACGTGGCCGATTACGACAACATCCACCGCAATTGTCTGGCCCGGCTGCCCGGTGTCTCGGGGATGCAGACAAGCTTTTCGCTGCGGTCGATCAAACCCTGGCGCGGCTATCCGGTCCCGGGCTGAGCGTCGCGGTCTTTGACGGAGGGAACGGCACAAGCCGGCCGGTGTCCTCGTCCCAAAGCTTGAGGCGGAAGCTGGCCAGTGCCTCGGGCCAGCGGATCACCCGCAGATCGTAACGGTCGCGGATCTGCCGGTGACAGCGCCGTAGGTTGTAGGACGGGATCCGGGCGTTGAAATGGTGGATGTCGTGATAGGCGATGTTGCCGGTCGCAAGGTCGAACAGCCAGCCGAGATCGAGCGCGGACGAACCCTGAAGCGCCGCCTGAACCGGGCTCAGGTCGGGCTTGCGGTCCCAATAGGTATCTTCGAAATTGTGCTGCAGATAGACCAGCCAGACCCCGGTCATCCCGGCCGTCATCACGGTGCCGAAATAGACCCAGAGCCCGGCCGACCCGAACCCCCACCAGATCATCCCGACCCAGAGCAGCACGAACAGGTCCTGCAGCAGCACCCCTGCCCGGCCGACACGCGCGGCATTGCGCGGCCAGCGATAGCGGATCGCATAGACGAAAATCCCGCCGACCGGGATCAGGAAGAACGGGTTGCGATAGATCCGGTAGCGCAGCCGTTGCAACGGTGACGCCCGGGTCCATTCCGCAAGGGTCATGGTAAAGATCTCGCCGGCCTCGCGCGCCTCGAGATTGCCGATGTGGGAATGGTGCCGGTTGTGGTTGAACTGCATCGCCCGGTAGGGGGTGAGGGTGAAGGTCGATAGCGCATAGCCTGCAAGGTCGTTCCGGGCCCGGCTGCCGAACAGCGAGGCATGGCCGCAATCGTGCTGGAGCACATAGAGCCGCACACCGCTCAACCCGTTGACGACGATCAGCGGCACGACGATCCACCAGGTCCGGGAATAGGTCAGCGCGAGCCACAGCGTCGTGAAATAGACCGCGAAGGTGCCGAAAAAGCTGATCGCCGCCATGCGGTCGCTGCGGTTGCAATAGGTGCGGGTAATCTCGCGGATACTTGTTGTCATCGTGCCTGCACTGCTTTTTTCTGCCCGACGCCGCGGCGTCCGCATCAGATTGCACCAGGTCGGGCCACTCCGGCTAGGGGCCGCGGCAATCCTTGGGCCGGAAAGTGGCAGGCTTTGGCCGCAACCGGCAGGCGCCGGCTCAGAACGGGCAGCGGGCGACAAACTCGATGCCAGCACCGCCAACGGGATGGCGCAGCGTGAGACGTTCGGCGTGCAGCATCAACCGGGCCGCCAGACCTGCCGCGCCTTCGGCATAGATCGGATCACCGAGGATCGGATGGCCGATCTCGGCCATGTGGACGCGAAGCTGGTGACTGCGCCCGGTTTCGGGCATCAGGGCCAGCCGGGCTGTACCACCCTCGCGCTCGAGCAGGCGCCAGCGTGTCAGCGCGCGCCGTCCCCGCGTCAGATCGACCATCTGCCGCGGCCGGTTCGGCCAGTCTGCGGCCAATGGCAGGTCGATTGTGCCGCTGTCGGCCAGGGGCTCGCCCCAGACCCGCGCCACATAGCCCTTCGAGGCATGCCGACGTTCGAACTGCAGCCCGAGATGCCGCTGCGCCATGCGGCTGCGGGCAAAGATCATCACCCCCGAGGTATCGCGGTCGAGCCGATGGACCAGAAGAGTCGCGGGGTCTGCCTGCAACAGCCGGGAAAGCAGGCAATCGGCCAGCTCCGCCGCCTTGCCGGGAACCGACAGCAACCCTGCCGGCTTGCAGACCGCCAGCAGGTGGTCGTCGCGATAGAGGATTTCCAGCGGCAGTTGCGGCGGATCGTAGGGTTCGCTCACCTAGTCCGCCCCGGCAAAGACGGCGGCAAGGATCGCCGCAAGACCCGCGGCATCGTCACTGTCAAAGGCGGCCCTGCGGTCGCTGTCGATGTCGAATACGGCCATCAGATGGCCACCCGCGTCGTGCACCGGCAACACGATCTCGGACCGGGTGGTCGTGGAACAGGCGATGTGACCGGGGAAGTCCGCGACATCGTCGACGATCTGGACCTCGCCGGTGCGGGCCGCGGCGCCACAGACGCCGCGGTCGAAGGTGATGCTCAGGCAGCCGTGCCCACCCTGATAGGGACCGATCTTCAACAGCCCCGGCGCGGTGACGCGATAGAAGCCGGTCCAGTCAAAGCGGTCGTCGGCATGGTGGATCTCGCAGACCAGTGTCGCCATCAGCGCAACGGGGTCGTCCTCGCCCGCGGTCAGGGCAAGGATTGTCTGCTTCAACTCGACATAATCGGCGCGTCTAGTCATGGGCATCGATCCGGGCGGCGATGTGGGAACAAGGAACCGGGCGTCTCATGGCAGCTCGATCGCGATGGCCGTGCCCTCGCCACCGCCGATGCAGATCGCCGCGATGCCGCGTTTCAGCCCGCGGCGTTCCAGTGCATTCAGCAACGTCACCACGATCCGCGCGCCAGAGGCGCCGATCGGATGGCCGAGCGCACAGGCCCCCCCGTTCACGTTGATCTTTTCGCGCGGCACGCCGATCTCGCGCATGAAGGCCATGGGAACGACGGCGAAGGCCTCGTTGACCTCCCAAAGGTCGACCTCTTCCGGATCCCAGCCGATCTGTGCCAGCAGCTTGCGCGCCGCCGGGATCGGCGCCGTGGGAAAGCGCGCCGGCGCCTGCGCATGGCTTGCATGTCCAAGGATCCGGGCGCGGATGGGCAGGCCCGCGCCTTCGGCTGTCAGCACCAAGGCCGCCGCGCCGTCCGAGATCGACGAGGAATTGGCGGCGGTGACGGTGCCGCCGTCGCGGAAGGCGGGTTTCAGCAGCGGGATCTTCTCGGGAAGGGCGAGGCCCGGCTGTTCATCCTCGGCCACCTCGACCGCCCCCTTTCGACCGCGGACGCTCACCGGGGCGATCTCGGCCGCGAAGGCGCCCGATTGCTGAGCTGCGCGCGCGTTCGACAGCGATCCCAGCGCGTATTCGTCCTGCGCCGCCCGCGTGAACTGGAATTCCCCGGCACAATCCTCGGCAAAGGTGCCCATCAACCGGCCGCGGTCATAGGCGTCCTCGAGCCCGTCGAGGAACATCGAATCCTTGACCTCGCCATGGCCGATCCGGGCACCGCCGCGCATCTTTGCCAGCAGATAGGGGGCGTTGGTCATGCTCTCCATGCCGCCCGCGACAACGGTGCTGGCCTGACCAAGCGCGATCTGATCGAAACCGATCATCGCCGCCTTCATCCCCGAGCCGCACATCTTGTTCAGCGTGGTCGCCGGCACCTGTTCGCCGAGGCCCGCGCCAAAGCCCGCCTGACGCGCGGGGGCCTGCCCCTGCCCTGCCGGCAGCACGCAGCCCATCAACAGCTCGTCGACCCGCCCTGCCCCGGCCTGCTTCATTGCGGCCCGGATCGCCACGGCCCCCAGATCGGCGGCGGCAAGCGGGGCAAAGGCGCCCTGAAACCCGCCCATCGGCGTCCGCGCGGCGCCGGCAATCACGACTGTCTTCATGACCGAAATCCTCCCTGTCCCGCCCTCGCATACCGAATGGTAACGTATTTCGTCCAGCCTGCCCGTGGTGTGGTCATGCGAGGACAGAATTATGGAGTTTGAGAGCCTTCGATCCAACGACACGCTCAGGATCAACGTTCTGACGCCGCGGATCGATGCGGCCTGCGTGATCCAGTTCAAGGACCGAATGCGCGAGCTTTGCGCAGATTGCCCGCCGCGGGTGATCCTCGATCTGGCGCAGGTCGACTTTCTCGATTCCTCGGGGCTCGGGGCGGTCGTTACGGCGATGAAGCATCTCGGCCCGGGACGCAGGCTCGAACTTGCCGGGCTGACCCCGAAGGTCGCCAAGGTGTTCCGGCTGACCCGCATGGACACCGTTTTCACAATTCACGATTCGGCGGACCAGGCGCTGGAGCCGGGTTCGAGCGCCGCCTGATGAGCTTTCCGCCGGCCTCCGACGGCATGTTGCCAGTCGGGAGGGAAGAAGAACCGCAGGGCGAGGCCCGAGCCCCCGGTCGCCGTCGCAAGGCGGCGGCGCGGCGCAAGCCGGAGCTTGCAGGTTTTGCCCCCGGGCCCCGCGGGCCCAGCCTTCGCGAGCGGCTCGGAAACCGGCCGGAAGAGGTGCGCGCGGCCCTTGCCAGGGTGATCCGGGCGCTCGACGCGTTCGGACTCGGGGTCGAAGACCAGGGCAATGTCGAGATCGTTCTGGCCGAGGTTCTGAACAATGTCGTCGAACATGCCCTGCCACAGGCGCCCGACGGCTGGCTGACGCTGCAACTCGACCTGCTGCCTGACCGGATCGCGGCCCGGGTGGTCGATACCGGCGGCCCGATGCCAGGGCTTGTGGTTCCGCCGGGCCAGCCCCAGAATCTCGATGTCGCGCTCGACGCATTGCCCGAAGGCGGCTTCGGCTGGTTCCTGATCCGCCACCTGACCTGCGAGCTGGAATACGTCCGCACAGCCGACGGCAACGAACTGGGTTTCTGGATACCGCGCGGCGCGGCGCTCTGATCCCGGCGGTTTCAGCGGGGAAACTGGCTAAAATCCCGGGGATTCCCCGCGCCATTGCCATCATTCCGCCGTTGTAGCGACCATCGCGCCTGCGATCAGGCTGCTGGAGGCATTCTCGCCTCCCCCGGCGCCGCACCCCATCCGACCTCACCCAAAGGCGGCGTCGGGCTCCGGGCGGCGCAGCGCCGTTCCGGCCGTCAAGGCAGCCGCGAGGCCTCCCGAACGGACTGACACGGGCGCCGGAAAGCGGCGGGAGCCCACCGTCTGCAGAAAGTTCAGTTCAGCTGGAAGTGCAGAGGATAAACGCCGTCCTCGAACTCACCGAACAGATCCGACAGGTCGGGATGGTCGATCGGTTCGCCCGAATGGTCCGCCAACAGGTTCTGCTCCGAGACATAGGCCACGTAATAGCTTTGCGCATTCTCGGCCAGGAGGTGATAGAAGGGTTGCTCCTTGGTCGGTCTATTCTCTTCCGGGATGGCGTCGTACCACTCCTCGGAATTCGAGAATGTCGCATCCACGTCAAAGACGACCCCCCGGAACGGGTGCTTCCGGTGGCGGACGACTTGCCCGAGATGGAATTTCGCGTGGCTCTTGAGCATCTTTCCCATTCCCTTCGGTCCCTCACTAAGCCTTCCGGGCTTCGCTGTCCATTCCACAGCGCAGAGTTATGGGGCAACATTCTCCTGCTTTCGTTGCATATGCACAGGGAATTTGCGTCTCTTGACCGATGTTGAGCGTTTCCACCGCGATGGAATTCCTTTAGAATCGCACAAAAAAGAGCAGTCAAAGAACGATCGGACAGGCAAATGAGACGAATCCTTTGCGCGCTCGCGATGCTTGCGGCGCTCGGCGGCTGCGGCGGCGGCGACAAGAGCTCGCCGAGCAACCTCGACAACGCGTGCAGCATCGTTGCCGAACGTCCGTCCTATCTGCGCGCCATGCGCAAGGCCGAGCGGCAATGGGGCGTGCCGGTGCCGGTTCAGATGGCAGTCATCCATCAGGAAAGCGCCTTCGACGGCGATGCCCGCACCCCCTATCAATGGTCGCTCGGCGTGATTCCAATGGGCCGGCAAAGCTCGGCTTACGGCTATTCCCAGGCCCTCGATTCGACATGGGACGAATACCGCAAGCAGACCGGCAACCGCGGCGCAAAACGTGACCGGATCCGGGACGCCACCGATTTCATGGGCTGGTACATGACCGAGACCAGGCGGCGCACCGGCGTGCCGCTGTCCGATGCCCGCCGCCAGTATCTGGCCTATCACGAAGGCTGGAGCGGCTATGCCCGCGGCAGCTATAATGCCAAGGGCTGGCTGGTCGTTGTCTCGCAAAAGGTCGGCAACCGGGCGGTGATCTATGACCGCCAGCTGCGGTCCTGCGGCAAGCTCTGAGGCGCGACTGTCGACGTCAAAGACCGGCGGGCGCCCGGGCTAGCGGCCCTTCCGCCGGTTCGATTCGTGCTGGATGCTGAACATCCCGTCGCCAAGCGCACTGCCCTTTTCCAGCGTACCGAGGATCACCGTGGTGCGCTCGCCCGCGCTGTCGGTGATGATCCACTGCCGCAACTCGACCGGGTCGTCGGTGAACACCAGTCGGATATTGCCGTATTCAGGGTGATCGGGGTCCTGCGCCACCACCGTTGTCGAGTTGCCGTCGCTGCTGTGTCCGACCACCATTTTCGCCCGCGAGAAATTCACGTTCTGCTGCAGGATCAGGTTCAGCGGTGTCTGGCTGAGCGGGAACTGCTCGGGCATGGTCTGCGACTTGCCGTCGAAGATCGCGACCGTGCCACCGCCTGCGATCACCAGCGTCTTGTTCGGCGGGTCGTATTCAAACCGCACCCGGCCCGGCCGCTTGATAAAGACCTGCCCGGTCGAGATTGTTCCGTCGGAATTGATCTGGGTGAATTTGCCGTCGGCGGTCTGAAACGAGTTCAGATAGCGCGACAGCGCGTCAAGCGATATCGTTTGTGCCGCCCCGGGAAGGGCGGTTGAGAGGGCGAGCACGAGGGACAGCAGGATTGCGCGGATCATGCGACCCTGACTAAGGCCGCGCGCCACAACGCGCCAGCCCCCGCCGGTCAAAGCCGCGTGAGAGCGGCGGATTCCGGCCAGACAGCGCCCGGAATCGCCTGTTTTTCGGCCACCTGTCGAATGCAGGGCTCAACCCTGCTCGGGCACGAGGATCTCGCGTTTGCCGACGTGGTTCGAGGCGCTGACGAGCCCCTCGTCCTCCATCTGCTCCACCAGACGCGCGGCCTTGTTGTAGCCGATCGCCAGCTTGCGCTGGATGTAGGAGGTCGAACATTTGCGGTCCTTCAGCACGATCGCCACCGCCTGATCGTACAGCGCATCCTCGCCGTCGGTATTGCCGCCAAGCCCCAGAACCAGGTCGATGTCGCCTTCGCGGTCCTCGTCCGGCCCCTCGACCACGCTGCCGACGTATTCCGGCGGCCCGAGGGCCTTGAGGTGGTTCACGATCTCTTCGACCTCTTCGTCCGAAACGAAGGGGCCATGCACCCGGGTCAGCTTGCCGCCGCCGGCCATGTAGAGCATGTCGCCCATGCCAAGCAGCTGTTCAGCGCCCATTTCGCCGAGGATCGTCCGGCTGTCGATCTTCGAGGTGACCTGGAACGAGATCCGGGTCGGGAAGTTCGCCTTGATCGTGCCGGTAATGACATCGACCGACGGCCGCTGGGTCGCCATGATCAGGTGAATGCCCGAGGCCCGCGCCATCTGGGCCAGACGCTGGATGCAGGCCTCGATCTCCTTGCCCGCGACCATCATCAGGTCGGCCATCTCGTCAACCACGACGACGATGAAGGGCAAAAGCTCGGGCGCGAATTCTTCGGTCTCGAACACCGGTTCGCCGGTCTCGTCGTCAAAGCCGGTCTGGACGGTGCGCGAGAACATCTCGCCCTTGGCCAGCGCCTCGTGGACCCGGCCGTTGAAGCCCTCGATATTGCGCACGCCCATCTTGGACATCTTGCGATAGCGGTCTTCCATCTCGCCGACGACCCATTTCAGCGCCACGACCGCCTTCTTGGGGTCGGTGACGACGGGCGAAAGCAGATGCGGGATGCCGTCATAGACGCTGAGTTCCAGCATCTTGGGATCGATCATGATCATCCGGCATTCCTGCGGCGACAGGCGATAGAGCAGCGAGACGATCATGGTGTTGATCGCCACCGACTTGCCCGAGCCCGTGGTGCCCGCAATCAGCAGGTGAGGCATCTTGGCGAGGTTCGCCACCACCGGCGCACCGCCAATGTCCTTGCCCAGCGCCAGAGGCAGCGGCATCGAGGTGTCGCCGAAGGCGCGGGCCGAGAGGATTTCGCGCAGCACCACCTTTTCGCGGTTCACGTTCGGCAGTTCGATCCCGATCACCGAACGCCCCGGCACGGTCGAGACCCGGGCCGACAGGGCGGACATCGACCGCGCGATGTCGTCGGAAAGGCCGATCACCCGGCTCGCCTTCAGGCCCGGGGCGGGTTCAAGCTCGTACATGGTGACGACGGGGCCGGGGCGAACGCTGACGATCTCGCCCTTGACGCCATAATCGTCGAGCACGTTTTCCAGCATCCGGGCATTTTCCTCGAGCGCCTCGTCGGACAGGACATGGCGTTCGATCATGTTCGGGTTGGTCAACAGCGACAGCGGCGGCGCGTCATAGGCTTCGGGTTCGGCAGGTTCGAGTTTGAGCCGCGGCTGCGCCTCGGCCTGGGCCTTGCGCGAGGTCGGGATCGGCCCCCGCGGCGGATGCTGGACCACCGCGCGGGCCTCTTCGACCGGGATCGCGCGCGGAAGGATCCGCGGGGTCACCTGCGGGCCGCTCACACTGTCGCGATCAGGGATCTTCTGGCCGAAGTCATCGTCGTCGAAGTCGTCTGCGTCGTCCTCGACAATGATCGCGGACTTCGGTGCCGGGGTCGCGACCCGCTGCATCGGCGGCAGAGGGGCCACCGGCATGTCGTCAATCTCGGCCATCGGTGCTGGCGGCACGGCGCCCGGCACCTTCAGGATCAGCGGATCGGGCCGGCGGCGGCGCACCACCGGCGGTTCGACCCGGCCGAGGGTCGGCTCGCTGCGCGGCGTGACGGAATTGCCCGACCCCTTGCGGCCGCGCAGACGGATCGCATCGGCAATGCGCGAACGGATGTGGTCTTCGCTGGGGAAATCGACGGGCAGATCCTCGCGGTCGTCCTCCTCCTCGACCGCTTCCTGATCGGGCAGTTCGATGGACTCGGCCGGGCCGCGCCGGATCAGTGCGGTGACCGAACTGAAAAGCCCGCCCGGGGCGCGGCCGCGATCGTCGTCAGACAGCGCGTCGTCGTCATCCTCGATGACGAAGTCGTCCGCATCCGCCGCGGCGCGCCGGACAACCGGTTCGGCCCGACGCTCGACAGGCCCGGCCACGGTATCGGCCGCGGCAGTCCCCCGCGCCTCGGCATGGCGTGCCCGGCGCTCGACCATGTCGCGCGCGGCGTTCGAGGTGCCGGCGACGCCGCGCCCCGCCAGCCGCATCAGCGCATCGTAGCCAAGGATCATGCCGACGCTGACAAAGCGCAGGATCCGCCGCAGCTCGCCCGGATTGAAGCCAGCGACAAACAACAGCATCACGACGGCGCCCGCCCAGATCGGCACGGCAAGCATCCGCAGGCCGGAACTGGCCGAGATCGGCAACAGGTTCAGGATCGCCCCCAGAACCGTATCGCCGAACAGCCCGCCAAGGCCAAAGCTGTGCTCCCAGCCATCCGAGGGCACGATGGTCGAGGCATAGACCGCCGCCAGCGCCAGGGCGATCGGGGTAAAGATCACCCGGGCCAGCAAGCGGTCGGCGCCGAGGTTGAACAGAAGCCTGATGCCCCAGGCCAGCGCAGCCGGCGCAAGCACCCAGGCGCCAAAGCCCACGACCACGAACAGCGGCGCTGCGATGGCGGCCCCGATCGATCCCAGCATGTTCCGCACCGGGCCGTCCGAGGCGGCGAAGAACGAGGGATCCTGCGGCGAATAGCTTGCCAGCATCGCCGCAATCGCGCCCGCAAGCAGCACGAGGGCGATCCCCAGCAACTCGCGCCCGCGTTTCTCGATTGCCTCCTGTGTGGAGCTGTCCAGAAGCGGGTCGCGTTGTCGTGTCTGATAAGATGCCATCGAAAACCTCGCCTCTATTTTTCGTACAGGCAGGCGCGGAGTGCGCCAAGCCCGCGCTGCAATTCGTCGGGACCAACGACCATGGCGACCCGCAGGTGCCCGGCACCCGGGTTCACCCCCGCCACCGCCCGGCCAAGATAGGCGCCGGGCAGAACCCGCACGCCTGTTGCCTCGAACAGATGCCTGGCCGCGGCCTCGCTGTCCGCGACCGGCAGCCACAGAAAGAACCCGGCTGCAGGTCCGACATAGCCCGGGACGCCGGCCAGAGCTGCGTCGGCCAGACGGTATTTCTGCTGGTAGAGCGCGCGCGAAGCAGCGACATGGGCCTCGTCCGACCAGGCACGCTCGGCCACCCGTTGCAGCGGCAGCGGCAACGGCGCACCGGCATAGGCGCGCAAGCGGCGAATCTGCACCGTACAGGCGGGTCCCGCGGCGACAAAGCCCGACCGCAGCCCGGGCATGTTCGAGCGCTTGGACAGCGAATTGAACACGACCAGCCGTTCGGGATCGGCCGCCATGCCAGCGGCGATCTCAAGCGCACCGGGCGGCGGCGTGTCGCGATAGATCTCGGAGTAGCATTCGTCGGCAAAGACGCGGAAATCGTACCGCTCGGCCAGCGTCATCAACGCACGCCAGTACTCCGCACCGGCGACCGAGCCCTGCGGATTGGCCGGAGAGCACATATAAACGATTGCCGTCCGCTCGAGGATCGCCTCGGGCAGCGCCGCGAAATCGGGCAGGAATCCGGTCTCGGCCGTGGCCGGAACGAACACCGGCTCGGCCCCGACCGCGGCGGCCGCAACCGCATAGACCTGATAGAACGGGTTCGGGATCAGCACGACGGGGCGTTGTCCGCGTTTTTCTTCGGGGCAGAGCGCGAGGGCCGTGTTGAACAGCCCCTCGCGGGTGCCGTTCAGCACTGTCAGCCGGGTCTCGGGGTCGACCGCCACGCCATAGCGGCGCCCGATCCAGCCCGCGATTGCCTCGCGCAACCCGGGCGCGCCGTCGTTGGGCGGGTACTTGGCAAATTCGCCCGCATGGGCGGCCAGAACCTCGGCCAGAAAGGGCGGCATAGGATGACGCGGCTCGCCGATTGTCATGTCGACGACCTCACCCCCCGGTTCGGAGGAGGCAAGCAGCTTCCGCAGCCGCGGAAACGCATAATCTGGCAGGTTCGAAAACCTTTCGGGGAACGTCATACGCTCGCTTGCCGTTCTGTATTGGTTGTCACTGCCTCGGCCGGGGTCATGGCGCCCCGTTTGAGCAGAGATTAGCCAAGGGGGGGGCCATCGTCCAGAAATAGTGTCGCAGCCCTAGCCGCTTGTGGCATTTGCGCCAGTTATTTCTGCGGCATCGCAGCATGGCAGAGCATGGACATTTCCCGACATCGAGGGCATGTCTTCCCGCATGAAACATGACAGCGACATCCTGATCGTCGGAGGCGGGCTGAACGGCCCCGCGCTGGCGCTTGCCTGCGCCCAGGTCGGGCTGCGATCCATCGTCGTCGATGCGCTCAGCACCGAGACACGCGCGGATGCAGGCTTTGACGGACGCTCCTATGCGCTGGCGCTGGCGTCACAGCGGCTGCTCGCGGCAATCGGCGTCTGGAAACAGGTCGCCGACCACGCCCAGCCGATCCTGCACATCGTCACCACCGACGGACGGCCGGGCGAAGGGCCGCTTTATCCCTTCGCCATGCGGTTCGACGCGGCCGAGATCGACGAGGGGCCGATGGGCTTCATGCTCGAGGACCGCTTTCTGCGCCAGGCGTTGCTGACCGCGATCGAGGCCGAGCCGCTGGTGACCCATCGCCCCGGCGAGACCGTTGTGGCGCAACAGATCACCCCGGGCTCGGCCGAGATCACGCTGGCGTCGGGCGCGACCCTGCGCGGCGCACTTCTGGTCGGGGCGGACGGGCGACGCAGCGGAACCTGCATGCGTGCCGGGATCCAGCGCTTGGCCTGGGATTATCGCCAGACGGCGCTTGTCTGCGCGGTCGAACACGACCTGCCCCACAACGGCACGGCGCAACAGTTCTTCATGCCGCACGGGCCGCTTGCCATCCTGCCGCTGCCGCCGGGCAACCGCAGTTCGATCGTCTGGGCCGAAGCGCCCGAGATCGCGGCCGAGATTGCAGCGCTTGACGACGACGGCTTCCTTGCTGCCTTGCGTCCGCGGTTCGGCGATTTCCTGGGCGAGATACGGCTCGCAGGGGCGCGCTTCAGCTATCCCCTGAACCTGACCATGGCCAACCGCACGGTGGGCGAACGTCTGGCGCTGATCGGCGATGCCGCACAAGGCGTGCATCCGATTGCCGGACAGGGTTTCAACCAGGGTCTGTGCGACGTCGCGACCCTGACCCAGGTTCTGGCCGAGGCGCACCGCCGTGGCGAGGACATCGGAGCGCGGCTGGTTCTGGAACGTCACGCCAGTTGGCGCAGCTTTGACAGAGCGTCGCTTGCCTTTGGCATGGATGCGGTCAACCGGCTGTTTTCAAATGACAGCGCGATCCTGCGACTGGGCCGCAACCTGGGCATGGGGGCGGTGCAATCGATGCCCGGCCTGCGCCGGTTCTTCATCCGCGAAGCCGCCGGCCTGACCGGCGATCTGCCGAACCTGCTGAAGGGCCGGCCGGCCTGACAATCGTACCGGCGGCGGCTGACGTCCCCGTCAGCCGGCCATCCTGTCGAGCGGGATCTGGCATTTGTCCGAATCGCCGCCGCAGGTCAGAAGCAGCCCGTCGCCGCAAACACTGGTCGCATCCTCGTAAGACGCCGGCGTTCTGCCGTGGGAACACCACTGCGAACAGGAATATCCAGGACTTCTGCGCGCGCGACGTTCCCCGCCAGCGCAGACCAGCCACGTCGCCGAGACCTGGGTGTGAACGTGAAAGAAAGGGCATTCGGCCATCTTGGCACCCCGAGAAATTCATATCTGTGGCTGCACGCCGTTGCCGTCACATGGGGCGTTGCATCCGGAAAATTTAATGCCAGAACGATAACACCTTTATTGACGACCGCAACGATACATAAGCCGTCTTAGGCAGTCGTTAATTGCGGAAAGTAATTTCCATGCAGATTTCCCGGGACCGAAAAGCGCCTGTCGCGCTCACGCCCGCTGCCATAGACGCTTTGGCCAAGGAGTCAATCCAGTTTGCGCGCCTCATCGATCAGCATGATCGGAATGCCGTTGCGGATCGGATAGGCAAGCCCCGCAGCGCGCGAGATCAGCTCCTGCCGAGCCGGATCATAGCTGAGCGTCGCTCCGGTCTGCGGGCAGACCAGCGCCTCGAGCATGTGCCTGTCGACGGCCTGCGCGGGTCTGGCGGGCGCGTCGCTCATTGCATCACCTCGTTTCCGTCGTCGCCTGCGTGCAGGGCGAACCGGATCAGTGCGGTCAGGGATTCGCGCCGGTCGGCCAGGGTCGGGGCTTCGAGCAGTGCCTGCTTGTCCTCGACCTCGAAGGGACAGAGCATCGCAAGCGAGTTGATCAACAACTCGTCCTGCGCATCCTTCAACGTGCTCCAGTCGGTCGTCAGCGACAGCGCGTCGAAATACCGTGCCAAGAGCTTCAGAAAGGCGGCGCGGTCCAGCCCCGGGTCATGCTCGGTCGCACCAAGATCGCTGGCGAAAGAATCCCAGCCGACATCGGCCTTGCGGTAGGGTGCAAACCCGGACACCTCGCGCAGGATCCGGAACCGCGAGATCCCGGTAAGCGTGATCATGTAGCGCCCGTCGCCGGTTTCGGAAAAGCCGGTCACGCGGCCAGCGCAACCGATCGCCTGCAGCTCGCTCTGGCCGGCCGTGGCTGCAAGGCGTGGCTGCACCATTCCGATCAGCCGGTGCTGGGTCTTCAGAACATCATCGAGCATCGCCAGATAGCGCGGCTCGAAGATCTGCAGCGGCAGCCGGGCGCGCGGCAAAAGCAATGCCCCCGGAAGCGGGAACATCGGGATGACATCGGGCAGATCGCTTGCGGCAAACATGATCTCATCCTAGCCGCTTGTCGCCGTCACGCAAATATCATCGAACTGAGTTTGCGCCGGCCGTTGAGCACGATCGGATCGGTTGGCTTCAGCGCCTCGAAGATGGTGAAAAGCTGCGCCTTGGCCGCGCCGTCGTTCCATTCGCGGTCGCGGCGGAACAGATCGAGCAGTTCGGCCACCGCGGCCTCGACCTCGCCACCGGCATGGAGCGCCTTTGCAAGGTCGAACCGGGCCTGAAGGTTGTCCGGATCGGCCTCGACCGCGGCGCGAAGCTCGGCCACGGGGCCTGCCTCGGCGGCCTGCAGGGCAAGCTCCAGCTGGGCGCGCGCCGAGTCGATCTCGGGAGCGCCAGCGATCTCCGACGGCACGCTCTTGAGCAGCAATTCGGCCTGTTCGATATCCTTCAACGCCAGATGCGCCCGCACCATGCCGCCATAGGCCGCCGCATTGGCGGGGTCCTCGCCGAGGATCGCGGCAAAGGTCTGGGCGGCATCGACAGCCGCACCTTCGGCCAGCATTGCCTCGGCCGCCTCGATCGCGGCGCCAAGCCCGCCGTCCCCGGCCATGTCGGCAACACGGGAAACAAAGGCCGTGACCTCGGACTGCGGTTGCGCGCCCTGGAACATCTCGACGACCTGGCCCTTGTAGAAGGCAACGACGGTCGGGATCGATTGCAGCGGCAGGCCCTGCTGAACCAGCATCTGCGCCAGCCTCTGGTTCTGATCGACGTCGATCTTGACCATCTTGACCCGGCCGCGGGCATCGCCCACCGCCTTTTCCAGCATCGGCCCCAATGTCTTGCAGGGGCCGCACCATGTCGCCCAGAAATCGACGATGACGGGCAGGTCCTGGCTGCCATCGACCACATCGGCCATAAAGGTGGCCTCGGTTCCGTCCTTGATCAGATCGCCTGCTTGCGAAGCAACGTCCTTTTTGCCCAGTTCGAGCATTCGCCCACTCCCAATTGCTTGTTGTCGTCTATATGGCCCGCGCCAGTTCCGGTTCCAAGCCCCGAACGGCCCCCCGGATCAGCGAAGCCGGGGTGGCGGGACCGCGGTCGGGGCAGCTGGAGCGGCCTTCCCGTGCCGAAGAAGCAGCCGGCAGCCGGCCCGCTGCAGCGGTTGTTCGATCCAGCTATAGGCCAGAATGCCAAGCAAGATCGAGGCCGCGAAGGCCAGCACCATATAGACCACCGCGCCCGGCACGCTCGCCTCGAGCCCGAGCCGATGCTTGAACAGCAACTCCAGCAGTACCTGCGGGAACAGGTGGACCAGATAGATCGCATAGGACGCATCGCCGATGCGGCGCAGCCAGGGGTGGTGGGCCTCGGCCGCCGGCAACCCGAGCATGCCGATCAGCACAAGCAGGCCGGGCACCCCCCAGGCTGGCAGGCGCATCAGCATCGGATCGTCGAGCGTGAGGGTCGCCACAATCATGAGCGCGACGCCAAGAACAAGGCAGGCCGCGGCCGGCACCCCAATTGGCAGCCTGCCGCGGCACCAGAGGTATCCGGCCGCGACCCCCATCGCGAATTCGAGCAGCAACGGGTCGGTATAGGTGGCAACCAGCGGCCCCTTTTCAGCAAGAAACCCGCCCGCGATCACCAGCGCCCCGAGGATCGCGCAGAGCGCTGCCAGCCGTTGCTCGGCCCGGAGCATCAGGCAAAGCGCAAAGACGAGGTAGAAAAACATCTCGTAATTCAGGGTCCAGCCGACAAAGAGCACCGGAAAAAAGGTCTGCGTCGTCGGGTTTACATGGGGGATGAACAGCAGCGACTGCAGGATGTGGGCGGGCGTCATCACGCTCCACCAAAACACGCCGGTGACGGCCAGCAGCACCCAGAGGCCGGTAAAGATCCAATAGGCCGGGACGATGCGAATGATCCGGTGCATGATGAACTCGGCCGGCGCCACCGGCCGCCGTTCGGCGACGACCCACATGATGAAGCCGCTGATGACGAAGAAGATGTCGACCCCGGCCTCGCCCACCGACAGCAGCGGCATCGCCTCGCGCGGGATCGCGTCGGGAAACCGGAAATGGACATGGAACGCGACGACCATGAGCACGGCAACCGCGCGCAGGTATTGAACAGATTCGAGTTTCTGCACCGCCACTCCGCAAATGGCCTGCCACCGCGCCTCTGCCATAGCACAGATCGCCAGGAAGTCCCAAGTGATGAGTTCTGGGGCATCGATCTGCCCCCCGAACCCGGGGCCGGATCAGAGATCGAAGCTTGCAAAGACCGGCGCGTGGTCCGACGGCTTTTCCCATCCGCGCGCGGCCCGCAGGACCCGACTGGAATGCGCCGCCGCCGCGATGTCGGGTGTCGCCCAGACATGGTCAAGCCGCCGGCCCTTGTCGGCCGCGTCCCAGTCAGGCGCACGATAGGACCACCAGGAATACAACGGCCCTTCGGGGATATCGGCGCGGGTCACGTCGACCCAGCCGCCGGCCTCCTGGGTTTCGGCAAGCTGGTCGACCTCGACCGGCGTGTGGCTGACCACCTTCAGCAATTGCTTGTGGTTCCAGACGTCATCCTCGCGCGGGGCGATGTTCAGATCGCCCACCAGGATCGCCCGCTCGGGCCGTTCGGCGCGGAACCAGTCGCGCATGCCGACCAGATAGTCGAGCTTCTGGCCGAACTTCTCGTTCAGGTCGCGGTCGGGAACGTCGCCGCCGGCCGGGACATAGAAGTTGTGGATCACGACACCGTTCTCCAGCCGTCCGGCGACGTGTCGGGCATGTCCGAGACCCGCGAAGTCCTGATCGCCCAGATCCTCCATCGGCAGCTTCGACAGGATCGCGACGCCGTTATAGCCCTTCTGCCCGCGGGCGATCATGCTTTTGTAGCCCAGCACGGCGAAGATCGAGGCCGGGATCTTGTCCACCGGGCTCTTGCATTCCTGCAGGCACAGGATGTCGGGCGCCTCATCGCGCAGCAACCGCGCGACAAGGTCGGCGCGCAGGCGCACCGAATTGATGTTCCAGGTGGCAATGGTGAAGGTCATGGGTCTCTCCGGCTCGACCGGCGCGACCCTAGCGGCGCGGCCACCGGCGCTCAAGCAGAAGCGCGAGCGTGAGGCCGAAAGGCGCAGACCGATAGAGGCGTTCGGGAACCACCGGCTTCCCCGGCGTCACAAAACTGCAGTCAAACCGAAATAGGGACGACATGCGGGTTCCCTTCCGCCAGAATTCATCGGAGCGATCAATGACCTCGAAACTTCGCCATGCGCGGATTGCGCTAGCCCTGTGCACAACGCTTGCGGCCAGCGCCGCCCTTGCCGACAATGCCCCCTTTACCATGGGTCTTTGGGGCGACATGCCCTATGCAAAGGCCTCGGACTCGCCCTTCATCCCGGCTTTGATTGCGGACATGAACGCCTCGGACATCGCCTTCTCGATGTATGACGGCGACATCAAGGACGGCAGTTCCGAATGCACCGACGCGATCTATGACGACGCGATGACCATGTTCAATTCGCTGAAGGCGCCGGTCCTTTACGTGCCGGGCGACAACGAATGGACCGATTGCCACCGCACCAACAACGGCGGCTGGGACAACCTCGAACGTCTCGATCACCTGCGCAAGACCCTGTTCGGCAAGCTCGGCACCCTTGGCCAGGCCTCGATGGACGTGGAACGTCAGGGCGCGCCGGGCGAGAAATTTGCCGAGAACGTGCGCGTGTCGAAGAACGGCGCGATGTTCGTCGGGCTGAACATTCCCGGCAGCAACAACAACCTCGTTGCCGACGACGCGGCCTGCACCAAGAAAAGCGCACGCACGCCCGAGCAATGCGCGGCCGACAACGCCGAATATCAGGAACGCGATGCCGCCAACACAGCCTGGCTGAAGGCCTCCTTCGCCGCGGCCAAGGCTAAAGGCGACAAGGGTGTGATGATCGTCATCCAGGCCGACCCCGGCTTTGACGTGCCCGAAACCGAGGATGACGACGAAAGCCGTCTGCCGGGCAAGGAAGGCTATGCCGCGTTCCTCGACACGCTGATCGCCGAAACCGAAGCCTTCGACGGCCAGGTCGTTCTGGTGCATGGCGACACGCATTTCTTCAAGATCGACAAGCCGCTGCCCGATGCCTCCCACATGCTGGCGAACTTCACCCGGGTGCAAACCTTCGGCAGCCCCAACATCCACTGGATCAAGGTCGATGTGGATGCCGCAACCCGCGACGTCTTCACCTTCCACCCGATGATCGTGAAGGCCAACGCGACCAAATCCCTGTCCCGGTAGGCAAAGGTCCGCAGGCACGGGGACCGCTCCCTGCGCGTTCTGCCATGCGGAACGGACCAGCGGTGGCAGATCTTCGCCCCTCAGGCCGTGCATATGGCCGCAGTAAAAAAAGGGCCGCCAAGAATGGCGGCCCAGTCCAACAGGGAGGATGCCACGTCATAGCCCCGACGTGACCAGGGGATTCTGGCAGATACTGGTTAACAATCGCCTTCACAAACGCGGCGACACGCGCCCTCTCAAGCTACCAGACGATAACCGCCCGATTCCGTCACCAGAAGCCGGGCATTTGACGGATCGGGCTCGATCTTCTGCCGCAGGCGATAGATGTGGGTTTCCAGCGTGTGGGTCGTGACCCCGGCGTTGTATCCCCAGACCTCGTGCAACAGCACGTCCCGCGGCACCACGCCCTCGCTGGCGCGATACAGGTATTTCAGGATGTTGGTCTCTTTCTCGGTCAGCCGGATCTTGCGCTCGGCCGGATCGACCAGCATCTTCATCGCCGGCTTGAACGTATAGGGTCCAAGCTGGAACACGGCATCCTCGGATTGCTCATGCTGGCGCAACTGGGCGCGGATCCGCGCCAGCAGCACCGGGAACTTGAACGGCTTCGACACATAGTCGTTGGCCCCGGCGTCGAGGCCAAGGATCGTGTCGGCGTCGCTGTCATGCCCGGTCAGCATCAGCACCGGGCACTTGACGCCCTGCTTGCGCATGACACGGCACAACTCGCGTCCGTCACTGTCGGGCAGGCCGACGTCGAGAATCACCAGATCGTAGAGACCGGCTTTCGATTTTTCCAAAGCCTCCTGGCCGCTCGCAGCCTCGAAGACGTCGAAATCCTCGGTCATGACCAGTTGCTCGCTCAGCGCCTCGCGCAGATCGTCGTCGTCATCGACCAGCAGGATCTTTTTCAGGTTTCCCATGCGGATATTCCTCGCTCTCTGAATCGCAAATGCGTGACGCTCGCGAATCCGACAAGTTTTGCTGCAGGGATTTCACGCCGATGTGTCCCCAGCCGGCAAATGTTTCAACTTTGCCACCCAACGGATAGAGAAGACGCCACCAGACTCAGGAGCCCCGCCCATGTCCCTGTCCCTCACCCCGGCCGAACGGCGCGCCCGCGCCCGCGCCGACCTGCGCCTGGGCCTGCCGATCTGCCTGTCGGGCGGCGGACCTGTCCTGCTCGCCGCCGCGGTCGAGACCCTCGGGGCAGCGCGGTTCGCCGCGCTTGCCGGCCGCACCGGCGCCTCCCTTGCAATCACCCGCCACCGGGCCGAGACGCTGAAAGCGCGTGCCTATGACGGAGATCTGGCCCGCATCGCGCTCCCCGAGGGGGCGACGCTCGACTGGGCCCGGTCTGTTGCCGACCCGGCCAGCGACCTCGACATGCCGATGAAGGGCCCGTTCAGGACGCTCCGCGACGGCGATACGGCGCTGCACCGCGAGGCGATCGGACTCACCAAGGAGGCACGGCTGTTGCCGGCGGTGCTGGTCGCCCCGGTTCTGCCGCTCGACGAAACCGCAACCCTGACCACACTCGATATCGCCACCGACGGCCGCCCCGAGGCGGGCGCGCAGTTCGACGAGGTGGTCTCGGCCCGGCTGCCGATGGCGCTGGCCCGCGCCGGACGGCTGCATGTCTTCCGCCCCGACGACGGCGGCGAGGAACATTATGCAATCGAGGTGGGCCAGCCCGATCGCAGCAAGCCGGTGCTGGCGCGCCTGCATTCGGCCTGCTTCACCGGCGATCTCCTCGGCTCGCTCAAATGCGATTGCGGCCCGCAACTGCATGCAGCCCTGGCCGCGATGAACACCGAGGGCGCCGGCATCCTGCTCTATCTCAACCAGGAGGGGCGCGGCATCGGGCTTGCCAACAAGATGCGCGCCTACCGCCTGCAGGACCAGGGCTTCGACACGGTCGAGGCCAACCACCGGCTCGGCTTCGAGGATGACGAGCGCGATTTCCGTATCGGCGCGGCGCTGCTGCGCGCGATGGGCGTGGGCGCGGTCAGGCTGATGACCAACAACCCCGCCAAGATCGCGATGATGCGGGCGCAGGGGATCGACGTGACCGAACGGGTGCCACTGAAAGTCGGACTCACACCCGAGAACGCCGCCTATCTGGCAACCAAGGCCGCCAAGTCGGGCCATCTGTTTTGAGCCCGCTGGACATTGTCCTGACCCCGCGCGGCATCCGGTTCCACGGCCGGCTTGTCCCCGCCGCCATCGGCCGCACCGGGATCACGGACGACAAGCGCGAAGGCGACGGCGCAACCCCGCGGGGCTGCCACCGCATCACCGGCCTGCTCTATCGCCCCGACCGACTTCCCCGCCCGACCCCTTGGGCCAAAGCTATCGGCCCGCGCGATCTGTGGTCCGACGATCCGACCGACCCGTCTTACAATCAGCCCGTGACAGCGCCCCACGGCTTCAGTCACGAGGCGCTGCGCCGCCCCGATCCGCTCTATGACCTGATCCTCGTCACCGACTGGAACAGCCGCCCTGCCCTGCCCGGCCGCGGCTCGGCGATCTTCCTGCACATCTGGCGCAGCCCGCGCTATCCGACCGCCGGCTGCATCGCCTTCCGCCGCGATCACCTGCACTGGATCGCGTCGCGCCTTTGCCCTGGAACGACGCTCATCGTCCCCTGATCGACCCCGGCTTCTTCTGTTCCCAAATATCCCCGCCGGAGGCACGCCGCGCAAGCGGCGTCCCCCCCTCAGCCGTAGTCGCGTTCGCCAAACAGCGCCGAACCGACCCGCACATGGGTCGCGCCCGCGGCAATCGCACGCTCGAAATCGCCGCTCATCCCCATCGACAGCCCGGCAAGCCCGTTGCGCTCGGCAAGCCCGGCGAGCCGGGCGAAATGCAGCGCGGCGTCCTCGTCGACGGGCGGGATGCACATCAACCCCTGCACCGGCAGATCCATGGCGCGGGTTTCAGCGACAAAACCATCGACCGCCGCGGGCAACACGCCCGCCTTCTGCGGCTCCTCGCCGGTATTGACCTCGATGAACAGCGGCGGGCAGATCCCGGTCTCCTGCGCCAGCCGCGCCAGCACCTGGGCCAGTTTCGGCCGGTCGAGCGTGTGGATCGCATCGAAAAGCTCGATCGCCGCGCGCGCCTTGTTGGTCTGCAACGGCCCGATCAGGTGCAGCTCGATCCCCTCGAAGCGTTCGCGGAACCCGGGCCATTTGCCCTGCGCCTCCTGCACCCTGTTCTCGCCGAACACCCTCTGGCCCTGTTCCAGCACCGCCGCGACCCGGTCGTTCGGCTGCACCTTCGACACCGCGATCAGTTGCACCGACCCCGCGGGCCGCCCTACCGCCGCCTCTGCCGCGGCAATCCGCGCCTCGATCTCTCTCAGGCCCATGTCACAGCACCCCTTCCCGCTCCAGCGCCTCGCTCAGGGGCTGAAGCTCGGTCGAAAACTTCTCCCACGCCTGTGCCGAACTGCGATAGATCGGCTGCCGCACCTGCTGGATCGACAGCGTCTTTACCTCGCGCTTCGTCTCGTGAAACGACAGGCAGGCCGGGTCCCAGTCAAGCCCCGCGGCCGCGATCAGTGCCCGCGTCTGCGCCTCGGGCTCGGCCACCAGATCCTCATAGACCACCTCGTGGAAGGCGTCCGGGATCGTCTCGCGCCAGAACTCGAGGATCTTCAGGAAGCTCTGATAATACCCTGCAAGGCTTTGAAAGTCATAGGCATAAAGGTGCTTTCCATCGACGAACAGGTTCTTGTAGATGGAATACAGCAGATCGCGCGGATCGCGGCGCACGACCAGAAACCGCGCGTTCGGGATCGCCTGCTTCAGCAGGCCGATGATCAGATGGGTCTGAATCGACTTGTCGGTCACCCGCGCGGCAAAGCTGACCGACCGGCGCACTGCATCGCTATAGGCTTGGCCGAAGGCCGCGATCTGCTCGGGGGCGAGGCTCGCCATGGGACGAAAGCCCTTTTCAGGCTCGCCGATCAGGCCATAGGCCAGCCGCAACCCATGCAACATCTCGTCGCCCGCCGTCACATCCGGGTGGCTCGCCAGGATCTGTTCGACCAGCGTCGTACCGGACCGCGGCATGCCGGTGACAAAGATCGGCGCGAACCCCTCGGGCCCCGGACCGACCGGGGTGAAATCGTGGCCGCGGAAGGTGGCAATCAGCTGGTCGACCTCGGATTTCCGCCGCGCGATGTCATAGGGAAATGCCGCGTGCATGGCCGCATTGGCGGGGTTCAGATAGCGGAACACCCGGTCGAACTGGCCGCTGTCCTCCATCGCCTTGGCAAGCGCGAACTGCAGCTGGATCCGGCTGCGCCCGGTGACCCGCTTGTCGGCATGAGCCTTCTGCATCGCGCCGATCAGCGGATCGCCCTTCTTCAGCTTCCGGGTCGAGGTCAGCATCCGGTAAAGCTGCCCCTCAAGCGGCGCCAGCTTCAACGCCTTGCGAAGCTGCGCCTCGGCGGCATCGAAGTCGCCGGTCCGCTGCAACACCAGCGCCTTGTCGGCAAGCGGGCGCACCTGTTTCGGCAACCGGCGGATCAGATCGTCGTGCAGCGCAAGCGCCTCGTCGATCCGGCCCGCGGCTTCATAGGCGCTGGCCAGTCCGCGCAGAACCTCGACCTCATCTGGCCTGAGCTTCCGTGCAGTCTCGAGATGCGCGACCGCGGCCGCGGCATCGCCACGGGCAAAATCGATCCGGCCAAGCTGGAAATGGGCCTCGAACATGCCGGGCGCCGCGGCGACGATGCTCGCATGCAGCGCCCGCGCCTCGTCAAGGCGCCCGGCTTTCTGCAATTGCAGGCCGCGCTTGTAGGTATCGGGAATGGTCTTGGGGTCGAGAGGCAGCATCGGCGGTCCATCCAGGCAAGCTCTGCCCCGTGCTAGCACCCGGCCGGGCGGGACGAAAGCAGCGCAATGAAAAACCGCCACGCCGGCGAATTTCCGGGCGAAACGGCGCGCGGATAGGCACGCGCCCGGACATCGACACTTTTTGACCGCCCGGTCAAATTTCTCTTTGCCAGAACTCCAAAGCCGTGCCAGCCTGCACCCAGAAGCTCTCCAGCAGGGGTTTGCACCATGCAAAACAGCCAGAGAACGCCGGGGGTCGCCGCCGGACGGTTCGACCCGGCGACTATCGACCGGAATTTCGACGATCTGCACGCACCGCTCGATGCCCACGAGGCACGGGTGGCGGCTGATCGCTGCTATTTCTGCTATGAGGCGCCGTGCATGACGGCCTGCCCGACATCGATCGACATTCCGCTGTTCATCCGCCAGATCCAGACCGCCGACACCGAAGGATCGGCGCGCACGATCCTGAGCCAGAACATTCTGGGCGGCATGTGCGCCCGGGTCTGCCCGACCGAGACGCTGTGCGAGGAAGCCTGCGTACGGATGGCGGGCGATGGCGAACCGGTCGAGATCGGCCGGCTGCAGCGCTTTGCGACCGATCACCTGATGGCCAAAGGCGTCCACCCCTTTGCCCGCGCCACGGCGACCGGCCGGCGTGTGGCGGTGGTGGGTGCGGGGCCCGCGGGCCTTGCCTGTGCCCACCGGCTGGCGATGAAGGGCCACGAGGTGGTGATCTTCGACGCGCGCCCGAAACCGGGCGGCCTGAACGAATTCGGCATTGCGGCCTACAAAGCGACCGACGACTTTGCCGCCCGCGAGGTCGCCTGGCTGATGCAGATCGGCGGCATCGAGTTGCGCTGTGGCAAGGCACTAGGCGAGGGCCTGACGCTGGAGGGCCTGCGCGCAGATTTCGACGCGGTGTTCCTCGGGATCGGCCTTGCGGGCGTTCGGGCGCTGGAGGTGCCGGGCGAGGATCAGACAGGCGTCGTGAACGCCGTCGATTTCATTGCCGAGCTGCGCCAGTCCCGCGATCTGACCTCGCTGCCCGTCGGGCGCGATGTGGTGGTGATCGGCGGCGGCATGACGGCGGTCGATGCCGCGGTGCAATCCCGCCTTCTGGGGGCCGAGACCGTGACCATGGTCTATCGCCGAGGTCGCGAGAAACTGTCGGCCTCGGTCTATGAACAGGATCTGGCGACCTCGAAAGGCGTTCGCATCGTGCTGAACGCCCAGCCCGTGGCGGTCGAGGGCGATGGCACGGTCAGCGGCGTGACCTTCGCCTATTCCGAGGACGGACCGGAGGGTCTGCGGCTGTCTAACGAACGCTTCACGATCCCGGCCGATCAGGTCCTGAAGGCCATCGGCCAGACCCTGAGCGGCGCGCCCGAGGGGCTTGAGACCGCAGGCGGCAAGATCGCGGTAACGGGGCCGGGGCGGACCTCGGTCGCCGGGGTCTGGGCCGGGGGCGATTGCGCAACCGGCGGCGAGGACCTGACAGTCACCGCCGTCGCCGATGGCCGCGACGCGGCCGAGGACATCCATGCGTCGCTTGTGGGCGACGCGGCCATCGCGGCCGAGTGACGGAGCAACGACAATGGCAAATCTCGCGTCCGACTTCGTGGGGATCAAGTCCCCGAACCCGTTCTGGCTGGCCTCGGCGCCGCCGACCGACAAGGAATACAACGTCCGCCGCGCCTTCGAGGCGGGCTGGGGCGGTGTGGTGTGGAAGACGCTCGGCGAGGCAGGCCCGCCCGTCGTCAACGTCAACGGCCCGCGCTATGGCGCGATCTGGGGCGCGGACCGGCGGCTGCTGGGGCTGAACAACATCGAGTTGATCACCGACCGGCCGCTCGAAGTGAACCTGCGCGAGATCACCGCGGTCAAGAAGGACTATCCCGACCGCGCCGTCGTCGTCTCGCTGATGGTGCCCTGCACCGAAGAGGCCTGGAAGGCGATCCTGCCCTTGGTCGAGGAAACCGGCGCCGACGGGGTCGAGCTGAACTTTGGCTGCCCGCACGGCATGGCCGAACGCGGCATGGGATCGGCCGTCGGTCAGGTGCCCGAATACATCGAGATGGTGACGCGCTGGTGCAAGGAAGCCACCCGGATGCCGGTGATCGTGAAGCTGACACCGAACGTCACCAGCATCCTCGGCCCGGCCGAGGCCGCCAGACGCGGCGGCGCCGATGCGGTCAGCCTGATCAACACCGTGAATTCGATCACCTCGGTCAACCTCGACACCATGGCGCCCGAACCGACCATCGACGGCAAGGGTACCCATGGCGGCTATTGCGGCCCGGCGGTCAAGCCGATCGCGCTGAACATGGTGGCCGAGATCGCGCGCAACCCCGAAACCGCCGGCCTGCCGATCAGCGGCATCGGCGGGGTCACGACCTGGCGCGATGCGGCCGAATTCATGGCGCTTGGCGCCGGTAACGTGCAGGTCTGCACCGCGGTCATGACCTATGGTTTCCGCATCGTCGAAGAGCTGATCGCCGGTCTGTCGGACTGGATGGATAGCAAGGGCTATGGCTCGGTCGCCGAGATCACGGGCCGTGCCGTGCCGAACGTCCGCGACTGGCAGCACCTGAACCTGAACTATGTCACCAAGGCAAAGATCAATCAGGACGCCTGCATCAAGTGCGGCCGCTGCTTTGCCGCCTGCGAGGATACCTCGCATCAGGCGATCTGGATGAAGGAAGGGCGGGTCTTCGAGGTGAACGACGCCGAATGCGTGGCCTGCAACCTCTGCGTCAACGTCTGCCCGGTCGAGAACTGCATCACGATGGAACAGATGACGCCGGGCGAGACCGATCCGCGGACGGGCCGCAAGGTCGCGGCCGAACATGGCGACTGGACGACCCATCCCAACAACCCGTCCTTCGTGAAAGCCGCGGAATAACTCCATCGCCCGATGCGGGACGCCCGGCGCTCGGTTTGCCGGGCCTTCGGGCGTCCTGCCTCCGTCCGTCTCAGGCGCCGCCCGTGTCGGGATATTGCACTGCCAGCGCCTGGTCTGTTGCCAGCCGGAACAGCTGTCTCTCCGGCGTTTCAGGTTCGCTTGCCCGCGTCATCAACCCGACCGGACCCTCGGTTCCGCCGGTCTCGATCGGCAGCCGTATCAATCGCCCTTCGGCCAGTTCGTTGGCAATGACGCCGGTCGTGATGATCCAGATTGCATCGCTCTGGCGGGTATGGACGCGCCCGAACGCGCCCGAGACCGTTTCGATCCTGCGCTTGGGTTCAGGAATTCCCTCGGCAATGAACAGCCGTTCGACAAAGGGGCGGATCGCAGCCCAGGGCGGCGGATAGATTACCGGCCAGTCGACGATCCGGCGGAACTCCGGCGCCTCGAGGATCGGATGTCCGGGTCGGACCACAAAGGCGACATCTTCCAGATAGAGCTGGGTAAAAGACAGCCCGCGCATGGTTTCGGGCGCCCCGAGCCGCCCGATCACGACGTCGAGCAGACCGCCGCGTAGCTGCGCGGTCAGGTGGTCGTGGGAGCCGTCGGCAATGGTCAGCCGCAGCTCCGGAGCCATGATCGTTGACTGGACGACGATCTCGGGCATCAGCCGTGCGGCGACCGAAGGCAACGCCCCGACCCGCAGCGTCAGCGCCCCCTCGCGGCCTGCATCCTCGATCCCCGCAATACCAAGCTCCAATGCCGACAGGCTTTTTTGCGCAAAGCCATGAAAGTGCTCGCCCTGCGGGGTCAGTGCGATCCCGGCGCGGCCACGTTCCAGCAGGCGCGCGCCGACGATGTCTTCCAGCTCGGCCAGACTGCGCGAAATGGCGGGCTGGGTCAGGTACAGACGTTCCGCGGCGCGCTTCAGGCTTCGCTGCCGAACGATTTCAACCAGCGCCTGAAGGTGGCGGATCTTGATGCGGCGATGCATTACTTACCACTTTTGGTATCTAACGTTGAATTTATATCATTTTACTTACCGCTACCAATAGGCAAATTTGAGCACAGGGGAGGAACATGAATGCGTACTCAGGTTGTAATCGTCGGTGGCGGCCCGTCCGGGCTGCTGCTGGGGCAGCTTTTGCACAAGCGCGGCATCGACGCCGTGGTGCTGGAGCGAAAGACCCGGGACTATGTGCTCGGCCGCATTCGTGCCGGCGTGCTTGAGACCGGTCTGGTCGCGCTGATGGAACAGGCCGGCGTCGCGGATCGGCTGCATCGCGAAGGCTTCGTGCATGACGGCACCCAGGTCGCGTTCAACGGCGAGATGTTTCACGTCGATTTCAAGAAGCTGACCGGCACGCCCGTCATCGTCTATGGCCAGACCGAGCTGACCCGCGATCTCTATGACGCCCGCGAGGCCAGCGGCGCGCCGATCGAATTCGAGGTCGACGATGTCGTCATCCACGACGCCGACACCGAAAGCCCCTATGTCACCTATCGCCTGCATGGGCAGGACAAGCGGATCGACTGCGATTTCGTCGCCGGCTGCGACGGCTTTCACGGCGTCAGCCGCCAGACCATTCCGCTGACCGTCCGTCGCGAATATGAAAAAACCTATCCCTTCGGCTGGCTCGGGGTGCTCTCCGAGACGCCGCCTGTCCACGACGAGCTGATCTATTCGAACTCTGAACGCGGCTTCGCGCTCTGTTCGATGCGCAACGATCATCTGTCGCGCTATTATATCCAGTGCGCGCTGTCCGACAGCCCCGAGGACTGGACCGACGACGCATTCTGGCAGGAACTGAAGCGGCGGCTTCCCGAGGCCGTTGCCGACCGGCTGATCACCGGCCCGTCGATTGAAAAATCCATCGCGCCGCTGCGGTCCTTCGTGACCGAACCGATGCGCTGGGGCCGGCTGTTCCTGTGCGGCGACGCGGCCCATATCGTGCCGCCGACCGGGGCCAAGGGCCTGAACACCGCGGCAAGCGACGTGCAATACCTGCTGACCGGCCTGTGCCAGTGGTACGAGGATGGCGACTCCGATGGGCTCGACCGCTATTCGGAGAAGGCGCTGCTGAGGATCTGGAAGGCCGAGCGCTTCAGCTGGTGGTTCAGCTCGCTGCTGCATCGTTACCCGGACCAGAGCGAGTTCGACCTGAAGATGCAGCAAAGCGACATCGCCTTCCTGCGCGACAACGAGGCCCAGCAGCGTGCCTTCGCGGAAAACTACGTCGGGCTGCCCTATTGATGCAAAGAGCGCAGGTAAACGGCGCCGGGCTGCATTTTGCCGACGAGGGTCCGCGGGACGGCAAGGCGCTGGTCTTCGCCAATTCGCTCGGCACCGATCTGCGGCTGTGGGACGCGCTTGTGCCGCATCTGCCCGCCGGGCTGCGGCTGGTGCGCTATGACAAGCGCGGTCACGGCCTGTCCGAGGCGACGCCGGGCCCCTACAGCATCGACCAGATGGCGGACGATGCCGCGGGCCTGATCCGTCACCTGGGATTGACCGAGGTCACCTTCGTCGGTCTTTCGATCGGGGGCATGATCGGCCTGTCGCTGGCGGCACGGCACCCTGGCCTGTTGCGCGCGCTTGTCGTGTCGAACAGCGCGGCCAGGATCGGCACCGAGGAGATGTGGCAAGACCGGATCGCGGCAATCCGCAGTGGCGGGCTGGGCCAGATCGGCGCGCCGACGATGGAGCGCTGGTTTTCGCCCGACTTCCGCGCCTCGGGCGCCGCAGACCTGTGGCAAACCATGCTGGAACGACAGCCGCTGGCGGGCTATGTCGCCTGCTGCGAGGCATTGGCGGCGGCGGATCTGACCGATCAGGCGCGGGGCCTGCGGTTGCCCGTGCAACTGATCGGCGGCTCGCTTGACGGGTCGACCCCGCCTGCGCTGGTGCAACAGACCGCGCAACTGATCGACGGGGCCAAATATGCCGAAATCGCGGGCGCCGGTCATCTGCCCTGCGTCGAGGCGCCCGCGGCCTTTGCCGCGATACTCACGCAATTCCTGAAGGAGGTCGGTCATGTCTGATCGCTATGAGACCGGCATGAAGGTACGCCGCGAGGTTCTGGGCGACGCGCATGTCGACCGCGCCGAGGCGCAGAAGACCGAGTTCGACGCCCGGTTCCAGGATCTGATAACCAATGGCGCCTGGGGCACGGTCTGGGCAAGCGACGGGATCAGCCGCCGCGAACGGTCGATGCTGACGCTTGCGCTGCTCGCGGCTGCCGGGAATTTCGAGGAGATCCCGATGCACATCCGCGCCACCGCCCGCACCGGGGCCAGCCGCAGCGACGTGATCGAGGTGTTTCAGCACGTGGCGATCTATTGTGGCGTGCCGCGGGCCAACCACGCGCTCAAGCTCGCCAAGCAAACCTATGCCGAAATGGACGCCGGGGAGGGCCAATCCGAATGACACCAGCCGAATATTACCAGCGCGACCGCACGATGCAGCCGCCAGCGCATACGCCGAACTACAAGACCTCGGTCGCGCGGTCGCCGCGCTACAGCCTGATCTCGTTGCAGCAATCGGCGTCCGAGATCACTGGACCGGTCTTTGGCCACAACGACATCGACCCGATCGACAACGACCTGATCAAGAACTACGCCAAGACCGGCGATCCGGTGGGCGAACGGATCATCGTCCATGGCCGGGTGCTGGACGAGAACGCACGTCCCGTGCCCAACACGCTGGTCGAAATCTGGCAGGCCAATGCCGGCGGACGCTATCGCCACAAGAAGGATACCTATCTTGCGCCCATCGACCCCAATTTCGGCGGTTGCGGCCGCACGCTGACCGACGAGAACGGATACTACTATTTCCGTACGGTGAAACCCGGCGCCTATCCCTGGCGCAACTGGGTCAACAGCTGGCGTCCGGCGCATATCCATGTGTCGATCTTCGGCGCCTCGTTCAGCCAGCGGCTGATCTCGCAGATCTATTTCGAGGGCGATCCGCTGATCCCGCTGTGTCCCATCGTTCATACGGTTCCCGACCCCGCGGCCATCGACAGGCTGGTGGCAAAGCTGGACATGAACGCAACGATCCCCTTGGATACGGTTGCCTACAAGTTCGACATCGTGTTGCGCGGCCGCCGGTCCACGCTGTTTGAAAACCGTCTGGAGGGGAACTGAGATGCCGCAGGAACTGAACTATCTCCCCGAAACCGCCTCGCAGACGGCGGGCCCCTATGTGCACATCGGCCTCGCCCCCGGTGCCGCGGGTTTTGACATCTATCGCCGCGAGCTTGGCTGGGACATTGCCGGGCCGAACGCAAAAGGCGAGCGGATCCGCGTCGAGGGCGTGGTGATCGACGGCATGGGCAGCCCGGTCAAGGATGTCCTGATCGAGGTCTGGCAGGCCAACGCGGACGGCATCTATGCCCATCCCGAACATCCCGGCGAGGTCGAGGAGGGCTTTCGCGGCTGGGGCCGGGTGATCACCGATTTCGCGACCGGCGAATGGGGCTTTGACACTGTCAAGCCGGGGCCGGTCAGGGCGCGCCGCGAAATGGCGTCCGAGGTCCGGCCGGCAGCGCAGGAAGAGCAGATCGATGCACATGGACGCGGCCATCAGGGGCTGCGTGAAATGGCGCCGCATCTCAACCTGTGGATCGTCGCGCGCGGCATCAACATCGGGCTCAACACGCGGATGTATTTCGACGACGAGGCCGAGGCGAATGCCAAGGACCCGGTGATCAACCTGATCGAATGGGAACGCCGCCGCCAGACGCTGATCGCCAAACGCTCGATGCGCGACGGCACGCCGGTCTACCGGTTCGAGATCCGCCTGCAGGGCGAGGACGAAACCGTGTTCTTCGACATCTGAGGCGTAAAATGACCAAACCCTGCATCATCTGCGTGGCCATCACGGGCTCGCTTCCGACCAAGGAAAACAACCCGGCGGTGCCGATCACTGTCACGGAACAGGTGGAATCGACCCAAGCGGCCTTCGAGGCCGGCGCACGCATCGCGCATTGCCACGTGCGCGACGATGCAGGGCGCCCCACCAGCGATCCCGATCGCTTTGCCGCGCTGAAGGAAGGGATCGAAAAGGCCTGCCCCGGCATGATCGTCCAGTTGTCGACCGGTGGACGATCCGGGGCGGGTCAGGCGCGGGGCGGCATGCTGCCGCTTCGGCCCGACATGGCCTCCTTGTCGGTCGGGTCGAACAACTTTCCGACCCGCGTCTATGAGAATCCGCCCGATCTGGTCGACTGGCTTGCGGCCGAGATGGTGACCTGTGGCGTCAAGCCCGAGATCGAGGCCTTCGATCTGTCGCATATCTTTCAGGCGGCACAGATGCATGCCGACGGGCGCATCCCCGATACGCCCTATGTCCAGTTCGTGATGGGCGTGAAGAACGCGATGCCGGTCGACCGGGAGGTGTTCGATTTCTACATCCATACCGTCAAGCGTCTGTTCGGCGAGGACGCGCCCTGGTGCGCGGCCGGGATCGGTTCGAACCAGATCGTCATGAACGACTGGGCGATTTCGTCGGGCGGCCATGCCCGCACCGGGCTCGAGGACAACGTCAGGCTCGACCGCGACAGGCTGGCGCCCTCGAACGCGGCGCTGGTCGCGCGGGCGGTGGAGCTTTGCCAGAAATACGACCGGCCCGTCGCCACGGTGGCCGAGGCGCGCAGCATTCTCGGGCTGCCCACGCCATGAGCCTTCTCGACGGCCTTCTCGGCGACAGCGACCTGGCCCGGATCATGGGCGACGCCGCGCAGATTGCGGCGATGTTGCGGGTCGAGGCGGCGTTGGCGCGGGTCGAGGGGCGGCTCGGGATCATTCCACCCGAGGCCGCCAAGGCGATTGCTGGGGTTGCCGCCGATCTGCACCCCGATGCCGCGGCACTCGAGCCGGGTACCGCGCGTGCCGGGATCCCGGCACAGGCGCTTGTCACGGCGCTGCGGTCGGCCTGCGGCCCGCACGCCGACTGGGTCCATTTCGGTGCCACATCGCAAGACATCCAGGACAGCGCGCTGGTTCTGCAACTGCGCACGGCACTTGAAGTGATGGCCGAAAGGCTTGGCGCGCTCGATGCCATGCTGGCCGAAAAATCTGCGGCCTTTGCCGATCAGCCGATCCCGGCACGGACCCGCTTTCAGATTGCCGCGCCGACGACGCTAGGCGCCAAGATCGCGGTCTGGCGGGCGCCGCTTGGCCGGCACCTTCAGCGTCTGGATGAACTGCGCCCGCGTCTTTTCAATGTCTCGTTTCATGGGGCGGCGGGCACGGGGGCCGCGCTGTCGCCATCGACGGACGAGGTCCGCCGGGCACTGGCAGACGCGCTTGGCCTGAGCGCGCCCGAGATCCCCTGGCACGCCACCCGCGACGCCATCGCCGAACTCGGCGGCTGGCTTGCCCTTGTCACCGGCTCGCTCGGCAAGATCGGGATCGATCTGATCCTGCTCGGACAGTCCGAGATCGCCGAGGTCGCGGCGGGAACCGGCGGCGGTTCCTCGACCATGCCGCAGAAATCGAACCCGGTGGCGGCCGAGGCGCTGGTGACGCTGGCGCGGCTGAACGCGGGCGACACGGGCACGCTGCATCAGGCAATGATCCATGCCCAGGAACGCGACGGCGCGGCGCTTGGCCTCGAATGGGCGGTGCTGCCGCAGATGGTGGTCCGCACCGGCGCGGCGCTGCGCATCGGCCTCGATCTGGCGACAACGCTTGTGCCCCGCCCCGAACGGATCGCCGCGACCTTCGCCGCCGACCGCGGCGCCATGATGGCCGAGGCCGCAACCTTTGCCCTGAGCCGGCAGATGCCGCGCGCCGAGGCGCAACGCCTCGTGGCCGAGGCGCTGCGTGCCGTGGCCGAAACGCCGGATCGGACCCTTGCGCAAGCGCTCGACGCGCTGGCGCCCGGAGGCGACTGGACCGAACGACTGAGACCCGCACGTCAGACCGGGGAGGCCGCAAGGCAGGCTGACGCGGGCAAACCTTCAAGGGAGGACAAGACATGAAGACCGCAATCGCGGCGCTCGCCGCAACACTCGGACTGACGACATCCGTCATGGCGCAGGAGGTGGTGCTGAAGGTGCACCATTTCCTGTCTGCCGATGCCCCGATCCAGACCGGCGTTCTGGAGCCCTGGGAAAAGGCCGTCGAGGAACAATCGGGCGGACGGATCGACGTTCAGATCTATCCGGCGATGCAGCTTGGCGGGCGGCCGCCGCAACTGTTCGATCAGGCGCGCGACGGCATTGTCGACGTCGCCTGGACGCTTCTGGGCTATACCCCCGGGCGGTTCCCCGTCTCCGAGGTGTTCGAACTGCCGTTCATGGCGGGCACGGCCACCGAGACGACCAACGCCTTGCAGGAATTCCAGGCCAAGTACCTGGGCGACGAACTGCGGCAGGTCCACCCGCTGCTGATCCATGCACCGGCCGCCTACAAGATCCACACCGCCGGCAAGCCGGTCAACGAGTTGTCCGACCTCAAGGGGCTGAAGATCCGGGCACCCTCGCGGACCATGACCGACGGGCTGAATGCGCTCGGTGCCACTGCCGTCGGCATGCCGGTTCCCGAAGTGCCGCAGGCGCTGAGCACCGGCGTCATCGACGGCGCGGTGATCCCGTGGGAGGTCTTCGGATCGCTCCGGATCGAGGAGATCGTCAAGGACCACACCGAGATCGGGTCCGAAAACGGCGGCATGTCGACCTCGGTCATGGCGCTGGTGATGAACAAGCGCGCCTATGACAAGCTGCCCGACGATCTGAAGAAGGTGATCGACGACAATTCGGGTGCGGCACTCGCCGCACTGGCAGGCCCCGCCTTTGATGCGGCCGAGGTGCGCGAACGTCAGGCGGCAATCGATGCCGGGGCCACCATCGCGATCATCCCCGAAGAATCGCTGGCGCCCTGGGTCGAGGCGACACAGCCCGTCGTCGACGCCTGGGTCAAGCAGATGGACGCCGACGGCATGGACGGTCAGGCGATGCTCGACGATGCCCGGGCGATGCTGGCCGTACAGCAGGACTGAGAGAGAAGGAGGCTTCCGTGACCGACCCCAACTCCACCGAAAAGACCTATCCGCTGCCGGTGCCGCGCTGGCTGACGCAGCTGTGCGGGCTTTTCGCCGGGCTGGGCGGCATCGTGCTGTTGGCGATGATGCTGTTGACGGTGACCAGTGTCACCCTGCGGACGGTCACGGGCGCCCCCATTTCCGGCGATTTCGAACTGGTCGAAATCGGCTGCGCCATTGCCATCTTCTGTTTTCTGCCGTGGTGCCAGATCCGCAGCGGCAACGTGCTGGTCGACTTCTTCACCATCAACCTGCGCCCCCGCACCAACCACTGGCTGGAGGCGGTGGGCGACCTTCTCTATCTCGCGATCGCGGTGCTGATGTGCTGGCGGCTGTTTCATGGCGGCCTCGACCTTCGGGACTATGGCGAACAATCCATGGTGCTGCGGATCCCGCTCTGGTGGAGCTTCGTCATCATCCTCCCCGCGGTCGCACTTCTGGCCCTTACCTGTGCTGCGACCATGCAGGGCCACATTCGGAAAGCCCTGTCATGACTGGAATCGCCGCCGGCCTCGCCGGCTTTGCAGCGCTGCTCGCCCTGATGGCGATCCGGGTTCCGATTGCCGTCGCGATGCTGAGCGTCGGGATCGTCGGCTATGGCCTGACCAATGGCTGGATGCCGCTTTTGGCCTATCTCAAGACTTCGAGCTACTATCAGTTCTCCACCTATTCGCTGTCGGTCATTCCGCTGTTCGTCCTGATGGGCGAATTCGCGACCCATGCCGGCATGAGCCGCGCATTGTTCCGCACGGCAGCCGCCTTCCTCGGGCATCGGCGCGGCGGGCTTGCCATGGCCTCGATCGGCGGCTGCGCGGCCTTCGGCGCGATCTGCGGCTCCTCGCTTGCCACGGCCGCCACCATGGCCCAGGTCGCCCTGCCCGAAATGAAGCGCTATAATTATTCCGGCGGGCTTGCGACCGGCGCGCTGGCGGCGGGCGGCACGCTTGGCATCCTGATCCCGCCATCGGTGATCCTTGTGCTCTATGCGTTGATGGCCGAACAGAGCATCGCCAAGATGTTCGTCGCCGCCATGGTCCCCGGCGTTCTGGCGGCACTTGGATATATGGTGGCGGTGGCCGTGTTCGTGCGCCGCCATCCCGAGGCGGGGCCGGCCGGGCCGCGCGCCGACCGGCGCGAAAAGCTGATGGCCCTGCGCGAGACCTGGTCGATCATCCTGATCTTCCTTCTGGTCATTGTCGGCATGTATCGCGGCTGGTTCACGCCGACCGAGGCGGCGGCGGTCGGGGCCTTTGGCGCCGGCGTGCTGGCGATCCTGCACGGCGGCATGCGCCTGAATGGCCTGATGGCCTGCCTGCGGGGCACGGCCATGACCTCGGCCATGATCTTCCTGATCCTTCTCGGCGCCGAGATGTTCAACGCCTTCCTCGCCCAGACCCGGACCCCGGTGCTGGCCGCGCAGATGATTTCGGACTCGGGTCTGTCGCCGATGCTGGTGCTCCTGGCGATGCTGCTGCTCTACATGGCGATGGGCTGCGTGATGGATTCGATGTCCATGCTGCTGCTGACCATCCCGATCTTCTATCCGATCATCGCGGGCCTCGATTTCGGCATGTCGGGAGAAGACACGCTGATCTGGTTCGGCATCCTCGCCGTCGTGGTGGTCGAGGTCGGGTTGATCACGCCACCTGTCGGCATGAACGTCTTTGTCATCAACGGCATCGCCCGGGACGTTCCGATGTCCGAGAGCTTTCGCGGGGTCCTTCCCTTCCTTGTCAGCGACTTCATCCGCATCGCCCTGCTGATCGCCTTCCCGTTCCTGTCGCTGTGGCTGGTCCACCTGCTGGGATGACCCCGGCGCCAGACCGCGTGCGCCCTCCCCCCATCGTGCAAATATGGTTATTCTAAATAATTATATTTGATAACCATATAGGCTGTGGTACACCTAGGAGGTGGAGAGGGTGGAATCGCCGTGGACAATCGAAAGCCGGATCAGACCGTCGGGGAGGTTGGCTCGGAAGAGTTGAGCGAAGGCACGATCCGGGAATTCCTCGGCTATAACCTCAAGCGGGCCTATATGGTGCTGAACCCGGCAACCCAGGCGGCTCTTGCCGAGCTTGATCTGCGGATCCCGTCGTTCAGCTGCCTTTCGGTGATCCTTGCCAATCCCGGCATCGCGCCCTCGGCGCTCGCCGCACAGCTCAGCATGGAGCGGTCGAACATCGTCGTCATCCTCGACGAGCTCGAGACCCGCAATCTGATCAGCCGGGCCCAGATGAAGACCGATCGACGCCGCTATTCCCTGACCGCAACGGTGCGCGGCAGGCGCCTTCACGACAAGGCCGTGGAGGCCATCCACCGTGCCGAAAGCCATCTGCTGCGCGGGCTGAGTGCCGATGAACGGCAACTTCTGGTCCGACTGGTGAACAGGATAGAAACGACCACGACCGACTAGGTCATCTGCGCCGCGAAACGGGAGTGCGGCGACTTCAAGGGAGGAAGACATGATTAACAGACTTTCCACGCTGGCCCTGGCCGGCGCGTTGACTGCTGCCGGCGCGATGGCTGGCGCAGATACGATCCGGGCGACCAGCGGCTTTGGTCCGTCCCATGTGTTGGCGACCGACGTCTTTCCGGAAATCGGCGTCCGGCTTCAGGAATTCACCGATGGCCGTTGGGACCTGCAGGACACGCCCTCGGGCCTTGTCGCGCCGAACGAGATGAGCGCGGGGCTGCGCGATGGCGTGACCGAAATGGGCACGCTGCTGATGCCCTATTTTCCGGCCGAGTTCCCCGATGCGGCGCTGCCGTCCGAGCTGTCGATCCTTGGATCGAACAATCTGGTGATTTCCGCGGCGGTGACTGATTACGTCGCCACCTGCGCCGAATGCCAGGCCGAGTTTGCCCGCAACGGACAGGTCTATCTCGGCACCGATGCAACCCCGCCCTACAACCTGCTGACCACGAAGCCGGTGCGCAGCGTCGCGGACCTCAAGGGGATGCGCATCCGCACCGGATCACCGCTTTATGCCGGGTTCGTCGCCGCAATGGGCGGCGAGGCGACACAGATCCCCTCGTCGGAACTGTTTGAATCGCTCAGCCAGGGCGTCATCGACGGCACCTTCAGCGGCAATCACGAAATCATCGCGAACCGCCTTGGCGACGTGGTGAACTATGTCACCGAGATCGAAGAAGGCGTCTTCAACGGCGCCGCCGACGGCGGGGTCAGCCAGCTTCTGTGGTTCCGGATGTCGCCCGAGGATCGCGCCGCGCTGGCGCGCGCCACCCAATACGGCATCACCAAGGGGCTTTACGCCTTCCTGCGCGACGCCAACGCCGCCCGCGACGTCGAGGGGATCGAGTTCATCGAGATGGACGAAACCCTCGCTGCGGCAAAGGCCGCCTATAACGAAGAGCGGCTGGCAGCGGCCGCCGGCATCCTGAGCGATCGCGGCGTGGCCGACGCCCAGGCCAAGATCGACCGCTACATCGCGCTGATCGAGAAATGGGAAGGCCTGATCAGCGAGGACATGACCTATGAGCAGGTCTCGGAGCTTCGCTATGACGAGATCTTCGCCAAGCTCGACATGAGCGCCTACGGCCTCTGACCCCTGCGCGCCCCGCCAAAGGCGGGGTGCCTTGCCCGGAGGAGGGGTGAGATGAAGACTCTGGAAAAATGGATAAGCCGGGTCAGCATCGTGCTGGTCTCGATGGTTCTTCTGGCCATGATGCTGCAGGTCGTCCTCGACGTCTTCATGCGCAGCGTCCTCGGTGCGGGGTTTCCCGCGACAACCGAACTGGTCGGCCGCTACTACATGGTGGCGATCAGCGTGCTGCCGCTGGCCATGACCGAGGTCCACCGCCGCCATATCGAAGCCACGATCTTCACCGATGGCGTCCGCGGGACCCCGCGCAGGATCATGCTGTTCTTCGGTTTCACCGTCGGCCTCATCGTCTTCGTGCTGCTCGCCTATGGATCGACCGGCGAGGCCCTGCGCCAGACCGCACGTCGCGCCTATGTCGAGGTCGGCACGGTGCAATTCCCGACCTGGCTCAGCTTCTGGATCCCGCCCGTCGCTTTCTGGCTGATGACGATGGTGCTGGGTATTCGCATCGTCGAGGTGCTGACCGGCCGTTTCGCCGAAAACAACCATGATCCGCTGGCGGAAATCGACTCTCACCTTCTGGAGACCAAATGATGGAACCGATCACGATCGGCGTTCTCGCCCTTGCCGGAATGCTCGTGCTGATCGGGCTGCGGGTGCCCATCGGCTTCAGCCTGATCTTCGTGTCGTTCGTCGGCATCTGGGGCATCGCGGGCTCGCGGGCGGCGATGAGCATGCTGTCGACCATCCCCTATACCTCTTCGGCCAGCTGGACGCTCAGCTCGATCCCGATGTTCCTGCTGATGGGCTATCTCGCCTATCATTCGGGGTTGACGCGCGGCCTGTTCGAGGCGGCAAGGGTCTGGTGGGGCTGGTTGCCAGGGGGGCTCGCGATTGCCTCGCTTGCCGGTGCCAGCGGATTTGCCGCGGTTTCGGGATCCTCGGTTGCCTGTTCGGCCGCGGTCGGGCGCATCGCGATCCCCGAGATGCATCGCCAGGGCTATGACATGCGCATCGCCACCGGATCGGTCGCGGCGGGGGGGACAATCGGCGCACTGATCCCGCCCTCGATCATCCTGATCCTGTTCGGGATCCAGTCGAACACCTCGATCAACGCGCTGTTCGCGGGCGGGTTGATGATCGGCCTTGCCTCGCTGTTTTTCTACATCCTCGCCGTCTTCGCCATCTGGCTGCGCGCGCCGGACCGCCTGCCCCGCGCCGAGCCCTATTCGATGGGCGACCGCTGGGCCAAGACGCTGGAGATCTGGCCGGTCCTTCTGCTCATAACCGTGGTCATGGGCGGGCTCTTCGGCGGCATCTTCACCGCGACCGAGGCCGGGGCGGTCGGGGCCTTCATGGCGCTGATCATCGGGCTGGTGCGCCGTTCGCTCAGCTGGAGCGGATTCCGTGAAAGCCTTGTCGACACACTGCTGTCCTCGGGCGCGCTGTTCATCATCGCCATCGGCGCCAACCTGTTCACGCGGCTTGTCGCAATGTCGGGGGTCTCGCACGAGATCGGCGCGCTGGTCGAGGGCCTCGGGCTTGGCACCCCCGGCCTGCTGCTGCTGATCGCGCTGATCTATCTGGCGCTCGGCATGTTCCTTGAACCCATTGGCGCGCTCCTGCTGACATTGCCGCTGTTCCTGCCGCTGGTCGTCACCCACGGCGTCGACAAGGTCTGGTTCGGCATCCTCGTCGCCAAGTTGCTCGAGATCGGCATGATCACGCCGCCGGTCGGGCTGAATGTCTTCGTCATCCACTCGGTCGCGCGCGACTATGTGCGGCTGGAACAGGTCTTTGCCGGGATCCTGCCGTTCCTTGCAGCCGATCTTGCATTGGTTGGCGCGATGATGCTGACGCGCGGCTTTTTCTAGGGAGAACAGAAACATGGACATTGCCAACCTGACCGCACTGGTCACCGGCGGCGGCAGCGGACTGGGTGCCGCAACGGCGCGGCGGCTGGCCGCCTGTGGGGCGCGCGTGGCGGTCGTCGACCGCAGCGCCGAGGCCGCGGCAAGTGTCGCGAACGAGATCGGCGGGCTTGCGCTCGCAGCCGACGTGACCGACGCCGAGGCGGTCGAGGCGGCGTTCGGACGTGCCGCAGCCGAACTTGGCTCGGCGCCCCGGATTGTCGTGAACTGTGCCGGCATCGGCACCGCGGCGCGCATCCTGCCGCGCGACGGCAGCCTGTCGATCGACGTCTTTGCGCGCACGGTCGGCGTCAACCTGATCGGCACCTATACCGTGCTCAGCGTCGCCGCGCGGGCGATGGCGGCGCTCGAACCGGTCGATGCCGACGGCGCCCGCGGCATCATCGTCAACACCGCCTCGGTTGCCTGGCAGGACGGCCAGATCGGCCAGGCGGCCTATGCGGCCTCGAAGGGTGGCGTCGCGTCGCTGACCCTGCCCGCCGCGCGCGAACTGGCGCGGTTCGGCATCCGCGTGATGACCATCGCGCCGGGGCTGTTCGAAACCGCGATGAGCGCCGGGCTGACCCCCGAAGTTCGCGCGGCGCTTGAATCCGGCCTGCCCTTTCCCTCGCGGATGGGCCGGCCCGACGAATTCGCGATGCTGGTCCAGCAGATCGTCGAGAACCCAATCCTGAACGGAGAAGTCATCCGCATCGACAGTGCGGTCAGGCTGGCACCGAAGTGAGGCACGCATGTTGAAAAGCACCTATTCCGAGGCCACCTATGACGGCCAGATCGCCGAGCTGGAGCTGATCCGCGAGGACAAGCGCAACGCCATGTCCGACGGGCTGCTGGCCGAGATCGAACATTTCTATGCGACCCTGCCGAAAGAGGTTCGCGTGGTAATCCTGCACGGCCGCGGCGGGCACTACTGCTCGGGCCTCGATCTCGCCGAGCATGTGTCGCGCAGCGCCGAGGACGGCGTCTATCACTCGCGCAACTGGCACCGGGTCATGGACATGATCCAGTTCGGCGGGCCGGTCACGATCAGCGCCATGACCGGCGCGGTGATCGGCGGCGGGCTTGAACTGGCCACCGCAACCCATGTCCGCATCGCCGAACCCTCGGTCATCTTCCAGTTGCCCGAGGGCCGGCGCGGCATCTTCGTCGGCGGCGGGGCGACGGTGCGGGTGGGCCGGATCCTCGGCCCCGACCGGATGGTCGAGATGATGTTGACGGGGCGCAAATACGATGCCGAGGAAGGCCTGCGGCTTGGCCTTGCGCATTATACCGTCGGCGAAGGCGAGGCACTGCCGCTGGCGCGCAAGCTCGCCCGGCAGGTCGCCGGAAACGCGCCGATGTCGAATTATTTCATGGTGAACGCGCTGTCGCGGATCGACGACATGTCCCGCGCCGACGGGCTGTTCACCGAAAGCCTTGCCGCCGCACTGGTCCAGACCACACCCGATGCCGAGGAAGGGCTGCGGGCATTCCTGGAAAAGCGCGCGCCGACATTCCGCTGAGATCCCGAGGGGGGGAGTAGACATGGCGACATTCGAAATCGAGGCGGCCCCTGCCGGGGTCGAGGCCCGCGCCGACTGGGCGCAGCGCCACACGCTGACGCAGTTCCTGCCGCACAAGGTGCTGCGCGAGGACCGCGCCGATGGCAGCATCCTTTTGCGGTCGGGCTATGACCTGCCCGAGCCGGTGGCGAACACCGGCGCCTGGCTGCATGAATGGGCCGAAAAGGCGCCCTATCGGATCGCCGTTTCGGAACGCCCGGTCGCTGGCATGGGCTGGCGCAATGTCACCTATGCCGAGCTTCTGGAACAGGTTCGCGCGGTTGCGGCCGCGCTTGTCGGCCGCGGGCTGGGGCAGGACGACACCATCGCGATCCTGTCGGGCAACGGGCTCGATCACCTGATCCTGTCGCTGGCCGCGCAATATGTGGGCGTGCCGGTGGTCCCGCTGGCCGAGCAATATTCGCTGATCGCCGAGGCCCACGCGCGCCTGACCTATGTGCTGGACAAGGTGAAGCCGCGGCTTGCCTTTGTCGACGATGCCGGCCGCTATGCCGATGCGCTCTGCCTGCCGGAACTGAACGGGGTCGAGGTCGTGGCGGTCAGGGGCGATGCGCCGCGGCCGATCACGCCGTTCAGCGAATTGCTGAAGGGCAGCGCGGGCGTCGACCTCGATGCCGCCCATGCCGCGGTCGGCCCCGATACGCTGGCGAAAATCCTGTTCACCTCGGGGTCGAGTTCCGACCCGAAAGGCGTGTTGACCACGCATCGGATGATGTGCGTCAATCAGGCCCAGCTTGCCGCGGCACTGCCGTTTCTGGCCGACCATGCGCCGCGGATCACCGACTGGCTGCCCTGGAACCACGTCTTCGGGGGCAGCCACAACGTCAACATGATGCTGTCCCATGGCGGCACGCTGACCATCGACAACGGCAAGCCGACCGGACCCGCCTTTGCAACGACGCTGAAGAACCGGACCGACCGGCCCGGAACGCTCGCCTTCAACGTGCCCGTCGGCTGGAAGATGATTGTCGAGGCGCTGGCCGACAAGCCGGACCTGCGGCGCCATATCTTCAAGGAACAGCAGTTGCTGTTCTATGCCGGCGCCTCGCTGCCGCAGGACGTCTGGGAGGGGCTGGAACGCTATTGCTTCGAGGCGCGCGGCGGCCTGCCGCTGATGATCTCGAGCTGGGGGCTGACCGAAACGGCGCCCGCCTGTGTCATCGTGCACGAGCCCATCGGGCGGTCGGGCGTCATCGGCGTGCCGGTGCCCGGCGTGACGGTCAAGCTGATCCCCGATGCCGAGATGCGCTGCGAGATCCGGGTGAAGGGGCCGAACGTGATGGCGGGCTATTTCAACGATCCCGAACGAACCGCCGCCGCCTTCGACGACGAGGGCTTCTTCATCACCGGCGATGCGGTGCGCTTTGTCGATCCGGAGAATGCCAACCGCGGCCTCGTCTTTGACGGTCGTGTGTCCGAGGATTTCAAGCTGGAGACAGGCACCTGGGTGCAGGCGGGCAAGCTGCGCGAAAACGCCCTGAAGGGGCTTTCCGGGATCGCGAGCGAGGTCGTCGTCTGCGGCCATGATCGTGGCGAGATCGGGCTGTTCATCTTCCCCACCGCCGGTGCCGCCGCCGAGGGCGAGGTCACCCGCGGCGCGATCACCGACGCGCATCTGATGGCGCGGATCGAGGAGCGGCTGCGGTCGTTGAACGCCCATGTCTCCGGCTCGGCCAAGCGGATCACCCGTGCCATGGTGCTGGCGGAACCGCCCTCGCTGAAGGATCACGAGATTACCGACAAGGGCTCGCTCAACATCAAGAAGATCCTGACCCGCCGTGCCGATCTGCTGGAGCGGCTTTACGACAACGAAGACCCGGCGCTGATCCGCGTCTGAGGGAGGCTGAAATGGTCGATTTTTCGTCGGTCCGCGCGATCGATTTTCACACCCATGCCGAGGAATCCTGCGGTTGCCATGCCGACGACGGCTATGATGACCTGCAAAGCACGATGGCAAAGTACTTCGGGGCGCCGTGGTCGCATCCGCCGACGATTCCCGAAACCGCCGCGCATTTTCGCGCAACCAACATTGCCGCAGTGATCTTCCCGGTCGATTCCGAACGCGAGACCGGCTATCGGCGCTATGACAACTACGAGGTTGCCGATCTGGTGGCGGAACACGCCGACATCCTGATCCCCTTCGCCTCGATCGACCCCGCCAAGGGCCGGCTTGGCGCCCGACAGGCCCGCGATCTGGTGGAAAACCACGGGGTTCAGGGGTTCAAGTTTCATCCGACCATGCAGGGGTTCTTTCCCAACGACCGCATGGCCTATCCGCTCTACGAAGCGATTGCCGAAACCGGCAAGCCCGCATTGTTCCACACCGGGCAGACCGGCGTCGGTTCGGGAATGCGGGGCGGCAACGGGATGCGGCTGAAATACTCCAATCCGATGTATATCGACGATGTTGCGGTCGATTTTCCCGACATGCCGATCATCCTCGCCCACCCCTCCTTTCCCTGGCAGGAAGAGGCGCTGTCGGTCGCCCAGCACAAGCCCAACGTCTATATCGACTTGTCGGGCTGGTCGCCGAAGTATTTCCCGAAGATCCTTGTCCAGTACGCCAACACGATGCTGAAAAAGAAGATGCTGTTCGGGTCGGACTGGCCGATGATCGCACCGGAAAAGTGGCTCGATGCCTTCGACAAGGCCGATTTCCGCGACGATGTTCGCCCGCTGATCCTGAAGGAAAACGCCATGCGGCTGCTGGGGGTGTCATGAGCGCGTTTCATGCCCCCACCGACGACATCCTGTTCTCGCTGCGCCATGTCGCGGGGGCCGGACGGCTTCCCGACTGGGACGACGAACTGGCAGGCGAGATCCTCGGCCATTTCGCCACCTTTGCGGAAGCGCGGATCGCGCCCCTTGACCCGAGTGGCGATGCCGAGGGCTGCCGGCTGGAAGAGGGCCGGGTCAAGATGCCCAGGGGCTTTCCCGATCTCTATCGCGAACTGGCGGAACAGGGATGGCAGGGGCTGGCCGCGCCCGAGGAATACGGCGGCCAGGGTCTTGGCGGCGCCATTCTGGCCGCGGTCAGCGAGGTCTTTACCGGGGCCAATCACTCGCTGCAGATGGTCACCTCGCTGGCGCCGGGCGCCATCGCCTTGCTGCGCCGCTTTGCGACCGAGGCGCAGAAGGCCGCCTTCATTCCGCCGCTGGCCGACGGGCGCTGGCTATCGACCATGGCGCTGACCGAACCCGGTGCGGGATCCGACCTGTCGGCAATCCGGACCCGCGCTGTGCGCGACGGCGACCGTTGGCGGATCGAGGGCGAGAAGATCTTCATCTCGGGCGGCGATCATGACATGAGCGAGAGCATCCTGCATCTGGTGCTGGCCCGCACCGGCGAGGCCTCCGAGGGCGTGAAGGGGCTCAGCCTGTTTGCCTGCCCGATGGATCTGCCCGACGGGCGGCGCAACCGGGTCTCGGTCACGCGCATCGAGGAGAAGCTCGGCCTGCACGCCTCGCCCACCTGTCAGCTTGCCTTTGACGGTGCCGAGGGGGAATTGGTGGGCGAGGAAGGCGGCGGCCTGCGCGTGATGTTCGCGATGATGAACCACGCCCGGCTCGACGTCGCGCTGCAAGGCGTCGCCCATGCTGCCCGCGCGGCCGATCTGGCCCGCCGCTATGCGGCCGAGCGCAATCAGGGCCGGGACGCGGCCGGGCAGCCCGTGACCATCGACCGCCACCCCGACGTCGCGCGCATGATCGACACCTGCGATGCGCTGGCGCTTGGCGGCCGCGCGCTGTGCCATATCACCCTTGTGGCGCAAGAGCTTGGCACCGATCCCGATTTCGTCGCCTTCATGACCCCAGTTGCCAAGTATTTCTGCACCGAGGCCGGGATCCGTGCCGCCGATCTGGCGATCCAGGTGATGGGTGGCTACGGCTATCTGCGCGAATACGGCGCCGAGCAGAACTGGCGCGATGCCCGGATCTGCGCGGTCTACGAGGGCACGAACGGCATTCACGCCCGGACGACGGCCACGCGGTCGCTTGCCATGAACGGCGGCGCCGGTGCGCGGGCCTTTGCGGAGTTCCTGCGCGCAAGCGGCCCCGCGATGGTACCGGCAGCCGAGATCTGGGAGGCCGAAGCGCACCGGCTGACCGAGGCAAACGCCGATCCCGCCACCGCGGCGCATGAGTTCATGGAACAGACCTGCGAGCTTGCCTATCGCGCAGCCTGGGCGCGGATCCTTCAGGCCGCCGAGGCCGCCCCCGATGCCGCCCGGCTGCAACGTCTCGGCGCTCTTGTGAGTGGGGAAACAGCCCGACCCCGATAGGTCGACGGGGCGGGGGATAGCGGGATCGGTATCGACCCGGCGCAAGCACGACGCCGATCCCCTCTGCCCTCGTTGACCCGATGCCGGCATTCTTGGCGCAGTCGAGCCGCGAATGTGGTTGCCGTCCTACCGTTGAACCACCCGCGCGGGCCTGCTGCGGCCGCCGCATCAAACCGGTCCGAAGGGCCCGGGCCGCGACTGGCGATGGCCACTGGCAGTTCGCGCGCTCGGGCTATTTGCGCGCGGCGCCCAAGACCGGCGCCAGCTATCCGGCCTGCAGCTTGAGAGGGTCGAGGTAGGGGACAAGCGCAGGGTCGGTATAGTCGGTGATGGTGGCCGTGGCGCCGGCGGCGCGCAGTGCGGCATCGTCCAGAAGCGTGCGGATGCCAATGGTCTTCAGCCCCGCCGCCACGGCCGAGCGGATCCCCGCGGGGCTGTCCTCGAAGGCGAGCGAGCGGGCGGGATCCGCCCCGAGTCGGCGCAGCCCCTCGGCATAGGGGGCGGGGTCGGGCTTGCCACGGACGCATTCCTCGCCGATCACCAGCGTCTCGATCCGGTCCGCGATCCCCAGCGCCTTCAACACCACCTCGCCATTGATCCGCGGCGCATTGGTAACGACGGCGGTTCGCCAGCCCTGCGCGTCCGCCAGATCGAGCAGCGCCAGCGCACCCGGCAGCGTCGGATGGCCGGGGCCGAGCCGGCGGCGATATTCGCTCTCCTTGGCCCTGCTCAGCGCCACGGCGTCCTCGTCCGGACAGAGATCGCCGAAGATGTCGACGTTCAGCCTGCCGTGCATGTGGGTGCGGTAATAGTCGAAGTCGATGGTCACGCCGCGGGCCGCGAACATGTCGGCGAAGACTGCGGAATGCAGCGGATCCGAATCGATCAGGGTTCCGTCGAGGTCGAAGAGGAGGGCTGTCGTCATCTGCTTTCTTCCGGATAGGTCGCGCCATCGCGATGTCGGGGCCGGGCGTTCCAGCCGGGTCGGCGGCCGGTCTTGCCGCGGCCTTGATAGCGCCGACAGTCCGGAGTTGCACCCGTCCGTTTGCGCAAGGCCGCCGTGCGGGAGCGGGTGGTGCCGCGGCGGCACGGGCGGGCTGCTCTGCCCCCTGAAAACTGGATCGTTTGAAGCTGGAGTTTTCCGCTGGACTCCCCTGGCTGGGAGAGGACCGAAAACGGATGACGGCATCGAAGTTCACGGACGCGCTGAAGGCGTTCGTCTTGAAGCAGGGGGACCAGGGAACGCCGGTCGCGGAGATCTGCCGCAAGGCCGGGATCCGTCAGGCGACCTACTTCAACTGGAAGAAGAAATATGGCGGCTTGCTTTCGGACCTGACGCTCCATCGGGCTTCGAAGTGCGCCTTCGCGAGATCTGGAACCGGTCGACGCAGGAGCGTCATGGCAAGACGCCGCGTTTCGCCTGCGATTCTTAACCGGTCTCGATCGCGCCGGCTTCGGCAAACATCCTGTCCAATTTCTCTTGGTGGCGAGGAGGTCGGTTCGTCCGAGTGCCGACGGAAATGCGGGCGTGGCCGAGAGACAGAATGCGGTCTTTTTCGCGGTGGGACGTGGGGTTCGGCGAGCCGGGAATCGCCCGCGTCGGTGCGACGTATTGCGCTGGACTTGGGGGTCGGATCACTCGCGGGCGGTCGACATTCCTGACCAGTCGGTCAAATTGCGTTGCCCGGATCCTGCCCGCAACCAGTGCCTTTCGGTGCCATTTCAAGGGTTTGAACCCCCACTGGCGACTCATCATCAGAATGGCAATTTCGCCTTGTATATCCTTGGCTTGGGCGGCTATACCCGTCGGCGGAGATGTGGCCGAGTGGTCGAAGGCGCTCCCCTGCTAAGGGAGTAGGCCCGGAAGGGTCTCGAGGGTTCGAATCCCTTCGTCTCCGCCATAAGCCCTTGAAAAATAGGTGTTTCCCAAGATGGTTCACCTGAGATGGTGTTCGTCTAGGGAGCGGCGCCGTTGCCATTTGGTAATTCTTAACTGAGATAGTAGGCACTTCGACGCTGCTAGCCACTTTCCTACGCACCCAACGTGGCTCTCGGGATGAGTGCTCACATTCAGCTCACAGATGAAGAGCAGGGATGCCTCCTGGGCTCATTAAGTCTCGGATCGATCTACCGAGGCTGCTTCATGTCAATGTACATCCTGCGATCTTCGGTACTTCAGTTGTCGGGCTCGTCGCGATTCGGGCTTCGACGATCAGCTTTCGGGCTGTTTTGATCAGCTTTCCCCATAGGGCGCCGCGCAGGAGCTCGGCGACTTTCGTGGCGGCCTCGCAGAGTTCATCGGCGTCAATTTCGGGCTTTGCTCTGCACAGATACCAATCGCTCTCTGACATCGCGTCGGCGGTATCAAAGCGAAAATCCCAGTAATATCCCTTAACGGCATCTTCTTCGCGCTCGAACCAAAGGTCTTCTCCGACGACTCCGGCGATGCCAATCGCTCTCCAGACTTCCGGGCGACACTCAGACCCTGCGATGACCTGGATCTGCCCGCCCCACGTTTTCTCTAGAAGTGCGTCCTGGCGCGGAGTCGGCCAAATCGCAGCACGGACGACATCGATACCGAAGTGTTCTGAGATGACGATATGTGCCGCTTCGTGGATTGCTGCGCCGCGTCGGTCTCGGGCATTAATGCGGTTTAGTTCGAGCATGTTGTGCTTTCTCTCCGTTGGAAGGCTCTCCCGCCAGCCGGGCCGGAGAGCGTCAGCGAGCTTCCAACAGACGATGACGCGAGATGTCGACACTACGCCCTTAGCCAACACAACAGCACAAGCTTTTGCGGAGGAGCCTCAGGCAGACGTAAAGTCACGGGAAGTGACAAGTGAACTGTTTTTCAACATTCGGAAACCGTATTTACATTCATCCTATCCTTATGAAAATGAGAGAACTAAGCTCACTTAGTCCACTTTCTATGATGGTTCTGGTTGGAAAACAGTGCACCGGCCTCAAAACGGCAGGACCTACGTTGTCGGAAACTCTTCTGAGCGATATACGATCTTTTGGACTGATGGGTTGTATCGGTACAAATGCAAGGTGCCGTCCTCGATCAGCTTGGCCGCCTGGCCGACATGTTCGGGCAGGACATAGAACCATTCCTTCGGAAACACCTTTTTCCCAAAGCGATCTGTGACGAAGAGCTCGCCCGGACGGGCCGCTGCGAAGAAGCGATGCAGTAGGCTTTCCACCTTGCTGCGTGATAGGTTTTGCAGACTGTAGGTCGCCACAATCTCCACCGGAGCTAGAAGAAACGTTGGATCGTTTTTGGCGTCCGCAACGCGGCGGGCAACGTCCTGACTAGTTACACCGATTTTGTGCAAGATCATGCGTTGCCCCTTGATCTCGGGGTTTTCGGATCGAGAACGGGCAACATAGATCGTTCCCGAGGGTTCGAGCTGATCACTCTCCCATTCAGGATCAAGCGGCCCGAGGCCAACCTTCTGGACCATGCGAGCTGTCTTGTCGTCATTCAGGGATTTGCGGAATGACGACATGAGCGGGTCGCTCTCTGTGCCGTTAGAAAAGATGACGCGGAGCCGATGGTCGCGCGCGCCGCCACGGGCCGTCATTTCCGACTTCTCGGCGATCATGGCCAGCAAGCCGTTTCTGATGAAGAAGTCCCCTTCGATCGGCTCGATTACCGACCATTTCCGTACTGGGCTTGCTTTGCGTTCACCGGCCTCCAAGCCGCGCTGGACGGCCTCAAAACGCTCCCGGAACTTCTCGAAATCCTGACAAGGTACAAAGTCAGCGCGATGATCCGGCACATGCCTGTCTGCGGAGGGCGTGGTGTGCTTCAGGCTGACCAGTGAGGCATCAAGATCAAGATCGTCATCTGCGAAGATGTCATCCAAGCTATCGGGAATATCCGCATCGACGGGGTCATCTTGCCATGAGCGCGGCGTGGGCGCGGCGTCATCGCTCAGCAGCCCCAACTGATCGACGGCCCGCATTTGATCGTTCGGAGCCCGCTTCACCGTATCCCAGATCGCGCCAAGGCGCATCTCGTCGTGATCCATCGCGTCTGGATCAGGGAGGCGCGAATGACGCTCATGGAACGCCGTGACTTCGAGCAAAGCGGCGACGCCACGATCCTGCGACGGACTACCGCGTCCTGCGCGAGGTTTGACATCTAACAAGCCGAATTCGTCGTCTTCCGCGAAAATGTCTTCCAAGCTGGGGCGCGACATCACAGAGCCCCCTCACGCAGGCGCTTGGCCTTTTCGGCCTTCAGCCAGGCAAGTGCCTCTGCCATGCGCTTTTCAAGCGGATTGGCGGAATGGACATTCGGCTCACGCCCTTCGGTGGCGCGGAAGGCCTTGATGCGCGGCCACAGCGTTCTGGCTTCGTCGCCGGTCATGTTCACGCGCAGGGCAACCATCGCCGACTGCACATGCGACAGCAGCTCGGAGTTCAGCGATTTCGATGCAACCTCGAAGCGCTCCTGGAAAGTGTTCACACTATCGATCAGCTCGATGTCGATGTCCCGGACGTTGATGAATTTCCGAACCATCTCCAGCAGGGTATTCGGGGCGCTGGCGGGTTCGCCGTCATCGTCTTCGCCGCTCGGCTTCGGAGGCGTGCCGCTCAGGGGGGACTGCCCCTCGGCGAAACCACGTTCGGCCTCCTTCCGCGCCAGCGTCAGGACGTTCATATGCGCCGCAAGATGCTGACGGACCGATTCCGCTTCCTCGGCGTCCAGCGTCTCATACCGCTTCTCGATAATGTCGGTCAGCACCATCTGCGTGGCGACCTCGGGGGCCGTGTCTGGCGACAGCACGCGCCGGTCCATCTCCTGATAGGCTGTCGCCATCAGATCGTTCATATCCTTCTCGCAGATCTCGCGCGAGCGGTCCGTGGGCGGCTCGACCAGCCCCTTGATGCCAATGGTGATATTGCCCTCGTCATCGGTGCCCATCGGCGCGCGCACATCGCCATCCTCGCGGCGGTAGAACTTGAAGTTCGGGGCCAGCACCTGCTCCATCAGCAGGGAGCCCGAGATCGCCTTGAGCATGTCGTTCACGGCATCAGCCACGACGCCGGTTTCCACGCCGGGTTCGGCAACAAGGTTCGTAAACAGCGCGCGGGGCTTGCCGGGTGCATCGCGGGTCGCGCGCCCGATGATCTGCACGATCTCGGTCAGGGACGACCGATAGCCGATGGTCAGCGCATGTTCACACCAGACCCAATCAAACCCTTCCTTGGCCATCCCAAGGGCGATGATGATGTCGACCTTGGCCCGATCCGCCAGATCATCGCGCTTGCCATCTGGCCCCTTGATCTCGCGCGACAGCGCAGCCTTGACTATATCGCGCCCCGGCCCGTCATCGACCAGGTCGGCGACCTTCAGGAGCCCGCCATCGGGTTTGCGCACCAGATCGAACCCCGTCTCGGGATCGCGCCCTTCATGCGTGCCCAGCAGGTCGAGGATCTTGCCCACCTCGTTGAACTTGTCATCGAACGCCTCGGACGACCCACGATGCGGGATATGGATGATCGTCTTCTGATCAGGGTTCAGCACGCCGGGCAGCCCGTTGACGTAATTGCCCTTGTAGAATTCGTAGTTGATTCCGAGCGCCTTGAGCCAGGCATAGCCCTCCAGCTGCTCGTAATAGCTGTAGGTGATCTTGGTGAAGCGGTCTTCGTCCTCGGGGCGCAGCACCGGATCGGCGTCGCCTCGGAAATAGCTGCCGGTCATCGCCATGACATGACACTCAGCGCGATTGATCAGGCTGCGCAGGATCACCCCCAGCCGATTGTTGTCCGAGGCGGACACATGGTGGAACTCATCGATGGCGATGAAGCAACTGTCAAAGGCCTCAATCCCCTTGGTCTTGATCACCTCGTCAAAGCCGAAGCGGAAGGTGGCATGGGTGCAGACCAGCACCTTGGCGTCGCTGTCCATGAAGGTCTGGAAGGCGCGCACCTTCTGCCTGTCGGCATCCTCGCCGGTCAGGCAGAGGTTCCAGCGGTCTTCGACCTCCCAGTCGGCTTCGAACCCATAGCTGGTCAGATCGGTCGAGCGGAACGAGCCACCGATCGAGGTTTCGGGCACGCAGACGATCACCTTTTCCAGCCCCTGATGGCGCAGCTTGTCGAGCGCCACGAACATCAGTGCGCGGCTCTTGCCCGCCGCGGGCGGCGCCTTCAAAAGCAGGAACTGCGCGGCGCGGGCGGCATAGGTGCGGGCTTGCATAGGGCGCTGACCAAGGGCGTTCGTGGTCGCCTTGGAGGTGCCATAGGTAACATTGACCATCTGAACCATCTTACTCTTTACCTCTTGGTCGTGCGTTGATGATTTGGCTGACCCTGCAGCGGCCAGCGACCCAAGTCTCCAATGCGGGCGAAGACCAAGAGATCAAGGTGAGAGCGTCTTGGTATTTTGCTGACGGCCCCTTGTCGAAGACCGCGTTGTGGTGAGCGATACGGTTGCGCCAGCGACGAACGCTCTCGATCAGATCATGCAACTCGTCTAGCTCGGCTTTCCAAGGGGCGTGCTTGAAGTTTTTCTGAAAGCCCTTTGGAAACAGGTATCGTTTAAAACGCTTGGTCGTCAGATGCTCCCAGAAGCCAAAAGACAGTGCGGAAACAAGGTGATGCGTGTCAACGCTTTCGGCATGCTGAGCACGCTCGTCTGCCAGAGCCATATCGAGATCGTTCAATCGTGGGCCGTCCAGGAGCTTCCTAAACGTGCTGTCCTCAAACCACCTATTGCCCTTGTAGAGCAAGGCGGAGTGAATGCTGTTGCGGCAAGTGATTTCAGCCATGTGGAGAGCGAACTGAAATGCATCCGCCAGGTCGCAGTTCCACAGGTAGATGTCCTCGCGTGCCACACCTGCGTCGCCTGCCGCCGGCGCATACCGCTGGAGCCTCCGCTCGCTCAGGGACTCGGTTAGCAACTTCTGAATGGTAAGATCTGTGAGACTCGGCACTTGATTGATATGGCCCTTATCGCTATCTGATGAGGTGTGAGACGTGGTGAGGTTGCCTTTAGGTGCTTCGGCAGGCTTCTGGCCCCTCCTGCGGACAAGATCATGAGGCGGGCCTTCGGGCGCCGCCTCGCTTCTTTTTTGCGACCCACTCTGATCGGTCATTTCGCACCTGCCTTTTCAGCACGATCTTTCAGTATCGCCTTCTCGAACCAAGCTGGCACGCTGGTAACATCAGACTCAGAAATGTTCTCGGGCACGTCCTTCCAAAAAGACACGATGGCATCAGAGAACGCCTGAAATTGGACATCGCTGACTTTCAGATATGTATGATCAAGAAAGTCGATCGAAGACCATGCAAGGCGCGTCCCTGCATTCGGGTCAGGGAGATATTCGGGGAAACTTTGCTTCAGATCGTCCAGCGACGTCCCTTTGCCATGCTTGTAGACATTCACGACCAGACGGCAGGCATCCAGCAGCTTAAAATATCCCGTGTTACGGATCTTCCACCCGAGGCCTTCGAGCAGGTCAGCGAGATCTGAAAAGTTCGTCTTCCAGATCTTTTCGGCGGTTAGGTCCCCTCGGTGCCAGTGCCTGACCTCGGCAACCAGCCAATCGCGAAGCTGCTTGTCCCATTCATGGAACATACCCGCGACCACACTCAGCTGGGTCTGGTCACGCATATCGGAGAGCAGGCGGTAGAATTCGATGCCAGCCTCTCCTGCCGCCTCATAGAAGCTCCCCGGATCGTCTCGGTCAGGATCGAAACGATGGCTGTTGTTCTCGAGCCAGTCTTCCGAGGCCTTGTCGGCCTCGGCTTCTATGTTCTCAAACTGCGTGAGCAGCCGCTTCCGCGCTTGTTCGACGTAGAAAATGTGCCCGTCGATCAACGACTGGCGAAACGGTCCCCACATCTGAAACAGCACATAGTTCCCCGTCATGCCCGCGCCCTCTTCTTGTCCTGCGACTTCACCTTGGCGGCATAGAGCTTGAAGAGCTTCTCCAGCCGCTCGGTGTCATTGCGGAAGGGACGGCCGATATACATGGTTTCAAGCAGGTCGTCGTTTTCCCGATGCACGGCACGCAGGTCGTCGGGCATCTTGTCCGCGTCATAAAGCTCGGCAAGTGTGGCGGGGTAATGAGAGTAACGGGAGCGCAGGATCTTGCGTGCCGAGGCCGAGAGCGCTTCCCGCTGGTCCTCAGTGAACTTCGGCACCGGGAATGTATTGTACACAATTTTTACAGAATATCTAAAGCCGTTTCCTATTCTGCCTCCAACTGTCGCAAGCCAAAGCCGGTGAAGTCTCGATCCGATAATGGCCAAGAGATATTCCTCTCGTTCATAAATCGCGAAGGCTTCTTTGCTCAGTACGTGGCCGGATGGCAGCATTGTTGCGGGAACATACTCGCGATCGGATGATTGAGAGTTTGGTACAGCTATGCATGGCTTGTCCTGAAATGTGGAGTAACAGAACCTGTGGGGGACGTTGGCTACTTTTTTCGCATCTCGTCCTGCTCCGGCTCTGTATTTTTGACAAGCGTCTATTCTCGCTTTGATTGGAGATATTTCGAGGGCGTCGGGTAGCCTATCGTCCGGTACCCAAATGCAGTAACGTTCTTCGCCCTCAATCAGTTCGTTTCCTCCGACGTAGGGCAGGAGGAAATCTTCGCTTCTTCTGTCTTCGAGAAGCATTGCCTCTCGCTGAGCAACTGTGACTGACAGATTTTTCCCGTCCACGGGATTGCTACCCATCACCATTTCTGGCAGCTGAAATACTTGATCGGAAGTGGAAAGGACAGGCACGTATCGGAATGGTATGAGGTACGGGCTAATCTCAATTGCGGCAGTTACGATCTCGCCATCGAAAAGGCGTCTTTCATTAATCCCCTTGGATGCCATTCCTATGATGGTCACCCAAACGCCAGCAATATCAGCTGCTGAGTTTTTCCAAGTAAAGGGACGGTAGGCGAACTTTATGCGGTGCGAGTATTCGAACAGAGCATCCCACATCGGTGCGACCTGTTCTCCTTGGCAAATAGAACTGGTCGTCACGAAGGCGAATTCGCTGCATCCATTTGCGTATTGCACCGCCTTGAAGAACCACGCGGTGACATAGTCCAGAAGGAGAAGGTCTCCCAGCCCATTCAAGACCATATCCTCGGTATGCCAACGCTCTCTCTTCTTCGCGCCAAGGTAGGGCGGGTTGCCGACGATGAATACCTCGTCGCCCTCATTTGGGGGCGGACAGACCCCCTCCCAGTCGATGCGCAGCGAGTTCCCGGTGCGGATATGCGCCGCGTCCTTCAGCGGTAGCGCGGCGGGACGCCGCCCAAAGACCTCGGCAAAGCTGGCATTCGCTTGATACTCGGCGATGAACAGCGCCAGCTTGGCGGTCTCGGCGGCGAAATCCGCGATCTCGATCCCGTAGAAATGGCTGATCGGGATGGCCGAGAACATGGCCAGCGATCCGGGGCCGTTCAGCTCTTCCAACCGCCGCAGGATGCGCGTCTCGCGCGCCCTCAGCTCACGGTAGGACACGACAAGGAAGTTGCCCGATCCGCAGGCTGGGTCGAACACCCGTATGCGCGACATCCGGTCCAGCACCTGTTGCAGCCCGCGGCCACGGTCCCATGCCTTGTGGATCTCGGCATCGAGGTCATCGAGGAACAGCGGCCCGATCACCTTCATGATGTTCGGCACCGAGGTGTAGTGCATCCCCAGTTCCGAGCGCTGCTTTGGGTCCGCGACCGACTGGATCATCGAGCCGAAGATGTCGGGGTTGATCTCCCGCCAGTTCAGATCGCAGGCCTCGCGCAGATAACGGAAGGCCACGGCATCAAAGCGCGGCGCGTCGATGGTGCCCGCGAAGAGCCCGCCATTGACGTATTCCAGCTCGCCCGTCCAGGCGGGCAGCCCTTCGCGCTTGTCCTTGGGCAGGTTCATTGCCTGGAAGGCCGCGATGATGGTTTCGCGTGCTTCCTCGCCCTTGTCGCCGGCATGGGTGAACAGCAGGCGGGAGAACTGGTTGTCCGGGAAGATGCCGACATCCTCGGCGAACATGCAGAAGATCAGCCGCATCATCAGCTGGTTCATCTCATGCCGACGCTCATCGCTGCCCCAATCAGGGTTTGCCCTGGTCAGCGCGTCATAGAGGCGGGCCAGCTTGCCGGTGGCCTTAACGTCGACGGGGTTTTCTTCAACCGCACGGTAACGTTCCTTGCCAGCTGCGGGCAGGAAGAAGCCGAAATTATCGCCAAGCTCGGCGAAGCGGCAATGGAGCGTATCGCCCGAGGCCGGATGCTCTGCCGAGATCATCTCGCCATCGGTGGCGATCAGGATCGCGGGCTTCGAGGTCTTGGTCTTCTTCGAGCTGCGCAGTTGGTCCAGCGTGACATCAGTCATGCCCACCAACGCGGGAGCAAAGTGGAACTTCTTGCCGAACAGCACACCGCCGGGAAGGTCGGACTTGTTGGTCGACCCGCTCCGCAGCTTGGAGATCGCCGCCTTGGCGCCATCAGTGGCGGCAGCAAAGGCGAAGGGGAATTCGGTGGCGTCAAACGGTTCGGCGACAATTTCCGCCAATGCGTCATAAATTTCGGTAGGGTTCATCAAGGGCCTCGGCGTCGTTGCCCTATTGGTAGGGTAAATCGCCCGAGCGGGCCAGAGCGTTTGGTGCTCGCCGCCTCCAGGCCGAACCTGAAGTTACTACAAGGCCCGATAATATGATGCGTGGTGGGCGCATTCATATTATCGAGCCCTGCCAGAACTCATTTCAAGCTCGTATTTCTGCAAAATAAAAGATGACGCGGAGATGCCGCTAATCGCTCGGCTTGAGCATCTCGATCAACCACATGTTTTTGCCATCGCGCATTCGGCGCCGCAGAACTCGATCCTGGGCAGGCTGATCAAGCAGCCGGCTGAGAACAATGCCAATGCCTTGGGCTGTCCTACCACTACCAGATGGGAAAACGGTACGAACCAGATCGTCCCACGCTCGGTCTCCCAAACAGCGCTCACGTACATCTGCAGATGTAAATTCTTCCCCCTGGAAATGTGCCTGTAGAAAACTCAGGAGTTCGCCCGTATGCTCCACATGTGTATCGGCAGCCATGCCAGATTGAAGGAAGGCTAGCGGATCGACAAGATCCAAATCCGGCATCAGTTCTGCAATCGCAGCAAGAGGGTCGCGAACAAGACGAGACCACTGCTCATAACTTGCGAAATTCCGTCGTGACACGCATACGGCCTTTGCGGCTCTGGTGAGTGTCAGAACAGCTGTGATGATGTCGTGCCGCCGTTTCAACGCCAGGTCTTGCGGAATGAAGTCGTAGGCTTTGGTCAGATCCGCCGTAGAGCTTGGCTTCAACCGGATTGGAATATGCCGTCTGGCCATACCATTTCCGAAACTGAGATTGCGGCCATTGATCACCAGGAGCGCCCGGTTAGGCAGGTGCTTGTTGATTTTGCTCACGCCAAGAATTCGCCCGGAGATGCGTGCAGCCGTGGCATAGCTAGAAAGCACCGAACTTTGAACATTCTGATCGGCGTTGTCGAAGTGAACGAAACGGCTCCCCTGCATCAGATGTGAAAACAACACCTTTTCAAGCTCGACAGACGTTTCAGGAAGCGACTGACAATCAGGGACTTCTCCTGTCGCGATCGCTCCGAGTGCAGTCGCCAGGTACGATTTTCCCGCTCCCAGACTGGGAGAGGTGATTGCGATGACTGGCGCAACAGGGACGGCGGGTCGCAAAACTGATGTCATGACAGCTGCAAGAACTGCACTGCGCCCCTGGGTGTGGTTTTCGAACTGAAAGTGAGTGAATGGCAAAAAGCATGTTTCAACGGCCTTTCGCAGGTCCTCTTCGGAAGGCACCTTAGGAACATCAAACAACGCCGGATCCTTCGTCAGAAACAACCCAGCCTTGTCAATGTAGCCGGGCATTTCGGGCAAAATGCCGTCCTCATCAGGCAGCGGATAATCGATGATTGATTCCAGCGGCTTCAGCTCACTCGGCACCAGGTCAAGAATCTGTTTAATCTGCCGGATCGGCATCTGTTTAGCCTTGTATTCTCCCTCTGCATTTTGAGTCATGAGGTCAACGTGTCGCGATATCTCGAAGTCCAGAAGAGGCTCAGTCAGAATGCTTACGCGATTATTTCTCAGCAAGGCTGCGGCCTCACCCATGCAAAAGAAACGCTCTGTGGCTTTCATCTGGTTGATACAGCGCAAAACAATCTCTGAAGGGTTGCGCTCATTCCAAATGAGCCTTTTCCGACATACATTCGGCTCGTCCGCGCTTGAGAAAAGTCTGTAAGTCATTCCGCCATGTGCCAGCGAATGGAGCGTGGGCGTCGCGCTCTTCAAAAACAGCTTACCCACCACACTTGAGCTGTTATAGTCAGGCTCAAGCGGATCCAGTGTCTGGCAGCCATTAAATTTCTCGCGATCATCAAGAATGTGACGAACCGTAAAAACCGATGTTTCTTTTTTCCCTTTCTCGATGACCTGAATTTCGAAGTCACCCGCGAGTTCCAGCTTTCGAGCGGCGCGATCAAGTGTCTCGCGGAGCGCCGTGGGCGCTGCGGAGGTACGCGACTGCATTGACTGCTGGCGCATCTGCATCCACCCCTCGCGAACGGCGGCAGCTTCACGCTTTTTATCCTGCAGGGCACGGTTCATTGCCTCGCCAGCGCGCTGCAAAATCTGCTCGTCAGTCGCGATCAGATCGGCTGTGATGAAACTTTCGATCCGCGTCATTGCAAATACTCCGGCGATCCACGACGCTGCTCGAGCCCCGGGCCCGTGACGGCGCCGGCGGCGAAGTCCAGCCGAGACGGCTGGTAGACCGCATTGTCGATTAGAGAATTTTTCAGGAGAGCCCCTGACTTCGAGACCTTCACAAAACCATGCCCTGAAGCCCAAAGGCGCTGCCAGATTGCTTCCGAAATGTCGGGGATGTCCGACCCGCGGTCGACGGGCATGTAAATGCGTTGCCCGCGCAAGCCCGTGAGATTTTTGCCATCTGTAGTATAGATGTAGCTGGACGACGATGGCATCCAAATCTTCGGGATCTCCCGCAGCTTCGGACAGGCGGCAATAAGCACATCTAGCGCCTGTCGCTGGCTAACACTTTCCGCCTCCGAAGGCGGATCGATGTCGATCATCAGAATTGAAGGGCCATCGGACCAATGGAAGTGCTCATTGGTACGCGTCAGCGTTTCCGCCTTGGCATCCTGAGAGAGTTTGTCGAATGCGTCTTTTGTCACGACGGCAGCCGATGTCGTCCCTTTGGGCAGACCATATGCCAAGGCATCACTTTCCCGCAACTGAGTCAGCTCACCGATGAAATCATAGAACGTGGTGATTTCACGAACCACCGCGAAGCCCCGTACCATGTGTGCGCTGACGCTTTTCGCCAGCTTCCCGTTCTTGAGCTCATATTGCTTGCTCAGGATAGTCGGCTTATGAGAAGTGATGCGCGTAAACCGCAAGCTCATGCCATTCCTCCGTTTCTGAATGTCTCGAGCTATTTTTGCGGCCCGACCCCAGGCAGACAACTGGCCGAACTGTCGGAAATGTGGATAACCTCTTATATTTACATCGACTTTTGAATTATAGAATGGGATTTTCGGCATGCGGCGCCAGAGGCCCTGACGCAGCTGTTAAAGGTAGGCATGCATAAGCTTTCCGGAATGCGATATTGCCTATAACTCATTCTAGGAAATATTATTTCTCAGATTTGCTGTGGCCGTGGTCTGCGCTCAGAGATGTAGGAGCCGAAACAGGATTCGCCTGACTCCAATAATAAGGTGGCACTTGTGCTCGGAGGTCTCACTACCTGGCCTAGTGGATCACAACTATCTTGTCGGCAAGGTCAAGGCCCGTCAGGTGGAATTCTGCCTGACCATATTACCCCAGGAGGTGCGTCGACGAGCAAACAACAAGTTTCCTGGAGCCTCGAGTCATCGCGACGTAGAGGTTCTTCCTGTTTTTCAGGGCATTGCGGTCGAAGTCGCTGGCATCCAAGATGACCGCTACATCGCCCTCGAGCCCCTTGAGCAGGAGCGGACTGCCCACTGCTTTCTTCGGGAGGAGCCGCCCGAGGATGCGTTGCTGTTCACGGATGCGCTTGGCGGCGTCCAGAAAGCCCACATTGGGACCGGACGATCGGAGAGCCTTGATGCAAGTGCGCAGGATCTCCGGCCGGAAAGTTCGAGTACCCTGCGTGGCCTCTAGTGCATCGAATAGGGCGATAAGGGATTCTGCATCCCCAACTTCCCGGTATTTGATGGCCGCAAGTTCGTGCGCCTCGGGTGGCGTCCGGTTTCGATCAGCGGCAATCGTTGTGGCTCGGAGAGCAATGCTCTGCCGGTCGATCCCCGTCATGACCGCGAAAGCGAAGTCGAGTGCGGCTTCGAGGTTCCCTGGGGCGACGAGATCCATCTCGCTCGCGAAGTCCGTAACGTCTGCGAGATCAACAGCCTCGACGGTTACAGCGCCAGGTGTTTGCTTTGCTAGCCTCCGCTGCAGACCTTTTTGTGTTCCTCCCGTCATAATTAAGACCTCCCCTCCGGCTTGCGGAGACCGAGTGAGGCAGGCAAGGCGTTGCTTTTCTTGATCGTTCGTACCGTCCAGATGGACCCAGTCGACATCGTCGGGCGCAGTTAGCAGGTCGATCCGATCACCAGCCTTCAACGTGCGACGCGCCTCGAGCAGCCAGGTCCCGAGCTCATGTGCGCCGGCATTTTCCCATCGCCATGGCCGCGTCAGTTCCGCGACCAATGGAAAAGTGCCGAGAACGTCGGCTTCCCAATTTGGGTGGTGGCCCCGCCAGTTGAAAATTTCCTGCATCGGATCGCCGAGGATGACGGTAGGCAGAATGGTTGCGAGATGACAGACCACGGAATGCTGATCGGGGTCACAGTCCTGATACTCGTCGACGATGACCCGGCTGTAGCTTGCGGAAAGCACTTCGTCGATATGCCGACCGGAGAGAAAATGCGCGATTGCCGTCTTAATCGCCGGGTAATCTCGTCTGGCATCCTCGAGGTCGAGGTGAGCGGGAGCGATCCCGGATCGCGCAGGAAAGGTCTTCAGAATGCGAAGGGCCCAGCCATCGATCGTCGACAGCCGGTATCGATCTTGCTGCACCCGATGTCTCGACAACCGATGCCGGAGCGCAGCGACCCCCGCGTTCGTGTGTGTTAGGACAAGTACGGGTTTTTTTTCGGAATGTCGGCGCAGGGCCGAGACGATCAGCTCGGTCTTTCCGCAACCTGCCGGTGCCTCTACCGCACCCTTAGCGACCTGAAGAAGGTCGAAGTCATCTGGCATTCAAGCACCATCTTCGAATGGAGTTGATCGACTTTCGAAACTCCGGGTCCAAGTTCGCGGCCCTCGGAGCGATGACATCTCGGGCGACGCGCTCCATGGTCGAGATGTTCTTAAACCAACCCTTACCAGAGGCTTCCCCGAGCGCGTGACGAGAAGCATGACTGAGTTCGTTTGCTTTAACTTCGGCCCGGACGGTGGCCAAGGTAACCTTGTTTCCGGAGACGGTCTTGAGCTGATCGTTGATCGACTGTTCCCCTCGCTCTTCCAATGCGATGTCCAAGAGCGGGCTCACGGCGTCTGGTGGAATGGAGTCGAAAATTTCCACCTCAATCTTCTTGCCATCCCGCCAAGTAATGACGCACCCGCCGTCCAGTTGGAAGTCGCACTCCTTCACTTCAGATGGGCGCTTGTCATCGTCCCGGAAAAGAGCGGATCGGTAGCCGAGGGTGCAGAAGGCCTGCGCTCGGCTGAGCATCTGATCGCCACCGCCTCCCCCATCGACAAGGCATGCCCCAGCCGAGTGCAGCGTGGGCTTTCCTTGGTCATCGCACCACTGGTCGATCCCACGAACAAACCCGACCTCTGTAGCACCTTCGCAGACCAAGATAGATTTGGCGAGAAATGCCTCTGGGAAGAGGCGTGCCGTTCCCTGCAGCTCAAGATGATCCCTAGCTCTTTTCAGTTCTGGGCCATGATTGCCCTGCCGCGCGATTGTCAGAGGTATCAGGCCGAGTTCCCGAACAACCACCGGCGAATGACTGGTCATAAATACCTGGAGGGAAGGCTCGGGGTCCTTCGCGCCGAGCGCATTCAGAAACTGGATGATCCGGTGTGGCTCGAGCCCGTGTTCTACCTCATCGACCAACACGATCGCCGATCCCGCAGCGGCCTCCTTCTGCAAACCGGCTATCAGGAGGCGAGTCGATCCGATACCCATTCCCTTCAAGGGGATGCCGTCCGCATTGTGTAGAGAGATCGTTCCGGCCGACACGGATACCGAATGCGCGTCCAGTTCAGCATGGAGGTCGTTCCCGTCTCCAATCCCCAACCCGTCAGCGACTTTCTTGACCTTTGCCAGCCCTTCCAACAGCTGCTCGTCCGCAGTGTCACCGAATTGTGCCCGGGCGTCCCGCGCCGCTGCGAGAAGGACTGCAGATGCGTCGGCTTTCTCACGGGATAGCTTGTTCAAGACGGACCCACGCCGCCATGAAAGGTTCACGTCCGAATACGAGCCAATCCGTGTCGGGGCGATGTCCTGCCGATCGGACCAAGCGAGGTAACGCTCGCTCCCGAGTACTGCCGCTCGCTCGGAAACCAGTGTCCAGACCGGCTCAAGATCCGCGTCCACCGTCAACCTGAGGCACAAAACCGTTTCGAGACCTGCCTGCGGCTCGTCCTCTACTTCTCCGCTTGCGTCGTCGAAGCCGCGTAGAAAGAGGCCGTAGGTATCGAGCGCCTTCAACTGGTCGGACAATGCGCCAAGCGTAATGGTTATCTCGATCGGAGCATCGACGGCGAGATCGGTGAAGTCCGCGTCGGTGAACTGGATCGTGCGCCTCGCCCCCATGCAGAGATCAATGGCGTCGAGGATGGTCGACTTGCCGCTGTCGCCGGGGCCCACCAAACAGTTGATCCCGGCAGTAGGAAGCCAGGAAAGGGATCTGATACTCCTGAAATTGAGGATATCGAGTTTTCGAATTTGGGCCATGCTATCCGCGCAAGTTATGTCATCATTTTTTTGCCCTCCGGATAACGGAAAGCGCTATGCTCTTTAAACTGCATTGATGCTATTGCATCCATCTCTTAATAGCGGCGAGCGCGCCGACACTTTTTTAGGCTTGCCGGATTTCCGTTTCGAAATCTATCGAAGTCATCCGCTTTTTGATTCTATCCGCTGCCTCAGCTCGTCACCTAATTCCTCGACCAAGTCTGCAAATTTTTGCGCCGATCGCTCTCGAACAATTAGGCGTTGCCCTACGGCGTAGGTCTTGTCGCCGCTTCGATCAATGTAGTCCTGATCTACGATTCCCTGCTGATGCGCGAGAAGATGGCGCTGCTGGAAGTAAATCTTGAGTTGGTCAAGTTTGGCCTGGTCGATCAAATCGACATAGGCATGTCCGATCTCCGCCTTCCACAAGTCTGAACCCGCATCGAGCTTCTGGAAGGCATTGCGGCGGGCCGTCTTGCCGCTCTGACGTTCATACAGCTGCTCGTTCAGCCTCTGGAACGACATTACCGTGTCCTGGATCGCCTTTTCCAGAAGCGTGCGGATCATCACCTCGGCCTCATCTGGGCCGAGCGTGTTCCGTAGGGTTTCGCCAAGTCCCGCAGCGGTGCGGATCGTGTTCAGGGTTTGCGTAAAGGTATGGCTTGCAGAGTTCTCCCCACAGCTCGGACAGAAGTACGCAGCGCCAACGTAGGAGTAGCGGCAACCACAGCTCTCGCAGGAGGTACGTAGCCGCATGGGCTCCGCTGCCGCTACTGGCACAAGCACAGTGTCCCTGCCGCCCTTCACGTCAAGGGTAATACTCAGGAAGGAATGGCGGTTTTGGCGACGCTTAGACGCCGCAGCATCCGCTCTCATAGCCGTGTTCATGGAATTGGCGATGGTGCCGAGGGCGTAGTCTCGCGCGGCCTCGAGCTGGGCTCTGGGGTGCCACGACTTTGCAGGGGCGACATGCCCGCAGGATGGACAAAATACCTCCTCATCTCGAACCATGTTCGACCAGTCGTCACCGTGGACCTTGAAGAGGAAAAGGCACGGTTCAGATGGACATTCCTTGTCGAGATACCCTTCGGAATCGGCCTCGATCGGGACGGATATTTCCTTCATCCGCCCAAGCCTTTCGAGCTCCCGTTGAAGATTCTTGAATATTGGGTACGCCTTTAATGGTGTTTTCAGAACCGAATACCACCGCCGACAAACTCCGGTGCCAAGGGGATTGAGTTATCGTTCAATCGCTTACGGAGCGTATCACGATCTGGAAGCGTAAAGTCATAGGGGCTTGCAAGCTCCCTTTCGACAGCCTGAGCCAGACTGGTCAATTCACCGGACAGCTTCACAAGACCCTCCCATTTCCCTGCGTCATCCAAAATTCGCCGCGTTCCATCCGGCGTCATGAGTGACGTCGCCCGAACATAATCACGAGACAACTCATCAAGCCAACGCTCGACGCCTGACAGGATCATCAGGTCTCTTGCGACCAAATGCGTGATGTAGTGGTCGGGGCAATGGTAGATCAGGCTGCCGATGTCGTAGCTGCTGAGTGCAATTTCGGCCTCTGCATCGTTCTTAACGTTTTTGGCCAAACGGATACCCATACGGCCCCCCTCATTGGTTCGGCTGGCTTTCGCGGTGATCTCGGCAATATAGATGAACGGATAGTTGGTGATGTGCTCGCGCGTGTACTTGTTCACGATCTCGATGCCGCGCTGTGCTTCTTCGAGCGTCCGCTGATAGTGTTCCGTGTCCCACCAGTTCGCTGGAACCACATCGACTTTTCGCCGAAAGGCACCATCCGAAAGCTGAATGGATTTTGCTGGCGTCTTGTCGACAGTCGCTCCCCAGAAGCGGCGCTCCAAGACTTCTTCTGATTTTGCTCTGAGAAGCAGGACGTCCTCAGCCACCGAACCGACGCCCGAATACGGGAGATAAGACTTTAAGCTGCCTTCACAGTATTGCCGACGAAGGCAGACACCTTCGATGACGAGCAGGTCCACATCACTGACCCCACGGATATGGACATTCAGGGGGACCGAACCCTGAAGCCGAAAGGCGGGATACAGCCCTTCTGAGGAAAGGCCGTCTTTCATGTTCCGCTCAACCTTCTCCGCTTCTTCGTGCGAAATCTGGGTAGATCGCGGGTCAACCTCCTGCATCGCACCGAGGGCATATTTCGTCGCCTTGCTTGTCGCGCGTTTCTCGTAAGCCTCGCCAAAACCTTGGGAGTTAAGAACGATGTTCTGATCGTCCATCCGTCGCGAACGCATACGCGCCAGTCGTTCATCAAAATTACGCGGCATCGGGCACGCTCCTCTTTAAAGTCATGGTTCCATGCGTGAAGCGGCCGCCACCGTTGAAATAACAGCCCTCCGCTGTCTGAAGGTCAGGTTCGAATAGGAGTTCGCAGTGGCCTATATGGGCCTGAAGCTCCGGCTCTCCCGGTTTCGGCTGGTTTCTGTAACTGTAGATGAGCCTGTACCGGCGACCTTCCGGGACCAGAGCCGCCGAGATACTGTGCGATCCGCTCTGTGCCGTACGGAGGCACACGAAAATCTTCTCATATTTCTGGGTAATCTCGACCTGACCGGACCATTGCCATTTCGGCTGATGGTCTTGGTCGTAGGAAACGCCATCAAGCGACCACGTTCCGGAAACATCCGGGATACCAACAGCGGAGCGAACTCCCCTCCAGCGCCATCCAAACCTGTCGAATACGAAGAACATCATTCCGAAGACTGCGGCCCCTGTCACCGGCCAGAAGATGATCTCTGGCAAACTCAGGTATCCGGCATCACGCGCTACGGTCATGAGAAGGCCCGCGCCAACAGCTATGGCACCGGCAATCGTTCCCGCGAAGAAGGCTATGTACATACCGATCTTGGATCGGCTGTGACCAACGACTGAGTATTCGTGCTCGGACAAGACGCGCCTTTCGGATTTGGCTCATCTTGAGATTCGAGCCTCTTAGGTCACCATATACAGCAGTATTCAGCTCAATTTTCAACGAATAGCATGAATATATTCACTTTTTGTTCTTTTGCAGGAGGTCCGCCGCCGCCGCCCGCGCCTGACGGCGCTCCAGCGGAGGATGTTTTTGGTAAGATGAAGTCAGATCCGATGATCTGGCTCCGTCGCATCCGCGACCTGCTCCAGGATCATGGACGGCACAACATCGATCCCACGAGCAAGAATTGTTAGTTGCACGACGTCGATCCGGGTTCGGCGGAAACCTCCCCGCCGATCGGTCGGTTTTCGTCATGCACTACCCAATCCCCCCGTCTTCGCTCTGCCGATCAACGACGTGACTACCGTCGACATTCCGGATGCGGGGGTGAGCCTCACCATCTCCGGACGCTTCCCGACGTCCGGCTCGGTCACCGGTGCCTTCCTCACTGCCCCGGCTATGTCGGCGGCGTGGTCGAGGATCAAGCCGGGCATCGGTTCGGTCAGCGTTTCCCGCGCTTCCTCAGGCAACGTCTGTCAGTGCGGCGCCGGGACCAGATCGGCGTCGCTGGGGCGAGTGAACAACTCGAGCTGTTGTGGTGCTGGTCGGCGTGGCATTGGAATTGCCTGTTGGGAGCTTGATGTTGCGCTCGAAACTGGAATTTGCGATGCGCCATTTCGTACGCTGGCCGCATCGTGCAGCAATCCCGACGACCGTGGCCTGGATAACTTTATCCGGTAAGGGGCAACTCTCGCCGTGAGCTGATTTGCGCAACAGGGCCACATTCCGGGGTCCCGCCCGTAATCCGGGAGAGGTGATTTCTGGATGGTAAATGTGTCGCGATGCCTCGACCATCGTTCAGGAATGAAAAGGCCCATCGCTTGAGGGGCCCTTTGTCTCACAGAGCACACATTATCCGGGATAATGTAAGCTGTGTGCATCATCCGTCGCTCGCGATTTCGAAAATCACTTCGCCAAACGGCGTCATGAAGATGCTCAAGATCGCCGCCGTGATGATCGAGAGTGCCGCCTCGACGGAGAAGCCTCCGGCGAGCATGTAGAGCACGGCCATGATCGCCACCGGGATAGCGTAAATCGCCGCTGACATGTGGAGCAGGAAGCTCACGCCGATAAGAACCTCGGTAATGCCCCAAGTCCGATCGGTCGTCGAAGCATGCGTGAAGGCGTGCGCGGCGGTTGCCAGAACGGCCGACATCAAGGCGATCAGACCCCAGGCAACAGGGCCCAGCCCGGTGTGCAGGAAGTCGCCCCAGTCGGTGACAGACGAGATGATGCCGACTCCGGACATCAAGATGAGTCCGACATGCGCGAGCATAAAGATGTAGGTCATGGTGCTGTCCTCTCTGTCCACGGCGTCATTCGAAGAGCCCGAATCCGCCCGTCCATCCCGCGAGCAGAACGAGGATGGCGAGCGGGCCGCAGAACAACTCGAAGCTCAGCATCTCAAGCGTTGCGCCGCCGACCATCGTGCCGAGAGCGAACATGATGAGTACGGGCACGAAGTATACGCCGACGCCTCCGATCAGACATGCGAGCGGGAAGATACCCGGAATCAATGCGATGCTGTCAGCAATGCAATGAAAGCGGTAGAGCATGGCAACGCTCGTGATGCATGCGAGCAGCATCAGGATCGCCCACCCGGAATGGCCGATCGGTCCGCTATGCATTACAGACCAGGTAGTATACGCCCCGATCGCGCAGAAAAGTCCGGCCCAGCCGACTGCGATGTATGCGATTTTAATAAGAAAATTCATGTCTTTGCCTTTCGCTAGTGCAGTACGGGGCGGCGCGAGATCGCCTCGAATTCGTCTTTCAGTCGACCGAGCGCCCTCAAGCTCATTTTCCCGGACTCAATACGGAGACACACTTCCTCGATGGCCTGAGCATCGGCGCCGACGGGGCCGAGCTGAGCGGTCACGACTTGCCTGAGCCCCTGGCCGCGCGGGGCCTCAAGCCGGAAGATCTTCATTCTGTCACGAATGGGATCCGGGACCCGACCAAGGTCATTGGCCGTCCCGATCCAAGAAATCCATGAGAGATCGATGCTTCCCTGGAGGAAGGGGCACACGAAATCCCGCGCCATATCGCGTTGCAGGAGCGGGAGTAGCGCTTCCACGGGGTCGCCGCCGCTCGTCGCCCCGGCTTTGTCGATTTCATCTAGCACGATCAACGGATTAGCGTGATCGCTGGTACCGAGAGTCCGGACAGGGATTCCCGGAGCCGAGGATCGCCAAACGAACTCAGTACCACTGATATCGAACGCGGAACTCCGGGCAGACATGTCGATCCTTGCGGTTTTAAGCCCAACAATATCGCCGAGCATCCGTGCGATGTGCGTCTTTCCGCAGCCCGGCGGGCCCACCAGCAAAAGCGGCGGGAAGCCGACTCGCCTCCGCTCATCGTCAATATTTAGTAGTTGATACTCCCGCAGCCACTGGATATGCTCTGCAAGCCAGGGCGCGGCGGCGTAGAGATCGGCGAAAACCTCATCGATCTCGTGCCTGTCTTTCCAGCCTTTGATTAAATACTTGCTCGACAAACGCTTCCGGATTTCGCTGCGACCGCGCTCATCTTTGTCCTGGACAGAGTTGCTGGACGGGGCGGTGTAGATCGTGATTTTATCAGGATCCAGCGCTTTGACCGGATTGAGATCCGGATTGCCAAGCCAGTCCAGCGCCCCTCCGTCGATTTCGCGGTGCTGCTGTTCCGCAAACGCATCAAGTCGTCGATCCCGAAGGTCGCCGACGATCCAGTCAAGAGACTGCTTAAACGCCCATTCCCGGAGCTTCACGAATTTATACAAGCTGCGGCCACCGTTCGGGAGCTTGCTGTGCAGCCACGCCCAGCTGTCGACCACATTGAGAAACGCGCGATTTTCTGTATCCCGGAGTTCTGCCGCGACGGCGCGCGACAGCCGAGGCGACTGCCACAACTGGTACTTTTCCCGGACCTGCTCTTCGCGGGTCTTGGTGCGCGACGGGACGATGTCTTTGAGCTCGTCGTCTGGAATGGCGTGCCGCGCCCGATAGAGAGCGAGGGCGACAACCCGGACATGCCGCCAGAAAGGCGAGATCGGACATTGCTTGGACATGTTGGGCTCCCCCCTTTTCCGGAGATTTTCTTGGTAGGAGTCTCGGGAGTTGAACCCGACCGTTCACGCTCATCTGGCGCCTTCGGGGGTATAAATCCCGACCGCACACCGGTGCTGACTCCCGTAACTTACTAGATGACGATGATGGATTTCTGTCTGATCTCATACATCTGCCTATCCACCTCCGCGATGTCAGGAAAAACGCTGATCGTAAGGCTTCCGCCGACCGCGCTGACATCGATGATCACAACGCCGGATTCCGGGTTTTCCCGGACATATGCATCAAGCCAGATGCACGCTTCCTTCAGCGACGGCACATGAGCATCTGCGATCAAAATGCCCGACTCAAAGTACCGAAGCGGCTGGAAAACATGCTCATACTGACGCGCGAGAGCGAGCGCGAGGGGCGACCAAGACATGGGATTTGACCTTCTGTTATCCGCACAAATCAAGCTGGGGCGTGCGGTGTCTCAATATGCATGACGATGACCCGGAGTCCGGGTCAGGGGGTCACATGCATATGATGAGCTTGTAGGTCATAGGCCAAGGCTACCCGGACACCCGCGGGAAGGTCAACCCGGAAAATGCGCGTTGACTCCACAAATCAAACAATCATACAAATCTCGTACAGCAGGAGGCACACATGACTGATGCAAATGAAGAGAGCTTTAACCCGGAGGATTACGACGGGCCCGAGATGAACGACCAAGCGCTATCCGACTTGCTTGTTCCTGATCTTTTCCGGAAAGCCCTTGATCGAGCCGGAATTAATCAGTCCGAACTTGCGCGGCGATCCGGCCTGACCCGGGAAGCGATTAGCAGGTATGCGACCGGTCGGACCCCGATCCCTGATGCTAAGCTCATCATGATCGCGCAGGCGCTCGAGACGCAGCCTTCCCGCATCGTGCCCAAGAGGAAGAACCTGGACGGCATCCCGCCGCGCGGTCCCGATGACCCGGAGTTCATAATACGCCCAGGCTCAAGGCCCGGACTCGTTCGGCTGGAGATTGCCGCAGAAATTGAGCTTGAGACAGCGACAAAAATCGTCGCGATGATGACTAAGAAGAAACCACATGACGAAGACGACTGAAGATAGAGCACCATATCTTGTATGGCCAAAGGGTAAGGCTAGCTGACAAATCCGGGACAAACGGCGGTACATCTCGACCGGAGCAACCCGGAAGGCGGACGCCGATGCGGCGCTGTTCGAATACGTGAAGCGGCGCGACGAGGACGCGCAGAAAGCGGCCGCCGGCTCGATGGCGTCTACCACTCTCCGGAATATTCTAGACACCTGGGCCGACAAGCGGCAGCGTGAGAATCCTGGGACGTGGGAGAAAAAGAGGAAATACGTCTACAAGACGATCTACGGAAAATCCGGGAAGCTCCTCCTTCATGCGGTCGATCAAAAGTGGGCGGACTGGTACGAGCAGGAACGCTACGAAGACGGCGTTGAAGAGCCGACTGTCAGGCAAGAGCTGTCGACCGTGCTCTCCGCTTGGCGTCTTGCCAGGAACGCAACCCCACCGCTGACTAACCTCCCGGTCCCGGAGATCGATCTGCCGCCGGCTTCTGATCCGCGAGAGCATTTCATCTCGAGAGCGGAGGCGGACCAACTGATCGCGGCTGCCAAGAAGGACTACCTCCGCCTCTTTATCCGGCTGTGTCTTGCGACCGGTGGCCGGCACACCGCGATCCTGCAGCTAACCTGGAGTCGCGTTGATCTGGAAAAGGGCACGATCGACCTGCGCAATAAGCCGGATCGAGATGCAACTTTCGAACGCGACGAGCGCGGTCGTCGGAAACGTGCCGCGCGCCAGAAGCCACGGGCGCATGTGAGGGTGGAGGGCCTTATCCTTGACGAACTCCGGGCGGCGCGAGAGCGGGCGGCGTCCCAATTCGTCATCGAGCATTCCGGGAACGGACTCGGGTCCGTTCATCGCGGCTTCAAAGCGGCAGTCATCCGCGCCAGTCTTGATCCGGACAAAGTGACCCCCCACGTGCTCCGACACAGTGCGATCACTTGGCTGGTCCAAGATGGCGTCGAGCTTTACAAAGTCGCCGGATTTGCTGGGCACTCATCTATTCGTATGATCGAACAGGTATACGGTCACCATGACCCAGCATTTCAAGGTCCGATCTCAAAGAGCCTGGCGCAGAGCTGATCCTGCAGCCCTCCCGTTCGGGAGGGTTTTCTTTTGAGAGCATACTGCAAGGGAGTTGCCCGAATACCGCGCGGTAACATTCGGCGGAAAATCATCTCCACAGAAGCGAAACATGAGCTCCGGAAGGCTACGTTCGCGTAGATCGCCCAGGCGCACAAATCCGCGCCAAAACGGAACTTACTCAGGAAAAACAATTACCTAAAGGGGGTGCTGGGTGCTTTTCTCTCTCAGCGAGCTTGACCGAGTGGTCGAAGGCGCTCCCCTGCTAAGGGAGTAGGCCCGGAAGGGTCTCGTGGGTTCGAATCCCATCGTCTCCGCCATCAACTCAATCTATAACCATGATATTGCAGGGCGTTGTTGCAGAACTCACGTCTGAGACGTGAGATCCCTTTGGTCCCTCGGGTTCAGGCCACGCGAACGATCTCGGCTGTTCCGAGGGCCGCAAAGCGGTTCATCAGCGCGATGCGGATCTGGATTTCGGCGGTCTGGCGATCCGGGTCTCTTGCGGCGATGCGTTCGCCAATGGCCTTGAGGCAACGCATCTTCGCTTCGATCCGGCTTCGGACGTGGTATCCGGTTCAGCGCTTCCAGAAGTCGCTAGGGCATTTATTCAATGGCTAGTCAGGCATTTGAGCGGAGATCCGCCAAACGACGAAAGCTAGAAATTCTACGACAACGCCACGCGTTCGAATTGTCAGGCGGATACTCAACGGCCGTTCGGTTGCTCGGTGATGAAGCGCATCCGATATTCGCTCGGGCTGATGCCGAGCCGTTTCCGAAAATGGTGCCGCAGTGTATGGGAGCTGCCAAATCCCGACGCCAGCGCCACGGCTTCCATATTCGCCTGCCCCTGACATAGCAGCCGTTGCGCTTCACCGACGCGTTCGGCCACGAGCCAATCCCCCGGCGTCTGTCCCGTAGCCTCGGAGAACCGACGCAGGAACGTTCGGACACTCATACGACATTCCCCGGCCATACGTTCGACGCTCCAGCTCACCGCCAGATTCGCGCGGACATTCTCCAGAAGCGGGGTGATCTCCAGACCTTCCCGGAGCGCAACCGGGCGCTCAAGGAATTGGGCTTGGCCTCCCATGCGATGCGCGGGCATCACCAAGCGCCTAGCCACGGAATTTGCAGCCGTCGCGCCGAAGTCCTGCCGGATAATCTCTATCATAAGGTCGATGCCGGCAGCACTTCCGGCTGACGTGTAGATTCGATTGTGTTCGCGATAGAGCGAGGAGTCATCAACCTCGATCTCGGGATAGTGCGCACGGAGTTTGTCCGCATATCGCCAATGTGTCGTCGCAACTCCACCGGAAAGCAGCCCCGTCGCCGCCAGGACAAAAGCCCCGGAACAGATGGATGCGAGCCGCGCGCCCCCTTCATGGGCGGCTCGAAGCTGCCGACAAAGCGCATCGGGAACCGGAATGTCAGCCGCCTTCCAGCCGGGAACGACTACGATGTCGGCCTTTTGCAACATCTCCGGGCCATGGTCAGCCATTATGACGAAGCCGCCGTGTGCGCGCATCGGCCCTTCATCCACCGCACAGCTTGCGAAGCGATACCACCCGGGGCCCATCTCCGGGCGAGGGAGGCCGAAGATTTCGGCCGCGATCCCGAACTCGAAGGTGCAAAGACCATCGTAAAGCAGGGCGACGACGAGGGGGCCGGTGCGGTTTGGCATAATATTTACGTATAATGTCATTCTCGCCAATTGCAAGCCTGGGGCCGCTTCGGACAGATAGACAACGAAAGGAGATCAAACATGACAACATCCGTCACCGCTATCCCGCCGGCCCCAAGCGCGGAGGCCCGCGAGCACTTCGCGGCTGAACTCTCATTTGAAACTGACTGCTGGGACATGCACGAAGCCCTCGAAAAAGGAGCCGATTTCGTCCTGCTGGACGTGCGCAGCCCGGCCCTGTTCGCTAAGGGCCACATTCCCGGAGCGATCAACCTCCCCCATGGAAAGATTGTGCGGTCCAAGATGGCGAACTGGCCGGAAGAAACGATCTTCGTGACCTACTGCGCCGGCCCACATTGCAATGGTGCGGCGCGTGGTGCGCTGCGACTTGCCGAGTTGGGGCGGCCGGTCAAAATCATGGCAGGGGGTGTAACCGGCTGGCTGGGCGAAGGCTTCGATCTCGTTTCGGATGAAGCCGAGTGACGAACCTGATCAGGAAGGCTCTGCCGTCGGACGGTGTGCCGTTGCTGGATTTGATCCGGCAACACGCAGCTTTCGAGCAGGCGACCGCGCATGTAGGCGAAGGCGATCTCGCTCTTGTTTTGGATACGCGGGAGCCTCCTACGCACCTGATAGTGGCTGAGGAACACGGCGAACTTACGGGCTATGCCGCTCTCACATTCGACTATGCGCTCTGGAGCGCCAGCCGCTTTGCCTACCTCGATTGTCTGTTCGTTTGTGCCAATGCGCGCGGTCGAGGCATAGGAAAGCTGCTCTTTGACCATGCCTGCAACATGGCGGATGAGGCAGGCGCACAAAGTATAGAATGGCAAACTCCTGCGTCTAACGCCGATGCGATCCGCTTTTATGAACGCGAAGGTGGGACCGGCAAAATCAAGATGCGGTTCAGCAAGAACTTGTCGACGTAGGTGTCGCACCAATGCCTACATCTGCTCGATTTTAATATCCGACTGTCGCAGCGTTTGAAATTCAAGATTTCTATGATGCCGCCAGTTTGAAGGCAGAGGGCTGAATTTCCAATTGTTCCACCATGACGTCTAAAAAGGCACGTACCTTCGGCGATAGCCGACGCCTGTTCGGCCAGACCAGGGAGAGTATGCCGAACCAATGTAAGTGGTGAGCACAGGGACGAGTGTACCCGCAAGGATATGGCGTTTAGCGACATAGACGGGCAGATGGGCTAATCCCAGGCTCATCGAGAGCGGCACGCGTAGCTGCATCCATGTTGTTGAAGGTGACACTCTTGGTAGGACTAGTCCGTCGTCCGGGGGGGGGGCGAAAGCCCAGCGTGCCACACGGCCGCGCGACGGGTACTTGGACACCGCGTTGAGCCGGCTCTCAGTGGTTCGACGGTCAAGATGACGACATCATCTAATCGTCGCTGTAGGTTATAGTTCGGCCGGCTCGCAGTCGCTTTGTGAGCTCTGGGCCATGAAGCATTCAGTGAGCAGTTGGCAGCGATGCTGAAAGTAGTGAGGCGACAGTGCAGATCAGAAAAGCAGAACCTGACGATAGGCAGCATTGGGAAACGCTTTGGCGTGAGAACTGCGCACATTTCGGTGCGACGAACATGAACACGTCTGTGGTCGACGCGCTTTGGTGCCGTATCTTGGATGCCGAGCACACCATGGATGCCTGGCTTGCCATGGATGGTCAAGAATGCGTGGGATTGGCCCACACGATACTTCACCCCCATACCTTCACGTTACGGCCAGTCTGCTATCTGGAAGACCTGTGGGTGAGTCCGGCTGCACGAAGTCAGGGTGTCGCAACCAACCTGATCTCCCATCTTTCACAAATTGGAGAAAAAGAAGGTTGGCGTCGCTTGTACTGGGAAACGGCGAGTGACAACGCTGTAGCAAAACGGCTTTACGATCGCCTCGCCTCGCCACGACCCGTCGCAATTTACGAGATCGCGCTTAACGTCTAGAAAATTTGGGCAGCAAGTGTCTGTTCAGAACGAGGTCTAACCATGTCACCTCGATCTAAAATCCTGTTCAGCGACGATTTCGATGATCCGGTACTCAATGTTCAACATTGGCTCCCGTTCTATCTCCCGCATTGGAGCGAAAAGTCGCGGAGTGCCGCGCGGTATAAGATCCAGGATGGCTAAACGTGCCGTGACCGCCGCCATGCACGAAGCCGGGACCGGGTTGAAGGCCGCGTGGCGGTTGCAGGTCACAGGCGCCGGGCTCGGCACACGCCTTTGCGATACCATTACCAGCACCGCGCCGAGATCGAGGCGGTCGTTCAGGGTTCCACCGGGGCCGACCGGCTCCGCATAGCACCTACAGTTGTGCGCCTGACCCGGATGCCCGCCTGCGGGCGGCTCGTCCCGGCGGAACACCTGATCGTCGTACTCTGCATGGCTGTCGCGGACCTTGGCATCATCCTGTGATCGCCAGATGTAACGGTCGATGCCAAGGTCGCGCTGCCGAAGCTGGTAGATCAGGCCCGCGAAAGCCCGAAGGATGCGTTCTTCCATCGCTGCCCGCAACGGTCGCAGGCGCTGGGGGTGGCCGTGTCCATCGCCACCAGATCGACAAGGATCCATGCCGCTTCAGCAAGGCCCTCGCCATTGGGCTCGAACCAATGGCGCCTCAATGGCTCGATAGTCGGACCAGTTCGTGGTGCGGTAGCGGGTGACGGAAGGCTTCGGCATGTGACAGACCTAACCCTCAGGATTCTCAAACTGAATCCCGATCCCCGAGAAGTGCAACAAGGCCTTTTCTCCTCTTTCCGCGCCGCAGGGACTTCGGAAGCGTACCCTTCAGGACGCCGTTCCTGAACCCGGCCTCGATCCCGTCGGCGTCGACGTCGTCGGCAGCCGGAAAGGACGGTGGAACGCGCCGCAGCTGCGCTCGGAGACCTGGCGCTCTGCGAGAAGATCCTTCGTTGCGTCATCCATCTCGATACCCTCCTGTGATCCGGTCACCCGACCCCATGCCGACCGCAGTCGGCGGGGGGTCCCCCCGTGCGCCCCGGCGAAAGCCGACATCGCCGCCCGCGCCGATCGGCCCGGGCGGCAGGAGCATCAGGGCGCCATTCCTCGCGCCCGCATTGACAGGCATCGACTCGCATGTGGATGCGCGAAGAAGTCCTTTATCGGCCTCATGAGCGTCTGTTTCAGAGGGGCAGAGGCCTTCACCCGGCCGTGTTGGCGAAGAGCCGGAAACGTGCCGAAGGACTGGCGCAGTACGCTTTCAGGCGACTCGAGGAAGAGGATTCGAGCCGGACGGCTCCGCCCCCCTGGAAGTCCAACAGCTGTGTCGATTCGAACCGGATGTTCCGCACGGTATGACGTGAATCAATGCGGCATTTGAAACGTCGGATTCAAATATGATGATGTGGGAATCGGGTGACAATTTCAGGGATCGCGTCGATGCCGGCCGCCAGTTGGCAGCACGGCTGGTGCCGATGGCGCTCGACCGCCCGGTGGTCTACGCCCTGCCGCGCGGCGGCGTGCCCGTCGCCGCAGAGGTCGCGCGCGCCCTCGGAGCCCCGCTGGACCTCATCCTCGTTCGCAAGATCGGCGCGCCCGGCGCGCCCGAGGTGGCTCTTGGCGCGATCGTCGACGGCGCGAATCCGCAGACCGTGATCAACGAGGATATCCGCCGCCGGTCCGGGGCCGATGACGCATGGCTGGAGCGCGCCCGCGCCCGCGAGCTGGCGGAGCTCGAGCGCCGCCGCGCGACATATCTCGGAGACCGTCCTCAGGTGGACCCGAGCGGGCGCACCGCGGTCATCGTCGATGACGGCCTTGCGACCGGCGCCACGATGAAGGCGGCCCTGATCGCGATCCGAAGGCTGGGCGCGGCAAAGGTGGTCATCGCCATCCCCGTCGCGCCGGCGGAGGCGCTCGCGGAGATCGAAGGCGAGGCCGACCTGGTCGTCTGCCTCCGCTCCGAAAGCCGCTTCCGGGGCGTAGGAGGTTTCTATGACGATTTCCACCAGCTGACCGACGAGGAGACCGTCGGGCTGCTCCGCGAGATCTGGGCGGAGACCGCGGACGGCGCGGCGGAGGCCTTCTCAAGGCGCCCGGCCGAAATCCCCCCGCTCGGACTCGCCGGGGATCTCTGCGTGCCGTCCGACCCGCGCGGCATCATCGTTTTCGCCCATGGCAGCGGCTCGAGCCGCCTCAGCCCGCGCAACATCGCCGTCGCGGACGCCCTGAACGCCAAGGGATTCGCAACGCTCCTACTCGATCTGCTGACCCCGGCGGAAGCCCGCGACCGCCGCAACGTCTTCGACATCCCCCTTCTCGCGGAACGCGTCATGCAGGCGGCGCTCTGGATCAGCGGCGAGCCGGACGTCGCGGACCTGCCGCTTGGCCTCTTCGGCGCGAGCACCGGCGCCGGCGCGGCGCTTCTCGCCGCCGCCGAGCTGCGCGGCCGGGTCTCCGCGGTGGTCTCGCGCGGCGGTCGTCCCGATCTCGCCGGGCCAAGGCTCGCGGAGGTCCGTGCGCCCACGCTGCTTATCGTCGGCGGCGAGGACCGCCCTGTCATCGAACTGAACAGGAAGGCGCTCGCCGCCCTGACCTGCGAGAAGCTACTCCGGATCGTACCGGGCGCCACGCATCTCTTCGAGGAGCCGGGCGCGCTGGAGACGGTGACCGAGATGGCCGGCGCCTGGTTCCAGCACTATCTCGCGCCGGCGGCGCCGCACCTCGCCCCGCCCCCCGAGCCCGTCGCGGCGCCGCCCTTGGCCGCGCGTCTTCGAGAGGCGGTCCAGCCGCTGCCCGACATCGAGGATCCGGGCTTCGCCGCGGCCTTCGACCGTTTCGCCTCGGCCCGGGTCGTCCTGCTGGGGGAAGCGTCCCATGGCACGTCCGAGTTCTACCGCGCCCGCGCCGCGATCACCCGGCGCCTGATCGAGCGCCACGGCTTCTCCATCGTCGCCGTCGAGGCCGACTGGCCCGACGCCGCAGCGATAGACCGCTACGTCCGGCTCGGCCCGCATCAGCCGCCGCGCGCCGCGCCGTTCACCCGCTTCCCCACCTGGATGTGGCGCAACCGCGAGGTCGACGATTTCGTGAGTTTCCTGCGCGGCCACAACGCAGAGAGGCCGCGTGAGGATCGCGCAGGCTTCTACGGGCTCGATCTTTACAGCATGAACGCCTCGATGGCGGCCGTCCTCGGATATCTCGACCGGGTCGATCCCGAGGCGGCGCAGGTGGCGCGCGCGCGATACGGCTGCCTCGCGCCCTGGTCGCGCGAGCTGGCGGCCTATGGACGGGCGTCGCTCTCAAAGGGGTACGCGCTCTGCGAGGCGCCGGTGACCCGGACGCTCGTCGATCTTCTCCAGAAAGAGCTGAGCTACGCGGACCGGGACGGCGATCTGTTCTTCGACGCGGCCCAGAACGCCCGCCTCGTCGCCCACGCCGAGCGCTACTACAGGATCATGTATTACGGCTCCCGCGAATCCTGGAACCTGCGCGACCGGCACATGTTCGAGACCCTGCAGCGCATCCTCGCCTGGGCCGGCCCGGACAGGAAAGCCGTCGTCTGGGCCCACAACTCGCATATCGGCGACGCGCGGTTCACCGAGATGGGTTCGGAGCGCGGCGAACTGAACTTGGGCCAGCTCTGCCGGCAGGCCTGGGGAGGCGACACGGCCCTGATCGGCTTCGGGACCCATTCCGGCACGGTCGCGGCCGCCTCCGAGTGGGACGCGCCTATGGAGATCAAGACGGTGCGTCCCTCGCGCTCCGACAGCTACGAGGCCCTCTTCCACGAGGCGGGCCACGCTCGCGCGCTGCTGGACATGCGGGAGGGCCTTGAGCCGGACCTGCGGCGGGCCCTGTCCGACCCGAGGCTCGAGCGCTACATCGGCGTCATCTACCGTCCCGAGACCGAGCGTTGGAGCCATTACAGCCGCGCCTCGCTCCCGGACCAGTATGACGCCTTCGTCTGGTTCGACGAGACCCGCGCGGTGACCCCTTTGCCGACACGGACGATGCCCGGAGAGGACGAGACATATCCGTTCGGGCTGTGACTCCGCGCAAAGACCCATGTTCGGGAGAACGTTCGACGTCAGGCCCGCTCCGTCCGCGCCGGCCATCACAGTCGCGGGGCAAGGCGAAGCCCGGTCTCGATCCTGTCATCGGGAAAGCGGACGACGATGTCGCCCGGGGCGAGGCCCGAGAGGATCTGTGCCTCGGTGTCCGTCCGTTCACCCACCGTCACGTCGACCGCACGGGCGCGCCCTTCGGCTACGGCGAAGACGGCCCAGCCGTCTCCCTCGCGAAAGAGCGCGGTGACCGGCACCTTCAGCACATCCAGCGATTCCCACAGAACCACCCGCGCCTCGACTTCGAACCCGTGGCCGAGGCGGGTCCATGTCTCTGCCGGCGTCGTGATGTCGATGACGACGCCCACGCGCTGTTCCTCGATGCCAAGAGCGGAGACCTTGGTGAAGCCAAAGGGCTCCACTCGTCGCACCTTGCCCGACAGGGCCTCCGGTCCGCCCCAGCCCTCGACGATGACGCGCTGGCCGGGGTCGATCCGGACCGCATCGGACGAGACGAAATCTACGACGATCTCGAGGTCGCGGGGGTCGCCGATCTCCAGCAGGGGCGTGCCCGCGGCCACGACACCCGCGCTCTCCTGAAGCACCCGCAACACCATGCCGTCCACGGGAGCGCGGATCGGGATGCAGGTGCAAGCGGGCAAGGTCGCCTTGGCCTCGCTCGGACCGAGCAGGCGCGCCTCGGCGGCCCGCACCTGCTCCTGCCGCATCTCCACCGCCGCCCGGGCGGTGGCCACCGCAGCCTCGGCAGTGCGATAGGCGCGCTCGGCCAGTTCCACAGCGCGCACCGAGACGGTACCACGGTTCGCCAGTTCGCGGATGCGGGTCACATCGGAGGTGGCAAAATCAAGCTCGGCCTGTGCCTGCCGCTCCTCCGATTGCGCCAGCGTCAGCGCCGCGCGGGCCGCGTCGGCGGCGGCGCGGGCCTCCGCCTCGGTACGAATGTCGAGCAAAGTGGGGTCGATGGGCTCGATCTCGGCCACAACCGTGACACCAGCGACCACAGTATCCCCTTCTTCGACCTCGATCCGGTTCGTTCGGCCCAGCACCGGCGAGGAGACGACGAAGACGTCGTGGATCCGGGTGCGCCCGGTCTCCGAAACCGTCGTCACCAGCGGGCCGCGCTCCACCGGGGCCAGGTCCACCTCGACCGGGCGGGGCCAGAAGGCGAAGGCGAGGCCTGCCGCGAGGAGGAGGATCGGAATTGCCCAGAACAGGCGAGTGCCGGTATGCGGAGACATCGCGTATCACTCCCGTGTCTTGAGTACGCCTATCAGGTCGAGCCGGTCGAGCCGCCGGCGCACCACCGCCGCCGACAACACGCTGGCCAGCAGTATGACCGCCACCGCCTTGCCGTACACCGCTGGCAGGATGACGAAGGGCAGCCGGTAAAGCTCGGTCTCGAAGCCCTGCACGAGGAGGGCCACCAGACCGTATCCTGCGAGGCAGCCGACCGGCAGCGCGATCAATACCAGCAGCGCGGTCTCGCCCAGCAGGATATAGGACACCTCCGCCCGCATGAAGCCCAGCACCCGCAGCGTCGCCAACTCCCGCCCCCGTTCCGAGAGCGCCACCCGCGCCGCGTTGTAGACCACGCCATAGGCAAGGGCGCCGGCGAACGCGATGAAGAAGCCGGAAAAGATCAGGATGGTGTCGCCCAGCGTCTCGAACATCTTTTCGATCGCATGGCGCTTAACGGTGAACGAGGCCACGCCGGGCAGGTCGCTGACCGCGTCGAACAGCGCCTGATCGAAGGCCGGATCGACGCGCAGCATGGCGTATTCGAACTCGGGCGCCTCCCCCATCCCCCGGTTGAGCGTGGACAGCGAGACATAGGCGGGCATGGCGATCCATGTCTCGTGCACCGCGGCGACCGGGAGCGTGAAGCGGGGATGATCCCGCTCCAGCACCTCGACCTCGATCCTGTCGCCGGGGACGACGCCCAGCTTGTCGGCCAGCAAGGTGCCCAGCACCACGCCCCCGGGCGGAACCGGAATGTCCCAGCCGCCCACGTCGTGCACGACCTGAAGCCGGGCGCCCTCGGGCAGGCCGGTCAGTGCGCCGCGATGGGTGAACCGACCATGGGACAGGTCGCCGGAGACCATGCGCAGCGGTTCGACCGCCATCACGCCGGGCAACCGGTGGAGCGCATGGAGCGCGGCCGGCCCCTTCGGCTCCAGAAAGCCGATCACGGCGTCCTGGTGCTGGCTCTGCTGGAAATGGCCCCGCACCAGCAGGGTGATCGCATCGTTCCATTGCATCGCCGTGACGAGCAGCGCCACGGCCAGCGCGACCCCGATCACCGAGGCGCCCGAGCGCAGCGGGGTGCGCAGCATGTGGCGCAGGATGATCCGCGTGGGCGAGTCGAGCGCGGAGGTGATCCGTTCCGGAAGGGCCACATCGCGGAACCGCTCGGGGACGGGCGGGCGCATCGCCTCGGCGGGCGTGAGCCGGAGCGTGCCGCGGACCGCCCAGAGGGCGCCGACGAGGCCCGCGCCCATGGCCACGGCGGCGGAGATCGCGAACTCCGCGCCGCCGGGGCGGTAGAACAGGAACGGAAAGCGGAAGAAGGCCGAATAGAGCTCGGTGTTCCAGCGCCCGAGCACGGCGCCGATGCCCCAGCCGAGTATCACCCCCACCGCCGTCATGGCCAGCGCGAGCTTGGCATAGTGCCAGCCCACGGCCAGGTCGGAATAGCCGAAGGCCTTCATCAGGCTGATCTCGCGCCGCTCGATGGCGATCAGGCGGGCGAGCACGGCATTGGTCAGCAAGGCGGAGACGACGAGGAAGATGGTCGGCAGGATCGTCGCCATGACGCGGATCTGCGCCAGTTCGTTCTGCACGAACCAGTTGGAGATCTGGTCGGCGCGGGCCACGGCTCCCGTCCCGCCGTGGCGTTCGAGGATGGCGTCCAGCGCGGCGATCACCGGCCCCGGATCGCGGCCGCGCAAGAGCGTCAGGCTCACGGTGTTGAACGCGCCCTGCATGTCGTAGGCCGCGGCGAGCGCGTCGCGGCCCATCCAGATCACGCCGAAGCGCGCATCGTCCGGCATCAGCCCGCCCGGGGCGATGGCATAGACATATTCCGGAGAGAGCGCGATGCCCACGATACGGACCGGCCGCCGCGCTCCGTTGAGCAGCACGCCAATCGTGTCGCCGGGCCGCAGGCCATGGGCCTCGGCAAAGGGTTCGAGCAGCACCGCCTCGTCGTCGCGCCCCGGGTGGACCGTTCGCCCGGCACGCAGTGCAAGGCGGTTGAGCAAGGGTTCACGTCCTTCGGGCAGCGACAGAAGCTGCGCCATGACGGGCTCGCGCACCCCCGCGATCTCGACCGTGGTGAGCGCGGCGATCCGTGTCTCGACGGTCTGGACGCCTGGGATCACGGCGATCTTGTCGGCAACCCGCTCCGGCGCGCGACGGACGCCGGCGAAGACCTCGGCGAAGGTGTAGCGCTGGTAATAGGCCTCCGTCGTGACGCGGAGCGAGGTCAGGGTCGAGAGCGACATGACAAGCAGGGCGACCCCGGAGGCAACCACCAGCGCCACGGCGAAGACCTGCCCGCGCAGAGCCCAAAGATCGCGCACCAGCTTGCGGTCGAGCGCGCGCACGGCCGTTCACCAGGTGATCTCGCGGGGGGGCACGCGGGTCGCATTGGCGCGATCCTCCGCGATGCACCCATCGCGCATGGAGATGACCCGGTCGGCCATCGCGGCGATCCCGGCATTGTGGGTGATGACGACGGTGGCGGCGCCGAGCTCGCGGTTCACCCGCTCCAGCGCCTCCAGCACGGTGACGCCGGTCTCGCTGTCGAGCGCGCCGGTGGGTTCGTCGCACAGAAGCAACTCCGGCGACTTGGCGATGGCGCGGGCGATCGCGACCCGTTGCTGTTCCCCGCCTGATAGCTCCGCCGGGAAATGGTGCGCCCGCGACGCAAGGCCGACCAGCGCAAGAGCCTCGGCAGGAGGCATCGGGGCCCGCGCGATCTCGGTAACCAGCGCGACGTTCTCCTCCGCCGTCAGCGAGGCGATGAGGTTGTAGAACTGGAAGACGAAGCCCACGCGGTCGCGCCGATAGCGTGTGAGGGCGGACGCATCGGCGGCGGTGATGTCCAGCCCGTCGAACAGCACCTGCCCCGAGGTGGCGGTGTCGAGTCCACCGAGAATGTTCAGCAACGTGGACTTGCCGCTCCCCGAAGGGCCGAGGAACACGACGAATTCCTTTGGCTTCAGGTCAAGATCTACGCCACGTAGGGCATGGACGGCGGACACGCCCTCGCCATAGATCTTCGTCAGTTCCCGGGCGCGCAGAACATAGCCCGCCACTTTGGCTGGGGCCTGGGCGTTCATGGGTTCTGGTCCTCTTCCACCAAGTGCGGCGGACCGCTGTCACCCGGATATCATCCCACGCCGATTGCATTCCGGCCATGACCCACGTCAAATATGAAGTTCGAGGCGGCTGTGGACGTGATGCCTCCCTACCCTGCAGGACCCGGCTCGTCCCCGGCCTGGCCCCCGCCGAGCTGGAGGGAACGAAACGACGGCAGAGAAAGGCATCGGCGTCGCGACGCGTGGAGGCGCCGATTGGTCAGGGCCTATCCCGACAGCCTTGCGAAGATGCCGCGGCGCCCAGGCGGCAGGGGAATTTCCGAGCGCGCGGCCCGGCGGCGGCGGGGGAATGCCCGGACCACTGGCCCAACGTCGCCAAGAGGCCCTGTCAGAGCGATGGCCTTGAGCGCCTCTAGCTCGACGGGATGACCAAGCCGAACCCCTTTCCCAGATTTCCAACGAGTCCGGAGATCAGCCGCTCCGCGGTGATGCCCTACGTCCGGTTTTCGCCACCGCTGAGACATGTCGAGGACCTGCTGCACGAGCGTGGCATCGATATGAGGCACGGGAAGATCCGTCCCTTGATTACAGAGGCTTGGTCCGATCTTCGCAACCGAGATCCGGCGTTGCCGTGTCGAGAGCATGCGTGCGGTCAGTACCTGGCGATTGCATCTCGACGAGACGTTCGTGAAGATCAACGGCGAGTGGCATGCTCCAAGTCGGAGATACGGAACGCCAGCTAGGTCGCGGGCGGGTGCCTTTGGCTTTCCCTGTACATGCTCGGCGAGCAGTCGAACCAGCGCTGGAACGCGCGGCTGAAGTTGGCGTGCTCCTCATAGCCGAGCGAGAAGGCGATTGCGGACACCGAGAGGTTTGTCTCCCGCAGCAAGGTCACGGCGCGCATCCGGCGCGCCGCCTCGACGATATCGCGATAGGTATAACCGGAGGTGCGCAATCGGCGTTGCAGGCCCTGGATGCTGACCCCGGCAAGAGCCGCCGCGCCCTCGATATCGCTTTCGCCTTGGAGGAGACGCAGGGAAACCACGGCCGATAGTGAGCGAGCCGGCTCCGGCGCATCGCTGAGCACGACGTCGTTCACAACCTCCTTCAGCTCGAACCTCTCTGCGGTGGCGCGAGCGGCGGAGGGATGCGACCGGGCCACGTCCTCGGCCGAAAACGGAAACGCAATGCCCTCGCCGCCGCAACGCAGCGGCGCCTGGAGAGCGGCTTCGATCAGTTGCGCAGCCTTGTCGCGGGCATAGCTCACTTCGATCCAATCCGGTCGCCACCCGGTTCCGAGATAGATCTGCGCAAAGGCCATCATCGGAAAGATGATGTGATCAACATATTGAACGCTGCTTTTGCGAAAGAGCGGCGGCGAACAGCGCCAAATCCAGAGGCCGGCTTCCCGACGAAACGTCATGTCGACCCCGGTCAACTGGGACTTGACGGTCGCGCAGGCCCGCCGGAGTGCACTGCCGAGATCGGGCGCCCGCTCGCTGTAGTCGGCCCAGTGACCATAGACTTGGTAGGACATGCGCTTGCCGACAGTCAGGCCCAAGGCGCGATCGCCGACCGTCACGGCTCCGGCTTCAAAAAGCGACATCATCAGCGAGAGCGGGATCGGCAGGTTCCTGTTCTGCAGAACCTCGAGCGGCAATCCGGCGACCTGGAAGGACCGGATCAGACCGCGTTCGCCGGCTGCCGCCTCGATCTCCTCCGGAAGCGATCCGATTCCTCTTAGACGTGCAAGTGGCACACCGCCGTTCTTTTTCAGCACTGCAATCTCCGCAAGTGACGTCAAATGAAAAGCAGTCCGTTTTCAGTGACGGTATCGACGTAAAGGCAAGGGGCGAGTGCGATCCAATCAGCGTTAGGCAAGACAAACACAAAGTCCGTCGAAACCCGTTGAAGGCGACTTCAACGGACATTTTTCATAGCAAGACGGAGCGTCAACCTCAACGTGTGGAAAGACAGAAGCGCCTACTTCGTCGGAAAGGGCGGTTGCCCGGTCCGATTGCTACACTGACCGGCTCGTTCATCAACCCGCCGCCAGGAACATTCACGTCACGACTGCAACCATTGAGGCGCGGTCGGGGTACAACTGAGGGAGTATCAATGACTGCAGGTATCAAACGCAGGCGCCTTGCCAAGGCGGGGGCCCTGATGGCCGCCGCTCTGGGCGTATCTGCACTGACGGGGATCGATGCGATGGCGCAGGACAGCGCCAGCACATCCCCATCCCCGCGACAGCCGAACATCATGTTCATCATGGCAGATGACGTCGGCTATATGCAGCCCGGTATCTATCATCGCGGCCTGATGGTCGGTGAGACGCCCAACATAGACCGTATCGGTCAAGAAGGCGCGATGTTCACCGACTATTACGCCGAACAGAGCTGCACCGCGGGCCGCACGGCATTCATCACCGGCATGAATCCGGTGCGCGCCGGCATGCTGTTGCCGGAAATTCCCGGATCCGAATCCTATATGCGCAAGGGGACGCCGTCGCTGGCCCGCTTCCTGATGGATCTCGGCTATTCCACCGGCGAGTTCGGCAAGAACCATCTCGGCGACACGGCTGAATCGCTGCCGACCGCTCACGGTTTCGAGGAGTATTGGGGCTACCTCTACCATCTGGATGCCATGCAGGCCGCCAGCTTCCCGGATATCAATTCGAGCCCGACGGAACAGGCGCTCGTTCCGCCGTGCACCAACACCCCGGTTCCGGGGCTGTCCGACCCGGCCGGCGCGATCGATCCGTCCGAAGGCCTGTGCATGACGCCGCCGCGTCCGATCATTTCCTGCAAATCCTCGGACGGTACCGAAGCCAACCAGAGCTGCACGGATGAAGGTCCGATGACGCTGGAACGCTCGGCATCGGTCGACGAAGAAATTTCCGCGAAGGTCGTCGACTTCCTGGATCGCAAAGACCCGGAGAAGACCGGCAAGCCCTTCTTCGTCTGGTACAACCCCGCCCGTATGCATGTCACGACGGTCCTGTCGGACAAGTACAAGAACATGCTGGGCACAAGGGGCGGAAAGGACTGGGGCGTCAACGAAGCCGCGATGAAGCAGCTCGATGACAACATCGGTGTCGTGCTGCAAAAGCTCGAAGACATGGGCGAACTGGACAACACGATCGTGGTGTTCACCACCGACAACGGCGCCGAGACCATTACCTTCCCGGATGGCGGGGTCACCCCGTTCGCCGCTGGCAAGCTTTCGACCTGGGAAGGCGGCATGCGCGTTCCGCTGGTCGTGCGCTGGCCCGACCACATCGAACCGGGAACTGTCAACAACGACATATTTGCGGCGCTTGACTGGCTGCCAACGCTTGTCGAAGTCGCAGGCGGTCCGAAGGGCGACGAGCTGAACAAGCAGATCCAGGCCGGCGAATATCCCGGAATCGTCAAGACCAAGCTCGACGGCGTGAACCAGTTCGGTGCCATGACCGGCAAGAACCCACCGGTTCGCGATACCTTCTTCTACTATTCCGGCAAAACGCCTTCGGCGGTGCGCTACAAGAACTGGAAGATGTACTTCGCCATGGTCGACCAGGATCCGACGAAGACCTTCAATGGCGTCGAGCAGTTCAGCTGGACCCAGGTGGTCAACATCAAGCGCGATCCTTTCGAGCAGTCGATCGGTACGTTCTCCAAAACGCTCACCGGTGTCGGTGGCGCGCTCGGCGGTCCGCTGACAGCCTATATCTACGATTGGAACATGCTGCCGATCGGTCAGGCCTTGTGGTTGAAGGAACTGGAATCCTACAAGGAATTCCCGCCGCTCCAGGACCCGGCGAGCTACAACCTCGACCAGGTCATGCAACAGGTCAAAGCCGCCAACCCGGCGCACGACTAAGCCAGACCAGGTGAGCCGGGCCGGCCCTTTCTGGGCCGGTCCGGTTGTCGCATGAACGGCCCGGCATCCGAAGGTCTGCCGGGTTTTCCGCTTCCGGCGCTGTGCAAACCTTGGACCGGAACCCCAGTATTGGAAGAATGACAGAAGCGTCATTGGCCCGATACGCGCGGCGCGTATCTCGCCGGTCTCCGGGTCCATGGCGATGTGGAGCTTCCTCCGTTGCCTCCGGCGGGCGGGAGCGGGCTTCGGCATGCCGCCGATCTAACGCACTGAATCCGTGCCGTGAATCCTCCTCTCCACGTTGTGCGACATGCCCCAGCCTGTGGAACGACCGTACCGCTGAAATCCAGGTATGACAGCGTTGCGGCACCTTGCTCGCGGCACGCCAAAACTATCCGACAACGCCCCATCAGCCCCGCGAACATGGCTCATCTCGTCGAGACGAAAGATCATCTTCCACGGGAATATCCGGGTGGCAATCCGGACTCCTCGGCAGCATATTGACCGGACCTGCGTTGCTCCTCAAATCGTCGGCTGTGCGCTACTGACCTCCACTCTTGCGGTTTGGCGATGAAGGATCATGCAGGACAAGAGAATGTCCCCAGATCTATCTGAAATGAGACAATGACCGTTAAAATCTCGCAATCTCCACCTAGTGACGCTGTTTCACACGCTTCGTCTCATGTTCACATCGTTCTGCTTGCGCAGGATGGAGGTCTTGGCCCGCGCGCCCGGGAGCTGGACCGGCAAACCCATGGTGCGATAGGGCGTGCCATTAAAGCCGCGGCATTCGCGGGCAAGCAGGGCGCCTGTCTGGATGTTCTGGGCGCCGAGACTGTCAGGATCATCGTGGTCGGGCTGGGCGAGGCGGCCGACCTCGGGGCGCTGGTGTCCTGCAAGGTGGGGGCCGCACTTGCGGCTTTCGTCGAAGAGCGCGGCGTCACGGCAGCCAGGCTGCTGTTCGATCTGCCAGCGGGCACCGCGATCCCTGGCGAGCAGATGCTGATGCGGATGTTGCTGGGCCTGCGTCTGCGCAACTATCGCTTCGAATTGATGCCCAAGTGCGAGACCGCCTTCGATCTGGATCTGCAGGTGGACAGCGATTTCGATCTGGATCTGTGCGCGCGGGCGGATGCTATCTCTTCCGGCGTCAGCCTGGCACGCTCGATGGTCAATTTTCCCGCCAGCCATCTCCACCCGGACAACTTCGCCAGCTATCTGACACCGCTGCGGGAGGCCGGCATCGAGATCACGGTTCTTGAGACAGAGGAACTGGAAAGCCTTGGCATGAATGCGCTGCTGGCGGTTGGGAATGGGTCAGCCCGCAAGCCGAAGGTGATCGTGCTGCGTTACAATGGCGGCGCGCCGGACGCGGCGCCGATCGGGCTGGTGGGCAAGGGTATCTGCTTTGACTCAGGAGGATTGATCATCAAGCCCTCTGAGGGCATGTTCGACATGCGCGGAGATATGGGCGGCGCGGCGGCGGTGATCGGGGCGATGCTGGCGCTGGCGCTGCAGAAGCGGCCGGAGAATATCGTCGGCGTGCTCGGGGTTGCAGAAAACATGCTGTCCGGCGATTCCTACAAGCCGGGGGATATCGTGACGACGATGTCCGGCAAGACGGTCGAGGTCTATGACACCGACTGCGAAGGCCGCATGGTTCTGTCGGATATCCTCTATTACACGGCCTCGCAGTTCAAACCACGGGTCATGGTGGATCTGGCGACGCTGACCCATTCGGTGATGCAGGGGCTGGGGCAGGTATTTGCAGGCATCTTCGCCACGTCGACCGATCTGGGCAATCAGATGGTGGCTGCAGGCGAGATCACAGGTGAACGCTTCTGGCCGCTGCCGCTGGATCGCGCCTACGACGAGGGTCTGAAATCCCCCGTGGCCGACCTGCGCCAGCATGGCCGCGATCTGAACGACGGCGATGCCCCCTATGCCGCCGCCTTCCTGCGCCAGTTCACGATGGATCTGCCATGGATGCACCTCGACATTGCGGGCAAGGAGATCCGTGAAGCGGATACGCCGCTGGCACGACGTGGCGCGCTTGGCTTTGGTGTTCTTGCGCTGGAAGAGTGGATCACCACAGGCGGCGCCTGAGCCCCCTCTATCAGGCCCGGCCTCGGGCCGGGCCGGGAGGCGGGGGGCAGCACGCACTGCCTCCGGCCCTTCGGTTCCCTCAAGCGGCTGTCATCGCGTCGTCGCGCACCAGATGGCCGGGTGTGATCTCGATATATCGGCGTTTCGGCGGCACATAGGACATCGGGTGCAACGGCGTCTTCAGTTCCACCGGTTCTTGACTGCGGCGGCTGTGGCGGCGCGAGGGATCAGGAACGGCGACAGCCTCGATCAGCCGGCGGGTATAGGGATGCGCCGGGCTCTCCATGATCGCAGCACGCGGTCCGATCTCGACAATTTCGCCAAGATACATCACCGCAATGCGATGGCTGATCCGTTCGACCACCGCGATGTCATGCGAGATGAACAGGAAGGCGAGCCCCAGGTTCTGCTGGATATCCATCAGCAGATTGACGACCTGCGCCTTGACCGAAACATCCAGCGCGGACACGGACTCGTCCGCGATGATCATTTCCGGATCCAGCATCAGGGCGCGCGCGACGCACACGCGCTGCCGCTGACCGCCCGAAAACTCGTGCGGAAAACGCGCCAGCATATCAGGCTGCAGGCCGACCTGATTCATCAGCATTTCGGCCTTCTGACGGGCCTCGGCGCGACTGCCCATGCGATGTTCCAGAAATGGCTCGGTGAGCGCCTCTGAGATCGTCATGCGGGGGCTCAGGCTGGCCAGTGGATCCTGCGGGATCATCTGGATGCGCCGACGCAGGCGGCGCAGCTTTTCGCCGCTGGCGTCGAACAGCTCGGTTCCTTTCAGGTCGACGCTGCCGGAACTGCGCCCCCCGGACAACTGGATCAGAGACCTGCCCGTCGTCGATTTGCCGCAGCCGGATTCGCCGACCAGCGACAGGGTTTCGCCCGGATAGATATCGAAGGACACGTCCTCGACCGCATGCACCTGGGCGACCCGCCGTTGCAGCAATCCGCCACGCTTGTCGAACCGGGTCACCAGGTCGCGGATTTTCAGCAAGGGTGCCGCGGTGTCGGGGGTGCGATCCAGCTTGGTGCCGGGTGTGACAGAGCCACTGGCCATGTCGACCACCGGAAAGCGCAGCGGCACCGGCTCACCCCGCATGGTACCCAGTCTTGGAACGCTGGCCAGCAGGCCCTTGGTATAGGGCTGCACCGGCGCGTCAAAGATCTGCGCCGTCGTGCCACTTTCCACCATTTCGCCGCGCAGCATCACCACCGTGCGATCCGCGACCTCGGCCACCACTCCCATGTCATGGGTGATAAACAGCATGGCCATGCCGAATTCTTCCTGCAGATCCCTGAGCAGATCCAGAATCTCGCCCTCGACGGTGACGTCCAGCGCGGTCGTCGGCTCATCCGCGATCAGCAGTTTGGGACGCGAGGCAAGGGCTATCGCGATCATCACGCGCTGGCGCATACCGCCGGAGAAGGCGTGCGGAAAATCCGACATGCGCGCTTCGGCATGTGGGACGCGCACGCGATGCAGCAGTTCGATCGCCTGTTTGCGGGCTTCGGCCTTGGATATCTGGCTGTGCACCGTCAGCGCTTCGGTGATCTGGTCACCGATGGTGTAGATCGGGTGCAGGCTGGTCATCGGCTCCTGAAAGATCATCGCAACCTTCTGGCCGCGGATCCGGGACACCATGTCCTCTTCGCTCAGTGCCAGAATGTCCTGACCATCCAGAATGATACTGCCGCCCAACCTGCTCGTCGCCGGGTCCAGCAGGCGCGTGATTGCCATGGAAGTGACGCTTTTGCCGGACCCGGATTCCCCGACCAGCGCCACGGTCTCACCGGCGCCGATCTCCAGGTCGAGGCCGCGCACGACCTCGCTCCAGACGCCGCGCGCGCCACGGAATGACACGCTCAGGCCACGTACGGACAGGACCGGAGCTGGGTTTTCTTCGCTAGACTTGGTCATTTCCGCCTCATTCGTGGATCGATCATGACGCAGAGCACGTCGACGATCGCATTCGCCACTACAACAAAGAACGATGCATAGAGCACCGTTGCCATGATCATCGGCAGGTCGAGCGCCTTGAGAGCCTGATAGGTCAGACGGCCCACGCCATTGATGCCGAACACCACCTCAGTCAGAACGGCCGCGCCGCCGACAAGCACGCCAAAATCCATGCCAAACATGATGACAATGGGAATGATCGCGGTGCGTGTGGCATGTTTCAGCAGGACGCGGCGCGCGCTCAGCCCCTTGGACCGGGCGGTGCGAATATAGTCTTCCTGATAGGTTTCGATGATGCCGGTCCGCAGCATCCGCCCATAGAGGCCGATATACAACAGCGCCAAGCAGATCCATGGAAAGACCAGCGCCAGGAACCAGCCTGCAGGGTCCGAGGTGAAGGGGACGTAGCCAAGTGGCGGCACCCAGGAAAACGCCCATGTGTCATGCAGGCGGCTTTGGGTAACCAGGTTGATCATCTCGCCCACCCAGAAGACCGGCATGGCGACGGCCATCATCGACGCGCCCATCAGGATCTTGTCCGGCAGGCGGTTCCTGAAGGCCGCTGCGATGATCCCGGTCATTGCGCCAAGGGCCATCCACAAGATCGCGGCACCTGCCACCAGCGACAGGGTTGCCGGGGCGGCGGACACGATGGTCGGAACGATTTTCTGCCCGCGGTTGGCAAATGACGTAAGGTCGCGCGTGATGAACAGGCGATCCATCATCAGGGCGTATTGCACATACAGCGGTCGGTCGAGGCCGAAGTCATGGCGCACGGCTGCGATGGTTTCAGGCGCCGCGTTGCGCCCGGCGATCCGCGCGGCGGGGTCCGAACCGGGGGTGGCGAAGAAGATCAGGAAGGTGATCACACTAATGCCGAACATCACGATCACCATCCGCAGAAGGCGCGACAGAAAATTCGTCAGCATCAGCGGCCCCTTGCAGATTTGGGGTCCAGGACGTCACGCAGGACATCGCCAAACAGATTGAGCAGCAGGACTGTGACCATGATCGCGATCCCGGGTGCAAGGGCCACCGTGGGGCGGGAATAAAGCAATGCCTGGCCGTCTTGCAGGATGGTCCCCCAGCTGGCGTTCGGCGCTTGCACCCCGACGGACAGAAAGGACAGGGCGCTTTCCGTGACGATGTTCAGCGCCGTGAGCATGGGCGCAAAAACGATCAGCGTCGACAGAACGTTGGGCAGGATATGGCGCAACAGGATGCGGTGCCGCCTGACCCCAAGACCGCGTGCGGCCAGCACGAAGTCGCTGTTCTTGATCGCCATGACGCGGCCGCGCACGGGCCGGGCTACATATGGCACATAGACGAGGCCAATGATCGTGATGGGAATGATCAGGCTGGACGACGAAAGCTCTATCGGACCCAGCACGATTGTCTTGCCGATCATCACGATGGAGAGAGAGATCGCCAGAAGATAGACGGGAAACGCCCACATCATGTCGATCAGGTTCGACAGAACGCCATCGACCAACCCGCCCGTGTACCCCGCCGCAACGCCGATGATCGCAGCAAGGACCAGCGTCAGCATGGTCGCCGAGGCCGCGATCAGCAAGGAGCTGCGCCCGCCGTAGAGCATTCGTGCCATGACATCGCGCCCTTGGGTATCCGCTCCCAGCATGTACTCGCCCGACCAGGTGGGGCCGATCGGCGTCACGCCAAGTCCCAGCCCTTCGGTGGAGCGTTGCATGACCGGGACCTTCTTGCCGTCAATCTCGATCTTGGCGCTCAGACCGGATCGGAAGGGGTCGGTATGGGCCACGTGATTGGCGTAGAGCGGGGCCAGAAGGACCGCGATCACGATCAGGATCAGCCCGATCCCGGACAGTACGGCGGTCGGACTGCTCAACAACCCGGCCGAGAGACGCTTCCAGGGACCATCAGGGGCTGAAACGCCCTCCCCGGTCGGGGAGGGCGGCAACTTATCGGTGGAGACCGAAGTCATTTGAGACCTTTCACTGAACCCAAGACTTGGCAATCAGCCAATTGAACAGGCTGGAGTACTCAAAGTTGCCGACGCGCTCGGAGACCAGGTCGAGGCGGCGCGGCGTGAACAAGGGGACAGCCGGGGCCTTTTCCATGACAGCGTAGTCGATCTTGGCCCATTCCGCATTGGCGGCCTCGGGGTCCGTGGCACCCAGAGTCATGGCAGACTTCATACGCGCATCGATCTCCTCGTCACAGAAACCCGCGATGTTGATCGAGGAGTCCGAGCCTGGGTGGAACGAGCCGCAGCCGAACAGAACGTTCAGGAAGTTGGAGGCGGCCGGGTAGTCCATGTACCATTGGGTGACCGAGATCTGCACGTTGTTGTTGGTGTTCTGGATATAGGTGAACTGGATGTCGCCGGAGACGGTCTGCACCGTCGCGTCATAGCCAAGATCGGTCAGAACCGACTGCAGGTAGGTGCCGACACCGCGCGATGCAGCGTTGTCCTCGGTGACGACATTCACCTTTTCACCCTTGGTGCCGCTTTCCGCGACCAGCGCGCGGGCCTTGTCCATATCCGGCGCGCTCCAGGTGTCGCCCGGATCCTGGGTGTAGATGCAGCTGTCCTCATGGCCGGGGAAATCCGGCGGCAGGATCTGGCACACCGGCTGGGCAAGAGCCGGTCCGCCGAAGACCGATACCAGCGCATTGCGGTCGACCGCATAGTTCAGCGCCTGACGCACGCGCACATCGTTGAAGGGCGGGATGTTCACGTTCATCGGCGCATACCACCATGCCGACTGCGCATGTACATGCAGCTGATCGGTGGCGTTGGTGCTCAGTTCGGCCAGTCGGTCGGCGGGCAGAGGATCGAAGCTCCAGTCAGCCTGACCGTTCATGACGGCGTTGACCGCGGATTCCTCGGTGCCGCCGAACTTGTACTCGATCTTGTCGGCATAGCCCTCGGGCTGGGCGTCCGCGCTCCATTCCACAAAGTGGGGATTGCGCTCCATCGTCAGGGAGTTGTTGGCATCATAGGAGGTGAACATGTAGGCCCCGGTTCCGGGGATCGGGGTATTGCCCATGTCCTTCGCCGCCGTGCCCTTTGGCAGGATCGAGGCATGCGGCACGCTGAGCTTGAACAGGAACTCGGGATCCGGCTCGACCAGATTGATCGTTACCGTATTGGCGTCGGCGTCCGCGATGACGCCTCCCTCAAGGGTGCAATCTGCGGGGCTGGACAGGCAGTCGTCCGCGCCCACGATGCCATTGTAGAAGCTGCCGGAGGTGGGGCTGCTGACCTTGAAGATCCGCTGCAAGGACGCGACGACATCCTCAGGCGTCACGTCATCGCCGTTGGAGAACTTCACGCCCTTGCGCAGAGTGAAGGTGTAGGTCTTGCCATCAGCGCTGACGGTCGGCATGTCGGCGGCCAGGTCGGGCACGACGGTGTTGCTTTCGGGCCCATCGGCCTTCTTGAACGCCACCAGCCCGTCGTAGGTGGCGCTGTAGAGCTGCCAGAACTGTGCTGTGTAGTTGATCTGCGGGTCAAGCGTGCCGCCCGATGCCACGGCCATCAGCTGCATCGTGCCACCGCGATGGGCCTCTTGTGCCTGTGCCAAGGCGGGCGCGACGGCGGGAATCATTGCTGCCGTGATCGCAAGGCGGGCGAGCGCGCGACCGCGTCGACCTCTCCTAGAAGTAACCCTGAGGTCCATACATTTGTCCTTTCAGAATAGGGGATGATCGCGTTTTTAACCGCAGGACACCTGAGTGCGCGCACCCAGGTGTCCTGCGGCGCCGTTCAGGATGCCATCAGGCGCGGGCCACCTCTGGGTGCGGGGACGAGGCCTCACATTGCGCCAGAAAGTCGCCGACAACCCGCATGCAGTCCTCGAATTCCTCAAGGTGCGGCATGTGGCTGGAATTTGGAAAGACATGCCAACGCACGTCGGGAACAAGGTCTTGAAACGGTTGCATCGTGGCGGGGGTTGCTTCGTCATAGGCCCCCGAAATCAGCAGGGTGGGCACGTCGATGGCCGTCAGACGGTCGATGACCGACCAGGTCTTCAGCGTCCCCCGGATGTGGAATTCGCTGGGGCCGATCATCGTGTGATAGACTGTCGGATCGCTGTCGACCGCATCATTGGTGCGTTGCACATCGTCCGGAAGTGGTTGCAGGCGGCAGATGTGGCGGGCGCTGAAAACCTTCGCCGCCTCCTTATAGGCTTCGCTGTCGGTGGTTCCGGCCTCTTCATGCGCGCGCAATATCTGCTGCACATCCTGTGGCAGGTCGGCCAGCAGGCGGTTTGCCTCATCGGCCCAGATCTCCATCGAAGCCGGTGAATCCGCTATGACGAGAGCGCGCAGACCGACCGGCTGACGTATCGCGAATTCCGCGCCCAGCATCCCCCCCCAGGATTGCCCGAGAAGGTCGTACCCCGCGTCAAGTTTCAGGTGCGCGATCAGGTTGTCTAGCTCTTCAAGAAACAGATCCACGGTCCAGAAGTCGGCGCCCTTTTCAGGCAGATGGGTCGATTTTCCATTGCCGAGCTGATCGTAGTGGATGACCGCGCGCCCGTCCTGCGCGAGTGCCTTGAAGCTGTCGACATAGTCATGTGTGCAGCCAGGTCCGCCATGGGCCACGATCAGCGGTGTCTTGCCAGAGTTAAGCTCCCCGGTGACACGGTACCATGTCTTCCAGGACCGAAAGGGGGCGAAACCTTCGTGCGTCGTCATGGGGCGGTCCTTGTCTTTCTTGTTCGAACTGTTTTCTCTTGCCCGACGCCAGCCGGGGTCAGGCCACGCCATACCTGTCTCCAAACCTCTGGTCTGACAGCGGGCGCGAAAGCCGTGCGTGCCAAGCTGCGATTTTCACATACAAGTTCCCACCGTTGCCATGGTAACAATGGCGACAAGAGTCCAGTTGATCGCCCTATTTGCCCAAAAGATAGGCGAGTACGCTTGCAGCTTAGCGAGTGATGCCTGAAGGTGCATCACCTAGTTGCACTTTCTGACCTACCGTGGCCGAATCACTGGCGATCAGTTAGGGGCTGCTGAGTTTTCGATCAGATACTGGACTCACACCGATGATTGACCTCAGCCGCGCCACTTTGGAAGACGCAATCAATGCCGTGCCAAAGCGGTTTCAGGGACCGGGCGGGCTAATCGGCGTCCTGAAAGATGGCGAGATCGTCGCAAGCCGCGCCTGGGGCTACAGCGATCTGGCGCGCGGCAAAGCGATGAGTGTCGACACGCGGATGCCGATCTGTTCGATCTCCAAGCAATTCACCTGTGCGACCCTTCTGGCGGCGGTTGGCGAGCCTGAGGTGCTGGAAGACAAACTGCCGCCGTTTCTGCCGAATCTGGCCACCGAACTCCCCTCCGTGCGCCAGCTGTGCCACAATCAGTCCGGGCTGCGTGACTATTGGGCGCTGACGGTGCTGCACGGCGGGCTTGCCGAACAGACCTTCAGGCGAGAGGACGCTCTGCCGCTGATCGCCCGGATGCGCAGCGGGCATTTCCCCCCGGGCACCAGTTATTCCTATTGCAACTGCAACTACCGCATCCTGAGCGAGATGATCGAGGCCGAGACTGGCTCGGATCTGGAGACGCTATATCAGACCCATATCTGGGGACCTGCGGGCATGAAAACCGCCGTTCTGACCGCCGATACACGCCACCCAGAGGATGGCGTGGTGGGCTATGAAGGCAACGGGGATCATGGCTTCATACCCGCCGACAACGGCATCTACTGGCGCGGCGATGCGGGTATTTCAGCCTCGCTCAGTGACATGATGGCCTATGAACACTGGATCGACGCCCAGCGTGAGGACGAAAGTGGACTGTATACCCGCATTTCGAAGCAGCCCACTTTCAGCGAAGGCACGCCGGCCTGGTACGGCTTTGGGCTTGTCCATGAACGGATCGGAACACTTGCCGCAACCGGCCATGGCGGTGCCTTGCGCGGCTTTCGCATTCACCGGCTGTATTGCCCCGAGGCCCGCCTGTCAGTGGTGGTGATGTTCAATCACGAAGCCGATGCCCACGCCTGTGCTCGGCAGATTGCCTTCGCCGCCCTGGGCAAGACCGAGCCTGAGTCGCAGCCTCTGCCAGAGGGCTGGGCGGGGACCTGGATCGATCGGGACCGCGGAATGCTGACGCGTATCACGCCCGGGCGCCGCACGGCCGACTTGCAGTATTTCACAGATGCGACGCAGCTGAGCCTTGCCGACGATGACCGCCTTGTTGCGCCGGATGTCAGTCTGCAGCGTGCCGGCGATGCCTTGATACTGGGCATCGTCTCTGAAAACACGCAGCGCCAGCTTGATCCGATCACCGAAGTGCCCGGGATTTGCGACATGGATGCAGCTGGAACCTACGAAACCGATGAGCTGCAGACCGAAATGCGCATCGAAATCCGCGACGGCGCGGCCAGCATGCAGTTCATCGGCCTTCTGGGAACCGGGCAGATGGAGCCTCTTTACCCGGTCGCGCAGGATATCTGGGAGCTTGTCACACGGCGTTCGATGGATGCGCCGGCTCCTGGCAGCTGGACGTTCACTGTGATGCGCAATGCCGATGGTCATGTCACGGGCGGGACATTGTCGTGCTGGCTGGCACGCAATATCGCGTATCGAAAGGTGGCTTAGGGCGTGTGGACAAAAGGGGGTCACACCGCGCGGCAAGCGTGACTCAGGCTGGTATCTGCGATTGAGCCAGCTTGGCACGAGACTCGATGCCGGATGAGGAATCGACGTTCCTTGAACGGTTCATCTTGGCAATCCGCCCGCCGAACGCGCGCAAACCTGCCAACCACCGCCTTGTTCTGGACGGGATTTTCTGGATAGCCCGCACCAGTGCCCCGTGGCGAGACCTGCCGGCAGAGTTCGAGGAGTGGTCAAGCGTCTACCGACAATTCCGGCGCCGGACCCTGCCGGGCTCTGGGAGCGGATCATGGACGCCCTGAACGAAAGCGGGGCTGCGCCGCATGCACGCAAGATGATCGACAGCACCGTGGTCCGCGCCCATCATGCAGCGGGCGCTGAAGGGGGGACTCCGCGGCAAGGTTCTGGCCGCTCAAGAGGAGGCTTCACGACCAAGATCCACCTCCTCGTCTGCGCTGCCGGCCTGCCCATAAAGACCGTATGGAGTGCGCCCCCGCAGCAGATCAGGCGTCGAGGTTCGCGACGTTGAGCGCGTTGGTCTGGATGAACTCGCGCCGCGGCTCCACGACATCGCCCATGAGCTTGGTAAAGATGTCGTCGGCTTCGGACAGGTCTTCGACCCGGACCTGCAGCAGCCGCCGCGCATCGGGGTCAAGCGTGGTCTCCCAAAGCTGGCTCGGGTTCATTTCGCCCAAACCCTTGTAGCGCTGCAGGGTCAGTCCCCGTTCGCCTTCTTCGAGGATCGACTGCAGCAGACCGAGGGGGCCGTGGATCTCGACGTTCTTTTCCTTGCGCAAAAGGTGCGCGGTCGAGCCGTAGACCTCTTGCAGGATGCTGGTGTGCTGACCAAGCCGCCGCGCCTCGCCCGAGCGCAGAACCTGGCCATCGAGGCGGCGCAGTTCCTCGACCCCACGCACGGCGCGTGCAAGCTGGATGCCGCGGTCCTGGGTCGGCCGACCCTGCCAGCCGCGTTCGTATTCGGCCGAGATCAGGTCGAGCCGTTCGGCCACCCGATCCGCGGTACCCTGCAGGTCTGCATCGACCTGCCCGGCCAGGAACGCACCGGCGATGGCGGCCTGTTCGAGGATATGTTGCGGATAGTGGGTCGGAAAGGCGCGCAGGATCCGTCGCAGATCGCGGGCCTCGTCGATCACCCGCTTGAGGTCCTGCCCGACGATTTCCTCGCCCGAGCCGAGCCGCAGCCGGGCACCGTCGATCCCCATCTCGATCAGATAGTCGTTCAGTTCGGCCTGATCCTTCAGATAGCGTTCCGACTTGCCGCGACTGACCTTGTAGAGCGGCGGCTGGGCAATGAAGAGGTGGCCCTGCTCGATCAACTCCGGCATCTGGCGGAAGAAGAAGGTCAGCAGCAGCGTGCGGATGTGGGCGCCGTCGACGTCCGCGTCGGTCATGATGATGATCTTGTGATAGCGCAGCTTCGCGATATCGAACTCGTCGCGCCCAATCCCGGTGCCGAGTGCCGTGATCAGCGTGCCGATCTCCTGACTCGACAGCATGCGGTCGAACCGCGCCCGTTCGACGTTGAGGATCTTGCCGCGCAGCGGCAGCACCGCCTGATTCAACCGGTGCCGGCCCTGTTTGGCCGAACCGCCGGCCGAGTCACCCTCGACAAGGAAGATCTCGGACTTGGCGGGGTCCTTTTCCTGACAATCGGCAAGCTTGCCGGGCAGGCTTGCGACGTCCATCGCAGTCTTGCGGCGGGTCAGCTCGCGCGCCTTGCGCGCAGCCTCGCGCGCGAGAGCCGCCTCGACGATCTTGCCGATGATGATCTTGGCCTGGCTCGGATGTTCCTCGAACCACTCGCCGAGCTTTTCGTTCACCAGCCCCTCGACCACGGGCCGCACCTCGGAGCTGACCAGCTTGTCCTTGGTCTGCGAACTGAACTTGGGATCGGGCACCTTGACCGACAGCACGCATGTCAGCCCCTCGCGGGCATCGTCGCCGGTGAAGTTGATCTTTTCCTTGCGCGCGATGCCAGAGGCCCCGGCATAGAGGTTCATCGTCCGGGTCAGCGCGCCGCGGTAGCCGGCAAGGTGGGTGCCGCCATCGCGCTGCGGGATGTTGTTGGTGAAGGGCAGGACGTTCTCGTGATAGCTATCGTTCCACCACATGGCGATCTCGACCCCGATCCCGTCGCGTTCGCCGACAATATAGATCGGTTCTTCCATCGCCGAGGTCTTGGACCGGTCGAGGTAGCGGACGTACTCGCGCACCCCGCCCTCGTATTCCAGCGCGATTTCCAGCACCTCGGCCGGGCGCTCGTCGCGCAGGACGATGCGAACGCCAGAGTTGAGGAACGCCAGCTCGCGCAGCCGGGCTTCCAGCGTCTTGAACGAATATTCGACGTTCGAGAACGTCTCGGTCGAGGCCATGAACGTGACCTCGGTCCCGCGGCGTCCGTTGGCCGGACCCACCACGCGCAGATGTTCGACGCAATCGCCATGTTCGAAGCGGGCAAAATGTTCGTTGCCGCCGCGCCAGATCCGCAGCTCGAGCCATTCGGACAGCGCGTTCACCACCGAGACGCCGACGCCGTGCAGACCGCCCGACACCTTGTAGGAATTCTGGTCGAATTTCCCCCCGGCGTGAAGCTGGGTCATGATGACCTCGGCCGCGCTCACACCCTCGTCGTGGTGGATGTCGGTGGGGATGCCGCGGCCGTTGTCGAAGACCGAGACAGAGCTGTCGGCATTGATCGTGACCGTTACCGTATCGGCGTGGCCGCCAAGCGCCTCGTCGATGCCGTTGTCAACGACCTCATAGACCATGTGATGCAGGCCAGAACCATCGTCGGTATCACCGATGTACATTCCGGGCCGTTTGCGAACCGCCTCCAACCCCTTCAAAACCTTGATGGAATCAGCGCCGTATTCCTCGCGGGCGATCGCGTCGTCTGCCATTCGGCCCTTCCTTCTTCTAGTCGGTGACTTATACGGGGTCGGCGTCGGATTGTCACGTCGCAGAGGCATCTTTGCGCCCGGTTCCGGCAGGCGGCGCGATCATTCGTCAAGTGTCGTGACAACCGAGGTGCCGGCGCTGTCCGAAACCTGCAGCCGGCGCGCCCGGGGGCCGAGATCGGCGAACAATTCCGCCCCGGTGCCGGTCATCCAGGCCTGCGCGCCAAGTGCCAGGATCTCGGCATGAAGCGCCCTGCGGCGGTCGGCATCGAGGTGGGCCGCAACCTCGTCGAGCAACAGGATCGGGCTTGCGCCCGTATCCTCGGCCAGGGCCCGGGCGTTCGACAGCACCAGCGACAGCAGCAGCGCCTTTTGCTCGCCGGTCGAACAGGCCCGCGCCGGGATCCCCTTGGCGGCGAAGGTCGCCTCCAGATCGGCGCGGTGCGGGCCGGTCAGGGTACGCCCGGCAGCAAGGTCGCGGCGACGCCCGGCGGCCAGCGCCTCGGCCAGTGCCCCGGCATCCTCTGGCGCCGGCCGGCCCTCGGGGTCCGACAACGCCAGATCGGCGGCAGGGAATGTCGCAGTCCCTGCCCCCTCCTGTGCCCGGGCGATCCGCGCCAGCGACCGCTCGCGGCCCGACTGGATCTGTGCCCCGGCGCGCGCCATCTGCGCCTCGAGCGCGGCGTACCAGGCGGGATCGCGGCGCTGGTCCTTCAACAGCCGGTTGCGTTCGCGCATCGCTTTCTCATAGGTCAGCACCGCCTCGGCGTGCGACGGCTCGAAGCTCATCACCATCCGGTCGAGGAACCTCCGACGCCCCTCGGCCCCTTCGGTCCAGAGCCGGTCCATCGCCGGAACCAGCCACAGCACCTGCAGGATCCGCCCCAGCGCGACCTGCGTCGCGGCCTTGTCGTCAATCGCGACCTGCCGTGCCGCGCCGCCCTCGGACCAGGTGGCAATCTCGTGCGGTCCATGCGGCCCCGCAACGGTCGCGGCGATCTTCCAGCCGATGGACTCGGGCAGTCGCGCCATCTCGACCGCAGTGGCCCGCCGCAGACCGCGACCGGGCGACAGCAGCGACAGCGCCTCAAGCAGGTTGGTCTTGCCCGACCCGTTCGGGCCAAAGATCGCGACGGGTCGAGTGTCGGCCGCAACCCGCGCCGACCGGTGCGAGCGGAAATGCGACAGGCTCAGCGAAGTGACGGCAAGCCCGGCCATTCCGTTCCTTTCCGCCCAAAGGCGCCCCGACAGGGCACCCGCGGGCCGGTCAGACCCGCATCGGCATCACGACATAGATGGCGCTGGTATCACCGCCTTCGCGCATCAGCGTCGGATCGCCCGAGGAATTGAACAGGAATACCGCATTCTCGCGGTCCACCTGACTTGCGATTTCCAGCAGGTACTTGGCGTTGAAACCGATTTCCAGCCGTTCGTCATCATAGGCGACCAGCAGTTCCTCTTCGGCGGCGCCGCTGTCGGGTGCGTTGACCGACAGCACCAGCCGGTCGTTCTCAAGCGCCAGCTTGACGGCGCGCGAACGTTCCGAGGACACGGTGGCGACACGGTCCACGGCCCGCGCGAATTCGCTGGCGTCCACCTCGAGCTTGCGCGTGTTGCCGATGGGAATGACACGGGCATAGTCCGGGAAGGTGCCGTCGATCACCTTCGAGGTCAGCGTGATCTCGGGGGTGGCGAAGCGGACCTTGGTTTCCGACACCGAAACCGCAATCTCGGTCTTGTCGTCCTCTAGCAGCTTGCGCAGTTCGTTCACCGTCTTGCGCGGCACGATCACGCCCGGCATCGTCTCGGCCCCCGGCGGCAGGTCGGCGTCGATCCGCGCCAGACGGTGGCCGTCGGTCGCGACGCAGCGCAGCACCATGCCGCTGTCGCCCTGGGACACGTGCATGTAGACGCCATTCAGATAATAGCGGGTTTCCTCGGTCGAGATCGCGAATTTCGACTTGTCGAACAGCCGCCGCAGCACGGGCGCCGGCGCTGAAAAGTTCGAACTGTAGTCGGTGGTCGCCATCACCGGAAAATCCTCGCGCGGCAGGGTTGCGAGGGTAAAGGTCGAACGCCCCGCCTCGACCACCAACCGGCCCGAAGTGCCATCGTCGGCCAGCCGCACCAGCGCGCCATCGGGCAGCTTGCGCACGATCTCGTGCAGCGTCACGGCCGAAACCGTCGTCGCGCCGGACCGTTCGACCACTGCAGGCGCCTTGTCCACCACCTCGATATCAAGGTCGGTGGCGCGGAAGCTCACGGCGTCGCCTTCGGCCTCGATCAGCACGTTGGCAAGTATGGGAATTGTGTTCCGACGCTCGACGACCGACTGGGCTTGGGCCACCGCCTTGAGCAGGGTTCCGCGTTCGATGCTGATTTTCATGCAACCGCTCTCAATTCTGCCGGGAACAGCACCCTATCGCGTTCCCCTCTGCGCACAAGTGCCTAAAGGCCACAGTGATGCGGATTGGCGACGCACTCGGGGCCAGGGGAGTCTCAGGCCTCGAGAATCCGCCGCAACATTTCCAGATCCTCGGCGATCTGGTTGTCCACGGCCTTCAGTTCCTCGATCCGCTTGACCGCATGCATCACCGTGGTGTGGTCGCGCCCGCCGAACCGGCGGCCGATCTCGGGCAAGGACCGCGAGGTGAGCTGCTTTGACAGATACATCGCCATCTGCCGCGGCCGGGCGATGGTGCGGTGGCGCTTTGGCCCGATCATGTCGGACATCCGCATGTTGAAATGTTCCGAGACCTTGCGCTGGATCTCCTCGACCGTGACCTTGCGGTCGGATGCGCGCAGCACGTCGGCAAGGCAATCCTGGGTCAGTTCGAGCGAGATGTCCTGCCCAACCAGCGAGGCGAAGGCGAACAGCTTGGTCAACGCGCCTTCCAGCACCCGCACGTTGGTCGAAATCCGGTGCGCGAGGAATTCGAGCACGCCGGGGCGGATCACCAGGCCCGGATTGGCATCGCGATACTGATCGACCTTGTGCTGCAGGATGCCCAGACGCAGTTCATAGTCGGTGGGGTGCAGGTCAACCACCAGGCCGGACTGCAGCCGGCTGGCGATACGCTCCTCCAGCTTCTTGATCTCGCCCGGGGCCCGGTCGGCCGACAGGATGATCTGCTTGTTCTGGTTCACCAGCGCGTTGAAGGTATGGAAGAACTCTTCCTGCGTGCTGTCCTTGCCGGCAATGAACTGGACGTCATCGACCATCAGCACGTCGACCGAGCGGAACATTTCCTTGAACTGGATCGTGCCGTTCTCGCGCAGAGCGCGAACGAATCGATACATGAACTGTTCGGCCGAGAGATAGACGACCTTGAGCTCGGGGCGGTCGGACTGAAGCTGCCAGGCGATGGCGTGCATCAGGTGGGTCTTGCCAAGGCCGACGCCGCCATAAAGGAACAGCGGGTTGAAGGCCACGGGGCCGCCTTCGGCGACACGGCGGGCCGCTGCATGGGCCAGCTGGTTCGGTTTGCCCACGACGAAGGTGTCAAAGGTATAACGGCGGTCGAGCGGCGCGCCGGGCATTTCCGAGCCGTCAGAGGCGCTGGCGCTGGCGGCGGCGACAGGGTGGTTGACGGCCTGTTGCACCGGTGTGCGCTTGCTCTGGGCGACGGGATCGCGGCTGTCGGCAGGGCATGGGCGGGCGGTCACGTTTGCCGCAACACGGAACTCGACGCGGTCGACGTGGTTGCCGGAGCGGCCGATCAGCCGAATGATATGATCGCCGTAATTACGCGAAACCCAGTCGCCGATGAAATTTGTGGGCACATGAAACCGCGCCACGCCGTTTTCGAGCTGCGCGAATTCGAGCGGCTCGATCCAGGTGACGTAGTTGTTCTTACCGACAACCTCCAAGAGTTCCTGCCGCACACGTCCCCAGGTGTCGTTGGTCATTTTGCCCATGTCCATTTCGTTTTTCTCGTTGCCTCGGTATCGACGGGTCCTGCCGGACGCCCGCCGGGCCACAATTGCAGCCACGTTTCGCAGCGTCAGAGAAAACACATCCCATACCGGAACCGAGGTTCCGACTCACCGGCCTGCCACGCCTGCAAAGCGCCCAATTCCGGCGGGGACACCGCCGAACGAGCGTATGAAATGTTGTGGACATGAGGCCAGGCAAAGAGCTTGAATTTCAAACTCTTTTCAAAGCCAACTCCCGGAACGGCCGGCAGGCCGCCCTTTGGAAGCTTGATCGTGTAACGGCAGATCCGGCAGTGAACTTCCCCAAACGCTACCGAGAACCGTTTCCGATCCATGTCCCCCCGGACGAAGTGAATCGCACAGGCAAGCTAGCAACTGGGGTAGAGCGCGCGCAACCGATCTTCGATCTTGACTCAATCTTTGCCGGAACGAATCCGAAAACCGTAGCTAATTCGTTGAAATTAATAAAGTTTAACGGCTCAACAAAAAAGGCGTGCCCCGGAAGGACACGCCCCAAAATCTGGATCGGAAATGTGCTCAGGCGCCGAGAGTCTTGACGCGCGACGACAGGCGGGACATCTTCCGCGCCACAGTGTTCTTGTGCAGAATACCCTTCGACACCCCCCGCATCAGCTCGGGCTGAACGGAGCGAAGAGCTGCGGCAGCGGCCTCCTTGTCCCCTGTTGCGATCGCTTCCTCGACCTTCTTGAGGAAGGTACGAATGCGTGAACGGCGTGCCTTGTTGACGGCATAGCTCCGCTCATTCTGGAGGGCGCGCTTCTTGGACTGGGGCGTATTAGCCATGTGATAGAGTTCCGGATGTCGGTGATTGCTTTCCTGAAGCCGCGTCTCTAGGCGGCTTGCGGAAATGAGTCAACTGCAAAATCGCCCTACCTGTCGCGGAACTGGGCCTCGCGTTTCTCAAGGAAAGCCCCCATGCCTTCCTTCTGGTCCTCGGTCGCAAAAAGCGACTGGAAAAGACGGCGTTCGAACAGAAGGCCTTCGCTCAACGGCACCTCATAGGCGCGGTTCACCGCCTCCTTCGCCGCCATGACGCTCAGCGCCGATTTCCGCGAGATCTTGTTCGCGGCAGCCATCGCCTCTTCCATCAGCTTCTTGGCGGGCACCACGCGCGAGACGAGACCCGAGCGCTCGGCCTCTTCGGCGTCCATGAAACGCCCGGTCAGGTGCATTTCCATGGACTTCGACTTGCCGACATAGCGGGTCAGACGCTGCGTGCCGCCCATACCGGCGATCACGCCGAGATTGATTTCGGGCTGGCCGAACTTGGCGGTGTCCGCAGCAATGATGAAGTCGCACATCATCGCCAGCTCGCAGCCCCCGCCCAGGGCATAGCCGGCAACAGCGGCAATGATCGGCTTTCGGCAACGGGTGATGACCCCGTGTTCGGCCCCGAAGATATCGTTGGAAAGAACGTCGACGAAGCTTTTCCCGGACATTTCGGCAATGTCGGCACCGGCAGCAAAGGCCTTCTCCGAGCCGGTCAGGACAATGCAACGGACCTTTTCGTTCTTTTCGGCCTCTTGCAGCGCCTCGCAGAGCTCTCCCAGAAGTTGAGAATTCAAGGCGTTCAGCGCCTCGGGACGATTCAGGCGGATAAGGCAGATATGATCGTCGATCTCCACGATCAGGGTCTCGAAAGCCATGCGGCGGAGCCTTTCAATGGTTTCACAAGTGCGAAGGGTTACCACCGTGACAGGGGCGATCAAGCTATCTTTGACATTGCGGGCACAGGAAAGTCGATCTAGCGGATTGAACGATTCGCCGGATCGTTCCTGAACAGCCCTCGCGCGGGCAAGGCAACCCCTCGCGGTCATAAACCCGAAATCGGTGCTGAAAATAGCCCAGTTCCCCGCTTGCCTGACGATGGTCGCGCAGGCTGGCGCCTCCGGCCTCGATTGCTTCCTGCAGAACCTCGCGGATCACCGGCACAATGGCCGCGACGCGTGCGCGCGCCAGCCGGTCGCAGCGGCGGGTCGGTGCGATCCCGGCGCGATGCAGAACCTCGCAGACATAGATGTTTCCCAGCCCCGCCAGCACCCGCTGGTCGAGCAGCGCCGCCTTGACCGGCGACCGCCGTCCGGCCAGCGCCGCAACCAGATAGGTTTCGTCGAAGCCGTTGCCCAGCGGTTCGGGGCCAAGCTGCGCCAGCAACGGGTGGGTCTCGGCCGTCGCGGTTGCGACCAGATCCATCATCCCGAACCGGCGGGCGTCGTTGAAGGCGATGCGCGCGCCGTTTGCCATGTCGAGCACGATGTGGTCGTGCTTTACCGCCAGCAGCCGCTCATGATGAAAACTGCCGGGCGCCGCACCGGAGATCGTCATGCGCCCCGACATCCCGAGGTGGATCAGCACCGACTCGCCGCTGTCGAGATCGGCGAGAATGTACTTCGCCCGCCGCCGCAGCCGTTCGACCCGGCGGCCTGCAAGACGATCGGCCATGCGGTCTGGCAGCGGCCAGCGAAGGTCGGGGCGACGGATCTCGGCGTGGTCGATCACCTGCCCGGTCATCGCCGGTTCCAACCCGCGCCGGACAGTTTCGACCTCTGGCAGTTCCGGCATACTGACCCCCTTCGCCGCAGGCTCCGGCAGGGTCCATTGTAACCCTCCCGCAGCACCCTATAAGGAGGGGTGGAATTCATCGGGGGCAAGGCCCATGAGCGGCGACTCTAACAAAACCACACACTTCGGCGACCGTACCGTGCTTGAATCAGACAAGAAGGGCCTTGTGGAAGGCGTCTTCTCGTCGGTTGCATCGCGTTATGACATCATGAACGACGTCATGAGCGTCGGCATCCATCGGCTCTGGAAAGACGCCATGATGGACTGGCTGGCGCCTCGCAATGGCCAGCGGCTGCTCGACGTAGCCGGCGGGACCGGCGATGTCGCGTTCAGGTTCCTGGCCCGCGCACCGCAGGCCAAGGCGGTGGTCTGCGACATGACCGCCGGGATGCTGGAAGAAGGACGGCGGCGCGCCGAGGCCGAGAAACTGGGCGACAGGTTGTCCTGGGTCGAAGGCGATGCGATGGCGCTGCCCTTCGAGGACAACTCCTTCGACGTCGTCACGAACAGTTTCGGGACCCGCAACGTGACCCGGATCGAGGATGCGTTGACCGAGGCCTATCGCGTACTGCGGCCCGGCGGGCGGCTGATGGTGCTCGAATTCTCGCAATTGCCGAACCCGGCGCTGCAATGGGCCTATGACCGCTATTCCTTCAACGTGATCCCGGTGATGGGTCAGGTAGTGGCCCGCGATCGGGACAGTTATCAGTATCTGGTGGAATCGATCCGCAAGTTTCCCGATCAGGAACGCTTCGCCGCGATGATCCGCGACGCCGGCTTCGATCAGGTCCGCTATCGCAACATGTCCATGGGCGTGGTTGCGCTCCACTCCGGCTGGAAGCTCTGAAGCCTTGCGCGGTCCACACAACATCTGGCGTCTGGTTCGCACCGGCGCCACCCTGGAACGAACCGGCGCGATGGGCGTCGTTCTCGAGGCGTTCAACGCGCCGGCAAGCATCCGCATCGTTGCCCGCGTGGTTGGCTGGCCCTTTGCCTGGCTGGGGGAAAAGGGCGACCCGAACCTGCCGCCGCTGTTGCGGGCACTGACGGCACTCGGACCGGCCTATGTGAAATTCGGCCAGATCCTGTCGACCCGTCCCGATGTGGTCGGCGAAGACCTGTCGGTGCAGCTTCGGATCCTGCAGGACCGGATGCCGCCGTTCCCGCGCGCGGCTGCCATCGCTGCGGTCGAGGAGGATCTTGGGATCAAGGTCGCCGATGTCTTTTCCGATTTCTCCGAACCCGTAGCCGCCGCGTCGATTGCCCAGGTTCACCGCGCCCGCTTGACCTCGACCGGGCAGGAAGTGGCGGTGAAAGTTCTGCGGCCGGGCGTCGAGCGCGCCTTCCGGCGCGATTTCGACGCCTTCTACCTTGCTGCTGCGGTGATCGAGACGCTGTCACCGTCCTCGCGCAGGCTGCGTCCACACGACGTGATCGCCCATTTCGAGGGTTCGGTTCGCGGCGAACTCGACCTCCGGCTCGAATCGGCGGCGGCATCGGAGTTTCAGGCCAACACCGCCCAGGATGCCGGTTTTCAGGTGCCATCCATGCACTGGGACCTGTCGGGCCGCCGTGTGATGACCATGGACTGGGTGCAGGGCCTGACGGCAAGCGACATCGATGGCATTGTCGCGGCCGGACTCGACCGCAAGCAGATCGGCGAAAGGGTCCTCGGGCTGTTTTTGCGCCACGCATTGCGCGACGGGCTGTTTCACGCCGACATGCATCAGGGCAACCTGAAGATCGCGCCGAACGGCGACGTGGTCGCGCTCGATTTCGGTATCATGGGCCGGCTCGACGAATATACCCGCCGCGTCTATGCCGAGATCATCTACGGCTTCATCAAGAAGGACTATCACCGCGTCGCCGAGGTGCATTTCGAGGCCGGATACGTGCCCGCCGACCGCGACATGGATTCCTTCGCCAGCGCGCTTCGCGTGGTGGGCGAGCCGATCCTCGGCATGTCGGCCGGCGACATCTCGATGGGGCGGGTGCTGACCTATCTGTTCGAGGTGACAGAGCGCTTTGGCATGCGGACCCGAACCGAGTTGATCCATCTGCAGCGCACGATGGTGGTGGTCGAGGGGGTCTCGCGGTCGATCTATCCCGAAATCAACATGTGGGAAGTCGCCCGCCCGGTCGTCGAGGATTATATCAAGACGAACATTGGCCCCAAGGCCTTGGCGCGGGATCTGGCCAAGACCATGCGGATCCTGACACGGTTCGGTCCGCATCTGCCGGGCATGGCCGAGGCCGCGTTGACGCGCCAGTCGGCCAGGATGACCGAGGCCGAGCCCGAACCGCCGAAAACCCGTCCCTGGATGTGGTTCGTGGGAGGTGCGACCTCCTCGGCACTGGTGATATGGGGCTACATCGCGTTCGTTCTGCAGGTTTGAGGCGGCCGCTCTCCGGCTGCCTTTCCCGCCACCCGTGCCGTCGAACCGGCTATCGGCGCGACGGCAGAGCGAAGGCGCCCCGGCGTCAGTCCGCCTTGCGGATTGCGGTGACGCTGTCTGCGGACACCACCGTGCCGCCCGAGAGGACCAGTTCGGCCGCGTTTCCCGCCAGGCGCGCCTCGGTTACCCGAGAGTAGATCTCGGGCGTCCGGCTATCGATCAAGTTACCATCGCTGTCATAGCTGACGACGGACAGGGTATATTCGCCCCAGGCCACCGTGTTCTCCTGGGAATCGACCCCGGCCCATTCGATCGGATCGTCCGAGACCGGGATCTCGAAACGGTTCTTTTCTACTCCGTTGCGGTCGGTCACGACCAATTCGGCCCAGCTTGCCGCGTCGGCCGGCGCGGGCGAGATGGTGATCGGATCCCCCTGGAAGGTCGCTGGCGCCTCCACCCGCACTTCACTCCCGATCCAGTTCGCAAGCTCGGCCATTTGCGAGGTGCTGCTGGTCTGGATCATCTGGCTCAGAAGATCGTTCGTCTTCACCTGCTGCTCGACGTTCGAGAACGTCGCGAGTTGCACGGCGAACTCCGTCGAGTCCATCGGGTTCAGCGGATCCTGGTTCTGAAGCTGCGTTGTCAGCATCTTCAGAAAGGTGGCGAAATCGGACGAAAGCGTGGTGCTCGACGTGGCGTCGGCAGAGGCCGAGGTCTGCGCCGATGCGGCCGTTGCGGCCGCGGAGGAGGTGCTGTCAATGGTCGTCATGTGAGCCTCAAAACCTCAGATCGAGTCCGCCATCCGGTGCCGGCCGGGCAGAAGACGGGGGAATGGCGGCGCCATCGTCGTTTGCTGTGGATGCCTCAAAGCGACCGCCCGCGGATCCGGCCCAGGCATTGCCGGCATGCCCGGTGTCCATGTTCAGGCTGACCTCGGCATAGCCAATGGCACGCAGGTCCTGTGCCAGCATATCCAGATTCTGGCGGATCAGTTGGCTGGTTTCCGGACGGTCGGCATGCACATGAACCTGAAGCCCGGTTTCCGTCGGCGTGAACGAGATCCTGAGCCGGCCGAGGTCTTCCGGTGTCAGCTGCAGGTCGATCGAACCATTGGGCGAAACGCGGAGCGCCTGGGCGATTGTTTCCGGAAGGCCGCGCAGGGTTGCATGGATCGAGGCAGCTTGCGCGCGCTCCGACGTGCCCGCAAAAGTCGGCGCCTCGCCCCGGGCCGATGCGGAAACGAACCGGCCCGGATCGGCGCCCTCGTCCAGAGACACCTCCGGCGTCATTTCGCCCCCGGCCTCGTCATCGATATCCGCCCCCTGTTCAACGCCCGGGAATTGCACCCGAGTCGGATCGCCGGGGTCCACGCCGGCTCCACGCGGGGCGAGAGCGGTGGACTGAGCGGCGCGCACCGGGGGCAGAGAGCGCACCTCGTCGTGCCTCCTCGCTGTCGGGCTCGGCACCTGCGAGGATGCCGCGATCTGCCGCTGCTCACCGAGGCCTGTCGCGGTCGGCACGCGCTCTGTCGCGGCAAGTTCGGTCCCCGGCTTGGCGAATGTCTGGGCGGCGTCCGCCCGCGTCGCCGCGGCAGGCGGATCGCCCGACGGGCCAATCCCCGCCGGCGCAGACACCGGCGCGGTCACAAGCGGGGTGCCGACCGACCGATCGGCCCGACCCGCTGCCGCAGCCCGATACGTCTCCTGAGGCACCATTTCGTCGCCGGGATCTGCGCTTGAGGCCGCGATCGACGCCTCATGCCCGATATGTGCGGCGGCGGTGGCGCCATTTGCGGCAGCCTGACCCACAGCGCGCTCCGAAGAAGCCCCTTTGCCCGTTCCATTAGTGGAAGCCGGGGCCGGGTTCACCGTTTCGGGCCACCTTTCCTCCCTTATCCCGGATTGCCCGGCAGCCCCTTCGGCAACAATGGTCCGCGGCGCAGTCGACGCGGCCAGACCAACTCCGGCAAGGCACAAGGCAGGGTCCGCAATTTCACCCTCCAGCCCCTCTGCCTCGATGTCGCCTTGAGGCCTCGTTGCATCTCCGCCGAGGTCGATTTCGACATCTGTCCGGGGCTCGCAATCTGCGGTCTGGACGGCCGCCACGGCAACCGGAACATCAGCCGCTGGATCCCCCCCGGAGGGCTCACGTCGCCTGTCAGGCCCCTCGCGATTCGGATGCTCCGCCTCTCGGGAAGACCGAACCTGGCCCGCAGGGTCACGGCGGAAATCGTCGGCACGTTGGGCAGACCCTTCCGACCCGTCGTCCGGGCAATCCGACAGAAGCTTCGAGAATGCCGAGCCGCCGGCTGGATCGCAACCGGTGGCGTTGACAGCACTGCTCGCCCCCCGCGCTCGGGTCGCATGGCCGGTCGATAGTTCCTGGATGACGGGCATCGTGATTCCAGACTTCTGCCTCTCGATAGGCCGACATTGCCGGTCATGGGTTACCGATCCTTTACGCCATTCGGCCTAACCTTGCCCAAGTGCGAAGAATTTTCAGAGGATCCCCATGCTGACCCCCGCCACAGCCGTTCCTGAGTTCTCACTCCGTTCCAAACCGTCTCCTGCAGCCGATGGCGATGCCAGGTTGCACAGGGTTGCCAGCCAGCTCGAGGCGAGTTTCCTGTCGGAAATGCTGAAACACGCCGGCTTCGGCAAGGCGCGCGACAGCTTTGACGGCGGCACCGGAGAAGACCAGTTCGCAAGTCTGTTGCGCGACGCCCAGGCCCGAACCCTCGCCGAGGGTGGCGGAGTCGGCTTGGCCGAGTCCATTTTCCACGCATTGAAGGAGCGGCAGGATGAACGGTGACATGGTAAAGGACCTCGCGGCCCTTCTGGAGCGGGAGCGGACGGCGCTGATCGGTGGTCGGCTGGACGATCTGGGCGGTCTTGTTGCGGAAAAGCAGGAGATCATCGCGCGGCTCGCCCCTTACGCGGACAGCGCAGGGCTGCATGGCATTCGCCGTCTGGCACACCGAAACCAGCTGCTGCTCGAGGCGGCGCTTCGCGGGGTGTCTGCGGCAAGGCTCCGGCTGACCGAGATCCGGCAGGCCGTCCGGCAATTCGATACCTACACCTCCGAAGGCGAGATCCGCAGGGTGCATTCCGGCGGTTCCAGAACCGAGCGGCGGGCGTGACGATGCATATTGTCGTCAAATGCTCTGAATGGCGCCTGGCGGGTTTAGGACTCTCTTAGGGTCTTGGGTCCAAATCTGATGCCGCACTCCATGATGGAATGGCACGATCGGCGAACCAGCCATTCGTAAGGCAAAGAAGGCCAAATGATCCGCCGGGATCTTCCGGCGGTCGTGACCTCCGGCAAAAAGTGCCGATTTGCAAGGACATCGAGAACATGACCAGCATTCTCACGAATACCAGCGCGATGGTTGCCCTTCAGACCCTGAAGGCGGTCAATGGCGATCTCAACAAGGTCCAAAGCGAAATCTCGACCGGCAAGTCTGTTGGCTCGGCCAAGGACAACGCCGCCGTCTGGGCGATTTCGAAAGTGATGGAGGCCGATGTCGCCGGCTTCAAATCGATCTCGGACAGCCTGTCGATGGGCGAATCGACTGTCGCGGTCGCCTCTGCCGCTGCAGAACAGATCGTCAACGTGCTGGGAGAGATCAAGGAACTCGCGGTTTCCGCCAACAGCGAAAACGTGGACTTCGGCAAGATCCAGAAGGACATTTCCGAGCGCGCGGCGCAGGTGGCGTCGATCATTTCGGCGGCGCAGTTCAACGGCGCGAACCTGTTGGCCACCGATGTGGACGGCAACGGCGCGACCAGTCTGTCGGTTCTTTCCTCGCTCGACCGCGTCGGTGCAACCTCGGTGACCCCCGGGATGATCACGGTCGACTCGGTCGATTTCGAAACCAGCATGGATCTGGCCACCAACCTTACCGCGATCACCGATACGGCGACTGCGGCAACCGCACTGGGCGAAATCGAGACCTTCCTGCAAACGGCGATCGACGGGGCTGCCGCGCTCGGCGCCTCGGCGGCGCGCCTGTCCGATCAGAACGAGTTTGTGGGCAAGCTCACGGACTCGATGAAGGTCGGGATCGGTACGCTCGTCGATGCCGATATGGAGGAAGCCTCGGCACGGCTCCAGGCACTGCAAACCCAGCAGCAGCTTGGTGTGCAGGCGCTTTCCATCGCCAACCAGGCGCCGCAAACCATCATGCAGCTCTTCCGCTAAGGTCGGGCAAATCTGGGGCGCGGGTCAATCCGCGCTCCTCTCTTCGGCTTCAGTTATCTGCCAATAGGCAGATCCTTTCCGGAAGGACTCCCCCCGTGAACGCTGTCGACATGGCCCAAATGGCCTACGGGTCATCAACCGCGCCCCTGCGCACTTCCCGCGGCAACGAATACGACGTGTTCGCCGAGGCGACACGGCGCCTGAAATCTGCCGATTCCGGCGTGCCGGGAAACATTTCTGCGCTTGCCCAGGCAATCCACGACAACCGGCGCCTCTGGACTGCGCTTGCCATGGATGTCGCCGACGCAGGCAACCCCCTGCCGCGGTCCTTGCGTGCCCGGATCTTCTATCTTCACGAGTTCGTCGATGCCCACAGCCGCCGTGTCCTGCGCGGAGAGGCAACGACTGACGTGCTGATCGACATCAATGTCGCCATCATGCGCGGTCTTGGGGTGGAAGGCTGCGCAGCATGAGCGGCCTTGTCCTCAAACTCGGGCCAAAGGAGCGCGTTCTGATCAACGGGGCGGTGATCGAGAACGGCGAGCGTCGTAGCCGGCTGTCGATCGTCACTCCGAACGCCAATATCCTGCGCCTTAAGGATGCGATCCACCCCGAAGAGGTCAACACGCCGGTCCGGCGGGTCTGCTACGTCGCACAGCTGGTGCTTTCCGGCGACGCCGATCCCGAAGAAGCGCGACGGCAGTTGCTGCGCGGGATCGAGCAGTTGAGCCAGGTCCTGACAGATCCGGACAGTCGCCAGCGGCTCGACCTCGCAACCGCTGCCGTGATTGAAACGCAGTACTACAAGGCGCTCAAGGCGCTGCGCGGATTGCTGCCAAGGGAAGAACGGCTGTTCGGGGCGGGTGAAAGGTGACGTTTCAACCGATTCTGCCGCTCAGCGGGTATGCCGGCTGGGGTTTTCTGCAACGCACGCTTGCGGTGCAGCAGGAAACCCATGCGACCTCAGGGCCGGTCAAACGCGACACCGATTACTTCGCCGAGAATATCGGTAAGGCGAAGACTGCAGAGGACCTGGTCGGCGATCGCAGGCTTCTGGCGGTCGCCCTCGGCGCCTTCGGGCTCGACGCCGACATCAACAACACGTTCTTCATCCGGAAGGTCCTCGAGGAGGGGACCGCCGACAAGACCGCGCTCGCCAACAAGCTGTCTGACAAGAGCTATCTCAAGCTCTGCGAGGCGTTCGGATTCGGTCAGGGAATTCCCGCCCGCACCCAGTTGAGCGGCTTTGCGGACGAGATCGTCTCGGCCTATCGAGACCGGCAGTTCGAGATCGACGTGGGCGATCAGAACACGGACTACCGTCTGGCGCTCAACGCGCAGCGGGAACTGGCCGAAATTGCCGGTGACGACATGAGCGACAATGCCAAGTGGTATACGGTCATGGGCTCCGAACCGCTGCGGTCCGTATTCGAGACAGCCTTCGGACTGCCGGACTCCTTCGGAAACCTCGACGTCGACAGACAGATGGAAATATTTCGCGACAAGACGCAGCGTGCGTTCGGCTTTTCCGAGGTCACGGGGTTCAGCGATCCCGATGTCATGAACGAGCTCGTGCGCACCTACCTTGTGCGATCCGAGTTGAAGAACAGTGCCAGCGGCATGTCCTCGGCCAATATCGCGTTGAGCCTGCTCTCATCGATCTGAGGGCGTTCGCGGCGGCTTCGGCGCAGACGCTGTCCCCGGGACGAAAAGGATCCTGGAAAGCCGCGCGAACGCCGCAGACGGACCGTCCGGCGAAGGCTCGGTCAGAAAGGCATCGAGCGCCGGCCAGACCCGGATCGCTGCATCGATGTTCGGATCGCTCCCTCCGGCATAGAGCCCTGACTGGATCATCAGTTCGGCCCGGTCATAGGCCCCGAGGCGCTGGCGCGCGAGCTGGATCAGCGCATTCTCCTGCCCGCTGGCCGCCTCGGGCAGGCTGCGCGACACCGAGCGCAGCAGATCGATCGCCGGATAGCGCCCCCGCTCCGCGATCTGCCGGTCCAGCACGATATGGCCGTCAAGCACACCGCGCAGGATGTCGGCGATCGGCTCCTCCATGTCGGAACCGGCGACGAGAACCGTGAACACCGCGGTGATGTCGCCACCACTTCGCTTCGGTCCCGGACCCGAACGTTCTGCAAGCGCCGTGATCATATGCGCCACCGACGGAGGGAAGCCACGCAGCGACGGCACCTCTCCGGCGGCCAGGACGATCTCGCGATGCGCCTCGGCAAAGCGGGTCACGGAATCGGCCAGAAACAGCACGTGCCGGCCGTGATCCCGAAAATGTTCGGCCACTGCCATCGCCGTCCACAACGCATGGCGACGCGTCAGTGGCGGCTGATCGGATGTCGCGGCGACCACGACTGCCTTTTTCATGCCGTCGGGACCCAGGGTCTTGTCGACGAACTCGCGCACTTCGCGGCCCCGTTCGCCGACAAGCGCAATCACCGCGACGTCGGCATCGACTCCCTTGGCAAGGTTCCCGAGCAGGGTGGATTTGCCCACCCCGGAACCGGAGAAGACCCCGACCCGCTGCCCCCGCACGATCGGCAACAGCGTGTCGAAAACGGCCAGCCCGGTCGCCAGACGACCGCCGAGCGACCGCCGCTCGATCGCCCGGGGTGCGGATGCCCGAAGCGGCCGTTCGACGATGCCACGTCCCAGTCCGCGCCCGTCAAGCGGCTGCCCGTAGGGGTCGATGACCCGTCCGATCCAATGGTCGGACGGCGCGATCGTCGGAGGGCCGTCGAGGATCACCGGATCGCCAATGCGTATCCCCTCCCCCGCGCCATCCGGCAGAACCACAGCGCCCTCGAAGGACAGATCGACGATCTCGCCGCGCAATGCGCCGTCGCGCAAGTCGATCCGCACGTGATCGCCGAGCGCCGCCTCGGTCGCCAACCCGCCGACGGTCATTGTGCCGTGGCCGATCCGCCTGACCCGCCCGACCGGGCGCACCGCCCTGAGCGACAGGATTTCATTGGTCAGGGGGGTAAGGCTTCTGCCGGTCATTTCAGGCTCCAATACATGCGCACACCGTTTCTAAAGGAATCGCAGTTAAGCCATGATTGAAAGCCGAGGGAGAAACCCCGATGTTCGAAAATTTCGAGATATTCCGGATGGCGCAGGGCCTTGCCCAATATGCATCGAACCGCCAATCCGTTGTCGCCCGAAACATCGCCAATGCCGATACGCCGGGCTATCGCCAGCAGGACCTCGCCAGCTTTTCAGAAACATACGATTCGAATTTCGACCAAATGCCGCTGCGCGCCACGCGCGCCGGCCATTTCGCGGAACCACCGTCAGCAACGCTTCCGAAATCGTCGGTCGTGGAAAACGCCGAAACCGACGCGAATGGAAATTCCGTTTCGCTCGAAACCGAAATCATGAAAACCGCCGTCATTCGCCAGCAGCATGAAATGGCGCTGTCGATCTACAAGAACGGGTTGAGCGTCTTGCGCGCCAGCCTCGGACGGACGTGAGGCAAACCATGGCAGATCTTCTCGATACCATGAAGGTTTCGGCAAGCGGCATGCAGGCACAATCGACCCGCCTGCGCCACGTCTCGGAGAACATCGCCAATGCCGACACGCCGGGGTTCCGGCGCAAGCTTACAAGCTTCGAAGAGGCGCGGGACCCGGACGGCATCGCGCTGGTCCGCAATTCTGCCGTGCAGCTCGACCAGAGCAAGCTTGAACGGATTTACGACCCTGCCCACCCGCTGGCAGACGGCTCCGGCCATTATGACGGATCGAACGTCAACCTCCTGGTCGAGGTCGCGGACGCCCGCGAGGCGCAACGGAGCTACGAAGCGAACCTGAAAATGTTCGATCAGGCCCGGCAGATGACCGCAAGCCTGTTCGAACTCCTGAGAAAATAGGGAGACCCAGAATGGCGATCCAGGCACTACAGGCAGAACGGGCCTATCTGGCCGCAAAACCGGCGCTTGCGCCCTCGGCAAAACCGAGCGGCCCGGGCGAGGCGCTTGGCGCGGCCGCAGACGATTTCGCCGCGGTCCTGCGCAACAGCGAGGCGACGGCAAAGGCCGCCATGGTCGGCGATGCCGATCCGCTCGTGCTCGTCACCGCCCTGTCCCAGACCGAACTGGCGGTCGAGACGGCGTCCACGCTCCGCGACAAGGTGGTCGAGGCATATCAGGAAATCCTAAGGATGCCGGTCTGACCGATGGAAGAGGCCGTCTTTTTCGACACACTTCGCGAGGGGCTCTGGGTCGCGGTCGTCGTATCGCTTCCCATCCTGTCGGTGGCACTTGTCACCGGGATCGTCGTCGGCCTGTTCCAGGCGCTGACGTCGATTCAGGAAATGACGCTGACCTTCGTCCCGAAACTCCTCGCAATCGTCGTGGTGTTCTGGATGTCGATGGATTTCATGTCGCACTCCGTCACAGATTTCTTCGCGGCGCGGATCGTGCCGCTGATCGCCGGAGGTTGAGATGGGGACAGCCTATGTGACGATTTCCCGCCAGTCCGGGCTCTGGGGCGAAATGCGGACGATTGCCAATAATATATCGAACCTGTCCACCAGCGGTTTTCGCCGCGAAGGCGTGGTGTTTTCCGAATTCGTGAAAGCATCGCCCGGTGCCGCCGGTTCGATTTCGATGGCATCCGCGCGCGGCAGGCATCTGGACCTCTCGCAGGGCCCGCTCGATCCCACCGGGGGCGAGTTCGATCTTGCCATCGAGGGCGAGGGATTCTTCTGGGTCGATACGCCAGGCGGCCAGCGGCTGACCCGGGCCGGCAGCTTTCAGCCGAACGAGGCCGGGGATCTGGTCACGCCCGACGGCTATCCGGTTCTGGACGACGGCGGCGCCCCGATCTTCGTGCCGCCCGACGCGCGCGACATCGCCGTGGCCTCCGACGGGACGCTCAGTGCCGATGGTCAGCCGGTGGCGCGCATCGGCGTCGTGCGGCCGGACGGGTCGGCAAGCCTCGCCCATGAGTCAGGCGCTCTTTTCGCCGTCGACGGCGATGTCGAACCGGTCGAGGAAGCCAAGGTGCTTCAAGGTTTCGTCGAAGGATCGAACGTCAACCCGGTGCTCGAGGTCGCGCGGATGATCGAGGTGCAGCGCGCCTATGAACTCGGTCAGGCCTTCGGAGATCGCGAAGGCGACAGGCTGTCGAAAGTCATCGAAACCCTCACCAGATAATCCGGAGCCTTTTCATGCAATCCCTGAAGATCGCGGCAACGGGCATGGCCGCCCAGCAGATGCGGGTCGATGTCATCTCGAACAACCTCGCGAACATGAGCACCACCGGCTACAACGCCCGGCGCGCCGAGTTCGCGGACCTGCACTATCAGCAACTGACGCGCCCCGGCACCATCAATGCCGCGGACGGAACCGTTCTGCCGACCGGCGTCCAGGTCGGCCTTGGCGTGCGCGCAACCTCGGTGACGGTCAATCCCCAACAGGGCACCCTGTCGGCAACTGGCGGCAATCTCGACATCGCGATCGACGGCGACGGATATCTCGAGGTCACCCTGCCCTCCGGCAGTTCGGCCTATACCCGGGACGGCGGCCTGAAGCTTTCCGCAGACGGTCTGATAGTCACCTCTGATGGCTATCCGGTGGCGCCCGAAATCACCGTACCGAGCGATACGCGCGAGATCTCGATCAGTCCCGACGGCGAGGTCTATGGCTATTTCGACGGCGAGGTCGAGGCCGAGCTTCTGGGCCAGCTGACGCTCGCCGGCTTCTCGAACGAAAAGGGGCTCGAGGCGATCGGATCGAACCTGTTTCTGGAAAGCGCCGCGTCCGGCCAACCGCTGGTCGCGACGCCCGGCGAAGAGGGTCTGGGAACCGTCCGCCAGGGCTATCTCGAAGACAGCTCGGTCGACCCGGTGCGCGAGATCACCGAACTGATCCAGGCGCAGCGCGGGTATGAATTGAATGCCAAGGTCATCACCGCCGCCGACCAGATGCTTGGCGCAACGACGCAGATCCGATGACCGCGCGTCGCTCTGTCCTTGTCGCTGCCCTGATGGCGACCGTTTCAGGGGCTGCCGCGGCGGATACGCTGGTCGCGCGGGCCACGATCCGCAGCCGCGCCATCCTTGGCCCCGAAGACGTGGCATTTTCGGCCGAGGCCTCGCCCGGCGCGTTGACCGACCCTGCCGAGGCGATCGGCATGGAAGCGCGCGTGGTGATCTATGCCGGCCGGCCGATCCGTGCCGAAGATCTTCAGCAGCCCGCCTTGATCGAACGAAACCAGATCGTCTCGCTGGTCTACCTCAGAGGCGGGCTGTCGATTCTGACCGACGGGCGGTCGCTCGACCGGGCCGCCATCGGCGAAACGGTGCGGGTGATCAACCTCGCCTCGCACACGACCGTGACCGGAACCGTCGATCCCGACGGCCAGGTTATCGTTGGTTTAAGCGGCGCCTTCGCCTCGAACATGGAGTGGTGAGTGATGCGAAAGGTAGTGATCCCTCTCTTCGGCCTGCTTGCTCTGGCCTCCTGCGGACGGCTGGCAGAGGTGGGCAAACGTCCCGAGTTCTCGACAAATGTGGGAAACTACGAACACCGGGCCATGTCTGTCGTACCGCTGCCCGAGACTTTGATTCCCGAACGTTCCAGCGACATGGCCTCGTTGTGGAGTTCGGACGATCAGTCGCTGCTCGGCGATCAGCGGGCAGACGGGCGGGGCGATATCCTCACCGTCCTGATCGAGATCGACGACAAGGCCGAAATCTCGAACAAGACCGAACGCTCGCGGGCGGCGGGGGAGAACATGGCGATCCCTCAATTCTTCGGGGTGCCGCAGAACATGTTGAAGAACATGCCGGCGGGCGCCAGCATGGATCCGGCAGTCAAGGTGAAGTCGAAAAGTTCCACGGAAGGCGACGGCGCCGTGAAGCGCCGCGAAAAGCTGCAGCTGCGGATCGCGGCGACCATAGTCGAGGTCCTGCAGAATGGCGTCTTGCGGATCGAGGGCAGCCAGGAGGTTCGGGTCAACAACGAGATCCGCGAACTTCTGGTGTCGGGCTATGTCCGCCCCGAGGATATCACCCGACAAAATGTTATCACCTACGACAAGATCGCGTCGGCCCGGATCTCGTACGGCGGTCGCGGCCAGATCTCGGACGTCCAGCAGCCGCGCTATGGCCAACAGATCGCCGATATCCTGCTGCCGTTCTGAGGTTGCGATGAAACGACTGATCCTTCCCGTCCTGCTCGCCCTGATCGGCGCCGGTGCCGGTGTCGGCGCCGGCATGGCGCTCCGCCCCCCCGATGGCGGCACGGGGGTTCCTGCCGACCCGCACAGCGCTGCCGCCGATCCCCACGCGCAGACGGCGACAGCGCATGGGGCCGGTGGACGGGAACCCTCGCCCGAAAGCGATGCGCACGCCAGCGACGCGACCGAATTCGTCAAGCTGAACAACCAGTTCGTCGTGCCTGTCCTAAAGAACGGGCAGGTGACGGCAATGGTCGTTCTGTCGCTGACGCTTGAAACCGAACCCGGGTCGCGTGAAGCGATCTACGAGATCGAGCCGCGGATCCGCGACACCTTCCTGCAGGTCATGTTCGCCCATGCCAATGCCGGCGGCTTCGACGGGACTTTCACCCAGGTCAGCAATCTCGACGATCTTCGCGTCGCCCTGCGCGAAACGGCAACGCGTCTGCTTGGTGAAGCGGTCGTCGACGTCCTCGTCACGGATATCGCCCGCCAGGATATCTGAGCGCCGGGCGGTCGACCCGGGCCGGCACGTGCCGACAGGCCGCGTCGTGGCGCTTTCACTGCGCGGGGCGATGCAGCCGTCTCGCATCAAGGTTCGGGGCGCCCAAACCGGCAGGCGCCGCCTGGCCTGTCGCCGCACCACGGCAAATGCAGATGCCCGCCGAGGGGGCGAGGTTCGGCCTCGCGAACCCGCCCGCCGCGGCGAAGGTCCGGGATCTGCCCCGAACCTCGCGCGCGCAATCACGCCTCGACAAGCCTCGGAGCGGCAGGGGCAGGTTCGCCGAGCACCCTCCGAAGAAAGGCGGTTTCCTCCGGCGTGCACTCCGGGCCTTGGATCGCGCCGAAACAGGCGGCCGCCTTCAGCGTCCGGTCCGCAGCGTCCGGCAGGGCGTCCGGGCCGCAAAGCCGGAACGACACCGGCGACAGCGGTCCAAAGCACAGGGCGCGTTGCAGGTCGGGGCAGGCCGACAATTCGGGGTCCACGCCCAGCCGTCGGGCAAAGGCGATCGCGGCCGCCTGCATCGGTTGGGCAATGCCTGCGGCCTCGGGGCTCCAGTGCGACAGGGCCCCGGTCATTTCCGCAGGCGAGGGCCGCAACCCCCGGTCGGCAAGGCATCGGGCGATCCAGCGCCCCTGAAGCTCCAGCACCGGGAAATAAGGCCCGACGAGATCGAACATCCCGAGGAAAGACAGCCCGTCCAGATCCGGGTGGAAGGTCTGCGCATGCAGCCGCAATGCCCCGCCCCGCCCGTCCGGTGAAAGACCGAGCACACAGGCGACATCGGGGTCGAGAAACGGCAGGGCTATGTCGTAGCCGGTCCCGAACAGGATCGCATCGACCGCAACCTTCGACCCATCGGCAAAGATCACATCCCGGCCCGCAACGGCCCGGATCCAGGGCCGCACATCGATCCGGCCCTCGGCCACGGCCGGCAGAAACCCCTGCGATTGGGCGATCCCGGCGACCGCGATGTCGGGGTCGGGGCGGCGGGCACCGAACTGCTCGGGGCTGCCGGCAACGCTCAGCACCTTCGCCTTCAGCCCCTCCATCTGCACGAGGAAGGGCATCGCCTCGGCCGCCAATGCGGCCGCGCGGGTGAACATGATGTGGTCGGTCGGTACGCCCGAAATCAGCTTCGGCAGGATATAGCGCTGGCGACGGTAGCTTGCGACAACCCCGGCGGCACCGCCCGTTGCCAGATCCGCCGCGATTTCGAGGGCGCTGATCGAACAGCCAGCCACCAGAACACGGGCGCCGCGATAGGCCTGCGCGCCGGCGTAACCGGTCGTGTGATGCAGGCCGAGCCTGCCCGCAAAACCCTGAAGCCCCGGCACATCCGGCATCACAGGGGACCGATGCCGGCCGGTCGCGACGACGACGTTGGCAAAGACGTGTTCCTGCGGTTGCGGCGCGTCAACCTGCAGGGTCCAGCCGCCCGCGGCACGGCGCGCCAACCGCCTGACAGGGCAGTTCAACCGCAGATGCGCATGCAGGCCGAACTGCCGGGCATAGTCTTCAAGATAGCCAAGCACCTGGTCCTGACGCGGATAGGTGGCAACCTCGGGCGCGTGGTCGAGATCGGAAAAGGCGGTCAGGACCCGGCTGGTGTTGGTGCGCATGCCGGCCCAGGTTCCGCTGCCCGCGGCGTCGGGGTTCCACTGCCCGCCAAGCGCTGGCGCGGCCTCGAAGATGACTGGGATGAAACCCGCCTGTTTCAACCAGCGCGCAGCGACCAGCCCGCCGGGACCTGCCCCGATCACGGCCACCCGGCGGTCGGCATCGTCCGTTGTCGTGTTGAAATGCGTCATGGAATATCCTCTCTGTTCCAGAGCCTGCTCCGCTCTAGAACCCGCCGCGCCCGATGGCTTCCTAAGTAGTTGCTATAACGGCCGCGAATGGTGTTAAGACTTTCCTATTCATCGGGGATGCAAGGCAGCGCATGAAGATTGACGAGGCTATGTCCACCTTCGTTTCCGGGCATGTGATGATCGGCCTCGCGACGCGGGACTGGGCCGGACAGGCCAGCATCGCCCGTGGCGTGGGGGTGCGTGTCACCGACAACGGCGCCGGCCTTGATATCCTGATCTCGGGGCGGCAGTGGCGGCGGTCGGTCGAAAACCTCGCCGCGAACGGCGCGCTGGCAAGCACATTCTCCTCGCCGACCGACTACATCACCTATCAGTTCAAGGGCCATGCAGAGCTTGCCGCCGCCGGGCCCGCCGACCTCGTTCTGGCGCGCAGCTACATTGCGGGAATGCGTGCGCGTCTCGCCGACCTTGGCGTGCCGGAAAATGTCGCGGCCCAATGGTTCAGCGACGAGGATCTGCGCTGCGCCCGGCTCGGGATCGAGTTGGCCTTCGTCCAGACGCCCGGACCACGTGCCGGAGAGGTGCTGGCGACATGATGCTGGCCCAATTGTCCGAGGCCTGCTTCGAAGGCGTCATTCCCTCGCTCGTCGCAACGGTCGGTGCTGACGGGCTGCCCAATATCGCCTATCTTTCTCAGGTCATACGGATCGACGACGGTCTGGTCGGGATCTCGAACCAGTTCTTCGGCAAGACCGCGACGAACCTTCAGGCGAACCCGCGTGCGGCACTTCTGCTGGTCGATGGCCTGACCGGAGAGCAGTTTGAACTGGCCGCAGTGTTCACCGAGACACGGAACAGCGGGTCGATGTTTGACCGCTTCAAGGCGCAACTCGACGCCGAATTCGCGGCCTTCGGCCTTGATGAGGTCATGCGCCTGCGCGCGGTCGATCTGTTTCGGGTGAACGGCGTCAATGCCGTCCCGGGAAATCCGCCGCTCAGTGTCGATCCGCGCCGTCCGCCGACGATCGCGGCCATTGCGCAGGTGGCGGAGCGGATCGCGTTGGAAACCGAGACCGAGCAGATCCTCGATGCGACCCTCGACGGGGTCTGCGGGGCGCTTGGCTGCGACGCGGCGATGGTGTTTGCCGCCGATGCCGGGGACGGCGCCCTCGCCACTGTCGGCAGCCGCGGATACGACAGCTCCGGCGTCGGCGCCGAGGTCGGCTTGCAGCCCGGACTGATCCGCATCGCCGCCGCAACCGGGCTCGCGCTCCGCCTCAACGATCTGAGCCGCAGCAAACGCATGGCGGGGGCGGTTCGCGCAACGGCTACCCCGGAATCCGAGCACGCGATCGCGCTGCCAAGCCTGCCGGACGCGCAAAGCCAGCTTGCGGTGCCACTGCTCTGGCACGGGGTCCTGCAGGGGGTTCTGTTTGCCGAAAGCCGCGCGCGCCTTGCCTTTGACGATGTTGCCGTCAGGGCCGCGACGATCATTGCGCTGCAGGCCGGCGCCGCGCTGTCGATGGCCGATCGGGGCGACGAGGGCGAGCCGCCCGGGGTGCCTGCCTCCACCGGTGCCGCGGCGCATCGCACGACCGGCACCCGGGTGGTCCTGACGCACCACAGCCATGACGACAGCGTGTTCCTGAATGGCGACTACGTCACCCGAGGGGTGGCAGGGCGGTTGCTGCGCCTGATGATGCTCGAGTTTCAGCAGACCGGGCGCACCGAGTTCACCAACATGCAACTGCGCCGGATGCGGGACCTGAAGTTGCCGGATTTCAAGGACAACCTCGAAACCCGGTTGTTGATGCTGCGCCGCCGCCTGGATGAACGCGGGATGCCGGTGCGACTGACGCGAACCGGCCGTGGCAAGATCCGGCTGGACGCGCCCGCCGATATCCAGATCGACGAACGCAACTGACCCTTGCCGCAACCGGATCTGTGCGGTCCCCGGGAGGCGCCCCCCCCGCGGGACCGACCGAGCCCCTGTTCAGGCCATGCCGTCCGCAATCAGGCGGCGGGCAACATCGATGAATGCCGCGGACTGCGGCGCGGCGGGATCGCGCGCCACGATCGGTGTGCCGCTGTCAGCCGCAGTACGGATCGCCAGCGCCAGCGGGATCTCGGCCAGCAGCGGCACGCCCAGTTTCTCGGCCTCGGCCTTCACGCCGCCATGGCCGAAGATATGCTCCTCGTGGCCGCAGTTCGAACAGACGTGGGTCGACATGTTCTCGATCATGCCGACGATCGGCACGTTCAGCTTGTGGAACATGTCGATCCCCTTGCGGGCGTCGATCAGCGCGATGTCCTGCGGGGTCGAGACGATGATGGCGCCCGTCACTTCGGCCTTCTGCGCCAGCGTCATCTGCACATCGCCGGTCCCCGGCGGCAGATCGACGATCAGAACGTCAAGATCGCCCCACTGGACCTGAAGCAGCATCTGCTGCAACGCCCCGATCAGCATCGGTCCACGCCAGGCCGCCGCCTCGCCCTCGGGCAGCAGGAACCCCAGCGACATCATCGTCACCCCGTGGCCCTGCAGCGGAATGATGGTCTTGCCGTCGGGCGAACCGGGCTTGCCAGACACCCCCATCATCCGCGGCTGCGACGGGCCATAGACATCGGCGTCGAGCAGACCGACGCGGCGCCCTTCGGCTGCCAGCGCCACCGCAAGGTTGGCGGCGACCGTCGATTTGCCGACGCCGCCCTTGCCGCTGGCAATCGCGAGGATCCGCTCGACCCCCGGCACCTTCTGTGCCGGCGCGGGTTGCGCGGGGCGGCGTGGCTTCAGCTCTGGCGGCGGCGGCGCGGCCTTGACGGCATGGGCGGTCAGCACGGCCGAAACCTTCTCGACCCCGTCGAGCTGGCGCAGCGCTGCAACGGCCGCCTCGCGCACCTTTTCCATCGCTTCCGCCTTGGCCGGGTCGATCTCCAGCACAAAGCGGACCTCGCCGCCTTCGACCGTCAGCGCCCGCACCATATCCGCCGCGACGACATCCTCGCCGCCGGGTGTGCGGACAGATTTCAACGTCTCAAGAACTTTCTCGCGCAGCGTCACGTCGTTCTCCTTGCTGATCGTGCCGTGGCGGCATCCCGCGCCCCGGCGTCAGATCCTTTTGGCGCACCTTTGTGGAATTGACCACCCCGGGGCGCTGTCTGGCCCCGCGTGCCGCCGCACCGATTGTTCCTGCCAGAACGCTCAGGTATGATTCCGCCGAACGAGGCGGAGCAGGCCCATGACAGCGCTAAAGCAATTTGCCCGGCTGGAGTCCTCCGGGGTCTGGCGGCCGGATGCCGAGGCCCAGCGACAGGACGTCGTTGTCTCGTTCGGCGATGCCTCGCTTGTGATCTCCAACAAGACGATGAAGGCGCTCAGCCACTGGTCGCTTGCCGCGGTGGTGCGGATCAACCGTGGCGAGATGCCGGCGCTTTACACCCCCTCGGCCGATGGCACCGAAACCCTCGAGATCGAAGACGAGACCATGGTCGAGGCGATCGAGCAGGTGCGCACGGCGATCCTGAAATCCCGCCCGCGGGCGGGACGGCTGCGCGGTGTGCTGGTGGGTGGCGGGATTGTCGCGATGCTGGCGCTGGTGTTCGTCTGGCTGCCGGGTGCGCTTCTGAGCCATGCGCTCCGCGTCGTGCCCGAACCGACCCGGGCCGAAATCGGCACCGAGCTTTTCACGGCAATCGGCAGGGTCTCGGGCGCGCCCTGCCACAGCCCGCGCGGCGACAAGGCGCTGGCGCAATTGCACGCCCGACTGCTGGAGGGCGGCAAGGGCGCGCTGCTGGTGCTGCAGAACGGGCTGAATGGCACCACGTCGATCCCCGGCGGGCTGATCCTGCTCGACCATTCGCTCATCGAGGATCACGAGACCCCGGATGTGGTGGCAGGCTATATCCTGGCCGAGGCCGAACGCCGGGCCGAGCACGACCCGCTGAAGCAGCTTCTGGATCACGCCGGCAGCATCGCCACGCTGCGGCTTCTGACCTCGGGGCACCTGCCCGAACCTGCGCTTCAGGCCTATGCGGAATCCCTCGTCTCGGCCGAGCCGGCGCCAGTTCCCCAGGCAGCATTGCTACACCGCTTTGCCGCCGCCTCGGTCAGTTCGACCCCCTATGCCTATGCGCTCGACATGACCGGCGAAGCCACCATCGGGCTGATCGAGGCGGACCCGATGCGTGCCGGCGGCGCAAGGCCGGTGCTCGACGACGGCGACTGGGTGGCGCTGCAGGGGATCTGTGGCAACTGACCTCGCGCCACACCGGGTTCCACAACGGCGACGCCCCGCTTCCGAGGGTGAAAGCGGGACGCTAAGCCTGGTTGAAACCTGCTCTGTCTCTCGTCTTGCCGTCTTGTTGTTATTGTTGCGAGGATGCTACAGCCCCCGACAATTAGAAGATCTGCCTAGATCTTGTGTAGCAGGATGCCGCAGCTCCTGAATCGAGTAAAGCAATTTTATGTTAACGACGCGATTTCTTCGATTAAGATGTTGCGCCCCTCCGTGCGGCGACGAAATCGTCCGGTCGGACGTCACAGGTCAGCTTCGACAGGGACGGGTGGCGCAGCGCCGAACGCCCCTGCCTCGCGAGACAGGGGCGCGGCCGTGGTCTTGCCGTGTCCGGCGCTATTTCGTCCCGAACATGCGGTCCCCGGCGTCGCCAAGTCCCGGCACGATATAGCCGTGATCGTTCAGGTGACTGTCGAGCGAGGCGGTGACAATGGGCACATCCGGGTGCGCCTCTTTCATGCGCGCGACGCCTTCGGGGGCAGCCAGCAGGCACAGAAAGCGGATATTGGTGGCACCGGCAGCCTTCAGCAAGTCGATTGCCGCGACCGATGAATTGCCGGTGGCCAGCATCGGATCGACCACGATCACCAGCCGGTCGGACAGATCCTCGGGCACCTTGAAGTAATATTGCACCGGTTGCAGCGTCTCGGGGTCGCGATAGAGCCCGATAAAACCGACGCGCGCGCCCGGCACCAGTTCGAGGATCCCGTCCAGCAATCCGTTGCCGGCACGCAGGATCGAGATCAGCGCCAGTTTCTTTCCCGACAGCGTCGGCGCCATCATCTTGGTCAGCGGCGTTTCGATCTCGACCTCTTCCATCTCCATGTCAAAGGTCACCTCATAGGCCAGGAACTGGCTGATCTCGCGCAGGAGCCGCCGGAACTTGGCCGTCGAAGCCTCCTTGTCGCGCATCAGCGTCAGCTTGTGCTGCACCAGCGGGTGATCGACGATGGTCAGGTGGTCATACATCGGCATCTCCGAGTTTTTTCAACAGGTCATCGCGGGTTTTTGCATCGCAGAAGGCGGCCTCGGCGGCAACCCGGTTGAGCGCGGCAAAATCCTCACTTCCCCAATGGAAGGCATCGGCAAGCCGCTCGTATTCGCGTGAAAGCGTGGTGTGGAAGAACGGCGGATCGTCGGTCGAGACCGTGACCCTGACGCCCGCGTCGCGCAATCTGGCAATCGGGTGGCGCGAGTAGTCGCGATAAAGCCCGAGCGCGACGTTCGACCCCGGGCAGACCTCGAGCACGGTGCCACGCTCGGCCAGCCAGTCGACGAGTGCGGGGTCCTCGATGGCCCGCACGCCGTGGCCGATCCGCTCGACCCCCAGATCCTCGACCGCGGCGCGCACGCTGGCCGGTCCGCCCCATTCGCCGGCATGGCAGGTCAACCGCAGCCCCGCCTCGCGGGCGCAATCGAAGGCCCAGATATAGTCGCGCGGCCGGCCCACGCCTTCGTCGCCGGCAAGGCCCAGCCCGACAATGAAATCCCCCGCCGTCTCGGCCGCGCAGAGCGCTGGCGCCTTTGCGCGCTCGGGTCCGAAATGCCGGATCGGGGTGACGATCCCTTTCAGGATCACGCCGCCCTGCGCCTCGGACCGCGCCGCGGCCTCCTGCATCGCCTGCAGGTATTCGCGCCACGCGGCCAGATCGCCGCCGCCGCAGAAATCGGGCGAGATGAAGGTTTCGGCATAGATCGCGCCCTGTTCGGTCAGGTCCTCGGTCACCACGGCGATCAGCCGGGCATAGTCCTCGGGGGTGCTCAGAACCGCGGTCGCAGCCTCGTAGACCTTCAGGAACTCCAGGAAGTCGCCATAGGCGTAGGCACCGGCCTCGTTGAAGATACGGCTCAGGTCGACGCCCTTTTCGGCCGCAATCCCGCGGATGAATGCGGGCGGTGCCGCGCCCTCGAGATGCAGGTGCAATTCGATCTTGGGAAAGGTCATGGCAGAAAACTCCGACCCGGTCCCTGCGCGGGCACGCCCAGATGTGCGGCGATGCTGGCCGCCACATCGACGAAGGCAACGTTGCCGATCGCGCCCGCACCGACGCCGTGACAGACCACCGGCACCCGCTCGCGCGTGTGATCGGTGCCGCGCCATGTCGGGTCGTTGCCGTGATCGGCCGTGACCAGCACCATGTCGCCCGGCCGCAGACGGGTCATCAGCCGCCCCAGTTCGGCATCGAACCATTCGAGCGCGCGGGCATAGCCCGAGACATCCCGCCGGTGGCCATAGACGCTGTCGAATTCGACGAAGTTGGCAAAGGTCAGGCTGCCGTCCGGGGCCGCGTCGATGAAATCGCCCAGATGTCCGATCAGCGTCGCATCGGTTCCGCGCCGCACCTCGTCGATCCCCTGCATCGAGAAGATGTCGCCGATCTTGCCCACCGCCAGAACCTTGCGGCCCGCGGCATGGACCCAGTCGCACAGCGTCGGCGCGGGCGGGGCGATGGCATAGTCGTGGCGGTTCGTCGTGCGGACAAACCCCTCCTCGGGCGAGCCGACAAAGGGACGCGAGATCACCCGCCCGACCCGCATGCCATGCAGCATCGGCGCCAGATCCTGGCACAGCTTTTGCAGCCGCGCCTCGCCAAAGGTCTCTTCGTGGGCGGCAATCTGGAACACGCTGTCGACCGAGGTATAGCAGATCGGCCAGCCGGTGCGCATGTGCTCGGCCCCCAGTTCCTCGATGATCAGCGTGCCCGAGGCGTGGCAATTGCCAAGAATGTCCGCGGTCCCCGCCGCCCGGCACACCGCCTGCCGCACCTCCTCGGGGAAGGAGGGCACGGTCTTGGGGAAATAGTGCCATTCCCAGGGCACGGGCACGCCCGCCAGCTCCCAATGCCCCGAGGGCGTGTCCTTGCCGCGCGATACCTCGGTGGCTGCCCCGCAAAGCCCTTCGGACATTGCCTCGATCCCTGGTGCCGCCTCGCCGCAAGCGGTGGCAATCGCGGTGCCAAGCCCAAGGCGGGCAAGATTGGGGAGCCGGAGCGGCCCGCTCCGTCCCGCCTCGGCCTGGCCCTCGGCACAGGCGCGGGCAATGTGCAGCAGGGTGTTGGCGCCGGTGTCGGGTTTGCCGGCGTTGAAGAATTCGCCCGCATCGGGCGCCCCGCCGCAGCCGACGGAATCCATCACCACCAGAAAGGCACGGGTCATGGCGCGATCCTTTCGTGTATCAAGGGCGGCAGGTCGGGCGCCGCCGCGCCGATCAGGTAGGCGCCGCGCAACGCCACCGCTGCGGCCTCGGCGGCGGCATCGCTTGCCGCATGGACCCGGCCCAGCGGGCGACCGGCCGAGACCATCTCGCCCAGCCCCGCCAGCGTCGAGAACCCGACGCTCGGGTCGATCACATCGCCGTCGCGCAGCCGCCCGCCGCCCAGATGGACGACCGCCAGCCCCACCGCCTCGACATCGATCCGCGCCACGACACCCGCCTCGGCCGGAAAGACATCGCGCACCACTGCCGCCTCGGGCAGGTGCCGCCGCCAGGCGCCGACGAAGTCGGCGGGCCCGCCAAGGGCCGCGATCATCCGTTCGAACCGTTCGGCCGCAGCGCCCGAGCGCAGGGCCCCGGCGATCTTGTCGGCGCCGGCCTCGGCCGTATCGGCAAGCCCGCTCAGCGCCAGCAACTCGCCGCCGAGCGCCACGGTCAGGTCCCAAAGCCGTTCCGACACCGCCTCGCAGGTCAGCGTCTGCATGCCTTCTGCGATCTCGAGCGCGTTGCCCGCCGTGCCGATCAGCGGCTGGCTCATGTCGGTGATGAGCGCCGTCGTCCGGCACCCTGCGCCCTCGGCCGTCGCGACCAGCGAATGTGCCAGCGCCCGCGAATCCTCGGCCGTCTTCATGAAGGCGCCGGATCCGGTCTTGACGTCAAGCACCAGCGCGTCGAGCCCCGCGGCAAGTTTTTTCGACAGGATCGAGGCTGTGATCAGATCGATCGATTCGACCGTGCCGGTCACGTCGCGGACCGCATAAAGCCGCTTGTCGGCCGGGGCGATGCGCTGGCTGGCGCCAACGATGGCGCAGCCGATGTCACCGACGATTTCGCGCAGCCGCGCCTGCGACACCTCGGCGGTATACCCCGGGATCGCCTCGAGCTTGTCGAGCGTGCCGCCGGTGTGGCCGAGCCCGCGGCCCGAGATCATCGGCACATAGGCGCCGCAGGCTGCCAGCGCCGGGGCAAGCGTCAGCGAGACGCTGTCGCCCACGCCCCCCGTCGAATGCTTGTCGACGACCGGCCCCGGCATGTCCCAGTCAAGCACATCGCCGCTGTCGCGCATGGCAAGCGTCAGCGCGACGCGCCCGGCCTCGGACAATGGCGTGCGGCAGATCCCCATGGCAAAAGCCCCGGCCTGGGCGTCGCTGACAGCGCCCGAGGCCAATGCCCCACCGAACCAGGACAACTCATCCGGGTCGGGCCGCTCGGCCCGCCGCAGTTTTGACAATATCTGTCGCGCGTCCACCCCGGCCCCTCAGGCCCGGTCCATATGGCCCGCGCCAAAGGCTCCGGGCAGCAACTCGTCCACCGTCATGGTCAGTTCGGCACCGTCGAGAGTCGCCATGGTGACCTTCACGTCGCCGCCTGCGAATTCCTTCAGCTTCTGACGGCAGCCACCGCAGGGCGGCACCGGCGCCGGGCTGTCGGCGATCACAGCGACTTCGACAATCTGGTATTCGCCCGCGGCGGCCATCGCCGCAATCGCGCCCGCCTCGGCACAGGTCCCCTCGGGATAGGCCACGTTTTCGACGTTGCAGCCCACATGAACGGCGCCCGAGGCGCCGCGCAACGCCGCCCCGACCTTGAAATTCGAATAGGGGACATAGGCCCGTTCGCGAACCGCCCGCGCCGCATCCATCAGCGATTTTCCGGTCATGGCGATCCCCTCATTGGCTTGTCGCACCACTTTGTTCCGCCGCCGTGCGGGATGCAAGGGCCGCACAGATCGCTGTCATGCGCCCCTGCGTCACCGGCTCCGGTTCTTTGCCGAAAAGGACTGGTTTAACGTTGAACAAACCGTCGCATGAGAGTCACCGATGACCCAGGACACCTCCCTCGAAAGCCAAAGCGCCGCGCTCCATTATCACGAGTTTCCCAAGCCCGGAAAACTCGAGATCCGCGCCACCAAGCCGCTGGCGAACGGCCACGATCTGGCGCTGGCCTATTCCCCCGGCGTGGCCGATGCCTGCCTTGCCATCAGGGACGATCCGGCCGCCGCCATGCGCTATACCAGCCGCGGCAACCTGGTCGCGGTGATATCGAACGGCACCGCCGTGCTCGGGCTTGGCAATATCGGCCCGCTTGCCGCGAAACCGGTGATGGAGGGCAAAGCGGTCCTGTTCAAGAAGTTCGCCAATATCGACTGCTTCGATCTCGAAGTGAACGAAAGCGATCCCGAACGGCTCGCCGACATTGTCTGCGCGCTCGAACCCTCGTTCGGGGCGATCAACCTCGAGGACATCAAGGCGCCCGATTGTTTCGTGGTCGAACGGCTCTGCCGCGAACGGATGAACATCCCGGTGTTCCACGACGACCAGCACGGCACCGCAATCGTCGTCGGCGCCGCGGCGACCAACGCCCTTTTCGTCGCGGGCAAGGATTTCGACAAGATCAAGGTCGTCTCGACCGGCGGCGGCGCGGCCGGCATCGCCTGCCTCAACATGCTGCTGAAGCTTGGGGTCAAGCGCGAGAATGTCTGGCTCTGCGACATCCACGGACTGGTCTATGCCGGCCGGACCGAGGACATGAACCCGCTGAAGGAAAAATACGCCCAAGCCACCGATCTGCGCACGCTCGATCAGGTGATCGACGGCGCCGATCTGTTCCTTGGCCTGTCGGGCCCGCGGGTGCTGACGGCGGAGATGGTGAGAAAGATGGCGCCACGTCCCATCGTCTTTGCGCTCGCCAATCCGACACCCGAGATCCTGCCCGCCGAGGTAAAGGCCGTGGCGCCCGACGCGATCATTGCCACGGGACGGTCGGATTACCCCAATCAGGTCAACAACGTCCTCTGCTTTCCCTTCATCTTCCGTGGCGCGCTCGATGTCGGCGCGACCGAGATCAACGACGCCATGCAGCTTGGTTGCATCGAAGGCATCGCCGCCCTTGCCCGCGCCACGACGAGCGCCGAGGCAGCGGCAGCCTACAAGGACGAACAACTCAGCTTCGGTCCCGAATACCTGATCCCGAAACCCTTCGATCCACGTCTGATGGGCGTCGTCGCCTCGGCCGTCGCCCGTGCCGCGATGGAAAGCGGGGTGGCCACCCGTCCGCTCGACGATCTTGGCGCCTACAAGGCCAAGCTCGACGGCTCGGTCTTCAAGTCGGCGCTGCTGATGCGCCCGGTCTTCGACGCGGCCTCCAAGGCGCAGCGCAAGATCGTCTTCGCCGAGGGCGAGGATGAACGGGTGCTGCGCGCGGCCAACGCAATGCTCGAACAGACGACCGACCTGCCGATCCTGATCGGACGGCCCGACGTGATCGAACAGCGGTGCGAACGTGCCGGCCTGCAGATCCGCGCGGGCCGCGACATCGAGATCGTGAACCCCGAAAACGACCCCCGCCACCTCGAATATTCCGAGACCTATCTCAAGGTCATGTCACGCCGCGGCGTAACGCCCGAGATCGCCCGCACCATCATGCGCACCAACACCACCGCGATTGCCGCGGTCATGGTCCATCGCGGCGAAGCCGACAGCCTGATCTGCGGCACCTTCGGGCAATACTCCTGGCATCTGAACTATGTCACCCAGCTGCTGCAACATGGCACCCTCCGTCCGGTGGGGGCCTTGTCGATCATGATCCTCGAGGACGGGCCATTGTTTATCGCCGACACCCAGGTCAACCAGCAGCCAAGCCCGCAGCAGATCGCCGACACCGTGATGGGCTGCGCCCGCCACATCCGCCGCTTCGGGATCGAACCCAAGATCGCGCTCTGCGCCTATTCCCAGTTCGGCAACCTCAACAGCGAAAGCGGCGAGCGGATGCGCGCCGCCCTTCAGATCCTCGACCGCTGGAACCCCGATTTCGTCTATGAGGGCGAGATGCACATCGATTCCGCCCTCGACGCGTCGATTCGCGAACGCCTGCTACCCGATTCGCGCCTGAAAGGCGCCGCAAACGCGATGGTCTTCGCCAACGCCGATGCCGCAAGTGCGGTGCGCAACGTGCTGAAGATGAAGGCCGCCGGGCTGGAGGTGGGGCCGATTCTGATGGGCATGGGAAACCGCGCCCATGTTGCCACCCCGTCGATTACCGCGCGCGGCCTGCTGAACATGTCCGCCATCGCCGGCACACCGGTCGCGCACTACAGTTGAACGAATTTTCCGTCTGAGACCGTCAAACGCGGTCACGGGAGGCCCGGAACATCCATGTTAGCGCCAACCGTGACCGTGCAGCGCAGAGCGGACAATATACTTGCGCGATTATGAACGCGCTGCGTAACTCCGGCAATGGTTCGAGGGAGAGAAGACATGGGATATTCCGACATCTATGACGCCTGGAAGGCCGATCCCGAGGCGTTCTGGATGCAGGCCGCCGAGGCGATCGACTGGTACACCCCGCCGTCGAAGGCATTGTTCGACGACAAGGCGCCGATTTACGAATGGTATTCGGATGCGCTGGTCAACACCTGCTACAACGCCGTGGACCGCCACGTCGAAGCCGGCCGCGGCGACCAGGTCGCCATCATCCACGACAGCCCGGTCACCCATTCCAAGCGCGAGATCACCTATTTCGAGCTTCGGAACCGGGTCGCAAGCCTCGCCGGTGCGCTGAAGGCCAAGGGCGTGAACAAGGGCGACCGCGTCATCATCTACATGCCCATGATCCCCGAGGCGGTCGAGGCCATGCTCGCCTGCGCACGCATCGGCGCCATCCACTCGGTGGTCTTTGGCGGATTTGCCGCCCACGAACTCGCCGTGCGGATCGACGACGCCAAACCGAAATGCATCATCGCCGCCTCCTGCGGCGTCGAACCCGGCCGTGTCGTGCACTACAAGCCCCTGCTCGACGGGGCCATCGACCAGTCGACCCACAAGCCCGACTTCTGCGTGATCTACCAGCGCGAGCAGGAAGTGGCGCACCTCGTGGAGGGCCGCGACTTCAACTGGTACGGCTTCCAGTACGGCACCGACCCGGTCGACTGCCTGCCCGTGGAAGGCAACCACCCCGCTTATATCCTTTATACGTCGGGCACCACCGGACAGCCCAAGGGCGTGATCCGGCATACCGCAGGTCAGCTCGTCGCACTCAACTGGACCATGGACAACGTCTATAACATCGCCCCGGGCGACGTGTTCTGGGCCGCCTCGGACGTGGGCTGGGTCGTCGGCCACAGCTATATCTGCTATGCGCCCTTGATCCACGGCAACACCACCATCGTGTTCGAGGGCAAGCCCGTCGGCACCCCCGATCCCGGCACCTTCTGGCGGGTGATCCAGGAACACAAGGTCAAGGTCCTGTTCACCGCGCCGACCGCGCTGCGTGCGATCCGGCGCGAGGATCCGACCGGCGCGTTCATCAAGAAATACGATCTCAGCGGCCTGCAGGCCCTGTTCCTGGCCGGCGAGCGCGCCGACCCCGACACCATCAAGTGGGCGCAGGAACACCTCGGCGTGCCGGTAATCGACCACTGGTGGCAGACCGAGACCGGCTGGGCCATCGCCGCCAACCCGCTGGGGATCGAGGAATTGCCGGTCAAGCTCGGCAGCCCCTCGGTGCCGATGCCGGGCTATGACGTCCATATCCTCGACGAGGGCGGGCACGAGGTTGCGGCCGGCCAGATGGGCGCCATCGCGATCAAGCTGCCGCTGCCGCCGGGCACGCTGCCGACGCTGTGGAATGCCGACGACCGCTTCCTGAAATCCTATCTCAACCACTTCCCGGGCTATTACGAAACCGGCGACGCCGGCTACAAGGACGAGGACGGCTACCTCTACATCATGGCCCGCACCGACGACGTCATCAACGTCGCCGGCCACAGGCTTTCGACCGGCGCGATGGAGGAGGTCCTGGCCTCCCACCCCGACGTTGCCGAATGCGCGGTGATCGGGGTCGCCGATACGCTCAAGGGTCAGCTTCCGATGGGCTTTCTGTGCCTCAACGCGGGTCACGAACGCTCGCCCGAAGAGGTCATCAAGGAATGCGTCTATCTGGTGCGCGACCAGATCGGCCCGGTGGCAGCCTTCAAGCTCGCCTGCGTCGTCGACCGCCTGCCCAAGACCCGCTCGGGCAAGATCCTGCGCGGCACGATGCAGAAGATCGCCGATGGCGAAGAGTTCAAGACACCCGCCACGATCGACGATCCGGCCATCCTCGACGAGATCACCGACGCGCTCGGCCGCATCGGCTACGCCAAGAAGGTCTGATCCGCCCCGGTCTGTGTCACACAGCGCAACCGCCCGGTCCCGGCCGGGCGGTTCCCGCCTCCGGCACCGGCGCTTCTTCTGTTTGAAAATATCCCGGGGGACGCGCGCCGACGGCGCGCGGGGGACAGCGCCCCCTCCCCGGCCGCCGCCGGCTGTCTCAGACGAATTGCTCGCGGATCAGCCGCTCTTCCAGCCCATGGCCCGGGTCGAACAGGATCCGATGCCGGATCGCAGGCTCGCTGCGAATGATCACGGCAACCACGTTGCGCACCGCCGACCGGCTGTCGGCCTCGGCCATCACGGGGCGCTTCTCGTGCTGCAGCACATCGAAACGGACCTCGGCCGAGCTTGGCAGCAGCGCGCCGCGCCAGCGCCGCGGCCGGAACGCCGACATTGCGGTCAGCGCCAGCACGTCCGAGCCGATCGGGATGATCGGCCCATGCGAGGAATAGTTGTAGGCGGTCGATCCCGCAGGCGTGCTCACCAGCGCGCCATCCGCGACCAGTTCTTCCATCCTGACCCGCCCGTCGACCGAAATCCGCAGCTTCGCAACCTGGGGTCCGGCGCGCAGCAACGAGACCTCGTTCAGGGCCAGCGCATCGTGTACATCGCCATCGGGTGTAATCGCGCGCATCGCCAGCGGCACGATCACCTCTTCGGCGGCGACCTGAAGCCTGTCGATCAACCCGTCGAGCGAGAATTCGTTCATCATGAACCCGACCGTGCCGCAGTTCATGCCATAGACCGGGGTATCGAGGTGCTGGGTTCCGTGAAGGGTCTGCAACATGAACCCGTCGCCGCCCAACGCCACGATCACATTCGCATTTTCAGGCGCGACCTCGCCATAGCGGCGCGACAGCTTCTCACGGGCGTCCTGCGCGACCTCGGTCTCGCTGGCCATGAACGCGATCCTGGTCATCGAACCCCCGGGGAAATGAGCGACCGTTCCGCAACGGTCATCCCCCGCCACCATCGGAAACGCAAGCCTCGATTCCGGACCTCATCCGCCACTGACTGCCCCTGACGAGGCCTTTTTTCCCGCCCCGGCTTGGGCTACATCCCCGGCAAGACATGTTGCCCGAAAGGAACGCCGATGACCGACACTGCCAAGGACCCCGGATTCTTCAGCGAGAATCTCGCGACCCGCGACCCCGAGATCGCCCGCGCCATCGACCTCGAACTCGGCCGCCAGCGCGACGAGATCGAACTCATCGCCTCGGAGAACATCGTTAGCCGCGCCGTGATGGAGGCCCAGGGCTCGGTCATGACGAACAAATACGCCGAAGGCTATCCGGGCCGGCGGTATTACGGCGGTTGCCAGTTCGTCGACATTGCCGAAAGCCTCGCCATCGACCGGGCAAAGCAATTGTTCGGCTGCGGCTTTGCCAATGTGCAACCGAACTCGGGCAGCCAGGCGAACCAGGGCGCCTTCCAGGCGCTGATCCAGCCCGGTGACACCATCCTTGGCATGAACCTCGCCTCGGGCGGCCACCTGACCCACGGCGCACCGCCGAACCAGTCGGGCAAGTGGTTCAACGCGGTGCAATACGGCGTGCGCCAGCAGGACAGCCTGATCGACTATGACGAGATCGCGAGCCTTGCGGCCCAACACCAGCCGAAGCTGATCATCGCCGGCGGTTCGGCGATCCCGCGCCAGATCGACTTTGCCAGGTTCCGCGAGATTGCCGACAGCGTCGGCGCCTATCTGATGGTCGACATGGCGCATTTCGCGGGGCTGGTTGCGGCGGGCGAACACCCCTCGCCCTTCCCCTATGCCGACATCGCCACGACCACGACCCACAAGACCCTGCGCGGACCGCGTGGCGGCATGATCCTGACCAATGACGAGGCCATCGCGAAGAAGGTCAACTCGGCGATCTTCCCCGGCATCCAGGGCGGCCCGCTGATGCACGTGATCGCCGCCAAGGCCGTGGCTTTCGGCGAGGCGCTGCGTCCCGAGTTCAAGACCTATGCCAAGCAGGTCCGCGCCAATGCCGTGGCCCTTGCCGACGAGCTGATGAAGGGCGGGCTCGACATCGTCACCGGGGGCACCGACACCCATGTGATGCTGGTCGATCTGCGTCCCAAAGGGGTCAAGGGCAACGCCACCGAAAAGGCACTGGGACGCGCCCATATCACCTGCAACAAGAACGGCATCCCGTTCGATCCCGAAAAGCCCACCGTGACTTCGGGCGTCCGCCTTGGCACGCCCGCGGGCACCACCCGCGGCTTCGGCGAGGCCGAGTTCCGCGAGATTGCGCGCATGATCGTCGCCGTCGTCGACGGGCTCGCCGCCAATGGCGAGGATCACAACGGTGCTGTCGAAGAAAAGGTGAAGCTGGAAGCGACCGCGCTCTGCGCCCGCTTCCCGATCTACCCCGGGCTCTGAACCGGCCCTGACGGGGGTCAACGGGCCGCGCCGGTCAGGTGCGGCCCGTACGCGTTGGGGTCGCGCTCGGACGCGGCTCCCCGGCCCGGTTTCCGGGTGCCATTCCTGGCCATGCCCCCCTATGCTGGCCTTGCCAGACATTGGAGACGTTGCATGAAATCTCGGCTTGGCGAAGACACCCCGGAGGGCGGGGCCGATGGGGCAAAGCGGTCGTGGGACTTCGCGCCCATGCAGGTGCCGCAGCGATCGGCCTATTACCTGCCGCTTCTGGTCACGGCACTTCTGATCGCCGTGGTCTGGGTCGCCCATCTTCAGCTGCTCCCCGGCGCGGGCTTCCGCTACTACGACGAGTTCCACACGCTCGACCGCTCGACCGCCTTCGCGCGGATGCACGACTGGCTTGCGGTCTATTCGGTGAACGAGGTCTCGTTCCACAAGCCGCCGCTGCAATACTGGATGACGGCGCTTCTGCTCGAGACCGGCATGGACCTGCAGATCGCGCTTCGCCTGCCCTCGATGCTGTTCACGCTCGGCAGCCTGCTGGCCGCAGGCTTGCTGGTACTGGCGCTGATCCCCTGGTCGCCCTGGGCCATCCCCGCCACGGTGCTGCTGCTGTCAAGCTCGACCAAGTTCTGGGACTACGGGCTCTCCGCGATGCTCGACTCCGGCGCGACGTTCTTTGCGACCCTCGCGCTCGCGACCACCATCCTTGCGCTGCGACGCCCAAGCTGGTGGTACGCCACCGCCGTCGTCATCGTGCTCGGGTCGCTGCAAAAGGCGCCGATCGGGCTGGTGCTGGTCGCGCTGTTCCTGCTCGTGCTGTCGCGCACCAAGGGCCGGCACGGTTTCTCGCTGAGGCAGCTTCGCACGGACCGCCGGTTCCAGGTTTCGGTCTGGATTGCGGTCCTTGGTACGCTTGCCTGGCCTCTGTTTCAGATGGCGCTTTATGATCTCGGTGCCCTCGGCGAGCTGTTCGGCGACCAGATGATCAGCCGTTTCACCCCCACCGGGCCGGTCGAAAACCCGCGCAACCTTGCCGACCTCTACGAACTGATCATCGACTACGAGCCGGTTCTGCGCTGGCTTGGCATCGCGGCGCTCGCCTGGCTGCCCTGGCGCTTGAAGCGGATGGAGTTGCTGACGCTTCCGGCGATCTTCGCGATCTTCGTTGCGGGCATGCTTCTTGCCGGCGGCCACGTGACCGCGCGCTATTCGCTGATCATGGTGCCACTGCTGACGGCGGCGCTGGCAGCGGTGCTGCTGTCCTTGCCCCGCGCCCCCTGGATCGGGCTTGCTGCGGCCGCGCTCGTCTCGGCCGCGGCCCTCGGGCCGATCAAGACCGCCGAAACCCTGCGCATCGCGGCGGACGAAGACTATCAGAGTCAGATCGACGAACTCTCGAAGGTCGGCGCCGAACTGCAGCCCGATGAGACCCTCGTCGTCTGCACGAAGCGCACGCCAACCGGCCGGGTGATCCCTGCGCTGGCCTCCTATTATGCCGCGAACGGGCGCCCCTTTGTCCGCATCGACCGCCTCAGCAAACTCGAGGACCTCTGGAAGAACGGCGATCTGAAGGGACCGATGCGCGGGGTCTGCTCGCAGGAACTGCTCGACGAGATCTCGGGCAGGCTCGCAGGCTATGCGGTTCTGGACGCCGCCGGAGGCTTTGTCGCCTGGAAGGCAGACGGCCCGAACTGACGCGGCAGGCGAGATACCGGAACCCCGACAGCGCTGCCCCTGCCCGCTTACCGAAAACGAAAAACGCCCCGCCGGATCCCGGCGGGGCGCGTTCTGTCAGTGTGACGGCAGCGATCAGAAATCGCTGCTTTCGGGCGTATCGACGATGAACGGATCGTCGAACTCACCGCCGAGGACATCGTCCATCGGCCGGCTTTCGACGACCGGTGCGGCGAGCGCGGCAGCGGCCTCAGCCTCGGCCTGACGCTGATCGAGCACCTTGCGATCGCGATCGCGCGCGATCTTCTCGACGTTGCGGGTCGCCCCGCCGGTGCCGGCCGGGATCAACCTGCCAACAAGGATGTTCTCCTTCAGGCCGATCAGCTTGTCGCGCTTGCCCTGGACCGAGGCTTCGGTCAGCACCCGGGTCGTTTCCTGGAACGACGCAGCAGACATGAAGCTGCGGGTCTGAAGGCTCGCCTTGGTGATCCCGAGCAGGATCGGCTGGCCCTCGGCCGGACGACGGCCCGCGGACATGGCCTTTTCGTTGGCTGCCTCGAACTCCGCCTTGTCCACATGCTCGCCCTTCAGCAGCGTGGTTTCCCCCGAATCCAGGATCTCCCACTTCTGCAGCATCTGCCGGACGATGACCTCGATGTGCTTGTCGTTGATCTTCACTCCTTGCAGGCGATAGACGTCCTGCACCTCGTCGATCATGTAGACGGCCAGCGCCTCGACCCCCATGATGGCAAGGATGTCATGCGGCGCCGGATTGCCGTCCATGACATAGTCGCCCTTCTGCACGAAGTCGCCTTCCTGCACCGGGATGTGCTTGCCCTTTGGCACCATGTATTCGGCAGGCATGAGCGTGTCGTCCATCGGCTGGATCGTGATCCGGGTCTTGTTCTTGTAGTCGCGCCCGAATTTCACATAGCCGTCGATTTCGGCGATGATCGCGTGATCCTTCGGACGACGCGCCTCGAACAGTTCCGCCACCCGCGGCAGACCGCCGGTGATGTCCTTGGTCTTGGCCCCTTCACGCGGGATCCGCGCCACCACGTCGCCTGCACGAACCAGCGAACCTTCCTCGATCGACAAAATCGCGTCCACCGACATCGAATAGATCACCGGGTTGCCGGCATCGTTGCGCATGGGTTCGCCGGTTTCGGGATCGACGATGATGATCTCCGGCTTCAGTTCGTTGCCCTTCGGCGCGGAACGCCAGTCCGACACGATCTTCTGGGTCATGCCGGTGGCATCGTCGGTATCCTCGCGGACCGAGATGCCGCTGATCAGGTCGACGAACTTTGCGGTACCGGCCTTTTCGGCGATGATCGGCAGGGTATAGGGGTCCCATTCGAGCAGCTTGTCGCCGCGGGTCACGGTCGCGCCTTCCTTGACCAGGACCTTCGAGCCATAGCCGACCTTGAACGAGCCGCGTTCGACGCCCTTGTCGTCGATGATCGCGATCTGCATGTTCCGGCCCATGACCACATGTTCGCCCATGGCATTTTCCAGCAGGCTCGGGTTGCGGAACTCGATCGTGCCGGCCTGGTTGGCTTCCTGGAACGACTGCTGGCCACCCTGCGCCACGCCGCCGATGTGGAACGTCCGCATCGTCAGCTGGGTGCCGGGTTCGCCGATCGACTGCGCGGCGATGATGCCGACAGCCTCGCCAAGGTTGACGAGCGTGCCGCGCGCCAGGTCACGGCCATAGCACATGGCGCAGACGCCTTCCTCGGCCTCGCAGGTCAGCGGGCTGCGCATGCGCATCGTGGCAACGCCCGACTGCTCGATCTCGTCGGCCTTACGTTCGTCGATCAGCTCGTTGCGGGCAACGATCACCTCGTCGGTCCCCGGCCGCAGAACATCCTCGGCCGAAACCCGGCCCAGAATGCGCTCGGCAAGCGAAGCCACGACTTCGCCGTCGTTCACGGCCGCCTCGGCGGTGATCGCAAGATCGGTGCCGCAATCGTGCTGGCGCACGATGCAGTCCTGCGCCACGTCGACCAGACGACGGGTCAGGTAGCCCGAGTTCGCCGTCTTCAGTGCCGTGTCCGACAGACCCTTCCGGGCACCGTGGGTGGAGTTGAAGTACTCCAGCACGGTCAGACCTTCCTTGAAGTTCGAGATGATCGGCGTCTCGATGATCTCGCCCGACGGTTTGGCCATCAGCCCGCGCATGGCGCCAAGCTGTTTCATCTGCGTGACCGAGCCCCGAGCCTTCGAGTGGGCCATCATGTAGACCGAGTTCGGCTCCAGTTCGGCGCCGTTCTCGTCTTTGCGCTTGGCCGAGATCGTGGCCATCATCGCATCGGTGACCTTGTCGTTGCACTTCGACCAGGCATCGACGACCTTGTTGTACTTTTCGCCCTGAGTGATCAGGCCGTCCATGTACTGCTGTTCAAAGTCCTTCACCAATTCCTTGGTGGCGTCGACGATTTCCCACTTGTTGTCGGGGATGACCATGTCGTCCTTGCCGAACGAGATGCCGGCCTTGAACGCCTCGCGGAAGCCCATGCCCATGATCTGGTCGCAGAAGATGACCGATTCCTTCTGTCCGCAATAGCGGTAGACGGTGTCGATGACCTGCTGAACCTCGTTCTTGCGCAGCAGCCGGTTGACCAGTTCGAACGGCGCCTTGGCGTTCTTGGGCAGCAGCGCACCCAGACGCACCCGTCCCGGGGTGGTCTCATAGCGCTTTTGCACTTCCTGGCCATGGTCGTCGATCTGCGTCACCCGGCAGGTGATCCGCGCGTGCATGTGCACCTCGCCCGCGTTGAGCGCATGCTCGACCTCATCGAGGCCCGAGAACACCATGCCTTCGCCCTTCATGCCCTCGCGTTCGAGGGTCACGTAGTAGAGGCCAAGGATCATGTCCTGCGACGGAACGATGATCGGCGCGCCGTTCGCAGGCGACAGCACGTTGTTCGTGGACATCATCAGAACGCGCGCTTCCAGCTGGGCTTCCAGCGAAAGCGGCACGTGCACGGCCATCTGGTCGCCGTCGAAGTCGGCGTTGAAGGCCGAGCAGACCAGCGGGTGCAGCTGGATCGCCTTGCCTTCGATCAGGATCGGCTCGAACGCCTGGATGCCCAGACGGTGCAGCGTCGGCGCCCGGTTCAGCAGCACCGGGTGTTCGCGGATCACCTCGTCAAGGATGTCCCAGACCTCGGGACGTTCCTTTTCGACCAGCTTCTTGGCCTGCTTGACGGTCGAGCTGAGGCCCTTGGCCTCGAGCCGCGAATAGATGAACGGCTTGAACAATTCGAGCGCCATCTTCTTTGGCAGCCCGCATTGATGCAGCTTCAGCTCCGGCCCGGTCACGATGACCGACCGGCCCGAGAAGTCGACCCGCTTGCCGAGAAGGTTCTGCCGGAACCGGCCCTGCTTGCCCTTCAGCATGTCGCTGAGCGATTTCAGCGGACGCTTGTTGGCCCCGGTGATGACCCGGCCGCGGCGGCCGTTGTCGAACAGCGCATCGACCGATTCCTGCAGCATCCGCTTTTCGTTGCGGATGATGATGTCGGGCGCACGCAGTTCGATCAGCCGCTTGAGACGGTTGTTACGGTTGATCACCCGGCGGTACAGGTCGTTGAGGTCCGAGGTCGCGAACCGGCCGCCATCGAGCGGCACCAGCGGCCGCAGTTCGGGCGGAATGACCGGCACGACGGTCAGGATCATCCACTCCGGACGGTTGCCGGATTCAAGGAAGTTCTCGACAATTTTCAGCCGCTTGATGATCTTCTTCGGCTTCAGTTCGCCGGTTGCAACCGCCAGCTCCTCGCGCAGCTGTTCGGCGGTCGCCTCCAGGTCGATCAGCGACAGCATCTCGCGGATTGCCTCGGCGCCGATGTTCGCCGTGAAGGCGTCCATCCCATAGGCGTCCTGGGCGTCCATGAACTCTTCCTCGGTCATCAGCTGACCATAGGTGAGGTCAGTGAGACCGGGCTCGATCACCACGTAGTTCTCGAAATAGAGGATCCGCTCCAGATCGCGCAGCGTCATGTCGAGCATGAGGCCGATGCGGGAGGGCAGCGATTTCAGGAACCAGATGTGGGCGACCGGGGCCGCCAGTTCGATATGGCCCATGCGTTCGCGGCGCACCTTTTGCAGCGTGACTTCCACGCCGCATTTCTCGCAGACGACGCCGCGATACTTCATGCGCTTGTACTTGCCGCAAAGGCATTCGTAATCCTTGATCGGGCCAAAGATCCGGGCGCAGAACAGGCCGTCGCGCTCGGGCTTGAAGGTCCGATAGTTGATGGTCTCAGGCTTCTTGATCTCGCCATAGGACCACGAAAGGATCCGTTCCGGGCTTGCCAGCGACACCTTGATCTCGTCGAAGACCTTCGGCGGGGTAAGCGGGTTGAACGGGTTGTTGGTCAGTTCCTGGTTCATTTGAGTTCCTCGAATGTAGCGCAAAGGGAGGGGCCGGCGGCTGTCGCACCGCGCGGCCCGTTGACCGTCAGGCGGGGGTTAGCCCGCCCGTCGGCTCACTCCTCTCCCTCCGCATCCAGGAGTTCCATGTTGAGGCCCAGACCCCGGACCTCCTTGACGAGCACGTTGAACGATTCCGGGATACCGGCCTCGAAGTTGTCCTCGCCCTTGACGATCGATTCATAGACCTTGGTCCGGCCGGCAACGTCGTCCGACTTCACCGTCAGCATCTCCTGCAGGGTGTAGGCCGCGCCGTACGCTTCCAGCGCCCAGACCTCCATCTCGCCGAAGCGCTGACCGCCGAACTGCGCCTTGCCGCCCAGCGGCTGCTGGGTGACCAGACTGTAGGGGCCGGTCGAACGGGCGTGGATCTTGTCGTCCACCAGGTGGTGCAGTTTCAGCAGGTACTTCATGCCCACTGTCACCTGACGACTGAACTTCTCGCCGGTGCGGCCGTCGAACAGATCGGACTGACCCGACAGATCGAACCCCGCACGCATCAGCGCATCGTTCACGCCTTCCTCGCGGGCCCCGTCGAACACCGGCGTGGCGATCGGAACACCGCGGGTGACAAGGCTTGCGGCCTCGACCAGCCGGTCTTCCTCCATCCCCACGATGCCCTCTTCATAGACGTTGTCGCCGTAGGCGATCCGCATCGCCTCGCGCACCGGGGTCAGATCGCCGGACCGCCGGTATTCTTCCAGCGCGTCGTCGACCTTGATGCCAAGGCCGCGGCTGGCCCAGCCCATGTGGGTCTCGAGGATCTGACCGACGTTCATCCGGCTGGGCACGCCCAGCGGGTTCAGAACGAAGTCGACCGGCGTGCCGTCTGCCAGGAACGGCATGTCCTCGCTCGGTACGACGCGGCTGATCACACCCTTGTTGCCGTGACGGCCGGCCATCTTGTCGCCCGGCTGAAGCTTGCGCTTCACCGCGATGAAGACCTTGACCATCTTCATCACACCCGGCGGCAGGTCGTCGCCACGACGGACCTTTTCGACCTTGTCCTCGAACCGCGCGTCGAGCGCCCGTTTCTGGACCTCGAACTGCTCGTGGAGCGCCTCGACGACCTGGGCGTCGGCCTCTTCGGCCACCGCCAGTTGCCACCACTGACCCTTGGACAGGGTCGCGAGCAGCTCGTCGTCGATCATCGAATTCGGGCGAACGCCCTTCGGCCCCTTCACCGCGACCTTGCCGAAGATCATCGACTTCAGTCGGGCATAGATGTTGCGCTCGAGGATGACGAGTTCGTCGTCCCGGTCACGGGCCAGACGTTCGACCTCTTCGCGTTCGATCTGCAGCGCGCGCTCGTCCTTGTCGACACCGTGGCGGTTGAAGACCCGGACCTCGACCACTGTGCCGAAATCCCCCGGCGGCAGACGCAGCGAGGTGTCACGCACGTCGCTTGCCTTTTCGCCGAAGATCGCGCGCAGCAGTTTCTCTTCCGGGGTCATCGGGCTTTCGCCCTTGGGGGTGATCTTGCCCACAAGGATGTCGCCCGGGCCGACCTCGGCGCCGATATAGACGATGCCCGCCTCGTCGAGGTTGCGCAGGGCTTCCTCGCCGACGTTCGGGATGTCGCGGGTGATTTCCTCGGGCCCGAGCTTGGTATCGCGGGCCGCGACCTCGAATTCCTCGATGTGGATCGAGGTGAAGACGTCGTCCTTGGCGATCCGCTCCGAGATCAGGATGGAGTCCTCATAGTTGTAGCCGTTCCACGGCATGAACGCGACGATCACGTTCTTGCCGAGCGCCAGTTCCCCGAAGTCGGTCGAGGGACCGTCGGCGATGACCTCGCCCTTCGACACAGTGTCGCCCACCTTCACCAGCGGACGCTGGTTGATGCAGGTGTTCTGGTTCGACCGCTGGAACTTGCGCAGCCGATAGATGTCGACGCCCGGGTCGCCCACCGACAGATCCTCGGTGGCCCGCACGACGATCCGCTGGGCATCGACCTGGTCGATGATGCCGGCGCGGCGCGCCATGATCGCAGCGCCCGAATCCCGCGCCACGACCTCTTCGATCCCGGTGCCGACCAGCGGTGCCTCGGCCCGCAGAAGCGGAACCGCCTGACGCTGCATGTTCGACCCCATCAGGGCGCGGTTGGCGTCGTCGTTCTCGAGGAACGGGATCAGCGAGGCCGCGACCGACACCAGCTGCTTGGGCGAAACGTCGATCAGGTCGACCTGCTCGCGCGGCGCCATGGTGTATTCACCCGACTTCCGGGTGTTCACCAGGTCGTTGATGAAACGGCCTTCCTCGTCCAGGTTTGCGTTGGCCTGGGCGACTGTGTGGCGCATTTCCTCGGTGGCGGACATGTAGTGGACCTCGTCGGTCACCTTGCAGTCCTTCACCACCCGGTAGGGGGTCTCGATGAAGCCGTACTTGTTCACCCGCGCGAAGGTCGCGAGGCTGTTGATCAGACCGATGTTCGGGCCTTCCGGCGTCTCGATCGGGCACATCCGGCCATAGTGGGTCGGGTGCACGTCGCGCACTTCGAAGCCGGCACGCTCGCGGGTCAGACCGCCCGGGCCAAGCGCCGAAAGGCGACGCTTGTGGGTGACTTCGGACAGCGGGTTGGTCTGGTCCATGAACTGCGAGAGCTGGCTCGAGCCGAAGAACTCGCGCACCGAGGCGGCGGCGGGCTTGGCGTTGATCAGGTCCTGCGGCATCACGGTGTCGATCTCGACGCTGGACATGCGCTCCTTGATCGCGCGTTCCATCCGCAGCAGACCGACGCGGTACTGGTTTTCCATCAGTTCGCCGACCGACCGGACACGACGGTTGCCGAGGTGGTCGATGTCGTCAACCTCGCCCTTGCCGTCGCGCAGCTCGACCAGCGCCTTGATGCAGGAAATGATGTCTTCCTTGCGCAGCGTCCGCTGGGTGTCGGCGGCATCGAGATCGAGCCGCATGTTCATCTTCACCCGGCCGACGGCCGACAGGTCATAGCGCTCGCTGTCGAAGAACAGCGTGTCGAACAGATTCGACGCGGCCTCGACCGTGGGCGGCTCGCCCGGACGCATGACGCGATAGATGTCCATGAGCGCGGTGTCGCGGCCCATGTTCTTGTCCATCGCCATGGTGTTGCGGATGTAGGGGCCGACATTGATGTTGTCGATGTCGAGAACCGGGATCTCTGTGAACCCGGCGTCGACCAGCTCCTTCAGCGTGCCGCCTGTGATGTTGCCTTCCTTGTCGACTTCCCGGGTCAACTCGTCGCCGGCCTCGACATAGATCGCGCCGGTTTCCTCGTTGATGATGTCCTTGGCGACGTAACGGCCGAGGATCTGGTCGAACGGCACCAGCAGTTCGGTAATCCGGCCTTCGTTCAAGAGGTCACGCACCTTGCGCGGCGTCACCTTGTCGCCAGCCTTGCAGATCACCTCGCCGGTCTCGGCATCGACCAGATCGAAGGTCGGCCGGGTGCCGCGCACGCGCTCGGGGAAGAACCGCGTAACCCAGCCGCGGCCAGGCTCCAGCCGATAGCTGAGGGTGTCGTAATAGGCATCCATCATGCCTTCCTGGTCCAGTCCCAGCGCATAAAGCAGCGTCGTGACCGGCAGCTTGCGACGGCGGTCGATCCGCGCAAACACCATGTCCTTGGCGTCGAATTCGAAATCGAGCCAGGAGCCGCGATAGGGAATGATCCGGCAGGCAAACAGCAGCTTGCCCGAGCTGTGGGTCTTGCCCTTGTCATGGTCGAAGAAGACGCCCGGGCTGCGGTGCATCTGGGAAACGATCACCCGCTCGGTACCGTTGACGATAAAGGTGCCGTTATGAGTCATCAGGGGCATGTCGCCCATGAAGACGTCCTGCTCCTTGATGTCCTTCACCGACTTCGCGCCGGTATCCTCGTCCACATCGAACACGATCAGACGCAGCGTCACCTTCAGCGGCCCGCTGAAGGTCATGTCGCGTTGCTGGCATTCCTCGACGTCGTATTTCGGCCGTTCAAGCTCGTACTTGACGAACTCCAGAACGGCGGTCTCGTTGAAGTCCTTGATTGGAAAAACCGACTGGAACACGCCCATCAGCCCCTCGCCGTCCATGGGCTGGGGTTGATCGCCGGATTTCAGGAACAGGTCGTACGACGATTTCTGAACCTCGATGAGGTTCGGCATCTCCAGGACTTCCCGGATCTTGCCATAATACTTCCGGAGTCGCTTCTGGCCGAGGAAGGTCTGCGCCATGTGAATTCTGAACCTTTCGTCTTTCGCGGTCGCGCATGCCGTCGGGCTCCGGCTGCGTTCCGCTCACGAAGAAGGGGGTCAGGTTCAATTCCCGCCCCCGTCCCACCGGAGGCTCCCGAACCATTTTAACCGCGCCTTGGAAAGGGCTCGCGAGCCAGAGCCCTTTCCAAGACAGGTTCGGCTGGGACCGGTTTTACCCGGACCCAGCCTTGCAAATCGGAATCAGATCCCGATCACTTGAGCTCGACTTCGGCGCCAGCTTCTTCCAGCTTCTTCTTGATCGATTCGGCTTCGGCCTTGTCGACGCCTTCCTTGACGGCTTTGCCGCCGGCTTCGACCAGATCCTTGGCTTCTTTCAGGCCGAGGCCCGTGATCGCGCGGACTTCCTTGATGACGTTGATCTTCTTGTCGCCAGCGGCTTTCAGGATCACGTCAAATTCGGTCTTTTCTTCCTCGGCAGCGGCGGCTTCGCCGGCAGCGGGACCGGCCATCATCACAGCGCCGCCAGCGGCGGGCTCGATGCCGTATTCGTCCTTGAGGATGGTTTTCAGTTCTTGGGCTTCGAGAAGCGTGAGGTTCACGATCTCTTCGGCAAGTTTCTTCAGATCAGCCATTTTCACTGTTTCCGTTTTCTAAGATGTGTTCCAACGGCGGGTTTTCACCCCCGCGAAGGTCTCGCGATCAGGCGGCTTCGCCGCGCTCCTCGATGGTGCTGAGAATGCTCGCGATGTTCGAAGCAGGTGCGCCAATGGCCCCGGCAATGTTGGAGGCAGGTGCGCCGATGCAGGCCACGATCGAAGCGATAAGCTCCTCGCGCGACGGCATCTTCGACACGGCTGCGATCCCAGCACGGTCCAGGGTGGTTCCGCCCATCACGCCGCCAAGGATTTCGAACTTGTCGTTCGCCTTGGCAAAATCCTCGGCGACCTTTGCGGCCGCTACAGGATCCTCGGAATAGGTCAGAACCGTCATACCCATCAAGAGGTCGGCCATACCTTCGCAGGGCGTTCCCGTCAGGGCGATCTTGGCGAGCCTGTTCTTGGCAACGCGAACGGAGCTTTCGGCAGCGCGGGCGCGTGCGCGAAGATCCTGCATCTCTGCAACCGTGAGTCCTTCGTAGCGGGCAGCCACCACGACGCCAGAGCTTTCGAAGATCTGGCCGAGTTCCTCGACCACTTTCTCTTTCTGGGCTCTATCCACAGTTTCACTCCAAGTATGAGGGGCTTGAGACCCCCCGGCTCTCACTTGCCGGATTGCTCCGGCACTCGGGTCCGTATACGGGGTCAGCGCCAATCCACCCGAGGTCACCCTCTGGCCAATCTTGTCGTCTCCCGTCTCGAGCAGGAAATTAAGAGGTCAAACGACCCCACCCACCGTCTTGGACGAAACGCAAAACAGCGCACGACGAATCGCACGCTGATCTGCGAGAGCGTTACTTAGGCGCAAACATGGCGATTGCCAAGAGGCAAGATGTTAACGCAATCGCGGCGCCGTCAGCTTCGCCGGCCTCGCGCGATGGTTGAGCAGGCTCGGGCCACCTTCCGTCACGGCTTCAGCATCCGGGTGAACAGCGTCACCAGATAGCGCTGCGCCTCGGGGAAGGGGTCGCCCTCGGCCTCGCCCAGAACGGTGCGGATCTGGACGTCGAAATCGGCATAGTGCTGGGTCAGCGACCAGATCGAGAAAATAAGGTGATAGGGATTCAAGGTGGCGATCCGGCCCTCGCGCATCCAGCCTTCGATCACCGCGGCCTGTTCGTCCACCAGCGGTTTCAGCACCGTTTCAAGTGTCGGCTGCAGGTGCCGGGCGCCTTGCAGGATCTCGTTGGCGAAAAGCCTGCTTTCGCGCGGCATCTCGCGGCTGATCTCCAGCTTGCGGCGGACATAGCGCAGGATCTCCTCGACCGGGTCGCCGGTGGGGTCGAGCGCCTGCAGCGGCGCCAGCCAGCGGTCGAGAAGCCCGGACAGAAGCGCCAGATGAATCGCCTCCTTCGAGGGGAAATAATACAGCAGGTTGGGCTTTGACAGCCCGGCCGCCTGGGCGATCCTGTCAACCGTCGCACCGCGAAAACCGTCGGTCGAAAACACGTCGAGCGCGGCGTCGAGAATCGCTTCGCGGTTCTTGCGCTGGATTCTTGTTCGATGGGGCGAAGTCTTGTCCTTGGGTCTTGCAGAATTCATGGGGCGCTCAAATTCCGATCAATCCGCCTTGTTTCCGGCACGGGCCCGAGACGTGCCGTCGCAGCCCCGGGCAGTAACACGAGGAGGGCGGATTGACTGATCCCGACCAAGTGATAGCGTGATCCTGACCATTTGGTCAAACCTTCACCCGGCCAGCCCCGGACCGGACCCGACCAGGACCCACGGGACGCCAGTATATATAAGGACCAAACAGAATGGCGCTCGACCACAAGCCGGCCCCCAACGATCTTTCTGCATTCTGGATGCCGTTTACCGCCAACCGGCAGTTCAAGAAGGCGCCGCGCATGTTCGTGTCGGCCGACGGCATGTTTTATACCACCGACGACGGCCGTCAGGTGCTGGACGGAACCGCGGGCTTGTGGTGCTGCAACGCTGGCCACAACCGGCCGAAGATCGTCGAGGCGATCCGCCAGCAGGCCGGCGAGCTTGACTATGCCCCCGCCTTTCAGATGGGCCATCCGAAGGCCTTCGAGCTGGCCAATGCGGTGCGCGACATGGCGCCCGAGCCGTTCGAGCATGTGTTCTTCACCAACTCCGGCTCTGAATCGGTCGAGACGGCGCTGAAGATCGCGCTCGCCTATCATCGGGTCCGTGGCGAGGGCCAGCGCACCCGGCTCATTGGCCGCGAACGCGGCTATCACGGTGTCAACTTCGGCGGCATTTCGGTCGGCGGCATCAGCACCAACCGCAAGTTCTTCGGCTCGCTGCTGACCGGGGTCGACCATCTGCCGGCGACCCACCTGCCCGACAACCGGATGACCCGCGGCCAGCCCGAACACGGCGCCTATCTGGCCGACGAACTGGAAAAGATCTGCAACCTGCACGGCCCCGAGACGATTGCGGCTGTGATCGTCGAACCGATGGCAGGCTCGACCGGGGTTCTGTTGCCGCCCAAGGGCTATCTGCAAAAACTGCGGGAGATCTGCGACAAGCACGGGATCCTGCTGATCTTTGACGAGGTGATCACCGGGTTCGGCCGCTTGGGCGCAAGCTTTGCCGCCGAATATTTCGGCGTGATGCCCGACCTGATGACGACGGCCAAGGGCCTGACCAACGGGGTCATTCCGATGGGCGCCGTGCTGGCGACGAGCAAGATCCACGACGCCTTCATGACCGGCCCCGAGCACATGATCGAGCTGTTCCACGGCTATACCTATTCCGGCAACCCGCTCGCCTCGGCCGCGGGCCTTGCGACGCTTGCGACCTATCGCGAGGAAGGCCTGTTCGAACGCGCGGCCGAACTCGCGCCCTATTGGGAAGAGGCCATGCATTCGCTGGCGGATGCGCGGCATGTGATCGACATCCGCAACATGGGGTTGATCGGCGCCGTGGAGCTGGAGCCGATCCCGGGCGAACCGACGAAGCGTGCCTTTACCGCCTTCCTGAAGGCCTACGAAAAGGGCGTGCTGATCCGCACCACCGGCGACATCATCGCCATGTCGCCGCCGCTGATCATCGAAAAGGCCCATATCGATCAGTTGATCGGCACGCTGCGCGAAGTGCTGACGGAACTGGATTGACGAAACTGGCGGTACGGGACGCAAAGCGATGGCCGAGCGCGTGACAGAAGGCCGGGCGATGGTGCGGGCAATGGCGCCGCGTCTGCTGTCCGGAAGGTTCGCCTTCCGGAGCGTCACCGACCCGGCCGACGCTGCCCGGCTGCTGCCCGAGGCGCTCGCCTCGTTCCGCGAGGACGAGGGCCTGTCGCTGATCCTGCCCGCGGCAGAAGGCGTGCCCGCCTTTCGCCAGATCACACTCGACGTGCTGTCGGCGCTCGACGGCGTCGGCCTGACAGCCGCGGTTTCGGCGGCCCTCGCCGCCCATGACATTCCCTGCAATGTCGTGGCGGCCAACAATCACGACCATGTCTTTGTCCCGGACGACCGCGCAGAGGCCGCACTTGCCGTGCTGCTGGCCCTCTCCCTGGGGCAGGACGCCCTAGCAGAACTGGAGTAGCTCATGACCGCCCCCGGCGAAAACCTCAGGATCAACCCCGACCGTCTTTGGGACTCGATCATGGACATGGCAAAGATCGGACCGGGTATCGCGGGCGGCAACAACCGCCAGACCCTGACCGATGCCGATGCCGAAGGGCGCAACCTGTTCAAGTCTTGGTGCGAGGCGGCGGGGCTGAGCCTTGGCGTCGACAAGATGGGCACGATGTTTGCCACCCGTCCGGGCGAAGACCCCGACGCGCTGCCGGTCTATGTCGGCAGCCACCTCGACACCCAGCCCACGGGCGGGAAATACGACGGGGTGCTGGGGGTGCTCGGCGCGCTGGAAGCGGTGCGCACGATGAACGATCTGGGGATCAAGACCAAACACCCGATCGTCGTTACCAACTGGACCAACGAGGAAGGCGCGCGGTTTGCGCCTGCGATGCTGGCCTCGGGCGTTTTCGCGGGCGTCCACACGCTCGACTATGCCTATGACCGGGTCGACCTTGAGGGGTTGAGGTTCGGCGACGAGTTGAAGCGGATCGGCTGGGTTGGCGACGAGGACGTCGGCGCGCGCAAGATGCACGCCTATTTCGAGTTGCACATCGAGCAGGGGCCGATCCTCGAGGCCGAGGGCAAGGACATCGGCGTCGTCACCCATTGCCAGGGTCTGTGGTGGCTCGAGTTCACCCTGACCGGGAAAGAGGCGCACACCGGATCGACGCCGATGGAGATGCGGGTGAATGGCGGGCTTGCCATGGCGCGGATCTTCGAGATGGTGCAGGAGGTCGCGATGGCCGCCCAGCCGAATGCCGTCGGCGGCGTCGGCCAGGTGACCTTCAGCCCCAATTCGCGCAATGTGCTGCCGGGCAAGGTGGTGTTCACCGTCGATATCCGCACCGTCGATCAGGCAAAGCTTGACCGCATGCGCGACGAGATCGAGGACCGCGCCGCGCGGATCTGCGCAGCGCTCGGTGTCGGCTGCGCGGTCGAGCGGGTCGGGCATTTCGATCCGGTGACCTTCACGCCGGAGCTGGTGGCAAACGTGCGCAACGCCGCCGAAAAGCTCGGCTACAGCCACATGAACCTGGTGTCGGGTGCCGGCCACGATGCCTGCTGGGCCGCCAAGGTGGCGCCGACCACGATGATCATGTGCCCCTGCGTCGGCGGGTTGAGCCACAACGAAGCCGAGGACATCAGCAAGGAATGGGCCGCGGCCGGCGCCGACGTGCTGTGCCACGCGGTGCTGGAGACGGCGGAAATCGTCGCGTGAAACGCAAAGGTCCGGCAACGGGGGGCGCTGCCCCCCGCTCCCCCCGAGGTATTTTCGCCAAGAAGAAACCGCAGCGGGGTGAGGGGATGGCCGGCCGAACGGGAGACTAGGAATGACCACGCTCATCAAGAACGGCACTATCGTCACCGCGGATCTGACCTACAAGGCGGATGTGCTGATCGAGGGCGGCAAGATCGCGTCCATCGGGTCGGGGCTTGTCGGAGACGAGGTGCTCGATGCCACCGGCTGCTATGTCATGCCGGGCGGGATCGACCCGCATACCCACCTCGAGATGCCCTTCATGGGCACCTATTCGAGCGACGATTTCGAATCCGGCACCCGGGCAGCGATTGCGGGCGGCACCACGATGGTTGTCGATTTCGCCCTGCCCGATCCCGGTCAATCGCTGCTGTCGGCACTCGACCGCTGGCACAACAAGTCGACGCGGGCGCATTGCGACTATTCCTATCACATGGCGATCACCTGGTGGAGCGAGCAGGTCTTTGACGAGATGCAGCAGGTGGTCGACAAGGGCATCACCACCTTCAAGCATTTCATGGCCTACAAGGGCAGCCTGATGGTGAACGACGACGAGATGTTCGCGAGCTTCCAGCGCTGTGCCGAGCTTGGCGCCATTCCGCTGGTACATGCCGAGAACGGCGACGTGGTGGCAGAACTGTCGGCGCGGTTGCTGGCCGAGGGCAACACCGGGCCCGAGGCGCATGCCTATTCGCGCCCGCCGCAGGTCGAGGGCGAGGCAACCAATCGTGCCATCATGATCGCCGACATGGCGGGCGTGCCGCTCTATGTCGTGCATACCTCCTGCGAGGAGAGCCACGAGGCGATCCGGCGGGCGCGGATGGCGGGCAAGCGGGTCTGGGGCGAGCCGCTGATCCAACACCTGACGCTCGATGAAGGCGAGTACTTCGACAAGGACTGGGACCATGCCGCGCGCCGGGTGATGAGCCCGCCGTTCCGCAACAAGAAGCATCAGGACAGCCTCTGGGCCGGGTTGCAGTCGGGCTCGCTGTCCTGCGTCGCGACCGACCACTGCGCCTTTACCACCGAGCAGAAACGTTATGGCGTCGGCGATTTCACCAAGATCCCGAACGGAACCGGCGGGCTCGAGGACCGGATGCCGATGCTCTGGACCTATGGCGTCAATACCGGGCGGCTGACGCCGAACGAATTCGTCGCCGTCACCTCGACCAATATCGCCAAGATCCTGAACTGCTATCCGAAGAAGGGCGCGGTGCTGGTCGGCGCGGACGCAGACCTGGTGGTCTGGGACCCGGAGAAGACCAAGACGATCTCGGCCAACGACCAGCAGTCGGCGATCGACTACAACGTCTTCGAAGGCAAGGAGGTGAAGGGCCTGCCGCGCTATACGCTGAGCCGCGGCCGGGTGTCGTTCAACGACGGCAAGATCACCTCGACGGAAGGCAACGGCGAGTTCGTCGCCCGCGCGCCCAGCGGGTCGGTCAACAAGGCGCTGTCGACCTGGAAGGCGCTGAGCGCGCCGCGGCCCGTGATGCGCGCCGGTATTCCGGCGAGCGGGGTGTGAGCGGGGTGAGCGCGGTCCCCGCCGTCTCGGGTGTGCTCGAATCTGCCGTCTATGTCGACGATCTGGACGCGGCAGAAGCGTTCTATGGCGGTGTGCTCGGGCTGGCGCGCATCGTCCGGGTCGATGGCCGACACGTGTTCTTCCGGTGCGGGGCGGGCATCGTCCTGGTCTTCGTGGCCGCAGCGACGCGCGTCCCGCCGGCGGAGGGCGCGCTTCCTGTACCGACGCACGGGGCAACGGGCGCGGGGCATATCTGTTTTGCGATGGACGCCGAAGGCCTGTCGCGCATGCGCGACAGGCTCGAGGCCGCGTCCGTGCCGATCGAGGCGGACTTCGCCTGGCCGAACGGGGCAAGGTCGGTCTATGTTCGCGACCCGGCCGGCAACAGCATCGAGTTCGCGGAGCCCCGGCTGTGGGGCGGCACGAATGCGAGCCACTCCTCCGTTGCCGAACGGGCTCCGACCAGCCAGGATCTGAACGATGGACCCCAGAATGAAAACGGATAGCCCCGTGGCGGCAGCGCGTGCAGAGACCGCCTCTCCCATCGTCATCGCGGCGCGCAAGCTCGACCTGACGTTCCAGACAAACGACGGCCCTGTCCTTGCGCTGCGCGACGTGAACCTCACCGTCAACCGCGGCGATTTTGTCAGCTTCATCGGCCCCTCGGGCTGCGGCAAGACCACGTTCCTGCGGGTCGTCGGGGCGCTTGAGCATCCGACGGGCGGCGAGATCACCGTCAACGGCATGACCCCGGACGAGGCCCGCCGTGCGCGGGCCTATGGCTATGTGTTTCAGGCCGCCGGGCTCTATCCCTGGCGGACGATTGCCAAGAACATCAAGCTGCCGCTCGAGATCATGGGCTATTCGAAGGACGATCAGGAACGGCAGGTCGAACGGGTGCTGAAGCTGGTCGATCTGGAGGGGTTCGGCAACAAGTTTCCCTGGCAGTTGTCGGGCGGCATGCAGCAGCGCGCCTCGATCGCGCGGGCGCTTGCCTTCGACGCCGATATCCTGCTGATGGACGAACCCTTCGGTGCGCTCGACGAGATCGTGCGCGACCATCTGAACGAGCAATTGCTTGCGCTTTGGGCGCGGACCGGCAAGACCATCGGTTTCGTCACCCACTCGATCCCGGAAGCGGTCTATCTTTCGACCCGGATCGTGGTGATGTCGCCGCGGCCGGGGCGGATCACCGACGTGATCGAAAGCACCCTGCCCCGCGAACGCCCGCTCGAAATCCGCGACACGCCCGAGTTCCTCGCCATTGCCCATAGGGTGCGCGAAGGGCTGCGCGCAGGACATGCTTATGACGAGTGAGCTCAGACCGGACGCGGCGCCTGCGCGTCACCCGACGCCCGCCGGCTCGCGGATGCTGCCGATTCTGCGCAGCGTGGTGCCGGTTTTTGTGGTTCTCGCCGCGATTGCGGCGCTGTGGTACACGGCGCTCGTGCCGATGAACATCCGCGAGTCGCTGACGCAGGCGGAACGCGCCGGTGCGGTCGTCGATCCGCCAAATGCCATCGAGCGGCGCGATGCCAATGCCATCGGGCTGGTACTGAAGAACCCCGCCTATATCGCCGATACCCTGCGCCAGGACCGTCCGCGGCTGCCGGGACCCGATCAGGTGTGGCGCGAGCTGTGGGCGACCACCGGGGCGATGGTGCTGGAGGGCAAGGGGCTTTCCAAGCGCAGCCTGCTCTATCACGCCTGGGTGACGCTCAGCGCCACGGTCCTGGGCTTTGCCATCGGGACCGTCGGGGGCATCGCGCTGGCGGTCGGGATCGTGCACAGCCGGGTGATGAACATGGCGATCATGCCCTGGGCGATTGCCAGCCAGACCATTCCGATCCTCGCCATCGCGCCGATGATCATCGTGGTGCTGAATTCGATCGGTGTCACAGGGCTGCTGCCCAAGGCGCTGATCTCGGCCTATCTGTGCTTTTTCCCGGTCACGGTCGGGATGGTGAAGGGGCTGCGCAGCCCCGACGCGATGCAGCTTGATCTGTTGCACACCTATGGCGCCAGCCGCGCGCAGACGTTCTGGAAGCTGCGCTGGCCCTCCTCGATGCCCTATTTCTTCACCTCGATGAAGATCGGCATGGCGGCGGCGCTGGTTGGTGCCATCGTCGGCGAGATGCCGACGGGTGCGGTCCGCGGCCTTGGCGCGCGGCTGCTCGCCGGCAGCTATTATGGCCAGACCGTGCAGATCTGGTCGGCGCTGTTTGCGGCCGCCCTGCTGGCGGCGGTGCTGGTCGGGATCATCGGGGCGCTGCAGACCGTCACGCTGAAGCGGATGGGAATGAGCCAATGAATCATATCTTTGGCTGGTCCATCGCCTTCCTGATCTTCGCCACGCTGCTGAACGTTGCCATGGCCAATGGCGAGGGCCGCGATCAGGCGATCACCCGGCTGCTGGTGCCGACGCTGTTCGGGATCTCGCTTCTGGTGTTCTGGGAGGGGCTGGTGCGCGGGCTGAACGTGCCGGGCGTGATCCTGCCCGCACCGACGGCGATCTGGGAACGGTTTCTGGCCAGCACGTCGATCCTGCGTCAGGACTTCATCCAGACCTTCGTGAAGGGGGCGCTGAGCGGCTATGTCATGGGGGCGGCTGCGGCCTTCGTGGTCGCGCTGCTGGTCGACCGCAGCGATTTCCTGCGCCGCGGGCTGCTGCCGGTCGGCAACTTCATGGCCGCCCTGCCGATCATCGGCGTCGCCCCGATCCTTGTGATGTGGTTCGGCTTTGACTGGCAGTCGAAAGCCGCCGTCGTGGTCGTGATGGTGTTCTTCCCGATCCTCGTGAACACGGTCGAGGGACTGCGCGCCACCGACCGGATGCAGCGCGACCTGATGCACACCTATGCCGCAAGCTATTGGCAGTCGCTGCTGAAGCTGAGGCTGCCGGCCGCCATGCCCTTCATCTTCAACGGGCTCAAGGTTGCAACGACGCTGGCGCTGATCGGCGCCATCGTGGCCGAATTCTTCGGCTCGCCGATCCGCGGCATGGGATTTCGGATCTCGACCGAGGTCGGGCGGCTGTCGCTCGACATGGTCTGGGCCGAGATCCTCGTGGCCGCCATTGCCGGGTCGGCCTTCTACGGATTTGTCGCTGTGATCGAGCGGCACGTCACCTTCTGGCACCCCTCGCAACGTCGGGGGCGCTGATCCATGCGCGAAAACAAAAACTCAAATCCACACCACGGAGGTATTACCATGAAGACGTTCCTGTTCGGCGCCGCCTCGGCGCTTGCCCTTTCGACCGTGGTCGCAACCTCGGCCAGTGCCGGCGACGCGGTCACGCTGCAGCTCAAATGGGTGACCCAGGCCCAGTTCGCAGGCTATTATGTGGCGCTCGACAAGGGGTTCTATGAGGACGAAGGCCTCGATGTCACGATCAAACCGGGCGGTCCCGACATTGCACCCGCGCAGGTCATCGCCGGCGGCGGCGCCGATGTGGTGCTGGACTGGCTGCCCTCGGCGCTCGCCTCGCGCGAAAAGGGCCTGCCCATCGTCAACATTGCACAGCCCTACAAGTCCTCGGGGATGATGCTGACCTGCTGGAAAGACACCGGGATCACCAAGCCCGAGGATCTGCGCGGCAAGACCATCGGCGTCTGGTTCTTCGGCAACGAATACCCGTTCCTCAGCTGGATGAGCAAGCTTGGCATCCCGACCGACGGCAGCGATGGCGGCGTGACGGTGCTGAAACAGGGCTTCAACGTCGACCCGCTGCTGCAGCGCCAGGCCGACTGCATCAGCACCATGACCTATAACGAATACTGGCAGGTGATCGACGCGGGCGTTTCCCCCGACGAGCTGATCACCTTCAAGTACGAGGACATGGGCGTCGCGACGCTGGAAGACGGCATGTACGTGATGGAAGACAACCTGAAGGACCCGGCCTTTGTCGACGAGATGGTGCGCTTTGTCCGCGCCTCGATGAAGGGCTGGAAATGGGCCGAGGCAAACCCGGACGACGCCGCGATGATCGTGCTCGATTATGACGAGACCGGCGCCCAGACCGAGCATCACCAGAAGCAGATGATGAGCGAGGTTGCCAAGCTGACTGCCGGCTCGAACGGCGCGCTCGACCCGGCCGACTATCAGCGGACCGTCGAAACGCTCCTGAGCGGTGGCTCGGACCCGGTCATCACCAAAGAGCCCGAGGGCGCCTATACGCTCGAGATCACCGACAAGGCGCTGAACTGAGCCGCGGCCTGCACGCACGCGAAGGACGGCGCACGCCATGTGCGCCGTCCGACATTGCGCCCTGCCCTCGCCGGCGCGGCCAACGGAGTCCGCAATGTCCCTGCCGCTGATCTTCCTTGCCATGGCGATGGGCGCCATGATGTCGGTCTATCTGCCGATGATCTCGCGCAGCGCCCAGATCCTTGGCTCGGGACCTCTCGCCAACGTAGTCTTCTATGCGGTCGGATTGCTGACCTCGGTCGCACTTGCCCTCGCCACCGGCAGCCGTGCCCCCGATTTCGCGAAGATCCCGGGGCTTTCGCCCTGGCTTCTGACCTCGGGGGCGATGAGCGCGGTCATGATCCTCGGCTCGGCCTTTCTGGTGCCGCGGATCGGCATCGGTGGCTTTTTCGTGTTGATGGTGGCGGGTCAGATCCTTGCCGCGATGGTGTTCAGCCAGCTCGGCCTGTTCGGCGCCCCGGCGATGGAGCTGACCGCTGCCAAACTGCTGGGAGCCGCGATGGTGGTCGGCGGCGTCTGGCTGGTGACCTTCCGCTAAGACGCCGCCGCGGGCACCGAGCGCCCTCCTCAGGGCGTGTCGTTCCACATGTCCTGGCTCATGCGCCAGACGCCATCCGATTGCTTTTTCCAGACCACCAGGGTCTTGCCGCCGATCCGGCTTTCGCCGCCATCGGTTGGAACCATGATCGACCAGGTCCCGGTTTCGATTGCGGTGTCCCCAAGCACATCGACCGAGATCAACCCCAGCTCGAGCGAGTGTGCCGGGGAATCCATCACCGTCTGCCAGAAGTCGGCTATTGCCGCGCGCCCTTCGACCATCGGGGCGCCCGGCGGCAACAACCGGGCATCCTCGGCGAAAACGGCATTCGCCGCAGCCTGTCCGTCTCCGGCGTTGAACATTTCCTGCCAGCCTGCGATGGCGGCTTCGACCTCGGCCGCGCTGTCGGCCAATGCCGCCCCAAACGGCAATGCCGCCACGCAGATCGCGCCCGCTGCAGCCTTGACGAAATTCATGGTGTCCCCCCCCTGTAGCCACCCGCGCAGCCCTAGGATTGGCGTGTCCGGGTACGGCAACGGCCCTTCGGTCGGCCGAAGGATTCCGTAACGTAAATTACCACGGAAACGCCGCCCGCCCTATCGGACAAAGGCCCTGTGGGGCGAGGCACCTCGCCAACGAGACAGGGAGACAGGGAGACACAAAAAAACGCCCCGGAGAACCGGGGCGCTTCATAATTTCCTGACCGACTGGATCAGCCGCGTTCTTCGATGATTGTCACGAGATGCGGGATCTTGTTGACCATGCCGCGGATCGAGGGGGTGTCCTCAAGTTCGCGGGTCTTGTGCATCTTGTTCAGACCAAGACCGACGAGGACCTGGCGCTGTTTGGCCGGACGGCGGATCGGAGACCCGATCTGCTTGACGACGATGGTTTTTGCCATGTGTCCTACTCCTTACGCTTCGACCGCGTCGGCCGGAGCCTCGGCAGCAGGGGCTTCATCGCCGCGACGCAGGATGTCGGCCACTTTCTTGCCGCGACGCTGCGCGACCATACGGGGGCTGGTTTCCTGCTTCAGGCCGTCGATCGTGGCGCGAATCATGTTGTAGGGGTTCTGGGTGCCGATCGACTTGGCGACGACATCGCTGAGCCCCAGCATTTCGAACACGGCACGCATCGGACCACCGGCGATGATGCCGGTACCTTGCGGAGCCGAGCGCATCACGACGCGGCCCGCGCCATGGCGGCCCTCGATGTCATGGTGCAGCGTCCGACCCTCGCGCAGCGGCACGCGGATCATCTGACGCTTGGCTTGCTCGGTGGCCTTGCGGATGGCCTCGGGGACCTCCTTGGCCTTGCCCTTGCCAAAGCCGACGCGGCCCTTCTGGTCGCCCACGACGACGAGCGCGGCAAAGCCGAACCGCTTGCCGCCCTTGACGGTCTTGCTGACCCGGTTGATCGCGACGAGACGATCTGCAAATTCCGGGGTTTCCTCGCGGTCGCGGCGGTTGCCCCGGCGGTTGTCACGTTCTGCCATACGGCATTCCCTTTATCACGGCGCGAGGCGCCCTTTGTTGGTTCGATCCTGGTGGAGCCGCCGGAAGGACGGCATCCCCGGATCATCGGGGCGGCACAGGGCCGCCCGCACGATCAGAACTTCAGCCCGCCTTCACGCGCGGCTTCGGCCAGAGCCTTCACCTTGCCGTGGAAGAGGAAGCCACCACGATCGAAGTAGCACACCTCGATCCCGGCCGCCTTGGCGCGCTCCGCAATTGCGGCGCCCACTTTGGCCGCAGCCTCGACGTTGTTGTGACCGACCATACCGAGGTCCTTCTCGAGCGAGGAGGCCGCGGCGAGGGTTACGCCATTCACGTCGTCGATCAGCTGCACGCTGATGTTCTTGTTCGAGCGATGCACGCTGAGGCGCGGACGCCCGGCGTTCATCTTGCGAAGTTTGTTCCGGACGCGCAGGCGGCGCTTGAGGAACAGGTCCCGTTTGCTGTTTGCCATCTTTGTCGTCCTTACTTCTTCTTGCCTTCCTTGCGGAAGATAAACTCGCCCTTGTAGCGGATGCCCTTGCCCTTGTAGGGCTCGGGCGCACGCCACTCGCGGATGTTTGCGGCAACCTGCCCGACGACCTGGGCATCGACGCCTTCGACGACGATCTCGGTCAGTTTCGGGCAGACAACGGTCACACCGGCCGGAACCGCGAACTCAACATCGTGGCTATAGCCGAGGTTCAGCCTGAGCGTGTTGCCCTGCATCTGCGCCCGGTAGCCGACGCCCTGGATCTCAAGCTCGCGCTTGAAGCCCGTGGAGACGCCGGTGACGAGGTTCGCCACCATGCTGCGGGACATGCCCCACTGCTGGCGTGCACGCTTCGAGGTGCCACGCGGTTCCACCTTCACCTCGTTGTCGCCGACAATCAGGGTGACGTCGTCGGTCGCGGTGAAGCTCAGGGTGCCTTTCGGCCCCTTCACGGATATGGTCTGGCCAGCGACGGTCGCGGAGACGCCCGACGGCAGCTCGACCGGTTTCTTACCAATTCGAGACATTGTCAGACCTCCTTAGAAGACTGTGCAGAGCACTTCGCCGCCGACATTGGCGGTGCGTGCTGCAGTATCCGACATCACGCCCTTGGGGGTGGAGACGATCGAAACACCCAGGCCCTGACGGACCTGCGGAATCTCGTTCACACCCATGTAGACGCGACGACCGGGTTTGGAGACGCGCTTGATTTCGCGGATCACCGGGGTGCCGTCGAAATACTTCAAGCTGATCTCGATTTCGGGATGCTGGGTCCCTTCGAGGTTCGTCCAGCCGCGGATGTAGCCTTCCGACGTCAGCACGTCGAGGACCCAGGCGCGAAGCTTGGAAGCAGGGGTGCGAACCGTGGACTTGCCACGCATCTGCGCATTGCGGATGCGGGTCAACATATCACCAAGAGGATCGTTCATGTGCTTTCCCCCTTACCAGCTCGACTTGACCATGCCGGGGATCTGCCCTTGCGAGGCGAGGTCCCGGAGCGCGATCCGGCTCATCTTCAGCTTGCGGTAGTACGCCTTGGGGCGCCCCGAAATCTGGCAGCGGTTGTGAAGACGGGTTGCCGAGGAGTTGCGCGGCAGCTTCGCCAGTTTCAGGCGGGCCTTGAAGCGCTCTTCCATCGGAAGCGAGTCGTCATTCGCGATAACTTTCAGCGCGACACGCTTGGTGGCGTATTGCTCAACCAGCTTCTGGCGCTTTTTCTCGCGTTCAATCATCGATTTTTTAGCCATCGGTCGAATTCCCTCAGCTGTTGAACGGCATGTTGAAATGCTTCAACAGCGCCTTGGCTTCCGCGTCGGTGGATGCGGTGGTGCAGATGACGATATCCATCCCCCAGGACTCATCGACCTTGTCGAAGTCGATCTCGGGGAAAACGATATGTTCCTTGAGCCCCATGGCATAGTTGCCACGGCCGTCGAACGACTTGCCCGAGAGGCCGCGGAAGTCGCGGACGCGGGGCAGTGCGACGGTGATCAGGCGATCGAGGAATTCGTACATCCGGTCGCCACGCAGCGTCACCTTGGCGCCAAGAGGCATGCCTTCACGGACCCGGAAGGTCGCGATCGACTTCTTGGCCATAGTGACGACGGCACGCTGGCCGGCGATGGTGCTCAGATCGTCGGCGGCCGACTTGGCCTTCTTCGAATCCTTCACCGACTCGGTGCCGGCACCGATGTTCAGCACGATCTTCTCGAGCTTCGGGATCATCATCTCGTTCTTGTACGAGAATTCTTCCTTCAGCGCCGGACGGATCGTTTCCCGAAAGAACGTCTTCAGGCGCGGGGTGTAGGTCGCTGTGTCAAGCATCGATCACGTCCCCCGTGGTCTTGGCGAAACGCACCTTCTTGTCACCGTCAATGCGGAAGCCGACGCGGGTCGGTTTGCCGTTGGCGTCAACGAGGGCGAGGTTGGACAGATCGATCGGCACTGCCTTGGCAATGCGGCCGCCCTGCGAATTCTGGCTCTGGCGCTGGTGGCGGATGGCGATGTTCACGCCCTCGACAACGGCCTTGCCGGTCTTGGGGCTGACGGCCTGGATCTCGCCGGTACGGCCCTTGTCCTTGCCGGCCAGCACGATGACCTTGTCACCCTTGCGGAGTTTGGCAGCCATTACAGCACCTCCGGAGCGAGCGAGATGATCTTCATGAAGTTCTTGGCGCGCAGTTCGCGCACAACCGGACCAAAGATCCGGGTGCCGATCGGCTCGCCCGAGTTGTTGAGGATCACCGCGGCATTGCGGTCGAAGCGAATGGCGGTGCCATCCTCGCGACGCACTTCCTTGGCGGTACGGACGACAACGGCTTTACGCACGTCGCCCTTCTTGACGCGGCCACGCGGGATCGCTTCCTTGACCGACACCACGATGATGTCGCCCACGGAGGCATATTTCCGCTTGGATCCGCCCAGAACCTTGATGCACTGCACCCGGCGAGCACCGGAGTTGTCAGCGACATCCAGATTGGTCTGCATCTGGATCATAGGGTTACTCCCGACCTTTGGGGGCTGTTCTTGCTCTTCCCCCCAGGGTTTCGATCATGCCGGATGTGGCTTCGGCCTAGACGGCCGAGACCACCTCCCAGCGCTTGGTTTTCGAAATCGGCGCACATTCCTGGATGCGGACGGTATCGCCGATCTTGAATTCGTTCTTCGCGTCGTGCGCCCGGTACTTCTTGGACGAGCGGACGGTCTTGTGCAGCAGCGGGTGCTTGTAGCGGCGTTCGACCAGAACCGTGACGGTCTGTTCGTTCTGATCGCTGGTCACGGTGCCTTGCAGGATACGTTTGGGCATAGTCTCAGGCCTCCGTGCTTGCAGCGGCCGCGGCCGCCTTTTCGTTGAGGACGGTCTTGACGCGGGCTACATCGCGGCGCACCTGACGCACACGGGCAGTGTTCTCGGTTGCGCCGGTGGCCTTCTGGAAGCGCAGGTTGAAGGCTTCCTTTTTCAGGCTGGCCAGCTGATCGCGCAGCTGATCCGGCGTCTTGTCACGCAGTTCTTTGGCGTTCATCGCCTTTTTTCCTTTTCCACATCACCGGAAGGCCCCCTTGAGAGGGTCACCCTGATTCCAGTGGAGTTCATGATGAGCGGCTCACATAGTTCCATACGGCCCGCGAAGCAAGGACTGTTTGCAAACCATGGGGGAAATGGCCCTTTCAGCCGCCCAAGCGGCCCGATCGCGCCGCGTCATTGCGCAAATCGATCCGGGATCAGACTGACCGCCACGCACCGGCGACACCCGATCCGGTGGGCAGCTTGCCGGGTGCGCGCCGGACTCATTTGTCCAAAGACGGTCGAACCGGCCCCGCACCGGCCGCGGGCCTTGTCGTCCTGTCGCGCTGCCGTCGCGACGGCCCCCGGGCGGATCAACGTCGCGTCGTCGCCGTCCATCCGTCCAAACGCGCGTTCGCATACCCCGAACGGCAAAGGCCCCCCGGAAATCCGAAGGGCCCTTGCGAATTCTCGAACAGTCGCGGGACTTACCAGTCCTCGCGAACCACCAGACGGGTCTTGATCGGCAGCTTCATGGCCGCGAGGCGCAGGGCCTCCTTGGCGACCACTTCCGGCACGCCTTCGATCTCGAACATGATCCGGCCGGGTTTGACCCGGGCGGCCCAGTAATCGACCGACCCCTTGCCCTTACCCATCCGCACTTCGGTGGGCTTCGAGGTCACGGGGACATCCGGGAAGATCCGGATCCAGACCCGACCCTGCCGCTTCATGTGGCGGGTCAGCGCCCGGCGGGCAGCTTCGATCTGGCGCGCGGTGACGCGCTCGGGCTCTGTCGCCTTCAAGCCATAGTGGCCAAAGGCGAGCGAAAAGCCGCCCTTTGCTTCACCATGGATCCGGCCCTTGTGGAGCTTGCGGAATTTTGTGCGCTTCGGTTGCAGCATCTCGTTCTACTCCTTACCGGTCACGGTCGCGATCGCCGCGATCGCGACGACCACCACCGGCGCCACGCGGCGCGGGCCCATCCTGAAGCTCTTGGGCACGCCGATCACGAGCTGCGGGGTCGTGCTCCATGATCTCGCCCTTGAAGATATAGACCTTGATGCCAATGATGCCGTAGGGCGTCTTCGCCTCGGCCTGGGCATAGTCGATATCGGCGCGCAGCGTGTGCAGCGGCACTCGGCCCTCGCGGTACCATTCGGTCCGCGCGATCTCGGCGCCGCCAAGACGGCCGCCGACGTTGACCCGGATCCCGAGCGCACCCATGCGCATGGCGTTCTGAACCGACCGCTTCATGGCACGGCGGAACGACACCCTGCGTTCCAGCTGCTGGGCGATCGACTCGGCCACCAGTTGGGCGTCAAGCTCCGGCTTGCGGATCTCGACGATGTTGAGATGCAGTTCGGACGGGGTCATCTTGGCCAGCTTCTTGCGAAGCACCTCGATGTCCGCGCCCTTCTTGCCGATGATGACACCCGGACGGGCGGTGTGGATCGTCACCCGGCACTTCTTGTGCGGGCGCTCGATGATCACCTTGGAGATACCGGCCTGCTTGCATTCCTTGCCGATGAAATCGCGGATCGCGATGTCTTCGAGCAGCAGGTTTCCGTAATCCTTGGTGTCGGCATACCAGCGGCTGTCCCAGGTACGGTTCACCTGAAGACGCATGCCGATCGGATTGACTTTATGACCCATTAGGCTTGCTCCTCGACCTGGCGGACCGTGATGGTAAGCTCCGAGAACGGCTTCATGATCTTGCCATAGCGGCCACGCGCCCGCGGGCGGCCACGCTTGAGCGTCATGTTCTTGCCGACATAGGCCTCGGCGACGATCAGTTCGTCGACGTCCAGGTTGTGGTTGTTCTCGGCGTTGGCGATCGCGGACTGAAGACACTTCTTCACGTCCTCGGCGATCCGGCGCTTCGAGAAGGTCAGGTCCACGAGGGCCTTTTCGACCTTCTTGCCGCGGATCATCGCTGCCACCAGGTTCAGTTTCTGAGGAGAGGTCCGCAGCATGCGCAGCTTGGCCATCGCCTCGTTATCCGCCACGCGGCGGGGATTCTTTTCCTTGCCCATGGCCGATTACTTCCTCTTGGCTTTCTTGTCCGCCGCGTGGCCATAGTAGGTCCGGGTCGGAGCGTACTCGCCGAACTTCTGGCCGATCATGTCTTCAGAGACCGCCACGGTGATGTGTTTCTGACCGTTGTAGACACCAAAGGTCAGGCCGACGAATTGCGGCAGGATGGTGGAGCGGCGCGACCAGATCTTGATGACCTCGTTGCGGCCGGACTCGCGGGATTTCTCGGCCTTCTTCAGGACATAGCTGTCGACGAAGGGGCCCTTCCAAACGGAACGCGACATGGATTAGCGACCCTTCTTCTTGGCGTGACGCGAGCGCAGGATGAGCTTCTGCGACGCCTTGTTGGTATTGCGGGTCCGGTGGCCCTTGGTCGGCTTGCCCCAGGGGGTAACCGGGTGACGGCCGCCCGAGGTCCGGCCTTCGCCGCCGCCGTGGGGGTGGTCGATGGGGTTCATGACCACACCGCGAACCGCCGGGCGCTTGCCCATGTGGCGGGTGCGCCCTGCCTTGCCGAAGTTCTGGTTGCTGTTGTCGGGGTTCGACACGGCACCGATGGTCGCCATGCATTCCTGCCGGACCAGACGCAGCTCGCCCGAGCTGAGACGGATCTGGGCATAGCCGCCGTCACGACCGACGAACTGGGCATAGGTCCCCGCGGCGCGCGCGATCTGACCGCCCTTGCCCGGCTTCATCTCGATATTGTGGACGATCGTACCGATCGGCATGCCCGAGAACGGCATCGCGTTGCCCGGTTTCACATCGACCTTGGTGCCCGAGACGACGCTGTCGCCGATGGCCAGACGCTGCGGCGCGAGGATATAGGACTGTTCGCCATCCTCGTACTTGATCAGCGCAATGAAGGCGGTCCGGTTCGGGTCGTATTCGATCCGCTCGACGGTCGCCGTAATGTCGTGCTTGGTGCGCTTGAAATCGACGATGCGATACAGACGCTTTGCTCCGCCGCCGCGGCGTCGTGCAGTAATCCGTCCGGTATTGTTCCGGCCGCCCTTCTTGCTCAAACCCTCGGTGAGGGACTTGACAGGACGTCCTTTCCACAGCTCCGAACGGTCGATCAGCACCAGCCCGCGCTGGCCCGGCGTCGTCGGCTTATACGACTTGAGTGCCATGCTTTCTGTCTTCCGTTAGCTTTGCGGGACTTTGCGCCCCGCTATGTTTGGGCCTTGAGGCCTGGGTATAGGGCCCTTTTGCGAGGTCCCCGGCTATCCGTTCCTGCGAACAAAGCCAAAGCCCCGGATCGCTCCGGGGCTCGGCGGATGGGCTCTGATATGGGAGCCACGGGGGCGGGTCAAGCGATTCCCGGCAAGAAGCGAGGCAACACCCCAACAAAACAAGCGCAACACCGGCCGTCCCAGGGTCGCAGCAATCCACGATCAGGCAAAGATCGACCGAAAGTGGTACTCCGTCGTCCAAATCTTCTCCGTTTGGCTTCGGAAGTTCCTTTCGACACGGCGAAATCTTCTTTCAGCTCTGTCTCTGTCGGTTTTGGCACCAGAGCCTATGTGTGCACTCCAATAGAAAGGGCCCCCGCCTTTCGGCAGGGGCCTCATTCTTCCGATCTGTCCCGGGCCTCAGAGGCCGGTGGAGACGTCGATCGTGTTGCCCTCTTCGAGCGTCACATAGGCTTTCTTGACGTCCTTGCGACGGCCGGGACGGCCGCGGAACCGCTTGACCTTGCCTTTGGTGATGGTCGTGTTGACGGCCTTCACCTTGACGCCGAACAGCCCCTCGACCGCTTCCTTGATCTGCGGCTTGTTGGACCCGATCGCCACTTCGAACACGACAGCATTGGCTTCGGATGCCATGGTCGCCTTCTCGGTGATGATCGGCTTGCGGATCACGTCGTAATATTCGGTCTTCACGCTCATTTCAGACGGGCCTCCAGAGCTTCGACACCGGCCCGCGTGATCACCAGGGTGTCACGCTTGAGGATGTCCATGACGTTGGCGCCGATCGAGGGCAGCAGGTCGAGACCTTCGATGTTCGCCGCGGCAAGCGCGAAGTTCTCGTCGATCTCGGCGCCGTCGATGATCAGCACCCGCTTCCAGCCCAGTTCCTTGATCTGCAGGGCCAGCAGCTTGGTCTTGGCTTCGGCCAGCGACGCGGATTCCAGCACGATCAGGTTGCCGGTCGCAGCCTTGGAGCTGAGCGCGTGCTTCAGACCAAGCGCCCGGACCTTCTTGGGAAGGTCATGGGCGTGGCTGCGCGGGGTCGGCCCCTTGTAGACGCCACCCTTGCGGAAGATCGGCGCGTTGCGGTCGCCGTGGCGTGCGCCACCGGTTCCCTTCTGGCGATAGATCTTCTTGGTCGAGTAGCTGGTTTCCGAGCGGGTCTTGACCTTGTGGGTTCCGGCCTGCGCCTTGTTGCGCTGCCAGCGGACCACACGGTGCAGGATGTCGGCACGCGGTTCCAGCCCGTAGATGTCGTCGGACAGGTCCACTTCGCCGGCAACGCCGCCGTCGAGTTTGATCACGTCGAGTTTCATTCTTCCGCACCCCCTTCGGCAGGCGCTTCAACGGGGGCTTCCGCAACTGGCGCATCGGCGACGGCAAGCGCCGTCTTGATAGCGGCCGGGAACGGAACGCCCTCGGGCAGCTTCTTCTTCACGGCGTCCTTGACCGTAACCCAGCCACCCTTGGAGCCCGGGACCGCACCCTTGACCATGATCAGGCCGCGGGTCGCGTCGATACGGACGACTTCCAGGTTCTGCGTGGTCACGCGGGCAGCGCCCATGTGACCGGCCATCTTCTTGCCCTTGAACACCCGGCCCGGATCCTGACACTGACCGGTCGAACCGTGCGAACGGTGCGAGATCGACACACCGTGGCTGGCCCGCAGACCGCCAAAGTTGTGCCGCTTCATGGCACCCTGGAAGCCCTTGCCGATCGAGGTTCCGCTGACGTCGACCTTCTGGCCGGCGACATAATGCTCGGCCGAGATCTCGGCACCGACCTCGATCAGGTTCTCGGGATCGACGCGGAATTCGGCCAGCTTGCGCTTGGGCGCCACGCTCGCCTTGGCGAAGTGGCCGCGCATCGGCTGGCTGGTCCGCTTGGCCTTGGCCAGGCCCGCACCGAGCTGAACGGCGGTATAGCCGTCGCGCTCGACCGTGCGCTGGTCGACGACCTGCAGGTTGTCGAGTTGAAGCACGGTCACCGGAACCTGGCGGCCGTCCTCCATGAACAGGCGGGTCATGCCCACCTTCTTTGCGATAACTCCAGAGCGCATTTCTCGTGCCCTCCTCAGTTCAGCTTGATTTCGACATCGACGCCCGCCGCGAGGTCGAGCTTCATCAGCGCGTCCACGGTCTGGGGTGTCGGGTCCACGATGTCCAGCAGACGCTTGTGGGTGCGGATTTCCCACTGGTCGCGCGACTTCTTGTCGATGTGCGGGCCCCGGAGGACCGTGAACTTCTCGATCTTGTTCGGCAGCGGGATCGGGCCGCGCACCGTGGCGCCCGTCCGTTTGGCGGTGTTCACGATTTCCTGGGTGCTGGCGTCCAGCACACGGTAGTCGAACGCCTTCAGCCGAATGCGAATATTCTGGCTCTGCATTTTTGGTCAGCCTTGTTTTCGGCATTGGAGTTGAGAGGTCGAAGGCGGCTCATCCGCATCCCACGTCGAACTCTGGGAATAGCGCGGGGCGGGCTCGTCGGAGCCCACCCCGGTGTAGATCGGGGGCGGCGCGCAGCCGCCGTCCCGTTATTCGATGATCTTGCTGACCACGCCGGCGCCGACGGTACGGCCGCCTTCACGGATGGCGAAGCGCAGTTTTTCTTCCATCGCGATCGGGGCGATCAGCTCGACGGTGAAGCTGACGTTGTCGCCCGGCATCACCATTTCGGTGCCTTCGGCCAGCGTCACGGTGCCGGTCACGTCGGTGGTGCGGAAGTAGAACTGCGGACGGTAGTTGGCGAAGA
>NZ_QMEK01000016.1 GCF_003390845.1 Tropicimonas sp. IMCC34043 | reverse complement strand
ATCAGGACGGGGATGTGGTCGATGTCGCGCAGACGGTTCAGAAGGGGCGCGCGGCCCATGTCGGTCATCGGATCGATATCCTTGCTTGGAGCTGAGCCAGCGTCGCCGCGGCATCCTGATACCTGGCATAGCTGGCGTTCAGGCGGTCCGATCTCGGGCCGGGGTCATAGACCCTGAGCGGCCCCGCGGTCTGCGCCAGCGCATCGTCCCAGTCCTCATAAAGGCCCGCCGCCAGACCGGCGCAGATCGCCACGC
>NZ_QMEK01000015.1 GCF_003390845.1 Tropicimonas sp. IMCC34043 | reverse complement strand
GGGGGTTGTCGGTGATGATCGTGTCGAACAGGGTCACGCTGCCCATCCGGTACAGGGCCGAGCGACCGATCTTGTCGTGATCCATCAGCAGGACCCGATGTCGGGCGTTCTGAAGCATTGCGAGTTTTACGCGCACCACACGTTCGTCCTGATGATAGACATCCGGGAACTTGAGCGCCGAGGTCGACAGGAAACAGATGTCGACCATGAAGTCGGCAAAGCCCAACTCGGCCCGCCGTCCGAAGAAACCGTCGA
>NZ_QMEK01000014.1 GCF_003390845.1 Tropicimonas sp. IMCC34043 | reverse complement strand
CCAGCGCATCGTCCCAGTCCTCATAAAGGCCCGCCGCCAGACCGGCGCAGATCGCCACGCCGAGGGCGCCCGCCTCCAGCGTCTGCGGCACCTCGACCCGGCGGCCCAGCACGTCGGACATGAGCTGCGCGAAATAGGCGTTGCGGCTGCTGCCGCCTGTCAGCCGGACCGACGGGATGGCATGCTCCGGGTCGAGCGTGTCGACGTGGTGGCGATGGTTGAAGGCGATGCCTTCGCCCACGGCGCGCAGCATGTGGCCGCGCCCGTGCCAGCCCCGCAGCCCGAGGAAGGCGCCCGGCACATCCACCCGGTGCGGAGAGCCGAAAAGATAGGGCAGATAGATGATCTCGGACGGGTCCTGCGCGATGG
>NZ_QMEK01000002.1 GCF_003390845.1 Tropicimonas sp. IMCC34043 | reverse complement strand
CATAGGCCTTGAAGTCGCCGAAATACTTCGTGATCGCAGCCGTCAGCGTCGTCTTGCCGTGGTCAACGTGACCGATCGTACCGACGTTCACATGCGGCTTGTTACGTTCAAATTTTGCCTTTGCCATCGTGGCCTCCTTGATCTTGCGGGTGGCGGGGAGACCCCGCCCTACAGGTGATGGGTAGGGCGGGGTTCACCCCGCCGTCCCGTTATGCGTATTTGGCCTGGATCTCTTCCGAGATGTTCTGCGGCACAGCTTCGTAGTGGTCGAACTGCATCGTGAACTGCGCCCGGCCCGAAGACATGGACCGCAGCGTGTTGATGTAGCCGAACATGTTGGCGAGCGGAACAAAGGCGTTGATGACGTTTGCGTTGCCACGGCCTTCCTGCCCCTGAACCTGACCCCGACGCGAGGTCAGATCGCCGATGATGCCGCCGGTGTATTCCTCGGGCGTCACCACCTCGACCTTCATGATCGGTTCGAGCAGCTTGGCGCCGGCCTTCTTCATGCCTTCGCGCATACACATCCGCGCCGCGATTTCGAACGCAAGAACGCTCGAGTCGACGTCGTGGTACTTGCCGTCGATCAGCGAGACCTTGAAATCGATCACCGGGAAACCGGCAAGCGGGCCGCTGTCCATCACCGACTTGATGCCTTTTTCGACACCGGGGATGTATTCCTTCGGCACCGAACCACCGACAATCTTCGACTCGAAGCTGTAGCCTTCGCCAGGTTCGGTCGGAACGATGACCAGCTTGACCTCGGCGAACTGCCCCGACCCACCCGATTGCTTCTTGTGGGTGTAGGTATGTTCGACCTTGTGACCGATCGTTTCACGATAGGCCACCTGCGGCGCACCGATGTTCGCCTCGACCTTGAACTCCCGCTTCAGGCGGTCGACCAGGATGTCGAGGTGAAGCTCGCCCATGCCCTTCATGATCGTCTGACCCGATTCGATGTCGGTCTCGACGCGGAACGAGGGGTCTTCGGCGGCCAGACGCTGCAGACCGGCAGACATCTTTTCCTGGTCGGCCTTGGTCTTCGGCTCGATCGCGATCTCGATGACCGGATCGGGGAAGGTCATGGTTTCCAGAACCACCGGCTTGGCGGGATCGCACAGCGTGTCGCCCGTGGTGGTTTCCTTCAGACCCGCCAGCGCAATGATGTCGCCCGAAAACGCCTCGTCGATTTCCAGGCGGCTGATCGCATGCATCATCATCATGCGGCCAACGCGTTCGCGCTTGCCCTTCGTCGAGTTCATCATCGAGTCGCCCTTCTTGAGCTGACCCGAGTAGATACGGGTGAAGGTCAGCGAGCCGACGAAGGGGTCGTTCATGATCTTGAACGCCAGCGCCGCAAAGGGCTGGCTGTCATCGGCAGAGCGCGCGACGTCACGGGTTTCCGTTTCGTCGTCCGGCAGGAAGCCCATGTAGGGCTTCACGTCGAGCGGGCTGGGCAGATAGTCGATGACGGCGTTGAGCAGGGGCTGCACGCCCTTGTTCTTGAACGCGGAACCCGCGGTCACCGGCACGAAGCTGAGCGACAGCGTCCCCTTGCGGATCAGCTTGTGCAGGGTTTCGATATCGGGCTCCTCGCCTTCGAGGTAGGCCTCCATCGCAGCATCGTCGACCTCGACCGCAACCTCGATCAGGTTGGCGTGCCATTCGTCGGCCAGATCCTTCAGCTCGTCGCGAATCGGGTGACGGACCCAGGACGCGCCAAGATCCTCACCTTCCCAGACCCATTCTTCCATGGTGACCAGGTCGATGATGCCCTCGAGCTTGTCCTCGGCCCCGATCGGCAGCGCGATCGGCACGGGGATCGCACCGGTGCGGTCCTTGATCATCTTCACGCAGTTGAAGAAGTCGGCACCGATCTTGTCCATCTTGTTGACGAACACGATCCGCGGAACGTGATAGCGGTCGGCCTGACGCCACACGGTTTCGGTCTGCGGTTCGACACCGGCATTGGCGTCGAGAAGGCAGACGGCACCGTCGAGCACGGCGAGCGAACGTTCGACTTCGATGGTGAAGTCGACGTGGCCCGGCGTGTCGATGATGTTGAACCGGAACTTGGTGTCGGAAATGCCTTCGGGGGTCGGATCCTCCTGGCGCTGCCAGAAGGTGGTCGTCGCCGCCGAAGTAATGGTGATCCCGCGCTCCTGCTCCTGCTCCATCCAGTCCATGGTCGCGGCGCCGTCGTGGACTTCGCCGATCTTGTGGGACTTGCCGGTGTAGTACAGGATACGCTCGGTCGTCGTGGTCTTGCCGGCATCAATGTGAGCCATGATGCCGAAGTTACGATATCTCTGGAGAGGGTAGTCGCGGGCCATGGGGGAATCCTCAGGCGTAAAAGTGTATTACCAGCGATAGTGGCTGAACGCCTTGTTGGCGTCGGCCATCTTGTGGGTGTCTTCGCGCTTCTTCACGGCACTGCCGCGAGAATTGACCGCATCGACCAGCTCGCCGGCCAGCCGCTCTTCCATCGTGTTCTCGTTGCGGCCACGGGCTGCGTTGATGAGCCAGCGGATCGCCAGCGCCTCGCGACGCTCCACGCGAACCTCGACGGGGACCTGATAGGTCGCACCGCCAACCCGGCGGGAACGCACTTCGACCGACGGCTTGACGTTGTCGAGGGCCTCGGTGAACACCTCGATCGGAGAGCGCTTGAGCTTGCCCTCGACCCGGTCGAGCGCGCTGTAGACAATGCGCTCGGCGACCGACTTCTTGCCGTCGGTCATCAGGTTGTTCATGAATTTGGTCAGTACCTTATCGCCATATTTGGCGTCGGGCAGAACTTCGCGCTTTTCGGCAGCGTGACGACGGGACATCTCTGTCTCTCCTTACTTGGGACGCTTTGCGCCGTATTTCGAGCGGCGCTGCTTGCGGTCCTTGACGCCCTGAGTATCGAGCACACCGCGCAGGATGTGATACCGCACGCCGGGAAGGTCCTTCACCCGGCCACCGCGGATCAGAACCACCGAGTGCTCCTGCAGGTTGTGACTTTCGCCGGGGATGTAGCTGATCACCTCAAAGCCGTTGGTCAGACGAACCTTCGCCACCTTCCGCATGGCCGAGTTGGGCTTTTTCGGTGTGGTGGTATAGACGCGTGTGCACACGCCACGCTTTTGCGGGCAGCCTTCGAGGTGCTGCGACTTGGATCGTTTCACTTTGGGCTGCCGCGGTTTGCGGATCAGCTGTTGGATCGTCGGCATTCCGGTTTCCCCAGTCTAGCTTTCTTCTTCTTCTCGCGCGCTCCGCGAGAGGGTGTTCGCAGGTAGGCACCTCACGCGTCCGCAAAGCGCAAAAACCGCTGGCGTTTCCTCTTTCGCGGAAACGACGCGGTGGAAATTCAGAGGATCGGGGCATCAAGGCCCGGATCGTGACCACTTCAGTATGTAAGACAGGTCGAACGGAGTCCCCGCGACCGAGTGGGCGTGCTTTATGGAGAATCGCTGGGGATGTCAACACAAGGCGCAGCGGAAAGCCCCGATCGGCCCGCAAGCGCCGCCGCCAACCGCCCTTGCCCGTTGCAGGGGCAGCCCCCGGGCCGCGGTGCCGAACCCGGTCGGGAACAGGGGTCTTCTGACATTGCGCCCGCTGTCGATCAAGCATCACAGACCTGCGGGGCATCGCCAAGGGCACCCGGCGCTTCACCAAATCCCGGCAAGACCATGCGCCGCCGACGCTTGCCGTTCGCACGATGCCCGGCAAAGCGCAAAAATGGTCTTCCAGCGGACGGCGTTGGCCGCCACAGTCGGAAAGGCACCGGCGCCGCATTTCCGGCGCAAATCGAGCTATGGAGATTGCCATGAAGACACGCCTTGTACTGGCCTTGTTTGCCGCGACCTTTCTGACCGCCGCCTGCAGCGAACCGAAACGCTATCCGGTGACAGGCGAGGCGTGCACCCCGTCCGATCCGGTCAAGGACATATCGGTCGAACAATGTGCGCCAGTCTCGTGAGTCCGGTCTCGTGAGTCCGGTCTGCTGATCCGGGCGCGCCATGAAGATCGCCACATTCAACGTCCAGAACCTGCGGCTGAGGCCGGCCGGGCCGGGCGGCGCGCTTGACGGCGCCCGCGACGGCGATCTGGCGCCCGATACCGCCGCCGGAGCGGAAGGAGAGGACCTTGCCGACCGCCGCCTGACCGCAGCGGTCCTGCACGGGATCGACGCAGACGTTGTGGCGCTGCAAGAGGTCTACGACCGTGCCACGCTCGATTTCTTTCACGACCGCTTCCTGCTGCCGACCGGCATGGCGCCCTATCCGCACCGGATCTGCCTTCCCGGCAACGACAACATGGGGCGCAACCTCGCCCTGCTGAGCAGGATTGCCCCACGCAGGATCGAGAGCCACACCAGACTGGTACCCTCGGATCTGGATCTGACCCCGCCGCCCGGGGTGCCGGCGGACAGACCGATCTTCTGCCGCGACTGCCTCGAGGTGGAGTTGCCGGCACTGTGGCTATACCTCTGCCACTTCAAGGCGCCCTATCCCGACCGCGACCGCGCCACTGCCGCCCGCAATCTCGAGGCCACGGCGGTTCGCACGCTGATCGAACGCCGCTTTGCCGATCCGGCGGCAGCGCGCTGGCTGGTCCTTGGCGATCTGAACGAACCCGACCCGCGCGCGCCGGAGGCCGCGCTGGGGATCGCCCCGCTGCTTGGCGGCTTCAGCGTCGATCTGCTGGAACGTCGACCCAAGGGCCAGCGCTGGTCCTATCGCGATCCGCTTGGTGGCAACTATTCCCGCCCCGATGCGCTGCTGGCCTCTCCCGCGCTTGCCGCAGCCTTTCCCGGCGCCATGCCGCGCGTGGTCCGCGAGGGGCTGGGAGAGGAGGTGGCTGCCTATCCCGGGCCACGGCTGCACGGTGTCGGTCGCCACCGCCCGCACGCCAGCGACCACGCCGCCCTGGCGATCGCCTTCGACGGTCTTGGGACCGCGGGATAGCAAGCACCGTTCCGGCAAGGCGCGGCGGGGTTCGGGTGCTGCACCCTGCGCTCTCTGCCCGCCACACCGGCGCCGGTCAGAGGCCGCGCCGATCGTCCCGCCACGGAGCATCGCGGCAATCCGCAGCGGTCGGCAAATTGGCACCCGGAGGCAATGTCAGGTATGACGGGGATGCCGTGAAAGCGCTTTGAGGCCCCGGACCGCCCGCGTATGCATGGCAGGAAACCTGAACTGGGAGGATCCATCATGAGAGTCGGCATCATCGGTGCGGGCATGGTCGGCAGCACCGCCGCCTATGCGATCGGGCTTCTCGGCGTGGCACGCTCGGTCGTGCTGGTGGACCTGTCGCCGGTTGTCGCGCGCGCCCAGGCCGAGGACATCAACCACGCCATGCCTTTCGCCTCGACCACCCATGTCACCTGGGGCAGCTACGACGACCTTGCCGGTGCCGAGATCATCATCCTCGCTGCAGGCGTCGGCCAGAAACCCGGCGAAAGCCGACTGTCGCTGCTGTCGCGCAACGCCGAGGTATTCCGCAAGATCCTGGGCGAGATCCTTGCCGTGGTGCCGAACCCGATCCTTCTGGTCGCGACCAATCCCGTGGACATCATGACCACGATCGCGTTGCGCCTGTCGGGCCTGCCGCCGCATCGGGTGATCGGTTCGGGCACGATCCTCGACACGGCACGGTTCCGATCCTTGCTGAGCGGGCATCTCGGCATCGCCACCCAGTCGATCCATTCCTATGTGCTGGGCGAACATGGCGACAGCGAGGTGCTTGTCTGGTCCTCGGCCCGGGCGGGGAACATGCATCTCGACACTTTCGCGGCCCATGCCGGCGTGCCGCTGACGGACGAATTCAAGGCCGAGATCGACCACGGGGTGCGCAACGCCGCCTATTCGATCATCGAAGGCAAGGGGGCGACCTTCTATGGCATCGGCGCCGGCCTCGCCCGGCTGGTCGCCGCGATCTCGCGCGACCAGCGCATCGTGCTGTCAGTCTCGACCGAAACCGAGGGCATTGCCGGCCTGCCCCGCACCGCCTATTCGGTGCCGCGGATCATCGGCCGCGACGGGGTCGAACTGGATCTGGCACCGACGCTCGACGAGGCCGAACATGGCGCGCTGGCAGCCAGCGTGAAGGTCCTGAAGGACACTGTCGACGCGCTGTGACCGGGCCTGCGTAACGGGCCGCACCGGCCACGCGCTCGGCGCGATACGCCATGCCGCGGCAGCACTCGGCTGGGGCGCGGGCCTTCTCGACCGGATCGACCACGCGAGCCTCGGCGCGATTCCGGGGACCGGCCAGGCCGGGGGGGGGGGGGGCGACCGACCTTGCGTCAGGTACTGCCGGTGCCTACCGGCCCGTCAAGCACCGATCCGCGCCACCCCGTCGATGGCAGGCTGCGGCGTCTTTGGGTCATCCGGAGCAACACGCAGCGCCCGCAGCGCATTCAGGATCACGGCGACGTCGATCACCTCCTGCAGCAGTGCGCCCTGCACCGGCGTCAGATAGCCGTAGGCCGCCGCGATCATGCCCGCGACCGACAGCCCGATCCCCGCGACCACGCTTTCGACGGCAATGCGCCGCGACGCCCGTGCGATCTCGATCCCCCGCCCGAGCCGGTCGAGCTGATCGACCAGCAGCACGACGTCGGCCGCTTCGGCCGAGGCGGCCGCGCCGCGCGCCCCCATGGCCACGCCGACGTCCGCGGCGGCGAGTGCGGGCGCATCGTTGACGCCATCGCCCACCATCATCACCGGGCCGTTCTTGCGCTCGGCCAGGACCACATCGACCTTCTTGTCCGGTGTCAGGCCGGCATGAATGCCGTCGAAACCAAGGCCCTCGGTCACGCGATTTGCCACTTCGGCACGGTCGCCCGTGGCCAGCAGGATACGCTCGACCCCCTGTTGGCGCAGCCCGGCCAACATGGCACCTGTGCCTTCCCGCAGCGGATCGGCCATGACGAGGTGCCCTGCCACCTGACCGTCGACCGCAACGGCGACAAGGACAGATCCCGCCTCCCGCGCCGGATGCGCGGCGCCGCTGTGCCCGACGCGGCCGGTCACAAAGTCGTCGCCACCCACGATGACCTTGCGCCCCTCGACGGTTCCGACGACGCCTTCGCCGGGGATCTCGGCAACGTCCGAGGGCACGGCAAGCGAAAGGCCCCGCACCTTTGCGGCCGCCACGATGGCCTGCGCGACGGGATGTTTCGATGCCTGATCGAGCGCGCCGGCAAGGCGCAGGATGTCGTCCTCGGGCAGGTCCCCCTGGCTGTCGATCGCGACGATCTGCGGGCGCCCGTCGGTCAAAGTGCCGGTCTTGTCCAGGATCAGGGTCCGGACACGCGCCATCGCCTCGAGCGGTCCGGCGCCCTTGATCAAAACACCGAAATGCGCCGCCCGCGACAGGCCCGCGACCAGCGCGACCGGCACGGCAAGGATCAGCGGACAGGGCGTTGCCACCACCAGCACCGCAACCGCCCGGATCGGATCGCCGGTCGCCCACCAGGCAGCCGTGGCAATGGCGACCGTGACGGCCAGAAATCCCAGCGACCAGCGGTCGGCCAGCCGCGCCATCGGCGCCTTCGAGCGCTGCGCCTCTTCGACCAGCCGGACGATCCCGGCATAGGTGCTTTCCCTCGCAAGCCGAGTCGCCCTCAGATCGAAGGCCTCACCCGCGTTGGTCGATCCGCTCATTGCCTCGGCCCCTCGGGGAGAGCGGGCGGGCAGCGATTCGCCCGTCAGCGGCGAGGTGTCGAGAAAGGCCGTGTCCGACACAATCAGCCCGTCCACCGGCAGGATATCGCCCTGTCGGATCAGCAGCAGATCGCCCGGTTGAATGTCATCGAGATGCACATCCTCGAGACCGCCATCGCGGTGACGGGTTGCGGTGCGCGGGACCCGCGACAGCAGGTCGTGCATTTCGCGCCGCGCGCGGCCCTCGGCGAAGCTTTCAAGGAAGGTCCCGCCCGAATACATCACGGCGACCACCGCCGCCGCCAGCGTCTCGCCAAAAACAAGCGCCGCGGTCATCGACAAGGCCGCCACGATATCGAGCCCGACCTCCCCGCGCGCGAGGCTGCGCAGGATCTCGACTGCAAGGGCCACAAGAACGGGGACCACCCCGACGAACCAGGCGATGCCGGCCAGATCGGCCCTGCCAATCGTGTATAGGACGAGTCCCGCCACAAGGCCTGCAAGGGCAATGCCCAGAAGCGCCCTCTTCAGCCGGTCGGTACTTGTATGTTCCATCCTGCTCAACTCCACCCGGCCAAGGCGATGGCCGAAGGTTCATCGGGAACGGGGCGTCCGACTCCCCGGGACATTCGCGTCACCCGCGCGCACCTGCGCACAAGAGCGGGCGGCCGTCGATCACGCATTGCAGCGCGGGCCTGCCGCCTGCGCCGGGACGGCACGGCGAAAGCGTGGCCTGCCAGACCCGCTGGAAGAACGCCCGGTCGAGATAACCATAAGGCCATCGGTGAACTCCTGAAGAACTTTCCAAACCATGGCCCCAGCGAAGCCAGCGATACGCCGGATTGACGTGCCATACCGGGTCACAGCCCGCCTTCGACCGGCAACAAGACGGTTGCCTCAAACCCCGCCGTGGATCCTGACCGCGGCGACATCAGGGTCAGCGGGCGTCCGATGCGTTCGGCAATCGCAGCAACGATGGCGAGACCAAGTCCGCTGCCGTCCGTCCGGGTTCCGGCGCGTTCAAAGCGCGCGGTCAGCCGGGCCAGTGCCTCGGGCGCGACGACCGGCCCGTCGTTCGACACCGTGAACGATCCGTCTTCCGCCAGAGCAACCTCGATCGGCGCGTCGTCGGACCCGTGGCGCAGCGCATTCTCGACAAGGTTCCGGCACAGGATGCCGAAGGCGTCCGGGTCGAGATCCGACATCACCGGCCGGTCGGGCAGCGTCAGCACGATGCGGCCCGGCGCGGTCGTGCGCGCCATATCCTCGATGATGATGCGCGCCACGATCCGCAGGTCCGACATCTGGTCCAGCCGCAGCCGGCCGCCTTCGGCCCGGGCAAGCTGCATCAGGCGTTCGGACAGGCGGGTCAGGCGTTTCAGCGTTGCCTCGATCTCGGCCGCGCGCGCCTCGGCCGCGGGATCGTGCGTTTCCGACCGCAGCCGCTGCACCTGTGCGATGGCCCCGGCAAGCGGGGTCCGCAGCTCGTGCGCGGCATTGGCGGCAAAGCTGCGCTCGGCGTCAAAGGCGGCCTTCAGCCTTGCCAGCAGACCGTTCAGGGTCGCGGCCATGGGCGCGATTTCGAGCGGCAGGTCCTCGGCCGGGATCGGCGACAGATCGCGGGCATTGCGCGCCGCAAGCCTTTCGCGAAAGCGGCGCAGCGACCCAAGCCCCGCCCGCACCGCGAACACGATGGCAAGCAGCGCGACCGGGATCACGATGACCAAAGGCAACCCGAGGCCGATCTGGATCTCGCGCGCCACCGTCGCGCGGTGGTCCAGCGGCTCGGCGACGGTGATGCGGATACTGCCCTGCAACGCGTCGTCGTTATAGATCCTCAGCGTTCCGGTCTGGCGAAACCCCGGTCCGTCATAGGGCGGAAACGCCGCCGGATCGGCACTATGCGATTGCAGCAGGACGCGCCCTTGCGCGTCGCGGACGATATAGGTGAAGAACTCGTTATGCTCGCGGATCGCGGCCAGACGCTGGGTTATTCCATCCTCATCGCGACCGATTATGTCCACGACCGCCAGCGGCAGCAGCCGCTGTGCGGTTTCCTGCAACATGGAATCGAACACCTCGTCGATCTCGTGGCGCAGGATCAATCCCGTGACCGAGGCGGCAGCGATCCACAGCACCGTCAGGAAGATGCCCAACGTCAGCCCGAGCCGGGCCTGAAGACTGCGCGGCCACCTCATGGCGTGCCCAGACGATAGCCCATGCCGCGCTCGGTCTCGATCACGCCGGCGCCAAGCTTCTTGCGCAGGCGGCTGACATGGACCTCGATCGTGTTGCTCTCGATCTCGGAGCCGAAAGCATAGAGTTTCTCCTCGAGCTGCGCCTTGGACAGAAGCTGGCCGGGGCGGGCCAGAAACGCCTCGAACAGGGCCCATTCGCGGGCGGTCAACTGAACCGACTTGCCGCTGCAGCGAATGCTGCGCGCGGCCAGATCGATATCGAGCGCGCCGTGGGTGATGATCGGGTTCGGGTTGCCGGAATAGCGGCGCGCGACCGAACCGATCCGCGCCGACAGTTCGGCCAGATCGAAGGGTTTCACAAGATAGTCGTCGGCGCCCGCGTTCAGCCCCTCGATCCGGTCCGAGATCTGGTCGAGCGCGGTCAGGATGATCACCGGGGTCACGTCGCCGCGGATGCGCAGGCCTTTCAGGAAACCGATGCCGCGACCGTCGGGCAGCATCAGGTCGAGCAGGATCAGATCGTAGCCCGCGCCATTCATCGCGTCCCCCGCCGCATCGAGCCGGGTAACCCAGTCCACCGACTGGCCGTCGCCCGCAATCTGGTCGCGCACGGCAGCCCCCAGAACGGTATCGTCCTCGATCAGCAGGATGCGCATGACTGTCCCCGTTCTTGCCCCGATGACCCTTCCATGACCCCTGGGACTGACGCAAAGCTGACGTATGCCCGCCTCGCGCTTCAGGATCCCGTCAGCTTCACGTCGCAGAGTCGCTTGAAGATGGCCGCACAAACGGACTTTGGCCCATGAAAATGACACTTACAATTCTTGGCTTTCTCGCCCTCCTGCCCGTCCTCCTGCCCGTCGCCGCGGCGGCCAGGCACGACGACTGCTTTGTGCCGATGGCGGACTGGCAACCGCGAGAGGCGGTCGCGCAGCTTGCCGAGGACAACGGCTGGGTCGTGCGCCGGATCAAGATCGACGACGGCTGCTATCAGATCGACGGCACCGACGCCGATGGGCGCCGGATCGAGGTGACGGTGCATCCGTCGACGCTTCAGGTGATCGAAGTCGAATACGAGGGCGAGCGCAACCGCCATCGCGGCAATCGAGAGGAATGGAAGAACGATGACTGATATGGCGACCCAGGACGCGGTGTCGGGGGGTGACGGGGCACAGCGAACAGTCCGGGTCTGGGACCCGCTCGTGCGCATTTTTCACTGGGGTCTCGTCGCGGCCTTCGCGATCGCGTGGCTGACAGCCGATGAACTGCAGCCGGTTCACGAGATTGCGGGCTATACGGTCGCGGGCCTCGTCGCCTTCCGTATCGTCTGGGGCCTTGTCGGCAGCCGCTATGCGCGCTTTGCGCAGTTCCTGCGCGGGCCGGCCACGACGCTGGCCTATCTCGGCGACATGACGCGCGGCAAGGAACGGCGGTATCTGGGCCACAACCCGACGGGCGGCGCGATGATCGCAGTGCTGCTGATCACGCTGTCGGGCACCGCCCTGACCGGATGGCTGATGGAAGAACCAAGCCGCGTCGCGATGCTGCCCGACCTGCCGCAGATCGTGGCACCTGCCTTTGCCGATGATGATGGCGAACGCGAGGGGTCCGGCGAGGGCGCCAGGGGGGCGCTTTACGAGGCGCACGAAGTTCTGGCCAACCTGATGCTGCTGCTCGTGGCGATGCATGTGGGCGGGGTGGTGCTGGCCTCGTTCCGGCACCACGAGAACCTCGCCCGCGCGATGGTCACCGGCGACAAGCGTGCGCCCGCGGCAGGCGATATCGCCTGATCGCGACCACAGGGCCGATCCGTCCCTTCGGCCCTGCCTGGCCCCGCCCGTCCCGGCGGGGCCTTTTCCTTCCTGACGGCAAGCTGAAGCGGGAATCGCCCCGGTGTCAGGAAGACCTCAGGTGGCCCCCCCAGATAGATCCCAGCAGTCCACAGGAGACCCAACCATGAGAAAGACCCTCACCGTTCTTTTCGCCACAACCACGCTGACGGCGGCCATCGGGCTGCCCGCTTGGAGCGCCGCGCGCGTGCCCCACGATGGCGCCCTGCCCCGCCCCTTTGCCGCGATCTTCGAGGACGGGCAGACGGCGTTGCCCCTCGTCCTGGTCGACGGCCATGACGACGACGATCACGGCCACCGCAAGGCTTCCCGCAGTGACCACGACGACGACGACGATGACGATTGCGATGATGACGACGACGACGATTGCGGCGGCAGCGCGGGCAACGCGGCGCCGGCCGGCACCGTCGCGCCGCCGCAGAACGGGCTTTTCGGCACCGGTGCGCCACCGCAGGTCAAGGTGAACTGAACTCCGCCATGCAGCGGCGGAAATGCATCCGCCAAACGTTAAAGATATATCTTGGAAGGGGTACGCCCATGAAATCCACTTTCGCAATGCTCGCGCTGACCACGGCGCTGACGCTTCCCGGCATTGCCACGGCTCGCCCGGTCACGATGACCACAACGCTCACCAACTATGGCGGCGACGGCGCCTATCTGGCGCTTTATGTCACCGACCCGCAGGGGGCCTATGCCGGCAGCCTCTGGATGGCCGGTGGCAAATCGAAATACTACAAGCACCTGACCGACTGGTATCGCTTTACCGGCGGCAACACCTCCCAGATCAACGGCATCACCGGCGCCAGCGTCGGCGCCGGCCGGACGCTCGAGATCACGCTCGATCTGGCGGATGCGCTGTTCGACGCGGGCTATACCCTGCACATCGACGCGGCGGTCGAGGACATGCGCGACAGCCCGAACGAGGTTGCCGTGCCGCTGACGACGCAGGGTGCCGGAACCCCGGTCAAAGGGCGCAGGTACGTCGCCGATTTCAGCTACGGCATGTGAGAGGGAAGCAGGGTCATGATCCGCATGCTCCATCGTTGGCCGGGTCTTCTTGCCATGGCTCTGCTCATCGTGCTCGCGCTCAGCGGGGCCGTGCTGTCGGTGTTTCCGGCGGCAGAGCGCATTCTGGCCCCACAGGCCGAAACCGGGCTGAGCGTGGCGGACCTCGCCACGCGCATCCAAGGGGTCTATCCGGGTGTCGAACAGATCCGGCGCGCGCCTTCGGGGCGGATCACGGCGTACTGGTTCGATGACGGCACACCGGGGGCGGCTGTCATCGATCCGGCGACGGGCCAGGGCGTCGCCTCGGCCGACCCGAGCCAGGTCCAGCGCTGGCTGACCAAACTGCATCGCTCGCTGTTTCTGGGCGATTCAGGACGGATCGCGATGGCGGCGGCCGCAGCCGCGATGTTCGTTCTGGCGCTGTCTGGTACGGTGCTGGTCACGCGGCGTGCGGGTGGCTGGCGGCGCTGGTTCGCGCCGCTCCGCGGTCCGCTTGCCGGACGGCTGCATGTCGAGATCGCCCGCGTCTCGGTATTGGGCCTTGTGCTGTCCTCGCTGACCGCGCTGTGGATGACCGCCTCCACCTTCGGCCTGCTGCCCGACGAGGCCGTTACACCCGCCTTTCCGGCCGCGGTCAGCGGCGAGACCGGCGTGGCGTTGAGCGCGCTCGATCTGCTGGGGACGACCCCGGTGGCCGAGCTGCGCGAGCTGAGCTTCCCCTATCCCGGTGACGCGACCGACGTTTTCACCCTGACGACCGACCGCGGCACCGGATACCTCGATCAGGGCAACGGCGCGCTGCTTGAATGGGCCGATCTGGCCGGATGGCCGCGCGTGACCGAGACGATCTATATGCTGCACACAGGTCAGGGCGCCGCGGTGCTCGGGCTCGTGCTGGGACTGATGGCGCTTGGCGTGCCGACGATGGCGGTGACCGGGGCGCTGCTGTGGTGGGCCCGGCGGCGCAGCCGGCCGCGGATCCGCGGCAACCAGCCCGCCGCGAAAGCCGGAACCATCGTGCTGGTCGGCAGCGAGGGTGGCAGCACCTGGGGCTTTGCCACCACCTTGCACAAGGCACTGACCGAGGCCGGGCAGAGCGTCCATGTCGCGCCCATGTCGGCCTTCGATCCCGTCCGCTATGCCCGCGCGGACAGGATCATCGTTCTGGCCGCCACTTATGGCGAGGGCGACGCACCCGCCTCGGCCAAGGGATTTCTCGACCAGTTGGCGCAGCTTGATACCGCGCCCGCCGCGCCGCTTGCGGTGCTTGGCTTCGGCGACCGCAGCTTTCCGGCCTTCTGCGCCTTTGCACGGGCGGTCTCGGCGGCGGCCGAGGCCAAGGGCTGGGCGGAGCTTGTCCCCTTCGACACCGTCGACCGCCAGTCGCCGCAGGACTTTGCCCGCTGGGGCCGCGCGCTTGGGCAGGCAATCGGGATCGATCTGGAACTGGCGCATCAGCCGGCCAAGGTGCAGACAACGGCGCTGACGCTGGTGTCGCGCCGCGACTATGGCGCCGAGGTTCAGGCGCCGACCGCGATCCTGCGCTTTGCGCTTCCGAAACTGCCGCTCTGGCGTCGCCTGACGGTACGCGGGCTTGGATGTTTCCGGGCGGGCGACCTTCTGGGCATCCTGCCCGAAGGCTCCTCGTTGCCGCGGTTCTATTCGCTGGCATCCGCACGCCGCGACGGCTTTGTCGAGATCGTGGTGAAAAAGCACCCCGGCGGGCTTTGCTCGGGGCAACTCATGGCGCTCGAACCGGGCGATACCGTCTCGGCCTTCTGCCGCCCCAACCCGGGCTTCCGGCCGGGCCGCGACCGCACCCCGCTGATCCTGATCGGCGCAGGGACCGGTATCGGCCCGCTTGCAGGCTTCGTGCGCGGCAACTCGCGGCGCCGGCCGATCCACCTGTTCTTCGGCATGCGTCACCCCGACAGCGACTTTCTCTATGGCGACGACCTCTCGGGCTGGCAGGACAAGGGACAGCTTGCGCGGCTGGTCACGGCGGTCTCGCGGGGGGAAAGGCCCCATTATGTGCAGGACGCGCTGCGGGCCGAACGGGCCGAGATCGCCCGGCTGATCGAGGACGGTGCGCGTGTCATGGTCTGCGGCGGGCGCGGCATGGCCGCCGGGGTCGCCGATGCGCTTGCCGACATTCTTGCGCCCATGGCGCTGTCCACGGGCACCTTGAAGGCAGAGGGGCGGTATCTGGAAGATGTCTACTGATCTCGTGCGCCACGCGCTGAACGGGCCTACCATGGGCACCCGTTGGTCGGCGCTGTTCTTTGCCCCGCAGGGGTTCGATCCCGCGCCGGTTCAGGTCGCACTTCAGACGGCGGTGACCGAGGTCGATGTGCAGATGTCGACCTGGAACACCCAAAGCGACCTGATGCGCCTGAACGCGGCGCCTGTGGGAGACTGGCTGTCGGTGCCCGCCCAGCTTTTGCAGGTGCTGCGTCTGGGGATCGAGATCGGGAAGGCCTCGAATGGGGCCTTCGATATCGGCATGGGGGACGCGGTGGCTGCCTGGGGTTTTGGCCCAGAGGATGCGAGCCCCGGACGCATCCGCTCTGCGATGGACGCCGCACGGGGGCCGGCGCAGGAGGCGCTGGAGCTTGACGCCGCCACCGGACGGGTGCGCAAGCTGCGCTCGGTCGCGCTCGATCTGAACGGGATCGCAAAGGGCCATGGCGCCGACCGGCTGGCCGAAACGCTGATGGTGGCCGGCATCGATGCGGGCCTCGTCGGCATCGACGGCGAGATGCGCGCGCAGGGGCTGCGGCCCGATGGCCAGCCCTGGACCATCGCAGTGGAATCGCCCGATCCCAAACGCCGCGCGCCGCATTCGGTCCTGTCGTTGGAAGACGCCGCCGTTGCGACCTCGGGCGACTACCGCCACTGGGTCGAAGTGCAGGGCCGCCGCCTGTCGCACACGATGAACCCGCGCCGGGGCGCACCCCTGGTCGCCTCGCCGGCCTCGGTCACCGTGGTCGCGCGGACCTGTGCCGAGGCCGATGCCTGGGCGACCGCGCTGATGGTTCTCGGTGCCGAGGCGGGCGCGCGGGTTGCGCAAGACCGCGGGCTCGGCGCCCTGTTCCTGCTGCACGATGACAACGGTGGCATCCGGGAACTGGGGGTCGGAACGCTGTTCTCCGATGCCGCAGCGGCGGCCCAGACGCAGACATCCGCATGAACCATTGCATCGGCGGGCGTCGTGTCGCGGGCCTGGGGACGGACGCCCGTCACGCAGACGCGCGCAACATCAGATCGCCTTTCAGAAGCACCCGTTCCCCGTCCGTCCCGTTGCCGTCGTCCGCATCGCCCAGACGCTCCATCATCATCGCCATCGCCCGGCCCGCCATCTCGGCATAGTTCTGCGCCACCGTGGTCAGGGGTGGGCAGGCATAGCGCGACTGTGGATGATCGTCATGGCCCGCGATCCTCAGATCGCCGTGCTCTCTCAGGCCCACCCGCAGGCCCGCCTGCCAGGCCGCAAGTTGCGCGCCAAGGGCGATCCGGTCGTTGGCGCACAGGATGGTGCGGGTTGGCAGCCCCGCCGCGATCAGGGCCTTGGCCTGTTCGTGACCGAATTTCTCGAACTCCCAACTGTGGCTATCGGGCAGCGGCAACAGGTGGGGCCGTTCGCCCGCCCTCTCCATCGCCCGCAGATAGGCATTGCGACGTGCGGCAGCGTTGCGATTGACCTCGGGCATTCCGAGATAGCAGGGCGGTTCGCCCGAGCGGCAGAGATAGTCGACGATCAGACCGAAGCTTTGATTGTTGTCGGTCCCGACAAAGGGCGAGGTGTCGTCGGGCGGCGTATCGACATAGATCACCGGGATCTTCTGCGCCAGCGCGGCAAGGTTCTTGCTGGTCTGCCCGACATCCGAGGGCACGACGATGGCGCCCGCGATATTCATCGACTGAAGCTTTTCGATCGCGCTCGCCTCGATCCCCGGATCGCCGTTCGACGACAGCATGAAGGCGAAATAGCCGGACTTGTCGGCGATCTCCTCGATGCGGCTCGACAGCGCCATATAGAACGGATCGGTCGAACTCGGGATGATGATGCCAAGGACTCGTGCCTGCCGGCGTTTCAGATTGACGGCAAACATGTTCGGCCGGAAGCCGGAGGTGACGATGGCGGCTTCGATCCGGTGGCGGGTACTTTCCCGCACCGATTGCGGATCGCTGAAATAGCGCGAGACCGTTGGGCGGGACAGGCCGACGAAGGCGGAAAAATCCTCCATCGTTCGGATTTCCGGTGTTTCGCCCATGTCGTTCAATCTGTCCTGCCTGTTCCCGGTTTCGCGATGACTTTCGCCCTATGCGACACAGGCCGCTATATAGTCCTGCATCAGGGACTCGACCGCGGCAAGCACCAGTTCCCGCGCCTGTGCGGGTTGCGTCCCGGTTCGAACGCTTTGGTAACGCGCGCCAAGATATTGCCCGATCAGCGTCTCGGGCAGAACCACGCCGTCCAGCAGCGACAACAGGTCATTTGCAGCCCCGGTCGCCCGCGGATCAGGCCAGTAATAGCGGATGCGGTCGCTGTAGGAGAAGTGCCGCTGCAGCGCGCGTTCGGCCTCGGTTCCCTCGTAATATCTGTCCCAGTTCGCGGGATCCGCCAGCATCACCTGTTCCATGGCCTGACGCAGCGTGACGGAGCGGACGCCGGGAAACAACTCCTCCGCGATCGCGTCGAGCCCATAGAGCGCCTCGCGCATGCGAAACGTCAGCCCCGGCCCGACCTTCAGGATGGAAAACCCGTCGCGGACCAGCGCGGTCAGCGCCTCGCGGGTCTGGTAATCGGTCGAATGCGCCTCGAATATGATGCCGGGGACATCATCGAGGACCTTGCTCAGGCCCTGCGCAGCGGCGGAGACGTAATCCACCACGTTGTGATTGCCGAATTCGACGCCGGGCTGCACCACGACGCCGACCACACGGTCGAAAGCATCCGAAAGACCCGACGCCGCAAAGGCGGCCCTGTGGACACGGATCGTCTCCAGCGCCGCGTCGGGTGCGGTCAGTTCCAGCGCCTCGATCTCCTCCATCGCGCCACCGGGGATCGGCACTTCTGTCCCGATGATATAGACGGGCTTTGGCGTATCGCCCCCCGGCAGCGCGGCCTCGGCCACCGCGGCAAGGCGCGCCGCACGTGCGGCGGTCTGGGTATCGTCCAGCGCCGGCGCTTCGCCCGCGCATCCCATCGAGCAATCGAGGTGCAGCTTGGTGAAGCCTGCGGCGGCAAAGGCGCGGATCATGACCTCGGCCTTGGCCATCGCCTGTTCCGCCGGAAGCGACTTCCACGGATTGGGTCCAAGATGGTCGCCGCCAAGGATCATCCGGTCCTTCGGAAACCCGACCCTCTCGGCAACGACCTCGGCAAAGGCGCGAAAATCCGATGGGGTCATGCCGGTGTAGCCGCCGTCCTGGTTGACCTGATTGCAGGTCGCCTCGATCAGCAGGGGCAGCGGCGTCGGCAATGTGGCCCGCATTGCGGCCTCCAGCACCATCGGATGGGCGGAACAGACCGAGGGAATGCCCGACGGGCCGGTGCGGCCGCGCCATGTGGCAATGTCATGCAGGGGATTGACCATCATCATTCATCCTTCCGTTCTGCGGCACAAGGCGTCGAGTTCTGCCCGCGTCGAGGTGCCCTCCATCGGTCCGAGCACCGTGACCGCGCGCGCGCCTGCGGCGTTGGCATAGTGCAGCGCTGCTTCGGGATCGGCACCGGAAAGCCAGAAGCTGACGAATGTGCCGCCGAAGCTGTCGCCAGCGCCGGTCGGGTCCAGTTCCTCGACAGAAAGGGCCGCGACATCCAGTTTCCTGCCGGCGCTGACGTATCGCGCGCCGCGACTGCCGTTCTTGATCACGATCTCGCCGATCCCGCGGCCAAGCAGTTCGTCTGCCGCCGCGTCCGGCTCGCTGGCGTCGGTGAACAGGAACAGTTCCTCGCCCGAGGGCAGAAACAAGTCGGTCTGCGCCAGGACCTCGTCGAGCGCCGCGCGAAGACCCGGCGTCCCGAGGATCTCGGGCCGGAGGTTCGGATCGAAGGACAGCGTGCCGCCGCGCGCCTTGATCCGCGCCAGCGCCGCAAGGGCCGTGTCCTTCAGCCCCGGCGAGGACAGCGCGGTGCCCATGATGTGCAGATGGTCGCAAGAATCGAAAAGCGCGTCGGCGGCAGGGGTGATCGGCACAGTCCCGCAGGCGCTGTGGGCGATGTTGAACACGAACTTCCGGCTGCCGTCGTTGCGGTATCGCACAAAGGCGCTGCCGGTCGTTTCGCCGGTCGCAACCTCGACGCCCGATACATCGACCCCGTCAGCCGTCAGCCGTTCGATATTGAGGGCGCCGAAATCGTCTGCACCGACCCGCGAGACAATGGCAGCGGGCGTCCCGAGCTTTCCCACCTGATCGATGAAGATCGCCGGGGCGCCCGAGGGGAACGGGCCGACCAGCGGTTGCGGCTCGAGAAACCCGTCGCCCCTGGTCGTGGCGACGATCTCGACCAGTATCTCGCCGACCGTCAGAACCTTCTTGACCATGGCTCAGGCCCGCCTCTGCTTGGAGCGCACATCGAGATAGACGGCGATGATGATGACCAGCCCTTTTACGATCAGCTGATAGAAATATGGCACCGAAAGCATGTTCATGCCATTGTTCAGCGCCCCGATGATAAGGGCGCCAAGCAGTGTGCCGATCATGGTCCCGACGCCACCGGCAAGGCTGGTGCCGCCCAGAACAGCCGCGGCAATCGCATCGAGTTCATAGCTCAAGCCGGCATTCGTCTGGGCGGAATAGAGCCGCGACGACAGCAGGACGCCCGACACGGCCGCCATGGTCCCGGAGATCATGAAGACGATCATCTTGATCCGGTCGACGTTGATGCCCGAGTAGAGCGCCGCCTCGCGGTTGCCGCCGGTCAGATAGGTTCGGCGCCCGAAGGTGGTGCGCGACAGCAGGATGTGATTGGCCACGAAAAGCACGAACACGATCCAGATGATGATCGGAATACCAAGGAAGCTCTCGCCGCCGATCGCCGTCCAGGACGGGTCCATGATCATTTCCGGGGCGCCGTTGGTCGGCAGACTGACCAGACCGCGATAGATGCTCATGGTGGCGACGGTGACGATGAAGCTTGGCAGCAGCAGCTTGGCTGTCAGCGCACCGTTGATCAGCCCCATGAGCGCCCCCGAGCCCAGCGTCAGCAGCAGCGCCGGTACGAACCCCCAGCCAAGCCCGATCACCTGGGCGCCGACCATTCCCGCAACCGCAATGATCGACCCGATGGACAGGTCGATCTCGCCCAGCAGAATGACCCAGGTCATCCCGAATGCCGCGATGGCGATCACCGACACCTGCTGGAGGATATTGGTAAGGTTCGCCACCGACATGAAGCGCGGATTGGCGAAGGAAAAGATGACACACAGGATCACCAGCGACAGAAAGATGCCGGCGTACTGGCGCATGAAACTTCTGAGCTGAACGCGGCGGGCCGCGATATCGGCAGTCTGGTTCATTTATGTTGTCCCGTTGCATATGCCATCACGCGCTCTGGCGTCAGACCGGCACTTTCCTTTGTGGCACCGACCCGACCCTCCGACATGATCACGACCCGGTCCGACATCCCGAGGATTTCGGGCATTTCCGAGGAAACCATGACGATCGCAGTACCCTGCGCGGCAAGTCGGCGAATGATGCGGTAGATTTCGAATTTTGCGCCGACGTCGACACCGCGGGTCGGCTCGTCCAGGATCAGAACCCGCGGGTTGGTAGCCAGCCACTTGGCGACCACGACCTTTTGCTGGTTACCCCCCGAAAGCGTCCCGGCGCGGGTCTCGATGGAGTTTGCGCGAATTGCCAGACGCTCGATCGCCTGCTGCGCCTCCGTCGTTTCCTTGCGGGATTTCAGGAAGCCCCCGCGCGTCGTGAAATCCTGCAGCGCCGCCATGGTGACGTTGGCACGCAGCGAATGCGACCGGACGAGGCCCTGTTCGCCGCGGTTCTCGGTCAGAAACGCCATGCCGTGGCCGATGGCTTCGGCGGGCGATGAAATCGTGACCGCCTTGCCGTCCAGAACCACACGCCCCTCGGCCGCCGTCATGCCAAAGAGCGCGTTCATCACTTCCGACCGGCCGGACCCCACGAGCCCGAAGAAGCCGAGGATCTCGCCCGGGCGCACCGTAAACGAGACGTCTTCGAATTCGCCCGGCCGGGAAAGACCTTCGGCGACAAGGACAGGCGCCACTGCCTCGCCCGGCGCTTCGCTTTCGCGTGGCGGATAGATTTCGTTCATCTGGCGCCCGACCATCAATGCGATCAGTTGCTCGACGGTCGCATCGCCACGTTCGACGGTGGTCACATATTCGCCGTCGCGCATCACCGTGATGTCGTCGGACAGGCGCATGATCTCTTCCATGCGGTGCGAGATATAGATCACCGCCTTTCCCTCGCGCGTGAGGCGGCCGATGATCTGGAACAGGATCTCGGATTCAGCGCCGGTCAGCGAGGAGGTCGGCTCATCCAGAATGACGATCCGGGCGTCGTGACTGAGGCCTTTTGCGATCTCGACGAGCTGGCGTTGCGCCATAGACAGGTCGATGACCCGCGCCCGCACGTCGATTGGCAGACCCAGATCGCGCACCAGCGCCTCGGCGGTCTGGAATAGCTTTCGGTCACTGATGAATCCGGCCCGCGACGGTTCGCGCATCGCCAGGATGTTTTCGGCAACCGTCAGGTTGTTGCACAGGCTCAGCTCCTGAAAAACGATCGCCAGTCCGTTTTCGGCGGCTTCCAGCGGCGTCTGCGGCGCATAGGGCTTTCCAGCCAGTTCGATGCTGCCTCCTGTCGCCGGATAGATCCCCGAAAGGATCTTCATCAACGTCGATTTACCCGCACCGTTCTCGCCCAGAAGCGTGTGAACCCTTCCACTGCGGACGGTCAGGTCCATGCTTTTCAGGGCCTGAACCGGTCCAAAGCTTTTGCAGACACCGGAAAGCGTCAGCACGATGTCGGAATCGTTCTGTGCCAAGACCAAGATCTCCGAGGGAATGGAATAAGGGGCCGCATCGCCTCACACGGGCCGCCGAGGGGGGGGGGAACGGCGGTGCGTGGCGATGCGGCGGGACGGGAGTTTTTACGATCCCGTGTAGACGCCAGGTGCGATCGGCTGCTCGGCCGGAACCTCTTCACCGGCCATGATCTTGATGGCGGTGTCGACGGCCTCCTTGCCCATCTGGGCCGGGAACTGCTGGATGACACCGACCATGACGGGGTTGGTGTCCACGGCATTGCGGGCTTCTTCCATCCCGTCGAAGCCGATGACCTTCACCTGGTCTTCGAGTCCGGCGGACTTGACCGCGACGGCCGCGGCCAGAGCGGCATCATCCCCGAAACCGAAGATACCGGTGATATCGGGATTGGCCTGCAGCATGTTCTGGGCAACGGCCAGGGCTTCGGCGCGGGTGATCCCGGTCTGCTGGGCAACGATCTCGATGTCCGGGAAGGATTCGAGGCCTTTCTTGAACCCGTCGATACGGGCAACGACCGATTGCACGGTCGGGTAGTCGATGATCGCGACCTTGCCCTTGCCACCAAGTTCCTTGCCCATCAGCTCGGCCGCCTTGACGCCGCCGACATAGTTGTCGGTGCCGATATAGGAGGTCACGTCGACACCCTTGGCGGGCACGTCAACGGTGACAACCTTGATCCCGGCTTTCTCGGCTTTCAGGATGATCGGCAGCACACCGGCGCTGTCGACCGGCGAAATCACGATCACGTCGACACCGCTGACGATGAAGTCCTCAACATCGGCGAGTTGTTTCGAAAGATCCTGGTTGGCGATGGAAACCTTGAGCGGAACGCCCTGGGCTTCGGCTTCGGCGACCATGGCACCGGCAAGTTCGATATAGAACGGATGCTGCTGCGTCAGAAGTGACGCGCCAATTCCATCGGCCCAGGCGCCGCCGGCGGCCAGGACCAGTGCGCTGGTTGCGAGAAGAGTCTTGAGGGTACGTGCGACTGACATGGTTTCCTCCCAGATGTCAGGTGTCTCGGCAGAGCAGGCTTTTTTGTGTCGTCACGACTCCACCCTCCGCGACGCGCTCCTCGTGTAGCGTTATTTCTTTACACGTGTCAACTTTAAAGTTTTCACGATGCGTGGCGCCTCCTGCCGTTGCTGACAGGATGCTGGTATTCCTGGTGCAGATGAGCGGCGGTGTTGGCTTTGGAAAGCCGTGCCTCCCATGGCTCGATCTTCTGACTCCAAGCCCGATCGGCCTTGCTTCTCGCAGCCGAGTCCGAATCCGTATGCAGGGATATCCACACCGTTTCACGCAGCTCGACGCTCTTGCATCGTGCGGGAACGCGGCGTCTGAGATGGAACGTGCCACCCCGCTTCGTGACCCCAAATTCGCCCGCTCCCCCGCATTTGTGCAGCGGCTTGCGCAGCACATAGTGCATCAAATCAGGCGGACGTTTGACGAATGCCTTAGCGAGAACAAATTTTTATGTTTTATTTTCAATTAGTTGATTAATGCTGCGACGCAGATAGCGGCGGATGGGATGGGAGTGAAACCCGACGCTGCCGAAACCAACGGTATTGAAAACCTTTGAACGGTAGACAGCTGGTCACCCGGTCCGGACCATACCGGATCAGATTTTTTTCCCAGCAAGATCAAGAACGATGCGCCACTGCAGTCTGGACTGCAGGGCGGGCCGGGGGCAGGCATTTCCTGCCCCCGGTCTCATTGGCTCAGGCCTTGAAAAATGCCAGAAGGTCGGCATTCACCATGTCGGGATGTGTCGCGAAGGGGGCATGCGAAAGGCCCGGATAGGTCTTGAGCGTGCCGTTCTGCAGAAGTTTGATCGCCTTGTGCGCGGAATTCGCGATCGGCACGATCTGATCATCCTCGCCGTGCATCACCAGGACCGGGACGGATATCGCCGTCAGGTCTTCGGTGAAGTCGGTCTCCGAAAAGGCCTTGATGCAGTCGTAATGCGCTTTGGCCCCACCCATCATGCCCTGCCGCCACCAGTTCTGGATCTGACCCTGGCTGACCTTGGCGCCTTCGCGGTTGAAGCCGAAGAACGGACCCGAGGGAATGTCGAGGAAGAACTGCGCCCGGTTGGCGAGCAGTGACGCGCGGAAGCCGTCGAAGACCTCCATCGGGATGCCGTCGGGGTTTGCCTCGGAGGCCACCATGACGGGGGGCACTGCGCCGATCAGCACGGCCTTGGCGAGGCGTCCGGGCTCGGCGCGCGCGGCATAGCGGGCAACCTCGCCCCCGCCGGTCGAATGGCCGATATGGATCGCGTTCTTCAGGTCCAGCGTGCGGGCTAGCTCAACCACGTCCTGGGCGTATGTGTCCATCTCGTTGCCAGTGTCGGTCTGGTCGGACCGGCCGTGGCCGCGGCGGTCATGGGCGACGACGCGGTAGCCCTGCTCGAGGAAGTAGAGCATCTGGGTGTCCCAGTCGTCGCTCGAAAGCGGCCAGCCGTGGTGGAAGACAATGGGCTGCGCATCGCGGGGACCCCAGTCCTTGTAAAAGATGTTCGTTCCGTCGGCAGTCGTGAATGTAGCCATGATCAGGTCTCTCTCAGTGTTTGCGTTAGAGGTACGGCTCAGGATAAGCAGGGCGGCCGCAGCGGCCCCGGTGGCAATCAGCGTCCGTCTGGTGAGCGTCGGGTTCATTGCAGCGCCTTTCGTTTCAGTATGGACAAGTTACGTCCTGATTGGCAGGAAAGGACGTGGCGGAAATGCCAATAATCGAGGCCTATCGGACAATGGCACAGAAAACGGACCTCGTGGCCGATATCGGCCTTCTGATCTATCCGGGCTGCGCTCTGGCCGCGATTCACGGGCTGACCGACCTGTTCCGGATCGCCGAAGACTGGACGGGGGAGGACAAGCGCGGCTTTCGGGTCTCACATTGGCAGGCTGACGACGAGGGGGTCATTTGCGTCTGGGACAGCCATCCTGGCACGGACCATCGGTTGACACATGTGATCGCTCCGCCCAGCATCGTTATGCCCGAGCGCATGGCGCCTGCGCCCGTCGAGGCTGCCTTTCTGCGCGACCGGCATACCGCCGGGGCAACGCTCTGTTCGGTCTGTGCGGGGGCCTTCGTGCTCGCGGAAACCGGGCTGATCGACGGCCGCCGCGCGACCACGCACTGGGCCTTTGCCAGCCAACTGGCGCAACGCTTCCCCAAAGTGCACCTGGCCGACGAGCACATGGTTCTGGAGGACGGCGACATCGTGACCGCGGGCGGCATCCTCGCCTGGGCCGATCTTGGCCTAACCCTGGTCGGCCGGCTGCTTGGGCCGTCCACGATGCTGGCCACCGCGCGCTTTCTGCTGATCGAGCCACCCCGGCACAGCCAGCGGCCCTTTGCGCAGTTCGTTCCGCGCTTTGACCATGGCGACGATGCGATCCGGGCCAGCCAGCATCGGATCCACGCCCATGCCGCGACGCTGCGAGGGGTGGCCGATCTTGCCGATCAGGCGGGCATGACCCCCCGCACCTATTTGCGCCGGTTCAGCGCGGCGACGGGGTTCACGCCGGTGGAATACCTCCAACAGGTCCGCATCGCCAAGGCACGCGAAGCGCTGGAGCGTTCGCTGACACCGGTCGACCGAATTGCCTGGGACGTGGGCTATTCCGACCCCGCAGCGTTCCGCAAACTCTTTCAGAAACTGACGGGCCTGCCGCCTGCCGCCTATCGCCAGCAGTTCGGCATCGCGGGCTGAATGCTGCCTAGCCCGGGTTCAGGCAGTGCAGCGTTCATTTCGCGAACGTGACGTTGGGGCCGATGGCATCGGCCACGGCCTGCGGCGACGCGCTCCCGATGGCGGCCGTCAGCCCTTCCATCGCATGGGCCATCGCTTCTTCGCGAGACGCCGGCGGGGACGCGATGTTGAGAGGTCACGCCTGCGCGACTACACCCGCGCGCGCCCGGCACTCTCGCGCACGAGGGACAGGAAGGCCGCGAACCCGGCAGACGGGTTGCGCCGGCCGGGGTAGTACAGGCTGAAGCCGGGGCGCGGCGGGGTCCAGTCCTCCAGTAGCCGGATCATGCGTCCGGCCGAGAGATCGTCGGCCACGTCGGTTTCGATGAAATAGCCGATCCCGGCCCCCGCCAGAATGGCGCTGCGGGCGATGCCCGGCTCGTCTAGGGTCACCCGACCCTTCGCCTCGAACAGAACCCGGTTGCCATCCTTCTCGAGGGGCCACCGCAGCAGCACGCCGTTCGGCAGCCGCACGCGAAGGCACTGCCCGGGGTCGAGGTCGGCCGGTGACGTCGGCGCATGGTGGCTTTCGAGCCAACCGGGCGAGGCCGCCACGACGTGGCGATGCGGCAAGCCCAGCGGTAACGCGATCATGTCGCGCGGCACCAGATCGGCGGTCCGAATCCCGAGGTCAAAGCCCTCGGCCACGATGTCCACGAGCTGTCCCTCGGTTACCAGATCGACCTGCATGTCCGGATAGCGGCGCAGGAACTCCAGCACGAGCGGCGCCACCTGACGGCCTGCCTGCACAGAGGCATTGATCCGCAACAGCCCCGCCGGGGTCTCGCGCTGCGATCTGGCGTCGTCCATCGCCGCACGGATCTCGAACATCGCGGGACCGACGCGCGCCACGAAGTCGCGCCCCGCGTCGGTCAGGGACACGCTGCGCGTGGTCCGGTTGAAGAGCCGCACTCCGAGGCTCGTCTCGAGCCGCCCGACCGCATGCGACAGTGCGGTGGTCGACATGCCCAGATCGACCGCCGCCGCGCGAAACGTGCCGCGCCGCGCAATGGTCAGGACGGCGTCCAGCGCCTTCAGTCCGGCATCCATGATTATCCTGCTTCTGTCATCATTTCATCCAAAATTATCCCGGTTATGCGGACAACAGTCGAGGCCTATCTTCCCGGAACAACCTCAAGGAGCATCAAGATGACCCTTCCCCCCCCTGTCGCGGCCTATTTCTCGGCACGAGACGACGCCGCCCTCGCCGCAGCCTTCGCCCCCGACTCCGAAGTTCGGGACGAGGGCGAGACGCATCGCGGGATCGCGGCGATCCGCGCCTGGTGGCTGGCCGCGAAGGCGAAATACAACCACACCGCCGAGCCACTGGAGCTGAGGGAAACGGATGGCACCGCGGTCGTCCGGGCGCGCGTTACCGGCGACTTCCCCGGCAGCCCGGCGGTCCTGCACTTCGCCTTCGGCCTCGAGGGCGACCGGATCCGCGACCTGAGGATCGGCGCATGACTCCGTTCCTGACGCTTGCGGGGAAACGCGCCCTCGTCACGGCCGGCACTCAGGGGGCAGGCGCGGCAACCGTCGCCCTGTTCGAGGAGCTGGGCGCGACAATTCTGACGACGGCGCGCAAACGTCCTGCAGGCTTGCGCGAGGAAACCTTCGTCGCCGCCGACCTGACGACCCTGGAGGGCGTCGAAACGGTGGCGGATGCTGTGCGCGACCGGCTGGGCGGGGTCGACATCCTGGTACACATGCTGGGCGGCTCTTCCGCGCCCGCCGGAGGCTTTGCCGCCCTGGGCGAGTCGGAGTGGCAGGCCGAATTGGACATCAACCTGTTTCCGGCCGTTCGCCTCGACCGGGTGCTGCTGCCCGGCATGGTGGCCCAGGGCTCCGGCGTGGTGGTTCACGTCACATCGATCCAGCGTCTCCTGCCCTTGCCCGAGGCGACCACCGCCTATGCCGCCGCCAAGGCGGCACTTTCAGTCTACAGCAAGAGCCTCTCGAAGGAAGTCGCCCCGAAAGGCGTACGCGTCGTGCGCGTGTCGCCGGGCTGGATCGAGACCGAAGCGTCGATCCGGTTGGCAGAAAGGCTCGCGACGGAAGCGGGCACCGACCTGGAGGGCGGCAAGAAGATCATCATGCAGAGCCTCGGGGGCATCCCGCTCGGCCGCCCCTCGACGCCTGCCGAGATCGCCAACCTCATCGCATTCCTCGCATCCGAACGAGCCGGAAGCATCACCGGGACGGAGTATGTGATCGACGGAGGCACCGTTCCCACCGCGTGAGGGCGGAACGGAGCACGGACGCCCCCCGAAAGTCGTCGCAGCTTTTTGGGGAGAGTGACGGGAAACACAGGCGATGGCGGCGGCGATAGCTTTTGTGGCAGCTTCATGGGGCCCGGAGAAGGTGCCGGCCCGTGATGTCGAGTGTGCCGTCTGCTCTGCAGGGCGGGAGGGTTTCTCCCGAAAGCCCTTTGCGCGCGCTTATCGCACGATGACCCGTCATATCACGCCTCGGCGGAGCGGCAGCCCCGGCAGAACCTTGAGGGTCAGGCGGGCCAGGATTGCCGCGTCGCTACAGGCCCGCTGGCCGCCGTGCCGTGCGGACGCGGCTTCCCACGGCATCGAGGGATCGAACCGGACAGTCAGCGACCCCCGCTGCCTCAGAGCCCGATTGGAGCTTTGCCAGTTGGCGGTCTTGTACGTCGTCTTCGCAGGTCGGCTCATGCCCGGTCGCTGGCATGGGGAATTCACGAGATGAATCCCCAATGGACTTGCGCGACAACGCCACAGGCAGGCACGAGACGAACATCAGGACTCTGAAGACGTCATCCACAAGGCTTCAAACAACTGCCGCTGCATTGCTGCGAACTCCACACTTTCAATGATCATTCCATAGTTTTCACGCATGGACGAGATCAGGCAAACCTTGTCGTCATAGATGAATGTCGTCATCGACAGGAGGACATTCTCAGGGGCGAAGCGGAGATGGCGCAGATCGCTTGAATCCGATGGCCAAATCGAGGCCACATCCTTTGTGCGCGACCTGATCACCCGCAGCCAAATCCCCTTCTCTATCCGAGAGGCGATAAATTGCTCCATTTCCTCAAGTCCCGGAACATCGCGCAGCTCATCCATGGACAATATCCCCATCAATGTCGGATGCGCCCCTTTGATGGTCAATGTGTCTTTAAGCGCGATTAGAATACCGGCGCGCCCTTCGTAATACCGAATGCGAGGTTTGCCTTTCGCGCGATTGTAGAGCGAGCGCAATTCCGGCATGACCTCGTTGAGCATCTGCTTGCGGGCTTCGATCCGCTCCAGCAATACAGATGGATCTTCGGCGACGACGATGCGCTTGTTGCCGCTCTTCACGATGGCAACGAGACCCTCCTCCTCCAAACGGGAAAGCGCGTCATATGCCGTGGTGCGCACCAGGCCCGCCCGCGTCGCAACATCGGAGATCGGCGCTTCACCCAACTCGATCGCGGCCACATACAACCTGTAGAGCGTGCCACTAATGCCCAACTTCGACAGTTTGCTTTGAAAGTCGTACATCAGGCACTCCCCGGACCGCTAAGCCCATAAAATATTACGGCTTCCCATCGCACACAAGCGAATCTTGCCTGTCGAAAGCACTCGACACGCTACCACGCGCAAGGTGTCGATTCTGGTCGACAGCCCTTCGCGATCCAAAAGATATCGCACAACACGTAAGCATAATCATCAACTTTCGGCTAAAATTTAGACGGTATTCCGGGATATCATCGAATTTTTCGCCCATATTTGACATAGTGCCTCGAAATTGCCACAGAACATGCGTGTCTAAACCAGTCGACTAACCAGAGGTGACCGATGAGTTTCAAAGCGGCAGTGATTCAGGCAGGGGCCGTGCCATTCGATATCGAGGCAAGTCTCGCCAAAGCGGAGGCACTGATCGCCCAGGCCGGGGCGCAGGGCTGTCACCTTGCCGTTTTCCCCGAAGCGTATATTTCGGCCTACCCCAAAGAGCAGACCTACGACATCTCTGTCGGTGTGCGCACTCCTGCGGGCCGTGAAGAGTTCCGTCGCTATGCGGACAGTGCCATTGAAATCCCTGGCGCCGAGACGGATCGTTTGGGGCAAGCGGCGGCCGCAGCCGGGCTTCACCTCGTCATGGGGGTCATCGAACGCGATGCGGGCACCCTGTATTGTACGGTCGTCTTCCTTGGTCCCGACGGGAAGCTTTTGGGCAAGCATCGCAAGCTGATGCCGACCGGCGCAGAGCGTCTGGTCTGGGGGTTTGGCGATGGCTCCACCCTGCCCACGTTCGATACGGACATCGGCAAACTCGGCGCTGTGATCTGCTGGGAAAACTACATGCCAATGATGCGCATGGCCATGTATGGTCAGGGCATCAACCTGTATTGCGCCCCGACCGCCGATGATCGGGACAGCTGGCAGGCGACGATGAAACACATCGCCCTCGAAGGGCGCACGTTTGTGTTTTCAAGCTGCCAGGTGCTTTGGGAAAAAGACTTTCCGGAAGATTATGCGTTCAACCGCACCGACCCCGAACGCATCATGATGCGGGGCGGCAGCGTGATCATTGACCCATTGGGCAATGTCCTTGCCGGACCGCTGTTTGACGAAGAAGGCATCCTGGTCGCGGAGATCGATCTTGACGCCGTGACGCGGGCCAAGCTCGATTTTGACGCCGCCGGGCACTACGCCCGCCCGGACGTTTTTGAGTTGCGGGTGAATACGACCGCCCGGGCGCCGGTCACCTATTCCAGAGCGGATGGGTAAGGGGCCGCGACGATGGCGCAGCCCTCCCCACACCGACACGTCACCCGCCCTCGCACCCGATAAAGGATTCGCCGATGCAGCGCCTGTCCACCTTTATGACCCAAACGCTCGACCTGCTATCGGGGGTCGCATTCGCCGCGGCCCTGCTGATCAACGCCGCCAATGTTGCGGGGCGGTACCTGTTTCACAGTCCGATTTTCTGGGCCGAGGAGGTTACAACCCTGCTGATCATCTGGTCGGTCTGCCTGATGTCATATCGGCTGACCTTGCGGGGGGAAAATCTGTCCGCTGAAATCATCAAACCGCTGCTGCCGCGCTCTGCACAGCGATGGGTCGCGTTTGGCCTTGCCGTCGCTGGCACGGCCCTGTGCGGATATTTCGCCTACAACGCCTACCTCGTTGTCGAACTGGTCGCCCGCTTTTCACAAGTGACCAATGTGGCCGAAATTCCCAAGCAATATGTCAATGGCTCGATCCTCGCAGCCTTCGTCTTGGCGTGCCTTGGCGGCATGACGCGCAGCCTCTCGCTTCTCGTCTCAGACAATCTCCTTAACACCTCCGACCCCATCGAGGTTCAAGACGCACTGGCAGGCTCCAAATGACGCTCATTGCTATCCTCGGCGGCTTGCCGCTGCTTTTGCTGATCATAGGTTTGCCAATCTATCTGGTCCTGCTCACCACCGCGAGCGTCGCGATCATGACGCAGATGAGCGTGCCCGCCACGATGGTGCCGCAAATCATGTTCGGAGGTCTTGATAAATTCGCTTTGCTCTCCGTGCCGTTCTTTATCTTCGCAGGTGAAATCATGTCGCGCGGCGGCGTTTCGCGCCGCATCGTCGATTGCATCCTGATGCTCTGCGGCGGTTTGAAATCTGCCCGACCCATGACTGCCATCGGTGCCAGCGAGTTCTTCGGCGCGGTCTCCGGGTCAAGCCCTGCCACCGTCGCAGCCATCGGTCGGCTGATGTACCCAAGCCTGCGCGAAGGCGGTTACAGCGAGAAGTTTTCGCTTGGCCTCATCACCTCTGCGGGTGGCATCGCCAGTGTCATGCCGCCAAGCATCCTGATGATCCTCTATGCGGCCTCCTCGGAGCAATCCGTCACCGCGCTCTTTGCCGCTGGGATCTTGCCCGCTTTGCTGCTCGGGCTTGTGATTGCCGGATATATCCTTTGGGTGTCGCGCAAGATGACCCCGTCCACCGCCGGCAAACCGCAAAAAGGCGAGGCGTTTTCGCTCCTTCTTGCAGCCCTGCCGGCGCTTGGCACGCCTGTGGTGATCCTTGGCGGCATCTATTCCGGCATATTTTCACCGACGGAATCTGCGGGCGTGGCGGGCCTCTACGGGGTCTTGGTCGCGCGGTTCTTTTATCGCGAAATCACCTGGCGGGAAATCTGGAGCGTCGTGCTCAGCTCTGCCCATCTTACCGCGCAAATCTTGCTCGTCGTCGCGGCCTCTGGGGTGTTTTCATGGGTTCTCACGACCAGTGGCGTTCCACAAACGCTCGTCAATTCTGTCGAAGCCGCATCGAGCGAACCCTGGGTGGTTTTGCTGACCATCAACGTGTTCTTGCTGATCGTCGGCTGTCTGATGGACCCGGTCTCCGCGATTGTTCTTCTGACGCCGATGCTGGTGCCCGTGGTCACGCATCTTGATGTGAACCTTGTCCACTTTGGCGTCATCATGGCCGTGAACCTGAGCATTGGCATGTTCACACCGCCCTTCGGCCTGAACATCTTCACCTCGCATGCCCTGTTTGGCGTTCCGATTTCGCGCATCAGCGCCGGGTTGGTGCCCTTTATCATCCTGCAAACGCTGGCGCTGCTTCTGATCACCTATGTGCCGGCGATCTCCCTCCCCCAAACATTGTTTTGAACCGACACCCCCTCCCTCCCGAACTTCAACATGAATGGAGCTCTCCTATGTCAATTTTGCCCCCCAACCGACGCAGTATGATCAAGGTCGCAAGCGCGTGCCTCTTGCTCGCCACCCTCGGCGGCAGCCCTGCCCTTGCACAAGAGTTCACGATGAAGCTTGCCACGGCCACGGTGAACGATGTGCAAACCGAAGCCATCAAGCGCTTTGCCGCACGGGTCGAGGAACGGTCCGATGGCCGGATCAAGACCGAGCTCTACCCCGCCGCACAGCTTGGGTCGAACGCCCGGATGATCGAGGGTCTGCAATTTGGGACGGTCGAGTTCTACACGGGGCCTGCCGCCTATCTCGTTGGCGTGGACTCGCGCTATCAGGTCACCGACCTTCCCGCCATTTTTGAAGACGCCCGCCACGCCCAACGGGTGTTCAGCGACCCGACCTTTCGCGAAACATTCCTCGACCTCGGCACCGACAAGGGCCTCGTTGGTCTCGGCATATATATCTACGGCAACACGGCCTTTGCGACCGCCTTTGAGGGCGATACGCTTGAGGCATTCAAAGGCAAGAAGCTCCGCGTTCTCGCCTCGAAGGTCGAGCGCAAAGGCGTGGAACTCATGGGCGCCACCGCTGTTCCGATTGACTTCAGCGAGGTTGCCACAGCGTTGCAACAAGGGACCGTGGATGGGATGAAAAGCTCCCCGCCTGCGTTCACCTCTCTCAAACTCTACGACATCGTCGACAATATCACCGCCACCGAAGACGGTGTGATGGGCGAAGTCATGTTGGTCAGCAAGATCTGGTGGGACACTTTGCCAGAAGACCTGCAAGCGATGCTGCGCGAAGAAGCCACAGCTTTGGAGCCGGAGCTTTACGACTACGTTTTGGAAGACCAGGCCAATGCCTACAAAACCTGGGAAGAGATGGGCGGCACCGTCTACTACCTTCCGACAGAAGAGCGCGACGCCCTGCTCTCCGAGATGCGGGAGGCCGTTCTTGAGCTTTTGAACGAAGACCCCAAAAATGCCGAAATGCTCGCGGTCCTGCTTGCCGCAGCAGAGCGCACAACAACGCAATAATATCGCGCTGCCCTGTCATTCATATGGCAGGGCAGCCATGTTTATAGAGAGTTTTCAATGCAATACGATATGATGTCCCTGGAGGCGCGGAAGCGATACAAACTCCTGTCTTCCCTCGTGGTGCCGCGCCCGATCGCATGGGTCTCCACCCATTCCCCCAGTGGCATCATCAACCTTGCCCCCTATAGTTTCTTCAATGTGATGGGCCATGACCCTGCGGTGGTTGCGCTTGGAATCCTCGAACATCCCGAAAAAGCCCTCAAGGACACGGTTCGCAACATCACGGAAACCGGGCGCTTTACGGTAAACCTGGTGACCGAAGAGCTGGCTTCGCTGATGAACCAAACCGCGACGGATCTGCCCTATGCCGAGAGCGAGGCGGACATGGCCGCGGTTGCGCTTTGCCCTGCCGCCACCAATGGGGTTCCAGGCATTGCGCACTCCCCCGTCCGGTTGGAATGCCAGTTGATGCAAACCATATCGACGCGCACGCAACAAAAGATCGTTCTGGGGGAGATCCTGTCTCTTTACATTCACGATGAGCTGATGATCGACCCAAGTACGGCCACAATTGACCTTGACGCGCATACCCCCATTGCACGCATGGGAGGCGCGGGCATCTATTGCAGAACGATGGATCGCTTCAACATCGCGCGCCCGGACAGTCAGACTCAACCCCTTGACTGACCCAATGGGCTGAACGGCCCTCCCAGCACACCGCGGCCATCTTTGCGGGCGTCTCGGTAAACCCGAGGGTTCTGTCGGAAAGTTTTGTCTAGGGTCAGGACCCGTTCTTGTTTCATAGCCAGAACATGACCGTTGCGGCGCGTGCGCTTGCCGAGAGAAAGACCTTGGGGCCGAGGTCGCATCGCGTGGCACCACGTCGCCAATCCTTGAGCCTGCCAAGAATGATCTCGATACCACTGCGCCGTTTGTGACGGCGCTTGTCGTATTTCGCTGTCGCCTTGCGCTGCTTGCGACCGGATATTCAGGCGCCTATCTGCCCTTCGCGCGATCCGGTGGCCAGCCGCTGTTCCACCTGATCAGCCGTCTCTACAAGCGCACCTCGGTCATCGCAGCCATCAACCTCGCCTTCGGCGAATGGCCTGCAGTGCCGCCGACTCGATGCCGTCGCCGACCTGGCCGGTGGACATGACGATCCGGATCGGATGGCCCAGGGCGTCGGTAACGGCGTGCGGTTTGGGGTTCATGCACCTTTGGCTCACCCGATCGGGCGCCCTCGTCCTGGCGATCCTTCTGCGGCTGCTGGCCCTGCACCGCTCCGGCCGGCAGCACCCAGACAACGAGAGCTCTCGGTCCCCTCGGACCGAATGTATCTGACCCTATCCTGTGGCGGCCGACTGGAGTTCCTTGTTCCGGAGCGCCTCAGTCCGCCTTGCTTCTATGATTGCCGGCAGGAACGCGAATTTCGACCGCCCCGCCGCTGGTGGCCTCGGCAACACGGGCTGACCCGCCATGAGCCTCCGCCACTTTTCTGACGATCGCCAAGCCAAGCCCGCAGCCCCCCGACGCATCTTCGCCCACTCGAAAGAACCGGTCGAAAACCCGGTCACGCACCTCTTCGGGAAATCCCTGTCCCGTATCCACCACGCGGATGACCACGTCAGTGTCGCTGAATTCCAACTCCAGTCCAACCTCACCTCCATCCGGGCAACCATAGCGGCTGGCGTTGTCCAGCAGGTTCTCGATTGCCTCCGACAACATGACCGGATCGGCCGAAATCCTGCGCCTGTCTCCAGAGACCTTGAAGGAAACGGAAATGTCGCGCCGCAGTACCCGTTCCGCAAAGCGCCTCGCCTGATCTTCGGCCAGCGCCTGGATATCGACGGCCTGCCAATTGCTCGCGGGCGCGCGCCCGCGTGCCTTTTCCATCGATAGAAGCTGCTGCGTCAGCCGGCCGGTCCGCCTCGCCGTTTCGGCAAGCTCCGCCGCACGGCTGCGAAGCTCCCCCTCGCTCGGCGCGGTCGTGACCGCTTCGGCCTGCGCCTGTATAGCGGCGATCGGATTGCGCAATTGGTGAGCCGCGTCGGAGATAAAGGCGTCGCGCACCGCGAAGGCATCCGACAACCGGCCGAACAGCGAGTTCATTGCCGCAACGAGGCTCCGTACCTCCTTTGGAACCACCCGCCTGATGGGGCGCAGATCATCGGGCGACCGCTCGGCGACGGCCTCTCGCAGTTGCAAGAGCGGCCTGAGCCCAAGATTGATCCCGAACCAGACGAGGAGCGCCGCAGCGGCAACAACCAAGGTCATCAGGATGATCGACTGCACCAGAAGCTCCAGGCTCAGCGCCTTGCGCTGTTTGACGGTCTGCCAGACGTCAACTGTGACCCAGCCACCGAACTGCGGTTCGGCGATGAACTCGCGCAACGTGACCACGCGCACGGATTCGCCGAGACTTTTCGCGTAATAGAAGAACGGGACGCCGGACTTCACTTTGGCCCCATCGGGCCGAGGCGGCTGATCGGAGTAGCCGGTGACGAAGCGTCCCTCCGGTCCTTCAATGCGGTAGTAGACCGGGTCACCGAGTGCGTTTGTCAGGGCATCGAGCAACTGTTCGGTGAGCAGATCGCCCTCACTGAGGACAACGTCGCGGGAAATCGTCAGTGCGACCGCCAGCAATGTATTGTCGTAGAGACGCTGCGAGGTGCGTTCGGCCATTACATAGCGCGCCACGGCGGCGAAGCCCGCGATGACGACCAAGGGCATGATAATCAGGACGAACAGTCGGTTGCGCAGTGACCAGCCGTTCATTTGGCGCCATCGTCGAGAAGGTATCCCAATCCGCGCGCCGTGCGGATCGTGACACCTGTGCCGGTCAGCTTGCGCCGCAATCTCGATACCAGCAGTTCGACGGCATTTGCCTCTACCTCGGATCCCACCCCGTAAAGCGTGTCGGAAATGCGGTCCTTCGACACTATCCGGCCACTGTGTTCCACGAGGCATTCAAACAGGGCAAGCTCGCGCCGAGGCAAATCGACCGCGCCGTCCGGACCAGTCACGGTTCGCGCGATACGGTCGAAGCGCAATTGGCCGACATCCTGTGCACCCGTCTGGATATCCGACCTGCGCCGGGACAGCGCCCTGATCCGCGCGGTAAGCTCAGCCATTTCAAAGGGTTTGACGAGGTAGTCATCGGCGCCCGAATCCAGCCCTTCCACCCGGTCATCGAGTTCGGCGCGGGCCGTGAGCATAATCACGGGGATCGTGCTGCCACGTTTGCGCAGCGCGCGCACCATCTCAAAACCGCTGAGGCCGGGGAGGTTGACGTCGATGATGGCAATGTCCGCGCCCTCGGCTTCGAGAAACCGGCTCGCTTCGGCGCCGTCCGAGAGCCAGTCGACAGCATGACCTTGATCGCGAAGGGAATTCTCGATTCCCTTGGCCAGTCTCTCGTTGTCCTCGATCAGGACGATCCGCATATATTTGTTCCGACAGGTTTTCGACAGGATGCGCTATTATGGTGCCTCGCATCAAGTCGCCCGAGAGAGAAGCCTCTCGGAAGGCTGGTGTCTGGGAGGAGCCGGGCAAAAGAGATCGTTTCTGACGACGGATGGCCCGCACCTCCGGAAATGAAATAGGCGAGGGGAGGAACCCACATGACAGAACTATTCACGACCACGCGACGGGGCGCCATCGGTCTGGCTCTGGGAGCGGCGGCGGCGTTCGGGCTTGCCGGCCCGGCCGCTGCCGAAGTGTCGTTCGAGGGCAAGACCATCGAATGGATCATTCCGTTCTCCGCCGGCGGCGGGTCGGACACCTGGGCGCGGTTCAACGCGCCGCTCCTGAGCAAATATCTTCCCGGCGAGCCGACCGTGGTTGTCGTGAACGAGCCCGGGGGCGGTTCGACCAAGGGCAGCAACCTCTTTGCCGCGCGCGCCAAGCCCGATGGGCTGACCATCCTCGGCACGTCCGGCTCCACGCAGTTCCCCTATCTTCTGGGCGACCCGCGCGTGCGCTACGACTATGCCGACTGGGAGATCGCGATGGCCTCGCCGACCGGCGGAGTCGTCTATACGTCGCCCTCGACCGGGGTGACGAACCCGGACGAAATCGCCAAGCTGGCCGGTCAGAAACTGATCTATGCAAGCCAGGGCGCAACTTCGCTCGATCTCGTTCCGCTGCTTGGCTTCAAGTTGATGGGCCTCGACGTGCAGCACGTCTTCGGCTTCAAGGGTCGCGGCGATGGTCGCCTCGCGTTTGAGCGCGGCGAAACCAACATCGACTACCAGACCTCTTCCGCCTACATCAAGAACGTGGAGCCCCTGGTCGAAGCCGGTACCGCGGTCCCGCTGTTCAGCTGGGGTGCTCTGGACGCGGACGGCAATCTGGTGCGCGACCCGACGTTCCCCGACCTTCCCCATTTCGGCGAAGCCTACGAGATGGTGACCGGCAAGGCGCCCGAAGGTCCGGAATACGATGCCTACTTCGCGTTCTTCACGGCGGGATTCCCGGCGCAGAAGATGGTGTTCCTGCCCAAGGGCACGCCGCAGGAGATCGTCGACGCCTATCAGGCGGCTTTCGAGGCGATGAAGGCGGACCCGGTGTATCAGGACAACAAGGAATCCGTGCTCGGCACATACGAGCAGGTGACCGGTCCGGCCGCCGACACGCTCTTCCAGAAGGGCACGACGATCACCCCTGAACTGCGCAAACAGGTTGTGGACACGCTGGCGGCCGACTACGGCGTCAAGCTGGGTGAAGGCGACTAGGCCGCCACAGATCCGCCGATAGGCCAACGAGATCAAGGCGGCGCGCCGCGACGCGCGAGCGGGCCGCCCAAACCCAGCCTTCCACTGCCACCGTTCACATCGCTCGGAGCATTGCTGCGCCGGGTCGGAGGATCCCGACATGATGGACACCTTACTAACTGCGCTCGTCACCCTCTTCACGTTTCAACACATGGCCTACATGCTGCTCGGGGTTTCCGTCGGCCTGATCATCGGGGTCATCCCCGGTCTGGGCGGAATTGCCGGTCTCTCGCTGCTGGTTCCCTTCCTCTACGGCATGGAGCCGGTCTCGGCGCTGGGGATGCTCATCGGGCTGGTCGCCGTGATCCCGACCTCCGACACCTTCTCGTCCGTCCTGATGGGGATACCCGGATCGAGCGCCAGCCAGGCCACCGTGCTCGACGGCTTTCCGATGGCCAAGCAGGGCCAGGCCGCGCGGGCCCTTTCGGCCGCGTTCATCTCGTCGCTCTTCGGCGGCATCGTCGGGGCGATCATCCTCACCGGCTTCGTGCTGATCGCGCGGCCGCTGATCCTTATGTTCGGCTCGGCCGAGCTGTTCATGCTCGCGCTTTTCGGTCTGTCGATGGTCGCGGTCCTTGCCGGTCGCAGCCTGCCCAAAGGCCTTGCTGCCTGTGCTGTCGGCTTGCTGATCGGCTCGATCGGTGCGGCCCCCGCAACCGGCGAATTCCGCATGATCTTCAACAGCGAATATCTCTATGACGGCATCCCTCTGGTCATCATCGGCCTGGGACTGTTCGCCATTCCGGAGATCTCGGATCTTCTGCGCAAGAACAGCACCATCGCCGAGGGCAACGTGCTCGGGTCCGGCTGGCTGCTGGGCCTGCGCGACTGGTGGAGCAACATCTTCCTGTCGATCCGCTGTTCGGGCTTCGGCTGCATGATCGGTGCGATCCCCGGCCTCGGAGGCTCGGTCGTCGACTGGATCGCCTATGGACATGCAGTGCAAACGGCAAAGGACACGTCGCAGTTCGGCAAGGGCGATCCGCGCGGCGTCGTCGCGCCGGAGAGCGCCAACAACGCGATGCAGGGTGGTGCGCTGCTGCCGACGATGCTCTTCGGCATTCCCGGTTCCGGTTCCATGGCTGTGTTCCTTGGCGGCATGGTCCTGATCGGGATCGAGCCGGGCCCGTCGATGGTCGGCCCGGACCTCAATGTCACCTATTCGATCATATGGTCGCTGGCGCTGGCCAACATCATGGGCGCGGGCATCTGTCTGGCGCTGGCCAGGCCGATCTCGCGGCTGACCGCGATTCCGTTCCAGCTGCTGGCGCCCTGCATGATCGCGCTGATCTGCTTCGCCGCCTTCCAGGCCACCCGCGATCTCGCGGACCTGGTGGCGCTGCTGGCCGTCGGCCTCGTCGGTATCCTGATGAAGCGCTTCGGCTGGCCGCGTCCCGCGCTGCTCATCGGTTTCGTCCTCGCCCCGCAGGCCGAGACCTTCTTCTACCAGGCGCTGCAGTTCAACGGCTGGGGCTTCCTGATCCGGCCGGGCGTGCTGATCATCGGTGCCATGACGCTGATATCGATCTACTTCGGCCTGAAGAACCGGGTCGACGACACTGGCCCCACGGGTGATGCCGTCGTGACCTCGCACGCGAGCCGAGACATCCAGATCGCCTTTGGCATCGCGACAGTCGTCTTCTTTGGCCTGGCTCTCTGGGATGCGTCGCAACACTCCTTCCTCGGCTCGGTGTTCCCGCTCGGTGTCGCCGTCGTGGGCGTGCTGTTCGGCGCTATCCTTTTGATCCACCTGTGGCACGGCCATGAGGACCATCCGGCCTTCTTCGACTACGAGATCGTCGGCGATCACGTCGGAAGCGAAGGAAACAGCTGGTTCTGGACGGGTCCCGCCTGGATCGCCGCGCTGGTTGCAGCGACGTCCCTGGTCGGCTTCTACATCGCAATGATCGTCTTCTTCATCGCCTTCCTGCAGCTGCGCGCAAAGGCGTCCTGGAGGACGACGGTGGTGATGACGGCCTGTGCGGCAGGCTTCATCCTGGGCCTGGCCTACATGCTGAGCCTGAACTTCCCGTCCGGCTGGCTGCAGAGCGCCTATGATCTGCCCTGGCCGATCCGCTGAGGGCAATGCGATGACACAGACTGCAATCCCTTTCCACTTCCTGCGCGGCGGTACGTCGCGCGGGCCTTACTTCAAACGCGCCGATCTGCCCGAAGACCACGAGACGCTGGCCAAGGTGTTGCTGGCGGTTATCGGCTCCGGCCATCCGCTCAATATAGATGGCATCGGCGGCGGGGCGGCAGTGACGACCAAGGTCGCAATGCTGTCGCGCTCCACCGATCCGGACGCGGATGTGGACTACTTCTTCGCGCAGGTCTCGGTCGAGGACCGGACGGTGGACTTCAAGCCGACCTGCGGCAACATCCTGTCCGGCGTCGGCCCCGCCGCGCTGGAGATGGGACTGGTCGAAGCCGCCGGCGACAGGACGCATATCCGGGTGCTGTCGGTGAACACCGGCGCCCGGATCGAGGCCGTGGTGGAGACGCCCGGCGGCAAGGTCCGCTACGACGGGTCCGCCGCGATCGACGGCGTCCCTGGAACGGCGGCCCCGATCTATCTGAACTTCATGGATGTCGTGGGCTCAAGCACCGGCGCCTTGCTGCCGACCGGCTCGGTCCGCGACGAGATCGACGGAATCGAGGTCACCTGCATGGATGTCGCCATGCCGATGGTGATCGCCCGTGCTGCCGATTTTGGCCTGACCGGTCATGAGACCGCCGCCGAGATTGACGCCAACCGCGATTTCTATGCGCGGATGGAGCCCATCCGGATCGAAGCGGGCAAGCGGATGGGCATGGGGGACGTCTCAGGCTCGGTGACGCCGAAGTTCGGGCTGCTGGCCGAACCCCGGGAAGGGGGGACGATTGCGGCGCGCTACTTCATGCCCAAGAGTTGCCATCCGACGATGGCCGTGACGGGGTCGCAATGCCTCGCCTCCTGCGTCCTGACGCCGGGGACGGTCGCGGAAGGTCTGTTCACACCGCCCGAAGGCGTTCCGGCGCTGGTGGTTATCGAACATCCCTCCGGCACGATCGACGTGACGGTCGATTATGAGAACGGCGCGGACGGCTTTCAGCTGCGATCCGCCGGATTGCTGCGCACCGCCAGATTGCTTGCGCGTGGCGAGGTATTCGTGCCGGGGAGCATCTGGAAAGGGCTTTAGGTCGCGACGGGTTCATCGACATCTATGCCGTCAAATACAATTAGGAGGCGCAAAATGACACCAGACATTTCCGATTTCATCGCGCTGGCCAAAGCCGAGCTTAAGGCGGCCGGACGACAGATTGCGGACGAAATCTCGGGGTATCCGACACCGATTGCCGGGTGTGACGCTCAGTTCAACCACCTGCTTGCACAGCGCAACAGGGTCAATGCCGCGCTGCAGGCGCTGGACGCGGACCCCCATGTGCCGACACCCCGACAGCCGTAAATGAAGGTTCATATTCTCGACGACTGGTTCGATACGCTGCGCGGCTTGCCCTCCTTCGCGCGGCTCGACGGACATGATGTGACGATCTGGACCGACCATGTCGTTGACGAAGACGTGCTGTCCGAACGGCTGCAGGAGGCTGAGGTTCTGGTCCTTTTCCGCGAGCGCACGCCGGTCACCGCCGGGCTGCTGGAAAACCTGCCGAAGCTGCGGCTCGTCTCGCAGCGCAGCGTCTACCCGCACGTCGATGTTCCGGCCTGCACCGCGAACGGCGTGCTGCTGTGCTCCAACATGCACTCCGACACACCCTCCCATGGCGCCGCCGAACTGACCTGGGGGCTGATCCTTGCGGCCATGCGCCAGATTCCGCAGCAAATGGCCAGCTTGCGCGCAGGGCGCTGGCAGATGGGCGTCGGCAAGTCGCTGCGGGGGCGTATGCTCGGGCTTTACGGCTATGGTCGCATCGCCCGGGCGGTCGCGGGGTATGCGCGAGCGTTCGGAATGGAAGTGCTGTGGTGGGCGTCCGAAGACGGACGCGCCCGGGCCTCGGCGGATGGCGAGCGCGTCGCCGAAAGCCGCGAGGCGTTCTTTGCCGCGTGCGACGTGGTCAGCCTGCATGTCCGCCTGAAACCGGTGACACGCGGGATTATCACGCCTGCCGATTTCGCGGCGATGGCGCCCGGGTCGGTCTTCGTGAATACCTCGCGGGCGGGCCTCGTCCAGCCTGGCGCGCTTGTGGAAGCGTTGAACGCCGGACGCCCCGGCATGGCCGCCTTGGACGTGTTCGACACCGAACCGCTCACGGATCCGGACGACCCGCTTGCCTCGCATCCCAACGTCATCGCCACACCCCACATAGGCTATGTGACCGAGGACGAACTGGATCTCCAGTTCGCCGACATCTACGACCAGATCAATGCCTACGCGGCAGGCGCACCCGTTCACATGATCAATCCCGAGGTCTGGAAGGGCTAACGCTTCCGCACCCCGAGCAGTCGTGCGGCTATCGGCGCGCCGGCGATGACCAGGACGATTCGGGTCAGGTGGTGGGTGATGACAAAGCCGAGGTCCGCGCCCGTGACGATGGCAAGCACCGTCATCTCGGCCTGCCCGCCGGGCGCATAGGACAGGAACGCCTCGACCGGACCCGCGAAGCCGGCAAGCGTGACGATCTCGGTAAAGGCCGCGGCGAGCGCTGCCAGGATCAGGACGAAGGCGACGCCGGACACCACGACCTGCCGAAGCTCGCGCAGGGTCACGCCCACATAGAAGACCCCGATCGCCATGCCGATGAAGAACTGCGCCATCAGGATCGCCTCTTTCGGCGGGCGCATGTGGATCCACCCGGCGAGCGAGAACGCCGCCGCCACCATCATCGGCCCGAGGATCGAGGCGCCGAAGAGCCCGATGCGCTCGCCGCCCTTCCAGCCGACGAGCGCCGCGACCGCCATCAGCGCCAGTTCCTTCAGCGGGATCGCCGCCGCCGGGGCGCCGATCGGCTTGGTCAGGGACACGCCGTAGAACTGGGTCAGCACGATGGGCGCGACGGTGACGATGATCAGGATCCGGGTGGCATGGACCAACGACAGCGTGCGCACATTGGCCCCCGCTGCCTCGCCGAAGATGACCATGTCCTGCAATCCGCCCGGCATCGCGGCATAGAACGAGGTCACTGGATCGAAGCCGCATAAGCGGTTGAAGAACGGGACGCCGATGAGGGCGATCAGGGCGATATAGACCGGGATCAGCGCCACCGAGGCCGCCATGAGGGGCACCTGGTGCAAGAGGTCCGGGGTTATCGACGCGCCGACGGCGACGCCAAGGATCGTCCGCGCCGCGACCGAGATCTGGCCCAGTCCCTTCAGAGGCGCGCCGAACAGCGCGGCGATCAGGCAGGCGGCCATCGGCCCGAACAGAAAGGGCAGAGGCAAGCCCGCAATCGCGAAGGTTGCCACACCCAACGCCGCAATCATCACGGTCAGGATACGTGGCGGAAGTCGCTGGAGCGGGGTCATGCTGATTCCTTCCTTGACGTTTATTGAATCCTATCGTATCCGGTTGGATACAATCCGACAACAGGTGTTTCGAGTGACTGACCCAACCGACTTCGAGGATGGCCCGCAGGGCAACAGCGCCTATCGCCGCCTGCTGGAAGAGATCAGCCGTGGCGATCTGCTTCCGGGCGCGCGGCTGCGCGAGACCGAGCTGGCGGAGCGGTTCGGGATCAGCCGAACGCCTGTGCGCGAGGCGATCCGGCTGCTGGAGGCCGATGGCATCGTCGCCCATGTACCGCGCCAGGGTGCCACGATCCGGGTGCTGGATTACTCGGAGGTGATGGAGCTCTACGAAATGCGGGCCGTGCTGGAGGGCACCGCCGCCCGCCTTGCCGCCCGGGCCGCATCCGATCTGGAGCTCGACGAGCTGGTCGCGCTGAATGACGAGCTTGCCATGGCGCAGGATGCGGGTGCGGCCTATCTGCTCAACCGCCAGTTCCACATGACACTGCTCGACGCGGCCAAGAATCGCTACCTGGTCAAGTCGGTCAACGCGCTGCAGAAGGCGCTGCTCATCATCGGGCCGTCGACGCTGGTAGAGGCGGACCGGGCAAGTCAGGCCGTCAAGGAGCACGCCGATGTGCTGGGCGCGCTCAAGGACGGCGACGGACCCCGGGCCGAGGCCCTGATGCGCGCGCATATCGAGGCGGCGCACCGGGTCCGGCTCAAAGTATTACGCTGCCGCGAACGCCCCATCGACGCAAGCTAGGGAACGGAGAGACCCATGACATCGGCATACCTGAACGGCCCCTGGGACATCGTCGTCGTCGGCGGCGGCAATGCCGCCCTTTGCGCCGCGATCACTGCCGCTGAAACCGGCGCGCGTGTCCTGATCCTCGAATCGGCGCCCAAACCCTATCGCGGCGGCAACAGCCGCCATACGCGCAACTTCCGATGCATGCACCAGGGTCCGCTTTCGGTGCTGACGAACAGCTATGGGGAGGACGAATATTTCGACGACCTCATGCTTGTCACCAAGGGCAAGACCGACGAGCCGCTGGCGCGTCTCGCGATCCGGTCTTCCGAGGAATGCCTGCCGTGGATGGAGGCGCATGGCGTGCGGTTCCAGCCCTCGCTGTCCGGCACGTTGTCGCTGTCGCGTACCAATGCCTTCTTCCTCGGCGGCGGCAAGGCACTGGTGAACGCCTATTACAACACCGCCGAAGATCTGGGCGTCACGGTCGCCTACGACGCTGAAGTGACCCATGTGCATCTCGAGGGCGACAGCTTCAGGTATCTGAAGGCCCGGATCGGTGGTGAAACCGTGCGTATCGAGGCGCGGGCGGCGGTTCTCGCCTCGGGCGGGTTCCAGTCGAACCTCGAATGGCTGACCCGTGCCTGGGGCCCGGCGGCGGCGAACTTCCTGATACGGGGCACGCCCTACAACCGAGGCGTGGTGCTGCGCGACATGCTCGACCAGGGCTGCGAAAGCGTCGGCGACCCGACCCAGTGCCACGCCGTCGCCATCGACGGGCGGGCGCCGAAATTCGACGGCGGCATCGTTACCCGGCTCGACTGCGTGCCATTCTCCATTGTCGTCAACCGCGATGCCGAGCGGTTCTATGACGAGGGCGAGGATGTCTGGCCCAAGCGCTATGCGATCTGGGGCCGGCTGGTCGCGGGGCAGCCCGATCAGGTCGGCTATGCCATCATCGACGCCAAGTCCATCGACCTTTTCATGCCCTCGGTCTTTCCGCCGAACCGCGCCGACACCATCGAGGAACTGGGCACCCAGATGGGCCTCGACGGCGCCAGGCTGGCCGCGACCGTCGCCGAGTTCAACGCCGCCTGCCGTCCGGGCCGGTTTCATCCAACCGAGCTTGACGGGCTCGCGACCGAGGGACTTGCCCCGGCCAAGACCAACTGGGCGCGGCCGCTCGATACGCCGCCCTACTACGGCTACCAGCTTCGCCCCGGCGTCACCTTCACCTATCTGGGCCTGAAGGTCTCGGACCGGGCGCAGGTGCATACCGCCCAAGGCCCGGTCCGCAACCTCTGGGCGGCGGGCGAGATCATGGCAGGCTCGATCCTCGGCCAAGGCTATCTCGCCGGATTCGGCATGACCATAGGAACAGTCTTCGGACGCATCGCGGGCCGGGAGGCCGCAGCCCATGTCAACTGAGCTCATCGCGGAAGCCCGCCGCCAGACCGAAATCTGCAACGCTTGCCGCTATTGCGAGGGCTTCTGTTCGGTCTTTCCAGCGCTTACCCGCAGCAAGGTCTTCGCCGATGGCGATATAACGCATCTCGCGAACCTCTGCCACAACTGCCGGGGCTGCTATTATTCCTGCCAATACACCGAGCCGCACGAGTTCGCGCTGAACTTCCCCGCCGCCCTCGCCGAGGTGCGGCAGGAAAGCTGGGAGCGTCATGCCTGGCCGCGCCCGCTGGCCCGGCTGTTCAATGAAAGCGGCGTTGCCATTGCGGCGGCTCTGCTGGCGGGTTTCGTGCTTCTCTTCGGGTTGCTTCAAGCCTTCCGTCCCGAGAGCGGGAGCGGTTTCTACGCCTATCTTGCACACGGGACGATCCTCGCGCTGTTCCTGCCCGCATTTCTTCTGCCGCTCGCCTCGGTTGCGGTCAGTCTTCGTGCCTATTGGCGCGAGATCGGGGGCGAGAGACTTCGCTGGCGGGACGTTTTGGCCGCCGGCGCCTCGGCGGCGCGGATGAAAAACCTCAATGGCGGTCAGGGCCAGGGCTGCAACTTCGAAAAGGAAGACCGATATTCCGACCGGCGGCGCTGGTTCCACCAGGCGGTGATGTACGGCTTCCTGCTGTGCTTCGCGGCAACGGTGTCGGGAACCATCCTGCACTATGCCTTTGCCATCCCCGCGCCCTATGGGCTGTTCAGCCTGCCGAAACTGTTGGGCGTACCGGGCGGCATCCTGCTGACCGTCGGCTGCGCGGGCCTTGCGTGGCTCAAGACCCAGGCCGATCCGGCGCTCGGTGCGGCGCGTGTCTGGGGCGGCGAGATGGCGTTTGTCCTGCTGCTGGGTGCCACCGGCGCCACCGGACTTGCGCTCTACGCCGCAACCGGCACCGCTGCGGTTCCGAGCCTGCTGGCGATCCACCTCGGATGCATCGTGGCCTTCTTCCTGCTTCTGCCCTTCACCAAGATGATCCACGGGTTCTACCGCTTTGCGACCCTCATAGTCGAAGAGCAGAAGCGCCGCGCCTAGGCCGCGCCCGCCTCTGCAAACCTGAACAGCGAGACGCTTCATGAAAGTCGCCTTCATGCCCGGAGACGGAATCGGGCCCGAGATTTCCGCTGCGACCCGGTTGGTTCTGGACGCCGCCGACCGCCACTTCGACCTCGGTTTCGCCTTCTCCGAGATCGAGATCGGCTTTGCCGCCTTGCGGAACCAAGGCTCGACCCTTCCCGACGCCGCCTTTGCCCAGGCCAGGGAGGCCGATGCCCTGATCCTCGGGCCTGTCTCGCACCTGGACTATCCGGCCCGTGAAGAGGGCGGGCTCAACCCTTCGGGCGAGCTGCGCAAGCGCCTCGATCTCTATGCGAATATCCGGCCGGCGGCGACGCGCAAGGGATTGAAATCGGCCACCGGTGCCGCGTTCGATCTGGTGATCTACCGGGAGAACACCGAGGGTTTCTACGCGGATCGCTGCATGCACACCGGCTCGGGCGAGCTGCAGGTCACGGCCGATGTGGCGTTGGCCATGCGGCGCATCACCCGCCACGCGTCGATGCGGATCGCGGAAGCGGCCTTCGCCGGGGCGATGCAGCGTCGCAAGAAGGTGACTGCGGTGCACAAGCAGAACGTGCTCAAGGTGACGGACGGGCTGTTCCTGTCCTGCTGCCGGGAGGTCGCAGCGCGGCACCCCGAGGTCGTGTATGACGAACTCATCGTCGACGCGGCCTGTGCGCACCTTGTCCGGCGTCCGGAGGCGTTCGACGTGGTCTGCACGACCAATATGTTCGGCGATATCCTGTCGGACCTCGCGTCAGAGCTGTCGGGAAGTCTCGGGCTCGCCGCGTCACTCAACGCCGGCGACGGTATGGCGATGGCCCAGGCCCAGCACGGCTCGGCGCCGGACATTGCCGGCAAAGGCATCGCCAACCCCGCGTCGTTGATCGGATCGAGCGGCATGCTTCTGGAATGGCTGGGTGCAAACCGTCGGCGCGCGGATCTGGCGCATGCCGGTCGAGCGATCCTGCATGCGCTCGACACGACGATCGCCAACCCGTCCACGCGAACCAGGGACCTGGGCGGAAACCTTGATACACGTGGCTTCGCCCAGGCCGTGGCTGAAGGCTTGCGAGATTTGCCGCCATCGGCGTGACCCGGCGAAATTCATGACCCGCCCTACTCAAGGGCGGTTGACCGGCAGTTCCCTCGGTCGACCCTCTGCGTCCAGTGCCACGAAGATGAACGTCGCCTCGGTCACCCGTTCCGAACGCTCCCCGAAGCGATGGCGGCGCCAGGCCTCGACGTGAATGTGCATGGACGTGCGGCCGACCTTCACCAGATTGGCAAAGAGCGTGACTTCGTCCCCCACCTTTACCGGCCGGTGGAACTTCATGGCATCGACGGCGATGGTTGCGCTGCGGCCCCCGGCAACCCGGGCGGCGAGATTCCCCGCCGCCAGGTCCATCTGGGACATCAGCCAGCCCCCGAAGATATCACCGGCAGGGTTGGTGTCGGCCGGCATGGCGATCGTGCGGATCGACGGCTGATCCTTGGGGGGCTCGTGATACTCCCCCATGGTCACGCCACGAAATGACACTCGGAGGCGGGCGTGCGCGTGTCCATGTTGCGGCCGCGATTGAGATGATCGTCGATCTCGGCTGCCGATCCGATCATCCGCCCGAACAGGAACACGGTGAAAGCCGCGTTCTCCAGATGTCGTGTCGTCAGCGCGCCCGACTTGTAATCCTTCCACAGAAGCGCCAGCAGCAGTGCCGCAATGATAGCGTCGACGTTGACGCAGAAGACATAGCGGCTGGCCCCGACGTCGAAGAGGGCGCGGACGACTTCGCGGTAGTATTCGTGGAAGACGTTGTAATCGCCACGCTTTTCCATGAACGCCGCGACAAACCGCTCGCGCGGGTCGAAATTTTCGGCCTTTCCCCTGAAGACCGGGTGATGAATGCCCGGAAGGGCGCGGACCTCGGCGCCAAGCTCCTTCGCTTTCGCCTTCTCGCGCTTGTAGTTGAGCGCGAAATCGCGGGCCATGGTCTTGAGGTCAAGCCCGTGGTTCTGGTCGGTCGGGTCGTGCAGTTCGGCATCCTTGAACTGGTCGAGCAGGAAGGCCATCCCCTCGAACCCGTTGCCGCCGTGGCTGTAGCCGGAGTGGGTCAGAAAGCCCATCATCGCCTTGTTGATCTGCACCCGTTCCGGTGTCTGCGGGCCGTCCGCGGCCACCGCCCCCTTGGCGCCCTGCGCCGAGATCGAGCCCGGGCCGTTGGAAATCAGCAGCCCGATCAGGATCTGCAGTGGCAGAGTCTCTTCCTTCGACGGCTTCTTGCCCGTCATCGCCAGATAGCAGATGTCCGCCATGGTCCACTTGCCGAAGCGATCCTCGCGCGGGATGCCGTAGAGAGAACCGTGCTGATGGTGTTCGCCAGGGATCGTCGCCCCGACCATCACGCCGTAGAGCCGCAGATACCAGGGCAGCGTCTCGGCCGTCAGCCGCGATATGCGCTTGCGCATCAGCGGGCCCCAGGCGATCGTCGTCGAGATCGCGGCCAGGATTGCGTCGCGCGACAGCCGGCCGCCGAGCGTTCCGAGAAACTTCAGGAAAACCGACTTGCCGCCCCGCGCCGTGATCGCGGCGAGCATCGCTTCCGGCCGGGGGTCGTCGGCTTCCGCCTCGGTCGCGAGAAAAAGCGCGCGGGTCTCGTCGTCGATGCGGATGTTGGAGAAGTCGAAGCCTTCATCCCGGCCGTCCTTCAACCCCGACTGCGCAAAGAGCCCGATCAAGGCGCTGGCGCAGTCGAGCGCCCGCCGGACCCGGTTCGGCCCGACGATCGCCGCGGCGGCCGCCATCACCGTATTGGGTGAATTGCCGGCCTCCCGTGCCGCATCGGTCGCCACGAGGATCGGATCGCCGACCAGGTTCACCTCGGCGGCGACGGCGACATCGAGCATTGCCCGGTCGTTCGCGGTCGCAATTTCATGCACCAGGGGCAGCGCGAAAATCGCCTCGAGCGGCTCCAATGCCATGTCGAGTACCGAATGCCCGTGAACGCTGGTGACCTGGGTATTGGGATCCATCACCGAGGCGCCGGATTTGTCCTTCATGGTCTGGCGCGCGATAACCGCGCCGACCTGTTCGCTGAGCTTCGCGATCTGCGCGTTGTAGGGCTCCGGCGCCTCGACAACCGGCATCGCCAGGTCTTCCGGCAGCCTCAGCCCCTGATCGTTGGCGATCCACGGCTTCAGCGCCAGACTTCCCGTCGATGCGAAGTCGGGCGCCACGCCATTCAGCTTCATCACCGCCGTCAGCGCCGCCGGAATGTCCGCGATGTTGGTCACGAGCGCGCCCTTGGCTGACACGACCGGATCGTCGGGCGTGAAGGCGCGGTCGACCCCGAAAGCCTCGAGGAACCAGTTTTCCTTGTCCTCGGCAGAATCGCCAGACCCGGCCATCGCACCCGCATGACCGACGGCACGCGTCAGTTTGGACTTCCAGCGCCCGACGACACAGGCGACCGTCGGCTTGCCGAACGTGACGCCGTGTTCGTAATAGCCGCCGGGTTCGACATAGAGCACGGCGGCCTTGGTCCGGGCATCGTTCTGCAGGGCATGGGCGAAATCGCGCGCCGCATAATGGATATAGACGTCCTTGCCCGAAGAAATCAGCGTGGTGGTGCCCCAGCCCTCGGTCGACAGATACTGCGCGATGGTGGTCGTGAAACCGCCGGAATTCGAGAAGATCGACACCGACCCTTTCAGCAGGGATTCCTCCGGTCGATCGCCGCCGAGCGCACCGCCGATCCGGATCCGGTTCCAGCTGTCGGCCACGCCAAGGCAGTTGCCGCCGATGATGTCGATACCGTTGGCCTGCCCCATTGCACGAACCTCGCGGGCATCGTGCACGGAGATCTTTTCGGTGATGATCACGATCTTGGTCAGCTTGGGATTGACCCGGATCAGCTCCGCCACCCCGTCGCGCACGCTGGTCGGCGGCAGGTAGACGACGCCGACATTGAAGGCGTGGCCGGCATTCACGCCCTCGCGCACGTTGTTGAAGACCGGAATGTCACCGACCGGCGTTTTCAGCTTCTGCCCGGCGCGGCCCGGCGAGGTGCCGAACACCACGTTTCCGCCCGAAAACGCATGGCTGGTGGGCGTCACCTGACGGGATTCGCCCCCCAGGATGTTCAGAACACAGACCCGATCCTCGCGCGTGGCGATCTGATCGAGCGAGTTCAGCCCCAGATAATAGGGGAAATTCTCGATTCCTTGGCGATGCATGATCTCTCTCCCTCAGGCCGCTTCGGTGATGCCGAGATGTCGCGCGATCTCGGCCCTGCCGCCGTCGCGCATCCACAGGTCGACCTTCTTGGCGTAATTGACGACCTCGGAAATGGCGCTGTCGAACCCGAAGAACCGGTAGGGCAGGCCGAGGCTGTCGAGCGTATCGGCAAGGTTGCCCATGCCCCGCACGAGGTTGGGCCCGCCCCGTCCGACGACGACATAAAGCGGCGTCGGCCCATGCGCCGAGAAATGCTCGCGCAGGGCGTCGCCCATTCCCCTGAAGGTTTCCAGAATGTCGGTGTTGTTGGACTTGCCGCCGATGATGAACAGCACGTTCGTCTGGGCCAGGAAATGCCGGTAGCAGATCGACGCCACCGCCTTCATCTTTTCGTAGGGCGGGTTGCCGCCGAAATCCGACGAGATGATCGCCGCGTCGCCCAGGACTTCGGTGACGAGGCTGTTGGCGCCGCCGCCGAAGGTCGGGGCAAGGATCGTGCCCTTGTCGTTGATGACAAACACGTCGGACTGACCCTGATGGGTCCGCAGCCTGTTCACCTCCTGCTCGAAGGCCGAGATGTCGGAGGCAAAGAGATAGTCCGGAAGACCAAGACGCGCCACGCGGGCGTCGTCACGGTCGAACCCGCATTTGAAATCGCACGCCACCGGTGTCAGGCGACCGTCGCGCCCCGGACGCATCCGGATCGGGTTCAACTCCAGCGTCGTCATGCCGTAGTGGTGCATCAGCTCCCAGAGCTTCGGCAGATGCTGGACCAGAGGCGAGATGATCTCGCGCGGCGCGTTGATGTCCGTCAGCGCATTGGCGACGACAAAAGCCTTGAGACCTGTCAGCGCATCGAAGGGAACCGAGGCGATTTCGTGCTTCTCCAGTTCCTCGATGTCGACGCCGCCCCGGTGGGTCAGCGTCATCGTCGGTGCGCGGAACCGGCTGTCATCGGTGATCGCGAAATAGACCTCGTGCTCTGCCGGTACCCCGGCCTCGAACGTAATGCCATTTGCCTTGGCGATCACATTGCCATGACGGTGCTCGGCAAAATAGAGCCGTTCCTTCTCGGCCAGTGCCGTCTTGAGGTCGCTGGCCTTGCCGATCAGCCCGGCCTTGCCCTTCTTGCCGACGCCGCCGCGAAAGAGCGGCTTGATGAAGATCAGCTTGTGCCGGTCGATCAGGTTCTGGATTTCATCCTCGGTTGCGTCCGGCCCCAGTACTTCGGTCGTGGGAAACCCGACATGACCAAGCAGCTTCGCGCCGGTCAGCATTCCGGTTACCTCCATCAGACTTCCTCCCAATCTGATTCGACCGCCCCCTGCGATCGACAATTTCGAGAAGAAATAACCGACGTAGCTGTCTGAAACCTGTCTGGCCCGATGGAACCGGTGACGCTCCGGCGTCGATACGACCGCGACCGCCTGCCGGTTTGGCGGAGTCTTGCCCAGATGCGGCCATGACGGATGGTCGACGTCTGCGGATTTCGGAATCCGTCGGATGCGAGGCGTCGAAGTCGGACATTCGACCCAAGGCGACAAGAGAAAGGGGAGGTTCGAGCGTGAGGTCGCAGCCGAGAGCATCCGCGACAAGGTCCGCGCCTACCGCATGAAGGGCATGTGGATGGGCGGCTACGTCCCGCTCGGGTACGATGTGAAGGACCGCAAGCTCGTGGTGAACGAGGACGAGGCTGCCGCCATGCGGGGCATCTTCGAACGGTTCGTCGAGGTCGGATCAGCGACCGTGCTGGCCCGCGAACTGCGCCGCAGAGCGCTGCGCAACAAGCAGGGCACGTTGGTCGACAAGGGATATCTCTACAGGGTGCTGATGAACCGCATCTATCGCGGCGAAGCTGCCGTACGGCTGGACGCACATAGTCTACATTGCCGCGGACGGGACGGCTCGATCTTACGGCCTCCTATACTTTGCCCCCGATGTGGGACGAGCACTCCGCGTATCCGCCGCTTTTGCGACCGACCCCGGTGAGAGCGAGAATGAAAACGGCTGTCGGTATGAAAATCATCCCGACACCGCCAGCGGCATCTGAGAGCAAGCCACCGAGGAGCGGCAATGCGAATCCGACGAGGTAGCCCACGAAGGTGATCCCGCCCGTCAGGCGCGCGACATTCGACTCTTCGGTCACGACTGGCGGCAGCGACATGATCAGGATGAGTTGCAGTGATGCGGCGAAGCCGGCGACGAGGGCGCAGAGATAGCCGACCGGACCGGGCACGAAGCCAAAACCGATCATACCGGCAGCAGCGGCGATGCCGGTCATGACGACCGGGCCGCGGCGACCGATCCAAGCCGCCTTCCACCAGAGCATGGCCAGAGACGCCAGCAACGCCGTGGCATTATAGGCAACGATCAGGGCACCGAGCCACGCGGCGTTCCCTCGCGCAGAAAGGGCCACGTCCATGTAGGCGTTGATGCTAAAGAAGACGGCAATCGACCCGGCCAGCCAGAGACCAAGCTCCCATGTCCGGCCATCCGACCAGTCCGGCGAGACTGGCCTGGTCCCGCCGGGCTTGGCCTTCTCCCGGGCAAGCAGGATGAGCACCGCGATCACCGCGGCAGGCATCGCCCAGAGCGCCAGGGCCATGCGCCAGTCCTGCCCCGCCAGGGGCATGATGACGGGCAAGGTTGCCCCGGCCCCGAGAAGCTCGCCAACCATCATCCCGTTCAGATAAACCGCGCTTCCCATGGCCGCCTGCGCGGGAAGCCACCCCCGGACGGCGCTCGGCAGGGCCGTCTGGAACATCGCGATTCCGATCCCCATGCCAATGGTGGCAGCGAACAGCACCACCGCCGACGAGGTCCATCCGCGAGAGGCCGACAGCGCGGCACTGAGTAGGAGACCGACTGCAATCGTCCGGGCAGGCCCGATCTGCGCAATGGCCCATACTGCAAGCGGCGCCGCCAACGCGAGAACCACCACCGGAACGATGGTCAGGGCGCCCGCGCCGGTGGTCGACAGCTTCAGATCCTCCGCGATCCGACCAGCCAGCGGCGAAACCGCGAGCACCGGTATTCGGAGAAACAACCCAGTGGCCCAGAGGAGGCAAAGAATGGCAATCTGCCGTGCAGACCAGGCGGAGTAACCCTTCACCACCGTCATCGCGCCGCGTCCAGGAAGTTGCAGGAGAGGCTTGCGACGTCTTCGCCTGCGGTGAACGGCAGGGCGTTGAAGGGTGTCTCGAGCCCTCTTTTCGCGAGGACGGAAGCGGGGTTGAGCGGCATGACTACGGTCTCGATTTTTGGTGATCCCGAGGCGTGTTCTACCGAACCGAGGACGCCGCATCTCGCCTAATCAGGCCGTATCTGATACGATCCTGCCACAATGTTCAGAACGGAGCGACATGGCCCCGGAGATATTCGATTTTGACGTGGCGCGGGCGCTCCGGTCTCGGGCAAGCCTCCTCCGCTCCCATGTCACGGCCATGGGCATCGGGTTGGCGGTCTGGGAGCAGCGCAAGGGCGAGGTCCACTATCGCGCGGCGGACCACCATACGTTCAGCCTCTATCTGCGAGGCGGAAGCCAAGTCCGCGAGGTGACCCGCACCGCAATCCGCCCGAATTCTGCGGGCTCTCCCGGAGCGATCTGCACCCTGCGCGCCGGCGACTGCTTTGCCTGGAACAACGAGGGCTACGTCAGATGGCTGGACGTCTATTTCAGGGACCGCCACCTGAGCTTCGCGACCGGCAGCACCGCGACGACGCCCGCGCGGGTCCTGTTCGGCTGCGATCCAGCGTTGCGAGAGCTTTGCCAGCGGTTTCTTCTCGTGCTGGATTGGGCGGACCCCGACCAGGGCAACGTTCTGGATCATGCCCTGATGACCTTGCTGGCGCGCGCGCTCGTGATCGAGCATGTGACCAGCGATTTCAGGGCCCCCAACGGCGGCCTGACAGGCGCGCAAAGGCGTGCGGTGGAGGACACCGTCGAGACATCTCTCGCCAACCGGATCACCGTCCGCGACCTTGCGGAGGTCAGCGGCCTGAGCTCCCGCCAGTTCTCGCGCGCCTTCACCGTCAGCTATGGGACATCGCCCTACGAATGGGTCTTGCGCCAACGCGTGGAGCGCGCCCGCGATCTGCTCGCGGATGGACAGAAGGCACGTGATGTGGCGGTGCTGTGTGGCTTCTCATCGCAGACACATATGATCCGTCGATTTCGGGCGGTGTTCGGCTACACCCCAAATGCCATGCGGTGAAACGGCTTCTTCCTTGGGAGCCAAGCGAGTCTGCGCTGCAGCATCAAGCAATTTGGACTCCGAGCGGGCTTGCGGCAGAGCAGCGAGCCGTACACCTGGCGGACAGCAGCGTCCGTCGCTCCCGGTCCACAGCCGCCGTTCACCGCTTCTCCGGATGCCGCAGCGCGGCCCGCCGAACCGGCCGTTCGCAGCGGTCGCGAGATCGAGGCAGCTTCGAACTCACACTTTGCGGACGGAACGGACTTTCGCTGCGCCCGCGCCAAGGTCTGCTTTAGCCATGTAAGGCTCCACTGCCGTTACGCAGCTCACTCCGAACAAGCGTCACCATGGATAGAAGACCGAGGAGGGCAAAGGGTAGACAGGCAGCAAATATCCATCGAGCTGTTTCCGCCGTTTGAGCCGCTGTATCCATCGTTGCGAAACCAGCCGCATTCGCGACGATCCCGATATACGCAGCACCCAGGGCATAGCCGAGGCGCTGAATGGTCGAGATCGCACCGGAAATACGCTGCACTTCTTGCGGAGCGGAAAGGGCGGTGGTTACTCTGAGGATGAATGTCCATGCCATCCCGAACCCTCCGCCTTCCAGCGCTGCAAACACGGCGATGAGCCAAACCGGCCCGTTAGGAACGGCGTAGAGAAACCCGGCGATGCTCGCCGCCACGAGCGCCATCCCGATTGCGATCATCAGACGGTCCAGCCTTTCAGGCGATCCGCTTACGAGCACCGCCATCACGGTCCAGCCGATTGAGGAGCAGGCGACAATGTATCCGGCCGTCAGGGCGGATGCATTGTGGATCGCGACGACGAGAAGAGGGCCGAATGCGGTGATGGCAATCGTGGCAATAGATAGCGACAGGATCATCAGCAGGGCCGATCCGGTCGGTTTGGTGAAGTCAAACGGTCTTAATGGAAGCAAGCGGTCGTTCTGGGCGTGATGGTCCTGGCGAAGGAACAGGACCAGGCAGGCGACCCCGGAAAGAACGCATAGCGTGGTCTGCACCGGTTCGATCTCCACGCCCCCATAGGAGACCAGAAGCACAGCCAGACAGAGCAATGCCAGACGCCTCCAAGGGAAGACAGTTCTGGAACTGGCATCGGATGGTGCGTGATCCGGGCGCAGCACAATCCAGAGGGCGAGGACGATGGCCTGCCCGCCGAAAAATGCAAAGCCCCACCGCCAGGTTGCAAACTCGACAAAAAAGCCGCCGATCAGCGGCCCGAGGAACGCCGACACGCCCCAGAAGGTCGAAACAGCGGCCATGGCCCGTGCGGTGTAGCGCCGGGGAAAGATGACGCCGACGGCCACAAAACCCATGGCAACCAGACCGCCGCCACCCAGACCCTGAAAGACCCTGCTCGCCAGAAGGAGAAGCATGGTCGGTGCAAACGCACTCAGAAAACATCCCAATCCGAAGACAAGCGCCGCAAGGCACATGGGCGCGCGAAGCCCGTAGCGCATCGTCAAAAGGGCACTTGCGGCACCGGCAACGACAGACGCAATTTCGTAAAGCGAAACCGACCAGCCGACCAGACCAGCCCCGCCAATCTCAGCCACAATCGAAGGGAGCATCGTTGCCACGATCAGTGAATCCGCCGCGTGCAACCAGACAGAGAGGCAAACAACGGCCAGAGCTGGCATGTAGGCGCTGCCCAGGAATTCACGCCACGAGACGAATGCGTCTTTCCTGAAATCCGGATCTGGGTTGGTATCGGCCATCGTGATCTCCTTGACAGCCCTATGCCTGCGACCTCAACATTGGTTGAGGTCAAGGAGTTTTTCATGGCAACAATCTATTTGTCGGTTGGTCAGGTCGCGAAACGAAGCGGTTTGCCGGTATCGACGCTGCATTTCTACGAGCGGAAGGGGCTGATCGCCTCTGTGCGGAACAGCGCGAACCACCGTGTCTATCGCCGTGAGGTCCTGCGACGGGTGACGGTGATCAAGGTCGCCCAAAGTGCGGGAGTGCCGCTTTCCGAAATCGCTGAAGCCCTCTCCAGCCAACCCACACACTCTGTGCCTGACACGAAAGACTGGGCGCGGATTTCCGAGGCCTGGCACGACGATCTTACGCGCCGGATCAACGCCCTGACGGCACTGCGCGACAAGATGGCGATGTGCATCGGATGCGGTTGTCTCAGCGTGAAACGCTGCCCGCTGGTCAACGAAGACGATCATCTGGCAAAAGAAGGGCCAGGAGCGCGATTGCTCTGAACTCTCCGGAGCGGTCATTCGCCGCGTTGCTGAAGCTCCGTAGAAATGGGCTCCAAGCTGACATGCGGCGTCGCTGCGGGTCAGCCACCTGGCAGGCATCAGCGGACGTCGCTTCCGGCGCATAGTTGCCACTCGCCAAGATCGCCATTGCCGCAACGCAGCTTCCCCATACCGGACTTTCATGGCACCGCGCAGCATAGCCCGGGACCCTGAGGTCCACAGTGCGGGACGAAGTGGACGCTCCCCAAATGCCTCTGCCGACCAAGCTATGTCATTCTGGACGATCATATGATTCACTTGAGCAACGACAACAAATCACTCGAGAGACCGCATTATGCCCGCGCGTATTGCTCTGTTTTCGCTTCTGGTCCCGGACTACGATCCAGCACTCGATTTTTTCCATCGCATCGGCTTCGAGTGCCGGGAGGATACCGACCTCGGAAATGGCAAACGCTGGGTGAGAATCGCGCCTCCCGGTGGCGAGACCGAAATTTTGCTCGCCCGAGCCGTAGGTGATCGCCAAACTGCATCTATCGGAGAACAAGGCGGCGGGCGTGTCTGGTTGTTTCTCGAGACAGAAGATTTTGCGAGCGACTACCAGCGTCTCAAATCCGAGGGTGTCGAGTTCGAATCCCCTCCCCGCGATGAACCTTACGGGCGGGTCGCGGTCTGGAAAGACCCCTGGGGAAACCGCTGGGATCTTATCGAATTCTCTCATTCCAACCGTAGCGGAACTGGGCACTAAGGGCTCGAAGCGGTCATGCGGCGGCGCAGCAGGAGGCACACGCGTCGTTGCCCCAGGTGCGCCGTCGCTCTCGGCCCAAAGCCGACCTTCACGCTACGCGAAACGAAAGACCGGTTCCCGCTCATCGGGTCGACACCCCGCTTCATGCTGCAACGAGTACGAATGTCGCAAGGGGCTGACGCCAGCCGATTGCACTCGCAGCAAACGCGCAGCCCGGCAGGGGCAAATATGGGCCCCAAGCGAACCTTCCCTGCTGTCTGTACGAAGTCCCTGTCTGGCACCCGGGCGTCCATCGTTGTGGCAATCCGGATCATTTTCTGACGCCAAGAGCGTCCAATTCTGTGGCCTCGGGCGTCCTACTTGCCGCCTGTTGCCAGACCGGTTTAGGACTTGCCTTCACCCCGTCCCGGATGGCCTATCGGCGGCATGGCACGATCCTTCTCCCTTCTGCCCGCGGCGATCGTGATCGGATGCAGCGTCCCACCCCCATCTGGAACACCTCATCAAGACTGGAGCTTCGGTGCCGTGTCGGGCAGCGCTCGCGTGATCGACGGCGACACACTCGACATCGCGGACACGCGGATCCGGCTCCATGGCATCGACGCGCCCGAGAAGGAACAGGTCTGCAAGCGCGCGGACGGCTCACCCGGGGCCTGCGGCCGATGGGCTGGCCAGACACTGACAGGCCTCATGGCCGCAAGGAAGCTGGTCTGTGAACCCCGCGACCATAACCGCTACGACCGCACCCGCATCTCGACCGAGAAGGGAGAGCGGTGGTTCTGCTCCGAATCGGAAGCCGTGACCGCAGGATGGAGGCGGGCTTATCGCTGAACGCAGCAGGCCGTTCCGGCCAGCTTGTTCCGACAAATTCCGGGGCCTTCCAGAACGCATTGGGGGAAGTAGTGGGGGAATAAATTCGCCCCAAAGGGATTTTTTTATGCAATATCATGGTTATAGATTGAGATGATGGCGGAGGCGGTGGGATTCGAACCCACGGTACGCTTTCACGTACGCCGGTTTTCAAGACCGGTGCATTCAACCGCTCTGCCACGCCTCCGACCGGAGACGTCGCATAGACCGGTTGTGGTGATTCTGGAACCCATGCTGCGCGGACGTCGTCTGGCTCTTTTCCCCGGGCGCCGCCACGGCTAAGCTGCCGACAAAGGGGACCGCTGCCTCTGACATCCCGATCCACTGTACCCCGACGGATCCGCACGCTAGGACTTCGGCCATGATGCGCTTGTTTTCCCTCATCCTGATTCTGGCCCTCGGGTTCGTCGTTCCGGCGCAAGCCGCCTTCGAAACCAGGGCCACCGCCGCCTGGGTCTATGACGAGACCACCGGCACCGTGCTGCTGTCGAAGAATGCCCAGACCCCGCTGCCGCCGGCCTCGATGTCGAAGCTGATGACGCTCGACATGCTGTTCGAGGCACTGCGCGACGGTCGCGTGACGCTTGACACCCGGTTTTCGGTCTCGGCCAAGGCGGTCAGCATGGGCGGATCGTCGATGTTCCTGACCACAAAGGACCGCCCGACGGTCGAGGAACTGATCCAGGGGATCATCGTGCAGTCCGGCAACGACGCCTGCGTCGTGGTGGCCGAGGGCCTCGCCGGCACCGAGGAAGGCTTTGCCAAGCTGATGAACGAGCGTGCAAAGGCCATCGGGCTGCGCAATTCCTCGTTTGCCAATGCCAGCGGCTGGCCCGACCCGAACCAGAAGATGAGCATGGAGGACCTCGGGCTGCTGGCGCGGCGGATGATCGAGGAATTCCCGGAGTATTATCACTATTTCTCGATCAAGACCTTCGCCTTCGACGGCCGCGTGCCCTCGAACCACAATAACCGCAATCCTCTGCTCCACCTCGGGATCGGCGCCGACGGGCTGAAGACCGGACATACCTCGCAGGCGGGCTATGGCCTTGTCGGCTCGGCGGTGCAGGGCGACCGGCGGATCATCTTCGTGATCTCGGGCCTGCCCGACGATGCCGCCCGCGCCGAAGAGGCCGAAAGCGTCGTCAACTGGGCGTTCCGCCAGTTCGTCCAGAAGACCGTGGTGACCAAGGGCACGCGGCTGGCCGAAGTGCCGGTCTGGATGGGCTCGCAGCGCAGCGTGGCCATGATCGCGCCCGAGGATATCTCGCTGCTGGTGCCGGCCGTCGTGCGCGGCGGGATCGAGGCCGAGATCACCTATGAGACGCCGCTGCGCGCCCCCATTGCCGAAGGCCAGCAGATCGGCACGCTGATCGTCGACCTGCCCGACCTCGAGCGTCAGGAACTGCCGCTGACGGCTGCGACCGCGGTCGCCAAGGGCGGGTTCCTGCCGCGGGTACGCACCGCCGCCATGACCCTGCTTGCCGAGGTAACAGGCCAGGCGGCGGGGCTCTGATGCCGGCGGCGCCTGCCAAAGGCCGCGGCAGCTTCATCACCTTCGAAGGGATCGACGGGTCGGGCAAGTCGACCCAGGCCCGGCTGCTGGCCGATGCGCTGACCGCGCAGGGTCACGACGTGGTGCTGACCCGCGAGCCCGGCGGATCGCCCGGCGCCGAGGAGATCCGGGCGCTGGTTCTGCAGGGCAATCCCGACCGCTGGTCGCCCGAGACCGAGATCCTGCTGTTCACCGCCGCCCGTCGCGACCATCTGGAAAAGCGGGTCTGGCCGGCGCTGGACGCTGGCAAGGTGGTAATATCGGACCGTTTCGCCGACAGCACGCGGCTGTATCAGGGCGTCAGCCGCGGCGATCTGCGCGATCTGGTCGATCAGTTGCATGCGCTGATGATCGGCACCGAACCCGACCTGACCTTCGTGATCGACATGGACCCGGCCGAGGGGCTGGCGCGCGCCAAGGGCCGCCGCACCGCCGAGGAACGGTTCGAGGATTTCGGCGAAACGCTGCAACGCCGGATGCGCGAGGGGTTCCTGCAGATCGCCGCCGCCCATCCCGAACGTTGCATCGTGATCGACGGCAACCGGCCGGCCGAGTCCGTGGCGGCCGAGGTTCTGGCGCAGGCCCGCAGCCGGCTGCCCGAACCCGCCCTTGGTCCCGGCGCGGCGCGGTGAGCGACGCAGACGACATCCCCGAGCCCGACCGGCTGGATGGCGCCCCGCACCCGCGCAGCGCGGCGCGGGTCTTTGGCCAGTCCGCGGCCGAGGCCGGATTTCTCGATGCGGTGCGGGCAGAGCGCATCCACCATGCCTGGCTGATCACCGGGCCGCGCGGCATCGGCAAGGCGACGCTTGCGTGGCGGCTGGCGCGGTTCCTTCTGGCCACCCCTGTGGACGAGGGTGCGGGTCTTTTCGGGGCACCCGCGGGCCCCGACAGCCTCGACATTCCGCCCGACGATCCGGTCGCGCGGCGGTTGCTGGCGCTGTCCGAACCGCGCCTGTTCCTGCTGCGCCGGCCCTGGGACGCCAAGGCAAAGCGGCTGCGTCAGGAAATCACCGTCGACGAGGCGCGCAGGCTCAAGGGGTTTTTCGCGCTGTCGTCCGCGGACGGCGGGCGGCGTGTGGTGATCATCGATGCCGCCGACGAGATGAACCCGAGTGCCGCGAACGCGGTTCTGAAACTTCTGGAAGAGCCCCCTGCCCGCGCCCATCTTCTGCTGATCAGCCATCAGCCCTCGCGCCTTTTGCCGACGATCCGCTCGCGCTGCCGCGTCCTGCGCTGCGCCCCGCTGACCCCCGACGACCTTGCCGCGGCGCTGTCGCAGGCCGGCGCCCCGATGCCGGACGATACCGGCCCGGTCTCGGCCCTTGCCGCGGGTTCGGCCGGCACGGCGTTTCGGCTGCTGCAATCGGACGGGCTCGCGCTCTATGCCGATCTCGTCAGGCTGTTTTCGACCGCGCCGGGGGTCGACCGCCCCGCGGCCATCGCCTTTGCGAACCGGGCCGCCGGGCCTGGAAAGTCCGAACTGATGGATCAGATCGCGGAACTTCTGGCATTGTTCCTGTCGCGGCTTGCGCGGGCCGGGCTGTCCGGCCCGCCCATGCCCGAGGCTGCGCCGGGCGAGGCCGCGGTGCTGGCACGGCTCTGCCCCGACGCGGGGGCTGCCCGCCGCTGGGCAACCCTGTCGCAGGAACTGGATGCACGCCTGCGCCATGGAATGGCCGTCAACCTTGACCCCGCCGCGCTGCTGCTCGATACGATCCTCAGACTCGATGCGGGCGCCGACGGCACCGTGACCGCTCCCGCCTGATCATCCGGACCACCGCCATGCCCCAACCTCAGATCGTCGACAGCCATTGCCATCTGGATTTCCCTGATTTCGAGGGCGAACTGCCGGACGTGATCGCCCGCGCCAACGCCGCCGGGGTGACCCGTATGGTCACGATCTGCACCAAGCTGAAGAACGAACCCCGGGTCCGCGCCATTGCCGAGGCGCATGCGCCGGTCTTCTATGCCGCCGGCACCCACCCGATGAGCGTCGCCGAGGAACCGATGGCTACGGTCGAGCAACTGGTCGCACTGGCCCGGCATCCGAAACTCGTCGGCATTGGCGAAACCGGGCTCGACTATCACTACACCGTCGAAAGTGCGGCGATGCAGCAAGACAGCCTGCGCGTTCATATCGAGGCCTGCCGACAGACCGGACTGCCGCTGATCATCCATTCCCGCGACGCCGACGACGACATGGCCCGGATCCTGTCCGAGGAACACGCAGCCGGGCCCTATGACTGCGTCCTGCATTGCTTCAGTTCGGGGCCGGACCTGGCGCAGACGGCGCTCGATCTGGGATTTTACCTGTCGATGTCGGGCATCTCGGCCTTCCCGCGCTCGAAAGACCTGCGCGATATCTTTGCCGCGGCCCCGCTCGACCGGATCCTTGTCGAGACGGACTCGCCCTATCTGGCGCCGCCGCCGCACCGCGGACGGCGCAACGAGCCCGCCTATTCGGCCCTGACCGCAAAGGTCGGCGCCGAGCTTTTCGGGCTCGATTATGCCGATTTCGCGGCCCGCACCTCGGCCAATTTCGACCGCCTGTTTTCCAAGGCCGCCGCCTGGGCAAGGGCTGCTTGATGGCCGAACTTCGCTTCACCGTCCTTGGCTGCGGTTCTTCCGGCGGGGTGCCGCGGGTCGGCCGTGTCTGGGGCGCCTGCGATCCCGAAAACCCGCGCAACGCCCGCCACCGCTGTTCGCTGCTGGTCGAACGGATCGATGGCAAGGCGGTGACGCGGGTGCTGATCGACACCTCGCCCGACCTGCGCTACCAGTTGCTGGCCGCCGACGTGGGCGTGGTCGATGCCGTCGCCTATACCCACGGGCACGCCGACCACACCCATGGCATCGACGACCTCAGGATGATCGTCTTCACCCTGCGCCACAGGCTGCCGATCTGGGCCGATGCGGTGACCCAGGACAAGCTGATTTCGAGCTTCGGCTATGTCTTTGTCCAACCCGAGGGCTCGGATTATCCGCCGATCCTCGACATGCGAACAATCGACGGCCCCTTTACCATCGACGGCGCGGCCGGCCCGATCACGCTGACCCCGATCCGGGTGCATCATGGCAACATCGACGCGCTCGGGTTCCGCATCGGCGATCTGGCCTACATGCCTGACGTCAACGAGATCCCCGACACCGCCTGGCCCGCGCTCGAGGGTCTCGACTGCTGGATCGTCGACGCGCTGCGCTATGCCCCCCACCCGAGCCACGCGCATCTTGCGCGAACGCTCGGCTGGATCGGGCGGGCCGCGCCGCGCCGCGCCTATGTCACCAACCTTCATATCGACATGGATTATCAGACCGTGCTGGACGAGACCCCGGCCCATGTCGAACCGGCCTATGACGGGCTGACAATCCGCTACGACCTCTGATCGATGGGCGATCTGATTTCCATCATTCTCCCGGTCTTCCTGGTCATCGGATTTGGATACGCGGCAGTCTGGCGCAAGTTTTTCGGCAGCGATGGTGTCGACGGGCTGATGAAGTTCACCCAGAGCTTCGCCATTCCCGCGCTGCTGTTTCGCGGCATCTCGACCCTCGATCTGGGCAGCAACTTCAACCTGCCGCTGCTGTCCAGCTTCTATATCGGGGCCACAACCGGGTTTTTCGTCGGGCTGTTCGGTGCGCGGTATGTGTTCGGGCGGCCCTGGCAGGACAGCGTCGCCATCGGTTTTTGCGGGCTGTTCTCGAACTCGCTTCTGCTCGGCCTGCCGATCACCGAACGCGCCTATGGGGCGGATGCGCTTGGCGCGAACTATGCCATCATCGCGATCCATTCGCCGTTCTGCTACACGCTCGGCATCACCGCGATGGAGATCGTGCGCGCGCGTGAAACCGGCAGCTCGGCGCGCACCCTGCCGCGCATGGTGCTGCGGGCGATGTTCCGCAACGCGCTGATCCTTGGCGTGCTGTCGGGGCTTGCGGTCAACCTGACCGGTTTACAGCTGCCGCTGGTGCTGACCGATGCGCTCGATCTGATCGGTCGGGCGGGGCTGCCTGCGGCGCTGTTCGGGCTTGGCGGCGTGCTCTACTATTATCGTCCCGAGGGCGATCTGCGCACCATCGCCTTCATCGTTGCGGTCTCGTTGATCCTGCATCCGACAATCACATACCTGCTGGGCCGCTCCTTTGCCCTGCCCGAGCCGGCGCTGCGATCGGCGGTGATCACCGCGGCGATGGCGCCGGGGGTCAATGCCTATGTCTTTGCCAACATGTATGGGGTGGCCAAACGCGTCGCGGCCTCGGCCGTGCTGGTCGGTACCGCAGCAACGATCCTGACCAGCTGGGGCTGGCTGCAAATTCTGCCATAGCGCGACGGGCCTGCCATTGCGACGGGCCTGCCATTGCCGCGACGGGGGCAGCGCCCCCGCCCGGCGTGATCCGATCCCGCGCGCGGTCACCGGCAGGCCAGAAACCCCTGCGCCAGGTTCTGCAGCAGCGTGCCGTACATCTCGGGCCCCGGGTTCAGGCCGACCCCGATCGGGTCCAGCACCGTGGTCTTGGCCCCGGTGCCTTCGGTCACGGTCGCGACCAGTGCCGGGCTGAACTGCGGTTCGGCGGCGACGCAGGCGATGTCTTCGTCCCGCACCAGATCGCGGATCGCCGTGACCCGTGCAGCGCCGGGGTCGACGGCATCGCCGAGCGAAATCGCGCCCGCCGCCGTCAGCCCAAAGCGATGTTCGAAATACTGGAACGCGTCGTGAAACAGGATGAAGCGCATCCCCTGCACCGGCGCAAGCTCGGCCGCAAGCTGCGCCTGCTCGGCGCCAAGCCGTTCGACCGCCGCGGCAGCATTGGCACGATAAGTGGCGGCGTTGTCGGGATCGGCCGCTGCCAGCGCCTCGGCCATCGCCATCAGCCACGCCTTCGCGTTGTCAGGGTCAAGCCACATATGCGGATCGAGACCGTGATGGGAATGGGCGTGGCCCTCCTCGTCTGGCGGCTCTTGATCGCCAACGTGCTCTTCCTCCGCGTCGTGATCGTGCGGTGCAAAGGCCGCGCCCTCGCGAAAGCTCAGTTGCGTCACGCCCGGGACCTCGGCCAGTTCCACCACCTCGGCATTGCCGGCAAGGCTTTCCAGCGGCTTTTCCAGCCAGGGGGTCAGCGCCTCGCCGACCCAGAACACCAGATCGGCGTCGGCCAGCGACCGCGCTTCGGACGGGCGCATGGAATAGCCATGCGGCGAGGCCCCCGGCGGCAGGATCAGCTCCGGCGCCCCAAGCCCGGCCATAACCTGAGCTGCCAGCGACTGCACCGGCGCGATGTCGGTTGCCACCTTGGGCACCTCGGCAAACGCAGCCGACGCGCTCAGCATTGCGGTCAGCGCGAGTGTGGGGATAGACTGTCGCATCCTGAAGGTCCTTTCGATCTTGCTGAGGGCCGTCTAAATGATATGTTATAACACCGCAAGTTGAAAATGGACGCGAGATGGAACCGCAGCGCCACCCCACCGAACCTGTCGGCTTTGCCCGACACGACCATAGCCATTGTGTCGAGGACGCGTTGGCGGCGGCCGAGGCGCGCTGTCTTTATGAAGGGTTGCGCTTTACTCCCGTGCGGCGGCGGGCGCTCGAGATCCTGCTGGAACGGCATCGGGCGATGGGCGCCTACGAGGTGCTGGAGCGGCTGCAGGCCGAGGGGCTTGGTGCACAGCCGCCGGCGGCCTATCGCGCGCTCGACTTCCTTGTCGCCAACGGCTTTGCCCACCGGGTCGAACGGCTGAACGCCTTCGTCGCCTGCAATCATCCGGGCGAGGATCACATTCCCGCCTTCCTGATCTGCCGGTCCTGCAACCGGGTCGCGGAAACCGTCGCGCTTCCGGCCCGCGCGCAACTGGTCTCGGCCGCCGCTGCCTCGGGCTTCGAGGTCGAGCGTGTGCTGGTCGAGGCCGAAGGCCGCTGCGCCGCCTGCCGGCAAAGCGACAGCGAATGACATCGACAGATCCGATCCTGTCCGCGCGCGGCGTCAACGTGCGGCACGGCGCGCTGCAGGTGCTGCACGACGTCGACCTCGACATCTGCCGCGGCGAGATCGTCACCATCGTCGGCCCCAACGGGTCGGGGAAGTCGACCCTGCTGCGCACGTTGATCGGGGCGATCAGGCCCGATTCCGGCACCCTGACCCGGGCGCCCGGGCTGCACATCGGCTATGTTCCCCAGAAGCTGCACATAGACCCGACGCTGCCGATCACCGTGACCCGGTTTCTTGGCCTTCCACGCCGCCACCCGGCCGCGCAGATCGCCGATGCGCTGCACCATGCCGGCCTGCCGGACCTTGCGCAGCGGCAGATGTCGGCGCTGTCGGGTGGCCAGTTCCAGCGCGTGCTGCTGGCGCGCGCGTTGCTTGAAAACCCGGATATCCTGATGCTCGACGAGCCGACGCAGGGGCTCGACCAGCGCGGATCGGCTGCCTTTTACCTTCGGATCGCAGAGATCCGGCGGGAAATGGGCTGTGCGGTGCTGATGGTCAGCCACGAGTTGCACGTGGTGATGAGCGCCTCGGACCGGGTGATCTGCCTCAATGGCCATGTCTGTTGTTCGGGCACGCCCGAGGTCGTGGCCTCGGCCCCCGAATACCGGGCGCTGTTCGGCACCGGAACACAGGGTGCGCTGGCGCTCTACCGCCACACCCACGACCACGGGCACGATCACGACCATCCGCAGGAACATGCGCCCGTTGAGGACCACGCAATCTGATGTTCGACGACTTCCTTCTTCGCGCCGCCCTCGCAGGCGTCGGCACGGCGCTTGCGGCCGCCCCGCTTGGCTGTTTCGTGGTCTGGCGGCGGATGGCCTATTTCGGCGACGCCACCGCCCATGCGGCAATGCTGGGGATCGCGCTGGCGTTGGCGCTCGACGTGCCAACCTTTCCGGGCGTTCTGCTGGCGGCACTGGCCATGGGGGTGACGGTCAGTTCGCTCGGCGGTCGCGGTTTTGCGGCCGACACGCTTCTCGGCGTGTTGGCCCATTCGGCATTGGCCTTCGGGCTTGTTGCGGTCTCGTTCCTGCCCGGGGTGCGATCGGATCTGTCGGCATACCTGTTCGGTGACATCCTTGCCGTGACCCGCAGCGATCTGATGGTGATCTGGGCCGGCGCGGGGGTGGTGATCGCGCTGATCTCGTGGCGCTGGTCGGCGCTGCTGACCGGAACTGTGGCGCCCGACCTTGCGATTGCCAGCGGGCTTGACCCGCGGCGCGATCAGGCGGCGCTCACACTCGCGCTTGCCCTGACCGTCGCCGTGGCGATCAAGGTCGTCGGCGTGCTGCTGATCGCGGCGCTGCTGGTGATCCCGGCAGCCACCGCACGCAGCCTTGCACGCACGCCCGAGTCCATGGCGATCGCGGCGGGCGCGCTTGGCAGCCTTGCGGCCCTTGGCGGGCTTGCCGCGTCCTTCCGCTTTGACACGCCGACGGGTCCGACCATCGTTTGCGTGGCGACCTGCCTGTTCCTGATCTCGGTCCTGATCGGCGGCCGCCGGAAGCGGTAGAGATGGCCGCCGATCAGGCCCAAACCAATGTCTTCAAATGATTTTTCCGGGACCGGTTCGCACCTCCCTGCCACGTCGTCGCCCTTGGCGGCGACAGCCCTTCACGTCGATCATGTCACAGACCTCGCGACTCTGTGTTCCGTTGCCGCGCAAGTCAGCGCCATGCAAAGGTCGCGCCGACTACCCGAACGAACCTGCCGGGTGATCCGCAGACCCGTCCTTGCAACGGGCCGATTCTCGACAACGAAAGAGAGACAACAATGCTCGCTCCATTGACAAAACCGCTCGTCCAGCTGGTCGAACGGTACTTGCCCGATCCTTACGTACTGGTCCTTTTCCTGACCATCGTCGTCATGGGATCGGCTGTGATCTTCGAGGGAACCTCGCCCCTTGCCGTGGTGCAGATGTGGGGAGACGGATTCTGGAAGCTGCTCCAGTTCTCCATGCAGATGGTCTTTGTTCTGGTTGCCGGCTACATGATGGCCAGCACGCCGCTGGTCCGCCGCATCCTGAGCCGTCTTGCCGGCTATGCCTCGACGCCGAGAGGCGCGATCCTTCTGGTTTCCGTGGTCTCGCTCGGTGCAAGCTGGATCAACTGGGGCTTCGGGCTGATCGTCGGCGCGCTGTTTGCCAAGGAACTGGCCCGCAAGATCGAGGTCGACTACCGGCTGCTGATCGCCTCGGCGTATTCGGGCTTTCTCGTCTGGCACGGCGGTCTGGCTGGATCCATTCCGCTCGCGATCGCGACCGAAGGCCACCCCTTTGCCGCCCAGATGGGTGTGATCGGCACCTCCCAGACGATCTTCGCGCCGTTCAACCTTGCCATCGTCGCGTCGCTGTTCATCGCGGTGCCGCTGGTCAACCGGATGATGCTGCCGTCTGCGGCCGACAGCATCTATGTCGACCGCGCCAAGCTTGACGACGACATCATCGACGCCGGCGCGCCCGAAACGCCCTCCGACCGGATCGAGATGAGCCCGATCCTGTCCTGGATCATCGGCGCTGCCGCCGCGGTCTGGCTGGTGACCCATTTCCTGGCAGGCGGCGGGCTGACGCTCGATGTCGTCAACTTCCTGTTCCTGACGCTCGCGATTCTGCTGCACGGCTCGCCGCGTCATCTGCTGCTGAGCCTGCAGCAGGGCGTGAAAGGCGCGGCAGGGATCGTGATCCAGTTTCCGTTCTATGCCGGTATCATGGCCATCATGGTCGGATCTGGCCTTGCCGCCTCGATCTCGGACGGGATGGTTTCGTTCGCCACCGAACGCAGCTTCCCGTTCTGGACCTTCCTCAGCGCCGGCATCGTCAACTTCTTTGTCCCCTCGGGTGGCGGGCAATGGGCTGTGCAGGCGCCGGTGATCCTGCCTGCGGCCGCAGAACTTGGCGTCGATCAGGCCCGTGCGGCGATGGCCGTGGCCTGGGGCGATGCCTGGACCAACATGATCCAGCCGTTCTGGGCGCTGCCGCTGCTTGGCATTGCCGGGCTGCGCGCCAAGGACATCATGGGCTTTTGCGTGGTCCAGCTGTTTGTCAGCGGCATCCTGATCACGATCGGGCTGACCTTCCTCTGACCGCTACCGGGCCGGCCCCCGCGCATCCGGCGCGAGGGGCCGACCCTATCCTCCTCGACCTCCCGGCCTGCGCCTAGTCGGCCCAGTGCGCCCCGGTCAGGTCGTTGGCCTGGGTCGGTTCGTCGACCCACAGACCTTCCAGCCCGGCCTTGGCGACCGAGACCCGGGGAAGCTGAAACAGGAAGCCGTTGACGTAGTCCTTCGCGATAGTTTCCTGCGCCTGCTTCAGCAAAGCCGAGCGTTCGGCCGGATCGCTGGTGGCGTCGAGCCGGTCCATCAGATCCCGGAAGGCCGGGTTGTCATACTGAAAGTAATAGTCCGGCCGGGCATAGATGTTGATGTCGGCAGGTTCGGTATGGCTGATGATGGTCAGATCGAAATCCTTGCCCTTGAACACCTGTTCCAGCCACTGCGCCCATTCCATGTTGGTGATCTCGGTCTCGATCCCCACCGCGCGCAGCTCGGCCGCCACGATCTCGCCGCCGCGGCGGGCATAGACCGGGGGCGGCAGGGCAAGGCGCAGCTTCAGGTCGCTCTGCCCGGCCTCGGCCAGCAGCGTCTTCGACAATTCGGGGTCATAGGCAGACAGCGCCGTCAGATCCTCGTAATCCGGGTTGTGCGGGGCAAAATGGCTGCCGATGGGGGTGCCATAGCCGCCCATGGCGCCATCGATCAGTTCCTGACGGTTGATCGCATGGGCGATTGCCTCGCGCACGCGGATGTCGTCGAGCGGCGGCCGGGCGTTGTTCATGGCAAGGATCGTCTCGCCTTCGGTCGAGCCCTCGGTGACGCGGAACATCGGGTTGCTTTCGAACACGGCGAGGGTCTCGAAGGCGGGAAAGCGCGGAAAGGCGTCGATCTCGCCCGACATCATCGCCGCCATCGCCGCGTTCGGATCCGAGATGAAGCGGAAGCTCGCGTGGGCCAGCGCCGGTTCCGTGCCCCAATAGGCGTCGTTGCGGTCAAGCTCGACCCGGTCGCCCTGCGCCCAGCGCGAGAACACGAAAGGTCCGGTGCCGACGGGATGGGTCGCGGCCTGCGCGGCGGTCTCGGGCGCCAGGATCACCGCGTCGCCCCAGGCCATCTTGAACGGGAACGCACCATCGGGGCGGGCGAGCGTGACCACGACGGTCAGCGGATCGGGCACCTCGACGCTTTCGATGCCCGCGAACAATGCCTTCTGGGCATTGGTCGAGTCGGGCGCGCGGGCACGGTCGAGCGAGAACTTGACGTCCGCGCCATCCATCGCGGTGCCGTCGTGGAATGTCACGCCCTTGCGCAGATGGAAGGTATAGGTTCGGCCGTCCCCGGACACATCCCAGCTGGACGCAAGCCCCGGCACGATACTGCCGTCCGGGGCAAAGCGGGTCAGGCCCTCGAAGACATTGGAATAGACGATCTCGTCAATCGCCGCCGCCGCCCCGCCCGTCGGATCGAGGTTGGGCGGCTCGAGCGCGATGCCAAGCGAGACGCTGTCCTGCGCGGCCAGCGCACCAGAGACGGCAAGCCCCAGCAGGGCGGCAGCAGTGGGGATGAGACGGGTGAACATGGCGGGGCTCCCTTGGTGATCTCACGTGATCCTGCGCCCCACGTTAGCGGCAAGCGACCGTGGTTGGTAAGTCGAATTCCGGCCCGGTCCCTGCCTGTCCGGCAGGGTGGGAGGCCCGGAAGGCGGCGCGGAATTGCCATTCTCCACGCCGCAGGCGGTTGAATCCGGATCCCTGCTCAGGCTCTAAGATGGGAATGATGGAGAACCCCGACTGTATCCTGTGCCGCGGCCGGAACGCCGATGCCGAGCTTGATCGAATTGAGGTCTGGCAGGACGATCATTGGCGTCTGACAGTGGCGCTGTCATCCGAGGTCATGGAATTCGCCTATCTCGAACCCAAACGTCACATTTCGCACATCCATGCCCTCGACGGGGCCGAGGCGGCCAGCTTCGGCACCGCGATGGCAAGATGTTCCGAGGCCCTGAGATCGACGACCGGGGCCGATGTTGTCTACGTCTATATCTTCGGAGACGGCGTTCCCCATCTTCACGTGCATCTTGCCCCGCATCGCGACGGCGACGCACTGAACGACAGCATGATCCGGGGCGAAATCGTGGAAGAGAAGTTGCCAAATGGCATGACGTCCTTCCAGAGCGCGGAGTTTCCTCCGCTCCCGCGTGAAGATCTTGAGCAGATTGCAAACCGCTTGAGGCGCAAACTGAACGACTAGGCGACCTTCGGGCCACATCCCGCCTGGCTGCCGTGTGAGCCAAGGGCTCCTCGCTGCCACAACGGGCGGCGCGATACGCAAGCGAAACCCCGCCTCACATCGACAAGATAAAGGGGCCGCCCCTGACGGACGGCCCCCTCTAAATCGGCCTGTTGCCCGATCACTCGGGGGGGTTGAGCGAGATCAGGAAGGCATGGACATTGGCGGCGTCCTCTTCCTTCTTGACCTTCCAGGACATCTTCGAGCGCACGGAATCGTCGCCGGTGAAGGTTTCGAGGAACCCGCTGGTGTCCTGCAAATAGGCGGCGAGGTTCTCCTCGTTCCAGACCAGTTCCATTTCGGCCGCCTTCTGGATCCCGTCGCCATAGCGGAAGCCTTCGACCTGCGCGGCGGGCCCGCCGATCACGCCATAAAGGTTGGGGCCGGTTCTTGCCTTGCGCCCGGCGAGCGTCTCGCCATCGGGGTTCACGACGACATGGCAGGTTGCGCATTGCTTCTTGAACACCTCGGCGCCGGCGTCGACGTCCTGGGCTGCGGCAGGAACGGCCAGCAGGCCGGTCAGGATGGCGGTGGCGGTGGCGGTCAGGGATCGGATCATGGGGATTTCCTCGCTTTCGGTCATGGCTGGACACGGGCACCTTTGGTCCCGCTGGTTTCTGCCGATTGGCTTGTGAACGTCTTTCCCCGACCCACCCTAACGAAGGATGCGGCGCATTCAATCGTTCCAAGGTACAAGACGCCGAGGCATGTCGCCCCGTCGCGACCGCCCGCCGCAGGCTGTGCCCCGGCAGCCGCCAGCAGACGGGCGGCCTTGGGACATTTGCGCACGGGCAGGGCATCGCGGGCCCTCAAGGGCACCCTGTGGCACCATGTCGAGGTGAAACGCCGAAGCGCGGCTGCATAGTGGTCGCTAGGTCAGGCAGCGTCAGCGCGCGGTGCCGCGTCCGTTCTACCGCACCATCCATCCGGCACCGAACCGCCGTGCCGAGCACAGGTCCATGACCGAAGACATGATCCCCGCCTGGGTCGACGGGACCCTCCAGCCGATCGACAAGCTCGACGTTCATCGTCGGGGCCTGCGGCACAAGGCGGTGTCGGTCTTTGTCATGGATGGCGAGAACGTGCTGCTGCAACGCCGCGCCGCCGGAAAATACCACAGCGCGGGGCTGTGGTCGAACACCTGCTGCACCCATCCCCGCTGGCTTGAACCGGCCGCCGACTGCGCCGTGCGCCGGCTGCGCGAGGAACTGGGGATCACCGGCCTTTATCCCGCCCATCGCGACCGGCTCGAATACCGCGCCGATGTCGGCGACGGCATGATCGAACACGAGGTGGTCGACATCTTCATGGCGCTGGCCGAGCGCAAGATGCAGGTCACGCCGAATCCCGCGGAAGTGGCGCAGGTGGAATGGGTGGGGTTCTATGACCTGACCGCCGAGGTGGCGCGGCGGCCCGAACGCTTCACCCCCTGGCTGCGCATCTATCTGGGCGAGCACAAGGACCGGATCTTCGGCACGCTGATGCGGCCCTGAGACGCCCGATGCCGGGTCAAGCCATCGCGCATCGTCACCGACCGACGGACCCCGAAGCCTGACAGCCTATTGCGGCGCCATCAGTGCGCTGGCATCGATGTCGGTCTCGGCCTTGGCGCCGACCAGATCGGCGCCCTCGGCCACGGGTGTGGCGGCATTCGTGGCTGTAGGCGCGGTCGGCTGGCAGGCGGCGGCGGCCAGCACGAGCGGACCAAGAAGGATCGTCAGGCGCAAAGGGACCATGGAGCGTGTCTCCGGTTCGGGCAGATCGGGGTTCGGGCAGATCGGGGGCGGAACGTTGGATCAAACCTAGGGCTATCGCGGGCGCGCTGTCCACCTTGACGTCGGTCACGTTGGGTCCCACTTGCGACTGGCCGGGCGGGATCCATTTCGGGCGGGCCAGGTCGCTGCCGCACGACACAAACGGCACATGCGGCAAGGAAGACAGGCCGACAATACACTGTCGCGCCGGCCCGCGAACCGGGGTATCACCTGTCTGTCACGCCGCAACCGTCCGCGGCAGCTGGGAGGTGCCGATGGCGACACTGGGAAAGTTGCTGTTGATCCTGTTCGTCGCGATGACCGGGGTCTATATCGGGTTGTCGATCCATTCCCGCCGCCTGCGCCGCGACAAGCTGGAGCGTGAATGGGACGAGGAAATCCGCCACGGCGACCGCGCGCGCTTCATCGACGAGGGCATGGAGGCGTATCATCACTCGCTACGCCGCAAACTGATCCTCGGCGTCTATGTCATCCCGTTCGTGCTGATCGGCGGCATCATCTATCTGACCAATTACCATTGAGGACCGAGCCATGTGGGAAATCATAAAGTGGACGTTCCGGATCATTGTCTGGACACTCGTCGCGGCCTTCCTGTGGTACACGCTGCCACGCAACGATGTGGTGCGGATCACGGACACCTATGTGCAGCGCGTGCATCCGGGCGACAATTCGATCTTCTGGGCCCATTCGAACACCGGCGACGCCACGACGACGGACGGCTATGACGTTCAGTTCATCTCGGCCGTGAAGGCGAACGGCAAGCCGATGGTCTATCGCAACGAGGATACCGGCTGGGGCTGGCCGCCCTATTTCAAGTTCGACACCTCGAGCCTGCAGTCGATCGCCGCCGACAACAAGTCGACCGGAAACGACGAGAAATGGGTGGCGGTCAAGAAATACGGCTGGCGGCTTCCGTTCCTCAGCGTTTATCCGAACGCAATCAGCGTGACGCCGGTTGCCGGACCCGATGTGCGGGTGATCCCCTGGATCGCCATCACGCTGCTGGTGATCCTCGGCTGCATCTGGCTGGCGATCTGGTCGCGCTGGCGCAAGTTCCGCGCCCGCCGCATCGACCCGCTGCTCGACGACGAATGACCTGACGGGCCGGCGCGCGGGTCAGCCCGCCGCCGACCCGTCCTGCGCAGCGGTCATCCGGGCATTGCCGGCCACGATCTTCTGGCGCATGTCGCGGGCGAGCCCCGCCTCGATTGCCGCGGAAAGGTCGGGCTGCGCGCGCTGCCAGTGGCGCAGCCGCTCGAACGAGATCCGCCAGCAGCGCACCGGCCGGCTGACCACCACGGTGGCCGAGGCCATACCCTCGGGATCGAAGATCGACATCTCGCCGACAAAGGCGCCGGGGCCTACCTCGGCCAGAGTTGCGCCGTCGCGCCGAACCCCGGCTGCGCCGCTGGCCAGAAATGTCAGGTGCGAGGGCGGCTGGCCCTGATGCACAAGCTCCGAACCCTCCGGCAGATCGGTCCAGAAACCACCGTCGAGCAGGCTGCGCGCCAGTGCAGGATCGCGGATCTGCAGCACCGTTTCTGCCAGCAGCCGGTCTTCGGGCAGGAACCGCGCCACGCGGGACCGGTACCAGAGCCGCGCGATCTGCAGCAGGTTGACGACGACCAGCGCGCTTTCCCAGAACAGCCCGACCGGATCGTGCAGCCAGACCGCCTCGTAGGCGATGGCAAGCAAGGACGACAGTATCACCAGCAGCCGAAGCCAGAGCATCGACTGCATCATCATCGAGACCACGAGCAGCAGATAGGACAGGTGCCCGACCATGGCGCCGCCAGACATGGCGGAGGTCAGCGTGAGTTCCATGGTGCATCCTCCCCAAGGCTGCCGGCGAGGATGCCACGGAGTGTGGCGATTACCCGGAACCATGCGTGACGGCCGGGAACCGGCGCGTCAGGGCCCGGGCGCAAGTCCTTCGTCAGGTCGTCACTCGACAGGGCGGATCAGCTTGCGCTCCAGCACGCGCAGCACCGCCTTCAGGTCATGTCCGCGCTTCAGGATCTGGCCATCCATGCCGATCACCGAATAGAGCCCCTGCTTCTGCCGCAGTTTCGGGCGCTTCTCGATCCGGTAAAGCGGGGTCTCGGCGGTCCTGCGGAAGATCGAGAAGACCGCCACCTCGCGCAGGCAGGAAATGCCATAGTCGCGCCATTCCCCGGCGGCGACCATCCGGCCATAAAGCGTCAGGATGAGACTCATTTCACTGCGGTCGAAGGCCACCTGATCCGGCAGACGATAGCTTCCAATCGGGGTCGGGGTCTGCATGTTCATGTTACAAGTCTGCGGGTCGCCCGATGCCAAATCAAGCCTCGCAAATCGACTTCGGGGGCCGCAGGGCGCACGGCGACCGAATTTCCGGCAGGTGTTGCCGCCAGGATGCGTCGTTCGGACCCTTGCACGGAACCGGTCGCCACCGCAGCGGGCGGGCGCACCGCATTGACGCAGCGGGCGGCGCGGGCTACTCGGCCGGGCTCACGGGCAAGGGGAACTGACATGGCGCGACGGCGCAAGGGACGCGACATTTCCGGCTGGGTCATCATCGACAAGCCCGCCGGGCCAACCTCGACCGCCGTGGTCAACAAGGTCCGCTGGGCCTTCGAGGCGCGCAAGGCAGGCCATGCCGGCACGCTCGACCCGACGGCGACCGGGTTGCTTGCCGTGGCCCTTGGCGAGGCGACCAAGACCATTCCCTATGTCACCGACGCGCTGAAGGCCTATCGCTTCACCATCCGCTTCGGTCAGGCCACCAACACCGACGACGCCGAGGGCGAGGTGATCGCGACAAGCGACCTGCGCCCGACGGATGCCGAAATCACCGCCGCCCTGCCGGGTTTCAGCGGCGACATCCAGCAGGTGCCGCCGAAATTCTCGGCCGTGAAGGTCGATGGCGAACGCGCCTATGCGCTGGCCCGCGACGACGAGGACTTCGATCTGTCCGCGCGCGCGCTTTTCGTCGAAAGCCTCGAACTGGTCGCGCGCCCCGATCCCGACCATGCCGAGCTTGAGATGGTCTGCGGCAAGGGCGGCTATGTCCGCTCGATCGCCCGCGACCTTGGCGAGGCGCTTGGCTGCCACGCGCATGTCACCGTCCTGCGCCGGATCTGGTCGGGACCCTTCGACACCGAAGATGCACTCGACTGGGACACGCTCGAGGCTCAGGCCCGGACGCCCGAGCTTGACGCCCATCTGCGCCCGCTTGAAGACGGCCTGACGGACCTGCCCTGCCTGCCCTGTTCGGCCGAAGGTGCCGTGCGGCTGAGGAACGGCAATCCGGGGCTGGTCCTGTCGGCCACGGATGTCGAATACGGCGACACCGCCTGGGCCGCCTGGCGTGGCAAACCGGTCGCGATCGGCATCTATCGCGCGGGCGAATTGCACCCCGCGCGGGTCTTCAACCTGCCCGACGAGGACTGAGCGCTGCGGTGATCACCCGGCGCCACGTCAGGGGCGATGCCGTCTCGACGGCGGTCTATTCGGACTGCGGCGCCTATCGCTATGCCCTGACGCGGGTCTGGGCGCCCGACGCGCCGCGGCTGCTCTATGTCATGCTCAACCCCTCGACCGCGACCGAGGAACGCAACGACCCCACCATCGAACGCTGCGAACGCCGGGCCCGCGCGCTCGGCTATGGCGGTCTCCGGGCCTGCAACCTCTTTGCCCTGCGTGCCACCGATCCGCGCGATCTGCGCGCGGCAAGCGCGCCGGTTGGCCCCGACAACGACGCCGCCCTGCGCGATGCCGCCATCTGGGCCGATGCCGTGCTGTGCGCCTGGGGCGTGCACGGCGCCCACCGCGGCCGTGACGCCGAGGTCGCGGCGCTGCTTGGCGCCAGCAACCGGCCACTGCTGTGCCTTGGCACGACGCAGGCGGGCCTGCCCCGCCATCCGCTTTACGTGGGATATGCCGTCGCCCCGGTCCCATGGCGCCATCGCTGAGCTTTGGCGGTGCCGCGCAGGGACTCGAAAACCCCTTTCGTTTCCCGGCTCGTTCCCCTATATGCGCTCATCCGCGGCCTGAATGGGGCGCGGTTTCTTCTCCACGGGCCTCGCTGGACGACATCCCGGCCTGCGCCATGAACCCTTTTGATCCACAAGGAGACCCCGATGTCGATTACCGTCGAAGAGAAAGCCCGCGTGCTTCAGGAATATGCGACCAAGGAAGGCGACACCGGCTCGCCGGAAGTCCAGGTTGCGATCCTCACCTCGCGTATCAACACCCTGACCGATCACTTCAAGATCCACACCAAGGATAACCATTCCCGCCGTGGACTGTTGAAGCTCGTCGCCCTGCGGCGCAAGCTGCTCGACTATCTCAAGCGCAAGGACGAGGCGCGCTATCGCAGCCTCATCGAACGCCTCGGCATCCGCCGCTGATCCGCCAAGAAAGACGCGCCCCGGTGGCGCGTCTTTGCTTTCGGGAAGGTCGCGACCGGGTCGCCCGGTGACTGCCACCACCTGCCCTCACCGCGTCACGCGCGGCACCCTCCGACAAACCGGCGACAGGCCCGCCCTGGCTTTGGCCCGCCGCGCCGGAACATCCCCCCTCATCGCCCCGCCCGGATCCCGCCTCATGGGCCGTTTCCGGGCCTTACACGGTCCCGCTATCGCAGGGGAAACCCGGTTTTCAAACAGTCCGGAACCGTGTAAGGCCCTTTCATCTGAGACGCTGCGCTCTGACCCCGGCGCTCGAAATGGATAAAAGGGGTCTGCGGCAATGGGGCCGCCATTCAAACGGGAGACCCGGGATGCGCCCGGGAGGGCTCCCAGTCAGGATACGCTAGATGTTCAATGAAGTAAGAAAATCCATGCAGTGGGGCGATGAAACGCTCACTCTGGAAACCGGCAAGATTGCCCGCCAGGCTGACGGCACAGTCATCGCGACCTTGGGCGAAACCTCGGTCATGGCCAACGTGACCTTCGCCAAGGAACCCAAGCCGGGACAGGATTTCTTCCCGCTGACCGTCCATTACCAGGAAAAATACTATGCCGCTGGCAAGGTGCCCGGTGGCTTTTTCAAACGCGAAGCCCGTCCCTCGGAAAAAGAGACGCTGACTGCGCGCCTGATCGACCGTCCGATCCGCCCGCTGTTCGTCAAGGGCTTCAAGCACGAAGTGCTCGTGATGTGCACCGTGCTCAGCCATGACCTCGTCAACGATCCCGACATCGTCGCGATGATCGCGGCATCGGCCGCGCTGACGATCTCGGGCGTGCCGTTCATGGGCCCGATCGCTGCCGCGCGCGTCGGCTTTGCGAATGGCGCCTATGTGCTGAACCCCGACGTCGCCGACATGGACCATCTGCGCACCAAGCCCGACCAACGGCTTGACCTGGTGGTTGCCGGCACCAAGGACGCGGTGATGATGGTCGAATCCGAAGCCTACGAGCTGTCGGAAGACGAGATGCTGGGTGCCGTGGTCTTTGCCCACGAACAGATCCAGCCGGTGATCGACCTGATCATCTCGCTGGCCGAAGAGACCGCCAAGGAACCCTTCAACTTCACGGCGCCGGATTATTCCGAACTTTACGCCGCGGTGAAGGCCGCCGGCGAAGACGACATGCGCGCCGCCTATGCGATCCTCGACAAGCAGGAGCGGACCAATACCGTCGCTGCCGTGCGCGAGAAGATCACCGCCGCCCTGACCGAAGAACAGCGGGCGGATGCGAACCTCGGGACCGCCTTCAAGAAGCTCGAATCCTCGATCCTGCGCGGCGACGTGGTGAAGAACGGCAAGCGGATCGACGGTCGCAACACGACCACCGTGCGCCCGATCAGCTCCGAAGTCGGCCTGCTGCCCCGGACCCACGGCTCGGCCCTGTTCACCCGCGGCGAGACCCAGGCGCTGGTCGTGACCACGCTTGGCACCGGCGAAGACGAACAGATCGTCGATGCGCTGCACGGCAATTCCCGTTCGAACTTCCTGCTGCATTACAACTTCCCGCCCTATTCGGTTGGCGAGGTTGGCCGCGTCGGGTCCCCGGGTCGTCGTGAGATCGGCCATGGCAAGCTTGCCTGGCGCGCCCTGCAGGCAGTTCTGCCGGCACCGACCGACTTCCCCTATACCATCCGCGTCGTGTCGGAGATCACCGAATCGAACGGCTCGTCCTCCATGGCTTCGGTCTGTGGCGGCTCGCTGTCGATGATGGATGCGGGCGTTCCGCTGAAGGCCCCCGTCGCTGGCGTCGCCATGGGCCTCGTGCTCGAGGACGACGGCTCCTGGGCGGTGCTGACCGACATCCTCGGCGACGAGGATCACCTGGGCGACATGGACTTCAAGGTTGCAGGCACCGAAGCCGGCATCACGTCGCTGCAGATGGACATCAAGGTCGCGGGCATCACGCCCGAGATCATGAAACAGGCGCTGGCACAGGCCAAGGACGGCCGGATGCACATCCTGGGCGAGATGGCCAAGGCGCTGACCGCCGGCCGTCAGGAATTCTCGGCGCATGCGCCGCGGATCGAAACCATGCAGATCCCCACCGACAAGATCCGTGAAGTGATCGGCTCGGGCGGCAAGGTCATCCGCGAGATCGTGGAGACCTCCGGCGCCAAGGTCGACATCAACGACGACGGTGTGATCAAGATCGCCTCGGCCAATGCCGAAGCCATCCAGAAGGCCTATGACATGATCTATTCGATCGTGGCCGAGCCCGAGGAAGGCAAGATCTACAAGGGAAAGGTCGTGAAGATCGTCGATTTCGGCGCCTTCGTGAACTTCTTCGGCAAGCGCGATGGCCTGGTGCACGTCAGCCAGATCCTCGGCAAGCGGCTGAACCACCCCTCGGACGCCCTGCAAGAGGGCCAGGAGGTCTGGGTCAAGCTGCTGGGCTTTGACGACCGCGGCAAGGTGCGGCTGTCGATGAAGGTTGTCGATCAGGCCACCGGCAAGGAAATGACGCCGGAAGCGGCCGAAGCCGCCGAGACCGCCGAATAATCACGCCGATCCCCCGGGACGGTACGAACAGAAGGGCCCCGAGGTATCTCCCCGGGGCCTTTTTACGTTGCCGGGTGCCGGCCATGGTCGCGGCCGCCCGCCTGTCGCCACTTCATTTCTGCTGTGTGGATGCCGGGCCAACTCGGCCGCCGGCGTCAGGCCCGGCTATTCGGCCGGCGCCACCGACCCGACGATCGGGCCGAGCGGAAACCCGGTATCCGACCGTCCCATCGACGGCGCATGAATGCGCGAGACCTTGCCGTCGAAATAAAGCGCGTTCGGGGTCTTCAGAACGTCGCGAAAGAACCGTCCGAAGCTGTCGAAATTGACCCGGTTGTCCGAGATCACGAAATCGACCGTCACGCCATCGGCCTCGACCCCGACACCGTTGCGGACAAAAAGACTGTCGCTGTCGGGCAGGAACCTCGGGTGAAGCTTGCCATCGATCACCAGCATCGGCCCGGACTGGGTGGCATAGCGGCACTCGGGCAGGTTGGCGGCATAGGCCCGGCTCTCGATCACCCTGGCGCGATCCGTCTGGATACAGAAGATCCCGTTCGGCAAGAGCCCAAAATTGCCCGGCCCGTCGCGTGTCACCAGCGGCCCGCTTTTCTGCCCGTTCTCCAGATAGAGCCCGACCGGCCGGCGATCGCCGTGGTACATTCCGGCATTCATTGCAAAGGTCAGCGTCTTGCCCTGCCGCGCCAGATCCGCCTCGATCGCGCTGAATCCGCCATAGAGGTTGCCCGCAGCGTCGCTGTGAAACAGCCGGATCTCGTCCCGGTCCGCCCGGAGCGTGCAGACGGTATAGCCATTGTCCTCATAGCTCATGGTGCGGCAGTCGGGGGCTGCAGCGGCCGCCAACGGCAGCACGCCGGCAATCAGCAGACCGGCGCCAAATACGGCGCGGCCGAACCTCTCAGGCCTCATCGTCGTCCTCATGCCGGGCGGCAATGTCGCGCTGGACCGTCTCCTGATCGAACATGCGGCGGGTATCGTCGATCCGGTCGAACGTATCGTCGAGCTCGAAGCGAAGCTCCGGCGCAAATTTCAGCGCCAGTCCCTTGACCACCACCCGGCGCAGTTCGACCCGGTTGCGGTTGAGCGCCTCGAGCGCCTCGGCCGCCTGTCTGCCGCCAAGCGGCATGACATAGGCGACTGCGTTCCTGAGATCAGGCGTGGCGCGCACCTCGCCGACGGTGATCGACATCCGGTTCAGTTCCGGGTCGTGCACGTCGCCACGCGCCAGCACTTCCGCCAGACGGCGGCGGATCAGTTCGCCAACGCGAAGCTGCCGCTGCGAGGGGCCTTGCCCGGTATGAAGCTTGTTCTTAGCCATGCCTTCCAACTAGGCCCGGCAGGCTTCCGGTGCAAGCGGGCTTTGCCTGCCGACGCAGGCTCGGCTACACCGTCCCGGCGGAAGCAGGAGGCTGATATGAGCGAGACACCGGGGATCGTGGTGATGGGTGCATCGGGCCGGATGGGTCAGATGCTGGTGCGCGAGGTCCGCGCGCATCCGGGGCTGCGGCTGGTCGGCGCGGTGGAACGCCCGGGCGGCGACTGGGTCGGCAAGGACATCGGTACCGCCATGGGCGGGCAACCTGCCGGCGTCATCGTCACCGACGACGCGCTCGAGGCGATGGCCGGCGCCCAGGGGGTGATCGATTTCACCACGCCCGCGGCAACCGTGGCGCTGTCGGTGATCGCGGCGCAGGCACGTGCGGTGCATGTGATCGGCACCACGGGGCTGTCGGACGAGGATCTGAAAAAGCTCGATGCCGCCGCGCGTCATGCGGTCATCGTGCGGGCCGGCAACATGAGCCTCGGCGTCAACCTGCTGACCCGGCTGACCCGGCAGGTCGCCGCCGCCCTTGGCGAGGATTTCGACATCGAGATCGTCGAGGCGCATCACCGCCACAAGGTCGATGCGCCCTCGGGCACCGCGCTGATGCTGGGCGAGGCGGCGGCCGAGGGGCGCGGGGTCGAGCTTCGCGAAGCCTATGTCGCCGCCCGCGACGGCATCACCGGCGCCCGCGCGCCCGGCACGATCGGCTTTTCGGCGATCCGCGGCGGCGACATCGTGGGCGAACACGACGTGATCTTTGCCGGGGCGGGCGAGCGACTGGTGCTGCGCCATGTGGCGACCGACCGGGCGATCTTTGCCCGCGGTGCGCTGCGCGCCGTGCTCTGGGGGCAGGACAAGCAGCCCGGGCACTATTCCATGATGGACGTGCTGGGGGTCTGAGGCAGGCGGCCTTCGGCCCTGCCCCGGCGGTCTCAGAAATCGATCGCCAGGCCCTTTTTCTCGTAATCGCCGTATCGCACCGGCTCCAGCCCCTCGCGCCGGCCGCCCAGTTCCACGGGCATCGCCTTGGCTTCGGCCTCGGCCTTTGCCCGGCGTTCGGCCGCTTCGGCCAGCGCGCGTTGTGCGGCGGCGGGCAGATCGGGGCGGGGCGGTTCGGTCGTCTCTGACATCGTTCCATCCTTGTCGCTGACCCGGGCGTGATATACGCGAGGCGGGTTCGAGGCAATGGAAAGGGCCGTCGCATGGGCGAGCGGGCGCAGAGCGGCAACAAGGGCACGGCCGGCGGGAACTCCGGTGGCGAGGCCCCGGGGCTGGCCGCGCGGCAACTGGCGCTCGACCTGCTCATGGGAGCATGGGAGGACGGCATGATGCTGTCCGAGATGGAATCCCACCCCCATTTCGCCGATGCCCCGCCCGAGGTGCGCGCCCGCGCCGGCCGGCTGGCCCGCACCACCCTGCGCCACGCCGGACGCGCCGACGCGGCCCTGAAACCCTTCCTGCAACGTGCGCCGAAGCCGCCGATCCGGGCGCTGCTGCGGCTTGCCGCGGTCGAGATGCTGGGCGAGGGCGCGGCGGCCCACGGTGTGGTCAATGCCGCGGTCACGCTTGCCAGACGCCAGCAGCCCGGCGCTGCGGCGATGGTCAACGCGGTGCTGCGACGGCTTGCGGATGCGGGCCCGGAAGGCTGGCTCGCTGCCCATCCGCAACGCCTGCCGGGCTGGCTGCGCGGCCGGCTCGGGGCAGCCTGGGGCAATGCACGGGTGGCGCGGATGGAGGCGGTGTTCGAGGCCGCCCCGCCGCTCGATCTGACTATGCGCGCCACGGACGGGGATTGGGCCGAACGGCTTGGCGCCGAGGCATTGCCCACAGGCTCGCTCAGGCTGGCTGCGCCGGGGCAGATCTCGACCCTGCCAGGCTATGCCGAGGGAGCCTGGTGGGTGCAGGATGCAGCGGCTGCCCTGCCGGCACGGCTGCTGGCACCGCAACCGGGGCAACGGGTGCTCGACCTTTGTGCGGCACCCGGCGGCAAGACCCTGCAACTTGCCGCCGCCGGGGCCGCGGTAACAGCGCTCGACATCTCCGAGGCGCGGCTGGTGCGGCTGCGCGAGAACCTCGCGCGCACCGGACTTTCGGCCGAGGTCGTCGTCGCCGATGCGCTCGACTGGCACCCCGAGGCGCCCTTTGACGCCATTCTTCTCGACGCGCCCTGTTCGGCGACCGGCACGATCCGGCGCCACCCCGATCTGCCCTTCGTCAAGGACTCGGCCAGCATCAAGCCGCTGGTGGCGCTGCAGGCGGCACTGATCGACCGGGCGGTCGAGATGCTGGCGCCGGGCGGGCGGCTGGTGTTCTGCACCTGCTCGCTGTTGCCCGATGAGGGCGAGGCGCAACTTTCGGCAGCACTCGGTCGTCACCCGGAGCTGACCCCGGACGAGGGCGCGCTTGCCGCAGTGTCCGGGATGCCGCGCGATTGGCACGCAGGCCCGGCGGCGCTGCGGACCACCCCCGAGATGTGGGCCGACCGAGGTGGCCTCGATGGATTTTTCGTCGCGGCGCTGCGCAAGGCCTGACACCGGCATCGGCGCAGCGTAAGATCGCACCTCAATCCGGCAGTTCTGACAGGCGGCATCGGCAGAAACATGGAGCATTCGCAGGGAAATTCGGGCGGTCAGGGCGGCGCATCGCGGCTTGGCACCCGTCTGCAGGTCTGGCGCGCATGTCGCGCGGCCTCGGCCGCGGAATTCGCGGCCGAGCCGGAGCCGCGCAGCATCGGCTCGCCCGCCCTGGGGCGGCAACTGCTGGCCGGGCATTTCCTGTTCGACGGGATACCCATCGAGGATCCTGACCGCGCGATCTGGGATCTGGCCATGCCCTCGCCCGGCTTCGCGGACGCCCTGCACGGCTTTGCCTGGATGGACGATCTGGCAGCACTCGGAACCCCCGCAGCGCTGGCACTGGCGCGCGAGTGGACCGCAGGCTGGATCGCCCGGCACGGCCGCGGCCGCGGTGCCGGCTGGCGTGCGGACCTGATCGGGCGGCGGCTGATCCGCTGGGTCAACCATGGGCCCTGGCTGCTGTCTGGCTGGGACCGGGTGGAGCGCGACGAATATTTCCGCACCCTGTCGGCCCAGGCGCATTTCCTGTCGCGCCGCTGGACCGAGGCGGCGCCGCTGCTGCCAAGGCTCGAAGCCCTGACCGGGCTGATCGCGGCGGGACTGGCGCAAAAGCGGCACCAGCCGCTGGCCGAGGTGGGTATCCACGCCCTGTCGCGGGAATGCACCGATCACGTCGATCCCGAGGGCGGTCTGGCAAGCCGCAACCCCGAAGCGCTGCTGGAAGTCTTCACCCTGCTGGTCTGGGCCGGTCAGGCGATGATCGACGCCGGCCGCCGGCCTGAACCGCCGCTCGAGGCCGCAGTGGTGCGGATTGCACCGATCCTGCGGGCGCTGCGCCATGCCGACGGCGGGCTGGCGCGGTTCCACGGCGGCGGGCGGGGCCGCGAGGGGCGGCTTGACCAGGTACTGGGGGCAGCCGGGGTTCGCCCGGCGCCGCACGACGGGCTGGCGATGGGGTTCGCGCGCCTTGCGGCCGGGCGCACCACCGTGATCGTCGATGCGGCACCGCCACCTGGCGCGGCCGTCGAGGGGGCCGATCCGCACGCCTCGCTGCTCGCCTTCGAACTGACATCGGGGCGACGCCCCTTCGTGGTCAATTGCGGCCCCGGCGCCGGGTTCGGCGAGACCTGGCGGCGCGCCTGCCAGACCACGGCGAGCCATTCGACGCTGGAACTGCATCCGGGCACCCGCGCGACCCCGGCCGTGGCGCGGCGACCCGGCGCGCCCGAGCCGGCGACCCGCGCCGTTCGGCTGGATCGATCCGAAAACACCGCCGCCCTGGGCCTGCGGCTGGCGCACGACGGGTATCTGCCGCAGTACGGGCTGAGCCATGCGCGCCACCTGACCCTTGCCCGCGACGGCCGCCGGCTGTCGGGCGAGGATCATCTGCTGGCGCCGACCGAAGCCGACCGGCGCCGGATCGACGCCCGGACCGAGGCCGACGGCGGGGTGGCGCCACGCTTCACCATCCGCTTTCACCTGCATCCCGACGTCTCGGTCCAGCCGGTGACCGAGGAAGGCGTGTTGCCGATGATCCTGAAAAGCGGCGAGGTCTGGGAGTTCTGGCAGGACGGTGCCGAAGACGCGCGGGTCGAGCCCGGGGTCTATCTGGAAAACGGCCAGCCAAAGCCGCGGCCAACCCGCCAGATCGTGCTGTCCGGGCCGGTTACGTCCGCCGGATGCCGGATCAACTGGACCTTTGCCAAGTCACAGGGTACGCCGCAGGCGATCCGCGACCTGGTGCGCGATGACGACGCCCTTCCTTCTGACTGATGCGAGAATGACGATGACCGACCTTGTTTCCATCCGCCGTGCGCTTTTGTCCGTGTCCGACAAGACCGGTCTGGTCGAGCTCGGTACGGCGCTTGCCGCGCGCGGCGTCGAGCTTCTTTCGACCGGCGGCACTGCCGCGGCGCTGCGCGAGGCCGGTCTGACGGTCAAGGACGTCTCCGAGGTCACGGGCTTTCCCGAGATGATGGATGGCCGGGTCAAGACGCTGCATCCGGGCGTTCACGGCGGGCTGCTGGCGCTGCGCGACAACCCCGAGCATGTCGCCGCGATGGAGGCCCACGGGATCGGCGCAATCGATCTTCTGGTCGTCAACCTCTATCCCTTCGAGGCAACCGTCGCCAAGGGCGCCGATTTCGACACCTGCATCGAGAATATCGACATCGGCGGCCCGGCGATGATCCGCGCCGCCGCCAAGAACCACGCCTTTGTCACGGTCGTCGTCGATGTCGAGGATTACCAGACGCTTCTGGGCGACATGGACAAGCACGAGGGTGCCACCTGCCCGAAGTTCCGCCGCAAGCTCGCCCAGATCGCCTATGCCCGCACCGCGGCCTATGACGCGGCGGTCTCGACCTGGATGGCGGGCGCCATCGGCGCCGAATTCCCGCGCCGCCACGCCTTTGCCGGGACGCTGGCGCAGGAAATGCGCTATGGCGAGAACCCGCACCAGAAGGCGGCCTATTACAAGGACGGCTCGATGCGCCCCGGGATTGCGACCGCCGTCCAGCATCAGGGCAAGGAACTGAGCTATAACAACATCAACGACACCGACGCGGCGTTCGAGCTGGTGGCGGAATTCGCGCCCGAGGACGGACCGGCCTGTGCCATCATCAAGCACGCCAACCCCTGCGGCGTCGCCCGTGGCGCAACCCTGGCCGAGGCCTATGCCCGCGCCTTCGACTGCGACCGGACCTCGGCCTTCGGCGGCATCATCGCACTGAACCGCACGCTCGACGTCGAGACGGCGAAACTGATCGCCGAGATCTTTACCGAGGTGGTGATCGCACCCGAAATCGACCCCGCGGCGGCCGAGATCTTCGCCAGGAAGAAGAACCTGCGCCTGCTGACCACGGGCGGCCTGCCCGACCCGCGGGCGCTTGCCACGACCATCCGTCAGGTCTCGGGCGGCTATCTGGTGCAGGACAAGGACACAGGCCACATCTCCGCCGCCGATCTGAAGGTCGTGACCCAGCGTGTTCCGACCGAGGCCGAGATCGCCGATCTGCTGTTCGCCTGGAAGGTCGCCAAGCACGTCAAGTCGAACGCCATCGTCTATGTCAAGGATGCCGCCACCGTAGGGGTCGGCGCGGGCCAGATGAGCCGGGTCGATTCGACCCGCATCGCCGCCCGCAAGGCCGAAGACATGGCCGAGGCGCTGGGACTGGCGCAGCCGCTGACCCGCGGCTCGGTCGTCGCCTCGGACGCGTTCTTTCCCTTTGCCGACGGTCTGCTGACCGCAGCCGAAGCTGGCGCCACCGCGGTGATCCAGCCCGGCGGATCGATGCGCGACAAGGAGGTGATCGCAGCCGCCGACAAAGCCGGGATCGCCATGGTCTTTACCGGCATGCGGCACTTCCGGCACTGACGGGATGTGGCGTCTGTGGCTTGCCGCGGCGGTGGCCTTTGCCGCCGATCAGGCCTCGAAGCATCTGGTCTTCGAGGGAATGGAGCTTTCGCGGCACGAACAGATAGATGTGCTGCCACCCTTTCTGGTGTTTCGCCACGGGCTGAACACCGGGCTCAACTTCGGCCTGTTTTCGGCCAGTTCCGATCTGCAGCGCTGGATTCTGGTCGCCTTGTCGGTGGTGCTGTGCGCCGCACTGCTGGTCTGGGCGCGGCGATCGTTTCGCCACGGTCTGGAATTCGTCTGTGCCGGGCTGGTGATCGGCGGGGCGATGGGAAATGCGCTTGACCGGGTGTTGTTTCCCGGCGTGCGCGACTTCCTCAACATGGCGTGCTGCGGCTTCGACAATCCCTATGTCTTCAACGTGGCCGACATCTTCATCTTTCTCGGCGCGGTGGGGCTGGTGCTGATCGGCGGCGAACGGGACAGCCGGAAAAAGTCCAGGTGACGCGGTTTGCCGCTTGGGGTAGACAGGCCATGAAGTTGTGGCAGGAGGCGGATATGTCGACAGGAAGGATGGCCCGGGCCGGCGTTTTGATCGCGCTTGCGCTCGTTGCCGTGACCGCCTGTTCGCGCAAGGATCCCAACCTGATGCAGATCGGGCGCGCGCGCTATACCCCCGACGAGTTTGCCATCCTGCCCTCGAAGCCGATCGAGACCCCGCCCAGCTACACGGCCCTGCCGCCGCCGGCCCCCGTGGGCTCGCCAAACCGCACGGATGTAACGCCGACCGCAGATGCGGTCGCGGCGCTTGGCGGCAATCCGGCCCGCGTCGCGCAGGACGGCAAGCTTGGCGCCGACGGCGCGCTGATCAAGCAGACCTCGCGCTATGGCACCGATCCGCAGATCCGGACCGAACTGGCGCAGGACGATCTGGAATACCGCCAGCGTCACCGCGGCCGGCTGATGGAGCGGATATTCCGCGTGCCGACCTATTACCGGGTCTATGAAGGCAGCGAGCTCAACCAGTACGGCAGCCTGATCGGCGCGCGCCAAAGAAACGTGCCGACGCCCGCTGCCCCGCCGGATCCGGTTGTGCAGGAGTAGGCGAGAGCCGCTCGCGACCCTCTCACATCCTCGTAGGTCGGGACGGACGCGGTTGATCGCGCCCGGCCGATGGCTATTGTCGCCCCATTGTGCGCAATTGCAGGAGGTCACATGCTCCGATCCATCGGCCCCGCGCTGATCTCTCTCGGCCTGATGGCACTGCCTGCCATGGCAGAGGACGTCAGCAGCTTCACCCTCGACAACGGCATGGAGGTGGTGGTGATCGAGGATCACCGGGCCCCGGTCGTCGTGAACATGGTCTGGTACCGGATCGGCGCCGCCGATGAACCGGCGGGCAAGTCGGGCATCGCCCATTTCCTCGAACACCTGATGTTCAAGGGCACCGACACGCTGGACCCGGGCGAGTTTTCGGACACGGTCGAGCAGAACGGCGGGTCGGACAATGCCTTCACCAGCTATGATTATACCGGATATTTCCAGCGCGTCGCCGCCGACCGGCTGGACCTGATGATGCAGATGGAAGCCGACCGGATGACCCATCTGGTGCTGACCGACGATGTCGTCCTGCCAGAACGCGACGTGATCCTCGAAGAACGCAACCAGCGGATCGAGAACGATCCCGGCGCGCTGTTCAACGAGCAAAGGATGGCGGCGCAGTACATGAACCATCCCTATGGCATCCCGATCATCGGCTGGCGCCACGAGATGGCGGGCCTGACCAAGGAGGATGCAATCGCCTTCTACCGCCAGTATTATGCCCCGAACAACGCGGTGCTGGTGGTCGCGGGCGATGTGGAGCCCGAGGCGGTGCGCGCGCTGGCCGAGGAACATTTCGGAACCATTCCGCCCAATCCCGACCTGAGGGTGCGGCAGCGCCCCTCCGAGCCGCCGCAACTGGCCGCGCGGCGCGTGATCTACGAAGACGCCCGGGTCGCGCAGCCCTATGTCCTGCGCAGCTATCTGGCACCGTCCCGCCATACGGGCGGGCAGAAACAAGCGGCCGCCCTGACCATTCTGGCGCAGCTCATGGGCGGTTCGGCCCAGACCTCGCTGATGGGCCGGACGCTGGAGGTGCAGGAGAAGACGGCGCTCTATACCGGCGCATTCTACAATCCGACCGCGCTCGACGACACGACCTTCGCGCTGCTCGTCATGCCGGTGCCGGGACGCAGCCTGGACGACGCAGAGGTCGATATGGATCGGATGATCGCCGAGTTCCTGAAGAACGGCGTCGATGCGGAACAGCTCGCCCGGCTGAAGATGCAGCTGAAGGCCGACGAGATCTATAGCCGCGACAAGCTGCAGGGATTGGCGCAGGATTATGGCGAGGCGCTGACAAGCGGTCTGACCGTGGCCGAGATCCAGGCCTGGCCCGAGGTGCTGCAGGCGGTGACGCCCGAGGACGTGATGCAGGCGGCCGAGCTTTTGACCGACAAGCGCACCTCGGTCACCGGTATCATCCGGCGGCCCGACGCAGAGGTGGAGGTTGACGCCGCCGCCCAGCCCGCCAACCCGACCGAAGAGGTGATCCAGTGAAGCGGTTCGTTCTGGCGCTGGTCGCCTTCGTTGGTCTCGGCGCGCCGCTTTGCGCCGAGATCGAGATCCAGGATGTCACCTCGCCTGCCGGCATCGACGCCTGGCTGGTCGAGGAACATTCGATCCCCTTCCTGGCGCTCGAACTGCGGTTCAAGGGCGGCGCCAGCCTCGATGCGCCGGGCAAGCGCGGTGCCATCAACCTGATGTCCGCGCTGCTCGAGGAAGGCGCCGGCGACATGGATGCCGAACAGTTCACCGTGGCGACCGAATCGCTCGCGGCCGAATTCCGGTTCGATGCCGATGCCGATTCCGTCTCGATCTCGGCCCGGGTGCTGACCGAAAACCGCGACGAGGCGCTGGCGCTGCTGCGCAAGGCCTTGCTGGAGCCGCGCTTCGATGACGCCGCGGTCGAACGGGTGCGCGGCCAGGTGCTGGCGCGGATCGAATCGGACACGATGGATCCGCAGTCGATCTCGTACCGCACCTTCTCGAACCTCGCCTTTGGCGACCATCCCTATGGCTCCTCGGTCGAGGGCACCGTGGACAGCGTTTCGGCGCTGACCCGCGACGATCTGATCGAGGCCAAGGACAGGGTGATGGTGCGCGACCGGCTCTATGTCTCGGCCGTGGGCGACATCGACCCCGAGGGCCTTGCAAGCCTGCTCGACGATCTGCTCGCCGATCTGCCCGCGAGCGGCGCGCCGATGCCGCCCAAGGTTGCCCCCGCGCTGCCGGGCGGGGTGACGGTGATCGATTTCGACACGCCGCAATCGGTGGTGACCTTCGGCCAGCGCGGCCTTGCGATGGACGATCCCGATTTCTTCCCGGCCTTCATCCTGACCCAGATCCTCGGCGGCCACGGGTTTTCCTCGCGGCTGATGGCCGAGGTGCGCGAAAAGCGCGGGCTGACCTATGGGATCGGCGCCTATCTCTACACCATGGATCTGTCCGACATGCTGCTTGGCAGTGTCGCGACGGTGAACGCGCGGGTCGGCGAGACCCTGGGGATCATCGAGGACGAATGGCAAAAGCTGGCGTCGGACGGCGTGACGCCCGAGGAACTCGACCGCGCCAAGACCTACCTGACCGGCGAATACCCGCTGCGCTTTGACGGAAACGAGCGAATCGCCAATATCCTGGCGGGGATGCAGACCGCCGGCATGCCGATCGATTATGTCCGCACCCGCAACGACAAGATCCGTTCGGTGACGGTCGAGGAGGTAAATCGCGTGGCGGCCGAGCTGGTCGACCCCGCCGAGCTGACATTCGTCGTCGTGGGCAAGCCCGAAGGCCTCGATCTGGGCCAGTAGGGGATTGGCGGGGGCCAGCCCCGCATGCTAGAAATTGTGGCATGCGTGCAATGGCCCCCAACATAGCGGTTGATCCCGCCCCCCAGATCCACCAGCTCGACGAGACGGTCATCAACCGGATCGCCGCCGGCGAAGTGGTCGAACGCCCTGCCTCGGCCGTCAAGGAGCTGATCGAAAACGCGCTCGACGCCGGTGCGGGCCGGATTACGGTCGAGATCGCCGAAGGCGGCAAGCGGCTGATCCGGATCACCGACGACGGCTGCGGCATCCCGGCCTGCGACCTGCCGCTGGCACTGGCGCGCCACGCGACCTCGAAGATCGACGGCTCCGACCTGCTCGACATCCGCTCCTTCGGGTTTCGCGGCGAGGCGCTGGCCTCGCTTGCCGCCGTCGGGCGCCTGAGCCTGACCAGCCGCGCAACCGGCGCGGCCGAGGCCGCCCGGATCGCGGTCGAGGGCGGCACCGGCGGCGTGGTCTCGCCCGCCGGGCTGACCCGCGGCACCATTGTCGAGCTGCGCGATCTGTTCTTTGCCACGCCCGCGCGGCTGAAATTCCTCCGCACCGACCGGGCCGAGACGCAGGCAGTGACCGATATCGTCAAGCGGCTCGCCATGGCCGAACCCTCGGTTGCCTTCACCCTGCGCGATCTGACAGGCGGCGGCGACGGGCGGATTGTGTTCCGTGCCGATGCCGAGACCGGGGATCTGTTCGACGCGCTGCAGGGGCGGCTGGCGCGGGTTCTGGGCGCCGATTTTGCCGCCAACGCGCTCGCGATCGACGCCACCCGCGAGGGGATCCGGCTGACCGGCTTTGCCGCCCTGCCGACCTATTCCCGCGGCGCGGCGGTGGCGCAGTTCCTGTTCGTGAACGGACGGCCGGTTCGCGACAAGCTGCTGATCGGCGCGCTGCGCGGGGCCTATGCCGATTTCCTCAGCCGCGACCGGCATCCTGCCGCCGCCCTGTTCGTCGATTGCGACCCGCAGCTTGTCGACGTCAACGTCCACCCGGCCAAGGCCGAGGTGCGGTTCCGCGATCCGGGCCTCGTGCGCGGGCTGATCGTCTCGGCGCTGCGCCACGCGCTGGCCGAGGCCGGGCACCGGGCCTCCTCGACCGTGGCGGGCGCGACGCTTGGCGCGATGCGGCCCGAAGCGTCGGGTCCGGTGGCCTATCAGCGCGACTACGGCGTTCAGCGGCCCTCCTCCGGTGCCCTGCATCTGGCCTGGGCCGCGCAGGCGCCCGCCCCCGAGGCACCGGGGTTCGCCGAGGCCGCGCCCCCCTCGGCCCGCTATGAACCCGAGGCAGCAACCGACCCGACCGACCGGCCGCTTGGCGCCGCGCGGGCGCAGGTGCACGAGAATTACATCATCGCCCAGACCGCCGACGGCGTCGTCATTGTCGATCAGCACGCCGCGCACGAGCGGCTGGTCTATGAACGGCTGAAACGCCAGATGGCGGAAAATGGCGTTGCGGCGCAGGCGTTGCTGATCCCCGAGATCGTGACCCTGTCCGATGACGACTGCGCCCGCCTGCTGGCCCATGCCGAGACGCTGGCGCAGCTTGGCCTGACGCTCGAACCCTTTGGCGGCGGTGCGGTTGCGGTGCGCGAGACCCCGGCGATCCTCGGCGAGGTCGATGCCACGGCACTTCTGGCCGACATCCTCGACGAGATCGCCGATCTGGGTGAAAGCGCGGCCCTCGGTGCCCGGATCGACGCGGTGCTGAGCCGCATCGCCTGCCATGGCTCGGTCCGCTCCGGCCGCCGGATGCGGGCCGAGGAGATGAACGCGCTGCTGCGCGAGATGGAGGCGACGCCGCATTCGGGGCAGTGCAACCATGGCCGGCCGACCTATGTCGAGCTGAAGCTGTCGGATATCGAGAGGCTGTTCGGCCGCACATGATTGGTCAGCCATGATCCGGGTCAATGATGCGGCGATCGACCTGTCCGACCCTGCCGTCCTGGCCGGGATCGCCGGCATCGTTCTGGCGGTGCTGCTGTTCGCGCTGCTCATCATGGCAGTGCAGCGGGCGGGGGCGGCGGCACGGCTGAGCGCACCGCTGCTGCGCGAGGTCGGCATGCTTGGGCAGCGGGTGCAGGCGATGTCGGATGGGCAGCATCAACTGGCGGGCGGGCTGACCCATGTATCCGAGGCGCAGGCGCAATCCCAGGCGCAGGTTCTGCAACTGATGGAGGCACGGCTGGCCGAGGTGACAACCCGGATGGGCGAAAGCCTGCAGGGCAGTTCGACCCGCACCGCGAAGTCTCTGGGCGATTTGCAGCGGCGGCTCGAAACCATCGACCGGGCCCAGTCCAACATCGAAAAGCTGTCGGGCGAGGTGCTGAGCCTGCAGGACATCCTGTCGAACAAGCAGACCCGCGGCGCCTTTGGCGAGATCCAGCTGCATGATATCGTCTCGAAGGCACTGCCGGCCGACAGCTATGTCTGGCAGGCGACCCTGTCGAACGGCAAGCGGGCCGATTGCCTGATCAAGCTGCCCGACCCGCCGGGGCCGATCGTGATCGACAGCAAGTTCCCGCTCGAGGCCTACGAGGCGCTGCGGCGCGCCACGACGCCCTGGGAGCAGACCGAAGCCGCCAAGGCGATGCGGGTGGCGGTCAAGACGCATATCCGGACGATTTCCGAGAAATACATCCTGCAGGGCGAGACCGCGGAGGGCGCGTTGATGTTCCTGCCCTCCGAGGCGGTCTATGCCGAACTGCACGGGAACTTCCCCGAACTGGTGCGCGAGGGCTTTGCCGCCCGGGTCTGGATCGTCTCGCCCACCACCTGCATGGCGACGCTGAACACGCTGCGCGCGGTTCTGAAGGACGCGAGGATGCGTGCACAGGCCGGTGCGATCCGGCGCGAACTGGGGCTGCTCTTTGGCGACGTCGAGCGGCTGGGGGCGCGGGTCGAGGCGCTCGACCGGCATTTCTCGCAGGCAAGCAAGGATCTTGCCGAGATCCGGATCAGTGCCGAAAAGGCGGGCCGCCGGGCGCAGCGGCTGGAAGCCTTCGATTTCGATGGGCTGTCCGAGGAAGGCGCGGCCCCCGGCGCAGCGCTGGCACCGCGGCCGCCGGTGCAGATCCTGCGCCGCGACAGTTGAGCGCTGCCGCGGCAAGAGGTTGGGGCCGAGGGCTCCCGCCCGCCGCGGCCGCATTCCATGCGCCATCGCCCACCCATGCCCTGCCGCGCGCCTGCGGCACGCGGCGACGGCAACCGGGTCTGGCCGGGCAAGGGACTGCCCGAGGATCGTGTTTCCCCCGCCTGGCCCCTCGGATCCGGCAATTGCCCTTGCCTCTTTTCCTCCGGCGCGAGATTGTAGGTGGAGAATAAGAAAGGCGACGGCCATGCTCGACATAAGCGACGGAAAGGTCGTGCGGATCATCGCTCTGGCACGGGAATACGGGTCGGACAGTCCGCAGTTGCGCGGATATATCGCCGGGCTGAACGAGGACGAACAGGTAAGCGTCGTGGTTTGCGCCTGGATCGGGCGCGAAAGCTTTTCAGTCGACGAGCTTGACGAGGCGATCGCGACCGCGCAGCAGGAACGCAGTGCACCGACCGAGGATTACCTTGCCGGAATGCCGGAGCTTGCCAGCTTCCTGGAAGACGGGTTGGATGCGCTGGGGATCAGCGTCGCCTATGCCGAGGATCACCTGCGCGATCGGGGCTGATCCGGCGCGACCGTCCGCATCAAGGCAGACATCGGACCGTTGAACGTGTCGCGCGTCGCGTGGCGCGATCTGCTGTTTTTCGCCCGTGCGGGTGGGGCCTGCGGCTGGCCCGCGGCGCCGCGCCCTGTGGTGGCGCGGACTCGACTCTTCGGGGCGACGGGCGCACTATGGAACATAACATGAACATTTTGTGCGCGCGCCGGATGCTGCCCGATGTCGACCCGACGGATCCTTTCACTCTGGTTCCCCCGCCTGGCGGCGGAGCGGCTGCTGCGGCTTGGCCGCGGCCCGATTGACGCGCCTTTCGCGGTGGTGGCCGACGCGGCCGGCCGCCAGATCCTGAGCGCGCTCAGCCCTGCTGCCTCGGCCGCGGGGCTCGCCACCGGCCAGCCGTTGCGCGATGCCCAGGCCATGTGCCCGGATCTTGTCACCCGCCCGGCCGATCCCCCGGCCGAGGCCGCCTTTCTGGCCGGGCTGCGCCGCTGGGCCGGCCGGTTCTCGCCCTGGGTGGCCGAAGTTCCACCTGACGCGCTGGTGATCGACCTGACCGGCTGCGCCCACCTGTTCGGCGGCGAGGCGGCAGTGATGGCGCTGATCGAACAGGATTGCGCCGATCTGGGGCTGAGCCCGCAGGCAGCCCTTGCCGATACCGTCGGCGCGGCCTGGGCGCTGGCACGCTTCGGCGGGCAGGCGGGCGCCCGGTCGGGGGTCCGGTCGGGGGTCCGCTCGGGCGACGACATCGACCAGGAGGCGCGGGCCACCCGTTCGCGCGCGGCACGGCGGCGGCAATGGGGACGCGACCGGGCGGGGGACCGGACCCACGCGGGTCAGGCGCCCGCCCCGACGCCTGTACCGGGCCTGATCGTGGCGCCGGGCCAGACCTTTGGTGCCATCGGCGCCCTGCCCGTCGCCGCGCTGCGCCTGCCGCCCGACACGGTGGCCCAGCTTGCCCGGCTCGGCCTGCGCCGGATCGACGATCTGGTGGGCCAGCCCCGCGCCGGACTGACCCGCCGGTTCGGGCGCGATCTGGTGCTGCGGCTCGATCAGGCGCTCGGCATGGTGCCCGAGCCGGTCTCGCCCGCGCGTCCGCCCGCCCGCTTTGCCGTGCGCCTGTCGCTGCCCGAACCGATCGGGCTGATCACCGACCTGCAGGCCGGCATCGACCGGCTGCTGCCGCCGCTTGCGGCGCGGCTGCGCGACAAGGGTCAGGGCGCGCGCCGGCTGCAGCTGCAGGTGTTGCGTTGCGACCATTCCAGGCAGACGGTCGAGGTCGGGCTGGCCCGCGCCTCGGCCGATCCCGAGCGGCTGCGCCCGCTGCTGGCGATGAAGCTCGATCAGATCGACGCCGGCCCCGGCATCGACGCGCTGCGGCTTGAAGCGACGCTGACCGAGCCGGTCCATGCCACCCAGCCCCGCGGCCATGCCGAGGCGACGGCCGAGGCCATGGGGCTGGCTGCCCGGCGGCGCGCCGGACCGCTGCTCGACGATCTGATCGGCCGGCTCGGCGCCCGGGTCGGGCTGGACGCGATCACCCGGATCCATCCCGGCGACAGCCACATCCCCGAGAAGACCACCCTGATCCGCGCCGTCGCCTGGTCCGAACCTGCGAGCGACTGGCCGCCGGTGCCGCCGCGCCCGCGTCCTCTGGTGCTGTTCCGGCCCGAACCGGTGCAGGTGCCCCAGGGCACCGGCACGCGCCCGCCCGCCCGGTTCCGCTGGCGCCGCCGCGATCTGGCGCTGGCACGCGCCATCGGCCCCGAACGGATCGCCCCGGAATGGTGGCTCGACGAGCCCGAGTGGCGCTCGGGCACCCGCGACTACTGGGACATCGTGGCCGACACCGGCGATCGGCTCTGGATCTATTATGCCCATGGCGGCGCGCTGTCGGCCGGCTGGTTCTGTCAGGGGATCTTCGCGTGACCGAGGCCGCCGTATCGTGCAAGCAGACCGCAAAGAGAGAATGCCATGACCCACAGCTATACCTCGCGCATCGTCTGGACCGGCAACCGCGGCGAGGGCACCGCAAGCTATCGCGCCTATGACCGCACCTGGGACGTTGCGATCCCCGGCAAGCCGCGGCTGCAATGTTCGAACGACCCGCTGCTGGGCGGCGATCCGGGGCGGATGAACCCCGAAGACATGCTGCTGTCGGCGCTCTCGGCCTGCCACATGCTGTGGTATCTGCACTATGCCTCGGACGCGGGGATCGTCGTGACGGGGTACGAGGACAGCCCGGTCGGCCTCGGCGATCTGACCCCGGACGGCGCCGGACGGTTCGTGTCGGCGACGCTGCGGCCGCGGATCACCCTGCGCCCCGGCGCCGACATGACCGAGGCCGAGGCGATCCACCACCGCATCCACCGGGTCTGTTTCATCGCCCGGTCGGTGAGCTTTCCGGTGACCTGCGAGCCGCACTTCGAGACCGAAGCCTAGGCCGCGGGCTCACAGCACCAGCCGCAGGGCACAGATCGCCGCGATCCCCGCGACCATGGTCAAGGGCAGGCTGCGGCTTGCCATCGCGACCCCTGCGGCCACCGCCGCGGCACCCCACTCGGCCGGACCGCCCTGCAACAGCAGCACGCTCAGCAGGGATGCGATCAGACAGCCCGGCAGCGCCGCAAAGCCCCGCGCCCAGGGCCCGTCCACCGGCAGCCGGGCACCCAGCAGATAGCCGCCAAGCCGGATCGCGAACGTCGCCAGCGCCAGCGCCGCGATCAGCCCGGCCGAAACGCCCCCCGGCTCAGCCATCGTCCCGGCCCCTGCGCAGCCCCGCAATTACCGCGCCCGCGACCCCGCCGCAGGCCAGCGCCCAGGACGGCTCGATCGGCGTCACCAGCACCAACGCTGCCGTCGCCCCGACTGCCGCCCCCCAGGGCAGCGCGTCCCCGGACCCCCGCCACAGATTGCGCAGAATCGCCACGAAGGCCGCGACAAAGGCGAAATCGAGCCCGAAGGCGCGCGGCTCGGGGATCGCGCCGGCCAGCATGGCCCCCGTCGCCGTCGCCGCGACCCAGGCCGCAAAGATCCCGACCCCGCCGCCAACCAGATACCAGTATCCCACCGCCCGCCCGCGGGCGCGGGTCGCGTGCATCAGCGCCCAGTTCTCGTCCGTGGCCAGATGCACGCCGAGAAGGATCTGCCACCAGGGCCGCCCCGAAAGCTCCTCGCGCAGCGACGCGGTGATCAGCAGCAACCGCAGGTTCAGCGCGATGCCCGCGGCCAGCGCCGCCGCGGCGCCGGCACCCGTGACCACCCGCTCGACCGCCACGATCTGCGACGAGCCGGCAAAGACCACCGCGCCCATGATCCCGGTGGCAAGCCCGTCCATCCGCGCCTGCGCCGCAAGCAGCCCGAAGGCCAGCCCATAGATCGCCACCCCCAGCGCCAACGGCATGACCTCGCGCAGACCGGCGCGAAACTCGGCGCCGCTCGCTGTGGCCCCGGGCCTTGACACCTCTGACAATAGCGGCTCCATCGGCCCCCACTCCCGCTTTTCAATTCGAACATCGTTCGATAAAATGAACGAACCGCAATCGTTCGTCAAATCGAAAGCTCGTTCGTTATATAGAACTGACCCCGCATGACCCCGACCGAGATCATCGCCCGCGCCATAACCCGTGAACGCAGCCGCGCCGGACTGAGCCTGTCGGCGCTTGCCGCGCGCGCAGGTCTGGCCAAGTCGACCCTGTCACAGCTTGAATCGGGCCGCGGCAACCCCAGCGTCGAAACGCTCTGGGCCATCGCCGCAGCACTCGACGTGCCGTTTTCCTATCTGTTCGAAACCGCCGTGCCGGGACCGGTGCTGATCCGCAACGACGCTGGCACGCCGATCAAGGCCACGGATGCCGGGTTTTCCGCCGTGTTGCTGGCCGATTGCCCGCCCGCCGCCCGTCGCGAGCTGTATCGGGCGGACCTGACGCTGGGGGCACCGCGGGTTGCGGCAGCCCACCAGCCGGGCACCGTCGAACACGCGGTCGTCATCTCGGGCCGCGCCCGGATCGGCCCCGCGGGCGCGACCGAGGATCTGGATCCGGGCGACTATTACCGCTATCCCGCCGATCAGGCCCACCACTACGAGGCTCTGACCGAAACCGCGGGCCTCGCGCTGATGATGGAACACCCGCGCTAGACCCCCGGCACCGAGACGCTAGCGCAGCCCCCTGCCCTTGATGATCGCCTCGGGCCCGAACCGGGCCCGGATCGCATCGGTGGCGCGTTCGGCGCGCAGCCGCCGCGCAGCGCCGGGGTCGAGCAGGTCCTCGGAGAGGTCGGCCTCGGCCGCGGGCACGATCTCGGACAGGCCAACTCCGATCAGCCGGTTTGGCCCGGTGCCCGCAAGCGGCGCGTAAAGCCCCAGTGCTGCACGAAAGATCGTGTCGGCCATCTGGGTCGCCTGCCACAGGCTGGTGCGGCGGGTCAAAAGCCGGTGGTTGGCGCGCTTGAGCTTCAGCACCACCACACGGCCGGCAAGCCCCGTGGCCTTGGCACGGTCCGAAACCTTCTCGGACAGCCGCCAGAGATGACCCTCCAGCAGTTCGCGGTCGTCGGTATCCTGAAAGAACGTGGTCTCGTTCGAGATCGACTTCGGCCGGTGATCGCGCCGCACCCTTCGCCGGTCGATGCCGCGCGCCAGATCCCACAGCCGTTCGCCGCCATGCCCGAATCGGTCGGCCAGCGCCTTGCGGTCCCAGCGCCGCAGATCGGCAAAACTGCGGATCCCGGCGCGCTCCAACGCCTCCTGCGTCGCCGCACCGACCCCCCAGATCAGCCGAACCGACTTGTCGGCCAGGAAATCCTCGGTCTCGGCGCGGCCAATCACCGAAAACCCGCGCGGCTTGTCGAGGTCCGAGGCGATCTTGGCCAGAAACTTGTTGTGGCTCAGCCCGATCGAGCCCGAAAGCCCAAGCTCGGTCTCCATCGCACGCACCAGACGCGCCAGCATGACGGCGGGCGGCGCATGGTGCAGCCGCTGTGTGCCGGTCATGTCGAGGAATGCCTCGTCGAGCGACAGCGGCTCGACCGCCGGGGTCAGCGCATCGAGCATGGCCCTGATCTGCCTTGAGGCGGCGGCATAGGCGCTGCCGCGGGGCCGGATCACCACCGCATCGGGGCAAAGCTTCAACGCCTGAAACATCGGCATCGCCGAGCGCACGCCACGGATGCGCGCGATATAGCAGGCGGTCGAAACCACCCCGCGCCGGCCACCGCCAACGATCACCGGCTTGTCGGCCAGGCTCGGGTCGTCGCGCTTTTCCACCGAGGCATAGAAGGCGTCGCAATCCATGTGGGCAATCGACAGATCGAACAGCTCGGGATGCGAGATCAGCCGCGGCCCGCCACAGGCGGGGCAGCGCCGGGCACGGTCGGGCAGGGCATCGAAGACGGTCAGGCAATCGCGGCACAGGGCAGGCATGGCCCAGTCTACATCGGACGTTCGCGATCCGGGAGCCCCGTCAGCCTGCCGCGCAACCGCGCGCCAAAGGCGCACCCGGCCCAACCCGCGAAGACGCCGCAGGCGTCGCCAAGGGGCGGGAGCCCCAACCCCGACCCCGCCTGTCCCAGGCGCTCCGGCTATTCGGCCGCAAGCGGCATGGCGGTGGGGCGGCCGATCTCGACGATTTCGGCGATGACCCCGCGCAGCAGGTCGCGGACCGCGGCAAAGTCGGAATTCGGCCGCACCGCCGCTTCGTTCATGTAAAGCCCCCGGTCGACCTCGACCTGAACCACGTGCTGCCCACGCGAGGGCCGGCCGTAGTGCTGGGTAACATAGGCTCCGGCGAAGGGGGCGTTGCGCACGACGCGGAACCCGGCGCCGGCAAAGGCCGCCTCGACCCGGTCCATCACATGGGGGGCACAGGCGGCGCCGAACCGGTCGCCCAGCACCACCTGCGGCTTCACCCCCGGCTGGCCCGGCAGCGATTCGATGGCCTCGTGCGGCATCGAATGACAGTCGATCAGGATCGCCGAGCGAAACAGCGCCATGCTTTCGTCGAGCAATCGCTGCAGTTCCGCATGATAGGGGTGCCACACCGTTTCGAGCCGCTGCCGCGCCTCGGCAAGTTCGATCTTGCCGCGATAGATCTCGCGCCCGTTCGCCACCACCCGCGGGATCACCCCGAGCCCCGAGCTGATCCGGGGATTGTGGCCAAATGACCTCACATCGCGCACCACCGCCGGATCGAGCTCGTCGGCACTGCGGTTCAGATCCACATAGGCCCGCGGCGCCAGCGCCGACAGCAGCGGCGCACCGTATTCGGGCGCGGTATCGAACAGACGGTCGACAAAGGCATCCTCGGAGGACCGAATCGAGCGTTCGTCAAGCACCGAGCGTTTGAGAAATTCCCAGGAATATGCCCGGCCGCTGTGTGGCGAGGCGAAGACCACGCAGGTACTGCGGGTCCGGGGCAGATCCAACTGGAAGGGTGCTTGTGTCATGCTTTTGTCATCCTGCCTCCTTGCTTCTTATAGGCTGAAAATTTCGCACTCCAAAAGCCCTTGAACCTTGTCGCCGTTCCTTTTATACGCCCCTCCACCGACGCGGGAACGCTCCGCGTCCTTTTGTTTTGAAAAGGGCGCATCGCGGGTCCGCAAAGTGTGGGGCGGTTAGCTCAGCGGTAGAGCACTACGTTGACATCGTAGGGGTCACTGGTTCGATCCCAGTATCGCCCACCATGAATTCACGGCCGGACGGTGTCCGGTCTTTGGCGAAACCAACGGCGCCCTCCGCGCCGGCGACAGAGGAAAGGGGAGACCATGAAGGTCCGCAACTCGCTCCGCTCGCTGAAAAGCCGGCACCGGGACTGCCGTATCGTGCGCCGTAAAGGCCGCGTTTACGTCATCAACAAGACCCAGCGCCGCTTCAAGGCCCGTCAGGGCTGATCAGCGCGTAAACCGTGTGATCTGGGCCGCCTTTCGGGCGGCCTTTTTCGTTGTGGCTTCCTGCTGCACCTTCCGTGGGTCCCGCGGCATCCGAATCGGGGACGGGCTGCCCGAAGATCGCGCCGGCTTGCCGTGACGCCACCGCCGCGCCAAAGGCGCGGCGCGGCCCGCTTCAGAGATTGTCCTCGACCCGGAACCCCTGCGGGATCGCGTCACGCCCGTCGAGCACCAGATCCGCCATCACTTCGGCCACCTTCGGCGCCATGCCAAAGCCGATCTTGAAACCGCCGTTGGCGACGAAGTGGCCCGGCCGCCCGGGCCATGGCCCCAGCATCGGCGCCCGGCTGCGCGCGCGCGGCCTGACCCCGGCCCAGCGCGCGATCACGTCGGCCCCCTGCAGCGCCGGACAGGCCGCCCGCGCCCGCGCGATCACCTCATCAAGCCCGGCATCGGTGGTGTCGGGCGCATCGAACTCCCGCTCGGTCGTCGACCCGATGGCGACGGTGCCGTCGGCGTGGGGCACCACATGCACCCCGTCGGCCTGGATCTGCGGCATCCCGGCCCGGTCGAGCCGCAACGAGGCGGCCTGCCCCTTGATCGGTGCGCCGACGTTGCGCCCGAGCGTTGCGCCCAGATCGGCAAGCCCTGCCACCCCGGTGGCCCACAACACCGCCCCTGCCTCGGCGGCCTCCCCGATCACCACCTCGCCGCCGCTTCGGCGGATCGCCTCGACAAGGGCTGCCGCAGCCTGCCGCGGGTGCAGACGCGCCGTCAGCGTGTCGTGGATCACCATCCCTGTGGGCGACACCGGCGCCCAGGGGCCGAAGGCGCTCGCCTCGGCCACGCGCCACTGCGCCCGGCCCTGCCAGAGCTCGGCCGCGCTCTCGGCCCGGTCGTTGGCGCGCGCCAGCGCCTCCTCGTCGGCAATCGGCTGCAGCCTGCCGCTTTGCAGATACCCCGGCTCGCGCCCCGAGGCCGCGGCGACTTCGGCCCAGAAATCAGGCGCCATAACAAGGCTGTCGAACTGGAACGCCTTCTTCGGATTCCACATCTCGGGCACATGCGGCGCCAGCGCCCCCACCAGCCCGCCCGAGGACCCGGCGCCGATCCGCACTGCCTCGATTACACGCACGGCTGCGCCGCGCCGGCTCATCTCCCAGGCACAGGCGAGGCCAAAGATGCCGCCGCCCCGTACCGTCACGTCGATCCTTGCCATGATCCTGCCTTTCGCTCATGGTCCGCGCGCTTGCGGCAAGGACTTAGACCAGGTGACACGCGACGACCAGACGGCGGCTCTGACCTGGCGCGACGGCGACGTTCCGGTCTCGACCCGCTTTGACGATCCCTATTTCTCGCTCGACGACGGTCTTGCCGAGACCCGCCATGTGTTTCTGGCCGGCAACGATCTGCCAGGGCGGCTGCGGCCGGGCTTTGCCGTGGCCGAACTCGGCGTCGGCACCGGGCTGAACCTGCTGGCGCTTGCCGCCTGCGCCGAGGCCTCCGGTATCGCCGCGATCCGCTATACCGGGTTCGAGGCCTTCCCGCTCGATCCAGCATCGCTCGCCCGCGCGCTCGCCCGCTTCCCCGACCTCGGCGCCCTTGCCGCACCGCTGATCGCCGACTGGAACCCGGCGGGCTTCACCACCCGCATCGGTCCGGTCGAGGCGCAGATGATCCGGGGCGATGCCCGCACCACCCTGCCCGCGTGGCAAGGCCGCGCCGATGCCTGGTTCCTTGACGGTTTCGCCCCGGCCCGCAACCCCGAGCTGTGGGAGCCCGCGCTAATGGCCGAGGTCGCCCGCCACACCGCCCCGGGCGGCAGCTTTGCCACCTATTCCGCCGCCGGCGCCGTGCGCCGGGCGCTGTCCGAGGCGGGCTTTGCTGTCGAACGCCGCACCGGCTTTGGCCGCAAACGCCATATGTGCGCCGGACGCCTGCCCGAATGACCGCCCAGAACAACCGTCTTGGCGTTCTGCTGATGATCGCGGCGTGCTTCGTCTTCGCGGCGCAGGACGGCGTCTCGCGCCACCTCGCCGCCAGCTACAACATCTACATGGTGGTGATGATCCGCTACTGGTTCTTTGCCTTTTTCGTTCTGGCGCTGTCCGCGCGCCAGTCGGGCGGGCTGAAACGGGTGGCGCACAGCCGGTTGCCGCTGTTGCAGATCCTGCGCGCCCTGCTGCTGGCGGTCGAGATCTATGTCATGGTCACCGCCTTCGTGCTGCTGGGCCTTGTCGAAAGCCATGCGATCTTCGCCAGCTATCCGCTGATCATCACGGCACTTTCCGGCCCGGTGCTGGGCGAACGCGTCGGCTGGCGGCGCTGGTCGGCGATCGCCATCGGCTTTGTCGGCGTGGTGGTGATCCTGCGCCCGAGCGCGGGCGTCTTCTCGCCCTTTGCGTTGGTGCCGCTTGCCGCCGCCTCGATGTTCGCGCTCTACGGCCTGCTGACCCGCTATGTCGCCCGCGCCGATACCGCAGCCACCAGCTTTTTCTGGACCGGAACGGTCGGCGCCGTTGCCACCACGGCGGTCGGGATGTGGTTCTGGGAACCGATGCTGCCCGTGGACTGGGTCTGGATGGGCGTGCTCTGCGTCACCGGTTCGCTCGGCCACTGGCTGCTGATCCGCTGCTACGAGGTGGCCGAGGCAAGCGCGGTGCAGCCCTTTGCCTATCTGCAGCTCGCCTTTGCGGCCGTGATCGGCGTCAGCGTCTTCGGCGAGGTCCTGCGCCCCAACGTTGCCGCGGGCGCGGTCATCGTGATCTCGGCCGGCCTGTTCACGTTCTGGCGCGAACAACGCCGGCGCTGAGGCGCAACCGCACGCCCTAGGCGGGCCCGGACCCAACCCGAGGCGCCGCATCAGCGGCCCTGAGGGGCGGGAGCGCCCCGGCCCTAACCGCCGCGCAGATACTCGGTCATCGTCACCTTGCCGGTCTTTCCCGACAGGCGGGCACGATAGACCATGACCGATTCGGTCACCCGCATCACATAGTTCTGGGTTTCGCGAAACGGGATCAGCTCGATCCAGTCGATCACGTCCACATCCTGCGTGCGCGGATCGCCGAACTGCGCCGACCACGAGGCAGCCCGGCTCGGCCCGGCGTTATAACCCACGGTCACCAGCACCGGCGCCGGCCCGAACCGCTCGACCAGCCCCGCCAGATAGGCCGAGCCCAGCGTCACGTTATAGACCGGATCGCTCGTCAGCCTGTCGCGGCTGTAGGGCAGGCCAAGCTTGCCCGACACCCCGTCCGCTGTCCCCGGCATCAGTTGCATCAGGCCGCGCGCGCCCGCCGGACTGACCACTTCGGGGTTGAACTCGCTTTCGCGCCGGGCAATCGCCAGCGCCAGTTCCTGTGGCACCGGCAGCTCGCGCTCCATCAGCGGCGACAGCGGGAAATAGGCCGCGGGCAGCACGATCCCCTCGCGCGCCGTGCGCTTGGCGATCATCAGCGCCATGTGCATCTCGCCGCGCTCAAGCATCATCTGCGCCAGCGCGCCCGAGGCCTCGCGCGGCTTGCCCTCGACCAGATGGGTCAGGAAACGTTCGGCCGTCGGCCGGTCGCCGGCCTCCAGCAGCAACAATCCGGCCGACAGCACCGAACTGTCCGCCAGGACGGTCTTGTCGACCGGCGGAAAGCTCTCGGTGCCGGTCAGCGCGGGGTCCATGTCCTCGCCAAGCGCCTCGGCCGACAACAGCCCGTAAAAGCTCGACTGATTCTGCGCGCCAAGGCGATAGGCCGCCTCGGCCCCGTCCTCGTCGCCCATCGCGGCATGGGCGCGCCCCTTCCAGTAGCCTGCCCGGCCAAGGCTGATCGGCGATTCCACCTCTTCGTGCATCCGGTCGAAATGCAGCAGCGCCAGCTCGGGATCCTTCAGATAGCGCAGGGCGATAAAGCCCGAAAGCCATTCGAGATCGGCAAAGTTCGATCCCTCGACCAGAAAATGCAGGCTCGCGAGCGTATAGGCCTCGGCATAGGCGCCCTCGCGCATCAGCCGCCGGGCATAGATCCGGCGCCAGTTCGCCCAGGCCTCCGGCCGGCCGAGCAGTTCCGGCGACCGCGACCGTTCGGCCAGAAGTGCAATCGCCTCCGCTTCGCGCCCCTTGCCCGCGCGCCAGGCAAAGCGCTCATAGGCAAGCCCCGGGTCGTTCTGCAGCGCCTTCGGCACCGCGGCGATTCTTGTGTCGACCCCGGGCGCCTGATCGGCCAGCGCCATGCGGGCCTCGGCCAGCTTCTGCCAGCCTTCGGACACCCGCGGCAGCATCCGCCGCGCCGCCACCTCCTGGCCACGCCACAGCAGATCGTCGAGCCGCGCCTCGTTATGCGGCGTCAGCAAGGCGCGATAGCGCGTCAGCAGCGCCGATTCGGTTTCAGGCGACAGCGTGCGGCTGCGCCACGCCAGCACCGCCAGCGCCTCGGCATCGCCCTCCTGCCCCAGCGCGCGATAAGCCTCGACAAGGCGAAGAACGCCGATGCCGGTCTCGGGAACCTCGCCGTCGAAATAGGCGACGACAGCGCGAGGATCGGCAGTCTCGGGGATCGCGGTCTCGCCGCGGCTGCGCAGCAGATCGAGCCCCGGCCAGTCGGGCCGACGGGCAAGAAACGCCTGGTACTCGGAAAATTCCGCCAACCCGCCCTGGCGCAGCCGGTCCCAGACGATGACGTCGGCCGCGATATCGCCGGCCTTCCGCGCGGTGGCCGCAGCCTCGTCCCAGTCGCCCGACCGCATCTGGCTCAGCGCCGACTGCAACGCCACCGCCTGTGCCGAGGCGGTCGCCCAACCCGGGCCGGGCTGCACGGCGCCCGCAATCATCACGGTCACAAGAAGAAGCGGAGCGATAGGATTGGGCAAGGATGCACCGGCGGGAGCGACAGGAAACGGAAACGGGGGCGGCTTCACCCTAGCTCACAGAGACGTGCACGCAACTCACAAACTTGGCAAGCTTCGCGGCTGCGAGTAGGGTCCGCCGCGGCTGACCGGGCACAGACCGGCCGGGCCATCGCAATCGACGCGCCGCCGGCGCGGGAACTGAAGGAAAAACAATGATCAAAGGTTCGCTTCCCGCGCTGGTCACGCCTTTCAAGGACGGCGCGCTCGACCTCGACACCCTCGAATCCCTGATCGAATGGCAGATCGAGGAAGGCAGTTCGGGGGTCGTCCCGGTCGGCACCACCGGCGAGAGCCCGACGTTGAGCCACGCCGAACACCGCGACGTCGTCGAACGGGTGGTCAAGGTCGTGGCCGGCCGGGTGCCCGTGGTCGCGGGCGCAGGCTCGAACAACACCGCCGAGGCAATCGAATTGATGCGGCACGCCGAATCGGTCGGGGCCGATGCCGCGCTGATCGTCACGCCCTATTACAACAAGCCTACCCAGGCCGGGATGATCGCGCATTTCACCGCGCTGCACGATTGCTGCGAGCTGCCGATCATCATCTACAACATTCCCGGCCGCTCGATCGTCGACATGACCCCCGAGACCATGGGCCGGCTGGCCGAGCTGCCGCGGATCATCGGGGTCAAGGACGCGACCGGCGACGTCACACGGGTCAGCAAGCAACGCCAGACCTGCGGCGAGGACTTCATCCAGTTGTCGGGCGAGGATGCCTCGGCGCTCGGCTTCAACGCCCATGGCGGGCAGGGCTGCATCTCGGTCACAGCAAATGTCGCGCCCGGGCTCTGCGCGGCTTTCCAGGCAGCGACCCTCGTCGGCGACTACAAACGCGCGCTCGGATATCAGGACCGGTTGATGCCGCTGCATACCGCGATCTTCCTCGAACCCGGCCTCGTCGGGGCGAAATACGCGCTGTCGCTGCTTGGCCGCTGCTCCGAGGCGGTCCGCCTGCCGCTGCTCGGGCTGACCGATCCGACCAAGGCCGCGATCCGTGCCGCCATGGTCCATGCCGGCCTGATCGACTGACCGGGGCCACGGCGCGCCGGGCCGTCCCGACCACACGGCCCGGCGCGCTGCTCCCCTACCTTCTTCTGTTTCCAAGTATCCCGGGGGAGTCCCGCATCGCGGGACGGGGGCAGCGCCCCCTCGAACGGCACCGCCCTCACCCGGCCTCGGTACAGCACGCCCTTGGCAGGAACCGTCAGAGCGCCTATATCCCCGCGTCATGGCCAAGCCCAAGGACAATCCGAATTACAAGGTGATCGCCGAGAACCGGCGGGCGCGCTATGACTATGCAATCGAGGACGACCTCGAATGCGGCATCATGCTGTCGGGATCCGAGGTAAAGAGCCTGCGCTCGAAGTCGGCCAATATCGCCGAATCCTACGCCGCGGTCGAAAACGGCGAGCTGTGGCTGGTGAACGGCTATATCGCCCCCTACGACCGGGCGATGTTCGGCCACGAGGAGCGGCGGCGCCGCAAGCTTTTGGTCAACCGCAAGGAATTGTCGCGACTGTGGTCCGACACCCAGCGCAAGGGCATGACGCTTGTGCCGCTGGTGCTGTATTTCAACCACCGCGGCATGGCCAAGATCAAGATCGGCATCGGCAAGGGCAAGAAGGTCGCCGACAAGCGCGCGACCGAGGCCAAGCGCGACTGGGACCGCCAGAAACAGCGCCTGCTGCGCCAGAACAGCTGACCAGCCGCCCAAAACGGTAGATCCCGGTCGCCCACCGGCGCGGCCGGCTTGCGACCATTGTCGCGGCTGCGGCTTGCGGCGTTGTCCCTGCGCACCCTTGCCACTTGGCGCCTCGGATAGTAGCCATTTCCGACACGACGGTGCAGGGAGCGAGACATGGACAGGAACAATCCGCGGACCCTTGTCGGCACGGATTGGCTGGCCGCGCATCTGGGCGATCCGGATCTGCGGCTGCTCGATGCCTCCTGGCACATGCCCGCGACGGGCCGCGACGCCAGGGCGGAGTATGCGGCAGCGCATATCCCCGGCGCCCGGTTCTTCGATACCGACGAGATCTGCGACCTGCGCTCCGGCCTGCCTCACATGGTGCCGCCACCTGAGAAGTTCATTAGCCGGATGCGGGCGCTCGGGATCGGCGACGGCCACCAGGTGGTGGTCTATGACGGGTCCGGGCTGTTTTCGGCCGCACGGGTCTGGTGGATGTTCCGGCTGATGGGACAGAACAATATCGCCGTGCTCGACGGCGGTTTCCCGAAGTGGCAGGCCGAGGACCGCGCGGTCGAGGACATGCCCCCGAATGTCCGTGACCGCCACATCACGGTCCGGCTTCAGGCCGACATGGTCAAGGACGTGACCCAGGTCGCGCGGGCGGTCAAGCTCGGCGACTGGCAGATCGTCGATGCCCGCAGCCCCGAACGGTTCCGCGGCGAGGTCCCCGAACCGCGGCCCGGCCTGCGCTCGGGGCACATTCCGGGGTCGCTGAACGTGCACTATGCGTCGCTGCTGAACGCTGACGGAACGATGAAGTCCGACGAGGCGCTGCGCGCGGTCTTCGAGACAGCGGGTGTCGATCTGGCCCGGCCGGTGATCACCAGCTGCGGCTCGGGCGTGACGGCGGCGATCGTCAATCTGGCGCTCGAGCTTCTGGGCCACCGGCGCAATGCGCTCTATGACGGGTCCTGGGCCGAATGGGGCATGTATCCCGATCTGAAGGCGGACATCGGATGAGCACCACACCCGCGGGAACCGAAATTCACTTCACCATTACATGGCTCGAGATGACCGAGCGGCCGACATTCCCCTGGCCGCACCAGCCGGTCGGCCAGCCTGCGGCGCTGTTCAAGGCCGAAAACCCGCCGGTCTGGTTCTTCCTCGGGCTCTATGACGCGGTCGGGCGCGACTATGCCTGGCAGGATCTCTATGACCGCAGCGAGGACGAACTGGAGGACTGGCTTCAGGACCCGGGGACATCGCTTTATACGCTCATGCGCCATGGCTGGCCGCATGGCTTCTTCATGCTCGATCATCGCAAGAAGGGGATCTGCAACCTAGCCTATTTCGGGCTGGTGCCGCAGGCAATCGGCCGCGGGCTCGGCCGCTATCTTCTGCAGAACGCGGTGCTGACCGGATGGGAGCAGCCGGGCGTCGAGAAGATGACGGTCAACACCAACACGCTCGACCATCCCCGCGCGCTCGGGCTGTACCAGCGGCTCGGATTCGAGCCGGTGCGGCGGCAGGACTTCACCCGCCTGCTCAAACGCCCGGTCGACCGCAACCGCATCCCCGACTAGGCGGCGCACGCCCGTGTTCCGCACCCTCACAGCCCGTCAGCCGGACGGCATCGTCCTGATCATGCAGGCCTTCGCCGCGGACGACCGGCCGGACAAGATCGACCTCGGCGTCGGGGTCTATCGCGACACCATGGGCAACACACCGGTCTTTGCCGCCGTGAAGGCGGCCGAACGGCGCCTGGTCGAGACCCAGACCAGCAAGGGATACGTGGCCCCCGCAGGCGATCCTCGGTTCCTGCAGGCCATGCGCGCCCTGGTGTTGGGCGACGGTGTCGAACCCGCGCGGGTCGCGGCACTTGCGACACCCGGTGGCAGCGGCGCGCTGCAGAAGGCGATGGAACTGGTCGCGCTGGCCCGACCCGAGGCGCGGCTCTGGCTGCCAGATCCGACCTGGCCCAACCATCCCCCGATGGTCGAGCGCAGCGGTTTGCAACGCCTCGTCTACCGTTATTTCGACAGGGCGGCAGGCGGGCTTGACCGGGCCGGGATGTGGCGGGACCTGGCGGGGCTCCGGCCGGGCGACGTGGTGCTGGTGCACGGCTGCTGCCACAACCCGACGGGGACCGATCTGACGCCCGAGGACTGGCAGGCGCTCGCCCACCGCATCACCGAGGCGGGCGCATTGCCGCTGGTCGATCTTGCCTATCTCGGGCTCGGGCAGGGACTGGACGCCGACGCAACGGGCCTGCGGCTGCTGGCGCGCCGCTGCCCCGAGATGCTGGTCGCGACGTCATGCTCGAAGAACTTCGGGCTTTACCGCGACCGGGTCGGGCTGCTTCTGGCGGTCACCGAAACCCCGCGCGACCAGGCTGAGGTCCAGCGCAGCCTCGCCTGGCTCAACCGGGTCAGCATTGCCTTTCCACCCGATCACGGCGCCGCCGTGGTGACCGAGATCCTCGCCGATCCGGGCATGACGGCGGCGTGGCGAACCGAACTCGAGACCATGCGCAGCCGCATAGGGACACTGCGCCGGGACTTTGCCGCGGCCTTGCAGACCGAGACCGGATCGAACCGCTTTGCCGCCTTCGCCGAACAGGTTGGCATGTTCTCGCTGCTGCCCGCGACGCCCGACCAGATCGCGGCCCTGCGTCAGGACCATGCGATTTACGTCATCGGCGATGGCCGAATCAACCTGGCCGGCCTGACCGACGCCACGATCGGACCGGCCGCACGGGCAATCGCCAGCGTCCTTGGCTGAGCCGCCCGATCTGCCCGGATTGCAGTCAGAATCGATACAGTATCGTCAGTTCTTGCCGAATTTGCGCGAATTGGTTAACAAAATTCTTTCACACTCGCGTAAGAGGTATTAATTCGCGCCCGTCGCTCGCCTCCAGGGAGTGTGGGCGCAATGTAAACAGTTGAACCTTGTGCGGTTGAGTTATGAAAAATAGTGGCGGTTTTCTTTCGGGAACCATAGTGGGATCTGCTGCCATCCTGCTTGGAATATTCGTGGTGGCGATCTCCATGCGCGACAGCGACGCGTCGGCTGCCGCACCCGAGACAGCAGAGATTTCTTACGAAACCCTGCGGGAGTTCAAAGAGCTTGTGAGACTGCGGACCGAGGCAGAGGTCGAGGCAGAGGCGCTGCGCCAGGAACTCGCGGTCCTGCGGTCGCAGCTTCGCACCGGGTATGTCGCCGACAGGTCCGTCGTCGTAACCAAACGCGACACATCCTATCCGCTGTTCGAGCCGAAGCTCATGATGAGCGTGCGATCGCTGAACGGCGGGGCAATCGTCACTCACTTCGGCAACCAGACACATTTTTTCAATGTCGCCGAGCGGGTTGACTTTACCCATGACAACTACAGCTGTTTCCTTCTGCTGCGTGAAAGCGCTCTGAACCGTGCGGTATTCGACTTCGGTTGCGAGTATAAAAACGCGACGGCGGACTCGAGGGTGGCGCAACTCAGGTAGGCTTCGGACAATCCGGCGCATTCTCCTTTAAGCTATATCTCTGTAACGCTTTTCACTGACCTGCCGCAGCCCGGTCCGGCGCGCGCGGGACACAGCGACGACAGTTGCAAGGAGAGCGACATGGAAATCGAAAAGACCGAGCATGGCGATCTGGAAACCTGGAGCGTGGCAGAGGTGGCTGCGGCCTTCCGAAAGGGCGAAATCGCGCTGATCGACGTCCGCACGATCCAGGAATATGCCTTCGAACATATCCGCGGCGCACTGCTGCTGCCGCTGCCGTTCTTCGAACCCGAACGCCTGCCCTCGCAGGAAGGCAAGCGGATCGTGTTCCACTGCGGATCGGGCGTACGTTCGGAACGGGCGGCGCGGATCGCTCTGGCCGGGGGCGTCTCGCCCGTCGCGCACATGGGCGGCGGTTTCGGCGCGTGGAAGGCCGCGGGCGAGGCCTATATGGGCACAGACATGGCCACCGGCAATTCGGTACGGATCCCCGGCAAAGCCGGCTGATCGCGCCGTCCGGGGCGCGCGGCATCGCGGCGGCCCCCGGCGCTCTCAGGCCCAAATTCCCGTTCCTTCGGGATAGACAAAAAAAGACCCGGGCGCCGAAGCGCCCGGGGCAGACAAGGCTGGTCCCAAGGAGGAGGAGGTCTCAGCCCTTTGCGAATTCCGGATAGGCCTCCATGCCCAGCTCGGCCATGTCGAGTCCGGTAATCTCGTCATCCTTCGGAACCCGGATCCCCACGGTCAGCTTCAGGATGAACCACAGGATCGAGGAGACGACGAAGACGAAGACGCCGACCGCGATGATGCCTTTCAGCTGCGCCATCAGGCTCGCATCGGGGTTGGTCAACACGACCGCAAGCGTGCCCCAGATGCCGCAGACAAGGTGGACCGGGATCGCACCGACCACATCGTCGATCTTCAGCTTGTCAAGCGCCGGCACCGCGAACGTGCAGAGAATGCCGCCGATGGCACCGATCAGCGTCGCGGCGCCGAGCGAGGGGGTCAAAGGTTCGGCGGTGATCGAGACGAGGCCCGCAAGCGCGCCGTTCAGCACCATGGTAAGGTCGACCTTGCCATAGATCACTTGCGTCAGGATCAGCGCTGCAACCGCGCCGCCGGCTGCGGCGGTGTTGGTGTTGGCGAAGATCCGGCTGATGTCGGCGACGTTGGCGCCGGTATCCATGTAAAGCTGCGAACCGCCGTTAAAGCCGAACCAGCCAAGCCACAGGATGAAGCAACCGAGGGTCGCGAGCGCCAGGTTCGACCCCGGATACGGCGTCACGCGGCCGTCCTTGTACTTGCCAAGCCGCGGTCCGAGGATCAGCGCGCCCGACAGAGCCGCCCAGCCACCGGCCGAGTGCACGATGGTCGAGCCGGCGAAGTCGAGGAAGTCGGTCACACCGTCAACACCCGGGGCCAGCCAGCCGCCGCCCCATTTCCACGAGCCTTCGATCGGATAGATCACGCCGGCCAGCAAGACGCAGAAGGCGAGGAACGGCCACAGCTTGATGCGTTCGGCAAGGGTGCCCGAGACGATCGAGCAGGTGGTGGCGCAGAACATCAACTGGAAGAAGAAGTCCGAGCCGACCGAGGCATAGGTCAGGTCAGGTTCGACGCCGGCAAGCCCGACGGGCTCCAGCGTGGTGGTGCTGAAGGCACCGATCCAGCCCGGGATGGTCCAGCCATCGCCCGGATACATCAGGTTATAGCCGATCAGGTAGTACATGATCGCGGCAATCGCGAAGAGAGCCACGTTCTTTGTCAACTGCATCGTCACGTTCTTCTGGCGCACGAGGCCGGCCTCGAGCATCGAGAAGCCCGCGCCCATCCACATCACCAGGAAGCCGGTGACAAGGAACATGAAGGTCGTGAGGATGAAGCCAATTTCTTCGTTGGGAGGCGTCATGTCGACGTCTTGGGCAAATGCGGCGGCGGGTAGAACCGCTGCGGCCATTGCCAGAATTGGTAGGAATCTGGAAAGTTTCATGTCGGTCGGTTTTCCCTTATGCACCCGGTCGTTCAAAGCGCGTCATCGTTGATTTCGCCGGTGCGGACCCGCACCGCCTGGCTCACGTCGAGAACAAAGATCTTGCCGTCGCCGATCTTGTCGGTACGCGCGGTCTTCTGGATCGTCTCGACCACCTGGTCGGCCATCGCGGCGGACACCACGATCTCAAGCTTGACCTTGGGCACAAAGTTCACCGCGTACTCGGCGCCGCGATAGATTTCCGTGTGTCCGGACTGAGAGCCGAAACCCTTGATCTCGGTCACCATCATGCCCCGGACGCCGATGGCAGTGAGCGCCTCGCGCACCTCCTCGAGCTTGAATGGCTTGATTGCTGCAATGATGAGTTTCATCTGATTTTTCCCATGTGCTCTGGTCTTCACCTTTTACAGGCGGGCCGGGCCGCGGCTTGCGATCCCTCTGGCAGTCACACCGTCGGGGTCAGCCGGTCCGACCTCGTGCCGCCGACGCGCGGCGGCACGATCTTGCTTGGACTTCCGACGCCCCAGCGGCGCGTCAGAGGTGATAGGCGCTCTCGCCATGCGAGGTGGCGTCGAGCCCCTGCATCTCGTCGTCCGCGCTGACGCGCAGGCCGATCACCATGTCGACGATCTTGTAGAGGATGAACGAGATCACCCCGCTCCAGACGATGGTGATGCCGACGGCCTTGGCCTGGATCAGCGTCTGACCGGCGATCGAGTAGTCGTCGCCCATCACACCGCCGAGGCTGGCGGCCGAGAACACGCCGGTGAGGATCGCACCGACGATCCCGCCGATGCCGTGGACGCCGAAGACGTCGAGGCTGTCGTCATAGCCCAGGGAGTTCTTCACCACATCGACGAAGAAGTAGCAAATCGCCGAGGCAATCGCGCCGATCGCAATGGCGCCCACCGGCCCCACCGTGCCGGCCGCGGGCGTCACCGCCACGAGGCCCGCAACCATGCCCGAGGCCGCACCCAGCATCGAGGCCTTGCCGCGGGTGACCGCTTCGATCAGCGACCAGGCGAGGATCGCACCTGCCGTTGCGGTGAAGGTGTTGATCATCGCCAGTGCCGCGCCGCCGTTGGCTTCGAGGTTCGAACCCGCGTTGAAGCCGAACCAGCCAACCCACAGGATCGAGGCGCCGACCATGGTCAGCGTCATCGAGTGCGGTGCCATGTTGTCCCGGCCGTAGCCGATCCGCTTGCCGATCACCAGCGCGCCGACGAGCGAGGCCATACCGGCGTTGATGTGCACAACCGTGCCGCCCGCGAAGTCGAGAGCGCCCATGTTGAACAGATACCCCGCACCGTCCCAGACCATGTGCGCGATCGGGAAATAGACGAAGGTGACCCAGAGCAGGATGAAAGCTATCAGCCCAGAAAACCTGACCCGTTCGGCAAAGCCACCGATGATCAGTGCCGGAGTGATGGCTGCAAAGGTCATCTGGAACACGATGAAGACGTATTCGGGGATCACCACGCCCTCGGAGAAGGTCGCCGACATGCTGTCCATCGTGACGCCGGACAGGAATGTCTTTCCAAGGCCGCCCCAGAACGGGTTTGTGCCGCCGCCGAAGGCCATCGAATAGCCGTAGAAGACCCAGATCACCATCACCATCGCGGTGATGATCGTGCACTGCATCAGCACGGACAGCATGTTCTTGCTGCGCACCAGGCCGCCATAGAACAGCGCCAGTCCGGGCAGGATCATGAACAGGACCAGCAGGCTCGACACCATCATCCAGGCGACGTCGCCCTTGTCCATTGTATCGACCACAGGGGCAATGTCGGACGCGGCCAGCGCCTGCGCGTCCTGCGCGATCGCCGGCAACGCCATCAGCGCCGCAGGAAGCGACGCGGCCATCAGGTATTTCAGATATTTGGGCATTTTCCTATCCACCTCGAACTGGACGCCGGCTGTTTCAAAGAGCGTCGTCATTGGTTTCGCCGGTCCGAACTCGCACCGCCTGTTTCACGTCGAGAACAAAGATCTTGCCGTCGCCGATCTTGTCGGTCTTTGCGGTCTTCTGGATCGTCTCGACCACCTGATCGGCCATCGCGGCGGACACCACGATCTCCAGCTTGACCTTGGGCACGAAGTTCACCGCGTATTCGGCGCCTCGATAGATTTCCGTATGTCCGGATTGGGAGCCGAAACCCTTGATTTCGGTCACCATCATGCCGCGAACACCGATGGCGGTGAGCGCCTCGCGCACCTCCTCGAGCTTGAACGGCTTGATTGCTGCAATGATGAGTTTCACCTGGCTCCCCTTCAGATGGGCCGGACACATGTTCCGACCGGGTTATGCACGCAGACAGACGCCGGATCAGAGGATGTTCAAGAAATCGCGCGCGGCAGAGACGGCTGATTACACGTTCGGTTGCACAATTTTTGCACAAACTCGACAATTGGCGCTTTTTTATGCAATCAAGAATCTGCCCGCAGCGCCGCTCCCCCTCCCCTTGGCGGTCGGTTCAGGGTATCAAGGAAAAAAAATCAATCAGTCGATCGACTGGAGGCAGGCTCGGGCATGAGTTCAGGCAATGGCAAACGGCCCGTTATCAGGGCCGACAAAAGACATAGCGGTTCCACGACCACGGCACGGACCGGGACCAAGGCGCCGGGCAAGTCGGCGGCATCGAAGGCCAAGGGCAGCAAGGCGTCTGCGGGGTCGGCAAGGGCCGCTGGCGGTGGCCGTGGCGGGCGCGGCACGCGCCGACGCCGGCAAAGGGGACTGCTCGGCCTGATCCTTCTGCCTTTCGCGTGGCTTGCGCGCCTCGGCTGGAGCATCCTGTGGCGCGCCACTGCGGTTCTGGTGCTGCTGGTCGGCTTCGGCGTGGCCTATTTCTATTCGCAGCTGCCGCCTCTCGACGACCTGCTCGACGGCCGGGTGCGCGGCTCGGTCACGCTGCTCGATCGCAACGGCGACGTGTTCGCCTGGCGCGGCGAGACCTTCGACCAGATCACCGACATCAACGACGTTTCGCCCTATCTGAAGAACGCAGTGATCGCGACCGAAGATCGCCGGTTCTATCGCCACCTCGGCGTCAGCCCGCGCGGCGTCGCGTCGGCCGTGCGCATCAACCTCGCCGAGGGTCGCGGCCCGCTGTCGGGCAACGGCGGCTCGACCCTGACCCAGCAAACCGCGAAGTTGCTGTGTCTCGGCGTGCCGTTCGACCCCGACAGCGGCATGACCGAAGCCGAATACGAGGACGACTGCCGCCGCACCACCATGGGCCGCAAGATCAAGGAAGCGCTTTATGCCATGGCGCTGGAGGCGAAGTACGGCAAGGACGACATCCTGGTGCTGTATTTCAACCGCGCCTATCTTGGCGCCTCGGCCCGTGGGTTCGAGGCCGCGGCGCAGAAGTATTTCGGCATCACCGCAGCCGAGCTCGACCCGGGTCAGGCAGCCATGCTGGCCGGTCTGCTGAAGGCCCCGACGCGGTATGCGCCAACCAACAGCCTGAAGCGGGCCCAGGACCGCGCCGATACCGTCATCAAGCTGATGTACGACCAGGGTTTCATCAACGCCGCCCAACGCGACTATGCGTGGGAGTATCCGGCGACGCTCGGGTCTGCCGCGCAGGCGCGTGCGGGTGGGTATTTTGCCGACTGGGTGATGGATACCGGGCCGAGCTTCCTGACCAACAACACCACCGAAGACGTGACCCTGCAGACAACGCTCGACCCGCGGATCCAGACCGCCATCGAAGAAGCAATGCGGGTCGTCTTCGACGAAAAGGTGAAGGCGGATTCCGAGGCGCAGGCGGCAATCGTGGTCATGTCTGCCGATGGTGCCGTCCGTGGCATGGTCGGCGGGCGTGACACCAAGGTCAGCGGCGCCTTCAACCGCGCAACTCAGGCCAAGCGCCAGACCGGGTCGTCGTTCAAACCCTTCGTCTATGCTGCGGCAATGGATCTGGGATATACCCCGTTCGCCACCGTGCTGGACGACGTGTATTGCGTCAATGTCCCGGGCTCGGGCCAGTATTGCCCGTCGAACTACGATCACAAGTTCCACGGCCGGGTCACGCTGGCACAGGCGCTGGCGCACAGCTACAACGTTCCCGCGGTCAAGGTCGCCGAGGCGGTCGGGCTTGAAAACGTGCGCAAGGTCGCGTCGGATTTCGGGATCGACAACAAACTGGCTGTCGGCCCGGCGCTGGCACTCGGCGTGTCGGAATCGACCCTGGTCGAGATGACCGGCGCCTATGCCGGCATCCTGAATGGCGGCCGCTCAGTAAAACCCTATGGCGTCACCGCGCTGATGCTGCAGGACGACGACCAGCCATTGATGGGCCAGTCGGGCGGCCTTGGCGAAAGGGTGATCTCGGAGGAAGCCTCGCAGTACCTCATCTACATGATGAGCAAGGTGATCGAAGAGGGCACCGGCCAGCGCGCCAAGCTCGGCAGCCGCCCGGCGGCGGGCAAGACCGGCACGACCCAGGCTGCGCGCGATGCCTGGTTCATCGGCTTCACCGCCGACTACGTGACCGGTGTCTGGCTTGGCAACGACGACAACGCGCCATTGACCGGCGTGACCGGCAGCGGATTGCCGGCCGAGATCTGGCGTGAGGCAATGGTTCGGGTCAACGAGGGGCTTCCCGAAAAGCCGCTGCCAATGAAGATCCCCGACAATGCGCCGAGCCCCACCCTGCCGGGCGAGACCGCGACGTCGCCGCAATACGACGGCTCCACCACCGGGGCGAGCAGCCGCGGCACGGGAACGGGCGAACCCTCGCAACGACAGAACCCGGTCGAGCGGCTGCTGAACGGTCTGTTCGGCCGCCGCAACTGAGCAGCACGGCCCCCAGGACGGGTTTCCGCCGGGGGCCGGACAGCAAAACGCCCCGCCCGGTGATCATGCCGGCGCGGGGCGAAAACGTCTGAGGGCGCCGGTTTGGCGCCCGGCCAATCCCTCAGCTGGTTGCGTTGAGCTGCTTGATCAGCCCGTCGATGTTGCCCTTCTGGCGGTCGAGCATCGAGCCGATCTCGGTCTTCTCGGTCAGCACCATGTTCACGCCTTCGATGTAAAGGTTGAAGAACTTCGGCTTGCCGCTGCGGTCCGAGACGAGGAATGTCACGTCGAACGGATCCTCGCCGCGCAGATAGGCGATGGTCTTGACCTCGACATAGCTCTTGACCGCTTTCGATCCGGTCTCTTCCAGCCGGCCACCGATGAACTCGCGGAACCGTTTGCCGTACTTGCGAGAGATATACCCCTTGAAGGCTTCGACATAGGCGACAAGCTGGGCCTGGCTCGCCCGTTTCCGGTCGGCACCGAGCGCGAGCAGCGCGATCCCCTGAACATCGGCGTATTTGCCGAAGATCTTTTCGAATTCCTTGTAGATCGCGGCCTCGGACTTGCCCGAGTTGATCACCCTGTTGATGTCGTCCACAACCTGGTTCACCAGCGATGCGGCCTGGTCGGTGGTCAGCGCCCAGCCTGCCGTAGGAGCGGCGGCCAGCGCGGCCAGACCCAGCCCCACACGGCGGACGAACTGACGGCGATGAAGGTCAATCGGCATATAGGTCCTCATAGAGATCGATGCTTTCGTCGTTGCTGCCCACGGCGCCACCACCAAGGTCATAGCGACGGTTCTGCAGATAAATCTGGCGCGACTGGGCATAACTGTCGGCCGACCCGTACAGCACGGAATCGACCGTATCGGCATATTTTACCCGGTCGACCACGTCCGGCGCGAGGGTGAAGGCAACCGCAACCGCGTTCGTCGGGGTGCCTAACACATACCACAGGGGATTGATGGCAAAGTCCACCACCTTGCCGGCTGCGTCGCGCTGAGTTGATGGGCCGATGACCGGCAATTCCAGATAAGCGCCCTCGGGCACGCCCCAGACATGCAGCGTTTCGCCGAAATCGGTGGTCCGCTCGGGCATGCCGGCGACCCGGGCGACATCGAAGACACCGCCAAGCCCCAGCGTCGAATTGATGCCAAAACGCATGGTGTTGCGTGCCGCATCGCCGGGCCGCAGCTGCAGCAGGCTGTTCAGGATCATCCGCGGATGATCGAGGTTGCGTCCGAAGTTGTTGAGCCCCTGCGCCAGCGGGCTGACCCCGCTGCGCGCCGCCTCGGGCGCGGCGACGGGTTCGGGCGATGCGGCAACCGCGGGCGCGTCCGCGACCATTGTCGTATCGGCGGACTCGACGGCCGTATTGTTCGCGACTTCGGGCTTGTCCCGCTGAAATGCAGTATCGAGCTTCTTGTTGAAGTCGTGCACCTTGCGGTTCGACGCCTCATAGGGGTCATCGACGCCCGTGGCGACCGGTGCCGGTCCACAGGCCGCAAGCAGGGCCAACAGCACCAATCCGCCGATGGCGCCGGGACGGACAGGACAAACTTGTCTCGGCACGGCCATTGGAGGTATCGACTGCTTCACTCTATTTTGCCATTCATACCCTGAAGATCACGGTGCGACCCCGCGTTTGGGCGAGCCTAACGTTGTGGGGTAGGAGAGACAACCGGCACCTGCCAGGAGACGGTCAATGAGCGCAGTCGACACCGCACGCGGCAGGAGGGAACTCCAGGACGCGCGCGCCGAAAGTCGCGGCCTGTTCTTTGCCGCATTCGTCTTTTCGATCTTCGTCAACATACTGGCGCTGACCGGATCGCTCTATATGCTGCAGGTCTATGACCGGGTGCTTGGCTCTCGCTCGGTCGAGACGCTGGTCGCGCTGTCTATTCTCGTCGGCTTCCTGTTTCTCATGATGGGATTGCTCGACTATGCGCGGGGCCGCGTGATGGCGCGGATTGCCGCGCGATTTCAGGCCGTTCTCGACCGCCGGGTGTTCTCGGCCGTGCTGCGCAGCGAAACCGGCAAGCCGGGCGCGGAGGCCGCGCAAACCGGCTTGCGCGATCTCGAGACGCTGCACCGCTTCTTTGGCTCACCGGTGCTGGTCGCCTTCTTCGACATTCCCTGGACGCCGTTCTTCCTTGGTCTGATCTTCTTTTTCCACCCCTGGCTTGGAATTCTCGCGATCTCGGGCGGCGCACTTCTGGTGTCGATCACGCTGGCAAACCAGTGGCGCACCCGGCAGCCCTCGCTGCGCGCAGCGGGAATGGGCCAGCGGGCCGAGAAGATGGCCAACCAGATGCGGGACGAGGCCGAGGCCATCGAATCGCTCGGGATGCGGGGGGCGACCTTCGATCGCTGGCACCAGTCGCGGCGCATGGCGACGGATATGGGCCTGACCGCGTCCGACCGCGCGGGAAGCTATACCACGGCGACCAAGACCCTGCGGCAGGTGCTGCAATCGGCGATGCTGGGGCTTGGCGCCTATGTCGTGCTGCGCGGCGAGATGTCGGCCGGGGCGATGATCGCCGGCTCGATCCTGCTCGGGCGCGCTTTGGCGCCGGTCGAGCTTGTCATCGGTCAGTGGGAGTTGCTGCAGAGGTCGTCCAAGGCCTGGTCGAACCTGTCGCGCCTTCTGAGCGACATGCCTCCCGAGATCCAGCGCACGCCGCTGCCCAAGCCCAAGGCGCGGCTCGAGGGCCAGCAGGTCACCGTGATCCCTCCGGGCGAATCGCAGGCCTCGCTGCGGCTGATCAATTTCTCGCTGGCACCCGGACAGGCCATGGGTGTGATCGGCTCCTCGGGGTCGGGCAAGACCACGCTCGCCCGCGCGATCACCGGGGTCTGGCGCTGCGCCGGCGGCAAGATCCGGCTCGATGGCGCGGCGCTTGACCAGTACGACCCCGACGTCCTGGGCCAGCACATCGGCTATCTGCCGCAGCGTGTCACCCTGTTCGAGGGCACGATTGCGGAAAACATTGCCCGTCTCAGCCCGCAACCCGACGCGAAGCTGGTGGTCGATGCCGCCCAGAAGGCGGCGGCGCACGAGATGATCCTGAAACTGCCAAAAGGCTATGACACGCCGCTCGCGGCGGCCGGCGGGCGGCTTTCGGGCGGGCAGGTGCAGCGGATCGGGCTGGCGCGCGCGCTCTACGGAAACCCGGTGATCCTGGTGCTCGACGAACCCAACTCCAACCTCGACAATGAGGGGTCGGAGGCGTTGAACCGGGCGATCCGGCAGATGAAATCCGAGGGCCGGTCGGTCATCATCATGGCCCACCGCCCCGCCGCGATCCAGGAATGCGACGTTCTGCTGGTGCTGGAAGGCGGCATCCGTCGCGCCTTTGGTCCGCGCGACGAGGTTCTGCAAAACATGGTGAAGAATGCCAAGCAGATCCAGGGTGCGACCACCCAGGGAGGTGTGACATGAGCGAGCGTCCGGACTATTCGGCCCGCTTCCCGCTTTTGCTCGGCAGCTTTACCTTGCTGCTTCTCGTCGGCGGCTTTGGCACCTGGTCGATGATGGCGACGATTTCCGGCGCCATCGTGGCGAGCGGCCAGCTTGAGGTCGAACAGAACCGTCAGGTGATCCAGCATCTTGATGGCGGGATCGTTGCCAAGGTCGACGTGCAGGAGGGTGATCTGGTTTCGGCCGGCGACATTATGATCGAACTCGACCCCACGTCGCTTCAGTCCGAGTTGACGATTGTCGAGGGCCAGTTGAACGAGCTGCTGGCGCGCACCGCACGGCTGACCGCAGAACGCGACGGCACCGACAAAGTTACCTTCCACCCCGACCTGCTGCAGGCCGCGACCAGGCAGAAAGATGTCGCCGATATGGTCGACGGCCAGCAACGGCTGTTCGAGGCCCGGGGCGCCTCCATGGAAAAGGAAGCCGAACAGCTTGGCCGGCGCCGCGAGCAGATCGACAGCCAGATCACCGGGATCGACGCCCAGATCGACGCGCTTGGCGAGCAGCTGTCGCTGATCGAGGAAGAACTCGCGAGCCAGCAATCGCTGCTCGACAAGGGTCTCGCGCAGGCCGCCCGGGTGCTTGGGTTGCGGCGCAACAAGGCCGATCTCATGGGCCAGATCGGCGAGCTGACCGCCGAACGCGCCGAAGCCCTGGGCAAGATCACCGAGATCGAGATCGAGATCCTCAAGCTGCAGACCAGCCGCCGGGAAGAGGCGATCTCCCAGTTGCGCGACCTGCAATACAATGTGGTCGAACTGATTGAACGCCGCCTGAACCTGCTGGAAAAGCTCGACCGCCTCGACATCCGCGCACCAGTTGGCGGCATCGTCTATGACATGACGGTCAACACCCCGCGCTCGGTCATCCGGCCGGCCGATCCGGTGGCCTATATCGTGCCCCAGGACCGGCCGCTGGTGATCGTCGCCAAGTTCCCGACGATCCATATCGACCAGGTTTTCGTCGGTCAGCCGGTGATCCTGCGGTTCTCGGCTTTCGATTCGCGCACCACGCCGCAGCTCGATGGCCACGTCACCAAGATATCGGCCGACGCCTTCACCGACGAGCACACCGGGGCAACCTACTACCGCGCCGAAATCCAGCTCAACGACGGCGAACTGGCGAAGCTCGAGGGGCAGGAAATCGTGCCCGGCATGCCGGTCGAGGCCTATATCCGCACCAACGACCGCACCCCCATGGCCTATCTGCTCAAGCCATTCACCGAATATTTCAACAAAGCGTTCCGCGAAAGCTGACACCACCACCAGGAGATTCCGATGCCCGGAAAGATCGAAACCCGCCTCGCCGAGCTTGGCGTCACCCTTCCCGACGCCCCGGCCCCGGCGGCCAATTATGTGCCCTACGTGATCGTGGGCGAGCTGGTCCATGTCTCGGGCCAGGTCAGCAGCGGCGCGGGCGGTTTCATAACCGGCAAGCTCGGCGCCGATATGGAGGTTGCGGCCGGCGCCGCCGCCGCGCGCAGTTGCGCGATCTCGCTGCTGTCCCAGCTCAAGGCCGCCTGCGGCGGCGACATCGAACGGCTGGTGCGGGTGGTCAAGCTGACCGGCTTTGTCAACTCGACCGGCGATTTCACCGACCAGCCCAAGGTGATCAACGGCGCCTCTGATTTTCTGGTCGAAGCGCTCGGCGATGCCGGCCGCCACGCCCGTTCGGCGGTCTCTGCGGCGTCCCTGCCGTTTGGCGTGGCCGTCGAGATCGAAGCGATCTTCCAGATTGCCTGATCCCGTCGCCCTGCCCCGGGCGTTCCTCGCCAGCCCGCTTGCCCACCGCGGCCTGCACGACAGCGCGCGGCAGCGGCCCGAGAATTCTCGCGCCGCCTTTGCCGCGGCGATCGCGGCGGGGTACGGGATCGAATGCGACCTGCAGCTTTCGGCCGACGGGCAGGCGATGGTGTTCCATGACGCCACGCTCGAGCGGCTGACCGACACCACCGGCCCGGTCCAGGCGCGCACCGCCGGGCAACTGGCGGCGATCCCGTTGCGGGGCGACACCGAAGGGATCCCGGACTTTGCCGGGGTCCTGACCCTCGTCGACGGCCGCGTACCGCTGCTGGTCGAGTTGAAGGACCAGACCGGGATGCTGGGCCCGGAGGGCGGGGCGCTTGAGCGTGCGGCGGCAGATGCCGTCCGCGGCTATCCCGGCCCGCTTGCCTTCATGTCGTTCAACCCCCATTCGGTCGCCCGCATCGCCGATCTTGCCCCCGAGGTGCCGCGCGGTCTGACGACCTGCGCCTTCGCGCCTGCCGACTGGCCGGGCCTGCCCGACGACCGGCGCGCCGAGCTTGCCGCCATTGCCGATTTCGACCGCGTGGGCGCCTCGTTTGTCAGCCATCAGGCCAGCGACCTTGCCGCCGCCCCCGTCGTCGCGCTGCGCCGCGCCGGCGTGCCGATCCTGTGCTGGACCATCCGTTCTGCGCAAGAACAGGGCAGCGCACGGAAACTTGCAGACAATATCACCTTCGAAGGCTATCTGCCGGCTTGATCGCCGGGGCGCGAGGCACAAGTCTGGCACGACCCCACCGCAGCACTCCAGGGGGCCGGATGACCCAGACGCAGACTGAAACCGAGATCGTGATCGAGGTGATCCCCTCGCTTGCCGCCGTTCCGGCGGCCGAATGGGATGCCTGCGCCTGCCCCGAGGCGGCAGCCGGCGGCCGCCCGACGGATCCCTTCACCACGCATCGGTTCCTGTCGGCGCTCGAAGACAGCGGTTCGGTCGGCCCCGGCACCGGCTGGCAACCCTCCTACCTGCTGGCGCGGCAGGGCGGCACGTTGATCGGCGCCGCGCCGATGTATGCGAAAAACCACAGCCAGGGCGAATACGTCTTCGACCATTCCTGGGCGCAGGCCTATGAGAATGCCGGCGGGCGGTATTATCCCAAGCTGCAGATCGCCGTGCCCTTCACGCCCGCCACCGGACGGCGGTTTCTGGTGAGGCCGGGGTTCGAGACGATCGGGATGGCGGCACTGGTCGAAGCGGCGGTGCAGGTCGCGGCGAACCACCATGTCTCGTCGCTGCACATCACGTTCTGCACCGCGGGCGAGGCCGAGGCGGCCGGGCAAATGGGGCTGATGCATCGCCACAGCCAACAGTTCCATTGGGAGAACGACGGCTATGCCGATTTCGACGGCTTCCTAACCGCACTGTCCTCGCGAAAGCGCAAGAATATCCGCAAGGAACGCGCCACCGCGCAGGGCTTTGGCGGCACCATAAGGCGGTTGACCGGCGACGCGCTTCGCCCCGAACACTGGGACGATTTCTGGCGGTTCTATCAGCACACCGGCGCGCGAAAATGGGGCCGGCCCTATCTGACGCGGGACTTCTTCGATCTGGCGCAGGAACATCTGCGCGACGACATCATGCTGGTGCTGGCCGAACGCGACGGCCGCGCCATTGGCGGGGCGCTGAACTTCATCGGGCGCGGCGCGCTTTACGGCCGCTATTGGGGCGCCGTCGAACATCATTCCTGCCTGCACTTCGAGCTGTGCTATTATCAGGCCATCGACTTTGCCATCGAACAGGGCCTTTCGACGGTCGAAGCCGGGGCGCAGGGCGAACACAAGCTTGCGCGCGGCTATCTGCCGGTCACGACCCATTCGGCGCACTGGATCGCCGATCCGGGTTTCCGCCGAGCGGTAGACCAGTTTCTGCGCGCCGAAAGTGCCGCCGTGGCCGAAGAGATCGAGATCCTGACCAGTTACGGCCCGTTCCGGCGCAACAGCGACAAGGAGGAGGTGGACGAATGACAACAGCAACAACGACCCCTGAGGGGATTGAAGAACTGATCGCGGCGGGGTGGCAGCGCCTGGCCGACCGGGATGCGATCACAAAGGACTTCCGCTTTGCGGACTTCTCGGAAGCCTTCGGCTGGATGACGCGGGTGGCGCTGGCGGCCGAAAAGGCCAACCACCACCCGGAATGGAGCAATGTCTATCGCGACGTGACCGTGACGCTTTCCAGCCATGACGTCGGGGGATTGAGCGACAGGGACGTGGCGCTCGCCCGTATCTTGGACAAGCTCGCCGCCGGCTGACGGGCCGCCCGTTGCCTTGCGGCCGCGTCGCGGGCTATAGCCGGCAGGGCGAGGAACGGGCCCGGGAGAGCAGGAAATGGCAGGAATTGTGGTGGTCGGTGCCGGGCAGGCCGGCGCGGCGCTGGTCGCAAAGCTGCGCACCGAGGGCTATGACGGCCCGCTGACCCTGATCGGCGAAGAACCCGTTCTGCCCTATCAGCGCCCACCGCTGTCGAAGAAATACCTGCTGGGCGAAATGCCCCTCGACCGGCTGCTGCTGCGCCCCGCCGCCTTCTATGCCGAAAACGCGATCACGCTGCGCACCGGTGCCCGCGTCAAGGCGATCGACGTTTCCTCCCGCATGCTGCTGATCGGGGACGAGACCGTCGCCTATGACCAGCTTGCGCTGACCACCGGCACCGTGGCCCGGCAGTTGCCCGAGGCAGCGGGCGGGCGGCTCGGCGGTGTCCACGTGGTGCGCAGCCTTGCCGATGTCGACCGGATGGCGCCCGCATTCCAGCCCGGTGCGCGGGCGCTGATCGTCGGCGGCGGATACATCGGGCTCGAGGCCGCGGCGGTCGCGGCAAAACTCGGGCTGCAGGTCACGCTGATCGAAACCGCCGAGCGGATCCTGCAACGGGTCGCGGCCCGCGAAACCGCGGATTACTTCCGCAGGCTGCACCATGCCCATGGCGTCGAGATCTGCGAAGGCACCGGGCTTACGGCCCTGATCGGCGACCATGCCGTCAGCGGCGCACGACTGAGCGACGGCCGCGAGATTGCCGTCGATCTGGTGATCGCCGGCATCGGGGTCACCCCGGCCACGGGCCTTGCCGCAGCGGCGGGGCTTGCGCTCGACAACGGGATTGCCGTCGATGGCTTTGGGCGGACGTCGGACCCTCATGTCTGGGCCGCGGGCGATTGCGCCTCGTTCCCCTGGCGCGGCGGGCGGATCCGGCTCGAAAGCGTGCAGAACGCCATCGATCAGGCCGAGTCGGTTGCCTGCAACATGCTGGGCGCGGGCACGGCCTATGACCCGAAGCCGTGGTTCTGGTCCGATCAATACGACGTCAAGCTGCAGATCGCCGGGCTGAATAGCGGATACGACCGCGTCGTGGTACGCCCCGGCGGGCGGGCGGGCGCGGTCTCGCACTGGTACTATGCCGGTGCCCGTCTGCTGGCGGTCGATGCGATGAACGACCCGCGCGCCTACATGACCGGCAAGCGGCTGATCGAGGCCGGCGTCTCGCCCGATCCCGCCGCCGTCGCCGATGCCGACCTCAAGGCGATGCTGGTCTGATGCGGATCATTGCCGGCCAGTTCCGTGGCATGGGCCTTGCCGCCTTGGGCAAGGGCGATCCCGGCGCCCATCTGCGCCCGACCTCGGACCGGGTGCGCGAAAGCCTGTTCAGCCTGCTTGCCGCCAGCCATGACGACCCGGCCACCGGGGCGCGGGTGCTGGACCTTTTCGCCGGCACCGGCGCGCTGGGGCTCGAGGCAATCTCGCGCGGCGCAGTCCACGCCACCTTTGTCGACGCCGGGAGCAAGGCGCGGGCGCTGCTGCGCGAGAATATCGAAAAGACCCGCACCGAGGCCATCACCCGGATCGTTCGCCGCGACGCAACGCGGCTCGGGGAGGTTGCGGGCGCACCCTTCGATCTGGTGTTCCTCGACCCGCCCTATGGCAAGGGGCTGGGCGCGCGCGCGCTGGCGGCGGCGGAAACCGGTGGCTGGCTTGCCCCCGATGCCCTGATCGTGTGGGAGGAGAACGCGCCGCAGGACCCGCCCGAAGGCTTCGCGCTGCTCGATTGCCGCCATTATGGTGACACCCACATCACGATCCTGCGCCGTACGGGCGGCTAGCCAGATTCACTCGGCCATCACGTCATCGACCTTGACCAGCACATCCTCGACCAGCCCGGCACCGTCGAGCCCGCGCGCCGTCGCCTCGTCGATCCACTCGACCACCACCTCGTCGCCCAGCAGCTGCATTCGCGCAGTTTCCTCGGGGCCGATCACGGATACCGCACCGCCCGCCGCAACCATCGCGGCATAGCCCTCGGCGTCGCCGATGTCATAGGCGCGGCCCGCCATCGCCGCCATCGCCACCCCGGAATTGGCGTCGATCACCGCCTTCAGATCGTCCGGCAGGCTCTCGTACTTCGCCTTGTTCATCGCCCAGAGGAAATAGAGCGAATAGAACGCCTTGTCCCCCGACACGTCGCTGTGGCTGTCGGTCAGCTCGTCGAGCTTCAACGACGGCGCCATCTCCCAGGTGATCACACCGCCATCGAGGATGCCGCGCGCCAGCGCCTCGGGGAACTCCGGCACCGGCATTCCGACCGGATTGGCGCCGAGCTTTCGCAGCAGCAGGGTTGCCGGCCGCGACGGCCCGCGCAGCCGCAGCCCGGCGAAATCCTCGACCGTCTCGACCGGCGGCCCCTTCTTGTGAACGATCCCGGGGCCGTGCATGTGCACCGTGATCAGATGGACGTCGGCGAAATCGTCCAGCAGGTGGTCTTGGGTGTATTCCCAGGCGACAACCGAGGACAGTTCGGCGCGCTTTGGCATCATGAACGGCAGTTCCAGCGCCTCGGCCTCGGGGAAACGTCCGGGCTGATAGCTTGGCACCGCCCAGCCGCCGTCGATGGCGCCGTCGCGGATCATGTCGTAAAGGCTCTGCGCCTTGCCGCCGAGCGCCATCTGCGGATAGATCTCGATCTTGATCCGGCCGCCCGATTGTTCCTCGACCGCGCGCGCCCAGGGCTCCATGAAATAGGTCGGTGCCGCGGAATTGGGCGAGACCATGTGCTGGAACCGCAGCACCACCTCTTGCGCCGGGGCGCTGGTGGCGGCGCCTGAAAGGCAGGCCAGAAGGGGGATGGCGCGAAGAGGGATCGGCACGGGCAGGAACTCCTGTCAGGGTGTCAGTCGGTCTTTCGCGCCAGAGCGCGCCCGCGCGATATACGCGGCGCGTTCCCAAGGCTCAACATGATTGACGCTTGGCCATGGCCGAGGCTGCCGCCTGGGTGCAGGCTCAGTTCCAGGTCGGGTGGAACTTGCCCGCCGGCGACAGGGTGAAGATCTCGCAGCCGTCGGGCGTGACGCCGACTGCATGTTCGAACTGGGCCGACAGCGACTTGTCGCGGGTGACCGCGGTCCAGTCGTCGGCCAGAACCTTGGTTTCGGGCCGGCCAAGGTTCACCATGGGTTCGATGGTGAAGAACATGCCGTCCTCGAGCACTGGGCCAGTGCCCGGCCGACCGTAATGCAGCACGTTCGGCGGCGCGTGGAACACCCGCCCCAGGCCGTGGCCGCAGAAATCGCGCACCACACTCATCCGGTGGGCCTCGACATAGGCCTGGATCGCATGGCCGATGTCGCCAAAGGTGTTGCCGGGGCGGACCGCCTCAATCCCCTTGAACAGCGCATCGTGGGTGACCTGGATCAGCCGCTCGGCCTTGCGGCCGAGCTTGCCTGCCACGTACATCCGGCTGGTGTCGCCGAACCAGCCGTCGACGATCACGGTCACGTCGATGTTCAGGATGTCGCCATCGTGCAGGGTCTTTTCGCTCGGGATCCCGTGGCAGACCACATGATTGACGGAAATGCAGCTTGCGTGCCTGTAGCCTTTGTAGCCGATCGTGGCTGAAACAGCGCCCGCCTCGACGATCATATCTTCGATCGCCTTGTCGATCTCGCTGGTGGAGGCCCCCGGAACCACAAGCGGCGCGATCCGGTCGAGGATGTCGGCCGCAACCTGCCCCGCCACATGCATGCCTGCAAAATCCCCCGGCGCGTACAGCCGGATACCGTCTTTCGTCAGATGTGTGCGGTTGTCGTCCACTGCTTTCACTGCCTTCTTCCGTCTGCGTTCGCCCTGACCCCTCTGAGCGGAAACATAGGACCGCAGGGCGAGAATTGCCAGCCACCGGGTCAGATCTGCGGCGAGCGGTCCACGGGCAGCGCCCGGGCGATCCCGACCCCGTTCGTGTCGATCAAGGTCGCGCGGGCCAACATTTCGACCCCTGCGGCGCGGGCTGCCTCGAAGGCACGGGCATAGCCGGGGTCGATGTCGGCGGCAAGCCGCAGGCGGGCGCAATCGCTGCGCTGGACCAGATAGAGCATCACCGCCCGGTGACCCTCGGCAACCATGGCGCTCAACTCCTCCAGATGCTTTGCGCCGCGCCTGGTCACGCAGTCGGGGAATTCGGCCCAGTCGCCGTCGCGCCGCAGATGGACGTTCTTGACCTCGACATAGGCGTCAGGCAGCCCCGGTTCGCTCAGCAGGAAATCGACCCGGCTGGCAGTGCCATAGCGCACCTCGGGGCGGACATTGCCATAGCGGGCCAGTTCCGGGATGACCCGCGCGCGCAGCGCCTCGCCCACCACACGGTTCGGCACCGAGGTGTCGATCCCCGCCCAATGGCCGCCCGGCAGCTCGACCAGCCGCCAGCCGAAACCGAGCTTGCGGCGCGGATCGTCGTTCGGTTCCAGCCAGACCCGCAGCCCCGGATCGGCAAGCCCCGTCATGGCGCCCGGGTTGGCACAATGGGCTGTAACCTCGATGCCGGTACTCTCCAGCCGCACGTCGGCCAGAAATCGCTTGTAGCGACGGATCAGCCGACCGGGCACGAGCGGGGTTTGAAAGCGCATGGGGCGGGCCTTATACCCCAAGGGTAAGTGCGACAAGACGGAGACACCGATGACCAACCCTACTGCTGCCATGCTGGTGATCGGGGACGAGATCCTTTCGGGCCGGACACACGACACCAACACCCATTTCCTTGCCCAGGAACTGACCAAGCACGGCATCCGCCTGTCCGAGGCCCGCGTCGTGCCCGACGACCACGACCGTATCGTGGCTGCAGTGCGCGCCCTGTCCGAAAGCTTTGACACCGTCTTCACCTCGGGCGGCATCGGCCCCACCCACGACGACATCACGGCCGAGGCGGTTGCCGCGGCCATGGGCCGTCGGATCGGCGTGCGCGACGATGCGCGCGCGATCCTGCAGGCGCATTACGACGCGACCGGTCAGGTGCTGAACGAGGCGCGGCTCCGGATGGCGCGGATCCCCGAGGGCGCGGAGCTGATCGACAACCCGATCTCGGCCGCCCCCGGTTTCACGCTTGGCAATGTCCATGTGATGGCCGGGGTGCCGGCGATCTTTCAGGCGATGCTGGCGGCGGTTCTGGCGCAGATGACATGTGGCGACCCGATCCTGTCGCAATCGATCCGCATCGACCGCGGCGAGGGCGATATCGCCGGGGATCTTGCCGCGATTGCGACGGATTATCCCGACCTGTCCTTGGGGTCATATCCGTTCCACATCGACGGCGCCTATGGCACGAACATCGTTGTTCGCGGCAGCGACGGCGCCCGGATCGACGCGGCGATGACGCGGCTGGCCGGGCTGCTCGCCGGGATCGACACATGATCGAACCCGCAGCCAGCGAGATCCTTGCTGCAATCGACGCAACCTGGCCGCCCGCGCGCTGTACCGAAGCCGGGGGCTGGCGGTTGCGCGTGGGCGAGGGCGGCGGCAAACGGGTTTCGGCCGCTACGGCAGAGGCCGGGGATCCCGACATCGCGGCGCTGGCCGCTGCCCAGTGCGGGCTTGGTCAGGCCCCGTTGGCGATGCTGCGGCCGGACGAGACCGACCTCGACGCCCGCCTTGCGGCTGAGGGCTATGACAGGATCGACCCGGTCACGGTCTATCTTGCCCCGACGGCCACGCTGACCGCGCCGCCGCCGCCGGTCCGGGCATTTCTGGTCTCCTGGCCGCCACTTGCCACCCAGGTCGAAATCTGGGCCGCGGGCGGGATCGGGGCGGGGCGTCTTGCGGTGATGAACCGCGTGACGGCCCCCAAGATCGCGCTGCTCGGCCGCTCATCAGACCGCCCTGCCGGCGCCGGTTTCGCCGCCGCGGCGGGCAAGATTGCCATGCTGCACGCCCTTGAGGTCGCCGAACCGCTGCGGCGTACCGGCACCGCCCGCTATATGGTCTCGGCCGCAGCGATCTGGGCCGAAGCGCAGGGGGCCGACTGGTTTTGTGCGCTCGCGACCGAATCGAACGCGCCGTCGAACGCGCTGTTCCGCTCGCTCGGCCTGCGGGCGGTGACAGGCTATCACTATCGCAGCAAGCGGCGGCCTGGCGGAACGGACCATGGTTGAACGGATCGCAGGCTGCGCCGGCCTTGCCGTGGCGCTGGTCATGGGCGCGCAGGTCGCCTTCGCCCAGACGATTGATCTGCCTGGAAATGCACGGCTGGCGGCCGAAACTTCCGACGCCGACGGTATCGTCGAACTGCCCGTGGCAGCGTGGCGCGACGGCAGTGTCGAAACGCAGCGCGGCAACGGCGCGTTGCAAATGCAGGCCTGGCAGGTCCAGGCGCCGGGCCTGACCACCGCACAGCTGATCTCGCCATTGAGGGCGCAGTTGCTGGACCAGGGCTATAGCCTGCGCTTCGAATGCGATGCCAGCGATTGCGGCGGCTTTTCGTTCCGCTTCGCGATCCCGTCGATCGGCGAACCCGAGATGCATGTCGATCTGGGCGACTACCGCTATCTTCTGGCCGAGAAGGAGACCGCCCACGGCCCCGCGCTTGCCAGCCTTCTGGTCAGCCGGACGGCCGAACGCGGTTTTGTGCAGATCCTGCGCGTTGCTCCCCCCGGCGCCGATCCGGCACCCGCCACCGCGGCCGAGGCCCCTTCAATCGGTGTTGCTGCACCCGCCACTCCTGCAACCGCGGTGCCCGCAAACCTGGCCGAAGCGCTGTCCGGCAACGGCCACGCGGTACTTGACGACCTTGAATTCGAGACCGGATCCTCGCGTCTGTCCGACAAGACCTATGGCTCGCTCGACAGCCTGGCGACGTTTTTGAGGGCCAATCCGGGCGCCCGGATCGTGCTGGTCGGCCACACGGATACCGACGGCTCGCTTGACGGCAACATCGCGCTGTCGCGAAAACGTGCCGCGGCGGTCAAGGACCGCCTGGTCTCGCGTCATGGCATTGCGGACGATCGTGTGCAGGCCGAGGGGATAGGCTATCTTGCGCCGCTGGCCTCGAACCAGAGCGCCGAGGGCCGAGCGCTGAACCGACGAGTCGAGGCCGTTCTGCTGGCCGAAAACTGAGGCACGCTGCCCCCCGGGGGCCGGTCGCCCGCAAGGCCTTTCACCAGGCCCCGATGCGCTTGTCGGCGAAGGTTTCGACCAGAAACTCGATAAAGGCCCGCAGCTTTGGCTGCCGCATCCCGTCCGGCGGGTAGACCGCAAAGATCCCCAGCGGTTCGACCGGCAGGCTTGGGATTACCTCTTCCACCTGCCCGGCGCGCAGGGCGTCGGAATAAAGAAAGCTGGGCAGATACGCGATGCCAAGTCCCGCAATCGCGGCGTTGAGCAGGGACTGGCCGTCGTTCACGTTGAGGCATCCCGAGGTGCGAACCATGCGGCGTTCGCCCGACGGCGCGGTAAGGTTCCAGACATGTTCGGACGCATTGCTGGAACCGTGCAAAAGCTGGTGTTCGTTCAGATCGTCGATCCGTGACGGCCGCCCGTTTCGGTCCATATAGGCCGGACTTGCGATCATGCGCCGTGTGGTTTCGGCCAGCCGGTGGACGCGCAGATTGTTGCCGTCGAGTTCACCGATGCGGATGGCCATGTCATAGCCTTCGCTCACCAGCTCGACAAATCGGTTGCTCAGCACAACCGACAAGGTGATCCCCGGGTATTGCGCAAGGAACCGGTCAATCACCGGCGACAGTTGCTTGACGCCGAAATCGGTCGCGACCGACACCCGCAGCTGGCCCGAGGGCGCGGTCTGCATGGTGGCGACCAGCGTGTCCGCCTCGGCCGCATCGCTCAGCACCCGCCGCACGCGCTCGTAATAGGCCAGCCCGATCTCGGTCGGGACAACCCGGCGGGTGGTCCGGGTCAGCAGGCGCGCGCCAAGCCGCGCCTCCAGCGCCGAGACATGCTTTGACACCGCCGATTTCGAAATGCCCAGTTTCTTGGCCGCATCGGTGAACCCGCCCTGATCGATGACGGTTGAAAACGCCTCCATTTCCGTAAACCGGTCCATGCCCCTGCCTGCCCTTGATCTGCCCATTCGTTCTGGTCCGCGGCCGCCATTCACCGGCCGACAATGAACGGATAGCACAGCAAAGGTCACCGTTTCGGAAACATTCTCAATTGTCGATATCTCACATCATACAATTTGACCGTCACAGCGCCGCCGCCAGGCGAACGCCCTGGTCGATGGCGCGTTTTGCATCGAGTTCGCGCGCAACGTCGGCGCCGCCGATCAGATGCGCCTTGCGCCCCAGCGCAGCAAGCTGATCAGCGAGCCCGCGCTCTGGCTCCTGACCGGCACAGATCACCACGGTATCGACGGCAAGACGCTCGGGTGCGGCCTCGCCCGCTCGCAGGACGATCCCTTTGGCGTCGATACGCTCGTACCGGACGCCGCCGCGCATCCCGACCCCGCGGGACTGAAGCTCGGCGCGGTGGATCCAGCCAGTGGTCTTGCCCAAACCCTTGCCCGGCTTGCCGGGCTTTCGCTGCAACAGCACGACCTGCCGCGCCGGCACTTCGGGGTCCGGGCCCTCCGGGTCGAGACCGCCGCGCGCTTCGGCCGGATCGCAGACCCCCCAATGGGCAAGCCAGGCCGGGATGTCTGTGCTGTCGCTCTGGCCGGACTGGCTCAGGAATTGCGCGACGTCGAAACCGATCCCGCCGGCGCCGACGATGGCAACCCGCCGGCCAACCGCGGCGCCGTCGCGCAACACGTCGATATAGCCCAACACCGGCGCGCCGGGATCCGTGGGGATTTCCGGGTCGCGCGGGCGCACGCCTGTCGCAAGGATCACCTCGTCGAACTCGACCAGCGCCTCTGGCGTCGCCGCCTGCCCGAGGTGCTGCGTGACGCCGGTACGCTCCAGCATGGTATCGAACCAGGCGACGAGGCCGTCGAATTCCTCCTTGCCCGGGACCTTACGCGCCATGTTCAGCTGCCCGCCGATCTGCGCGGCCGCCTCGAACAGGGTCACCCTGTGGCCGCGTCCGGCCGCGGTGATGGCCACCGACAGGCCCGCGGGACCGGCCCCGACCACGGCGATACGGCGACGGACCTCAGCCGGTTCGATGGCGATTTCGGTCTCGTGGCAGGCCCGCGGGTTGACCAGGCACGAGGCGACCTTGCCGCCAAAGATGTGGTCGAGACAGGCCTGATTGCAGGCGATGCAGGGCGCGATCTCTTCGGCGCGGTCGGCCGCCGCCTTGGCGACGAAATCGGGATCGGCCAGAAAGGGTCGCGCCATCGACACCATGTCGGCGCAGCCATCGGCCAGCACCTGTTCGGCGACGCCGGGCGTGTTGATCCGGTTCGAGGCGACGATCGGGATCCCGACCTCGCCCATCAGCTTTTGTGTCACCCAGGCAAAGGCGCGGCGCGGCACCGAGGTCGCGATGGTCGGCACCCGCGCCTCGTGCCAGCCGATCCCGGTGTTGAGGATCGTGGCCCCCGCCGCCTCGACCGCGCGGGCAAGCTGCACCACCTCGTCCCAGCTCGATCCGTTCGGCACGAGGTCGATCATAGACAGCCGGAAGATCACGATGAAATCGGGACCGACCGCCTTTCGAACCCGACGCACCACCTCGACCGGCAGGCGCATCCGGTTCTCATAACCTCCACCCCAGCGGTCTGTGCGCCGGTTGGTATGGGTCACCAGAAATTCGTTGAGAAAATAGCCCTCGGACCCCATGACCTCGACCCCGTCATAGCCCGCCTCGCGCGCCCGTGCGGCAGCCGTCACGATGTCGGCGATCTGCTTTTCGATCCCCGCCTCGTCCAGTTCGCGCGGCACGAAGGGTGAGATCGGCGATTTCACCGCCGAAGGCGCGACACAATCGGGCGTATAGGCATAACGGCCGGCATGCAGGATCTGCATCGCGATCTTGCCGCCCGAGGCGTGAACACGCTCGGTGACGATCCGATGGTTGGCGATATCCTGGGGCGTGAACAGCCCTGCCGCGCCGGGCAGCACCGCACCCTCGACGTTGGGCGCCATGCCGCCCGTGACCATCAGCGCCACACCGCCTGCCGCCCGCGCACCATAGAAGGCCGCAACCCGGTTCCAGTCGCCGGTCTCTTCCAGCCCGGTATGCATCGAGCCCATGAGGACCCGGTTCCTCAATCTGGTGAATCCCAGATCGAGCGGCTCCAGAAGCCTCGGATACGCGGTCATGCTGATCTCCCTCACCCCGGTGAGAGGATGTCGCGGCAGTGCGCGCCTGTCACGCCCAACGCGGCGTCATTCCAGGGCCATCAATGCCGGTGGGGGAAGTTCGCCTGACTGGCCACCATGATCTGCTCGGCAAAGCCCTCGACGGTCTGGAAGGCTTCGGCATCGCTCATCGGATAGCCCAGAAGATCGCGCAGGGTCACCGTGACCAGCCGGCCATTGACCGCGAAGATCGCGCGCCAGCTGTGCCCGCCGGTCACCGGATCAGGGCCGTTTTCATGGGCATGAATATAGAACGCACCAGCACGGGCAAAGCTCGGCCCCGAGGTCACGTCGGCGGGATCGCCCTTGCGCGACAGGGTGGCCCGGCCCCGGTCCGAGGCGAAATAGCGGTCAAGATCGGCGGTGGCCGGCAGCGAGGCACTCGCCTCGGACCCGACGCTGGCGGTCAGCAGCCCGGGTCGCACCGGCCCGGGCGCCAGCGGATCGCCGGTCACCACCTGGCACGAGGCCAGCAGGACGAAAGCGAAGGTTCCGCCGGTCTGGGTCGCGCCGGTGTCGACGCAATAGCCCGTCGGGGCCGAGATCACGACCGAACGGTCGGGAACCGAGACCCGGGTCGGCAGCGATGGCATCGTCGCGTCGGGAAACCCGGCGCGGCGGGCGTTGGCGCCGCTTGCGGCAAATGTCAGGGCCACGGCACCGATCAGTGCCGCCGCACGCAATCTCGACCTGAGGGTCCCTGTGGACATGCCGCTCGTCTTTGCCGCCCGGTTTTGTCACGGCCCCTTCCCTGCCCCGTCCGCGGGATGCGCCTCTTTCGATGGCCGCAGCCCTGTCGCCGAGGCCGTTCCACGGCCCTGCCCTGCTCTTGTTCCGCCCGGCCGGTTCCGCGGTTCCGCGGCCGACCGAATTCTGTCCGTCTTTGGTGTGGATCGTACTGTCTTTGCTGCTGCGAATCAACGCAATCGGCGCGCTATCTGCGGCGTCCTGCCCCAGCCGGTCAACAGGGAATCGGCGGCCCGCAAGGGGGATCCGATCACCTTCTACGGATGCGTCCTCCGGTTGGCGCAAAAGCGCCGAATGGACGCCGATGCAAGGCGCATGATGCCTGATTTGACGCCACAATCGGCACGGGGTCGACGGCCGCAAGCCGGCGCGTGCGACCGCCCGGGGCGCGTTGGTGCCGCAGAGCGATTGCGCCCTGCGGCCGATCCACCTACCTCTGCGAAGGAACGGAGGTCCCGATGCGCTATGATCCGCTGCAAGCCTATGTCGCACCGGCGCGGACCAGCGCCGAACTGTGGCGGACGGCGGCCGGCGCGCTGCTGACACTGGTGTCGGGCTTCGCGCTGTTTCAGCTCTGCTTTGCCATCGGATCGAACCTGTTCGGACCGGCGGCGACCGAACGCTTCGTCGATGCCACGACCTTCGATCCCGCGACGCCTGCCGCCACGCTTTTCACCCTCGCGACCTTCGGCTTTTTCGGGCTCGGGCTTGCGATGGCGGTTCACGGGCTGCACGGACGCAGCCCGCGCACGCTGTTCGGCCCGCCACGCATGGCACTGACCGATTTCCTGCGCGTCAGCCTTGCCGTCGGCCTGTTGCTTGCCGTGCTCGGCCTGCTGTTGCCGCGGGATGCCGAACTGGTGGTGAACCCGATGCTTGGCCGGCGCGGCTGGATCCTGCTGCTGCCGGTGTCGCTGATCGCTATTCTGGTGCAGGCGAGTACCGAAGAGTTGTTCTTCCGCGGCTATCTGCAACAGCAGCTCGCGGCGCGCTTTCCCGACACACCGCTGTGGATGCTGGCCCCCGCGACCCTGTTCGGCTTTGCCCACCTCGCTCCGGCCTCGGCAGGCGCGAATGCGCCCTATTTCGTGTTCTGGGCGGTGGCCTTCGGCATGGCCGCGGCCGATCTGACCGCCCGCACCGGAACGATCGGGGCAGCAATCGGCCTGCATGCGGCCAACAATGCCGGGGCGATCCTGTTCGTGGCGCTGGCAGGCCCCGGATCGGGGCTTGCGCTCTATCACCTGCCGGTCGCGATGGACGCGGACCAGATCCCGCTGATGATGCTGCCCGAACTCGCGACGCTGTTCTGCTGCTGGCTGGCGGCACGGCTGGTGCTGCGGGTCTGACCCGTCCCGGCCTGCCCCGGAACGGCGATTGAATACCACCCGAAGCGGGTTTACCTCTGGGACCCAATGGCGGCGGAGACAGCGATGCGTACAACGGAATTCGAGGCGTCGCTGCGGGATGCCAGGCTCTATCCTCAACTCTGGCGGCTCGGGCTTGGCCTGATCCTGATCGGGTTCATGGGGCTGTCGCTTGGCGGCATGGTGGTCGGCGGCTTCGTCGCCGTCGCCAACTGGCTCGACCCGAACTACACCATCCATGTCAGTGCCGGCCTGCGCAGCATCCAGAACACGATCAGCGGCTATGGCGGGCTCGACACCCCGATTGCCGTTTTCCTGTTGCTGATCAGCTTCGTCGGGCTGCTGGTCGGGCCGATGCTGGCGGCCGCCGCGTTCCATTTCCGCGGCCCCGGGTCGCTGTTCGGACAGCCGCGCACCTGGGCGCGGGGCTTTCTGACGGCACTTGCGGTCCAGCTTCCGATCCTCGGGGTACTGCTGGCCATCGGCGCGTTCTTCGATCCCCCGCAGGCCAACCTGCCGCTCGGGCGCTGGATCCTCTATGTCCCGCTCGCGCTGCCGCTGATCCTGATGCAGACCGCGGCCGAAGAGCTTGTGTTTCGCGGCTATCTGCAACAGCAGCTCGCCGCCCGTTTTGCATCGCGCTGGATCTGGATGGGGCTGCCCGCAGCCCTGTTCGCCGCGCTGCATTATTCGCCCTCGCTTGGCCCTCTGCTGCCGGTCGTCATGGCCTCGGCGCTGATCTTCGGCCTGATCGCCGCCGACCTGACCGCGCGTACCGGCAGCCTTGGCGCGGCGATGGGGCTGCATTTCGGCAACAACGTGCTGGGGATGCTGTTTGTCGCCTCGGGCCCGAGCATTTCGGGGCTGGCGCTGTTCGTCTCGCCGATCTCGGTGCAGCCGGGCGTCGGCGAGATGATGGCTCTTGGCATCTCGACCCTGATCGTGGTGGTGATCTGGCGCCTGACCCGGATGCTGCTGGCCCGCTGATCGCGCGCTGTCTCGATTTGCAATTGCGCTCTGCCCGTCCTATCTGTCTGCCCGCAGACCGCGCCGAGGATTTCGCATGAACTGGATCTCGAACTACGTCCGGCCCAAGATCAACTCGCTGTTCTCGCGGCGCGAAGTGCCCGAGAACCTTTGGACCAAATGTCCCGAATGCGGGACAATGCTGTTTCACCGCGAACTGAAGGACAATCTCAACGTCTGCACCAGTTGCGACCACCATATGGCGCTAAGCCCGCGCGAGCGCTTTGCCGACCTGTTCGATGGCGGAATCTTCACCGAAGTTGCGGTGCCCGAGCCGCTGGCCGACCCGCTGCATTTCCGCGATCAGAAAAGATACCCAGACCGCCTGAAGGCGGCGCAGAAATCGACCGGAGAATACGGCGCGATGCTGGTCGCCGAGGGCGAGATGGCGCGCACGCCCATCGTTGCCGCGGCGCAGGACTTTGCCTTCATGGGCGGTTCGATGGGAATGTTCGTCGGCAATGCCATCGTCGCGGCTGCCGAACGCGCCGTCGCGCTTCGCCGGCCGCTGATCCTGTTCTCGGCCGCCGGCGGCGCCCGGATGCAGGAGGGGATCCTCAGCCTCATGCAGATGCCGCGCACGACCGTTGCCGTCGAAATGCTGCGCGAGGCCCGCCTGCCCTATATTGTCGTGCTGACCCACCCGACGACCGGCGGGGTCACCGCAAGCTATGCCATGCTGGGCGATATCCAGATCGCCGAGCCCAATGCGCTGATCTGCTTTGCCGGGCCGCGGGTGATCGAACAGACGATCCGCGAGAAGCTGCCCGAAGGTTTCCAGCGCGCCGAGTACCTGCTCGACCACGGGATGCTCGACCGGGTGACGCATCGCAAGCAACTGCGCGACGAGTTGATTGCCATCACCCGCTTGCTGCTGGGCCTGCCGCCCGCGGTGAAGGGCGAGTTGCCACCCCCCGACCAGCCGATTCTGACCGCGATCCAGTCACAGCCGGCAGCGGGCCCCGCCCAATGACAAGCCCGGGCAGCGCCGCGCTGCTCGAGCAGATGACGGCGCTGCATCCGGCCGAGATCGAGCTGTCGCTCGACCGTACCTTCCGGCTGCTCGCCGCGCTCGGCAATCCACACCTGCATCTGCCGCCGGTGATCCATATCGCCGGCACCAACGGCAAGGGCTCGACACTTGCCATGCTGCGCGCGGGCCTTTCCGCGGCGGGGCTGCGGGTCCATGCCTATACCTCGCCGCACCTGGTGCGCTTTCACGAGCGCATCGAGATCGCAGGCCAACCGATCAGCGAACCCGCACTGGCAGACGCCTTGCTGCGAACCCTTGCGGCCAACGATGGCCAGCCCGTGACATTCTTCGAGGCGACGACCTGTGCCGCGCTGCTCGCCTTCGCCGAGACGCCGGCAGAGGCGCTGCTGCTCGAGGTCGGGATGGGCGGGCGCATGGACACCACCAATGTGATCGACACCCCGCGGCTGACGATCCTGACCCCCGTGGCGTTCGACCATCAGGCATTTCTTGGCAATAGCCTGGCCGAGATCGCGCGGGAAAAGGCCGGGATTCTGAAGCGCGGCGTACCCTGCGTGGTCGGCCGTCAGCACGACGATGCGCTAGAGGTGATCGAGGCCGCGGCCGCCCGCCTTGGTGCCCCGCTTATGGTCCACGGACAGCATTGGCAGGTCTGGGAGGAACACGGCCGGCTGGTGTTCCAGGACGAGACCGGGTTGCTCGACTTGCCGCTGCCGGCGCTGAAAGGCCCGCACCAGACCGACAATGCGGGCATCGCGCTGGCAGCATTGCGCCATCTCGGCCACGACGAGGCGACCTGCGAGGCGGCGTTGACGCGGGCAAGCTGGCCCGCCCGGATGCAACGCCTGCGCCGCGGACCGCTGTCCGAGGCAGCCCCCAACGCCGAGCTGTGGCTCGATGGCGGTCACAATCCCCATGCCGCTGCGGCCCTTGCCGCCACCCTGACCCGCCTGCCTGCCCGCCCGACCCATCTGGTGCTGGGCATGCTTGCCAGCCGCGACCCGGCCGAGTTTCTCGGCCCGCTCGTCGTGCAGGTGGCCGGCCTGACCGCTGTGCCGATCCCCGGCGAGCCCAAGGCCCACACGCCCGAGACGCTTGCCGCAGCCGCCCGCGCAGCGGGCCTTGCCGCCACCACCGCGCCCGACGTCCTGCAGGCCGTGACCCGGATCGCGCAGGCAGATCCCTCTGCCCGCATCCTTGTCTGCGGTTCGCTCTACCTCGCCGGCACGGTTCTGCGCGACAACGGCTAGCGGCCTTTGGCTCGTGGCGGTTCCCGCACCATCCGGGTGCCTGCACGCCCGGTACATGCTAGGTTGAAAACGCCCACATCGAGATCTCTCGGAGACGCCCAATGGAAATGGACCTGACCGGATCGTGCCACTGCAAGGCCGTGACCTTCACCCTGCGCTCGTCCCAGCCGTTCCCCTTCAACCTTTGCTATTGCGAGATCTGCCGAAAAACCGCCGGCACGGGCGGCTATGCCATCAACCTCGGCGGCGATTTCGCAACGCTTGAGGTCGAGGGGAAAGAGAACATTCGCACCTACCGGGCGCGACAGACCGATCCCGATACCGGCGAGACCGTCGAAAGCCCGGCCGAGCGGAACTTTTGCGGGATCTGCGGCAGCGCGCTCTGGGTCTGGGATCCGCGCTGGCCCGACCTCGTGCACCCCCACGCCTCGGCAATCGACACGCCATTGCCGGAGCCGCCGCATCGCTCCCACATGATGCAGGCCAGCCGGGCCAACTGGGCCAGGCCCTGCCTGCGGGACGGCGACCGCACCTTCGATGCCTATCCCGATGAAAGCCTGGCCGAATGGCACCGCCGGAACGTACCCGACTAGACGCGCCGCCTCAGGCCCTGTCGGGCGGCCAGTCCGCCGACTGCATCTCGCGCAGCCGGCTTGCCGTGCGCGCGAACTCGAACACCCCTTCGCCTTCGAGATAGAGCGATTCGGGCTCGGCGGCCGCCGAACAGATCAGCCGCACCTTCGCCTCGTAAAGCGCGTCGATCAGGGTGACAAAACGCTTGGCCTCGTTGAAGTTCGACCGGCCGAGACAGGGAATGTCGGTCAGCACCAGCACCTTCACCAGATCGGCAATCGCCAGATAATCCGCCGGCCCGAGCGGATGGCCGCAGAGATCGAAGAACCCGGCGCGCGCCACGCCGTTGCGGAACGCCGGGATTTCCACGGGGCGTGCCTTGACGGTCAGGATCAGCGGCGGCGCCTCGCCGCCCGCCAGATCGTTCCAGATCGCCAGGATCGCCGCGCGCGCCTCATGGTCGATCGGCGTGAAATAGACCGGCGAGCCCAACAGCCGACCCTGTCGGTGATCGTGCCGCGATATCAGCTCCCGCACCACCATCCGCTGCTTGATCATCGCGATGAAGGGCAGGAACAAATCCCGGTTCAGCCCGTCCTTGTAAAGCTCGTCGGGCTCCCGGTTCGAGGTCGTGACCACCACCACTCCCCGCGCGAACAGCCGCTCGAACAGCCGCCCCACGATCATCGCGTCGGTGATGTCCGAGATCTGCATTTCGTCAAAGCACAGCAGATCCACGTGGTCCGCCACATCGTCGGCCACCGGCGCAATCGCATCGGTCACCCCGCGCTGGCGGACGACATGCATCGCGGCATGGATTTCCTGCATGAAGGCATGGAAATGCACCCGGCGCTTGCGATCGGTACGAACCGCATCGAAGAACAGATCCATCAGCATCGACTTGCCGGTGCCAACCCCGCCCCAAAGGTAGAACCCGAGGATCGGATCGGGCTCGGCGGGTTTCGAAAACAGACCGCGCCAGCCACCCGAGGCCGCCTGCCGCGGCGTCGCCAGATCGGTGCGCACCCGCTCCAGCTCGGGCAAGGCTTCGATCTGCGCCGGATCGGGGGCCAGTTGGCCCTCCCGGACCCGGTCTTCGTAGATTTCGATCAGTGCGCGCGTCATTCCTGCGGTTTAGGCAGGCGCGCGCGGAATGGGAAGACCCGCGCTGCCACAGAGACGCTGCGTTGCATTTGACGGCGCCCAATTCGCCCGACAAAACTGCACGCGATGACAACGCGCACGCCCCTTTTCACCCCGGTCCTGATCGGCGGTTCCATCATCATCCTGATCAGCTTCGCGATCCGGGCCTCTTTCGGCGTGTTCCAGATCCCGATCGCCGAGGAATTCGGCTGGCCGCGGGCCGAGTTCTCGCTGGCAATCGCGATCCAGAACCTTGCCTGGGGCATCGGACAGCCGATCTTTGCCGCCTTCGCCGAACGATTCGGCGACCGCCGGGCAATCATCCTCGGCGCGCTCACCTATGCCGCGGGTCTGCTGCTGTCGGCGCTGGCAACGACGCCGGGCCAGCACCAGCTGCTCGAGATCCTGGTGGGATTCGGCATTGCCGGCACAGGCTTTGGCGTGATCCTTGCGGTCGTGGGCCGCGCCGCCAGCGACGAGAACCGCTCGATGGCGCTTGCCGTTGCCACGGCTGCGGGCTCGGCCGGACAGGTCTTTGGCGCGCCGCTCGCCGAATGGCTGCTCGGCATGATGCCCTGGCAATCGGTCTTCGCCGTCTTCGCCATCGCGGTGCTCGCCTCGCTCGCGGCACTGCCGATGATGCGCGCGCCCGTGCTTGCCAGCCACACCGCGATTGACGAGGGCCTCGGCGCCATCCTGCGCAAGGCGTTTCGCGATCCCTCCTATTCGCTGATCTTCCTCGGCTTCTTCAGCTGCGGCTATCAGCTCGGCTTCATCACCGCGCATTTTCCCGCCTTCGTGACCGAGGTCTGCGGCCCGATCCAGTCCGGCGGGCTGCTCGACGGGCTCGGGATCCGCTCGACCAGCGCGCTCGGCGCCATCGCGATCAGCCTGATCGGCGTCGCCAATATCGGCGGCACGCTGATGGCCGGCTGGCTCGGCAACCGGTTCTCGAAGAAATACCTTCTGGCCGGGATCTATACCGCCCGCACCCTGATCGCGGCCGCGTTCATCCTGGTGCCGATGACGCCGGCAACGGTGGTGCTGTTCTCGGTCTCCATGGGGGCGCTCTGGCTTGCCACCGTGCCGCTGACGAGCGGGCTTGTCGCCTATATCTACGGGCTGCGCTACATGGGCACGCTCTATGGCATCGTGTTCTTCTCGCACCAGCTCGGCGCCTTCCTCGGCGTCTGGCTCGGCGGGCGGATGTATGACCTGACCGGCGGCTACACCGTCGTCTGGTGGGTTGGCGTCGGCGTCGGCGCCTTCTCGGCGCTCGTGCATCTTCCGGTCCAGGAACGCCCGCTCGATCAACGCCCGCCGCGCGGTGGCGCATTGGCCGCCTGAGCTGCAGCCCCGGCCCGCAAGACCGGGCCTCACAACGCTCAGAGCATCTGCCGTATTCTTCTGTTCAAAAATATCCCGGGGGGCGCGCCAGCGGCGCGCGGGGGCAGCGCCCCCTCCGCCCCCTCCGCCCCATCGGCCCGTGCCCGGGGAGAGATCCGCCCTATGCCGCCTCGTCCGCCGTCAGCAGCCCCTCGGCCACCAGCCGTTCGGCCCAGCCATCCGGGCCCTCGAACAGATGGGTCTGCCAGCCGCGGGCGCGCGCGGTCTTGATATTGTCGATCCGGTCGTCGGTGAACAGGATCGTCTCGGGGGCATGTCCGCAGCCTTCCTCGACGATTTCATAGATCCGCGGCTCGGGCTTGATCACCTTCAATTCGCCCGAGACGAAGCGGCGGTCGAACTCGTTCAGAAAGTCGTACTGCGCGGTCGCGATCTCGAAGGTGCCGACGCCGAAATTGGTCAGCGCATGCACCGGGACCCCGCGCGCGCGCAGCGCCCGCAACAGCCGGACCGACCGTTCTATCGGCGGCGTCGCGATCTTTATCCAGTTGTCGTGCCAGTGCAGGATCTCGTCGTGCCACTCGGGGTATGCCGCCGCCGTCGCGGCGATGGTGTCGCGGAAATCGCCGCCGCGGTCCACCTCGTCGTTCATGCCATGCAGATCGACCGCATCGAACATCGCCTTCCTGCGCTCTTCGCCGATCACGGCGTCAAAATAGCGTTCGGGCTGCCATTCGATCAGAACGTTGCCAATGTCGAAGATCACAAGGTCGATGGCCATTCTTGCCTTCCAGTTCTGCTGCCGCCGGGTCTCCCCGGCCGCTAACCTGTCGCTTTCAGGGCCCGTGTCAACTCGCGGTCGAGCGCCTGCGAGAATCGGGCGCGGTCCGATTTCGAGAACGGCCGCCCGCCGCCGGGGCGCAGCGGATCGGCACTACGCAGCTCGGTCATCAGGTTGCGGGTGGCAAGCACGCCGCCGATGTTGCGCTCGGTCAGCACCTCGCCATCGGGCTTGATCACCACGGCACCCGCCGCGGTGCAGTCGGCGGCCAGCGGAATGTCGGCGGTCACCACCACGTCGCCCGGCCCGCAATGGCTGGCGATCCAGCGGTCGGCCACGTCGAGCCCCTCCTCGACATAGACGATCCGCACCAGCGGATTGGCGGGCGGGCGCAACCCGCCGTTGCAGACCAGAACCATCGGCACCCGGTGGCGGGTCGCAACGGCCTCGGCCTCGTCCTTGACCGGACAGGCGTCGGCATCGATCCAGATCGTGCTCACGCCGCGCTCATTGCGTCGGCGTGAAAGGCGACGTGCTCGGCCATGAAGGTCGAGACGAAGAAATAGGAATGGTCATAGCCCGGCTGGATTCGGAAACTGCCGGGCTGCCTGCGGGCGGCCATGGCCTCGGCCAGCGCCTCGGGCATCAGCGCCTCCAGAAACTGGTCGGCGCCGCCCTGATCGACCAGCAGCGGCGCATCGAGCCCGCGTTCGCGCATCATCAGGGTGGCGTCGTGCGGTGCCCACGCCGCCTTGTCCGGCCCCAGATAGGCGGTCATTGCCTTGCCCGCCCAGTCGGACGCGGTCGGATGGGTGATCGGCGCGAAGGCCGAGACCGAGGCGAAGCGCCCCGGCAGGCCCATGGCGAGGGTCAGCGCGCCATGCCCGCCCATCGAATGCCCGGTGATCGCCTGCCGCTCGGGATCGATGGCGAATTCGGTGGTCACAAGCTGCGGCAGTTCCTCGGCCAGATAATCCCACATCCGGAAATTCGCGGCCCAGGGTGCCTCGGTCGCGTTCACATAGAACCCCGCGCCCTGACCGACGTTATAGGCCGCGTCGTCGGCCACGCCCTCGCCCCGCGGCGAGGTGTCGGGAAAGACCAAAGCCAGCCCGTGCCGCGCGGCATGGGCCTGTGCGCCCGCCTTGACCATGGCATTTTCGTGGGTGCAGGTCAGCCCCGACAGATACCAAAGCACCGGCACCGGCCCAAGGCGCGCCTGCTCGGGCAGGAAAAGCCCGAAGGTCATGTCACAACTGCAGGCGGACGAGGCGGCGCGATAGACCCCTTGCGTGCCCCCGAAACAGCGGTTCTCGGAAATCGTCTCCATCATCTGCTCCCTTGTCCTTTGCCCCGGCCTAGCGCGCAAAACCGGCGCCCGGCAAGGGCCGACCCCGCGGCAAACGTCACACGAGGGCGATGATCGCCGTGACGGTCAGCACCGAAGCCGCGGTCGAGACAAGGATCGCGGTCGAAACCCGGTGCGGTGCGACGCCGTAGTGACGCGCGAGGATATAGACGTTGCCGGCAACCGGCAGCGCGGCCGCGGCGATCATCACGCCGGCCGAATAGCGTTCGACCGGAAACAGCACGAGTGCTGCAAAGGCCACCATGGCCGGGTGCAACACCAGCTTGCAAAACGAAAGCCAGGCCGCAACCGACAGCCGCTCGGCGTTCTTCGAGGCCAGCGAGGCGCCGATGGCAAACAGCGCGCAGGGCGTCGCCGCGGCCCCGAGCAGGCCGAGAAAGTCGTCGAGCGGCCCCGGCATCGGCAGGCGCAGCGCCGACCAGGCGAAGCCCGCCGCAATCGAGACGATCATGGGATTGCTCAGCAACCCGCGCCCCACGGTTTGCAGGATGGCCGGCGACACCCGGCCATCGCGGCTGCCGGTGATGAGGATCACGATCAGGCTGCTGAACACCATCAGATCGACCGCCAGCACCAGCATGATCGGCCCGATCGATGCCGGCCCGAGCAACACCGCCAGCATCGGCACGCCGAGAAAGCCCGTGTTGCCGGTGACGGCGCATTGCGCCTCGACCGCGGTTTCGGCCACCGTCAGCCCGCGAAAGATCCCGACCGCCGTCGCCAGAAGGTAGACCGGCAGGGTTCCGGCCAGATAGGCTCCGAGGAAGGTCCAGTCCAGCACCTCGGTCAGGCTCAGTTTTGCCGAAAACCGGAACAACATGGCCGAAAGCGCAAAGTAGAACACGAATTTGGTCAGCCAGGCCGTCGCCTCGTCGGGAAAGACTCGGGTCCGGCCGGACCAGTAGCCCAGGGCGATCACGCCGAAGAACGGCAGGGTTTTGGCAAGGATCGGCAGCATGTCTGGCGCCTAGCACGACGGAAGGCTCTGGTCACGTGCGGCGGCTGTCGCAAATGACGCAGAAATTGCGCAGCACTTGCGCAAATTTTACACCGTTGCCCTATGGTGCCCTCGGACGACGGCAGGCGCCCCCGTCGGACCAACAAAGGCCTCCTCTGTTTGGAGGTGAATTGACAATGGCTGCAATGCCGAGCCGCAGCTTGACCGGGACGCGGTCCAGGCTGCCTTTTGCTTTGCGCCACGATCCTTCGCCGGTACCGGCCCCCCGAGGGCTTTAGAGTGCCTGCGCGAACCGGATACTGGTCTCGATCCACTGCAGGCGCAGGGGTCGCTTTTCCACTGCTTGGCTTGATGAACCGAACCCATCGGTTTAACCTTTGCGACACAGCGGGGGTTTCGATGGGTATGTCCGAAGGCCGGATCAAGCGTGGGCGCAAATTTGACCAGGTGGTCCTTGGCGCACGCGAGATCTTTCTTCAGGACGGATTCGAAGGCGCCAGCGTCGATCTGATCGCCAAGGCGGCCGGGGTGTCGAAGGCAACGCTCTACAGCTATTTCCCTGACAAGAGACTTCTGTTCATGGAAGTGGCCAAGACCGAATGCCGGCGCCAGGCGACCGGCGGGATCGATCACATCGACCCCGACCTGCCGCCCGAGATCGTGCTGCGGGACGCGGCCATCCGGGTGACAAGCTTCCTCATGTCCGATTTCGGCCGCGCGATGTTTCGCGTCGTCGTGGCGGAAACCGTGCGTTTCCCGGGGCTTGGACGCGAGTTCTGGGTCAATGGCCCGGCACGGGCACGCGGCGTGCTGATCGACTATTTTCGCACCGCGGTCGCGCGCGGCAGCCTCGAGATCGAGGATATCGACCTCGCCGCCGACCAGTTCATCGAGCTTTGCAAGGCCGGCATCTTCACCCGGCTCATGATCGGGCTCGACGATACGATCTCGCAGGAAGAATGCGACCGGGTGATGCACGGCGCGGTCGAGATGTTCATGGCCCGCTATGGCGCACGGGACGCGGTTCAGTCGATCCGGCGCACCAGCAACTGATTTCCCGGACCGCGGCGGGTCTCGAAGATCGGGATCGACTGCACCAGGTCCGAGAGCTTCTTCTTGCCATAGCTGCGGGTATCGAAATCGGGGCTGGCCGAAACGATCAGCTGGCCGATCTGGCCCAGTGTGTACCAGTCGTCGTCCTGGTCGATCGAATCCATCGCCTTCAGGATCAGGTCGCGGGCCTCGATGGCAGGCTTTGGCGCCTCTTTCTTGCGGTCGGCAACGCCGGCGGTGCCGGCCTCGGACGTAGCCGCAGCGACGGTCGTATCGATATTTTCCAGATAGATGAATCGCTTGCAGGCCTTGCGAAACGCCTCGGGCGTCTTGCGCTGGCCGACGCCATAGGCATCGAGCCCCTGTTCGCGGATCCGGCTGGCCAGCCTCGTGAAATCGCTGTCCGAGGACACGAGGAAGAAGCCGTCAAAGCGCGCGGTGTGCAGAAGGTCCATCGCGTCGATGACAAGCGCGATGTCGCTGGCGTTCTTGCCCACGGTATTGGCCGGCTGGTGGTGCGGCACCAGGCCGAATTCGGCCTGCACCTTGGACCAGCCCTTCATCTGCGGCGAGGAGAAGTCGCCATAGACCCGGCGAACCGAGGCTTCGCCAAAGCCCGCGATCTCGTCGAAGATGGCCTTGGCGAATTGCGGCGAAGTGTTGTCGGCGTCGATCAGGACGGCAAGCAGGGGGCGTTGGTCGGACATGGGAAACCTTTCGGCCAGTGCGGCCTGTGGAGACGGCAGGACCGGGGGCTGTGCGCCCCCGGACCCCCGCAAGGTATTTTGGCCAAGAAGAAGGCCCTGGCAATCAGTAGATGACGACGGAGCGGATGCTTTCGCCGGCATGCATCAGATCGAAGCCGCGGTTGATATCGTCAAGGGCCAGGGTGTGGGTAATCATCGGATCGATCTCGATCTTGCCCTGCATGTACCAGTCGACGATCTTCGGCACGTCGGTGCGGCCGCGGGCGCCGCCGAAGGCGGTGCCGCGCCAGGACCGGCCGGTCACCAGCTGGAAGGGCCGTGTCGCGATCTCGGCGCCGGCCGGGGCGACGCCGATGACGATCGATTCGCCCCAGCCGCGGTGGGCGCATTCGAGCGCCTGGCGCATCACCTTGACGTTGCCGGTGCAGTCGAAGGTATAGTCGGCGCCGCCGATCGTGTCGCCGCGCCGCTTGGTGAGGTTCACGAGATAGGGCACGATATCTTCGCCGATCTCGGCCGGGTTGACGAAGTGCGTCATGCCGAACCGTTCGGCCATCGGCTTCTTGTCGTTGTTCAGATCGACGCCGACGATCATGTCGGCCCCCGCAAGCCTGAGCCCCTGAACCACGTTCAGCCCGATCCCGCCAAGCCCGAAGACCACGGCGGTTGCGCCGACCTCGACCTTGGCAGTGTTGATCACGGCGCCGATCCCGGTCGTCACGCCACAGCCGATATAGCAGACCTTGTCGAACGGCGCGTCCTCGCGGATCTTCGCCAGCGCGATCTCGGGCAGGACCGTGTGGTTCGAGAAGGTCGAACAGCCCATGTAGTGCAGGATCGGATCGCCATCGAGAGTGGTGAAGCGCGAGGTTCCGTCGGGCATCAGCCCCTGACCTTGCGTGGCCCGGATCGAGGTACAGAGGTTGGTCTTCTGGCTGAGGCAGGAATAGCATTCGCGGCATTCGGGCGTGTAGAGCGGGATCACGTGATCGCCCGGCTTCACGCTGGTCACGCCCTCGCCGACCTCGAGCACCACGCCCGCGCCCTCGTGCCCCAGAATTGCCGGAAACAGCCCCTCGGGGTCGGCTCCCGACAATGTGAACTCGTCGGTGTGGCAGATGCCCGTCGCCTTGATTTCCACAAGCACTTCGCCGGGCCGAGGGCCGGCGAGGTTGACCTCCATCACCGTCAGCGGCGATCCCGCCGCCAAGGCGACCGCAGCGCGTGTTTTCATTGCCTGTTGCTCCAGTTAGACTGCCCCCGACCGTGGACGATGCGCCCGGATAACGCAACCTGCGAGGAACCAATGAAGTTGAGATTTGCCGGGGCAGCAACCCTTCTTCTGGCGCTGGCCGCCTGTGATCCGATGGGACAGCAACCGATCTCGGAAGAGATCTTCGTCAACGGCCCCGCGGCCGATACGACGGCTGCGACCCCGCTGCCCGGGGCCGCGCTGCCGCCGGCAAGCGGCGGCCAGAACACGCCGGGCGACGTGGCCGACCCGGCGCTCGAGATGGTCGAGCAGGACCCCTATGGCCAGGTGGTGCAAAACGCCTCGAGCGGTCTGACCGAACGGCTGCCCGACACCTGCAAGCTGGAGACCTTCCAGTACCTGATGGGCCTGACCCCGGCGGCGGTTGCCGCGGCAGGATTCTCGGAACCCTACCGGATCGTCGGGCCGAACGACATCGTCAGTCAGGAATACAACCCGCTGAGGGTGAATTTCTATACCGACGAACGCGGCCAGATTAACCGGATCATCTGCGGCTGATAGGGGGCGGCGGCGCCAGGGCGCCGCGTCTGCCCGGGCCGATCGGGGACGCGCGGTACCGGTGTGCGTCCTTGTTTGCCCGTGAAACGCCGGCGCGGAGCTGCTCCGGGACGTCCCGTCAGCGCCGGCGCCGGGTCACCTTGCGCTTTTCCGCCGCTTTCGCGGCCTTTGCCCGGCCGGGCTTGCGCCGCACCGGCGTACCGCGGCCGCGCGCCTGCACGCCCGCGCGGGCAACCGGCGTGCCCTCAAGCTCCAGCAATTCCAGCATCAGGCCGCCCGTGACCGGCACCGCCTCGACCAGCCGGCAGGTCACCCGCTGCCCCAGCCCGATCACCCAGCCCGAATCGGATCCCATCAGGGTCTGGCTCTCGCGGTCGAAATGGAAGAACTCGTTGCCGAGCGAACGGATCGGCACCAGCCCGTCGGCCCCGGTGTCATCGAGCTTCACGAAGACGCCGAAGCGCGCGATGCCGCTGATCCGCCCCGACACCTCGGTGCCGACGCGTTCGGACAGGAAGGCTGCAAGATAGCGGTCGGTGGTGTCGCGTTCGGCGGCCATCGACCGGCGTTCGGTTTGCGAGATGTGTTCGGCCGTCTGGTCCAGCCGTTCGGCCTCGGCCTCGGTTATTCCGTCCTTGCCCCAGCGATAGGCCGAGATCAGCCCGCGGTGCACGACCAGATCGGAGTAGCGCCGGATCGGCGAGGTGAAGTGGGCATAGGCCTTCAGCGCAAGGCCGAAGTGGCCGAAATTCTCGGGGCTGTAATAGGCTTGCGTCATCGAGCGCAGCGTCGACATGTTGATCAGCTCGGCAAAATCGGTGCCGGCGGCATCGTGCAGAAGCTTGTTCAGATGCCGGGTCTGCAGCACCTGCCCCTTGGCAAGCGTCAGCCCGCTGGCCGCCGCAGTCTCGCGCAGCGCTTCGAGCTTTTCAGGCGGCGGTTCTTCATGGACGCGGTAAACCAGCGGCTGGCGTTTGGCGCCGAGCGTCTCGGCCGCGGCGACATTCGCGAGAACCATGAAGTCCTCGATCACCCGGTGCGCCTCCAGCCGGTCGCGGAAGTTGACAGATGTCACCTCGCCCTGGGGCGACAGCACGATCCGGCGTTCCGGCAGGTCGAGGTCGAGCGGCTGGCGGCGTTCCCGCGCGGCGGCGGCGGCCTTGTAGGCGGCCTGCAGCGGTTTCAGAACCGGGTCGAGGATCGGGCCGCAACGGTCGTTCGGGTCGCCGTCGAGCGCCTGCTGAACCTCTTCATAGCTGAGCGATGCCACCGAGCGCATCAGCCCGCGGTGGAACGAATGGTCGATCTTCTCGCCCTGTTCGTTCAGCCGCATCCGGCAGGCGATACAGGCCCGCGGCACGCCCTCGTGCAGCGAACACAGATCGCCCGACAGCCGGTCGGGCAGCATCGGCACCACCCGGTCGGGGAAATAGGTCGAGTTGCCGCGCATCCGCGCCTCGACATCGAGCGCCGACCCCGGCGTCACGTAATGGGCGACATCGGCGATGGCGACCCAGACGACATGGCCGCCGGGGTTTTTCGGATCCTCGTCGGGATGGGCAAAGACCGCGTCGTCGTGGTCGCGCGCGTCCGAGGGGTCGATGGTGATCAGCGGCAGGTCGCGCAGATCCTCGCGGCCGGCAAGGCCCGCGGGCTTCATCCCGTCGGCCTCTTCGATCACCTCGTCGGGAAAGTCGTCGGGGATGCCGTGCTGGTGGATGGCGATCAGCGATACCGCGCGGGGCGCCGAGGGATCGCCGAGCCGGGTGATGACTCGCGCCGTGGGCAGGCCCATGCGGCCACGCGGGCTGGCCTGTTCGGCCTCGACCAGTTCGCCGTCCTTGGCGTGATAGGTGGCGCCGGCCGGCACGGCCCATTCCCGGTCCATGCCCTTGTCGATCGGCACGATCCGCCCGCCTTCGGTCTGTTTGCGGAAGACGCCGAGTATCCGCACCGGGTTGTGGCCGATCCGCCGGATCAGGCGCGCCTCATACTGGTGGCCGTCGCCGCGCACCTCGGTCACCTTGCCGAGGATACGGTCGCCTTCGCCCAGCCCCGGATCGGTCTCGCGCGCGACATAGAGAACCCGCGGCTCCGGCCCGTCGCCGTGCCATTCCAGCGGCCGGGCAAACAGGTCGCCCTGCGCATCGGGTGCAAGCAGCTGCAGAACGGTGACGGGGGGCAGTTTTTCAGGGTCGCGGAAATGCCCGCGATCGCGGTGCAGGTGGCCGTCGCCCTCCAGCTCCTTCAAAAGCCGTTTCAGGTCGATCCGCGCAGCACCCTTGACCCCGAAGGCCTTGGCGATATCGCGCTTGGAGTTTCTGCCCGGGTTCTCGGCAATCCAGTCGAGAACCTGAGCCTTGGTGGGAAGCTCTGCCATAGTCGGGGCGTAGCATGCGGCCCCTGGCCTGTCACGCGGGATGCGCAGGCCGCCGCGGGGCGGCCTGCGATGACCGGTCAGACCCGTTCGATTGCGACGGCAATGCCCTGCCCGCCACCGATGCACATGGTGACGAGCCCGAGCGTGCCCCCGCTGCGCTCAAGCTCATAGAGCGTCTTGACCAGCAGGATCGCCCCGCTTGCCCCGACCGGATGGCCAAGCGCAATCGCACCGCCGTTCGGGTTGGTCTTGTCCGGGTCGAACCCCAGCGCCCGGCCGACCGCCAGCGCCTGGGCGGCAAAGGCCTCGTTCGACTCGATGACGTCGAAGTCATCGACGCCGAACCCGAACCGTTCGCACAGCGCCGTGACGGCCGGGATCGGGCCAAGCCCCATGACGTCTGGCGCCACGCCCGCGAGGGCGTAGCCCACGATCCGGGCCCGCGGGGTCAGCCCCGCAGACTTCGCCGCCGCGGCCCGCGCCAGAACCAGCGCGGCAGCACCGTCGTTGATGCCGCTCGCATTGCCCGCGGTGACGGTCCCGCCCTTGCGGAAGGCGGGCCGCAACCCGGCCAGTTGCTCGAGCGTGCTCGCCTTGGGGTGTTCGTCGGTGGCAAAGGCCACGGGCTTGCGCCGAACCATGACCTCGACCGGCAGGATCTGGCTTTCGAACCGTCCCTCGGCAATCGCCCGCGCCGCGCGCTGCTGGCTTTCCAGCGCAAAGGCGTCCTGGTCCTCGCGGCTGATGTTGTGGGACTCGGCGACGTTCTCGGCCGTCACGCCCATGTGCCCGGTGCCGAAGGGGCAGGACAGGGTGCCGATCATCATGTCAACGGCCGTCACGTCGCCCATCTTGGCGCCGAACCGCGATGCCCCCATGGAATGCGGCGCGCGGCTCATCACCTCGGCACCGCCGGCAAGGGCGAAATCCGCATCTCCGAGCATCAGCGATTGCGCCGCGGTCACCACCGCCTGCGCGCCGGAGCCGCAAAGCCGGTTCAGGTTGAGAGCCGGCACGCTGTCGGGTACGCCGGCCTCGATCGCCGCCACCCGCGACAGGTACATGTCGCGCGGCTCGGTGTTTATGATGTGTCCGTAAACCACCGTGCCGATCTGGTCCGGCTCGACGCCGGCGCGGGTCATCGCCTCGGCCGCGACCTTGGTGGCAATCTCGGTTGGCGGAACACTGGCCAGCGCACCGCCAAAAGTTCCAATGGCGGTTCTGACACCGCTCAGAATGACTATTTCTTCCATGCTTCCTCCCCATCGCCGCGAACGCCTCCTCGCGCACGCTTGGAACCAGTCTAATCATGGCAAGACTGTTGGCGGAAGAAGTGTTGTAACCGGGGGAGGCGCTATGGCCCGGGACGGCGCGCGTCAGACGTCGGAGGTCTTCCAGAGTCGGTCGACGACCTTGAGGAACTGGTCGGCTTCAGGGCCGAGCCGGGCCATCAGATCGTGCTGATAGCCTTTGGCCAGTTCCGACAGTTCCATCATCATCACGTGACCCGATTCCGTCACCGACAGATGCACCAGCCGTCGGTCTGTCGGATGCTCCTCGCGGCGCAGATGGCCTGCGGCCTCGAGGCTTGCCGCCGCCCGCGACACACGCGATTTGTCCAGATCGACCAAACGGTGGATATCCCCGACGCTGGCGGGACCGGTGCGCCACAGATGGGCGAGCACGCGCCACTCCTGTCGCGACAGGCCGAACCGCTCGGCATAGTGCTGCGAGAAATCGCGGCTGAGCTGACCCGCAAGGACCACCAGCCGGAAAGGAAGAAAATTTCCAAGTTCAAAATCGGTCAAAGCGTCACGTCCTGTTTTCGGTGCATAGCTGAAGGAAAGCCGGATTTCCGTCAAGCCGCGCCAACCCGGAAACCGGTTCTCCAAGGCCACAATCAAGCCTTTACGCAGGGTTAGCCAAGCCTTTACGCAAGGTTAGCCAACCCTTTGCGCAGGGTTAGCGCCCAATCAATAGGTGACTTGATGCACCGGTAGGCGACCCTCGTCGGTCAGAAGCCAGGGCGTGCCATCCTCGATCGCCACGGCAGACACCGGCCGGCCATAGCCGGCGCCGGTATCGAGATTGAGCCTGTTGCCATAATCGGTCACCTGCTCGACCGGGGTGTGGCCATGCACGATCAGCGCCCCGTGATCGCGCGGATCGGTCAGGAAAGGCTCGCGGATCCAGATCAGGTCCTGCTTTTCCTGTTCGGCAAACGGCACCCCCGGCCGGATGCCGGCATGGCAGAAATAGCAGCCGGCCTCGGAATGGGAGGTGCCGAGGGATTCGAGAAAATCCAGATGTGCGGCCGGAACCGCCTTGTCCGCCTGTTTCCGGATCCAGCGCAGCGGCAGCCAGTTCGAAACCTTCACCCCGTAGGAGGCGAGCGTCCGGCGCCCGCCCAGTGGTGGCGTCAGCCACCAGGCCGCCGTCTCGAATGCCGCGCGGTCGCCGGGCTCCATGGTCAGGAAGCGCAGCAACATCTCGTCGTGATTGCCGAGCAGCATCACATGGGGCAGCCCGGCGCTGCGGCAGGCGAGAAGATGGTCGAGCACGCCGCGTGAGTCCGGCCCGCGGTCGACATAGTCGCCGCAATGCACGACCGTCTCGCCGCCGCCGCCGCACTCGGCCTGATCCCGCGCAATCAGCTCATGAGCCGCCTGCAGCTTGTCGACGTGACCATGCACGTCCCCGATGGCATAGATTCGCATGAGCCGGACATTCGCACGAAACGGCGGGCACCGGAACGGCAGGCGCGACACCTGGTCAATATTTCGCCTTTAAATTGAAAAGGGGCGCCAAAGCGCCCCTTCCGAATTAGTCGCTGTGAAAGCCTCGTTCAGCTCCGGCGACGTCGCACCAGAGCGACAGCCCCCAAAGCACTGACAAGTATCATGCCGGATGCCGGCAGCGGAACCGGCACCGTCGATGCCTGACCAGCAAATCCGACAAATACGGAATTCTCAGCACTCGCGTCCAGCGTGTAATAGACCGTGAAATCGCCAAGAACAGACGAGCTAATCAGCTTTGCAACGGATGCAAGTGTTGTCGGAGCAAAGACCATGACGTCAGAAGGATCGAACGACATATCTGCAGAGTCGATCCCGAAGGTGACCAGTTCAAGATCGCTGCCGGAATTGAACCCGATCCCACTGAAGAGAATATCGAGGTCGGTGGCATCCGACACCTCGAAATCGAAGGATTCCGTCTGGCCCGGAGTCAGTTCGAACAACCCGGACCCGAAGTCCGAGGTAAGCGGGATAGCAAACGCTGATACTGGCAATACCAGTGCGAATGCGGTGGCGAGGAATGTTTTCATGTACGTTCAGCCTGCTATACTTTTGATTTCAGAAGCACCGCGGTTGCGGAACCAACTCTCAGAAAACCCAGCACAATTCTCCAGGCACATTAGCCTTACAGACCTCGAGCCGGGTAATTACGATTACCAAGCCACAGGACCAATGATTCTGTCAATATTAATTAATGAGTTTTTATGGCCATTACCGAGGCCGTCGCGCGGCCTGGCATCGCCGCCCGACGCTACTGCCCCGGCACGAAACGAAAAAAGGCTCGCGACGTTGCGCGAGCCTTTCGGCGTGATCTTGCTGGTAAGACTTTCCGGTCGGGCCGGGGACGCGAGTCGCCCCCGCCGGAGGCGATTCGCGCGGTCGAGCGCCCCGTCAGGATACGTTGAAGGCCAGCGGTCGAATCGCCCGGAACATCCCCGTGGCGTGCAGCTTCTCGACCACCGAAGGATCGACTGGCTCGTCGACATAAAGCAGCGCGATGGCATCCTTGCCCTGCTCGCTGCGGCCGAGGGTGAAGTTGGCGATGTTCACACCGTTGTCGCCCAGCGTGCCGCCCAGCGTTCCGATGATCCCCGGCACGTCCTCGTTGGTGGTATAGAGCATGTGCGGCCCGATATCGGCGTCGATGTTGATGCCCTTGATCTGGATGAACCTCGGCTTGCCGTCCGAGAACACCGTGCCGGCAATCGAACGTTCGCGCTGATCGGTGACGACTGTCAGCTTGATGAAGGCATCGAAGACGCCGGACTTGGCCTGCGTGGTGCGCGCCATCTTGATCCCGCGTTCGGCCGCCTGGATCGGCGCCGAGACCAGGTTCACCTCTGGGTTGACCGCCTTCATGACACCCGCGATCGCCGCACAGCCGAGCGCGTCGAGGTTCATCTTCGACACCGCACCGTCAAAGAGCAGGTTGATCGCCTTGATCGGCTCGTCGGTCATCTGGCCGACGAAGGCGCCAAGATGTTCGGCCAGCTTCAGCCACGGCCCCATCACCATCGCCTCTTCGGCGGTGACCGACGGCATGTTCAGCGCGTTCTCGACCGCCCCGGTGTTCAGATAGGCCGACATTTGCTCGGCCACCTGCAGCGCCACGTTCTCCTGTGCCTCGGTGGTCGAGGCGCCAAGGTGCGGAGTGCAGACCACGTTCGGCAGGCCGAACAGCGGGTTCTCGTTCGCCGGTTCCTTCGCGAAGACGTCAAAGGCGGCGCCGGCGACATGGCCCGACTTCAGCATCTCGGCCAGCGCTTCCTCGTCGACCAGCCCGCCGCGGGCGCAGTTGATGATTCGCACGCCCTTCTTGGTCTTGGCCAGGTTCTCGCGGCCCAGAATGTTGCGGGTCTTGTCGGTCAGCGGCACGTGCAGCGTGATGAAATCGGCACGCCGCAGCAGTTCGTCGAGCTCGACCTTGGTTACACCGAGCTTGGCCGCACGCTCGTCCGACAGGAACGGGTCATAGGCGATGACCTTCATCTTCAGGCCCACGGCGCGGTCGCAGACGATCCCGCCGATATTGCCGGCGCCGATCACACCCAGCACCTTGGCGGTCAGCTCGACCCCCATGAACCTCGACTTCTCCCATTTGCCGGCATGGGTCGAGGCGCTGGCCTCGGGGATCTGGCGGGCGACCGCGAACATCAGCGCAATGGCGTGTTCGGCTGTGGTGATCATGTTGCCGAACGGCGTGTTCATCACGATCACGCCCTTCTTCGAGGCAGCCGGGATGTCGACGTTGTCGACCCCGATGCCGGCGCGGCCGATCACCTTGAGGTTGGTGGCCTTCTCCAGCAGCTTTTCGGTCACCTTGGTGTTCGACCGGATGGCGAGGCCATCATACTGACCGATCACTTCGGCCAGCCGTTCCTTGTCCTTGCCGAGCGTGGGATCGAAATCGACGTCGATGCCATTGTCGCGGAAGATCTGGACAGCGGTTTCGCTGAGCTGGTCGGAAACGAGTACCTTGGGAGCCATTGTCGTGGTCCTTTTGAGACAGGGGGACTTGTGCCCCGGACAAGTTCCGGGGCCCTTTGGCGCGTATCGGGAAGTGTCCCGGGTCAGACCCGGGACCGGGGATCAGGCCGCTTCGGTCTGGGCGGCAAGTTCGGCCTCGAAGGCCCAGACGATCCAGGGCACCAGCGCCTCCAGATCGGCGGTCTCGACCGTGGCGCCGCACCAGATGCGCAGGCCAGCCGGCGCGTCGCGATAGGCGCCGACGTCATAGGCCACGCCTTCCTTCTCCAGCCGCTTGGCAACGGCCTTGGCGAAGGCGGCGCCATCCTTGATCCGCTCGTCGGTGAACTTCAGGCAAACCGAGGTATTCGAACGGATCGCCGGGTCGGCCGCGAGGAAGTCGATCCAGGGCTGTTCGGCCACCAGCTTCGCCAGCACGGCCGCATTGGCATCGGCGCGCGCAATCAGCCCCTTCAGCCCACCGACCGACTTGGCCCAGTCGAGCGCGACAAGATAGTCCTCGACCGCCAGCATCGAGGGCGTGTTGATGGTCTCGCCGACGAAGATGCCCTCGATCAGCTTGCCGCCCTTGGTCATGCGGAAGATCTTCGGCAGCGGCCAGGCGGGGGTATAGCTTTCCAGCCGTTCGACCGCCCGCGGGCTGAGGATCAGCATGCCATGCGCCGCCTCGCCGCCCAGAACCTTCTGCCAGGAGAAGGTGACGACATCGAGCTTGTCCCAGGGCAGATCGACCGCAAAGGCGGCCGAGGTCGCGTCGCAGATCGTCAGGCCTGCGCGGCCCGCAGGGATCGCGTCGCCGTTCGGCACCCGCACACCCGAGGTCGTGCCGTTCCAGGTAAAGACGACATCATTGTCGAAATCGACGGTTGCGAAATCGACGATCTCGCCATAGCCGGCGGTCTTCACCTCGGCGTCGATCTTCAGCTGCTTGACCACGTCGGTGACCCAGCCGGCACCAAAGCTCTCCCAGGCCAGCATCTCGGCCTTGCGTTCGCCCAGCAGCGACCACAGCGCCATCTCGACCGCCCCCGTGTCCGAGCCCGGAACGATGCCGATGCGATAATCGGCCGGAACGCCGAGGATCTCGCGCGTCGTCTCGATGGCGGCCTTCAGCTTGGCCTTGCCGATGGCGGCCCGGTGCGAGCGGCCAAGCGCTGCATCCTTGAGCGCATCGAGCGTGAATGAGGGGGGCTTGGCACAGGGGCCAGAAGAGAAGCGCGGATTGGCCGGGCGCGCTGCCGGAGTGTCGATCGCCATGATCAGGTATCCTTCCAGATATCTGCCCCTCGTTGGGGAGGGGTGTCCCGCTGCGGGTCATAGAACCGCTTGGGCAACGCTGGCAACAAGAAAATGCGGCGCCGATAGCTTGGCATGCTGCTGCACGGCGCCGCGGGCAGGATCGCGTTCACTATCGGAAACATGCGGCCATGCCGCAGCGAAAACGACTCACGATGAAATTGCGGTGCGGGTGTAGACTGGCGCAGGTCGCCAATCGTTTGCGCGACCGACGCGAACAGGGAGAGTGGAGATGCGCGTTCAACTGGTACCCTTGCTTGCCCTTGGATTTATCGTGCCGGCCATCGGCCATGCCGAAACCCTCTTGGAACGGGGCGAATACCTCGTCACCGGCCCGATGGGCTGCGGCAATTGCCATACACCGATCGGACCCGAGGGGTTCGTTGCCGGAATGGAACTGACCGGCAGGCTGGTCGAGCAAAACGAGATGTTTACGGCCGTATCGGCCAATATCACCCCGGCCGGAGAGATTTCCGGCTGGACCGACGCGGAGCTGGCCCGCGCCATCCGCGAAGGAATCCGGCCCGACGGATCGCTGATCGGCCCACCGATGCCGTTCCCGATGTACCGCGGCCTGTCCGATACCGATCTGTCAGCGATCGTCGCCTATTTGCGGACAGTACCGTCGGTTGCCTCGGACTTGCCCGAATCGACCTACAACATTCCGTTGCCGCCGGCCTACGGCCCGCCGGTCGATCACGTCGCGGACATACCGCGCGGGGTCACGGCCGACTACGGCGCCTATCTGGCCGGTCCGGTCGCGCATTGTATGGAGTGCCACACGCCGATGGGACCGCAGGGCCCGTTGCTCGACACCGATCTGGGTCGGGGCGGATTCGAGTTCCATGGCCCCTGGGGCACCTCGGTCTCGGCCAACCTGACCAGCAGCGAGGACGGGCTGGCCGATTTCACCGACGCCGAGATTGCCGCGATGATCACCAAGGGCGTGGAACCCGACGGTTCGCCGATGCTGCCGCCGATGCCCTATCCGTTCTTTGCCAAGATGACCGACGAGGACCTTGCCGCGATCATCCTCTATCTGCGCAGCCTGCCGCCGCTGCCCAACGCCGGATGAAACGTTCCCCCGGGCCCTGGATGCCCGGGGAGAAACCGATCGCGGTTCCGTCAGGTATTTCGACCAAGAAGAATGCGCCATGTCTTCTTCTTGGCTTAAATACCTGCTGTTCGACGTCGGCCCCGGGCGCTGTCGCATGGCGAAATGCCTCTGGCCCTTTATCTCCGGCGCGCCCGCCGGTATTGCGCGCGCAACAGAAACCACGGGGCCGCCCCAATGTTTGTTGCAACGCTGCTGACCAACCCCGCCGATCCCAGCCTCGAACCGCCGCTGGTCGAGGCGCTGCGCTCGGCCTGGGGCGGCGGCGCGGCGCGCTGGCTTGCGCGCGGGATCGCCGCCGAGTTCGCCTTGCCCGCAGTGCCGGACAACCTCTGGCAGGTCTGGGACAGTCTGCAGGCGCAAAAGATCGACCTGGCGGTGCAGAAATCCCAGGGCCGGCGCAAGCGGATGCTGCTGGCCGACATGGATTCCACCATGATCGGGCAGGAGTGCATTGACGAGTTGGCCGACATGGCCGGCGTCGGCGCGCGCGTGAAGGAGATCACGGCACGGGCGATGAACGGCGAAATCGGCTTCGAGGGCGCGCTGCGCGAACGGGTCGGGCTGTTGAAGGGGTTGCCGGCGGCGGTCATCGACCGGGTCTATGCCGAGCGCATCACCTTTACCCCTGGCGGTGCCACGCTGATCGCGACGATGAAGGCAAATGGCGGCCATGCGGTGCTGGTTTCCGGCGGCTTCACCGCCTTCACCTCGCGGGTCGCCGCGGCGCTCGGTTTCGACGAGAACCGGGCCAACACGCTGCTGATCGAGGACGGTCATCTGACTGGCGTTCCCGCCGAGCCGATCCTTGGCCGCGAGGCCAAGATTGCGGCGCTGGAGGAGATCACCGCCCGGCTTGGCATCGGGCACGACGCGGTGATCGCGGTCGGCGACGGGGCCAACGATCTTGGCATGCTGCACCTTGCCGGGACCGGCGTTGCGCTGCACGCCAAGCCGAGCGTTGCCGCAGAATGCGACATTCGCGTCAACCACGGCGATCTGAGCGCGCTGCTGTTTCTGCAGGGGTATGCCGCGGAGGACTTCGTCACACCCTGAGTGACCCCGCCGAAGGGTCCCGCAGGTGCGGCCGATGCAAGCCGCGCGGCATCGGCCAGCCCCGGCCTAGTCGAACAGCCCCGGCACCGGCTGCATCCGCCCGACCTCGATCCCGCGGCGGTTCCGCTCCGGCGGCGCCAGATAGGCCCGCGCGGCAGGGTCCGCCGGATCGAGCAGGCCGGCCCGCACCAGCAGGGCCGCAATCACGCATTCGGCGGCGCGCAGACCGCCATCCTCGATCTTCAGCGCAATCCCCAGGCCCGCGTCGGGCAGGATCGCGATATAGACCGCCTCGGCGCCGAACTTGACCACGCCCCGGCCAGCCAGCGCCCGGGTCAGCATCGTGTCGGCCCGCCCCTCGCCCGCAATCATCACCGGATGCGCCATCATCGCCTGCACCAGCCGCGCCTGGGCGCTGGCGCGGGGTCCCTGACCCGCGCGGGCATTGGCAAAGCTTGCCATGGCGCGGGCATGACCGGCGAGGCTCGATGCAAAACTCGGCGCCGAACATCCGTCGATGCCGAAGCCCGGGCTGGTCTCGCCCGTCAGATCCTCCCATGCCGCCAGCACGGACCGCTGCAGCGGGTGGTCGGGCTCGACATATTCGGGACCGGCACCAATGTGGCGGGTCACCGTCAGAAATCCCGCGTGCTTGCCCGAGCAGGTGTTGTGGATCTGACAGGCCTGACCGCCACCGCACAGCAGCGCCTTGTGGGCCGCCCGGTCCTCGGGCTCTTGCGGGCCACAGCGCAGGTCGGTCTCGCCAAGTCCCAGATCCGCCAGCCAGCGGGCGACCGCCTGGGTGTGAACCTCGGCACCGACGTGGCTCGCGCAGGCCAGGGCCAGATGCCGCTGGGTCAGGCCCAGGGCATCGGCTGCCCCGGTTTCGATCAGCGGCAGAGCCTGCACGACCTTCTGCGAGGACCGCGGCAGGATCACTTTCCCGGGATCGCCCCAGGCCGCCACGACCTCGCCCTCCGGGCCGCAGATCACCGCATGACCGGAATGCACGGTCTCCCGGAATGCGCCGCGCCAGATCTCGACCATTTCAACCGCGCCCATAGGCCGCCCCTTTCCAACTCACTTCGTTGCCGATATTTGCGTCTCTGGGGTTTTCGCCCCTGCCACAACTGCGTTACCATAGTTGGCGCAGGTTGAAATTCCTTCCGCTTCGCTGAGAGTCCGCCAAGGGCCGAAAGCGGCACACTTGAGGCAGAGACAGCTGGAGGCTGTGACACACATGACATTCTGGATCAGAACTGGCGCCGTCGCCGGCATTGCCCTTCTTGCTTGCGCACCGCTGTCGGCGCAGGAGTCGACCAACCGGGTCGCCGCCAAGACCGACTGGAGCGTCTTCGTCGAGGACAATCCAAAGGAATGCTGGGGCGTTTCTTCGCCCAAGAAGGTCGAAAATTCCCGTGACGGGCGTGCCGTATCGGTACAACGTGGCGACATTCTTCTGTTCGTCACCTATCGTCCGGGCAGCGCCGAGGGCGAGGTGTCCTTTACCGGCGGCTATCCCTTTGCGGGCGGCTCGACCGTGACGGTCGATGTCGGCGGCACGCAGTTCGAAATGTTCACCGATGGCGAATGGGCCTGGGCCGCCTCGGCGGCCGACGACAGCAAGATCGTGACGGCATTGAAGCGCGGCGCCGATGCGACGCTGACCGCACGCTCTTCCCGCGGGACCCAGACCAAGGACACCTTCTCGCTGATGGGGTTCACCGCAGCGCTTGAGGAAGCCGAGAAGCGCTGCACCAACTGAACCGCGGGGCGCGTTCAAGGATCCTAGCGGCCGGGGTATCGGCAAGATACCCCGGCCGCTTCGCGAGGGAACGGCAGCTTAGCGGCGGCGGCGCGCAAGCGCGAAGGCCGCAAGGCCCGACAGCGCCAGCGGCAGGGTTGCCGGCACCGGCACCGGGCTTGGGATGCCGACATAGCGATAGAGCCGGGTATAGGCATCGAGCTCGCTGCCGCCGCCCGGGTTGGCGATCATCTCGACATACATCTCGACGGTGCCATCCCCGAGCGTGCGCAGCGCCAGACCCTCGACCTCGATGCTGGCCCCGTCGACGCCATCAAGCTGGAACAGTTCGGTGACATGTCCGGTCGACAAGTCGAGGCCGTAGATCGACATCGTGTCGTTGTCCGAACTCAGGTACATCATACCGTCCAGCACCTTGGCACCCTGGATGCTCGACAGGCTCTGATCCATCTCGAGCGTGCCGAGAAAGCTCCAGTCGGTCACGTCATAGATGTTGATCGTGTCGCCAAGCTGCCATTCCTTGCCATAGCCGAGCCCGGTTTCGGCATCGATCGCGGTCCAGCTTGCAACGTCGTTGCGGGGGTTCGTCTCGTCCCCGATCATCGGATAGAGATCCCCCAGATATTCCAGCGTGACGGCATCGAACAATGCCACATGGCCGTTCTGATAATCGCCCTCGGCGCTGTCGAGCGAGGCATGGATGACCCCGTCCCGAACCTCGAAATCGCCGATGTGGTCAAAGCCCTGATCGGCGAGCTCCTGCGGGATACCGCTGACCACATTCATGGTGGACAGATCGATATGGCCGGTTGCGGAAATGAACTGCCAATCCTCAGTGAAGCGGGCCAGACCGTATTGCCACGAGGTGACCCATTCGCCGGCCGCGGCGTTCCAGGCGATGCCCTGGGTCAACTGCAGGCCGGTCTCGTTTTCGTCGACGAGAGGATAATCGACATAGCTGTCGAGAGACCATGTCATGGCGTGGATCGGGCCGGCCGCGGCAACGACGAAAGCGGCGGACAAAAGAAGGCGCATGGGGAACTCCGGTTTTTTTTGTTGATGTCGGGCCCGGGTGGTGACGGGCGCCGTGCCGAGCCCTAGCCTCGCAACGTGTCACTTTTTTCAAGCTTTTGTGACGCCGGTGGGTGCAATCCACATTCCCTAGCGACAGGTCGGACGGCTTTGCATGTGCGGCGATTTCTGCTAGAAAACAGTCTTTCCGAACAGGAGTCTCCCGATGTCTGCGCCCATCACTCAGGATGTGCTGACGCTGCCCCGCAAGCTGCCCGAATCCGACCGGATCAATCTGGTCGGGCTGACGAGGGCGCAGTTGCGCGAGGTGCTGATCGAGGGCGGCACGCCCGAGCGGCAGGCAAACATGCGCGTGGGCCAGATCTGGCAGTGGATCTATCAGAAGGGCGTGCGCGACTTCGAGGCGATGACGAACCTGTCAAAGGCCTATCGCACCGAACTGGCCGAGCGCTACGAGATCGCGCTGCCCGAGGTCGTGACCCGCCAGGTCAGCGCCGACGGCACCCGCAAGTATCTGGTGCGCATCGCCGGCGGCCACGAGGTCGAGACCGTCTATATCCCCGAGGAGGGGCGCGGCACGCTCTGCATCTCCTCCCAGGTCGGCTGCACGCTGACCTGTTCGTTCTGCCACACCGGCACCCAGAAGCTGGTGCGCAACCTGACGGCGGGCGAGATCGTCGGGCAGGTGATGCTGGCCCGCGACGATCTGGGCGAATGGCCGGAACCGGGGCGAGCGCCCAAGGACGAGACCCGGCTTTTGTCGAACGTGGTGCTGATGGGCATGGGCGAGCCGCTGTACAATTTCGACGCGGTGCGCGACGCGATGCAGATCGTGATGGATGGCGAGGGGATCTCGCTGTCGCGCCGGCGCATCACGCTGTCGACCAGCGGTGTGGTGCCCGAGATTGCCCGCACGGCCGAGGAAATCGGCTGCCTGCTGGCTGTCAGCTTTCACGCCACCACCGACGAGGTCCGCGACACGCTGGTGCCGATCAACAAGAAATGGCCGATCGCAAAACTGCTGGACGAGTTGCGCGCCTATCCCAAACTGTCGAATTCCGAGCGCATCACGTTTGAATACGTCATGCTGAAGGGCGTTAACGACAGCGACGCGGATGCCCGCCGGCTGGTCAAGCTGATCCAGGGCATCCCGGCCAAGATCAATCTGATCCCGTTCAACGAATGGCCCGGTGCGCCCTATCAGCGGTCGGATCGCGCGCGTATCCAGAGCTTTGCCGACATCGTCTACAAGGCAGGCTATGCCAGCCCGATCCGCACGCCGCGCGGCGAGGACATCATGGCCGCCTGCGGACAGCTGAAATCTGCGACCGAACGCGCTCGCAAGAGCCGGACCCAGATCGCCACCGAGGCCGGTCTCGGCGGCTGACCATGGCCGGGTCGCGACGGCAGTTTCTTGCGGTGCTGACGGTCGGGATCGTGGTCTCGGCCGGGATCTCGGGGCTGTTGCGCAACCGCCCCCAATCCCTTCGCACCGAACCGATGTCCGACCCGCCGGGCTTTCGCCGGATGGTTCAGGGGCCGGTGTCGGGCGGCGTCCCGGACCCCTTCGTCGGGCTCGACAGCCGTGGCGCGCCGCCGCCGCAGGGCGATCTTGCCGATCTGTTCACCACGCCGCGCACCACCGCGCAGATCCCCGTTGCGGTATTCTCCGATTTCAACTGCCCCTATTGCCGGGTTCTGACCAGGATGGTTGCGGACGAAGCCGAGGCCGGCGCGATCGCAGTGACCTGGCACGAACTGCCGCTTCTGGGGCCGGGATCCGAGGTTGCGGCGCGAGCCGCCATCGCCGCCGACATGCAGGGCGGGTATCTGGCGTTCCACAAGCGCCTGATGCGCAGCGCCTTCCGGCCGAGCGAGGCCTATCTGGCGGACCTTGCGGTCGAACAGGGGCTCGACCCCCAGCGCCTGCTGGCCGACATGTACGGACCCGAGGCCGAAGACCGGCTGCGACGCAGCGTGGCGCTGGCGCATCGCTTCGGCATTATCGGCACGCCCGCGATGGTCGTCGGCAAGGTGCTGGTTCTGGGCGAGATTTCGCAGCGCAATTTCCGGCGGCTGATCGCCGAACAGGCGGGCGGGACCGGCGCGGCCTGACGCCTGAACGGAAAACGCCGCGGCCCCGGGAAGGGTCGCGGCGCAGGGCATTGGACCTGAAACCGCTCTGCGCGGTCAGGCCATGACGGCTTCTTCGTGGTCGCGGCTGAAGGCCATGCCGAGCGCAGCCGCCCCGTCGAACAGCAGTTCGATCCCCAGAAGCAGACCCAGCGACGTCGCAGCCGACAGCGGGAAGTTCGTCAGGATGATGAACCCCAGCACTGCCGAGGCGGCCCCCGAGATCAGGAACAGCCACAGGAAGCGGCGATCTTCCATGGTGAAGGACATGATGATCTTGGCCACGCCGCCGGCCAGGAACATGATCGCGATGATCGTCGTCAGCGCCACCATGCCGCCCAGCGGATTGCCGAGGATCATGATCCCGAGCACGATTGCCAGAAGGCCAAGCAGGACAGTCCAGATCTTGGCGCCGGCACCCTTGGCGCGGAAGCCGGCAAAGACCTCGACCACGCCGCTGAAGATGAAGACCCAGCCCGCGATCACGGTCGCCGCAAGGCTTGCGGCAAAGGGATTCATCAGCGCGAACATTCCGCCCGCAATGAACAGGACGGCCAGCAAAAGCCAGAGAATGCGGTTACCCATCAGAGTTCCTACCTTGTTGCTTGAATTCATCGACATTCAATATATCGACGATGCGCTCGGCGTAGGGACAGGTTTGGAGTGTCAGTTTTTTCATCTATCGCGCCAATTCGTGCCTGCCTTTGCGCCGCAAGCCTTCTGTAGCAGACGAAGTTGCCGGCAGGATACAGCAAATTGCAGCGCTGCAAAATGCCGTCGGTCTCGGATCGAGAAGTGTTAACGCCCCGGAATCGCTGAACGCTTGGTCCCGGCACCGGGCCAGTCGTCGATTGCGGCAATTGCCGCTTCGGCAGTGTCCACCAAACGGAACAGTTTCAGATCGTCGTGCGAGATGGTGCCGGCCTCGGCCAGTCCCTCGAAATTTATGATGTCGTTCCAGAATTCCGTGCCGAACAGCAGGAATGGCACCTGCCGCATCCGGCCGGTCTGAATCAACGTCAGCGCCTCGAAGAATTCATCCATCGTGCCAAAGCCGCCGGGGAATATCGCAATCGCCGCGGCGCGCATCAGGAAATGCATCTTGCGCATCCCGAAATAATGGAAGTTGAAGCACAGCTCGGGCGTGACCCATTGGTTCGGTGCCTGCTCGTGCGGCAGCACGATGTTCAGCCCGATCGACTTGCCCCCGGCGTCGGCAGCACCTCGGTTGCCCGCCTCCATCACGCCGGGGCCTCCGCCCGTGACGATGATGTTCTCGCGCCCGCCGCCCGCAAGGCTGCGTTCGGTCATGATCCGCGCGAACTTTCGCGCCTCGTCATAAAAATGGCTCAGCTTCGCCATCCCTTCGGTCGCGCTATCGTCCATTTGCTCGCGCGGCCGGATCCGGGCGCCCCCGAACAGCACGACGGTCGTTTCGACACCCTGCTCGGTCATCAGGAGCTCGGGCTTCAGCAGTTCCAGCTGCAGACGCACTGCACGCAACTCGTCGCGCAGCATGAAGTCAAAGTCGTCATAGGCGAGCTTGTAGGCAGGCGAGCTGCTTTGCACGGTCTCGGGCACTTCCCGCGTGGTGCGGATGTCGTCCTGCGCATCGCGGAACGAGCGTTTGGCGTGGTCCTCTGTCATCGCGCGGTGCCCTTCTGTGGCTGGTAGATGGCAAGGCTAGACTGACCGCGCCCGACTGGAAACCCCGCTGCCCCGCGGCATACCTGCAACGGAACCGCCGGCAGAACGCCGCGCCGCCGCGTTGCAATGGGCGGCATTTCTGCTAGATGCGCGGCAGACGCGAGGAAGGAAGGACAGCAGATGTCGAGAACGAGCCTGGAGAGCGCCATCGAAGCCGCATGGGATGTGCGGGACTCCCTCAACCCCCATACCGGCGGCGAGATCCGCGAGGCGATCGAGGACACCCTGAACGCGCTCGACCGGGGCGAGCTGCGGGTGGCCGAAAAGCAGGCAGACGGCAGCTGGCACGTCAACCAATGGGCCAAGAAGGCGGTTCTGCTGGGCTTCCGCATCAAGGACATGGAAATCCAGGATGGCGGCCCGCAGGGCGGCGGCTGGTGGGACAAGGTCGACAGCAAGTTCAAGGGCTGGGGCAACAACGATTGGGCCGCGGCAGGCTTTCGCGCGGTGCCAAACTGCATCGTGCGCAAATCGGCCTTCATCGCGCCCGGCGTGGTGCTGATGCCGTCTTTCGTCAATCTTGGCGCCTATGTGGACAGCGGCACCATGGTCGACACCTGGGTCACGGTCGGCTCCTGCGCCCAGATCGGCAAGAACGTTCACCTGTCCGGCGGGGTCGGCATCGGCGGCGTGCTGGAACCGATGCAGGCCGGCCCGACGATCATCGAGGACAACTGCTTCATCGGTGCGCGCTCGGAAGTGGTCGAGGGCGTGATCGTCCGCGAAGGCTCGGTACTCGGCATGGGCGTCTTCATCGGCCAGTCGACCAAGATCGTCGACCGCGCGACGGGCGAGGTCTTCTATGGCGAGGTGCCGCCCTATTCGGTGGTGGTCTCGGGCTCGATGCCGACGACGGGCGGCGTGAACCTCTATTGCGCGGTGATCGTCAAGCGCGTCGACGAACGGACCCGGTCCAAGACCGGCATCAACGAGCTGCTGCGCGACTGATTCCCCTGCCCCGGGCCCGTCGAAGAGGCGGGCCCGGGGGAGAATGCGGCAGAATTCGGGCACCCGCGGACCATATTGGCGAAATTGGGCCAGTATTGAGTCAATAACGTGGCGCAGCGCGGAAAATAAACATTTTCAATCTCTTATGCGCCATCTTTCCGGCGAATTTGCGCGGCATTTTCGGGACGTCATGGCAGCGTCCGACATTCCCATGCTCGGTTTCCGAGCGCTTCAGGCCGTCATGGACCTGCGCGCCGTTGCCGGACGGCAGCCGCGCTCTGCCATCAAGGAGATTGCGCAGCATACCCCGGGTTCCGGGCGCGTCCCCGCCACCGATGCGCAGGCGCTGGCGCGGATAATCCTGCGCCAGGGCGCCCGGATCGAATCCGACGCCGACCGACCCCTGTTCGAGGCACTGCAGATCGCCGCCAGCCAGCCCGAACAGGACGCCGCCGCCTTTACCTGTGCCACTGCGGTGCTGATCGCCGACCGTTTGCAGCACGGGCTCGGCGACGACGATCTGGGCAGCTATTGGGCCGAGTTCGGCCCGGACTATGACCGGCTTGCAGCCCCCGACCGGGCGGCCATCGTCCAGGGCTTCCTGATCGGGGCGCGCCAGCGGCGCCTGCGCATGCCCGCCGCCCCGACAGCCGACGCGGGCCGGCTCAGCCGCCCCCTTGCCGAAACGGCGGCCGATTTGCTGGCGCTTGCCGGCGCTCAGGCCGAGATGCTTGAGGAGGCATTTGCCGCGACCCTGCCCCCGCTCGATGCGACGCTGGCGACCCGGCACCTGCGCGGGCTGATCGAGGGCCGCGGGCACGAGCCGCTGACCGGCGATTCGCTTGCCTTTGCACCGCTGCTGGCGCTTGCCGCCGCACCGGCCCGGCCCGGCCACACCGGAGCCACCGCACTGCTGCTGGCCGAGGCGCTTCGCAGCCGCGACGCCGAAGGCTGGTTTGCAATCACGCTCTGGCCCGAGCGGATCGACGGCTGGCTCGCCCTGCCGCCGTCCGAGGCACGCGCGATCCTCGGGGGCTTGCGTCATCTCTATGAATCCGACCCCGATTGGTCGCCCAAACCCGAGCGGCTTGCGTCGCCGCAGCCCGACCTGCCCTATCCGCTGCTGCCGGTCTTCGACGTGAGCTATGGCCGCGCGGATCCGGGCGAGCACGTCGGTTGAGTGTCGGTTGAGGCTTGGCACCGGGGCCGGGACCGGCTAGCGCTGCGCCATGACCAGCGACCCTGAGAAACCCGCCCGCCCCAAACGCCCGCAATCGATCTTCACCCTGCTGGTGGAGGTCGGGCGCCAGGACGATGACGGCCTGCCCAAGGATGCGACCGGGGCTGCGCTGATGTGCTATGCGACCGGCGTCGACGAGGCAGAGGCGGTGCGCGAAACCGTGGCGATCCTCAAACAGGCCGGGCTCGCACCATTGGAGGTCCAGGGCTATGGCACGCTCGAGGAGCGTCTGGCCGAGGGCGACGAGATCCCACCCGACGAACGGGCGCTGATGCAGCGGGCCGCCGATGAAAATTCGGTCATCGTCGCCCAGATGACGCCGTTTTTCGACTGAAACGGCCGGCCGCGACCCGGAAATTCAGGATCGGCCGCATCGTAAGCGCTTGCGACAGCGAGCATCCGCGTGTTTTCAGAAGGACGTCTCATGAGGCAAGGGGGGGTCATGCCGGGAAGCCCATCGCAGAAACGCCGCTGGGGATGGTATTTCTTCGACTGGGCCAGCCAGCCCTATAACACCCTGCTGATCACCTTCATCTTCGGACCCTACGTCAAGGATCTGCTCTCGGACGGGGCCGCGGCGCAGGCGCTTTGGGGCTATACCATCGGCGCAACCGGTATCGTCATCGCGCTGCTGGCCCCCTTCCTTGGTGCCGCGGCCGACCGCGGCGGCCACCGCATCGGCTGGATCGTGGTGTTTTCGGCGCTCTATGTCCTCGGCGCCGCGGGCGTCTGGCTTGCCCGGCCCGAGGGCGGCCAACTGCCCCTGTCGCTCGGGCTTTTCGCGCTTGGCATCATCGGGATGGAGTTCGCAACGATCTTCACCAATGCGATGCTCCCGGGCCTCGGCCCCAAGCACGAGATCGGCCGAATCTCGGGCACGGGCTGGGCATTCGGCTATGTGGGCGGGCTGGCCGCACTGGTGATCATGCTGCTCGCCTTCGCCGAATCGCCGTCCGGAACCACGCTGCTCGGCCGGGCGCCGGCGTTCGGGCTCGATCCCGCAACGCGCGAGGGCACGCGCTTTGTCGGGCCGTTCACCGCGCTCTGGTATCTGGTCTTCATGGTGCCGTTTTTCCTCTGGGTGCGCGATCCCGGCCCCAAGCGGCGCCAGCGCCTTGCCCCGGCCGTGAAAGGCGCCTGGAACGCGCTGTGCCACACCGTGAGAGCGTTGCCGCGGCAGCGCTCGTTCTCGGCCTTCCTGCTGTCCTCGATGTTCTACCGCGACGCGCTGAACGGTCTTTATATCTTTGGCGGGCTCTATGCGGCGGGGGTGCTTGGCTGGGGCGTGATCGACACCGGGCTGTTCGGCATTCTGGCGCTGGTGTTCTCGGCGCTGTTCGCCTGGGTCGGCGGACGGGCGGACCGCCGTTTCGGACCCGCGTTGGTCATCCGCGTCAATCTTGTCGTGCTGACCGCCGTTTGCAGCGCGATCCTGTTTGTCTCGCGCGAGCACGTCTTTGGCTTTGCCGTGGCGCCCGCATCGCGCCTGCCAGACATCGCCTTTTATGCCATCGGCGCGCTGATCGGCGGGGCTGGCGGCGCGCTGCAGCCGGCGAGCCGCACCATGGTCTGCCATCAGGCAGAGCCCGCAGCCATCACGCAGGCTTTCGGCCTTTTTGCCCTGACCGGCAAGGCCACGGCCTTCCTCGCGCCGCTTTCGATTGCGGTGGTAACCGACCTCACCGGATCCCAGCAATTGGGCATAATTCCGGTGATTGGCCTTTTTTTGTTGGGCCTGATGCTGTTTACTCGGGTCAAACCAAAACAGGAACGGGCAGAATGGGCAGCATCAGAGACATCCTCATCGCAAGTTTGATCGGCCTTATCGCGATGCCGGCGGCCGCCGCGCCGCTTGCCACGCAGCTTTTCGGTGCCAAATCAACGCCGTCGCAACAGACGCCGCAGGCAATCGGCTCCTACGCCAAGGGCTGTGCCGCAGGCAACGTGCAACTGCCCGAGACCGGGCCGACCTGGCAGGCGATGCGGCTGTCGCGCAACCGCAATTACGGCCAGCCCGAGATGATCTCGTTCGTCGAGGATCTGAGCGCCTATGCCGCGACCCTGCCCGGCTGGAACGGGCTCTACGTGGGCGACATCTCGCAGCCTCGCGGCGGCCCGATGACCTCGGGCCACGCCTCACACCAGCTTGGGCTCGACGCCGACATCTGGATGCTGCCGGCCGGCAATGTCCGTCTCAGCCGTGCGAAACGCGAGAATATCAGTTCGATCGACGTCCGGTCCAAGGACCAGCGCAGCGTCAACGGCAACTGGACCCCGGCCCATGCCGCGCTGCTCGAGCGCGCAGCCTCCGATCCGCGGGTCGACCGCATCTTCGTCACCCCGCCGGTGAAGATCGAATTGTGCAAGTCCGCCAAGCGATCCGACACCAAATGGCTGCAGAAGATCAGGCCCTACTGGGGCCACAACTATCACTTTCACGTCCGGTTGAAGTGCCCCAAGGGCGACCGCGCCTGCGTGACCCAACGCCCCAATGTTGCCGAGCTTTCGAATGGCGGCAACGGCTGCGACGCCTCGCTCAACTGGTGGGTGACCGACATGCTGAACCCGCCGAAGTCCACCGCGCCGGCAAAGCCCGCCCCGAAAAAGCGCGGACCGCGTGAGTTCACGATGGCCGACCTGCCTGCGCAATGCGTCGACGTACTCTCGTCGCGCTGAGTGTTGCGCTCGGGCTTGCCGGTGCCGCAGGACTTGCCGCGCGCACGGTGTCGCCGGCGAGCGTGACCGCAATTGATCTGGTCGGCGACGGGTTTGGTGGCGACGGATTTGGCGGCTGGTCGGGCATCGACGTCTCGGCCGACGGCAGACGGTTCTGGGCGGTGGGCGACCGCGCAAGCGTGACCCGGGGAACGCTGCTGCGCGAGAATGGCCATCTTGTCGGCGTTTCGGCCGAGCCGGCGCATTGGATCCGCGTTCACGGCAACTGGCCCGCCCTGCCCGACGGCAACGATTTGGAAGGGATCGCGCTGCTGCCCGATGGCGGACTGGCGATTTCCTTCGAGGAAGTCGCCCATGTCGCCCGCTATAGCGACCTCGACTCCCCTGCCGTCCGGCAACTGCCGGCCGAACCCTTCGCCGGCCTGTCGTCGAACCTCGGCCTCGAAGCGCTGGCGGTGGACTCGCGCGGCATGCTTCTGACCTTGCCCGAGGTTCCGCCCGATCATGGCGACACGTTCCCGGTCTATACCTTTGCCAACGGCCAGTGGGAGTACCCCTATGCGCTGGAGCGCAGCGGGATCTGGCGCGCGGTCGGCGCCGACTTTGGCCCCGATGGCCGGCTCTACCTGCTCGAACGCGCCTTCCTCGGCGTTGCCTTCATATCCCGCATTCGTCGGTTCGACCTGACATTGCCCGGCCCGGTCAAATCCGGCGAGGTCGTCTACAGCTCGCCTCCCTGGCGGCACGACAACCTCGAAGGCATCGGGATCTGGCAGGACGACACCGGGCAGATGCGGGCCGTCATGATCTCGGACGACAACTTTCTGCCCGTTCTGCGCTCGCAGATCGTCGAGGTGCTGCTGCCGGGGTGACAGGAGCACACGACTTGCGCGGCGCGCGGCGCGGGTGTATTGGCCCGGCTTCCCCTTTCGGGGCAAGTCGCCGCAACCTTGTCAAAACGGGCATCAGATATGAACCGCACCCATCTTCCCGGCATCCTTGCCATGGCCGCCATCGTGGTGGCCTCGAATATCCTCGTGCAGCACCTTCTGGGCAGTTGGCTCACCTGGGGCGCGCTGACCTATCCGCTGGCGTTTCTGGTCACCGACCTGATGAACCGCATCTATGGCCCCGCCGCCGCCCGCCGTGTCGTGCTGTCGGGATTTGTGGTCGGCATCGCCTGTTCGCTGATCGGCAGCCAGATCAGCGGCGAATTCGGCCCGCTCGTCACCCTTCGGATCGCCATTGCCTCGGGCACCGGGTTCCTGTTCGCCCAGCTTACCGACATCGCGATCTTTCACCGGCTGCGCCACGGCGCCTGGTGGCGCGCACCGCTCGCCTCGACCCTTGTCGGCTCGGTGCTCGACACCACACTGTTCTTTTCCATCGCCTTCTCGGCGACGCTGAACTGGATCGAACCCGGCAATCTGCCGACCTGGGCGCAGGAGTCGGTTCCGGTGCTTGGCGCCGGTCCCCATGCGCCGCTGTGGGTTTCTCTCGCGATTGCCGACTGGATGGTCAAACTCGGCCTCGCGCTGCTCGCTCTGATACCGTTTCGCGCAATCGTGCGCCGCGCAAATCCCGCTCTCGTCGATATTCATTGACACGTAACGGAATCATGTCAGCCTGTGAGTGTCAGAAACAACCGGAAGGAGGTGATCCAGTGGTGAGAGTCATGCTGGAGAGAGGCGTCGGAATAGTCGGAGGAGCGGGCCGCTAGGCGGTCCTGGCGTCATACGCCACCCGACGGGCCGGAGGTCCAACCGACCCCGCCTCCAAATTGCTCGGAGGGCCGCTCCCAAAAGGAGCGGCCCTTTTCGTTTGGCGCCTTGCCCGGCCTGCCGCATCGGATCGGCGCGGCGCGAACCGGCACGGCACTGGAATCCCGGCCCGGCGCGAACTATGACCCGGTCAACCGACCGTAGGGCCCCGCCATGCTTCGCATCAGTGACACCATCGCAATCGAGGACTGGGAACTGGTCGAGCAGTTCACCCGCGCCTCTGGCCCCGGCGGGCAGAACGTCAACAAGGTTTCGACCGCCGTCGAGTTGCGGTTCGAGGCTGCGCGCAGCCCCAACCTGACCCCCGAGGTGAAAGCGCGGCTGAAGCGGCTGGCCGGCCGGCGCTGGACCCTCGATGGCGCCGTGTTGATCCGGGTCGAGGACACAAGAAGCCAGGCCCGCAACCGCGAGATCGCCCGCGAGCGTCTGGCCGAACTGATCCTTGCCGCCACCCACCGGCCACGCCGCCGCATCGCGACCCGCCCGACGCTCGCCTCGAAGAAGCGGCGGCTGGAGACGAAATCACGCCGTGGCACCGTGAAATCCCTGCGCGGCAAGATTGACGGCGACGAGTGAGCGCCACACCGCGGCGCCGCTCCCGCCCCTGACGGCGGGGTCGCGCAGGGGGTAGGGAAAATATCTCCCTGCCCTGCCGCCGCAATGCGCTGCCCTGTCCCTGTGGCCCGGCCTCGTTTGGGCGCCCATCCGAAATCGGCCATGGCCACCGCGCCCGCCGGGGTCGCCCGCGGGGCCGCTCAGACGAGAACGTCGATCGGGGTCTGGGCGCCGACACCGAAGACGCGCTTGTACCGTGCGATCTCCTCCGGTGGTCCCATCGACTTGTTGGGGTTGTCCGACAGCTTCACCGTCGGTCGGCCATTTGCGCTGACCGCCTTGCAGACCAGGCTGAACGGCGCCAGCGCATCGCCCGGCACCAGCCCACGGAAGTCGTTGGTCAGCAGCGTGCCCCAGCCAAAGCTCGGCCGGCAGCGGCCGGCGAACTGGGCATAGAGACTGAGGATATCGTCGACGTCGAGCCCGTCGGAGAAGATGATCAGCTTTTCACGTGGATCCTCGCCGCGTTCGATCCACCACGCAATCGCGCGTTCCGCCGCCTCTGCCGGATCGCCGCTGTCGATCCTTATCCCGGTCCAGCCGGCAAGCCAGTCCGGCGCATGTTGCAGGAACCCCCCGGTCCCGAAGGTGTCGGGCAGGATGATCCGCAGGTTGCCCTCGTGTTCCTGATGCCAGTCGGCCAGCACCTGATAGGGCGCCTGGGCCAGTTCTGCGTCTGTGTCGGCAAGTGCCGCATAGACCATGGGCAGTTCGTGGGCATTGGTGCCGATCGCCTCGACCTCGCGGCGCATGGCGATCAGGCAGTTCGAGGTGCCGATGAAGGTCTCGCCCAGCCCTTCGATCAGCGCCTGCACGCACCAGTCCTGCCACAGGAAGGAATGCCGCCGCCTGGTGCCGAAATCGGCAATGCGAAGCCCCGGCACCTTGCGCAGCCGGTCGACCTTTTCCCACACCCGGGTCATGGCGCGGGCATAAAGAACCTGCAGCTCGAACTTCTCCATCCGGTTCAGCACCGCGCGGCCGCGCAGTTCCATCAGCACGGTCAGCGCCGGGATCTCCCACAGCATGACTGCGGGCCAAGGCCCCTCGAAGGTCAGCTCGTACTGGCCGTCGCGCTTTTCCAGATGATAGTCCGGCAATTGCAGGTGTTCGAGCCACTCCATGAAATCGGGGCGGAACATCTGCCGCTTGCCGTAGAAGGTATTGCCGCGCAGCCAGGTGCTTTCCCCGCGGGTGAGCGAGAGCGAGCGGATATAGTCGAGATGCTCGCGCAGTTCGGCCTCGTCGATCAGCTCGGCCAGACGGATGCTCTTGGTGCGGTTGATCAGCGAGAACGTCACCTGGGCGTCGCGCCTGTTGTGGAACACAGACTGGCACATCAGGAGCTTATAGAAGTCGGTGTCGATCAGCGATCGTACGATCGGATCGATCTTCCACTTGTGGTTCCAGACACGCGTGGCGATGTCGACCATCGACCAGCCCCCCCTTATGCAGCGAGATCAAGGCTATCGGGCCGGGTGCGCGAAAGTAAAGGACGGTTTCAGCCGACAACGCCAAGTTGCGTGCCCGCCACTGCCACCGGCCGCTGCAGGATGCGCGCAGGACCGGCCGTGGAAAGCGTATCGCCCCAGGGCGGCGCGGGCTGCCGGCTGCTCCCGAGCCGCAGGGCGACCGCGGCAAGCAGCTCTGCCCGGCGAAGCGGCTGGACCAGAACATCGCTCATCCCCGCGTCGAGCAGCCGCGTTCGCTCGGCGGGGTCCGCGACGGCGGTCAGCGCCAGTACCGGGACAGCATCGTCTGTGGCCGGCTCGGACGGAACCTCGGACGGCGGCTGCGGTTCGTGCCGCCCGTCACGCATATCGTCATACCCCCCATCGTGCGCTCCCTCGGCGCCATTGCCGGCAAGCCTGTCGGCCTCGATCGCGCGAATCTCGCGCACCGCGGCAGTTCCGTCGCAGAGCGGCATATCCACATCCATCAGCACCAGATCCGGCATATGGAGTTGAAAATAGCCCACCGCCTCGCGCCCGTTGGTGGCGAGGATCGTGCGGGCCCCGGCGGCGGTCAGAATGGCATCGAGCACCACGAGTTCGGCGCGGTTGCCGGTAGCGATCAATATCCGGCGATCCAGAAGCTTCGCGGGATCCGGAGGGCCCAACGGCGGTTCTGACCCATCGACGGACCCGCGTTCCGCGACGGGCAGCGCCAGCACGACCCGGAATACGGAGCCGCGGCCAGGCAGCGAGGACGCATCGATCCCGCCCCCCATCTCGCGCAGCAGCAGATGGGCGAGCGGCAGGCTCGCTCCCGGCCCGGCGGCGCCTGTGTCGTCGCGGCCCGCGCCGCCTGTCATCGCGACACCGGTGCGCAGATCGAACAGCCCGGCAATGCGCGCCGCCTCGATCCCGATGCCGGTGTCGCGCACCGCAAGTTCCAGGTGGCACAGCGCATCCTCAAGCCGGACCGCAGCCTCGATCCGGATCCGCCCGGTCCCGGTGAAGTCGACCGCGTTGGCCAGAAGGATCCGCACGACCTGGCGCAGCCGCCGGGCGTCGCCCGTGACCAGCGCCGGCAAGCTCGCGGGCAGCAAAAATTGCAGTTCAAGCCCTTTGGCCTCGGCCGCAGGCCGAACGCCGGCCACTGCCGCCGTCAGGCAGTCGCGCAGGCAGAACGGCGCCTCGCCAAGGGCGAAACGACCCGTGGCGAGCAGCGCCAGATCGATCAGGTTGTCGACCCGGTCGGCGAGGGATGTTGCGCTGCTGTCGATCATGGCGCTCAGCGCCGACGGATCGAGCCCCGGCGGATGGTCCTGCAGCAGTTCCGCCGCGCCGATCATCCCGTTCAGCGGTGACCGAAGGTCGTGGCCGATCGAGTTGGCCAGAAGATCGCGCATCAAGCCGGCATCGTCCGCCGAGCGGCGTGCTGCCGCCAGATCGCGCGTCTGCCGGCAAAGCTCTGTCACGTCCCGACCGACGGCGATCATGTGGTGCATCCGGCCGCCGCCGTCGACAAAAGGCGTCACCTCGAGATCGAGCCAGATTGCCCGCCCCGATTTCTGATGGAAGGCGATGCGCAGTTCGCAGGGGCGGCATTCGGCGAGACATCTTTCGATCTCGCGCAGATCTTCCGCGACGGTCTCGGGTCCGCAGAGGAAGGCCGGCGCCTGCCCGACCGCCTCGGCGGCGTCATACCCTGTCACCCGCACGAAAGCGCGGTTGACCCAGGTGATGACCCCGCGCGCATCGCTTGTTAAAACCACGTCGCCAACGCTATCGGCGACCTCGGTCAACCGCTCTACCGCCGCTTTCGCCAGGCCGAGCGTCTCGGCCGCCCCTTGCGCCTGTGCCTCCGCCTCGATCCGCGCAATCCCGGCCGCCTCGGCCTGCGCCACGGCCCGTGCCCGCCGATTGATCAGCGCACCGACCGCCAGCCCCAGCCAGCCCGCCGCCAGCACGGCATAGACCGCGCCCCGGCTACCCGCCGGTGCCGCCAGCGCAAGTTCGGCCAGCAGCAGACCCAGTGCCAGGCCCGCCACGGCGATCCGTGCCAGCGCCGCCGGCCGGTTCAGCCCGATCTGCGCCGCAGCCCCGATCAACAGCGCCAGACACAGCGCCCCGGCCAGAACTGCCGCCCCGGGTCCGCCAATCGAGAAGATCACCGCCGCCACATAGGCCTGCGTGCCGGCCTGCAGCGTTGCGGTCACCGTCGTGACGGCAATGGCCGATGGAAGTGCTGCGCCGAATATATGCCGGCTGCCAAGCCGTTGCAGGAACAGCGCATCAAGCGCCTCGCCGCCAAGAACGGCAGCCCCGGCCAGCACAAGCGTCCGCGGCTCAGCAAGCCCGGTCAGTGCGACAAGCGCGCCCAGCACCGGTAACAGCCGCAGCCAGAGCTGCCCCCGCCAGTCTCGGCAATAGCGGCGAAATCGTCCCTCGGGCGTCATCGCCCGCCGCAGGTCATCGAGCTGTTCTGCGGCGCTGTGGTTGTCTGGGTCCATCCCTCATCGCCTCCTGGTGGCACCGGAACGGCCGGTAACGCCCAGAAGAGCAGAAAAAACCTCCGGATGGGTTAAGCCCCGCCAAACTCAATGCGCTGCAAGGATCACCCCGGCCTCGATCATCGATTCTTCGGCATCCTCGAGCGATCCCTGAAGGTCGATCGCCCGGCAGGCGTCCATGGCAACGGTGACATCGAAGCCAAGCCGCGCCGCATCGAGCGCTGTGTAGAGCACGCAGAAATCGGTCGCGAGCCCCACCAGCCTCAGGCGTTCGATCTTGTGGCCGCGCAGGTAACCCTCGAGCCCCGTTGGGGTGGTCTTGTCGTTCTCGAAAAACGCCGAATAGCTGTCGATCTCGCGCCGGAAACCCTTTCGGATGATCAGGTTGGCACTGTCGACCCGCAGCTCGGGGTGAAACTCGGCCCCCGGCGTGCCCTGCACGCAATGGTCGGGCCACAGCACCTGACTGCCATAGGGCATCTCGGTGACGCTATAGGGATGAAACCCGGGGTGCTCGCTGGCAAAGGAAAGATGACCGGCGGGGTGCCAATCCTGGGTGAAGACGCGGATCGGATAATCCGCCAGCATCGCGTTGATCTTTGGCACCACGGCGTCGCCGTCCGGCACGGCAAGCGCGCCGCCGGGGCAGAAATCGTTCTGGACGTCGATCACGATCAGGGCTTCGGACATCGCGGGCACCTCCTGTCACAAGGGCTACGGCGAGTGCATCGCGAGGTCAATGGAGCCTTGTCGAGCGCCCCTGCGGCAGGCTAGGCACGCTGTCATGTTCATCGTTGCAGCCCTCTATCACTTCACCCGGTTTCCCGATCCCGCCGCCTTGAAGGCGCCGCTGGCCGCGCTTTGCTGTCAGCAGGGCGTGACCGGCACGCTGCTGCTTGCGCCTGAGGGGATCAACGGCACCATCGCGGGGACGCGGGCAGGGATCGACGCGGCGCTGGCCCATATTCGCAGCCTGCCGGGCTGTGCCGGGATCGACTGGAAGGAAAGCACGGCCGAGGCGATGCCCTTCGGCCGGATGAAGGTGCGGCTCAAGCGCGAGATCGTCACGATGGGCGAGCCGCAGGTCGATCCGACCGCGGCTGTCGGCCGCTATGTCGAGCCTGCAGACTGGAATGCACTGATCGCCGCGCCCGATGTGGCCGTGATCGACACCCGCAACGCGTATGAAGTCGCGATCGGCACCTTCGAGGGCGCGGTCGATCCCGGCATCGACAGCTTCCGCGACTTTCCGGGCTGGTGGCAGGCCAATCGCGAGCGATTCCACAACAAGCGCATTGCCATGTTCTGCACCGGCGGCATCCGCTGCGAGAAGTCGACGAACTACCTGATGGGGCTGGGCGAGGCCGAGGTGTTTAACCTGAAGGGCGGGATCCTGAAATACCTCGAAAAGATCCCGGCCGAGGAAAGCCTCTGGCAGGGCGACTGCTTCGTCTTTGACCAGCGCGTGGCGCTGACCCACGGGCTGGCCCCGGGGCGGCATGGCATGTGCCACGCCTGCCGCAGGCCAGTCTCGCCCGAGGACATGGCGGCGCCGGGCTTTGAGCATGGCGTTTCCTGCCCGCAGTGCGTCGAGGAATTCAGCGAAGCCGACCGCGAGCGATTCCGCGAACGGCAGCGGCAGGTGCGGCTGGCCGCGGAACGGGGCGAACGGCATCTGGGCGCCGAACACTGACGACAGGGCCTGTCCGGCCCCGCAATAGGCGTGCAAGCCGCGGTCAGACCCGCGCGCCGTACCGGCCGAGCCAGTCGAGGATCGTCCCTGCGGTCTGGGCCGCAAAGTCCGGCTCGAACATCGGCATGTGCCCGGCCCCCTCGATGATCTGCGGGCGGGTACCATAGTAGTATCCGGTCAGATGCACATCGAGCGGCGGCACGAAACGGTCCTGCGAGGCGCCGATCACCAGCATGTCGCTTCGCGGTCCGGGCAACGGTGCAAAAGGCGGAAATCCCGGCGTGCGGCTGGTCGCAGCCAGCGATTCATCGGTGAAGCGCGACATCAACTTGCCGAACAGCCGATCCTCGATGCCATTCGGGAACAGGTTGGCGCGCAGCACCGACAGGTCCGCCGCCGCGACCCCGAACAGCGAAAAGTCGAACATCGCTTTCCACAGCGGCAGGTTGGTCAATGCCATCTCCATCGAGGCGCGCCACAGTCCATAGGGCGGGGCCGAACAGACGAGCACCGTACCAGCGGGCCGCATGCCACGGCGCAGCAGGTTCTGGGCGACCGCGCCACCGAGCGAATGGCTGACCACCACCGTCGGCCGGCCGACAGCGGCCAGCGCCTCGGCCAGTGCGTCGGTGTAGTCGTCCAGATCGGGCCCGTCGAACAGCGGCGCACCCGGCAGGATCGCAGCCAGCGCATCGGCCGCCACGCCAAGATCGCCGGTCTGGAGGGCCTTTGCCATCGCACGTTCGAACGCGTCGGGATCCGATCCGATTGTGCCCCCGGCTTCGCGCCCGGGCAGCGTCATGGTCCAGCCGCGATAGCCCTGCTGGCCAAACCGGTCCAGCCACTCGGGCGTCCAGACCCAGCTTCCTGCCGCCATCCCGTGCAGGAACAGCACGTCGAACGGCCGTTCCGGACCCGCCTCGGGCTCAAAGCACCCCATCGCCCATCCCTGATGGTCGATCTCTTGCACCGCGTGGTTCATGCCAGTGACTCGCATTGGTTCCGCATCGCCATGAGTATATCCGATGCGGCAGCCGGCGCCGCCAGAAAATGCTGCGCCGCAGCGATTTTCACCGTGCTTTGAAGTGGCCCTGTCCAGAGCCATGACGGACACCCTGCATCGTGGTAACCTTTGACCTATCAGAGCCCGACGGGAGGCGTCCGATGGCGCTGCAATGTCCCTTCTGCCGACAGACCGACCTTGCGGACGATGCGCTCAGGTGCCCGCACTGCGGATCCTGGCTCGACCCCGACAAGCAATCCGACGCATTTGCGGCATTCAGCCGCGATCTGCGCGGCGAGGTGGAACGCGGGCTCGAGCGCCAGCAACAGACGCTCGCCGCCGACCTCGACAAGCACCGCGCCCATATCGAAAAGCTGCTTGGACGGATGCAGATTTTCGCCGGGGTGATTGCCGCGGTCGCGGGGGGCTTTGCGATCTATTTCACCGGCATCACCAAGGAAAACATCTCTCAGACCACGGCGCGGATCGAGCAGGACGCCAGCAAGCAGGTCCAGAATGCCGCAACTGCGGCCTCGCTCAAGGCCATCGCCCAGGCCGACGAGACCGTCCGCCAGCGCGTTGGCGAGGCAATCGCCGAACGTCTTGCTTCGCCCGAGGCGCAGGGCCTGATCGAACGCGCGATCGCCGAATCGGTATCGGCCTCTGTGCGCCACGAGGTCGACCGCCGGCTGGAGGGCATCCAGGCCGAAATCGACACGCGCTCTGCCGCGGCGCGGCGCGAGCTTGACGCTGCCACAGCACAGATCGATGCCGTCAAGTCCGCCGCCGCCGACGCCGTCGAGACGGCGCGCGCGCTTCAGGCTTCGACCACTGCCGCGCTTGCCGGCGTGAATCAGATCGAATCGAACTTCGCCAATGCCCGCAATCTCGATCTTGCCAACGATGCCTCGGTGATCGATTTCCAGACCATTTCCGGCAGCGACAAGGGCGGGCTCGATCAACTGTCGGACCTGGCCGAGGCGCGGATCAACGCGCTGACCTTCACGCTCGGTTCGCACGACTACTGGGCGCCGGTCGCGTGGAAATACCTCGACACGCTCGACGCCGTGCCGCAGTTCGAATGGGTCGTCTTGCTGGCCCCCGATGGCGTTCAGGCGCTGGGATACTGGCCTGCACGCCAGCTTGCCGCCGCGCTGAACCCACCCGAAAATGACGAGATCGCAGCCCGGCTTGGCAACGATCCCTTTGCCATCCCCGACGACCAGGAGATGCCAGAATGGGTCCGCTTCACCGACATGATCGGCGCAGGCGACCTCGACGGCCTTTCGCGCATACCCGGTTACCGAACGATCACGGAAAGCGCCGCGACCGACTGGACCAATTTCCAGGCGCTCGACCGGATGCTGCAACTGGGCGTCGACCAGCTTCCGGTGCTGGATGACAACGGCGCGCTGATCGGCTTTGCCGACCGCTCGCGGCTGACCACCCAGATGCTGCTTGAAATCGCCACCCGGCTGGAGTGATCAGGCGGCGACCTTCGGCCCGAACCGTCCATAGAAGCTCTGCCCCTTTGACGCCATCTGGCGCAGCAGACCCGGGCAGGCAAAGCGGTCGCCATAGGCCTTGGCCAACTGGTCGCAGCGTTCGGCTGCATAGGGTGTCCCGAGCATGTCGAGCCAGCCGAACGGCCCGCCCGACCAGGGCGCAAACCCCCAGCCGAGGATCGCCCCGACATCGCCCTCGCGGATGTCGGTCAGAACACCTTCTTCCAGCGCGCGGACCGCCTCCAGCACCTGCGCGAACAGCAGCCGGTGCTGTACAAGGATCAGGTCCGGCTGGTCGGGCGACAGCGGATAGGCCTCGCGCAGACCCTCCCACAGCGACAGCCGCTTGCCCGCCTCGTCATAGGCATAGAACCCGGCCCGGGCCTTGCGCCCCAGCCGGCCCGCATCGGCCATGGCGAACAGAACCTCGTCCACGGCGCCATCGGGATAATCCGCGCCCATCGCGGCCTTCGTCGCCTTGGCGATCTTCACGCCAAGGTCGATCGAGGTCTCGTCGACCAGTTGCAGCGGGCCAAGCGGCATGCCGACCAGTTTCGCCGCATTCTCGATCAACGCTGGCGCCACGCCTTCGGCAACCATGCGGATGCCCTCGTTGATGTAGGGAATGATGCAGCGGTTGGCATAGAAGAACCGCGCGTCGTTGACGACGATGGGCGTCTTGCGGATTTGGCGCACGAAGTCGAGCGCCTTGGCGACCGCCCGGTCCCCGGTCTTGCGGCCCTTGATGATCTCGACCAGCAGCATCTTTTCCACCGGGCTGAAGAAATGGATGCCGATGAACTGCTCGGGGCGTTTCGACGCCTCGGCAAGCTCGCTGATCGGCAGCGTCGAGGTGTTGGTGGCAAAGATGCAATCCTCGCCCACGACCGCCTCGACCTTCGCCGTCACTTCGGCCTTGATCTTCGGGTCCTCGAACACCGCCTCGATAATCAGATCGCAGCCGGTGAGAGCGGCATAATCGGTGGTCGCGGTGATCCGCGCCAGCAGCTCTGCCTTCTTTTCGGCCGTCGCCTTGCCGCGCTTGATCCCTTTGTCCATGTACTCGGCCGCATGGGCCTTGCCGCGGTCGGCGGCGTCCTGGCTCTGGTCCAGCAGCACCACCTCGATCCCGGCCTGCGCCGCAACCAGCGCGATCCCCGCGCCCATCATGCCGGCGCCCATGACCCCCAGCTTTGCCACCCTCTGGTCGGGCGCCGCGGGGCGGTTCGCGCCCTTCTCGAGCGCTTCCTTGTTGACGAACAGCGACCGGATCATGGCCGAGGACGAGGGGTTCAGCAGCACATTGGTGAACCAGCGCGCCTCGATCCTCAAGGCCGTGTCGAAATCGACCAGCGCGCCTTCGTAGACCGCCGACAGCAGCGCCCTGGCCGCCGGATAGACGCCTTGTGTCTTGCCGTTCACCATCGCCGAGGCGCCGACGAAGGTCATGAACCCCGAAGCGCTGTAGGGCGCACCGCCCGGCATCCGGTAGCCCTTCTCGTCCCAGGGCTTGACGATCTTCGGCTCCGACAGCACCCATTCCCTTGCGGCATCGACCAGCGCCTCGGGCGCCACGACCTCGTCGATCACACCCATGGCCTTCGCGGCCTTCGGCGCGTTCAGCTTGCCTTCCAGCAACAGCGGGGCCGCGGCCATCGCACCAAGCTTGCGCACCAGCCGGGTGGTGCCACCAGCGCCGGGAAAGATCCCGACAAGGATCTCTGGCAGCCCGATTTTGGCCTTGGGCGCGTCGGCGGCAAAGATCCGGTGGCAGGCAAGCGGGATCTCGAGCCCGATGCCAACGGCGGTGCCGGGCAGGGCTGCGGCAATCGGCTTGCCGCCCTTCAGGGTCTTCGGGTCCATCCCGGCGCGCTCGATCTTGCGCAGCAGGGCGTGGATCTTCATCACGCCATCGAACAGACCCTGTGCAGGGTCCTCGCCCACCGCGTCCTTCATCCCTGCAAGAACGTTCAGATCCATGCCGCCGGCAAAGCTGTCGGGCTTGCCGCTGGTGATCACGGCGCCCTTGATCGCATCCTCGTCGATCACCCGGTCGATCAGCGCCTCGAGATCGGCGAACCCCTGCAGGCTCATCACGTTCATCGACCTGTCGGCCGTGTCCCAGGTGATCACCGCAACGCCGTCGTCGCCGACCCGCATCGAAAAATCGCTCATGGCTGCCTCCTCATTCGTGTCTCGTTCCCCACGGGTCGGTCTCGGCCGTATCCCGTGCTCAACCGGCCGGGCGACGATACCGCTTCGGTATCCGCTGCGTCTGCGCCGCGACGCTGCGTTGGACATCGAACGCCGCCTTGCGGTACTCGACCATCTCGATCGTCAGCGGCACCGGGTTGTCGGGCGTCGGATCTCGGTGACGGCAGAAATAGGTTATGCTCGACTGGCGTGGAGGCTGGTCCGGGCCGAGGTCGTAGTACCAGTCCACCATCACCCGGAACTGGCCGCGTACCGGCAAACCGATCGCCGCAACCTCGCCGCGCATGCCTCTCAGCCCTGCCTCCGCCCATTCCTCCTGCATTCTTTGCATCGCGGCGACAATCTCGTCACGTCCCTCGATCAGGATCAGATCGCATTCCAGATAGACCGGCAGGCAGGGAGCGCAGATCTGCGCCACCGCATCGAAATCCCCGGCCAGCAACGCCGCGGCCGTGGGTTCGAGCCACTGCTCTAGCGATGCGGCCATCTCGGAAGGCTCCGGTCCTGTGCTGCGTCGCATCATCGGCCCGCCCCCGGATACGGGCTGCCGTCCTTCAGCGTGTAGCTGACCTCCCCGGACCTGACATCGAGCACGAGATCCAGATCGGAATAGACCGCACGCTCGGGATCCATGCGCGCGCCCAGCACCAGAAAGGCGGCCGGACTGTCGGTGCGGTTGACGAAATGATGTCCGTTGCCGTCGCCCGCCGGGAATGCCGCGCAATCGCCCGGCCGCATCGCATGGGCGCCCGCATCATCGATCAGGGTGCAGATACCGTCGGTCACCATCGCGAACTCGTCCTCGCGCGCGTGCCAGTGGCGCAGCGAACTCAGCGCCCCGGGCTCGAGCCGCACCAGATTGGCGCCGAACCGGGTCAACCCGCCAGCCGCGCCCAGCCGCAGCGAACTGCGCCCTTTCATCATCGCGGCATAGGGTTCGGGATAGATCGAGCCGGTCCTGACCGGCAGCGCGGCAAGGTCCAGCACCGGGTCGGGCAGCGTTGCGGGGGCTGCGCGCTCAAGCCTCTCGGGCTCGGTCTGCCGGCTGCCATCTGGCGCGTGCCACGCCCGGCGCCCAAGATCGGGATAATGCACCACATCCTCGGGCGAACGCCAGCCTGCCACCAGAAAGCGAACCGGATCGTCGCCGCGGTTGAGGATATGATGTCCATTCGGCACGCCCGCCTTCCAGGCCACCGCATCGCCCGGGCGCAACAAGGTCTCGCCGCGCTCGTCGGCCAGCACCGCCGCGCCTCCGATCACCCACAGGAACTCGTCCTCGACCTCGTGCCAGTGCCGGTCCGAGGACGCAGCCCCGGGTTCGAGCGTCGCAAAGATCACCCCGAACTGGGTCAGCCCGCCCGCATCCCCCAGAAAGACGCTTTCGAACGCGCCGAGCGGCGCGTCGGATCCACGACGCTCGAACGGGGCCGCGGCCATGTCGATCACTGGCATGATAGTGCTCCGATCCGTCCCGCGCGCAAAGGCGCAACCCCAGTCTAGCCCGCCGCGGCTGTTCCGTCATACCCGTTCGATGATCGTGGCCGCGCCCATGCCGCTTGCGACACAAAGCGTGGCAAGCCCCACCTCCTTGTCGCTGCGTTCCAACTCGTCCAACAGCGTGCCAAGGATGATCGCGCCTGTCGCACCCAACGGATGGCCCATCGCGATGGCACCGCCATTCACGTTCACCCGGTCCTCGGCCACGCCAAAAGCCTGCATGAACCGCAACACCACCGCGGCAAAGGCCTCGTTGACCTCGAACAGATCGATGTCGCCGATCCGCATCCCGGCCCCCTCGAGGATCCGCTCGGTCACCGGCACCGGACCGGTCAGCATGATCGTCGGATCGGTGCCGATCTTGGCCGTCGCCCGGATCCGTGCCCGCGGCGTCAGGCCGTGCTTCTTGCCGAACTTCTTCGAGCCCACCAGAATTGCCGCCGACCCGTCGACGATGCCCGAGCTGTTGCCGGCATGGTGGATGTGATCGATCCGCTCCAGATGGGGATACTTCATGATCGCGACCTTGTCGAAGCCCGGCATGACCTCGCCCATCTGCTGAAAGCTGGCGTTCAGGGCGCCAAGGCTTTGCATGTCGGTCTCGGGGCGCATGTGTTCGTCGCGATCGAGCAGGATCAGCCCGTTCTGATCGGTCACCGGCACCACGGTCCTGGCAAACCGCCCGTCGTCCCAGGCGGCCTTGGCGCGACGCTGGCTTTCGACCGCCAGCGCATCGGCCTGATCGCGGGTAAAGCCGTATTCGGTCGCAATCAGGTCGGCCGAGATCCCCTGCGGCACGAAATAGCGCTCCATCGCGACCGAGGGATCGACCGCAACCGCCGCCCCGTCCGAGCCCATGGCAACCCGCCCCATCATCTCGACCCCGCCGGCGATATAGCCCTCGCCGGCCCCGCCGCGAACCTGATTGGCCGCCAGATTGACCGCCTCGAGCCCCGAGGCGCAGAACCGGTTGATCGACAGCCCCGGGATCCGTTCATCGAGCTCCGAGGCCAGAACGGCGGTACGCGCCAGGCACCCGCCCTGCTCCATTACCTGGGTTGCATTGCCCCAGATCACATCCTCGACCGCATGACCCTCGAGCCCGTTGCGCGCCTTGATCGCGTTCAGCATCTGCGCCGACAGCCGCACCGAGGTGACCTCGTGCAGCGCCCCGTCGCGGCGCCCCTTGCCCCGCGGGCTGCGCACTGCATCGTAAATATAGGCTTCCGTCATGTCATGTCCTCCTCAGATGCGATCGGCGGGCGACCCGGGCATCAGCTCATAGGGATGTTTCCAGCCCGGCAGGGCCGCGATCCGCGCCAGCCAGGCATCGATATTTGGCCAGTCCTTGCGGTCGAATCCGAAGGGTTCGGGATAATACAGATAGCCGCAGCAGGACAGGTCCGCATTGGTGAGGCCATCGCCAACGATCCAGTCGCGCGCCTCCAGATGCCGGTCGAGGACCTTGAAGGCCGCCGCCAGCCGGCCCTGCAGGAACCGGATCACCGGCTCGGGCCGTTTCTCGGGGGCGAGAAAATTCATCAGGAACCGGCAGGTGCCGGCCTGCCCGCTCAGCTTGTGATTGTCCCAAAGCACCCAGCGCAGCACCTCGCGCGCTTCCTGCGGATCGGCGCCGCCAAAGCGCCCGGTCCCGTCGCTGAGATAGTCGAGGATCGCGCCCGACTGCGACAGACGCAGATCGCCGTCCGCGAGCACCGGCACTTCGCCCATCTCGTTGACGTCGCGAAGGTATTCTGGTGTACGCGCCGCGCCGTTGAAGAAATCGACGAAGACCGGCTGCCACGCCGTCCCTGACAGTTCCAGCGCCAGTGCCACCTTGTAGGCGTTGCCGGATTCGCCGAAGCAGTAGAGCCTCATGTCCTGCGTTCCTTCGGATTGGGCCGTCGCATTCAGGTATTTTCTCCAAGAAGAAGCTGCGATTGACGCTTCATTTACCAAGCTGCCAGAGGATCGCGATGCGGTACAGGCTGAGGAGCCGATGACCGCCCAAGGAGAAGCCCTGCCTATCCGGCCTGGACGGCTCGGACCGCGCCTCGCCGGAGGGGCAGGGTGGCCCTGATCTTCTTCTTGGGTCAAGTACCTTCGCCGAAGGCTGCCCCGATCAGGCCGCCGGCGCTGGCGCCGGGGCGGCGTGCCAAAGGCCGCGCTGGCACCCTGCGCGCGCGCGACCTCTCGCCCCGGGGCACTGGCTGAACCGATATCCACGGCCCGCCTCGTCCCGATCCGACCGTTCAGAAGGCATCCGCCGTCAGACTCATGACCGGCTCGGCGCCACTTTCGATCCGCGCCAGATGCAGTGCCGTTGCCGGCAGTTGCCGTGCCATGAAGTACCGCCCGGTCGCGATCTTGGCCTCAAGGAAGGCGCGGTTGCCGCTGCCCTCGCCCAGCCCAATCTCCGCAGCCTTCGCCATCTGCGCCCACATCAGGCCGAGGCAGACATATCCGAACAGATGCATGAAGTCGTAGGATCCGGCCAGCGCCGCATTCGGGGTCTTCATGCCGTTCTGCATGAAGAACATGGACGCTGCCTGAAGATCCTTGCTTGCGGCCTTCAGCGGATCGAGAAATCCGGCCTTCAAGCCCTCGTCGGCCTCGTTCTCTTTGATGAACCGCTTCACCAGATCGAAAAAGGCCACCATGTGCTTGCCGCCGTCCGAGGCGAGCTTGCGCCCGACGAGGTCGAGCGCCTGGATCCCGTTGGCACCCTCGTAGATCTGGGTGATGCGGGCGTCGCGGGTGAACTGCGACATGCCCGAATCCTCGATATATCCATGTCCGCCAAAGACCTGCTGGGCGGCCACGCAGGATTCGAACCCCTTGTCGGTCAGAAAGCCCTTCAGCACCGGGATCAGCAGCGAGATCAGCCCCTCGGCGTCGGCATCGCCGAGACGGTGCGAGCGGTCGATCAGCATCGCCCCCCACAGGAGGAACGCGCGTGCACCTTCGACAAAGCTCTTCTGGTCCATCAGGGTGCGGCGGATGTCCGGGTGCACGATCAGCGGGTCGGCCGGACCCTCGGGGTTCTCGGCGCCAGTGACAGCCCGGCCCTGAAGCCGGTCCCTGGCATAGGCAGCCGCGTTCTGATAGGCGACCTCGGCCTGCGCGAGGCCCTGCATCGCAACCCCCAGACGGGCTTCGTTCATCATCGTGAACATGGCCCGCATCCCCTTGTGCTCCTGCCCGAGCAGATAGCCCGTCGCATCATCGAAGTTCATGACGCAGGTGGCGTTGCCATGGATGCCCATTTTGGTCTCGAGCTTGCCGACCGAGACGCCGTTGCGCGCGCCGAGCCCGCCCTGGTCGTCGACCATCAGCTTCGGCACGATGAACAGCGAGATCCCCTTGGTCCCCTCCGGCCCGCCGGGGATCCGCGCCAGCACCAGATGGACGATGTTTTCGGCCATGTCGTGGTCGCCCGCAGAGATGAAGATCTTCTGCCCGCTGATGCGATAGCTCCCGTCCGCCTGCGGCTCCGCCTTGGTGCGCAAGAGGCTCAGATCGGTGCCGCATTGCGGCTCGGTCAGGTTCATCGTCCCGGTCCAGTCGCAGGACACGAGCTTCGGCAGCCACATCGCCTTCTGCGCCTCGGTGCCGTGGGCGCGGATCGCGCTGTAGGCACCATGCGTCAGGCCGTGATACATGGTGAAGGACTGGTTGGCGGCAGAGAACAGTTCGCCGACGGCCGTTCCCATCAGCGAGGGCATACCCTGCCCGCCATAGTCCGGATCGCAGTCGAGAGCCGTCCAGCCGCCCGCCTTCAGCGCGTCGAAGGCTTCGCGGAACCCCGGAGGCGTGCGCACGATGCCATTCCCCAACACGCAGCCCTCGCGGTCGCCGACGACGTTCAGCGGGGCCACCACATTGGTCGCGATCTTGCCTGCCTCGCCCAGAACCGCCGCAGTGACATCCGGGTCGAGGTCTTCGTAGCCGGGGATAGCCTGTTCCGAGACCTTCAGAAGCGCGTGCAGGACGAATTGCAGATCGTCGACCGGCGCCGTGTAGATCGGCATGTATGGCTCCTCCCTGGGGCCACTCCTTACTCGGCGGCCTGCTGCGTGTTCAGCGTCGTCAGCATCTTGTCGACCCAGGCCAGTTGATCCTTCAGATCGGTAATGGCCTCGTCCAGTTCAACACGCTGTCGCTCCATCTCCGACAGCCGCTCGACGGCAATTTCGTAGGTCCTGGACAATTGCGTCGCCTGATGGTCGCCGACGTTGTAGAGATCCAGAAGCTGCCGGATCTGTTCCAGACTGAAGCCGAAACGCTTGCCGCGCAAGATCAGCTTGAGGCGACCGCGGTCGCGACGGGTGAACAGCCGCTTGGTGCCCTTCCTGACGGGAAACAACAGCTCCTTGGATTCGTAAAACCGAAGGGTGCGCGGCGTCACTTCGAAAGTGTCGCACATCTCCCGTATCGTCATAAGCTTGTCGGTCACTGGTTCGTCTCCAACAAAAATTGTTACTGACCCGAAACACGCTCCCGGGGTCGTCTATCACAGGAATTGACGCTAACGTTAACGAAACGCTGCGTCACTGTTCTAGGCCGGCCTGCCGTGCGCCCGAACGGAAACATAAAAGTGAGCATAATCGATTTAGGAAATGGTGCAAGATCGTCGTGATTTGCATCAAAAATGTGCGGAATTTTTCGACACTCGGTGATCAAGAATCGCATACAATCCACTTGTGCGAGAATATCGTCATATTCAACGATCCGGGGCCGCAAACCGGAGTGTTCCAGTCCCGCGCCGCGAATCCGCCCGCGACCTCTCCAGATCCGGCGATCCGGGCCGGAAGTCTTGCGACCCTCGGCCAGACCAAGGCCTCCCGGCGGGGCGCCACGACGGCACGGCCGGCCGGTTTCGATCCGGCACAATGATCCGGTTGGGTCGTGACCGCCGCCGCGCCCGGCCAGGTCAGTCGAGCGTCTCGGATGCCTCGTCACGCAAACGGTGCAGATCCTCGATCGTCGTCTGCAACTCGGCCTGCTGGCGGCGCAGATTCTCGAGTTGCCGGTCAGCCATCTCGAGGAAGGCCTCAAGCTGCGGGCGCGTACCCTGTTCCTCGTAGATCAGCAGCCACTGCCGCATCTCCTCGAGCGAGAAGCCGAATCGCCGTCCGCGCAGGATCAGCGTCATGCGCGCCACCTCGCGCGGGCGATACCAGCGCGCGCGACCCTCCTTTTCGGGTTGCAACAGTTCGATGTGCTCGTAGTAGCGAAGCGTGCGTGGGGTCACGTCGAACTTCGCGTACATCTCCTTGAAGCTCAGCCTCGTCTCGGACACGCCTCTTCCTCCGGTTTGACGACGGACCAAAGCCTATGCGCTGCGCGCCCCGGCTTCAATGCGCGACATCCTTCGTGCGACTTCGGCCGGGCCGCCAATGCCGTTCGCGGACCATGCCACGGGCTTGCGCAGCGGCCCGGCCCGACCGATAACGCAACTGACGCCCGCGCAGCCTGGATCCGCAATGGACAAGACCGACGCCAACCGCTTCATCGAAACGCTCGCCTTCGCCGAGGCGCTTGCGATGCGCGTCGATGTGATCGATGACGGCCGGGCGATGATCTCGATGCCCTACGATGCCCGCTTTATCGGCGATCCGCGCAACGGCGTGATCCACGGCGGCGCGGTCAGCGCGCTGATGGACACCTGCTGTGGCGCAGCGGTCATGTCGCGCGCAGACGGCACCGGCGCCACCGCCACGCTCGACCTCCGGATCGACTACATGCGCCCCGCCCACCCCGGCAGCCGGATCACCGCCGAGGCGATCTGCTATCACACCACCCGGACCGTCGCCTTCGTGCGCGCCACCGCAACCGATGGCGACACGCAAACGCCGGTCGCCTCTGCCCACGGCGCCTTCACCTTTGCCCGCAAGGAGCCAGCAGCTTGACCCCTCCCACGCACGAGCCCGTGCAGGTGGTGAAGGAACGCCGCGACCGGGCCCTGAACGCCCTGGTCGAAGGCGTTCCCTATATCGGCTTTCTCGGCATCCGCTTCGACCGCAAGGGCGACGAACTGACCGCGGTCATGCCGTTTTCGCCGATGCTGATCGGCAATCCGATGCTTCAGGCGCTGCACGGTGGCGCCACGGCCTCGTTCCTCGAGGTGACGGCGATCATCGGGCTGGGCTGGTCGATCCTGTGGGAGAACATCGAAAGCGGCGCCATCGACGCCATCGCCATCACGCCCCAGAACATGCCCCGCCTGCCCAAAACCATCGACATCACCGTCGATTACCTGCGGGCGGGACTGCCGCGCGATTCCTATGCCCGTGCCCGCGTCAACCGCTCGGGCCGGCGCTATGCCTCGGTGCATGTCGAGGCCTGGCAGGACAACCGCGCCCGGCCCATCGCGCAGGCGACGGGGCATTTCCTGATGCCGTCCGGTGACTGACGCGACCCTGTCCTATCGCCCCATCACCCACCGCCGGATCCTGACGATCGCGGCGCCGATCGTGCTGTCCAACGCCACCGTGCCGATCCTCGGCATTGTCGATACCGGCGTGGTGGGCCAGCTTGGCATGGCCGCGCCGATCGGTGCGGTCGGCCTTGGCGCCGTCATCCTGACCGCGGTCTACTGGATCTTCGGCTTTTTGCGCATGGGCACCACGGGCCTTGTCGGACAGGCCCATGGCGCGGGCAATTCGGCCGAGGTTTCGGCGCTGCTGACCCGGGCGCTGATGATCGGTGCCGCCGGCGGGGTCGCCATCATCCTGTTGCAGCGCCTGATCTTTGCCGGGGCCTTCGCCGTCGCACCGGCCAGCGCCGAGGTCGAGACCCTGGCCCGGCAGTACATGGCCATCCGGGTCTGGTCTGCGCCCGCGGCCATCGCGATCTTCGGGCTCAGCGGCTGGCTGATCGCGCTGGAACGCACCCGCGCGGTGCTGGTGATCCAGGTCGGCATGAACGCGATCAACATCGCGCTCGACGTCCTGTTCGTGCTGGGCCTCGGCTGGGGCGTTGCGGGCGTGGCCACCGCCACCCTCGTTGCCGAATGGAGCGGCATCGCGCTGGCGCTGTGGCTCTGCCGCGACGCCTTTGCGCTGCCGTCGTGGCGCGACTGGCCGAGGGTCTTCGACCGCGAGCGGCTGGTCCACATGGCCTCGGTCAATACCGACATCCTGATCCGGTCGCTGCTGCTCGAGGCGATGATCGTCTCGCTGATGTTCTATGGCACCAGCTTTGGCGACGTGACGCTGGCGGCGAACCAGGTGCTGCTGCAGTTCCTGCATGTCACCGCCTATGCCATGGACGGCTTTGCCTTTGCGGCCGAGGCGCTGGTGGCCCAGGCCATGGGCGCCCATTCCCGCGACCGGCTGCGCCGCAGCGCCTGGATGACCAGCCAGTGGGGCGCCGCCAGCGTGATCGCCATGGCGCTTGCCTTCGCGCTGGCCGGCGGCCACATCATCGACGCGATGACGACCGCCCCCGAGGTGCGGGCCGCGGCCCGGGACTATCTGCCCTGGATGATTGCCGCGCCGCTCGTCGGCTGGGCGCCCTGGATGCTCGACGGAATCTTCATCGGCGCCACCCGGTCGCGCGACATGCGCAACATGATGATCGTCTCGGCGGCAATCTATGTTGTCGCGGTGCTGCTGCTGATCCCGCCGTTCGGCAATCACGGGCTCTGGGCGGCACTGCTGATTTCCTATCTCGCCCGCGGACTGACCCTCGGGCTGCGCTATCCAGCCCTTGAACGCGCGGCGGGCTGAACGCCCGGGGTCAGCTACCGGGACAGCATTTGAGCGCGCCCGCAATTGGTATATCCTATAGGTGCAATGCTCCGGGAAACGGGCGGAAGAACAGCGTTACCAACAGGGGAGACGACCATGCCGACACGACGAACTCAGGGCCGCGGCCGTCGATTTGACAGCGTGCTCGACACCATCGGCGATACGCCGGTCATAAGGATCAACCGGATCGGCCCCGACGACATGACCTTCTATGTCAAGGCCGAGGCCTTCAATCCCGGCGGTTCGGTCAAGGACCGGCTGGCGCTGAACATCATCGAGGCGGCCGAGGCGGACGGACGGCTGAAACCCGGCCAGACCGTGGTCGAGGCGACCTCGGGCAATACCGGCATCGGGCTGGCCATGGTCTGCGCGGCCAAGGGCTATCCGCTGGTCGTCACCATGGCCGATAGCTTCTCGGTCGAGCGGCGGCGGCTGATGCGATTTCTTGGCGCAAAGGTGGTGCTGACGCCACGCGCGCTGAAGGGCTTCGGGATGTATTCCAAGGCCAAGGAACTGGCCGAGGCCAATGGCTGGTTCCTCGCCAGCCAGTTCGAGACCCCGGACAACGCCGACATCCACGAACACACGACCGCAAACGAGGTGCTGGCCGATTTTGCCGGCGAGCGGCTCGATTACGTGGTGACGGGCTATGGCACCGGCGGCACCGTTTCGGGGCTTGGCCGGGTGCTGCGGCGCGAACGGCCCGAAACCCGGATCATCCTCAGCGAACCCGCCAATGCCGCGATCGTCGCCTCGGGCTACGTCAACACCCGTAACAGCGCCCATCAGGCGACCGAAAGCCACCCGGCATTCGAACCGCACCCGATCCAGGGCTGGACGCCGGACTTCATTCCGTTCGTGCTGCAGGAGGCGATCGACAAGGTCTATTACGACGATCTGATCCCGATTGCGGGGCCCGACGCCATGACCTGGTCGCGGCGGCTTGCGGCCGAGGAGGGCATCTTCACCGGCATCTCGGCCGGTGCGACCTTTGCCGCGGCGATGAAGGTGGCCGAATCCGCGCCCAAAGGCTCGGTCTTCCTTGTCATGTTGCCCGACACCGGCGAACGCTATCTCTCGACGCCGCTGTTCGATGGCGTAGCCATTGAGATGAGCGAGGAGGAATGGGCGATCTCGCGCTCGACGCCGACGGCCCAGATGGCGGCGGAATAACCGACAGGTCCGGCGCGCCGCGCCGGACCACCGGGGCCGTCCCGGTTCAAACCGACTGGCGTTCGCGCAAGTGCCGTTCGCGCGCGCGTTTGCGTTGCCGCTGGGCAGATCGCAGGCGACGGACCACGGCGTTCAGGACGATCAGCACAAGGCCGGAATATTCGGCAATCCATCTTGCCGGCAGCGGACCAATGTCGTTGCGAAACAGGGCATCGATCTGGTGCAGGTCCACCATGCTGATCCCGATATAGCCCGCCACCATCAGCGCACCGATCAAGGCCAGCCAGACCCGCGACATCGCGCGATGAAGAAGTTGCGTCCCGGCAAGTCCGGCGATCACGATGGCCGTGCCGACCGCCACAGCCATCACTGCCTGGACCGGCCGCCGGGCGTCATACCAGCCTTCGGACTTTGCCATGCAGCGCCCGATCCCGGTGATGGCCATCGGAATGTCGAACGCCTTGAGCGATGCAAGGATCAGCAGGCTAACGCCCAGCATCGTCCAGAACCCGCGATCCGGTGCGTTGGCGCGTGTGGCGCGCAGGCAAACCAACCCCACGCCCGCATAGGCCGCCACGCTGGCCCAGGTCTCACTCCCCCCTGGCACGAAACCGCGGACGGTCGTGAAACAATCGACGATCTCTGGCGTCATGGGCATTTCTCCGGGCCGGCGCCGCATGAGGGCATGGCCAACCCTGGCACCATCATTGCGGCGCCGGCCGCGGTCAAAGCAGATCCCCTGCGCAGCAGGGGAGCGACTGGCGGTCGCCTGCACGATTCCCGTTTAACGGGAGTTTCTTTTATAATTGGCCAGTTAGACTTTGGTCAAGCCGGAGATTTCAACGTCCGACGCCGACCGCCTCGGCAACAGTTGCGAATCCGTCCCGCTCGAGCAGTTGCTCAAGCTCTTGCAGGATCGTGCTGACCAGCCCCATCCCGCCATAGACCAGCGCCGAATAAAGCTGCACGGCCGAGGCCCCGGCCCGGATCTTGGCATAGGCCTCGCCCCCCGATCCGACCCCGCCGACCCCGATCAACGGGATCGCGCCTCCGGTCTCGGCCCACAGCCGTTCCAGCACCTGCGTCGATTTCTCGAACAGCGGCGCCCCCGAAAGACCGCCTTTCTGGTCGCGGTGCCGGCCGGTCAGGCCATCGCGCGACAGCGTGGTATTCGTGGCGACAATGCCGTCGATCCCGACCCCGGCCGCCACGGCGGCGATATCGGCAATCTCGGCCTCGCTCAAATCTGGCGCGATCTTCAGAAACACCGGGATCGGCCGTTCAAGACCGTCCCGGGTCGCCAGCACGCCCTGCAGCAACGCCTCCAGCGCCGCCTTGCCCTGCAGATCCCTCAGGTTCTCGGTATTGGGAGACGAGACGTTGACGGTCGCGAAATCCAGATCGGGACCGCAACGGGCCAGCACGGTCGAGAAATCTGCCGCCCGGTCCGGGCTGTCCTTGTTGGCGCCAAGGTTCAGCCCGATCACCGCGTCCCGCGGCCGGTCGCGGAGGCGCGCGGCCATCGCCTCCATGCCCTCGTTGTTGAACCCGAAGCGGTTGATGACGGCACGGTCCTCGGGCAAGCGGAACAGCCGCGGTTTCGCGCCGCCCTGCTGCGGCCTCGGCGTCGTGGCGCCGACTTCGAGAAAGCCGAATCCTGCGCGCGACAGCGGGCCGAGCGCCACGGCGTTCTTGTCCATCCCGGCAGCCAGCCCCAAGGGGTTCGGCAGCGACAGCCCCGCAAGTCGGGTCGCCAGCCGGGGCGACGTTATCTGACCAGGCAAGCACACCAGCCCGAGGCCGAGCGCGCGGAGCGCCAGCCCATGGGCAACCTCGGGATCGATCCGCCGAAACGCGGCCATCCCCAGATCCTCACGCCAGCTCATGCCATCGCCTGTGGAAAGACGTGCCCGTCCGGCCCTAGCGGCAGAGCGACATGCCACAGCACATCCTCGCGCCGCATCTGCCGATAGAGGTGCGGAAACAGCGCGCCGCCACGCGACGGCTCCCATGTCAGGGCATCCCCCAGTTGGTCGGCATCGAGCGCCGCCAGGACAAGCCCCTCCGCCCCGGCAAAATGCCTTGCTGCCGTCTCGGGCGCCTGTGCGGCCGTTGAAAGGTGAATGAACCCGTCGGCCAGATCGACCGGCGCACCGGCGCTCTGCCCTTCGGCCTGCAGGGCCTGCCATTCGGGGCCACGAAAGATCTTGTAAATCAGCATGGCCCGGGTGTGCCTTGTGCCTGTCGAGGGGTCAAGACGCCTCTGCCATGAGCCTGACACCAGACCACGGCCTCCCGTGGGCACGCGGGCGTTTGACCGACGGAGCCGGCTGCGTCACGCTCGGCCCCATCCAACAGGGGAGATTCTCGATGTTCGTCCGTTTCCTAACCTCTGCCGCCGCGCTGGCCTTGATGGCCGGAAGTGCCGCGGCGGACTATACACTGACCATTCTGCACACCAACGATTTCCATGCGCGGTTCGAACCGATCTCGAAATACGATTCAAGCTGCCCGGCCGAGGACAATACCGACGGCAAATGCTTCGGTGGATCGGCGCGGCTGGCAACCGCCATCGCCGAGGCCCGCGCCCGCGACGAGAACGCGGTGTTGGTCGATGGCGGCGACCAGTTCCAGGGCACGCTGTTCTATACCTTCTACAAGGGCAAGATGGCGGCCGAGTTCATGAACCGTCTCGGCTATGACGCGATGACGGTCGGCAACCACGAATTCGACGACGGCCCCGAAGTGCTGAAGGGGTTCATCGAATCGGTGGATTTCCCGGTCCTGATGTCGAATGCCGATCTGACCGGCGAACCCGAGCTGCGCGACCACATCCAGAAATCGACCGTGATCGAACGGAACGGCGAAAAACTGGGCCTGATCGGGCTGACCCCGGTGAACACCGGCGAACTGTCGAGTTCCGGGCCGAACGTGATCTTCACCGTCCCGTCGGATGCCGTTCAGGCCGAAGTCGACAAGCTGACCGGGATGGGTGTGAACAAGATCATCGTGCTGTCTCACTCGGGCTATGACGTCGACAAGGCCGTCGCCGAAAAGACCACCGGCGTCGACGTGATCGTGGGCGGACACACCAACACCTATCTCTCGAACGTTTCGGACAAGGCCGAGGGCCCCTATCCGACCATGGTGGGCGATACCGCCATCGTCTCGGCCTATGCCTATGGCAAGTTCCTGGGCGAACTGAAGGTCGTCTTCGACGACGACGGCAAGGTGATCGAAGCGACCGGCGAGCCGCTGATCATGGATGCGGCCGTGCCCGAGGACGCAGGCTATGTCTCGCGCATCAAGGAGATGGCCGAACCGCTGGAGGAGATCCGCAACAAGGTCGTCGGCGAGGCGGCCGAGCCGATCGACGGGGCGCGTGATGCCTGCCGCGGCGGCGAATGCCAGATGGGCAATCTGGTGGCCGACGCAATGCTGGCACGGGTCAAGGACCAGGGCATCCAGATCGCAATCCAGAACGGCGGCGGCGTGCGCGCCTCGATCGACGCAGGTCCCGTCACCATGGGCGAGATCTATACGGTCCTGCCGTTCCAGAACACGCTGTCGACCTTCTTCGTCGATGGCGCCACGCTGAAGGAAGCGCTGGAGAACGGCATGGCCCAGTTCGACGATTCAGACAAGGACGGCCGGTTCCCGCAAGTGGCCGGCATGAGCTTTGTCTTCGATCCGGCGGCCGCGACCGGGGCGCGGATCTCGGACGTCATGGTCGATGTCGATGGCACGATGCAGCCGCTCGACCCCGCCAAGGTCTATGGCGTGGTTTCGAACAACTTCGTGCGGCGCGGCGGCGACGGGTATTCGATGTTCCGCGATGCCTCGAACGTCTATGACTTCGGCCCCGACCTTGCGGATGTCGTCGTCGAATATCTGGCCGAGCAGGGCAGCTATAGCCCCTATACCGACGGCCGGATCACCAAGGCGCAGTAACGCACCGGGGCCGCTCTGCCCCATGTCTGCTGCCCGGCCAATTGGCCGGGCAGTTGCGTTTTCGGACCGGCCGTTGCGGCCCGAGCACCACTTGCCATAGTCTTTCCAAATGTGCGGACGTTTCGTGAACCTGATGCCGGCAGAGGCGATGGCGCGGCTATTCTCGGCCGTGCCCTCGAACGACCTGCCCGAGGCGCCGCGCTTCAACATCTGCCCCACCAACGATGTCGCCGTCGTCGTGGCCGAAGGCGAGGGACGACGGCTGCGTGCCATGCGCTGGGGGTTTCTGCCGCCATGGTACAAGGCGCCGGGCGACGGACCGCTGCTGATCAACGCCCGCGCCGAGACCATCGCCGAAAAGCCGGCGTTCCGGGCCGCGGTACGGGCGCGGCGCTGCCTGGTGCCCGCCAGCGGCTTTTATGAATGGACAAAGGGGCCAGAGGCGGCGCGCCTGCCCTGGTACATCCACCCTGCGGACGACGCGCCGATGGTGATGGCGGGGATCTGGCAGGACTGGGAGGCTGGCGACCAGCGCCTGAGTACCGTCGCCATCGTCACCTGTGCGGCCGCGGGCGGGATCGAGGCGCTGCACAGCCGGATGCCGGTGATCCTGCCCCCCGAGGACTGGCCGATGTGGCTGGGCGAGGCCGGCAAGGGGGCTGCCCTGCTGATGCGGGCCGCGCCCGCAGGCAGCCTCGCCTGGCACCGGGTCGACCCGAAGGTCAACTCCAACCGCGCCGACAGCCCGGAGCTGATCGACCCCTACGACACATGAGGCGCGGAGGTCCCGCGGTCAGCCAGCCCATTCCCAGGGCTGGGCGAAGCAGCCGAGCAGTTTCACCACAGCGGCGTCGTCGACCTCGCCCTTGCGCCGGATCCGGGCAACCAGCCCGCGTTTCGGATCCTCGACGACCTCGGCCACTTCGGCGTCGACCTTCGCGTCCTTCAACACCTGACCGTAGACGCGGGAGATCGCGCGCTTGCGCAGGTCGGGCTTGAACACCTTTCCGACAGCGGTCTTTGGCAACTCGGGCAGGATCTCGAGGTATTTCGGAATGGCCGCGCGTTCGGTGATGCGCGGGCGGACATAGTCGAGCAGCTCCTTCTCGGTGACCGAGGCCCCCTCTACCAGTTCGACATAGGCGCAGGGCAGTTCGCCCGCAAAACTGTCGGGCTGGCCGATGGCGCCGGCAAAGGCGACCGCGGGATGGCCGGCCAGCGCCTCCTCGATGACGGCCGGGTCGATATTATGGCCGCCGCGAATGATCAGGTCCTTGGCCCGGCCAGTGATCCAAAGATACCCGTCCGGGTCGATCCGGCCCAGATCGCCGGTGCGCAGATAGACGTCGTGGTGGAACAACTGGTGGTTCTTGTCCGGCTCGGTATAGGTCGAACCGGCAAAGACGCCGGGACTGTCGACACAGATCTCGCCAACCTCGTCAGTCGCGCATTCGACCGGTCCCTCGGGGGTGTGGCGCAGGATCTTCACGTCGGTGTGCGGAAACGGCAGGCCGACCGAACCGACCTTCTTGGCGCCGTCAACCGGGTTCACAGACACCAGACAGGTCGCCTCGGTCAGGCCATAGCCTTCGATGATCTCGACCCCCGTCGCCTCTTCGAACCGCTTGTAGAGCTCCAGAGGCAGCGGCGCCGAGCCCGAGAACGCCTTGGCCAGCGACGACACGTCCCCATTGACCGGGCGCTGCATCAGGGCGGCAAAGGCGGTTGGCACGCCGATCATGAAGGTCGCGTGCCAGCGTTCGATCAGCTTCCAGAAGTTGTCGAAGACCCCCTCGCCACGATAGCCTGCGGGGGTGGGAAACACCGCGTGCCCGCCAGAGGCAATCATCGACATCAGCACCGGATGGACGGCGAAGACGTGGAACAGCGGCAGCGGGCACAGCACCACGTCGCGGTCGGTGAACAACAGCCGGCTGCCAAGCCAGCCGTTATAGATCATCCCCGAATAGAGATGCTGGGCGACCTTGGGCATGCCGGTGGTGCCGCCGGTGTGGAAATAGGCCGCGACCCGGTCGGCGCGGCTGTCCTCGAACGCCAGCGCGTCGCCGCTGTGGCGCGCGATTTCGGTCGAAAAGTCGCGGATCGGCGCAGTGTGCCGGACCTTCGGCTTCGGCCGGATCAGCGGCACGATCAGGCGCTTCAGCCCGGTCATATAGCGCAGCAGATCGACCTCGATCACATGCTTCACGTTCGGGGCGTGTTCGACCGCCAGCGCGGCCTTCTGGGCGACATCGCTTTTGGGAAAGCTCCTGAGCGTGACCAGAACCTTGGCATTGGTCTCGCGCAGGATGGCCGAGATCTGGTCGGGTTCGAGCAGCGGATTGATCGGGTTTGCAATCCCGGCAACCATCCCGCCCAGCAGCGTGACCACCATTTCGGTGCAGTTGGGCAGAAGGAGCGCGACAGCGTCGCCCTCCCCGATGCCGAGCGAGCGGAACAGGTTGGCCGCCTGGATCACCCGGCGGTGAAGCTCGTCCCAGTCGAGGGTCTCGGCCGGGTCGTTTGGCCCCGAGAACATCTGGAACGACACCGCCGGCCGGGATCCATGTGCCGCCTTTGCGGCCCCCAGAAACCGATGGATGGTGGTCGGAACATCGCGTTCCTCCCACGGCATTTCCGCTTCGATCGCACGGATATCCGCGACGGTCGCAAACCCCATTTCCCCGTATCCTCCCCGGTCGCGCGGCAATTCCACCGTTTCGCGCGGTCGTCTCGTGCCCTCACTATGGGGCGCAAGCCGAACGCCGCGCAACGGGAAAGGGACCCGGCGTCATTCCGCGGCCAGGCCTTCGGTGAACTGCAGCCGCGCCAGGCGGGCATAGAGCCCACCCTGGGCGACCAGCGCCTCGTGTGTGCCCTCGGCGACGATCCGGCCCCCGTCGAAGACAAGGATCCGGTCGGCCTGTTTCACGGTGGCAAGCCGGTGCGCCACGATCAGCGTGGTGCGGCCCTCGCTGAGCGCTGCGACCGCGTCCTGCACGGCGCGTTCGCTCTCGGCGTCGAGCGCCGATGTCGCCTCGTCCAGCAGCAGAACGGGCGCGTCGCGCAGGATCGCGCGGGCGATGGCGATGCGCTGCTTCTGACCGCCAGACAGCATCACCCCGCGCTCGCCGACATAGCTGTCATAGCCTTCGGGAAGGGACGCGATGAAGTCATGCGCTGCGGCCGCGCGGGCGGCGGCCTCGACCTCGGCATCTGTCGCCTCCGGCCGGCCAAAGCGGATGTTCTCGCGCGCGGTGTCGGCAAAGATCACCGGATCCTGCGGCACCAGCGCCAGCGCCTTGCGGAACTCGCTCCGCGCCATCTCGGGCAGTGCCACGCCGTCGAGCCGGATCGCGCCGGCCTTCGGGTCATAGAACCGCAGCAGCAGTTGCAGCACGGTCGTCTTGCCGGCACCGGACGGGCCGACCAGCGCCACCTGTTCGCCCGGACGGACGGTAAAGCTGACGCCATGCAGCGCTGCGGTCTCGGGGCGCGAAGGATAGTGGAAGACGACGTCGTCAAAGGCGATCTCGCCGCGCGCGGGCTTCGGCAGGGCCCGCGGTGTGACCGGATCGTCGACCTCGTCCTTTGCATGCAGCAATTCCACCAGACGTTCCGTGGCACCCGCGGCACGCTGCAATTCGCCCCAGATTTCCGACAGCGCGGCCACGGAGGCCGCCATGATCCCGGCATAGATCAGGAACTGCACCAGTTGGCCGGCGGTCATCGTGTCGGCGCGCACATCGCGGGCACCGATCCAGAGCACACCGAGAATGCCCGAGAACACCACGAAGATGATGATCATGGTCAGCGCTGCGCGAACCCCGATCCGGGTCTTGGCGGTGTTGTAGCTTTCCTCGGTCACGTCGGCAAAACCGGCGCGCGTCGCCGCCTCGTGCGAATAGGCCTGCACCGTCTGCGCCGCCTGCAGCGCTTCGGAGGCACGGCCTGCCGATTGCGCGATCCAGTCCTGGTTCTTGCGGCTCAGCACCCGCAGCCGCCGGCCGAGCGCCAGGATCGGCACGATCACCACCGGCACGATGGCCAGCACCATCAGCGTCAGCTTGCCCGAGGTGAAGAACATCATCGCGAGGCCGCCGAAGAACAACAGCAGGTTGCGCAGGAACCACGATACGGAAGACCCGATCACGGACAGGATCAGCGTCGTATCGGTGGTGATCCGGCTGATCACCTCGCCGGTCATGAGTTGTTCGAAAAAGGCCGGGCTCATGCCGATCATGCGGTCGAACACCGCCTTGCGGATATCGGCCACGACCCGTTCGCCAAGCCGTGTGACGACGTAGTATCGCATCGCCGTGCCGAGGGCGAAGATCGCGGCAATGCCGATTGCGGCCAGAAAATAACTGTCGAGCAACGCGACCGAGCCGTTTTCGAAGCCGTCCACCACCCGCCGCGCCGCGATCGGCAGCAGCAGCGAGACGCCGGCCGTAAGGGTCAACGTCAGACCGGCCAGGAGAACATAGCCGCGGTAGGGCGCGAAGAAGGGGGAAAGAGCGCGCAGGGCGCCCACGTTGCGAGATTTCTCGCGCTCGGACTGCGCGTCCTTGCCAGAGTTCGCCATGGCTGAAATTCCTTCTGCTGTCCGTGCAATAGCGGGCAAGCGGCGGATCGGCAACTCAATCGGCCGTGCATCCCGCGGAGTTGGCAAGGCAGCGCGCCGAGGAACCGATCCTTATGGCATCGGACCATCGTGCGTCTGATCGCTTGCGCCGCACCCGCGCCTGCGGCAAACCGCAAGGCTCCGGGAACATTCGGTTTGCATGAGATCTCAGGCTGTCGGCAGGGTCGGGGGAAACGATCGCGGGACAAGGTATTCTGGAGCGGGTAGCGGGAATCGAACCCGCGCCAAGAGCTTGGAAGGCTCGTGTGATACCATTTCACCATACCCGCCCGAACGCCCGGTGAATATTTCACCGCCCCCCGAGCGTCAAGCGGGATGTCCGGCGATGCCCCTATCTGCCAGCGGGGCCGCAGGGCGGGCGAATCAACGGCCCCTTGCTGCCTGCCCCGGGCGCAGGTCCTCTCGGGGGGCGTCCAAGGGGTGGGCCCGCGTCGGTGTCGCATGTCGCAGGTCGGGCGGAATGGGGCAACCTCGACACCGGGGCGGCAGGGGCATGGCATTCGGACGAAAGGGGCCGCGATGAAAATGGAGATCTTCGACGACCGGCTCTGCACGCTCGGGGAAGGGCCGATCTGGCTGCCAGAACGCGAGGCGCTGGTCTGGGTCGATATTCCCGCCCGGCGTCTGCTCGGCCGCTCGGGCGAGGAGACGTTCGAATGGCAGGTGCCGGAAATGATATCGGCGCTCGGCCGGATCGACGCGGCCCGCCTTTTGCTGGCAGGCGAGACCGGGCTGTCGGTCTTCGATCTTTCTGACGGCAGCTGTCGGGCGCTTTGTCCGGTCGAGGCCGGCATTTCGGGCAACCGCAGCAATGATGGCCGCGCCGACCCCTGGGGAGGGTTCTGGATCAGCACCATGGGCAAAGCGACCGAGGCGGGGGCCGGGTCGATCTATCGCTGGTATCGGGGCGAGCTGCGCCGCCTCGTCACCGGTCTGACGATCCCGAACGGGATCTGCTTCGCACCCGACAGGCGCCGCGCCTACTATGCCGATTCGCGGCGTTCGACGATCTATGTTCTGGGGCTCGATCCCGATGGCTGGCCCACGGGGCGGGCCGAGGAATTCGTGGTGGTGAAAGAGGATCGGGTTGTCCCCGACGGCGCGGTGACCGATGCAGACGGCTGTCTCTGGAGCGCCCAATGGGGCGGCGGCCGGGTTGTCCGCTTTGGCCCCGATGGCCAAGAAATCGCGCGGTTCGCGACCGGGACGCCCTATCCGACCTGCCCCGCCTTCGGTGGGCGGGACCTGTCCGACCTCTACGTCACGACCATGACAAATGCCGCGGTATCCGCGAGCCGAGGGCTTCCACCCCCGCTTGGCCGGACGCTGCGGTTGGCCGGCGCCGGCCCCGGCCGCGTGGAACCGACCGTCGATGTGGGGCGGGAGCTGGAACCGGGCGATGGGTCCTGCGATCAGAAATAGCCGCGCACCAGGGCTTCCGAGACCAGCGTCCAGCCATTGGCCACGGCGAAGAACGCCAGCTTGAACGGCAATGACACCAAGGCCGGCGGCACCATCATCATCCCCATCGACATCAGCACCGCCGCGACCACAAGATCGATGATCATGAACGGCAGGAAGATCAGGAAGCCGATCTGGAAGGCATTCGCGATCTCGCTCAGCAGAAACGAGGGGATCAGCACCGACAGCGGCGGCACCGCAGGATCGACCGCCACCTGCGCCGCGTCCCCCCGCAGCGCGGCCATCCGGGCCAGTGTCTCGGGATCGACCCGGGCCTGCATGAAGCCCCGGAATGGCGCCTCGATATTGGCGATGGCGGTAGCCGTGTCGATCTGCTCCTGCAACAGGGGATCGACGCCGGTCGTCCAGGCCTCGGTAAAGACCGGATCCATGACGTAATAGGTCAGCACCAGCCCGATCGAGACGATGAGCATGTTGGGCGGGGATTGCTGCAGGCCGATCGCCTGGCGCAGGATCGACAGCACCGTGACGATGAAGGGAAAGCAGGTCGCCATGATCAACAGTCCCGGCGCCAGGCTGATCACGGTCACCAGCAGGAAGAGCTGGATGCTGAGTCCGGCCAGGCTGCCGCCGCCATCGCCCATCGACAGGGTGATGCCCTGAGCCGCCGCCGGCCCGGCGGCAAGGGCCGCCAGCGCCGCAGCCAGACACCACCTCATCCATGTCCCGCAGGGTTTCACGGCCGCAGCCCGTCCTTCAGATCGGCGATTTCGGTCAGGCGGACGGCGAGTTGTCCCTCCTGTGCCCCGTCCTGTTCGATCAGTTCGCCGCGGGCGATCAGCTTGTCGCCGATATAGAGCTCGACCGGATCGTCGACCCGGCGGTCGAGCAGCAGCACCGCGTTCCTTTCGAGCCGCAGCAGATCTGCGATGCGCGGGCGGGCGTGACCGACCGAAACGATCACATCGACCGGGACCTGGGTAAACGGGCTGCCGGGATCGCGTTCTGCGGTGGCGTCAGGCATGGGAGACCTCCTCGGTCGTGGGTTCTTCGAAAAAATCGGTGACGGCATCGGCGATCTCGCGCAGCACCGCTTCGAGGTCGAACTTGTGTTCGGACCCGCCCATCCTGAGGAAGGCCTGACCGTCGCCGAGCGTCTGTTCGCCGTGGATTCGCAAGGGCGGCACGACCCTGTGTTCGATCAGCGACCGGACCACGGAAACGTTGGCCGGCGAGACGACGACGTCGACCGGGACCTCGGACGCCCGCTCAGCCGCCTCGCCGATCTGGCGCAGGATCATCTCGCCCAGGGACCGGGTCAGCGTCGCCGGCAGGACACGGTCCACCATGCCGCGAAGGATCCCCTCCATCTCCGCCAGAACCGCGTTGCGCGCCTCATGATAGGTGAAGGAAAGCTCCTGCAGGTTGTTGCCGAACTCCTCGGAAATCCGGCGCTGATCCTCCTTGAAGGCCGAGGCCGAATCCTCCCATCCGGCGCGATAACCCTGGTCGAAGGCCTGCAGCCGCACCTCTTCAAGCTGCTCTTCGGGAAGGATCGCGACCTCGCAGGTGGCAGGGACCGCGATGTCGAAGGATTCGAGTTTCAGGGGACGTCCCATCACGCCTTCTCCTTTTCGTCTTCCATCCAGCTGCGCAGCACCTCGATCGTCTCATGCTCGCGCTCCTTGATCAGAAGGCGCAGGCGGGCGACCGGATCCTGCGGCTCGGCGGTCAGAACCCTGCTACCCGGCCGCATGTCCTCCTCGACGCCACGGCCCGACACGACCTGCATGGCCGGGGCATAGCCGTCGTCGGCGATCTCGCCGGTCAGAGCGCGCGCTGCGGATGCCTGCGCCGCCTTGTCCGGCCCCGCCTTTGCCTCATCGGTCGGAGGCAGTTCCAGCATCTTCGGGGTCTCGCGCCGGGCCAGGATCGGCCGGACGACGAACAGACCGAGAATCACCGCGACTATCGAGAGAATGGCGATCTGCGCGATGGCCATCAGATCCAGCCGGTCGATCAGGTGTGACGCTGGCAGCGCGCCGCTCACTTCGGTCGGACGGAACTCCATCGAACGGATCGTAATCTGGTCGCCACGGCTTTCGTCGAAGCCGACCGCAGCCGCAATCAGCGCCCGAAGCGCGTCGAGTTCCTCGTCCGGTCGCTGCGCCGACACTTCGCGGCCCGAGGCATCGCTGCTGCGGACCGTGTTGACCAGAACGGCGACACTGAGGCGCTTGACCGAACCCGGAACCCTGACAAGTTCCCTCTGGGTCTGCGACACCTCGAAATTCACCCGTTCCCGGCTCTCGCTGTTCTGGCTCGAACTGTCACCGGCCTTGGCGTTGGCGTCGCCGTCGGGAAGGTTGCTGGCGACGGTCACCGCGCCGCCGTTCTGGCCGCGCGAGGCAGTGCTGCGCTCCTCGGTGTCGGTGCTGATTGCGACGCGACCATCGGGATCGAACCGCCGTTCGACGATCGATTCGCGCTCGGTCACGGTCTCGAGGCTCAACTCGACAATCGCATTGCCGGGCCCCACCCGCGCCTCGACCAGGCGCTCGACATTGCGTTTCAGAACCGCCTCGCGCTTGCCCGCCGCAACCGCGCCCACCTCGTCGCCGCTGCCAAGGACGACGCCGCTCTCGCCGTCGATGACCGAGACATTCTCGGGCTTCATCCCCGCCACCGCCGAGGCGACCAAAAACCGCAGGGCGCGGCCTTGCGCATCGCTGATCCCGTCGCTCGACGGCGTCACGAAAACCGAGGCCGCAGGCGTCGCCTCCTGCCGGAACCCGGCGTTCGGCGGGCGCGAAATATGCACGCGCGCCGAGCGGATCTGCGGGCTTGCCATGATGGTGCGGGCAAGCTCGCCCTCCTTCGCGCGCCAATAGGCTGCATCGAACATCTGCGAGGTCGTGCCGAATCCCGAGAGCCCGTCCAGAAGTTCATAGCCAGCCGGGCCGTTGGCAGGCAGGCCCTCTACCGCCAGCAGCATCCGCAGCTGGTCGCGCGCGCCGGCCTCGACATAGATCGCACTGCCGCGCACGTCATAGACGACACCGCGCTGATCGAGCGCGACGATCACTTCGCCAGCCGCCTGCCCGTCCAGACCGGCATAAAGCAGTTCCATCTTCGGCTTCGACGCCAGACCAGACAGCAGCAGGACCGCCACGAACATTGCCAGGGTCGCAAGCCCGACAATTACCCTGCGGCGGGTATCCAGAGCGGACCAGGTTCGGATGAGGTTCTGCACCGAAAATCTCCTTCGCAGGGCCTTCTGACCCTCGGTGCATCAATGAAGGATCTCGTTTAACAATCGGTTAGCCCTCGGCGGAGTATCCATGACCCTGCGAAACGACGGAGGAAGCGGTCATGTCCGACGCAGCAGCAGCAGAACAGACATCGACGAAGAGGGGCAGCAAGCCGCTGTTTCTGGGGCTTGGCCTGGCGGCGATTCTCGGTGCCTGCGGATTCGTCATCACCTATACCGGCCTGCTTCGGGGCGGCGCGTCCGGGCATGGCGAGACCGCGCAGACCAGTCACCTTCAGCCGACAAGCTACGTGCCGATAGAACCGATCCTGATTTCGCTCAGCCACGGCGCCCGGCCACGACATCTGCGATTCCGAGCCGAGCTCGAGGTCGAACCGAACGAACAGCACAATGTCGAACTGCTGATGCCGCGCGTGCTTGATGTCCTGAACAGCTATCTGCGCGCGGTGGATGTCGAGGATCTGGAACGTCAGACGTCGCTGATCGGCCTCAGGGCACAGATGCTGCGACGGGTCCGGCTCGTTGTCGGCGAGAATCGGGTCCGCGACCTTCTCGTCACCGAATTCGTCCTGAACTAGGAGGCTGCAATGTCCCTCATCGCCGATTTCCTGCTGATCGCCGCCGCATTGAGCGCCGCGCTCTATTGCCTTGTCCTGTCGCGGCGGTTGCGCAGTTTCACCAACCTCGAAAGCGGCATGGGCAGCGCAGTCGCCGTGCTTTCGGTTCAGGTCGACGAACTGACGAAGGCGCTCGAAGGCGCTCGTCAGACATCGCAAAAATCGGCCGAATCGCTCGAACAGCGCACCCAGAGGGCCGAGGCGGCGGCAGCGAGGCTGGAACTGCTTCTCGCCTCGATGCATGACATCGAGATCGAGGCCCGCAATGGCAGCAATGGGGCCGCAAGATCGGTTCGGCGGCGGCGGCGCACCGGTACCGCTGCCCTGCCGGAGGAGGCCTGATGGCCGGCCCCGCAGCTTCGCGCGGCCGCGTGGGCCGCAGGCCGGGCCGCGGCGCACTTGGCCTGATCGCAGCGCTGTTTCTTGCCTCGGGAGCGCTGCGAATTGTCGATGGCACCGGGGGCGCGCTCGCACGCGGCTTCGAAGCGATCGCCTCGTCGACACAGATCCTCGATGCCAGCAGTGGCGCCCTGGCGAGTTGCAACGAAGATCCCGAGGTTCGTGCCGTCCTGAAATCACTGCGCCAGCGATCGCAGGAACTCGACGCCCGCGAAGCGCAGATTGCCCAACGCGCGCAGAGCCTGAGCCTTGCCGAAGACGAGATTCAGTACAACCTTGCAGCGTTGATCGAGGCCGAAGCCTCGCTCAAGGACACGATCGCCCTGGCCGACGGCGCGGCCGAGACCGACATCGCCAGACTTACCGAAGTCTACGAAAGAATGAAGTCGAAGGAGGCCGCGGCGCTGTTCGAGACCATGGATCCGGTATTCGCCGCCGGTTTCCTTGGCCGGATGAAGCCTGAGGTCTCTGCCGCGATCATGGCCGGGCTTTCGCCGCAGGCTGCCTACACGGTCAGCATCGTTCTGGCCGGGCGCAACACCAGCGTGCCGACAGAATAGTCGCGGGATCAGGCAATCTTAACCCGAGCCTGCCAGTGATGAGGCGCGCCCAAATGTGCGGAGAGACGGATGATCGGTATAATCGGAATCGCGATAATATTCGTCATGGTGTTCGGCGGCTATCTCGCGGCCGGCGGCAAGATGGCCATCATCCTGAAATCCTTGCCCTACGAGTTCACAATCATCGGCGGTGCCGCGGTCGGCGCCTTTGTGATCTCGAACGACGTCCCGACGATCAAGCACACGCTCAGGGACATCGGGCGGGCGTTCAAGGGGCCGAAATGGGCGCCGCAGGACTATCGCGACCTGCTCTGTCTGCTCTTCGAGCTGATCCGTCTGGCGCGCCAGAATCCCGTGGGTCTCGAGGAACATATCGAGGCACCGGCAGAGTCCGCGATCTTTCAGCGCTACCCGAAAATCCTCGCCGACACGGAAGCCGTGGATCTGATCTGCGACACGTTGCGTTCGGCGTCGATGAACTATGACGATCCGCACCAGGTCGAGGACATCCTCGAAAAGCGGATGGAAGCAAACCACGCGCATGCCCTTCACACCAGCCATGCCCTGCAGATCGTGGCAGATGGCCTCCCGGCGCTTGGGATCGTTGCCGCCGTGCTCGGGGTGATCAAGACCATGGGGTCGATCGATCAACCGCCCGAGATCCTCGGCAAGCTCATCGCCGGCGCGCTGGTCGGCACGTTCCTTGGCGTCTTTCTCGCCTATGGCCTCGTGGGACCGTTCGCCAGCCGGATCGGGGACATCACCAAGGAAGACAGCCATTTCTATCGCCTCATCTGCGAGGTTCTGGTCGCAAATCTGCACAATCACGCCACCAACATCTGCATCGAAGTGGGGCGCCAGAACACGCCAAGCCACATCCGCCCGACCTATTCCGAGGTCGAGGAGGCGCTGAAAAACGCCAAGCACCAGGATGCGGCATGAAACGGGCCGTTGCGGCTGCCACGATGCTGGCCCTGTTCGGGTCGGCATCGGCCGGCGAAACCGTCCGGGTCCTGTCGGGGGAACACGACGATTTCACCCGAATCGTCCTGATCTTCCAGGCCCCTGTCACCTGGAGCGAAAGCCGCGACCGGGACGGATTCGCCATCCGCTTCGACCGCAGCGACATCTCACCCGATCTGTCCCGGATCTTCGACCGGATCCCGCGCGACCGGATCTCGGAGGTCAGCTTCAACCGCTCCACCGCTACATTGCGGCTTGAAAGCGACTGCAATTGCCTGATCACCGTGTTCAAAGCTGGCAAGAACACCATCGCGATCGACGTCAAGTCGAACCCGGACCCTTCTGCATCCGACCTTCGGCTCCCCCTGGATCAGCCTGGCACTGCCCTGCCCGCCATCGCAAGCCCCGAGCCGACCATCCCGACCGTACCTGCCCAGAGCCTCCAGAAGATCCAGGCACTGCAGGACTCGCTCGTTCTGCAACTCGGTCGCGCGGCCTCTCAGGGCTTGATCGAGATCGACCCCGTCCCCGGGCCCCCGCGCTCGCTCGAAGAGCTCGCGGGCCTTGCATCTCCGGCGACAAGGTTCGATCCCGATGCCTGGGTGCACCTGCGCAGCCACACGGTTATCGACTCGGCTCTGCCCGGACTGAGCAATGCGGCTGTCCTCGCTGCGTCCCCGGCCTGTCCCGATCCGTATTATCTCGACGCCTCGAACTGGGCCGGGTCGGACGATACCTCCCTGTCCATCGCCATGGCCCGCTCCGGCGTCGTCGATGCACTGGATCGTCCGGATCCGGCCGGGATCGAAGCTTTGGCCAAGGCCTACCTGCGCTTCGGCTTCGGCGCCGAGGCCGAAGCGGTGATTCGCGAATTCCCGGGGGCTGTCGCGCACCCCGACATCCTGACCGCAGTCGCCCAGATCATGGACAAGGGTCAGGCCGACGACGCAACACCGCTCGTTCGCATCGCGGATTGCGATGGTCCCTATGCCCTCTGGGCGGTTCTGGCGCAGGGCGACCGGGCCGCTGCCTTCGACCGCGACACCGACGCGCTCCAGCAGTGGTTCTTCCGGTTGCCGCCAGATCTGCGCGGTCACCTCGGACCGATCCTGGCCAGGCGTCTGCATGCGTCCGGGGACGTGAATGTCGCCCGCTCGGTGCGTGATGCCACCGCACGGACACTCGGCGCCCCCACGGCAGACCTCGTCGTCCTGGACGCACAGACCGGGATGACCCGCACATCGCCGGCGATCGAGCAGGCGGAACTCGAATCGATCCTTTCCACGGCCGGGGTCGAGACCGGGCCGGCCCTTGTCGAACTGCTGCGGCGCCGGACCGCGGCAGGAACGACGACCGAGGACCTGGTCGTTCTGGCCGAAAGCCTCGCTTTCGAGGGGGGCGCCTCCGATCTCTCGGTCGACCTGCTCGAACAGGCCGTACCCGGGCGGGCACAGATCGGCGATCTCAAAGGCGCGCTCGCCGACTTCATGGCGCTGGACCAAATCCTTCCGGAAAGCCCCCGAACGGATCGTATCCTTTCCGCGATCTTCCTGAATGGCGCGAAAACCGAGGATGATATCGGCCTGCTTGTCGCGACCGAATGGCTGGTGCGAAATCGCCGGGTCGAGCACCTGTCGCAAGATGCCGCTGCCGCGGCGTCGGAACGGCTTCTGGCACTTGACCTTCCGGACGAGGCCGACCGCCTTCTTGCCCCTTTTCGCGATACCGATGCGGTCGATATTCGCCAACTGCGGGCTCGCGCCGCCATGATGAAAGGCGATCCAGCGATGACGCTGTCGCTTCTTGCCGGCGAGGCCGACCCGGAAAGCCGGGAACTTCGGGCTGAAGCCCTGCTGCGGCTCGGCAGCTACGAGAAGGCGACAGAGTTGTTTGAAAGCGTCGATCGTCTCAAACCGGCAGCCCGCGCCGCCTGGCTATCGGCCGACGCCGAGGCGATCGCCCGGCTCGGCTCCGACGGCGAACGGGGCTTCATGGCATGGCGCGAGAACAAGAACGGCACCGCTGCCGGCACCGCCAGTGCCGCCATTGACCTCGGCGGAAGCCCGGACAACGCCGGCCCGCGAACGGGCATCGACACGGACCCCGGCAGCAGTATCGAAACCGGGACACCCGTGCCCCTCGGAGGCTTTGACAGTCAGCGTCCGAGCCTTGCCGCCGGACGTACGCTGCTCGCGCGCAGCAGCGATCTGCGGATAGTGATCGCCACGCTGCTGAGCGAGACCGGTGTCAGCGGCGACTGACGTGAAGAGCGCCAAGGCCGATCCCGCGGTAACGGCGGATAAAGGGAAGCGCGCTATTTGAGTGGAGTGACCAGAAAGGTTTCCATATGCGCAGGCACCGAGGCCAATGGCGGATTGCCGACCGTGGGCGACTGACAGTGAAAGGCATCTTGGCGCTTGCCGTGTCGTCTGCCTGTATCTGCGGCGGGCTCGGGGCCGGCGCATCCGTCAATCCCTGCCTTCGCTGGGCCGAAGTCGCCGCTGCCGAAACGGGCGTCCCGGAAAACGTTCTTCGTGCAATCGCGCTAACCGAAAGCGGCCACACGATCGGCGGTGAGTTCTCGGCATGGCCCTGGACTGTCAACGCGGCCGGCCAGGGCAATTGGTTCGCCACCCGCGGCGATGCCCTCGCCTTTGCCCGCAGCGAATATGATCGCGGCAACCTCAACTTCGACATCGGCTGCTTCCAGCTGAACTATCGCTGGCACCGACGTAATTTCCCCTCTGTCGATGCCATGTTCGACCCCGCCGGCAATACGCGGTATGCAGCGGCCTTCCTTCTGCGCCTGCACGAAGAACTTGGCAGCTGGGAAGCGGCCGCAAAGGCCTATCACTCCCGCAACCCGGCCTTTTCCGAACCCTATTTCGCTCGGCTGAAGCACTTTCTGAACCCGGCGGACACACCGCCCGAACGGCAGCCTGCGCCGGCCGAGGATCCGGCTCCCCCACCCGGCCCGCTGCTGGCCCATCTCAACCGCATCCCCCTTGTCGAGGAACAGGCCGGGCGTCACCGTCTTGGGTCTCTCGTTCCCCCCGGTCGCCGCACCGACTTTACCCTCGCCTCTGCGACACCAATGGCTCGATGACCCCATGAACATTTCCGCCCTCCGCCAGCACGTCAACCCAACGGTTCTGTTCGCCGTCGCGCTGATGGCCGTCATCATCATGATGATCCTGCCGATGCCGGCCTGGGTTCTCGATGTCGGTCTTGCCACGTCCTTCGGACTGGCCATCCTGATCTTCACCGTGACGTTGTTCATCGAAAAGCCGCTCGACTTCTCGTCTTTCCCCACTGTGCTTCTGGCCTCGCTGATGTTGCGGCTGTCGCTCAATGTCTCCTCGACCAAGCTCATCATCGGCGAGGGGCACACCGGCACGGCAGCGGCCGGCACCGTGATTCAGGGCTTCGCAATGTTCGTGATGCGCGGCAGCGTCTTCCTGGGCCTCGTGGTCTTTGGGGTGCTGCTGATCGTGAATTTCATCGTCATCACCAAGGGCGCGGCCAGAATGGCCGAAGTCGGCGCGCGCTTCGCGCTGGACGGGATGCCCGGCAAACAGCTTGCCATCGACAGCGACATGTCGGCCGGCGCCATCAACCACGAAGAGGCGCGCGCGCGGCGCGAAAAGGAACAGGCCGAAACGAATTTCTTCGGCTCGCTCGACGGGGCGTCGAAGTTCGTCAAGGGCGATGCCGTCGCCGGGCTGCTGATCACCCTGCTCAACCTGATCGTCGGCCTCGTCATGGGACTGTTCGTCCATCACATGCCGATCGGTCGCGCGCTCGAGACCTATGCGATCCTCACCGTTGGGGACGGGCTGGTCTCGCAGATCCCGGCCGTCATCATTTCGGTCGCGGCGGCCCTGCTGTTGGCGCGCGGCGGCGAAAAGGGCGCCAGCGACCTTGCCATCCTGGCGCAGTTCGGGCGTCATCCGGCGGCGCTGGCGACCGTCGGCTTCCTCATGCTGATCTTCGCGCTGGTCCCGGGCTTTCCCTTCCTGCCCTTCGTGACCGGGGCCGCGGTTCTGATCGGCGCCTCCTATCTCAGCTATCGCAAGGCACGGGAAAGGACATCGGCCGATGCCGCCGAACGGACCGCCGCGGCGCCCACGCCGCGCACCAAACCGATCGGCGACGTTCTCGATCTCGACGACATCCACCTCGAATTCTCGCCCGATCTCGTCGCGATGGTTCTCGACCCCGCGACCGGCCTCGATACCCGAATTGCGAACATGCGGACCCATGTCGCCTCGTCCTACGGCCTGATCCTGCCCGAGGTCCGGCTGACCGACGATCCCGCTCTGCCATCCGGCACCTACGTGATCCGGATCCACGGCGTGGCCCAGGTAAAGGCACGGCTGCGCCCGGACGGGCTGCTGGCGCTGGCAACCGGCGCGCGCGACGACCTTCCGCCCGGCGAGGATGTTGCCGAACCCGTCTATGGTGCCCCCGCGCGCTGGATCTCGGGTACCGACCGCGAGGCCGCGGCGCTCGGCGGGATCACCATCGTCACGCCCGCCGAGGTTCTCGCGACCCACCTTCTGGAGGTCGTCAAACGCAGCTTCCCGCGCCTGATGACGCTCAAGGCGTTGCGCCGGTTGCTGGGCGAGTTGACCAACCTGTCCGATCCGGCACGGGCCGAAGCCAATCGCAAGCTGATCGATGAACTGGTGCCAGACCGTGTCCCCGTCGATCTCCTCCTCGCCGTCCTGCGCCTTCTGCTCGAGGAACGCGTGTCGATCCGAAACATGCCGCTGATCCTCGAGACGATTGCCGAGGCACGCGGCAGCTACACCAACCCCGAGACGATCTGCGAATATGTCCGTCAAAGGCTCGGCTTCCAGATTATCTCCCAGATCCGGCGCGAGGACGGGACGCTCCCGCTTTTGCAACTCGCCTCGGAATGGGAAGACCGGTTCGAGCGCTATCAGATCCAGGGATCGGGCGAGAATTCCGATGTCGCGCTGCCGCCCGAAGACTTCGGACGGCTCGCTGCGGGCGTTGCCGACAAGCTGTCGAAAGCGGCCGAGAGCGGGGTCCATCCGGCAATCGTCACCTCGGGCAAGCGCCGGCGGTTCCTGACCTCGGTGCTCGCGGCCAAGGGAATCCAGGTGCCGGTGCTGTCCTTCGAGGAAATCGGGCTCGATGCACGTCCCTCCATGGTCGGGGTCGTCCCGTCGTGATTGACGCGTTTCAGACGCTGCTCGATCTCGGCGGGACCAGCCTGCTGGAAGCGGCGAGCGTATTTCTGCGCATCGGCGCCGCGATGGCGCTTTTGCCGGCCTTCAGCGAGCGGATGATCCCGGTGCGCATCCGCCTGGCGGTTGCGCTGGCGTTCACCGCCGTCGTGGCGCCGGCGGTCGCGGCGGCGCCCATGCCAATGGAGCCATCGGGTTTCGTCAGACTGCTCGGCACCGAGACGCTGGTCGGCCTTGTCTTCGGTCTCGCGCTGCGCCTTCTCGTCATGGCACTTCAGATCGCCGGCTCGATCGCCGCGCAATCGACCTCGCTTTCGCAACTCCTGGGGGGCGCCGCGACCGAACCGTTGCCGGCCTTCGGCCATGTTCTGGTGATCTCCGGCTTTGCCCTCGCCACAATTTCCGGCTTGCACGTGCGCATCGCCGAAGCCTTCGTCAACAGTTATCAAGTGGTCCCGCTCGGGCAGTTGCTCAGCCCTGACACCCTGGCGGACTTCGACATCGCCAAGACGGGCCAGGCCTTCTCCCTCGCGTTCTCGCTCGCGGCTCCCTTCGTCATTGCAGCCTTCATCTACAACCTTGCCCTTGGCGCCATAAACCGCGCGATGCCGCAACTGATGGTCGTGCTGATCGGCGCTCCGGCTATAACCGGCGCAAGCCTTGCCATGCTGGCCTTGCTGGCGCCCTTCATGCTGCAAATCTGGATGGCTGCGCTCGATGCCGCCCTGACAGATCCGCTGGGAATGCCGTGATGGCCGACGAGGACCAGGAAGACAAACAGCACGAGCCGAGCCAGAAAAAGCTCGACGATGCGCGAGAGAAGGGAGAAATCCCCAGATCCGCCGATCTTTCCACCGCCATCGCCTATTCCGGCTTCTTTTTCGTCGCGACGTTCGGCGGCCAATGGGTGGTAACCCGGCTTGGCGACGCCGGCATGATGATCCTCTCCCAACCCGATCGCCTCAGCGACCGCCCGGTCCCGGGATCAGGGGGGCTTCCGGTCACCCAGTTTCTGTCCTGGCTCGGCATGACGCTGCTGCCAGTATTTGCGGTTCCTGCGCTTCTGGTGCTGGTCAGTCTGGTTGCCCAGCGCGCCCTGATCTTCACCCCGTCAAAACTCCAGGTGAAACTCTCTCGTATCTCGCCGCTTCAGAATGCCAGGAACAAGTACGGCAAGAACGGCCTGTTCGAGTTCTTCAAGAGCCTGGCAAAGCTCATCGTCATTTCTGCCGCACTGGCCTATTTCCTCTATTCCCGGCGCGCCGACATTGCTGCCTCCATGGTTGACGAGCCGGGAACCATTGCACGCCTTCTGGGACAACTTGCGGTGCAGTTCCTGGGACTGGTGGTTCTGCTGGCCGGGCTGATCGGCGGGCTCGATCTGTTCTGGCAACATCGTCAGCATCTCGATCGGAACCGGATGTCGCTCAAGGAGTTGCGCGACGAGGCCAAGGATGCCGAAGGCGATCCCTACATGAAACAGGCGCGCCGGCGCAGAGCGCAGGAAATCGCGTTGAACTCGATGCTCGCGGACGTTCCGACGGCCAGCGTCATCATCGTGAACCCTCAACACTACGCCGTCGCGCTGCAATGGAACCGTTCCTTCTCTGGACCGCCTGTCTGCGTTGCCAAGGGCGTGGACGCGATGGCCGCACGGATCCGCGAGATCGCGATGGAAGCCGGCGTTCCGATCCACCGCGATCCGCCAACAGCCCGCGGCCTCTATGCAACGACCGAGGTCGGCGCGCAGATCGAGGCCACACATTTCGGCCCGGTCGCCGTGGCCATCCGCTTTGCCGAAAAGATGCGGGCGCGCGCGCGTCGACGCATGACACCCTAGAGATTGCCCGAAATGAAGAACGAGCCAAAGACCCTCGCACGACTCTCGCAGATCACCGAAGCGCTGTGGCTTGCCCGCAGCGAGAAGCTTCAGAAAGCGGCAGAAGCCGAGCAGGCACTTTGCGCGACGATCGACGCCCTCCGGACGGAACAGAGGCATGCGCTGGAGACTTTGGGAGAAGCCGCCAATCTGGATCATGGCCATCTGCATTCGTTGAGCCGGTGGCTGAAATGGAGCGAAACCGAGTGCCGTAACCTGAATGGTCGGCTGGCGCGGGCACGCGCCGAGCTGTCACAGGAGCGGGCGGCAGCGCGGCTGGCTTTCGGCAAGCACCGGGCGGTCTGCGAACTGGCCCGTCATCGTCGCTGACCTTTCTGGTCAGCCGCAACGTCGCGGTCCAGCAGCCCCGGCGCCACAGAGCGGCTGCTAATGCTGTCGGTGGCCGACCTGAACTCCTGCATCCCTCCATTGCGATGCTGTCTCCTGCATCGTGCGGCCGAAGCGCCGGTGTCCGGCCTCAACGCCTGTCCACGTCAGGTCCTGCGTCATTCGGGGGCGAACAAGTCGGTCCAGCGACGGTTTTAGCTGTTCGCGGAGAAATGCCTGCACGATCATGTCTTTGTGTTTGCCGTTACAAAGCTGGCGGCTGTGCCGGACCCGGCGAGCGCACGATCCGACAGCCAAGATCATGCCGCCGTTGGCGCTCCCGGAGCCGTCTGAAGCGTACCGTCGACAGCACTTCCCGTTTCACAGCCTGGTCCTGTGAAGCTTGCCCGAGCCCGCACACGGCATTCATTCGTAGTCCCCGTTCCGCCCGACGCGCCGCACTCACTGGACAATGAAATCGGCGTGGAGCGCGCCGGCCGCCTTGATGCTCTTCAGGATGTCGATCATGTCGCGTGGCGCCACGCCAAGGGCATTCAGACCCGCGACGACCTCGGCCAGCGACGTTCCGCCCGGCACTTCGGCCAGCCCGATGCCGGGATCTTCCTGGATCGACGCCGTGGACCTGGGGAGGACCACGGTCTGGCCCCGAGCGAACGGGTTCGGCTGCACCGCCACAGGTGCCTCCTCGATGCGAAGTGTGAGGTTGCCCTGCGAGACGGCAACACGCGAGATCCGCACGTCATCGCCCATCACGATCGTACCCGAGCGTTGGTCCACCACGACCTTGGCGCGACGCTCGGGTTCGACCTGGAGGTTTTCTATCCGCCCGACAACCCGGGCGGGCGATCCCGACGCTGCCGTGCGCACGTCGAGTTCGACGGTACCGGCGTCAAGCATGCGGGCCGCCGGACGGCCAAGCGAGCGATTGATGGTCGCCTCGATCCGACCTGCCGTTGTGAAATCGGGATCCCGCAGCGCCAGGCGAATGGTCTCCAGCGCGCCAAAGTCGAAATCGATCTCGCGTTCGACGCGGGCGCCGGCCGGAATGACACCTGCCGTCGGAACCCCGGTTGTGACGCTGGCAGCGTCGGCTTGCGCGGTGACGCCACTGGCGATCAACGTGCCTTGCGCAACGGCATAGATCTGCCCGTCGGCCGCCGTCAGCGGGGTCATGATGAGAGTTCCGCCCATTAGGCTGTTTGCATCACCGATAGCCGAGACCGAGACATCGATACGGCTCCCCGAGCGGGAGAATGACGGCAGGACCGCAGTGACAAAGACAGCAGCGACGTTCTTCGCACGAAACTGTTCGCCTGACACGTTGACGCCCAGCCGTTCCAGCAAGCTTGCCATGATCTGTTCGGTGAACGGAGAATTCCGCAGGCCGTCGCCGGTCCCGTTCAGTCCAACGACAAGCCCGTAGCCGACCAGGTCATTGCCGCGTACGCCATCGAACTCGACCAGATCCTTGATCCGGATCGGGGCGGCCGGTGTCGGAACGGCAGCAAGTTGCAGGAGCAGGAGCATGATCAGGCAACGCAGCATCACAGGTAATCCGTCAGCCGGAGGGCCGATGTGCGCGCGGTGAGGGTATAGAGGATCTCGATCTGCGATTCGATCTGCCGGAGCTCGCTCGCCCCGTCGAATTCATCCTTGGTCACGAACGCGAGGAGCGCGGTTGTCATCGCCGAGGATTCGCTGGCGTTGGCGACGGATGCGGCCTCGATCCTTTCCTCGACGAGCCCGACACTCGCGCGCAGATCGAGAAGCGCTTCGTTTCCGGCAATCAGCGTCTTGCCGGCCAGCCGGGCGAGGTCCATCTGTTCAGCGGCGTTGCCGACAAGCGGGCCGTCATTGACCAGAACCGCCAGAGTGGCACCCTTCAGCATCTCTCGAAACTCGTCGTCCGCGGCAGTCACCTGCAGCGCCACGCTACGGTCGGATCCAACCTGCATCGATGCAAGCGGTTTGTCAGACCCGAGATAGGCAATTGTGTCGAAGTCCGCGCCCGGAGCAAACCAGGCATCGACGGCCGCAGCCACACCCGCTGCCGTCGTTGCGCCAGACACCGCGGTCTTCACCGCGTTCAGGATATCGGCGCCGTCGATCACTGCAGCCCTGTCGGTCGTGGCGCCGGCAAACAGCGAACGGCCGGCATACTGGGTGTTGAGCTTGTTGGTGATGAAGGTGAAATCCTGGCGTGCCTCCTCTGCCAATGCGCTGGCCTGAGTAATCGTTCCCGCCCCTCCGGCCGCGATGAATGCGGTCGAGAGATCCGAGGTCAGATCGTGGATCGCACCGAGCGAGTCCTGGACCGCACCGGCAAACCCGGCGGCTTCGGTTGCCGAGATCTTGAAGGCGTCGAGGCGGGAAATGCTCTGCTGGATCGCCGAAACGGCCCGAAAGCTGCCGTCCACGGCGGTCTCGCGCGCAGCGACCCGGCCGCTCGACAACTCGCCGACCAGACGCGACAGGTCGCCCCGCAGCCGGCTGCTGTTGCTGCGGAGAAGAAGGTTCGACGCGAGATCGCTGATCGACGTGATGGTCATGATTCAGATCTCCAGAATTTGCTGAATGAGGGTGTCGATGGTCTGAACGACGCGGGCATTCGCGGCATAGGCTTGCTCGATCAAAAGCAGCTTCTGCATCTCGTCATCGGTATCGACGCCATTTTCCAGTTCCTTGGTCGTCAAAGTGTCCACCTTGGCGCTCTGGAAGGCCTTCTCGCCATCGGAAATCTGGTATTTGGCCTCCGCCTCGGACAGGAAATCGGAGACAAGGTCTGCAACCGAACGGGGCAATCCGGCGGATGGCCCGGACCGGACGACGCCGCGTTCGGTGAGCCGCATTTCCAGTGCCGAAAGCAGCGAGGAATCGCCCACCGGTCCGGCGCTTGTCGCGCCGAGACCGTCACGGAGCCGCCAACTGTCTCCACCCGCCTCCGGATTGACCGCCGCATTCACCCGAAGGCGACTGGCCACATTTGTCTCGTGTGTCGGATCGAACGCCGCTCCGAGATCGGTGAACAGCCCGGCGTCGCCGGCGGTGAGACTGGTGTCGAGTGTCCCGTCCTGAAATCGCTCGATCAGGTCGCGCGCCAGGGCATCGATCGTCGATTGCGCGCCGGGCGCAATCTGGTCGCGAATTTCAAAGGCTGCTGAGAGTTTTCCGCCGCTGATCTGGTTATAGGACCCGCCGATCGAAAGCTGAAAGCCGTTCACCGATATCCCGGAAAGATCGCCCGCCTCATAGGAGTCGAACGGCGTTATCTGTGCGGATCGTTGGAACGCGACAGTCGCCGCCTGACCATCGACCAACCCCACCCCACCATAAGTATAAAGAGCAACCTGTCCGTTGACGCGGCTTGCCTGACGGACCGGCACGATCTCGGAAATCGAATCGACGATCGCCTGGCGCTGATCGAGGAGTGCCGAGGCGTCGCGATCCGAAGTTGCGGCCCGCGCGATCTGTCTGTTCAGATCCTCGACCTGATCGAGGTAGCCGTTGAGCTGCCCGACCATCGTCGCGATCTCGGTGTCCGCCTGCTGGCGCAGTGTCTGCACGTCGCTCGCCACCGAATTGATCTGATCCGCAACGGACACGGCAGCGGACACGGCCTGGTCGAGCCGGACGGTTTCGTCCGGACGGCTCGCAGCAGAGATCAGTGCCGTATCGAGCTGATCGATCCGATCGGCGAGCGATCCGTTTTCGGTCGGATAGCCTATCGCCTCCTCGATACCCAGCCAGGCATCCGCCAGGAGGCCCGCATTGGAGAGGCCTGCCTCTGCCTCGCGTCGATCCGACGTTACCCGATCGTCGACTGCACGGCTCACGCCATCGATGATCACGCCGCCGGATTGACGCGCCGACAGCGACAATTCCCGTCTGGCATAGCCGTCGGTCATGGCATTGGCGACGTTGCTGGACACGACGTCGACGGCGCGCGACGCCGCGGTGAGGCCGGACAGGGCATTGGCCATTGAGCTCGACAGGGTCATCCTTTACGTCTCCTTCGCAGTGCCTCAACGCTTGATGTTCGTGGTTTCCTGCAGCATTTCGTCCACGGTCTGAATGACCTTGGCGTTCGAGGAATAGGCGCGCTGGGTGCGGATCAGGTCGGTCAGTTCGCTGGCGACGTCGGTGGCGGATTCCTCAAGAGCATAGCCCACGAGATCGCCGACAGGGCCATCGCCCGCGTCCCACAGAAAGAAGGATCCGCTGTCGCGGGTGGCCTGATACGTCTGACTGTCCATGGCGTTGAGGCCGTTCGGGTTGGCGACGTCCACCAGCGGAACCTGATAGAGCGTCCTGGTGGTTCCGTTTTCGAAATTCGCCAGGACATAGCCGTTCTCGTCGACTTCGATCGACGTCATCGCGCTGACCGGTGCGCCGTTCTTGGCGATCGTGGTCGGAACGAACCGATCGGAGAGCTGAGACGTCACATCGCCGGTGCCAAGGGCCCCGATCTTGACCGTGATAGATCCGTTGGCAACCGGGACTTCGATCGTTCCTGCAACCGGATCGTAGGTATCGACCCCTGTGGTCGTGACCGACAGCAATGTGCCGCCGCTTGTCGCGGCATTGTCGAACACAAAGTCATATTGCGCGACCGTCGCACCCGCCTGGGCGGAATCGGTGATGGTCAGTGTCCAGGTGTTGGTCGCGGGATCTGTCGCTGCGGAGGGGAGGCTTGGCGTATAGGAGAAAACCAGGGATTGCGACGCCGCCATGCTGTCGAAGTATTCGACCGGCAAGGACAGCGTGTCGCCCGTTGCGCCATATTCGGTCGCGGTTGCAGGAAGGTTCAGACCGACCGACATCTCGGTCGTGGGCTCCCCCGCAAGCTGGTTGAGGCTGATCTGGACGGGCTGCAGCGCATCGGCAGTGTCGCGAGGATAGTTCGGGATGGTGCCATCGGCGCTGGCCGGCCAGCCGAGCAGGACCAGACCGGATTGGGTGCGAAGATAGCCGTTCTCGTCGGTTCTGAACGACCCGGTGGTCGTCAGGAGCATCGGCACGTTGCCAGACCCGCCGAGTGCCGTCGCCTTTGTCACCGGCAGGAACCCTCGGCCGCGAACCGCAAGGTCAGTGGCATTCGAGGTTGTGATGATGGGTCCTGACTGGTCGATCGCGCGGGATGTCGTGGCACGCACGCCACCGGCGGAATAGCTGCCCTCGCCGTCCCCGGTGACCAGGGAATGAAATGTCGTCTCGCTGCGCTTGTAGCCGTATGTTGATGAATTGGCGATGTTGTCCGAGATTGTGGCCAGCTTGGTGGCGTTGACGGAAAGCCCGGCCACACCGGCATTCAGCGAGGAAGAGATGGTCATGGCAACGCCCTTTCAGAGTTTGCAACCCGAGTCGGCGGCACTATGGGCGCCTTCCCTTTAATGCCGGACTAACGCAGACCCGGCTCTGGCACTCGTGGCAGTGCCGAGATGGGCGCTGGCGGTTTTCGGGGTGCGAAAGCAGGCTCGGGCGGGACCGGAAGTGACCAATTTCGACCATCGGGGTGACGGCCCGGGTCCCGCGACCTCCACGCAGGGCCTGCAGGGCTTTACGGCAGATCTGCTGTCAATCGCGTTGCCCCTGTCCGATGGATTTCTCGAAGCGCGGAACGCGTTCCCGGCATGGCGTCTCGGCGAGCCACTCCTGGTCAAAGCCAGACGGTGCCGCCCCCCCTTCGCAACTTTCCGTGCAAAGGGACCTGTGGCCCTAGAGATCCGAGCGCAGCAGGACCAGTTCCAGCCGATCGTTGCGCACCGACATCGGATTCTCGACGGCGAGATCGTGATCGGCATGGCCGCTGACCCTTTCCACACGTTCGGACGGAAACGGGCCGGTCAGCAGCACGCGGGTTTCCTCGGCGCGTTCGACGGAACGATCCCAGACCGGGTTGTCGCGCAACACCAGAGCATAGGACCGGCTGTGGCCCTTGATCGCCACCTCGTTGCGCGTCAGCGAGAACACTCGGCCAACCATCGCCACCAGCTCTCGCAGGATCGGTGTGGGGTCCGCGGTATCGACCTCGAACAAGGGTTCATCCTCGGTCGAGAAAAGTTCCACGACGAGCCCCTCGTCGGTCACCCGGGTCACGATGTGTCGCAACGCATTGCGCGTGACCATGCTCTCGCCGCCGCCGCCGAGCAGCATTTTCTCCATTTCGCGGAACGTCTTTTCGTCGTTGCTGACAGACTGGCCCGAAGCGCCAGCCTCGCGTCTGGCCGGATTCCGGTTCGAGGCACCGATGCCGTTCTGAGCCAGCGTGTCCTCGGTAAACACGCTGTCGCCGCCGAGGCTGCCATCGCCGCCGCCGGAGACGCGGTTCAGCGGGATCGTCGGCGAGAAATAGTCCGCGATCCCCTTGCGCTGCTTTTCCGTCGTCGCATTCAGCAGCCACATCAAGAGGAAGAATGCCATCATGGCGGTGACGAAATCGGCATAGGCAACCTTCCACGCCCCGCCATGGTGGCCATCGCCCGCGATGACCTTCTTCCGTTTGATGATGACCGGCGCGTTTGTTCCGACGCTCATGCCACGACCTCGTTGGACACCCTGATCCGCTGTAGCGACTACGCATGAATGAAACGTTGACCGATCCCCGCCCGGGAAATGCCGACGCACCGGCAGCTCTGACAAAAACGCACACGAACTTTACAACAGTTAACAATGAAACTGCATCAAAACTGTTGCCGAGGCTTCGAAACCGATTTAGGAGTGCCACGTGTTCTTTGTTTCGTCCTTTCTGGCTCCCTCAGTAGCGAGTCCTTAACGACGTTAGGTCATACATCATGTTCGGAAGCTGATCGTATCGGCTCCTATGAGGTTCAGGCCGGGCAGTGAGCGCGCGCAGCTTGAGCAGTTTTCTTTGTTCGGAGTATTCGCGATGAATGCGACAGTATCAGTATCCTCAGATCAGATGACGTCCAATCTTGGCCGGACGACGGCGGCCTGGGCCAACAGTGTCTATTTGCGCGGGGTCAAGCGCGCGTTCGATCTGGCGCTTGTCCTTTTGACCGCCCCAATCTGGGTTCCCGTCGTCGCCGCCTTGGCGGCGCTTGTCGCTCTGGACGGAGCGTCCCCATTCTTCTTTCAGGACCGTGTCGGTCGGGACGGTCGAAAATTTCGCATGGTCAAGCTCCGGACCATGGTTCCCGACGCCGAAGAAAAGCTTGGAAAGCTGCTTGCAGCGGACCCGGAGCTCGCCGAGGAATGGCGGGTTTCGCAGAAGCTTCGTCATGATCCCCGCGTAACGGCAATTGGCCGTTTGCTGCGCCGTACATCGCTGGACGAACTGCCCCAACTTTGGAACGTCATGACTGCCGACATGTCACTGGTCGGACCGCGTCCCATGCTTGTCAGCCAGCAGGACCTTTATCCCGGCACCGCCTACTATCGGTTCCGCCCCGGGATCACCGGCGCCTGGCAAATTCACGGCCGCAATGAGTCGAGCTTCTCCGGTCGCGCCGCCTATGACAATTTCTATGCGAGGAAATCGTCGTTCGGCGTAGACTTCTCGATCCTGATGCGCACGGTCAACGTTGTGCTCCGCGGATCGGGTGTCTGAACTTCAAGCGACGGCGCCGCGCGGGCCGGGGAACGGTCCACGCTGTTTTGAAAACGGATTTTCGATGAGAGTGTCTGGGCGCGGCCGGAATTGACCGTCGCGCCTTTTACGTGACAAGAGATTGGCTGCAGGCGTCCTTCCCCTTTGGCCCGAACGCGCCGACCTGTCAGCAAGGTTCGACCCTAGGGCGCCAGAGCTTGACGACGCAGGCAGCGCGCGACATCGAACGGCTCGACCACACCCCATACCAGTGCACGTCGAGATCCCATGCAGCCGCATCGGAAAGCTTCGATAATGCAACACTATCGGGCTTAAGCGCAGGATCTGGCTGAAAACCTTCGCCAAGCCCCTTGGCCTGATATAGTCCGGCTAACGATGCTCAGGCTTCGATCCGGGAAGGATCGGTATGTCTCTGGGCGAACGAAATGGAACAAGACGAGGGTGGCAGAATGATCGCAAGGATCGTTTTCGTTCTAATCGCTTTGGTGTTCGGCTTCGGCACCGCGCAAGCGCAAGGCGTGTATCAGATTCAGCCCGGCGACACGTTGGCCGTCGAGGTCCTCGAAGATACCACGCTGAACCGGCAGGTGCTTGTTCTACCCGACGGCACCGTCAACTTCCCCATGGCCGGTACGGTACGTGCCGGTGGCCGCACCGCCGAACAGTTGGAGCGCGCAATCACCAGCCGGATCGGCAGCAACTTTTCGGTGACGCCCACGGTCTATGTCTCGGTCGTCGGCCTGTCGGACGTCGAGACCACGGCCAGCACAGATCCCAATTCCTATGTCGTCTATCTGGTCGGCGAAGTGAACGAACCAGGCCCCAAGGCCGTTACCCCCGGGACCACGTTCCTGCAACTTCTGTCGCAGAGTGGCGGATTCACCAAGTTTGCCGCCACGAAACGGCTGCAGCTTCGCCGCACCGACCCGAAGACGGGCCGGCAGCGGATGTTCAAGATCAACTATCGCGCCATTTCGCAGGGCGCCCAGGTCTCGACCGATCCGGTCCTCGTCGAGGGTGATATCGTTCTGATTCCGGAGCGTCGCCTGTTCGAGTGACCGAGGTGCGCGAAATGTCCTTCATCAGCGATCAGCGTCCGACGTTCACGGCGTCCCGTAGCCGTACGGGCCTCGCCCTTGTCGCCGCCATTTCCGCGACTGCGGCCACCGCACAGGAGGCCGGCCGGACCGGTTCCGAGTTCTATCTTGACCTGGTCACTGGCGCGGTCGGCAACGACAACTATTATTCGATCGAAGAGCCCACCGGAAACTCGTTCTACTGGAACAACGATTTCGAGTTGGGCTACAGCAGCCAGACCAAGGGATCCTCGTTCGCATTCGCAACCGGCGGGGTCCTGAACATCGGGTCCTTCGCGAATTCTCCGGACAACGAGAACTATGATTTCAAGGACCCGTTCGTCGAACTTGCCTATGGCAAGGAGTCGAAGGATGCCAAGCTGGGGCTGACCGCCCGCTATGACCAGACCGACAACTCGTTTCGCGTCAACAGCGACGAGGACCTGACCAGCAGCGACCTGATCATCGATAGCGGCACTCGGGACCAGTTGAGCTTGGGGGCCGATCTGGAGTTGGGCCGCAACGGACCGATCAACTTCATCGGTGGCCTCGGCTATATCCAGAATCGCTATCACGACACGACGAATTCGAACCTTTCGAACAACGACAGGACAGATATCGGCGTACAGTTCAGCTTCGAGTTGTCCCAGACCCTCGCTCTGCTGGTGTTGGCCAACTACTACGATCAGGACAATATCTCCGACACAAAGCCGGACTGGACCACGACCTCTGCTGGTATCGGACTTGAAGGATATGTGAACCCCACACTGTCGTTCCGCACGACACTGAGCTATGGGCGGAACGAGACGACAGAGACGGTAAGCGGCGAGCGCAAGACCACCACGATCGAGCGGCCGGTATTCGAGTTTCAGTTGCAGGAAGCTCGCCCCAACGGTGCGATCACGGCATCCTTCAACAGCCGGCTGGAGACGACCGGGCTGATCAACACGCTCTTGTTCGGGCGCCGCTTCGAGACCAGGGCCGGTGTGCTCGCTTTTGCACTCGGTGCCACCAGTACCGAGAATGGCGATATCTTTCCGGGCGGCAATGTCGACTGGCTGCGCGAATTTAAACGCTCGCAGGTCAATATGACGTTCAAGCAGTCCATTCGCGTCAACGACGAGGATGAGGAAGTGCTGAACTCGTCGCTTCGGTTCGGATACCGTCAAGAGGTCACGAACGCCTCGGGGTTCAATGTTGCGCTGAACCTTGCCGCTTCCGAGGGACTGAGCGGAGACACCAACGATTATCAACAGGCGGGACTCACCGTCGACTATTTCCACGACCTGACCGAGGACTGGCAACTGATTACCGGCTATCGGCACAACTACAGCAACGACAATGATAAACTGACCACCGAGAACGTCGTCTTCGCAACCTTTGGCCGCCGCTTTTCTTTCCGGCCCTAGTGCACAGGCGGCAACCAGACGTCGCCCGATACCGCCACTGCGACGCCCCGAAACTGGGGCGGCCGCAGGGTGCTTTGCCCGGCAAAGTGAATTGTAGTGCGCGCATTCGGCTTGTCGCCGCCGATCTGAACCATCATTGATCCGAACATGGCTCATGGTGACGAACAAAACCAGACGACCGAAGCTGCCGGCAACGCGATTCTTTCCGCGTTGATCGTGACCTGCATCGCAATAGAGGCCGCGCTGTCGCTGTCCGATTTCGGGCTGCTGCCGTGGCCGCGACTGCGCTATGTCTTCTACGAATACGGTGCCTTCTGGCCAGGACTACTCCAGAACTGGAGGCCGGCGTTCCCGTGGCAGCCCTGGACGATGTTCTTGACCTACGGCTTTCTGCACGGCGGTCTTCTGCACCTGGCCTTCAACATGATCACGCTGCGCTCTCTCGGTCGAGTGGTGATCGCACGGATCGGCGCGCTGGGGTTCGTTGCAATCTATGTCACCTCGATGATCTGCGGGGCCGGCGTCTATGGGATGCTCGCGGCGGATAACGTGCCCATGGTCGGTGCCTCGGGGGCCTTGTTCGGACTGGCGGGCGCGCTGGTCGGCTGGGCCTGGACCGCGCAGTCCGACACGATGGCCTCGATCCGCGCCACCTGGCAACTGATCGCCTTCCTGATCGGGATCAACCTCGTCATGTACTTTTCCTTCTCGACCGGGGTCGCCTGGCAGACCCACCTCGGCGGATTCGTCGTCGGTTGGGCTGTTGCCCTTCTGCTCGACCGGTTCGATGTGGCCTGAGGTACATTGCTGCTTTGCAGAAACCACAGATGCTCCGGAAATGGGCGGAATCGCTCTCGTTCCGCCGATCCGAAAGGAATTTCTGGCCCGAACCGTTCGTATTCCCTGCACGCGCGGGATAGAATCGTGCGACATCGCTGCAGTGCAACAGAGGTTTTCATGATCTTGGTGACCACTAGGATAGCCTCCGAAGGCCGCGCCCCCACAGCGCGGCTCCTCCACCAGACCTGCCACTCCGGACGGGGTGTTGCCGCCCAGAAGGGATAGAGAATGCTGATCGAAGAGACCGCACTGCCGGGGCTCCTGGTTCTGACGCCGAAGCGATTCGGCGACGACCGGGGGTTCTTCTCGGAAACCTACAACCGGGATGCGCTTCGCGACGCCGGCATCGATATTACCTTTGTGCAGGACAACCATTCGCTGTCCGAGCACGCCGGCACGGTGCGCGGCCTGCACTTTCAGGCGCCTCCGCGCGCGCAGGACAAGCTGGTGCGCTGCGGCCGCGGCTGTCTGTTCGACGTCGCTGTCGACATCCGCAAGGGCTCGCCCAGCTATGGCAAATGGTTCGGGGTCGAGCTGACATTCGAGAACGGCAAGCAGCTTCTGGTGCCGGCAGGCTTCGCCCATGGCTTCGTCACGCGCGCGCCCGATACCGAGATCATCTACAAGTGTTCGGACACCTATGCCCCCGAGACCGAAGGCGCCGTCCGTTTCGACGACCCCGACATCGGCATCGACTGGGGCCTCGACGGGATCGAACCGCGGCTTTCGGGCAAGGACGCCGAAGCGCCGCTGTTGAAAACCATCCTTTCGCCCTTCGACTTCAAGGATAGCCAGCCATGAAACTTCTTGTCACGGGCGGGGCGGGCTTCATCGGCTCGGCGGTGGTGCGCCGTGCCATCGCCGACGGTCACCAGGTGGTCAACGTCGATGCGTTGACCTATGCCGCCTGCCTCGACAATGTCGCCTCGGTGTCCTCCAGCCCGGCCTATGCGTTCGAACGGGCCGACATCCGCGACGGCGCGGCGCTGGCCCGGATCTTTGCGGCGCATCGGCCCGACGCGGTGATGCACCTCGCAGCCGAAAGCCATGTCGATCGCTCGATCGACGGGCCGGCGGAATTCATCGAGACCAATATCAACGGCACCTACCAGATGCTGGAAGCCGCCCGCAGCTATTGGCAGGACAGCGGCCGCCCCGAAGGCTTCCGGTTCCACCACATCTCGACCGACGAGGTGTTCGGCTCGCTGCCCAATGATCCTTCGGTCAAGTTTACCGAGGATACGCCCTACGATCCGCGTTCGCCCTATTCGGCCTCGAAGGCCGCCTCGGATCATCTGGTCCGCGCCTGGCACGAGACCTATGGCCTGCCGGTGGTTCTGACCAACTGCTCGAACAATTACGGGCCCTTCCACTTCCCCGAAAAGCTGATCCCGGTGATCATTCTCAACGCCCTCGCGGGCAAGCCGCTGCCGATCTATGGCGACGGCTCGAACATCCGCGACTGGCTGTTTGTCGAGGACCACGCCGACGCCTTGCTGCTGGTGGTCGAAAAGGGCGCGGTCGGCCGCAGCTATAACATTGGCGGCGAAAACGAGCGCAGCAATCTGGAACTGGTGAAGACGCTCTGTTCGATCCTCGACGCAAAACGGCCCAAAGCCGACGGATCCTACGCCGACCAGATTACCTTCGTCACCGACCGGCCGGGCCACGACGCCCGCTATGCCATCGACCCGAGCCGCATTCGCGCCGAACTCGGCTGGCGGCCCTCGGTGACCGTCGAAGAGGGGCTTGAACGCACGGTCGCGTGGTATCTCGACAACGAGCCGTGGTGGCGCGCCCTGCAGACCCGCGCGGGCGTCGGCCAGCGGCTGGGGAAGGCCTCATGAAGGCGCTGGTTTTCGGCCGCACCGGCCAGGTCGCGACGGAACTGCAGCTTCAGGCGCCGGGCCGCGGCATCGAGCTGATCGTGCTTGGCCGCGAGGCTGCCGATCTTTCCCGTCCCGAAAGCTGTGCCGAGGCCATCGCCACCGCCCCGGTCGATGCGGTGATCAATGCCGCGGCCCATACCGCCGTCGACCGGGCCGAAACCGAACAGGAGCTGGCGCTGGCGATCAACGGCGCAGCGCCCGCCGCCATGGCGCGCGCCTGTGCCAGCCGCGGCCTGCCGTTCCTGCATGTCTCGACCGACTATGTGTTTGACGGATCCGGCACCGCACCCTGGAAGCCCGACGACGCGACCGGTCCGCTGGGCGCCTATGGCCGGACCAAGCTGGCCGGCGAGCAGGGCATCGCGGCGGCCGGCGGGCGATACGCCATCCTGCGCACCAGCTGGGTGTTCTCGGCCCATGGCGCCAATTTCGTCAAGACCATGCTGCGGCTGGCCGAAACCCGGTCCGAGCTGAACGTCGTCGCCGACCAGATCGGCGGCCCGACCCCCGCCGCGGCCATCGCCGCGGCGCTTCTGGAGATGGCGGGCCAGATGGCGGCCGATCGCAGGCCCGGCGGGATCCACCATTTCTCGGGCACGCCCGACGCAAGCTGGGCCGATTTCGCGCGCGCGATCTTTGCCGAGGCCGGCAAGGCGGTCACCGTGAACGACATCCCCGCCGCGTCCTACCCGACCCCGGCCGCGCGGCCGGGCAATTCGCGGATGGACTGCGCCTCGCTCGAGGCCCGGTTCGGGATCCCCCGGCCGGACTGGCGCGCCGGGCTCCGCGATGTTCTTGGCCAACTCGCCGCACAGACCGACACCTGACCCGCCTTTCGGACGGGCTTCATCGCAAGGACCTTGAGATGCAACACAAAGGCATCATTCTCGCCGGAGGCTCCGGCACGCGGCTTTATCCGATCACCATGGGTGTCTCGAAGCAGCTTCTTCCGGTCTATGACAAGCCGATGATCTATTACCCGCTGAGCGTGCTGATGCTGGCGGGTATCCGCGAGATCGCGCTGATCACGACCGCCGACGACCAGGCGCAGTTCCAGCGCCTGCTGGGCGACGGCAGCCAGTTCGGGATCGAGATCACCTGGATCGTCCAGCCCTCTCCCGACGGGCTTGCGCAGGCCTATCTGCTGGCCGAGGATTTCCTGGCAGGTGCGCCCTCGGGGATGATCCTTGGCGACAACATCTATTTCGGCCATGGCCTGCCGGATCTGCTGGGCGCCGCAAAGGCGCGCGAGGCAGGTGGCACGATCTTTGCCTACCGGGTCGCGGACCCCGAACGCTATGGCGTCGTCGCCTTCGAGGGCAGCCGGGTCACCGGCATCGTCGAGAAGCCCGAGGTGCCGCCCTCGCGCTATGCGGTGACCGGGCTCTATTTCCTCGACGGATCGGCGCCAGCGCGGGCGCGCGAGGTCCAGCCCTCGCCCCGCGGCGAGCTCGAGATCACATCGCTGCTCGAGATGTATCTTGCCGACGGCCTTCTCAACGTCGAAACCATGGGCCGCGGTTTTGCCTGGCTCGACACCGGCACCCACGCCTCGCTGCTCGACGCCGGCAACTTCGTGCGCACCCTCACCGAGCGTCAGGGCATGCAAACCGGCAGTCTGGACGAGATCGCCTGGGCCAACGGCTGGATCGACGACGCAGCCCTTGCCGAACGCGCCGAGTTCTTCAAGAAAACCGCATATGGTGCCTATCTCAGGCAGTTGCTGGGGTAGCGCGACCTTGGCCGGTGCCGCGAAAGCGGCCCGGCCGGACCACGCGGAGGGCGTATCCTTGACACTGCGTTAAGGTGACGGTCGCCGCGATGGCGGATCCTTTACCCAAGTCGAAGACCTTTTCGTTGCAATTGCCGGGTCGACACCCGTCCGCGCAGATGGCTGCCCAAGGTGGACATCCCCGCACGGACCGCGGCCGATCCGGCGCTCTGGAACGAAAGGAACCGGCAATGAGCGACTGGCAGTCCGCGGATCTGATCACCGCGGAATTTCCCCATTGGGCCAAACCCGCCACCCTGGATGTCGAGCCGGGCAACGGCAGCGTCCAGCTGGAACGGCGCAACTCGAGCGGCGTCTGGGAGGCATTCGAGACCTTCGACACGGCGGGCGCCTTCAAGATCGAGGTGGTGAACTGCCCGCCGATGCGGATCGTTGCGTCCTCGGATGCAAAGTTCCGCTGGACCTGGAACAGCTGATCCGGCGCGACAGCGAATGCCCGAACGAAGAAATGGCCAGTGGGGGCGCCCCGCTGGCCATTTTCTTGTGGAACCGACCCGCCTGTCTGCGGCCCGCTAGCGGCACAGCCCCCGGCCCTCGAATCCGGCCGCTTCGCGCATCAGCGCGGCAAGCTGCACCCGGTCGAGCTGCTGGGACTGCATGTAGAATCCGCCCGTTGCATCGGCGACGCATTTCAGATCCGCGCTGCGCCCGAGATCGACGATATTGATGGCGACGCCGGGCCGTTGCTGTTTGACCCTCTGGGCGGCAGCACAGGGATTGCCCTCGCAACTGTCCTTGCCGTCCGAGATCAGCAGCATGTTCACCGGATCCTCGGCCGACTGACCGCCGCTCAGCTTGCCTTGTGCAAGCCGGATCGCATCGGCAAGCGCGGTGCCGCCCTGGGGCCTCAGCGCCGCAATACGCTGTTTCAGCTGCGGCCGTCCGGCAAGCGGATAGGAGCCGCCGTCCCTTACATCGTTGCATCCCGCAAAGACCACCATTCCAATGTCGACCGTCCCGGGCGCGCGGTCCACAAGGTCCGTCAGTACCTCGCGCGTGACATCCATCCGGCTTGGGCCTGGCAGGCCGTCTATCTCCCGTTCAAGCACCCGGTACTGCGCGATCAATCCCGACAAGGTCATGAAATTGCCACCGGCCCTCTGGCCCGCGTCGATCTGTTCTGCCAACCGGTAATATTCCGCCTCCAGTTGCGGCGGCATGTCCCGGGCCAGATTCATGCTGCCCGAGGCATCCACCATGATCACCAGCTCGCTGGTCGCGCGCGCGACCTGGCCCGGTGCGCATTGCGGCACCGACGGCACAGGCAGCGACGGCAGCACCGGCGCTGGCGGCAGCACCGCTTCTTCCTCGATCTCGGGCTGGCAGACCCGGTCGGCAATGGCGATCTGGCGTTCAAGCTGGGCAATGCGGTTGCGCAGCACCGGGGCCTCGGCCAGCGCGGCGTCGGATTCGACCTCGGTCACCGGGACCGGGCAGTTCGACGGCAGAAACGAAAGCTGGAGCGCGCAGGGCGCCACCATCAGCGCGACAATCGCCGCCAGCATCAGCGCCAGCAGCAGCCAGCCCAGCCCGATCAGCCAGCCTGCCATAGAGGCAAACCCGCCGCCCGCCGCGGTGGCGACGGCCGCGGGTTCCACCCCTGCCGGTGCGGCGATGCCGGCCCCGACCGCCCCCACCGCTGCGACGGGCGCCGCGGGCGCCCGCGCCGTTCCGGTCAGCACACCGCGGACGGGGCTTTGCACATCGGCAAGCCGCGCCCAGTTCACCAGCACCGGGTGCAGCGTCGCACCGTCGCGGATCGCGTGGATCGCGCGGTCATTCGGCACCTCGACTGCATTGCAGAGCGCCTCGCCCAGCCTTTGCTCGCCGGTCTCCTTGCTGGCCGCAAGCGCCGCGCCGACCTCTCGGATGTCGCCCACAAGCGACGACAGCTTTTCGCGCAGCGCCGCCTGTTCGTCGTCCGTCAGCTCCGCCAGCGCCACCACCTCGCCCGGACGGCCCGCATACCAGTCGGTCTGGTCGCCGAACTCCGAGCTGACGGGTTCGGCGAAGATCGCCGCGTGATCCGGGCCAAGCCGCGCCTCGATCTCGGATTGCACAAGCTCGAACGAGCGCTGCGCCTGCGATCCGAGTGGCTTCAGCCCTTCGGAGCTGGTGGTGGTGATCAGCTTGCCATCCACGTTCCGTCCTCCTTTATCCCGCCGCGGGCCTTGCGCACCTCAGCGCGTCAAGGCCGCATCGAGCAGTGCGTCCTGTGCCATGTCGGGGGTCTTTCGAAAGGCGGTCAGAACGCCCCAGGCCGCATCGACCTGATCGGCCACAGGCGCCTGTCCCGCCCCCCGCAACCGCGCGGTCAGCGCCTCGTAGCTTTGTTGAAGCTCGTCCGCCGCGATATCGGTCGAAAGCGTCTCAAGTGCCGTGCGCAGCACCAGAAGATAGGTGTCCTGCACGCCGCGCGCGTCCGTGATGTCGGCAACCGTCTGTCGCAGGCTGTTCATCAGCGTCTCCTTGGGCTTGCCCTGGGTAATGCCGATCCGGTCGGCCAGTTCATAGGACAGACGCTGAAGCCGCCGGATCTCGGCCGCGTCCCGGCGCAGCGCGTCGACGAAGGCCCCGGCGCTCAGCAGGGTCGATCGTGCGCCCTCCTCCTGGGCCAGCCTGACGTCCTCCTGGGCGCGGCGAAACTGCAGCTGCACGCCGCTGAGCGCCGCCTTCCGGCGCGGGTCGATCTCGGAATTCACGATGGCCGACAACTGGGTCAGGGCGTCGCCCGAGGGCACGCCTTCGTCATCCGCCGTCTCGGTCCAGCTGCTGCGGATCGCGTCGAACCGGTCCTCGGACACGACATTGCTGGACAAAACGAAACGCACGCCAAAATAGGCACCCGCCATCGCCGCCCCCGTCGCCGGGTCGAAGGCGGGGTATTCTGTCCGTTGCGCGGAATAGATCTGTGCGGCCACCGCGTCGATCGAGCCGCCGCGCGTCACCACGCCCCCCGCCTGCCCGTGGCTGCGGCCGAAGGCGTTGAGACGGAAGGGCTCCAGCATGAGCTCTTCGGCATTGCCGTAAACGTCGAAAAGGCCCAGCGGATTGGGCTGGCGGATGCCCACAGGCCCCGGCGCGGCACGGCGGCCATCGTCGAACAGCGCATATTCCCCCAGATCGCCGGTCTCGAAAAAACGGCGGCCGGGAAACAGCGCCGGATCGACCCGCGCGCCGCCGCGCGTGGCATATTCCCATTCCACCTCGGTCGGCAGACGGGCAAAGGCGCGGCGTTCGCCATCATGGGGCAGCGCATCGGGGGCGTTGCCGAGCAGCCATTCGCTGTAGCTGCGGCCGAGCGACACCGCCTCGAACCACGACAGACCCCCTTCGGCCAGCCGGTCCGGATTGCCCGGTTCGGCGCAGTCGCCGCGCAGCACCCGCGCCTGACCCAACGTCAACTCATAGCGGGCGATGTAGTAATGCGAGTCGGCCGGGTCCGCGTCCGAGAAGGCGCCACGCAGAAATTCGGTCCGCAGATAGTCGGAATAGCCGGTCTCGGGGTCGGACTGGCCCAGCCGCACACGCTGGTCCGCCAGCGGGTCATCCGGACGCACCGGCACGACGACCTTCTGAAACGCCATCGCCGCACCGCAGGGCATCGGCAGGACCAGATCCGCCGGCGCGCCGGCTTCCGCCGCCGGGTCATAGAACTTGACCGGCCAGGTGATCTCCTGCGCCGCCGATGAACCGGCGGTCAGCGCGACAAGGGCTGAAAGGATCGGCCAGCGCCGCATCAGCTGCCCTCCCGCAAGACGGTGGCAGGATCGACGCGCTGTGCGGCGCGCGCGGCCGCGAGCGAGGTGGCAAGCACGAAGGCCAGCACACCCCCGATGATCGCCAGCGCCTGTCCGACCGACATCCGCACCATGTCCGGGCCCGCATCGCCGCTGCCGAACAGCGCGTTGACGGCCAGCGTCGCCAGACCGAACAGCAGGAACGACGCCACCAGCGCCACCGCCGCCGATACCAGCGCCTGCGCGATGGGAAAGACCGCCAGCCGGTTGCCGCCGATCCCCATCAGCGACAGGGTCGCCATCACCTGCGCCTTGCGCTGGATCGCCCCCCAGAAGCCGAACAGCAGCGCGGCGGCAAGCCCGACGCAGGCAACCGCCGCCGTCAGGACCAGCGCAAGATCGAGGTTATGGCCAAGGCTCAGCGTCGCCTCGACCTGCCGGGTGCGGGCCTCGGTCGCGATGCCGAACCGGGTCTCGACCCGGTCCTGCAGCGCCGCCAGATCCTCCAGCCGCCGGGCAAAGACCCTGAGCCCCTCATAGGTCGCAATGCGCGAAGACAGCGGCCGCCCCTCGTCGATGCCATGATCGGGCAGGGCAAAGCCGTCATAGAACGCCTCGATCAGGTCGAGCTTGTCGATCCCCGCCAGCACCGTGCGCCCGCCAAGCCGCTCTGAGGGCACGATGGCCGAAACCTTCAGGCGAAAGACCAGTTGCCGGGGCCGCTCTGCCTGCGTCGCGACAAGGATCTCGTCGCCCGCGGCGATGTTGAGCTGCCGCGCAAGCTGCCCGCTCACCGCCACCTCGTCCGGGTCAAGGCTGGCACCCGCGGGCAGAAAGGGGTCGCCCTGCCCCGATGGCACGATCACCGCGTCGCGCAGCGCGCCGCCTGCCACGGGCTTTACGTTGATGAAATCGAACATGCTGCGGGTCTTGAGCGTGACAAAGCCGCTTTCGGGCCAGCCTGCCACCTCGTCCGCATCCGACTCGGAAAACGAAAGGTTCCCCGATGTGTCGATCTGCAGGTTCGCCGGATCGCTCAGCAGCCGACCGATCAGCGCGTCATAGACGCCGTTCTTGACCCCGAACAACACCATCAGCGGCACCAGCACCCCGGCGATCACCGCGACATTGCAGATCAGCTGCACCCGGTCGCGCAGAAGATCGCGAAGCGCAAGGCGCAGCACCAGCCTCATGCCGCCACCTCGGCGTCCGCGGTCAGGCGGCTGACGGTCCGGGTCTCGCTGCTTTCGGCGATCGACAGATGACAGCGGCGCATCGCAAAGCGGCCCAGCAGCGCCACGTCGTGGGACGAAACCAGCAGTGCCGCGCCATCCTCATGGGCCGCCGCGACAAGCATCGTCATCGCCTCGGCCGCCGTGCCGGGATCGAGCGCCGCAGTCGGTTCATCGGCGATCAGGAACGGCGGTCGGTGCGCCAAAGCGCGCGCAATGGCCACCCGCTGGCGCTGGCCGATCGAAAGCGCGCCGGGATAGAGTTGGGACAGCGGCAGGATGCCCAGACGCTCCATCAGCGTGCGGGCACGGGCCGGATCCTCGCGGCCGGTAATGCGCTGACCGAGGCTGACATTCTCGGCCACGGTGATAAAGGGCAAAAGCCCGCCCGATTGCGGAACGAAGCCGAACAGCGCCCCGCGCGTCGCCGTCGCAGCCCCGGCCCCCGCCGACCAGAGCGCCGCAAGATCGCGCGTGGCGTCCGGCAGCACAACCTCATAGGCGCTGCCCGAATCTGGCCTGCGCAGCAATCCCAGCAGTTCCAGCAACAGGGTCTTGCCGGTGCCGCTCGGGCCGGTCAGACCGACCGCCTCGCCTGCGTCCAGCCGGAAATCCTCCACTTCCAGCCGAAATCCGCGGTCAGGCGAGCTCAGGGTCGTCAGAAGACGCCGGGCGAGCAGGCTGGAGATCATCGGCGCCCCCCCGTCACGGCAGGATGTCGAAGGGCATGGCAAAGACATGTTCGCCATCGGGCGAATTGTCCGACAGCGAGGTCCAGACCGTCGGGTCGAGCAGCCACTTGCGGTATTGCGCCAGCTTTTGCCGCATGGTGTCGAGGATCGTCCGCCGCATCATCGCGCTCTGGCCCCAGCGCTGTTCGGTCATCGACATGAGCTGGCTCTGGTAAGGCAGATCCTCGAGAAACTCGAGCGTACCGCCAAGGCTGTCGGCATTGGCGTCGACCATCATCTTGGGGTCCTGCGCCATCTGCGCGACCACCTCGCGCACCCGGACGAAAAAGCTCATCGCATCGTCCGAACTGGTGACCTTCTCGCCCTCGTCGGTCATCACGCGCAGCAGATCGGCCATGGTCGCAAGCTCGTTTTTGGTGATCAGCAGGCGCGGTTCGATGGCCGTGCGCCGCGGATCCTCGACCGCAAGGTCGGAAACCCAGCCGCGGATCACATCCGGCGCTTGTGTGCCGCGCTGATCCCCCAGATAGGCCAACCGCATGGCCCGGCCCAACTCCACCATCTCCTTGCCCGCCTCATCGTCGGACAGCTCGGTCGCCTCGCCCCGGGCGACGCGCACATGGTCGGTCAGCGCCGTCACCAGCCGGGTTGCGACGTCCTCGAACGCCGTTTCAGACCCGTTCTCGATCGGAAAATAGAAGCTGTTGTCGCCGAACCGCGACAGCGCCTTGTACTGATCCGCCGCATAGGCGTGGTTGGCTTCTCCGCCGACGGGCGTGCGCAGGTGCAGGGTCATCACCACGATCTGCTGGCCCTCGGCGTCCACCTGCAGTTCGGCCGCCCCGATCTCGGACCGGGCATTGGGATCGCGCGGGTCCTTTGGCCCGGCGTCGGTCACCAGGATCACATAGCGCGCGTTGATCGGGTTGCCGTCCTGATCCCAGTCGCTCTTGCCGATGGCGTCCTCGACCCCCGCCAGACTGTCTTCGTTGAACCCGGGCGAGCTGACCGTCGCCACCCGCGTTGCCTTGCCGATGGCGTCGAGAACCGGCGTCTGGTCGTCCCGCCGGGCCAGCGGGATCAGTTCCCTGGTGCGGTATTCCAGCCCCGGCACGGCATCGGTGCTGTCGCGAAACCCGAAGACCCCGAAATTCACCAGCTTGCCGATGTCGGTGCCCTCGATCCCCGAGATGACCTTGTCGAGCGCCTTCTGGGTACGGGCGATGTAGGGCGCCATCGACTGGGTCGTGTCGAGCACGAAGACAATGCCGACGTCGAAGGGATCGCTTGTCTGCGTCGTCGCGGCAGGGGCAGCGGCCGGTTCCTCCAGCGGGACCGACGCGACCTCCATCAAGAGCACGGTGTCATAGTTGATCGGCGACAGATCCTGCTCGAAATCGAGGATCGGCATGACGTAAAGATCGTCGCGGATATTGACGAATTCCTCGGGCTCGACCGAAACCACTCCGTCGCCGCCCGAGAGGCCGGCCTCGGCTTCGGCCAGCAGACGGTCCTGCACCTGGGTCAGCGCCTCGTTGTTCATCAGCCAGCGCAGGTGATCCTCGGTGTCAAAGAACAGCTGCCGCTTGCGGCCGGCGCTGTTGGTGAAGGCACCGACGATGTTCTGCTTCCAGGGCAGCACCGCGCTTTCTTCCACCCAGCCTTCGGGCAGACGCGAGGCCGAGGCGCCGACGCTGAGCCAGCCCGCCTGCCGGTCGAAGACATAAAGCGGCTGAAACGCCGGATACATCCGGTCCTGCGGGCCGTTCGGCATCGAATGAAGATAGGCGCCCGGGCGGGTCAGCACCCGCTGATAGACCGTGGACTTGCCCGGAGCCAGCAACGGCCGGACCTGCTGGGCGGCCGCCGGAAACGCCGCCAGGGTGGCGACGGCCAGCATCAGCGCCAGCCAGAACGTGGCACGGCGCGGGATCATTGGCAGAAATCCTCGTGCGCGGACCGGTCGAGCGTGGCAGACGACCCCGCCAGCCGCTCGCAGGTCGCGGACAGCAGCGGCGCGGCCTCTGACGCGCCCGCCGCGACGGCGCGGGAATAATATTCGGCGGCACGCGCATCGGCCGCATCAAAGCTGAGGCCGATCGACTGTTCGACCACCGGGTCGGTTGCGGCGCTGTCATAGAGCTTGCCGAACAGCGTCAGCGCCGCACCATCGCCCGCGGCAGCCGCGGATTCGAGCAGCCCGAGCGCATCGTCGGCGGAAATCTTCGCCCCGCAGGTGGCGAACACCTCCTGAACGGCCGCAAACGGCCCGCCCGAAAGGGTTGCAAGGGCCTCGGCACTGCAGACATCCGGTACAGGTGGTGGCGGCGGCGGCGGTGGCGGAACATCCTTCGGCCTCAGGAAAAGATAACCGAGCACCACGGCAAGCAGGACCAGCAACAGCCCGCCTCCGATCAGCATCGGCGTGCGGCTGCGGTTCACCGTCGGTTCCGGCGCCGCCGTCGGTTCCGGCGCGGGATCGACGACGATCCCGGGGTCCTCCGGCTCTCGCACCGGCGCGCGAAGCGCCTGCGACGGTTCGGCCCTGCGCGCGGTGTTGACCGAGGATATCCCGCCGAGCCGCGCCGCACCCGGCGCCGGCACCACATCGTCGGGCCAGCTTGTCTGCGCCTTCGCATCGCCCAGAAACAACTCGATCGCGGTATATTCCTCGATCTGGTTCACGATCTCGGGCCCGACGGTCAGCTGCGATCCGCTGCCCTCCGCCACAACCGGATAGGGCCCGAAGGCCTCGCGTGTTGGCTGCCAGCCGTCTTCGCCCAGAAACTGGCCCGAGAAGACGTTGCGCACCGCCACAGTGACCTCTGTTGCATCGAGACCCGTGTCGAGTTCGATACGGGCATATCCCCCAAGCGGCTTTGACGGATCGGGACGGATGGTGACCTGCATCAGACCTCTGCCCCCGCCAGCCGTGTCAGGATCCGGCCGAGGCGCCCGTTCAGTTCGATGTTCACCGTGCCACCCTCGCTGTCCATTGCATTGGCGACAAACATCGCCTCGAGCCCGAAGACCCAATCGGTCCATTTGTCCCGCGCGGTCGCACGCTGAAGCGTCGGCAGATCCTCGGCCGACTCGCGGCTCGGCCGGGTCAGGAAAATCGGCCGTTCGACCCCGTCCGATCCCGGCGCCGTCGGGCGCTGGTCTTGCGGCAGATGGGTAAAGCCGAGACCGTTGACAAATTCATTGATCTGCTCGGCGCAGACGATGGCGGCCGGCGGCGCCTGTTTGTCCACGGTGTGGCCAAAGTTGATCGCTTCGAGCTGTTCGACGATGCGCTGCGGCACCCGGCATCGGCGCAGGCCGTGTGTCAGTTCGCTCAGCAGGTCCGAGGCGGACGCCGTCGTCAGATGAAAGGCCCGGAGCAGATCGGTGTCGTCGCGGAATTCGGCGAGCCGATCAAGCCAGACCTCGACGGCCGTGTTCGACTGGAACATGGCGGCCGTCATGGTGCGGATGGCATTCGCATCCCGGGCTGCGACCGGCGCCGGATCGGCCGGTTTCGCGGCCGATGGGTCCGCCGGCCGCGCCGGCCTGCCGGGGCGCGCGGGGCGGGCGACCGCACCGGCGGTCGCGACCCGCGCAGGTTCTTCTGCGGCGGCGGAGGACACCGCGCTCGAGATCCGGATCGAACTCGGCACCCGGGCGATACGGTCCTGGATCAGTTCCTGATCGACCGTGAGCGACCGCAGAAACGCCCCGAAACGGTGGTTCTGCAATGCGATCTCGAGCCCGTCGATGATGTCGGCGGCGGCCAGACGCTTTTCGTCCACCCGCTTTTCCACGTCGTCCGAGACATAGTAGGGCGACAGCGCCGCCTCGATATCGCTTGCCGTCTTCTCGATCTGGGTGGTCAGTTGGCGGACCTTGCTGGCGGGCGTGCAGACCCGGGTCAGCGCGCCGGTCAGATAGCTGACGCCACCGTCGTTCATGGTCAGCGCGGCGTCCCAGGCCGCGGCAGGATCGGAGAAATGCTTCTGCACCGGTGCGGCCGAGATGCAGCCGGTGCGCAACTCGTCCACACGCGCTTCCTTTTCGGGACGGATCCGCAACTCGCGATCGCCGTCGTATTCGATCAGGCCATCGACAAAGAAGTTGGGGTTTCGCAGCCAGAAGCAGTTCTGAAACGGCGTGCTCGGGGTCCAGCGTTCGACCCAAGGGTCGCGGCCACGGCCGAATTTCTCCTGCAGCGAGAACTTCATCCGCCGCTCGAAACGCTGCGATTCCTCGCCGCCCGCCGCGCTGTCGCCCAGATGCTTGTCGAACTTGGTCAACACGAAGAACAGGATGCAGTCGTTTGTCGCACGCTCCTGCGGTGTGCCGCCATGGGTCTGAACGATCCAGTTCTCGACCAGTCCCGGCAGATCCAGCGTCTCCATGTTGCTGTCCGGCACGCAGAGCAGCATCGAGGTGATCTCCTGGTTCTCGACATAGCGGTCGAAAAGATAGGCCACCTTGCCGCGCAGCAGCAGACCCGAGATCGCGGCGACAGGATCCGCGAGCGTCTTTGACAACGGCTGGTCAAAGCGGTTGCGCGCGCCCGGGAAATCCAGAAGGTCGGTCTCGGCGAAGACATCCGATGGTTGCGTTTCCATTGGAAAGACCAGTTCGGCGGCCAGCGCACACACGATGGCGCGCGGCAGCTTTGCGCGCTTGCCCGCCTCTGTCTGGATCTCCAGCATGTCGGTCTGAACATCGTCGAGCAGCCCGTGCAGCGTGCCGACATCGATGATCGAGGTCTCGCGCGGGGTCAGTGCGGCAAGCGTTGCATAGACCACCGGCGCATTGTCGATCTGGGCCGTCGCACGCGCAAGCCGCAGGAAAAGGTCGGTGAAGGCCGCGTGGCGGCCCCAGAGCAGCGCCAGAAACTCGGCCCGGTCCGGCAGGGCGAGCTTTGGCAGGATCACCGAGGCCTCGTCCCAGAACGGTTTCAGAGCGGCGGCATAGGCGGTCTTGCCAAAGCTCGCCTCGACATATTCGGCAATCTCGTGGACGTCGTCATAGCTGAGCCCCTTTTCGCCATCCGACATCCGGCCGCGAAACGCCTCGATATGCGCGGTCAGATCCTCCGGCTCCGGCGGCACCTCGGACTGGTCGCCATCCATATAGAAGCTGTTCATGATCGTGCGGGCGATGTCGGCCTCGGACAACAGCACCAGCTTGATCGGAAAGCCCTCCGGGGTCTGATCCTTGGTCATGGTGAAACGGGTCACCAGACCGGTCGACTCGCCGTCGCCCACCGGGTTGATCGCGCTGATATAGTCGAGCTTGCCGCCCGGACCGTTGAAATCGGCGACCAGCCGGCCGCCCTCGGGGCGCGCCAGAACCGAGACCAGAAACGACTTGCCCGCCTGGCTGGGGCCAAAGACGCTGACGCTCAACTTGGTCTCTGCCGAGCGGGCCAGTTTCGTCGCCCGCCTTGAGCCGCGGCGCAGCAGCTTTGTCAGCGCCTTGCGGTCCGGCCCCACCATCGCCTGCGCTTCGGGGTCGTCGATCCATTCCAGCGCCTTGCCGGCCAGTTCCGCCACCTCGCGGCAACGGGCGCCCAGTTCCTCAGGTCCGCTCATGCCAATCCCATCCTCAAAGCCGGAAGATCCCCGAATCCATCCAGTATTCGTCATCAAATCCCAGCGTATGCAGTCGCAGCACCAGATCTTCCTTCTTCATCGGTCCCTGGTTGCCGTCTTCCACTTCTTCGATCCCGAAGGCCTCGCGCACGGATTCGCGGCGCAGGGTCTGTTCGGCGGTCGGGTTATCCTCGTCGTCACCGCCGTCGTCGAACTCCAGCTTTTCCAGCACCACGCGGATCGGCGTCGGCCGCTGCTGTGCCGCGGCATTGGCGAAATCGAGACGATAGAGCGGCGTCGTCGTCCAGCGTTCGAGCGGCAATTGCCGGCTGCCGATATGGACGGGCGAAAACATGCGCAGTTCGGTCATCTGCGCCGCGCCGCGTTTGGCCTGATCGAGGTCGATGTCCGAGAACAGCAGCCGTTCGTCGACGATCTGGCCGCTGGTGTCCATCTCGCCGATAAACCGCGCGGTCGAACGCATCCGGAACGCGCCGGTCGTGACCTTGAAGTTCGGGATGCGGTTCTCGCTGAGCGCAATCAGCATCCCGCCCACCGCCACCGTGCTTTTCGGATCGCCGATGCGCTGGGTCACCGGATCGCGGAACGGATACCAGCGCCCGCATTTGTAGCTGTGCATCGGGATCATCCGGTGCGGCGCAACCACATGCAGTTCCTCGATAATCGAGCGCACCGCCGGCAGGCGCGAGGGCCGGCCGGTCAGCAGCACGATATCGGCACCGAGGTGGTCGATGACCTCGCACATGTTGCCCAGAACCTTCTGGAAGGTCTCGCGCGAGATCGCGTCGACATCTTCGCGCGAGGTTGCCAGCACCACATCGGCCAGCCGCCAGCCGACCGCGCCCAGTTCCTCGGCGCGGGTTTCGAGGAAGGCGAGCGTTTCCTCGGCAACGTCCTTCTTGTCGGTCCTTGCCGGGTCGGCGACCGGTTTTGCCAAAGGTCCCGGGCCTGCCTCCGTCTCTTCGGGCGACCGCGACGGCGTCAACCCGAGGATCTCGCCCACGGCGAGGTCAAAGCGGTCGAATTCGTCCGCCGTCTCGCAATAGGCAAGGATCGCCTCGGCCAGCGGCAACAGCACCCGAAGCGAGAAGATCCGGCGCCTTTGCACCGCCTGCTGATCCTGCCCGCCGATGTCGCCGCCAAAGATCTCGCGGAACTTCTCGCCGACATAGCGCCCGCCCGCCTCCTCGATCGAGCGTTGCAGCAGCGGCAGGATGATCCCCGAGATCACACGCTGCACCAGATCGTCGCCTGCCAGCCGGAAGCCTTCGCGGAAATTCTGCTCGGGATGCAGGACCCGGTTCGCCTCGCCCCGGAAGGTGGTTATCATCAGGTCCGTGGTGCCACCACCGATGTCGATACAGGCGAGCCGCAGCGAGGGCTCGGGGGCGCCGCCACCGGGGGGCGGGCGCATCCGGCCCTTGAGTTCCAGAAACCGGTCGATCCGCCCGTCGAATTTCTGCGTCACCTCGGTATAGAGGTAGACAAGCTGGGTGCAGCTCGCCTCGTCGAATTCCACCAGCAGGGTCGGGCGGCGGGCGATCGAACTGTCGGTCTCCTTGATGCCAAGCATTGCCCAGACCATCCGCAGCGCGCCCGAAGCGCGGGACCTTATGATCGCCTGCTCCTGGATCGAGGTTGCGGTCGGCAGGCTCAGGATGATCCGGTTCAGCCGTCGCGGCAGGTCCGACTGCGCCCGGCGCGAGCGCGAGCCCGGATCGTTGATCTGCACCAGCGCATGGGCAATGATCTCGGCCAGCATGAAGCTGAACATCGAGGAACGCGAGAACCGCGGCCGGATCGCCTGATTGGTCGGGGTGGCGCGCTTCGGACGCAGGCGCTGCTGTTCCTCATAGCGCACCTGTTCCAGCACGTCGCCGGCCTCGTTGAGATGCCGCATCGCGGAGCGCACCGCCTTTGGCAGATTGTTCGGATCGAAATGGTGATGAAAGCGCCAGTCCTGCTGGGTCGCAGTGTCGTCCCACAGATAGCGCTTGGGCGAGGACAGGCCCGAGGCGGTCTCGGTCCCCTCCTCCTGCTGGATCAATCCCACGGCCTCGGGCCCGATGCGCACGAAGGACGGCCACATGAAGGCATTGCGGCGGCCCGAGCGGCTGGCGAAGCGGTCGTCGCCCATGCGGAATTCGGCAAATTCCACCCGGCTTTCGAACAGGCCCGAATAGTGGAATTCGGGCCGCGACAGATCGCGGATCTCAAGCGGGAAGGACCGTGCCAGATCGACCCGCGGCTCGCCCGGAAAGCGTTCGATCAGGATGCCGCAGGTACGGCTGTTGCCGACATCGAGCACCAGATCCACATCGACCGGCGTGACCGCATCGCGTTCCGACACGGTGTTGACGAAGCGCATCTTCGGCGGGTGGCAGGTGGCATTGATCAGACGCAGATAGGCAAGATAGCGCGCCCAGTGTTCGAACTGATAAAGCAGCATGTCCTCGGTGATCCGCCGGCCCGGCCGTTCTGCCCGCTTGAAGGCCAGAAACAGTTCCTTCAGCCAGTCCGACACCCACAATTGCAGGTCGGCCAGCGTGCCGTCGGCAGCGGGCTCCAACCGGCGCAGAAACCAGTCCATATGCGCGGGATCGCTGACAAGGCGGAATTCGCGCGGCTTCTCGGCATCCGAGATTTCCGGCGCGACGTATTGGTCGGCCGCATTCTGCGCCACCAGCGACGTGTCGAGCGCCAGTTGCACCCGGTGGGTGTGACCGGTCACGGGGTCGCGCTCGGGCAGCTCGGTCGTGCGCAACCGCGCCCAGCTTGACGGGCCGGGGTCATAGCGCTCCGCGCCGTCCGGCCCGCGTTCGGATTTCAGCCGCAGCACCGGCACCGGCACCCATTTGTCCAGAAAGGGTTCCAGCGCGGCAAGCGGGCGGATCGCATAGTTGTCGTCGTCGTCCCGCGCGCCCTCTTCGATCTTGTCGTCGAACTCTTCGTCACCGGTATAGGGCAACAGCGTGCGCTCGACCTCGCCGCCGACCTCGCCGGTGGTGCGCTCCACGAACTTCGACGGCTTCAAGTCGATGTCGTCGACGGAAAACCCGAAATCGAGCATCTGGATGCCGGAAAACGGCACCAGTGTCGTCTCGTCCCGCCACTGGACCAGCTTTCGAAGATGTTCGATCGGGATGTTCGTCATATGCAATCTGCTCGGTCTGTTCAGGGCGCGGGCTTCACGAGTTTGGGCAGCACCGGCGTGGAAGTTGTCTGTGGCGGCTCTGCGTTCGCCGCGCTGCGCACCGAGGGGCGCAGGATCTCGGGTGTGCAGGCCTGCGTGACCACCGAGGTGATCGCCGGGGTGTTCTGCAGGAAGGCGACGAGATCGGGCGCGGACTGGGCAAAGTTCAGGTCGCGCAGCGATCCGCGGCGCACGAAAGTGTTCACTCCCACCAGCCGCCCGCAGGCATCGACCAGCGGGCCACCCGAGTTGCCTTTCGAGATCGGCGCCGAATGTTCGATCACCCGCGCGGTCTGCGCAAGCGTCGGTTCAAGATTCACGGTCCCGTCGGTGACGATCAGCGCGGGCACCGCGTCGGTCGCCCCGGCACGCAGCGCCTTGAATTCGGCATCGGTCGCGAGCGTGTCGCCCGGATAGCCCGCGGCGAAAACCTCGAGCCCCTTCAGCGGCGCGTCGGGCACATAGATCTGGAAGGCCGGCAGATCCATGTCCGCGACCCGAAGCAGGGCAAAGTCCTTGCCGGTTTGCTCGAACGGCCCCGAGGTCTTGACCATCTCGGCCGGGCGGGCGGTGCCGAGCGCGTTGTTGATGACATGGATGCCATCGGGCAGTGCGCCGTCCACCACATGCAGATTGGTGACAACGCTTCCCGGCCCGACGACAAAGCCGGTCCCCGCGGTGATGCCGCGCTCGGACCGGACCAGCACCATGACCGTGCGCGCCTCGATCGTTTGCAGCAGCGTGCGGGGTTCCGTGCCGTCCGCGCCGGCAATCAGACGGGTGAGCGCTGCGGGCAGGATCGGGTCGGCCGTGGTCGCGACACGGTTGCCCTGTGCCTGCATCGGGGTCTGCGGCGAGGGCGGCAGCATGCCTTCGATGGTAATGCCCTCGGGCATCAGAAGTGTGCCATCGGCCTGACAGACCGCCCCGTCGAGCGCCTTTTCCAGTGCGGCGATGCGGGCGCGAAGCGCCTCGTTGACGCTGCCGGCAAGCCGCGCGGCCTCGGCGTCCGTGACCAGCGGCGCGGGTGGCGGGGCGGCGAACAGCCGTGTGCCCGGAACCAGAAGCCAGGCAAGCACCGCGCCCGACAGGACCAGCAGCAACACGAGCGGCAGCCAGGCAATCAGCGGCAGCCGGCCGCCAGCCGCCGGGACCGGGGTTGGCGGTGGAGAAGCCGGCGGCGGCCCCTCAGAAGCGAACTTCGCGGTTCGGGCATCGGCCGCGGCAGGGCCGGCGGTTGCCAATGCGGCAACACCGGCTGTGGCGACCCCGACCGCCGCCGCCTTGCGGGTCGCCGACCAATCGGCCAGATCGCCACCGATGGGCGGCGCGGGGATGTCGAGGAAACGACCGAGCGTGGTGCGAAAATGACGCTGCCGCGCGCGGTCGTCGGTTCGCGCCTCTTCGGGCAGCATCCCCCAGTTCAGGATCACCGGACGCCCGCCCACCGACCACACGCTGTCGGGTGTCAGCGTGTGAAGCGCCGCCGCCAGCAGGGCGCCGTCCTCGTCGTCGGTGATCAGATCCGGCAGGGTGGCAAGGCGACGGCTCAGCACATCGCCAAGTTCGCTGCGGGCGTCCTCGTCCAGTTCCGAGAACGGGACCCCCTCGCCTTCGAACTCGGTGTACCAGGCGATGGTGGGCGAGGCGACGTCGTTGCCGCGGCTGATCAGCGGCTCGGCGAACAGCCGGGCGACCGCGGCACCGGCGCCGGTGTCGAGGATGCGCGAGAGCGTCTCGAAGCGTTCGATTGCCAGCCCGTCACCCGAAGGCAGGCAATCCGTGAGGTTGACGCGCGACTTTGCAAGGAAGTGATCGGCCATTCTCAGGGCTCCTGTGTTCCGCGGCGCAGTTCGACCCGGTCGGTCCCGCCCGTTTCCGGCTGATAGAGATCGCAGATCGCGCGCCCGGCACCGTCCAGATTGCACGAGGCCTGCGTCTTGTAGATGAACGTCCCGTCGCTGCAGTCCAGTTTCCCGGGCTTGCTGATCTCGAAACTGCCGGAAGTGTCGAAGGCGCCAGCAACCGGACCCTCGCAGGTGGTGCCATCGGTGGCTGTCAGAACCTCTGTTCCCGTTCCGTCCGGTTCGAAACATACGGCCCAGCGATCATAGGTGGTCGACTTGCCGGTGCGCGCGTTGCGCACGTCGAATTGTGTCATCAACTGCCAGCAGCCGGACAGAGCCGCCAGATCCCGGCGCTGGAAGGCGTCCTTGTCGATGGTGGCGGGTACCGAGGCGGGGGGCGTCTGCGCATCTGCCTCGCACTGGATCTTGCCGAGGTCGTTTTCGAGCACCGAAATGCGGGCGCGCAGATCCCCGCGCTCGACCTTCAATGCGGCAAGACGATCGAGCGAGGCATAATCGGGCGCCGTCCGGCAAGCCGACCAGGCACCAAGCCCGAAGGGAAGGGTCACACCGCAGGCCTTCAGCGCCAGCGCCGCTGAACCGGTTACAATCAGGACAAGACAAATGGCAGAAAGAAAAAGGAAAAGACGCATCGATACTATCCCCAGCACCCGGGTATCTAACAACACGTGATTTTTCGGGTCAACGAAAACGGCGGGCCGTGCCAATGACACCTGCCACTCAGGCAGGGCACGCGCACCCCGAGCGGTCCGGCACCAGACCGGTCCGAAAAGACAAGGCCCCGGCGCAAGACGCCAGGGCCTGAACCAGCCGGGGAACGGCGCCGTTGCGGCTCAGTTCCCTTTTTTCAGGACCGGGAGGACGGGTCCGGTGCTGACCGGAACCGCGCCCGGAAGCACGCCGTCGTTGGCCGCCTGCATGCCGCCCATCGCCAGCACGTTGCGCATCACCGCAACCCGGCCCGCCGACTGCGTCGGCAGGAACGCCGGTTGCCCGCCACGTTCGAGCGTGGTGATCGTGGTCTCGTACCACGGCACCGCGGCAGCGGAATTGGCCGGAACGCCGAAGCCCTCGCGCAGGTGGTGGGCGATGACCTCGGCATAGGCATAATCGCCCTGCCCCAGCATCATCAGCGCACCGCCGGCAGCCAGTTCGGGGTCGTCGACGCGATAGCCGACGCTCAGGCACATGCGGCCATAGTCGCGCGCAGCACTCGGATCGTCGACACCCAGACCGCGGGTGATCTCGGCGGCCTTGGCGGCGGCTACCTGGGGCGAAGATTCGCCGGTCATCGCGCCTGTTTCGGCCATCTGCAGCGCGATCGGTCCGCAGACCTCGGACCGCATCGATTCGTCATCGACCCCATAGGCCGCCATGACGCTCTGGCCTTCGCTGATCGCATAGCCGCGCATGGCACAGAACTGCTGGCTGAGCGCCTGATCGGGATCGGTGATGTTCACGGCCTGGATCACGCCGCTCGACTGGCTGAGAAGATCGACCAATTCGCAACGATCGGCCATCGAGCCGCCGCCGGAACCGACAAGCCCCCCGGACCGGGTCGGCAGGATCGGCAGCTTGATGTCGGTCGTCGCGGGCACCGGCTGGTTCGCCATCGGCGGAACAACAGCCGGCGGCGGCACCGGATAGCCGTTGCTGCCGCCATAGGCGCCGTTTCCGGCATAGCCGTCGTTACCGTTGTAACCGCCGTTCGTGTTGTAGCCACCGTTTCCGGCATAGCCGTTGGTGTCGTTGTATCCCGTACCCGGATTTGCCCCGTTCGGCGCGCCGTAGCCGTTGGAATAACCCCTGGCCTCGTTCTGATAGGCCTTCAGCATATCGCGGGTCGGATAGGCGCCCGAAGCCACGGCGCGCTGCTGGCTCTCAAGCAGGAACTGTTTCTGATAGGGGTCGAGCTCGCCGGTCACAGGGTACCCCATGAAGGCCTGGTAATCACGCATGCCCGCGTAGGTGTTCTTTCCGAACACGCCGTCGGGGGTGCCGACATTGAAACCGAAGGCATTGAGCGCCGTCTGGACGTCCTTGTTTTCCTGACGCTGGGCCCGCTCCGCTGCGCTCATCTGCGGCGCCGCCTTTTTCTTGGTTCCGCCGCTGGACGGCGCCCTTTGCGTGGTCTGCTGTTGCTTCTTGCAGATCACGCCGGTCACGCAAGCTATGCCAAGACCCACCGCAGCCCCGGCTGCAACCTTGCCAAAATTGTTTCCGGCGCTCGCCTGGGGCGCCGGGACCGAAACCAATGCGGCAGTAGCGGCGGCAACGGCAAAATTCCTGAGCATCTGTCAAGTCCTTTCGGTATCCAATTTCGCGCCGAAATTTTCTGTGCGCTGTCTCTATCTGTCTATGAGCATGTTACAGCTTTTCGCCGATTCATGCACAGGACAAAATCCGGCATCCCCCGGCGGATACCCGCGAGTCCCCGGATTAACTTTTGAAATTGAATGAAAAATTGGCTAACCGGACGCGGCGAAAGCGGATCTCGATGGCGCTGGCGAGATCACCCGGGGTGACGGCCATTGTTCGAAAACAGCCACTTCGGTGTCAGCGATTCGCCCGGGTTTGGCCGAAAGGCGCGCCATTGCAACTGCCGCACTGCGCCCCGGTGCCGGGTCGGCGCGGCGCATTGGCCATGCGTCATCGTCAGCAATCCGGATAGGGCAGGCACCCGCGTCGGCTGGTCAGGCGTGGCGCCTGCGGCGGACGAAACCGACGAAGGCCACGATCAGCATAGCCGTCAACAAGCCGACGGACGACCCCGGCACCGGCACCGGACTGGGGTTGTCTGAATAGAGCAGCTTGCCGGGAAGCGATGTCGTCGAGAGCCCATAAAAATGCAGGTACCGCCATTGGTACTGCGACCATTCCTCGGCGGACGGGGTGTGCCCCAGAAGCTGTGCCAGAACCCCTGGATCCAAGAACTGATCTCCGGTGTCGCAGGTACGCGGCACCAGAACCGGTTTGTCCGCCCGAGCAAAGGCGGCATCAAGCAGATCCTCGGGAATGCATTGAAACCCTAACGGGTCAACAGACATAAGGTCGGAAAACTGGGCATTCATGTCAACACTCGAAACCAAAAACCAAGAACCAGGGAAACCGGACAACCCGAAGACCCGAAAACCCAAAAACAGCGACAGGAACATCCCTGCCGCCCCGCTCGGCGCCGGCCCGTCGTCGGGATCCGGCATCACCGTTCGGTCGTTACATCGTCGATCGTCCCATCTCTGCGACGTCGCTACCCTATATAATTGCTTGCAGCCGCAATGACCAGTTAATTTCTGAACCGTTTACGTTAACAATGAATCAATGGGGCGACCGCGACCCCGGGCGGCTTTGCATGGCGCCGCTTCGCTCGCCCGGCCCGCCTGCGCCGGGGCGCCGCGCCCCCACCGGCCCACCAACAAATCGCTTCGCGACCGCATGCAATCTGGACAATCGGCCAAAATCAGGACACCGGTGAAGATAGACAAGAGCCAGCCGGACCAGACATGGCAATTTTCCTCTATCACTCCGATCTGCCCGACGATCTCGACCTGGGGTCTGTCGTCGCCATCGACTGCGAGACGATGGGATTGAACCTGCACCGCGACCGGCTGTGCCTGATCCAGCTGTCGGGCGGGGATGGCAACGCCCATCTGGTGCAGGTCGCACAGGGTCAGACATCGGCGCCCAACCTCGAACGACTGCTGACCGATCCCGCCGTACTCAAGCTGTTCCATTTCGGCCGGTTCGACATCGCCGTGATGTTTCACGCCTTCGGGGCCCTGGCGGCGCCGGTCTATTGCACCAAGATCGCCTCGAAGCTGGTGCGCACCTTCACCGACCGGCACGGGCTGAAGAACCTGTGCCAGGAGTTGCTCGGCATCGACCTCTCCAAGCAGCAGCAGTCGAGCGACTGGGGCGCGCCCTTGCTGACGGCGGCCCAGCAGGAATATGCCGCCTCGGACGTGCTCCACCTTCATCGCCTGCGGGCCATTCTGGACGAGATGCTGGAGCGCGAGGGCAGGATCGGTATCGCCCGGGCCTGTTTCGAGTTCCTGCCGACGCGGGCGCAGCTCGACCTTGCCGGCTGGCCCGAGATCGACGTCTTTTCACATTGAGCCAGAACATGCAGGAACGGCCCGACCCCCAAACGCTTTTGGCCACCGGCCGACAGGTGATCCAGCGCGAGGCCGAGGCGCTTGGCCTTCTCGAAGGATCGATCGGGTCGGAATTCGTGCGCGCTGTCGAACTGATCCTCGAGGCGCGCGGCCGCGTGATCGTCTCGGGCATGGGCAAGTCGGGCCACATTGCGCGCAAGATCGCCGCGACCTTTGCCTCGACCGGCACGCCCGCCTATTTTGTCCACCCGGCCGAGGCGAGCCACGGCGATCTCGGCATGATGGCGGCGGGCGATGTGGCGTTGCTGGTGTCGAAATCGGGCGAGACGCCTGAATTGGCCGACATGATCGCCTATACCCGCCGCTTTGGCATTCCGTTGATCGGCGTCGCCGAACGCGCGGGCAGCAATCTGCTCAGCCGGGCCGATATCGCGCTGCTGTTGCCCGAGGCCCCCGAAGCCTGCGGCAACGGGATCGTGCCCACCACCTCGACCACCATGACGCTGGCGCTTGGCGATGCGCTGGCGGTGGCGTTGATGGAACACCGCCGCTTCACGCCGCAGATGTTCCGCGACTTTCATCCCGGTGGCAGCCTCGGCGCCCGGCTGTCGCGGGTCGAGGACCTGATGCACAGCGGCGCGGATCTGCCGCTGGTCGCCCGCGATGCCCCGATGCAGGAGGCGCTGCTCGAGATGACGCGCAAGGGCTTCGGCGTGGTGGGCGTGACCGAAGCCGATGGCTCCCTTGCCGGGATCGTCACCGACGGCGACCTCAGGCGCCACATGGTCGGCCTGCTCGACTGCCGCGCCGAGGCGGTGATGACACCGCATCCGCGCACCATCCTGCCCGACTCGCTGGCCGAGGAAGCGCTGGCGCTGATGAATGCGCGCAAGATCACCTGCCTTTTTGTCGTGCCCGCACCGAGACCCGGCGGGACGCCGTCCGGCGCCGTGGGTATCCTGCATATCCACGACTGCCTTCGCGCCGGCATCGTCTGAGCCATGGCACGCGCCGACAACCTCCATTCCCACGTGGTTGCCTGGTTGAAGGTGATCCTGCCGATCGTGGCGCTCGGGTTGCTGTCGACCTTGTTTCTGGTGCCGCGCCGTGACGGGCCGGCGGATCCGCCGCCCTATTCCGAACAGGAACTCGAGGAAATGGTCAGCGAGCGCCGGATCGACCGGCCGATGTTCAACGGCACAACAAACGACGGGCGCGCGATCAGGGTCTGGGCCGACACCGCGTTCCCGCGGGCAGAGGACAGCACGATCGTCGACACGACGCGCATGCGCGGCACGCTCGAGACCGCAGATGGCGGACAGATCGAGGTCGAGTCCGACAGCGGCACGATCTTTTCCGGCAAGTCGCTTGCACGGCTGATCGGGAATGTCCGCGTGACAACCTCGACCGGCTACACCATCGTGACCGACGATCTCACCTCTGCGCTCGACCAGATCGATATGGAAAGTGCCGGGCCGGTCACCGGAACCGGCCCCTTTGGCAAGATCGACGCCGGCCGCATGAATGTCACACCCGACCCCGACCACCCCGATGCGGTCGTCGTTGTTTTCCAGGACGGCGTGAAACTGATATACACGCCGAAAACCGAATGAGGTTCGTTTCCGTGATTGCCCGCACATTGTTGCTTGCCGCTCCTCTCCTGCTTCTTTCGCCTGGCATCGGCGCGGCGCAGGGCACACAGATCGGGCTGACCGCGTCCAAGCAGGACCGCTCGCAACCGGTTGAGGTGACCTCCGAACGGCTCGATCTCAGCCAGTACGACAACCGGGCCAAGTTCACCGGCAATGTCTTTGTCAGCCAGGGCGCGCTGCGCATGACCGCCGCGGTGGCGGACGTCGAATACGGCGAGAACGCCCTTGGCGAGACCGAGATCCGCTGGGTTCACGCCACCGGGGGGGTGACGCTGTTCAACGGGGTCGAGGCTGCCGAGGGCAAGGAGGCCACCTATACGCTCGATTCAGGCGAGGTGGTGATAACCGGCGACGTCGTGGTGACCCAGGGAGAGAATGCCGTCGCAGGCGATACGCTGACCGTCAACCTCGACACCGGGAAGGGCGTGATGGAGGGCCGGGTGCGGGTGTTGTTCAACAAGGATACCAAGGACGGCGCCACGCCCCCCGCGGAGCCCGCGCAATGAGCCGACCGACCCGCGGATTGACGGAAGAGCCGGGCTCGACCGGGCTGCAGGTCGTTCAACTGCGTAAGAGCTATCGCGGCAGGCCGGTGATCCACGACGTTACCCTGTCGCTCCAGCGCGGCGAAGTGGTGGCGCTGCTTGGTCCCAACGGGTCCGGCAAGACCACGTGCTTTTATTCCATCGCCGGCCTGATCACGCCCGAGTCGGGGCGCGTGCAGATCGACGGGCGCGATGTCACGACGCTGCCGATGTACCGCCGCGCAAGGGTCGGCATCGGGTACCTGCCGCAGGAGGTCTCGATCTTCCGCGGGCTGTCGGTCGAGGACAATATCACCGCCATTCTCGAAATCACCGAACCCGACCGCCACAAGCGGCGCGAGCGGCTCGAGAACCTGTTGTCTGAGTTCGGGATCGAACATCTGCGCCGCGCCTCGGCGCTGTCGCTGTCGGGCGGCGAACGCCGGCGGGTCGAAATTGCCCGCTGCCTGGCCGCCGAGCCGAAGTACCTGTTGCTCGACGAACCCTTCGCCGGGGTCGACCCGATCTCGGTCGGCGACATTCGCCATCTGGTCATGGATCTGAAGAACCGCGGCATCGGCGTGCTGATCACCGACCACAACGTGCGCGAGACCCTCGAAATCGTCGAACGCGCCTATATCCTGCACGACGGCAAGGTGCTGATGAGCGGCACGGCCGAGGACGTGGTGCGCGACGAGAACGTCCGCCGCGTCTATCTGGGCCAGAACTTCCGCATCGGCTGACACCGCCCTGGCGCGACCGCGCAGCGACCCGGTCGGCGGGCCGGGTCGCGATCATTTGCGAAGTCTTAACCATTTTTCGGCGAGAAGACGTTGACAGGCGCGGTCGAACGGACGCCAGATACGGAAAATGTGCACGCAGCCCCGCATCCGCACCGTACCGACGACTTGTCCAAAGCCGCTCCGTGCAGCGTCGAGTCGAGGTCGGTCGACCCGCCACGGTACCTGCCGCGACATTCGGATGCCCCGCCACGCTCTTCTGCTTTTCCGGCTTCACAATCCGGGACGTTCGCCAGAAGGTGAGCGGACCATAAATCAGAACCTCAAGGAGGCGAGATGCGTTACCAGATCAGCGGTCATCAGATCGACATCGGTGAATCTCTTCAGACCCACGTCAAATCCGAGCTCGGTGAGACGGTCGAAAAATATTCGGAGCGCCCCGTCGATGCTCAGGTGATCTTTTCAAAGCGGGCGCACGAGTTCCATTGCGAGACGACCGTGCATCTTTCGACTGGTCTGAACGCGAAGGCCGGCGGTCGGGCCAACGACATCTACGCTGCCTTCGACGATTGCCGCGAAAAGCTCGACAAGCAGCTCCGCCGCTACAAGCGTCGCCTGAAGGATCACTACAAGGACCACAAAGAGCCGGTTGAAGTCTCGGGCGCAGCCTCGTATATCCTCGCCGCATCGGAGGATGGGGCCGAAGACAAAGAACCCGATACGCTTCAGCCGATGATCATCGCAGAGATGGAAACCCAGATTCCGCGCCTTTCGGTCGGAGAGGCCGTGATGCGAATGGAGCTTCTGGGCGCATCGGTTCTGGTGTTCCGTCCCGAAGCAAAGGACACCATCAACGTGGTCTACCGCCGCGAGGATGGAAACATCGGCTGGATCGACCCGAAGTCCCTCAACTGATCCGGCCTGAGGCGAAGATGGGGTAAGAACAGGAACCATGGAACTGTCGACCCTTCTGAGACCAGAGGCCGTAAAGGTGATTTCCGAGGCCAGCAGCAAGAAGCGGCTGTTCCAGCGCCTTGGCGAGGTTGCCGAGTCTGCCTATGGCCTTGACGGACCGCGCGCCGTGGAAGCGTTGCTCGAACGCGAAAGCCTCGGTCCGACAGGCGTGGGGAATGGCATTGCCCTTCCCCACGCCCGCTTGGCCCGCGCCGACAAGGTCCGCGGCGTGTTCCTGCGTCTGGAACGTCCGGTCGATTTCGATTCGGTCGACCGCCAGCCCGTCGATCTGGTCTTTGCCCTGTTCGCGCCCGAGGATGCGGGGGTCGAACACCTCAAGGCGCTGGCGCTGATCTCGCGCACCATGCGCGACCGGGCGGTCTGTGCCAAACTGCGCGCCAATGACAATGCCGCCACGATCTATGCCGTGCTGGCGGCCGGTCTGTCACCGCAGGCGGCCTGAACGCGGCGGGCCGCGCCGTTTCCGGCACCGCCCCTGGGTTGGCACTGTTCTGAAGTTAACCGCATTCACGCCACCTGTCGACGACAGGACGAGCGCCGCGACGGCTCAGTCGCCGTAACCGCCGCTCGTATGCCAGCGCCAGGCGTCGCCGATCATCTCGGGCATGGTCGATCGCTGCGGATTCCAGCCAAGCTCATCGATCGCACGGCGGCTGCCAGAGACCAGACGCACCGCATCCCCCGGGCGTCGCGGGCCATCGACCACGGGCACGGGCCGGTTGGTGACGCTCCGGCTTGCCTCGATCACCTCGCGCACCGAGAAACCGGTCCCGGTCCCGAGGTTGAAGACGCGGCTGCCGTTGCCGGCCTCAAGCCATTTGAGGCCCAGCACATGCGCCTCGACCAGATCCATCACATGGACATAGTCGCGGATGCAGGTGCCATCGGGCGTGTCGTAATCGGTCCCATAGACCGTCAGCGCCGGCCGCTGGCCATCGATTGCCTGCAACATCAATGGGATAAGATGGGTCTCGGGGCGATGAAACTCGCCCACCTCGGCCTCGGGGTCGGCACCGGCAACGTTGAAGTAGCGGAAAATCACCCGTTTCAGGCCAAAGCTCTCACCGAAATTGGCAAGGATATCCTCGATCGCCCGCTTCGAGGCGCCATAGGCGTTGATCGGCAGTTGCAGGCTTGCCTCGTCCAGAACCACCCCGTCCTGATCGCCATAGGTGGCGCAGGTCGAGGAAAAGACGAAGTTCAGGCACCCCGCCGCGACCGCCGCCTCGACCAGATTGACTGCGCCAAGCACGTTTTCCCGCCAATAGAGACCCGGCTGTTTCATCGAGTCGCCGACCTGGCTCAGGGCGGCGAAGTGCATTACGGCGGCCGGCTTGTGTTTGGCAAAGACCTCGTCGATCCGCGCCCGGTCCAGCAGATCGCCGACCTCGAGCGGACCGAATCTGACCGCCTGTTCCCAGCCGGTCGACAGGTTGTCGAAGGCCACGGGGGTATAGCCCTCGCGCGCCAACACCTTGCAGGCGTGCGAACCGATATAGCCCGCGCCCCCGCTTACCAGGATCTTGGTCATTCTCGGTTCAGGCGCCTATTGTGCAGCACTTTTCAGCGCCATCAACTCGTCGAGATACTGCTGGAACTCGTCATGCAGCTCGGGACGGGCCAGACCGAAGGCGACAGTCGCCTGCAGGAAGCCCGCCTTGGAGCCGCAGTCGAACCGCTGGCCGCGGAACCGGAAGCCAAAGACATCGCGCCCCGCTTCCAGCTCGTCGGCGATCGCGTCGGTCAGCTGAATCTCGCCGCCCGCACCGGATTTCATCCGGTTGAGGTTCTCCATCACGTCGGGGCTGAGGATATAGCGGCCGATCACGGCAAGGTTCGAGGGCGCATCCTCGGCCTTGGGCTTCTCGACCATGCTCTTGACCCTGACCTTCTGGCCCATGTCCTCGGAGACATCGAGAATGCCATAGGCCGAGGTCTTCTCGTAGGGAACCTCCATGGCCGCAACCATGCTGCCACCGGTTTCCTGATAGGCCTCGACCATCTGCTGCAGACAGCTCTTCTCGCCGGCGATGACGTCGTCGGGCAGGATCACGGCAAAGGGTTCGTCACCGATCAGCCGACGCGCGCACCACACCGCATGACCAAGGCCAAGCGCCTGGTGCTGACGGATATAGGCGATGGCGCCGCTTTCCATGTTGGTATGTTCGAGGACCTTCAGCAGGTCGTCCTTGCCCTTGCGTCGCAGGGTGTTTTCCAGCTCGGGCGACGAGTCGAAATAGTCTTCCAGTGCGCTCTTGCCCCGCGAGGTGACAAAGATGAACTCCTCGATGCCGGCGGACCGCGCCTCGTCAATGGCATACTGGATCAGCGGCCGGTCGACGAGGGTCATGATCTCCTTCGGAACGGACTTGGTCGCCGGCAGGAAACGGGTACCCAAGCCTGCCACAGGGAATACGGCCTTGATAACCTTACGCTTCATATTCGACATCCTCTTTAGATCTCCGATTGCCTCAGCGAAATTGACTTTAGGTCATATTCCTGGGCCATCCATAGTGCAATTTTCGCCTGCACCTTAGCGATTTCCCGCCCGAAATGTCCCGTGCAAATGTGCTGCAACGCAGCGACACATCGGCCCACAGGGTAGGCAGTGTGACCTGCGGCGGCAGATGCCCGAGTATCTGGCGTTTCAGACATACCACTCACTCGATACCCATCTCGGCCATCATGGTCTCGAGTCTGTCAACGTCCTCGGGGTTGTTAAGTTCCCAGAAACGTCGTCCGCGCGCCTCGACCTCGACGCAGAGAACATCGCGCCCGTTTTCCAGAAACCGCAACTGCTCAAGCCCTTCGAGCCGTTCGAGAGGCCCGCGCGGCCAGGACGGATACGCCCCGAGCGCGTCGGGACGATAGGCATAGACGCCCACGTGATGAAACACCGGTGTCGGGGCGTCGGGCGCAAAGTCGTCATCGGTGAAGGGGATCACTTCCTTCGAGAAATAGAGCGCCCGGTCCTGCCGGTCAAACACTGCCGTGGTCCCGCCTACGCGGCCGGCGGCGCGGTCGGCGCGAAGCGCTGCAAGGCTCGCGCCGTCGCAGCGCAGCACCGGCGTGGCCAGTGCGGCCCAGGGCGCGCCCCTCAGGGCCGCCACCAGATCGGCGATGAACCACGCAGGCGTCAGCGGCGCGTCGCCCTGAAGGTTGACCACGATTTCGGCCGCCATGCCCAGCCGGTCGAGCGCGTCGGCGCATCGTTCCGTCCCGTTGGCACAATCGGACGAGGTCATGACCACCTCCGCGCCAAAGCCCTCGGCCTCGGCACGGATCCGGTCGTCGTCGGTGGCCACGACCACACGGTCGACGCCGGGAACCGCCATTGCCGCATTCCAGCTGCGCCGGATCAGCGTTCGCGCCACACCACCGGCGCCGCGCAGCGGCACCAGCGGCTTGCCCGGATACCGCTGCGAAGCGAAGCGCGCGGGAATGACAATGAGAACGCTCATTTGGCCGGCTTCAACTCCACACCCGGGGCATAGGCGATGAAGAACGGATTGGCATAGCCGGGCTTTCCATAGGTGAACGCGCCTTGGTCCTCGAACCGGATCATCTTGCCGCCCGCACCGCGCAGCACGGCATCGGCGGCGGCTGTGTCCCATTCCATGGTGCGGCCGAGCCGCGGATAGAGGTCGGCCTCGCCCGCAGCGACCAGACAGAACTTCAGCGAGGACCCCGCGCTGGTCATGTCCTTGACCGCGTATTTCGCGATATAGTCGTCGGTCGCCTGATCGCGGTGCGACTTCGATGCGACGACGAGCAGGGCTGAATTGTCGGGTGCCTTGACCGACAGCGGCGTCACCGGACCCACCGTGTCTTTGGCAAAATCGCCGGTTTCCTCGACCGAGCGCCCCTCGGCGTCGGTATAGAACAGGCGGCCCTTGGCCGGTGCATAGACCACACCGCGGACCGGAACGCCGTTTTCGACATAGGCGATGTTCACCGTGAAATCGCCACGCCGTTTGACGAATTCCTTTGTGCCGTCAAGCGGATCGACGATCAGGAAGTTGGCGGCCGACTCGGTATGAGACTCCGCCTGTTCCTCGGTCACGACCAGGACATCGGGAAACGCCGCGGCCAGACCGGCAGAGATCAGCGCGTCGGCGGCTTCGTCGGCTTCGGTGACAGGGCTCGCATCCGATTTGGAGCGCACCTCGAAATCGTCGGCACCATAAATCTCCATGATCCGGTCGCCGGCCTCCAGCGCCAGGCGCCGTATCACCTCGGTCAGACGGGCGTAATCCATTCTCAATCTCCTTGCGGGACGGGGTGGGGAGTCTCGCGACGCACCCCTTATCGTCAGCCGGCACGGGATCGGCAAGTTGTCCCTGTCCCAACGTCTGTCGAAAATCGCTCCAGACATCGATTCACCCGAAATTTATACTGTTGTGGCGCCAGAATCCGTTAATGGGAACAGGATGCGGGCACTTCGCCGCGCATTTCATCGAATTTTCACATTACAATTATGTATCGATACGCCGATCCCTCACCATGCCCCCGGGTCCTGCCATGACACCACGTCCCATCTGCTTCGTCCTGCTGCTCGTCGCCGCCACGCCGGCCGCAGCGGAACAGGGTTTTATCCCCACCCTCCATCATGTCTCGGGTGTGGCGGCAGACGACGTCCTGAACGTCCGGAGCGCACCCGGTGCGTCGGCCGCGATCCTCGGAGGTCTTGAACCGGGACAGGGCGGGGTCGAGGTCACGGCGCTCGATCCCTCGGGGCGCTGGGGGCGGATCGGGATGGGCGAGGGCGACGGCTGGGTCGCGATGGCCTATCTGGCGGCCGATCCCTGGCCCGAGGGGATAATCCCGGATGGGATGACCTGCCTTGGGACCGAGCCGTTCTGGCGGATCGGCTTCCGGGGCGGGTCGGCCAGCGTCTCGGCGCCCGACGAGGTATGGCCGGCGGTGCCGGTAGAGGCGGCCGCCACCCCTGTTCCGCCGGGACGCCAGGGTTTCGGCTTCGATCTGGCCCGCGAAGGCGTCAGGCTTTCGGGTGTGATCGAGGCCGGGAGTTGCAGCGACGGCATGTCGGACCGACATTTTGGATGGCGGATCACCCTGATGCGGCAATCCGAGGGGAAAATGGGCCTCGCCCACGGCTGCTGCACTCTGGACAGGCGATAGCCGGACGCAAGCCGCGAAAAAGATTGCACATTGCGTCGCGGCCGGATCGCCAGACTTGTTCGGAAAGTGGCGAGCGACTAGGGTCGGTTCCAGCAACACCCGTTCTTCAGATTTCTTCGGACTTTCAGATCGTTTGGGAAGAGTGTTGTCAGCACATCTGGCGTTAATTTTAAAGGGAAAAACCCATGAAAACTCGTACGGCTGGACTTCTCGCACTCTTCGTCGGGACCTTCTTGCTGTCGGCTTGCGACACCCCCAACGGCGGCACGCCCCCGACCGATGGTGCCACCTACCATGAATACAGCGGCACCGTAGCCGACCAGCCGAACAAGCCGGCCGGCCGCTGACGCCGCCGTCTTGAGACTATCGGGTTCGGGCGTCGCGATCGGATCGTGACGTCCGGGCCTGAACCATGCGCCTGCCGTTGATTCGGCTGGCAGGGGATGCGGGGCGGGGACCCTGCCACAGGAACAGCGGTCCGGACGTTTTTTCATCCCGTCCCCTTTCTGACATCCCCTCCCCCCTTTCCACCCCGTCAGCGCGCCACCCTCAGGGTCAGGTTGATGCGCCCACCCTGCGGAAGCAGGGTCGAACTGCCGGGACGCAGGCGGTCAATCCCGTGGTGGATCAGGCGCGCCTCCCCCGCCAGCACCACGACATCGCCCGAGCGCAGCCAGACGGATTGTGTGCTGCCGCCGCGGGTCAGGTTGCCGAGCCGGAACAAGGCCTCGTCGCCAAGCGAAACCGAAACCACCGGCTCGGTCAGGTCGGCCTCGTCGCGGTCCTGATGCAGCCCCATGCGCGCATCGGCGTCATAGAAGTTGACCAGACAACTGTCGGGCAGCCGGTCGCTGCCCGAGACCGTGCGCCATATCTCCAGCGCGCGGGGCGGAATCTGCGGCCAGGGCAGGCCCGAGGGATGCAGTTCCTGATAGCGATAGCCGCGCCTGTCGCTGACCCAGCCGACCGACCCGGCCGAGGTCATGCGCACCGACATCTTCTGGCCGCGCGCGGTCTCGGGCCGGAAAAGCGGCGCGCTGGCCACGACTTCGCGCAGATCGTCCACCAGCGCCCGCTGCACCTCCGAGGGCACGAGGCCGCGAAACACCGTCACCCCGCGGATCGTCAGATCTGGCTCGACGGATCGCTTCGATGCCTCTTTTTTCATGTTTTTCTCAGCATATCCGGCGGCCATCCACGCTTGCAGGGTCAATACTCCACTCCTATATACGCCCAGATGCACGGCGGGGCAGCCACCCGGCCGCGTTGGGATAGGGGCTTGGGAGCCTGCAAGGGCCTGGGCCCGTAACATCGCCGAAAGAAGAGGTAGTACATATGGCCAAAGTCATCGGGATCGACCTCGGTACCACGAACAGCTGCGTCGCCATCATGGACGGGTCGCAGCCGCGGGTGATCGAGAACTCCGAAGGCGCGCGCACGACTCCGTCGGTTGTCGCCTTTACTGAAAATGAACGTCTCGTGGGTCAGCCCGCCAAGCGGCAGGCCGTCACGAACCCCGAGAACACCATCTTCGCCGTCAAGCGCCTGATCGGGCGCCGCGAAGACGACCCCGCGGTCGCGAAGGACCGCAAGATCGTCCCCTTCACCATCGTCAACGGTGGCAATGGCGACGCCTGGGTTCAGGCCCGGGGCGAGAAATATTCTCCGAGCCAGATCTCGGCCTTCATCCTGCAGAAGATGAAGGAAACCGCCGAATCCTATCTGGGCGAGGAAGTCACCCAGGCGGTGATTACGGTTCCGGCCTATTTCAACGACGCCCAGCGTCAGGCCACCAAGGACGCCGGCAAGATTGCCGGTCTGGAAGTGCTGCGGATCATCAACGAACCGACTGCCGCGGCGCTGGCCTATGGCCTCGACAAGGACGAAAGCAAGACCATCGCGGTCTATGACCTTGGCGGCGGCACCTTCGACGTGACGATCCTGGAAATCGACGACGGCCTGTTCGAGGTCAAGTCGACCAACGGCGACACGTTCCTCGGCGGCGAAGACTTCGACATGCGGATCGTCCAGTACCTGGCCGACGAGTTCAAGAAGGAACACGGCGTCGACCTGACCAAGGACAAGATGGCGCTGCAGCGGCTGAAGGAAGCCGCCGAAAAGGCCAAGATCGAACTGTCGTCGAGCCAGCAGACCGAGATCAACCAGCCCTTCATCTCGATGGATCCGAACGGCGGCACGCCGCTGCACATGGTGATGAAGCTGACCCGCGCCAAGCTTGAACAGCTTGTGGGCGACCTGATCAAGAAGTCGATGGACCCCTGCAAGGCGGCGCTGAAGGATGCGGGCCTGTCGGTCGGCGATATCGACGAGGTCGTTCTGGTCGGCGGCATGACCCGGATGCCCAGAGTCGTCGAGGAAGTGACCAAGTTCTTCGGCAAGGAACCGCACAAGGGCGTCAACCCCGACGAGGTCGTGGCCGCCGGTGCTGCGATCCAGGCCGGTGTGCTGCAGGGCGACGTCAAGGACGTGGTGCTGCTCGATGTGACCCCGCTGTCGCTTGGCATCGAAACGCTCGGTGGCGTGTTCACCCGGCTGATCGACCGCAACACCACGATCCCGACCAAGAAGAGCCAGATCTTCTCGACCGCCGAGGACAACCAGAACGCGGTGACGATCCGGGTGTTCCAGGGCGAACGCGAGATGGCGGCCGACAACAAGATCCTCGGCCAGTTCAACCTCGAAAGCATCCCGCCCGCGCCGCGCGGCATTCCGCAGATCGAGGTGACCTTCGACATCGACGCCAACGGCATCGTGTCGGTCTCGGCCCGCGACAAGGGTACGGGCAAGGAGCAGAAGATCACGATCCAGGCCTCGGGCGGTCTGTCGGACGACGAGATCAACCAGATGGTCAAGGACGCCGAATCCCATGCCGAGGACGACAAGGCCCGCAAGGAACTGGTCGAAACCCGGAACCAGGGCGAGGGGCTGCTTCACTCGACCAAGAAGTCGCTGGCCGAGCATTCCGACAAGGTCGATCCCTCGACGGTCGAGGTGATCGAACTGGCCATGGGTCCGCTGGAAGAAGCGCTGGAAGGCAACGACATCGGCAAGATCAAGTCCGGTATCCAGAACCTGACCGAGGCCGCGATGCGGCTGGGCGAGGCCATCTACAAGGCCGAGCAGGAGAAGTCCGGGCAAGCCGCGCCTCATGGCGAGGACGAGCCCCGCAGCGTCGACGACGATATCGTCGATGCCGACTTCGAGGATCTCGGCGGCGACGCCCGCAAGTAAGCGGCAGAACCTCCGGGGAACCGGTCCGGGCAACCGGGCCGGTTCCTGCATTGGAGGGATGAGGATGGCCGATGGCAAAACGTGATTACTACGAGGTTCTCGGCATCGCACGCGGCGCGACCGCCGAGGAAATTAAGAAAGCCTATCGCAGGAAGGCGAAGGAGCTGCACCCGGACACCAACGTTGGCAAACCCGACAGCGAGGCGCAGTTCAAGGAAGCGAACGAAGCCTACGACGTGCTGAAGGACGCCGACAAGAAGGCGGCCTATGACCGGTTCGGCCATGCGGCATTCGATGGTGGCATGGGCGGCGGCGGCGGCCAGCGGGGCGGGTTCCAGCAGCACGGCGATTTCGCCTCGGCGTTTTCAGACGTGTTCGACGATCTGTTCGGCGACTTCATGGGCGGTCAGCGCGGGGGCGGCCAACGGCAACGCGCCGCGCGCGGATCGGACCTGCGCTATAACATGCGGGTGACGCTGGAAGAGGCCTTCACCGGCGTCCAGAAGAGCGTCAAGGTGCCGACCTCTGTCGCCTGTTCGGTCTGTTCGGGCACCGGTGCCGAGGGTGGTGCCGAACCTGTCGCCTGCCCGACCTGTTCGGGCATGGGCAAGGTGCGCGCCCAGCAGGGATTCTTCACCGTCGAACGCACCTGCCCGACCTGTTCGGGGCTTGGCCAGATCATCAAGAACCCCTGCAATACCTGCCACGGCAGCGGCCGGGTCGAGAAGGAACGGTCGCTTTCGGTCAACATTCCTGCAGGCGTCGAGACCGGCACCCGGATCCGGCTCGCCGGCGAGGGTGATGCCGGCAGCCGCGGTGGCCCGTCGGGGGATCTTTATATCTTCCTCGAGGTTGCCGAGCATGACCTGTTCAAGCGCGACGCCCAGCATCTGTTCTGCCAGGTTCCTGTCAGCATCACGGTGGCCGCACTTGGCGGCGACATCGAGGTGCCGACCATCGACGGCGGCCGCAGCCGGGTCAAGATCCCGCCGGGCAGCCAGACCGGCAAGCAGATGCGTCTGCGCAGCAAGGGGATGCCGGCACTGCGCGGTGGCGGTTCGGGCGACATGTTCATCGAGATGATGGTCGAGACCCCGGTCAACCTGACCAGCCGGCAAAAGGAACTGCTGCGCGAGTTCGAACGCCTGAGCGAGGAAAACAATCCGGCCTCGACCAACTTCTTCTCGAAGGTGAAGTCGTTCTGGGACGAGATGAAGGGCTGACGGGGCGATTAACGTTTCGTTCAGCATGATCTGAGAGGGTCGCGGCATGGGCCGCGACCATTCCTTTTCCGAGAGGCCGATGTCGCTGTTCGACGGCGACGAGGCCGCGCCAGAACCGATCGCGCCCGATGGGCCGGCGGGGCGGCTTCCCTCCTATATCCGCGATCACCGGCGCCGGCTGCGCGCGCGGTTCATGAACGGCGGCGCGCAGGCGATGCCGGACTACGAGCTGCTGGAGCTGGTGCTGTTTCGCGCCATCCCGCGTCAGGATGTAAAGCCGCTGGCGCGCCGGCTGCTGGAGGCGTTCGGCGATTTCAACCGCGTGCTCTCGGCCCCTGCGGCGCGACTTGGCGCGATCCAGGGCGTCGGCGATGCCGTGATCCTTGAATTGAAGATCGTCGAAGCCGCGGCGCACCGGCTGGCGCGCAGCCGGATCATCGACCGGCCGGTGCTGTCGGGCTGGACCGCGCTGCTCGACTATTGCCACACCACGATGGCGCATCGCGAGACCGAACAGTTCCGGGTGCTCTATCTTGACCGCAAGAATGTGCTGATCGCCGACGAGGAGCAGGCGCGCGGCACCGTCGATCACGTACCGGTCTATCCCCGCGAAGTCGTCAAACGGGCGCTGGAGCTGAACGCTTCGGCGCTGATCCTGGTGCACAACCACCCCTCGGGCGATCCGACCCCGTCCGAGGCCGACATCACCATGACCCGCTCGGTTGAAGATGCGGCCCTTGCGCTGGGGCTGACGCTGCACGACCATCTGATCATCGGCAAGGAACGCGAGCTGAGCTTTCGCGCCGACGGGTACCTTTAGACACAGGCCTGTACCGCCACGGCGCCATGCTCAGCGCAGCCAGACCTCGACCCGGCGGTTCGCCTGCCGGCCCCAGTCGCTGTCGTCGCAGGCAAGCGGCAGAGCCTCGCCAAAGCCCTCGGCGCGAAGCGCCGGGCCGGCACCGGGTGGCGTGCCGAGCCGCTGCAGTTCCTCGCGGACCGCCGCCAGAACCGCCTCGGCCCGCCGCAGGGCTATCTCTCGGTTGCCTGCCGCCGCGCCGTCGCCGTCGGAGAAGCCTGCAAACAGGATCTGGCGGCCATCGTAGATCCCCGCGGCAATGTCGCGGGCCAGTCGGTCGACACCGGATTCCGACATCGGATCGAGCCGGGTCGAGCCACCGCGGAACCGGAAGGTGATCGAGAGCCGCCGCGTGTCGGCCAGTTCGACAAGCATCTGTTGCAGATCGCCGAGGCTGACCTCCTCGCCCGCGGCGAGAATTGCATTGGCGAGCCGCTCTCCCTGATCGGCAAGCGGGACCTCGACCGGCACCTGGTCGGTCAGTCCAAGCCGGCGTACCACCAGATCGGCGGCGGGCGTGCCGAGGAAATCGAGGAAATCGCGGAAGATCTGCGGCATCCGGCGCGCCGGCACATAGAGCGCGAGTGGCGCGGCCAGCGGATAGTCCTCGGCCTTGAGGCTGGCGGCCGACAGTGACAGCCGCCGCCCGCAATCCCCGACCAGCGCGACGGGGCGCAGGTTGCCGATCTGGGAAAACCGCGCGAGGCCGATCGCGGCGGGGTTCTGCGCCACCGCCAGCGCCAGCTCCGCCGCATCGTCGTGGCGCATGACCGTCGGCGCCGGTGCAAGGCCGGCCGGCGCCAGCACCCGGTCCGCGAAGCCCTGCGCAAAGCCACCCTCGGCCGGAAGGTCGTGGACCGCGACCGGCGCCTCGATCCCGGTCAGCGCCGACCAATCGGCAATTTCGCCCGACCAGATCCCTGCCAGCATCGGGAACGAGGCGCCCCCGAACGGATTGGCGGGCGAGACCGCAGGCGCCAGCGCATCGAGCGCGACCACACGAAGCCTGCGCGGACCGGTCAGGTCCCCGGCCCCGGCATCGAAGCTGCGCTGCGCCTCATCGGCCCGGATCTCGCGCACTGCCATCACCATGTCGGCCTCGTCGGCCGCGAGGTCGGCAAAGCCTTCTTCTGTCGTGCTGAGGGTCAACTCGAAGCGCGCGACAGGGACGCCCGCGTCAGACAGCGCAATCTCTATCCGGTCGGGCGCAGGATCGGCACGGTCAAACGACACGGCGCGGCGGCCCGCGAAAGTCTGGATCAGCGCCGGCAGCAGCACGGCGCCAAGCGCGGGGGCACCCGAAAGCCGCAATGTGGGAACCATGGGCGCAGAGGGATCGGGGCAGGCCGCGCCCTCGCAGGTCACCTCGGCGATGTCGACAGTCACCGGGCCATAGTCGGTCGACAGCCTCAGAAGCTGCCCGTCGAAACCGGCCAGCGTGCCCGTTATCACAAAGCCGCCGTCCCGCGAGGTCACCGTGACAGGCGCCTCCTGTTGCGCCGCTGCGGCTTGCGGCAGAACGGTCGCCACCGCCAGCATCGCGCTCAGCAGCATCGCGTTAGACATGACAGCACCGCCCGACTGGTTTTCGTCGATCATCCCGGCGGCGGCGCCGCCGATCAACCGCGAAATGCAGCGCCGGGCCGGTGGTCGGTCAGAACTGCCCGTGGCAATGTTTGAACTTCTTGCCCGACCCGCAGGGGCAGGGATCGTTTCGGCCGGGGCTGCCCCAGGTCGAGGGGTCGGATTCGTCAAAGCCTTCGCGCGCGGGACCTTCGGCGATCGGGCTGCCGCCGTCCTCGGCCGGGCCAGACGGCTTCAGCCTGGCTTGCAGCGCCTGCTGCTGCGCCATCAGCTGCGCCATCATTTCCTTCTGCTCGTCCTCGCTCAGCGGGCGGACCTGCGAAAGCCTGCGGGTCACGTCCTCGCGAAGGCCGTCGAGCAACCCCTCGAACAGCTGGAACGACTCGGTCTTGTATTCGTTCAGCGGATCGCGCTGTGCATAACCGCGGAACCCGACGACCGAGCGGAGATGTTCGAGCGTCAGCAGATGCTCGCGCCACTTGGTGTCGATGACCTGCAGCAGAAGCTGCTTTTCAATCACCCGCATGGTCTCGGCGCCGAAAGCCGCCGTCTTCTGGGCCATGTACTCGTCGGTCGCCTTGTACAGACGTTCGCGGATCGTCTCGTCGTCCGCGCCCTCCTCGTCGGCCCATTCGATCACCGGCACGTCGACGCCCAGCTGTTCGATTGCCGCGGCATAGAGCTTGTCGGTTTCCCACTGGTCGGCATAGCTGCGCTTGGGCACGTATTGCGCGACCAGATCGTCGATCACCTGGTGGCGCATGTCCTGCACGATATCCGAAAGATCGGCGGCTTCCATGATCTCCATGCGCTGGCCAAAGATGACCTTGCGCTGGTCGTTCATCACGTCGTCGAATTTCAGCAACTGCTTGCGGATATCGAAGTTGCGGCCCTCGACCTTGGCCTGGGCGCGTTCGAGCGACTTGTTGACCCAGGGGTGGACGATGGCCTCGCCCTCCTTCATGCCGAGCCGGCCGAGCATCGCGTCGAGCCGTTCGGACCCGAAGATCCGCATCAGGTCGTCTTCAAGGCTGAGGTAGAACGAGGATTTGCCCGGGTCGCCCTGACGGCCGGAGCGGCCGCGAAGCTGGTTGTCGATCCGCCGGCTTTCGTGTCGTTCGGTCGCGAGCACGAACAGCCCGCCGGCCTGCTTGACCGCCTCTTCGTCGTCCTTGTGCTGGGCCTCGATCTCGGCGCGGATATCCTCGGGGTCGCGGTCGGGATCGGCGGCAATCGCCTCCATCACCTTGAACTCGACGTTGCCGCCAAGTTTGATGTCGGTGCCGCGGCCGGCCATGTTGGTGGCGATGGTAACAGCGCCGAACTTGCCGGCGTCGGCGACGATCTGGGCCTCTTTCTCGTGCTGACGGGCGTTCAGCACATTGTGCGGCAGCCCCTCCTTGGTCAGCAACGTGCTCAGCATCTCGGATTTTTCGATCGAGGTGGTGCCGACCAGTACCGGCTGGCCCTTGGCATGGGCCTCGCGGATCGCTTCGACGATAGCTGCGTATTTTTCCTTGGCGGTGCGGAACACCTGATCGTGGTCATCGATCCGGGCGATCGGACGGTTGGTCGGAACCTCGACCACACCAAGATTGTAGATCTCGTGGAACTCCTCGGCCTCGGTCAGCGCCGTGCCCGTCATCCCCGACAGCCGGTCGTACAGCCGGAAATAGTTCTGGAAAGTGACCGATGCCAGCGTGACGTTCTCCGGCTTGATCTCGCAGCCTTCCTTGGCCTCGATCGCCTGGTGCAGGCCGTCCGACAGGCGCCGGCCGGCCATCATCCGCCCGGTGAACTCGTCGATCAACATGATCTCGCCGTCGCGGACAATGTAGTCCTTGTCCTTCTGGAACAGCTTGTGCGCCTTCAGACCCTGGTTGATGTGGTGCACGATCGTCGTGCTTTCGGGGGCATAAAGCGGCTGGCCCTCGGGCAGGATACCATAGCGGACCAGACGTTCCTCGAGGAACTCGTTGCCCTCGTCGGTGTAGGTGACGTTCTTGGTCTTCTCGTCGAGCGTGAAATGTTCATCGGTCAGTTCGGGGATGATCTTGTCGACGGTGCGGTACAGGTCCGACCGGTCCTGGCTCGGACCAGAGATGATCAGCGGTGTCCGCGCCTCGTCGATCAGGATCGAGTCGACCTCGTCCACGATCGCGAAGTTGTGACCGCGCTGCCCCATTTCCTTCAGCTCGGACTTCATATTGTCGCGCAGATAGTCGAAGCCAAGCTCGTTGTTGGTGGCATAGGTGACGTCGGCACGATAGGCCGCGCGCTTTTCGGCGTCCGGTTGCTGGGGGTATACCACACCGCAGGTCATGCCGAGATGGGCATAGACCTTGCCCATCCACTCCGCGTCCCGCCGGGCGAGATAGTCGTTGACCGTGACGATGTGCACGCCCTTGCCGGACAGCGCATTCAGATAGGCCGGGAAGGTCGCCACGAGCGTCTTGCCCTCGCCCGTCTTCATCTCGGCAATATTGCCCTGATGCAGGAAGACACCGCCCATCAACTGGGTGTCGAAGGCGCGCAGCCCCAATGCCCGCTTGGCCGCTTCGCGGCAATTGGCGAAGGCCTCGGGCAGCAGATCGTCCAGATCCTCGCCGGCTTTCGCGCGCTCTTGCAGCGCGCGTGTCCGTTCGATCAGCCCCGCATCGGTCAACTTCTCGAACTCCGGTTCGAGCGCGTTGATCCTCTCGATGACGGGGCGGCTCGCCTTGATCTTGCGGTCGTTCGGGGTTCCGAAGACCTTTTTCGCGATCGTTCCAATGCCTAGCATTTCCGCTCCGCCTTGACGTATTCGTGTGAGAGTACGCCTTGCCGGTCTCTCCGCACAACGCTACCAAGCTTCCAACGAAGGACCGCCCGGCACTCTCGGACCAACCGCGATGTAAGGGGGCGCCATTGCAGTGTCAACGCCGCGCAACGGCGCGGTTGAAGGGGAGCCACTTAATATGACGACAATCAGAACAACCTGGGCCGCCGGGATGGTAGCATTTACGCTGCTCGGAGCCGCACCGCTCTGGGCCCAGGACATCGGGCCGGACACCGTGGTTGCGACCGTCGGCGGCAAGGCGATCACGCTTGGCAACGTCTATGCCGCTCGCGCCACGCTGCCCGCTGAATACCAGCAGGTCGATCCCGCGATGCTGTATTCGGGGCTGGTCGAACAACTGATCCAGCAGACCGCGCTGGCCCAGACCCTCGACGGGAGCGTTTCGCCCTTCACAGAACTGACCATCGACAACCAGCGCACCGGGCTGATGGCCGCAGACGCGCTGCGCAAGGTGGTCGACGCGGGCGTGACCGACGAGATGCTCAAGGCCGCCTATGACGCGAAATACGCTGCTGCCGAACCCACCAAGGAATTCCACGCCGCCCACATCCTTGTGGCGAGCGAGGACGAGGCCAAGGCCATCAAGGCCGAACTTGACGGCGGGGCCGATTTCGCGGCGCTGGCCAAGGAAAAGTCGACGGGTCCCTCCGGCCCGAACGGCGGCGATCTGGGCTGGTTCAGCCTTGGCATGATGGTGCCGGAGTTCGAGACGGCCGTCGTTGCGATGGAACCCGGCCAGGTGTCGGATCCGGTGCAGACCCAGTTCGGCTGGCATGTCATCCTGCTCGAAGACACCCGGATGGCTGCGGCACCCTCGATGGACGATGTGCGTGACGATCTGGTCGCCGAGGTTCGCGATCAGGTGATCGGCGACGCGTTGACCGACGTCATGGCCAAGACCGAGGTCGACCGTCCCGAGCTGGACATCGACCCGGCGGCTGTGCTGAACAATCCGGACTTCCTGTCTAACTGATCGGCGGAGCGCGTTCATGGCCGGCAAGCCGCCCGTTTCGCCCCTCGCCCCCGAGGGATTTCCTGATCTGCCCCCGATTGCGGGGGTAGAGTTTTCGGCAGGTGCGGCGGGCGTACGCTATGCCGGCCGGACCGACGTGATGCTGGCTCGGCTTGCGCCGGGCAGCGTCGTGGCGGGCGTCTTCACCCGCTCGGCCACCCGGTCCGCCCCGGTACGCGACTGCGAGCTGAAGCTTGCCATCGGCGCCGACGAACGCTCTGGCGCGGCCATTCTCGTGAACTCGGGCAATTCGAATGCCTTTACCGGCGCCGCGGGCGACGGATCGGTGGCGGCCATCTGTGCCGCCGTCGCTGCGGCCGCGGGCGTGCCCGAGGCACGGGTCTTCACCGCCTCGACGGGCGTCATCGGCGAGCGTCTGCCGCATGATCGTATCGTCGCCAAGATCGATTCGCTGGTCTCCGATCTGGACGCCGGCGCCATCGAGGCGGCCGCCGCGGCGATCATGACCACCGACACGTTCCCGAAGGGCTCGGGCGGCGTGGTCGAGACCCCCGAGGGGCCGATCCGCATCGCGGGCTTTGCCAAGGGGTCGGGGATGATCGCCCCCGACATGGCAACCATGCTGGTCTATATCTTCACCGACGTGAAGATTTCGCAGGAGCTGCTGCAGCTTGCGCTGTCGGCGCTGACCCCGATCACGTTCAATGCGATCACCGTGGACAGCGACACCTCGACATCGGACTCGCTGATCCTGGCCGCCACGGGGCGCGGCGCCGTCTCGGTCGAGGCCCTGGAGAGCGATACTGGCCGGATCTTTGTCGAGGCCCTGCACGGGGTGATGCTGGATCTGGCGCATCAGGTGGTCCGCGATGGCGAAGGTGCGACGAAGTTTGTCGAGGTTCGCGTGACCGGGGCCGCCGACGATGCCGATGCGCGAAAGGTCGCGATGGCGATCGCGAATTCGCCGCTGATCAAGACCGCGATCGCGGGCGAGGATCCGAACTGGGGTCGGGTGGTGATGGCCGTCGGAAAATCGGGGGCAGAGGCCGACCGCGACCGGCTGACCATCCACTTCGGCGACATCCTGCTGGCCGAAAAGGGCTGGGTCGCCGAAGGCTATACCGAGGCCGAGGGCGCAGCCTACATGAAGCAGTCCGAACTGGTCATCGGCGTCGACCTCGGGCTGGGGGCCGGTCGGTTCACCGCCTGGACCTGCGATCTGACCCACGGCTACATCACGATCAACGCGGACTACAGGTCGTGAAGACCCTGCTGGTGTCGGCGGTTGCGCTGATCGACGTCGACGGACGCGTTCTTCTGGCCGAACGGCCAGAAGGAAAGTCGATGGCCGGTCTGTGGGAGTTTCCGGGCGGCAAGGTCGAGCCGGGCGAAACCCCCGAGATCGCCCTGATTCGCGAATTGCAGGAAGAACTGGGGATCGACACCTGGGCCTCGTGCCTCGCCCCCCTGACCTTCGCCAGCCACAGCTATCCTGAATTTCATCTTCTGATGCCGCTGTTTGCCTGTCGAAAATGGCAGGGAACCCCGATGTCCCGGGAAGGACAGCGTCTGAAATGGGTGAAAGCAGGAGATCTTGCCGCCCATCCGATGCCGCCCGCGGACATCCCGCTGATCGCGCACCTGCGCGACTGGCTGTAACACGCCGCAACGTCATATCGTATTTGCACAACATTTAATCCCGTTTTGGGTGTTTGTGACAATTTTATTAGTGGTGTTTGTACGAACATAAATTACGTTGGTCGGACAAAATCCAAGGGAAGGAGAAACCTCTCGATGCTGCGTACTATCACTGTTGGGTCTCATATCTCTGTGCAGGGAACCTTTGTGCGTGATCTGGCCGATGGACGGATTCTCGTCCAGGTCGGTGAGCGTACCTTCAAGGGTACCCCCATCAAGTCGAAGGCCGCCTAAGCCCCGACACCACCTCGGGCAATCACACCACAGAAACACGGGCGGCCCTCACTCGGCCGCCCGTATTGTTTTGGCCGACAGGATGTGTGGCAGCGTCGACCTTGCGCCACAAACCCGTCTCGCCCCCCCGTTCCCGTTTCGCAGGTGACGCCGAAGATGCGGCTTGTGGCTTCTCCTGGGCCTCGCTTCCTGTCGTCCCCGTTAAACCGGCCGCACCCCGGCACCGTGCGGCTCTGGCGCCAGGTGCCAAAGCAAACGGGCGGCCCGAAGGCCGCCCGTTTTCCGTATCGCGATGCAGGCCGGGTCAGGCCAGCTTGCGTTCGATCTCTTCGCGCTCGAAGATCTCGATCACGTCGCCGTCGCGAACATCTTCGTAGTTCTCGAAGGCCATGCCGCATTCCTGACCGGAGTGAACCTCGGGAACCTCGTCCTTGAAGCGCTTCAGCGTCTTCAGCGTGCCTTCGTGGATCACCACGTTGTCCCGCAGCAGACGTACACCGGCCGACCGGCGGGCGACGCCCTCGGTGACCAGACAGCCCGCGACCTTGCCGACGCCCGAAACCCGGAACACCTGCTTGATCTCGGCATAGCCGATGAAGTGCTCGCGAACCTCTGCCGACAGCAGGCCGGAGGCCGCCGCCTTCACATCGTCCACCAAGTCGTAGATCACCGAATAGTAGCGGATCTCGACGCCCTTCTGGTTCGCCGCGGCGCGCGCAGGCGCATTGGCCCGAACGTTGAAGCCGATCACCGGCGCGCCGCTGGCCTCGGCCAGCGTGATATCGCTTTCGGTGATGGCGCCGACGCCCGAATGCAACAGACGCACCCGGACCTCGTCGTTGCCGACCTTCTCCAGCGCCTGAGCGATGGCTTCGGCCGAGCCCTGAACGTCGGCCTTGACCAGCACCGGCAGTTCCTTGACGTCCTGATCGGCCTTGGCCTTCGCCAGCAGCTGATCGAGCGTTGTCGCGGCTCCGGCTGCGGCGCGCTTGTCCTTGGCCAGTTGATGGCGGTACTCGGCGATCTCGCGGGCCTGAGCCTCGGTATCGACCACGTTCAGCACATCGCCCGCCTCGGGCGTGCCGTTGAGCCCCAGAACCTCGACCGGAACCGACGGCCCGGCCTCGGTGACCCGGTCGCCCTGATCGTTGATCAGCGCCCGAACCTTGCCCCATTGCTCGCCGACGACAAAGATATCGCCCTGGCGCAGGGTGCCGTTCTGAACCAGAACGGTGGCCACGGGACCGCGCCCGACGTCGAGCTGGGCTTCGATCACCGCACCCATGGCAGCCCGATTCGGGTTGGCCTTGAGTTCGAGGACCTCGGACTGCACCGCGATCGATTCGAGCAGGTCATCAAGCCCGAGGCCGGTCTTGGCCGAGACTTCGACATCCTGAACGTCGCCCGACATCTCTTCGACCACGACCGAATATTGCAGCAGGTCGGTCCGGACCTTCTGCGGGTTGGCCTCGTGCTTGTCGATCTTGTTGATCGCCACGATCATGGGGACACCCGCCGCCTTGGCGTGGTTGATCGCCTCGACGGTCTGCGGCATCACCGCATCGTCGGCCGCGACCACCAGAACCACGATGTCGGTCACCTGCGCACCACGGGCACGCATCGAGGTGAAGGCCGCGTGACCCGGCGTGTCGAGGAAGGTGATCAGCCCGCCGCGATCGGTGCGAACCTGATAGGCGCCGATGTGCTGGGTGATCCCGCCGGCTTCGCCGGACACCACCTTGGCATGACGGATCGCATCGAGAAGCGAGGTCTTGCCGTGGTCGACGTGGCCCATCACGGTCACGACCGGAGGCCGCGTCACCAGATCCTCGTCCTTGTCCTCGACGGTATAGATAACCTGCTCGACGTCGGCGTCCGAGACCCGGACCACGTGGTGGCCAAAGTCCTCGATGATCAACTCGGCGGTATCGGCGTCGATGGTCTGGTTCTGGGTGACCATCATGCCGTTCTGCATCAGCGCCTTGACCACGTCGGCCACGCGTTCTGCCATACGGTTGGCCAGTTCGGACACAACGATGGTCTCGGGCAGTTGCACGTCCCGCACGACCTTTTCGCGCAGATCTCCGGCACCCATGGCCTTCTGGCGCGCACGCTCCTGCTTGCGTTTCATCGCAGCAAGGCTGCGCTGACGGCCGCCTTCGCCCCCGGTGAGGGCCTGGTTCAGCGTCAGCTTGCCGGCGCGGCGTCCGTCGTCGCGGGCCTTGGCGTTGCGCGTGTCGCGTTGGCGATCGTCGCGCTCGGGCCGGCGCGTGCCACCAGCGGGCTTGCCGACACCACGGTGCGACTCGCCTTCGGCATCGGTGCGGGCCACAGGTGCGCGGCGGTCTTCGACCGGGCGCGCGTCTTTCTCGTCGGCCTTGGCGGCACCGTTGCTGGCTGTCGTGGCAACACGCGCCTCGCGCTCGTCGCGCTCGCGTTTTGCAGCCTCTTCGGCCTCGCGCTTCGCAGCCTCTTCGGCCTCGATCTTGGCACGCCGCGCGTCTTCACGCTCGCGTTCCTCGCGCTCTTTGGCTTCGATATCGTCGCGGCGACGCTGGCGTTCTTCTTCCCGCGTCTTTTCGTCAGCCTCGCGCTGCGCGGCATCCTCTGCCTCGCGCGACCGGGCCACCGCGAGCGCCTTCATGCGGCGCTCCATCTCGGCATCGGAAATTCCGGCGGGACGACGCCCAGGGCTGCCGCCCTTTGCCCCGCCGCCGGTATTCGCGGCTGCGGGTTTTGGCACGACGACACGCTTGCGCTTCGTCTCGACCACGACGCTTTTGGTACGTCCATGGCTGAAGCTCTGCTTCACTTGCCCAGAGCGCGCGCCGCCCTTCAGGCCCAAGGTTTTCTTGCCGTCATTCTCGCTCATGCGATCCCATCGTCCTTTCCGGGGCCGGATGCCCCGTTCGTTCCGCGCAGGCCGGAAAGCCGTGTGGCGTCTTCTACAACACGCGTTGTGAGTCCGCCAGCGCACAGCGCCGCGTGTATTGCATGGTCTCGACCAAAGGACAAACCCAATTCCCGGGCCGTCAGAAAATCGAATGTGTCACCCTCATCGGATGGAAGACGCAACTTGCTCTTGCCCCGTTCGGAGCCATCGCAGGCTTGCAGCAACACCACCGCCTCACCGGACTGCAGCATGCCGCGAACCTTTTCGTATCCAGCCACCGCCAACCCCGCCTTGCGGGCCAGCGACAGCATTTCGATCATCCGGCGCGTCAGACCCGCCTCGACCATGGCAACCAGATCCTCCGGCACCACCACCGGACTTTTGGCGCTGCGGGCAAACAACCGCTTGCGCACCGCCAGTTCCAGCGCCTGCCGGTCCGCCGACACCCAGATGCCCCTACCCGGCAGCTTTTCCGCCAGATCGGGAACAACCGAGTTGTCGGGCCCGACGACAAAGCGGATCAGATCCGCCTTGCCCAAGACCCGCCCGGTCGCGATGCAGCGGCGTTCCGCCTCTGCCCGATCCTGCTTGTGCCCACCTCGCCCCATGGCCGGATTTCCGTTTTCCGACTCAGGCACCTGCCTCTTCGGGCTCGTCCGCGGCGTCTTCCGATTCCGGCTCCAGATCGGCCGGATCGACCCATCCAAGCTGAATGCGCGCCGTCATGACGAGATTCTGTGCTTCTGCAAGAGATACGTCGAATTTCTCCAGAATACCATCGTCCTTGACGCGTTCGCCATTCACGGTGGTCCAGCCCCCTGCAAGCTCCCAGTCGGCGCAGGTGGCAAAGTCCTCGAGCGTTTTCACGCCGTCCTCGGCAAGAGCTTGGATCATCTGGGGTGTAAGACCGGGAAAGTCAATAAGACCCTGCTCGACACCCAGTTCGCGGGCATGATCGAGCGCCTTGCGGTTCATCTCCTCGAGATGATCTCGGGCACGGGCCTGCAGCTCGGCTGCGGTGCTGCTGTCGACCCCGTCGATCACCAGAAGCTCGTCGAGATCGACATAGGCGACCTCCTCGAGGTTGGTGAACCCTTCCGAGACCAGGAGCTGCGCGAAGAATTCATCCAGATCGAGCGTGTCCATGAACAGCTTGGTGCGTTCCTCGAACTCGGCCTGGCGGCGGCGCGATTCCTCTTCCTCGGTCATGATGTCGATGTCGAGCCCGGTCAGCTGGCTCGCCAGCCGCACGTTCTGGCCGCGCCGGCCGATCGCCAGCGACAGTTGCTCGTTGGGGACGACGACCTCGATCCGCTCGGCTTCCTCGTCGAGCACGACCTTGGTGACCTCGGCGGGCTGCAGCGCGTTCACAAGGAAGGTCGGCATGTCCTCGTTCCACGGGATGATGTCGATCTTCTCGCCCTGCAGTTCGTTCACCACGGCCTGCACACGGCTGCCACGCATGCCGACGCAGGCGCCCACCGGGTCGATCGAGCTGTCATAGCTGACAACGGCGATCTTGGCGCGGCTGCCGGGGTCGCGGGCCACGGCCTTGATCTCGATGATGTTGTCGTAGATCTCGGGCACTTCCATCTTGAACAATTCGGCCATGAACTCGGTCGCGGTGCGCGACAGGAACACCTGCGGGCCGCGGGCCTCGCGACGCACGTCCTTGATGTAGCAGCGGATGCGGTCGCCGTTGCGATAGCTTTCGCGGCCGATCTTCTCGTTGCGGCGCAGGATACCCTCGCCACGGCCGATATCGACGATGACGTTGCCGTATTCCTCGCGCTTGACGACGCCGTTGATGATCGTGCCGGCACGGTCGCGGAATTCCTCGTACTGGCGATCACGCTCGGCCTCGCGGACCTTTTGCAGGATCACCTGCTTGGCCGATTGCGCGGCAATCCGGCCAAGTTCCACGGGCGGAACCTCTTCGAGGATCTCGTCGCCCACCTTGGGGTCGGCAAGGTACTGCCTGGCCTGCTCGACGGTCAGTTCGGCCTGATAATTCTCCAGCGCCTCTTCCTCGACCACGGTGCGCACGCGGGTGAAGGCCGCGCGCCCGGTCTTGCGGTCGATCTTGACGCGGATGTCCATCTCGCTGCCATAGCGGGACTTGGCGGCGCGGGCGAGGCTCTCCTCCATCGCCTCGATCACGAGGCCCGGGTCGATCATCTTCTCGCGCGCGACGGCCTCGGCAGTCTGCAGCAGTTCCAGCTGGTTGGCGGATGTGATGGCCATCTCTTGTCGGTCCTCTCTGGGAATTCTCAGTCTTCGCCCGTGGCGCCGTTGTCACCGGCGTCTGTGTCTTCGGCATCCGTGTCGTCGGAGGCCAGGAAGGTCTGAACTTCGTCGAAACCAGCCTCGTCAATCACGCCCGCATGTTTGCGCTGGTTCAGCATCTCGCGGATAAGCTCGTCGGTCAGCACCAGCTTCGCGTCGCTCAGCCAGTCGAACTGCAGCCCGATCACGATCGGTTCGGCATCCGGGCTCGCGCCCTCGATCTCGATCAGCACCTCGCCGTCCTCGACCCCCTGCAGGGCACCCTTGAACCGGCGGCGGCCGTCGATCAGTTCCACGGTCTCGATCTTGGCCTCATAGCCGGCCCAGGTCTCGAAATCCTTCAGCCGGGTCAGCGGGCGGTCGATGCCGGGCGATGACACCTCGAGGGTGTAATTGTCCTCGATCGGGTCCTCGACATCCATCACCGCGCTGACCGCGGTCGATATCTTGGCGCAATCGTCGACCTCGATGCCACCCTCGGGCTTCTCGGCCATGATCTGCAGGATCCGGGTCTTCCCGGACATCAGCCTGATCCGCACCAGTTCGTATCCCATCCCCTCGATCACGGGGGTCAGGATCTCGGCCAGGCGCTGGTCGATGTTGGTCTTGGCAATCAGGTCGTTCATAGGGAATATCCCAAACACAAAAAAACGGGCACGCGGCCCGTCGATCTTTCCCGGTGGAGCATTCGGGAGGAACCCGGCAGCGCCGCTGTTGGATTGGCACATAGGCGAATCACACAGCGATTGCAAGCGCCCTTGCGGCCGTTCGCTGTCGCGCGCCGATGAATTGCCGGATCGCAGGCGACACTTCCCGTCGGTCGGCTCGGCCGCTAGGGTGAGGTACACCATCGAAAGGACGGCCATGGTCCATCTCTATGCGGCAATTGCCATCCTGATCCTGCTTTACACGTTGTTCTCGCGCGGTCTGGCGGGGATCGGGATCACCATGCCGATGGTGTTTCTGGCGGTCGGTGTGGTCGCGGCCCTGCAGGTTCCCGCACTCAGCCACGACACCGGCAGCATGTTCCACAGGCTGGCCGAGCTGACGCTGGCGCTGCTGCTGTTTGCCGACGCGACCGAATTGACCCGCGGTGCGGCGCGCCGGATCCAGGGCCTGGCGGGCCGGATGCTGCTGATCGGGCTGCCGGTCGCGATTGTGCTGGGGCTGGCGGTGAACCTCGTCCTGCTGCCCGACTGGCCGTTCTGGGAGGCCTGCGTGCTGGCCGCGCTGCTCGCGCCCACCGACGCGGCGCTGGGAAAGCCGATCATGGGCGACCCGAAGATACCGGAAACCCTGCGCGACACGATCAATGCCGAAAGCGGGCTGAACGACGGGCTGGCATTCCCCTTCGTCGTGTTCTTCGCCTTCCTCGCGGTGGGCGAGGACACCGACGCGCCGAACAGTCTGGTGCTGTTCATCCTGGCACAGGTCGGGATCGGGCTTGCGGTCGGGGTTGCGGTCGGGATCCTCGGCGGCTGGCTGCGGCGCGTCGCGACCGCGCGCAATGGGATGGACCCGGCGCTTGACGGGGTGATGACGCTGGCGCTGGTCGGCTCGATGTTTTTCCTTGCCGAGATCCTTGGCGGCAACAGTTTCGTCGCCGTCTTCGCCGGCGGCTTCGCCTTTGCCAACGCCGCGGGCGGCAAGGTGATCGCAATCCGGGACTTCCTCGAGGAAGACGGCCAGTTCCTGGCGATCCTGAGCTTTCTGCTGATCGGTGCCTATCTGGTGCCGCTGGCGCTGACCCACGCCGATCTTGCCACGCTGGGCGTCGTGTTCCTGTCAATCCTCGTGGTGCGTCCGGTCGCGATCTGGCTGTCGCTGATGGGAACCTCGACGCGGCCGAACGAACGGCTGTTCCTCGGATGGTTCGGGCCGCGCGGGCTCGCCACGGCGCTGTTCGCGATTTTCGTGGTGCTCGATTTCGACGAGCTGGCGAAAGGGCCCGAGATCCTGGTCGTCGCCACCAGCGCCGTCCTCGTCTCGGCCTATGTCCACGGGCTGACGGCGCGATGGGCGGCGCAGATCTTCCGGCTTGGTCCGGTGAACGGTACCGCCCCGGAACCGCCCGCGGTCACAGATCCAGACGGTCGGCCTGGTGAATGAGCGCGTCGGTGACCCGCACCAGTTCGGCGCTGATCCCCGGTTCGCTGAGCGCGTGCCCCGCAAGCCCGATCATGCGCAGATCGGCGGCGGGCCAGCGCTCGGCCAGCCGCCAGGCCGAAACCGGCGGGCAGATCATGTCGTACCGGCCCTGCACGATGGCCCCCGGCATCCCGGCGAGACGGTCGGCGCGCTCGAGAATCTGTTCGTCGCTGTCAAGCCAGCCGCGGTGACGGAAAAAGTGGTTCTCGATCCGGGCGAAGGCGCGGGCATGATCGCCCGGGCTTTCGCCACCTGAATCGGAACTGTTGATCGAGGCGAGCGCGTTTTCCCACGCCGTCCAGGCGCGGGCAAAGCGGATCTGCCGGGCCATGTCGCCATCGAACAGAAAGGGCGTATAGGCGTCGATCAGATTGCCTGGCGCGGCCCCCGGGATCATGCCCGCAAAGCGCCGCCATTGTTCGGGAAAGAACTGCCCGGCACCGCCGCCGTAAAACCAGTCGAGCTCGCCCTGGGTCATCAGGAATACCCCGCGCAACGCCAGATAGGCGGCGCGGTCGGGATGGGTCTGGGCATAGCACAACGCCAGCGTCGCCCCCCAGCTGCCGCCGAAGACGACCCAGCGGTCGATTCCCAGCGCCTCGCGGATCACCTCGATGTCCGAGACCAGATGCCAGGTCGTATTGGCCTCGACGCTGGCATGGGGGCGCGACCTGCCACAGCCACGCTGGTCGAACAGCACGATCCGGTAGTGTCGCGGATGGAAATAGCGCCGCATGGCCGGGCTGCAGCCACCGCCGGGACCGCCGTGCAGGACGACGACAGGAATGCCCCCGGGATTGCCGCATTGTTCGACGTAAAGCGTGTGGCCATCGCCCACCTCGATCATGCGCTGGTCGTAGGGTACCAGCGGCGGATAGAGATACTGGAGTGCGCTCTTGTGCCCTGCGTCTTTGTCCATAAGTGAGCTATATAGCGCCCGAAAGAAGCGCGCTACGTCCAATGAACGCCCGTCCGAAGGAGCCCGCCATGACCACGTCCACCAATACCGTCGATCCGGCCGAAGTCGCCAAGTTCGAGGCGATGGCCGCAGAGTGGTGGGACCCGACGGGCAAGTTCAAGCCGCTGCACATGATGAATCCGACCCGGCTCGACTATATCACCCGGCAGACCGCGGCAGAATTCGACCGCGACCTGAACGCACCGCGCCCGTTCGAGGGACTGCGCGTGCTCGACATCGGTTGCGGCGGCGGATTGCTGAGCGAACCGATGGCGCGGCTTGGCGCGACGGTGGTCGGCGCCGACGCGGCGCCGCGCAACATTCCGGTGGCACAGATCCATGCCGAACAATCGGGGCTCGATATCGACTATCGCCACGTCACCGCCGAGGCGCTGGCCGCGGCGGGCGAGCAGTTCGACGTCGTGCTGAACATGGAAGTGGTCGAGCATGTGTCCGATCCGCAAAGCTATCTGACCGCCTGCCATGACCTGCTGCGGCCCGGCGGGCTGATGATCTGTTCGACGATCAACCGCAACGCCCGAAGCTTTGCGATGGCAATCGTGGGCGCCGAATGGGTGATGCGCTGGTTGCCGAAGGGCACCCACGACTGGGACAAGTTCATAAAGCCCGCGGAACTGCAGGACCTGATCGCCAAGGCCGGACTGACCCCGGTCGACGTCAAGGGGTTCGTGTTCAACCCGCTGAACTGGAGCTGGTCGATCTCGGACAAGGATCTTGCGGTGAACTATGTGACGGCAAGCGTGCGGCCGGCCTGAGGCGGCACTGCCGCGGTGCGGCCTGCGGGCCGCGCGGCGGCATGCTCTGGCAACGGCGCGCCGGTCGGGGTGCGCCCCTAGGCCTCAGGGAACCAGCGGGTAGCACCCGAGTTCACTGTGAACGGCCCCGCCAATCCCGAGGTCCGAGCGGAACAGCGTGATCGCCTCGGCCATGAACCCTGGCAGGGCCGCCACGGCATTCGCTTGCAGGAACGCGGCAAGTCCGGTCGCTTCCAGGCCTTGTGGCTGACGGTTGAACCGCGCCAGGGTAATATGAGGATGATAGCGCTGGCGCGGCAGATCGAGTCCCGCGCTACGCAGGGCCTGCGTGACCTTGCGTTGCAGCGCCAGCAACGGCTCGGTCGAGCGGATGGTGGCGTGCAGGGCCTGCGGCCGGCCTGCGCCCAACAGGTCGAGCCCGGTCAGTTCGATGCGCACCGGCTTGGCGCGGATCGCCTCGAGCGCCTCGTGAGCTTCGACCACCTGCGGATCGCGAAGCTCACCAAGGAAATTCAGCGTCAGGTGCAGGTTTTCGGGCGGCGTCAACCGACCGACGGGTATTTCCGCCTGCAACTCCGCCAGGGCGTCGGTCAGGGAATCGGTCAGGGATATTGCCACGAAGCATCGCATGAGCCGAACCTCGCTCGCCTCGGGGCGGTGCGCAAGGGGCGGCGCGGTATTGGCACCAAAGTTCAATCCATATCGCTCGAAATCCGCCCGGCCAGACCCTGAAGATAGCCGCCGATCCCCGGGAACAGCAGAATGCTCCTGGGCCGGAAGCCCCAGATTGCAAAGGTCCGGTGGCGTTGACCGTCGATCACAATCCCGTCGCCTTCCCAGATTGCGAAGTTCTGGTGCCGCGGGTCGGATTTGAGCCGGGCGATGACGTGCGCCACATCGGTTTCGGGCAGGCCCGTCGCAGCGCCAAGCCCCGGGATCGTCCGCAGGTCGGGTCCGGGGGCGAATAGCGTGGCAAGCACCTTGCGTTCGGCCTCGCTGCGCCCGGCCAGTTCGGTCACCTGATCGCGCGCGATCAGTTCAGCGCCGACGGTCCGCGTCAGCAACTGTTCGATCCGGCCCCGTCCCGCGGCATTCCACAGCAGGCCAACCGCCATCTTCCAGATCTTTCCGCTGAATCCCTGGCGGACCAGTTCGCCGCCGATCCGGCCGACGCGGGCCTGCAACGCCTCGATCAGCGTCGTGATGTCTGACACGTCCAGCCGCGGCCATTGCGGCTCTGCGATCTCGGCGGTGAGGCTTGCGTCGAGCGCAAGGATCGGGCGATCCCCCGCCGCAGAGCCGGCGCCGAACCCGGAAAAGACCTGATGCGGCGCCTCCAGGGTGAAATACTTCTGCAGGAACCACTGGCAGTTGCGGCGCCCCAGCTGGAAATCGTGCTCGCGGAACGCCTCGCTGAAAAACCCGCCGAAGCCGCCGAGAAGACCGCTGGCGATGGCCTCTGAACCGCGCTTGCCGTCGCGCACCGGCGCAATCAGGAACCGCGAGCGCCCGGCGCCGTCCATCGCGGCGACCAGTTCGCCTGGCTTGAACCTTGCCTGATCCAGCAGCGCCGATTTCAACGCCGCGACGACCGGCAGGATCGCCCGGTCCGCGGCAGAAAGCTCGCGTCGCATGTCAGGCTGCGGTCCTTCGGGGAAAGGGTCGATCATGATGACCGCGCGGTCGGCGCGGTCCGGTGCGCGCGGGTTCGGCTCCAGCTCCCATGGCGCGGCACCGGGCCGGGCGGCGGGCGCGCGCAGCGCATAGCGGGCAAGCTCGAACGGTTCGTTGTTGCAGACCCCGCCATCGACGCCGACAAAGCTCATCGACTGGCTGCAGACCAGTTCGCCCTGCCCGAATGCGACGGGGCGCAGTCCCGGGTCGATCTCCAGCGGCCAGGCGCCGCCGCGGGCGCAATCGTCCTCGTCGGGATCGAACACCCCGAATTCGCGGGCGCTGACAACGACCTGCTTGGCGGCAAGCCCGATGGGAAAGGCGCCGGTGACCACGCCCATCTCGCGCAGATCGTGCCAGGGGCCCGCCGTCTCGAAGTCGATCGCCTGTGGCGCGCCGGGACCGGCGGCGGGATCGAGCGTCAGCCTGACCCCGCGATCCTTCCAGATATCGAGCCAATGCGACGCGACCGGGATCGCGCCCAGCCCGTCGACCCGGAAATGCGCGACATAGGCGTGGTTCGCCATCAGATGGCCGTCGCCCTCGTCCCCCGCGTTGAAGGCGATGCGATAGGGCTGGCCTGCAAGGTTTGTGCAGGTGATGAAAAGATCGAGCTCCTCGGCCACGAAATCATAGCGCCCGCCTTTCCACGCCACATCGGCCAGCACCCGGCTCGCCGCCTCCTCGATCGCCTCGCTGTTCAGCAGCGAATAGACATGGGCACCGGCGGGATCCTTGCGGGCCCGGTCGAGGTCGGTCTGCGAGACGAGGCCGGTGCGCCCCGGTCCGCCAAGAAAATCAAGCTCGCGCACCCAGATCGCGTGCAGCAGCGGCACCGAGGGCGCCGCAGCGTCGAACGGGCGGATACCTTCAATCAGGGCCGGAACCGACAGCGCGGTGCAGACCCCGCCGGCCGAAGTGCCGCTCATCGCCTTCAGCACGACCCGGATCCCGCTGCCCTCCGGGTCCTGCGCCTTCAGCGCCGAAAACAGGAAATCCAGCACCCCGGCGGTGTAGGCACCGGCCGAGATTGCGCCGGCCATGGTCAGGCCAAGGCGGAAAATGTCGTCCTGAGGCTGGGGCATCGGCAAGGTCCTTGCATCGTTTGGGTCCCGAGGAGCCGGCCGCTCCCTGCGGGAGCAGGCGGCCGCTGGTTCACGATAGCATCCCGAACGACGGTCTGGCGTACCCTAATTTGCTATTCGGACCCGGGCGATTCGGCCCCGAGCCGTTCCCGCAACTGGCGCAGAACGGGAAGGATCAGGCGGATGCGGTCGGCGCCGATCTCTTCCACCACTTCGGCGACGAGGGGCGCGACAGCGGCGATCGCCGCGTCACGGGCTGCGCGCCCCGAGGGGCTGATCGACACGAACTTGCGCCGGGCGTCGTTCCAGTCGGGCCGGATATGGACATGCCCCGCCCATTCGAGTTTCGCGAGCGTATTGGTCATGGCACCGCGGGTCAGATGAAACGCCTGGGCAAGCTGCGCAGGCGTCCGCTCCTCGCCGACGCGGGCGAGGTGGTTCAGAACCGAAAAATGGCTGATCTCCATGCCCTTCGGCATCGCCTTGGTCAGCCGGTTGCGGGCGAGCTGGTCGACCGTGAAGATCTCGCTGAACAAGGCGACGGCGAGGCTTCGGCTCTGCGGGTTCATTCCGGGCCCTCAATGGCGCGGTCATGACGCAACGAGGGAACGCGCGAGCGCGCCTCGGCCACCGCATCGAGGTCGAGATCGACGCAGCTGACGCCGGGTGCCGTGCCGGCATCGACCAGGATCTCGCCCCATGGCGCCACCGCCAGGCTGTGTCCATGGGTCTGCCGCGACCGGCCTTCGCGTGCGGCATGGGTGCCGGTCTGCGCGGGTGCCAGAACGAAGGCGCCGGTTTCGATGGCGCGGGCACGCAGCAACACCTCCCAATGGGCGGCGCCGGTGACGGCCGCGAAGGCCGCCGGAACGGTCAAGATCTGCGCGCCCGCCCCGGCAAGGCGACGGAACAGATACGGAAATCGCAGGTCATAGCAGATCGAAAGACCGAGCGTGGCAAAAGGCGTCCGGGCCAGAACCGCCCGCGCGCCCGGCCGATAGGCGGTGGATTCGCGATAGCTTTCGGTTGGCGAGACATCCACGTCGAACATGTGGATCTTGTCATAACGCGCTTCGATGCCGCCATCGGGGCCGATCAGGAACGAGCGGTTGGCGAACCGGCCGTCCGGGTCGTCGGTCTTCAGCCCGAGCGAGCCGATCAGCAGCCAGATCCCGTGGCGCGCCGCGGTATCGCGCAGGCCCGCCAGGGTCGGGTCCTCGGCCTCGGGGCGCATCGCCTCGGCCTGAATCCGGCGACTGGCCGACAGGCAATTGGTCATCTCGGGGGTCAGCACGAACTCTGCCCCTTCGGACACGGCACTGTCGATGAACCCTCGCGTCACCGGAAGGTTTGCCGCCGGATCGTCGCCGGCGTTCAGCTGCAGCAGGGCGGCACGAACCCGGCTCATGCCCCCAGCAGCGGGTCGAGCTTGCCCGCCCGCTCCAGCGCATAAAGTTCGTCGCAGCCGCCGACATGGGTGGGACCGATGAAGATCTGCGGCACGGTATAGCCGCCGTTGGCGCGGCTCAGCATCTCCTGCCGCCGCTCTGGCTGGCGCGACAGGTCGATCTCGGAAAACGGCACGCTTTTCTTCTCGAGCAACCGTTTGGCTGCCGCGCAATAGCCGCAATAGGGTGTGGTGTAGATCTCGACAGGTGGCATTCAATTCTCCGAATGGGACCTGCAAAACCCTATCCGTCCTTGCTGACCCGCGCCAGTGCCAGAACCCGAACCTCGGCCGTGCCAGCCGCAAGGCAGGCCTCGGCGCAGGCTGCAAAGGTGGCACCCGAGGTCATCACGTCGTCGACCAGCACAATCACCCGGCACCGTGACAACGCCGCCCGCCCCGGCGCAACGCGAATCGCCGACGCAAGGTTGGCAAATCGCGCCTCGATGCCCTTGCCGTCCTGGCTGCCGGTGAAACGGCGGCGTTGCAGCAGGTCGGGGCAGCAGGCAAGCCCGGTCCGTGCCGCCAGCGCCCGGGCCAGCAGGGCCGACTGGTTATAGCGGCGCTGGAACAGACGCCGCCAGTGCAGCGGCACGGGAACGATCAGCGGATCGTCCTGCAGCAGCGCCGCACCCGCGGTCGCCATCCATCCGGCCGCAGCACGGGCAAGATCGGTCCGGTCGCCATGCTTGAGCCCCAGAACCAGCCGACGCCCGTTGCCGCCATAGGTCATCGCCGCCCGCCCGCGGGTCCAGGGCCGGGCGATCTTCAGGCAATCGTCGCAATGCACCGGCCCCTTTGGCGCCTCGCCAGGCAAAGGCGTGCCACAAAGATCGCAGACAAGGCCGGTGATGAACGGCGTATCGCGCCAACACGGACCGCAAAGCGCACCTTCGTGACCGACGATGGCGTTGCAGTTGACGCAATGGGGCGGGTAGATTGCCGCGATCACCGCCTGCGCCCCTGCCCTCACCCCAGATAGACCGATCATGCCCCCACCCCGCCTTACCGACCGCGCCGCCCTCAGCCGCGCCCGCGCCCGCGCCCGGCGGGCGCCCGAGGGCATGGCCGACTTCCTGCACCGCGAAATGGCCGACGAGATGCAGGAGAGACTGGCCATGGTTAACAGGAGCTTTACGGCACCGGCGGTGGTGTCGGGTTTCCCGGATCTCTGGGCCGAGTTGATGCCGGAGGCGACCCACGTGGCCGACGACGAGGTTCTGGATCTGTCCGTCGGCGCCCATGATCTGGTGATCCATGCGCTGGCGCTGCACTGGGCCGACGATCCCGTGGGCCAGCTGGTCCAGTCCCACCGGGCGCTGAAGCCCGACGGGCTGTTCCTCGCCTGCCTCTTTGGCGGCGAAACCCTGTGCGAGCTGCGCGACGCCCTGACCCGGGCCGAGATCGCGGAACTCGGCGGGCTGTCGCCGCGGATCCTGCCGATGGCCGAGATCCGGGACATCGGCAGCCTGCTGCAGCGGGCGGGCTTTGCGCTGCCGGTCGCCGACAGCTTGACGCTGAACGTCAGCTACCAGACGCCATTCCACCTGATGCACGATCTGCGCGCCATGGGCGAGACCAACGCGCTTGATGCCCGCCACCGCCAGCCGGCGCCACGGCAACTGTTCCTTCGGATGGCCGAGGTATATGCCGCCGACCATGGCCAGGAGGACGGCCGCATCCCCGCGACCTTCGAGATCCTGTTCCTGTCGGGCTGGGCGCCCGACGCCTCGCAACCGCGGCCCCTGCGCCCCGGCTCGGCCGCCACCCGGCTGGCCGACGCGCTGGGAACCGAGGAACACCCCGTTGGCGGGACATTGCCGCCCGTCGGCGACTGATCGCCGGCAAAACGACTGCAACTGCCACCGGAGTTTCCCGATGACCGACACCCGTCCTGCCAGCCACCCGGTTCTGCCGACCGACAAGATCGGTGTGCTGCTTGCAAACCTTGGAACACCCGATGGCACCGACTATTGGTCGATGCGCCGCTATCTGAGCGAGTTTCTCAGCGACCGCCGCGTGATCGACTATCCGCGCTGGAAATGGCAGCCGCTGCTGCAGCTGATCATCCTGTCGAAACGGCCGTTCTCGTCGGGCGCTGCCTATCGCTCGATCTGGAACGAGGAAGCGAACGAAAGCCCGCTGGCGACGATCACCCGGGCGCAGACGGAAAAGATCGCCGCGACGCTTGCAGATCGTCATGGCGAGGGTGTCGTGGTCGACTATTGCATGCGCTACGGCAATCCCTCGACCGCCTCGAAGGTCCGCGCCCTGGTCGAACAGGGCTGCCGCCGGATCCTGTTCTTTCCGCTATACCCGCAATACGCCGGTGCAACGATCGCAACTGCCAACGACCAGTTCTTTCGCGCGCTGATGGAAGAAAGATGGCAGCCAGCGGTGCGCACCGTGCCGCCCTATTTTACCAACGATGGCTATATGGATGCGCTTGCGGCCTCGGTGCGCCGGGCCTATGCCGCGCTCGACCCCGAGCCTGACATCCTGATCTGCTCCTACCACGGCCTGCCCGAACGCTATCTGACCGAGGGCGATCCCTATCATTGCCAATGCCAGAAAACGACGCGGCTGTTGAAGGAACGGCTGGGCTGGGCCGATGACCGCATCAAGACCAGTTTCCAGAGCCGCTTTGGCCCCGAGGAATGGCTGAAGCCTTATACGGTGGAGGAGGTTGCCCGTCAGGCCGAGGCGGGAAACAAACGGATCGCGGTGATCGCGCCGGCGTTTTCGGCCGATTGCATCGAGACGCTGGAAGAGATCCGCGAGGAAATCCGCGAGAGTTTCGAACATGCGGGCGGCGAGCGATTCACCTACATCCCGTGTCTAAATGACGACGACGCCCATATTGCAGCGCTTTGCGACGTGATCGGCGACAATCTTCGCGGCTGGACGGAATAGATCTGCAAAAAGCGGCCGAATGGGGTTTCAGTTTCCCTGACGCCAGACATGAAAAAGGCGGGCCGATGCCCGCCTTTTCCAGAATCTTTTCGACCAACTTATCAGTTGGAAGCAGCAGCAGCCGCGGCGCCGGCGATGATCACAAAGATCAACAGCGGAACCCAGAGGCCACCGCCCGACGAACCGGTGTCTTCTTCGATGATTACCGGCTCAACGACCGGCTCTTCGTAGCCACCAGCGACAGCCGTCGAAGCGGCAGCGGCCAGAGCAGCAGCGAGAACGAACTTCTTCATGTTAACCTCCAGTTTTTGCACGGGCTGGATAGTGAGGACGCCCGCACGCTCTAGTAGTACCTCGTGCTCAATTCCTCGCAGACCATCGCAGATTTGGCAATCGGTCTCCGCGCCACACATCAGCAAGCTTGCGCCGATGTCGTCAAATAAGCAACACCTGCGCGCCCGGCGCCACCAGAGAATAAAGTTCTGCAATATGTTCATTGTACAGGCCGATGCAGCCTGACGACGAGGGGCGCCCGATCTTGCGTGTGTCGTGCGTTCCGTGGATCCGATAGTATTGCCATCCGAGATAGAGCGCGTGGGTGCCGAGCGGGTTGTCGGGGCCCGCGGGCACAAAATCCGGCCATTCGGGATTGCGCAGTTTCATCGACGGCGTCGGCGACCAGGTCGGCCCCTCGACCTTGCGGATCACATCGGTCCGGCCCCGCCGGGTCAGGTCCTGCGACACCGGAACGCTGCAGGGATAAAGCCGATAGACGCTTTGATCCGAGGACCAGTAATGCAGCGCACGCGAGTCGATGTCGACCAGGATCGCGCCGCCCTGAGTCGAGGTGAAATAGGGCTGCCAGCTGCGGTTCCGGAAGCTCGAGATGTTGTGCGACGGAGTGGTGCCGGTTTCTTCCACCACGCCGAAGACGTCGGTCTGGGCAAATGCCGGAAGGGCAATGCCGCTGGCCGTTGCGGCAACGCCTGCCCGAAGGAAGGCGCGGCGGCTAGGCTTCGAAAGGAACGAATCAGACATCGGGTATCCTTGAGACTCCGTTTGACACACCTCGTCCGGGTGCTGCGTCATACTATGGCCATAGCGCCTCGGTCGCAAATCAAACGCGCGCCAGTTTTCGACTTGCCTCTTGAAGTGTTTGTGCCCCGGCGTTTCGAAGGCTAGACGGGTCTGAACTCGAATCTTCTGGCAGATACATGACACGCTTGATTGCGATCCTCTCAGCCCTGACCCTGACCTTGGCAGCCTGCGGAAGCCCTGGGGGCGGCGGCAGCGGCAATTATCGTATCTCCCGCGGTGACGCTGCCCGGATCCCCGGCCGGGTGCTCGAACAGGCCAACGGCTCGCGCACCGCGGCCGGCCTGCAGCCGATGACGCTCAGCAGCGAACTGAGCGCCGCCGCGATGGCGCATTCACGCGACATGTCCTATCAGAACCGGCCCTGGCACTGGGGCTCGGACGGCTCCTCGCCGATCCAGCGCGTCGCGCGCGCCGGCTATTCCGGCAAGTTCATGGGTGAAAACGTGTCGGAATCCTTCGAGGACGAGATCACCACGCTGAACGCCTGGATGAACGAAAGCGACACCCGGTCAGTGATCATGGATCCCGAAGCGACCGAAATGGGGTTCGGGTGGCATCAGGACGCCAACAGCAAGATCTGGTGGACTTTGGTGACAGGTGCCCCAATATACGGCACATCGATGACCGCAGCCTATGAGGCCACCGGCTTCTAGGGCGGCAACGGAACAGCCCGAAAAACAGGAAGGCGCCGCGGGACAGACCACGCGGCGCCTTCTTGATTCAGGATCCGGTTTCAGGCGTAGATGTCGATCGGTGTCCCGAGGCGGACCATGAGATAGATCTGTTCCATCTCTTCGTCGGTCAGGGCGATGCAGCCGGCGGTCCAGTCCTTGCGGCGGCCTTTCTTGCCGTCGTTCGGTTCGCCGTGAATGAAGATGTCGCCGCCGGGGTCCTGCCCAAAGGCGTTCGCATAGGCCACGTCGTCCTGGTTCGGATAGGAGATCCCGATCGACAGGTGATAGGAACTGCGCGGATTGCGGCGGTCTATCACGTAGGTTCCTTCCGGCGTCTTGCCATCGCCGCGGAATCGCTTCGGCCCCTCGGCCGCCGAGCCGAGGTCGATCTTGTAGTCCTCAAGCAAGGTATGGCCGTTGAAGACGTAAAGCTTGCGTCGGCTTTTCACGACCTGAAGCCGCGTTACCTCGGGTCCGTTATAGGTCGCGACCTTCTTGCCCGAACACGCCGAAAGCGCGAGCGCTGCACCGCCAGCCAGCAGAGTGCGTCTGGGATAGTTCATGCTGCCTTGCCCCAACCAGTTTTTTTATAGGCGGATTATAGCCGAAAAATCGTTATCTTGAAGAGGCCTTGGCGGCTTCGGCACCGCTTCGCCTACAGACGCATCCCGGTGTGATCCGCCTGCCGCACTGCGGCGCCATCGGGATCGGGGATCGCGCGCGAGTCTCCCTGCGGTTCGGACTGGCTCAGGCGCGTTTCGATTGCGGCAAGGCGGATCAGAACCTCGTCGCGATAGGCTTCGGTGCGGGCGATCTCGTCCTCCTGGTGGGCGTCCTGCATCGAGTTCACGATCAGGCCGACCAGCAGGTTCACCACCGCGAAGGTGGTGAGCAGGATGAAGGGGATGAAGAAAACCCAGGCCTCGGGATAGACCTCCATCACCGGACGGACGATCCCCATCGACCATGATTCGAGGGTCATGATCTGGAACAGCGAATAGGCCGACTTGCCAAGCGAGCCGAACCAGTCCGGGAACGCCGCGCCGAAGAGCTTCGTCGCCATCACCGCGCCGATATAGAACACGAGCCCCATCAACACAAAGACCGAGCCCATGCCGGGCAGCGCCGAAACGAAGCCCTCGACCACCCGGCGCAGCCGCGGCATGACCGAGATCACGCGCAGCACCCGCAGGATCCGCAGCGCCCGCAGCACCGACAGCCCGTGTGCGTTGGGCACCAGCGCGATGCCGACCACCGCAAAGTCGAACAGGCTCCAGCCGTCGCGGAAAAACGCCAGCCGGTGGACAAAGATCCGCACCGCGATCTCGATCACGAAGATCGTCAGGCAGAGGTAGTCGAGGGTCAAAATCAGCCCGCCCGCCCGCTCCATCGCCGCCGGATAGGTCTCGAGCCCGAGCAGGATCGCGTTGAACACGATCACGCCGATGATGAAATTGCCGGTCGCCGGGCGTTCAAGCCAGGCCTTCAGGGTCTGTCGCATGTCTGTCCGCTTTGGAATGGGTCGCTCAGACCGGGATATGGTCGCGCGAAAACAGGGCTGCAAGTTCCACATGCGGCGACCAGCGGAACTGATCGACCACCTGCACCCAGTGCAGCGCGTATCCGCCGGCGACCAGAATGGCCGCGTCGCGGGCAAAGCTGACCGGGTTGCAGGAAACAGCCGCGATACGCGCCACCTCTCCCCGGGCAAGTTCGGTCATCTGCGCCTCGGCCCCGGCACGTGGCGGGTCGATCACCACGGCATCAAATCGGGCAAGCTCGTCGGGCAAAAGCGGCCGGCGGAACAGGTCGCGCACCTCGGTGGTGACGCGCTTGAGGCCAGAGGCCCGGCGCCAGCCCTCGTCGAGCGCCGCGACCATCTCGCCCGCGCCTTCGACCGCATGAACCTCGGCCCGGCGGGCAAGCGGCAGAGCAAAGCTGCCGCATCCGGCGAACAGATCGGCGATCCGCGCGGCATTCCCCACCGCCTCGGCGGCCGCTGCGCGCAACGCCGCCTCGCCCTGCCCGGTCGCCTGCAGGAAGGCGCCGGGCGGGGGCGTGACCGCAATGCCATCGAACCCGACGGTCGGGCGCTGGCGCAGCGCGATCACCTCGCCCTCCCAGCTAAGCCGCGACAGGCCATGTGCCTCGGCCAGCGCCGCCAGTTCGGCGCGGAGCGCAGCATCCGCGGGCTTGCCACCGGCAACCGCGATGTCGGGTCCTTCCGGCGCCACGGTCACGGTCAGCGCCAATGCGCCCTTGCGCGAGGCGCCAAGCCGGGTCAGCGCCTCAAGGCACGGGCGGGCGCGGGCGATTGCGGGGTCGACGAGCAGGCAACCCGGCACGTCGACGACCATACCCGAGGCGCGGGCGTGGAACCCGACCAGGACGCCGTGCTTGGTCCGGCGGCCCGAAAACACCGCGCGGCGGCGTGACTGCGGCGGCGAGGTCAGGATGGCGCGAAACGGCGGCGCCAGCCCCTGTGCTGCCAGCGCAGTGCGCACCACCTCCTGCTTCCACGCGGCCACAAAGGCGTCCGAGGCGTGCTGCAACGCGCAGCCGCCGCAGGTCTTGTAATGCCGGCAGGGCGCCGAAACCCGGTCGGGCGAGGGCGTGACGATCCGCGGCGCGGTCAGCCGCCCGCCATCGAGTTCGCCCGAAACCACCTCACCCGGCAGGGCGCCTGCGACAAAGACCGGGCCCCGCGCGATCCCGTCGCCCAGATGACCCAGCCGTTCGATCGTGACTTTTGCGCTCACTCCGCCGCCTCGAGGTTCAGGAAACCGCCGGACTGACGCTTCCAGTAGCGGGCATAAAGCCCGCCGCGGGCCAGCAGATCGGCATGAGTTCCCTCTTCGACAATGCGGCCCGCATCCATGACGACGATCCGGTCCATCCGGGCGACGGTCGACAGCCTGTGCGCGATGGCCAGCACCGTCTTGCCCTCCATCACCCGTTCGAGGGCGGTCTGGATCAGCGCCTCGACCTCGCTGTCGAGCGCCGATGTCGCCTCGTCCAGCACCAGGATCGGCGCGTCCTTCAGGATGGCCCGGGCCAGTGCAACCCGCTGGCGCTGTCCGCCCGACAGCCTGACGCCACGCTCGCCCAGATGCGCCTCATAGCCTTCGCGCCCGGCGAAATCGCGCAGGCCCAGCACGAATTCGTGCGCCTCGGCGCGTTCGGCGGCGGCCACCACCTCGGCCTCTGTCGCGTCCGGGCGGCCATACAGCAGGTTGTCGCGTGCCGAGCGGTTGAACATCGCGGTTTCCTGCGTGACCATGCCGATCTGGCGGCGCAAGGAATCCTGGGTCAGCTCGCGCACGTCCTGCCCGTCGATCGTCACCGCGCCCGCCTCGACATCGTGCAGCCGCAGCAGCAACGACACCAGTGTCGACTTGCCCGCGCCCGAGGCGCCGACCAGCCCGACCTTCTCGCCCGGCTCCAGCACCAGCGACACATCCTCGAGCCCGCCCTTGCCGCGGCCATAGGTGAAACTGACGTGGTCAAACACCACCCGCCCCTTCGCTGCCGGCAACGGCCTGGCGTCCGGCGCGTCGGTCAGCCCATAGGGCGGCGTCAGGGTGCGGATCCCGTCCTCGATCTCGCCGATATTGGCATAGATCCCCATCAGCGTGAAACTGACCCAGCCCGTCATCTGCGCAATCCGGATCGAAATCGCGCCGGTCGCCGCGATGTCGCCGGCCGTGGCATGGCCATGGCTCCACAGGATCAGCGTGCCGCCGATCAGCAGCACGGGCAGAAACCCCGCCAGCGTCATCAGCAGGGTGCGAAAGATCGAGGCGTAATTGCCAAAGGCAATGGCCCGAAGCCGGAACTGCTGCATCGACTGCAGCGCGGCCTGATCCTCGCGCCCGGCATGGCCGAACAGCTTGACCGTCTTGACGTTCGTGATCGTGTCGACGATGTGGCCCGACACCATGGCGCGCGCGCCCGCCCGTGCCTTCGACCGCTTGCGGATCCGCGGCATGAACCAGGCAATCAGCGCCACATAGGCGCAAAGCCAGACCGCCAGCGACAGCGCGATGCGCCCGTCGATGGAGGTCAGCATCAGCACCGCCCCGACCAGCGAGGCGACGGCGAAGAAGACGACGTTGATGATTTCGGACACGACGTCGGTGATCGCACGCGAGGTCTGCATCATCTTCTGCGCGATGCGCCCGGCAAAGTCGTTGTCGAAGAACGTCACCGAATGACCGAGCGTCCAGCGATTGAGCCGTGACAGCACCAGCGGCATGACGTTCGGCTGCACGACGACCGCGTTTGCCGTTGCCGACAGCCCGAAGGCGACCGGGCGCAGCACCACGAAAAACACGAAGGCCGCAATCAGCAGCCCCGTGTTCTGGTCAAAGAATTCGGCCGGGCCGCTGCCGAGGGCACTGTCGATGATCCGCCCCAGCACCAGCGCCGAAACGACCTCGAGCGTACCGACCAGCGAGGACAGCAGCCCCGAGACCAGCAAGACCGGCAGCGATCCCTTCAGACTCCAGGTCACGAAGGGCAGAAACCGGCGCGGCGGCTGCCCCTCGGCCGGGGTGAAGGCATCGATCAGGTCTTCGGGCCTCATTCCGCGGCCTCAGTTTCTTCGGTTTCGACACCGATGAAGCCGCCCGACTGGCGTTTCCAGAAGCTTGCGTAAAGCCCGCCCTGCGCCAGCAGCGCGTTGTGGTCCCCGACCTCGACGATCCGTCCGCCATCCAGCACCACGATCCGGTCCATGCGCGCAATGGTCGACAGCCGGTGCGCGATGGCGATCACCGTCTTGCCCTCCATCACGCCATAGAGCGTGTCCTGGATCGCCGCCTCGATCTCGCTGTCGAGCGCCGATGTCGCCTCGTCCAGCACGAGGATCGGCGCGTCCTTCAGGATGACACGTGCCAGCGCGATCCGCTGACGTTGCCCGCCCGACAGCTTCACCCCGCGCTCGCCGACCCGCGCGTCATAGCCGCTGTGGCCCTGCGGGTCGGTCAGCGCGTCGATGAACTCGGTCGCCGCGGCGCGGTCGGCTGCGGCCGTCAGCTCGGCCTCGCTCGCCTCGGGGCGGCCATAAAGGATGTTCTCGGCAATCGAGCGGTGCAGCAGCGCGCTGTCCTGCTGGACCATGCCGATCTGGCGGCGCAGGCTGTCCTGCGTGACCGCAGTCACGTCCTGGCCGTCGATCAGGATCTGCCCCGCCTCGGGGTCGTAGAACCGCAGCAGCAGCTTCACCAGAGTCGATTTTCCCGCCCCCGACCGGCCGATCAGCCCGATCTTCTCGCCCGGCGCGATGCTCAGCGACAGCCGGTCCAACCCGCCGCCGCCGCGGCCGTAATGGTGGCTGACGGCGCGAAACTCGATGCCGCCGCGGTCGATCTTCATCTCGGGCGCACTCGGCCGGTCGGTCAGCTCGACCGGTTGGGCGATGGTCTCCATCCCCTCTGCCACCACCCCGAGCTGTCGGAAGAAGCTCGACATGGCCCACATGATCCAGCCGGTCATGGCGTTCAGCCGCAGCGTCAGCGCGGCCGCCGCCGCGACCACCCCGACCGAGGCCGATCCCTGCGTCCAGAGCAGGATCGCCCAGCCGACGACGCCGACGATCAGCAGGCCGTTCAGGATCGTCAGCACGATATCCATGATCGAATGGATCCGCATCTCGCGCATCGCCGTGATACGGGTGTTCTCGATCGCCTCGCGGGCATAGCCAAGTTCGCGGTCGTGGTGGGCGAACATCTTGACCGAATGGATGTTGGTATAACTGTCGACAACCCGTCCGGTCACCTGGCTGCGCGCCTCGGACGCCGCCTTGGACGCCGGGCCGACACGATTGAGCGTCCAGCGCATCAGCAGCACGTAGAGCACGAACCAGACCAGCAGCGGCAGCGCAAGGCGCAGGTCGGCATCGGCCAGCAGCACCGCCGCGCCGATCACATAGGCCACCGAATAGGTCATCGCATCGAAGATCTGGAAGATCGCCTCGCCCGCCGCAGGCGGCGTCTGCATCACGCGGTTGGCGATGCGGCCGGCAAAATCGTTCTCGAACCAGCCGACCGACTGCCGCAGCACCTGCCGGTGAGCCCGCCAGCGCACCAAAGTGATGAAGTTCGGCACGATGCCAAGGTTCAGCACCAGCACGTCGAGCCCCTGCAACGCCGGCCGGATCAGCAGCAGGAACGCCGCCACCCCGACCATTTCGAGCCCGTGATCGGTCCAGAACGTCGCGCGGTCGGCCCCCGACAGAAGGTCGACCATCCGGCCCATGTAGTCGATCAGCGCGATTTCCATCGCCGCGACCAGAATCGACAGCACCGTGATGACCACGTACCACTTGCGCAGCGGGCGCGAATACTCCCACAGGAAAGCCACCAACCGGCGGGGCGGATGGTCGGTTTCCTCATACGGCGTATAAGGATCGATCAGGTTCTCAAAATATCGGAACACCGGGAACTACCCTGCGACGGCGGACGGCTTGGGCCGTCGGATTGCCCTCCTGTTATCTCAAAACCCGGCGTTCGAAAAGAACCGGTGGCGGAGGCGACCGGCGGGCTGCCGGCAGCGGTCAGTCGAGCAACAAAAGCCCCACGCAGCCGACCAGCAGCAACGCCATCACCAGGTTGAACCGGCGCATCCGTCGCTCGTCCCGGGCCCAAAGGGTGATCCCCTGCCCCAGAACCGCCCAGCTTGCCGCGCTGCCAAGCCCGAGTGCGACAAAGACCAGCGCCACGATGGCGGCACTGCGCAGCGGCGCCTCGGGCAGGACGAACTGCGCCGTGATCGCGATGGCCATCGCCCAACCCTTCGGGTTGATCCACTGGAATCCCGCCGCCTCGATGAAGGTGAACGGCCGCGGCTCGCCGCGCGCAGTCACGATGGCTCCGGTATGGCCCAGTTTCCAGGCCATCCACAGCAGCACCGCCGCCCCGATCCAGCGCAGCGCCTCACGAAAAACCGGGACCGTCTGGAACAGCCCGCCGAGGAAATAGCCCACCAGAAAGATCATCACCGGAAAGCCCAAGGCCACGCCCAGCACATGCGGCACCGTCCGGCGCAGACCGAAGGTGGCGCCAGAGCTGGCCAGCAGCGCATTGTTCGGCCCCGGCGTGAAGGCCGCGACCGCCGCAAGCGCAACAAGCGCGGAAAACGTCTCTGGTGACATGGCCGACATGATAGCACTCCTGATCGCGGCGGAGACTGCCGGTCGCACCCTGACGCGTCAAGCCAGAAGCTCGGCCCGGCTGAGTGCAAAACCCGAAGCGATCCAGCGCTGTTCCAGCGCCCGCATCCGGGCACCAAGGGCTGCACCCTGAAGCCCCGGCATCAGGTCATGCGCCGCAACCGGAAAATGCGCGTTGGCACCAAGCGCGACCTCGGCCAGCGCCTCGGGCGGCACAGCGACACCGATCAGTGCCGCGCGTACCAGAACTGCGGCCCGCCCATCGACCGCGCCGAGGCGAAAGCCAAGCTCGCCCGCGCCACGATCGGACCGCGCGGCCTCGGCAAGGGTGTCGAGCCGGCGCGCCTCCGTGCGGCTCAGGCGCAACCGCTGTGGTGCGGCCTCGCCGCCCAGCGCCGCCAGCCGCATGATCGGGTCGGACGCCGTGCCGGTCATCTGCTCCAGATGCACAAGCACCGTCAGTGGCGACACATCGGCCCCGGGCAGGATTGCGGCAAGCACGCCCGCGGTCTGCATCACCGCAACCGCGGGGGCGGGATCGGGGGCGGCCAGCAGCTTCAACACCTCGGCCCCGATACGTTCGGCCGAGATCTGGTGCAAGCCCTCGACATTGGCAGCACAGGCCGCCAGCGCCTCGGGGTCGATCCCGTCTGCCGGGTCCGCATACCAGGCCGAAAAGCGGAAGAAGCGCAGGATGCGCAGATAGTCCTCGCGCACCCGGTTGACCGCCGTGCCGACAAAGCGCAGCCGCCGGGCCTGCAGATCGGGCATCCCGTTCAGCGGATCGACGATCAGCCCGAGCCTGTCGCAATAGATCGCGTTCATGGTGAAGTCGCGGCGTCGCGCGTCCTCCTCCACCCTGTCCGAGAAATGCACCACCGCGCGGCGGCCGTCGGTTTCGACATCGCGCCGGAAGGTCGTGATCTCGAAAGGTTCGCGCCCGACCAGCACGGTCACAGTTCCATGTTCGATGCCTGTGGGCACCACCTTCAACCCGGCGGCCTGCATCACCTCGGTTACCCTCTCGGGCCGGGCGTCGGTCGACAGGTCGTGGTCCGACACCGGCTGACCGAGCAACGTGTTGCGCACGCAGCCGCCAACGAACAGGGCCCGGAACCCGGCCGCCTCCAGCAGCCCGCAGACCCGCTGCACGGCAGGCGCATCGAGCCAGGAGGCAGACAGCCGCGTCACGGCCCCATCCGGTCGGCCAGTGCCCGCAGCATTCGCGCGGTAGCGCCCCAGATGTAATAGGGCCCGTGCGGCACGGTATAGAAATGCCGCCACTCGCCGCGCCAACGCCGCCGTTCGATGGAAAATCGCGCCGGCGTGGTGACCAGATCGAGCGGCACCGAAAAGATCTCTTCGACCTCGCCGGGCTCGGACCGGGGCTGGAACGGCCCGCGCAAAAGCCCGACGACCGGAGTGATGCGAAAACTCGTGATCGTCTCGTGCTCGGGCAGGCAGCCCAGAACCTCGACGTTTTCGGGCGGCAGCGCGATCTCCTCCCAGGCCTCGCGCAGCGCGGTGTCAGTCACCGTGGTGTCGCCCTCGTCGCGCTTGCCGCCCGGAAAGGCGATCTGGCCCGGATGGTGTTTCAACCCCGAGGACCGCTTGGTCAGGTAAAGCCGCGGCCCCCGCGCCTCGAGCGCGATGGGCACCAGCACGCCCGCCTCGCGCAGCTTGCGGTTCGGCGGCAGCGTGTCGGGATTCAGATCGTAATCTGACGACGGCCGCCCCGTGGCAGCGACGGCGCGGAGCAGCCGCTCGCGCAGCGCCTCACGACTGCTCACCGCCCGCCTCGCGATTGGTGTCGGCGTCATCCGGGGCCACTTCGGCCTCGAAACCGAGTGTCTTCGGGTCGAATTCGTAATGCGCGCCGCAGAACTGGCAATCGGCGGTCACAATGCCGTCTTCGGTCGTCATGTGTGCGATGTCCTTGGCCGAATAGATCGACATCGATTGCCGCACCCGGTCGGGCGAACAGGTGCAGCCGAATTCCACCGGCTGCGCATCGAAGACCCGCGGCCATTCCTCGTGAAACAGGCGCACCAGAAGGTCGGTCGGCTGTACATGCGGCCCGACCAGTTCCAGTGGCTCGACGGTATCGAGCAGCAAGTTGGCGCGCGTCCAGTTCTCACCTTCCTCGCCCTGCAGGATGTCCTCGGCCTGCAGCAGGCCCTGCTCGCCCGAGCCGCCGTCCTGTGCAACGAAAGGAGAGGCCTTGGGCATCGCCTGCAGCATCACGCCGCCGGCGCGCCATTCGTCGCCCGTCTCACCGATCATCTCGCCGAAACTCAGGGCAAACCGGGTCGGGATCTGTTCGGACTGCGCGAAATAGGTCTCGGCGCAGGAGGACAGGCTGCGCCCCGAGATCGGCGTGATGCCCTGATAGGGCGTCGTGCCCGCACCCTGGTCGATCAGGATCGCGAAATAGCCCTCGCCGATCAGCGAAAAGGGATCGCCGCCCAGATCGCGCTCCTTGTCGAAACTGGCATAGGCGCGGATCCGCGCCGGCGCACCCGGCTCGGCCGGTCCATAATAGTCGGTCGCGATCAGCCGCGCCGGTCCGTTTCCGCGGACCTGCAGCGACAGTTTCCAGCGCAGCTTTATGGTCTGCCCGATCAGGGCCGTCAAAAGCGCCATCTCGGACACCAGCGCCTCGATCGCGGGGGGATAGCTGTGCTGCGCCAGCAGCCGGTCGAGCACGCCGTCGAGCCGCGCAACGCGGCCCCGGATGTCGGAACGATCAAGCTGGAAGGGCAGGACGGTGTCGTCCCACGCAATTCGGGATCCAAGTGTCATGGGGTTTCCTTGCAAGCCTGTACTTGGCATATCGCAGCCATGTAGGCGCGGCAATGCACGGGTAAAAGGGGCAGGCGATGATCAGACGGGTCGGCGAGCGCGTGAAACCGGGCCAGGACTACAGGCTGCGGCACGGCGTCTACGCGGTGCTGATGAAGGGCGATCTGGTGTTGCTGACCCATCAGGCGGCGCCAACCCCCGAACTGCAACTGCCCGGCGGCGGCATCGATCCGGGCGAACAGCCGCTCGCCGCACTGCACCGCGAGGTGTTCGAGGAAACCGGCTGGAGCATGCGCCCTCACCGTCGCCTCGGTGCCTTCCGCCGCTTCACCTACATGCCAGATTACGATCTCTGGGCCGAAAAGCTCTGCACTGTCTATCTGGGCCGACCGGGCCAAAGGCTCGGCCCCGTTCCGGAACCGGAACATCAGGCGGTCTGGATGCCGGCGCGGGACGCGGCCGACATGCTAGGAAACAGCGGCGACCGGCATTTCCTGCGTCAGGCGCTGCGAAAGCTCTAGCCGGGCATCCGCTCGCCCCCCTGGCAAACCCGCGTCGTATCGGGCGCGCCGCTCCGGTTCCTGTCACGAGCCAAAACCTTGCGGCCCATCCTTGCCGCCGAATTCGAACAGGACGGCCGAGACGTCGTCCGCAAACTCGGTTTCGCCGGCATAGCTGGACAGATCGTGGGTCAACGCTTCCAGAAACGCCGGGCCGGCAAGCCCGGCGTTGCGCTGCAGCAGCTCGCTCAGACCTGCGTGATCGAGCATCTTTCCGGCCGCGTCCTCGCATTCCGTCACCCCGTCCGAAGTGATGAACAGCCGGTCGCCGGGGCCGAGCCGCGTCGAGATCCGCTGATACCCCGCCTCGCCGATCAGCCCCACGGGCAGCCCGCCATCGCCGAGAAATTCGACCGAGCCGTCGGCGTGCAGCACCGCCGGATGGGGGTGGCCCGCCTGCACCAGCCGCAGATCGCCGGTCACCAGATCCACGTCGGCAAACAGCAGGGTGAAATAGGTGTCGGTCTCCATCTCTGCCAGGGTCAGCCAGTTGAGTTCGGCCGCGACCTCTTCGGGCGGGCGCGAGTCGTACTGGCCTTCCGGCCCTTCGATCAGCGCCACGTTCTGACCCTGTGCTGCGCTCGACAGATACCCGGCCAGCCGCGCCGTCATCAGCGCCGAGGCGACGCCATGTCCCGAGACGTCGATGGCAAACAGGGCGACCCGCCGCGCATTCACTGGGAAGAACCCCACCAGATCGCCCCCCACATGACCGCTGGGCCGCAGCAGCAGCGAGACCTGCGAGCTGCCGAACTGCCGGAACCGTTCCTTCACCAGCGACTGCTGCAGCTTGCGCGCCTCGACCAGATCGCTGTCGAGCGAGTTGTAGAGCGCCTGAAGCTCGGCCAGCGTCTCGGACACCAGCCGGTTCTTTTCGACCAGCTGCTGTTCCATTTTCAGGATCCGCTCCCCCGCGTTCAGCCGCGCCCGCAACTCGTCGCCGCTGACCGGCTTGGTGAGGAAATCGTCGGCCCCGGCATCGAGCCCCTGAGCCACATCGCAGGATTCCGACTTCGACGTCAGAAGGATGAAATAGCCATAGCTGCCGCGCCCCATCCGGCGGAACTCCTGGCAGAATTCCGGCCCGTTCATCTCGGGCATCATCCAGTCGCTGATCACGATGTCGGGCGGGTTCGTGCGGCAAAGCTCCAGCGCTTCGGGCCCCGAGGCTGCCTCCTCGACCTCAAATCCCCAGCGCTTCAGCGAGGCGAGCAGGATGCGCCGCTGCAGTCGGCTGTCGTCAACGACAAGAATCCGCCGGGCGGGCACCAGACCGTGCTCCGTCGTCTCGTCGCTTCGCTCCGGTTCCCTCAATGCCACGTCGTGTTCCGCGTTTCGTTCGCTCTGTACCGATCCCTTGCACGGGGCCGATTAATGTCAGATGAACCGAAACCGTTTCCGGACGGCAGTCGCTAAGGCAATGTTAAGCTCTCGGGACCTAGGCTGCGCGCATTGAGACAATCCATGCGAGGGGGATTGAAGATGATCGACTGGAAACGGGTCGACGAGTTGCGCGACGAAATTGGCGTTTCGGAATTTCAGGAAGTGGTGGACCTGTTTCTGGAGGAGGTGGAGGCGCTGATGGCGCGGCTGCAAAGCAACCCGCAACCATCGAAATTCGAGGCTGACCTGCATTTCCTGAAGGGCTGCGCGGTCAACCTCGGCTTCGAACAATTCGCCAGGCTCTGCCTTGTCGGCGAGACGACATCGGCCGCCGGCCGTCCCGAAACCGTCGATCTCGCCCCGATCTTCGCCTGTTATGCGGCCTCGAAGGTCGAATTCCTTGCCGGGCTGCAATCGCGCGTGGCGGCGTGACGACACGTCCCTCCGGGCTGCGCCGCACCATGGGCGTTCAGATCACGAATTCCGCCAGAGTTTCGTCGCGGGTGATGTCGGTAAAGACAAATCCCTTCGCCTCGAGCCGGGCGAACAGCGCGTCGAAATTCGCCGCATCTGTCGTCTCGATTCCCAGCAGGACCGACCCGAAGTTGCGGCTCGATTTCTTCATGTATTCGAACCGGGCGATGTCATCTTCCGGTCCAAGCAGATCCAGAAAATCCCGCAGCGCGCCGGGGCGCTGCGCCAGACGCAGGATGAGGTACTTCTTCACGCCAAGGAACCGCTGCGCGCGTTCCTTGACGTCCGGAAGCCGCTCGAAATCGAAATTTCCGCCCGAGGTCACGCAGACCACGCGCCGCCCGCGGATCTGATTGGCCAGATCGGGCAGCGCATCGATCGACAGCGCGCCCGCGGGTTCCAGAACGATCCCCTCGATGTTCAGCATGTCGAGAATGGTGGTGCAGATCCGGTCCTCAGGCGCGCGCAACACGTCTGCCGGCGCCACCTGGCTCAGTGCCGCAAAGGGCAGATCGCCGATCCGCGCCACCGCGGCACCGTCGACAAAACTGTCGACCTTGGACAACGTAACCGGCCGGCCCGCGGCCACCGCCGCGGTCAGGCTCGCGCCGCCCGCGGGCTCGACATAGCGCAGGCCGACCATCGGCGCCGTCTCGGCCAGATAGCGGCTGACGCCGGCCGAAAGCCCGCCGCCACCCACCGGCAGGATCACCAGATCGGGCGGGTCGATCTCGTCCAGCACCTCGACGATGACCGAGGCCTGACCCTCGATCACGTCGGCATCGTCGAAGGGCGCCAGGAAATGGCCGCCCTCGCGCGCGCACCAGGCCTTTGCCTCGGTCAGGGTGTCGTCGAAATAATCGCCCGTCAGCCGGATCTCGATTGCGTCGCCACCAAAGCTGCGGGTCTTGTAGATCTTCTGCTGCGGTGTGGTCACCGGCATGAAGATCACGCCCTTCACCCCGAAATGGCGGCAGACGAAGGCGACGCCCTGGGCATGGTTGCCAGCACTCGCGCAGACGAACAGCCCCTGATCGGGCTTTACCGCCAGCACCTTGTGCATGGCGTTGAAGGCGCCGCGCAGCTTGTAGGATCTGACGGGGGCCAAATCCTCGCGCTTCAGCAGAATCTCGGCGCCAAAGCGGTCGGACAGGAAGTCGTTGCGCTGCAGCGGTGTCGGCGGGAACAACTCCCGCATCTTCAGGGTCGCCGCGCGGGCTTTTTCGGCAAAGCTGGTCATGGTTCGCGCGTACCAGACCACACAGCCGCCCGCTACGGGAATCCGCCTTGCCGCTGCGGGGTATCCCCGGTAAATCCGGGCCTCGAACAATACGTGACGGAGCCTCCGATGACCCAGCCGAAAAAAGTGGTGCTTGCCTACTCCGGCGGCCTCGACACCTCGATCATCCTGAAGTGGCTGCAGGTGCAGTATGGCTGCGAGGTCGTGACCTTCACCGCCGACCTCGGTCAGGGCGAAGAGCTGGAGCCGGCGCGGGCCAAGGCGGAGTTGCTGGGCATCAAGCCCGAGAACATCTTTATCGAGGATGTGCGCGAGGAATTCGTCCGCGACTTTGTCTTCCCGATGTTCCGGGCGAACGCCCAGTACGAGGGGCTCTATCTGCTCGGCACCTCGATCGCCCGGCCACTGATCTCGAAGCGTCTGGTCGAGATCGCCGCCGAGACCGGGGCCGATGCGGTGTCGCACGGGGCGACCGGCAAGGGCAACGACCAGGTCCGGTTCGAGCTGAGCGCCTACGCGCTCAACCCCTCGATCAAGGTCATCGCACCCTGGCGGGAATGGGACCTGTCGAGCCGCACCAAGCTGCTCGAATTCGCCGAGGCGCACCAGATCCCGATCGCCAAGAACAAGCGCGGCGAGGCGCCGTTCTCGGTCGATGCCAACCTGCTGCACACCTCGTCCGAAGGCCGCGTGCTGGAGGATCCGGCACAGGAGGCGCCCGATTACGTCTATCAGCGCACCGTGAACCCCGAGGATGCACCGAACCAGCCCGAGTACGTCGAGGTCACGTTCGAAAAGGGCGATGCGGTCGCCATCGACGGCGTGGCGATGAGCCCGGCGACGCTGCTGACCCGCCTGAACGAGCTTGGCGGCAAGCATGGTATCGGCCGGCTCGATCTGGTCGAGGGCCGGTTCGTCGGCATGAAATCCCGTGGCGTCTATGAAACCCCGGGCGGCACGCTACTGCTCGAGGCGCATCGCGGCATCGAATCGATCACGCTCGACCGCGGCGCGATGCATCTGAAGGACGACCTGATGCCGCGCTATGCCGAGCTGATCTATAACGGCTTCTGGTACAGCCCCGAGCGCGAGATGCTGCAAGCCCTGATCGACAAGAGCCAGGAACATGTCACCGGGACCGTGCGGCTGAAGCTGTACAAGGGTCTGGCGCGTACCGTCGGGCGGTGGTCGGAACATTCGCTTTATTCCGAAGCGGCCGTGACCTTCGAGGACGACGCCGGCGCCTATGACCAGAAGGACGCCGAGGGGTTCATCGCGCTGAACGCCCTGCGGCTGAAGCTGTTGGCGCAACGCAACAAGAAGTTCGAGTGACTGGCTCTTTGCGTCGGGCGTTATTCTGACGCGCGATCACACTCTCAACGATCACGAACGGACGCCGCGGCGTCCGTTTTTGTGGGGTGCCGTGCCATCGCGTCAGGTGCGCGACGACCGAAGGCACCGCGACCCCTTGGCCCTATTCAGGGCGCGGTCGGGCGAGCCGCTTCAGGAATTTGCGGATGTCTGGAAGATCCTGCGGATCGGTGTTCCGCCTCGATACGGTAGTATTGCTGCGGCTTGACGAAGGGCTGTTGCCGGCCACCCAAAGCTCCAGCATGCCGACGTCGGGGGACGGAGTATACTGCGTGAAGTCGCGCGCCTCTGCCCCGACCGCCTCGGCGAGGGCCTGCGCCGCTTCGCGATCCTCTTCGTGATAGAAGCGGACCTGCGTGTCCGCGATTGTGAACCGGGTCTGCCGTGGCGCATCGACATGCCAGTCGGCCTGCGACAACGCATCGACGATCTCGCCGCGCTGCTGCTCGGGAACACTTGCCGGGGCATAGACGACAACGTGGTTGGCATCGAACGCGGGGACAGGGGCCGGATCTTCCGGCGCAGGCGGTTCTGCCAGGACCTGCGGCGTCGGTTGCAAGGCCATGTCTGCCAAGGCCATGTCTGCAATCGTGGGCAGCTCTGCCGGTGCGGGCGGGCTGGCGGCGACATCCTCGGCGGGAGCGTCGGTCTGCGGCGCCGGGTCCGTGACCGGCAGCAATGGCGCGGGCTGCGCGTCGCCGGCCTCTACAGGGCCAGCGGCTTCAGCGGAGCCGGCGGCCTCAGCGGAGCCGGCGGATTCCACATAGATGCCGGCTACATCGGTTTCGGCGGGGCTTGTGAGTGACCGCACAGAGGCCCCGATGGCCGCTCCGACCAGAAGCGCCGCGACAATCGCAAGCTGCCACATCCGCCGTTCGCGTCGGGATCCGGGGTCCTTCCCGATGGGCCGGGCCGTGTCCGGTTTGGATCCGCCCTTCTGTGGCGGCGCATTCAGGTGCATGGGAAAGCCGAAACTCGGCTCGTCGAGGGTGAGGCCCTTGCGCTTGAGAACTTCGGCCCTTTGAACGCGCGCCTTCGCCAGTCGCTGCTCCCATTCGACCGGGTCATACGGCAAGGCATCTGCGAATCGCGATGCTGGATCGTGTTGCGTATTGCTCATGACAGGCCTCGGGAAATCTTGGCCAGCCGGAGTGATCGAGTCAATTAATCTTCGTTAACGCCGCCGCAACAGGCGGCATTCCGCGGTCCAAAGGCCGGCCTCGAGGGCCCTCGCCTGGCTCAATCCCTCCCGGGCCTATCGGAGCTTGGCGGCCGCCAGCGCCTCATAGACCGGCATCGCTGCTTTCAGCACCGGCTGCAGATGCTCGGGCACTTCTGGCAGCGGCCCCTCGGGGCCGGCAAAGCCGGTGCTGGCCCAGGCCGCGTTGTACCAGTGCGGTGCCCAGGCGCCGTCTTCGGGTTTCGGACCCTTCGGCCAGGACAGCATGGCGGCATCGAAGGGCAACAGGATGGCGTCACAGAGCCGGCGCAACATCCCCTCGGGGTCCATCCGGATATCGGCGCCGTCGATCACCACCGCCCTGCCGTGACGCGCAATGACCTCGTCGTAAAGCTCGGCCTGCTGGACAAAGCCGATGTCCTGAAGCGTCGGGTTTTCGCGTTTCTCGGCATAGCTTGCGATCACCCGCGCCGGATGGCGCAGAAGGAAGACGTTCACGACCTCGGCCATCCAGTCGCGCGGCACGCCCGGCACCATGTGGTGGGTCATATGCTTTTGATACCAATGCGGCCTGCCGCCCGGGATCGGGCCCATGATCTGCGCGGCAACCTCGGCCGGGTCCTGGGGCTGACTGGCCAGGATCTCGGCCCGCATCGGGTGATCGAGCCCGGTCCTGGCCAGATAGGCAGCATAGAAGGGCTCGTCGGTTGCAGCACAATCGGCGCGGTTGCCGAAGGCATACATCATCGCTGTCGACAGGTTGCGGGGGCCGGACCACATGGCGATACGCATCAGCAGGTCACCGTCGGGGCCTGACTTGCGATCAGCGCCGTGTAAAGGCCGCGGATCCGTTCGGTGACCGGGCCCATCTGGCCGGTGCCGATTACCCGGCCGTCGATCTGCCCGACCGGGGTCTGGGCGCCGAAGGTGCCGGTCAGAAACGCCTCGTCGGCGCCATAGGTATCGACAAGGCTGAAGTTGCGTTCGAAGACCGGAATGCCGTTCGCCCGGCAGAGGTCGATCACCTTCTGGCGGGTGATGCCGTTCATGCAATAGTCCCCGGTACTGGTCCAGACCTGCCCCTTGCGGATGATGAAGAAGTTGCAGGCGTTGGTGGTGTTCACAAAACCATGGATGTCGAGCATCAGCGCCTCGTCGGCACCGGCCTTCTCGGCGGCGATGCAGGCAAGGATACAGTTCAGCTTGGAATGCGAGTTGAGCTTCGGGTCCTGCGTCATCGGCAAGCCGCGGACATGGGGCACGGTGGCAAGCCGCACCGGCCGCGGCAGCGAGGGCACCGAATGTTCCATGATGATCGCGACCGTCGGTCCCTGCAGCGACAGGCCCGGATGCTGGAACGGCCGCGATTTCACCCCGCGGGTCACCATCAGCCGCGCATGGGCGTCGGTCTGCATGGCGTTCGCGGCGCGTGTCTGCTCCAGCGCCGCGGCGATTCCGGCCCGGTTCATGCCGATGTCGAGGTCGATCGCCTTGGCGGCCTCGAACAGCCGGTCGAGGTGATCGTCGAGGAAGGCCCAGCAGCCGTCATAGAGCCGGAGCCCCTCCCACACGCCGTCGCCCAGCATGAAGCCTGCGTCATAGACCGACACCAGCGCCTCGGCCTTTGGCACGACCCGGCCGTTCAGCCAGATCTGCAGATGGTCGTTGCGCGGATCGTCGGCCGCCTGATGGGTGGTGATCTTGTCGGATGTCTCTGTCATGGCGCGGACGATAGGAGCAGTTCGGGGCGGCGGAAAGCGCCTTGGCTGTCGCAGGATACCCTGAAACCTGTGTCACCTGTCCGTGACCTCACGCGCCGGTGACTTGTCGGCCGGGGAGCCGCGACCGCATTCTTGGCCGGAGAGGAGACTTGCCATGCGCATCGCACTGGAGACCCTGAAGCCCGCGATCCTTGTCATCGCCATTGCGCTGGGATTTGTGGTGCATTCCGCGCCGGCCCGCGCGGCGGCATCCGAGACCGCGATCTTTGCCGGCGGCTGTTTCTGGTGCGTCGAGGCGGATTTCGAGAAGGTCAAAGGCGTGACCGGCGCGATCTCGGGCTTTGCCGGCGGCACGGTCGAAAACCCGAGCTACAAGCAGGTCGTGCGCGGCGGCACCGGGCATTACGAGGCGGTCGAGATCACCTATGATCCGGCCGTGGTAAGCTATGACCAGTTGGTGCACCTGTTCTTCCGCTCGGTCGATCCGACGGATGGCGGCGGTCAGTTCTGTGACCGGGGTGCAAGCTACCGCACCGCGATCTTCGCAACAGCGGCGCAGCGGCCGGTGGCCGAGGCCGCGAAAGCCGAGGCCGAGGCGGAACTTGGGCAACCGGTCATCACCGAGATTCAGGCAGCCGTGCCGTTCTATCCGGCCGAGGACTATCATCAGGGCTACTACAAGAGCGGCGATCTGATCCTGACCCGGTTCGGGCCAAAGTCGAAAGCCGATGCCTACAAGCTGTATCGAAATGCCTGCGGCCGCGACCAGCGGGTGAAGGCCCTGTGGGGGGCCGACGCACCCTTTGCCGGCGGCTGACCTGGCAGCTGTCATTTTCCCGCGGAGAGGCCCGGATCGGAGACGGGCGGCCCGCGCCCCGACCGGTGTCAGCCGGCAAGCTCGGCGATGAAAGCGCGGGTCTCGGCCATGGTCGGGATCGCATCGGCGGTGCCCTCGCGGGTAACCTTCAGCGACGCCGCGGCGACAGCAAGTTCAAGGCATTCGGCGACTGGCAGGCCCTGGTCGCGGCTGGCGCAGAAGAACCCCGCGAAGGTGTCACCGGCACCGGTGGTGTCGACCGGCGTGACCTTCGGCGCGGTCACGGTCAGCGTTTCGCCTGTGGCGAGGTCATGCCATGTCGCGCCCTTTGAGCCGCGCGTGATCAGCAATTCCGGCACCGGCAGGTCGGTGATGGCCACACCGAGCGCCTCGGCGACCTGTTCAGCCTCGATCGCGTTGACGGCCAGAAGATCGACGTCTTCGATCACCTCGCGCACCGCCGCGACATCGAAGGGCGCCGCCGAATAGACCACCCTCATGCCGCGAAGACGCGCCAGCCGTGCGGCCGCGACCTGGCAGTTGGTCTCGTTTTGCAGCATCAGCGTGTCGCCCGCCCGGGCAGGGGCCAGCGCCGCCTTGACGTCGCCATCGGCGATCAGCCGGTTGGTGCCGGGATAGATCACGATCCGGTTTTCGCCATCGGGCTCGATGAAGATCAGCGCGTGACCGGTGGGCGCGGCCATCTCGATCGCCACATGTGTCACGTCAACGCCCGCAGCCTTCAGCCGCTCGGTGGTCCAGACGCCTTCGCTGCCGACCGCCCCCAGGTGATGAACGCTGGCGCCGGCGCGCGCCGCCGCCACCGACTGGTTGGCGCCCTTGCCGCCAAGCCCGCTGTCACAGGCGCCGGCGGCCACGGTTTCGCCCGCCACTGGAAAGTGCGGAACCTTGTAGAACCAGTCGATATTGATCGACCCGAGATTGTAGATCGCCATGGTCTTACCCGATCTTGCAGGCTGCAATTGTCGCCATATTGAGGATGTCGTTCACGGTCGCCCCGGTGTGGCAGACCTGGATCGGGCTGCCGACGCCGGCAAGGATCGGGCCGATCACGGTCGCGCCCGCCATCTCCTGGATCAACTTGACCGAGATCGAGGCGGCATGGCGCGCCGGCATCACCAGGATATTGGCGGGTTTGGTCAGGCGGCAGAACGGGTATTCGGCCATCTGGGTCATGTTCAGCGCCACGTCGACCGTCATTTCGCCATCGTATTCGAAATCGACGCCGCGACGGTCCAGAACGCCGGGCGCCTGATGCATCTTGGTGGCGCGCTCCGAGCGCGGATAGCCGAAGGTCGAGAAGCTGCAGAACGCCACCCGCGGTTCGAGCCCCAGGCTGCGGGCGACGCGGGCCGCAGCGACCGCGATATCGGCCAGATCCTCGGCCTCGGGCCATTCATGAACCAGCGTGTCGGCGACCAGAACGACCCGGCCCTTGTGCAGGATCGCCGTGACGCCGACCGCACCATCCTCGGCCGAGGCCGGAAACACGCGGTCGAGCTGGTGCATGACGTGCGAGGATTTCCGGGTAACCCCGGTGACCAGCCCGTCGCCATGGCCATGCGCCAGCATCAGCGCCGAGAACACGTGCCGGTCCCGCGCCGCCATGCGGAAGATGTCGCCGCGGTCAAAGCCCTTGCGCTGCAGCCGCTTGTAGAGAAAGGCGGTGTAGCTTTCGAGATGCCGGCTGTTTGCGGCGTTGACCACGGTCAACTCGCGCACCGCGTCGCCAAGGCCCGCGGCCTCGAGCTTTTCCTTCACGTCGTTCTCGCGGCCCACCACCAGCGCCTTGCCAAAGCCCTGACGCTGATAGGCGACGGCGGCGCGCAGCACCCGCAGGTCGTCGCCTTCGGCAAAGATCATCCGCGCCTGTGCCGCCTTTGCCCGGGCCGAGATCGACGACAGCATCGAGGCCGTGGGATCCATCCGGGTGCGCAGCGATTCCACATAACGCGGCATGTCGACGATGGGGCGGCGCGCGACGCCGGTTTCCATGCCCGCAAGGGCGACCGCGGGCGGGATCCGGTAGATCAGCCGCGGGTCGAAGGGCGTCGGGATGATATAGTCGCGGCTGAAGCTGAGCTTGCGGCCATAGGCGATGGCAACCTCGTCGGGCACATCCTCGCGCGCCAGTTCGGCCAGCGCGCGGGCACAGGCAAGCTTCATCTCGTCATTGATGGCGCGGGCATGGATATCCAGCGCCCCACGAAACAGATACGGGAAGCCAAGGACATTGTTGACCTGGTTGGGATAGTCCGAGCGCCCGGTCGCAACGATGGCATCGGCACGCACCTCGTGCGCCTCTTCCGGCGTGATCTCGGGGTCGGGGTTGGCCATGGCAAAGATCACCGGATCGTCGGCCATCACGGCCAGCATCTCGGCGGTGACGGCGCCCTTTGCCGACACACCCAGAAAGACATCGGCGCCGACCATGGCGTCCTGCAGCGTGCGGGCGTCGGTCGCGACTGCGTGGGCGCTTTTCCACTGGTTCATGCCATCGGTGCGGCCCTGCCAGATCACGCCCTTGGTGTCGCAGACGATGCAGTTGTCGTGCTTCGCACCCATGGTCTTGATCAGCTCGATACAGGCGATCCCGGCAGCCCCGGCACCGTTGAGCACGATCTTGCAATTCTCGATCTTCTTGCCGGTCAGCAGCAGCGCGTTCATCAGGCCCGCCGCGCAGATCACCGCCGTACCGTGCTGATCGTCGTGGAACACCGGGATGTCCATGATCTCCTTCAGCCGCTGTTCGATGATGAAACACTCGGGCGCCTTGATGTCTTCAAGGTTGATGCCGCCAAAGGCCGGGCCCATCAGCTTGACCGCGTTGATGAACTCCTCGGCGTCTTCGGTGTCGAGCTCGATGTCGATCGAGTTCACATCGGCAAAGCGCTTGAACAGTACCGCCTTGCCCTCCATCACCGGCTTCGCCGCCAGCGCCCCCAGGTTGCCAAGCCCCAGGATCGCAGTGCCGTTCGTGATCACCGCCACCATGTTGCCCTTGGTGGTATAGTCATAGGCGCTTTCCGGGTTCTCGGCGATCGCCTCGACGGGGACGGCGACGCCCGGAGAATAGGCAAGGCTCAGGTCCCGCTGGGTGGTCATCGGCTTTGTCGCCACCACCTCGTATTTTCCGGGCTCCGGTTCGGTGTGATACAGCAGTGCCTCGCTTGAGGTGATCTTGTTCTTGGCCATTTGAACGGCGCTCCCCGGGGTAACTTTGCGCCGCCACTATCCCGACTTTCGGGGAAATGCAAAACCGCCGATCGACGCAGATTGGCACGATTTTGGCGCTGCCTGCGCAGTCAGTGATGCTGCATTTGCAGCATTGCCGGTGCAGAGAGAACGCCCGTCTCGGGCCGATGCGGCTTCAAAGCGGCGGGCGGCTCGCCTATGGTCGCCGAAAACCAGGCAGGGGGACAGGCCGTGACCGTCACGCCGATGATGGCGCAATATCTCGAGATCAAGGCCGACCATCCGGGGGCCTTGCTGTTCTATCGGATGGGCGACTTCTACGAGATGTTCTTCGACGACGCGGCGGCGGCGGCCGAGGCGCTGGATATTGCGCTGACCAAGCGCGGCAAGCACGACGGCGATGACATCCCGATGTGCGGCGTGCCGGTCCATGCGGCCGAAGGCTATCTTCTGACGTTGATCCGCAAGGGATTCCGGGTCGCTGTCTGCGAGCAGATGGAGGACCCGGCCGAGGCGAAGAAGCGCGGCGCGAAGTCGGTCGTCCGGCGCGAGGTGGTGCGGCTGGTCACGCCGGGCACGTTGACCGAGGACAGCCTGCTCGACGCGCGGCGCAACAACTATCTTTCGGCCTTTGCCCGTGTCCGCGACGAGGCGGCGCTGGCGAGCGTCGACATCTCGACCGGCGAGCTCTGGGTCGGCCCCTGCCCGGCTGTCCGGCTTGGCCCCGAACTGGCCCGCCTTGCCCCGCGCGAGGTGCTGCTGGCCGAGAACGAGGACCGCGCGCTGGCCGGGATCGTGACGGAAAGCGGCGCGGCGGTGACCGAGGTAGCACAGGGCAGCTTTGACAGCCTGTCGGCCGAACGCCGGTTGACGGCGCTTTATGGCACCGCCTCGCTGGACGCCTTCGGCGCCTTCACCCGCGCCGAGCTGGGCGCCATGGGCGCGCTCGTCGCCTATCTGGAGTTGACCCAGAAGGGGCGGCTGCCGCGGCTGGCCCCGCCGCGGCACGAGACCGGCGGGCAGGCAATGCTGATCGACGCAGCCACCCGCCGCAATCTTGAACTGACCGAGGCGCTGTCGGGGGGGCGTGCCGGGTCGCTGCTGGGCGCCATCGACCGAACCGTGACCGCGGGCGGCGGCCGTCTGCTGGCGCGGCGCATCGCCAGCCCCGCCTGCGATCCGGCCCGCATCGCCGCCCGGCTCGACCGGGTCGCGCTGTTCGTCGAGGATGCTGCCGCCTGCGACCGGCTGCGCGGGCTGCTGCGCAAGGTCCCCGACATCGACCGGGCGCTGTCGCGGCTGTCGCTCGACCGCGGCGGTCCGCGCGATCTGGGTGCCATCCGCGCGGGCCTTACCCAGGCCGCAGCGATTGGCGCCGATCTGGACGATGCCGCCCTGCAGACATCGCTGGAGGGTCTGCTGACACCGCTACGCGGGCATGCGGCGCTGATCGACCGGCTTGACGCCGCGCTCGTTGCCGAACCGCCGCTGCTGACCCGCGACGGCGGCTTCATCGCCGCCGGGTTCGATACCGATCTCGACGAGGCGCGCCAACTGCGCGACGAGGGCCGCAGCGTCGTCGCCTCGCTGCAGGCGCGCTATGCCGAAGTGACCGGGATCGGGTCTTTGAAGGTCAAGCACAACAACGTGCTGGGCTATTTCATCGAAACCACCGCGACCCACGCCCGCACCATGCAGTCCGAGGCGATGGCCGGGACCTTCATCCACCGTCAGACCATCGCAAGCGCGGTGCGTTTCACGACGGTGGAACTGTCCGACCTGCAGTCGCGCATCCAGAACGCCGGCAACGCCGCGCTGGAGATCGAACGCCGCCTGTTCGCCGAGCTGCGCGCCGAGGTGCTGGAAAGGGCCGGTGCCATCGCCGAGGCGGCCGCGGCGCTTGCCGGGCTCGATGTCGCAAGCGCGCTGGCCGATCTTGCCCGGGCCGAGGACTGGTGCCGCCCGGTTGTCGACGACAGCCGCGATTTCGAGATCCTCGAGGGCCGCCATCCGGTGGTCGAACGGGCGCTGAAGCGCGACGGCAAGACCTTTGTCGCCAACGACTGCCAACTGACGGCCGAAGGCGAGGCGGCGCATGTCCGGCTGCTGACAGGCCCCAACATGGCCGGCAAGTCGACCTATCTGCGCCAGAACGCGCTGATCGCGCTGCTGGCGCAATCGGGCAGCTTCGTGCCTGCCCGGTCGGCCCGGATCGGCCGGGTCACCAGCCTGTTTTCCCGCGTCGGCGCCTCGGACGATCTGGCGCGGGGGCGGTCGACCTTCATGGTCGAGATGGTCGAGACCGCGACCATCCTCAATCTGGCCGAGCCGCGCAGCCTTGTCATCCTGGACGAGATCGGGCGCGGCACCGCGACGTATGACGGGCTGTCGATTGCCTGGGCGACGCTTGAATACCTGCACGAAACCAACCGCTGCCGGGCGCTGTTTGCCACCCACTACCACGAGCTGACGGCGCTTGCCGCCCGCCTGCCCGGGGTTCGGAACGCGACGGTCACGGTCAAGGAATGGCAGGGCGATGTGGTGTTCCTGCATGAGGTGCGCGACGGCGCCGCCGACAGGTCCTATGGCGTTCAGGTCGCCCGGCTTGCCGGTCTGCCCGCCTCGGTGGTCGAACGGGCCCGCATGGTGCTGGACGAACTGGAACGCGGCGATCGGGAATCGGGGCGCAGTCGTCAGGCGCGGATCGACGATCTGCCGCTGTTTCTGGCCGCAAACAATCAGCCTGCGCCAGCCGCGAAAGCCGCCTCGCCCGTGCTCGACCGGCTCGAGGCCGTCGAACCCGATGCGCTTTCACCCCGCGAGGCGCTTGCCGTACTCTATGAACTCAAGGCCATGACAGGAAAATGACCCGGCAGGTGTGCCGGGTCACGACTGGATCCTGTCTGGCAAAGAAAAGGCCCGCGCGGCGCGCGGCTCAGGACGCCGGCATCGACGACACGCCGACCTGCGCGGGGCGCAGCAGACGGTCGTGAAGCAGGAATCCCATGGTCATCACTTCGATGATCTGACCCGCCTTGGTCCCCGGCACCGGTGCCTCGAACATCGCCTGATGCAGCTGCGGGTCGAACTTGTCGCCTGCCTTGGGCTCGATCAGCGTGATGTCGTGCTTGCCAAAGACGCTCTGCAATTCGCGCAGGGTCAGCTCGACACCTTCGATCACCGCACCGGCCTGCTCGCGCTGGCTGTCGGTCACGGCGCCGAGCGCCCGGCTGAGGTTGTCGAACACCGGCAGCAGATCGCGGGCAAGCCTGGCACCGCCATAGCGTTCGGCCTCGCGACGATCACGTTCGCCGCGTTTGCGCGAATTCTCCGCCTCGGCGAGCGCGCGCATGAAACGGTCGCGAAATTCGTCTCGCTCCGCCTTCAGCGCCTCGATCTCTTCGGTCGGGTCGAAACCGGCAAGGGGATCGGACAGGAATTCGTCGGCGTCCTCGGCCATTCCGGGGGCGGCAAGGTCCTCACCCTGAAGGGTTTCAAATTCGTCTTTCTTCGCGTCTGCCATCGTCTATCCTAGCTCCGGTCCGAGATCATCCGGCCCACCAGCTGCGCGGTGTAATCCACGATGGGCACGATGCGGCCATAGTTCAGCCGCGTAGGTCCAATCACACCGACCGCACCCACGATCCTTCGATCCGCGTTCATATAGGGAGAGATCACCAAAGAGGAACCCGAAAGTGAGAAAAGCTTGTTCTCGGAGCCGATAAAAATGCGCACACCCGCGCCCTCGTCGGTCAGTTCGAGAAACTCGGCGATGTCGCGTTTGCGTTCGAGGTCGTCAAACAGCGACCGGACCCGCTCCAGATCCTCGGGTGCCGTGCCTTCCTCGAGCAGGTGCGAGCGGCCGCGCACGATCAGCCGCTCGGTCGGCTCGCCCCTGTCCTCCCAGATCGCCATGCCGCTTTCCACCAGATCGCGGGCCGCAATGTCGATTTCCTGCCGGCGCGCGGCGATTTCGCGGGCCATGATCCCGCGCAGATCCGAAACGGTCCGGCCCTCGGCAAGCGAATTGACGAAATTCGCGGCCTCGCGCATCGACGATGGCGTCTGGCCCGGCGGTGGCGTGAAAACCCGATTCTCGACCTGCCCGTCGGCAAAGACCAGCACCACCAGCGCCCGGTCCGGGCCGAGCTGCACGAATTCGATGTGCCGGATCGGCGCCTCGTGTTTGGGTGCCAGCACCAGGCTTGCCACCTGCGTCGCCCCCGACAGCGCAGAGCCGACCCGGGCCAGCATGTCGCCGATATCCGAATCACTCCGCCCCAGCGTCGCTTCGAGCTGCGCGCGGTCGCTCTGATCCAGATCGCGCACTTCGAGCAGGCTGTCGACGAACATCCGCAACCCCAACTGCGTCGGAACCCGGCCGGCCGAGACATGGGGGCTATTCAGAAGCCCGAGATATTCGAGATCCTGCATCACGTTGCGGATCGTCGCCGCCGAGACCTTTTCCGGCAGCGTGCGGCTGAGCGTGCGCGACCCCACCGGATCGCCGGTCAAAAGATAGCCCTCGACGACACGGCGAAACACTTCGCGCGACCGCTCGTTCATCTGTTCCAGGATCCTGGCGCCGTCGCTCATGGTCATGGCTCTGTCGCTCTCGCCTCGGGTCGGCCTCGGAGTTAAAGCGCTATTGCGGTGACCGTCAATCGGGGTTGCATCAACTCTGCATCAACGCCTAGAGGAAAGCGACCCAGAAGGAGAGCCCCATGCGTCCGTCCGGCCGAAAGGTCACAGAAATGCGCCCGATCTCTATCGAGACCGGTGTGAACCGATATGCCGAAGGGTCCTGCCTGATCCGCTGTGGCAATACCCATGTGCTCTGCACGGCCACCCTCGAAGAGCGGGTGCCGCCGTTTATGAAGAACACCGGCCTCGGCTGGGTGACGGCCGAATACGGAATGCTGCCGCGGGCGACCCATTCCCGCATGCAGCGCGAGGCCAAGAAGGGCCAGTCCGGGCGCACCCAGGAGATTCAGCGCTTGATCGGCCGCGCGCTGCGCGCCGGTGTCGACCGCGTTGCCATGGGCGAGCGCCAGATCTCGATCGACTGCGACGTGATCCAGGCCGATGGCGGCACGCGCTGTGCCTCGATCACCGGTGGCTGGGTGGCCCTGCGGCTGGCCGTCAACAAGCTGATGAAGGCCGGCGACATCCGCACCGACCCGATCATCGATCATGTGGCGGCGGTCAGCTGCGGGATCTATGGCGGTCAGCCCGTGGTCGATCTGGACTATGCCGAGGACAGCGAGGCCGGGACCGACAGCAATTTCGTGATGACGGGCGGCGGGCGGCTGATCGAGGTTCAGGCCTCGGCCGAGGGCGCGACCTTCTCGCGCACCGAACTCGACCAGTTGATGGCGCTGGCCGACGCTGGCGTGGCCGAGCTGGTGGCGGCCCAGAAAGCCGCAGTCGGAGCCTGAGATGCGCCAGTTCGACAGCGACGAGTTGATCATTGCGACCCACAACGCCGGCAAGCTGCGCGAAATCGCGGCCTTGCTGGCGCCTTTCGGGGTCACCGTACGCTCGGCCGGCGAGCTTGGCCTGCCCGAGCCCGACGAAACCGAGGACAGCTTTGCCGGCAACGCCCGGATCAAGGCCCACGCCGCAGCAAAGGCCAGCGGCCTGCCGGCACTGTCCGATGACAGCGGGTTGACGGTCGATGCGCTTGGCGGCGCGCCGGGCGTCTATACCGCGAACTGGGCCGAGACGCCCGAGGGCCGCGATTTCCACATGGCCATGGCGAAGGTCTGGGAGGAATGCGAGAAGATCGCCGCCCCCGAACCGCGCAACGCCCAGTTCCACGCGGTTCTGTGCCTGGCCTGGCCCGATGGCCACGACGAGGTCTTCGACGGGCAGGTTTCGGGGCGGCTGGTCTGGCCGATCCGCGGCGTTGAAGGCTTCGGCTTTGACCCCATGTTCCTGCCCGATGGCGAGGCCGAGACCTTTGGCGAGATGGACCCGGCGCGGAAACATGCGATGAGCCACCGGGCCGATGCTTTCGCCAAGCTGGTTGCTGGCTGCTTTGCCCGCGGCTGACCCGCCCCGCGCCGACTGGGTAGAGGCCGGGTTCGGCCTCTACCTGCACTGGCCGTTCTGCCAGTCGAAATGCCCCTATTGCGACTTCAATTCGCACGTCGCCGCATCGATCGACCAGCCGCGTTGGGCGGCGGCCTTTGCCGCGGGCATCGCCCGCGTCGCCGCACGGACCGAAGGCCGCGTGCTGCGGTCGGTCTATTTCGGTGGCGGCACGCCCAGCCTGATGGCACCCGAGACGGTCGCCGCGGTGCTCGACACCGTGCGCGCGATGTGGCCCGTTGCCAACGACTGGGAAGTGACGCTCGAGGCCAATCCGACCTCGGTCGAGGCGGGGCGCTTTGCCGGCTATCGCGAGGCCGGCGTGAACCGTCTGTCGCTGGGGGTGCAGGCGCTCAACGACGACGACTTGCGCCAGCTCGGGCGGCGGCACACGGCGGCCGAGGCGGTCCACGCCTTTGAGATCGCCAGGGCGACGTTCGAACGGGTGTCGTTCGATCTGATCTATGCCCGTCAGGACCAGTCGCTGGTCCGCTGGCAGGCCGAGCTCGACCGGGCACTTGCGCTCGCCATCGACCATCTGTCGCTGTATCAACTGACGATCGAGCCCGGCACTGCCTTTGGCGCGCGCTTTGCCGCCGGCGGGCTGCGCGGGCTGCCCGACGAGGATCTGGCCGCCGACATGTACGACGCGACGCTGGAGCGCTGCGCGACGGCCGGCCTCGACGCCTATGAGGTGTCGAACTTCGCACGGTCGGGCGCCGAGAGCCAGCACAACATGTTGTATTGGAATGGCGGAGATTACGCAGGTATAGGGCCTGGCGCCCATGGCCGCCTGACACTGGCAGGCACCCGCCACGCGACTGTTTCACCAAGCGCACCGGAGATCTGGCTGCAGGCGACCGAGGCCGACGCCCCCGCAGCGATGGTCTGGGAGCCGCTTTCGGGTCAGGAACGCGCCGAGGAATATTTGATGATGGGGCTGCGTGTCCGGCAAGGGATTTCGCTTGCGCGAGCCCAGGCGATGGGCGTCGATCCGGGGCTGTCGCAGCGCATTTTCGATGCCTCGCAAGACGGGCTGCTGGAGATCGACGGCGACCGGGTGCGGGCGACAGCGCGCGGCCGTCTGCTGCTCAACGCGCTTCTGCGCAATTTGCTGGTGGGAGAGTCGTGCGGCTGATCTGGGGTGTGGCCGGGTGCCTCGCCTTCGGGCTGGGCATGCTCGGCGTGGTCTTGCCGTTGCTTCCGACGGTGCCTTTCATCCTGCTCGCAGCATTCTGCTTTGCCCGGTCGTCCGAGCGGCTGCACGACTGGATCGTCAGCCACCCGCTGTTCGGACCAACGATCCTGAACTGGCGCGAGCGCGGCGCGATCAGCCGCCGCGGCAAGCGGATGGCGACGCTTTCGGCCGCGGTGGTGTTCGGGATATCGCTGGCAATCGGCCTGCGGCTATCGCTGCTGGCGGTTCAGGCCGTCGCACTCGGGCTGATGCTGGCCTTTATATGGACTCGTCCAACGGCGTAGCCGACAGCACTCGGCACAGCGCGTCAAGCTGGTCGAGCGAACGATAGCGCAGGATAATCCGGCCCGAGCCGTCGATATCCAGATGCTCGATCGTCACTTTCATCCGCAGGTTCGCCGACAGATCCTGTTCGAGCGCGCGGGTGTCGGCATCCTTTTCAGGCTTCGCCCGGGCAACAGGCGTCACAGCGCCGGTGGCGGCGCGCTTCGCCATAGCCTCGGTCTCGCGCACCGACAGGTTGCCGGCAACGACCTGGCGGGCGAGTGCTGCCGGATCGGTCGCGGTGATCAGCGCGCGGGCATGACCGGCCGACAACTGGCCGCCGCGCAGCATCTCCTGCACCTGGTCGGGCAGTTGCAGCAGGCGCATCGAGTTGGCGATGTGACTGCGGCTTTTCCCCAACGCCTGGGCGAGCTGTTCCTGCGTGTGACCGAAGCGTTCGATCAACTGACGAAACCCCAGCGCCTCTTCGACCGAGTTCAGATCCGCACGCTGGATATTCTCGATGATCGCAATCTCGAGCACTTCGGTGTCGTCGAGATCGCGCAGGATCACCGGCACTTCGTGCAACTGCGCCATCTGCGCCGCCCGCCACCGGCGTTCGCCGGCCACGATCTCGTAACTACCTGGAGTCCTTGGGCTTTTCCGCACGATCAACGGCTGAAGGATGCCCTTTGTGCGGATCGACTCCGACAGTTCCTGCAATGCTTCGGGCAGGAAAGTCTTGCGCGGCTGATCCGGGTTCGGCTCCAGCACCTCGATCGGCAGATGGCGCTCGGCTGTCACGGGCGCCTCCGGCGCCGCGCCGTGGCCGTCAATCGACACATCCGCCATCAGCGCGGACAAGCCGCGGCCCAGTCCGCGGGTCTTCCTCGGAATGTTGTCCATTCTGCCCTCCTCACACCGCCGGGGTCGCTGCAATGCCCCGTTCGATCATTTCATGGGCCAAGGCCCGATAGGCGACGCTACCCTTCGACATGGTATCATATTCCAGCACCGATTTGGCGAAACTTGGCGCCTCGCTGAGCCGGACATTGCGCGGAACACGGGTGCGGAACACCAGATTGCCGAGTGCGGCGCGCGCATCCTCCTCGACCTGCTGGGACAGATTGTTGCGACTGTCATACATGGTCAGCAGCACGCCTTCGATCCGTAGCTCGGGATTGGCACTGGCCCGAACCTCGCGCAGGGTCAGCATCAGTTGCGACAGGCCTTCGAGGGCAAAGAACTCGCTTTGCAGCGGCACCAGAACGGAATGCGCCGCGACCATGGCATTGACGGTCAGCAGGTTCAGCGACGGCGGGCAGTCGATCAGGATATGATCGAGGCCGAATCCCGCCACCTCGGCCGCACGAAGCGCGTCATGCAAAAGGAAACTGCGGCGCTCGTTCGAAACCAGTTCGATGTCGGCAGAGCTGAGATCGGTGGTTGAAGGCGCAATATATAGGCCTTCGACGTCGGTTGGCCGCAAGACCTCGCCCAAAGGGACATTGTCGAGCAAAAGATCGTACGTTGTCTTCTCGCGTTCGGACCGCTCGATCCCGAGCCCGGTCGACGCGTTCCCTTGCGGGTCCAGATCGACGATCAGCACCCTTTGACCGCGTTCGACAAACGCCGCACCAAGATTGATCGCGGTCGTCGTCTTGCCGACGCCACCCTTCTGGTTCACGACGGCAATGATCTTTGGTCCCTTGGACCGGGAGGTCTCAGACACGCTCGATATCTCCAAGTACAAGGATGACCGCCTTGTCTTCCGTTATACTCGGCTTCTTGCTGAGCTTGAAGCGCCAGTGTTGCCGCGCCAGTGCTATTTCTTCGTCATGATTGGCGCCCTTGGGGAACAGGCATGTCCCTCCCGGCGCCAGATGCGGCTGCGCATAGGCCAAAAGGCTCGGCAAGGCTGCAACAGCACGGGCCGAAACGATCCGGGCTGCCTGCGGCGGCACCGCCTCAATACGGTCTGCGCGAATCTCTGCCCGAAGTCCCGTTGCGGCAAGCACCTGATGCAGGAATGCCGCCTTGCGCCCGTCGCTTTCGACGAAGGTATAGGCGAGATCGGGGTGCAGTTCGGCCGCAAGGATGGCGCAAACGAGCCCGGGGAAACCGCCGCCCGTGCCAAAATCCAGCCAAAGCCCCCCGGAGGCCGGAGAGAACTGAAATACTTGCGCAGAATCGAGGACATGGCGTTGCCAAGCCTCGGGCAAGGTCGCGCGGGAAACAAGGTTGATCCTTGGATTCCACTTCTCCAGCAATTCCAGATGGATGGTCAGCCGTTCGAGTGTTTCACGTGAAACAGACAGACCGAGGTGCCTTTCGAGGCTCAAAGCCAGATCAGGCACGTTTTCGCTCCCCACGTCGCAGATGGGCAAGGATCAGGGTCAGGGCGGCCGGCGTCATCCCTTCGATCCGACCCGCGTGCGCCAATGTGCGCGGCTTGACCCGTTTCAACTTGCCCTGCAACTCGGCAGACAACCCCTGGAGGTCCTCGTAGCGAAAATCGCCCGGAATCTCCCAGGATTCGTCGCGCTGCAGCGCTTCGACGTCCTTGCGCTGCCGCTGAAGGTAGGATTCGTACATCGCATCGCGGCCGATCTGCTCCAGAGTGACAGGATCGAAACCCGCAAGTTCCGGAACCAGCTGCGTCAGCGCCCCAATCCCCGCGCCGGGAAGCGCCAGGGATTCCAACGCATTGCGGCGCGGACCATCGGGATTGACCCGGATCCCGGCGCCGTTCAACGCCCGAGACGATACCGAAATCTCTCCCAGTATCTCACGGGCCGCATCTATCCGCTCCAATTTGGCGTCGAACGCCCGCTTCCGTGCGTCCGAGACCAGATCCCATGCGATTCCGAGCGGTGTCAGACGCTGATCTGCATTGTCCGCACGCAAGGACAGCCGGTATTCGGCCCGCGAGGTGAACATTCGATAGGGTTCGGAGACGCCCTGAGTGACGAGATCGTCGATCATCACGCCGATATAGCTGTCGGATCGCTGCAGCTGCGCCGGATCCTGACCCAAGGCAAAGCGTGCTGCGTTGAGTCCCGCCACAAGACCTTGTGCTGCGGCTTCCTCATAGCCCGTCGTGCCATTGATCTGCCCGGCGAGAAAAATGCCCTCGTGGTCTTTCAGTGCGAGCGTCAGATCGAGGCCCCTGGGATCGAGATAGTCGTACTCGATGGCGTAGCCCGGCTGCAGGATCGCTACATTTTCGAGCCCGCGGATCGAGCGCACATAGGCTTCCTGCACATCCTGCGGCAGTGAGGTCGAGATACCGTTCGGATAGATCGTCGGATCATCCAGCCCTTCGGGCTCCAGAAAGATCTGGTGCGAGGCCTTTTCAGAGAATCGGACGACCTTGTCCTCGATCGAGGGACAATAGCGCGGACCCACCCCTTCGATATGCCCGCCATACATCGCTGATCGCGACAGATTCTGCCGGATGATGTCGTGGGTGCGTTCATTCGTGTGGGTAATGCGGCAGGAAATCTGTCGGGCGACCGGCCCCGAGGACAGAAACGAGAACATCGCCGGATCGTCGTCGCCAGACTGTTCTTCCAGCCCGTCCCAGTCGATGGTCCGCCCGTCAAGGCGTGGGGGAGTCCCGGTCTTCAATCGGCCCGTGGCAAGGCCCATGGACTTGATCTGTTCAGCCAATCCGATCGACGGACGGCCGCCCATGCGCCCGCCGGGCGATTTCTCGTCGCCAATATGGATGAGGCCATTCAGAAATGTCCCCGTCGTCAGAACCACTGCCCTTGCCGTAACCTCGGCATCGTCTCCGAATCTGACGCCACGCAGGGTCCGACCATCCAGGACCAGGCTTGCAACCTCGCCCTCTATCACAGTAAGCCTTTGATATTCTGTAATTTCCTGCGTCATCGCAGCGCGATAGAGCTTGCGGTCCGCCTGGGAACGTGGCCCTTGGACAGCCGGGCCCTTCTTGCGATTCAACAGCCGGAACTGGATTCCGGCGCGGTCGGCGACCCGCCCCATAAGGCCGTCGAGCGCGTCGATTTCCCGTACCAGGTGGCCTTTTCCCAGGCCCCCGATCGCCGGGTTACACGACATTGTGCCCAGGTCCTGCAGCTTCAAGGTCACAAGCGCAACGCTTGCCCCCGCCCGCGCTGCCGCGGCCGCCGCATCGCATCCCGCATGGCCGCCGCCGACCACGATGACGTCAAAATCGTGTTTCACGTGAAACAATCCTACTTTCCGATGCAGAAGCTCGCGAAGATCTCGCCCAGCACGTCCTCGACCCCGATCCGCCCGACCAGCGAATCCACCGCCCGGATGGCCTGCCGTATCTGCTCAGCGATCAACTCTGCCACGTCCTCGGGCATATATAGCAGCTCGGTCGCGGAGTCCAAAGCCGTCACTGCCCGCACCAACGCCTCGCCATGGCGGAGCCGAACAGCCGTCTGGGTCGCGCCAAGTCGGTCGGACAATTCCCGTTGAATTTCGGCCAGCAGCGCATCGACCCCCTCGCCCGTCCGCCCGGAAACCCGCAGGCCACCGCCGCCCGGCTGAAGATCGGCCTTGGGTGCGACCAGGATATCCCCGGCCTGCAACGAAATTCCCAGATCTTCGCCCCCAAGAAACAGTCGCAGGTCCGCCGCCTCGGCCCGTTCCCGCGCGCGCGTCACCCCGATTGCCTCGATGACATCCTCGGTTTCCCGCAGCCCAGCGGTATCAAGGAGTGTCACCGGCAGGCCACCCAGATCCATGCGAACCTCGATCACATCCCGCGTCGTACCGGCGAATTCCGAGGTAATCGCCGCCTCGCGTCCCGCCAACCGGTTCAAGAGCGTCGATTTTCCCACGTTGGGGGCGCCGACGATGGCGACCTCGAATCCGTGCCGCAGCCGCTCTGCTGTGCCGATCCCGGCAATCTCGGCAGAAAAGTCGGCGATCAGCCGCTGAACCAGCGCCGCAACCTCGGGCCAGATATCCTGCGGGATCTCCTCGTCGGCAAAATCGATCCCCGCCTCGACAAGAGCCGCCGCCCGCAGCAGCCGCGCGCGCCAATCCTCGACGCGCTTGCCAAGATCCCCCTCGAACAGCCGCATCGCCTGACGCCGCTGCGCCTCGGTTTCTGCCTCGATCAGATCGGCCAGTCCTTCGACCCGCGCCAGATCGAGCCGCTCGTTTTCCAGCGCCCGCCGAGTGAACTCCCCCGCCTCTGCCGGCCGCAAGCCGTCGATTCGCGACAATGCCGCGAGCAGACGGTTCACAACCGCAACGCTGCCATGGGTCTGAAATTCCACCACTGGATCGCCGGTAAAGCTGCTGCCAGACTCGAACACCAGAACCAGCGCCTCGTCGATCAGCTCCCCGCCCTCGTGCAGCCGGCACAGGCTGGCCAGACGCGGGCGCGGCAAACGTCCGGCCAGCGCCTCGCACGCGGTCCAGGCGGCCGGACCCGATACACGCACGACGGCTACCCCGGCACGGCCAGGCGCCGTTGCCAGGGCGAAAATCGTGTCCATAACGGTCTCCGGGGTACTCTGACGTCGATCAGGTATTCATCGAATCGAAGAAATCGGCGTTGCTCTTTGTCTGCTTCAGCTTGGAAATCAGGAACTCGATCGCATCCGTCGTCCCCATCGGATTCAGGATCCGTCGCAGCACGAAGGTCTTTTGCAGATCGCCCTTGTCGACCAGCAACTCTTCCTTCCGCGTGCCAGACTTCAGGATATCCATGGCCGGGAACACGCGCTTGTCGGCGACCTTGCGGTCGAGCACGATCTCGGAGTTGCCGGTGCCCTTGAATTCCTCGAAGATCACTTCGTCCATGCGGCTGCCGGTGTCGATCAGCGCCGTCGCGATGATGGTCAGCGATCCGCCCTCCTCGATATTCCGGGCCGCACCGAAGAAGCGCTTGGGACGCTGCAGCGCGTTCGCATCGACGCCGCCGGTCAGGACCTTGCCCGAAGATGGCACCACAGTGTTGTAAGCTCTACCAAGTCTTGTGATCGAATCGAGAAGGATCACAACATCTCGTTTATGCTCGACCAGCCGCTTGGCCTTTTCGATCACCATCTCGCTGACCGCAACGTGCCGTGTGGCCGGCTCGTCGAAGGTCGAGGAAATCACCTCGCCCTTCACGCTGCGCTGCATGTCGGTGACTTCCTCGGGCCGCTCGTCGATCAGCAGGACGATCAGATAGCATTCCGGGTGGTTCTTCTCGATCGAATTGGCGATGTTTTGCAGCAGCACGGTCTTGCCGGTCCGCGGCGGTGCCACGATCAGGCTCCGCTGTCCCTTGCCGATCGGCGCCACCAGGTCGATGATCCGGGCGGACCGATCGCGGATCGTGGGGTCTTCGATCTCCATCGTCATCCGTTCGTCGGGATAGAGCGGCGTCAGGTTGTCGAAGTTGATCTTGTGACGTGCGCGCTCCGGCGATTCGAAGTTGATCGTCGTCACCTTCGTCATGCAGAAATATCGCTCGTTCTCGCGCGGCGCCTGGATCACCCCATCGACGGTGTCGCCGGTGCGCAGCGAGTGCTGGCGGATCATGTCGGGCGACAGATAGATGTCGTCGGGACCGGGCAGATAATTCGCCTCAGGCGAGCGCAGAAATCCGAACCCGTCCTGCATGACCTCCAGAACACCATCGCCGGAGATCTCCCAACCGTCCTCGGCGCGCTCCTTGAGGATGGAGAACATCATGTCCCCCTTGCGCATCGTCGAGGCGTTGTCGATCTCAAGCTCTTCGGCCATCGCCAGAAGGTCAGCGGGAGTTTTGGCTTTCAGATCGGACAGGGTAAGCGAGAATTCGGGCATCAGGGGAATAGTCCTCGGCCGTGGTCCGGCCATTGGTATATGTCTTGGAGAGTCCTGGCAGGATAGCCATTAGCCGCCCATCTAGGCAGGACGAACGACGAAGTCAATGGCCTGCGCTTTGGCGCGCTTCAGAACCGCAGGATCACCGAGAAAACGATGATGATCATCAGCACCGTCGGCAGCTCGTTCATCCACCGATAGGTCCGGCCCGAGACCCGGAAATCTCCGCGCACGAAGTCCTTGCGTCGCATCGCCAGCCACATGTGAAACCAGGTCATCGCCAGCACCGCCGCAGCCTTGGTCCAGGGCCAGAGCGAGCTCCAGTCGACGATGCCGGGTGTGAAGACCAGCGCCAATCCAAAGACCCAGGTCGCGATCATCGACGGATTCATGATCAATTTCAGAAGCTTGAGTTCCATCATCTGGAACGTCGCGTCGATCTCTGTGCCAGCCGTCGTCTGCTCGGAGTGATGCACGTAAAGCCGTGGCAGATAGAACAACCCCGCCATCCAGGAAATCACCGAGATGACGTGCAGCGACTTTGACCAGAGGTAAGTGTCCGCCAGAAAGTCGCTAAGCATCGTTTTCATCCTTCGTGTTGCCGCCCCCTCTATAGAAACAAGGATAGAAAGAAAAAAGGTTGTTGTTGTTGTAGGCCCTGTGGCTATGTGGATTGCGATATTCTCCACAACTTTGTTCAACGTCTGCGTGTCTGCGCGGCCCCTCTGCGGATCTTTGGATAGTTTCGGTAAATAATAATATTATCAAATACTTGTAAGTCACCAAATCCTGGGGATAACCGAAAGACAGCCGTTCCGGTCGGCGGGATAAGCCAACTTGTTCCACCCCCGCGAACAACGATCTCCACCCTGTATCAACGGCTTCGGAATCTGCGGTTGTTCACCGCAAGTCGCCGTGCTGGCAATTCTGTCCCATTCGGGCCACAAGATCTCCGCCGCCCATACCGGGGTTTTCCACAGGGATCCGCACATGACCGCACCGACCGCGCCACCGCTCGTCCTGGCCTCGGGGTCCGAGGTTCGTGCCCGGCTGCTGCGCAACGCCGGTCTGCTTTTCGAGGTCCAGTCGGCGCGGGTCGACGAGGAAGCGCTGCGTCAGGCGGCCGAGGCCGAAGCGATACCGCCGCGTGACGTCGCCGACCATCTGGCAGAGCTGAAGGCAGCGCGGGTGGCGGCAAAACGGCCCGAGGCGCTTGTCCTTGGTTGCGATCAGATCCTCGACATCGACGGTCGCATCCTGACCAAGCCCGAAACCCCCGCGGCCGCGCGCGACCAGCTTGCCGAACTCTCCGGGCGCAGCCACACCCTGCACTCCGCCGCCGTCCTCCATGCCGGCGGGCGTGCGGTCTGGCGCCATGTCGCCCGCGCCCGCCTGACCATGCGCCCGCTTTCCGAGGGCTATATCGACAGCTATGTGGCGCGAAACTGGCCCGCGATCGGTGCCTGCGTCGGCGCCTATATGCTCGAGGCCGAGGGCGTGCGACTCTTCACCCGGATCGACGGCGATTTCTTCACCGTTCTGGGGCTTCCGCTGCTGCCTCTTCTGGATCATCTTGCCGCCATGGGAATGATTGAGACATGAATGACAGGATCCCCCTCGCGGGCGTTATCGGATCGCCGGTGGCGCATTCGCTGTCGCCGCGGCTCCACGGCCACTGGCTGCGCACCTACGGGCTGCGCGGCCATTACGTTCCGCTCGACGTGGCCGAGGCCGATCTGGGCGAGGTGTTGGGTGCCCTGCCCCGCATGGGGTTCGTCGGCGCCAATGTCACCATTCCCCACAAGGAATCCGTGCTGGCATATGCCGATCACGTCACCGACCGCGCGGCGCTGGCCGGCGCGGCCAACACATTGATCTTTCAGCCGGACGGCCGGATTCACGCCGACAATACAGACGGCTACGGCTTTCTGGCCAACCTGCGCCAGAATGCGCCCGACTGGGATCCGGCCGCGGGCCCCGCGGTCGTCTTCGGCGCAGGCGGCGGGGCCCGTGCCGTGATCACCAGCCTGCTCGACGCCGGGGTGCCCGAGATCCGTCTGGCCAATCGCACCCGGCCACGGGCCGAGGCGCTGCGGGTCGAGTTCGGGCCGCGGATCACGGTTCACGACTGGGCCCGCGCGGCCGAAATGCTGCCCGGCGCCCGTACTGTCGTGAACACGACTTCGCTTGGCATGACCGGCAAGGCCGAGTTCCGGGTGCCGCTCGACCGGCTCGAAGCCGCCGCGGTGGTCACCGACCTCGTCTACACCCCGCTCCGGACCACGCTGCTGCAAGCCGCCGAGGCCCGCGGCTGCCGCACCGTCGACGGCCTCGGGATGCTGCTGCATCAGGCAGTGCCGGCGTTCGAGCGCTGGTTCGGGCACAGGCCCGAGGTCGACGACACCCTGCGCACCGCGATCCTGGGGTCATGACCGGGCGTCCGTTCCTGATCGGTCTGACCGGCTCCATCGGCATGGGAAAGTCGACGACCGCGGCCATGTTCGCCGAAGAAGGCGTGCCGGTCTGGGATGCCGACGAAGCGGTCCACCGGCTCTATGCCCGGGGCGGTGCGGCCGTCGGCCCGATCGGCGCGCTGCACCCCGACGCGATCCTGGACGGTGCGGTCAGCCGCGACGCGCTCAAGGCCTGGATTGCCCGGGATCCGGCGGCGTTGCGCCGGATCGAGCGTGTGGTTCACCCGTTGGTGGCGCAAGATCGCGCCGCTTTCGTTGCCGCGGCGACCGCGCCGATCCTGCTGCTCGACATCCCGCTGCTGTTCGAAACCGGCGCCGAGGCGGACATGGACATGACCGTCGTCGTATCGGCGCCGCGCGCCGAGCAGCAGCGCCGCGTGCTCGACCGTCCGGGCATGACCTCCCATCAGTTCCGGCGCATCCTCGAAAGTCAGCTTCCCGACGAGGAAAAACGCCTGCGCGCCGACGAGATCATCGAAACCTCGACCCTTGACGGCGCCCGTGCCCAGGTTCGGGCCCTTCTGGAAAGGCTGCGCAAGGTTCATGCGTGAAATCGTGCTCGACACCGAAACCACCGGGCTCGACCCGTTCGACGGCCACCGCATTGTCGAGATCGGCGGTGTCGAGCTCGACAACCACGTGCCAACCGGCCGCACCTATCACCAGTACATAAACCCGCAGCGCGACATGCCGACCGAGGCGTTCGATGTCCACGGGCTCAGCACCGAATTTCTGGCCGACAAGCCGGTGTTTCGCTCCATCGCGGCCGACTTTCTTGCCTTCGTCAACGATGCACGGCTGGTGATCCACAATGCGAGCTTCGACATGAAGTTCCTGAATGCCGAACTCGAGTGGGCAGGCCAGCCGCGGCTGCCGATGGAGCGTGCGCTCGATACCCTCGCGATCGCGCGAAAACGCTTTCCGGGCTCGCCCGCCTCGCTCGACGCGCTCTGCCGCCGCTTCGGCATCGACAGTTCTTCCCGCACCCTGCACGGCGCTCTGCTCGACAGCGAGATCCTGGCAGAGGTCTATCTTGAACTGATCGGTGGCCGGCAGCCCGATTTCGCGCTTGGCGCCTCCGCGGCGAATGCAGGCAGCAACGGTCAGGCGGCCTGGCGCCCCCGGCCTCGCCCGGCCCCGCTGCCTCCGCGTCTGACCGAGGACGAACGCGCAGCGCACGACCGCCTGCTCGACCGCCTCGGACCCGCGGCCGTCTGGCGCAGGTTTTTGCGCTAGCGGGGAACCGGGGTCCCCCGCGGGCTTCTTCTTGGCTGAAATACCTCGGGGGCGCCGCGGCGTGCCGCGGCGGGGGCAGCGCCCCCGACCCCCTTGCCGTCATGGACTGCGCTCCGGGTCGCTGCGCAGCCACCCGGAAACGCCCTTTCTCAGGCGTCGGCCTTCTTCAGCTTGTCGGCTTCGGCGCGGCGCACCAGTTCCTGACGGTAGAGCGCCAGGAAATCGACGTTGTCGAGGTTCAGCGGCGGGAAGCCGCCGTCGCGGGTCATGTCGCTGACGATCCGGCGCACGAAGGGGAACAGCATCCGCGGGCATTCGATCAGAAGGAAGGGGTGAAGCTGCTCTTCGGGGACGTTTTCGATCACGAAGATGCCCGCATATTCAAGTTCCAGCAGGAACAGCGGCGCCTTGTCGGCCTTGTTGCGGCTCTCGACCTTGAACTTCGTGATCACTTCGTACTGGTTGTCCGCCGGCCGCTTGCGCGCATCGAGGTTCACCTGAACCTGAATGTCGGGCGAAACCTCGCCCTGCGCACCCTTCTGGGCGACGACGTTCTCGAAGGAGAGATCGCGGATGTATTGTCCGAGGACCTGCATCTTCACGGATTGAGGTTCCTGGGCGGCGCCGTTTTCGTTTTGGGTATCGGACATGTCTTTACTCCTTGGACCGTGAGTTTCGTGAGATCTGGCGTGTATCTTGCCCGCGGCTTAGCAAAGCCCGGGTCGCGCCTCAATCCCGCGTCCAGCCGGATGGCCCATTCGTGCGGCGCGCCTCGGGGTCGATTTCCTGAAAATCCCCCTCGATCACGTCGCCGGCGTCCCCGGGCCGCTCTGTGGTTCGGGTCTGCCAGGTGGTGCCGGTGGCCATGGTGGTGCGAACCACGATCTGAGACCGCAAACGGCGAAAGACCGTTTCACGCACCTTGGGGATGAGCAAAAGAAATCCGAGCGTGTCGGTAAAAAACCCCGGCGTCACCAGAAGCGCACCGGCAAACAACACCATCGCCCCATGCGCCAGCGGTTCGGTCGGATCGCGCATGTCGTTGAAGGTTTCCATAAGCTGGCGCATCACGCCCCGGCCCTGCTGTCGTATCAGCCAGGTTCCCAGAATCGCCGTAAAAACAACGATCAACAGAACCCAGCCCAGCCCGATCAACTGGCCCACCTGAATGAACAGCATGATCTCGACCAGCGGGATGACCAGAAACAGGGCAAACAGCGGCATGGATTTCCTCCGGTTTATTCCTCAAACCGCAAAGGCGGTGCGAGTGGACTTGTCTTGGCGCGTCGCCTACATAGGTATGAACGCGTTGGTTTACCAACCCCAGCGTTTCTAGAAGAGGACCATATGAGTGCTGCCGTGATCCAGTTGCTGGTATTGGCCGGAATAGCGATATTCCTGATTTTGCGGCTCCGCTCCGTACTTGGAACCCGTGAAGGCTTCGAAAAGCCGCAGGTGCCTGACGAGTCGGTCATCGGCCGGCAGGTGTCCGATCGTCCGGATTTCGAGGTGATCGAGGGCGGCCCTGACCATGACATCACCGATCATGTGGCCGAAGGCAGCGATGCGGCCATTGCGCTCGCGCAGATGAAGCGGGTCGAGCCCGGCTTTAGCGTCGGCGACTTCCTGCAAGGCTCGCGCGGTGCCTACGAGATGATCCTCATGGCCTTCGAACACGGCGATCTCGATCCCGTTGCACCGTTCCTTGCTCCGGATGTCCACGATGCCTTCGCCGCCGGCATTGCCCACCGCCGCCAGCAGGGATTGTCGGTGACGGCGAATTTCGTCGGCGTGCGCGAACTGACGCTTGTCGATGCGACCTTCGATCCCGCCACCGATATCGGCGAGATCACGGTGCGGTTCCTCGGCGAGCTTACCTCGATCGTGCGCGATGCCACCGGCACCGTGCTCGAGGGCAGCGACACCGAAATCAAGCGCCAGAAGGATGTCTGGAGCTTTGCCCGCAAGATGGGCACCGGCGACCCGAACTGGCAGCTCGTCGCCACGGTCGAATAGTCCGCTCATGTCACGGTTGCCTCGGGCGCACCTGGTGGTCGCGTTTTGGGCCTTTGCCGTCTTGGGGATGCCTGCGCGTGCCGCGCCCTCTGCCACGATGCTGTCGTTTCAGGATCTGGCGGGCTGGGCCGAAAGCGATCAAGGCGCCGCTCTGTCGGTCTTCCTGACCACCTGCGGGATCCCGCGTGACCCCGAGGGACGGGCGCTGTGCCGGATCGCCCGCGATCAGGCCCTGCCGAACCGCACCGCGCGCGCCTTCTTCGAGACATTCTTTCGTCCGGTGCTGATCGGTGGCGAGGATGCGGCACGCTTCACCGGATATTTCGAACCCGAACTTGCCGGTGCCCTCGCCCCCGACGACCGATACCGCTTTCCGGTCTATGCCCTGCCCCCCGATCTGCCGACCGACGGCCAGGGCCCGACCCGGGCCGAGATCGATGGCGGTGCGCTGGCGGACCGGGGGCTCGAAATCGCCTGGGTCGACGACCCGGTCGATCTGTTTTTCCTCCAGATCCAGGGGTCGGGACGGATCCACCTGCCGGACGGCAATGTGCTGCGGCTGGGCTTTGCCGGCCACAACGGGCATCCCTATCAATCGGTCGGCGAAGAGCTGGTGCGACGCGGTGTGTTTCAACCGCACGAGGCATCGGCCGCAATGATCCGGTCCTGGGTCCGCGACAATCCGGATGAAGGGCGCGAACTGTTGCAACACAACGCGTCCTACGTGTTTTTCCGTATGATCGAGGGCCTACCGTCCCGTGCCGGTCCGATTGGCGCCATGAACCGTTCGCTGACGCCGCGGCGCTCGATCGCCGTCGATCCCGCCTATGTGCCGCTTGGCGCACCGGTCTGGGTGGAAAAGGCCGGCGATGCGCCGTTCGAACGGCTGATGATCGCCCAGGACACCGGATCGGCCATCAAGGGGCCGCAGCGGGCGGATATCTTCTTTGGGACCGGAAACGCTGCCGGCCGGCAGGCGGGGCGGGTTCGCGACGGCGGCCGGATGGTGGTTCTGTTGCCGATCCAGCGCGCCTATGCGATGGCTGAGGGGAATTGACGTACTGCCCGGACCCTGACCCATGTCAAAAAAGCACCCGCCAAGACTGAGCGAGGACGACCTCGCGATCTGGCGCAGGGTCGCGGGGACGGCGAACCCGATAAAACCCGAGGCGCGCGCGCTCAGCACCGAACAGACGCCGCTGCAGACCCAGTCGACAATCGAGATGCCGTCCAGGGACGCACCGCCGCGGACCCCCGATCCGCTGCGAATCGCACCCTTCTCGCTCGGCGAGGCGGTGCGCTATGATCACTCGAAGGGCCACGACATCCTGCCGACGCTTGAAGCACGGCTTGCCGCGCAGCCGTTGCGGATGGACCGAAAGACCTTTCAGCGGATGAAACGCGGCAAGCTTTCGCCGGAACGCACGCTCGACCTGCACGGGATGACCCTGGCGCAGGCCCATCCCGCGCTGATCCGTTTCATCCTGCGCGCCCATGGCGAGCGGCTTCGGCTTGTCGCCGTCGTCACCGGCAAGGGCAAGCTGCGCGACGATGACGGCCCGATCCCGACCCCGCGCGGGGTGCTGCGCCACCATGTGCCGGGCTGGCTGCAGGCGCCGCCGCTCGGCGGTGTGGTGCTGCAGCTGACAGACGCCCACCAGAGCCATGGCGGCGGCGGCGCCTATTACGTCTATCTGAGGCGGAACGGATAATCCGGGCAGGACAGCGCGCTGTGCCGAGCGTCGCAGGGGGCGCTGCCCCCGGTCGCGGCAAGCCGCGACCTCCCCCGGGATATTTCGGAACAGAAGAAGCCGGGGCCCGGCCGCAGGCGCCGCGCGGTCGTCAGGCGAGCGCCATCGTCCGCAGCGGCAGCATCGGTGCTGCCCGCCGGATCGCCGCGGCGGCAAGCGCGGCTGCCGCCAGAAAATAGACCGCGATTGCGCCGAGCTGCAGCTCGAACGCGACGCCCGCGTCGATCAGAACCCCGGTCAGGATCGGCCCCAGCGCCGAGCCCATGACCATCAGCGCCGTCGCCAGCGCCTTGATCGCGCCGAGATGCGCGGTGCCATAGAATTCGGCCCAGAAGGCATTGGGCAGCGTCGAATTGGCGCCGCTGGTCACGCCGACCAGCATCAGGCCAAGGGCCAGCGCCGGTACGTTCCCTGCTGCCGCGATCAGCGCAAAGCCTGCCGCGATCGGCAGCAGCAGGAATGGGATCAGCGGCGCGGTCCCGAGCCTGTCGAGCGCGATGCCGCTCAGCACCATCGAGCCGACACCGGCCAGAGAGTAGAGCGGGAACAGGGCCACCAGCGACAGATGCGCAATGTCCTTGATGCCGGCCAGATGCACCTGCTGGAAGAACAGCGCGGTGATAAAGGCGGGCGGGCCGAGGATCAGCGGCGCCATCGCCCAGAACAGCCAGTGGTGCAGGACATCGCCGCGGCGCCAGTGCCGCCCGCCCATGCCGGGCGCGGGATTGGCGGCAATGTCGTCCTGCGGCGTCCGTTCGCGGCGCAGCAGCCCCAACAACAGCGGCAGCACCAGCAGGATGCAGACTGCCGCCACCGCCCACAGCGCCCGCCAGCCGGTCAGCCCCATCAGCGCCACGAAGCCGAGCGGCATCAGCGCCTCGCCAAGCGAGATCCCGAGAACCGCGACCGCCAGCGCCTTGCCGCGGTTGGCGACGAACCATCGGCCCATTGCCACCACGGCGACATGCACGGTCATGCCCTGCCCGGCAAGCCGCAGCGCGAACAGCACCGGCGCCAGCAGCCATACCGACGGCACCAGGGCCATCGCGAGGCAGGCAAGCGCGAAGGCGGGCAGCACCACCATCGCCAGCACCCGCACCCGGTAGCGGTCGGTCAGACCGCCCGCCCAAAGCATCACCATTGCCGAAACGAAAGTCGCGGCCGAATAGATCGCCCCCCAGCCGCCATGGCTCAGCCCGAATTCCGCGCGGATCGCGCCGGCGAACACGGAAATGAAATAGGTCTGGCCAAAGCTCGAGATCAGCGCCAGCAGGAAGCCGGCCGCAAGCCATCGGGCATTGTCGCGAAGAAACTCCAACATGCCCGATGCTATTGCACCGCAATCGCGGGCCGTCCAGCGATAGCCCATGTGCCGCAGCGGCGGCAGAACCGGTGCTCGCGCGGCCGGGGACAGAGCGGGCAGGCGTTATCTGCGATGGGGCGCAAACAGGCAGGGCCTGCCTCGCGGCTGTCCTCCGCCTGCCTCAACCCCTAAAGCACATAGCGGCTCAGATCGGCCGAGGCGGCGAGCGCCCCGAGGTTTTTCTCGACGAAGGCAGCATCGACCGTCACCGCCTCGCCGCCTCGGTCGGGCGCGGTAAAGCTCAGTTCCTCGAACACCCGCTCCATCACGGTATAAAGCCGCCGTGCGCCGATGTTCTCGACCGACAGGTTGACCTCGGCCGCGATCCGCGCAAGTGCCGCGATCCCGTCGCGGGTGAAGTCGACCGTCACCTGTTCGGTCCCCATCAGCGCGGTGTATTGCAGCGTCAGCGCATTGTCGGTCTCGGTCAGGATCCGTACGAAATCCTCTTCGGTCAGGGCGCGCAGCTCGACCCGGATCGGCAGCCGCCCCTGAAGTTCGGGCAGCAGGTCCGAAGGCTTGGCGATGTGGAACGCACCCGAGGCGATGAACAGGATATGGTCGGTGCGGACCGGGCCGTGCTTTGTCGATACCGTCGTGCCCTCGATCAGCGGCAGCAGATCGCGCTGCACGCCCTCGCGGCTGACGTCGCCGCCGCGGGCCTCGGCCCGGGCGCAGACCTTGTCGATCTCGTCGATGAAGACGATGCCGTTTTCCTGCACCGACTCGAGCGCCTGCTTGGTCACGGCATCGTCGTCCAGAAGCTTGTCGGCCTCGTCGCGCAGCAGCACGTCATAGCTGTCGGCGACGGTCATGCGCCGCCGCACGGTGCGGCCGCCAAAGGCCTTGCCGAAGATGCTGCCCAGATCCATCGCGCCCATGTTCATGCCGGGTTGGCCGGGGACGTCGAACATCGGCATCGCGGGGCCGCTGTCGGCAAGCTCGAGCTCGATCACCGTGTCGTCAAGCTCGCCGCGCTTCAGCTTGCCGCGGAACATCTCGCGGGTCTGTTCGCGGGCGTCCTTGCCGGCGACCGCCTCGAGCACCCGATCCTCGGCGTTCTGGCGGGCCTTGGCGGTCACGTCCTCGCGCATCAGGTCGCGGGTCTGCTGGATCGCCGCATCGACCAGATCGCGAATGATCTGTTCGACGTCGCGGCCGACATAGCCGACTTCGGTGAACTTGGTCGCCTCGACCTTGATGAAGGGCGCGCGGGCGAGTTTCGCGAGCCTGCGGCTGATCTCGGTCTTGCCGACGCCGGTGGGGCCGATCATCAGGATGTTCTTGGGATAGACCTCTTCGCGCAGGTCGGGGTCAAGCTGCTTGCGCCGCCAGCGGTTGCGCAGCGCGACGGCCACGGCGCGCTTGGCGTCCTTCTGGCCGATGATGTAGCGGTCGAGTTCCGAGACGATCTCGCGGGGGGTCAGGTCGGTCATGTCTTCTCGCCTTTGGGGCCAACGTCCCGGCCTAGGTAATCATGCTGACGCCGGACGCAAGTCGGGGCGCGTATCGGGCCGCCCGTGCAATCGTCGCGACCGCCCGCCGAGGCGCCGGGTTGCGCGGGCGGATACGCGAAAATGCCTCGCGGAGGCCCGGTTTTCCGTCTATTCAGCGCCATGGATACCCCCTCGGATTTCGACATCTTCCTCGTCTGCCCCCCCGGGCTGGAGCCTCTGCTGGCTGCGGAGGCACGGGAAAACGGCTTTGCGCCCGCCGAGCCGCTGAAAGGCGGCGTCCTGATCCGCGGCTCCTGGGCCGAGGTCTGGCGCGCCAACCTGCAGCTGCGCTGTGCGACCCGCGTGCTGGCCCGGATTGCCAGCTTTCGCGCCATGCATCTGGCGCAGCTCGACAAGCGGGCGCGTCGCGTGCCCTGGGCTGAACTGCTGCGCAAGGACGTGCCTGTGCGGGTCGAGGTCGCCTGCCGCAAGTCGCGGATCTATCACGCGGGTGCCGCCGCGCAGCGGATCGAACGCGCGATCGCAGAGGAACTTGGCGCCCCGATCGTCAGCGAGGCGACCGAAGGCGCGGTGCAGGTCAAGGCGCGGATCGAGGATGACCTCTGCGAGATCAGCGTCGATACCTCGGGCGAGTCCCTGCACAAGCGCGGTCACAAGCCGGCTGTCGGCAAGGCGCCGCTGCGCGAGACGATGGCGGCGCTGTTCTTGCGCCAGTGCGGATTTGCCGGCCGGGAGCCTGTGGTCGACCCGATGTGCGGATCGGGCACCTTCGTGATCGAGGCGGCCGAGATCGCCGCGGGCTTCGCGCCCGGGCGGTCGCGCAGCTTTGCCTTCGAGGATCTGGCAGGCTTTGACGCAACCGGCTGGGCGGCCCTGCGCGGTGCCGCACAGAGGACGATCCCTGACCAGCGGTTCTATGGCTATGACCGGGATCAGGGCGCAATTTCAATGAGTTCCCAGAATGCGGTCAGCAGTGGCGTGGCCGGAGTCACGGAATTCGCTTGCCAGCCGATCAGCGATCTTGTCCCGCCGCCGGGACCTGCGGGCCTTGTGATGGTCAACCCCCCCTATGGCGCGCGGATCGGCAACCGGAACCTTCTGTTCGGCCTCTATGGCACCCTCGGATCGGTTCTGAAGCAGCGGTTCTCGGGCTGGCGGGTCGGGCTTGTGACCTCCGACGCGGGCCTTGCCCGCACCACCGAACTGCCCTTCCTTCCGAACGGTCCCACCATCGATCATGGCGGGCTGCGGATACGGCTTTACCGGACCGACACCCTGCCCTGATCCTCAGCCCAGATAGACATGCCCGGTCGGAAAGCGCACCCGCGACGCCCGCCGTGTCGCCAGCAGAAAGCCCAGTGTCAGCGGCCCGACGCGCCCCATGAACATCAGGAACATCACGATGATGCGCCCGATGGTATCGAGCTCCCCGGTCGCGCCGCGGGTCAGGCCCACAGTCCCGAAGGCCGAGGCGATCTCGAACGCAAGATCGAGGAAGTCGCCGTCGTGGGAGATCGAGACCAGAAACAATGCCGTGAGCATCGCAAGGATCGAGATCGTCATCAGGGCCATCACCTTCAGGACCTGATCGGATGCAATGGTGCGGCCAAAGGCGCGCAACTCTCGCCGCTCGAAGAACGCAACGGTGGCAAGCAGCGCCACCATCAGCGTCGTCACCTTGATCCCGCCCGCGGTCGAGGCGCTGCCGCCCCCGACCATCATCAGCCCGATCATGACAAGGGTGGTGCTGTCGTGAAGCTGGGACAGATCGAGCGTGTTGAACCCGGCGGTGCGCGTCGTGGCCGACTGGAACCAGCTGGCCAGCAGCTTTGCCCCCCAGCCGTCCAGCGTGCCAAGCGTCAGCGGGTTGCCCCATTCGAGGATCGCAAACATCGACATGCCATAGATCGTCAGGCCCGCCGACCCGACCAGCATCAGCTTTGAATGCAGCGTCAGCAGCCGCCAGCGGCGTTTCTGCACGATATCGCCGATCACGACAAAGCCGAGCCCGCCCAGCAGGAACAGCGCCGGAATGGTGAGGTTGACGATGGGATCGTCCACCCAGGCCGACAGACTGTCGGGGCGGAGCCCGAAACCCGCGTTGTTGAACGCCGAGATCGCGTGAAAGAATGCGAACCAAAGCCCCTTCTGCACGCCCATCTCGGGCACGAAGACAAAGGCCAGCGCCACCACGCCTGCGGCCTCGACCACCAGCGATATTCGCACCACCGAGCCGACCAGATCCATGATCCGGTGGGTCGAGCTCTGGTTCAGGTCCTCGCGCAGTACATGCAGCGAGGGGGTGTTGACCGACAGCCCGAGCGAGGACAGCAGCAGCACGGCAAAGGTCATCAGCCCGACGCCGCCGACCTGAATCAGGACCAGCAGCACGATCTGTCCGAACAGCGTGAATGTCGTGCCGGTGTCGACCAGCGACAGCCCGGTGACGGTGACCGCCGAGGTTGCGGTGAACAGCGCCTCCATGATCGTGATCGGAACCCTGGTGCTCAGCGGCAGCAACAGCGCCACCGCGCCACTCAGGATCAACCCGAGGTAGAACGACGCCAGAAGGACCGGCGGCGCAACCTTTGCAAGCCGAAGGGTCCGTTGACGCGCCATGTCAGATGCTCGCGGCGAAGTCGCGCAGCTCGCTGCGCCGACCAAGCAGCATCAGCTTGTCCTCGACCTTCAGGGTGGGGTCGTCGTTTTCGCCGCCAATGAACTCGGTGCCGCGCATCACCCCGAGGCTGCGCAGCCTGAAGCGCTCGCCAACCTTCAACTCGGACAGGCGCTTTCCTTCCATCTGCTGCGGCACCAGGAAGTTCACCACGTAAAACCCGTTGCCGATGCCCAGATAGTTCCGCATCAGCGGATTGTGCAGCACCTGGGCGATGCTCATCCCGACCTCCTCTTCGGGCAGGATGACACGTTCGGCGCCCAGCTTGGTCAGGATGCGGTGATGGGTGCGGTTGAGCGCCTTGGCCCAGATCATCGGCACACCCAGCATCTTGGTGTTGATCGTGGCCAGCACATTGGCCTCCAGATCCTCGCCGATGGCGATCAGCGCGACATCGCAATCCCCGACGCCTGCTTCGCGCAGCGCTGCCTCGTCGCGGGCATCGGCGATCACGGCATGCGAGATGATGTCGGCGACCGCCGAAACCGGGCGCTCGGCCCTGTCGATGCCGATGACATAATCGTCAAACCGGGCGAGTTCCTTGGCAACCGTCGCGCCGAAGGTGCCAAGGCCGATGATGGCAAAGCTGCGGGGAGGGATTGCCATAACGACACCTTTCGCGGGTCCACTCGGCCCCGACTATTGCCGAACCGGGCAAATTTGCAACCGGTCGGTGTCCGCTTTGGCGTATCAGGCCCCGATCCGCTCTACCGTCAGGTTGCCGTTGGTATAGACGCAGATCTCGGCGGCGATGGCCATCGCCTTGCGCGCGATCTCTTCGGCGGGCAGGTCGCCGTCGATCATGGCACGCGCCGCGGCCAGTGCATAGTTTCCGCCAGACCCGATCGCCGCGATGTCGTTCTCGGGCTCGAGCACGTCGCCCGCGCCGGTGATCACCAGCAGCTCCGTTCCGTCGGTCACGATCAGCATCGCCTCGAGCTTTTGCAGGTACTTGTCGGTGCGCCAGTCCTTCGCGAGTTCGACCGCGGCACGGGCAAGCTGGCCGGGCGTCGCCTCGAGCTTTTTCTCCAGCCGTTCGAGAAGGGTGAAGGCATCGGCGGTCGAGCCGGCAAAGCCCGCCACAACTTCGTGCCCGCCGGGATTAAGGCGGCGCACCTTGCGGGCGGTGCCCTTGATCACGGTCTGGCCAAGGCTGACCTGGCCGTCGCCTGCGACCACCACTTCGCCCCCCTTGCGCACCCCGATGATCGTCGTCCCGTGCCAGCCGGGAAAGTCGCTGTCGGCCATCTGTCTCTCCGTTTCGATCGCGTCCCTATATGTGCCCGCCGCGGGCAGGCTGCAACCGGCCAGCAAAAAGGGCGCCGCAGCGCCCCCTTGCCCGCCGGTCAGGACCCGCGGTTCAGATCGATTCCTCGATCCACGCCTTCAGTGCGGCCTTTGGCGCGGCACCGATCTTGTTCGACACCACCTGGCCGTCCTTGAACAGGAACAGCGCCGGGATGCCGCGAACACCCATCTGCGCCGGCGAATTCGGGTTCTCGTCGACGTTGACCTTGACGATCTTGACCTTGCCTTCCATCTCGACGGCGATCTCCTCGAGGGCGGGGCCGATCATCTTGCAGGGTCCGCACCATTCGGCCCAGAAATCCACCACCACCGGGATGTCGGAGTTCTTCACGTCGGCGTCGAATGTTGCGTCTGTCACGGGGACGGTTGCCATGTCGGATCTCCTTGGGATGGCGCGCATTGGAGGCGGAAGGTAAGGAGCCTACCCCCAAGCGTCAAGGCGCGGCCATCCCCATCACCGCCTCGTGCGTCAGCGCCGCAGGCAGCGCCATCAACCGCGCCTCGGCGGTCCACAGGATCGCGGTGTCGATCCGGCGGTCCGGGAACACCAGTTTCAGCGCGGCGGCATAGGCACCCATCTGGCGCAGCAGGCCGATGGGCACCGCCTCGGGCCGGTCGGGCACCAGGGCGTTGGTCTTGAAATCGACCGCCAGCACATGATCGGGCCGGATCAGCAGCCGGTCGATGGCGCCATGGATCCGGGCGCCGCCAAGTTCGGGCAGGGCGGCTGTCACCGGCACCTCGGCAAGGGTCTCCGGCGCGAACAGGAAGGCCAGCGCCTCGTCCTCCAGCACCCGCCGCGCCTCGGTCAGAAGCGGCGAGATTTCAGCCGGTTGGGCCTGTGTTGCCAGAAGCCCCGCCGCCGCATCGGGCCAGTCGGCGCGCGGATGCGCGGGCAGATGTTCGAGCAGCAGGTGGATCAGCGTGCCCCGCCGCAGCGCCTCGGCCTCGGACCAGTCCGCCCGCTCGCCCGGCAGCGCCTTGGCCCCACCAAGCCCCGAGGGCGACAGCGTTGCCGCGGGCCGATCGGGGGTTTCGGCCGGGGTCAGCGCCCAGCCGGGCAGGGCGGGCGGTTCGTCCGTGGCGGTGTCCTCTGGCGCCGGGCGACGGGCCGTGGCCCAATGCGGGGACTCGAGCCTGAGTCCGGGGCCCAGGGCGAATTCGTGCGCGGACGCACCAAGCCCCTGCATCCCTGCCTCGACCTGCTGATACCAGCTGTCGCCGTCCTTGCCGAGATCGCCCGCCGCGGCGACGATCAGCCATTGCTCGGCCCGGGTCATGGCGACGTAGAGCAGCCGCTGCGCTTCCTCCAGCCGCTTGTCGATGGTGGCGCGTTTCAGCCGGGTTGTGACTTCGGGCGCCTCCGCCGAGGGTACGTTCCACTGCGGCACGCCCGAGCCCGACGGCAGCAACGCGTCGCGAAACTCGTGCGGGCGCTTGCGGTGCGCGGTGTCGGGCAGGATCACGATGGGCGATTCCAGCCCCTTGGCGCCATGCACCGTCATCACCCGCAGCTTCGATCCGCGCGCTTCGGCGCGGCGCTTGACGTTGATCTCGGCGCCCTCCATCCGGGCCAGAAACCCGGTCAGGCTGGGCGGTTCGTCCTGTTCATAGGCCAGCGCCTGGGCGAGCAGCGCGTCGATCCCGTCCGATGCCTCCTCGCCCAGCCGGGCGACCAGCCGGCGGCGGCCATCGTGGCGCATCAACAGCCGTTCGATCAGATCGTAGGGCCGCAGGAAATCGGCCTGATCGCGCAGATCCGACAATATTTCAAAGACCTGCGGGAAATCGGCCTGCCGGCGCCGCATCGCCTCCCACAGGAACCGGCCCTTTGGCCGGCCGGCGGCAAGGTCGAAAAGCTGCGCCTCGGACAGCCCCAGAAGCGGCGAGCGCAGTGCGGCTGCCAGCGACAGGTCGTCCTCGGGCGTGGCCAGAAACGCCAGCAAGGCGCGCACATCGCGCACCGCCAGTTCCTCGCCCAGCTTCAGAACGTCGGCCCCGGCGACCGACAGACGCTCGGCCTTGCAGGCGCGGATGATCTCGTGAAACAGCGACACGGCGCTGCCCTCGCCGCGGCCCTGCACCAGGATCAGCACGTCGCCTTCGTGGATTGGCCGCGGCGTGAAGGCGCCGTTCCGTTCCGCCCACAGGAACCCGTGATCGACCATCTCGCGCACCTGCCGCGCCACGGCTTGGGCCAGTTGCACCACGTGGTGTTCTTCGCTGACCAGATCGACCGGATCCTCCCAATTCTCGGGCTCGGCGGCCGGCACACGGTCGACCAGCGGCCACAGATCGACCCGGCCGGGCAGGGCGCCCTTGAAGGCGACGTGGCCCACCGCGTCGCCCATGCCGCGCAGGTTGTCGGGCCCGAAGGTCGCATCGACCGTCTTCAGCACCTCGCCGGCCGAGCGGAAGGAATATTGCAGGTCGAGCTGTTGCAGCGTCAGGTCGAGATGGCCAAGCCGGCTGGCAAAGGCCTGACGCATCCGCACGAAGCCCTCGGGGTCGGCGCCCTGGAACGAATAGATCGACTGTTTCAGATCGCCCACGACAAAGATCGAGCGTTCGCCCGCCGTGGCGCGGCTGCCACCTGCGGTGAACTCGCGGGTCAGGTGTTCGATCACCTGCCATTGCAGCGGGCTTGTGTCCTGCGCCTCGTCCACCAGAACGTGGTCGATGCTGCCGTCGAGACGATAGAGCACCCAGTCGGCGACGCCGGGGTTCGACAGCAGTTTTTCGGCCTTCTGGATCTGGTCGTCGAAGTCGAGCCAGCCGCCCGCCTCCTTGGCTGTGGCATAGGCCGGCAGGAAGGCGGCGGCAAACCGATGCAGGGTCAGGGTCTTTTCCACCGCCGCCAGCGCCAGCAACCCCTGCCGGGTTTCGGCGACCGCGTCGGCCAGCGCGTCGAAATCGTCTTCCAGTGGCCCCAGCGCCTCGCGCGCCTTCTTGGTCAGGGCCGAAGGTTTCGGCCAGCCGATGTTTTCGCCCGACGCATAAAGCAGCTTTCGCGCCAGCGTGCCGAAGCCGGCCGCGTCCAGCCCGACAGTGGCGAGCAGCCGCAGCTCCTGCGCAAGCTCGACCATCGTCTTCGATTGTCCCGCCAGCGTATCGGCGATCATCCCCAGCGTGCCCGGGTCGCAGGCCGCGTCGAGACCGGCCATCGCGTCGGTGGCGGCAAACCCGGCGGGCAGGTCGTAAAGCGAAAGCACATCGTCGCGCGTGGGGCGGGCCGGAAACAGGTTGCGGTGCGACGAGATTTGCGCGGCCAGCCCGGTCAGATCCGGGTCGCTGACGAGGGCCGCCATGCCGCCATAGATCCCGGGCTCCGTCTCGGCCAGATGGTCCAAAACCTCGGTCCGCAACCGGGCGGCGGCAATCTCGTCAAGTTCGGTGAAGCCGGGGCTTACCCCGGCCTCGAGCGGGAAGCGGCGCAAAAGCCCGGCGCAGAACGAATGGATGGTCTGGATCTTCAGCCCGCCGGGGGTTTCGATGGCCCGGGCAAACAGCCGCCGCGCCTGTGCCAGCGTCTCGGCCGCAAGCCCGGTTCCGGCGCCAAGCTTTTGCAGCTCGGCCCGCAGCACGTCGTCGTCGAGCATCGCCCATTCGCCCAGACGCCCGAACAGCCGGTTCTGCATCTCGGCGGCGGCCGCCTTGGTATAGGTCAGGCACAGCACGTTCTGCGGCGGCACGCCGCCCAGAAGCAGCCGCGCCACCCTATCGGTCAGCACCCGCGTCTTGCCCGACCCGGCATTGGCCGTCAGCCAGGTCGAGGCGGCGGGATCGGCGGCCTGCACCTGACGGCGCGTCGCCTCGTCGAACAGGGGGGCTGTCATGCCGTCTCCTCCGGGCCTATCGGCAGCGGAACTGCCCGGTCGGTCAGATCCCATTCGCCGAACCGCGCCAGGTGGTCGAAATCGCCGGCATAGCTCGTCAGTTGCGCGGCCCGGATCGCGGCATAGCCCTGGGTCCGGCTGCCATAATTGCCGATCAGCCGGTGCAGACCCTGCCACGAGACGTCGGCCAGCCGGGCGCCATCGTGGTCCGCCTGCACCTCGCGGTCCTCGCTGGTGCCAAGCGAGACATAGCCCATGCGCGCAACGCTCGACGGCTCGATCCCGGAAAACCCGCCACGTTCCAGCATCGCGGCCTCGAGCGGCAGTTGTTTTTCGAAATACAGCACTTCCTTGTCCGAGGGCGGACGGCCGGATTTGTAGTCATAGACCGCAAGTGTGCCGTCGTTCAGCCGATCCACCCGGTCGGGGCGGGCGGTCAGGCGAAAGTCGAGCCCCGACAGGTCGATCCCGCCCGAGCGTTCGGTCAGCGTGGGCGCGCCCTCGGCCAGACGCGCGGTCTCGCCCTCGATCAGCCGGCCCGCGATGGCCATCAGCCGCGCCTGCCACAGGGCGCGGATCGAGGGCAGGGGCGTCGCCTCGGCAAAGTGGTGCTGTGCGATGGTGTCGAGCGCAGCGCGGGCGAGCGCCGGATCGTCCTGCCAATCGTCACGGACGGCCAGAAAATCCTCCATGATCCGGTGCAGGGCAGTACCGCGGACCCTTGCATCGGGCTGCGGCGACAGCGGGTCCAGCGGCGCAAGGCCCAGAACGTGACGGGCATAGATCGCATAGGGATCGCGGATCAGCCGCGTGATTTCGGTGACCGACAGCCGCCGCGGCCGGGACGCGACGGGCGGGCAGGGTGCGGGGCGCGGCGCGGGCGGCACCATTGCTGCCGGCCGGTCGAGGCTGCGCGCCTGCGCTAGCCACGCGTCGCCCCGCGCGGTCATGGCGGCCAGCGCCGCCTTGCCCTCGGGCCCCAGCCCGCCCAGCAGATAGCTCAGCCGGTTCAGCCAGCGCGACGGCACGGTCTCGGCCTCGTCATCGCGGGCGGATCGGGTCAGCATGACCTCGCGCGCGGCGACCGAGATCTGGAAATCGTGGGCGGCAAGGCCGATCCGCCGGTCCGGCAGCAGCAGCCCCGCCTCGGCCCGCATGGCGCGGTTCAGCCAGGTATCCGCACCCGGCAGGTCGGGCCAGATCCCGTCGTTCAGCCCGGCGAGGATGGTCAGGTCGGCGGCCTGCACCCGCGCCTCGAGCGTGCCCCAGATCATGATGCCGGGATGCGGCCGGACCGGGTCCTGCGCGGTCTGGCTGCCGAGGTGCCCGGCCAGCAGGATGGCATAGTCGCGCGCGGCCAGCATGCCGCCGCGGCCGCCCGCCTCGGCCAGTGCGCGCATCGCCGCGGCCGCGGCCTCGCCCGGAGCCTTCAGCCACAGCTCGCCGCTGCCGGTCGTGGCGGGGCCTGCGGCCAGCGCCTCGGCCAGTGCCAGATGCCGCGCCACATGCAGGCCAAGCCCCTGCGCGCCGCCGCGGGTGATGGCGTCGAGCAGGCCGCCAAGCCACGCGGCCCAGTCGACGCGACCGTCGGCATGCTCGCCAATGGCAGCCCAGGCGCGCAGCTCGTCTGCTCCGGGCATCGGGTGCGCCCGCCGGCGCAGGTAGAGTTCCAACTCGCGGGTCCAGCGCAGGTGATTGCCGCGCAGCCCGCGCGAGGATGCGGTGAGCGGGTGTTTCAGCAGGCTCAGCAGCGCCGGCAATTCGGGCGCGCGTTCGAACAGCGCCGCGGTCAGCCGCAGGAAACGCCCCGGCGCCGTCTGTTGCAGCGGAACCCCGGCGCTGTCGTCCGGCTCGATCCCCCAGCGTTGCAGCGCGGCCGCGACCCGGCGGGTCAGCATCCGGTCGGGGGTGATCAGCGCGGCGGTCTGGCCATCCTCGGCCGCCTTGCGCAGCCGCAGCGCGATGGCCGCCGCCTCGTCGCGCCGGCTTGGCGCCAGCAGCAGGGTCATCCCGGAGCAGGTTTCCGCAATCCCGGTCAGGTGCCGGCCCTCGGCGCGCCACTGGTCGGTCACCGGCGCCGGTCGCAGTGCGAGCGAGATCAACCGGTTGCGGCCCGGATCGGGGGCGGGCGTGTCGTGCCAGGGCGTGATCTGCTCCGGCTCCAGCCCGAGATCGCGCATCAGCGCCCGGAACCGGTACTGCGGGTGATCCTCGCCCGTCAGCGCCTGATCGAGGGCCGACCAGACGGCGGGCGGCTGATCGAAATCGAAGCCGGGCAGAACCACATGGCCGTGTGGCAGGCGTGCCACCGCCTCCATCAACAGCCGCGTCGCCCCGCGCGATCCGGTCGATCCCGCGATCACCACCGAGTCCTGCGGCGGCGCCTCCTGCCAGCGGGCGATCAACGCCTGCACCACCTGCCGCCGCCGCGCCTCGGCCCCCGGCAGATGGCCGGGATCGGCGGCGAGATGGGTGAAGGCCGCCTCGACAATCGCGCGCCCGCGTTTCCAGTGATCGGCCAGATCGCCGACGTCGAGGTCTGCCAGCGCCTCGGGCCCGACGCCTTCGCCATGCATCTCGTCGATCAGCGCCACAAGGCTTGCCGCAAGATCGAAGGCAGCGGACCGCGGGGCGAGGTCGGGATTGCGTTCGATCAGCCGCAGCACCAGTTCGGCTAGATCGAGCTGCAGGTGCAATGCGGGCAGGGCCGGCGGGATTTCGGGAAACTGCGGATCAAAGGCCAGATCGGCGATGGTGCGCAGCCGCGGCAGGAGCCGTGGCGGGCCCGCGTCGAACACCTCGCGCAGCCGGCGCAGCATCCGCCCCGAACTGACGAAGATCGTGGTCCGGGCCCAGACCTGCGGATCGGCGGGCAGCCGCGAGTCCAGCCCTGCAATCAGGGCGCGGGCGAAATCGACGCCGGGCGGCAGGGCGTGAAGGCGCGGCGTCTCAGGCATTGCCTGCCTCGGCCAGCATCGCCTCGGCCACAGCGATCCCTTCGGGGCGGCCGACATCGCACCATCCGCCGCGGTGCAGACAGCCAAACAGCCGGCCGCGGGCCAGCATCCTGTCCCACAGCAGGTTCAGCGAAAACGCCGGTTCCGCGACCTCGGACAGCAGCGCGGTGTTGAGGATCTGCGCGCCGGCATAGATCTCGCCCGCGCCGCGGGACAGCTGGCCCCCGGAACCGCGCCGGAAATCGCCCTTGCCGGAATGGCCACGCGCATCCTGCGGGTCGACCAGCAGCAGCAGCGCGTCCATCCGCGCGGGGTCCCAGGCGGCGCGCAGTTCGTCGAACGGGTTGTCGCCGGTCCAGACCGCATCGGTGTTCAGCGTGAAGACCGGGCTGCCGTCCAGCAGCGGCAGCGCGTGCTTCAGCCCGCCGCCGGTCTCGAGGATCTGCGGGCTCTCGTGCGAAATCGCGATATCGGGCTGGCCGGCGAGGAACGCGGCGATCTGGCTGCCGAGGTAATGGGTGTTGACGACCTTGCGCGCGATCCCGGCCGCCTCGGCAAGGTTCAGGGCATGGGTCAACAGCGGCCGGCCCGCGACCGCGATCAGCGGTTTCGGCCGGGTCCGGGTCAGCGCGCCCATCCGCGTGCCAAAACCGGCGGCGAACAGCATTACCGTGTCGGGCAGGTCGCGCATCGGTCCTTGATCCTTTGCAGTCGGTCTGGGGTGGGGACCGGTACGGTTTCGGCGACGCAGCTTGCAAGGGCGGCAAGTCCGGGATGCGCAAGGTTTGCCTGCAGATGGCCCCAGACCCGGGGGATCAGGTCCACATACTGGGCCTTGCCGTCGCGCAGCGACAGTCGCGCGAAGATGCCGAGGATGCGCAGGTTGCGCTGTGCACCGAGCGTGGCGCAGGCGCGCGCGAATTGTTCGGCATCGGCGCCGCTTTCGCGCAGGTATCGATCTGTCGCGGCGGCGGCGGCCGTCGGCGCAACGTCGCGGCGGGCATCCTGCAGCAGCGAGACGAGGTCATAGGCCGGATGGCCAGCGAAGGCGTCCTGAAAATCCAGCAACCCGACGCGCGCAGCGCCCTTGCGACTTGGCAGCCAGATCAGGTTTTCGGCGTGATAGTCGCGCAGGCAGATCACCGGGTCGGCGGGGGCCAGCGCCTGCAGGGCGTCCCGCAGCAGGGGTTCGATGCCATCCGCCGTCGCCGCATTCGCACCGATCGCGGGCAGATACCAGGCGGTCAGCGGCTCGATTGCCGCCGCAAGCTCCGTGGTGTCGAATTGGGGCAGCTCCGGGGGGGCTGGATGGCGGTGCAGTGCCAGCAAGACATCGACCGCGGCGCGATAAAGCGGGATTTCCTGCCCGGGATCGACCGCAAGGATCCGCGCGAACAGGGCGTCTCCTAGATCCTCGATCAGCAAAAGGCCCAAGCTGTCGTCGGCCGCAAGGATCTGCGGCGGCGACAGTGCGAGGCGCGAAAGATGGTCGGCGATCCGGCGAAAGGGGCGCACATCCTGGCCCTGGTCGGGTGGGGCATCCATCAGTACCGCGGTCTCGCCGCCGCGGGTCAGCCGTTCATAGCGGCGAGCCGAGGCATCGCCGGCCAGCGGCGTCCGCGCCGCAGAACCCCAGCCAGCGCCGGACAGGAAGTTTGCAATTGCCTCCGTACGGGTCATCGCGCCACCGGTTCGAGGCCCTGCAGCGCCGCAAGCCGCCCGGCCCAGCCGGCCGAACCGCTCAGCCGCGCCAGCCGTCCGTCCCCGGCTGTCGGCGACAGCGCGATAGTAAGCGCGTCGGAGGGCGCGTCTGTCCCCAGCCGGTCGGGCCATTCGATCAGGCAGATCGCGCTGTCGAAGGCGGCGTCGAGCCCGAGTTCGAACAGCTCGTCGGGCGCGCTCAGGCGATAGAGATCGGCGTGCCAGATCTCGACCCCGGCGGCCTCGTAGGTCTGCACAAGGGTGTAGGTTGGCGAAGGAATGTCCTCCTCGGCGGCGCCGGCGCGGTCGAGCAGGGCGCGGATGATCGCCCGGGCGAGGTGGCTTTTGCCAGCACCGATCGGACCCGAAAGCAGCAGGCAGTCCCCGGGTTCAAGCCGCTCCGCGAGCGACCGCCCAAACGCATCGGTCGCGCCCGGATCGGGCAGCGCAAGGTCAAAGGAAACGGGGGCGGTCGAGGTCGCGGTCATGGGCGCAGACTAGCGCGCTGGCCCCGGCCCGCAACCGCCCCCGTGCTGTGGCGGGGCCTGTGGGCGCAAGTGTCTCGGCAATGGCCCGCGCAGGTCCCGGTTCGCGTCGAAGGTCAGGAGGTGTCCACGGTCAGGGCCTGTCGGCGACCGCACGGCGCGGCGTTCAGGACGCTGCCGCGGCCAGCGACGAATTTCCGGGCAGGGCGAGCGTCCGCTCGGGCAGCTCCATCGCGTCCATCTCGTCCATGGCGGACGAAAGCCGGGTGAAGCCTGCCAGCGTGGCGTGGCCGGCCAGAGGGGTGAAGCGGCAGCTCAGCATGGTGCCGTCGAGCATGGAGACCTCGGCGGTCCATTCCGCGCGCTCGCCCGAGTCGCCCACGAAATCGCGCAGATCGCCCCAGATGGGTGAAGGATCGCAGCGCTCCCGCCAGATCCGCGTCGCCTCGATGACGTTGACATCGTTGACGGTGCGCAGCGACTCGTGCTGCCAGAGCTGTTCATAGGCGCGGTTTGCAAGGATCAGAGAGCCCGAGGACGAGAACACGGCAATCGCCTCGTCAAGGCTGTCGACCACCGCCTGCCCGAGTTCCAGTTCGGCCCGGAACCGGCGGGTCAACGAGATTTCGGCGCTTATGTCCTCGAACAGGAAGGCAATGGCGCCGTCGGGATGCGGCCGTCCGGTGATCCGGTAGGTCTGGCCACCGGGCAGCGACCAGACCTCCTGATGGGTGCCCGATGCGGCGGCGCTTTCAAGCTCGAGGATCCGTTTGCGCCAGCCCTTGTAGTCCTTGGGTTCGGGCATGCGCCGCTTCTCGCGCAGCCGGTCCAGAAATTCGAACAGCGTCGGCCGACCGCTGAGAAACAGCGGCTCCAGTGCCGACAGATCGGTGAGCGCGGGGTTGAACAGCGCCAGCCGGCGGTCGCGGTCGAATACGGCAAGGCCGGTGGGCAGATGCGCGAAGGTCTTGGTCAGGGTCTGGATGAATTCGCGCAGGGTGTTCTCGGCCTTGACCAGCTGATCGGCCGGAAGGGCGAAGACAAGCGTGGTCTCGCCCCGCGTCTCGGCGTAGCAGTCGAACCATCGCGGCACCTCTGTTTCCGGCAGGCGGATCGACAATCGTCGCGGCGGTTCGGCGGGGTCGGGTCCGACGGGCCGGTGCTCGAAGATCCGCGGCAGCGGCCATCCAAGCGGCCCGTCCTGCTCGCGCACCCGGTTCACCAGATCGACATAGGCGCCGTTCGCCCAGCGGACAGCACCATCGGGGCTTTCCTTCCAGACCAGCATCGGGGCGTCGTCGACCACTCCACGCAGGGTCGCCAGCTCGTCGGTCTGGGCGCTGTGGCTGAACCGGTCGTGCGGGATCCGGTCCAGGACACTTGCCCCGTCACGCAGCACCAGGCGCACCAGTCCGCCGCGCCATTCCGCCTCGATCTGGTCGCCACCGGAGGAATCGGTCAGCGTGAACTGTTGTCGCGCGGGAAGCTCCGCCATGGCCTGGGGAAGGTCCGGAAAGCGCGCCTGCAGAATCGACAGCACCCTGGCCCAATCCTCGAGAAATCCCGGCCCGCTTTCGAGAAGGCTGCGGGCGTCTGGCGTTGCATCGACAAGGCGCCGATCGCGGAACAGGAAGACGATATTGTCGCCGTGTTTGTCGAACGGTGTCCAGGTGATCCGTCGCGCCGGCTGCAGGGCGCCCATGACGCCCAGAGCGATCATCGCTGTCGACAGCGATGTTACAGTCATCAACGATATGAGTGTTACCAGCGAATCCAGCATCACCGAGGCAACCACCCCCCTCTTCCTGCGCCGAAACTGGCGCGGAATGGTTAAGCGGAGGTTAAGGCATGCAAAGCCTACCCTACGGGAATCTTAAGGTTTTCACCAAGGCCTTCGCCCGTGTCGGCCCCCTCGGCGACGATCTCTGCACGCGGCCACCGGACCTCGATCACCGCGCCCGAGCGGTCGGGGCGTTCGGCCTCGGTCAGGAACGGATCTGTTCCATTTGAGAAGAAAAGTTGGGCTCCCGAGCGTTCCAGAAGGGTTTTTGCAATGAACAGGCCAAGCCCCATTCCCTCGTATTCGGGCCGCGGGTTGCGTTCGGAAACGGACTTTCGGATCCGGATGAAGGGGTCGCCGATCCGGCCCAGGGCCTGCGGCGGAAAGCCGCGGCCGTCATCGGCGATTCGAATCAGGATGTCCCGGTCGGTCCAGCGCGCGTCGATCCAGACGTTGGCGTCCGAGAAATCGACGGCATTCTGAACCAGGTTGCGCAGCCCGTGGATGATCTCGGGCCGGCGATAGATCGAGGGTTGCCGGATGTTGCCGCCGAGGTCCGGCGCCACGTCGAAATGGATCCGCTTGCCGCGGTCGCCATGGGGATCGGCGGCCTCGCGGATCACGGTATCGAGCGGCGCCTGGCGCATGTGCAGATCGTCCTTCCCGGCCCGGCCCATGGAGCGCAGGATGTCGCGGCAGCGGTCGGCCTGTTCGCGGATCAGCAGCGCATCCTCGCGCAGTACCGGGTCGCCGTCGAGTTCCTCGGCAAGCTCGGCGCTGACCAGCTTGATCGTCGCAAGCGGCGTCCCCAGCTCGTGCGCGGCCGCGGCAACGACACCGCCAAGGTCGGTCAGCTTCTGTTCGCGGGCCAGTGCCATCTGGGTGGCGGTCAGCGCATCGGACATCGCGTGGATCTCGTGGGCGACGCGCTGCGCATAGAGCGCGAGGAACGCGACACCGAGCGTGATCGCCGACCAGAAGCCCGAGCGGAACATGTCGCTGCTGCGCAGTTCGATCCCGGTTTCGGTCTGCAGCGGGTGATAAAAGCCCATCAGCAGCGAAATGTAGACGATCGCAAGCCCGCCAAGCAGCAGGGTCGAGCGAAGACCGAGCGCGGTGGCCGAAATCGTGACCGGTGCAAGCACCAGCAGCGCGAAGGGGTTGTTGAGCCCGCCGGCGAGGTAGAGCAGGAACGCCAGTTGCGACAGATCGAAGGTCAGCGTCAGCAGGGTCTCGTTCTCGGACAGGCGCTTGTTCTGCGGATAGGCGAAGACGGCGACCAGATTGGCCAGAACGGCGACGCCGACCGCCGCAATACAGAGCCCGAGATCGATCTGCAGGCGATAGTGGCCAACAGCGATGAGCAGCACCAGCATCTGTCCGACGACGGCAACCCAGCGCAGCACCACGAGCGTCCGAAGCCTGACCCAATGGCTTCTCGACATCCGGTCGAAAACCGGAAAGGTTGCCTTCGTCATGGGATCTCCTGTGCGGCATGCCCTGCGACCGGATGTCTTGATACTCCGCTCGCGGCGCGGCGGCAAATCGCTGAAAGCTGGAAGGCGGAGAAAATCGGATGAAAACGCGTTTCTGGGCCATATCGGCTGCGGTCCTCGCCGTTGCGGCGGCGGGCGGGATGTCGGCCTATGTCCTCATGCAGCCAAAAGACCAGTTCGCGCAGTGCCGGACCGGCGTCATCGCCGGCGGCCCCGAGGGGATCGGCGGGCCGATCGAACTGGTCAGCGAGACCGGCGCGACGGTGACCGACAAGGAAATCTTCACCCGGCCGTCGCTGCTCTATTTCGGGTATACCTATTGCCCCGATGTCTGCCCGCTCGACACCGTGCGCAACGCCGAGGCCGTCGACATCCTGAAAGAGCGCGGCTTCGATGTGCAGCCGGTCTTTGTCTCTGTCGACTGGGGGCGGGACGACGCGCGGTCGATGGACGACTTCACCGCCAACATCCACCCCGACATGCTGGGCCTGACCGGGTCCGAGGAACAGATCCGGGCGGCCTCGAAGGCCTACCGCACCTATTTCAGTATCCGCGATCCCGACGACGAATACTATCTGATCGATCACTCGACCTTCACCTATCTGGTGCTGCCCGACACCGGCTATCTTGCCTATTTCCGGCGCGAGCTTTCCGGCGAACAGCTGGCAGATCAGGTTCAATGCTATCTCGAGAAACTATAATATCGTGGCATGTGTTCGCGGCAACCGTTTGACCCTGCCTTGGCAGAGGACTATCGTCGGCCGGAAACGCCAAAATAGCTCGGAGGACGCCGATGGTAGAGCGCGAACTGCAGGACATCGGCGAAGACAGATCCTTGCTGATCGTCGACGATGACGAACCTTTCCTGCGGCGACTTGCGCGGGCCATGGAAAAACGCGGCTTCGAGCCCGAGATGGCCCTGTCGGTTGCCGCCGGCAAGGCGATCGCCACGGCGCGGCCGCCAGCCTATGCGGTGATCGACCTGCGCCTCGAGGACGGGAACGGGCTCGATGTGGTCGAGACCCTTCGCGAGAAGCGCCCGGAAGCGCGGGTTGTCGTGTTGACCGGATATGGTGCCATTGCGACCGCGGTTGCCGCGGTCAAGATCGGCGCCACCGATTACCTGTCGAAACCCGCCGATGCCAACGACGTCATGGCAGCACTTCTGGCCACGGGTGACGAGCTGCCGCCGCCGCCCGAGAACCCGATGTCGGCCGACCGGGTCCGGTGGGAGCATATCCAGCGGGTCTACGAGCTTTGCGATCGCAACGTTTCGGAAACTGCCCGGCGGCTCAACATGCACCGGCGGACGCTGCAGCGTATTCTGGCAAAACGCAGTCCGCGCTAGGCCCATGCCACCGGTGAGGGCTCGATACACGCGCGCGGCCGTTGCGGTCGCGTGCCTGTTTGTGGCCGGATGCGAGACGCCGCCGCCCTCCCCGACAATGAAGGCGGGCATCGGGATCTCGCTGAAATCCGACGGCCTCGCCGTCGGAAACAGCGGGCTCGAAATCGGCTTCGCGCGCACGCAGGACAGCACGGTTGCCTCGGTTTCCAAGATCGTCGGGCGCGGCCCCACGTCTTCCGTCCGGCAACCCGAGTGCGGGGCAGGGCCGATTACGGCTGTCGACTGGCGGGGCGGATTGACGCTGAGCTTCCAGAACCAGGACTTTGTCGGCTGGATCTCGCGCGATCCCACGCTGCGCAGCACCAACGGTCTTCGCGTCGGGATGAGTCAGGCCGAGGCGGCGGCGCTTGGCGTGCGGACCGGGACATCCACATTGGGCGACGAGTTCGATCTTGGCGGCATTTCGGGCCTGATTGCGGCAGAGACCGGGCAGGTCAGCGTGCTGTGGGCAGGAACGGTCTGCAGCTTCCGCTAGGCCGGCCCGATGTGTGGGATCACAACAGCGCCAGCAGTTCGGCGTGCCGGCGTCTGAAATCGGCGCGGACCTCGACCGGCGGGCGCAGATGCACGCCTAGCCCCTCGATCAGGTCGGGCGTCGGACGGCCAAAGAAGCGGTCGGATTCGGCCTCGGTAAAGCCTGCGATCTGGGTTGCCTCCAGCCAGGCGCTGATCCGGTCGGCGCGCTTGATCAGCCGCTTGACCGTCTTCGGCACCTCGACCGGCAGGCCGAAGCGGATGTGGATTGCGGCCGCCAGCCGGGCGTCGAGCGCGCCATAACTTGGCCCGACCGCCGCCTTGACCGGCGAGATCATGTCGCCGATCACGTATTCGGGGGCATCGTGCAGCAGGGCCGCCAACCGCCAGCGCACCGGCGCCTCGGGATAGATGCGGCCGAACAGGACCTCGACCAACAGCGAATGCTCGGCCACCGAATAGGCATAGTCGCCGCGGGTCTGCCCGTTCCAGCGCGCGACAAACGCCAGCCCGTGCGCGATATCCTCGATCTCCACGTCCAGAGGCGTCGGATCCAGCAGATCCAGCCGCCGGCCCGAAAGCATCCGTTGCCAGGCGCGCGCGGGTTTTGCCAAGGTCGCCTCCGTTCAATTTCCCTGCAGGGCCGAACTTGCCCGGCCACCTGTGGGGTGCTACGTCACCGCGAAACCAAATTCCACTGTCCGAAGGATACGAACATGGCCCAGGACTATTTTGTGAAGGACATTTCGCTTGCAGCCTTCGGGCGTCGCGAGCTCGATATTGCCGAAACCGAGATGCCGGGACTGATGGCGCTCCGCGCCGAATACGGCGAAAGCAAGCCGCTGAAGGGCGCGCGCATCGCCGGCAGCCTGCACATGACGATCCAGACCGCCGCGCTGATCGAAACGCTGGTCGCCCTTGGCGCCGAGGTTCGCTGGGCAAGCTGCAACATCTTCTCGACCCAGGATCACGCCGCGGCCGCCATTGCCGCCGCAGGCATTCCGGTCTTTGCCGTCAAGGGCGAGACGCTGGAGGAATACTGGGGCTATACCGACCGGATCTTTGACTTCAAGGACGGTGCCAACCTGATCCTCGACGATGGCGGCGACGCGACACTCTATATCCTGATGGGCGCCCGGGTCGAAGCGGGCGAGACCGACCTGATCGCGACGCCGACCTCGGACGAGGAGGTCTGCCTGTTCAACCAGATCCGCAAGCGGATGGCCGAGGCCCCGGGCTGGTTCACCCGTCAGCGCGACCTTCTCAAGGGTGTGTCCGAGGAAACCACGACCGGCGTGCACCGTCTTTATGACCTGCAGAAGAAGGGCCTGCTGCCGTTCCCGGCGATCAACGTCAACGACAGCGTCACCAAGTCGAAGTTCGACAACAAGTACGGCTGCAAGGAATCGCTGGTCGACGGCATCCGGCGTGCCACCGACACGATGATGGCCGGCAAGGTCGCGGTGGTCTGCGGCTATGGCGACGTCGGCAAGGGCTCGTCCGCGTCGCTGCGCGGCGCCGGCGCCCGCGTGAAGGTGACCGAGGTCGATCCGATCTGCGCCCTGCAGGCCGCGATGGACGGGTTCGAGGTGGTGCGGCTTGAGGATGAGGTTGCAGACGCCGACATCTTCGTCACCACCACCGGCAACCGCGACGTCATCCGCATCGAGCATATGCGCGAGATGAAGGACATGGCGATCGTCGGCAACATCGGCCATTTCGACAACGAGATCCAGGTTGCCGCGCTGAAGAACCACAAGTGGACCAATATCAAGGATCAGGTGGACATGATCGAGATGCCTTCGGGCAACCGGATCATCCTGCTGTCCGAGGGGCGGCTCCTGAACCTCGGCAATGCGACCGGCCACCCCTCGTTCGTGATGTCGGCCTCCTTCACCAACCAGGTACTGGCGCAGATCGAGCTTTGGACCCGCGGCGATCAGTACGGCAACGATGTCTACATTCTGCCGAAGCACCTCGATGAAAAGGTCGCGCGCCTGCACCTTGACCGCGTCGGTGCAAAACTGACCGAACTGCGCCCCGAGCAGGCCGAATATATCGGCGTGACGGTCGATGGCCCGTACAAGGCCGACCACTACCGGTATTGATCGCGCCCATCCGGGCACATCGCCAGCGTCTTGAAAGGACGCCGCCCACCCCGGGCGGCGTCCTTGGTCGTTTCAGGGCGTCCCCGACCCGGCAAGATGATCTGCAAGGGGCGCGAGGGTGCCGGCAGCCATCAGGCTGCCGGAATGCGCAGCGTCTGACCCGGATAGATCTTGTCGGGGTCGCTCAGCATCGGCTTGTTGGCCTCGAAGATCTCCATGTAGCGGTTGCCCTTGCCGAGGTATTTCTCCGAGATCTTCCACAGCGACTCGCCTTCGGCCACCGTGTGAAGCGTCGGGTCCGCCCCGCCGGTGTTGTCCTCGACCTGCGCAACACCCGCGATATTGCCAAGCGCGACGATGACCTTTTCCTTGGTCTCCTGGTCGACCGGGGCGCCGGTCAGCACGACCTTGTCGCCGTCGACCTTGATGTCGACGCCCTCGGCGTTCAGCCCCAGATCCTTCACCTCTTTCTGCAGGTCTTCGGCGGCGGGGGCCTCGGCCGCCTCGGCGGCTCCAAGTTTCTTTCCCTTGCCTTTCAGAAAACTGAACAGTCCCATTTCGCGTGTCTCCCTGTGTCAAACTCGCCGGTCGGTCAGATCGAAGCCTTGCCCGCTGGACGGCGAACATTCGGGCAAGGCCGCCAGGACAGGCCGCCATACCCGAACGATGGCAACCGCATTATGCAGATTGCGAATCGCCGAAAAACGGCCCGTCGAGAAACCATTTTGCCTTCAAACCCATCGTGGCTAACGTGAAATGGGGCGCGACCTGAAACAGGGGCGCCTCTGGTTCGATCAAAACGTGCGAGGGGAGGACACATGAGCAAGCGCGATGAACTGATCGGTAAATACGCCGAGGATCTGCGGACCAAATGCGGGGTGGAGCCCGACATGGATCTGCTGACCAAGGTCACCATCGCCTGTGGGCCGGCGATCTATAATGCCGATGCGGCAACGGTGGCAGCAAGCGAGCAAAGCGAGCTTGAAACCGTGAAGAGGAACTTCCTGATCAACAAGCTCGGTCTGCCCGACGGACCGGATCTGATGGAGGGTCTGAACGCCGTGATCGAGACCTACGGCAGGTCCGAGCGCACCAAGTATCGCGCTGTCGTCTATTATCTGCTGACCCGGCATTTCGGCAGGGAGGCCGTCTACGCCTGAGCCGGGTTCCACCGGATTTGGCCCAAATGCAAGGCACTTGGTCTTTGCGGGAAATCGCGTCGGCGGGTTAGAAAGGAACCGCAGGGTCAGGACGACCCCGGTGTTCTTTCCGACGCGTGTGGTGCGACCACGCGGGACAATGGAGGGTTCCGGGGACGGGCCCCTCCATTCGTTTCTGCAGGTTCAATTCGGGCGGATCGGCCAGCCGCTGTACGGGCCGTCATATTTGAACAATCCGTCCTTTGTCGCGGCGAGAATTCCTCGCGATAGCCCGGCCGTCAGCCGCCGGCCGCGGGACCGACCCCGCCCATGTCGCAGACGATGCGCCACTCGGCCTCGGTCACAGGCTGGACAGACAGCCGGGAGTTCCGGATCAGAACCATGTCCTCAAGCCCGGGCTGAACCTTGATCTCGTCCAGTGTGACCGGCCGGAGCAATGGCGCCACCGCACGGATGTCGACGCAGTCCCACCTCGGATCCTCGGTCTTCGGGTCCGGGTGGCTGAGCGCGCAGACCTCGACGATGCCGACCACCGCCTTTTCCTTGACGGAATGATAAAAGAAGCCCCGGTCGCCCAGCACCATCGCGCGCATGTTGTTGCGCGCCTGATAGTTCCGGACCCCGTCCCACGGCTCGCCTGCCGCGCCCTTCGCGACCTGATCCGCCCAGGACCAGGTCGCGGGTTCGGATTTGAACAGCCAGAAGGCCATCAGCCGATCACCCGGTTCCAGCGCTGGATCGTGACGCTTTCGAACAGACCGGCCTTGGCATAGGGGTCGTTCGCGGCCCAGTCCTCGGCCTGCGCCATGTCAGCGACCTCGAGAATGATCAGCGATCCGCACATCTCGCCCGCACCGTCGAGAAACGGGCCGGCCTGACGCGCCAGCCCGCTGCCCTTCAGATGGGCGAGGTGGGCGGCACGGTTGTCGAGGCGCGTCTGCAACGCGCCGGGTTTGTCATTGCAGATGATGGCGACGAGCATCGGGTCCTCCAGTCTGATCCGGCTGCAGCATCCCGCGGCTTTGGGACAGAGGCAAGCCCTCAGGCTTTGGCGCCCTTCTTGCCCGACCCCAGCATTGCGGCCTGAGAAGTGTCGAGCGGCCAGCGCGGCCGGGCGATCAGGCTCATGCCGTCCCGCAGACCGAGCCACGTACGTTCAATCCCGGCCCAGGCGATCATGGCGGCATTGTCGGTGCAAAGCGCCAGCGGCGGCGCGACAAAGCGCAGACCCGAAGCGGCGCAAATCTGTTGCAGCCGGGCGCGGATCGTTGCGTTGGCCGCAACCCCGCCCGCCACGGCCAGAACCGGCTGTTCCGGCGCCCGTTCCAGATAAAGCGCTATGGCCCGCGCGCTCTTTTCGGCCAGAACGTCGGCGACGGCGGCCTGAAATCCTGCGCAAAGGTCCGCGCGATCGCCAGCGCGCAGGCCCCCCTCGGCGGCGATACAGCCGTCGCGCGCGCGCAGAAGTGCGGTCTTGAGCCCTGAAAACGACATGTCGCATCCCGGCCGGTCGAGCATCGGGCGGGGGAAACCGAAGCGGGCCGGGTCGCCGGCCGCTGCGGTCCGCTCGACGCTTGGCCCACCCGGCTGCGGCAGGGCGAGCAGCTTGGCCGTCTTGTCGAACGCCTCGCCCGGCGCGTCGTCGATCGTGCCGCCAAGGCGATGAAACCGGTCCGCTGCCTCGACCAGCAGAAACTGGCAGTGCCCGCCCGAGACCAGAAGCACCAGATAGGGAAAGGCGACGCCATCGGTCAGCCGCGGGGTCAGCGCGTGCCCGGCCAGGTGGTTCACGCCGATGAGCGGCAGGCCGCTGCCCATGGCGAGCCCCTTGGCGCACATCACGCCCGACAGCACGCCGCCGATCAGCCCGGGCCCCGCCGTGACCGCGATGCCATCGAGCGCGCCGAGCCCGAGCCCCGCCTCGGCGAGAGCCGCCTCGACCATCAGGTCGAGCTTCTCGGCGTGGGCGCGGGCGGCGATCTCGGGGACGACGCCGCCGAAGGCTGCATGCAACTCGGTCTGGCCTGCGATGACATTCGACAGGATCGTGGCGCCGCTCGCCTCGGACCAGCGCACCACGGCGGCCGAGGTGTCGTCGCAGCTGCTTTCGATCCCGAGAAGGGTCAAGGCGAAGGGGGCGGGTTGCGGATGCATGGGACCAGGGTCTAGGGAAGTTCAACCCAGATAGTCCCGATGGTGTCGAAAGTGAACCTGTCCGATACCCTGTTGCTTCTGACCCGGCCCGAACCCGCCGCAACCCGCTTCGCCGGGCAAGTGGAACAGCGGCTTGGTACCTTTGCCGGCGTGATTGTCTCGCCGCTGATGGAAATCGAGGTGTTGCCAGCGGAGATCCCGGACGATCCGGCGGCACATCATGTCTTTACCTCCGAGATGGCATTGCGGGCCCTGGAAGGCCGGCTCTCGGGTCAGGGTCGGGTCGCGTGGTGCGTGGGGGGCCGGACGGCTGCGGCCGCACGCGCCGCCGGATTCGAGGTTCTGGGAAAGGAACCCGACGTCGATCGACTGGCGCGGCGCATGGAAACTGCCGGATTGTCCGAAAAAATCCTGCATCTGGGCGGACTCCACCGTGCCGGTGATCTCGTTGGGCATCTGCAGGGCGCGGGGCTCGATGCAAGGGCGATTGCGATCTACGATCAGCGCAGCCTGCCGCTCAGCGATCAGGCGCGTATCGCGCTTCAGGACGTGGGTGACGTTGCGACACCCTTGTTCTCGGCGCGAAGTGCCGCATTGCTTGCCACGGAGGCCGCGGGGCGTCGCGCGCGGCTGCATGTTGCGGCGATCAGTCCGGCGGTGCTGCGCTCCTGGCGCGGTCTTCCGGGAGAACGGGCGGAAGTGGCTGAAATGCCCGATGCCTCAGGGGTAATTCAGGCTCTCGGCAGCCTGTTTGACGCATATAGGTATGCTTGAGGCATCGGTGATGCCAAGCTAAGTTCCATGTCGACAACCGCCTGATAGCAGTGTCGAGATTCGGAGGGATATTTAAGTGGTCGACAAGAAGAAGTCCGATGCGGCACCCGACGACTCCGACCGGCTCGAACAGAGCTCGCAACCGGAATTGCCGGTTTCCGAGGCGGAGACCCGTCCCGAAGACGACAGCACGGAAATCGAGAGCGAGGCCCCTGAGGTTTCCTCAGAACCCCGTGTTTCGCCCGCGGACGAGATCGAGGACGCCGAAATCATCGAGGAAATCCCGGCCGAGGTGCTAGCCGATCCGACGCCAGAGGGCGACGGGACGTATATCTACCAAGCCGATGGCGACGACGCCGACAACGACGATCTGGTGTTGAGCGAGGCCGTTGACGAAGAGTCCCCGATAGACGACGCCTCCGAAGCCGAAGCCGAAGCCGAAGCCGAAGCCGAAGCCGAAGCCGAAGCCGAAGCCGAAGCCGAAGCCGAAGCCGAAGCCGAAGCCGAAGCCGAAGCCGAAGCCGAAGCCGCGCCGGCGGAGCCGCAGCGCGAGGACAAGGCCGCACCGGTCTGGAGCGCGCCGGCGATCGAGAAGGAAACCGTGGTGGTGGAACGTCGCGGCGGCGTGCTGCCGGGATTCCTCGGCGGGGTTGTCGCGACAATCGGCCTTGCCTTCGCCGCGCCCTTCGTGATCCCGGCGAACATGATGCCGAGCTTTCCCAACAAGCAGCTCGATGCCCAGATCGCGACGCAGTCCCAGACCGTGACAAAGCTGCAGTCCGACCTTTCCGAACTGCGCGGGCAATTGTCGACGCTCGCGTCGGCCGACCAGATCGCGAAGGTGCAGGCAGAGGCCGCAAGCGGCATTGCCGCGGTGAAAACCGAACTGTCCGATCTGAAAGCCGGCGTCGCCTCGGCAGAGGGGCTTGATGCGGTGAAAACCGATGTGGCCGACGCGACGGGCGAACTCAAGTCGCTGAGCGCGCAGTTCGAGAAACTGCTGCCCCAGATCGACGATCTGCAGAAACGTCCCATTGCCGAGGCCACCGACCCGGCATCGGTTGCCGCGGTGCAGGCCTATGGCCGCGAGGTCACGGGGTTCCGCGAACAGCTTGCGGCGCTGCAGAGCGATCTGGCCGATCAGATGAAGCGGGCCGAAGGGCTTGCCCAGTCGACCGCGACGGCGGCGAACGAGGCGGTTCAGAAGGCGATCGACGACACGGAAGCAAAGGTTGCGGCCGCCGAAGCCGCCGCCAAGGCCGCCGAGGAAAAGGCCGCAGCCGAGGCCGCCGAAGCGGCGGCCAAGGCCGAGCATGTGCGGCGCGCCCAGGCCGTGGTCGATATCCAGTCGGCGCTGGACGCCGGAACCCCCTATGCCGAATACATTCCCCAGCTGGACGGGCTCACGGTGCCCGCCGCGCTGACCGCCTCGGCCGAAAGCGGCGTCGCGACCCTTCCGCAACTGCAGGACGACTTTACCCTGGCCGCGCGGCAGGCGTTGTACGCCTCACGCAAGGCCGAGACGAGCGACTCGGTGCCCGACCGGGTCAATACGTTCGTGAAGACCCAGCTTGGCCTGCGATCTCTGGCGCCAAGCGAGGGCAACGATCCCGACGCGGTGTTAAGCCGGGCCGAGGCCGCGTTGCGCAGCGGTCATCTGAACGAAGCGGTCACCGAGCTTGCAGCCCTGCCCGAAGCGGGGCAGACCTCCATGTCGGACTGGGTGGCCAAAGCCAACGCCCGGGCCCAGGCGCTCGCCGCCGCCGATGAACTCGCCGCCTCCCTGGCCGCTAACTGAGGACGATCATGATGCTCTGGTCTCTCATCAAGATCCTGTTGTTTGTCGCGGTGGTCGCTGCGCTCACGTTCGGTGCCGGATACGTCATGGAACACGGGCCGGACATCGTCATTGCCATCGGCGGCTACAAGGAGGTGCAACTCGGCGCCTTGCAGGCGGTTCTTCTGGGGCTGGCTCTTCTGGCCGCGCTTTATGTCGCCTTCAAGCTGATCGGGCTGCTGTTTGCGTTTCTCAAGTTCCTGCTCGGCGACGAGACCGCGCTGACGCGGTATTTCAACCGCAATCGCGAGCGCCGCGGCTATCGCGCGCTGAGCGACGCGCTGATGGCGCTGTCCGAAGGCGAGGCCCGTCTGGCGATCGCCAACGCGAGCAAGGCCGAGAAACTGCTGCAGAACCCCGCGATCACCAAGGTGATCACTGCCGATGCGGCCGAGATGATGGGCGACCGGAAAAAGGCGGAGGAGACCTACAAGCTGCTTCTGGCCGATCCCAAGACCCGGTTCGTCGGCATTCGCGGGATCATGAAGCAGAAACTCGAGGACGGCCAGACCGACACCGCGCTGGCGCTTGCCCAGAAGGCCAATGCCCTCAAGCCGAAGAACGAGGAAGTGCAGGATATCCTGCTGAAGCTGCAGGCCGACAAGCATGACTGGAAGGGCGCCCGCAAGACCCTGACCAGCAAGCTGCGCGCAGGCTCGATGCCGCGCGATCTGCACCGGCGCCGCGATGCCGTGCTGGCCGTGTCCGAGGCAAAGGACATCATCGATGCCGGCAATTCGATCGAGGCGCGGGAGGCGGCGATCGAGGCCAACAAGCTGTCGCCCGATCTTATCCCTGCCTCGATCATGGCAGCACACGCCTATATCGAAGCGGGCAAGCCGCGCAACGCGGCGCGGGTGCTGAAGAAGACCTGGGAAATGAGCCCGCATCCCGAACTTGCCGTCGCCTTCGCCGAGATCGTTCCGGACGAGAGCCCGAAGGCCCGGTTGAAGCGATTCGGTGAACTGGCCAAGATTCGGCCCGAGGATCCCGAGACCCGGATGCTGCTGGCCGAGTTGAATATCTCTGCCGAGGATTTCCCGGCCGCGCGCCGGGCGCTTGGCGACCTGCCGACAAGCAAGCCGACCGCACGGGTCCTGTCGATCATGGCCGCGATCGAACGCGGCGAGGGCGGCGACGACGCCATTGTCCGGGGGTGGCTGGCCAAGGCGGTCACGGCACCGCGCGGACCGCAGTGGGTCTGCGAGAAATGCCAGCACGTCGAACCGACCTGGGTTCCGATCTGCCACAATTGCGGCGGCTTCGACACGCTCAGCTGGCGCGAGCTGTCGAGGGACGAACTCGCCATGCCGACCGGCACCGACATGCTGCCGCTGGTCGTCGGCGCCCAGGCAGCGGCGGCCGCGCCGTCCGAGGAAGCTGCAGAGGACCCCGAACAGACCCCGGCGCCCGAGTCCGAGGTACTTGACGCGGAGCCGAAAAAATAGGGCTACACACTGCCCGGAATGCAGTGTATTCGACCTCGGCGCAAAGGTTTCGCCCGGTCTGATCCGGACGAAACCAAAGACGCAGATGGGGCGCAGGCGCCTCGTTGCCGGTGTAGCTCAGCTGGTAGAGCACGTCATTCGTAATGATGGGGTCGGGGGTTCGAGTCCCTTCACCGGCACCACGCGCCAAACGGCGCGGTGCCCTTGGCGCAATCGCCAGATAGACCAGAGCCGAAATCAGCCTCGATTGCCCGAGAAGGCCATATGCGCTGCCTAAAGCGCGGCCCTGTCAAAAGGCGCAGCGCTGGTGTCGGTTCTCGGCCCGCGCTGCAATGGCCGGGCCCTTTGGCCGTCATCCGCCGACCCGTTTCCCTTTTTTCGGCGCAGCGTGGGAACAGGACGCCAAGTCATCCAGGATCGGGCAGTTCGGGCGATTGTCGCCTGCGCATTCGTGGACGAGGTGGGACAGCGTCTTGCGCATCGCCAGCAGCTCTTCGACCTTGGCGTCGATCCGTTCCAGGTGTTCCCTGGCGATCTTCTTGACGTCGGCGCTGGCGCGGCTGCTGTCTTCGTAAAGTTCGAGCAGGCCGCGGCAATCCTCGATCGTGAAGCCAAGCGACCGGGCCCGGCCGAGGAACGCCAGCTTGTGCAGGTCGCGCTCGCGAAAGCTGCGGTAGCCGTTGGTGCTGCGCAGCGGGGCCACCAGCCCGATATCTTCATAGTACCGGATGGTCTTGGCCGGCAGGCCGGACAGGCGGGCGACGTCGCCGATGTTCATGGCAGCCTCCTTATTCCGCGGGAACAGGGGTGAGAGATGCTTTCGGCGTGGGCGCGGGCGCCTCGCCGCCAAGAACCGGTTTTACGAGGCGCAGGCGCAGTGCGTTCGACAGCACGAAGACCGACGACAGCGCCATGGCACCGGCCGCCAGCACTGGCGACAGCAGGATCCCGAACACCGGATAGAACGCACCGGCTGCAACCGGGATCAGCGCTGCGTTATAGCCGAACGCCCAGCCGAGGTTCTGGCGGATGTTGCGCATGGTCCGGGCCGAGATGTCGAAGGCGTTGACGACGCCGCGCAGATCGCCCGTCATCAGCACCACATCGGCGCTTTCGATCGCCACGTCGGTGCCTGTGCCGATGGCGATGCCAATGTCGGCATGTGCGAGCGCGGGCGCGTCGTTGATGCCGTCCCCGACGAAGGCAAGCTTGCGGCCGTCGGCGCGCAGGGCATCGAGCGCCGCGACCTTGCCGTCTGGCAGAACCTCGGCCACCACGTGGTCGATGCCAAGCTCGCCCGCGATGGCGTCCGCAGTGGCCCTAGCGTCACCGGTCACCATGGCGACCTGCAGGCCAAGATCGTGCAGCGCCGCGATGGCGGTGCGCGAGGTCGGCTTGATCGGGTCGGATACGGCGATCACCGCGGCAAGGGTGCCGTCAATCGCGGCGAACAGCGGTGTCTTGCCAGCCGCTGCCAGCGCCGCGCCGCGCGGGCCAAGATCGCCAAGTGCTATCCCCTCGCGCGCCATCAACCGCTGTGCGCCGATCAGGACCTGCCGTCCCTCGACCACGGCGCGCACGCCGTGTCCGGTGATCGAGGCAAAATCCTCGGCCTTGGGCAAGGTTGCGCGGTCGCCCGCGGCCCGCAGGATCGCCTGCGCCACGGGATGTTCCGAACTGGCCTCGACCGCCGCGACATCGCGCAGAACGGCGTCGCGGGAATGGCCCGGCGCAAGTTCCATGTCGGTCAGGGTCGGCTTGCCCTCGGTGATCGTGCCGGTCTTGTCGAGCGCGACGATCTGCACGTCCTGCAGCCGCTGCAGCGCATCGCCCTTGCGGAACAGCACGCCGAGTTCGGCGGCACGTCCGGTGCCGACCATGATCGAGGTCGGGGTGGCAAGCCCCATGGCGCAGGGGCAGGCGATGATCAGGACTGCGACGCCCGCCACCAGCGCATAGGACAGCGCGGGGCTTGGCCCGACCAGCAGCCAGACCAGAACGGTCAGGGCGGCCAGCGACATGACGACGGGGACGAACCACATGGTGATGCGGTCCACCAGCCCCTGAATCGGCAGCTTGGCGCCCTGCGCCTCTTCGACCATGCGGATGATCTGCGCCAGCATCGTGTCGGCACCGACCTTGGTGGCGCGGAACGAAAGGGCGCCAGTGCCGTTGACGGTGCCGCCAACGACGGTGTCGCCCTCGGCCTTGTTCACGGGGATCGGCTCGCCGGTCAGCATGCTTTCATCGACATAGCTGGTGCCCGAGACGACCTCGCCATCGACCGCGATCCTTTCGCCCGGGCGGACGCGGATCACGTCGCCGACGGCGATCTGGTCGATGGGCCGGTCGACGGTCGTGCCGTCCTGCTCGACCAGCGCCGATTTCGCCTGAAGCCCGACCAGTTTGCGGATCGCCTGCCCGGTGCGGCCCTTGGCGCGCGCCTCCAGCCAGCGGCCGAGCAGGATCAACACGACGATGACCGCCGCCGCCTCGAAATAGACCGCGCGGGTTTCGGCCGGCAGCAGGCCGGGCAGGAAGGTCGCGATGACGGAATAGCCATAGGCGGCCGAGGTGCCGATCGCCACCAGGCTGTTCATGTCGGGCGCGCCGCGAAACAGCGCCGGATAGCCCTTGAGATAGAACCGCCGCCCCGGCCCGGCCAGCACCAGCGTCGTCAGCACGAACTGGATCACCCAGCTTGCCTGACGTCCGATGGTGCCGTCAATCAGGGCATGGAAGCCCGGAATGACATGGCCGCCCATTTCGAGCAGGAACACGGGCAGCGCCAGCGCGCCGGCGATCAGGGTCAGGCGGCGCAGCGCTGCCGCCTCGGCATCCTTGCGTGCGCCGGCCTCGGGGGCCGAGCCGGTCTGTTGCAGCGTGGCGGGATAGCCCGCCTCGGTCGCCGCGCGGATCAGCAGTTGCGGCGTCACCTGTCCTTCGAGGAAATGCACCCGCGCGGTTTCGCTGGCGAGGTTCACCGAAGCCTCGAGCACCCCGGGCACCTTCGCCAGCGCCCGTTCGACCCGGCCCACGCAGGAGGCGCAGGACATGCTTTCGACCCGCAGCGTGACATCGCCGGTCCGCGCCGGATAGCCGGCCTTGTCGAGCGCGGCCGTCACGGCCGCCACATCGGCCGACCCGGCGAATGCCACCCTGGCGGTTTCGTTTGCGAGATTGACGGCGGCCGTCTCGACCCCTGGCAGAGCCTTCAGCGTGCGTTCGACACGGCCGACACAAGAGGCGCAGGACATGCCCTCTACGGACAGGTTCAATGTGTTCATGTCGGTCACCAGAGTCTCTTTCATTGTTCCACTGGTCCCCTAGATAAGGGTTCCCCTAACTGGAAGGTCAAGGCCCCTGGGCACAGGAGCGCGCGCAGCGTGCCAGGATGGGGTCGCAGTTTCCGCTTGACCTTCCAGCGCTGGAAACCTTGAGGATCCCGTCAAAAGGAGAATGCCATGACCCGTTTCACCGTTCCCGATATGAGCTGCGGCCACTGCACCGCCACCATCGAGAAGGCCATCAAGCAGATCGACGCCAAGGCGACGGTCGACTGCAATCTTCAGGATCACTCGGTGGCGATTGCCAGCGACCTGCCCGCAGATGCCCTGCTAGGGGCGATCGCCGACGCAGGCTTCGCGCCCCAGCCCGCCTGAGCCATAGGGGCCGCCTTGCGGCCCCGCCATTTCATTGCGCCGGGTCCCAGACCGTGGCGCTACGTCGACGCGGTCAGGGTCCCGCAGTGTCTGTGGAATCTTCGTCGTGCCGGTCGGCGCCCGGCGCCCGGAGCGGCGCCCGGCTGACTTGGTTGCTGGCGTTTGTGACCTTGCGCATCAGCGCCAGCAGCGTCTCCTGCTCGGCCGGGTCGAGGGCACCGACCATCACCGTCTGGGCCCGCCGCACTGCCGGCCAGACGGTTGTCAGCGTGGCCTTACCGCGTTCGGTCAGGCGCAGGCGCCGGGCGCGGCGGTCGGTCTTGCAGATCTTGCGTTCGACCATTCCCCTTGCCTCGAGCCGCGAGATCACGCCGCCGATTGTCACCCGGTCATAGGCGATCAGCCCGGCGAGTGTCGCCTGATCGATGTCGGGGTGATCCTCGAGCATGCTGAGCACTGCGAATTGCACAGGCGTCAGATCGAACCCTGCCGCGCTGACTTCGGTGGCAAAGGCGGAAACCGATATCTGATGCAGGCGCCGGAACAGGTGCCCCGGCAGGTCAAAAATTGTCGCCATGCGTCCTGCCTAGTCGAACCCCCCGCTCCAGACAAGCTGCGGCGCCGAGTTGGCCCGTTAGTGCGTGTACTCATCAATATTGACACGTATACTAATTATAAGTACACGTCGTAATAAGTCGAATCGCCGAGGGAGGAGAGACCGATGGACAATGCGATGCAGCCCGCGGACAGCCCCGCGCTGCGCCAGCTCTATGCCGATTTCAAGGCACAGCACCTGAACCCGCTGTGGACCCAGCTTGGCGATCTGATGCCGCGCCACCCGCGCCCAAGGGCCGTGGCCCATGTCTGGAAATGGTCCGATCTCTATCCGCTGGCGCAGAGCTCGGGCGAACTGGTGCCGGTGGGTCGTGGCGGCGAACGCCGCGCGATTGGCCTGGCCAATCCCGGATTGGGCGGCGAGGCCTATGTCAGCCCGACGATGTGGTGCGCGATCCAGTACCTTGGCCCCAAGGAAACCGCGCCCGAGCATCGCCATTCCCAGAACGCCTTCCGTTTCGTTGTCGAGGGCGAGGGGGTCTGGACCGTGGTCAATGGCGACCCGGTGCGGATGAGCCGGGGCGATTTCCTGCTGACGCCGGGCTGGAACTTTCACGGTCACCACAACGAGACCGACAAGCCGATGGCCTGGATCGACGGGCTCGACATTCCGTTCAGCTTCCAGAACGACGTCGGCTTCTTCGAATTCGGCTCCGACCGGGTGACCGACTATGCGACCCCGAACTATTCGCGCGGCGAACGCCTGTGGTGCCACCCCGGGCTGCGGCCGCTCTCGGGGCTGCAGAACACCGTCAGCTCGCCCATCGGCGCCTATCGCTGGGAGTTCACCGACCGGGCGCTGACCGAGCAGCTGTTGCTCGAGGAGGAGGGCCATCCTGCCACCGTCGAGCAGGGCCATGCCGCGGTGCGCTATATCAACCCGACGACGGGCGGCGACGTGATGCCGACGATCCGGGCCGAGTTCCATCGCCTGCGTGCGGGGTGCGAAACGCCCAGCCGGCGCGACGTCGGATCGACGGTCTTTCAGGTGTTCGAGGGCCGTGGCGCAGTGGTGATGGGCGGCGAGACCCACAAGGTCGAAAAGGGCGACATCTTCGTCATTCCGTCCTGGGTGGCGTGGTCGCTGCAGGCCGAAACGCAGTTCGACCTGTTCCGCTTTTCGGATGCGCCGATCATGGAGCGGCTGCACTTTGACCGTACCCTCGTCGAGACCGTCTGAGACCGTGGGCGATCTCGATCAGGCACGGGCCGCGCTCAGGGCGCGGCAAGGAAGCGGTGCGCGCTATGAATCGGCGAATGCGCCGGCCGACACACTGGCGCTGGCGCGGCTTGGCACCGCCTATTTCGCCCGCAAGCTCAACGAGCTGAACGATGCCGACCTGGCGTTGCCGTCGGCTCGGCCGGGCTGGTCGCGGGCCCGCGTGGCGGCTGCGGTTGCGCTTCAGGCACGCGAGATCGCCCAGGCGGTCGAGGATGCGAACGGGCTGGAGAGCGAGGACCGGGCCGAAACCGACCTTGCCGCGCTCGCCTTGGCCGAAACCCTGCCGCCGCGGGCGCTGCGCAACCTGGAGGCCCATGCCGACGTGCACCTGGCGGTGGTCTGGCGCGATCTCGAGGATGCCGGCTGGGACGGGCAGGTGACGCTGGCAGAAGGCGTGCGGCCCACCCGCGACACGCCCCGGTTGCGCGCGCTTGCCGTCTGGGGTGGGGCGCTGGCGCTTGGCAATGGCGGACGGCTCTGCGATGTGCCCGAAGAATTGCGCGACGTGGTCGCGAAACAGGACTGAAAGGACAGCCACATGACCAACCTATTCCCCTCGCCGCAATGGCCGACCGTCCCGGTTGTGGGCGAGACGGCGAGCTACCCGGTGCACCGGATCTTCTGCGTCGGGCGCAACTATGCCGCCCATGCCGCCGAGATGGGGGTCGAGGTCGACCGCGAGGCGCCCTTCTACTTCACCAAATCGGCGCTGACGGCCCAGCCCTCCGGCTCGATCATCGCCTATCCGCCGGGCACCGAGAACTTTCACTACGAGATGGAGCTGGTGATCGCGATCGGCGCGCCGGTGTTCAAGGCCGACAAGGCGACTGCCGCCGCGGCGATCTATGGCTATGCCTGCGGACTCGACATGACCCGGCGCGACCTGCAGCTTGCCGCCCGGGCCAAGCAACGGCCATGGGATCTGGGCAAGGATGTCGAACAATCCGCCGTCTTCGCGCCGATCACCAGGGCGGCCGAGGTCGCGGCCATCGGCCCGCAGCGCATCCATCTGGAAGTCAACGGCGAGGTGCGCCAGGATGCGCGGCTTTCCGACCTGATCTGGAAAGTCGAGGAAATCGTCAGCCATTTGTCGGGCTATTATCACCTGAAGCCGGGCGATCTGATCATGACCGGCACGCCGGCGGGCGTCGGCGCGGTTGTCGCAGGCGATGCCATCACCGGCGGGATCGACGGGTTGGTGCCAATCGAACTGACCATCGGGGCGGCGGAATGATCCGGTTTCACGGCTATTTCCGCAGCTCGTCGGCCTATCGCTGCCGCATCGCCTTCAACCTCAAGGGCATCCCGTACGATTTCGTGTCGGTGCACCTGAGAAAGGACGGCGGCCAGCAGAAGACACCGGCCTATCGTGCGCTGAACCCGCAGGCGTTGGTGCCCGCGCTCGAGGACGGCGACTTTTGCCTGACCCAGTCGCTGGCGATCATCGAATGGCTGGATGAGACCCAGCCGGGGCCAAGGCTTTTGCCGGACGACGCCAACCTCAGGGCCGAGGTTCGTGCCTTTGCCCAGGCCATCGCCTGCGATGTTCATCCGCTGCAGAACCTGCGGGTGCTCGATTATCTGAAGGCCGAATTCGGCGCCGATCAGGCCGCGCTCGACGCCTGGTGCGGGCGCTGGATTACGGATGGGCTTGCGGCCTGCGAGGCGCTGCTGGCGCGGCGCGACGCATCGAGTTTCTGCTTCGGCGAGACGCCGACACTCGCAGACATCTGCCTTGTGCCGCAGGTCTTTTCTGCCACCCGGTTCGGCGTTGACCTTGCGGCGATGCCGCGGGTGCGGGCGGTCGCGGCGGCTTGCGAGGCGCTGCCGGCCTTTGCCGACGCCAATCCCAAGAACCAGCCGGATTCAGAAACCTGAACCGCACCCCCGCCGGATCGGGCGGGGGAACGTCATCGAATAAGGGAGGACTCCAATGACCATCGCAGGATTTTGCCGCAGCGCACTGCTGGCGGCCCTGATGACCAGTGCCGCAGCGTTTGCCGCCGAGGCGCGCGAGCTGCGCATGGGGTTGATCACACCCCCCAGCCACGTGTGGACCAAGGTCGCGAACCGGATCGCCGAAAAGCTGCCCGAAGCCAGCGGCGGCGCACTGACGCTGGTGGTGTTTCCGGCAGGCCAGCTTGGCTCGGAGCAGGAGATGTTCCAGCAGATGTCGACCGGCCTTCTCGACAGCGGGTTGATGACCGCGGCGATCACCAGCCTGCGCGCGCCCTCGTTGCAGGGCTGGTTCACACCCTATCTGTTTGCCGATGTTTCGGCGGCGATCGAGGCGGCGGATACTCCGGCGGCCGGTGAAATGCTGGGCGAACTCGACCGGGCCGGGCTGCATGGCTTGGGCTATACCTTTGCCGGCATGCGCCAGATCCTGATGAAGGACGCGCCCGCCACCGACCCGCAGGAGCTGGCCAACAAGAAGATCCGCATCGTGCCGTTTCCGGCGATGAAGGTCTGGTGGCAGGCCGTCGGCGCCGTGCCGACCCCGGTCAACCTGACCGAGGTCTATCAGGCGCTGCAGACCGGGCTGCTGGACGGGATCGACATAGACCTCGACGCGCTGGTGGGGCTGAAGTTCAACGAGGTCGCCAACGGCCTGACGATCAGCAACCACATGGCCTTTCCGGCGGTGATGGTGGTCTCGGACATGACCTGGAACGGGATGAGCGCCGACGAACAGCAGGCCTTCTCCGAGGTGACGGCCGAGGCGCTGGCCTGGGGCTCGGCCCAGCAGATCGCGGCCGAGGCATCCAATCTCGCCTCGCTGCGCGAGACCGATTTGACCATTGTCGAGATCGGGAATGGCGCCGAGGTCTTTGCCGGCGCGAATGCGGCCGTGGACGAGTCGTTCGCCCGGTATCCGCTGATCGCCCAGTTCCGGACCGAAGTTGCGGGGCAGGCGAAGTGACGCTTTTCCCCACGCTCTCGGGGTGGCTGGTCCGCATCGAAAGGTGGGCAAGCCGGTTGCTCGTGCTGGGCTTTGTCGGGCTGATCGTGGTCAACGTCGCCATGCGCTATGTCGCCGGCCGGCCGGTCATCTTCGCCGAGGAGCTGGCGGCGATCCTGCTGGTGTGGCTTGCCTTTGTCGCGGTTTCGATCTCGATCCACGACAAGATGCAGATCGGCGTCACGCTGCTCAGCGAGGCGCTGGCGCCGCCGCTGCGCCACCTGCTTGACGCCATTGTCTGGGCGATGGTCGCCGCGATGCTGGTGCTGCTGTTGAAGGCCGGGGTCGAATGGGTCCGCTCGCCCGTTGTCGAATTCGAACAGGTGATCACCACCGGCTGGCCGAAAGCGCCGTTCTTCTGGATCTTTCCGATCTTCTGCATCTGTGCGCTGGTGCACGCGCTGGCGCATCTGTCGACGGCGCTGCGCGTGGTGGCAGGAGAAGTGACATGACCGGACTTTCCTTTGCCGCCCTGCTGTTGACGGGGATGCCTGTTGCCTTCGTGCTGATCGGCGCGACGCTGGTCTTCATGGCGGTCTCGGGCCACCTTCAGCTTCTCGATGCCGTGCCGCAGATCGCCTTTGGTTCGGTCGAGAATTTCGACCTTCTGGCGATCCCGCTGTTCGTGCTGCTGGGCGAGATCATGAACGAAAGCGGCCTGACGCGGCGGATCATCATCGCCGTGCGGGTCTGGCTGACGCGGCTGCCCCACAATCTTGTGGTGGTGAACCTGATCTCGAACCTGGCGCTCGCGGCGATCATGGGATCGGCGACGGCACAGATGGCGGTGATGAGCCGCGTCGTCGTGCCGGAGATGGAAAAGGACGGCTACAAGCGCGAATATGCCGCCGCGCTGACCGCGGCCGCGGGGCTTCTGGGGCCGATCATTCCGCCCTCGATGATCTTCATCATCTTCGGTGTGATCGCCCAGGTCTCGATTGCCGACATGTTTGTCGCCGGGATCGTGCCGGGCATGGTGCTGTTCGTGCTGCTTCTGGGGCTGGCGTTCTGGCAGGCCGGGCGCAACCACAGCGGCGGCAACCACGATGCCAGCATTCCGTTGCGAGACCGCTTCGCCGCCACGGTGCCCGGGCTTGCGACGATGGCAATCCCGCTGGTGATTGTCGGCGGCATATCCTTCGGGATCTTCACGCCGACGGAATCGGCCGCAATCGCGATCGTGGTGGCGCTGGTCTTTGGCGGGCTCGTGTTCCGCGAGCTGCCGCTGTCGAGCCTGCCGCGGATCGTCGACCGCACCGTAACCAATTCGGCGGTGGTGCTGTTCCTGATCCTTGCAGCTAAGATCTTTGGCTGGGTGCTGACCTTCAACCAGGTGCCGCAAAGCGTCGCCGACTTCATCGTCACGCTGACCGAAAATCCGACCGTGTTTCTGCTGCTGATCGTCGTATTCCTGTCGATTGTGGGCATGTTCCTCGACGGGATCGCCGCGCTGATCATCCTGACCCCGATCCTGCTGCCGGTCGCGACCACGCACTACGGGATCGATCCGATCCTGTTTGGCGTCGTCATGGGTCTGACGCTGGTCACCGGGCTGCTGACGCCGCCGGTCGGCACCGGGCTTTATATCGCCGCTGCCCTGTCGGATGTGCCGATCCTTCGGCTGTCGAAACTGCTGGTTCCCTATGTGCTGGCCACCCTCGCCGTCATCCTGATGGTGATCTTCCTGCCCTGGATGGTGCGGCCCTTCTGAGGCCGCGCCCTTCGTCCCTGAAACAGACTGCTGCCCGGCACCGTCCGCGGCAAACGGAGGAGATTTGTCATGACCCAGACCCTGCCCATCCTGATCGCCGGTGGCGGTATCGGCGGCCTTGCGACCGCCATCGGGCTCGCCCAGAAAGGCATCGCCTCGCTGGTGCTGGAAAAGGCGCCGGCACTGGGAGAGATCGGCGCCGGCATCCAGCTTGGCCCCAACGCCTTCCATGCCTTCGACTATCTCGGCGTTGGCGACGCGGCGCGCGACATCGCGGTCTATATCGACAGCCTGCGCCTGATGGATGCAATTGCGGGGACCGAGATCACCCGCATCCCGCTTGACGATGCGTTCCGCAGCCGGTTTGGCAACCCCTATGCGGTGATCCACCGTGGCGATCTGCACAAGGTGTTCCTGACCGCCTGTGCCGATCATCCGCTGGTCGATCTGCGCACAGATTCCGAGGTGGTCGATTACGAGCAGGACGGCGCAACCGTCACGGCGATCCTTGCCGATGGCACGCGCGTGACCGGCCGGCTGCTGATCGGCGCCGATGGCCTGTGGTCAAACGTGCGCAAGCGGGTGGTGGGCGACGGCGCGCCGCGGGTTTCGGGCCACACCACCTATCGGTCTGTGATCCCGACCGAGGATATGCCCGAGGATCTGCGCTGGAACGCCGCCACGCTTTGGGCCGGACCCAAATGCCATATCGTTCACTATCCGCTGAAAGGCTGGAAGCTGTTCAATCTTGTGGTGACCTATCACAACGACGCGCCCTCGCCCGAGGCCGGTGTGCCGGTCAGCCATGACGAAGTGAAGAAGGGCTTCGAGCATGTCGCGCCGGTTGCGCGCCAGATCATCGACCGCGGCCAGAGCTGGAAGCGCTGGGTGTTGTGCGACCGCGATCCGGTGTCGAACTGGATCGACGGACGCGTGGCGCTTCTGGGCGATGCCGCCCATCCGATGCTGCAGTATTTCGCCCAGGGCGCCTGCATGGCGATGGAGGATGCGGTGGCGCTGGCCTACGAGATGGATCGCCTGCCGAACGACCCCGAGGCCGCGCTGCAGAGCTATCAGGAGTTGCGGCGCCTGCGCACGGCGCGCGTACAGCTTCAGTCGCGCGAGATCGGCCAGCATGTCTATCACGCCGCCGGTGCCCATGCCGAGCTGCGCAATGCCGTGATGCGGGCCAAAAGCCCCAACGACTGGTACGACGTGGTCGACTGGCTTTATGGCTCGACCGGGCTTGAGGGTGCAGTCTCGGCCGAAAGTCACGCCAGGGCGGGCTGACGGTGCCAAAGGCTCCGCCTCCGCAATGTCAGCGCGGACGCGGAGGCCGTCGCGCATGGCTTGGCCTTCTTCTGTCACAAGGATCGGCTTGGCTGCGCGGCGGGAACCTTGCCTGAGACGGCGGTATGCGCGCACATGGTGATGCGACGAGCCGCGGGCTCAAGTGAGGGAGGACACCATGAGTTTGAACATGCTGATCGGCGGTGCCGAGGTTGCGGCCGAAAGCGGCCGCGTTTTTGACCGCACCGATCCGGTGACGGGCGAGGTTGCGACCACCGCCGCGGCGGGTGGCGTTGCCGACGCGCTCAAGGCGGTCGCGGCCGCGCAGGCCGCCTTTGCCGAATGGTCCGCGAAGGGACCCGAGGCGCGGCGCGCGGTGCTGTCCCGCGCCGCCGACATCATGGAGGCGCGCACCAATGATTTCGTGGATGCCATGGTGTCCGAGACCGGCGCCACCGGAATCTGGGCCGGGTTCAACGTCCACCTCGCTGCCGGGATGCTGCGCGAGGCCGGCGCCATGACGTCCCAGATCGGCGGCGAGGTGATCCCGGCGAACAAGCCCGGCACAATGGCCCTTGCCGTGGCGCGGCCGCGCGGCGTCTGCCTTGGCATTGCGCCCTGGAATGCACCGGTCATCCTTGGCACGCGGGCGGTCGCAATGGCGCTTGCCTGCGGCAATACCGTGGTGCTGAAATCCTCCGAGATGTGCCCGCGCACCCAACGCCTGATCGGCGAATGCCTGACCGAGGCGGGGCTTCCCGCGGGCGCGATCAACGTCGTCTCGAACGCGCCCGAGGATGCCGCCCTGGTCGTGAAGGCCCTGATCGAAGCGCCCGAGGTGCGGCACGTGAACTTCACCGGCTCGACCCGCGTCGGCCGGATCATCGGGCGTATCGCCGGCGAGAACCTGAAGCCCGCGCTGCTGGAACTGGGCGGCAAGGCGCCGCTGGTGGTTCTGGAGGATGCCGATCTCGACGGGGCGGTGAACGCGGCGATCTTTGGTGCCTTCATGAACCAGGGGCAGATCTGCATGTCGACCGAGCGGATCATTGTGGTCGAGGCGATCGCGGACGTCTTTGTCGAAAAGCTCGCCGCGCGGGCTGCGGCGCTTCCCAGCGGTAATCCCCGCGACAAGGTCGTCCTGGGATCGCTTGTGACGCAGGCGGCGGCCGAAAAGATGGATGCGCTGATCGCCGATGCCACCGCCAAGGGCGCCACGCTGGTCGCCGGCGGCACCCGCGACGGCGCAATCCACGCGGCGACGCTGCTCGACGGGGTGACGGCGGGGATGCGCCTCTATGCCGAGGAAAGCTTTGGTCCGGTCAAGGCGATCATCCGCGTCAAGGACACGGACGATGCGGTCCGGGTGGCGAACGACACCGAATACGGCCTGTCGGCGGCAGTGTTTTCGCAAGACATCACGCGGGCCTTCGATGTCGCGAACCGCCTGCAAAGCGGTATCTGTCACATCAACGGCCCGACGGTTTCGGACGAGCCGCAGATGCCCTTCGGGGGCGTGAAGGCGTCGGGCTATGGGCGTTTTGGCGGCAAGGCGGGGATTGCGGAATTCACCGACCTGCGCTGGGTCACGGTCGAAAACCCCCGCCAGCCCTATCCGTTCTAGCGCCGGCCTGCTGGGCGGTCGCGGACCGGGCGTAGTCCATCCGCTTGAGATCACGGCTCGGCCCGTTGCCACTCGGGGGGGGGCGCGGGTCGTGGCGCTCGACGGCACTGACAGGTGCCGGTGAAACGGCCGGTCTCGGGGCATCGGGATCAAGGGATCGGCCGATGACAGATGCGCCCCGGAAAAATGGTCCGGGGGCCTTGCGGCCCCCGGTTCGTATCCGAAAGTTCTTTCGACGGATGTCAGATGTTGTCGAGCAGATCGTTGATGCGCTTTTCCGCCGTCTCCAGGGCATCTTCGACCGATTTGTCCCCGTGGACCGCGGCGGCGAGTTCTTCCCCGATGATGTCCTGAATCGCGAACTGGCGCAGCACTTCGGGCGGCAGGGATTGGCCGGTGTCGGCAATCTCGGCAATGTTCGCGCGGTGCGGCAACGACTGGAACTCTTCCATCTCGAACACCGCCTGCACGGCCGGCAGGTGGCCGGTGCGGGCCCATTGGAAGTCATTGTCGGCGAGGGACTTGAAGAGTTTGCCGATGGCCTCGACCTGCTCGGGCGAGCGATCTTTCTTTGGCAGAACCCAGCCGTGACCGTCTGCGTAGGTGCTGTCCTTGCCGGGGAAGAGTTGCGGGATCGGATAGACGGTGTAGCCGCCCGAGAGCGCGGTGCCTTCCTTCTCGGACTGGGCGACGTAATCGCCGATCAGCCATGTGCCGTTGATGGCAATGCCGCCGTCCCCGTTGGAGAAGCCCGAGACCGCCGCCGCATAGTCCATGCCGGTCGTGGTCAGGCCCTCGTCATAGATCTTCTTGAGCAACTCGACGACCGCGGTTGCCTCGGGCGTTGTCAGGTCTACCGCCTTGGGATCGGCGAAGAAGTCGGAATTCTGCTGCTGCAGAAAGGTGTAAAGCGCGCGGGTGTAGGCAGCCGTCTCATTGGCGAGGACCTGAACGAGATAAGGCTTGCCGGTGGCCTCCTTGAACTGCTCGCCCTGCGCGAACAACTCGTCGACCGATGTCGGCAGGATCGGCGTTCCGTCGTCGTTTACCAGACCCGCCTCTTTCATCAGGTTCAGGTTGACGTGAAACAGCATGGTCCAGTTGTCGAAGGGCAGACCGTACATCTTGCCCTCCTTGGTCACACCGCTGCGGGCGGCATCGGTGAAGGCAGAGGGCTCGATGCCCTGTGCGGCCAGGATGTCGTCGACCGGGTCCAGCAACCCGCGCGACTGGTAGTCGGAGATCGCCGAGTAATGCATCGTGACGACGTCGGGCGCGGCGCGGGAGGCAAGCTGGGCGTTCAGCTGGTCGTAGCCGGGCCATTCCACAGTTGTCACGTTGACGTCGATGCCCGGGTTATCGGCCTCGAACTTGTTGATCAGCGCGGTGATGATGCCGCATTCGCCGACGGCTTGCGACACGTCGGTGACGTTGCCGAATTCGGTGTCGCAGGCACCGAAGAAGCGCTGCAATTCAATGGTGGTATCGGCATGGCCCATGCCCGCGAAGGCAAGGGTGGCAAGCGCGGTTCCGGTAAGAAGCCGTTTCATGTTGTTCACTCCCTGAGTTTCGGGGGCTGGCCCCGGATTGGTGCCGTTCCCGCCGCGATGGGTCTCCTCCTGGGCGGGCGGGGGTCATTTCACGGCGCCCCCGGAGACAGCGGTCACGATGTGACGCTGAAAGAAGATGTAGACGATCACCACTGGCAGGCTTGCGAAGATCGCCTGGGCGGAGAGGAAGCCCAGCCCCTCCGACTGGGCGAAATTGGTCTGGGTCGACGCGATGCCGATGGTCAGCGTGTACATTTCCTTTTTCGTGGCCGAGATGAGCGGCCACCAATAGTCGTTCCACGCCAGCAGAAAGGTGAAGATGCCGAGTGTCGCCTGCGCCGGCAGGGTGAGCGGCAGCAGCACCTTCCAGAAGATGCGGAACTGCGACGTGTTGTCGAGCATCGCCGCCTCGTCGATTTCCTTCGGGATGGCGTTGAAGAACTGCGTCATCAGGAACACCCCGAAGGCGCTCGACATGCCGGGCAGCATCAGCGCGATGTGGGTATTGTGCAGCCCGACCCAGTTGAACATCTGGTGGCGGGCAATGATGACGGCCTGTTCCGGCACGGCGAGGCCGAAGAGGACAATGATGAAGATCGCGCGCCGAAACGGAAACTCCAGACGGGCAAACGCGTAGCCCGCCAGCGAACACAGCGTGAGGACCCCCAGCGTCTGGCCGGTGGCGACGATCAGCGAATTCAGGAACCACCCGAAGACCTGTGAATTGACGAGGATATCGGCATAGTTCTTCAGCGTGTAGGGCGCGCGGAACACGGCATCGGTGCCGTGCATGAGGTCCTGGTTGTTTTTCAGCGAGAGCCCGAGGATCCAGAGGACGGGCGCCAGCATCAGGGCGGCCAGGACGGCGGCGATCCAAAAGAGCGTCCGGTTGGCGGTGAGGTTTTCGGGCGAAAAGGCGGATCTGTCAGCCATGGCTCAGGCCACTTCCTTGCGTGATGAAATCCAGTACTGGAACATCGCAGCACAGAGGATGATGACGAAGAGCAGCTCGGACGCTGCAGCCCCCATGCCCACGTCCCAGCGGATAAAGGCCGTCTCGTAGATATACATCACGATGGGTCGCGAACTTCCGGCAGGGCCGCCGTTGGTCATTATCAGCGCCTGCCCGAAAAGCTGGAACTGCATGACGATCTGGATCACCGCGACAAGCATGATCGTCGGTTTGATCGAGGGCAGCGTGATGCGGGTGAGCACGCGCCACTTGCCGGCATTGTCGAGGGCCGCGGCTTCGTAGAGATCGGCCGGGATCTGTTGAAGCGCGGCCAGAAGCAGCATCATCGGCAGGCCGATGCACCACCAGACCGTGGCAACCCCCACCGAGAACAGCGACCAGCCCTTGGTCGAGAGAAATCCGATCGGTTCCAGGCCAAGGACGTTGAAGATCAGTGCCATCAGCCCGTCGTTGGGGATGAAGACGATGCGCCAGATCAGGGTGACGATTGTGACCGAGAGGATCGAGGAAGAGAAATAGAGCCCGCGCAGGAAGCTCGATCCTCGGGTTGTCTTGTTGAGCGCCAGCGCCAGAAACAGCCCGAGCCCGACCAGCGTGGGGACGCTGACCGCAACGAAGACGACGGTGTTGCGGACGGCCTGGTGGAATACCGGATCCGAGAGCACGCGGGCATAGTTGCGCAGGCCGATGAACTGCCCGCCGCCGAACAGGTCGACCTTGTTCAGGCTCAGCCACATGCCCCAGAACAGTGGAAAAACAAGAAGCGCGAAAAAGACAACGAGATAGGGCGCAACGAAAAGTGCGTTTGACCAGCGGGAGCGGCGATAGCTCTCGGCCATGTCACGCTTCCTCCGAATGGTGATAGGCGCGGCCATCGCCGTCGAAGATATGCAGCGCATTCGGGTCGAAGCCGATCTGGATGACGTCGCCAGACGCCACCGTGCTGCGACCGCTGTCCTCGACCACAAATTCGGTCCCGTTGTCGAGTGTGCCGTAGATGAAGGCCCGGTCGCCCAGCCGTTCGACCACCTTGACCCCGACCGCGATCCCGGGCTGGCCGCGATCCAGCACCTTGGCGTCTTCCGCCCGGATGCCGACGCTTGCGCCGTCGCGCCGGAATCCGGCGGGCAGGCGCACGTCGATCTCGATCTTGCCGGCCCCCTCCACGTCAAGCGTGACCCCTTGTGCGGCATCGGTCATGCCGGTGACCGGAAGAAAGCACATGGCGGGGCTGCCGACGAATTGCGCCACGAACTTCGTGGCCGGGCGCTGGTAGATTTCCATCGGCGCGCCCATCTGTTCGATCCGGCGGTCGTTCAGGATCACGATCCGGTCGGCGAGCGTCATCGCTTCGACCTGGTCGTGGGTGACGAAGATCATGGTCGCGCCCAGCCGCTGGTGCAGTTGCGCCAGTTCCAGCCGGGTCCGCCCGCGCAGCGCGGCGTCGAGATTGCTGAGCGGCTCGTCGAAAAGGAAGGCCTGCGGCTCTTTCACGATGGCCCGGCCGATGGCAACCCGCTGGCGCTGACCGCCAGAAAGCTTGGCGGGCTTGCGGTCGAGAAGGTGGGCGATCTCCAGCGTTTCGGCGGCAGATTGAACCCGCCGGGCAATTTCGTTTTTCGGGGTTTTGAGGTTCTCCAACCCGAAGCCCATGTTCTGGGCCACGGTCATATGCGGATAGAGCGCGTAGGACTGGAATACCATCGCCACCCCTCGCTTGCCGGGTGGCAGCGTGTCGATGCGCTCGCCGCCGAGCGAAATCGTGCCGCCGTCGACAGCCTCCAGCCCTGCGATCATCCGCAGAAGCGTGGATTTTCCACAACCGGACGGCCCGAGAAAGACGACAAACTCGCCAGGCTCGATATGGAGGGTGATGTCCTCCAGAACCGTAAGCGCTCCATATCGCTTGGTTATATTGGCGATTTCAATGGGTGCCGACATTGCCCGTCCTCCCTGCCGCGGCGCGTTTTACACGCCGAGGCGAAACATCCGATAGCTCAGCGGAGCGATGCTGGCCGAAAGCCTTCCGCCGGCGACGATTGCACCCGCCCCATCCACCGGAGCAACAGGTTCGCCGTCCGGACCGTTGGTCGCGCGCAGGTCGTGGCCGACGATTTCCTTGTCCATGGTCACGCTTCGCTCCCCGAACCCTTCCAGCGCCAGATCGAACTCGATCGCATCGGTCTGGTGGCGGTTGACCACGAAGACGGTCAGCGCCCCGTCAGCCTCGCTTTGCACGGCGGCCACGTCGAGGTAGGGCACGTTCTTTGCCACGTCGGTGTCATAGCCGGGGCAGTCCATCGCGAGGTTCAGCGATGTGCCGCGGCCGTATTTCGACGCGAAGAGGAAGGGGTAGAAGGTGGTCTGCCGCCAGGCCGGTCCACCCTCGACCGTCATGATCGGCGCGATCACGTTCACCAGCTGCGCCAGGCAGCCGATCTTCACCACGTCGGCGTGTCGGATGAAGGTGTTGAGGATGCAGCCCACCTGAAGGACATCCTCGAAATTGTAGATGTCCTCCAGCAACGCCGGTGCATGTGGCCAGCCGCTGTTGCCTTCGAGGATCTTCCTGTCCTGCTCGCGCGAGTGGTACCAGACGTTCCATTCGTCAAAGCTGATGTAGACGTCTTTCTTCGACCGCTTCTTCGACTTGATGAACTGGATCACGCCGGCGACGGTGCAGATGTAGGCATCGAGCCGCGCGGTCTGTGCGAGATAGTCCGCGGTGTCGCCCTTGGGGTTGTCGAAATACATATGCAACGAGATGTAGTCGACCACATCATAGGTGTGGTCGAGCACAGTCGCTTCCCATTGCGGATAGCTCGGCATCGTGGGTGTGGACGAGCCGCAGACCACCAGTTCCAGCGACTTGTCATAGGCGCGCATGGCCTTGGCGGTCTCGAAGGCGATGCGGCCATATTCGTCCGCGGTCTTCTGCCCTGTCTGCCAGGGGCCATCCATCTCGTTGCCGAGGCACCACATCTTCACGCCCCACGGTTCCTCGCGGCCGTTCTTCTTGCGAAGATCGGACCAGTAGGAGCCACCGGGGTGGTTGACGTATTCGAGAAAGTTCCGCGCAGGATCCAGCCCGCGAGAGCCGAGATTCACCGCCAGCATCATCTCTGTGCCAGCCGCATCGGCCCATTCGGCAAATTCGTGGATCCCGACCTTGTTGGACTCGGAGGAATGCCAGGCGAGGTCCAGCCGCGTGGGGCGTTCCTCGACCGGACCGATGGAATCCTCCCAGTAGAAGGCCGAAACGAAGTTGCCACCGGGATAGCGGACGACGGGCACGTCAAGTTCCCGCACAAGGTCGATCACGTCCTGCCGCATGCCGTTGTCGTCGGCTGTCGGGTGATCGGGCTCAAAGATGCCGGTGTAAATGGCGCGGCCGAGGTGCTCGATGAAGGACCCGTAAAGCCGCGGATCGATCTGACCGATCACGAAGTCCTTGTGCGCGATCGCCGATGCTCGCATGCCTGTCCCCCTCCCGAAGTATATCATATTATCCAATTTAAATCGGATAAGCCGATATTAACACGGATCCTGCGCGCCTATCAACAAAAACAACGAGCCCTTCCGGCGAACCCTCATCGCCCGACCTAAACCCTTAGTCGCAGAAGGATATCGTGGTCGTAGTTGCCGAACCCGCGGCCGAAAATGTTGACGCCCCCCGGATGTTCGGCCCCCTCCGGAACGGCGATACGAACCCGAATCGACCGGTGTTCCTGCAGGCCGAGGTCGCTCAGTGCCACGTCGGAAATCCGCACGCCGTCGAGGTATGTCCCCGTGTCATTGACCCGGAAACTCTTCAGATGGCCGTACTGGCTGCCGGCGAGCTTCCACCAACCCGGCGTGAAGTTGCCGCGCCGGTCGCCGTAATCTCCCGGCGCCGTCCAGACCGCAACTGCGGTGCCATTGATGGAGATCGTGATGTCAGAGGGCCAATCGGTGGAAGTCCCCGGAACCTCGGAGGACAACTCCATCAGCAATTCCAGTTCAACCACGGCCCGTCCCGCGATGCGAGCGTTGTTGGGGAACTGGTATTCCACATATCCCATCGTGAACCAGAGAAGTTCAGCCTTCATCCGTTCCGGGGATAGGAACGTGTCGGGTGAATCGAGGAATCCCAGGATTCCCTCGGACGAGCACATTCCGCAGGGCGCCATCACATCGTAGCCTGAATAAAGACCGATGGGCATGGCGACCTCGATCACATCCTCAGCAACCGTCTTCGGGCCGTCGAAGGACACCACGATCTCGTCATAGGCGGAGCGGCAGACCTTCTGGCTGCCCTTTCGCGCCTTCTGCGATTCCGTCTGCACCAGCCCTGCCGCTTCCAGCACGTTGACATGGATCGATGCGCTGGACTGCGGCAGCCCCAGGCGCTCCGCGATGTCATTGACGTTCAGCGGGCCTTCCTCATGCAACAGCTTGAAGATGGCCAGTCGCGCCGGTGCCGCCAGTGCTTTCAGCACCGGCTGGGCGTCTTCGGGGGTGATCGTCAGAAATCGCTTGCTCACGGAGCTCTCCACATTCCGGGTATTGATATCTGATTTCTCGATATAGATCAAACAATCGATCAGCTTGCTGGCGGGGAAATGCACCTTCGGTCCAGTCTTGATCGCTCTCACGGTGACGCAGCCGTTCGCAAAGGATCGCGGCACAGAGGTTCGTCGCGCGGAACTCCGAGACGCCCGTTTGCCTTTTCCCTCAAACGCGAAAACTTAGCCATCTGTCGAACTTTTTCTTGTCGCAGGGCGAAAGGGATTATACTTAGAGACATGGCTAAGCATGATCCTGATCTCTCTCGGCTCTTCCACGCCCTCTCGGACCCGACGCGGCGCTCGATCCTGACGCGCCTGGCCGAGGGTCCTGCGCCGGTCACAGAACTGGCCAATCCGACGGGGCTGCGTCTTCCGACGGTGATGCGGCACCTTTCGGTGCTGGAGGAGGCGGGATTGATCGCCACGTCGAAAGACGGGCGGGTGCGCACCTGCGCCATCGTGCCCGAGGCGCTGGCCCCGATGCAGACATGGCTCGAGGAGCAGCGGTCCATCTGGGAAGCCCGGCTCGACCGGCTGGACGATTACGTGATGAAGCTGATGAAGGAGCGCGAGACATGAAACCGGATCTGGATCCGACCACCGACTTGAGCTTTACCCGCACGCTGGCCGTGCCGCGGCATCTGATATGGGAGTGCTGGACCGAACCGAAGCATATCCCGCACTTTTTCATTCCCGCGCCCCACAAGGTGACGTCGGTCGATATTGACCTGCGGGTCGGGGGCCGGTTCGACACGACCTTCGATATCGACGGCAACATGATGGACAACAGGGGCGTCTATCTGGAGGTGGTGCCGGACGAAAAGCTGGTGTTCACGGATGGATACACCGAAGGCTGGAAGCCCACGCCCGAGCCTTTCATGACCGCGATCCTGCTTTTGTCGGACGCCCCCGGGGGCGGCACGACCTATACCGCGATCGCCCGCCACCGCACTCCAGACACGCGCAAGACGCATGAGGAGATGGGGTTCTTTGACGGCTGGGGCACGGTGGCGACACAGCTGGAATCCTACGCAAAGGGGCTGATGAAATGAACGGCCGTTTCGCAACCCTGGCCTTCGAGCGGCAGGTGGCAGCGCCTGTCGCGACCTTGTGGCAGGCCTGGACGGCGCCGGCCGCCCGGGCGGTCTGGGCCGCGCCCGCGCCCTCGGTTGTCGTGGAGTTTCTGGAGGCCGAAACCAGGGTGGGCGGGCGCGAGATCTCGCTCTGCCGGGTAGAGGGGCAGCCCGACGTCCGCTGCGAGGGCGGCTGGCTGGACTTGCAGCCCGCGCAGCGCTCGGTGAACTACGAGGTGATCTCGTCCGAAGGTGTGACGCAATCGGCTGCCTTGATAACGGCGGATTTCTCGGGATCGGGCGACACCAGTCGGGCGGTCGTGACGGTGCAACTCTCCTCGCTCGCCCTGGATATGGAGGCCGATTATCGGCAGGGCTTTGGTGCGGGACTGGACAATCTGGTAGGGGTTGCCGAACGCACCATGGTGCTGCAGCGCGTTATCAGGGCACCACGGCAGGTGGTTTGGGGCGCATGGATGAATCCGAAAACCCTGCCCGAATGGTGGGGGCCGGAGGGCTTTTCGTGCCGGACGAAAAGGATCGACCTGCGGTCCGGCGGCGAATGGGTTTTCGACATGATTGCGCCGGACGGAACGGTTTTCCCCAACCACCACGTTTACGGCGAGGTCAGGGTCGAAGACCGGATCGGCTATACGCTTCTGTGGGGCGAAAACGGGCCGAAGCACGCCGATGCCTGGGTGATGTTCGAGGATGCCGATGGGGCGACGATGGTGACTCTGGGGATGGTGATGAGCACCGCGGCCGAGTTCCAGCAGGCCAAGGGTTTCGGCGCGGTCGAGCTCGGGATGCAGACCCTTGGCAAGCTGGCGCGCTTCGTCGGGGCAGAGTGATTGGCTCTGGCCTTGGGCCGTCTTGGGCATGGCGCAGACTTGCGGCTTGGGGTCAGGACCCCTGGATTTCAGCTTGCCTCCAATAGTCGCCGCCGAAAGCCGGAGCGGTGACATGTCTGATCTTATTTGGACGAACGATGCGCAGATGGCGCGTCTTGAACCCTGTTTCCCGAAGTCCCATGGCAAGCCATGGGTCGATGATCGCGGGGCGCTGGGCGAGATTGTCTTCATCACCCGCATCCGCACTGGCCGCACTCGCCGCGACCGTCGTCTCTATTCTCTATGAGTCCTGACCCGGTCTGCCATAGGTTTGATCCAAGACCTTTGGAGGGGGGGCGAATGGACAGGGAGAGAATTGTGCCGAGTGGGCTGAGCGCGGTGCAGGCGCGTGCCCTCGATTTGGCAGCCCGTGCGGCGCGCAACTATCGCGAAGGCCTGCCGCAGCAAAAGGCGCGTCCGACCTTGAGCCTCGATGAGGCAGCGGGGCGCTTTCTGGGAGACCTGCCGGAGGCGGGCATCCCGGAGGATGAGGTGATCGAGCAGATTGTGTCGGATGCCGAAGGAGGCCTGCACAAGATGGCTGGACCGACATTCTTCGGCTACGTCCTCGGTGGATCGCATCCCGTCGGCGTTGCGGCCGATTTCCTGGTGTCGGCCTGGGGCCAGAACGCCGGCACGTCCTTCGAGACGCCTGCGGTCACGGGCATGGAACGCGCGGTTTGCGATTGGGTGATCGACCTCTTGTCGCTGCCCCCGGAAAGCGGTGCCGGTCTGGTGACCGGCGGCACCGTTGCAAACATGGTCGGGGTCATGGCGGCACGGAATGCGCTGCTTGCCGCGCAGGGTTGGGACGTGGAGGCCGAAGGTCTTTTCGGCGCACCAGAGTTCCCGGTGCTGATCGGTCAGGACGCGCATTCAGCGCCTTTCGCCGCGTTGCGCTATGCCGGGCTTGGCGCCCGCCGCGTGCAAAGGGTTGCGACAGACGACGAAGGCCGGATCGATCCGGCTGCCTTTGCGGCCGCGCTCGCGCTCTGCCAAGCGCCACCGCTCGTCATTCTTCAGGCGGGCCAGATCAATACCGGAGCGTTCGATCCTTTCGTCGACCTTATCCCGATGGTGCACGAGAGGGGCGGCTGGGCTCATGTCGATGGCGCGTTCGGGCTGTGGCTTGCCGCGGTGCCGGAACTGGCTGGCCGGTTGACCGGTGTCGGCGATGCCGACAGCTGGGCCGTCGACCTGCACAAATGGCTCAATGCCCCGTTCGACGCTGGCATGGTGATCGTGCGTGATCGGGCGCCACTGGTCGCCGCAATGTCGGCCCGCGGGGCCTACCTGCCCGATACGACAGCCCATTGGGAACCGAGCGACTCCACGCCCGAGTTGTCGCGCCGTGCCCGCGGCGTTCCCAGCTATGCCATCTTGCGGCATCTGGGCCGTGCAGGCGTTCGCGAGCTTGTGGCGCGCCACTGCCGGCTTGCCGAACGGATCGCGAAAGCGGTCTCGGCCGAGCCCGGCATCGGCGTCTTGAACGAAATCCACAGCAACCAGGTCGCGATAGCCTGCGGCGAGGGGCCAGATGGCGATGCGCTGACGATGCGCGTCCTGAGGCGCGTGCAGGAGGCGGGCAGGGTCTATCCGACCCACGGGGAATGGGCCGGCCGCAAGATCATCCGGGCGTCGGCAATCGGCTATGCCATGCACGAGCCAGACGCCGATCTTCTCTCGGCCGAGATTATCGCCGCCTACCGCTGGTGCCTCGACAACCCGGCATGATCGTGGATGGCGCAGCCTGGTCTGACCAAGGCTACTCCGGACTTATGTATCGTCGACCTGTTCGGGCCGCGTGCCAGTGCAGCCAGGCCGATCGCCCGAATGCCAGCGCCATCACCGCAGTGATCCCGGCCGAGATCGGGCGTTCGATGAAGGACAGCGGCCAGCCGTCGCCGTAGATCTGCATGGTCCGGACCAGCTCGGAATCCGCCACGGAGGCGAGGATCTTGGCCGGAGATCCGGTGCCCACGGCGCCGAGGATCATCACCCCCGACATCGCGATGAGGAAGATCTCGGGCGCGCCGAAGCTCAGCGCGATGTCGGCCACCCAGTCGATACCGAACAGCATCGCGAAATAGGACAGAAGCCCCCCGATCGCCGAGGCGCAGATCGCGGTGCCGAGCGCCTCGGCCGAGCGGCCGGAACGGGTCAGCGCATAGCCGTCGGCGGCAGTTGCGGCGTTCTCCGGCGCGCCGGGGGTGTTGAGCATGATCGCAGTGATCGAGCCGCCGTAGGCCACCGCGACATAGACCGAGGTCAGGAACACGATTCCCGCAAGCGGGTCCATGTTGAAGGTGAAGGGCAAAAGGACCGCGACCGCCATGCCCGAGGACAGGCCCGGCGGCGCACCGACGAGGATGCCGAGAAAGGTGCCGAGTACCACCATCGAGGCGGTCTCGACGGTCATTGCGGCCTGCAGGCCCTACATCAGGGCAGAGGAAGTATCCATGACAGCCTCAGAAAACCGCGCCGAGCAGCCCTTCAGGGATGCGCGCATACAGGAGTTTGACGAACAGAAGCTCGACCACCCCGCCAGCGAGCGCGCCGAGGGCGATGATCGGCAGTGGCCGCCGCTCACCCAGCGTGATCGCGAGAAGTACAGCGATGAGCGCGGCGCAGAGCACCCCGCCAAGCACGTTCCAGCCGAACCAGAGAACCACGGACGGGATCGCCAGCACCGCTGGAAAGGGGAAAGCGGTTTCGGCATACGCCAGATCCGACACCCCGGAGTCACGGGGGGCGTCTGGCAAGGCGAAGCGATCCTGCCCGAAACCTGCCGGCATGCATCGGCGCCAAGCGCACCGCAGGCAATACCGGCCGGGTGCGAGATCAAGGGCAACACCTCCGACTCGGGCAGGATCTACTGTCTGCCAGGGGCGGCGAGACTACGACGGCACCCGCATCTCGACCGAGAAGGGAGAGCGGTGGTTCCGTTCGGAAGCGGAGGCTGAGAAAGCAGGGTGGAGGCAGGCTCAACGCTGAACGGCAATACACCGCCACAGGGCGCCTGTGGATGGACTTAGGGGTGGACTGCAAAGCGCTACAGTCGCGTAAGCCGCTAAATACAAATAGCTCTGTCGGATCAATGGTGCCCAGGAGAGGACTCGAACCTCCACATCCTTTCGGATACTAGCACCTGAAGCTAGCGCGTCTACCAATTCCGCCACCTGGGCAGGTGTCGTGAGCGCGGTGATTATAGCTGGCGTCGGGGGGTGTCAACGGCGATTTCGGGGTTTTTTCGTGCCGCCTCGCCGCGCAGCATCGGGCCGCGAGTTCGGCGCTGCGACGGGCGGCAACAAGACCGGCAAGGCCGCCGGCTGATTGCCCTCAAAGGCATCGAAACGGGACTGGTTGCGATTTTTGACGCGGGGCGCGACGCAATCGCTGCTTGTTCAGGTTCGGGCGCAAAGGTATCTGGCTTTAAGGCGATCGAACGGAGGGATCTTACATGTCGGGACTCGTGACGATCTATGGCGGCTCTGGTTTCGTCGGACGCTACATCGTTCGCCGCATGGCCAAGGATGGCTGGCGGGTGAAGGTCGCGACGCGGGTTCCCAACGAGTCCGCCTTTGTGCGCACCTATGGCGAAGTCGGTCAGGTCGAGCCCGTCCTCTGCAACATCCGCAACGAGGACTCGGTTCGCGCGGCGATGCAGGGCGCAGACGTGGTCATCAACTGCGTCGGGATCCTGGCCGAGCACGGCAAGAATTCCTTCGAGGCGCTGCAGGTCGAAGGCGCGGGGCGGATCGCCCGTCTGGCGGCCGAGGCCGGGATTGCCCGCATGGTACATATCTCGGCAATCGGGGCCGACGCAGGATCCGACAGTGCCTATGGCCGCACCAAGGCCGCTGGCGAGGCCGCGGTCCGGGCTGCGATGCCCGGTGCGGTGATCCTGCGTCCCTCGATCATCTTCGGGCCGGAGGACGAGTTCTTCAATCGATTCGCCGCGATGTCGAAATTCGGGCCGGCGCTGACGATCGTCGGGGCCGACACGAAATTCCAACCGGTCTATGTCGATGACGTCGCACGCGCTGCGGTGCTGGCGGCCGAGGGCAAAGTGGCGGCCGGGGTCTATGAACTGGGCGGGCCGGATGTCGCGACCTTCCGCGCGCTGATGGAGCAGATGCTCGAGATCATCCGCTCGAAAAAGATGATCGCCAATATGCCGTTCGTCATCGCCCGCGTGATGGCCGGCGTCTTCGGGATCGTCGAGAAGGTGTCTTTCGGAGCTTTCGATGCGCCACTGACCGCCGACCAGCTTCGCAATCTTGCCCATGACAACGTGGTGGCCGAGGGCGCCAAGGGGTTTGCCGACATCGGGATCGTGCCGACCTCGATGGCATCGGTGCTGCCGGAATATCTGTGGCGGTTCCGTCCGCACGGGCAGTTCGAGATCATGACCGAATCGGCGGCGAAACTGAAAGTTTGAGCCGGAGTCGTCGGGCCCGCGCGGACGCGGGCTCCGACCGGCGCTGCTCAGCTGTAGGCGATTGCCAGCAGCACCACGCCGAGGATCACCCTATAGATCACGTAGGGCGTGAAGCTGACCGACCGCAGCAGCCGCATCATCAGGGTCAGTGCCAGCAGCGCCGAGATGAACGAGAATACGGCGGCGATGGCGCCGTCCCGGGCAACGGCCCAGTCTGCGTCGGCCGCAACCTCGATCCCCAGCAGCACACCCGAAGCCATGATCGTCGGGATCGACATCAGCATCGAGATCTTGGCCGCATCGGTCCGCTTGTAGCCCAACAGCCGGGCGCCGGTGATGGTGATGCCCGACCGCGACGTGCCGGGGATCAGCGCCACCGCCTGCCACAGCCCGAGGATTACCGCCTGCTTCAGCGACCATTCCTCGGCGACCTTGACCTCGGCGCCTTTCTGGTCGGCCCAGTACAGCACGATGCCGAAGATCAGCATGGTCCAGCCGATGATCGCGGTGCTGCGAAGCGCCTCGGAGACCCCCGCGACCTCGATCAGCAGACCGACCAGGATGACCGGGATCGTGGCGATGATCAGGTTGATCGCCAGTTTTGCGCCGGGCGTGTCGCGCCGTCCACGGACAAGATGGCCAAGGCCGATCAGGCCTTCGCGCACGTCGGACCAGAAATAGATGACCACGGCGACCAGGGTGCCGACATGGACGGCGACATCGATGGTCTGGCCTTGATCTGCGAGTCCGGTAAGATTCGGCAGGAGAATCAGGTGGCCAGAGGACGAAATCGGAAGAAATTCTGTGATGCCTTGAATTATGGCGACGAGGAGGATCTGGAAGAGTGGCATTTTGGTGGTGTCCCGGTTGAATTTGCCGGCACTCTAACCGGATGATTATCAATGGAAAGCACGCAAAAGGGTCGCACCCACTGACTTATTTGTGACCGAGACTGCGTAGGACTCGGCCAGTTCGGGATACTTTGCGCGTTTTTAGGTCACCATTAATGACTTTATTTCCGATCCAAGGGGCTGTAAGCAGCCGGAAAGCGTGATGGAGGAAGCCAGTGGCAAAGCAGCGAATGCTCCAGTTCGTGTCGGTTGAGAGGGAAACGCCCGCGAAACGGGTCGCCGATCAACGCGCGCATGACTTCCACGAGATTTATGGCGAGTTCGCCGACCAGAAGGCTGCCGAGCAGTCCAGCCGGTGCAGCCAGTGTGGCGTGCCCTACTGCCAGTCGCATTGCCCGTTGCACAACAACATCCCCGACTGGCTGCGGCTGACCGCCGAAGGCCGGCTGCAGGAGGCCTATGAGCTCAGCCAGCTGACCAACACATTCCCCGAGATCTGCGGCCGTATCTGCCCGCAGGACCGGCTGTGCGAAGGCAACTGCGTGATCGAGCAGTCCGGGCATGGCACAGTGACGATCGGGGCGGTCGAGAAATACATCACCGACAGCGCCTGGGACAACGGCTGGGTCCAGCCGATCGCGCCTGCGGTCGAGCGCGCGGAAAGCGTTGGCATCATCGGCGGCGGCCCTGGCGGGCTGGCTGCGGCAGACACGCTGCGGCGCGCCGGGCTGAAGGTCACTGTCTATGACCGCTATGACCGCGCGGGCGGGCTCATGACCTATGGCATTCCGGGCTTCAAGCTCGAGAAGGACATCGTGATGCGGCGCGTGAAGCAGCTCGAGGACGGCGGCGTCAGCTTCGTTCTGAACTGCAATGTGGGCGAGGACATCACCTTTGCCGAGCTGCGCGAAAAGCACGACGCGGTGCTGATCGCCACGGGCGTCTACAAAAGCCGCGATCTGCAGGGGCCTGGTGCCGGTGCCGCGGGGATCGTGCGGGCAATCGATTTCCTGACCGCCTCGAACCGCAAGAACTTTGGCGACGCAGTGCCCGAATACGACTCGGGCGAATTGAACGCCGAGGGCCGCAAGGTGGTGGTGATCGGTGGCGGCGACACCGCGATGGACTGCGTTCGCACCGCGATCCGTCAGGGCGCGACGTCGGTCAAATGCCTCTATCGCCGCGACCGGGCGAATATGCCCGGTTCACAGCGCGAGGTGCAGAACGCCGAAGAGGAAGGCGTCGGATTCGAATGGCTGACGGCGCCCAAGGGCTTCAGCGGCGATCCGGTCCGGGGCGTGATGGTGCAGCGGATGCGTCTGGGCGCGCCCGATGCCACCGGCCGGCAAAGCCCCGAGGTGATCGAGGGCGCCGATTACGTCGAGGAGGCCGATCTGGTCATCAAGGCGCTCGGTTTCGAGCCCGAGCCGCTGCCCTCGCTGTGGAACGAACCGGCGCTGGAAGTGACCCGCTGGGGCACGGTCAAGGCCGATTTCCGCACCCACGCGACGGCGCTGCCCGGGGTCTATGCGGTGGGCGACATCGTCCGCGGTGCCAGCCTTGTGGTCTGGGCGATCCGCGACGGGCGCGAGGCGGCCGAGGCGATGCTGGAGAGCTTTGGCGCCGGCGCCGCCGGCCTGGCGGCCGAATAGGCCGCAGGTCGGATGGCCTCGGGTCAGACCGGGCACCGCCCCCGCCGTGCGGCGTGATCGCGCGGCATCGGGCCGTGCCTTGTGCCGGGCCTGGCGAAGTTCCACCCGTCCACGGCTGTTCACGTCGGGCTGTGGCGACGCGGCGGGCAGACAGGCGGCAAGGACATCGAGTCTCTGGATCGGGAAAGGACAGGGATGTGACGGACCAAGGAACAAGGATCGCGATGCTGGCGCTGGCCGCCATGCTGTCGACCGCGTTGCCGGCGGCCGCTGCCGAAACGGTTTCGCTGCCCAAGGGCTGCAAGGCGTTCCTGACCGTGCAATCCCTCGGGTGCAGTGTATCGAGCTATTGGCGGTGCGAGGCGACGCCCCCCGGCACGGTCTGGGAGGCGCGGTTCGACTCTGACGGCGCCTATTCGCTTTCGGTCTATGACAAGGAATTCCAGTGGCTCGACAGCCAGTATTTCGCCGACGGGACGCGTGAATCCCTGCTCGACCCGGGCCCGGATCCGGCATCGCTGACCGACCTGCTGCGCGGCGGGCGCGACGACTATGCCTTCGTCGTGCGCGAGACAGGCCCCGATGGCGCCGCACGCGACATCGTGCATCAAGGCTATGACGAGCTGACCGGCCGCAAGGTGGTGATTGACGGCACCGAGTTGCTCGAAACCGAATTCGCGACGACCGTGGTCGATGCGGTGTCGGGCGAAGAGGTCTATTCGGTGACCGGCCGGCAATACGTGCTGGAAGCCGACCGCCTGTTCTTCCTCGGGCCTGACAGAACGAGCAGCGAGGGCGCAGATTTTTCGAACGACTTCAGCCCGATACGATTCATCCGGCCAGGCGAGGCCGGATTTGCCGCGACCACGCCGCGGTTCGGCTGCGAGGCGTCCGAACCGATCGCATTCCGGCCCGGAAACCTTGCGGAGGCGCTGCAATGACGGCCGCGCAACCTGCGCCGCTTTCCGGCGCCTGCCTTTGCGGTGCGGTCACGCTGTCGGCGCGGGCAGGCGCGTCCGAACTGCACGCCTGCCATTGTTCGATGTGCCGCAAGTGGACCGGCTCGGCCTTTGTCGAATTCGACGTGCATGCCGAGGATCTGGTGGTCGCGGGTCCGGTCAGGCGTTTTGCGTCGTCGAATTGGGCGGAGCGGGCCTTCTGTGATCGTTGCGGCAGCACCTTGTGGTATCGGCTGACCACATCTGGGCACGAATCCTATGCGGTTGCCGCAGGCCTGTTCGACAATGCCGGCGGTTTTCCCCTGACCCGGGAGATCTTTATCGACCGCAAGCCCGAGGGATATGCGTTTGCCGGGGATCACCCGCGGCAGACGGAACAGGAATTCTTGGCGGCCATCGCTGCTGCAAACCAGGGAGAGACCCCATGACCAGATATGATGACGCCTGGGTGGCCGCCGAAGAAGCGAAGCGGGCTCGCATGGCAGAGCAGGGCCTGTGGCGCGAGGAGGACGAGCATTCGTCCTGCGGCGTGGGCCTCGTGGTTGCCATCGACGGCCAGAAAAGCCGCAAGGTGGTGGAATACGGGATCAAGGCGCTGAAGGCGATCTGGCACCGCGGCGCGGTCGATGCCGACGGCAAGACCGGCGACGGTGCGGGCATCCACGTGCAGATCCCGGTGCCGTTCTTCTATGACCAGATCCGCCGCACCGGCCACGAACCGCACCTGGAAAAGCTTGTCGCGGTTGGCATGATCTTCCTGCCGCGGACCGATTTCGGCGCGCAGGAAACCTGCCGGACCATCGTGGAAAGCGAAGTCCTGCGGATGGGTTACTACATCTATGGCTGGCGCCACGTCCCGGTGAACATCGGCGTGCTGGGCGAAAAGGCCAATTCGACCCGACCCGAGATCGAACAGATCCTGATCTCGAACTCGAAGGGCGCCGATGAGGAAACCTTCGAGCGCGAGCTTTACGTGATCCGCCGCCGGATCGAGAAGGCCGCCGCCGCTGCGCGGGTGCCGTCGTTCTATGTCTGCTCGCTGTCCTGCCGGTCGATCATCTACAAGGGCATGATGCTGGCCGAACAGGTCGCCGAATTCTATCCCGACCTGAAGGACGAGCGGTTCGAGAGCGCGTTTGCGATCTATCACCAGCGCTATTCGACCAACACCTTCCCGCAATGGTGGCTGGCGCAGCCGTTCCGGATGCTGGCGCACAACGGCGAGATCAACACGCTGAAGGGCAACACCAACTGGATGAAAAGCCACGAGATCCGGATGGCCAGCGGCACCTTCGGCGACCTCGCCGAGGACATCAAGCCGATCATCGCGCTCGGGTCCTCGGACTCGGCCGCGCTCGATTCGGTGTTCGAGGTGCTGGTGCGCGCCGGACGTTCGGCGCCGATGGCCAAGACCATGCTGGTCCCGGAAACCTGGTCGAAGCAGGCCGTCGAACTGCCCGAGGCCTGGCGCGACATGTATTCCTATGTGAACTCGGTGATGGAGCCCTGGGACGGTCCGGCGGCGCTTGCCATGACCGACGGCCGCTGGGTCTGTGGCGGGCTTGACCGCAACGGGCTGCGGCCGATGCGCTATGTGGTGTCGGGCGAGGGCCTGCTGATCGCCGGGTCCGAGGTCGGCATGGTGCCGACCGACGAGGCGACGGTGGTCGAGAAGGGCGCGCTTGGCCCCGGCCAGATGATCGCGGTCGACATGAAGGAAGGCAAGCTCTTCCACGACACCGAGTTGAAGAACAAACTGGCGGCAAGCCAGCCCTTTGGCGACTGGGTCGGCAAGATCGTCGAACTCGACGAGGCGCTGGCCGGCGCGAAGGAAACGGCGACCTATACCGGTGGCGAGCTGCGCAAGCGCCAGATCGCGGCCGGTTACACGATCGAGGAACTGGAACAGATCCTGACGCCGATGGCCGAGGATGGCAAAGAGGCCGTGGCCTCGATGGGCGACGACACGCCGCCTGCGGTGCTGTCCGAGAAATATCGCCCGCTCAGCCACTACTTCCGCCAGAACTTCAGCCAGGTGACCAACCCGCCGATCGACAGCTTGCGGGAATACCGGGTGATGAGCCTCAAGACCCGGTTCGGCAACCTCAAGAACGTTCTCGACGAGGACAGCAGCCAGACCGAGATCATCGTGCTGGACAGCCCCTTTGTCGCCAACGCCCAGTTCGATACCCTGGTCAAGGCGTTCAACGCCCCCATGGTCGAGATCGACTGCACCTTCCCGGCCGGTGGCCACCCGAACGCGCTGCACGATGCGCTGGAACGGATCCGCGGCGAGGCCGAGGATGCGGTGCGCTCGGGCGCGGGCCATCTGGTTCTGACCGACCAGCACCAATCGGCCGACAAGGTGCCGGTGCCGATGATCCTTGCGACCTCGGCGGTGCATTCCTGGCTGACCCAGAAGGGTCTGCGCACCTTCAGTTCGCTCAACGTGCGGTCTGCCGAATGTATCGACCCGCATTATTTCGCGGTGCTGATCGGCTGCGGCGCGACGGTGGTCAACGCCTATCTGGCCGAAGACAGCCTGGCCGACCGGATCGAGCGCGGCCTTCTCGACGGCTCGCTGACCGAGGCGATGGTGAAATACCGGGCCTCGATCGACGCGGGACTTCTGAAGATCATGTCGAAGATGGGGATCTCGGTGATCTCGTCCTATCGCGGCGGGCTCAACTTCGAGGCCGTGGGGCTTTCGCGCGCCATGGTGGCCGAGTTCTTCCCGGGCATGGTCAGCCGGATCTCGGGCATCGGCGTCGCCGGCATCCAGCGCAAGGTCGAAAAGGTCCATGCCCAGGGCTGGCTGCGCGGCACCGATATCCTGCCGATCGGCGGGTTCTACAAGGCGCGCAAGTCGGGCGAAAGCCACGCCTGGGGCGCCCAGACCATGCACATGCTTCAGGCCGCCTGCACCAACGGCAGTTTCGAGCTGTGGAAGCAATATTCGGCCACGATGCGGGCCAATCCGCCGATCCACATTCGCGATCTGCTCGACATCAAGCCGCTTGGCGGTCCGGTGCCTCTGGAAGATGTCGAATCGATCACCTCGATCCGCAAGCGGTTCGTGACGCCCGGCATGTCGCTTGGCGCGCTCGGCCCCGAGGCGCACAAGACCCTCAACGTCGCCATGAACCGGATCGGCGCGAAATCCGACTCGGGCGAGGGCGGCGAGGATCCGGCGCATTTCATCCCCGAGCCGAACGGCGACAACCCGTCTGCAAAGATCAAGCAGGTGGCATCGGGCCGCTTCGGCGTGACCGCCGAATATCTCAACCACTGCGAAGAGCTTGAGATCAAGGTCGCGCAGGGCGCAAAGCCTGGCGAGGGTGGCCAGTTGCCCGGCATGAAGGTCACCGACCTGATCGCCCGGCTGCGCCATTCGACCAAGGGTGTGACGCTGATCAGCCCGCCGCCACACCACGACATCTATTCGATCGAGGATCTGGCGCAGCTGATCTATGACCTCAAACAGATCAACCCGCGCTGCAAGGTGACGGTGAAGCTGGTGGCCTCGTCTGGCGTCGGCACGATTGCGGCGGGTGTGGCCAAGGCCAAGGCCGACAATATCCTGATCTCGGGCCACAATGGCGGCACCGGGGCAAGCCCGGCTACCTCGATCAAATACGCGGGTCTGCCGTGGGAGATGGGCCTGACCGAGGCGCATCAGGTGCTGGCGATGAACAAGCTGCGCGAGCGGGTGACGCTGCGCACCGACGGCGGGCTGCGGACTGGCCGCGATATCGTCATCGCCGCCATGCTGGGCGCCGAGGAATACGGCATCGGCACTGCGGCGCTGATCGCCATGGGCTGCATCATGGTCCGTCAGTGCCAGTCGAACACCTGCCCGGTCGGCGTCTGCACCCAGGATCCGAAGCTGCGCGCCAAGTTCACCGGTTCGGCCGACAAGGTGGTGAACCTCATCACCTTCTACGCCCAGGAGGTGCGCGAGATCCTGGCCGGGATCGGCGCCCGCAGTCTTGGCGAGGTGATCGGGCGCACCGATCTGCTGGCCCAGGTCAGCCGCGGCAACGAGTATCTCGACGATCTCGACCTCAACCCGCTGTTGATCGCCGTCGATGGCGCGGGCGAGATCGTCTATGACGTCAACAAGCCGCGCAACGAGGTGCCCGACACGCTCGACGCGCAGATCGTCAAGGATGCCGCGCGGTTCCTGAAGGATGGCGAGAAGATGCAGCTGTCCTATGCGGTGCAGAACACCTTGCGGTCGATCGGCACCCGCACGTCGAGCCACATCGTGCAGCGGTTCGGGATGCGCAACGCGCTGCAGCCCGACCACCTGACGGTCAAGCTGACCGGTTCGGCGGGCCAGTCGCTGGGTGCCTTCGCCGCTCCGGGCCTCAAGATCGAGGTTTCGGGCGATGCCAACGACTATGTCGGCAAGGGGCTTTCGGGGGCCATCATCGTGGTGCGTCCGCCGATGAACAGCCCGCTGAAGGCCGACGAGAACACGATCATCGGCAACACGGTGCTGTATGGCGCAACCGATGGCTATCTGTTTGCGGCCGGACGCGCCGGCGAGCGCTTTGCCGTGCGGAACTCGGGCGCCAAGGTGGTGATCGAGGGCTGCGGCTCGAACGGGTGCGAGTACATGACCGGCGGCGTGGCGGTGATCCTTGGCAGTATCGGCACCAACTTTGGCGCCGGCATGACCGGCGGCATGGCCTATATCTATGACCCCGACGGCCTCGTGCCCGAGTTGCTGAACCCCGAAACTCTCGTGACCGGCATGATTTCCCATCCCCATTGGGAGGCCGAACTGCGCGGCCTGATCGAACGCCATGTGACCGAGACCGGATCGGTGAAGGCCGCGAACATCCTGCAGCACTGGGATCTGGAACTGCAGAACTTCGTGCAGGTCTGCCCGAAGGAGATGCTGGTGCACATCCCCTATCCGCTGTCGGTCGCCGAAGGCGCGATCCCGGCCGAATAAGGGGCGCGGGGCCGCAAGGCCCCGGCACATCACATTGCGATCAGGCCGGTCCCTCGGGGCCGGCCTTTTGCTTCACTCCGTCGCGAGGTCACTGGCAACGCCGCCCGGGCTGTGTCATCGCTTCGCCACGCGGTTCCTGTGCTGGGCCGCCTCACGGAACACACCGTTGGTCATAGAGGGAGAAAGCCATGTCCGATCTGGTAGTTGTGACATTCGACGACGAAGCGACCGCGTTTGCGATGCGCGCCGAGCTGGTAAAGCTGCAGAAGGAATACCTGATCGAGATGGAGGACGCCGTCGTCGTCACCCGCGACGACAGTGGCAAGGTCAAGCTGCATCAGGCAACCAACCTGACCGCCGCCGGCGCGATGGGCGGCTCGTTCTGGGGCCTGCTGATCGGCGTGCTGTTCCTCAACCCGCTGCTCGGCCTTGCCGTCGGTGCAGGCTCGGGCGCGCTTGCGGGCGCGCTGTCCGATGTCGGGATCAACGACAAGTTCATGAAGGACCTCGGCAACAACCTTAAAAACGGCGGCTCGGCGCTGTTCGTGCTGGTCCGCAAGGTGACCGGCGACAAGGTTCTGGAACAGCTGAGCGAATTCCACGGCAAGGGCAAGGTCCTGCAGACCTCGCTCAGTGCGGAAAGCGAAGATGCGCTGCGTGCGGTGCTGGAAGCCGGCAACGCCGACGCGTCGTGAACGGACAAATCTGATCTGGGACGGTCCGGGCGGCAGGCCCGGTCCGTTCTCCCGGTGAGGAACCGGCTTGACGGGGCCGCGCCGCACACGGCAAGAGGTGGCCGTGGCACGGGCAACAAAGACACAGAAAAAGCAGGCTAAGGCCGCGACCCCGGTGGTCGCGGTGCGCGCGCGATCGCTGTGGCGGCGCGGGCGCAAATGGGCGCTGCGACTGGCGCTGGCGCCGGTCGTTCTGCTGCTTTTGCTGATTGTGGCCTATCGCTGGGTGAACCCGCCGATCACCCACACGATCTGGGCCGATGGCCGCCGGCTTGGCGGGGTCGAACAGCAATGGGTGCCCTTCGAGCAGATGGGTCGCGACGTGCCGCTGGCATTCGTGGCGGCCGAGGATGCCAATTTCTGCCTTCACTGGGGGTTCGACATGGGGGCGATCCGCACCGCGCTCGATGACGGTGCCAGGCGCGGCGCCTCGACCATCACCCAGCAGACGGTCAAGAACGTGTTCCTCTGGCAGGGGCGAAGCTGGATCCGCAAGGCGCTCGAGACCGTCATCACGCCGGTGGTGGAACTGGTCTGGCCGAAGCGGCGGATCCTCGAGATCTATCTCAACGTCGCCGAGATGGACCGCGCCGTATTCGGCATCGAGGCCGCGGCGCAGACCTATTTCGGTGTCCCGCCGGCAGAGCTGACCCTGGTCGAGGCGGCGCGGATCGCGGCAGTGCTGCCCGACCCCAAGGGGCGGGATGCCGCCCGTCCGACCGCCTGGTTGCGAAAACGCACCGCCGCCATTGCCGATGGTGCCCGCACGATTGCCGCCGATGGGCGGAACGCCTGTTTCAAGGATTGAAAATCCTTTGCCGTCGCGGCAAGAAAAGATGTTGCTATCCTTTGGAAACCACCCATGAACCGACTGTATCACGTTCCCCTCTCGCCGTTCTGTCGCAAGGTCCGGCTGGTCCTGGCCGAGAAGAAGATCGAGGTGGAACTGGTCGAGGAACGATACTGGGAGCGCGATGCGGAGTTCCTGCGCCGCAATCCCGCGGGCAAGGTGCCCGTGCTGCGGATGGACGGGCGGGTCATGTCGGAAAGCCAGGCGATCTGCGAATACCTTGAAGAGGTCTATCCCGATCCCCGGCTGATGCCCGAGGCGCCGGACGCACGTTACGAGGTGCGGCGGATCTGCGCCTGGTTCGACGACAAGTTTCACCACGAAGTGACGGCAAACCTGCTCTATGAGCGGGTCAACAAGAAGCTGACCAAACAGGGCTATCCCGAGAGCCGGAACGTCAAGGCTGGCTCCAAGGCGATCAAGTATCATCTCGATTACATGACCTGGTTGCTGGATCAGCGGCGCTGGCTGGCGGGCGACCAGATGTCGATTGCCGATTTTGCCGCGGCGGCGCATCTGTCGGCGCTCGACTATATCAGCGACGTCGACTGGAACCGCAGCGCAAATGTCAGGGACTGGTATGCCAAGATCAAGTCGCGCCCGGCCTTTCGCGGGCTGCTGGCCGATCAGGTGCCGGGGTTTCCGCCGTCGGTCCAGTACGCCGATCTGGATTTCTGAGATCCGGGTCGCGCAGGGGGGCTGTCTGCCCCCCGGCCCGGTGTGCCACCGGTCCCCCCCCCGAGGATATTTCCGAACAGAAGAAGGCGCGGGGTCGTGAGCGCGCTGAAGCTGCGGCTTGAGGCGCAGGCGCGGGCCGAGGGGTTCGCCCTGATGCGGGTCTGCAAGCCGGGGTCCATCGGGCAGGTTCCCGCCGATCTGGCCGAATTCGTCGATCGCGGTTTTCACGGCCAGATGCAGTGGCTGGCCGAGCGGATGGCGTGGCGGGGCGATCCCACGGCGCTGTGGCCCGCGGTGCGCTCGATCGTGGTGCTGGCCGAGAGCTATACCCCCGAGAGCGATCCCCGGGCCGGGTTGGAGCAGCCCGAAACCGGGGTCGTGTCGGTCTATGCGCGGGGCAAGGATTATCACGATCTGGTCAAGAAGCGGCTGAAGCGGCTGGCGCGCTGGCTGATCGCCGAGGCGGGCGGCGAGGTGAAGGTCTTTGTCGATACCGCGCCCGTGGCCGAGAAGCCGCTGGCGCAGGCGGCCGGATTGGGGTGGCAGGGCAAGCACACCAATCTGGTCAGCCGCGAGCTCGGCAACTGGTTCTTCATCGGCACGATCTTCACGACGCTGGATCTGACCGAGGATGCGGCCGAGGCGGATCATTGCGGATCCTGCCGGGCCTGTCTGGACGCCTGTCCGACGCAGGCCTTTGTCGCGCCCTACCGGATGGATGCGCGGCGCTGCATCTCGTACCTGACGATCGAGCACAGGGGGCCGGTGGCCGAGGATCTTCGCCCGCTGATGGGAAACCGGATCTATGGCTGCGACGATTGCCTTGCGGCCTGCCCCTGGAACAAGTTCGCGGTCGAGGCGGGCGAAATCCGGCACTCGCAGCGCCAAGACCTGCAGGCGCCGCCGTTGGCCGAGCTGGCCGCGCTGGACGACGCCGGGTTTCGGGCGCGGTTTTCGGGCAGTCCGATCAAGCGGATCGGCCGCGACCGGATGCTGCGCAATGTGCTCTATGCAATCGGCAATTCCGGTGTGCCGGAGCTGCACGCCGTCGCGGCGCGGCATTGCGATGACCCGGACCCTGCGGTTGCCGACGCGGCGCGCTGGGCCTGCGACCGGCTGGACCCCGCCAAGACGGTTCCGCATGACCCGCGCATCTGATAGACTGTATCCTCAGCCACGACGGAGGAACACATGGCAAAGCATATTCTGGATCGACCGCGTCAGAGCATGACAAGTCGCGTTGCGCCCTATGCCGCGGTCCTGCGCCGGAACGGCCCCGAAGGGTCGAGCCGGGCCGCGCAAGTCTTGCTGCGGCGGTCCAAGGGGCCGATGAACGCGGCACTTCGCAACAAGGCATTCCTGAGGATCGAGCGCGACGCCCTGGCGTCGTCGTGACCTAGACCTGCAGGCCGCACTGCGACTGACGTGCGGTCTGAACCAGCGATGGCTATTCAGCAGTCCGTTCGGCATACCAGCCTTCGGCGAGGTGAAATGCCTGCAGGGCACTTTCAATCCCGGTTGCGGCCGTGCTGGCCGGAAACGGGCCATAGCGGCCATTCGCCACCTGAAAGGTGACGGTCGGCGGCCCGGATCCCGGAACCGGCAGGATCGAGACCCGCGCTTCGATCCCCTTGGCATAGAATGACCCGTGCACAAGCTGGGCGAAGGTCAGCGCGGCGGCTTTTGAATTTTCGGTGGCGTCGAAGCGGATCACGGCGCGGATGACCACGCCGTCGGTCACCTGGCCGAAATCGGCGAGACGGTCGACCGTCAGCGCCAGCGGCCGGAAGGCCGGATCGCCGGTCAGATGGTAGTAGCTGAGCGCCAGCGTTGCCGGCGTCGCCGCCGCGACGACGAGCGCTGCGAGGGTGGAAATCTGGCGTCTGGGGCCGAAGGGGAGAGGATCGGGGTCCATGGTGCGGACACTGGACCCCGAGTCGCCAATTTCAGGTTAACCGCCGGGCAGGATCAGCTGCGCACCAGCTTTTCGTAGTCGGCCGCAATGTCGCGGGTCAGCGCGCCGACCTCGAAATTGTAGTCGCCGATCTGGCCCACCGGCGTCACCTCGGCTGCGGTCCCGGTCAGCCAGCATTGCTGGAAGCTTTCAAGCTCGCCCGGTTCGATATAGCGCTCGTGCACGGTGATGCCCTTGTCGCGCAACATGCCGATCACGGTCTGACGGGTGATGCCGTTCAGGATGCAGTCGGGATCGGGGGTATGCACCTCGCCATCGCGGACGAAGAAGATGTTCGCGCCGGTGGCCTCGGCGACATAGCCGCGGAAGTCGAAGAACATCGCGTCCGAGCAGCCCTTGGCCTCGGCCGCGTGCTTGGACATGGTGCAGATCATGTAAAGCCCTGCGGCCTTGGCGGCGGTCGGGATGGTTTCTGGCGAGGGCCGTTTCCATTTTGCGATGTCGAGCTTGGCGCCCTTCATCTTGGCGTCGCCATAATAGGCGCCCCATTCCCAGCCCGCGACGGCCATCCTGACCGGGTTGTGCGAGGAACTGACCCCCATGTCGCTGCCCGCACCCCGGAAGGCGACGGCGCGGACATAGGCGTCGGTCCAGCCGTTGGCGGCGAGCATGTCGTATTTGGCCTTCTCGATCTGCTCGACCGAATAGGGGATTTCCATATCCAGCAGCTGGCCCGAGCGCAGAAGCCGGGCGGAATGCTCGACGCCCTTGAAGATCTTGCCGTTGTAGCAACGCTCGCCCTCGAAGACCGAAGAGGCATAGTGCAGCGCATGGGTCAGTACGTGGACGTTCGCCGAGCGCCAGGGCACGAGTTGCCCGTCCATCCAGATGACTCCGTCACGATCGTCATATGCGCCAGCCATTTCCGTCACTCCTTGGCCATGTTTTCGAAAGTTGCGCAAATTATGTCCGAACCGGACGGTTTCTTGCGCAATTTCTGGACGGGAGCTAGCAGTTGCCCCTAGCAATGTCAACAAGGCTGACATAAAAGTTGAAGACCATGAACCAGTCGGGGAACCGCGCGAGGCGACAGATGGCAGATGGTCCGGGTGGCGGAGGGCAGCGGGGCGAGACGCTGCTGTTTCTGACAGACGAACAATTGCGCAAGGCAATCGAGGCGATGTTCTTCGCCTACAAGGGATTCACGGCCGATCCGGACCGGATCCTCGAGGCGCGCGGCTATGGAAGGGCGCATCACCGGGCCGTGCATTTCATCCACCGCTCGCCCGGCACCACCGTCAACAACCTGCTGGCGATCCTTGGCGTCACCAAGCAGTCGCTGAACCGGGTGCTGCGGTCGCTGATCGAGGACGGTCTGGTCGAAAGCCGGATCGGCACCCGCGACAAGCGCGAGCGGCACCTGTTTCTGACCGATGCCGGCGAGGCGCTGGAGCGCGAGCTTGGCACGGCGCAGCGGGCGCGGATGCGCGATGCCTTCCGCCATGCCGGGCCCGAGGCGGTGGCGGGCTTTCGCACCGTCCTCGAGGCGATGATGGACCCCGAGATGCGACGACGCTATCAGGGTCTTGTGGAGAGCGGACAATGAGCGACATCGCTGCGACAGGGGAGGTCGCGCCGCATCTGCTGATCGTCGATGACGATGAGCGGATTCGGACGCTGTTGCAGAAGTTCCTGATTCGCAGCGGCTTCCTCGTCAGCGCGGCGCGCGACGCGGGTCATGCGCGGCGGCTGCTGGCGGGGCTCGAATTCGATCTGATCGTGCTCGACGTGATGATGCCGGGCGAGGACGGGATCAGCCTGACCTCCAGCCTGCGCGGGAAGATTGCGACGCCGATCCTTCTGTTGACGGCGCGGGGCGACACCGCCGACCGGATTGCCGGGCTCGAGGCCGGGGCCGACGATTATCTGCCGAAGCCTTTCGAACCGCGCGAACTGCTGCTGCGGATCAATGCGATCCTGCGGCGAATGCCGGCCGAGGAGCGGGTCGATCCCGGTCCCAAGGTGCTGCATCTGGGGCAGGTGCGTTATGACATCGAAAAGGGCGAGCTGTGGCGCGGCGATACCCAGGTGCGGCTGACCGCGACCGAGGCGTTGTTGATGCGGATCTTCTCGGCCCATCCGGCCGAGCCGATCAGCCGCAGCCGTCTGGTCGAGGATCTGGGGCGCGATGGCGATCAGGCGCAGGAACGCGCGGTCGACGTGCAGATCACCCGGCTGCGCCGCAAGATCGAGACCGACCCGAAGCAGCCGCGCTATCTGCAGACGGTGCGGGGCGCGGGCTATATGCTCGCCCCGGACTAGATCGGGACATTGTCGGGGGGACGCGATCCGGATTAGGCTCGCGATCTGCGCCAAGGGAGTGAAGCCGGGTCGCGCGGGCGGATCGGACGGGAAGGGAGGGCCCCGATGACAACAGCATTGTTTACCCATGCCGAATGTCTGCGGCATGTGACGCCGGAGGGGCACCCCGAACGGGTTGACCGGCTGCAGGCGATCCTGCTGGCCATGACCCGGCCGGAGTTCGACGCGCTGGAGTGGCGCGAGGCGCCGCAGGCGGCACGATCCGAGCTGCTGAGGGTGCATCCCGCGGCCTACGTGGCCTCGATCGAGGCGGCGATCCCCGAACATGGCTGGACATCCCTCGACGCCGACACCTTCGTGACCACCGGCAGCCTCGATGCGGCGCTGCGTTCGGCCGGGGGCGTGGTGGCGGCGGTCGATGCGGTGATGGCGGGCGAGGTCGGCAATGCCTTTTGCGCCACACGGCCGCCCGGGCACCATGCCGAGAAGAGCCGCGCCATGGGGTTCTGTCTGTTTGGAAACATCGCCATTGGCGCCATGCGGGCGCTCGACCACCACGGGCTGAGCCGCGTCGCCATTGTCGATTTCGACGTCCACCATGGCAACGGCACCCAGGACCTGCTGTGGAACGAGAAACGGGTGCTGTTCGCCTCGACCCACGAGATGCCGCTGTTTCCCGGCACCGGGGCGGCGCACGAGACCGGAAGTTGTGGCAACATCATGAACGTGCCGCTAGCGCCCCACACGGGCAGCGTCGAGTTCCGTCGCGCGATGCAGCAGCAGATCCTGCCGGCGTTGGAGGATTTCGCGCCGGAGCTGCTGTTGATCTCGGCCGGGTTCGATGCCCACAAGGACGATCCGCTGGCGCAACTCGAACTCGAGACCGAGGATTTTGCCTGGATCACACACGAGCTTTGCGACCTCGCGGCGCGGCATTGCGGCGGTCGCGTGGTCTCGACTCTCGAAGGCGGCTATGATTTGCAAGCGCTGGCTGCCGGGGTCGCGGCCCATGTGCGGGTACTGATGGAGCGGAGCGGATGACGGACAAGCCGGTGGAGCAGATGAGCTTCGAAGAAGCCATGGCAGAGCTTGAACGGGTGGTGCGCGAGCTTGAAGGCGGCAATGCCCCGCTCGAACAGTCGATTGCGCTCTATGAACGCGGCGATGCGTTGAAGAAACGCTGTGACGCGCAGCTGCGCGCCGCCGAGGAAAAGGTCGCTGCCATCACCCAGGATGCCGAGGGAAATCCCACCGGCACCGTGCCGTTCGACGCGAAATGAACTTCCGTGAAAATCTGGATGCCGCGGCCGGACGGGTCGAGGCCTGTCTCGAGGCAGAGCTTTCGGGCTATGCCGACCAGCCCGTCATTGCCGCGATGCGCTATGCCTGCCGCGGCGGCAAGGGGCTGCGCGGATTTCTGGTGATCGAAAGCGCCAGGCTGCATGGCGTGACCGAGGCGCAGGCGGTCTGGGCTGCGGCGGCGGTCGAGGCCGTGCACGCCTATTCGCTGGTGCATGACGACCTGCCGGCCATGGACGATGACGACCTGCGCCGGGGCCATCCGACCGTCCACGTCAAATGGGACGAGGCGACGGCGATCCTCGCGGGCGACGCGTTGCAGACGCTGGCCTTCGATCTGCTGTCGCGCGAAGCCTGCGCGCCCGATCCCGCAGTCAGGGTGGCGCTGATTGCCTCGCTTGCGCGCGCGGCCGGGGCGCAGGGCATGGTTCTGGGCCAGGCGCAGGACATCGCGGCCGAAACCGCCGCGTCCCCCTTGACCCTGTCCGCGATCACCGATCTGCAGGCCAACAAGACCGGGGCGTTGATCCGCTGGTCGGCCGAGGCAGGGGCGCGGCTGGCCTATGCCGATCCCGCGCCGATGACCCGCTATGCCTCGGCGCTCGGGCTGGCCTTCCAGATCGTCGACGACATTCTGGATATCGAGGGCGATGCGGCGGCCGCGGGCAAGCGCCTGCGCAAGGATGACGTCGCCGGAAAGGCCACATTCGTGTCGCTTCTGGGGCTTGAACCGGCGCGCGACCGGGCCGCTGCCCTTGTGGAAGAGGCGGAAAAAGCGTTATCCGCATTCGGAAGCGATGCCGACAATCTTCGGGCCGCCGCCCGTTTCGTCATCGCCCGCAAGAGTTAGGCCCCGCCTTCCTGCGCGAATGGCGGGCCAGCGACGGTCGTTGGAGGGCCGAAGCCATGGTGACACGACCAGTCACGCCCCTGCTCGACAGGGTCGATATTCCGGCCGATCTGAAACGGTTCACCGATCAGGAACTGTCGGACCTGGCGGACGAGTTGCGCATCGAGACAATCAGCGCCGTCAGCGAGACCGGAGGCCACCTTGGCGCGGGGCTCGGGGTGGTCGAGCTGACCGTGGCGATCCACGCGGTCTTCGACACGCCGCGCGACAAGCTGATCTGGGATGTCTCGCACCAGTGCTATCCCCACAAGATCCTGACCGGGCGTCGCGACCGGATCCGCACCCTGCGCCAGAAGGACGGGCTGAGCGGGTTCACCAAACGCTCGGAATCGCCCTATGACCCGTTTGGCGCCGCCCATTCTTCGACCTCGATCTCGGCCGCGCTGGGGTTTGCCACGGCGCGCGATCTGGGGGCCAAGCCGGCCGACGGGATCGGCGACGCCATCGCGGTGATCGGCGACGGGGCGATGAGCGCCGGCATGGCCTTTGAGGCGATGAACAACGCCGGCCACCTGAACAAGCGGCTGATCGTGATTCTGAACGACAACGAGATGTCGATTGCGCCGCCCGTGGGGGCGATGTCGTCCTATCTGTCGCGGCTTTACGCTGCCGCTCCGTTCCAGGATCTGAAGGCGGCTGCCAAGGGCGCGCTCAGCCTGTTGCCGCACCCTTTCTATGAAGGCGCCCGGCGGGCGCGCGACATGGTCAAGCACATCACGATTGGCGGCACGCTGTTCGAGGAACTGGGCTTTGACTATATCGGCCCGATCGATGGCCATGACATGGACATGCTTCTGTCGGTTCTGCGTACGGTCAAGGCGCGGGCTGACGGGCCGATCCTGATCCACGCGATCACCAAGAAGGGCAAGGGCTATGCCCCGGCAGAGACCGCCGAGGACAAGGGCCATGGCGTCTCCAAGTTCGACGTGGTGACGGGCGCGCAGGCAAAGGCGCCGTCGAATGCGCCGAGCTATACCAGCGTCTTCGCCCAGAGCCTGCTGCAAGAGGCCGCGACCGACGACCGGATTACCGCGATCACCGCGGCGATGCCGGACGGAACCGGGTTGAACCTGTTTGCCGAACGCTACCCCTCGCGCTGTTTCGATGTCGGCATCGCCGAACAGCACGCCGTGACCTTTGCCGCCGGCCAGGCGGCCGGCGGGCTGAAGCCGTTCTGCGCGCTCTATTCGACCTTCCTGCAGCGCGGATATGATCAGGTCGTCCATGACGTGGCGATCCAGCGGCTGCCGGTGCGGTTCGCCATCGACCGGGCAGGCCTGGTCGGCGCCGACGGGGCGACCCATGCCGGCGCCTTCGACGTGGCCTTCCTGTCCAACCTGCCCGGTTTCGTGGTGATGGCGGCGGCCGACGAGGCCGAACTGAAGCACATGGTGGCGACCGCGGTTGCCCATGATGCCGGGCCCATCGCCTTCCGCTTTCCGCGTGGCGAGGGGGTGGGCGTCGATCTGCCCGAACGCGGCGTGCCGCTTGAGATCGGCAAGGGCCGCATGATCCGCGAGGGTTCGGGCGTTGCGATCCTGTCCTTCGGCACGCGGTTGAAGGAAGTCGAGGAAGCGGCCGAGGCATTGGGGCGGCGCGGGATCGTGCCGACCATTGCCGATGCGCGGTTTGCCAAGCCGCTCGACCGCGATCTGATCCTGCAACTGGCCCGTGACCATGACGCGCTGATCACCATCGAGGAAGGGGCTGTCGGCGGATTCGGCAGCCATGTGGCGCAACTGCTGGCCGAAGAGGGCGTGTTCGACCGCGGGCTCAAGTTCCGCTCGATGGTTCTGCCCGACATCTTCATCGACCAGTCGAGCCCGCGTGACATGTATGCGGTGGCCGGCATGAACGCCGCCGACATCGAGGCAAAGGTCCTCGATGTGCTCGGGATCGCAACCTTGGGGGCAGCGCGCGCCTGAGCGCCTGTTCCAGGTGCCGATCCCTTCCCGCTAGACATGCGCTGAGCGCATAGGGGAAATACAAACCTGATGATTGTCCCAGGGCCTCTTCGGGAGCATCTAGGGGTCAACGGATGTTAGCGTTAACGTCCAGAACCCAAGAAGCACATCGAGGATCTTGAAGATGAGCATGTACGACGTCGCCTCCGCCCCCATTTCTTCCGTCCTGGGCCTTGACCGCCTGCTGGCTGGCTTTGCGGCATGGCGCCGCCGCCACGCGGCCTATGTTCAGACCTACAATGAACTTTCTTCGATGGGCGATCGCGAGCTGGCCGACCTGAACCTGAGCCGGGCCGACTTTCACCACCTCGCCCTGACGGAATCGAACAAGGTCGCCTGAACCGGCACGACTGCCGGAACGACGGCAAGGACGCTGACCTGACTCAGCGCCAGCACAAGGCCACCCCTGCGGTGGCCTTATGCGTTCAGCGCATGTCGGAAGCGGTGTCGACGTCAGCGAGCGTATCGGCCAGCGCGACTCGCAGCGGCGCAAGGCTGGCCATCGTGTCGGCCATTGCGTGGCGCGTCGACCAGCGGACGCCCGCGAACAGCGCGGGTGGCGGCGGGGCACTGCGTTTGAGCCCGATCAGCCAGTAGCCACCGTCGGGCGCGGGGCCGAGGACCGCCTCGGCCGGACCAAGTGCGGTGAAGGCGCGGGCGATGTGGCGGGGCGCCATCTCTGGAATGTCAGCGCCGACGATGACGGCTGGTCCCGGGGGCAGGCTGCGAAAGATCCGCGCCATGCGGTCGCCCAGATCGCCCGCGCCCTGCGGCAGGCGCGGCAACTGACCGGGCCAGACCCGCGAGGCGAGGCCCTCGGCATCGGGGGTGACGGCGAGGCGGAGCTGCCAGCGCGGGTCCTGCAACCGGCGCAGCAGCGCTGCACATTGGTGGCGGGACCACCAGGCGGCCGGAACCATGCCGATATCGGCCCCCAGCCGGGTCTTGACCCGGCCCGGGCGCGGTTCCTTCACCATGACCACCAGATGGCGGTTCACGGGGCGAAATAGGTTTGCAGGATCCGGGCATAGATCGCCTTCAACTGGCGGATCTGGTCGGTGCTGACCCGTTCGTCGACCTGATGCATGGTGGCGCCCACCAGACCGAATTCGACGACCGGGCAGTGATCCTTGATGAATCGCGCGTCCGAGGTGCCGCCCGAGGTCGACAGTTCGGGCCGGCGGCCGGTTTCGGCCTCGACCGCGTCGGCGACAAGCTGCGACAGCGCGCCCGGCGGGGTCAGGAACGCCTCGCCCGAGACGGTCACGGCGGTCTCGATTGCAACGCCGGTTTCGGCGGCGACGGCCGCGGCCTCGGCCCGCAGCCAGTCGGCAAGGCTCTCCCCGGTGTGGGTGTCGTTGAAGCGGATGTTGACGGTGGCGCGGCAGGTCGCGGGGATCACGTTGGTCGCCGTGTTGCCGGTGTCGATGGTGGTCAGCGCCAGGGTCGAGGCGTCGAAATGCGCGGTACCTTCGTCGAGCCGGCGATCGCAGAGCCGGGTCGCAAGCTGCGCGATGGCTGCGACCGGGTTCTTCGCCCGGTGCGGATAGGCTGAATGGCCCTGCACGCCGCGGGCGGTGAACCGAGCGGTCATCGAACCGCGGCGGCCGATCTTCATCATCTCGCCCATCACGTTCGGGCAGGTCGGCTCTCCCACCAGACAGGCGGTCATCGCCTCGCCATTGGCGGCCATCCAGTCTAGCAAGGCCACGGTGCCATCGGTCGCGTCGCCCTCCTCGTCGCCGGTGATCGCGATCAGGATTGCGCCATCAGGGGGCGTGTTGCCGACAAGGTCGATGGCGGCGGCCACGAAGGCCGCGACGCCCGATTTCATGTCGCTCGCTCCGCGGCCCCAGAGGTATCCCGCGCGTTCCTCGGCGCCGAAGGGATCGGTACTCCAGGCTGCCCTGTCGCCCACCGGCACGACGTCGGTATGGCCGTTGAAGCCAAAGCTGCGGGGATCGCCCTTTGCGCCCCAGCGGGCGAAGAGGTTCGGGGTGCCGGCCCTGTCGACCCGCGTGCAGGCGAAGCCCGCCTCCGACAGCCGCCGCTCCAGCAGCACCAGCGCGCCGCCCTCTTCGGGCGTGACCGTAGGGCAGCGGATCAGATCGGCGGCAAGCGCGACGGGGTCGGTCATGATGTGGCTCCGGGCTGGTGCGGGAGGGTTAGCGGCTTTGCCGCCCTCGCGCAATCGGGCCGCGATTCACAGCCCGGGCGGCCAGGGCCGCTGCGCCTCGGCGGCGATCCAGGCAGCGATCCATTCGGGCAGGGGCGGGCTTTCAGGATCCGCGCCAAGTTCTGCCAGCACCCGTGCGGTCGGCACCGCGCCATTGCCATCGGTTATCGCCAGCCGCACCAGCGCGTGCGAACTGAATTCGCCGCCCCGCACCATGCCCTGTTCGGAATAGAAGAACCTGTCGTCCCATCCGACGATCCGGGAGCGCATCTCGAACCGGGCAAAGACCTTGACCCGCCGGCGGAAGCGAACAGACAGGCCGGCGACCGCAGGCGCCCAGCCGTTGCGGCGCATCGCCGCCACCGCCCCGATCCGGTGGAACATCGCCACCCGGCCGAGGTCGTAGAGCGTCAGCGTGCGGCCATTGTTCAGCTCCATCCACGGGTCGATGTCCCAGGGCCAGCAGATGTGGTGGCCGATGTGGGTTCCGTCGAGCGGAAGCGGGTTGCGGCCATGCCGGGCGACATGGGCGACGAGGCGAATGACCGGGTACATGGCACGTCCTTTCGCAGGTGCGAAATCGCAGCCGGGGTGCGGCGTCAAGCACGACTTGGCGTCGCGGCGCTTGCGCCCCGGCGCTCCGGGCCCTACATCGACCCCGGTGCAGAACGGAGGCCGCAATGGCATTCATGATCTATGACATTCTGAGGCTTGTCCTCAACCTGGCCTTCTACGTCATGATCATCCAGATCATCATGAGCTGGTTGTTGAACTTCAACGTGCTGAACTATGGTCAGCCTTTTGTGCGTGGCTTGTGGGACGGGCTGAACCGGCTGCTCGAGCCGGTCTATCGACCGATCCGGTCGATCCTGCCCGACACCCGGCCGCTCGATCTTGCCCCGCTGGTCGCCTTCGTGATCCTGATCGCGCTGCGCGACATCGTTCTTCCGACCTTGTTCGGCCTGCGCTGAGCCCGTCGGTCCGGACGATGCGGTCCGGGCCTGTCGGGGGCGCTGCCCCCGTCGCGGCGGGCCGCGACTCCCCCGAGGTATTTCGGCCAAGAAGAAACCCGGGAAGGGCCTTTGCCGCAGGGTGGCGGGGCCTTGTCCCGCCGGAGCCGCTGTGGGAGGATGCGCCGGATAACGAGCAGCTGAAAAGAACCGCAGGACCGGCATGGCCGCAGCCTCTCCCGACGCGCTTCTGCGCTCTGTATTCGGATTCGAATCGTTCCGCCCGGGGCAGGCCGAGATCGTTTCGGCGGTCGAGGCGGGCGAGAACGTTCTGGCGATCATGCCCACGGGCGGCGGCAAGTCGCTGTGTTTCCAGCTGCCGGCGCTGTGCCGGGACGGCGTGACTGTGGTGATCTCGCCCTTGATCGCGCTGATGCGGGATCAGGTGCGCAGCCTCGGCGCGGCGGGGGTCGCCGCGGGCGCGTTGACCTCGGGCAACACCGGCGAGGAGACCGAGGCGGTGCATCAGGCACTGGCCGCAGGGCAGTTGAAGCTGCTCTACATGGCGCCGGAGCGGCTGGCGGCCGCCGGCATCACCGGGTGGTTGCGGCGCGCCGGCGTGTCGATGATTGCGGTCGACGAGGCGCATTGCGTCAGCCAGTGGGGGCACGATTTCCGCCCCGATTATCTGCGGATCGGCCAACTGCGCCGCGAACTCGATGTTCCGCTGGCGGCGTTTACCGCCACCGCCGATGAAGAGACGCGCGAGGAAATCGTCACGCGGCTGTTCGACGGTCTGGCGCCGCGGGTGTTCCTGCATGGCTTCGACCGGCCGAACCTGCACCTTGCCTTTGCCGCCAAGGCCCAGCCGCGGCGCCAGATCCTCGATTTCGCGGCCGCCCGGCGCGGGCTGTCGGGCATCGTCTATTGCGGCACCCGGGCCAAGACCGAGACCTTGTCGCAGGCCCTGAGGGAGGCCGGGCATTCGGCCTGTCACTATCATGGCGGCATGGAGGCCGGGGCGCGCCGGGCGGTCGAGGAACGGTTCCAGACCGAGGACGGTCTGATCGTCGTGGCCACCGTCGCCTTCGGCATGGGGGTCGACAAGCCCGATATCCGCTGGGTCGCCCATGCCGATCTGCCGAAATCGATCGAGTCCTATTATCAGGAGATCGGGCGCGCCGGCCGCGACGGGGCGCCGGCCGAGACGCTGACCCTTTACGGGCCAGACGACATCCGTCTGCGCCGGTCCCAGATCGACGAGGGCGCCGCCCCGACCGAGCGCAAAGCGGCCGACCACGTGCGGTTGAACGCGCTGCTGGGACTGGCCGAGGCGCTGACATGCCGGCGGCAGGCGTTGCTGGGGTATTTCGGCGAGCAGCGCCCCGAGCCTTGCGGCTATTGTGATCTTTGCGAACGGCCGCCCGAGACGTTTGACGGCACGATGGCGGTGCGAAAGGCGCTTTCGGCAATCCTGCGCACTGGCGAGAGCTTTGGCACCGGGCATCTGATCGATATCCTGCTTGGTGCGGATACCGACAAGATCCGCGCCCGCGGCCACGACAAGCTGCCGACCTATGGTGTCGGGCGCGAATACGACCGCACGCAATGGCAGGCGATCTTCCGTCAGATGATGGGCCACGATCTGGTGCGGCCGGACCCCGAGCGCCATGGCGGGCTGCGCATGACCGACGCGGCCCGGCCGATCCTGCGCGACGAGGCGGGGATCGTTCTGCGCCGGGACAGTCTGGCCCGGGTCGCGGCGCGGCCTGCGGTGCGGATGCAGGTGGCCGAGGAGGACGCGCCGTTGCTGTCGGCGCTGAAGGCGAAGCGGCGGGCGCTGGCCGAGGCGGCGGGTGTGCCGGCCTATGTGATCTTCGCCGACCGGACGCTGATCGAGATGGCCGAGCGGCGGCCCGGAACGCTCGACGAGATGGCGGGCGTCAACGGGGTCGGGGCGACCAAGCTCGAACGTTTTGGCGCGACGTTCCTGGAGGTCATCACCGGCGAGGTGCAGATGTTGCACCCGGCGCGGCGGCGGCTTGCGGCGAACGGCGGCGGCGAGGTTTTCGACCGGCTGCAGGCGGTGCAAAGCGGGTTGATCCGCGGTGCGGACGGGGCCGGGCGGTATCTGAGCTGCGCCCCCTCGACCCTGCGCCACATCGCCGAACGCAGGCCCGGTTCGCTCGATGCGCTGGCGCGGATCCCCGGCATGGAGGCGCAGAAGATCGAACGTTTCGGCGCGGCCTTCCTGCAGGTGCTGGCCGAGGCGTCGTGATGGCAAGTTCGGGTCTGGACCCCGCGGCCCGGCCGCCTATGGTCGGCCGCGAAGGCAGGACAGGAGGCCCACCATGCTCGTCGTGATCTCTCCGGCAAAGCGGCTCGACTGGTCCGAGGTTCCGGACCTGACGACGACCCGGCCGGCGTTTCTGGCCGAGGCCAATCGACTGGCCGATGTGGCGCGGCGGCTGTCGGCGGCCGATCTGGCGGCATTGATGGGGCTGAGCCCGCAATTGGCGATGCTGAACCGCGACCGGTTTGCGGCGTTCTCCGATGACCCGGCCCCCGAGGCGACGCGCCCAGCGGCGTTTGGCTTTGCCGGCGATACCTATGCCGGGTTCGAAGCGCGATCGCTCGATCCCGACGAGATCGAATGGGCGCAGAGCCATTTGCGGATCCTTTCGGGGCTTTACGGGTTGCTGCGGCCATGCGATGCGATCCAGCCCTATCGGCTTGAGATGGGCACCCGGCTGGCCAACCCGCGTGGCGCGACGCTTTATGCCTGGTGGGGCGATCTTCTGGCGCGCGCGCTGACTGCCACCGCGGCGGACCTGGGATGCGAGGTTCTGGTCAATTGTGCCAGCCAGGAATATTTCGCGGCCGTTCCGGTGGCCACGCTGGGGATCCGCGTCGTCACACCGGTGTTTCTGGAGGATCGCCCCGGCGGGCCGAAGATCGTGAGCTTCTTTGCCAAGAAGGCGCGGGGTGCGATGGCCCGCTTCGTGGTGCAGAACCGGCTGACCGATCCCGCCGCGCTGCGAGATTTCGCAACCGGCGGCTATGGCTTTTGCGCCGATCTGACCGAGGTCGAGGATCGCCCGGTGTTCCTGCGCCGGGCGGTGGCGCAGGACGCGGCCTGAAAGCGGCCCGCGCGAGGATCGCAGGCGACCGGGCGCCGCGTCGACCGCCCTGCGGCGATCGGGCGAGCGATGCCACCCGGTTCCGGCGCGCCACTTACTCGGCAGAGATCGCCGTCCCGGGCAGCGGCGGGCGACAATCTTCGGGGCGGTGGTCGATGATCAGCTGCTGCAGTGGCCCCTTCTTCAGCGGTTTGGTCAGATAATGGTCGAGCCCGGCGGCGAGGATGTCCTCGCGGTCGCCGCTGAGCGCGTGGGCGGTCAGCGCGACAATCGGCACCCGCTGCCCCGGGCTTTCCAGCGCCCGGATCGCATTGGTCGCCTCCTTGCCATCCATTTCCGGCATCGAGATGTCCATGAAGATCATGTCGGGGTGGAAATTGCGGAAAAGCTCGACCGCCTCGCGCCCGTTGCTGGCAAAGGCAAGGTCGATGTCGAGCGATTTCACCATCTTGCGCAGCACGAACTGGTTGGTCCGGTTGTCCTCGGCCGCCAATACGCGCATCGGGCGCGGCGCGGTTCGGGGGGGCTGCCCGGACGCGACCCGGGCGGCCGGAACCTGTTTGCGGCGGGAGGCGAAACGGATCGGCCCGTCGTCTGCGGCCGGCGCGTCGATGTCGGGGCCGGGTGCCCGGACCGGGGACAGGGCATCAAGCGTGCGAAACAGCTCGCTGCGCCGGATCGGGCGGGTCAGTGTGGCGTCGACCGCCTGGCGCACCTCGGACGAGGCGGCGATATGGGCGTCGGTGCAAAGCAGGACGGTCGCGGTGTCGAGACCGGCCTTGCGCAGCGCAATGGCCAGATCGGCGCCTTCGGTGTCGGGCAGGTGTTCGTTGATCAGCACGATCTGCGGCATGGGTCCGTCGTGGACGGCATCGAGCGCCTGCATGCCCGAAGCAACGCAGCGCACGGCGAGGCCGAGCTGACGCAGCTGCTTGGACAGGATGTCCTGGTCGAGATCGCCGCCCCCCACCATCATGGCCCGGAGACCGCCGCCAGCGAGGCTGGCCGGGATCGGCGGGTGGCCTTCGGCCGCAGGCAGCGACACGAGAAAGCCGAAGCAGGCGCCGTTGCCGGGTTCGGATTCAAGCCAGATCTGGCCGTCCATCAGGTCGACAAGCTCGCGCGTGATGGCGAGCCCAAGCCCGGTGCCCTCGAAGGTGCGGTTCCGCTCCTGTTCGACCTGGGCAAAGGAATCGAATATGTGGGCCTGCATGTCCGGGTCGATGCCGATGCCGGTATCCTCGACCGTGACATGCATCTGCCAGATCCCCGGCGTGTCCTCGATCCCGACGACGCGGACCAGCACATGGCCCTCAAGCGTGAACTTCACCGCGTTGCCGACCAGATTGGTCAACACCTGGCGGATCCGGCCCGGATCGCCGACAAGCTTGGTCGGCAGGAAGACATCATAATCCACATGCAGGTCGAGCGACTTTTCGCGGGCCATCGGCGCGACCAGCGTCAGCACCTCGTGCAACATCAGCTCCAGATCGAAAGGATCGGGGCGGAGCGTCAGTTTCTCGGCCTCGAGCTTCGAGAAGTCGAGCACGTCGTTGATGATCCCGAGGAGGGTTTCGCCCGAATTCCGGATGGTCTGAAGGTAGAGCCGCTGTTCCTCGTCGAGGTCGCCTTCGAGCAGCAGATCGGCCATCGCAACCACGCCGTTCATCGGTGTGCGCAGCTCGTGGCTCATATTGGCCAGGAAGGTCGATTTCGCCCGGTTGGCGGCCTCGGCGCGCGAACGCGCCTCGTAGAGTTCCTCCTCGCGCGCCTTGAGCGCGGTTATGTCCTGCGCAAGGCACACCATGTCGCCGTCGCGCGAGCGCCGGTCGAGCAGGCGGAAGTGGCGCCGATTCCACAGTGTGATCGTGCCGGGCGCGATTTCGGGCTGGTCCCAGCGGTCGAGCATTTCGGCGATCCAGGTGCCGAGCGGGGTGTCGCCGATATCGATTATCCCCTCCTCGGCGCCGAAACGCAGCACGTCGAGATAGGAAATGCCGGGCTGGATCACCTCGGAGTAGTCAAACAGCGACAGCCAGGCGGAGTTGGCGGCAAGCAGCCTGTCCTGCTGATCGAATACGGCGAAGCCGTCGGTCACCGCCTCGACCGAATCCCACAACCGGCGTTCGACGATCTCGACCTTTTTTTCGGCCCGGGCGAGTTCCGCCTCGGTCTTCTCGTTGCGGTCCTTCAGCGCCTCGGCCTCGCTGCGCACGACCCGCACGACCTCGCGCTGTTCGACGATCTGGTCCGACAGCTTGATCGCGTGCTGCGACAGCTTTCGGTTGGCCTCGAACAACTCGCGGCTTTTCAGGTCCAGCAGGCGTTCGGCCGCCAGGCGGGCGCGACGTTCGGAGGCCAGTTTATCCGTCAGGCTCATGAAGAGGCAACTCCACGCAGTCGGCCCGCAGGGGGCGGCCGTCGGCAGCATCATGGACCAACTGCAATGAACCGAGTCTTAAGCGCCGTGACGTTTCCGTGCCGTATCAGTCTTCTGCCAGCAACGCGGCCAGCCCCTCGCGATAGCCGGGATAGGCGAGCGTCACCCCGAGCTCGCCCTTGATGCGGTCGTTTCGCACCCGTTTGCTTTCGGCATAGAAACTGCGCGCCATTGGCGTCATCTCGGCGTCACCGAAGGCGACGGCGGGCGGAACCGGCAGGCCGAGCAGGCGCGCGGCATGGGCGATCACGTCCTCCGGCGGGGCCGGGTCGTCGTCGCAAACGTTATAGATAGCGCCCGGATCGGGCCGTACGATCGAGGCGGCCAGCACGCGGGCAATATCCTCGACATGGATGCGCGAGAACACCTGACCGGGTTTGACGATCCGTCGGGCCGTGCCGTCCCGCACCTTGGCAAAGGGTCCGCGACCCGGGCCATAGATCCCTGCAAGGCGGAAGATGTGCAGCGGCAGGCCGGTCTCGGCTGCCAACGCCTGCCACTGGCCCTCGGCCAGAACCCGCTGTTGGCCGCGGCGGGTGGTGGGGGTCAGCGGCGTCGTCTCGTCGACCCAGGCACCCTGATGGTCGCCATAGACCCCGGTGGTCGAGAGATAGCCGATCCATTCGGGCCGGGCGAGACGCAGCGCGTCGGCAATGTCGGGCAGGAACGGGTCGCCCCCCGAATCGGGCGCGGCAGAGGCGAGAATATGGGTTGCTTCGGCGATCACGCCTGTAAGGTCGGTGCCGGGCCAGACCAGTGCCTCGATCCCCTGTTCGCGCAGGCGGTCAGCCCCGCCGGCCGTCCGGGTCGTGCCAATGATGCGCCAACCGCCCTGATCGAGCAGCAGGCGGGCAAGGGCGCGGGCGCTGTAGCCGTGGCCAAGGGTCAGAAGGGTACGGGTCATGTCTCGACCTTTCCAGCCGGGATCGGGCCGGGGTTGCCTGGCTGTGCCTCGCCCGCCCCTCGGGCCGGGTAGTGCGCGGTGTCGCGTCTCGATTGCCCGCGCATCACACCCGGTTCTCCAGCATCGCCAGTGTCCGGGCGCAGCGGTCGCCGTCAAAGAAGGCCTCCAGCACCGCGGCGAAGGGGCGGGGATCGGTCGCCACCGCTTCGAACAGCGTCGCGCAGGACTGCAGCTTGGCGGCATCGACGTCGCCAAGGATCCGCTCGGGCGGGATCGCACGGTGTGTCATCAGCCGCTCCATCGCATCGACTAGCCGTGGCCCGAGCTGCGGGTGGCGCAGATAGCGCCGCGCCTCGTCGGCATCGGCCAGACCGAAATACTGCGCGCGGTGTGAATATCCCAGCCCGCGCAGCTGCGGATAGACAAACCACATCCAGTGGCCGTGCTTCAGCCCGGCGTCGATCTCCTCCATCGCCTCGGCCCAGATCTCCTGCTGTGCCTCGACGAAGCGTTCCAGGTCTGTCTCGTCGAACATGGTTCCCTCCGGCGCAGTGCCGTCACAAGGTGATAGCGCATTCTGCACGGCGGGTGAAACCGCCACCCGACGGGCGCCGTCTTGTCGCCTCCACAGGCCCCGGCGTTCGCGCTAGCACCCCTGCACACCGACAGACGGAGGCCCCACGATGACCCGGATCACCAAAGACACCCGGCTTTGCATGTCGCTTTCGGCGCGGCCGGGCAATCACGGCACGCGGTTCCACAATTTCCTCTACGAGGAACTCGGCCTGAACTATGTCTACAAGGCGTTTTCGACCACCGACCTGCCGGCGGCCATCGGCGGCATCCGGGCGCTGGGGATCCGCGGCTGCGCGATCTCGATGCCGTTCAAGGAGGCCTGCATTCCGCTGGTGGACGAACTGATGCCGTCCGCCGCCGCAATCCAGTCGGTCAACACCATCGTCAACGATGACGGCGTGCTGCGGGCCTATAACACCGACTACACCGCAGTCGAGACGCTGATCGCCCAATACCGGCTGAACCCCGACATGCGGCTTGTCCTGCGGGGCAGTGGCGGCATGGCGAAGGCGGTTGCCAGCGCGTTTCGCGATGCCGGGTTCAGGAATGGCACGATTGTCGCCCGCAACGCCGTGGCCGGCCCCGAACTGGCACGGATCAGCGGCTTTGACTGGCGCGCCGAGGCTGGGGGGCTCGACGCGGATCTTCTGGTCAATGTCACCCCGATCGGCATGGCGGGCGGGGAGGACGCCGATGCGCTTGCTTTCACCGAGGCAGCGGTGGACCGGGCCGAGGCGGTCTTCGATGTGGTGGCGCTGCCGCCCGAGACGCCGCTGGTTCGGATGGCTCGGGCAAAGGGCAAGGTGGTGATCGCGGGCGACGAGGTGATCGCGTTGCAGGCCGTCGCGCAGTTCGAGCTTTATACCGGCGTACGCCCGACCGACGACCAGTTCCGGCGCGCCCGGGAATTTGCCGCGCAGCCTGCCTGACCCCGGGGGGCGGGCGCGACTGTCGCGCGGCTGTCACAGGTCGCGGCGCATATCGCTGTCCAGACCGGCCTTGGCGCAGCCGCTTGCATCGGCCGGGAAATAGGGAAAACATGGGCCATGAAAACACAGACGATTGAAAGCTGGTCCAAGGCCGCCCCCCGCCTGATCGCCGTTGCCGCCGGGCGCGCGCCCGCAGATATGGTGATCCGCGGCGGCATCTGGGTCAATGTCCACAGCCGCGAGTTGCTGGAAGGCCACGACATCGCGATTGCCGCGGGGCGCATTGCCTATGTCGGCCCCGATGCCAGCCACTGCATCGGCCCCGAAACCGAGATCATCGAGGCCGAGGGCAAATACATGGTGCCCGGGCTGTGCGACGGACACATGCACATCGAATCCGGGATGCTGATCCCGGCCGAATTTGCCCGCGCGGTGATCCCGCACGGCACCACCACCATGTTCACCGACCCGCACGAGATCGCGAATGTGCTGGGGCTGGCGGGCGTGCGGCTGATGCATGACGAGGCGCAGATGCAGCCCGTCAACATCTTCACCCAGATGCCGTCCTGTGCGCCCTCGGCGCCGGGGCTGGAAACGACCGGGTTCGAGATCGGCCCCGAGGACGTCGCCGAGGCGATGACCTGGCCCGGGATCATCGGACTGGGCGAGATGATGAACTTTCCCGGCGTGATCGCGGGCGACGCCAAGCTGCTGGCCGAGATGGCGGCGACGCAGGCCGCCGGCAAGGTGATCGGCGGGCATTATGCCTCGCCCGATCTTGGCGCACCGTTCCATGCCTATGCCGCCGGCGGCCCCGCCGACGATCACGAAGGCACCTGCGAGGCCGACGCGATTGCCCGGGTGCGGCAGGGGATGCGGTCGATGCTGCGGCTCGGCTCGGCCTGGTACGACGTCGAACGCCAGATTACCGCGATCACCGAAAAGGGGCTCGATCCCCGCAACTTCATCCTGTGCACAGACGACTGCCATTCCGGCACGCTGATCAACGACGGGCACATGAACCGGGTGGTGCGCCACGCCATCGCCTGCGGTTGCGATCCGCTGGTGGCATTGCAGATGGCGACGATCAACACCGCCACCCATTTCGGGCTGGAACGCGAACTGGGCTCGATCGCACCGGGCCGGCGGGCCGACGTGATCCTGACGTCCGATCTGCGCGACCTGCCGATCGAGGTGGTGATCGCCCGCGGCAAGGTTGCGGCAAGGGACGGGCAGATTCTGGTCGACTGCCCGCACCTCGACTGGCCCGAGGCGGCACGGCAATCGGTCCATCTGGGCAGGACGCTGGCGGCACGGGATTTCGAGATCCCGGCGCCGCAGGGTGCCAACCACGTCCGTGCCAAGGTGATCGGCGTCGTTGAAAACCAAGCGCCGACCAAGGCGCTGTCGGCCGACCTGCCGGTGTCCGAGGGGCTCGTTGAGGCAACGGGCGAGATCTGCCAGATCGCGCTGGTCGAACGCCACCGCGGCACCGGCGCGGTCACGAACGCCTTTGTCCAGGGCTTTGGCTATACCGGCAACATGGCCATGGCCTCGACCGTGGCGCATGACAGCCACCACATGATTGTCGTCGGCACTTCGCGCGCGGACATGGCGCTGGCCGCCAACCGGCTGGCCGAGGTCGGCGGCGGCGTGACGCTGTGGCGCGACGGGCAGGAGTTGGCGCTGGTCGAGCTGCCGATTGCCGGGCTGATGTCGGACGATCTGGCCCAGACCGTCGCCGCCAAGGCCCAGGCGCTGGGGGTTGCGATGCAGGATTGCGGTTGCAGCCTCAACAACGCCTATATGCAGCATTCGCTGCTGGCGTTGGTGGTGATCCCCGAGCTTCGGATCTCGGACAAGGGGCTGGTGGACGTAAGGACCTTTGAAGTCGTCGATCTGATTGAAGAGGTGCTGGAATGAACGTCCCCGGGATGACCCCGATCCTGTCCCCGGACGTGCCGCCGCACGAGGAGTTCCGCAATGCCGAGGCGGCGGTCGAACGCCTGATCTCGCTCTATTCCCAGGCGACGACCTTCCTTGCCGCCCGATTTTCGGAAGCGATCGCCGAAGGCCAGCCGCCGCATCGCTGCCGCGCCTATTACCCCGAGGTCCGGCTGGTCACAACCACCTTCGCCCCGGTCGATTCACGCCTTGCCTTCGGCCATGTCGTCGAACCGGGGGTCTATTCCACCACCATTACCCGGCCGACGCTGTTCCGGAACTACCTGATCCAGCAAATCGGCCTGTTGATCGAGACCCACGGCCAGCCGATCCTGATCGGCCCGTCGGAAACCCCGATCCCAGTGCATTTCGCGGTCGGCAACGACGCTGGCCTGTCCGTGCCGCGCGAAGGCGCACTGCGGTTCCAGCTTCGCGACATCTTCGACGTGCCGGACCTGTCGACCACCCATGACGACATCGTCAACGGCTTTGGCTTCAAGCATGACGATGGATCAAGCCCGCTTGCACCCTTCACCGCCCAGCGGGTGGATTATTCGCTGGCGCGGCTCAGCCACTATACGGCGACCGACCCGGTGCATTTCCAGAACCACGTCCTGTTCACCAATTATCAGTTCTACGTCTCGGAATTCGAGGCCTATGCCCGGCAGGTGCTGGACGATCCGTCAAGCGGCTATACTGCCTTCGTCGGGCCGGGAAACAACGAGATCACCTCTGGCAGCGATCCGCTCGATCCGTCGCCGAAGATGCCGCAGATGCCGACCTATCACCTGAAACGTGCGGGCGGCGCGGGCATCACCCTGGTCAACATCGGCATCGGCCCTTCGAACGCCAAGACCGCGACCGACCATATTGCGGTGCTGCGCCCCCATGCCTGGCTGATGGTCGGGCATTGCGCCGGGCTGCGTAACAGTCAGGCCCTGGGCGACTTCGTGTTGGCCCACGCCTATCTGCGCGAAGACAAGGTGCTCGATGACGATCTGCCGGTCTGGGTGCCGATCCCGGCGCTGGCCGAAATCCAGATCGCGCTGGAACAGGCCGTGGCCGAGGTGACCGAGCTGCGCGGCTATGAGCTGAAGCGGATCATGCGCACCGGCACGGTGGCGACGGTCGACAACCGCAACTGGGAGCTGCGCGACCAGTCCGGTCCGGTACAGCGGCTGAGCCAGTCGCGGGCGATCGCGCTCGACATGGAAAGCGCCACGATTGCAGCCAACGGTTTTCGGTTCCGGGTGCCCTATGGCACGCTTCTGTGCGTCTCGGACAAGCCGCTTCATGGCGAGCTGAAGCTGCCGGGCATGGCCAGCGAGTTCTATACGACCCAGGTTGCGCGGCATCTTCTGATCGGGGTCAGGGCGATGGAACTGCTGCGCGGCATGCCGCTGGAGCGCCTGCATTCCCGGAAACTTCGCAGTTTTGAGGAAACAGCCTTCCTCTGAGGCCAAAAAAGCACGTGATTCCCCTTGTTTTACTGCCCGCCAGCCCACAAAAAGTTGTGAGTTGATCCCATATAACGTAGAATCAACAAAATAAGCCCCAACAGAAAGGGGCAAGAACGAGGAGACCATACATGGCCGCAAAACCGATGACCAAGACGCAACTCGTTGCCGCAATTGCCGAGGCAATGGAAGCCGACAAGAAGGTTGCCACAGCAGCGCTTGATGCCGTCACCGACATCATCACCAAGGAAGTCGCCGGCGGCGGTGCCGTTACCCTGCCGGGCGTTGGCAAGATCTATTGCCGCGAACGTCCCGCACGCGAAGTCCGCAATCCGGCAACCGGCGAGATGCTGCAGAAGGACGCGGACAAGGTCGTCAAGATGACCTTTGCCAAGGCCCTCAAGGATTCGGTCAACGCCTGAACTTCCGAGTTCCTAACATTCCAGGGGTCGCCGTCGGGCGGCTCCTTTTTCATTGGCGGTGGCAGGCGGGCGATGGCCGAGACCAGATTGCGACCGGCGGGCGCCGGAGATCTTGACGCGATAAATGCGCTGATTGCGGCGGCCTTTGCCCCCTATGTGCCGCGCATCGGACGCAAGCCCGCACCGATGGTCGAGGACTACGCGGCGCTGACCGCGGCGGGCCTCGTTCAGGTGCTTGTCCGCGGCCCGGCGGTCGAGGGGATCCTGGTGCTGATCGACCAGGACGACCACCTATTGCTCGACGTTCTGGCCGTGGCGCCCGAGGCGCAGGGGCAGGGGATCGGCCGGCGCCTGATCGCCGAGGCCGAACGGCAGGCCCGCCATCGCGGCCATGACATTCTGCGGCTTCTGACCAACGAGGCGATGGTCGAGCCGCTCGCGCTCTATCGCCGGGTTGGCTTTGTCGAAACCCATCGCTCGACCGAGAGCGGCTTTCGCCGGGTCTATCTGGAGAAGCGACTTGCCTGACGTATCCGTCCGCCTTCACAAGGCGGTGCTGCCGCGCTAGGCGGGGTCAAAGCGGTAGGGAGCGTCAGATGGATCTGCGGGCAATCGGTATGGGGCTGGCCTTTGCCCTGATGTGGTCCTCTGCCTTCAGTTCGGCGCGCATTATCGTCGCCCACGCCCCGCCGCTGGGGATCTCGGCGGTCCGGTTCCTGACCGCCGGGCTGATCGCCATCGGGCTTGCCCGCGCTCTGGGGCAAAGCTGGCGTGTCACCACCGGTCAGGCACGGATGATCCTGATCTTCGGGGTCTGCCAGAACGCGCTCTATCTCGGGCTGTTCTTTGTGGCGATGCAGACGATCGACGCCTCGCTTGCCGCGATCATCGCCTCGACCATGCCGTTGATGGTGGCGCTGGCCGGGTGGCTGTTTCTGGGCGACCGCCTGCCGCCACTCGGCATCGCGGGGCTGGTGGCGGGCTTTGCCGGGGCCGGGCTGATCATGGGCTCGCGGCTTTCGGGCGGCGCGATCGATCCGGTCGCACTTGTCCAGTGCGCCATCGGAGTGCTGGCCCTGACCTTCGCCACGCTGACGCTGCGCGGGGCATCTTCGGGCGGCAATGTGCTGATGGTCGTGGGCCTGCAGATGCTGGTCGGCGCCGCGACGCTGGCGCCGGTCTCGGTACTGACCGAGACCTGGGCGATCAGCTGGAGCTGGCCCTTTGTCGCCGCCTTTGCCTACGCCGTGCTCGTTCCGGGACTGGTCGCGACACTGGTCTGGTTCCTGCTGGTGCGGCGGATCGGGGCGGTGCGCGCCGCCACGTTCCACTTCCTCAACCCGTTCTTTGGCGTCGGCGTTGCCGCCGTTCTGCTGGGCGAGCACATCGGACCCTGGGATCTGGTCGGCGTTGGTGTGATCATGGCGGGCATCCTCGCCGTGCAGCTGTCGCGCATGCCCGCCGCCCGTTAGGCCCCGGGCCTAGGCCATCGCCGCCTCACGCTCGGCCGTCCGTCGCGCTGCCGGCCGATCCGTAACGCGGGCGACCCAATCGCGCACAGCGTCGTTGTCGGGCGTCATCTGCGGCAACCAGCCAAAGGTCGAGCCGATCAGAAGGTCGGCCGCCGAGAAGGTGTCGCCCAGCAGATAGGGCCGGGTCTCGAGCGTCGAGACCAGCCGCGCGGCCATCTCGTCATAGCCGCGGAAGGTGCGGAAAAGCCCCGGATGGTCGATCCCGAGGAAGCGGAAATGCACCACCGGCTCCAGCACGTCGCCGTACCAGGCAAGCCAGGAAAGATAGCCGCCGCGCCCCTTTTGTCCGGGCAGCGGGCCAAGCCCGGCCTCCGGGAACATGTCCGTGAGATAGAGAAAGATCGCGGCGCTCTCCCAGACCATCTCGCCGTCGTGGACAAGGGTCGGCACCTTGCCCTCGGGGTGGGGATTGCGCGGGTCGGGCTCGCCCGATCCATCCTGCCGGGCAATCGCGACGGTTTCGACCGTGACCCGGTCGAGCACGCCGAGTTCGTCGAGAAGCTGATAGGCCCGCGTCGCGCGGGACCGTGGCGAGTGATAGAGTGTGAGCATGGCGACCTCCTGTGTCGCCGCCAGCATAGTTGATCCCGCGCCGTGCCCAATGGGTCGCCGCACGGGGCTGCTGACAGCGTTCTGTCAGGAGACCTTCGGTTTCAGCCGATTCTGCCGCGCGGGCCGTCGCCGATCTGGCCCCGATGCAGCAGGTAGTGGTCCAGAAGCACGCAGGCCATCATCGCCTCGCCGACCGGCACGGCGCGGATGCCGACGCAGGGGTCGTGGCGGCCCTTGGTGACGATGGTGGTATCCTCGCCCGAGCGGGTGATGGTTTTCCGCGGGGTCAGGATCGAGGACGTCGGTTTGACGCTGAACCGGACGACAACTTCCTGGCCGGTCGAGATCCCGCCAAGGATGCCGCCTGCGTGGTTCGACGAGAACACCGGGCCATCGGGCCCCATGGTGATCTCGTCGGCATTGGCCTCGCCGGTCAGGCGGGCTGCGGCCATGCCCTCGCCGATCTCGACCCCCTTCACGGCGTTGATCGACATCATCGCCGCCGCCAGATCGGTGTCGAGCTTGCCATAGATCGGTGCGCCAAGGCCGGCGGGCAGGCCGGTGGCGCTCAGCTCGATCATGCCGCCGACCGAGCTGCCGTCCTTGCGGATCGCATCGAGATAGGTGGCCCAGTCCTCGGCCGCAGTGGCATCGGGCACCCAGAACGGGTTGTTTTCGACCTCGGTCAGGTCGAACCGGCTGCGGTCGATCACCCGTTCCCCCATCTGCACCATATAGCCCGTGATCCGCAGATCGGGCAGCAGGGCCGACAGGGCGGCGCGCGCCACACCGCCCGCCGCCACCCGCGCCGCGGTTTCGCGCGCCGAGGACCGGCCGCCGCCGCGGTAGTCGCGAATGCCGTATTTCTGCCAATAGGTGATGTCGGCGTGGCCGGGGCGGAATTTCTCGGCGATGTCGCCGTAGTCCTTCGACCGCTGGTCGGTGTTGCGGATCATCAGCTGGATCGGAGTGCCGGTCGAAACACCCGCGAACACGCCCGAAAGGATCTCGACCTCGTCGGCCTCGCGGCGCTGGGTGGTAAAGCGGCTGGTGCCGGGTTTGCGCCGGTCGAGCCAGTGCTGGATCTCTGCCGCCTCGATCGGCACGCCCGGCGGACAGCCGTCGATCGTGGCGCCAAGTGCAGGCCCATGGCTTTCGCCCCAGGTGGTGACGCGGAACAGATGACCGAAGGTGTTGAGGCTCATGGGCGCGGGCTCCTTTGCTCGCCCGGTTTAGTGGCGGGGGGGCGGCGGCTCAAGACCCGCATTGCCGGCGCGGTCGTTCAGGTCAGCAGGCGGGTCGCCTCCTCTGCTACCGCCTCGCCAAGCACGCGGTTGTTGGCCTCGTCAAAGTGCACGCCATCGACGCCGCCGGTGACAAGCAACTGGCCCGCGTCGACAAGGTCGATGCCGCGTCCCTCGGCAAAGGCCGCGAGCGCGGCGGACAGCGCGCCGATCCTGTCGTTCGCCCCGGCAAAGATCCGGTCGATCCAGCCATCGGCGTCGGGGCAGATCGGCGGCGGGCAGACCAGCAGGACCTGCGGCGGCGCGGCACCTGCGGCGTCGGGCCCGGTAAAGGACTGGATGGTGCGCACCATTCCGGCCAGGGACACCGCGATATCGAGGCCAGAGCGGCGGAACACTGCCTTGGTGTCGTTGGTGCCGAGCATCAGAACGACAAGGTCGATGGGCGTATGGGTGCGAAGCGCGACCGGCAGGAAGGCCGCGCCGTTGCGATAGGGCGCTTCGGGGTCCTCGAGGTCGGTCGTGCGGCCTGAAAGCCCCTCCTCGACCACGACGGCAAAATCCCTGACCCGGTCGGCCAGTACGCCGGTCCAGCGGGCGCCGGGTGCAAACCGGGTCGGCGGGGCACCGTCGGAATGCGCCCGATAGCCCCAGGTCAGCGAGTCGCCATAGCACATGATGCGTTTCATGGGTCGATCCTAGGATGCTGCCCGCCGCGACGGAAGCCCTTCCGCGGCCTGTGCGCGTGAACGGTTTGGCCGCCGATCTGGCGGTGACGGTCAGTAATTGACCAGCCCCGTCACCACCGAACGCTGCAGCGAGAAAGTCGGACGATCGGCAAGGCCGCCGAACTGTCGGGTCAGCCCGACCGAGACCTGCAGGTCGGTCTCGCCCTCGGCATCGAGCCGGATCTGGCCGAAGCTACCGGTCAGCCGGGTCATGCCGTCGTATCCCAGAGGATATTCGACGCCGATGCCATAATCGTAATAGTCGCGATCGGTCTGGCCCGACTGGTTGATCGTGTCCTTGTAGCCGTAAAGCGTGCCATAGATGTCGCCGGCGAAGGTATAACCGAGCTGCAGGCCCTTCGATGTGATGTATCCGTCATCGACCCCGTCGCCCCAAGTGTTGCCGTAATAGATCTGGGCCTCAAGGCCCGCGTCGCCCTTCCAGGCAAGCTCGCCGCCGAAGGCCGAGGCAGGGTCGTGGTCGGAGGCCCAGCCCTGGGCATAGAGCCCGGCGGCAAGGCCGAAGTCGAAATAGACATAGGGGTTCACGTCGAGCCAGACGCTGTTCTCGCGCTCCTGCGATGTGCCGAGGTGTTGCGCGCCGATACTGCCCTGAAATCCGAAATGGTCGGTATAATGCAGATCGGTGGTGCCGAAGACGCTGAAACTGGTCTGGGGCTGACCGTCGAAGTCGATATAGCCAAGTTCGCCGCCGACCTCGCGGTTGACGAGGTCCTGAGCTGTGGCGGGCAGAGCGGACAGAAGGGCGAGGCCGGTGGCGACGAGCAGTCTTGGCATGGTGAGGGTCCGGTCGTGTTGGGCGCCGTTCCACAGCGGGAAGGGGCAATTTCCTGTCATTATACTATATCTTGCCTGACGTCGGCAACTGCGGGGGACGGCGGGCCCGATCCACCAAATCCATGGCGGCAACAAGAAAGGCGCCCCGAAGGGCGCCTTTCGATCCTTTGGCCGTTCGCCGCGGGTGCCTCAGGCGTCCTTGACGGCCTTCTTGACCGGCATCCACAGACGCTTGTTGGTGGCATACAGCAGCACGGTCAGGATGGTCAGGAAGAAGACCGCGACGAGGCCTGCCTGCTTGCGCGCCATCATGTGCGGTTCGGCCGCCCACATCAGGAAGGCTGCGACGTCCTCGGCCTCGCTTTCGACCGTGTTCGAATGGCCGTCGGCGAACTCGACGTCCTCGCCGTAAAGCGGCGGCGCCATCTTGATCCAGCCGGTCGAGAAGACCGGGTTCTCGTAGAAGATGCTGCCGGCCTCTTCCTTGTCCTCGCCGGTAAAGCCGGTGAGCAGCGAGACGATGTATTCCGGGCCGCCCATACCGCGGAACAACTGGTTCAGGCCGGTTCCATAGGGTCCATGGAACCCGGCACGGGCCTTGGCCATCAGGCTGAGGTCCGGCGCGCCGGCCGAGGTATTGGCCGGGAAGTGGTCGGTCGGGATCGCCGGGCGATAGTCGTCCAGCTCGGGGTCGAAGGTCTCGAAGTTGTCGGCCGCATAGGCGCGGACCTGATCTTCGGGAAGGCCGACCCCGCCGGGATCGGACAGCGAGCGCAGAGGCACGTATTGCAGGCCGTGGCAGGCAGCGCAGACCTGCGTATAGACCTGCAGGCCGCGTTGCAGCTGCATCTGGTCGTAGGTCCCGAAGGGCCCCTCGAAGGAGAAGGACACGTCGTGGACGTGCCCGCCCTCGGCGGCAAGGGCCGCCGTGCCGCCGAGCGAAAGGGCGGCAACGGCGGAAAGAAGGATCTTCTTCATCATGTCGAACCGTTCCTTTCGTTATTCGGCCGGCGTGGCGACGGACCCGCCGCCGGCAGCGTCGGATTTCGGCTTGCCGTAGTGGGCCTTGAAGTCGGCCTCGATGGTCTCGGGTTGCGCCTCGGGCTTCTCGAGCACGCCCAGAAGCGGCAGGATGACCAGGAAGAAGGCGAACCAGTAGGCCGCGCCGAACAGCGAGATGTAGGGATAGATCCCCTCGGCCGGCATCGCGCCCACCCAGGTCAGCACCACGAAGTCGACGCAGTAGATCGCAAACCACCAGCGGAAGGCCGGACGATAGCGGCCGGACCGGATGCGCGAGGTGTCAAGCCACGGCACCAGCGCCCAGACGATGATCGCGCCGAACATCGCGATCACGCCGAAGAACTTGGCGTCGATCAGGCCGAAGCTGATCCAGTGGACCAGTTGCACGACCCAGACGTCGCTCGTGAACGCGCGCAGGATCGCGTAGAACGGCAGGAAGTACCATTCCGGCACGATGTGCGCCGGCGTCGAGAGCGGGTTTGCCTCGATATAGTTGTCGGGGTGGCCGAGGAAGTTCGGCATGAAGCCCACGACGGCGAAGAACACCACCAGGATCAGCGCAAGCGCATAGAAGTCCTTGATGACGAAATAGGGCCAGAACGGCAGTGTGTCCTTCTTGGCTTCTTCCTTCGATCCGCGGCGCACCTCGACCCCGGTGGGGTTGTTGTTGCCGGTGGTGTGGAAGGCCCAGATGTGCACGATCGTCAGGCCCGCGATCACGAAGGGCAGCAGATAGTGCAGCGAGAAGAAGCGGTTCAGCGTCGGGTTGCCGACCGCCGGTCCGCCCAGCAGCCAGGTCTGCAGCGAATCGCCGATGAAGGGGATCGCGCCGAACAGCCCGGTGATCACCGTGGCGCCCCAGAACGACATCTGCCCCCAGGGCAGAACGTAGCCCATGAACGCAGTGCCCATCATGCACAGATAGATCAGGATGCCGATGATCCAGGTGATCTCGCGCGGGGTCTTGTAGGAGCCATAGTAGAGGCCGCGGAAGATGTGCAGATAGACGGCGAGGAAGAACAGCGAGGCGCCGTTCATGTGCAGATAGCGCAGGAAGAACCCGCCGTTCACGTTGCGCATGATGTGTTCGATCGAGGCGAAGGCCAGGTCGACATGCGGCGTGTAGTGCATCGCCAGGATAATGCCGGTGACGATCTGCAAGACAAGGCAGAAGGCCAGGATGATGCCCCAGATCCACATCCAGTTCAGGTTCTTGGGTGTGGGAATCACCATCGTGTTGTAAAGGAGGTTGATGATGGGGAGCCGTCGCTCGACCCATTTCTCGGCCCCGGTTGTTGGCTCGTAGTGGTCGTGGGGAATCCCAGCCATTCGCTTTCTCCGTTATCCGAGCTTGACGGTGGTGTCGTCGAGGAACGCTGCGATCGGGATCGGCAGGTTCTCGGGTGCGGGACCCTTGCGGATCCGTCCGGCGACGTCGTAGTGCGAGCCATGGCACGGGCAGAACCAGCCACCCTCACCGCCGGCCGTGAAGTCGCCGGCATTGCCGAGCGGCACGCAGCCGAGGTGGGTGCAGACACCCATCTGGATCAGCCACTCGCCCGCCTCGTCGAGGGTGCGGTTCTGGTCGGTGGCCGGTGCGGCGGCGTCAATGTTCGCGTTTCGCGCGACTTGGTCGACCAGGACCGCAAGATCCGTCTCGCGGCCCAGCTGGATCTCGGCTTCGGTGCGGCGGCGCAGGAAGACAGGCTTGCCCCGCCATTTGACGGTCAGCTGCTGGCCGACCTCGATCGCGCTGACGTCGACCTGGATCGAGCTGAGCGCCTGGACGTCAGCCGAAGGGTTCATCTGGTTGATCAAGGGCCACACGGCGGCACCGGTCGCCACGGCAGCTACGCCGCCGGTCGCATAGTAGAGGAAGTCGCGACGGGTACCGCCGTGGTCTTCTGCTTGGGACACGAGGATTCTCCCTTTCCTGGCAAGGCGTCGGTCACACAGAATCCGGGCGACGCCGCAGCGCCGCAGGACCTCAATGCTAATTAGAGGGCAGGCAACGGTCCGTCCAGCGCCCAATCCGGCCCATCTGCGGCGGGTCGTCGCAAAAACCCTGAAAAGGGACCGGATTTCGGAGGAAAAATATATATTCGTGAATGTGAAGCGTTCCCGCCGCAACACTTGGCGCCATTCGAGTGCACCACCGTGCGCTTTGCTGGCGCTCTGGCAGAAACCTGATAGTCCCGGGACAGCAGAACGAAGGAGTGCAACCATGCCTCGTTTTTTCCCCGCTCTGATTGCCTGCACCGCGCTCGCCCTGCCCGCCGCCGCAGCCGACCTGGAGCTGAGCTTCTACACCGGCTATCAGGGCGCAGCCGACAGCCGTGTTAAGGGTAATGACGGCGATCAGGACTTCAACTTCACGGCCGACTGGGACGGCAAGTCCTGGGCGATGCCGCCCTACTACGGCCTTCGGGCGATGTGGTGGCAAGACCGGGTCGGCTACGGCGTCGAATTCAACCACGCAAAGGTCTATGCCACCGATTCCACGAAGTCGGACAACGACTTCGACACGCTCGAAATGACCGACGGGCTGAACCTGATCACCTTCAACGTCTTCTATCGCTGGAACGGATTGTGGGGTGGTGGCAAGCTGACACCCTATGTCGGCGGCGGCGCGGGCTTTGCCATGCCCCATGTCGAGGTTACCCGCGGCGACAGCACCACATCGGAATACCAGATCACCGGTCCTGCCGTGATTGCGGTGGCGGGCCTGTCCTGGGCGTTCGCCGAGAAATGGGCGGTGTTCGGTGAATACAAGGGCAGCTACTCGTCCAACACCGCCGATCTGGACAACGGTGGCGAGTTGAAGACCGATATTGTCACAAACGCCTTCAACGTCGGTCTGAGCTATACCTTCTGATCGCGGCAACGGATCACGGGAAGCGGGCGCCGCTCGCTTTCCCTTGCGTTGTTTTCCCTTCCAGAGGCAGTCCCCGGTCGTCAGCGCGCATCGTCTTGTGCGCTGAACCGTGATAATGTGGCCCCGGAGTTTTTACCAGGGAGGCGGAAATGGCCAAAACATTGACAGGCAAGTACGGGTCGTCTGAGGCTGCGCGCAACGCGCACGAGGATCTGATCGACATCGGCTTTCCAAGCGAGAAGGTCTATCTCGATCGCGACAAGGCGGAAGTGAAGGTGATTACCTCGATGGACGGCGAACGCGAGGTGCGCGAGGTGCTGGGACGTCACCAGCCCTCGGAAATAACCGAACACAGCCTCTAGCAGCGCGCGCAACGGCTGCGAAGGCACCGGGGCGATGCGCCTTGGTGCCTAACGCGATGAGCCCCGCCTTTGCCTGGCCCGCTGGCTGGGCTGTCGGGCCGCAACAACCTGCGTTTTCGGCCACAGACCATCCGCGGCGGCGCTGACCGCCGCGGAGCTTCGTGACGTTCCGATGTCACTCGGGGCGGGTCGCCTGCATGGACGGGCGAGCGGCAAATCCGGCGTCCCAGGCGGCGAGGTCTTTGCGTCCCTCACGCCAGTTGCGATCGTCGACCCGGAAGTCGAGATAGCCCAATGCGCAGCCGACCGCGATCTGGCTCATGTCGAGCGGCCCCGCGAGATGGCTGATCCAGCGGCCTTCGAGAGCATCGAGCGCCCGGGTAATCTTGGCCCACTGGCTCTCGACCCAGGTGTCATAGACGAGGTCCGCGGGCCGCAGGCGTGATTCGTAGACCATCAGCACCGCGGCCTCCATGATCCCGTCGGCCAGCGCCTCGAGCGTCAGCACCTCCCACACCCGCGCGGCGGGATAGAGCCCTGCGCCGGCCCGGTCATCGAGATAGCGGCAGATCACCCGGCTGTCGAACAGCGCCGGGCCGTCGTCGCGTATCAGGGTCGGGATCTTGCCAAGCGGGTTCTGGCTGACCGTCAGGGTATTTGGGGCAAGTGGCGTGCCCGAGGCCGGGACCAGCGTCACGTGGTCAAGCTGGCCGGTCTCGTGCAGGACGACCATGACCTTGCGCACGAAGGGCGAGGTCGGGGAATGGAAAAGTTGCATTGCGTCTCCGGAGATCTGGTTCGATCACCGCCAACTTCGCGCGGCCGGAGGGCAAAGGAAAGCCCTGCCGCACGATGGTTGCTCAGGCAGGGCGCCGGCGCATGGCGACACCGGCCACAACAAGCAGACCGCCGAGGGCACTGGGAAGCGCGCCTGGCAGCGGGATCGCCGTAGCCAGGTATCCGAGCTGAAATTCAGCGACATCGCCGGTCAGGTTCTGGTTCCCGGCGACCTCGACGCGGAAGTTGACCAGACCGCCGGGCAGGTCGCCTTCGAAGATATGATAAAAATAGCCCGCAGGCAGAAGCTCCGTCCACGCCGTCGGCGTGTCGTCTATGAAAAGATCGAATTCACCGCCGAAGGAAAACACCTCGAACTTTGGCAGGTTGGCGCCCGCCGGGATCACGTTCAGGGTGAAGTTCGCAATCTCGGTTCCGTCTGCGACATCCTCGAGCGGCACGCTCCAAGTATAGTCGGTCGAGGAATCGAACGGAAACTCGGTGCCGTAGGGTGGCGGCCCCGGAAGCCTGGCCCACATGTCGTCTATGATCGCTGCGGCCGGCAGCGGTGCGAGCGCAAGGACAGATAAAACGGCCAATGCGGCGGCGCGTGGGACAGAAGTCATTATGGTCTTTCCCTCAGATCTATTCAAATGAGAATGCATTAGCTGAAATTCTGCGGCGGCACGAGCGAAAATACTGGCACAAGAGGATGGCCGAGAGCCAATCCGGCAGGATCGCTGGCGTCTCCTGAAAAGGCGCCCCGGCGACGCAGGGCGCCCGATCCGCGGGCCGCGGAAACCGCATCGGGTCCGCGGACGTCATTCGCTATTGCGCTGGCGAAATCATGGCCGTGAATTCCGTGCCGTCTGTCAGCATGACCTTGACCTCGTTCGGGCCGGAGAGGGGCGCTGGGTCCATCTTGGCGAGAGCGTCGCAGATGTCCTTCTGAAAGTTCTCCTCGCCGGTGACCGCCTTCACAGCCATGCTGTCGGCTTCCTTCAGCGAAACCTGGATGTCTCCGCACACCACAGCTGCCATGTCCGCGGCCAGCGACGGGCCCGAGACCAGCAGAAGTGCAAAGGATGATAGCGCAAGGCCGTGACGCAGTTTCATGTCGTTCCTCCCACGTGAAAATACAGACCGGCGCGACGGCGAGTCGACCGCCGCGCGCCTATTGTCTCACATGAGACGGCAGTCAGAAAAGATAAATGGAATGTTGATATTCCCGGCCTCCCTTGCCGCCGGATCCGGCGGAAGGGGACGCCGTTTGCGGAAATCGCTATTCCATGGCTTGAAGTTTCACGCTGCGCTGGATGCCGTCCGACAGGGTGATGGTGACATTCTTCGGCTCGCCGTAGTTTGTCGGTTCCATCCCGGCAACGGCGGTACAGACTGTGCTGCCGAAACGTTCGGTGCCGGTGACGGCGGTGATCTGTGCCCTCTGATCCTCGGTCATGAGGACCTTGGTGGCGCCACATTGCACCTGTGTCTCGGTTCTGGAAACGGCGCAGCCGGCCAGAGCAACCAGAGCAAGCGGTACGAGGGTTGCGGTTATGCGTATCGTCATGTCGTCCTCCAGATCAAAAGCGCCGCCGGCAGAAAGCGCCGACGGAATGCATGGTCGCATGTGCTTCGACAGGTCGATAACGCCCTTCGTGATCGAATGTTCCGGGTCGTGGCGGGGTTCTTTTGCAGCCTCTCGGCGGGGCCGCGTTTGCCGTGGGCGGATCAGGCGGTCAGCTGGTGGCCGTCCTGCCCTTTGATCTCTTTGCAGACGATCTGTCCCTCGGCCTGATCGGTGGCGAAGACGACTTCGGCGAATTGCTCGGTCCGGCCCATGCGCGGGCTTTCCATCAAAATCCGGTGGCTGCGTCCGATCTGGGCGCCCAGATGGCGCGCAATCCCGGCCTCGCCCGCGGCGCGCAGCCGGGCGGCGCGGTCGCGAACCGCTGTGCCGTGGACCTGTGGCATCCGGGCGGCCGGCGTGCCATGGCGCGGCGAATAGGGAAACACGTGCAGCCAGGTCAGATCGCACTCCTCGACGAGCCGCAGCGAATTGAGAAACATCGCCTCGGTCTCGGTCGGGAAGCCCGCGATGATGTCGGCGCCGAACGTCATGTCGGGGCGCAGCCGCCGTGCCTGCTGACAAAAGGCGATGGCATCTTCGCGGCTGTGGCGCCGCTTCATCCGTTTCAGGATCATGTTGTCGCCAGCCTGCAGCGACAGGTGCAGATGCGGCATCAGCCGGTCTTCCTCGGCGATGGCGCGCATCAGCGCCTCGTCGGCCTCGATCGAATCGATCGAGCTGATCCGAAGCCGCGGCAGCTCGGGCACCAGTTTCAGGATCCGCATCACCAGATCGCCAAGCCGCGGTTCGGCCGGCAGGTCGGCCCCCCACGAGGTCAGGTCGACCCCGGTCAGAACCACTTCGTTATAGCCACGCGCCACCAGCCGCCGGATCTGGTCGACGACAACACCCGCCGGAACCGACCGCGAGTTGCCGCGGCCGAAGGGGATGATGCAGAAGGTGCAGCGGTGATCGCAACCGTTCTGGATCTGAACATAGGCCCGCGCACGGGTGCCAAAGCCGTCGATCAGATGGCCCGCGGTCTCGCGCACCGACATGATATCGTCGACCTGCACCTTTTCGGTCGTTCCGATGAAATCGGGGCCGGCCATGGCAGTCCAGGTGTCGGCCTGCATCTTTTCGGCGTTGCCGATCACCCGGTCGACCTCGGCCATGGCGGCAAAGGTCTCGGGCTCGGTCTGGGCGGCGCAGCCGGTGACGATGATGGTGGCGGACGGATTCTCGCGACGCAGCCTGCGGATTTCCTGACGCGCCTTGCGCACCGCCTCGGCGGTCACGGCACAGGTGTTCACGACGACCGCGTTGTCGATCCCGGCGCCGGCGGCCAGCACCTTCATCGCTTCGGTCTCGTAGGTATTCAGCCGGCAACCGAGCGTGGCAAAGACCGGCGGGCGTGGCGCATTGGTCCCGTCCATCACAGGCTGCCCAGGAAAGCGTCGGTCAACTCGCCGGCAAAGACAAAGGCGGTCGGTCCGGTCATGTGGACACCGTCCTCGCGCCAGTCGATTCCGATCGTGCCGCCGTCGAGCTCGATCGTGACCTGCCGCCCCGTCAGCCCGCGCCGCGCAGCGGCGACGGCCGTGGCGCAGGACGATGACCCGGAGGCGAGCGTTATGCCTGTCCCGCGCTCCCACACCCGCATGCGCAGGTGGTCGGGGCCGATCACCTGGGCGATCTGGACATTGGTGCGCTCGGGGAACAGCGGATGGTGTTCGTGTTCGGGGCCGAAGACCGCCAGATCGACCGCCGCCACATCCGGAACGAAGAAGGTGCAATGCGGGTTGCCCATGCCGGTCGCCGTCGGCGCGCCCGCAATCGGCAGCTCCAGCGTATCCATGGCGCGGGCAAGCGGGATCTCGGCCCAGCCGGTCAGGGGTTGTCCCATGTTGACACCGGTCAACCCGCCGCCGGCATCGGCACAGTCGAGCCGCCCGCGCTCGGTGCGCAGGCTCAGCCGGTCTGCGCCGGTTTCGTCCATCAGATAGCGGGCGATACAGCGGGTGGCGTTGCCGCAGGTCGCCGACGGCGAGCCGTCGGCATTGTAGAACATTAGCCGCGCCTCGGCTTCGGCATCGGGCAGGATCACCGCAAGCTGGTCGAACCCGACGCCGCGGTGGCGATCGCCCAGGGCGCGCACCAGATCGGTCCCGGGCAGGCTGCCGCCAGCGCGCCGGTCAAGCACGACAAAGTCGTTGCCGAGCCCGTGCATCTTGAAAAAGCGCCGGGCGGAAGAGGGGTTTTCGTCTGCCATCCTGCGCGCCGCTATACCCGTGCCCGTAGCCAATTTGAAGGGCCTTCGATTTTTACGCTTGACCCCGCTGGGCATGTTTCCTAGGAACCGGCACTCGGATGGGCCGTTAGCTCAGTTGGTAGAGCAGCTGACTTTTAATCAGCGGGTCACAGGTTCGAATCCTGTACGGCTCACCACTGACGCCCGGTCATCCGGGAAAATTACACCGGAGCTCCCGTTTACACGGGCAAGCGACCGGCATTGCGGGCCGTTAGCTCAGTTGGTAGAGCAGCTGACTCTTAATCAGCGGGTCGTAGGTTCGAACCCTACACGGCTCACCATTATCTCCAAGGGCTCAGGCGGAAACGCCTGGGCCCTTTGGCGTTTCTTGTAACGGCCGGGCGACCACCAGGCGCTGCTTCGGCTGCGCGCTGTCCCCGCCAAGTTCCTATGGCGCGGCCATGGCGCGGCGCCCGCAATTGCACGGAGCGGCGTACGCGGCGGCCTCATGGGGTAGCGCGGCGCGGTCGTTCATCTCCCGCGCTCGTTGATGAAGCCAGGATTTTGCCTGCCGCATCGCATCGCGCTTTCACTCGTCCGTGAAAGTGCCTGTGCCCGTCATGGCCGCCTTGCCTCAAGATGAGCGAAGAAGGCGTCCACGAAACCAGGGGGGCCAGTCAAACCCGGGTTTGTACCTTCTCGAAACTGTCGTGGCCGATGCCGTGCTTCGGGCTCAGCTCCTGGGCCTTCACGCCCGTCTCATGTTCTCTGATCATTGCTATGATCTGTTCATCTGAAGATCTGCGTTTTTCGTCCTGCCTGTCTTGGGAAGGACTACTGACCGCTCATTGGCCTGATTTCGGGCAGCTCGTCAGCTCGTGGACATCATCATGATCCGGACCCGGAACCCATGCGCGATGTGTTCTCGCGCGGCCTTCTCGGCGGCATCCGCGTCGCCGTCGACGATGGCCTGGACAATCTTCTCGTGTTCTTCTTGGGCTTCTTTAAGTCGTTTTGGAAAAGTATAGGTCGAACCCGGAAGCAGGACGAGATGTAGTCTCAGGCTGTCCACCGTTTCCATCATGTATGTGTTATGGGTCGCATAGGAAATGTGGCGGTGCAGCACCGCATTGCGCGCACTCAGGATCTCGGGGTCGGTCTCGTTCCGGTCCATATCGATCAGATCCTGGAGCATTTCATGCTCTTCCGCCGTCGCGTTCTGCGCCGCAAGGCGGGCGCAAAGACCCTCGATGCCCTCGCGCACCGCGAAAAGCTGTCTGAGTTTCTGATAGTTAAGCTCCGCCACGACAAGGCCGCGCTGCGCGCCCTGTTGTGCGAGGCCGAGCGCCTGAAGCCGGTGCAGCGCCTCGCGCACGGGGGTGCGGCTGATACCAAGACGTTTGGCGAGCTCTGTTTCAAGCAGACGGGAGCCCGGTGGCAGCTCGCCTACTTCAATGGCCGCGACCAGGCGATCAAAGGGCGTGGTGTTCTTGATATCGGCTGGGTGCATTGTTCGTCGCTCGTAGGCTGGTTGGCGGTGCGTTTGTCTAGTTTGCTAAGGCTTGTCGGAACGGCAGTGCACGATCGGAAAGGCCAGCCCCAGGGCTCGCTGCGGACCGACCGGCACTTGGTAGGCAGAGCGTCGCAGCCAAATCATAGCCGCCGAAGCGGAGCGGCGCAAATGGCAGCTCCCGTGCCAGGGTCCGGCGGCCGGTTCGCGGCCGCCGGATGACTTGCGTGTTATTCGACCGTCGCAGCGATTTCCTTGAGGCGGTTCATCACCTTTTCGCCTGCCAGGTTCACGCCGTAGCTTTCCCAGACGGGGGCCACCGCGTCGATCCAGAGCTGGCGCTGCTCGGGCGTGATGTCGTGGATCACAACACCCTTTTCGGCCATGAGGGCATAGGCCTCGGCGTTGGCTTCCTTCGCGTTTTGCGTGATCCAGTCGGTCGCTACGTCGAGCGCCTCGGAGATTGCTGCGCGCTGATCCTCGGGCATGGTGTCCCACCAACCCTTGTTCACGCCGACGACGAAGAAGCTGTACTGGTAGCCCACCCGCGTCATCTGGTCGATGGTTTCGACCATCCCGGCGCTTACGACCGCGTTGGCCGAGGGTTCGATCGCATCGATCACGCCTTGCTGAAGGGCGGTCGGGACTTTTGTCCAGGTCATCGAGATGCCATTGGCGCCAAGAACCCTCATAGTCTCCAGATCGGCTGGCACCGCCTGGACGCGGAACTTGAAGCCTCGCATGTCCTCGGGAACCAGAATCGGACGGTCACCTTTGTAGAAGAAATCCTTCGGGCCATTGGGCCAGACGTCCAGAAGCTTGATGTTGCGGGATTCCAGATCGCCCTCGAATGCGGCCGCGACGATCGGATCCTCGATGGCGGCCTGAACCTGCGTCGGCGTTTCCAGCAGATAGGGCAGGCTGAGAACGGAAATGTTCGGTGCATTCGACGTGTAGATCCCGATGGCTGGGGCGATGATCTGGACCATGCCAAGCTGCACACCCTGAATTTGAGACTTCTGGTCGAAGAGCGATCCGGCATGGTGCAGTTCCACCGTGACATCGTCGCCCAGCCGCGCCTCGATCTCGTCTTTCCAGATCTGCATCGCCTGGCCCTTGATGCTGAGCGAACTGCCGTCGTTGTTCAGCACGATTTTCGTTTGCGCCAACGCTGGTGCCGCCGATGCTGCCAGGGCTGCGGCAAACGCCATCGCAAGTTTGATGAATTGTCTACGCATGGTCTCCTCCGTTTGTTTTCAGGTTTGGTCATTGGGTCGCGAAGGCTCAGTCGCCGAACACGTAGTTCGGCAGCCACAGCGAAATTCCAGGCACGTATGTGACGAGGATCAGGACAGCTACGGTAACGACCATCCAGGGAAGGGTGCCTCTCAGCACGACGGTGGCGGGCTGGTTGGAGATGGCGGATCCGACGAAGAGGTTCAGCCCGACCGGGGGGGTCACCAGGCCCAGCTCAATGTTCACGATGACGATGATCGCGAAGTGCACGGGGTCGATACCCATTTCCCGTGCGGCGGGGAAAAGGACCGGCACGAACATCAGGATCGTCGGCACGCCTTCGAGGAAGAAGCCGACGATCACCAGCAGGATGTTTATCATCAGCAGGAACATCCAGAGCGGCATATCCAGCGCGACCAGCGTCTCGGTCACCCATTGCGGGATGCCCAGTTGGGTGATGAAGAAGGCGAAGAAAAGCGCGTTCGTGGTGATGAAGAAAATCATCCCCACGCTCGGCGCCGTATCGATCACCCTCTGTATGGCAGTGCGGACGGTCAGCTCGCGATAGACCAGCCAGCCGATCAGGAAGGCGAGAAACGTGGCGAGAACGGCGGCTTCGGTCGGTGTGAACAGGGCGCCGCCCGACACCTCCAGCCCGCCTATGGAGAAATCCGGGAAGCCATAGATGCCGACGATGATCATCAACGGCAGCATGAGTGCCGGACCGGCGTTGAGTAACGCCTGCCCGCGGCCGGGCCAGCTCATCCGCTCCTGCGGGGCGATGTCTTCTTTCAGGGCCAGGAAACGTGCCGCGACCACCATGCCCGCGGCATAGATGATGCCGGGCACGACGCCGGCCAGGAACAGCCGTGTGACCGAGGTTTCGGTGACGAAGGCGTAGATCAGCATCGGAATGCTGGGCGGGATAAGGATGCCGATCGAGCCCGCCGTCGTCAGTGCCCCGAGCGCGTAGCGGGTCGAGTAGCCGGCGTTTAGAAGCGCGGGATACATGATGCGGCCGACTGCGGCGACGGTGGCGGGGCTGGACCCCGAGAGCGCGGCGAAGAACACGCAGGTCAGAACCGTCGTGATGCCGAGACCGCCGCGCCAATGACCGACCAGCGAATTCGACAGGGCGATGAGCCGTTTGACCAGCCCGCCCGACTCCATCAGGGCCGAGGCGAAGAAGAAGAATGGCACCGCCATCAGCGTGAGGTGTTCCAGATTGCCGAAGATCTTCTGCCCGATGATTGCCGGGGGCAGCGGGCTCAGCAGCAGCGAGGTCGCCAAAGCCGACCCGCCAAGGGCTACGGCGATCGGGACACCGATGAGGATGAGACAGAAGAATATGAAAACCAGGACAATCGCGGTCATTTCACGCCCCTGGCCAAAGGATGCTTTGCGTCGGAGAAGGGCGGGGCGCCGGTCTCGTCACCCTCGATGATCGACGCGATCCGGATGACGTAGCGGATCACGAAGCAGGCCATGACGACCGGCATGATCGAAAAGATGGCCCAGTCAGGAATGCCGGTTTCGACATTCACCGTGCCCATCTGTTTCAGGAAGCCGACGAAGATCACTCCGGAGAAGGCGTAAAAGGCACAGAGCGCCAGCGAGATGACGCAGCCGATCCCGTTCAGCAGGCGGCGCAGACCGGGGCCGACCGACTGGGCGACAAGGTCCATGCGCACGTGAAGATCGTTGCGGACAGCCCGGATCGCCCCCGCCAGCACGCCGCAAATGGTCAGCAGCATGAACACCGCTTCGGACCATTCGAAGCCGGTGTTGAAGACGTAGCGCAGGACGACCTGCCCGGTCCCCACCATCAGGGCCGCGACCGAAAAAACACCGATCAGCACACTCTCGGCGTTGTAGAGCAACCTGTCTATTCGCTTCAGAAATCTGCGCAAACTCTCTCTCCATCCCTTTGGCTCAAACGCCCGGCGAAAGGCCCTTGCGGGGTCTTTTCGTGTGCCGGCGCGCTCGATCTCGGGCAAAATAACAAGCTTGCACACTGCTGTATACATTAATATACATCGAGCGAATGGTGTACACAGATATAGGGGGGCGTTTCGGGATGGCTGTTGGGGAATTCATTTCCGTTCAATGCGATGATGGGGAGTTCGAGGCCTACCTGGCGCAGCCCGCGGGCGGCTGCGGCGGCGGGGTCCTGCTTCTGGCGGAAATCTACAATGTGAACCACTGGGTGCAGGACGTGGCGGAACGATATGCCGCTGCCGGCTACAATGTGTTGGCTCCCGACCTGTTCTGGCGCCAGGAACCGGGGCTGCGCATGGCCTATACGCCGGAAAACCAGCAGAAGGGCCGCAAGCTCGCCCTCAACCTGGACACCGCTCAGGCCTTGCACGACCTCGATGTCTGCGCCGCCCACCTGCGCGGGCTGTCAGGCAGCAACGGCAAGGTCGGAATCATGGGGTTCTGCTTGGGGGGGCAGCTTGCCTATCTCTACTCGGCCACGGCCGATCCCGACGCCTGCTCGGTGTATTACGGGACGCGACTGCAAGAGATGACGGAAAAAGCGACCGAGCTGAAATGTCCGACGATCCTGCACTTCGGTGAGGCGGATCAGGGTATCCCGGTCTCCGCCGGCCATGAGATCGACAGGCTGACCGCTGACCGAAGCGACGTGACCGTCCATGTCTACGCCGATGCGCCGCACGGCTTCGGACGGTTCGGCTATCCGCCGCACCGAGAGGAGCATGCGGCGCTGGCGGAACAACGCACGCTCGATTTGTTCGCACGCTGCCTGAGATGAGCGGGCGGTCCCGGCCTCGCGTGGCACCGGCGGTTATGACCCGAAAGAAAGGATAGCGCCGTGATCCCTGTCACGATGGAGATGGCCCGTGTTGCCAGCGGGTTCTCGCTTGATGACCAGCCCGCCGAAGCGGTGAAATGGGCGCGCCGGTCAGTGGCCGACGTGATCGCCTGCATGGCCGCGGGCCATGCCGAACCGGTGGTTCGCCTGCTGCTCGGCACGCTGCCGCTGGCCGGCGGACCCTCGACCGTCGTGGGCACAGCGACGGGGCGCTCGGCGCTCGATGCCGCGCAGGTCAATGGGGTCGCGGCGCATGCGCTCGATTTCGACGATTGCAACCTGCTGATGGACGGGCATCCCTCCGTCTCGGTGGTTCCGGCTCTTTTTGCGCTGGCGGAGGCGCGCGGCGCGACCGGCGCCGATCTGCTCGCGGCCTATATGGCCGGCGTAACCACCGAAATCTGGCTTGCTCGGATGTCCAATCCGGAACACGTGAATCGGGGATGGCACCCCACCGTAACCTTCGGTGTCGTCGGTTGCGCCGCGGCCGGCTGCCGGCTTTTGCGTCTCGACCCGGAAACCACCGCCCGGGCGCTGGCCGTCGCGGCCTCTGCCGCTGCCGGGGTGCGGGCGAATTCCGGTACGATGACCAAGCCGCTTCATGCCGGCATGGCGAATCGGAACGGCCTTCAGGCTGTCCTTCTTGCCGAGGCCGGGATGACCGCCAACACTACGGCGTTCGAACACAAGCTGGGATATCTGCAAGCGTTCAACGGCAGAACGGCGGGTGAGATCGACCGCGCGGCCTTGGAACCGCCGGCGCCCGGAGAGGCGTTCCTATCGCCGGGGATTGCGATCAAACAATACCCGTGCTGCGCCTTCATCCATAGCGCCATCGACGCGGCCACCGCATTGCGTGGCGAGATGCCGTCAGGCGCAATTCCCGAAACGATCACGGTGCGGCTGCATCCCCGCCGTCTGCGCAACATCGACCGGCCCACTCCCTGCGACGAGCTCGACGCGCGGTTCAGCACCCAGTACCTCGTCGCGCGCGCGCTGCTGCATGGCACCGTCGGGCTGAACGATTTTCAGCCCGATGCCCTGGGCGACGGTCAGACGCAGGAGGTGATGCGCCGGATCGACCTGGCGACGCACGACTGCGGCGATCTGAATTTGGGCCGGATCGCCGTGACCCTGCCCGGCGGGGCACGTCACGAGGCCTCCGCCAGCATTGCCATGGGCCGCGGGCGCGACAATCCGCTGAGCGAGGACGAATTCCGCCGCAAGTTCGACGATTGCTGCACGGCCCTGATGACGCCCGCCGATGCCGCAATGCTCTACGACGGCCTCATGGCCCTAGAGACCCAATCCGCCGTCACTGGGATGACCTGCCTTCTGGCCGCCCGTGGTGGACATTGACAGCAGGAGAACAGATGACACTCGCCCTCCAACTGGCGCAACGCGCCACTGACCTCGACTATCGCGATTTCCCGTCGGACGCCAGGAAATGGGCGCGCGAGGCTATCGCCGATACCGTGGGCTGCGCGCTGCTCGGCGCAAGAACAGACACCACGGCTGCGGTTCTGGCCGCCGGAATGGACGTTCCCGGGCCTGCCCTGGTTCTTGGGCGCAAGGAACGTCTGGCGCCGCTCGAGGCCGCCTTTGTCAACGGCACCTCCGGCCACGCGCTCGACTACGACGACACCAGCAAGTCGCTGTCGGGCCATCCCACGGTCATCATCATTCCCGGTCTTCTCGCCCTGGCCGAGGCGCGCGGCGCCTCCGGTCAGGCGCTGCTCGACGGATATATCGTGGGGGTCGAACTGGCGACGCGGTTCGCGCGCGGCGTCAACTTCTACCATTACGAGAAGGGCTGGCACCCGACCGCCACGCTGGGCATCTTCGGCGCCGCCGCAGCGGCGAGCCGGCTCATGGGCCACAGCGCCGAGCAGATGGCGCATGCCATCGCGATGGCCGCGTCCTTCGCCTCGGGCGTGAAAGCCAATTTCGGAACTCCGACCAAGCCCCTGCATGCGGGCATCGCAGCGCGGAACGGGCTTTTTGCTGCCCTGCTCGCCGAACAGGGTGTCTCTGCCGGGCCGACGGCCTTTGAACATCCGCAAGGGTTCCTCGAAGTCTTCAACGGCAAGGGCAACTACGACATCGACAAGATGCTGACCGGATGGGGCGACCCGCTGGACCTGATGAGCCCGGGCCTGTCGATCAAGAAATATCCCTGTGTCTACAGCGTTCACGGCGCGATCGACGCGGCGATCGAAATCAACCGGACAAACGCCCCCGAGGCGGCACAGATCGAAAAGGTCGTGGTGCACATGCATCGCCGTCGCATGCTGAAGCATGTGCAGAACCCTGCCAGCAGCGCGCTGAACGCGAAGTTCTCGCTGCCATACGCCGTGGCGCGGGCGCTGATTACGGGCTCCGTGACCTTGGATCACTTCGAGGAAGAGGCCCTGCACGACCCCGATGTCATGCGTGTCATGTCGCTGATCGAGATGGTTCCGCACGAGGACGATTCCAACGATTATGGCGCAGAGGTCACGGTGGTCCTGCGCTCGGCGGAACGGCTGAAGGCCGAGGTGTCCGCGCCGCTGGGACGCGGACCCGAGGTGCCGCTTCCGGCCGAGATGCTGCAAAGCAAGTTCCTGGACTGCGCCTCTCGCAGCATCAGCGCGGCGGGCGCGCAGGCGACATTGGACATGCTGCTCGACCTGGACGCGCTGCCCTCCGTTTCAAACCTGACCGATGAGATCGAAGCCGCGACGCTTTGATCAGGAGCATTCAAATGACATTTGCGAACGAGCTTGCGCAACGCGCGGCTGCAATCTCTCTGGACGACAGCGGCGACGAGGCGATCCATATCGCGAAGCGGGCGGTGGCCGATACCCTCGGGGTGACGGTGGCCGGAGCGGGGGCCGATTTCATTGCCAGCCTCGAGACGGTGCTTGGCACCGCCGCGGCGCCGGGCAAGGCGACTCGGGTGGCACGCAACGGCCGTTCGACCATGCTTCATGCGGCGCTGGTGAATGGCACCGCGGCGCATGCGCTCGATTTCGACGATTGTTCGACCACGCTGGGCGGGCACCCTTCGGCGCCGATGGTCCCGGCTTTGCTTGCCATCGCCGAGGACCACGGGTTTGGCGGGAAGGCCGTGATCGAAGCCTATCTGGCGGGGTTCGAAACCGAGACCCGGCTCGCCCGGGGGCTCTTGCCGCATCACTACGAGAAGGGCTGGCATCCGACCGCAACGCTCGGGGTATTCGGTGCGACCGTCGCATCGGCCCGGCTGCTGGGGCTCGAGGCGCCGGCGTTGGCCAATGCGCTGGCGATGACCGTCTCCATGACCTCGGGGCTGAAATCGAACTTCGGCACGCCGGTTAAGCCCCTGCATGTCGGGCAGGCCGCGCATAACGGCATGCTCGCCGCCCTTCTGACCTCGGCAGGCGTGACGGCGAACCTCGAGGCATTTGAGCATGCCTACGGGTTCTTCAATGTACTGAACGGCGAAGGCACATTTTCCATCGAGAAGATCCTGGACGATTGGCACGGGACGCCCGAGATCCTGAAACCCGGTATCGCGATCAAGCAGCATCCCTGCTGCGGCAGCGCGCACTCGGCAATCGACAGTGCTCTGAAGATCCGTGCCGCGCAGGGAGCTTTGGGGCCGGACGGGATCGCAGCCATCGAGACCTGGACGCATGAACGCCGGCTCGCGCATACCAATCGGCCCGAGCCCGCAACCGCGCTGGATGCGAAGTTCTCGGTCCAGTTCCTCACGGCAAAGGCGCTGACGGACGGGCAGTTGCGCATCGCAGACTTCAGGGAGGGCGCCTTCATGACGCCGGCGGTTGCCGAGCTGCTGAAGGTGACGACCTCCACCCACCACACCGGAGACGATCAGTACCTTGGGCGGGTCAGGGTGACGATGAAGGACGGGCGGGTATTCGAAGAAGTTGCATCGACCAATTTCGGACGCGGCCCGCTGAACCCGATGACGGATGCCGAATTGTTCGAGAAGTTTTCGGACTGCGTTTCGGGCCACATGGACCCGGCAGCGGCGCAGGAGGCCTTCGATGCCGTATTGTCCATGGATGTCCACGACGATGTGGCGGGCATGATGCGCCTGTTCGCCTGATCCGTTTCGCCGCAGCAACGAAAAAAGGACCCGCCACGACGGCGGGTCCTTTGCGTTGGAACTGTTTGTACCTGTCTTAGCCCGCCACCAGCGCGTCCATCAGCAACGCAAGATCGTCGACCTCCTCAAGCGCGTTCATCAGTCCGGCGGCCCTTTCGACCTGATCGCCGGACAGGGTCCGGCCGGCGCAGTCCGCGAATTTCGCCTGCACGTCCTCGTCCGACATCGGGTTGAAACGCGGGTGGCCCTTGGAATGATCGACACGGTGCGACAGGCGCCGGCCGTCCTTCAGAAGGATGGCGACCTTGTTCTGGGCCGGGCCGGGTTCTTGCGGGACGTGGTGGATCCTGGCCAGCATGTCCCGGGTCCGGGCGTCCTCGATCCGCGTGTCCGCGAACTGGTCCAGGCCAAGCCCGCCGTCCAGAAGGCACAGCGAGATGCCGTAGCCCAGGCTATAGCGCGCTTCGAGGTCGGTCTTGGGTTCGAGGTAGCGATAGGTCGGCTTGTCGGGTTGCAGATCGACGTCCACCCGCTCGACCAGATCGGGGCGGATGTTGTGGGCGCCGACCAGATGCAGCACGGAATCCAGCACTTTGTGATGCGCCCAGCAATTCGGATAGGGCTTGATCGTGATCCCCGGTTCCAGCAGACGGAAGGGCGCGCCCAGCCCGTCCGTCAGCGCGCGGGTTTCGTAGGTCCCGGGGCCGCACAGCGCGTCCATCAGGCCGAAGCGGCCCTCCAGCGGATCGGCGTCGGCGCGAAAGCCCTCCTTGGACAGATGCGCGGCGATGATGCCGTTGCGGCTTGCGTTGCCGGCGTGCAGCCCCATCCCCATGCTGCCGATATTCTGGCTGAGCCCGCCACCCATGGTCGCGGCGATGGCGACGGCGTTGACGCTTTCGTCCAGGGTCAGGCCCATCAGCTTCGCCGACAGCACGGCCGAGGTGACGGCGCCGAAGAAGCCGGTGGGATGCCAGCCGCGCTTGCGCATTTCCCAGGCGTCCTCGGTCACGGCGTTCAGCCGTTGAAAAACGTCGTAGGCCAGGACTTGCGCGGCGATGATCGCCTTGCCGTCAAGGTGATACATCTCGCCCATGGCCAGCAGAGGCGGAACGATCGTTACCGACGGATGCGAGGGGCCACTGTCGTCGAAGCTGATCGTATGGGCGAGGATGCCGTTGGCAAAGGCCGCGTTGTCGATGGTGGCGCTGCGACCGTAGCCGATGACGCGGCATGGTCCTTCGGCGCCGACCCGGTTCAGGTAATTCTGGACGATCTGCGACCGCGGGTGTGCCGCCTCGGCGAGGGCCGAGCCGACGCAGTCCAGAAAGTGTTTCTTGGCGAGTGTGATGACCGCGGGATCCAACTGGTCGTAGGTCGTGTCGAGTACGAATTCGACCAGTCGCCTTGTGCGTGACATGATGTGTATTCTTTCCTTTGGTTGAAAAGGGATGACCGCGCGCAGCAGGACCGCTGTCAGCGATGTGAGGCCGGGGCCGCCTGCGCGAGAAGCGCGCCGAGAAGGGATGTCAGCGCGTCGGGGACGCCGGTCGGCTGTCCCAGTTGCCCGATCAGGTCGCGCATCTCGGCGGCGGACGGAAGCGATGCGGACAGGGAAATGCAATCTGCCAGCTTGGCTTCGATCTGATCGGGGTTCAGCGGGGTATCGGCATGGCCGAGGGGACGGGTGACCTCGGGACTTCGCAGGGGCGGTGCATCGTTGCGGTGAAGTGTGACCCGATCGAAGGCCGCAAAGCCTTCGAGCACGGGATCGGCCCGGTCCGAAAGCTCTCGGCGGCAACGGCTCATGAGCCGCCGCAATTGCCTGTCGTTCAGCCAGGCGTCCGTGAGCTGGGAGAGCCCAACCTGTCCTGTCAGCAAGGCGGTGCAGACGGCGAATTCCAGGCTGAACCGGGCCTGCGACACCGTCGTCGGGTCGGAATATCGCAACGTGCCAGCGTGGCGCGGGCTGATCAGGATATCGATCCGCGTCAGCGCCTCGGGCGTAAAGCCGCCATCGCGGTGCAACGCCAATGCCGCGTCGATGGCCCGATGGGCGGCGTAGCACACCGGAAAGCGCTTGACGCTGGGCGCGACGCTTTCGAGCCGAAGCGCGCCGCCGTCCAGAAAGACCGGCCTTCGCAGATCGACGTCGCCATTCGGGGAGTGGACCCGCAAAAACCCGTTCCGCGCTTCCAGCGCGTCGGGCGCAGCAGTCATGCCGGCCTGTGCCAGCAATGCGGCGAAGACGCCGGCCTCTGCGGCGCGGCCTGCATGAAACGGTTTGGTCATGGTGCCGAAATTGACCGTCAGACCGGCCCCGAGCGACGCGGCGATGGCAAGCGCATGCGCGTACCGGTCGGTATCGAGACGAAGCAGTGTTGCGGCCGCGGCCGCGGCTCCCAGAGGACCGAGCATGCCGGTGGGATGCCCGCCCTTGGAATGGTAGAGCGTCGTCTCGCGTGCCGAGACCTCGGCCCAGGCCTCAAAGCCCGCGGCATAGGCCAGCAACAGCAGGCGCGACGGCGTCTGCCGCGGCAGATCGGGGAGCATTGAGAGGATCGCGGGGACGATGACCGCGCTGACATGCCCCCCGAAGGCCACGTCGTCATAGTCGAGCGCATGCGCCGCCGTCCCGAGCAGCAGCGCGCGGTCCCGGGCGGTGGCGGGCGGTCCGCCCCCGTCGCCGATGGTTCTGGCCAAGGCCTCGACGGCCGGTTCGCGTAGCCCGGCCGCAATGACAGCGATTGTATCGAGAAAGGCGATCCCGGAGCGCCGGGCGACGCGATCGGACAGTGCGACGGGGTCCAGCCCGGCAAGCGCGCGGGCCAGATCGAGAGTGAGGGGAACCGGGCTGTCCGACATGGTGCGTCTCAGTCGCCGGTCATTGCCTTGCCATAGCTCTGCACGGCGCCCTCTGGGGTCACGTATCCGCACTGCAGATCATGCGCCAGCGCTTCGGCAGGCCTGTCACGCGGGTCGCCATAGCCGCCGCCACCCGGCATTTCGATGACGACGGTATCGCCCACCGGAATGGTCTGAAGACCCTTGGCGCGCAGCTTGCCGCCCGAGCCCAGGCTGACCCGGCCGGGATGCCCCGGGCTGCCGCCTTGTCGGCCCTTGGCCGGGTTCTCGACACGTTCGTATCGGGCATAGAAGGCCAGCGGCACATCGGCGCGGTTGCCGATCTCCATTGTCTGGCCGAGCCCGCCGCGATGCCGGCCGGCGCCGCCCGAATCCGGGCGGAACTCCTTGCGCCAGATCACCAGGGAGGTGATGGCTTCGGTCACTTCAACGGGCACGTTGCGGATGCCAGAGGGAAAGGGGGTTGCCGAGAGCCCGTCGAGAAAGGGCCGCGCGCCGGTGCCGCCGCTGTGGAAGGTCGTTACCATGAAGCCGGGATTGCCGCCATCGGGCTGTGCGCCCAGCCTGATGTTCCAGAGCGTGCCCGTGCTTTCGGCGGGAACCCGATTTTCGAGCGCCTGCTCGAAACAGCCGAACACCAGGTCGGGGAGGAACATGCCGATCGTCGAACGCGCCACGACCGGGCGTGGGAACTGCGCGTTCGCGATGCAGTTCTCGGGCGCCGTCACCGTGATGCAGGCCATGGTGGCCGCATTGTTGGGAAGATGCGGCGCCACAAGGCATTTCACGCCAAAGGAGGCATAGGCCTCAGTATAGCACATCGGGCAGTTGATGCCGTAGCGCGACGGTTCCGATGTCCCGTCCATGTCGATATGGACGCCGGTGTCGTCCACCGTCAGCGCCGCGCAGAGGTCGATGGGCGACTCGTAGCCGTCGATGGTCATCTTGTTGTGCCAGGTCCCGCGCGGCAGCTTGGCGATCTCCTCCATCATCGCCCTGCGCGACCGGGCGAAAATCTCGTCGCCGACCGTGTCGATCTCGTCGAGACCGCATTCGTCCATAATCGTCAGCAAGCGCTTGCCGCCGACCTCGTTGCAGGCCACGAGGGCAAAGATGTCGCCTTCGACCTGAACCGGTTCCTTGACGTTGGACCGGACGATCTGAAGCAGGCTTTCGTTCATCTCGCCACGGTCGGCGATCTTCATGATCGGGATGAAAAGCCCTTCGCCATAGACGTCGCGCGATTCCGGCGAAGGACCGTTGCCGCCGATATCGACCACATGGGTCGTGCAGGCAAAGAGCGCGACGAGACGGCCACCCTTGAAAATCGGCGTGACGACGGACAGATCCGACAGGTGGCCGGTCGCCTTCCAGGGATCGTTGGTTATATAGACATCGCCGTCTTGCGCGGTGTCAGCCGGAAACACGTCCAGGAAGTGCTTGACCGAGCGGGCCATCGAGTTGATGTGGCCCGGCGTGCCGGTCACCGCCTGGGCGATCATTTCACCCCGGGTGTTGAACACGCCGGCCGAGACGTCGCCCGCTTCGCGCGTGGAAGTCGAAAATCCCGCACGGATCAGGCTGCGCGCCTGTTCTTCGACTGCCGCGATCAGGCGGCTCCAGATGACCTGAAGCTGGATCTGGTCTATGTTTTGCGTCATGCGGCTTCTCCTTGGCTTGCGCGGGCGCCTTGCGCCTCCAGCACCAGATGACCAGCCCGGGTCAGATGGGCGGTGAACCCCTCGGGGATCGTAGTATTGGTCTCGTCTTCGGTGATGATGGCCGGGCCGGCGACGATTGTGCCGATGCCGAGATCGGCGCGCAGGTAGACGTTGGCATTGCCGTCCTTCATCGTCAGCAGATCCACTAGGACCTGCTGCTTAATCGGCTTCGCCTCGGAGACGGCGGAGGCGGTGGGGGCGGCGGAGGCGGTGACTGGTACAGATCCGCTGCGCGGACCCGAAAGGGCAAGCTTCCACGTCAGGCATTCGATTTCCATGCCTGGAATCACCCGACCGAAATGGCGGCGGTATTCCTCTTTGAACAGCGCCAACAGCGTCGGCCGCAGCGCCTCCGCCTCCGGAATTCTCTCCAGCGTAACCATGATCTCGTGGCCCTGTCCGCGATAGCGCAAGTAGACTGAAACGCTTTCGGTCAACGGGGTGTCGTCGGATAGGCCCAGGCCAACGATGCTCTTGGCCTCCGAGCGCATGTCGGCCAAAATTGCGCCAATCTGATGTTCGTCGAGCATGTCGAGCGGAATCAGTCGTGTGCGGACGGCTTCGTAGGATACCGGGGCAAGCAGGAACCCGTGCGCCGATCCCACGCCGGCACCTTTCGGCACAATTATGCGCGTAATCGAGAGTTTCTGCGCGATCCTGGCGGCGTGCATCGGTGCGGCACCGCCAAAGGCAATCATGGTCCGACCCTCGAGCTGCGCCCCGTTGTCCGTGGCATGGACGCGGGCGGCGTTGGCCATGTTCTCGTCTACCGCTTCGACCACGGCGATGGCCGCGGTCCTTGTGTCCATTCCGGCAGGTTCGCCTACATGGGTGTCGAGCGCCTTTGCCGAGAGCGACGCATCCAACGCGATGTTGCCGCCGGCGAAGCCGACAGGGTCAATCTTGCCGAGGATCAGGTCGGCATCGGTGACCGCCGGGCGGGTTCCCCCCCGCGCATAGGCGGCGGGGCCGGGCTCCGACCCGGCGCTTGCCGGTCCCACGGCCACGCGGCCCAGAGTATCGACCGATGCCAGCGACCCGCCGCCGGCGCCGATCTCGACCAGGTCGATCACCGGCACCCGCAACGGCATGCCCGAGCCGCGCAGGAACCGGTAGGCCCGCGCGACTTCGAGGTTGCGGCTTTGCTGTGGCGTTGCGTCGTCGATCAGCACCAGTTTCGCGGTGGTGCCGCCCATGTCGAAGGCGATGGCCTTCTCGATCTTCAACTCTTCAGCGATGCTCGCCGCCAGCACGGCGCCGCCGGCCGGGCCGGACTCGACCAGCTTGATCGGCTGGGCGCACGCCACGTCGAGGCTGCACAGCCCGCCAGAGGACATCATGAGCATGATTTCGCTCTGGATCCCAAGGCCGGCCATGCCGTCCTTCAGTCGGCGCAGGTAGCTTTCCATGACCGGTTGGACATAGGCGTTGGCGCAGGTGGTCGAGCCGCGCTCGTATTCCCGGATCTCGGGGCAGATCTCGTGCGAGAGGGTGATCTTCACTTCCGGCAGTTCGCGGCGCAGGATCTCTGCCGCCATCCGCTCGTGGACGCCGTCCACATAGGAATGCAGGAAGCAGACCGCCACGGCCTCCACCGCTTCGTCGCGCAGTCGCGGGATCAGGGCCATCAGGCTGGCGGCGTCGAACGGGCGCAGCACGGAGCCATCCGCCGCGAGGCGTTCGTCGATTTCCAGGCGCAGCCAGCGCGGAACGAGCGGCGCGGGGCGTTCCATGTAGAGATCGGAAACCTCGAACCGGTGTTCGTAGGCCATCTCCAGCGAGTCGCGGAAGCCCTTGGTCGTGATCAGCGCGACCTTGGCGCCCTTGCGCTCGATCAGCGCGTTGGTCGCAAGCGTGGTGCCGTGCACGACAAGGCCAATCCGGTCGGGACTCATGCCGCTTTTGGCGATGAGGTCTTTGGTCCCTTCGAGGACGGCGCGTTCGGGTTCGACATGGGTCGTCAGATACTTGCCGGACAGGAATTCGCCGGGTGCGCGTTCGAGAACAATGTCCGTAAACGTTCCACCAATATCCACGGCAAGGCGTGCAAGTTTATCGGTCAAAATTCGGTCCTTTCATGATTTCGCGGGTTGCTTGGTGCTGGCCCCGGCGAGTTGGACGGGTTCGAGCGACAGCAACGAAAAAGATCTCTGGCCACCGCAGGATGCGGGCAGGCGCACGAGGTCCGGGAGCGCCGCCCAGAGCAGCGCGAGATTGGAAGATTTCACCGGCCCGCCGAGGAGGGTTTCCAGCTCGGCGATGATGATGAAGGTCAGCGGGTTGTGCCGCCGATCGAAACCGCGCCGCAGCCCTTCACCGGCGCCTGGTGGTCGAGTACCAAATCGATGGTTCGCCGCGAGTCCACGGCACCGATCGGGGCGAGGGCCGTGCCGTCGCGTGAAGCTTGGGCTCGAACCTTCACGTTGAAGCTGCCGAGGACGGTTGTCATCGACAGGTGGATTTCGCGGCCCAAGCGAGCGGCGAGGCAGACCGGGCGCGCCTTCAGCGCGTCGAGGACGCTGCGCGAGGTGGTGATCGGCCGCAACGCCCACTTCCACCTCAATCGGGCCCGAGACGCTGTCGACCTCTGCCGGCACTTGGACGAACCTGCTGCCGGTGCAGCCGCAAAGCATGGCCGGGGGGCAGAACCGCTCCAGGCTACAGGCCACCGAAACGGTATTCATGCCCATCCGCACCAGGCTGTCATGTGTCGGCACCACGCCACCCGGCCGGACCCGGCGCGCGTGGTTGCTCGGCACCCCCTCCGGCAGATTGCGTGAGATCCCGGAGTCCAAAGCCTTGTTTCCGGCCGGTCCGATGACCCCGTCTCGTATGAAATCGTCGTGTTTCATGCCAGCCGAGCCAGCCCCTCTTCTAGATCGGCGATCAGGTCCGCGGGCTCTTCCAGACCCACCTGAACCCGCATCGTCTGTCCGCCGGGGTTCCACTCGGTCGCGCTGCGAAGCTTGGCGGGGTCGGTCGGGATAAGCAGGCTTTCGAAGCCGCCCCAGCTCGCGCCCATTCCGAAAAAGCGCAGCCCGTCCATCATCCGCGCCAGCCTGGCCCGGTCCACGGGCCGGATGACGAAGCCGAACAGCCCCGAAGAACCGCTGAAATCCCGCCGCCACAGGGTGTGGCCGGGATCGGTGGCCAGCCCCGGGTGCATGACGCGCAGAACTTCGGGCCTGTCGGCCAGCCAGGTTGCGATCTGGAGCGCCGCATCCTGGTGCTGGCGCATGCGCACGGCAAGCGTCCGCATGCCACGAAGGACCATATAGGCATCGTCGGGGCCGACGCAGACGCCGAGCCGGGCGGCGTAATTCTTCATACCCTCGTGCAGCCCGGGTCCACATGCGATGGTGCCGGACATGACGTCGGAATGGCCGCACAGATATTTGGTGCCGGCTTGGATCGAATAGTCGACGCCCATCGAGATCGGTTGGAGGTAGTAGCCGCCCGACCAGGTGTTATCCAGTGCGGTCCGGATTCCGTTTGCGCGGGCGACGTCGACGATCGCGCGGATGTCAGGCATCTCGAATGTTTGCGAACCGGGCGCCTCGATCCAGATAAGCGCGGTTTCATCCCGCAGCAGGTCCGCAATTCCGGCTCCGATCAGGGGGTCGTAGAAGGTAAAGGTGACGCCCATCGGTTTCAGCACCTCGTTGCAGGTGTGCCGGCAGGGGCCATAGGCGTTGTCCGGGATCAGAAAGTGCGCTCCAGGGCGGGCATGGGCCAGGAGCGTAACCGTGATTGCCATTGCTCCCGAGGGGGTCAAAACGGTGCCTTCTGCCCGTTCCAGCGCCGAGACGGTATCCTCCAGCGCCTGGCTGGTCGGCGTGCCGCGCCGGCCGTAGCGAACCGGTGCACTCGCTTTCCCGTCCAGCTTTTCCAGGGTCGGGAAGAGGATCGTCGAGGCATGGAAGACCGGTACGTTGACGGCGCCGCTGTGCTTTTCCGGGTTTCGCCCGGCATGGCACAGAGTGGTCTGGACATGCGGATCCGACGTCGCCTTCTTGTCGGCTGCGATCCGTGCGTCAGTTAGTTCGGTATGGGGGGATGTCGGCATCGATCTGTCTTGTTTCTCGTGTTTCTCTGATTGAGGTAGGTTTCGCGGGTCAGGATTCGGCACCCTCCGTCTATGGAAACTCGGGCGCGTGATCTGGCAGATCGAGGACGAAGTGGTCCGGCGCGACCTCGATCATCCGTGTAAGCGCCGGAGCGAAGCCTTTGGGCCGGATCGGAGAGCGGATCTCGTCGGCCACCAGCCCGCGCCGCAATTGCCGGCGCGAGGGGTCGGGCACCGGGGCCGCGGCCATGAGTTGGCGCGTGTAGGGATGAGACGGGTTCTCGAAGACCGAGCGACGCGGGCCGATCTCGACGATCCGCCCCAGATACATCACGGCCACGCGATGGCTGATCCGTTCGACCACGGCCATGTCGTGACTGATGAAGAGATAGGATAGCTGCCGTTCTCGTTGGATCTCCATCATCAGATTGATGACCTGCGCCTTGACCGACACGTCGAGCGCCGACACGGCCTCGTCGGCGACCACGAGCTGGGGGTCGAGGGCAAGAGCGCGCGCGATGGCGATCCGCTGGCGCTGACCGCCCGAGAACTGGTGTGGGAACCGCTGGGCCATGTCGGGTCTGAGGCCGACATCGCGGAGCAGGGCGACAACCTTCTGTTCGATCTCGGTCTCTTGCAGCTTCAGGTGCAATCGCAGCGGCTCGGCCAGCAGATCGCCGACCCGAAAGCGGGGGTCGAGACTGGCGAAGGGATCCTGGAAGATCATTTGCTGCTTCCTGCACAAGACGCTGCGCGGTGCCGCCTTGGGCCCTGCTGCCACCAGCCCGCCAAGCCGGATGTCGCCGCGCACCATCGAGCTCAGGCCCATGATCGCCCGCGCCGTGGTGCTCTTGCCGGAGCCGCTTTCGCCGACCAGAGACAGGGTTTCTCCCGGGGCGATGCTGAAGGATACGTCCTCCACCGCATGGACCCGCCCAATCAGCCGGTTGAGATAGCCGCCGCGCACGTCGAAGCGAAGCGACAACTGGTCGACGTCGAGCAACGACAGGCTGCCGGCGGGGGCTGCGGGCAGGGGGGTGGCCGCGGCCGCGACAGGTTCGCCCGTCCGATGGTCGATCAGCTCGAAGGGCTGCGGAAAGTCGGTTCCGTTCATGGAGCCCAGCCGCGGGATCGAGGCGAGAAGCGCTTTGGTGTAGGCCTCGCGGGGCCGGGCGAATATTTCCTGCGTGGTGCCGGTCTCGACCAGGTCGCCCCGGAACATCACCGCGGTTCGGTCGGCCACTTCGGCGACGACGCCCATGTCGTGGGTGATGAACATCACTGACATGTGCTCTTCGTCCTGAAGAAGTTTGATCAGTTCGATGATCTGCGCCTGGATCGTGACGTCGAGCGCCGTCGTCGGTTCGTCGGCGATAAGCAGGCGCGGCTTGCAGGCCAGCGCCATGGCGATCGCCACCCGCTGCCGCATTCCGCCCGACAGTTGATGCGGATAGTCGCCAAGACGCTTGCGGGCCGCGGGGATGCGGACCTTTTCAAGAAGCGTCACCGCCTCTTCTGTCGCTTGCGAACGGGACATGCCGCGTTTCAGGCGCAGGACCTCGGTCAGCTGAAATCCTACCGTATAGACCGGGTTGAGACTCGCGTCCTGAAAGATCATCGACATGTCGGAGCCCCGGACCCTGCGGATCTTGGCATCCGAAAGCCTGGTCAGAGAGGTGCCGTCGAACCGGATCTCGCCTTCGATCAGAGAGGTCCGCGGGTTGAGAAGCCCCATTATCGACATCGCCGTGACACTCTTGCCGGAGCCGCTTTCGCCGACGACCGCCAGGGTTTCGCGGGGCCCGATGTCGAAGCTGACGTTGCGTACCACCGGCTTCCAGCCACGTGCGACTTTGAAAGAAGTCGTCAGACCGCTGACGGAAAGGATCGGCTGCGTCTCCTCGGGGCGCAGTTGTGCTGAGAAGGCCATCAGGTGTCTTTCCTCGGGTTCAGGACGTCGCGCAGGCGGTCACCGACAAGGTTGATCGCGACGATCGTCACAAGCAGGGCCAGCCCGGGGAAGACGCTCATCCAGTACATGCCCGAGAACATGTATTGGTATCCGTTGGAAATAAGCAGTCCAAGGCTGGGTTCGGTGATCGGAACCCCTACGCCCAGGAAGGACAGCGTCGCTTCCAGAGAGATCGCGCGTGCCACCTGCACGGTTGCAATGACGATCAGGGGCGGAATGCAGTTGGGCAGCAGATGACGCAAAAGGATGCGCCATGAAGGCACGCCGAGAACATGGCTCGCCTCGATGTAATCCTTGCGGCTTTCCACCAGCCCGACGCCCCGCGCGGTCCGAGCAAAGGTCGCCCATTCCACCAGCACCAGGGCAAGGATTACATTGCCTATCCCCTTGCCCATAACTGCGAGGATCATCAACGCGACGAGAATGGTGGGAAAGGAAAGCTGGAAGTCGACCAGCCGCATGATGATACTCTCGAGCCGCCCGCCATGGTAGGCGGCCACAAGGCCAAGTGTGGCACCGATGAGCGCCGCGGTGGTGGCGGACAGGATCCCTACGCCGAGCGAGATGCGCAGCCCATAAAGAATGGCCGAAAACATGTCGCGCCCCTGATCGTCGGTACCCAGCATGTAGGGGTACCCGTACGCCGCAGACGTTTCTCCTGGCTTCAATTGGCCATCGAGAATGTCGAGTTGCAAAAGATCGTAGGGGTTCTGGAACGACAGAAATGGCGCGAAGACGGCGGCGAGGACGATCAGCACCATCAGGACCAGTCCGAATGTGCCGATCGGCGAGCGGAAATAGGATCGGATCAAGTCGCGCATCGGGCGCGCGGTTTCTTCCGCTTCGTTGGCGAAGGGATCGACGAGATCGACAGGCATTAGCGTTTCCCGGTTTTCGAGAACTGAACCCGGGGGTCCAGGACGGTGTAGAGAATGTCGACCACCAGGTTGATCGTGACGAACAGCAGCACGATGATCATCAGGTAGGCGACGATGATCGGCCTATCGAGGTTGTTGATCGAGTCGATGATCAGCTTGCCCATCCCGGGCCAGGCGAAGATCGTTTCCGTCACGACCGAGAATGCGATGACCGACCCGAACTCCAGCCCGACCACGGTCACCACCGGGATCATCACGTTCTTGAGCACATGGACATAGACGACCCGCCGCGCGCTCAGTCCCTTGGCATGGGCCAGCCTGACATAGTCCTGCGGCAGCACTTCGGCGACGCCGGCGCGGGTGAGCCGCAAGATGAGCGAGGCTTTGAACAGGGCGAGGTTCAGTGCCGGCAACAAAAGGTGCGACAGCCCGTCCAGGGTCAGAAACGACCATTGCATGCCGAACACGGTGACCGTCTCGCCGCGTCCGCTGGACGGCAGCCATCCAAGCTGGACCGAGAACAGCAGGATGAACATCATGCCGACCCAGAACGTCGGCAACGAGAAGCCCAGGATGCTGCTGGTCATGATCAGGCGGGAAACAGGGGAATAGGGACGAAGCCCGGCATAGAGCCCCAGCGGCACGCCGATCAGAACCGACAGGAACGTTGCCATCAGAGCAAGTTCCATCGTGGCGGGGAAGCGCTGCAGGATGACGCGCAGGGCGGGTTCGTTGAAGATGTAGCTGACGCCAAGGTCCAGATGGGCCAAGCCGACCAGAAAGCGCCAGTATTGCACCCAGATCGCTTGATCCAGCCCGAACTCGGCGATGAGCCGTTGGCGCTCGACCGGCGTTGCGTTGGGAGAGATCAGCAGGTCGATTGGGTTGCCGATCAGGTTCATGCCGATGAAAACCACGATCGTCATGCAGAACATGACAAACACAGCCTGGCCGACCCGCTGAAGAATAGAAGCGAACATTGGTGGCTCCGGTGCTGGGGAGCGCGGCCGGGGGGGAGGACCCGGCCGCGCGGAGGACCCGAAGAGGGTCAGCCTGCGGCGTTGAAGTCCATTGCGAGCGTCCGCTCGTCAGAGCGACCTTCGAACGCGATGTCGCTCTGCATTCCCCAGACGCTGATCGGATAGTAGAGCGGAACAACCGCAACGTCCTCGACCGTCATCGCGCAGCAGGTCTTGTAGATCTCCTCGCGCCTGACGTCGTCCAGTGTTGCCATGCCTTCCTCGATCAGCAGGTCGATCTCGGGGTTGGAGTAGCGTCCGCGATTGTTCGACCCGAAGCCGGTTGACGCGTCGTAGGTGTGGATCAGGTTGCGAAGCGCGGCGGAAACCTCGCCGGTGGCCGCCCCGTAACCAACGAGAAAGAAACTGAACTCGGGCACGCCGCCTTCGCCGCCGCTTGAGGCTCTTTTGTAGAAGATGTTGGCCGGCATGGCGTCGACCTCGATATCGATACCGATCCGCGCCAGCATCTGCGCGGCCGCCTGCATGACCGAACTGTCGCGGATGAACCGGTCGTTGGGGCCGTGCAGGGTTACCTTGAATCCGTCGGGATAGCCGGCCTCTTCCAGCATCGCTTTGGCCTTTGCGGTATCGGCATTGCGCAGCGGGATATCGGGGTTGTGGCCGAAGATGCCGGCGGGGACCAGCTGCTCGGCCGGTGCGCCGTTGCCCGACAGGATCCGCGCTGCAATCGCTTTCTTGTCGATAGCCAGATCGAAAGCGTCCCGGACGAGTCGGCTTTTGAAAGGATTGGGGATTTCACTGCCGTCTTTCGCGGTCGCGTAAGGCGACACATCGCGACCGTGATCGAAGAACAGGAAGATCATGCGGTTTGCGGTGCCGCGGCCTAGATCTATCTCGGAGTCGTTCTCCAGGTGCTCCACGTCAGAAGGCGGAACCGTGTCGATGACGTTGACGTCGCCCGATTGCAGCGCCGCCACGCGCGAACCGCCCGTCGGGATGGGGCGGATGACAACGCGGCTCCAGTCCGGAAGCTCGCCCCAGTATTCCTCGTTGCGTTCAAGCTCGATGACCTGGCCAGGAACGTAATCGACAAATTTGTACGGGCCCGAACCGATGCAGGCCTCGCCGGAATTGTAGTCTTCGGGCAGCGCGGTTTCACCGATCCTTTTCGAGATGATCGCTGTGGTCGCGAGTTCGCGCGGAACGATCGGGTTGGCGTGTTCTGTGATCACGCGAAGCGTGCGGTCGCCGACCTTCTCGAAGCGCTTGTCTCCCAGATAGGCGCGAAGATTGAAGATAGCGCCAGGGACGTTGCTCGCCCGCTCATAGCTGAAGATCAGGTCTTCCACCGTCACCGGATCGCCGTTGTGGAAGGTTGCGCCATCCCGCAGGGTGAACTCCCAGGTGTTGCTGTCGATGCTTTGCCAGCTTTCCGCCAACCCAGGCACTTCGATCTGGTTTTTGTCCAGATGGACGATCCGGTCGAAAATGTGCTGCGACACGGAGCTGTTGGCGGTCTGGATGTGCCAATGGGGATCCATCGACGAGCTTTCCGTAGACATGCCGATCGTCAGCGTACCGTCAAGTTCGACTGCGAAGGCAGGTGAGGCCGGAAGGAAGGCGGTCGGAATTAGAAGCGTTCCCATCCCACCGAGAAAGATACGTCTGTCGAGTTCCATGTGTTTCCCCTGTCGCTAGGCTTGTTCTGAACGGTCTGACGTAGATTCATCGGATCACGCACGGACTATAGTATGCAAGTGTTTTTTTGTGTTTTGTTTTTCAAACATTGGCACGCTTCCGGCGCACGGAGCAGGCGCCGAGGAGATCTTAAGTATTTGATTTTTGGGAAAATAATTACGGTCGGGGCGACCCGATTGGATGCTGCGCGCGCGATGCTGCAGGATGCGACGCGCGGTCAGTGACCGGTAATTGGGACGTCATGTGGGTGAGAGCCCACCAAATGGGCACTCCCCGAGGCCGCTACGAATCATCCGGAAGCATGAGCAGCAGCCGATGCTCATGCGAGGAGCGGATATGATCGCGTATTGCCGCCTCGGCGGCTTCGGGATCGCGCTTCTTTATGGCCTCAACGATCAGCATATGTTGATCGTGCGCGATCTGTGAGCGCCCCCCTTCGGCCAGCAGGCTGGGCAACAGCGACATGGTGATCGACAATTGCTCGATTGCCACAAGCAGATATCGGTTGTGGGCTGCCAGGGCCAGGAGACGGTGGAACTTCTTGTTGATCGCCGAAAGCTTGGCAGGGTCTGGCAGGGCGGTTTCTTCCGTCGTCACAAGTCCCTGCAAGGTGGAGATCTCGGCATCGCTGCCGGCCAGAGCGGCAAGTCGCGCTGCCGCGCCCTCCAGCACTTCTCGCATCATGTAGAGTTCTCCGATCTGCTGATGGCTGAGATCGGTGACGATCAGTCCGCGCCGGGGGACGTTCGTGAGCAGCCCGTCAGCCTCGAGCTTTGAAATTGCGTCGCGAATGGGTGTGCGCGAGACACCGAATTTCTCGGCAAGGGCAACCTCGGTCACTCTGTCGCCGACCTTGAACTCACCGTCGTGTATTGCTTCGCGCACCTGCTCGTATACCGTGTGGCTGATGTCGCGAGTCTTGGAAATTTGTACCATTTTGCTTTCCCTGACACGTACTTTGCAACCTAAGGGTACATGTGTTTTCCAATGTATCCAAGATCGAATGACGGGACAGGCGGTTCTGTCAGATCCGGTGGCTGCGCACGGCTGGACGCATTATCCGTTCCAGGTTGGGTATAATCAGGAAAATCCGCGTGATGTGCATCGCCGCAACGAACGCGACGCACTGCCCCCAGGATCCCTGCGGTCGAGCGGCAAGCCCAGCCCGGAGAAAAGATCTGCCGTACAGCCGGAAATCAGATGCAGAACAAATTGACCGGTCAGCCGTCTCATCGACGCCCCTTCCTTTGGGGGCCAGTCTCGCGCAGCGCGTCCGTTCGGCGGCTCTGTTGAAACGCCCCTTTCGGCAGATTGGTCCTCAGGTGGCAGCGCCGTTCCAGAGCCCTGTCGGTACATATACCTTTCCGTCGGCGAGCTTGCGCGCTGTGCGGACAAGACCAACCGAATGAAGCCGAAGCGCGCCGTCGTGCATATCGAAATCGACGGTCAGGTCGATCTGGCCTGAGGGATGCTCCAGCACAATTCTCGCGGGCGAGATCTGCGGGCGGTCGACAAGGCCGTCGGAAACCGTACCCGGGGTCAGGGCGCAGGCGGCAAGGCACTGGGCGCCGGTGACGGCCATCGTGGGATGGGTGCTCCAAGGCATGAAATAGCGCGCGGCGACCGACCCGCCGTTTCGGGCCGGAGCAAGCAGCCCGAATTTCGGAACGACCGACTCTGCGACATTCTCAAAGCCCATCGCCGCGCCCGCTTCGAGGCGCACCTGTTCCATCGCCGCAAAGAAATCCCTGTTGCCATCCAGCTCGTCGCGGCTTTCCTGCCCGGTCAGGCCGAAATCGGTGGCGCGCGCAATGACCATCGGCATCGCGACGTCCATACAGGTCACGGCAATGCCGCGGAATTGGTCCTGAAGATTTCCGGTCGGCAGGAACCGACCCGTCGCCGCGCCAACGGTTTCGGTGAAGTTCAGCGTGATCGGTGCCGCTGCGCCGGGAACGCCGTCGATACGCTCCTGACCCTCATAGGTCACGATGCCTCTCGGGGTCTGCACCCGGGCAACGACCTTCGAACCGGTGTTGACCGCGCGGATCTTCACCTCCGTCACGCCGTCCTTCGCGGGGACGATGCCCATTTCAATGGCCGCGGGCCCGACCCCGGACAGGATGTTGCCGCAGCTCGGTTTGTAGTCGACCATCCTCGTGTCGACGCTGATCTGCGCAAAAAAGTAATCGACATCCGCCCAGGGGTCGTCGCTCACCGACAGCATCGCAACCTTGGTGGTTACGGCTGAACCGCCGCCGATCCCGTCGATGTTCAGCGAATGACCGGAGCCGACCGCGCGGATCAGCACCTCCGAGAGCGTCTCTCTGTCTCGCGGCAGATCCTCCCGGCGGAAATAAGGCCCCCGCGACGTCCCGCCGCGCATGAATAGATACGGAATACCGGTCTGGCTCATGTCATGTCTTTCTCGTGGAAATGGAGGTCTCTGCCAGTTCGGTGCGTCCGGCCCCAACGGCCCCTGGCCGGTAGTTCAGCGCCTCTTGGGGCGGAGCAGGATATTTTCATGCGGAACGGTTCCGGGATCCGGCGCCTTCAACCGTTCGACCGAGACCAGGCATAACTGGCCGGAGCATCCCTGGCTGAGAGGCGAGGCGGGGCGATCGGCGGTCAGGGCGTTGGGGTTGCCGTTCACGCAGGCCGGGCCGGCGCCCTCGATCTCTCTTGGCGCGTACCAAGCGCCGGTGGAAAGCCGGATGACCGAGGGCGCGATGCCGGAGGATGGCCGGGCGACTGCCAGCGCGGCACCTCGGGCGTTCCAAAGGCGGATCACATCCCCCTCGCGAATACCCAGCCGCTCCGCATCGGCCTCGTTCATGCACGCCACCTCACGCCCGCCGATCTTCGCGGCCATACTGGTCTTGCCGAAATCGAGCTGGCTGTGGAGCTTGCCAGCGGGCTGGTTCGCGACAAGCTGAAAGGGATGGGTTCGGGCCATGGCCGATCCGAGCCATTCCTCGGGTTCAATCCATGCGGGATGGCCCGGGAGCCCGCCCGCCACGGCGAGATGGGAGAACAGCTCGATCCGGCCGCTGGGCGTCGCCAGCGGATTGGCGGCCGGATCGGCGTGAAAGGCCTCCATCATGCTGGGCGCGTCGGAGGTCGGCAGGTGAAGCGGCGGCCCCTCGAAGAAGGTGTCGAAGGCCGGTGCCGGCAATCCCGCTTCGGCCAGCGCGCCCCGCGTTTCGCCGTAAAGATGCTCCAGCCATTCCCGCGCGGTGCGGCGCTCGGAAAACTCGGCCAGGCAGCCGAGCCGAAGGGACAGCTCGCAAAAGATGCTGAAATCGTCCCGCGCCTCGCCGTAGGGTTCCGCGAGCTTCTTCATTGGAACGAGAAAGGGATCGCCCGCGCTGGCACCGATGTCGTCACGCTCAGCGGTGATCGTCGCGGGAAAGACGATATCGGCATGAGCGGTGGTGGCGGTGCCCACATTGTCATGGACGATTATCGTATCCGGTTTCGCGAAGGCCTTACGCAGCCGGTCCAGATGCTGATGATGGTGAAACGGGTTGCCGCCCGCCCAGTAGATCAGCCGGATGTGGCCATATTTCCGGTCCTTCCCGCGATAGGTGTAGCGGCCGCCGGGGTTGAGCAACAGATCCGCAATCCTTGCCACGGGTATGAAGTCGCCCGACCGGTTCCTGCCTTGGGGCAACGTCGGGCTCGGCACCGCAAGCTGTGGCTTGCCGTGGTTGCCCATTGAGCCCAGAGCATAGGAAAAGCCGGCGCCGCGCCGCACGCCGCCGCCCAGCATGCAGGACAGGGCAAGCGCCATCCAGACCGGTTGTTCCCCATTCTCCGCCCGCTGGAGGCCATAGGCGATGGTGATGAGGGTCCGCGATCGCGCGGCCAGGTCCGCCAGGGCTTCGATCTCGCGCGCATCGACCCCGCAGATCGCCTGCGCCCAGTCTGGCGTCTTGGGCTGCCCGTCCTCTTCGCCCTCGATATAGGCGCGCAGCGCCTCCCAACCGGTCGTGTATGTCTCGAGATAGCCGCGATCCACCGCGCCGGTATGGATGAGGCGATGAGCCATCCCGAGCATCAGCGCCACATCGGTCGCCGGTCGCGGGGCAAGCCGGTCCACAGGACAATCGTTCGGGAAGTCGTCATGCAGCGCGCTGATCGATACGAACCGGGCGCCCCTTGCGGCGGCGGCCCGGATCGACTCCGCCGCGATATGCCGCGAATTGCCGCCCGGGCTGACGGCAAGGTTCTTCAGCGGCAGCCCGCCGAAGGCAATGACCAGTTCGGTCCGCTCGCGGATATGCTCCCACCAACGCCCTTCGCGCGAGAGGCGCCGCCAGTTGCCGGCGACGGTGTCGAGGATGACCGAGCCGGCAGCGCTGGAATAGGACTCGACCGAGGCCACGTAGCCGCCGAAAGAAACGTTCAGAAACCGGTGAACCTGGCTTTGCGCGTGATGAAACCGCCCCGCGGAGGACCAGCCATAGGACCCGCCGAAGACGTGGCGCCCCGCATTTTCTTCGCCTGCCTCGCCCCTGCCGCCGCCGAGCCGCGCCAGTTCCTTCGCGGCGAGATCGAGCGCGTCATCCCACGCCATTTCGACATAACCGTCTGTGCCGCGCCGGGGGTCCGGGCCGGGGCCATCTTCCAGCCAGCCCCTGCGCACCAGCGGACGGGCAAGGCGCGCAGGATGCGAAAGCGCAGCGGGAATGTTCTGAAGGATGTCGGAGGGGTCCGGATCGTCGGAAATCGGCTGTATCCGCAGCGCGTCCCCCTCGCGTACCGCCGTAAAGGTACCCCAATGGCTGCTGTGATAGAGGTACGGTGTCCCGCCCGTACGGCGTGTTTGCGAAGTCATTTCCGGCCCCGTCTCAACCCCTGCGGAGCAAATAGCCGCAAAGCTCGAACGGTGCGCAGAGGCCGCTGGCCAGCTGCACGGGACGCCGAACTTTGGCTGATTGCATTCCGATGGAGACATTTGTATACAAGTGTCGACACACAGTCAATCGGTGTGTACGGACTTGTTCGCCGAGGGACTATTTGGGTCCCCGGCTGCCAGTTGACTTGGCGGCGGCGGCGAAGAGGGCCGCCTGTATGCCAGGGCTGGTCGGGCGTGGATGCCGGGCCGGTCAGAACGAACTCAAGCGGAAGCTCAGCATGGAACTCACGATTTACGGACGCCGCGATTCCTCAAATTGTGCCAAGGTTTTCTGGCTCCTCGACCTGATCGGACAGCCGTTCAGACTAATGCCCGCCGGACGTGGGTCAGGCGCCGAGAATGCCGGCGATTTTCATAACCTTACACCCTTCGGAAAGGTGCCGGTGATGACGCGCGGCGACCTCGTCCTGTGGGAGTCCAACGCCATCTTGCGCTATCTGGCCAGTGAGGGTCCGTCCGGTGCGCATTGGCCCTCCGACAACGACGGCAAGGCGCGGATAGACCGCTGGATGGACTGGGTTTCCCTGTCCCTGACGCCCCCGCTTGGCGCCCTGCGCAAGGCGAAGGACGATGAACGCCTGTCCAAGCTGCCAGCGGTCTCTGCATTGGCTGCAAAGCTCGAAAGCCTGCTGGCCAACACACACTATCTGGCTGGCGATTGCGTGACCCTGGCCGACATCTGTGCGGGTCCCGCGGTGCACAGGCTGGGCTTGCTGGCGGACCTGCTTCCGCTGGCGGACCTGCCTAATCTCTCGGCCTATCGGTCACGAATGGAGGCAGACCCGCTTTACGCGGCGCATATCCGCGACCGGCTGAGCTGATCTCGACCTGGCCGAAACCTCCAGTTGCAAACGGTGCAGTTCCTTGGAGTAGGCCACGCTCCCGCCTCGTCAAGGGAGTCCGGCGGCAGATCTAGGGCGTCGATTGCCGTCCCGCGCTTCGCCGGGCTAAGGAGGAAACGCCTGGGCGCTTTGGCGTTTCGGACCGGGGCGGGACCGACGTCTGCCCACCCGCCTCGATCGGTTCGGCCCGATCCCCACAGCCGTTGTCGACGTCAGCGACGGCGGAGGTTGTTCGCTTCGGCGCTTGGCGTATGGTGGATGGACCACGCGAGAAAGGGAAATCGCGATGTCCTTGTCCGGAATTGCCGCCGAAGGCCGCGTCCTTGCGGCCCCCATTTCTGCCGATGCGGTGCTGTCGGCTGAACGCTTCGGTGCACGGGCGGTCTGTCTGCAGCGTCTGATCCGGCTTGGCCTGCCGGTGCCGTGCAGCGTCGCGATCGGGTTTGCCGCGGTGCACCGGATCGCCGATGGCGGGCCGCTTGACATGGCAGCGCTGCTGGCGCCCTTCGGGCCGCTGCCTCTGGTTTCGGTCCGGCCGTCAAGCGGGGCGGCGGACTGGGGCGGGCCGCGCACGATCCTCGATGTCGGCATGAATGACGCGGTGCGCAACGCGCTGGCCCGCGACCTCGGCCCCGAGGCGGCGCAGGCGCGCTATCTGAACTTCATTCGGGCCTATGCAGCCGACGTGGCAAGGCTCGATCCCGACACGATCGAGGCGCCGTTCGATGCCGTCGATCCGGTGGCCGTCGCCCTGACCGCCTATGAGCGTGCAACCGACGCGCCGTTTCCGCAGGATCCGGCCGAACAGCTCGCTCAGGTCCTGAAATCCATGGCCCGGGCGTGGGAAGGCGTCTCGGCCCGGCTGTTGCGCCAGGCCCAGGGCGCGCCGGCGGATGCCGGGCTGGGGCTGGTGGTTCAGGAGATGGCCACGGGCCTTGGCCATGGCGAATCCGGTACCGGCGTCATCCGCAGCCTCGATCCGGTGACGGGGGCCGCGGGCGCGGTGGGCGAGTACCGCCGCCAGGCCACTTTCGGCGAGGCGCGGCGCAGCGGTGCGATGATGCCGCTGGATGGCGAGGCCGGGCCGACACTGCGCGGCGAGGCGCCGGCGCTGCATGCCGAACTGGTCGAGATGGCGGCGCTCTGCCGGCAGAAGCTGCGCGACGAGATGGAGATCCGCTTTGCCATCGCCGATGGCAAGCTGTGGGTGATCGACGCAATCCCTGCCCGGCGCAGCGCCCGTGCGGCCGTCGCCGCCGCGGTGCGACTGGCCGAGGAGGGCATCATCTCGAAGCAGGAGGCGGTGCTGCGGGTCGATCCCGGCGCGCTGCCCGAGCTGCTGCATCGCCGCGTCGACCCGGCGGCAAAGCGCGACGTGATCCTGAAGGGCATCGGCGCCAGCCCCGGCGGGGCGACCGGGCGGCTGACATTCTCGGCCCGCGCGGCGCTGGCGGCCGAGGCGCACGAGATCCCCTGCATCCTGATCCGGCGCGAGACCACGCCCGAAGACATCCGCGGCATGCAGGCGGCGCGCGCCATCGTCACCGAACGCGGCGGCATGACTAGCCACGCTGCGGTGATCGCCCGCGGGCTTGGCCTGCCCTGCATCGCCGGAGCCTCGGGGTTGCGGGTTTCGACCCGCAACAAGACCATGACCATCGGCGGCCGGGTGTTTCGCGAGGGCGACATCATCACCGTCGACGGCACCACGGGCGAGGCGATGGCGGGCGCCATTGCGATGCAGGAGCCGAGCCTCGACGGCCCCTTCGCAACGTTGCTGGACTGGGCCGACGGTTTTCGCGACATCGGGGTCAGGGCCAATGCCGATACGCCCGCAGGTGCCGCCGTCGCCCACCGCTTTGCCGCCGAAGGCATCGGGCTGTGCCGGACCGAGCACATGTTCTTCGAGCCTTCGCGGCTTGCCGTCATGCGCGAGATGATCTTTACCGACAGCCCGACCGACCGCGCGGCGGCGCTGGAACAGCTGCTGCCGATGCAACGGCAGGATTTCATGGAGCTGTTCCGGATCATGGCGGGCCACCCGGTGTGCATCCGGCTGTTCGATCCGCCGCTGCACGAATTCCTGCCGACCGACCGCGAGGGGCTGACGGCGCTGGCCGAGTCGCTCGACCTGCCGCTGAGCGACGTGATCCGGCGCGTCGATTCGATCACCGAGTTCAACCCGATGCTGGGGCTGCGCGGTGTGCGGCTGGGCGTAACCCAGCCCGAGATCTACGAGATGCAGGTGCGCGCGATCTTCGAGGCGACGGTCGAGGCGAGCCGGATCGCCGGGGCCGCCGTGGTCCCCGAGATCATGATCCCGCTCGTTTCGGCCAAGCGCGAGGTCGAGCTGATCAAGACCCGGATCGACGGGGTCGCGGCGGCGGTCAGGAATGCCTCGGGGCAGGAGTTCCGCTATCGGCTCTGCGTGCTGGTCGAAACCCCGCGGGCGGCGCTGCGCGCAGGCGAGATCGCGGTTCATGCCGACATCCTCAGCTTTGGCACCAACGACCTGACGCAGATGACCTATGGGCTGTCGCGCGACGACGCCGGGCGGTTCATGAGCAGCTACGTCAGCAGCGGCGTGTTCCCCGAGGACCCGTTCCACACGCTCGACAAGGAGGGTGTGGGCGAGCTGTTGATGATGGGGGCAAGCCGCGGGCGCAAGGCGCGGCCCGACATCATCCTGGCGGTTTGCGGCGAACATGCCGGCAACGTCGATACCATCGACTTCGTGCGCAAGGCGGGCTTCACCTATGTCTCCTGCTCGCCCTATCGCGTGCCGGTGGCCCGTCTTGCAGCGGCACATCTGGCGTTGCGCGACCGTCTGGAAGCGGTCGAAACGCAGGACGCCGCGTCGGCCTGACGGCGCGTCCGGCCGGTGCGACACGCGGGTCCGAGGGGACGGACGCGGGGTCCGGGCGCCGGATCTGCGAAACGCAGTTCCTTGGGCGATATCGGGACGCTAGTGTCGGTGCAGTGATAGCACCTGACTTGATTGGACCGCGCCCATGACTTCCTTCGCCCTTTCCCGTCGTCTGTTTCTCGGAACCGGCGCCGCCGCGCTTGTTGCGCCACCGCTTGCGGCTGTTGCACAGGACCTGCCGCCCGACCGGGTGGTGGGCGTTGCAGTGCCGCCGGGCCAGATCGACGCGGCCGTGGCCGAGCTGGACCGGATCGTCGCCGACGTCATGGCCCGCAGCGGCATTCCGGGCGTTGCTGTCGCGGTGGTGCACGAGGGGCGGACGGTGCTGGCCAGCGGCTATGGCCTGCGCCGCGTCGGGGCAGCAGAGCTTGTGACCCCGGATACGGTCTTTCAGCTTGCGTCCCTGTCCAAACCCGTTGGCGCCACCGTGGTCGCCCATCAGGTCGGCGAAGGCGTGGTGTCCTGGGACAGCCGGATGCGCGATCTGTTGCCCTGGTTTGCGCTGTCGGATCCCGACCGCAGCTTAAAGCTGACCATCGGCGATCTCTACAGCCACCGCTCGGGGCTGCCCGATCACGCCGGCGACGATCTTGAAGACCTCGGCTTTGACCGCCAGACCATCCTTGAACGCCTGCGCCTGCTGCCGCTTGCGCCGTTCCGCATCTCCTACGCCTACACCAATTATGGCCTTACGGCGGCGGGCGAGGCAGTGGCACAGGCCTCGGGCACCGACTGGGCCAGCCTGTCGGAAGAGGTGCTCTATCGCCCGCTCGGCATGGCGTCCACCAGTTCGCGGTTTGCCGATTTCATGGCAGCCGAGAACCGGGCCATCCCGCACGCCCGCACCGCCGACGGTTTTGCCCCGCTGTTCCAGCGCCAGCCAGACCCGCAATCGCCGGCGGGCGGCGTCAGTTCTTCGGTCAACGACATGGCGGTCTGGATGAAGATGGTGCTGGCGAATGGCGCCCACGACGGGACCCAGGTTCTGACCCCCGGGGCGCTGTTGCCCGCGATCAGCCCGCAGGCGTTCTCGTCCCAGCCACAAAGCCCGGACGCGCGGGCGGGGTTCTATGGCTTTGGCTTCAACGTCGGGGTCGAGCCGTCGGGCCGCGTCCGGCTCAGCCATTCCGGGGCCTTCCTGCTGGGGGCGGGAACCTGCTTTTCGCTGATCCCCTCGCTCGATCTTGGGATAATGGTGCTGTCGAACGCCGCACCGGTCGGCGCGGTCGAATCGATCGCTGCCGCCTTCACCGATCTCGCCCAGTTCGGCCACGAGACCCGCGACTGGTACGCCGGCTTTTCGCCGCGGTTCGAAGGGTTCTATACCCTGCGCGGCCATACCGAGGGCGCCTCGGCCCCGGCGGCAGCGGCCCCGCCGCCCGCGGCCGAGACCTGCATCGGTGTCTATGCGCATCCCTATTTCGGCATGATCGAGATCGTGGAGAAGAATGACGCCCTGATCCTCGCCGCGGGGCCAAAGCCGATGTTGTTCCCGCTTCAGCCCTGGGACGGGGCCATGATGGTCTTCGATTTCGTCAATGAAAACGCGCCAGTCGGCTCGCGTTCGTCGTTGATCTTCGGCGATTTTGCGGGCGGACGGGCGGGCAGCCTCGAGATCGAGTTGTTCGGCGAAACCGGCCCCTCGCGTTTCCTGCGGGTCTGATAGGGGCGATGGCGGGCGGGTCTGGCGCCCGCCCGCCGATCCGGTCAGGGCGTCAGCAGGATCTTTCCGTGGTGGCCGCCGGCCTCCATCTGCCGGTGCGCCTCGGCCGCCTCGGCCAGCGGCAGCACCGCATGGGTCACACTGCGCAGCCTGCCGTCTGCGAACATGGGCCATGCGGTCTGGCGCAGGTCGGCCGCAACCGCGGCCTTGAAGGCGGGCGGGCGCGGGCGCAGCGTCGATCCGGTCAGGATCAGCCGCTTCAGCATCACCGGCATCAGGTCGACCTCGACCTTCGATCCCTGCCGGAACGCCAGCTGGATGATCCGCCCGTCAGGGGCCGCGGCCCGAAGGTTGCGCCCGACATAGCTGCCGCCGACGATGTCGAGGATGACGTCGGCGCCACCGGCCTCGCGGCAGATCTCGACGAAATCCTCGCGGTGATAGTCGATCGCCCGCAGGGCGCCGAGCGAGCTGGCAAAATCGGCCGCCGGGTCCGACCCCACGGTGGCAAAGACCCGCAGGCCCATCGCAGCGCCCAGTTGTACCGCGGCCGATCCGATGCCCCCCGATCCGCCGTGCACCAGCAACAGGCTGTCGCGCGCCAACTCGTGGCCGTGAAAGATGTTGCTCCAGACGGTGAAGAAGGTCTCGGGCAGCCCGGCGGCGTCGATCTCGGTCACGCCGTCCGGGATCGGCAGGCAATGCCCCGCGTTCACCGCAACATATTCGGCATAGCCGCCGCCGTTGGTCAGCGCGCAGACCCGGTCGCCCAAGGCCCACAGGGTCTGTCCGGCCCCGACGGCGACGATCTCGCCCGAAACCTCCAGCCCCGGCAGGTCCGAGGCGCCCTTTGGCGGCGGATAGAGACCGCTGCGCTGCATCAGGTCGGGGCCGTTCACGCCGGCGGCAGTGACCCGGATCAGCACCTCGTCCGCGGCCGGAACCGGCAGCGGGCGTTTCGCGACTTGCAGCGCTTCGGGCCCGCCGGGCGTGCCGATCTCGACCACTGTCATGAGGGCGGGCAGGGGGGGTGGTGTCATGGCGGATCTCCCGGAGCGATTGTGGATCAGACTGGTCTGCGTACCGCTCAGGGTATCCCCGCCTGCGCGGACAATCCATGCATGCACGCCTTCTGCATTTGACGCAGCCGCCGCCCGGTGCCAGCCTGTAAGCCAAGGGGGAGGAACGCCATGGCACCGCTTGACGGCCCGAAAGGGATCTGGAAGCGCAAGGGCACCGGACGTTCGCGGGTGACGCCCAAGGGCCGGCAGGCTGGAGAGGACGCGCTGGCCGAGGTCCGCGCGACGCTTGCCGACCGGCCGCGGCGCCGCGATCTGCTGATCGAATTCCTGCACCTGCTGCAGGATCGCTTCGGGTTCCTCTCTGAAGCGCATCTTTGCGCGCTGGCCGAAGAAATGCGGCTGTCGCAGGCCGAAGTGTTCGAGGTCGCGACCTTCTATGCCCATTTCGACGTGGTAGCGGCCGGGCAGACCCCGCCGCCCGAGTTGACCATCCGGGTCTGTTCCTCGCTTTCCTGTAGGCTTCAGGGCGCCGAGGCGTTGACGGATGCCTTGCGGGCGGGGACAGATCCGGCCCGGGTGCGGGTTTTGCGTGGCCCCTGCATGGGGCGCTGCGACAGCGCGCCCACGGTGGCGGTCGGGCAGAACTATCTCGGCCATGCGACGCCTGACAGCGTGCTGGCCGCCGCCGCGGCGGGCCAGACCGCGCCGCGCCGGATCGCGCACGAGGATTTGGCGGCCTATCGCGCTGGCGGCGGCTACAGCGTGCTGGAACGCCTGCGCGCCGGTGGCGACCGTGAGGCAACGCTTGAAACGGTGCTGGCCGCCGGGCTGCGCGGGCTTGGCGGGGCGGGGTTTCCGGCCGGGATGAAGACCCGGGCCGTTCGCGGCCATCCCGGCCCCCGCTATCTGGCCGTCAACGGGGACGAGGGCGAACCTGGCACCTTCAAGGACCGCTTTCACCTCGAAACCCGGCCGCATCTGTTCCTCGAGGGCATGCTGATCGCCGCCTGGGGGATCGAGGCGGACCGCTGCTATATCTATCTCCGCGACGAATACCCCGAGATCCGTACGGCCCTTCAGGCCGAGATCGCAGCCCTTGAAACCGCGGGCCTTGCCGCGCCCGGATATATCGAGCTGCGCCGCGGTGCCGGCGCCTATATCTGCGGCGAGGAAAGCGCGATGATCGAAAGCCTCGAAGGCAAGCGTGGCCTGCCGCGCCACCGCCCGCCATTCGTGGCCGAGGTCGGGTTGTTCGGCCGCCCGACGCTGGTGCACAATGTCGAGACCTTGCACTGGGTCACGCGGATCCTGCGCGAGGGGCCGCAGATCATGACATCGGTCGTTCACAACGACCGCGTCGGGCTGCGCAGCTATTCGGTTTCGGGCCGGGTCGCCCGCCCCGGAGTCTATGAATTGTCCGCCGGTTCGACGGTGCGCGAGGTGATCGCGGCGGCGGGCGGCATGGCCGAGGGGCATGTGTTCAAGGCCTATCAACCCGGCGGGCCATCCTCGGGGATCCTGCCTGCGGCGCTGGGCGATGTGCCGCTCGATTTCGATATGCTGCAACCCTTGGGCACCTTCATCGGGTCGGCCGCGGTGGTCATTCTGTCCGATCGCGACTCGGTTCGCGACGCGGCCGTGAACATGCTGCGGTTTTTCGAGGATGAAAGCTGCGGCCAGTGCACGCCCTGCCGGGTCGGCTGTGAAAAGGCGGTAAAGCTGATGCAGGCCGAGCACTGGGATGCGGAGCTGCTGGAAGACCTGTGCCAGGTGATGACCGATGCCTCGATCTGCGGGCTCGGGCAGGCGGCGCCGAACCCGATCCGGCTGACGCTGAAACATTTCCCCGAGGAGGTGTGCGGCGATGCCTGATGGCGCCCGGATCCCCACCGTTACCTTCCGCCTCGACGGCACCGACCTGACCGTGCCCGAGGGCACAACGATCTGGCAGGCAGCACAGCGTGCCGGAGTCAGCATCCCGCATCTTTGCCACCGCCCGGAGCCCGGCTATCGCCCCGACGGAAACTGCCGTGCCTGCATGGTCGAGGTGGCGGGCGAACGTACGCTTGCAGCCTCGTGCCTGCGTCCGGTGACCGAGGGGATGGAGGTTGCGACCGACAGCGCGCGCGCCACCAAGGCCCGCGCCATGGTGATCGAACTGCTGGCCGCCGATCAGCCCGCGACGCCGCACGATGCTTCGTCCCATTTCAGCGCCATGGCGGCCGCGGCCGGGGTCACGGCCAGCCGTTTTCCACCGCGAGACGCCGATGCCGTGCCGCGGCCCGATGACAGCCATATCGCCATGGCGGTGAACCTCGACGCCTGCATCCACTGCAACCTCTGCGTCCGTGCCTGCCGCGAGGTACAGGTGAACGATGTGATCGGCATGGCCCACCGCGGGGCGCACACCCGCGTCGTGTTCGATCTCGACGATCCGATGGGCGACAGCACCTGCGTGGCCTGCGGCGAATGCGTTCAGGCCTGCCCGACCGGCGCGTTGATGCCCGCCACGCTCCTCGACGCCGATGGCGCGGGCGATCGCGCCGCCATCGACCGTGCGGTCGACAGCGTCTGTCCCTATTGCGGGGTCGGCTGCCAGATCTCCTACAAGGTGCGGGACGGCCGGATTCTGTTTGCCGAAGGCATCGCGGGGCCGGCGAACGAAAACCGGCTCTGCGTCAAGGGTCGCTTCGGCTATGATTATATCACCCACCCGCACCGGCTGACCCGGCCGCTGATCCGCCGGACGGATGCGCCGGCAAAGGGTCTGAACGTCGATCCCGGCAACCTGCTGAGCCATTTCCGCGAGGCAGGCTGGGACGAGGCGCTGGAGGTTGCGGCCGCCGGTCTGGCGCGGCTGCGGGACGAGGACGGGCAGCTTGTGGCAGGCTTCGGCTCGGCCAAATGCTCGAACGAAGAGGCCTATCTGTTCCAGAAGCTGATCCGCCAGGGGTTCGGCCACAACAACGTCGATCACTGCACGCGGCTGTGTCATGCCTCGTCGGTGGCGGCGCTGATCGAAAACATCGGCTCGGGTGCTGTGACCGCCAGCTTCAACCAGATTGAACATGCCGACGTGGCCATCGTGATCGGCGCCAACCCGGTCGAAAACCACCCCGTCGCCGCGACCTTCTTCAAACAGTTCGCCAAGCGCGGCGGCACGCTGATCGTGATGGACCCGCGTGGACAGGCGCTGGCGCGCCACGCCGCCCACATGCTGCAGTTCCGCCCCGGCACCGATGTGGCGCTGCTGAACGCGATCATGCATGTGATCGTCGAAGAGGGCCTTTACGACCGGGACTATATTGATCGTTTCACGGTGAACTGGCCAGCGATGCAGACGCATCTCGACGGCTTTTCCCCCGAGGCGATGGAGGCTCTTTGCGGCATTCCCGCGGGCCAGATCCGTGCGGTCGCGCGGGCTTTCGCGGGGGGCAAAGCCGGCATGATCTTCTGGGGCATGGGGGTCAGCCAGCATGTCCACGGCACCGACAACTCGCGCTGCCTGATCAGCCTTGCGCTGATGACCGGCAATGTCGGCCGCCCGGGCACCGGCCTGCACCCGCTGCGCGGCCAGAACAACGTTCAGGGCGCCTCGGACGCGGGCCTGATCCCGATGTTCCTGCCGGATTATCAAAGCGTGACCGACGATACGGTGCGCGCCGCATTCTCGGATCTGTGGGGCGGGGCCACCTTCAGCGGCGAGCCCGGACTGACCGTGGTCGAGATCATGGAGGCGATCCATCGCCGGGAGATCCGCGGCATGTATATCCTGGGCGAGAACCCGGCGATGTCGGACCCAGACGTCGATCACGCCCGCGCGGCGCTCGCGAAGCTCGACCATCTGGTGGTGCAGGACATCTTCCTGACCGAGACCGCGAATTATGCCGACGTGGTGCTGCCCTCCAGCGCCTGGGTCGAAAAGACCGGGACCGTGACCAACACCAACCGTCAGGTCCAGATGGGCCGTCAGGTGGTGCCGCCACCCGGCGAGGCGCGCGAGGATTGGCGGATCGTAGTCGACTTGGCCAGAAGGCTCGGGCTTGACTGGAGCTATGCCCACCCGTCCGAGATCTTTGCCGAGATGACGGCCGGCATGGCCTCGTTCGATCACATCACCTGGGAGCGGCTGGAGAAGGGGTCGGTGACCTATCCCTCGCTCGGTCCCGAAGATCCGGGGCAGGCCATCGTCTTTGGCGACGGTTTCCCGCGCGAGGGCGGCAAGGCGCGGTTCACGCCTGCCAGCATCGTGCCGCCCGACGAAAGCCCCGATGCCGACTATCCCTTCGTGCTGATCACGGGGCGGCAACTGGAACACTGGCACACCGGGTCGATGACCCGCCGCTCCGCGGTGCTGGATGCGGTGGAGCCCGAGGCGAACTGTTCGCTGCACCCAAGGACCCTGCGCGAGCTTGGCGTTGCACCAGGCGGGATGATCCGGCTGACGACCCGGCGCGGCAGCCTGACCGTGATGGCACGGGCCGACCGGGCGGTGGCCGAAAGGAACGTCTTCCTGCCCTTCGCCTATGTCGAGGCGGCGGCGAACATCCTGACCAATTCGGCGCTCGACCCCTGGGGCAAGATCCCGGAGTTCAAGTACTCGGCTGTGCGGGTAGAGCGGGCCGAGGCCGCCAGCGACGCGCAGCGACCGGCCGGGTAAGACCCTGCCGGTCGCTGGCCCCCACGCCGGAGACCTCGCCTCAGCCGGTGTTGCGCAGCCCCGATGCGATCCCGTTGATCGAGAGCAGCACACCACGCTGGGCGCGTTCGCTCATCGCTTCCTCGGTCCGGGCCTTGCGCAGCAGTGCCACCTGGATGTGGTTCAGCGGGTCGAGGTAAGGCGCGCGGTGGTGCAGCGAGACATCGGCGGCCGCAACCTCCTCGGGCCCCCGGCCCGTGATCGCCCTGAGCGCATCGGCCGTCTTGTGCCATTCCTCGGTGATCCGGCCAAAGACCCGGTCGCGCAGTTCGACATCCTCGACCAGATCGGCGTAATGCGCGGCAATCGTCAGGTTGCTTTTCGATATGACCGACTCGGCCTTGGACACCAGCGAATGGAAGAACGGCCAGTCGTTGTAAAGCCCGGCCAGCACGGCCGCGCCGTCGCCCTCGTATTCTGCCATCCACGCCTCGACCGCCGAGCCAAAGCCATACCAGCCCGGCAGCATCAACCGGCACTGCGCCCAGCTGAATACCCAAGGGATGGCGCGCAGCGAGGTGATCTCGCGGGTCTTGCTGCGCGAAGCCGGGCGCGAGCCGATGTTGAGCGCCGCAATCTCGCTGATGATGGTCGAGGACCAGAAGAAATCCTCGAAGCCTTCGGTTTCGAACACCAGATCGCGATAGGCGCGGAAGGCGTGGTCCGACAGGCTTTCCATGATCGCGACGCCGGCCTTGGTGGTCGCGCTTTCCTTGATCAGGAGCGAGGCCTCGACCGTGGCCGAAACCAGGGTTTCGAGGTGGGCATAGCCAATTTCCGCCATAGAATAGCGCGACGAGATCACCTCGCCCTGTTCGGTCAGCCGGATCTGGCCCGCGACCGCGCCGGGGGGCTGGGCGATGATCGCCTCGCGGGCCGGTCCGCCGCCGCGCCCGACCGAGCCGCCGCGGCCGTGAAACAGCCTGAGCCGCACCCCGCGGTCGCGGAAAAGCTGCACGAACTCGCCCTCGGCCTTGAACAGCTCCCAGTTCGACGTGGTGAAGCCGCCGTCCTTGTTGCTGTCGGAATAGCCCAGCATGATTTCCTGGGTATTGCCCTGGAATTCGACGATGCGGCGGTATTCGGGCAGTGCGAACAGCGCATCGACGATGCCCGGGCCGTTCTGCAGGTCGGCGATGGTTTCAAACAGCGGCACGACCGAGATCGTGCAGGCGCCATCGACGCCCAGAAGCCCCGCCTCTTTCAGCAGCACGCAGAGTTCGAGCACGTCCGAGACGGTTTCCGAGTTCGAGATGATCGAGGTGGTGATCGCCTTCGGCCCGAAGCGGTCGATGATCTCGCGCGCCGTGGCGAAGATCCGCAATTCCTGCGCGGTCTTGTCGGAATAGGTCCAGTAGGGCCGGATCAGCGCCCGCGCCGAGGCGAGTTCGGCGCGCAGCAACGCGACCCGCTCGTCCTCGGACAATTGCAGATAGCCGGTGCCGGGCACGACCGCCTCGAACAGCTCGGCCACGGTCGTTTCGTGGATCTTGGAGTTCTGGCGCAGATCGACGCTGGACAGATGGAAGCCGAAGCTGACGACCTGGCGGCGCAGCGTCAGCAGGCGCCCGTCGGCGATGGTGCTGGACTGGTGGCTGCGCAGCGAGGCGTCGATTGCGTCGAGCACGTCGAGGAATTCGTCCGGGCCGGAGAAGGGTTCGGCCGGGAAGGCCACCTGGGCGGGGGCGGCCTGCGGGTCGATGTCGACCAAGGTGGCGCCAAGCCGCGAATAGACCCAGGTCAGGATCCGCCGATAGGGCTCGTCCTGGCGGCGGTTCGCGGGGTCGGGCGAGGCCGCCGACAGCGCCTCGATCTGCGGATCGACGCTGACCACCCGGGTCGACATCGACAGTTCCGAGCCAAGCTTGTGTACCTCGCCGAGGTAGTGGCGCAGCGCGTGGCCCGATTGCAGGCGAAACGCGTTCCTCAACACCTCGTCGGTGACAAAGGGATTGCCGTCGCGGTCGCCGCCGATCCAGGTGCCGATCCGCAGGAAGGCCGGCAGCGGTTCGTCGCGCACGCCGATCCCCAGTGCCTCGTGCACCGTCTCCTGGATCTTCGGCACGGCCTGAAAGAAGGTGTGGTCGAAGTAGGCAAGCCCGTTCTTGATCTCGTCGTTGACCGTCAGCTTGGTCAGCCGCAGCAGGTGGGTCTGCCACAACGATTCGATCTCGCGCGCAATGGCGCCGTCGATCTCGGCGGTGTCGAGCCCGATCCGGCGGGCGCGGGTGCGCTCGTCCAGCAGCCGGACAATCGAGAATTCGGCCCGCATGATGCTCTGGCGGCGGATCTCGGTCGGGTGGGCGGTCAGGATCGGGCTGACCAGAGCCTCGCGGAAGAACTTCATCAACTGCTCGCGGCTCATGCCGGTTTCGAGCGCGTCGTCGAGCGTCGCCTTCAGCGAGGTCTCGGTGCTTTCGCGGTGGGCGAGCAGGATTTCCTCGTCCTGCGCGATGTTCGCAAGGTGCAGGAAATAGGTGAAGGCGCGCAGCACCTGCAGGGTCCGATCCTCGGCCAGTCCGGCGATGATCCGCTGCAGTCTGGCATAGGCGGTCTCGTCGCCGGTGCGGTGATAGTCGATCGAGGCGAGGCGGATGTCCTCGACCGTGTCAAAGGCGCGGCCTCCCTCCTGGGCGTGCAGGGTGCGGCCGAGTACGCGGCCGAGAAACCGGATACCGTCCTCGTCCTCGGGGTTGCGTCCGTTGCGGGGGGGCTCTTCTTGCTTGTTCATACTGGTCTCGCTGGAAATGGTCATGACTCCCTCAGGACAGGACGCAGGCGGAGTTGTTGTTAGCGCAACCATACCCGACGCTTCAGGTCAATTGCGGCGAATTTGCACCATCCTGCGGCCGAGCGGCCACAACCGGCATGAAACGGGCAGGTGCCCGTTGCATGGACGGTTTCTCCGGTGGCGAAAGTGGATCTTGCTGGCGCCATGGCCCCTTTTAGCAGAAGAGGGCGTTCGCCTTAAACTCTGGCAGTCGGTCCGCCGGCGGGCAAGCGCGCCGCGCGCGGCGCCCCTGTCCACCGTGGATCTGGTGCCAAAACGTCCCGGAAAGTGATCATGTCCGACATCGAAATCGCGCGCGCTGCCCAGAAAAGACCCATATCGGAAATCGGCGGGGCGCTCGGGATCCCGCCCGAGGCACTGCTGCCCTATGGTCACGACAAGGCCAAGATTGCCGAGCCGTTCCTGCGCAGTCTGGCGGGGCGGCCAGACGGCAATCTGGTGCTGGTGACGGCGATCAACCCGACCCCCGCGGGCGAGGGCAAGACGACGACGGTCGTGGGGCTGGGGGATGCGCTGCAGCGGCTGGGCAAGCGGGCGATGATCTGTCTGCGCGAACCCTCGCTTGGCCCGTGCTTCGGGCTGAAGGGCGGCGCCGCTGGTGGCGGGCGGGCGCAGGTCGTGCCGATGGAAGACATCAACCTGCATTTCACCGGCGACTTCCACGCCGTGACCGCGGCCCACAACCTGCTGTCGGCGATGATCGACAATCACATCCACTGGGGCAATGCGCTGGGGATCGACATCCGCCGGATCGACTTTCGGCGGGTTCTGGACGTGAACGACCGCGCGCTGCGCGACATCGTCTGCGGCCTCGGGGGGCCGGGCAGCGGTTATCCGCGTCAGGGGGGCTTCGACATCACCGTCGCCTCCGAGGTCATGGCGATCCTTTGTCTGGCGACGGATCTGGCCGATCTGGAACGCCGTCTGGGCGAGATCGTGGTGGCGCGGCGGGCCGACCGCAGCCCGGTCTTTGCCAGCGACCTGAAGGCCGAGGGGGCGATGAGCGTGCTGCTGCGCGAGGCGGTGCAGCCCAATCTGGTCCAGACGCTGGAGCATACGCCGGCCTTTGTCCACGGCGGCCCCTTCGCCAATATCGCCCACGGTTGCAATTCGGTGATCGCTACCCGGGCGGCGCTGAAGCTGGCCGATTATGTGGTGACCGAGGCGGGGTTCGGCGCCGATCTGGGGGCGGAAAAGTTCTTTGACATCAAGTGCCGCAAAGCGGGGCTGAACCCGGCTGCGACGGTGCTGGTCGCCACGGTGCGGGCGTTGAAGATGAACGGCGGAGTGGCAAAGCGCGATCTGGCGTCCGAGGATGTGGCGGCGGTCGAACGCGGCTGCGCCAACCTTGCCCGGCATCTTGAAAATCTGGCGCAGTTCGGGGTGCCGGTCGTGGTGGCAATCAACCATTTCGACGGCGACAGCGCGGCCGAGATCGAGGCCATCGCCGCCTGCACCGCAACCTTCGGTGTCGAAACCGTGGTCTGCCGCCACTGGGCCGAGGGCGGGCAGGGGGCGGTCGAACTGGCCGAAAAGGTCGTGTCTCTGGTCGAGGCAGGAACCGCGCACTTCGCCCCGCTCTACCCCGACGCCATGCCGTTGCTGGAAAAGATCGAAACCGTGGCAAAGCGGATCTATCGCGCCGACGCGGTCGATGCCGGCGCAAGGATCGAGGCGCGGTTGAAGGATTGGGAACAGCGCGGCTATGGCAATCTGCCGGTCTGCATCGCCAAGACGCCCTATTCGTTCACCGCCGACCCGAACCGCGGCGGCGCGCCGACCGGTTTCATCCTGCCGATCCGTGAGGTTCGGCTATCGGCCGGGGCGGGGTTCGTGGTGGCGATCTGTGGCGATGTCACCACCATGCCGGGCCTGCCGCGGGTGCCGGCCGCCGAGGCGATCGGGCTCGATGCCGAGGGGCGGATCGACGGGCTGTTCTGAGGGCTGTCGGGCTCCGCGCCAGTCGGCCACCCGTCGCCGCAGGGTCTAGTCCGCCCCGGCGTTGTAGGTGAACAGCTGCTCGCCGTTCAGCCGATAGCCGTCGATCAGCGCCTGCGCGCGGTCCGACAGCAGCCAGGCCTCCAGCGCCTCGGCCGCCGCGGCGTTGACATGCGGATGCAGCGCGGGGTTCACCGGCAGATAGGCGTATTGGTTGAACATCGCCGGATCGCCCGCGAACAGCAGCGCCAGATCGCCCTTGTTGGCGAAGTTGAGCCAGCTTGCCCGGTCGGCCAGCACATAGGCCGCCATGCCCGAAGCGACGTTCAGGGTCGCGCCCATTCCGGCGCCTGCGGCCCTGTACCAGGACGGATTGCGCGCCGCCGCGTCGATCCCTGCCGCCTGCCACAGCGCCAGTTCCGCCTTGTGGGTGCCGCTTTCGTCGCCGCGGCTGACGAAGGGCGCGCCTGCGGCGGCGATGTCGGACATTGCGGCGGCGGCCGACCCCGCCCCGGCAATGCCGGCCGGATCGCCCGCAGGGCCGATCAGGACAAAGTCGTTGTACATGATCTGGGTGCGGTGCCGCGCGTGGCCGTTTGCCACGAACGCCTCCTCGGCCGGGCGCGAATGCACCAGCACCGCATCGACGTCGCCCGCCTCGCCGAGCCGGATCGCCTGACCGGTGCCGACGACCAGAAGCTGCACCTCGAGATCCAGATCCTTCAGCACCTCGGGCAGCATCACCTCGGCCAGTCCCGAATTCTCGAACGATGTCGTCACTGCCATCCGCATCCGGTCGGCGGCCATGGCCGTTCCGGCAAGCAGCACCATGACAAGCGCCAGCACCCCGCGCATCACCCTCATTCCACGATCTCTCCCCCGATGAAGGCGCGGGCCTCTGCCGTCTGCGGCGCGGCAAGGAATTCTGCCGCCGGCCCCGCCTCGTGAATGCGGCCACGGTAGAGGAACAGCACCTCTCCGGCCAGCCTGCGCGCCTGCCCCAGATCGTGGGTCGCCATCACGATCCGTGTGCCGTCCCGATGCGCCGCCGACAGGATCGCCTCGATCTCGCGCATCGACCGGCCATCGAGGTTGGCGCAAGGCTCGTCGAGGAACAGGATCTGCGGAGCCCGGATCAGCGCCCGGGCCAGCGCGAGCTTTTGCCGCTCGCCCCCCGACAGCACCGTAGCAGGGCGGTCGGCGGCATCGGCCAGCCCGACGCGCGCGAGCCAGTCGGCCGCCAGCGCGCGTGCAGCGTCGCGCGCCCAGCCATGCAGGCGCAGCGGGTAGGCGACGTTGTCCAGAACGCTGCGCCGCAGGACCACCGGGGTTTGAAACACGAATGCCTGCGCTGCCCGCGCCTTCTGTTCCGGCACCAGCCATGCGATCCGCCCGGCCGAGGGACGCTCCAGCCCGTGCATCAGCCGCAGCAGCGTGGTCTTGCCGGCGCCGTTCGGTCCCATGACGGCAGTGAAGCCGCGCGGCGAAAGCGTCAGGTCGACCGGCCCGAGCAGGCGTTTGCCCTTGCGGCAGACCTCGGCCCCCTCAAGCCGCAGGGGAAGGATCGCTACCACCGGCTGCCCGCCTCGGTCCGCGCCAGCCCGTGGATGGCGAAATTGACCGCCAGCGCCAGCGCGATCAGCACGAACCCAAGCCCGAGCGCGAGCGCAAAGTCGCCCTTGGCGGTTTCGAGCGCGATGGCGGTGGTCAGCACCCGGGTCGAATGGTCGATATTGCCGCCGACGATCATGATCGCGCCGACCTCGCCGATCCCGCGCCCGAAGCCCGCAAGCGCCGCGGTCAGCAGCGCCCGGCGCCCGTCCCAGATCAGCGCCCTTATCCTCTGGGCCCGGCTGGCGTTCAGCGAGATCAGAAGATCGTGGTAGTCGGCCCAGAGATCGCGCATCGCCTGATGGGCGATCGAGGCAATGAGCGGGGTCAGCAGCATCACCTGCGCGACAATCATCGCGGTCGGGGTGAACAGCAGACCGAACACTCCGAAGGGGCCAGACCGCGACAGCAGCAGATAGACGACCAGCCCCACCACCACCGGCGGCAGGCCCATCAGCGCATTGAGCGTCGCGATGGCGGCGCGGCGGTGGCGAAACCGGCTGACCGCCAGCAACGCCCCGAGCGGCAGGCCGATCGCCGAGGCGATGGCAACCGCGGTCAGCGTCACCTGCAGCGACCGCAATGCGATCTCGACCAGATCCGCATCGAGGGTGACGACAAGCCATGCGGCCCGGGCCATCCCCTGCAGGATCTCGTTCATCGCTCGCTCAGCCGTCGAAGCCGGTAAAGGGCAGGTAGCGCACCGGGTCGCCAGGCGCGATCTCGCGCGCGCCATCGTCGAGCGCCACCAGCCCCGTCGCCCAGCTGAGGCCCGAGATCCGCCCCGAGCCTTCCGAGCGGAAGGTCTCGACCCGGCCGTCGGCGGCGATCCGGGCCCGCAGGAACTCGGCCCGGCCCGGTTTCTTCGACTTGGTGAATCCCGCGGGCAGCAGGAAGCCCTGCGGCTCGAACCAGTCGCCTCCGGCCAGAACCTCCAGCGCGGGACGGGCGAAGACCAGCGCGCAGATCATCACCGCGACCGGGTTGCCGGGAAACCCGAACACCGGCTTGCCGTGCCACAGGCCAAGCGCCAGCGGGCGGCCCGGCTTGATCGCGATGCGCCAGGACTCGATCTGGCCTTCGGAGCGCAGGATCGCGGCAACATGGTCTTCGTCGCCGGTCGAAACCCCGCCCGAGGTCATCAGCGCATCGACCTGCCCCGCCGCCTTTTCAAGATGCGCCCGCAGCCGCGCGCGGTCGTCGGGCGCGATGCCGAGGTCGACCGGCTCGAACCCCCAGCGGGCAAGCTCGGCCAGCAGCATCGGCCGGTTGGCGTCAAAGATCCGCCCCGGCGCCATCGCTTCGGGCGGAATGCCCCCCGGGGCCACCAATTCGTCGCCGGTCGACAACACGCCGACCTTGAGGCGGCGGAATACCGGCAGCTCTGCCAGCCCGACCGCCGCCGCCAGCGCCAGATCCTGCGGCTGCAGCCGCCGTCCCGCGGGCAGGATGGCGGCGCCCTGGCGCACATCCTCGCCCGCAGCGCGGGCGTTGGCGCCGCGCTTCAACGGTCCCTGAAGGGCAATATGCGGCCCGGTGCGGGTCACGTCCTCCTGCATCGCCACGGTGTCGACGCCCGGGGGCAGGATCGCGCCGGTCAGGATGCGGAGTGCCGCACCAGGCGGAACGGTGCCGCCATAGGGCCCGCCCGCCGCCGCCCGACCCGAGAGCAGCGAGAAATCGGCCGCGCCCTCGGGCAGCGGGCCGGCAAAGCCATAGCCGTCGACGGCGGAATTGGCGACCGGCGGATGGGCGCGCGGCGCGGTTGCCTCGACCGCAAGGATCCGGCCCGCGCAGGCGGCAAGCGGCAGCACCTCGTGCCCGACGACCGGGGCCATGGCGGCGCGCAGGCGCGCGCGCGCCACATCGACCGGCACCCAGTCGACCCCGGGGGGCAGGGCGAAGCAGTCGTTGCGAAGCGGGGGCGGGGTAATCATGTCAGTCCTGTCTCGCCAAGGATGAAGTCGGCGATTGTGGCGGTGGCGTTCAGGTCGAACACCGGACGGTCGCCGAGGTCCTCGGTAAATGTCGCAGGGGAATCCGAGGCGATGGCGCGGATGCTCGGATCCTCGGGCGCGATCAGCGGATGACGGGTCTCGGCGCGGTGGGCCTCGATCTTCGGGTGGCGGTCGCGCTTGAACCCTTCGACCAGCACCAGATCGACCGGATCGAGCCGCGCGAGCAGCGCCTCGAGCGGGGGTTCGGGAACGTCGCGCAGTTCGGTCATCAGCGCCCAACGGGCGCGTGAGACCAGCAGGACCTGCCCCGCGCCGGCGGCACGGTGGCGGAAACTGTCCTTGCCCGGCTGATCGACATCGAAGGTGTGATGCGCATGTTTGACGGTCGAGACGGTCAGGCCGCGGCCGGTGATCTCGGTCACCAGCCGCTCGACCAGTCCGGTCTTTCCGGCATTCTTCCAGCCGGTCACGCCATAGACCTTCATGCGCCCGGCTCCCCGACCCGCGCCCGCGCGTCCGCAAGGTCCTCGGGCGTGTTGACGTTAAAGAACGGGTCGACTCCGCCCGGGGTGGCAAAGACCACATCGGCCGCGCCATGCGACCCGGTCCAGGCCACGACCTTGCGCAGTCCGCCCGCCAGCGCGGCGCGCAGATCGTCGCGCAGGTCAACCGGCCAGATCCCGAAGGTCGGCTGGCGCAGGGTGCCGCGGATCGCGTCCTCGGTCGCGGCAAGTGCAAGCCCGCCTGGCCCGGCGCCCGCGGCGAGCCGTGCCACCAGATCGGTCGGAAAGAACGGCGTGTCGCCCGCCACCGTCACCACCTGCGGCGCCCCAAGCCCGGCCGCCCAGTGCATCGCCGCCAGCACGCCCGCCAGCGGCCCGGGCTGGCCCGGCAGCGGATCGGCCAGCACCGGCAACCCGAAGGCCGCGAACCGCGCCGCCGGGCCATTCGCGTTCAATGCAAGCGGCGCCGCCTGCGGCGCGATCCGGACAATGACGTGGTCGAGCATCCGCCTGCCGCCAAGCTCTTGCAGGCACTTGTCGCCGCCGCCCATGCGCCGCGACTGGCCGCCGGCGAGGATCACGGCCGGGATCCCAACTGGTTCATTCATCGCGGTCTGCCCCCTTGCGGCGATGGGCGCGGTCTTCCTCGGCCACGGTCGCGGGGTCCACGTCGTGGACCAGCCGCGACGCGCCGCTGAGGCAGGTGAACCGCCGCCCGCGCATCCGCCCGATCAGCGTCATGTCGAGATCGCGCGCCAGGTCCACCCCCCAGGCGGTGAAGCCCGAGCGCGAGACCAGCACCGGGATCCCCATCTGCGCGCATTTCAGCACCATTTCCGAGGTCAGCCGGCCGGTTGTGTAAAGGATCTTGTCGGCAGGCTCGGTGCCTTGGGTGAACATCCAGCCCGCCACCTTGTCGACGGCATTGTGGCGCCCGACGTCCTCCATATAGACCAGCGGCCGGTCTCTTTCGCACAGCACCGTGCCATGGATCGCGCCCGCTTCGAGATAAAGCGAGGGGGTGCGGTTGATCCGGTGGGCGAGGGCATAGAGCCAGCTCGCCCGGACCTCGGCCGCGGGCAGGCGTATCCCCTCGAGCCCCTCCATCATGTCGCCAAAGACGGTGCCCATGGCGCAACCGCTGGTGCGGACCTTGCGCTTCAGCTTGGCCTCATAGTCGGTCTGCCGCAGGGTGCGCACCACGACGACGCCAAGATCATCGTCGTGATCGATGCCGGTGACCGCCTCGTCTGCCGCCAGCATCCCCTGATTGCGCAGAAATCCCAGCGCCAGCAGGTCGGGGTGATCGCCGATCGTCATCGCGGTCACAATCTCCTGCCCGTTCAGGTAGATCGTCAGCGGACGTTCGGTGACGACCGCGGCGCTGACCGGACGGCCGTCCTGGTCGACGCCCTCGACGACCGCAGTCAGGCGCGGGTCGGCGGGATCGGGTGCCACCAGATAGTCGAGATCGCCCTCGAGTTTTGCCACGCGCCCGGCCTCTTCCTGACAGTATTTTCGCGGTGTCTGCGCCGACCGCGACCTCCGCGGGGCGGCGGGCTGTCGGTGCAGCCCCATGAAAGGCAGAAGCGTCGGCGAATGGCAATGGAGCGGCGCCGAAGCGATCCGGTCCGGCGCCGGACAGGCGGCCCGGCCCGGGCGAGTTCCAGCTGCCTTTACGTTAGGCTGTGACGGCGAGTTTCCGCCCGAACGCCGGCGCGATCGACACCCGGCGCGGCATTCTGCCCCATCCGTGGGCGAGAACAGGCCCGGATGCCTGTTTTACTGGGGCGACATTCTGCCGATGCTAACAGGTGGCATTGAACAGGGAAAAAATAACCTAACTAGATTGCGGAGCGGGGATCGAAGCGCTCCGTACTTTAAGTGGAGAGCATCTGAATGTCGCACGAGTTCCATGGCCAGTTTCCCCATGGTACGGGGGTCACCTATTCGCGCCGCCAGGCCCTGGCCGCCTCCGTGGCGGTTGTTGCGCTTGCCGCGACAGGCGGCGCCTTTGCACAGGATCTTCCGCCCGAGCCGGCAGCCGCTGCCGCGCCCGATCCGGTGGCTGCAACGCCGCCGGCGCCCGAGCCGTTTTCTTTCGACATCCTGACCGAGCGGATGCGCAAGGCAAGCCAGGAGCCCTATCGCCCGACGCCGCCGGTCGAGGGGTTTCCGGCCCAGATCAGCTATGACGATTTCCGCAACATCCGCTTTCTGCCCGAACGCGCCCGCTGGGCCGCCCCGGGTGCGCCCTTCACGCTGCAGGCCTTCCACCTCGGCTGGCTGTTCAAACAGCCGGTCGAGATGCACGAAGTGGTCGACGGAATGGTGCAGGACTTCGGCTTTTCGACCGATGACTTCCTCTATGAAAACGGCATGGCCGATCGGGTGCCGCCCGGATTTGTCATGCCGGGTGTGGCCGGGTTCCGGATCCACGCGCCGTTCAACCGCCGCGGCGTCTATGACGAGGTGATCGCCTTCCTCGGCGCCAGCTATTTCCGGGCGCTCGGCCGCGGCAATACCTATGGGCTGAGCGCGCGCGGGCTTGCCGTCAACACGGCCATGGGCGGGGAAGAGGAATTCCCCCGGTTCTCGGCCTTCTGGCTGGAGCGTCCGGCACCGGGCGATGACCGGCTGACCTTCTATGCGTCGCTGCAAAGCCCCTCCGTGGCCGGGGCCTATCGCTTCGTTCTGGCGCCGGGTGAGGAGACCCGGGTCGACGTGACCGCGCGGCTGTTTTTCCGCGCCAGCATCCAGCAGCCCGGGATTGCGCCCTTGACGTCGATGTTCCTGTTCGGCCCGACCGATCACGGCCCCTTCGACGACTATCGCCGTCAGGTCCACGACAGCGAGTTGCTGATGATCGAGACCGATACCGAACGCTCCGTCCGTCCGCTGAACAATCCGCCCCGGCTGGGCAACTCCTATTTCAACGTCGTCTCGCCACGGGCCTTCGGGTTGATCCAGCGCAGCCGCAACTTCGACGACTACCTCGATGCCGGCGCGCATTACGAACGGCGCCCCTCGCTGATTGTCGAACCTTTGGGGGACTGGGGCGAGGGAATGGTGCGCCTGATCGAGATCCCGTCGGACCTCGAATCGAATGACAACATCGTCGTGTTCTGGGTTCCCGGGGCCAAGGTCTCGGCCGGTGACGTGCTGGAATATGCCTACCGTCTCCACTGGGGCACAACGCCGATCCGCGACGATTTGCAATTCGCCCGAGTCGTTCGCACGCTTGCTGGAAACGCAGGCATTTCAGGGGCTAAGCCCAACCCCAATGTGCGAAAATTCGCCGTCGATTTCGAAGGCGGCGAATTGCCGGAACTTTCCCGGGACTCAGCCGTTGAAGGTCGTGTAAATGCTGCAAATGGGAACGTGATCGAATCCACAGTGACTCGAATCGACGGAACAGATACCTGGCGTCTGGTCTTCGAAACTGAAGCCGCACCAGGGGCCGTCGTCGAACTGAAGGGCGCACTTTTCCTGGGGGATCGGCAAATTTCAGAAACCTGGCTGTACCAATGGATGAAGGAATGATGGATTTCAACCGAAATTCAAATCCGAACGACGAAACGAAGCTCGAGGCGCAATCCTGGGCGCCGCCGGAGTGTCCGCTCGATATGCCGATGCAGGTGCTCGAACGGCGCAAGGTCCGGCGGTCCTGGCTGCGCCTGCCGTCGATCCTGACGGCCAATGATGCGTGACGCTCTGCCCGTTGCCCCGCGCCGTCCGGTCGATCCGGCGACGCGGACGTTGCGGATCGTCTGCATCGCTGTGTCGATCCTGTGCGGGCTCGGCGCAGCGGCCGTGCTGGCGCAGGCATCTGCCACCGACGGGCTGTCGTCATGGGACTATCTCAGGGTCGTCCTGATCCTGATCACGACCACCTGGCTGGCCTGGGGGGCGGTGATGGCCTTTGTCGGCCTGCCGCCGCGGCAGCATCCGCGCCCGCGTCCGGATCTCAAACTGCCACATGCGCCGACCGCGCTCTTGCTGCCGATCTGCAACGAGGATCCGGTGGCCGTTTTCGCGCGGATCGCGGCAATGGACCGCTCGATCCGCGCGGCGGGCCTGACGATCGACATCGCCGTACTGTCGGACACCCGCGATCCGCGGGCGCAGGCGCTCGAGCAAACGGTTTTTGCGCGGCTGCTGGAGGAAACCGACGGTGCCGGGCGGATATTCTATCGCAACCGGCGCGACAATCACGGCCGCAAGGCCGGCAACATCGAGAACTTCATCCGCCAGTCGGGCGCTGCCTATGAGTTCGGGATAATCCTCGACGCCGACAGCCTGATGGAGGGCGAGACCCTGCGCGGGCTGATCGCCCGCATGACGGCCGACCCGGGCCTTGGCCTGTTGCAGACCCTGCCGCGGGTTATCGGCGCGTCGACGCTGTTCGGGCGCGCGATGCAGTTCGCCTCCAGTTTCCATTCGCCGGTCTTCACCCGGGCGCTGGCGCGCCTGCAGGGCACAACCGGGCCGTTCTGGGGCCACAACGCCATCGTCCGGATGCGCGCCTTTGCCGAATGCTGCGGCCTGCCCGAACTGCAGGGTCCGCCCCCGCTGGGCGGCACGATCCTGAGCCACGACTATGTCGAGGCCGCGCTGCTGGCCCGTGGCGGCTGGCGGGTCGAGGTCGACGAAGGCTTCGACGGCTCGTTCGAGGAAGGCCCCGACAACGTGACCGCCCATGCCCGCCGCGACCGTCGCTGGTGTCAGGGCAACCTGCAGCACATGCGGGTGATCGGTGCCCCCGGGTTGCCGGCCTGGTCGCGGTTCGTGCTGTTCCAGGGGATCACAAGCTATCTGGTCTCGCTGCTTTGGGCGATGTTTCTGACCGTATCCGTCGTGGCGACAATCACGGCGCCGCTGCCAGATTATTTCCCTGACGCCTATCAGCTGTTCCCGGTATTCCCGAACGACCGCACCCGCGAGATCATCGCGCTGGCGATCGGCATCGGCGGGCTGCTGATCGTGCCCAAGTTCGCGATCCTGATCGAGGCGGCGATGGTCGGGCGGATCCGTGGCTTTGGCGGCACCCTGCGGGCCGGGCTGTCGGTGCTGACCGAGATCGTGCTCTCCTCGCTGATGGCGCCGCTGATGCTGATGTACCAGACCCGCGCGGTGATCGAGGTGTTGTCGGGCCGTGACGGCGGCTGGCCGGCCAACCTGCGCGGCGAAGGCCGCCTGACGCTGGTCGAATCCTGGCGCGCCGGACGCTGGATCGCGACCTGGGGGGCGATCCTTCTGGCCGCGACGTTCCGTTTTTCGCCCGAGCTGGTGATCTGGCTGTTGCCGGTCGGCCTGCCGATGCTGATCGCGCCGCTGATCATCGCCTGGAGTTCGAGGCAGATCGGAAGTTGGCTGTTCCTCGTCCCGGACGAGACCAATCCGGCGCCGGTGGTGCGCGATTTCCGCGCCCAGCTTGACCGTTGGACCGCGCCTGCGCGCCCGGGGGGCAGCGACAAGGACAGCGGCAGCGATGCCGCGCCCCGTGTCGCGGCCTGAGGCGAGCCCGATCGACATCGGTGCCGGCGGTGGGGGGAAACGGCGCCAGAGGGATCTGAGGATCGATGCCTTCCGCGGCATCGCCCTGATGATGATCCTGATCAACCACATCCCCGGCAACCCCTACGAGGTGCTGACAATCCGCGGTTTCGGGTTTTCGGACGCGGCCGAGGGGTTTTTCGTCATGTCCGGGATTGCCGTCGCGCTGGCCTATGCCGGCGGGATCGAGCGTTGGCGGGCGCAGCGCGGCGGGCTGTGGCAGGGGATCGCGCCGATCCTGCGCCGGGTCCGCAAGCTCTATCTCGTGCAGATATTCCTGACACTGACCGCGCTGGCGCTGTTCGCGCTGGCCGCTGAACGCTTTGCCGCGCCGGAGTTGCGAGCGCTTCACAATGGCGGCTGGCTGTATGAATCGCCGGGACAGGCGTTGGCCGGGCTGGTGACGCTGACCTACCAGGTCAACTACGTCAACATCCTGCCGCCCTATATCCTGCTGATGCTCGCTGCGCCGCTGCTGATCCGCTGCGGTCTGGCGGCGCCGCGGGCGACTCTTGCGGCCTCGCTGGGGCTGTGGTTCGTGGCCGGTCTGCTGCGGCTCGACCTGCCGGTCCGTCCCGGCACCAACGGCTGGCAGTTCAACCCGTTCGCCTGGCAGGCGATCTTCGTCGTCGGGTTGATGATCGGGCTGCAACTGCGCCGCGGGGCGCGGCTGGTCCCGGTCACGCGGCCGCTGCTGGCACTGTCGACGGGATTTCTGGTGCTCGCCTTCGCAATGGTCCATGTGCCGTCGCTGGCCGATCCGGTGAACCGGGCGATGTACCGGCTCGAGACCATGGGCGTGCCATTCCATATCGTCAGCCACTACAAGCCCTATCTTGCCCTGCCGCGGTTCCTTCATGCGCTGGCGCTGATCTATCTGCTGTCCTGCCTGCCTGTGGTGCGCCGTCTGGCGGCGCATTCCGCGGCCGCGCCGTTCCGTCTGTTGGGTCGGCAGGGGCTGTTGGTGTTCGGGGTGGGCACGATCCTGGCGCTCTGCGGCCAGATTGCCTTGCTGGTTCGGCCCGAGGCCGGCTGGTTGCTCTGGGTGCTGCCGCCGCTGGCGGTGCTGCTGTCGATCGCTGCGGCCTGGATCGGCGATGCCGGCCGTCGCGCGGCGGCGGTCGAGGCCGCAGCGGCGGCAGGTCCTGCGCCAGCCGCCCCGGCCGCAGTCGATGCCCTGGCAGGGGCGTCTCTGCCGCGGTCCGAACGCGCGGTGGCGGCGGGATCCCGGGCGGTCAGCCCGCCGCGATCGTCACGGCGACATCGGACGGCCGGGCGTAATAGGGCGACGAAGTAACCAGCACATGCGCGCCGCTGGCGGCATAGTCGCGGGCATTGGCCTCGGAAACCCCGCCAGCGGCGGCAAGCGTCCCCGGCCAGTCGGGCCCGAGCGCTGCGGCCGTCGCCGCGACGTCTCCAGGCGCGAACTTCTCCAGTTGAACCACGTCGGCGCCGCGGTCGGCGGCTAGCAGGGCGTCTTCAAGACTGCCGACCTCGACGACGATCCGCCGTTCCGGACACAGACGGCGCAGGCGGTCGATCTGCAGGCCCAGCCCCTCGGGTCCGCCAAAGGCGCGGTGTTCGGGAAACAGCAGCACGGTGTCGGACAGCCCGGTCCGGTGGATCGCGGCGCCGCCCGCCACCACCGCCTTCAGCGACAGCGCCCGTGTGCCCGGCACCGGTTTGCGGGTGCAGGCGACGATTGTGGCGGGGTTGCCTGCCCGCGCCGCCGCGACCAGCCGCGCCGCCGAGGTCGCGACGCCCGAGGCCCATTCCATCAGCGTCTGCGCCACCTTCCAGCCGGCAAAGATCGCATCTGCCGTTCCCGTGGCGGTCAGGATCGGCCGGCCGGCCGCAACCTCGGTGCCGCTGGAACACAAAAGTTCGGTCTCGACGCCCAGCAGCCCGAACATCCGCGCCGCCTCTTCGCTGGCGCAGACTGTCATGTCGTTGCGGGCGCGCATCGTCAGATAGGCGTCGCGCAGGCCGATCCCCAGGCTGCGGGTGGTCAGATCGCCGTTCGGCAGGTCCTCCTTCAACATGCGGGCGAGGGTATCGTCGTCGGTAAAGAACATGGCGGACGGGTCCTTGGCTGGGCGCGGTGGGGCGCGGGATGGGGCGGGGTCAGGGATGAGGGTCGGATACGGGCGTGTCGGCGGCGGGGCCGGAATCCCGCAGCGCCACGGCTTTCAGGCGGGCAATGACCGTCTGGCCCGGGGCGAGGTCGAGCCGGTCCCAGGAATAGCGGCTGACCCGTGACAGCAGCGGCGCGCCACGCCCGTCGGCGCCGAGCGCAAGCCGAACCGTCATCTGCCGTCCGCCCGTCTGTTCGGCCCCAAGGATCAATGCCGGCAGCGCGTTCAGGATCGTGGTATCGACCGGCGCCCTGCGGCCAAGGCTGACATCGCTTGCCGGGATCCTCAGCCGCCGAACGCTGCCGACGGGGCCGAGATCGCCCGCGACCAGCAACCTGCCGCCCGGCACCTCGAGTTCCGTCAGCTCATAGCGGGGATCGACCGACAGCACGCGGCCGTCGATCACCGCCGCGGGCTGGGGCATGTGAACCAGCGGCAGGTCCGGGTCGGCCAGCAGATCGGCGATGGGTCCGGCGGCACGGACCCGCCCCGCCTCCATCAGCACCAGCGTGTCGGCCAGCCGCTCGACCTCGGCAATGTCGTGGCTGACATAAAGCACCGGGATCGACAGCGCCGCGTGCAGCCGTTCCAGATAGGGCAGGATCTCGTCCTTGCTGATCCGGTCGAGCGCGGACAGCGGCTCGTCCATCAGCAGAAGCTGCGGTTGCGACAGCAGCGCCCGACCGATTGCGACGCGCTGGCGTTCGCCTCCCGACAGCCGGTCGGTGGGGCGGTCGAACAGGCGCGCGATGCCGAGCAGGTCCACCACCTCGTCAAAGCCGATCCGCTGTGGCTCGCCCCGCACCCGGCGCTGGCCAAAGCTCAGGTTTTCGCGCACCGAAAGATGCGGAAACAGGCTTGCCTCCTGGAACACGTAGCCGAGCGGCCGGCGATGGGTGGGGCGGAACCGCCGGCCGTCCTGCCAGCTTTCGCCGTTCACGATGAGATGGCCGTCCGGCAATCGCTGCAACCCGGCGATGCAGCGCAGCACGCTGGTCTTGCCGCAGCCCGAGGGGCCGAAAAGTGCGGTCACGCCGTGGCCGGGCGCGGTGAAGGCGGCATCGAGCCGGAAGGCGCCGAGCGCGCCCGCAAACCGCGCGTCGATCATCGCCCACCCCTCCCGCCGACCAGCCGGCGTTCGACCTGGGTCATGAACAGGATGACGGCGAAGGACAGGATCAGCATGCCGCCTGCCAGCACATGCGCCCGGCCCCATTGCAGGGTCTCGACATAGTCGAAAATCGTCGTCGACAGCACCTTGGTGCGCCCGGGGATCGACCCGCCGATCATCAGCACCACGCCGAATTCCCCCACCGTGTGGGCGAAGCCCAGGATCGCCCCGGTCAGCAGACCGGGGCTCGCAAGCGGCAGCGCGACTGTGACGAAGGCGTCCCAGGGCGAGGCGCGCAGGGTGGCTGCCACCTCCATCGGGCGCGGTCCCATCGCCTCGAAGGCATTGCGGATCGGGTTGACCACGAAGGGCATCGAATAGATCACCGATCCCAGCACCAGCCCCTCGAAGGTAAAGGCCAGCGGCCGGCCGACCAGCGTGGTCAGCGGGCTGCTCGGCCCCATCGCGATCAGCAGGTAAAAGCCGAGCACGGTGGGCGGCAGCACGATCGGCAGCGAGACGATGGTGGACACCACATCGCGGGTCAGGCTGCGCCCGCGCGAGAGCCACCATGCCAGCGGCGTGCCGAGGATCAGCAAAAGCAGCGTGGTCAGACCGGCAAGCTTCAGCGTCAGAAGGATCACTTCGATCATCGCGGCGTCGAACATGGTGGCTCTCCGTCTGCTGTTACTGGCCTACGCCATAGCCGTAGCCTTCGATGATCGAGAGCGCCTCGGCCCCCTGCAGGAACGCCAGATAGGCCTTGGCCGCCTCGTTGTTGCCGCCCTTCACCAGCAGCACCGCGTCCTGCCTGATCGGGGAATACAGATCGTCCGGCACCAGCCAGCTTGAGCCGCTGTCGTCGGCGATGACCTGCGACAGCGCGACAAAGCCCACCTCGGCATTGCCGGTGGCGACGAATTGCTGGGCCTGGCTGATGCTTTTGCCCTCGACCAGCCTGGGTTTCAGCGCGTCGTAGAGTCCGAGCGCCTGCATCGTCTCGACCGCGGCCGCGCCATAGGGGGCAGTCTGCGGGTTGGCATAGGAGACATGGGTCAGATCGGGGCTCGACAGGATGTCGGGGGTGCCGTCGATGGTCTCGGGGTCGGCACTCCACAGCAACAGCTTGCCGGTGGCATAGGTGAACCGCGTGTCAGGGACGGCGAAGCCTTCGGCTTCGGCCTTCTCGGGGCGGGCCTGATCGGCGGCCAGGAATACCTCGAAGGGCGCGTCCTGAGTGATCTGGGTATAAAGCTGGCCGGTCGAACCGAAGCTGTAGCTGACGGTGTGGCCGGTGGCGGCGGTGAAGGCGGTGCCGATGTCCTTGGCCGCTGCGGTAAAGTTCGCGGCAACGGCGACAAGGATCTCGTCTGCCTGGGCTGCGGTGCCAATCAGCAGGGCAAGCGCACAGACGCCGCTGCGCAGGGCGGGATGGGAAAAGTTCATGTTACTGGTCCTTTCGGGTCGAAACGTCACTGGTTCTCGGGTTGGGTCAGGGCAGGGCGACGATGACATGGCTGGCCTTGAACATCGCGGTCGCAACATCGCCGGGCTTGAGGTCGAGCGCCTTGGCACTGGCGATGGTGACGATCGAGGTGACGGTCTTGCCGTCGCCGATATCGAGGATGATCTCGCTGTTCACCGCGCCGTCCTCGCGCGAGGCGACCGTGCCGGTCACCACGTTGCGGGCCGAAACCGGGGTGGTCAGTTCGCCCGCGGCAAGGATGATGAACGGCGCCTTGATCAGGGCATAGACCTCGGTCCCTTCGCGGATCCCCATGTCCGTGGCGCTGCGCTCGGTGATGACGGCGGTCAGGATCTGGCCGTCGGTCAGCTTCATTTCCACCACGGAATTGACCGCGCCTTCGGTCACGCCGGTGACCGTGCAGAGGAAGGCGTTGCGGGTACTTGTCTGCATCGTGAGACTCCTGACGATGTTCGATGAACTGAGGGAGAGATCGGCAAGCTCGGCGTCGAGTTTCGCGAAGGCCCGGGTCAGGACGTTTTCCACTCGGTTGAAGCTGGCGATCAGGGCGTGGCCGGCCGGGGTGACCTCGGCCCCGCCGCCCGACTTGCCGCCGGGGGTGGCGGTGACGACGGGTTGCGGGAACAGGTTGTTGAGCGTGCCAATCCCATCCCAGGCGGCCTTGTAGGACAGACCGACAGATCGCGCCGCCGCGGCAATCGAACCGTGTTCGGCCACCGCCTGAAGCAGCAGGATCCGGTCCCGGCCGATCCGCGAGGTGCCCTCGCGGGTCAGGGTCAGGGCGGCTTTCAGCTTGGCGTCGGTCATGGGGATCTCCGGGACGACAGGGTGCGTTATGTGGTTAGCCTACATAACGCATACCAGCAATCGCCGTGCCAAGTCACAACCGGGCAAAATAGTGCAATCCGGTCCGACATTCCGGCCGGTCCTGGCGCCGGAATGTCGGATTTCCTCCAAATCTGTGACAGACGACGTGCAGACGATCGACCACTCCCCGAATGAAAAGAGCCGTCCGTTCCGCGTCTGCGGTCTGACGTCGGTCGCTATCGGGGGGACGCGCCGGACAGGGCCGGCGTCAGGTTGCAGGGCTGTTTGCGAACAGCGCCGCCTGTGCCAGACGCCCGACCGTGGCGGCCGGGCGCCTTGGGCAAATCTCAGTAGTAGCCGCGGCGATAGGCCCGCCGGTCTGCGCCCGCGAAGGACACCGGGGTCAGCGGCCGGCCTATGATGTCGATGAACAGCGAGGCATTCTCGCCCAGCACCGGCATGTCGCCACTGAGGATTTCGACCGTATAGTGCAGCGCGTCGCCCGTGAGCACCGGATTACGCAGCACGACCACCGCCTGTTGCAGCCCGCCGTCGACCAGCACCGAGATATCGGCATTGGGGGGATCGGATTCAAAACTGTCGGTGCCCTGCCCCCAGGAGGCGACGAAGGTTTCGGTCTTGGTGTTGCCTGCGATCCGCTCGGGCCGGTCCGAGAAGAACAGCGTCACCGGGCTGACCCCGTTCAGTGTCAGGCGGTTGGCGTCGGCGGCATAGGCCATGCCGCTTGCGGTCTGCACGAACAGGAAATCGGCCGTGGGGTCTGTCGCCTCGGTCTGATCTGCCCGGGCGGCGCCGGCGGCAAGCAGGGCAAACCCGGCGCTTCCGGCAAGGATATCGCGGCGCGTCGCCCCGCGAGTGGGTTTCGAAGTCATGGTTCTGTCTCCCTTCGGCGCGCATGGATGCCGGCGCGCTCGTTGCGTGCTCTGTCTCTTTGCCTCGGTGCGCGCCGCCCAAAGGGGCCTGCAGGGGGCCCGTGGCGATCATGCCTGCTTTTTCTGCCAGCAGCCGGCCGCTTTTGTCGAGGGTCGAGATCGTCCCGGCTGCAGCAAATGGCGCCGACCGAGAACACACAAGGTCCGAAAACGGAAAACGCCGGCGGTCGGGGGACCGCCGGCGATTGCCCTGTTGCCCTGTCGGGGCCGCGTGCGCCTCAGACCGAGGCGATCAGGTGGTCCTCGACGACCGGCTTTTTCAGCACGATCAGCATGGCGGTGGTGATCAGCGTGCCGATCACGATGGTGGCGGCATAGGCGGCGAGGTTGGTGACCGCGTGCGGGATTGCGAGCACGAAGATCCCGCCGTGCGGTGCCACCAGCTGGCAGCCCAGCATCATCGACAGCGCTCCGGTAACCGCCGACCCGACGATGATCGAGGGGATGACCCGCGCCGGGTCCTTGGCCGCGAAGGGGATCGCGCCTTCGGTGATGAACGACAGGCCCAGCACCGCAGCGGCCTTGCCGGCATCGCGCTCTTCCTCGGTAAAGCGGTTCTTGGCGATCATCGTAGCCAGCGCCAGCCCGAGCGGCGGGGTCATGCCAGCGGCCATCACAGCGGCCATCGGGGCATAGGTCTGGCTGGTCAGCAGGCCGACCGCAAAGGTATAGGCCGCCTTGTTGATCGGTCCGCCCATGTCGACGGCCATCATGCCGCCCAGAAGCAGGCCCAGCATGACCGCGTTGGTGGTGCCAAGGCCCTGCAGGAAGTTTGTCATTGCGGTCATGATCGCCGCGACCGGCGTGCCGACGACATAGACCATGACCAACCCGGTCACGAGCGTCGACAGAAGCGGCAGGATCAGCACCGGCTTCAAGCCTTCCAGGTTCCGCGGCAGCTTGATCGTGTCGCGCAGCCAGCGGGCGACATAGCCGGCAAGAAAGCCCGCGAGGATCCCGCCAAGGAAACCGGCGTTGAGGTTCACGGCCAGCATCCCGCCGACCAGGCCCGGGGTCAGGCCCGGACGGTCGGCGATGGAATAGGCGATGTAACCGGCCAGCACCGGCACCATCAGCGCAAAGGCCGCGCCGCCGCCGATGGACATCAGCGCGGCAGGGAAGGTGCCTTCCTGCTTGAACGCCTCGATCCCGAAGACGAAGGACAGCGCGATCAGCAGACCGCCCGCAACGACCAGCGGCAGCATGTAGGACACGCCTGTCAGCAGGTGCTGATAGGGGCCCGACTGCTTCGACTTGCGCGCCGCCTTGGCCTGTTTGACCGCATCGACATAGCTTTCGCCACCGGCTGCGGCGCCGCCGCCCATGACCTCGCCATCCGCAATCGCCTCGTCCAGGACCTTGGCCGCGCCCTTGACGGCCGCGCCAACGCTGGTCTTGTAGATCTTCTTGCCGACAAAGCGGCTGTCGTCGACATGGGTGTCGGCCGCGATCACCACCAGATCGGCGGCGGCGACCTCTTCCTCGGTCAGCGCGGTCTGCGATCCGACCGAGCCCTGGGTCTCGACAGCGATCTCAAAGCCGCGGGCCTTCGCCGCCTTTTTCAGCGCGTCGGCTGCCATGAAGGTATGGGCGATGCCGGTGGGGCACGAGGTGATCGCGACCACCTTCAGCCCCTGTGCGGCGGCGGGTGCCGCGGCGGCGGCCGGGGTGGGGACTGGCTTGGTCACTGGGGGTGTTTCCTTCGCGATGTTTGCGGCCCCGATGGCCGCGACGGCGGCCTCGATCACCGCTTCGGTGTCGCGCACGGCGCGGCTGGTCGAGGTTTCGAATACCGGCTTGCCGGCAAACCGCGCCGGATCGACATGGATGTCCGCCGCGATCAGGGCGACGTCGGCGTCCGCGATCTCTTCGGGTTCCAGCCGACCCTCGACGCCCTGCGCGCTCTGGCGCTCGACGCGGATCTGGTGGCCCATCAGGACGGCGGTTTCCTGCAAGGCCTCTGCGGCCATATGAGTATGCGCAATACCGGTTGGGCAGGCGGTAACGGCTACGATCTTTGACATGGGGTCCTCCCGGTCTGTCAGTCGTCAGTGAAGGTCGATCACGGTCACCTTGACCGCGCGGGAAAGCTCTTGGATCCGGCTTTTCGGCGGCAGGTGTGGGCCGATCTCGCCGAGCGCGCCAAGTGAGAAGGCAGTGGCAAGCCGTGCCGTTTCCTGCAGGCCAAGGCCGAGGGTCGCGGCGTGGATCAGCCCCGCCACCATGGCGTCGCCGGCGCCGACCGTGCTCGCGACCGCCACTTTCGGCGGCACGGCGAGGATGGCCGCATCGGGCATGGCCATGACCGCCCCCTGCGCGCCCATCGAGACGACGACAAGGTTGATGCCGGTCCGGGTCAGTTCCAGCGCCGCATCCACCACGTCCTTCTGGGTTTCGAGCGGACGTTGCAGCAGCGCGGACAACTCGGCGATGTTCGGCTTGATGATCTCGGGCCTTGCCTTCAGCGCTTCGGCCAGCGGCATTCCGCTGGTGTCGAGCGCCACGGCGGCGTTGCGCGCCCGCGCCATGGCGACCAGCCCGGCATAGGCATCGGGGTCGAGCCCTTCGGGCAGGCTGCCGCAAAGCGCAACCCAGTCGAGCCCTCGTGCCAGAAGCGCGTCAAGCTTGCTGGTCACGGCGGCCAGATCGGCATCCGTGGCGCGGACGCCGGGAAAGTTCAGGTCGGTGACCCGGTCGTTGACCGGATCGACGATCTTGACGTTGGTGCGGGTCGCACCGTCGAGCCGAAGGCAGGCGTCCTCGATCCCGGCCGTGGCGAAGTGGCGGGCGAACAGCGCCTCGTTTTCGCGGCCGAGCAGCCCTGTCACGGCGACCTTGTGGCCGAAATGGGCAAGGAACGAGGCGACGTTGACGGCCTTGCCGCCGGCGTCGACGCGCACGGTCTCGACCCGGTTCACCGCGTCGAGGGTAAAGTCGGGGACGGTCACGGTCTGATCGACCGCCGAATTGAGCGATACGGTCGCGATACGGGGATGAGCGGTCATGATTTCCTCCCTCAGCGCAGGGCGCGCACGGCGGCGGCGTCGGGGCAGGCCAGCGCGCGCTTTGCCAAGGCGCGGTTGTCGGCCATCGACTGGCGGCGAAGCTGTGCCTTGACCGCCGCAATCGAGGGGATCGAGACCGACAGTTCGACGACGCCAAGCCCGCTGAGCACGCTGGCGCCGATCGGATCGGCCGCGATCCCGCCGCAGGCACCAACCCAGATGCCGGCCGCATCGGCGGCCTTCACCGTCATGTCGATCAGCCGCAAGACCGCCGGATGCAACCCGTCGGCCTGCTTGGCCAGCACCGGGTGCATCCGGTCCATGGCCAGCGCGTATTGCGTCAGGTCGTTGGTGCCGATCGAGAAGAAATCGACCTTCTTCGCCAGTTCCGGCGCCATCATCACCGCAGACGGGATCTCGATCATGATCCCCATCTCGACGGGCTCGGCCCCGACCTCGATCCGGACCTCGTCGGCGATCTTCAGCGCCGCGTCCAGTTCATGGGTCATGGCGATCATCGGGAACATGATGCGCAGCGGGCCATTGGCCGAGGCGCGGAAGATCGCGCGCAGCTGGCTGCGGAACAGGTCCTCGTGCGCCAGGCAGAACCGGATGCCGCGTTCCCCGAGGAACGGATTCTGTTCGACCGGCATCCTGAGGTAGGGGATCTCCTTGTCGCCGCCCACATCGAGCGTGCGGATGATGATCGGCAGGCCGTTCAGCGCCTCCAGCATCGCGGCATAGATCTCGTACTGCTCGTCCTCGCTCGGCGGGTGGTCGCGGTTGACGAACAGGAACTCGGTGCGCAAGAGCCCCACGCCCTCGCCACCGGCATTGACCGCGGCGATGGCTTCGGACACGTCGCTGATATTGGCGACGACCTCGACGCGCTTGCCGTCGGTGGTCAACGCGGGCTTGAAACAGTCGCGCTTCTCGATCTCGCGCTGTGCCTTCAGATCGACAAGTGCCGCACTGGCGCGGGCCTTGTCGGCGGCGCTCGGATCGAGGATCAGCAGCCCATGTTCGCCGTCGAGCACCGCGGGCGTGCCAGCGGCCACCTCCATCACCGTCATCCCGGCGCCAACGACGGCAGGAATGTCGAGCGAGCGCGCGATGATCGAGGTGTGCGAGGTCGGCCCGCCCGAGGCGGTGCAAAGCCCCAGCACCAGCGCGGGGTCAAGCTGTGCGGTGTCCGAGGGCGTCAGGTCGTCGGCCACGAGGATGCAGGGTTCCTTCGGCAGCAGGTTCTCGTCCTTCTCGACCTTGCCGAGCAGGCGCAGGACCCGCAGACCCGCGTCGCGCAGGTCGATGGCGCGGCCGGCCAGAACCTGATCCTTCATCGCCGCCAGGATGTCGGCGCGTTCGTTATAGGATTCGTGCCAGGCGTAGGCGGCACTGCGATGTTCGCGGATCAGCGCCTGCGCGGCCTCGATCATTTCGGGGTCGTCGAGGAATTCCTGATGCGCCCGGAAGATGCCCGCCTTGGCGGGCCCGGATTTCTTCCAGACCTCCTCGTAAAGGTCCTCAAGCTGGCGCCAGGCCGTCTGCAGCGCCTGGTCGAGCTTCTTGCGCTCGGCCTCGGCATCGGCCGCGTCGGGGTCGAAGACGATCTTTTCGCGGGCGAACTGGAACACCGGCGCAATCGCAAAACCGGGGGAGGAGGAGATGCCGGCGATGGTGCGGCCATCATAGCTTTCCACCGTGCCGGCGGGTGCCCGGGGTGCGGCCGCGGCCGCTGCCTCGCCCGCTGCCTCGTCTTCGTCCTCCAGACCGGCCTCGAAAGCCGCGCGGATGGCGGCCAGCGCCTTGCCGGCGTCGGCCCCTTCGGCCGAGACGTGCAGTTCGGCACCGCCCGCGGCGCCAAGCTTCAGGATCGAGATCAGGCTTTTCGCGTTGGCGGCCTTCTCTCCGTGGCGGATCCGGATTTCGGCATCAAAGCCCTTGGCCAGATCGACCAGCGCCGTTGCCGGACGGGCGTGAAGCCCGTGGGCGCCGGTCACGGTGATGTCAAAACCTTCAGCCAGATCCTCGGCTGCCTTGGCGGGTGCCGCATCGGCGGGCGCCGCCCCGGTCAGCCTTGCAACGATGTCGGCGGGGTTCTTGGTGGTGGCCAGCCGGTCGGCCTCGTCGGGTTCGCCCAGCACGTCGGTCAGGTTGGTCAGCACCTTCAGGTGCTCGTCCGACTTCGCGGCGATGGCGACGACAAGGCGGGCGATGTCGCCCGGGGCCCATTCGACACCCTCGGGCAGTTGCACAACCGCAATCGCTGTCTCGTGGATCAGGTCGCGGTCTTTCGGCAGGCCGTGGGGGATGGCGATGCCGTTGCCGAGGAAGGTGTTGGCCACCTTCTCGCGCCCCATCATGCTTTCGCCATAGCGCGGGTCGATCTTGCCCGCTGCGGTCAACAGGTCCACCGCCTGCGCGATGGCCTCGGCCTTGGTTGCGGCCTTGGCGCCGATTGCCACGAGATCGTTTGTCAGGGTAACCACGTTTTCTCCTCCGCATGGTTCGTGTCATGCTGTTGGGGATACAGAACCGCAGCCAGATGAACCGGATATGTCGCCAATCGCGCGCCTGTTTGTAACAATTGTAATGCTGCTGACCGCGACGGCCCTGGCTGGCGCTGCGCCGTTGCGGGTGTTGACCCGCGACGGCACCCCGATTGCCGGGCCCGCGATCCGCCATGGCGAGAGCTTCGCCGCCGCAACCGGAATCCCGGTCGAGGTGACACAGCGCCCCTTCGACAGCCTCTATGGCGAGATCATGGTGGGCTTCGTCACAGGCCAGGTGCCGGCCGATGTGCTGATCTTTCCCTCGGCCTGGTTGCCCGACTTCGCCCCCTATCTGGCGCCGGTCCCCGACGCGCTGGTCCGTGGCCCGCTGGTGCAGGGCGTGGTTCCGGCCTATCGCGACGCGCTGATGCGCTGGCAGGGGCGCTGGATGGCGGTGACGCTCGACGGCGATCTGCACATGGGCGCCTATCGCCGCGACCTGTTCGAAGACCCGCAAACCCGCGCCGATTTTGCGGCAGCCTTCGGCCGCCCGCTTGCCCCGCCGCAGACCTGGGACGACTATCTGGAGATCGCCGGATTTTTCGCCGGTCGCACCGGCCCCGACGGACGGCCGCTTGCCGGCACGCTCGAGGCCTATGCCGAGGGCGGGCAGCGTCTGTGGTATCTGTTCAGCCACGCGGCGGCCTATGCCGCCGATCCGGGGCACCCCGGGTATTTCTTCTTCGACCCCGAGACGATGGCGCCCGAGATCGACAACCCGGCCTGGGTCCGGGCGCTTGGCGATTATCTTGCCGTGCGCGCCGCAGGCCCGCCCGACGCCGCCGATATTGCCAGCCACGACGTGCGCGCCCGATTTGCCGAAGGGCAGGCCGCGATGGCCATCGACTGGTCCGACATCGGCGTTCTCGCCACCGACCCGACTTACAGCCGGGTCGCAGGCAAGGTCGGATTTTTCATTCTCCCCGGCAGTCGCGAGGTCTGGAACCCCGCGAGCGGCGCGTGGGAGGATCTGGCGGCCGTGCGGCCCGTGCCGTTCCTTGCCTTCGGCGGCTGGATCGCCGCGGTGCCGCTGGCGGCGGCCGATCCCGCTGCCGCCTGGGACTATATCGCCTGGCTTGCCGCCCCCGAACGCGCCGACCGCGATGTGCGCGACGGCAATTCGGGCCTGAACCCCTATCGCAGCGCCCAGCTTGACCAGATCGACGCATGGTCGGCGTTGATGGGGCCAGAGGCGGCGCGCGCCTATCTTGCCGTTCTGCGCGAAAGCCTGTCGCTGCCGCAGACCGCGCGCGACCTGCGCCTGCCCGGTTATCCCGCCTACATGGATGCGCTCGACACCCAGATCGGCCGGGTTCTGGCGGGCGAGGTCGCGCCGGAACAGGCGCTTGCCGCCGCCGCCGTCGCATGGGACCAGATCACCGACCGGCTCGGCCGCGCCAGCCAGCGCCGGCACTATCGCGAGGCGATGGGATTGGACCCGCAAGGAAACGCGCCATGAAACTCGGCGGCATCCAGGGCAGGCTGCTGCTGATCTTTGCCCTGTCGGCGCTGGCGGTCGTGCTGGCAGGTCTTGCCGCGTTGCGCGCGCTCGACCAGATCGGCGGCGCGGCCGAGGCGGTGACCGGCCGCGACCTGCCGGCCGCGACCGCCGTGCTGCGGCTCGCCCGGACCGGCGAAAGCCTGCAGCAGCGCGGTGCCAGCCTGATTGCGGCCGACGAACCCGATGCGCTGGCCCGCGAACAGGCGGCGGTGGAACGCGATCTTGAGAGCTTTGCCGCTCAGCTTGCCGTTCTGCGAACCGCGCAGGGAGACCAAGGGGGATCAGCCGACCAGATCCTGCAGCTTGCCGATGGCCTTGCCGCGCGGCTGCGCGATCTGCGCGGCGCGCTCGACGACCGCGCCGGGCTTGCCGCGCGGCTGGAGGCCGAGCGTCTGGCGATGCTGGGCGAACAGGACCGGATGCGCCAGATCATCGGGCCCTCGATCCTTGCCATCGCCGCGATCACCGGCGGCAGCACGGATACGGACGCCGCGGTCTATCGCACCGCGGTGCGCAGCCAGGCGCCGCTGCTTTCGGCCGAACGCCTGATCGATCTTGCCGTCGCCGATCTGCTGCTGGCGGTCGCCACCCGGACCGCGCCGGAACTGGCCGAGATCCGCGCCCATTATGCCCGCATCCTGTCGCAGCTTGGCCCGACGACGAATGCGCTGCCGGCGGGGCTCCGCCCCGGGGTGGCCGACGCCGTCCGAACCTTCGACCGGCAGGCCGGGCCCGAGGGGATCTTTGCCCTGCGGCAGGCCGAGCTTGCAAGCCTGGCGCAGGCCGGAACGGCGCTCGACGATACAAGGCTGCTGGCCGCGGACGTCAAGGCCGCGGTCGACCGACAGGTGATTGCCGCCAACGATTCCATGGCCGCGGTGACCGAAGACCTGCGTCAGACCATCGTGTCGCGTACGACGCAGTTCATCACCATCGGCCTTGGCGTGGTGCTGCTGGCCTCGGGCCTGTCCTGGGTCTTCGTCATACGCCCGCTCGGGCGCAACCTGTCGGGCGTCACCGAGGCGATGACACGCCTTGCCAGCGGCGAGCGCGAGGCGCAGGTCCCGGGCGCCGAACGCAGCGACGAGATCGGCGATCTGGCCCGCGCCTTCAACGTCTTTCGCGACAACGCGTTCCGGATGGAGCATCTCGACCGCCAGCTGGCCGAACGTTCGGGTCTGCTGCTTGCCACCTTCGAGACCATGAAGGACGGGTTCTCGGTCTTCGACCGCGACCGCCGCCTTGTGGCCTGGAACCCGCATTTCCTGACGCTTTATGGCTTCGAGCCGCAGGACCTGGCCGAGGGCATGCCGATTGCACGGGTCAACCGCATCCTCACCGAACGCGGCGCGACCGCCTTCATGCGCAACGGCGAGGCGGTGGATCTTGAGACCCTGTCGCAGCGCCGGCTGTTGCTGACCCAGCGATACGAACTGCGCTTTCCCGCCGGCCGGGTGCTAGAACTGCGCTCGAACCCGATCCCGCGCGGCGGCTTTGCCACGATCCATATGGACGTGACCGACCAGCGGGCAACCGAAAGCCAGCTTTTGCAGGCGCAAAAGATGGAATCGGTGGGCCAGTTGACGGGTGGGATCGCGCATGACTTCAACAACATCCTCGCCGTCATCATCGGCAACCTGAACATCATTGCCCGCGAACTGACCGGCAATCCGGCGCTGAAGACCCGGGCCGAACGGGCGCTGGCCGCCGCCGACCGGGCGGCGGGGCAAGTCAACCGCCTGCTCGCCTTCTCGCGCCGGCAGCGGCTGGCGCCCGAGGATGTGGACATCAACGCACTGGTCGCTGGCATGCTCGATCTGCTTGGCAACAGCCTTGGCGCCGGGATCAACCTGCGCACCGAGTTCGGCGAGGCGTTGCCGCGCGCCCGGGTCGATCCCGGCCAGCTTGAGAATGCGCTGATGAACCTTGCGGTCAATGCCCGCGACGCGATGGAGGGCGCGGGCGAGATCACCGTCACGACAGGCCCCGCCGCCGCCGGATTCATCGAGGTCTCGGTCAGCGACACCGGCACCGGCATCCCCCCCGATCTGCTCGATCAGGTGTTCGAGCCGTTCTTCACCACCAAGCCCGCCGGCAAGGGCAGCGGGCTTGGGCTCAGCATGGTCTATGGTTTCGTGCGGCAGTCGGGCGGGACGGTGACGCTCGACAGTCGGGCGGGCGAGGGGACGCGGGTCACGCTGTGCCTGCCGGTTGCGACGGCTCCCGCCGTCGCGCCGCCGGTCCGGGGCGATGCGACGGGCGACGAATGCGTTCTGGCGGTCGATGACGATGCCGACCTGCTCGAGATCACCGCCGGTCAACTGCGGGCACATGGCTATTTCGTGGTGACGGCCGAAAGCGGCGACGAGGCCCTGGCACTGCTGACCGAGGTGCCCGAGATCCGCCTGCTTTATACCGACCTTGCGATGCCGGGCACGCTCGACGGGCTGGCGCTGGCACAGGCGGCGCAGGCGCTGCGCCCCGATCTGGCGGTGCTGTTCACCTCGGGCGCGCCCGGCAAGGCGGGCGAGGGGCTGGCCGATCTCTTGCGCAAACCGGTGCCCGAGGCCCGTCTGGTCGCCGCCGTCCGCGAAAAACTCGACGCTCAGAGCCTTTTGACGTCGGCGTCGAGCACATAGCCCGCGCCGCGTTCGGTGCGGATGATCTGCGGCGCCCGCGGGTTCGGCTCGATCTTGCGGCGCAGCCGCAGGATCAGCACGTCGATGGTGCGGTCAAAGACCTCGGCATCGTGCGAGCGCGTCTTTTCCAGCAGCTGGTCGCGGCTCAGCACCTGGCGCGGCGCCTTCACGAAGGCTTCGAGCAGCAGGAATTCGGCATTGGTCAGGGCCACCTGTTCGCCACCCGGGGTTTCCAGAACCCGCGCCGACAGATCGATCATCCAGCCCGCAAACCTGCGGCAATCATGGCCCATGGCGTCGGCAGCGGCGGACGGCTGCATCGCCGTCCCGGCGCGGCGCAGCACTGCCTTGATCCGTGCCACCAGTTCGCGCGGGTTGAAGGGTTTGACGACATAATCGTCCGCCCCCATCTCGAGCCCCACGATCCGGTCGATATCGCCGCCAAGACCGGTCAGCATGATGATAGGGATCGCCGAGGTGGCGCGCAGCCGCTGGGCGATTGACAGACCGTCCTGATCGGGCAGCCGGATATCCAGAAGGATCAGGTCCGGCGCCTGCCGTTTCAGTGCCTCTGCAAGCGCCGCGGCGCTGTCGGCCTCCGCGACCTCCCAGCCCTGCGTCTCGAGCTCGTAGCGCACCACGTCGCGCACGCCCGCGTCATCATCGACGATAAGTATCCTGACCATGACCGCCCGCCGGAGGGGCCTCGGGGCCCTCTCAATTTCCGTTCCATTGCGCAGGATGCGTCGCGCGAGCCTAGCGGGCGGGCGCGTTCCGGTCCATGCGGCAGATGCGATCACGGCTCATGCCTTTTCGGCCCCGCTCAGGCGCGCCGCCTCGGTCGCGAGCGTCATCGGGAACAGCAGGTCGATAAAGCGCTGCGCGGTCGGCTGCGGTTCGTGATTGGCAAGACCCGGCCGTTCGTTCGCCTCAATGAAGATGTAGTCGGGTTCCATCGGGCTGCGAACGATGAAATCGATCCCGGTCACCGGAATGCCGATTGCCCGCGAGCAGGTGATCGCGGCGTCGATCAGCGCGGGATGCGTTTCGGCCGTGACATCGAGGATCAGGCCGCCGGTATGCAGGTTCGCGGTCTTGCGCACCGTGACCTCGCGCCCCGCCGGCACCACGTCGTTCAGCGCGATCCCCGCCATCAGCAGGCAGCGTTCGGTTTCCTCGTCGAGCGGTATCGTGCTTTCGCCGCCGGTCTGCGCCGCGCGGCGCCGGCTTTGCGCCTCGATCAGCTCGCGGGCCGTGTGGTTGCCGTCGCCGGTGATCGTCGGGCGGCGGCGGATCGCTGTCGCGACCACCTTGTGGTCAATGACGACCAGCCTCAGATCCTCGCCGTCCATATAGCTTTCGACGATCACTTCGGAACACACCCGTCGCGCCCGTTCGACCGCTGCCTCGACCTCGTCGGCGTCGCGGAGATCGACCGAGACGCCATCGCCCATCTCGCCGCGCGCCGGTTTCACCACGACCGATCCGTGGGTCTTCAGAAATGCTGCCCGCGCCTCGGGCGTGTCCTCGGCCACCTGCTCGGCGACGTGCACGCCGGCCGACGAAACGATCCGCCGCGTGACCCGCTTGTCGTCGCAGATCGACATGGCGACGGCGCTCGTCAACTCGCTCAGCGCCTCGCGGCACTTGATCCGCCGGCCGCCGAGGCGCAGTTCGAACAACCCCGCCTCGGCGTCGATGACATGCACGTGGATACCACGCCTGCGCGCCTCCTTGACGATGATCTGGGCATAGGGGTTCAGCCCATCGGCCCCGGCGTCGCCGACAAACAATGGCTCGTTGATCGGGTTCTTGCGCTTGATGGTGAAGGCCTGAAAGCGCTTGAACCCGAGCTTGTCATAAAGCTTCATCGCCTCGGCATTGTCGTGGATCACCGACAGATCCATGGTGCGGGCGCCGCGCGCCTTCAGATGCGCCGCCAGCCGCCGGACCAGCCCCTGGCCGATCCCGGGATAGCGCGCCTGCGGCGACACCGCGAGGCACCACAGCGAGGAGCCACGATCGGGGTCGTTGCACGCCAGCCGGTGATCGACCCCCATGACGGCGCCAAGGATCGCGCCGGTCTCGTCCTCTTCGGCGACAAGCACGGTGATCGCGCGGGCATCCCGGTTCGACCAGAAAAAGCTTGGCGCCACCGGCACCATGCCATGGGCGGCAAAGATCGTGTTGATCGCCTCGGCATCGTGTTCGGTTGTCAGCCGGCGGATCGTCACGCCCGGTATCGGGCGCTTGACCGGCTCGTGGCGGGTCAGGTCCAGCCGGTAGGAATGCGACGGGTCGAGGAACAGCTCCTGCGGCGCCTCGGCCAGAACGACCTGCGGGTCCTTGACATAGAAGGCAATGTCGCGCCGCGCCGGCCCTTCGGCGGCCAGCGCCCGGGCCAGCGCCGCGGGGTCCTTGAACGTGTTGCCAAAGATCAGCCGCCCCCAGCCGCAATCGATGCTGGCGCAGGGCGTCGGTTCCGACGCGGCATCGGCCTTCGGGGGGTCCTGCGGTTCGGGTGCCTTGGTCATGGCGCGACCTCCTGTGCGGCCCGGGGGCTGGATCGGATCCACAAAGGTCCCCGAGCGGGGTCCTTGCGGGGCTTTGGCCCGCGATCGCGCCCGACCCGCCCCCGAGGGCCGCCGCGATCCTTCAAGTTTTCTGGTGGCGGCATCGCGCGCTCCGCTTCTCGCTCAGTCGATGCCCTGCGCCTGCAGCCACAGCTCCAGCATTGCGACCTGCCACAGCTCGGATCCACGCAACCTGGTGATATGGGCCTTCGGGTCGGCAAACAGCGTTTCGAGGTAATCCTGCCGGAACAGCCCGCGGGCCTGCGCGGCCTCGTTGGTCAGCGCGCCCCGGACCATGTCCAGATAGGGACCCTCGATGTATTTCAGCGCCGGCACCGGGAAATAGCCTTTGGGGCGGTCGATCACCTCCGCGGGAACGACCCTGCGCGCCACGCCCTTCAGCACACCCTTGCCGCCGTCGGCAAGCTTGTGCTGCGAGGGGATGCGTGCCGCCAGTTCCACCACTTCGTGATCGAGGAACGGCACCCGTGCCTCGAGCCCCCAGGCCATGGTCATGTTGTCCACCCGCTTCACCGGGTCATCGACCAGCATCACGTTGGTATCGAGCCTCAGCGCCTTGTCCACCGGATCGTCAGCGCCGGCGCGGCCGAAATGTTCCGCGACGAAGGCAAGGCTTTCGTCCTTGCCGGCCAGATATTCGGGTGCCAGATGCGCGGCCAGCCGCGCGTGGGTGCGGTCGAAGAACGCCTCGGCATAGGACGACACCGGGTCGTTGGCGTCCTGAAGCGGCGGGTACCAGTGATAGCCGCCGAACACCTCGTCGGCGCCCTGGCCCGACTGCACCACCTTGATCGTCTTCGCGACCTCGCGCGACAGCAGGTAGAACCCGATGTTGTCGTAGGAGACCATGGGTTCGGACATCGCCCGGATCGCATGGGGCAGGTTCGCCCGCATCTCGTCGGAGGGGACCATGATCTTGTGGTGATTGGTGCCATAGTGCTTTGCGATCAGGTCGGAATACTTGAACTCGTCGCCCTTCTCGCCATGCGCTTCCTCGAAGCCGATGGAATAGGTGGCGAGGTCCTTCTGCCCCTCTTCGGCCAGCAGCCCGACAATCAGCGAGCTGTCGACGCCGCCCGACAGCAGCACGCCCACGGGCACATCCGCGACCATCCGGCGGCGGACCGAGGCGCGCAGTTCGGCCAGCAGGATCTCCTCCCACTCGGCGGCACTGCGGCCAGCCTCCTCGGGGGTGCGGGTGAAATCGGGGCGCCACCAGGTCTGTTCCGAGGCGACGCGCCCGTCTGCCTCGAGGATGCGGATCGTGGCGGCGGGCAGCTTGCGCACGCCGTTCAGGATCGTGCGCGGGGCCGGCACCACCGCGTGCCAGGTCATGTAATGGTGCAGCGCCACGCGGTCGATCGAGGTGTCGATGCCGCCCGCCTGCACCAGCGCCGGCAGGGTCGAGGCAAAGCGCAACCCCTTCGCGGTTTCGGCATAATAGAGCGGCTTGATCCCGAACCGGTCGCGGATCAGGATCGTCCGCCCGGTCTCGCGTTCGCGGATCGCGATGGCGAACATGCCGTTGAATTTCGGGATCGCGGCGGCGCCCCATTCGGCCCAGGCCTTGACGATGACTTCGGTGTCCGCGTGCGAGGCGAAACGATAGCCCTTCGATTCGAGTTCCGCGCGCAGATCCTGATAATTATAGATGCAGCCGTTGAAGACGATGGTCAGGCCGAGATCGGTATCGACAAAGGGCTGGGCGCCGGCCTCGGACAGGTCGATGATGCGCAGGCGGCGGTGACCAAAGGCCCAGTCGCCGCGCGAGACAAGCCCCGAACTGTCCGGGCCACGGGGCGCCATGCAGTCGGCCATCCGGGCCACCGCGTCGACATTCGCCGGGCTTCCGTCAAAGGTTATCTCGCCGCAAATGCCGCACACAAGGCCATCCCCTCGCTTGTTTCGCTTGTGACCGGAGCCTATGGAAACCCGCCCGCGAGGTCAAACAGACCGGCGCAGATCCGCGCGCCCGACCCGCGCGGGTCGGAAAGCCCATGTCGATCAGAAGGTTGGCAGCGTCGCTATGGCCGGAGCCCGGTCCGGGCCAGCAGCAGGCGCTGCAACACCCCGATGGCCGCCGCCATGTCCTCGGGGCTGGCGAATTCCTCCGGGTGGTGGCTGATCCCCTCGCGGCAGCGCACGAACAGCATGGCGACCGGACAGAGGTCCGCCATGGCCGAGGCATCGTGCGTGGCCCCCGACATCAGCCGCAGCGGGCGCAGCCCGGTGGCGGTGATCGCCGCCTCGAGGTCATCCTGCAGGCCGGGGTCGCAGGCCTTGGCTGGCTGGCGATAGGTCTGTTCGAGGCTCAGCGTGCAGTCCCGCGCCGTGGCCGCGCGACCGGCCGCTGCCTCGACCGCCGCCCTGACCCGGGCGCGGGTTGCATCCTCGGCCGAGCGCAGCTCGATCGTGCAATCGACCCGCGCGGGGATCGCGTTGACCACATTCGGGGTAACATCGAGGTGCCCGATCGTGCCGACCGCCTCGGGGGTGGTCCGGCAGATCCGCTCGACCGCGCCCACCAGTTCGGCCGCGGCACAGAGCGCATCCTGGCGCAGCGCCATGGGCGTGGTTCCGGCATGGGCGGCGCGGCCTGTGATCGTGACCGAATGGCGTTCGATGCCCGCGATGGCGGTGACGATGCCGACGGGCAGGTCCTCGGCCTCCAGCACCGGGCCCTGTTCGATATGGGTTTCGAGATAGCCGATCACCTCGGCGCGCGGCCGGGCGACGCCCGCCAGCGCATCCGGGTCGCCAAATCCCGCCAGCGCATCGCGCAGCCGGACCCCGCCGCGATCCTCCATCCCGAGCACCGCCGGATCGAGCGTGCCGGCAAGCGCCCGCGGCCCGATCAACGCGGTCGGGAACCGCACGCCTTCCTCGTCGGCAAAGGCCAGGACCTCGACCGCAAAGGGCAGGGCCGTATCGCCAAGCGCCTGCAGCGCAAGGATCGGCAGCACGACGCCCATGATCCCGTCAAAGGCGCCGCCTCCGCGCACCGAATCCTGATGCGAGCCCATCAGGAAGGTGCCGGCGCCGGGGTCGGTGCCCTCGCGGCGCCCGATCAGGGTGCCGGCGGAATCGCGGCGCACCGCCAACCCCGCGTCCTGCATCCAGCCCGAGATGAGGTCGTTCGCGCGGGCATGTTCGTCGGTGAAGGGCAGGCGTGTCACGCCCGGCCCCGGCTCGGAAATCCTCGCCGCTGCCGCCAGCATCCGGGCGGCCCTCTGTCCGGGTTGGTCCATCATGCTCTCTCGGGCTCCCTTCGCGTCGGCAGGGCATCGAGCCACGCCCGATAGGCCGGATCGCGGGTCATGGCGAGCAGCCGGTCAAGCCGGTCGACCGGCGCCGGATCCCAGTCGACCCGCAGATCGAGCGGCGGGCGATCCTCGGCCAGCATCAGAAGCCCGGCCGACAGCGTGCCGCGCCGGTCGCTGCCCGCGGCAATGCCGGCCCGAAGCGCCGCAATCAACCGGGTTTCAAGATCCTCGCCGCCGCTCGTCAGCGCCCCGGCTGCCGCCTCGATCACCCTGCGCGAGCCCAACCAGTTGCCGGCGACAATCCAGTCCGGCCCTGAGAGGTGGCCGGTATAGGGGTGGTTGGCGGCGCCGTCATGGGCGGCCACGGCGCCCTCGCGGGTCAGCACCGAAAGCTGGCGGCTGGCGTGACCGGCATCGGCGGCAACGATCTGCGCGACTGCCTCGTCCGGCGCGACGCCGTCGGCGAGCCGCAGCAACACATCCTCGCCCCAGAGCGTCGATGGCAGATGCCCTTGCGAGGCGCTCAGCCCCACGCGCGGATCGCCGCGCAACACCCAGCCGCCGACACACAGGTTACCGGTGACCGCGGCCCCGCCGAGCGCGCCCGTCCGGGGGTCGCGCGCAAGCACAGAAAACGTCATGAGCTACCTCCTGCCGGCAATTTATCATGAAAATTTCTTGATGGAATAATTTATCGTGATAATTTCAGGGCAATCAACAAGGGAGCTTTTCTGCCATGAGTCCTTTTCCGCTGACGCGCCGGGCGTTCCACGCCCTTGCCGGCGCCACGGTCCTGTCGTTGTCGGTCGGGTTGCCTGCAGTTGCCCAGACCCCGCCGGGGGTTCTTATCGTGGGCCAGATCGCCGAGCCGAAGTCGCTCGATCCGGCCACGGTCACCGCCGCCAACGATTTCCGCATCCTGATGAACATCTATGACGGGCTGGCACGCTACAAGGACGGCACGCTGGAGCCTGAACCCGCGCTCGCGACCGGCTGGGACGTGTCCGAGGACGGCAAGGTTTACACGTTCCACCTGCGTGACGGGGTGAAGTTTCATGACGGTACGCCGTTCAACGCCGAGGCGGTGAAGTTCAACTTCGACCGGATGCTGGATGAAAATCATCCCTATCACGACACCGGCCCCTTCCCGCTGGCGTTCTTCTTTTCCTCGGTGACCGAAGTGAAGGCGATTGACGACTTGACCGTCGAATTCACTCTCTCCGAGCCCTATGCGCCCTTCATGGCCAATATTGCCTATGCCACGGGGCTGATCGTCTCGCCCGAGGCGGTCAAGCAATATGGCGCCGACTTTGGCCGCCACCCCTCGGGCACGGGGCCGTTCAAGTTTGCCGAATGGCGATCGAACGAGGCCGTGGTGGTCGAGAAGAACCCCGACTACTGGGACGGTGCGCCGCCGCTCGACGCCGTGGTGTTCCGGCCCATCACCGATGCCAACACCCGCACCGCCGAGATGCTGGCGGGCGGCATCGACCTGATGGTCGAGGTGCCGCCCGACGCGATCTCGGAGTTCCAGAACGACCGCTACCAGATCTTCGAGGCGGCGGGTCCGCATGTCTGGTTCCTGATCCTGAACGCCAAGGAAGGCCCCTTTGCCGACAAGCGTGTGCGTCAGGCAGCGAACTATGCGATCAACAAGCAGGCGCTGGTCGACAATGTGCTCGAAGGCACCGCCGAGGTGGCCGCCGGCCCGACCCCGCCCGCCTTTGGCTGGGCCTATGACGCGACGCTCGACCCCTATCCCTATGACCCCGAAAAGGCGAAAGCGCTGATCAAGGAGGCCGGGGCAGAGGGCGCGAAGCTGACGTTCTTTGTCACCGAGGGCGGCTCGGGGATGCTCGACCCGATCCCGATGGGCACCGCGATCCAGGCGGATCTGAAGGCCGTGGGGCTCGATGTCGAGATCAAGACCTTTGAATGGAACACCTTCCTTGGCGAGGTGAACCCCGGGCTCGAAGGCAAGGCCGACATGGCCGAGATGGCCTGGATGACCCAGGACCCCGACACGCTGCCGTTCCTCGCACTGCGCACCGGCGCCTGGCCCGATCAGGGCGGCTTCAACTCGGGCTATTATTCGAACCCCGAGGTCGATGCGCTGCTGGAAAAGGCGCGCGTCTCGACCGATCAGACCGAGCGTGCGGACCTTTACAAGAAGATGCAGCAGATCGTGCATGACGACGCGCCCTGGGTCTTTGTCGCCAACTGGAAGCAGAACGCGGTCGCAACTGCCGCGGTCGAGAACTTTCAGCTTCAGCCCTCGTTCTTCCTGATCCTCAAGGACGTGGCCAAGAACTGAGCCGAAAGGGGCCGGCCCCGCGCCGGCCCCGCCCCATGAACGACCGAGCGGAGAGCCAGGCATGGGCGCCTATATCCTGAAGCGATTGCTTGCCGCGATCCCGGTGATCCTGGGAATCACGGTGATTGTCTTCGCGATCATATCGCTGATCCCGGGCGATCCGGCGACCGCAATCCTCGGGAGCTATGCGACGCCCGAAAACGTCGAAAAGCTGAACCGCGACCTCGGGCTCGACAAGCCCCTGGTGCAGCAATACTTCATCTGGCTCGGCAACATGCTGCAGGGCGATTTCGGGCGTTCGTTCTCGCTCAACCGGCCCGTCTTCGACGAGGTGATGGAGCGGTTCGGCGCGACGCTGATCCTCGCCGGAACCGCGCTGGTGCTGTGTTCGATCCTTGGTGTCATCGCGGGCGTCGTTTCGGCCGCGCGCCAGTACGGCTTTGCCGACAAGGCGATCACCTTCGTGGTGCTGATCGGGATCTCGATCCCCTCGTTCTTCCTTGGCATGATGATGATCCTGTTCTTTGCCGTGCGGCTGCGTCTGCTGCCGGTTTCGGGGATGTATGCGATCTATGGCGGCGGCGACCTGCCCGACCTGATCCGCCACCTGATCATGCCGGCGACAGCGCTCGCCGTTGTCGCGACAGGCGTCGTGGCACGGCTGTCGCGCTCCGCCATGCTGGAGGTGCTGCGGCAGGATTTCATCCGCACCGCACGCGCCAAGGGCGTTGGCGAGGGACGGGTGATCTGGGCCCATGCGCTGAAGGCGGCGATGGTTTCGATCATCCCGGTGATCGGTGTGCAGGCCGGGTTCGTGCTGTCGGGCGCGGTCTATATCGAGACGGTGTTCCAGTGGCCCGGTGTCGGGCGGATGCTGGTCAACGCGATCCTGACCCGCGACATCCTGCTGGTGCAGGGCGGCGTGGTGATTGTGGCCGCCTGCTATGTGCTGTTCAATCTGGCCGTCGATGTCGCCCAAAGCCTGCTGGACCCGAGGGTAAAGACATGACCGCCGCCGTATCCACCGCTCCGACCCGGAAGGCGGCCAGCGGGACCTTTCTGAAGCTCTTTGCCCGCAACCGTCTGGCGGCGGCGGGCGGCATGATCCTGATTGCGGTCGTGCTGATCGCCCTGCTGGCCCCGGTCCTGCCGTTGCAGGACCCCTATGCCCAGGATCTGGCGCAGAAGTTCCAGCGTCCGTTCTCGCCCGGCCATCTGCTTGGCACCGATCATCTGGGCCGCGACATTCTTTCCAGGCTGATCTGGGGCACAAGGCTCAGCCTTGTCGTCGGCGTCGTCGCCTCGTTCGGCGCGGCGTTCTTCGGATCGGTCATCGGCATTGCCGCCGGCTATTTCGGCGGCCGCGTCGACAACTGGCTGATGCGCGCGATCGACATGCTGATGGCGTTTCCCTACATCCTGCTGGCGCTCGCCATTGTCGCCGCGCTTGGCCCCGGTCTGGTCAATGCGCTGATCGCGGTATCTGTCGTCAACATCCCCTTCTTTGCCCGCAACATCCGCGGCGTCACCGTAAGCCTTGCCCACAAGGAATTCGTCGATGCCGCGCGGCTGACCGGCCAGACCGATCTGGGCATCATGGTGTCCGAGATCCTGCCGAACGTCCTGCCGGTGATCGTGATCGCCATGTCGACCACGGTCGGCTGGATGATCCTTGAGACCGCGGGCCTGTCGTTTCTTGGCCTCGGCTCGCAACCGCCGGTGGCGGACCTCGGCTCGATGCTGGGCGAGGGGCGCAATGCGCTGATCACCGATCCCCATGCCTCGATCGTGCCGGGCCTGATGATCTTTGTCATCGTGATGAGCGTGAACCTTGTCGGCGACGGCATCCGCGATGCGCTCGACCCGCGGCTGCGGTCGGGCGCACTGACCCGGCCGATGGCACGAACCGTCGTCGACCGCGAGGCCGTGCCGCCCGCGCCCGAGGTTCCCGCACTGCTCGACGTGCAGGATCTGCGCACCGAATTTCGCGTCGGCAAGCGCACGCTTCATGCGCTGTCGGGCGTCACGCTGCAGGTGCGGGCGGGCGAATGCGTGGGTCTGATCGGCGAGTCGGGCTCCGGCAAGTCGGTTACGGCGCTGTCTGTCATGGGGCTTGTCGCCTCGCCGCCCGGCGTGATCGCGGGGGGGACCGTCCGCTATGCAGGGCAGGAGATCCTGGGGGCGCCCTTCGCCAGGCTGCGGGATCTGCGCGGCGACCGGATTTCGTACATCTTTCAGGATCCATTGGCGACGCTGCATCCGCTCTACACCATAGGCGACCAGATCGTCGAAGCGATCTGTGCCCATCACCCGGTGCCGAAAGCCGAGGCGCGCAAGCGGGCGCTCGATCTGCTCGAGTCGGTGCGGATGCCCAATGCCGCCAGCCGGATCGACAATTACCCGCACCAGATGTCCGGCGGCATGCGCCAGCGGGTCGGCATCGCCATGGCGCTCGTGAACGACCCCGACCTGATCATTGCCGACGAGCCGACAACCGCGCTCGACGTTACGGTGCAGGCGCAGATCCTGTCGCTGCTCGACGACCTGCGGCGCGAACGCAATGTGGCCATCCTGTTCATCACCCACGATTTCGGCGTCGTCGCCCAGCTTTGCGACCGCATTGCGGTGATGTACGCCGGCCGCATTGTCGAAACCGGACCGACCGGGGCGATCCTGTCGGACCCCGCGCATCCCTATACCCGCCGCTTGATCGCCTGCGTGCCGGAACTCGGCGGCGGCCGGCGCGAGCTGCACGCGATCCCCGGCCTGCCGCCGGCGGTTGACGATCTGCCGCCCGGATGCGCCTTTGCGCCCCGCTGTGACAAGGCGCAACCGGCCTGCCGCGGGGGCGAGATCGCGCTTGACGGCTTTGGCGAGACCCGCGCGGTGCGCTGCCTGTTCCCCGAAAACGCGGATGCGGAGGCGCGGGCATGACGGCGACACTGCGGATCGAAGGGCTCGACAAGCGGTTCGGCGGCGGGCGCAGCCTGTTCGGCTTTGGCAGGGAAAAGCCCGCGGTCCATGCCGTGCAGGACGCAAGCCTCGAGGTGTCGCGCGGCCAGACGCTGGGCATCGTCGGGGAATCGGGCTGTGGCAAGTCCACGCTGGCGCGGATGATCGTCGGGCTTTTGCCGCCTTCGGCCGGGGTGATCGAGATCGAGGGCACGAATTATGCCGATCAGGCGGGCAAGGACCCGGCGGCCTTCGGGCGGGTGATCCAGTATGTCTTTCAGGATCCGATCAGTTCGCTCAACCCGCGCAAGACCATCCGCAAGATCCTCGAGGCGCCGCTGAAGCTGTTGCACGGGATGCCGGCCGACAGGCGGGCCACGCGCATCGACGAGATCCTCGATGCCGTGAACCTGCGGCGCGAGTTCCTCGACCGCTATCCGCATGAATTCTCGGGCGGGCAGGCGCAGCGGATCGGGATCGCACGCGCGCTGGCCGCGGCCCCGCGCATTCTGGTTCTGGACGAACCCGTTTCGGCGCTCGACGTCTCGGTGCAGGCACAGGTGCTGAACCTGCTGGCGCGGCTGAAGGACGAGTTCGACCTGACCTATCTGTTCATCAGCCACGATCTGGCGGTGGTCGAGGCGGTGGCCGACCGGGTTGCGGTGATGTATTTCGGCCGGATCGTGGAACTGGCCGCGGCGCAGGACATCTTTGCGCGGCCGCGCCACCATTATACCGCGCTGCTCGCGCGCAGCGCGCCCACGGTTGGACGGCCGCTTGGCGCGCCCGAAGGGGCCGATGCCGAACTGCCCGATCCGCTGAATCCGCCCCCCGGCTGCGCCTTTGCCCGGCGCTGTCCGGCCGCCACAGAGATTTGCCGAAACCTTCAACCGCCGCTGGAGGACGATGGAGGAGGACACTTCGCCGCCTGCCACAACCCTGCCCGCTGATCCGCCGCGGATGAGCCGGCCGCAGCGCGCGGCCGCCGCCATCAAGGACTGGGTGGTGGAACGAGGTATGCGCCCCGGCGACCGCCTGCCGGGCGAGGCCGAGTTGATGGCGCATTTCGGCATGGCCAAGGGCACGATCCGCGAGGCGCTGAGGGTGCTCGAGGCGCAGGGGCTGATCCGCACCCGCACCGGCCCGGGCGGCGGCGCCTTTGTCAACGAGGTGAGCGAGGCGCGGGCGCGGGCGCTTCTGGGAAACTATTTCTATTTCAAAGAGATAGGGATCACCGATATCTATGAGCTGCGCCGGGTGCTGGAACCCGTGCTGGCCCATGACCTAGCTGGCCGGTTGAGCGCAGACCAGATCGCGGCTTTGGAAGATGTGATGCAGGTCTATCAGGAGCGGCCCGACACCATCGAGATCGCCGAGCGCCAGCGCTTTGCCGAGCTCGATTTTCACGCGCTTCTGGCCTCGTTCTCGCCCAATCCGTTGCTGGGATTCCAGTGCCGGTTCCTGATCGGATTGCTGAAGGAACTGACGATCTGCCGCCGGATCTATCGCCGTCCGATCCCCGGATTCCGGACAGTCGGCCGGGATTATCAATCGCGGCTGATCGAGGCGCTGAAGGCGGGCGACGGCGGGGCCGCGCGGGCGATCATGCGGGCGCACATGCTGGCCGCGCAGAAGGTGATGGAGGAACAGGAGGCCGTGGTGCTGCGCCAGTTCCTGAGCGATGCCGAACCGGGGGCTGTCGGCCGGCCGGGGTAGGCCCCGGTTCCTGAAGCCTGCGGGGCCGGTTGCCCGGCCCCTTGTTGGTGCCAATCGCCGCTGACGCAGACCCGACTGGCCAGCTCCGCCCCGTCACGTCCGTCGGGACGAGGCCGGTGCCGCAGAGCTTGCCGGATCGGTCGGCTGGCGGGTGAAGCCCTCGAGATCGCCGGTCTCGCGTTCGTCGCGCGTGATCTCGACCGTGCTCAGGGCATAGGCGGTCAGCAGTTCGGCCAGCGAGCGCAGGGCATGCATGTGGATGCGTTCATAGCCGTGACTTGCATCGACCCCGAAGGTCGCCAGCGCGGTGCGCACATCTGCCCCCGCCTCGATCGCCGAGGCGCTGTCGGAGCGGTAATAGCGGAACACATCCTTGCGCATCCGGATATCGTTCTCGTGGCACAATTCGGCCAGCTTGCGCGTCAGGTGATAATCGAACGGCCCGCTCATGTCGGCCATCGACAGCGTCACGCCGAATTCCGACGAGTTCTGCCCGGGCGCCGAGGTGCCGTTGTCGACTGCGACCATCGAGGCGATCTCGGGGACAAGGATCGCCGCTGCGCCATGGCCGACCTCCTCGGCAATGGTGAACAGCCAATAGACATCGACCGGCGGTTCGGGCGCGTCGAGCAGCGCGCGCAGCGCGGCCAGCATCAAAGCGACGCCCGCCTTGTTGTCGAGGTGGCGCGAAACGATATAGCCGCTTTCGGTGAACTCGGGCAGCGGATCGATCGCCACGATGTCACCGATCTCGATGCCGAGCGCATCGAGCTGTTCGACCGATCCCGCGCGCGCATCGACCCGCAGTTCGACATAGTCCCAGCCGATGGGCAGTTCGTCGACCCCGTCGCCATAGGTGTGACCCGATGCCTTGAGCGGCAGGATCGTGCCGCGATAGGCGCCCTTGCCGCTGAAGATCGTGGTGCGCGCGCCTTCGGCGAAACGCGCCGACCAGGTGCCGATCGGCACCAGTTCGAGCCGGCCGTTGGGTTTCAGCGACTTGACCTGCGCGCCGAGCGTATCGACATGCGAAACAATCGCCCTGGCGCCGGCGCGCTGCGCGCCGGGCAGGCGCGCCCGGATCGCGCCGCGCCGCGTCAGGTCATAGCTGACCCCAAGCGCGTCGAGTTCGGTGCAGACGTGGCGCACGATATTGTCGGTAAAGCCTGTCGGGCTCGGGATCTCCAGCAGCGCCGCAAGGGTTTGCTGCAGGTATTGAACATCTATGTCGACACGGATTCCATCGGCTGACACGGCGGGCTCCCCTTTTACTCGAATGCTTGCGACCGGCCGGTCCAATCTGACCGCACCGGTTCCTCCACCCCGGCCTAGACGGTCATGCAGCAGTCCTTCAAGGGGCTGGCGGCAGGAATTTCGGGAAGCGTGCCGCGGAGGGAGTCCGCACCGCACACAGCGGTGCGCCCCTGCGCGCGTCTGGCGCTCAGCCTTTGGTCTTCTTCGTGATCGTGGTCGCCGCCTTGCGTTTCTCGGGGGCCGGGGTGGCCGAGCCTGCCTGCCGGCGGGTCAGGTCGAAATCGCTCCGGCGGTCCAGTTCGGTCAGTTCGCGGCGATGCAGCGCAATTTCGGCATCGATCCGGGCGGTGGTGTCCTTCTTCTGCCGCTCCAGCCGGTCGATGGCGGCGCGCAAGGATGTGGCGCGGGTGGCACGCAGCGTTTCGGCGGACTTGACGTCTTCGGCGTCGGCACGCTGGGATTGCAGGACCTCCTGCAGTTTCTCCATGCGCTTGATCTGTACCGCGATCATTTCCTGTGGGGTCATGCTGCGCCTCCGCTATTGCACGAGATTGTGGATACCGTCGCTGGACGGTGTGAAGGGTGTATAGTTGAGCGCCGGTCCGCTGCAGGTATTGCCGAAGAACGGGCCGGTCATGCCGTTGAAGTCGAACGAGGGGAAACCGGGGCTGGTCGCCTTGACCTGATTTCCACCAACGCTGGCCCGCCGCCCTGTCAGTACGACTGTCGCGGAGCTCTTGTCGCCCGCACCGCTGAGGTGAAGGCAGTGGTTGTTCGAGAACATCACGTCTTCATAGCGGATGCTCAGCGTGTCGGTCAGATCGAAGGCGCCCAGTTCCACCAGCGCACTGGCGCCGGCACCGGCGAACTTGTTGCCGAGGATCTGTGCCGGATACCCGAAGACGAACTCGAACTCGCCAAAGTTGACGCTGTATTCGACGATCCCCAGCAGCCACAGCGCCCGATCCTCGCGCGCGGGATCGAGCCCGAAGACATCCGAATAGGTCACGAGGTTACTTTCGATCCGGGCCTGCAGCACCAGCAGCCCGAAGATGCCGAAGGCGCGCGGCCCGCCGAACTCTCCGCCCTCGTCGATGCCGGTGTCGGTGACCTCGTTCGATGCGACGTGCCATTCTCCGACCACCAGCAGCGCGCCGATGCCGATGGCCAGCGGCAGGCCGCTGCCGGCGCCGACGATCTGATTGCCGCTGAACTCGGTGCGTCCCAGAAGTTGCGCGCCGAACAGCCCGCCGAGCGTTGCCGCCCCGACGCGGTTGTTGCGCAGGCTCGCCCGCAGATCCGAGATGACGGCCGCGCCAAGCCGGCAGCCGATCATGTCGTTGCCCTCGATCAGCGTGTTCCGGCCGTCCGAGCCAAGGATCCCCACGTCGGCCGTGGCGATCCGGTTGCGTTCGACCCGCAGCAGCGGCGCCTCGACCGCGATGATGCCGATGGTCGCGGATGCGGGGCGGCAGAGGATCGAATTGCCGCTGACGACAGTGGCCGAAGCGCCGAAGGCGGCGATGCCGGACAGCTCGCCCGCGATCTGGTTTTCGCTGACTACGTTCCCGTTGGCGACGAGCTTTGTGTCCTCCTCGCCGGCATGGCCGATCTGGATGCCGATCCCGGCGCTCTGCTCGCGCCCGGCCGAGCCGATCATGTTGTGGCTGACGATCGATCCCGACCCGGTCGCCCGGATCGCGATGCCGCGCGCCCCAAGTAGGAACACGTTGTTGCCGGTGACAAGGGTGAAATCGGCGGCCGCGTCGATGCCGATCTCGGCGTCGGTCCCCTCGCGTTGCAGCGTGCCGACCAGGATAATGTTGTCGGAAACACTGCTGCTGGCGGCGTCCGAATAGGGCGCCTCGAACGGCGCGTCGTTGATGACGATGCCCTGGAAGGCGCCGAAGATCACATTGTCCTCGATCCGGCAGGCCGAGGATGTGCCGGCAATCCAGATGCCGGTCGCCGCGCCGACGGTGTCCCCGTCGATCCCAAACAGCATCGTATTGTCCTCGATCACCGGGAAGGTGCACAGCCCGTTGAAGACGACGCCGAAGTCCGTGTCGATGATGGTATTGCCCGAGATCCGCGCATAATCGACCCGGGTCAGCAGCATGGCGATGCCCCCGAAGGTGCCGGGGAAGGGCGAAAAGCGGCAGTCCGTTATGCCCAGATCCTCGGCGCCGCCTGCGATCAGGATTGCGCCCCCCGCGACGTCCGAGACCCGGCCGACGAACTCGACCATCTCGATCCGTATCCCCGAGGCGGCGGTTCCCAACGACAGGAGCGGGGCCGCGCCTTGCAGGATCGCGCCGGGGCTTTCGCCGTGCAGATGCACGTTGGCACGGTTCAGATCGATCGTGCCCGGCACCGGGTGCACCCCGGCCTTGAGGCAGACGCAGCCGCCCTGCGGCGGCAGCGCGTCGATGGCGGCCTGGATGCTCTCGCCCGGATGCACGACCATGGTGCAGCAGCTCTCACCTGCCTCGGGCTGGCCGGGGCGGCAATCGGTCAGCACCGCGTTGGCGCCGCCAAGGCCCACGGCCGCGGCAAGCTGGACATGGTGGCGCACGATCCCGCGCGGCGCGGCATCGGTCAGCTCCTCGATGCTGGCGGTCGCGGTGCGGGCCCAGAACAGCCAGTAGTCGCCCCGGCGGAACGCGCCGCCCGCCGGATCGGTCGAGAAGCTCAGCTCGATCCCGGCACCGTCGAGCGCAATGGGTCCCGCGGCGGTCGCAATCAGCCCGTCGCCGTCGATCGTGGGATCGGTCGCGGCCGACTGGTCCCACTTCTGCAGCCGCGTGTGGCGCAACGCCAGCGCCGCCGCATCGGCCCCGAAGGGCCGGCCAAGACCGGTGATGTCGCGGTCGAGCGTGATCGTGCCATCGGCCTCGTCGATATCGACGACGCGCGCCATCTCGCCCGGTTCGTCCATCCATTCGCGGTGATCGTCGGTCACGGTCACCCAGTCGCCGGGGAAAAACCGCATCACCGGATCGCGGCCGATCCGCGGAACGCCAAGCAGGCTTTGCGGCCCGGCGGCGGCCAGCCGTTCGACCGGCACCTGGATCGAGCCGTTGTCGCGCGACCACTTGAACCGCGCGGTGCCAAGCGGCCCGCCATCATGGACCTCGACCCGGTAGAGCCGGTTTTCAAGCCCGCGATAGCCCGAGACGGGGGGCAGGATGCAGGGATCGTCGGGGGCGGGCGGGGCGACGGCCCGGGTGGTCAGCCGCCCGGCCGAGGGCGGCGGGCCGACATCGATCCCGCATTGCGCCGCCTCGACCTCCTCTGCGAACAACTGGACGATGGTGCGCCGCCGCGTCGTGGTGTCGACGCCGCCAAGGGCGGGGTCGAGCAGCGATGGCGCCTCGACCCAGGTCAGTTCCTCCTCCCAGACCGTCAGATAGACCGCGGCGTCGCCTGCGGGCAGGGGGGGCGGGTCGGGCAGGAACGGCTGACCGAGATAGCTGAAGCTTTCGCCCTCGAACACCTCGGCCATCAGCCCGTCGACATAGATCCGTCCCGGTGTGACCACCAGATCGGTCGGACCGCCGGCCAGCGTGATCAGGAAGGCGTCCGGGTTGGTCAGGTACGGGATGCCGGGGTTGCCCATCGCGTCGAGCGACAGCTTGTCGACCCGTTCCCGGAGGATGTCGACCAGTTCGTTGAAGTCGGAATCCAGCAGGACGCGGCCTTGCTGGAGCAGCAGCGCCGAATAACGCTTCAGCGCATCGTGGGTCATCCGCGAATAGTCGCCGCTCATGTCTCGCTCCCTTTTCCGCCTGCCGAGGTCAGGTCACAAAGATGATGCCCGGATCCAGTCCGAACGGCAGGTATTCTTCCAGTTTCCGTCTCAGGTTCGCTTCCCGCTGCGGCTGTTTCAGGTGGCACCAGGCCCCCATTTCCGATCCGTCCTCGGCGCCCTGCGCGATCTCTGCGGGTCCGGTCAGCGCAAGCTGCAGATAGCCCGGATCGCCATAGGCCTCGGAGGTGTAGTCGGGCCGCATCTGCACCCGGACGCGGGCGCGGATCGCGTCGCGTTCGGCGGCGCTCAACGGGCCCGACGCGGCCTCGGCGCGCGCGATCTCGGCCCTCTCGGCCAACCCCGGCTGGCAGCGATAGCGTCGCGGCGTGCGCGAGACCGGCGCGACATAGGAAAACCGGATGCAGCCGGTCTGCTGGCGTTCGACCTCGACCACGCCGTCAAAGATCACCTCGGTCGCCATGTCGATCTGCCGCGCCAAAACCTCACCGCGCAGGGTGGTGCGTTCCAGATGCAGCGCCGGGCCGGGACTGGCCGCGGCGGGGCCGAGGCCACGGATTGCGGGCGTGCCGCCGCCGTCGATGATGCTGTCGAGCGCGAATATCCCCTCGGCCGTCGCAGGCACCCGGATCTGGCCGGTGATCGAGAACGCCATCTCGATCCGCAACTCGGTATTGGCGGGGGCGCCGGCCAGTTGTGCCGCGGCGCGGATCGAGGGCGGCGGCGGGCTGGGCGCCGGGGCCGGTGCGTCGGGGTCGGGCAGGGCGATGCTGCCCCCCGGCACCAGCGTCGAATGGATCAGCCTGAGACGGCCGAGCGAACCCGGGATATCGACGGTGCTTTCGATCAGGAGCCCGCCGAGGGTCAGGGTGAAATCGGGGTTTGCCCCCTGAATGCGGATCGGCTGGTCGGGCCGCAGATGCGGGCGGAACCCGTCTTCGGCCTCGATTGCCAGAAACCGCCCCGCGGCGCCGTCGATGTTGAGCGTGATCGCATCGGCATAGGTCCGGTTGTCGCGGATCCGGATGATCGCGTTGCGCCGCCCGTCGGCGACCCATTGCGCCAGCGCCGCCGCGAGCGTCGGATGGGTGCCCGGGTCGCCGGTTGCGTCGACGAACAGCCGGTCGGCCACGACCGTGTCCGCCATCAGCCACGCCGTGCGCTGATAGCTGCCAGAGCCAAGCTCGCCCGGCCAGCCCATGTGATACCAGACCTCGACCGCACCCGCAGGCACCCGGTTGTCGCCAAGCGCGATCCGGCCGCGCGCGATGTCGATGGCGACCTCGTTCGGGCCAGGCTGCGCCCAGGGGTCGAGCCTGCGGCAGCGGATGTCGTCGGGCGGCACCGCGGCGCCATCGACCGCGATGAAGAAGCTCGCCTCGGGGTGCGGCGGCAACCCGCCCATGCCGGCGGGGGCGCCATAGAAGGCGGTCAGCCCGGGGCGCGGCAGAGGCCGCGCGAAATAGTCGGTCAGGTCCTGAAAGAACCGCGCGGGCCGGATCGGTTGCGGTACATGCAGCTCGGTCGCAAGGCCGGTCTCGTCGCCCTCGCGCCGCAGCCGCGAGAACATCGGCGCGTCATTGCCGAGAACCGAGGCATGGAACCGGAAGTCGGCCGGCCCCGCCACCCGGCGTGCCGTGATCTGCGGCAGTTCCAGCGCCCGCAGCCGCCACAGGAAGAAGCCGATGTTAGGGATGTTCTCCCACCCCTCGAACTGCGACGGCGGGCGCACGTCGATCGTGCGGCAGGTCTGGTCGAACGGCCCGTCGATCCGGTCCATCCGCTCGACCGACCGCAGGTCGGGGGTGGCCAGCGCCTGCATCCGCAGCCGGTTGCGCACCCATTGCGCCCAGACCAGCCGTTCGAAGAACTCGACCGCATGGGCGGCCCAGCCGGTCACGTCGCGCGCCAGTTCCTCGAGCATCGGCAGGGTGCTTTTGCGGCGGCGGTAATAGACCGTCTTCAGCGTGTCGGTGCGGCTGCGCAGGCCCACGGGCGGGACGAAGGACGGGCCTTCGAGGTCGGCAAACAGCGCCTCGGCGGTCGCGGCATCCTGCACGCGGGCATCGCTCGACAGCGGCGTGGTGCCGACCAGCGCGCCGATATAGGGGATCGCCCAGGGCTCGCAGGTCTCGACAAAGGCGTTGCGGCCAAGCTGTTCGATATCGGCCTCGAGCGCATCGACCTGGCCTTCCATGATCGAGAGCAGCGCGCGCAGCGGAAATCCCGCCTCGGCGTCGCGTTCGCGAAGGACCGCGGGCAGCAGGTTGAAGAGCTTGTCTTCGGTCTGGCTGGTATAGGCTGCCATCTCAGAGCTCCTCCACCACGGTCAGGGAAATGTCGCCTGCCGGATCCTCGATGAAGGCCTGTTCGGCGGGCAGAACGGCAGGCACGGGTCCGGGCAGATAGGCGCGGGCCTGATAGCGGTCGATCTCGGACGGGGTCGCGGGCAGCGGGCGCGCGGCAAACAGCCGGATATGCGGCTGAACCGGGTCGCTGGTCACCGACCGCAGGCTGCGCTCGGCTGCGGTCAGATCGGCGTGGTCCTTCAGATGCAGCAGGTTCACGTCGACGGCCCGCACCCCCGCCACCCCCTGCAATATCGCGAAGATGTCCGAAAGGTGGACCGCCGCACCGATCCCGCGGGTGTCAAAGCCAAAGGCCGCCTCGAGTGCTGCGCGCCCGCCCGCCATCACGTCCTCGGCCCGCCAGGCCGGATCGCGCAGCAGTGCCGCCGCAATCACGATTGGCACCCGCACCATCCCGGCGATCATCAGCGGCCGGTTCGGGTCGCGGCTGGCACCGAGCTGGGCATGGATCAGCCGCAGCGTCTCGGCCGGGATCGGTGCGCCGCCGGGGCCTGCAACGGTCAGATGGGCGGTCCGCTCCATCCGGTTCCAGACCCAGGTGACATGGGCGCGCGCCGCCAGCCCCGAGGCGGTGGCAAGCGCCGCGAAATCCTGCAGCGAGACGATGCGGCCGAAGGTCCGGACCCGGTTTGGCGCAGCCCTGCGGGCATCGTCCGCGATTTCGCCCGCCGCCCCGCCGCTGGTGGCAAAGGGGTTGGCGACCGTCTTCATGCCGACGGGCTTTTCCAGCGGGATCGAAAGCTGGCCTGCACGCAGGTTGCCCGCGGGTCCGGCCCCGAGCCGCCGGGTCAGCCGCAGGTTCAGCGCGCCGGTCGGAAACCGCGCGCCCGCCCGCGCCCCGTCGCCGCCGCGAACGGCCGGATTGGCATCGTCGGGCAGGCTCAGGGTATAGGCGCGGTCCTTGCTGCTGCGGCCGTATAGGCTTGCCACCTCCTTCCATAGAACGCCATCGACCCGCAGTTCGACCTGCGGTTGCGGCCGTGTGCTGGTGGGCAGGGGCAGATGGCTGATCTCGCCCGGCGGCACGGCAAAGACCTGCCAGGCGCGGCCGGCATCGCCGTTGCCGATTGCCTCTTCGCGCTGGGTCTCGCCGTGACTTGCGTCAGCGATATTGCCCTGCACCGTCAGCGGACCCGCGGTGCGCGGCAAGGGCGGCGTGACGGCAAGGTTCAGGTGATCGACCGGGCCCCCTGGAACGGCCGCAACCGGCAGGGTGGCTGTCACCTCGGCCCGGTGCAACAGGCCCCTGCCGGAGATCAGCAGCTTGCGTCCGGGTTTCAGTGCGCCAAGTCCCTCGGGGTCGTCCGCCGCCTCGCCGTTTCGCAACGGCAGGGTCAGGAAGCCGCCCTCGGTCGCCGGGGGATAGTCGAAGCTGCGAAAATCGATGTCATCGCCGATCTCGAACAGGCGGGCCTCGCGCCGGTCAGGGATCGCGCTGAAACCATCGCCGTGCCGGACCCAGTCGGGCATTGGCGGGAACAGCACGCGGGTCGCGATGCTGCCGTCCTGATGGCGCGCCGCGGCAGCGACCACGAAGGGCCCCGAGGCCATCGAGGGGTCGCTGGCGATGGCGCCGCCGACATCGGCCCAGGGGCTGACGGTTTCGCCGATGCGCCACAGCCAGGCAAGCCGGTCCTGCGAGGTGCGCACGCTGACCGCCGTCCAGTCCGGCGCCCCGGCGGTGGCCGAGGGATCGCCCGCCACATCGCCGCCAAGGTTGCGCGGGGCCTGCCATCCCGCCCCGGTGCGGCGGAACAGCACCAGCCCGCCGTCGCGGTCTCGGGCAAAAACGTCGATCCGGCCACCGCCGCTGGTCACGGCGGCGGGGGTGCCGTCGATGCGCCCGCCGATCCGCTCCCAATCCTGCCAAACGGCGCCGTCGAAGCCGCGCATCCACAGCGCGTCGTCGAGCCCGCGGACGAAGACTGCAAGACTGCCGCCGCCGGGGGCGACGGCTGTCGGGGCCGACATCAGCACCCCGCCCAGATCGGCCGGCGCCACAGGTCCGCCCGTGGTGTCGAACATCCAGAGCCGCAGGTCCGCACCGCGCACGAAGACCCGCACCTGACCGCCGGGCAGAACGACCGGCACGGGCGCGCCGTCGATCAACCCGCCGAAATCGGCCCAGGCGGACCAGCCGCCACCGCTCCAGACCGCCTTGCGCAGCCGCGTCGCGGCATCTCGCAGATACAGGTGGAATGTCGTGCCGACCTCGGCCGTCGCGATATCCGAGGCGGCGAAGAACGGCGTGGCATGCACCGGGGCCAGCGGCTGCGGCGCGGCGATGTCGCCCAGCCACACGGGGTGGCCGCCGCCATTGCGGGCAAGGACGACGGTCGACAGGCCGACGACCGCCAGGGTCGGGCGCCCGGTGATGGTCTGGCGCACCCTGACGTGGGTCACGGTCTCGGCGGTCTGGCCAATCACCGCCTGCGCCGTCGATGTCGCGACAACCCGTGCGGTCTGCAGCCGCGGCACGACGCCTGCGCCAGCGTCAAGCAACAGATGCGCCCCGGTGTCGAGGTCCTCGATCCTGCCCGACAGCGGATAATCGACCGTGCCGGCGGCGAAGTTTCCGGCGACCGGCTGGCTGGTCCAGCGGTTCTGCGGCGCAATCGTCGGGTCGGTGCGATAGACGTTTTCGTGGCTCGGCGCTGTGTGACCGAAGAAGTTCAGCCGCCGCGCGACCGGGACGGCGCGGACAAAGCGGGGATGGAAATTCGTCGCCTGCACCGCCGGTGTCCAGCTCAGATAGGTGCCGCCCGCGTTGGTCTCGACCGGCCCGAGCGTCTTCTCCTCGGTCACATCGCGGCCGAAGATCACGATCCGGGCGCCGGATTTGAGGTTTGGATCGGCCACGACCGGCGCGCGGCGGCTGTTGCCGGCCAGCGCGTTCACGGCGCGGGTCAGCCCGAACGCAGGCGCCGCGTTGAGCCGACCTGTGCCGCGGATCTCCTCCAGCGTCTCGAAGACCTGCGCGGTCTCGTCCGGGCCCGGCACGCTCATCACCTTCAGTCCGCGCCAGAGCCGCGTCGCCTTGCCGTCCTCGATCTCGAACGCCAGCAGCCCGGTTGCCGACAGCGACGGCCGCGGCACATACCCGAGCAGCGCCACAAGCTGTTCGACCGACGCCTTGTGCAGCGCCTGCCCGAGGTAAAGCTCGTTGGCGATCCGTTCGTTGTAAAAGCTCAGCACATCGCCGAGGGCCGCGCACAATTCGATCAGCGTCACGCCATGATCGTCGCTTTCCCGGGTCAGGAAGCCGATCAGTTCGGGGGAACGGTGGATCTGTTGCAGCATCGCCTGACGGAAGGTCGCGAAACTGCCGATGCGATAGGCGATCTGCGACAGGCCGGGGCGGTTGAAGATGACCGCGGGCGCCGGGATCACTGGACCGGTGCAGCAGGCACAGAAACGGGGATCGGCCATGGCTCAGACGCCTCCCATCGCGGTCAGGCGCAGAACGCCGTTTTCGGGAAAGTTCGGGTCGTTGTCGAGCCGGGCGATCTCGAATTCTCCCAGCGCGATCCGGCCGCGCGCCAGCTCGTCGCCCGCCACCTCCCAGTAGCGTTTGAACAACGTGACCTCGGCCGAGGTCACGCCCTCGACGGCCTCGAGCGCGGCATAGAGACGGGAAAGATAGATATCCTCGCCGAAATCGAGGTCGGGAAGGTGGAAGAAGCCGTGGTCGCCGCCGGGCAGGATCCGGTTCGACAGCGCGTCGGCGACGGCCTTCAGCACCTGACCCCGGTAATGCCCGCGGCAGACGCAGACCTTGATGTCGATCTCGAGCGGGACATATTGCGCCGCCCGGACCGTCAGGTCGGTCCCGGCCAGCTTGAACCTTGTCAGATGCGAGCGCATCCGGGCGGCGAACTCGTCCGACAGGCGCACCCCGCCGCCGGGCAGGCGGACGAGGTTGCCGGTGTCCCTCGGGTGGATCGCGACGAAGACGCAATGCCAGCTTCCGATCCAGCGGATCCGCGCCTTGGCGGCGGCGACGCCCGGGTGGCGCAGCGCCATCTCTTGCCAGTCGGCGGCGGTGACGGCGCGGAACTGGATCGCCTGCACCTCCTCGGGGGCCAGTGCGCGCGCCGCGGCGATGGTCTCGGGGTCGGTTCCGCCGCGGGCGGGCAGCGGTTGGCGGACCTGCGCGATCTCGGCAAAGACGACGTTGGCGGTCGGATCGCCGGGGTCGAGCGAGACCGGCCCCACCGCGGCGCCGGGATCGGCCCAAAACCCCAGATCGGGGGCCACGGCATGGACCAGCGCGCCGGACGAAAGGTTGCCCGCCCGTCCCCCGCCAACGCGGTAGAAGGCGGTGACCGAGGCGATGTTGCGTGGCGCCCGCCCATGGGTGTCGTCGCCGAACCGCAGGGTGGTCTCGCCCGCCTCGTCGGTCTCGGCGACGAAGTGGCGGTCATAGGCGCCGCTGTCGCCCAGATGCGGCACCGGGGTCCAGAACCGGCGCGCGCCGCCGGTCTGGACGGTGCGCAGGTAGACGGCGGGTGCTGCCGCACGCGGCGGCGCGTCCAGGTCGTGGCGCCCGTCGACCGGGCGCCCGTCGGCCGAAAGCTGCGGGTCGAAGGGGCCGGCATGGCGGGTCAGCCCCGCATCGGGCAAGTCGGTCGTGGCGAGCGGCCAGCGCCCGGTGCCGGGGGCAATCGTCAGCCCCTCGCGGCGCAGGGTGCGGCCGTGATCGGCCGGGGCGACGTTGCCGCGAAGGATGGTGACATTGCGGATCAGCCCGGCCTCGGCGGTCTCGTTCGAGACACAGAAGGGCCGGGTCAGCGCATCCTCGACCCGCCAGGTGACGCGCTGCAGCGGCATCGGCGCCTCGGCGGCCGGGTTCTGCCGTGCGGTCAGCTCCCCCAGGGTCAGCGTATCGGTAAAGACGGGATCGGTGGTGTCGAGCGGGTCGCCCGCGATCCGCACCACCGCCCGCCGGGTCGGATCGGCATCGGCCGCGGCGCCGGTGACCGGGCTTTGCACCTCTTCCAGCAGCAGATAGTCGCCATCCGCGAAGGCAGGGCGATAGATCTGATCGCCGTCAATCCCGTAGAGCCAGGCCTGCCGCGTGCCGGTGCCAAGGCAGCAATCGGTATCGCCGAAGGTGTGGACATAGAGCAGGTTGTGCGCAGCGTCGGTGCGGATCAACGCCGTGGTTTCGAACACCGTCGCGCCTTCGAGCGCCGGATCCGTGTCGAAATCGGCGGTCGCGGGCAGCACCACCCCCGGTGGCTGGGTCATCCCGATCAGGGGGGTTGCGATCCGCGTCACCAGCCTGGCGCCCGCCGGCACCACCCGCGGCGCCGGGTCAGGCGCCGGGGTCAGGTCGAACTGCACGAAACAGGCCGCGTTTCGCCCGTCGTGCATCGGATAGTCGATCAGCCGCGTGTGCCGCTGCATCGAGATCCGGTGCAAACAGGTCTCGAAAAAGCTCTCGGTCGCGGGGCCCGCATCCTGCAGATAGGACAGGTAATCGCCGACATAGGCCAGCATCTCGACCAGCGCGATCGAGAAGTCGGCCGGCAGCCGCTCCTTCCAGTCGGGATTGCGCTGCGCGACGAGGTCGAGGAACAGCCGCCGGAAGCTTTGATAATCCTTGGCCAGATAATCGAGGTCGGGTTCATCGAACAGATCGGGCGGACAGTTCGCGGGCACCCGGCAGTCGAATTCGGTCGGGCAGCCGGCCTTGAAGCCAAAGCGCGCCTGCGAGCGTTCGGGGTCGAGCCCCGGATGGTCGAAGGCCAGAACATAGGTCGAGAAATCGCCCTCGCGGTCGGCAAAGACCCGCAGCCGCAGCGGATCGCCCGGATCGGGTTCGACCGACAGCACCCGCAGTCCGACGATCCGCACCCCGCCAAGGATCTGCGCGTCGCCGGCCAGCAGCGGTGGCGGCGGTTTCAGGAACGTCGCCTCCAGCCGGAACTGGCGGCCGGCGGGCGCGGCCTCGTCACGGAAATATTCGACGAAATCGAGCCCGTTCAGAGGATGCGCGGGGTCGAGCAGCACCGCGCCGCGCCGCTCGTCCTCGCACCAGAGTTCGCCAGTGGCGTTCAGAACCATGGCTCAGCCCCCCACCTGACGTTCGAATACGTCGCTGCGCCGCTCGGCCTCGCCGCGCCGCATATAGACGACGGTCACGGTCAGCTGGCTGTCCACCGCCTCGACCGTCACGGATTCGACCGAAATCACGCTGTCGAGCCAGCGCAGCAGCGCCCCGTGGACCATCTGTTCGGTGGTCGCAACCAACGCGTCAGACAGCCCCTCGAACACCAGATCCTTGATCGGCGTGCCGAAATCGGGCCGGTTCAGCCGCTCGCCCGGGGCAGTGAACAGAACCTGTTCGATCAGGTCGCGCACATGATCCCCCGCCCCGGTCAGCCGCGACCGGCCGCGGGGATCGAAGCCGAAGGGATAATCGAGCTGGCGGTCGAGCGCAGGCATCACAGTTGATCCGCGTTGATGGTGACGTGATGGTTGGTGCCGTCATAGCTGACGACGAAGGCATCGGGGTTTTCGGCCAGATGGCGCACCACGCCCCGCGCGATGGCGATCATGAACCGGCGGCGGTCCCGCACCTCGCGGTCGTTCGCGTCGCCCGGCAGTTGCGGCAGCCCGTCGAGCGCCAGCAGCGCGTTCAGCTCCTCTTCGATCAGATCGGCCATCGAATTGGCGAACTGGCTCATGTCGTTGGGGGTAATGGTCAGGTTGCCGGGTCTCAGATGCGCCATCGGATCACTCCAGAAACACCTTGGTTGAAATCAGCGACGGCGTCGGAAACGGCATCGGGGCGACCGGGGGCGCGGGGGTCACCGGCAATACGCCAATCGCCATCTCGCCCGGATGGACGTGCACATTGAACATGGTCACGATCTGGGCGAGGTATTGCAGCAAGGCGTCGCCAAAGACGCCCGGATGCGCCGCGCTGCCGCTGCCGACCTGAACGATTGCCCCGTCGTGAACCACCCGCGCCAGCCCCTTGACCGTCACAGTTCCGGTCAGGGCCGAAATCTCGACCCGGTTCTCGCCCGTCCCGTCCGAGATCGTGATGGTCTGGCTTGTGTCGTCCATAACGGTCGTCAGCCCGAAGTCGGATCGCCAGATCTTCTTGGTCTGATCGCCGATGGGCCCGGCCGGCGGCGGCATCGGCGCCTCGCCCGCCCCCCAGTAGCAGCCGGTCCAGATCGGGCGCGAGACGTCCCCGCCCTCGAATTCGATCCAGACGCCAGACCCCGGCAACGGCAGCGAGAAGAACCCGGCGCCGACCCCGGCATAGGGCACGCAGGGGTCGGCCCAGCCGGTCGGGATCTCGCCCAGAACCTCGGGGACCATGGCCTGCAGACGGCCGCGCATCTCGGGGTCGGTCGAATTGGTGACCACGCCCTTGTGCTTGCCATAGACCTTTTCCCTGATATGTCCCGTTGTTCCGTCCGGCATCGCGTGTTCCTTTCTCAGGCGACGGCGAGGGGGTCGATGAAGACCTCCGCGCCGGTCAGTCCGACGGCGTTGCGCCACAGCCCGACCGTCTGCTTGTATCCATCGCGCGAGATCTGGTGGCTCACGCTTTCGACGTAGTAGATCCCGCTGTGCTGACGCCCCGCCCCGCGCACCAGCACGGGAACCCCGGCAAACAGCGGCCGGTTCAGCTTCAGCCCGTCGACAACGGCAGTGGCGCGAATGCAACGCGCGCTTTCGGTGGCCCGCTGCATCGCCTGATATTGTGCCTCGGCCGGGCTGGCCGCGTCAGTGTCATAGATCCGTTCGACCCGGGGCGGGATCACCCGGTTCAGCGCCGGTTCCATCCCCATCGGCATCTCGGCCGCGACCGGCGCGATGACCGGGATCGGCACCCGCGAGCGGGGTTCCGATTTCAGCCCGAACACGGCCGCAGGTGCCAGCATGTCGTTCGAGACGTTGAAACTGTCGAGGTTGGTCTGGCTGCCGAAGTCGATCGACAACACCGCCTGCGGCGGCAGCGGAGGCAGCAGCGGCGGGTGGAAATGCCCGATGGACTGACCGCTGATCGGCTCGGGCTGAACGTAAAGGCTGAAGCCGTTGCGCCCTGCCAGTTGCCGCAGGAATCCCGCGTCGTGGCCACGCTGGGTCGTCGTCGTGTCAAGCATCGTGCGCAGCGGCGGTGCCGGCATCACCAGCGGGATCATGCCATAGCGGCCAAAGATCGCCGCGGCGATCTGGTCGTCGGACATGTTGGGCCAGGTGAAGGGCTGATCGATATGGGCCATGATGGTGCCAAGCGCGTCCATCGCCACCACCTCATAGGTCGAGGCGCCGGGCTGGTTGGCGACTGCAAGCTGACCGTCGGCAACGAAGCCGCTGAGGATTGCCAGCGGCACGCCGGGCCCGGCCGAGATCCGCACCGTGATCGGCACGAGCGGGCGGAACAGCTCGATGGCCAGCGCGTCGAAATCTCCGAAGGCATTGCGCGACAGGTCGAAATGCAGCCGGCAGATCGCGGCGCGGCTGGTCGATGTCTCGACCTCGATCTCGCGCAGCGCATGAAACCACGGCGGTGGCAGCGGCGCGAAGGCAACCTGGACCGAGAAATATGTCGGAACGATCTTCATGCCCGCGCGTCCCTCATGTCTGCCCCACGTCGGGGCCGGGCACGCCGATGGTCTTGCCCGGCGCCTCGGTCAGCTCGGCCGGGCGCTGGACCCGGTTCGCGTCGCAGAGCATCCAGAACAGTTCGGGATCGCCAAGTGTGCGCCAGGCGACAAGGTCGGGCCGGTCGCCGGGCCGGACATTGGTGCCGAGCGGCGCCGGCGTCTCGGGAATGATCCGCCGCCTTTTGTAGCGGACGATGCGGCCGTCCGGCCGTTGCCATTCGGCATCGGCGACCGAGCCATAGCGCGATCCACGAAAGAACATGGCGTCTCCCTCCCGGGGCGAGGGACCGAAGTTTCGGACCCGTCACCCGCTGTCTCGCCCGGGGCTCCCTCCCCGTGGCGCGCCCGGCCTCCCCGCCGCGCGCGTCTTCTTGTTCGGTGCCGCGCCTGCGCGGCCGGCACGTCGTCAGATCGGCAGCAGCCCCTGAATGCCGGTGCGGTTGCCGAAGGTGTTCATGGCCGCCATCACCTCTTTCTGGGTGAAGGCCGACATATAGACCCAATAGCCCGGGTTCGTGATGTCGAGGTCGCGATAGCTCTGGACCCGGGCCGAGATCTCGACCTGAACCCGGATCGGGTTGAGGCTTTGATCGAAGGCCTGTTCGCGCAGCGACAGGCTTTCGATCTGCACCGGCAGCACCCGTCGCGGCCCCCAGACCAGCAGCACCATTGGCGCCTGCTCGCCCTGGATGAACGCCGAGCCGGCCAGCGCCATCGCTTCGTTGGCGATCACCAGCGGATAGGCCGGATAGAGCAGCCCTTCGAGTGCCGCAATCACCGGATGCAGGCCGTTCTGCACCGTCACCGCGTTCTGGTCCGGCTGCGCCAGCTGGTCGGCCGCGTCGATATCGACGGTGAAGCTGATCGTTTCCTCGGGCGGGCCGTCCACCCGGTTCGCGTCACCACGTCCGCCGCCCCCGCTGCCGCGGAGCCGAAGCTGGCGTTGAACCTCATCCGGATTATACTGGTACACTATGATTGTCGGCACCAGCTCGGGCAGCTGATAGGCGACAAGCCCGCCCTTCATGACCCTGGGCGACCTGGGAAACGCTGAAACCACAACATTCACCCCCTTATTTCGTCTTCGCGCCTTGGGGGCACGCAGTGTCTGTCAAATCTATCAGATTGCCGGCTATCTGACCACGCTTGCGACGGCTTAGTCGGCATCTTCACTCGGCCACCTCGACGACCCGGCCGCTGCCGGGCACAATGAACTCCTCCATATCATGGATCAGCCCTTTCGGGATCTCGAGCTGATCGTCGGCATAGGTCACGTCGACAAGCCGCGGCTGGCGCCCGCCGATGGCCCCTGTGCCACCCTCGGGGACAGCACCGCTCCGCGCCGAGCGCACCCAGCCCTCCTCGACTTCGAAAGCCACGATGCGAGAGCCGGGCTCGCGCTTTGCCAGGAACTCGCTTGCACGCTCCCGCGAGCCGAAGTTGAAGTGGATGGTGGCGCCGCGCCGCAGCCTGACGTTGCCGTCCGCGTCGATAATGACCCGGCTTCGGCTGCCGCCGCCCTCCACCCGGAATACCACCCGGTTCCCCGACCTGCTTCGGGTCAGCTCTCGCGAAAGGCGCGGCAGATCCTGTTGCTGAAGCTCGGCTGCATTGAGCCCGATCCGCACCATCGGCTGTTCGGCGGTCAGGGTTTCGAATGCCCGATCCACATCCTCGGGGCCGGGCAGGTCGGCTGTGGCCGAGCGTCGGCCCGAGGCGTATTCGTCGGCCTCTGCATGCAGTGCCTGGGATTGGCGGCGAAGTTCGCTGGCCTGCGCGCGCGCACGCTGCGCGCCCGAGGGCCGCGTGGATTCGATGCGCGCGGCGTTTTCCTCGAACACGCTCGCCCGGGATTCGAGGTCGGCCGCCTGTTCGCGCAAGGCTGCCGCGCGTTGCCGCTGATGCATTGTCGGCCGGGCGCCGCGACCGCCACCGGTCGAGGTTGGCGTTCGGGCCGGGGGAGAGGTTGCATTCGACGCCGCGCGGCGTGGCGGCGGGGTTGTCGCCTCGCCTTCGGCTGCGGTCGCAGCAACGCCGCCGCCCCGCCGTGTCGCTACCGGGACGTCTTCCAGCGCCGGCTCTGAAATCACCTGCAGCCGCAGCGCCCGCGGGTTGGTCTGCTGGCGCGCCGGCAGCGGCCGGGCGCGGACGTTGTAACGCCGCGGCGATCCCCCACCGGACGAGATGTTTGCCTTCAGGATCCAGACCTCCATCAGGATCTGCGCCGCCGCCACCGGATCGGTGGCAATCGTTTCGAGCAGGCCCACGACGTCGCCCTCGACCGAAATGACCGTGCCTACGGCGAACAGGCCAATCTCGTTCACGGCGATGGCATTCTGCAGATAGAAGACCCAGGCCGACTGGCTGGCCGCCCGCAGGGCGCCCGAGGCGAGCGCAAGTTCGCCGCCTGCAAACGTGATCGCCTGTTGTCCACCCGCGACAAGAGCCGCCGCCGCGCCGGTCTCGACCAGGATGAAGCCACCGGCCACAAGCACCGCCAGCGCCGCGGTGACGCCCAAGGTCGCCGCCAGAACATCGCGCTGCAATGTTGCGGCCTGAAAGGCTGCATCGACATTGGCGCGCGATATCGAACGCAGGTAGGGGTTGCGGATCATGTGGCTCCGGTCCCGGAATGTGTGCCGGGTGTGGGCCGGGAACAGGGCATGCAGCAGCCCCGGGCTGTTGTTCTGCAAGATTTCCATGTCGCGTCGCCATTGCGCGTCAGCCGCAGCCTGCTCTCGGTTGAATGCCGCAGTCTGCTGTTCGCGCACGCGCTTTTCGGTCCGCCGAAACACATAGTCGAGTGCGCGTGTGTAAAGCTCGGGATCGTTATCGCGTGCCCATGCGAGGTATTCCTGCTCATAGGTGTGCCGGCTGGCCTCGTTGTTCCAACTGGTGTGGGTATCCACGTATTCGAGGTCATGGCCGGACCAGGCGGCATAGGCGCCGGTGGCGAACGCGGGCATGTTGGGGTCAGGCACCGGTGCCGGTGCCGGTGCTAGTGTCGATGTCGATGTCGATGTCGATGCGGCACGTGCCGGTGCCGCAGGGCTGCTTTGAAGGGCGGGGTTGGGACGGGCGGCAATCTCGGCCTCGACTGTCGCGATGTTCATCGTGATCCCGTCGTTGTCGGCGCTCGAACTGTTCGGAACATAGGCCTCGCGCAGAAAATTCAGCAATGCGCCCAGTTCCAGAAGGTTGAGCGGGCGCAGGTCGTCCGCCGTCAGCGACTGGCGCATCGCGTCGGCATAGATGTCGCGCCGCATCTCGGCGCCGCCCTGCACCACATGCGCAAGCTCGTGGGCGATCAGGCGCCGCCCGTCCTTGGTCTCGGGGGCGAATTCTCCGGGGGCAAAGGCGATGTGGCGGCCAAGCGCGAAGGCGCGCGCGTTGATCCCTCTGGCGGCAGCGCCCGAGGCCGGATCGTCGTGGATGCGTACTGCGGACAGATCCTGACCGAACCGCGGTTCGAAATAGCCGCGCAGGCCTGCGGGCAGCGGTCGGCCGCCGCCGCCGACCTGTGCCGCCGCCGCGCCGGCGCCGCCGGCGGTCGCGGGGCCGGCCCGGCTCAGCATCAGGGTCTCGACCTCGTCTTCGGCGCAATCGGGGCAGGGCTTGCCGCCGCTCGCGCAGGCAGCGCATTGGCGGTGGATCGCGCCGTTGTCGATGGCGGTGTTCGGGGCCGATGCCCTTTCGCCGCGCAGGATCGCGTCGGCGATCCGGTCGGCCTCGCGTTCTGCCGCGCAATCGGGCGGGGCGATCCTGACGGAGGGGGCCGCAGTTGCTGCGGTGCTTTGCGCGGCCTGTGCCATCTCAGAACCGTGCTCCCAACGAGAACCCGACATTGAACCAGTTCACCGCCTGCGGGTCGGAACCCAGCTCGCTGCCCGCGCGCAACCGCACGTCCGCGGTCAGCGCACCGCCACCGCCAACGGGGAGCAGCACGCCGGCGCCCAGTTCGGCTTCGCCGAAAGCGCTGGTGCGCGGCCCGTGGACCTCGTCCGAGCGGAGTGGCCGGGTCTCGAGCTCCTGCGACACGCCAAGCCGCCCGCCGCCGAAGAACCTTCCGCTGATATCGCGGCCCTGCAGCTGATATTCCAGCCCGGCCCGCATCCCGGCCAGCACGAACTGCCGTCTGTCCTGTTCAAGCTGCGCCAGATAATCGGCCGACGCGCCCAGCAGCAGCTGCCATTCCCGGCCCCGGGTCAGGGGAATGCCCAGATCGATCCCGCCACCGCCGGTGAACCCCGAAGCCCCGCCGACCGTGCCGAAGCCGACATTCGCGAACGGCCGGATCGCGATATTCAACTGCGGCACGCCGCGCAGCTCGGCTTGGCAGTCGGGCAGGGCGGCCTGCATGAACACCTGGACATGGCGGAAGTCGCGTTCGTGGAACACCGCGAAGCGGCCGAAACTGTAGTGCGACCCCATGTAGTTGTAGTCGCTTCGCACCCTTTCGGGCCGGCCCCAGCGCGGAACGGCGGCGACAACGTCGGGGTCCCGTTCCGGGTATTCGTCGCCACGGCCGAGGATCTGGTGGCCAGACTCGTGGACGGCAAAACTTGGATCGAAGCTGCCGGCGCAGAGCGTTCTGGCATCGCCCCGGCCCGACCGTGTGACCACATCGATCACCCGGTCGGGGTCGGCATCGTCACGGCTGGCGCTGATGCGGATCGGGATCTCGCGACCTGCACAGGCGCTGTCGCAATCGCTCAAGCGGATCGTGAACTGGTCGTTCAGTTCGGCGTTCACGGCGTCTATATACCGCGTCGCGATGGCATCGACATCGACATCGCTGACCGTCTCGCCCTCGCAGGACTGCCCGCGCGGGTCGTCGGCCGCGCGTCGGAAACCGAAGCGATAGGGCAGGCGGATCTCGCAGGTGGCGGCATTGAAATCGATGAAGGAGGTCATGTTCGAGACCTCTTCGCGCGCACGCCCGTCGCCTGCGGGCGCGGTTTCGATGCGCCGGACGCTGCCCTGGATGTGATCGCCCGCGACCGTCGGCGCGGTCTCGACCGTTTCGGTGAACTCGGTCTCGCCGCCGCCCGAGCTGTCCTGAAAGGTCTCGCTGGCGGTGGTCGGCGGGGTCGGCGCACGCGGCTCTTCTTCGTCGGGATCGCGGTGCAGCGCGCCGTCGCCCTGCAGCGTGTGGACAAGCTCGTGCGCGATCAGTTCCCGTCCCTCGCCGGTTGCGGGGGCAAAGGCACCGGCGGCAAAACCGATGTCAGGGCCAAGCGCATAGGCGCGTGCGCCGATGTCCTGCGCCGCCTCGGCCGTCGCGCTGTCGGTGTGCAGCCGGACCGCGGACAGATCCGCCCCGAACCGTGGCGCGAAATAGCCCGCAAGTGCGGCAGGCAGCGGCCGCCCCCCGCCCGAAAGCGCCGCGGCAGCGCTTCGAGCCGCGCCCGCGCCGGTGGTGCGGGCCGCATCGCCCTGCGGAGACCGTCGCAGCCTCGCCGCGTCCTCGGAGCACGCGGCGCAGGGCGGGCCGCCCGAGACACAGGCCGCGCACTGGCGGTGGATGACCCCGCCGCCGGTCGCGGCGGAGGACAGGGCGCCAATCCCGGTGCCCTCGCTCACGCGGGAGGCAATCTCGCGCGCCTCGCGTTCGGCCTCGGCCTCGGGCGGTGCGATCCGCGGTGCCCGGGCGGGGCGGCGCGAAGGCCGGCCCATGGCGGCGCAGCAGCTCATCGCGGCTCCTCCCCGTCGCGCCGGGCCCCGGGCAGCGCCCGCAGCAGCGCCCGTGCAATCTCGTCGGGGCCGGCGCCAGGCCGCAGCCGCAAGGTCAGGCGCTCGATGTGGCCCTGGGTCCCCTCGGGCAAAGAGTGCGAGGCGCGATCCAGTCCCGCCTGCACGTTGCTTGCCGCCTGTCCGGGGGTTGGGCGCCCTGTCATGGCCGGGCCTCCGTCCAGACCGGGCGAAAGCTGCGGTCGTGCTTGCGAAACTCGGCCCGCGCGGCCCGTCCGATCCGTTCCATGGTCACGGGCGCTGCCTCGGCCGCCGCCAGAAAGGCCGCGTTGACCGCGATCACCAGGATCGAGCCGCCGCTGATATCGAGCCGCGACAGTGCCGCCAGATCGAGCCCCTCGGTCGGTGTGCCCTGCGGGAATGCGCCCTGCCAGATCCGGTAGCGTTGGCCCTGATCTGGAAACGGCATGTCGATGACAAAGCGGATCCGCCGCAGGAAGGCGGTATCGATATTGTTCTTGAGGTTCGTCGCCAGCAGGCAGAGGCCCGCATAGCCCTCGATCCGCTGCAGCAGATAGCTGACCTCGATATTGGCGTGGCGGTCGTGGCTGTCCTTCACCTCGGAGCGTTTGCCAAGGCAGGCGTCGGCCTCGTCCAGGAACAGGCAGGCGCCGGTTTCCTCGGCCGCGTCGAACACCCGGCGCAGGTTCTTTTCGGTCTCGCCGATATATTTCGACACCAGCCGCGACAGGTCGACCTTGTAGAGATCGAGCCCAAGTTCGCCGGCGATCACCTCGGCCGCCATGGTCTTGCCGACGCCCGATGGCCCGGCAAACAGCGCCGTGATCCCGCGCCCGGCACCCGACAGCCGCCGCCCAAACCCCCAGCCGTCATAGACGGTCTGACGGTGGCGCAACTGGTCGGCGATGGTGCGCAGATCCTCGCGCACCGCGTCGGCCACGATCAGGTCGTCCCAGCCAAAGCGCGGCACGATGCGGGTCGCGAGCGCCTCGAGCCCCTGACCGCCGCGGCCACGGCAGCGTTGCCACAGCGTGCCGGGTGGCTCATCGGGGCCGATCCCGGCGGCGATTTCGGCGATCTCGGAGGGACCGAGGGGAAAGTGCCGCCCGACCTCTGCCGCTTCGGAGGCACAGCGTCGCTCTCCCAGCGCGGTGCGCCACAGCGTGATGCGGTCGGCGGTGCCAAGCGGCGCGATCCGTTCGCGATGCAGGCCCGCGGGCAGGTCGGTCGGGTCGCGCGCCAGCACCACCAGATTGCCCTCGAAGGCCGCCGCCGCCTTGGCCGCCAGCCCGCGCCCGGCGGTTCCGGCGTGGGCGAGGAACGCGCCCTCCTCGGCCGCGGCATGGCTGCGGGCGGCAGTGTCGGGATCGGCGTCGATCACCGCCACCAGCCTGTCGAGCCGCGCCTCGCGCGCGATTTCCTGCAGCCGCTCGAATCGGCCGGGGCCTTCGGGCAGGCGGCCGGGGTCGATCAGCACCGCCGCCATCCCGGCTTGTCGCGCCAGCGCCGCGGCCAGCGCCCGCCGTCCGCTGCCCGCAGGTCCGATCAGCGCCAGACCGCGTGCAAGCCAGGGCGCCAGCGCCTCGGCCTGATGCTGGAACCGGGCCAGCGCGGGCACGGATGGCAGGGCGCGGCAGCCCCGCGGCGGACCGCCCGGGGCCAGACCCGCCAGCCGCAGCGCCACGTCCTCGGTCAGGGTCACGGCCGACAGCGCGTGGCTTTCGCGCATCTCGACCAGCCGCCAGCGGCGCAGCGGCGCCTCTGGGACAAGCCGGGCAAAGACGGCGGCGGCAAATGCCGGATCGCCATCGCCCACAAGCTGGGTCAGCAGGTGCCCGGTGACATAGCCCTGCCGCGGATCGCCCGATGCCTCGGCGCAAAGTGCGGCAACCGCGCCGTCGATCCGGTGCGTCAGCGCCAGGATCAGCAGGTCCTCGTCGGCGGGGGCGAGGGCAAGGCAGCGCGACAGCCGGTCGAGCGGCGATCCCTGACGCGCGGCGTCGAGTGCCAGGCGCGCCGGTTCGACCCCGACGCCGGTCAGCAGCGCCCGCACCCAGGACAGCGCCGATCCGACGAAGGCGGCGTCATCGCCGGGCGACGGCAGCCGCAGGGCCGCGGAATGTCCAAGTGCGGTCATGGATCCAGGTGGAAGCCAAGGCCCGAGGCCCGGCTTCGCGCTCCATCGACGATAACGGCGACCGGATAGGCCGGATCGGCGGGGGCAAGCGGTGCAAGCCCCGCCTCGGCCACCGGCACCTCGACCGCAGTCGGGGTCGGGTTGGCCCAGTCGCCGGGCGTTTCGGGGGCGCGGATCGCGACCGTGCCGCCGCCAATCGCAACCAGCGCCTCGGTGCTACCGGGATGCCACAGCCGGGTTCCGGTGACGGTGAGGACGGTGCCGGCATTGCCGGCCCCCGGCGCCACCCCCGTCACCTGCGGGACAAGTTGCATCAGCGCTACGTTCGAGCGGACCCGCATCGGCTGGTTGATCCCGGTGCCGCGCCCCAAAGCACCGGCGACGCCCTCGACATCGATCTCGCCGACCAGCCGGATCTGCAGGGTTCCGGGCTGCAGCCGCGCCTCGGCCGGGATCGGCTGGTTCACCACCGGGTCATAGTCGACCGGCAGCACCGCATCGGGCAGGGTCAGGCGGATCCGGCCATCGGGGCTCGGCGGGACGCGGATCGGGGCAAGCCGGCCGAATTGCACATAGAGCCGGTCGGCCGCGGTGCCGGTGGCGACGATGGTGATCTCCTCGCCGATGGCGACGCGGGTCTCGGCCTCGGGCTGGCCCGGCGGCGGGGTGACGAAGACCCGTTCGATCACCGGGCGGTGACGGCCCGCGACGGCAAGGATCCGGCGTTCCTCGACCGGCGGGGCGATGCGCGTCGGCTCCGTCTGGTCGATCTGAACAACCGTGACCTCGTAGACCACGGTGCGGCGAAAGTTCTCTTCACTCAGCGCCGACCAGATCTTGGTCACGTCCTCCATCGACACCGGGTGCAGCGTGATCTTGAGCCGCTCGTATTCCTGGCTCAGTTCCGGGTCGAGCACCGGTTCGTTCAGCGCCGGCGGCGCCAGGTTGATCAGCGTCAGCGTGTCCATCCGGTTGCCGAATATGTGCAGCACCCGCATCGCGTCGCCGAGGATCTCCTGCGCGGTGATGTCGGAATCGGGCTGCACCTCGCTGTCGGCGTGGCTTGTCATCATGTAGCGCAGGTTCAGGGACAGGGGCGGCCGGCCATAGCTGGCCGGATGGCCGCGGTTCGGTCCGTGATCGTTTTTCAGGCTGGCATTTTCCAGCACCTGAAACAGATAGAGGTTGACCCGCGCCCCGTCGAAACCCGCGACCGTCTGGTCGGGCGGCGCGGCTGTGACTGCGGCACCGCTGACCATGCGGTCCTGCAGCAGCCGGCGGATCGAGGCCGTTACCCGGCCGATGGCATGATAATCGGCCATCGCTCCCTCCCCTCAGCGCCGCAGGCCGAGGCGGGTGCGGTCGAATTTCTCGAACCCCCGACTGCGGGATGGTTGCGGCCGCGGCCGCGGCGCCGGTGGCGGCGCGGGGGCCTCGAAGATCACCTCGAGGCGACCGATCGACAGGCTCGGTGCGACGGGATCCTGGGGCATCGTGGCATCCGACCGGGGCGGGGCGGCGGGCGGCGTGCTGTCAGGCGGGGTCAGGGCCTGCGGCTCAGGGCCGGTCGGTGCCGGGGCGCTGCCCTCCAGATCGACCGTTTCGGCGACGAGCCTCATCGCCTCGGGGTGCGGCGGTGCGGGCTGCTGCGATGGTGCTGCCGAAAGGGTCGGGGTATCCGCCGAAACGACCGGACCGGGGCCGGCTGGTCCGGAGGGGCCTGACGCCAACTCTGCCGAGCCGGATTCGGCAGGTTCGGAACCGGCCGTTCCCGCCGACGCACCCGGATCGGCGCTCTTCGAATGTGGCGATTCCGATCCCCGCTTCGCTGTTGGCGCAATCGTACTCTCTGGCGCCCGCCGCTCCGGTCGGTTCAGCGGAGTGAGAATGGGGTCCCGGATCGCCCCATCAACCGATGTCAGATCGGAGGCGCGTGGGATCGGGGCATCCGACGGCGGCATCGCTTCGGCCGCTCTTGCCGCGTCGGCCGAGGCCGCCGCGCTATCCACCGCCACCTCTTCTGTGGCCTCGGGTGCGGCAGCGGGCGGGGCAAACCGGGGTCGGCCGGGGGCCATCAGGACGGCTGGGCCGCCGGGGGCGGTCTGGCCCGACATCCGGGCGGTTATGCGGCCGAGAAGGCCGGTCATGAGGCCCACCGTGACGGTTCCTCGGCCTCGCTGGCACGGATCGCGGCCAGATAGAGCCGCCGCTGATGCGCGGGCAGCGCGCGCAGCTCGGCCTCGCTCCAGTGATAGGCGCGGGCGATTGCGTCGATCTCGGCCAGTATCCCGCCCTCGCGGTCCATTTCGGCCCGGAGCAGCGCCAGCGGGTCGATCACGCCGTTACCCGCCTGCCCGCAAGCGATGCAATGGGCCGCCAGCGCGATCTCGGCACAGGGGTCGCGGGCGGAAATCTCGGCCTCCACCGCCTCGATGTCGCCCACCCCGGCCTCCGGCGCACAGCGCGACAGCAACGCGGCCGCCGAGGCCCGCCCTTCGGCCGCAAGGACCGACAGATCAGCCCCGATGGGCAGCCGCATCGACAGGCCGTGCGCGCTCGGAAATCCCTGACCAACCGGCCCCGTGGCGCGGGTTTCAAGGATCGGCTGCGGATCGAACGGCAGTTCCTGCATCGTGCCACAGTCGGGACAGGTCCAGAGAAGTTCAGAGGGCGCGCCATAGCCTGCGCAAAGAACGGCTAGGGTCAGCCGCGCCCGGTCGCCCAGCAGCAGCGCTTCGGCCGTCTCGGCCTGCAGTGCCGCCCCGTTCCATTCGACCGCGCCCGAGGCGAGAACCAGCGTTTCGAGCAGGACGGGTGGCACCGTCCGCGCACGCGAACGGGCCGCTGCGACGTCCAGTTCCATCGCGCCGGTGATCGGCCCTACGTCCAGCAGGGCAGGCCCCGCATCGGTCAGGACCTCGACCGGGATCGGCCTGCCGGGAACCGGCACGGATCTGTCAGTTCGGAACATTGAAGCTCGGCTCTGCCGGCTCCACCACCGACACGTCGCGCAGCCAACCTTCGTTTTCAAGCTTCAGGGTCTGGATCGCCACCGCATTGGAATTGGCGTCGAGATCGGGCATCGCCCGGTATTCCGACACCCAGCAGCGGAACAGGTGATAGGAAATCACCACCTGCCCGGCCTCGTTCAGCAGATCGAGGATCACGTCCTTGCGGAAATCCGCCAGTGAGACCTGGGCGCCGTTACCGCCCTCGATGTTCCAGACCTTGTTGGCCCAAACCTCGAAGTCGAGATCGTGGGTCACGCCGCGTTCCAGCGTCACCGCCTCGTAGCTGGAGCGCCCCGGCGACTTGCGGCTGGTCGAGGGATCGCCGCCCTCGCGATGCTCGACCACCTCGGTGGTTCGGCTGAGCGCCGAGACCTTGCTGACCCCGGCGACATAGCGACCGTCCCACTTCACCCGAAAGCGAAAGTCCTTGTAGGGGTCGAAACGGCGGGGATTGACGACGAATTGTGCCATGGCTGCGCCTCCCTCAGCTTTCCGCCCTGCGAGCGATCTGCTGGATCCTCAGGATCACGAATTCGGCAGGCTTCAGCGGAGAAAAGCCGACCAGGATGTTGACAATGCCGTTGTCGATGTCGCTTTGCGTGGTCGTCTCGGCATCGCATTTGACCAGATAGGCGTCGCTCGGCATCGCGCCCTGGAATGCCCCCTGCCGGAACAGGTCGTGCATGAAGGCGCCGACATTCAGCCGGATCTGCGCCCAGAGAGGTTCGTCGTTCGGCTCGAACACCACCCACTTGGTGCCGCGATAGAGCGATTCCTCGATGAACAGCGTCGTGCGCCGCACCGGCACATATTTGTAGTCCGACGCGATCTGATCGGCGCCGTCCATGGTGCGCGCACCCCAGCAGACGCTGCCATAGATCGGGAAGCTGCGCAGGCAGTTCACTCCGAGCGGGTTCAGCACGCCGTTTTCGGGGTCGGTCATGGCATAGGCCAGTTGCTGCACCGCGCGCAGCCGTGCATCGGTGCCCGCCGGTGCCTTCCAGACCCCGCGCTGCGCGTCCGTGCGCGCCCAGAGCCCGGCGATTGTCCCCGACGAGGCGAAGGAGCGCAGCCGGTTCTGCCTAAGCGAATCGGCGACATAGGTGCGCGGGAAATAGACCGCCGTATTGGGCGCCCGCAGGCCCGCATTGGCACCAAGCCAGGTCTCCATCTGGTCGATGCGCACCGTGCCTTCGGGGATGTCGACGATCAGCATCGAGCGCCGGTCGGTGACATAGGACAGCGCCGTTGAGTAGAGCGCGAGCGCATTGGCATCGCCCAGACGCGGGGCATCCGGGATGCAGAGGATGTTGAACAGATCCACGTCTTCGAGCGCGAAAAGCCCGGTGCGCAGGCCTGGATTGCCGCTGAACGCCGCTTCGGGGATCCGGAAGGTGCCGGTCGCGGCATCGACGACGGTGCCGTCTGCGCCGCCCGTCAGGGCGATCTGCTGCGGCCCGGCGCTTGTCGCGCCATCGAGCCCGAAGGTGCCCGCGTTGCCGGCAAAGATCAGCCGCACGTCGGGGTCGAAGGGCTGCGCGCCCTGACCCGCGCGAATGTGGAACCGGAAGGGTTCGGCCACCGATCCGGCGCCCAGAAGCGTCACCACCGCACCGCCCAGATAGGCACGCTGACCCACCGGGATTGCCGCGAGGGGGTCGAGCGCCGCACGGCGCAACCGCTCCTGGAACAGGGCGGCCCAGGCCCCCATCGTTGCGGGGTCGGCTGCGCCGGTGAAATCGACCGCGACGGGGCCGATGTCGGCGGGGCTTGCCGCCGGCCCGAATTGCAGCGTCACGGTCAGCCCGGCCATCTCGGCCACGGTCGCGACGGCACCGGCGAAATCGCCGCCACCCGGCACGATATCCCGGCCAAGCGTTCCGGTCGCGTGCGGAATGTCGGTATCCGAAAGTGCTGCCGCCACCTGTGTCAGATAGACCAGCTGCGAGCCGCCGTTGACCACGTCGATTGCGGTATTGGCCTCGTTCGGCTGGTTGGTCAGGTTGCGGAACACCTCCTCGCGCAACACACTGGTGCGGTCGCCTTCGGTCACGACCTCCTTGATCGTCAGGGTGAACAGCGTGTCTGCGGCACTGGTGGCGTGGCCGACCTCGAGCCGCAGCGCATTGCCCCAGTCACCGGGGTTGTCGGCGGTCTCGTCGCGGATCACCCGGCCTGCGGTTGCCGAGACAAGGTCGGGCGGCACACCGTCCACCACAGCGTTCAGCCCGGCGGTCGCGGCGGCAATCGGCACGATACCGGCGGCGGCGGGGCCGGGATGGCCGACACGGATGACCCAGGCCTCGGTTCCCCCGTTCAGGAAGAACTGCTGGACGGCATAGCTTGCCTCGCTGTCGCGATAGACGCCGCCGTATTCGCGTTCGAAGTCCGAGGGACTCTGGATCCGCACGGCCTCGTCCAGCAACCCGCGCCGGAACGGTCCGATAAAGGCCGCGACCGATGTCGCAACCCCGCGGATCGACCTGACGCCGGATGGAATTTCTTCGATATAAACTCCCGGATAGGTGGGGTTCACGGGCATCTCGCTTCTCCCTGACAACGAGAACGTTTTCCGAAAAAGCCGCGACGGAACACCCGGGCCGACACCCTACGGCAAAAAGACCGTCGGCCACAAAAAATCATATGCACAAATACTTAGCTAGCGCGATGATAGCTTGCGAAGGTGAGTCGCACAACCCGGATCAACTGGTTGCGTTGACAGAGGCAACGAACGCTCGTCGCCTGCAGGGTTTAGGGGAAGGTGCCGCACCCGTCCTGCGCGACAATCGGACTCAAACAATGTGTCAACACAGAAAGGCCCGGCACCGTTGCGCGGTACCGGGCCAATGTCCGGGAAACTGCGCCCCGAAAGGCGCGGGCCGGCTGCCTCAGGCCGGCATCTTGACCGTGCGCAGATAGGGCAGGACGGCGTCGAATTCGCCGTATTTTGCCTTGGCCGCCGCGTCGTCAAGGCCAAGCCCAACGATCACGTCCTGGCCCACGGTCCAGTTTGCCGGGGTTGCCAGCGGCACCTGATAGGTCTTCTGCAGCGCATCGAGCGCGCGCAGTACCTCGGCAAAGTTGCGGCCGACCGACATCGGATAGATCATCGCCAGCTGCAGCTTCTTGTTCGGGGCGATGATGAACACGACCCGGACCGAGGCGCTGTCGTTGGCGGTGCGGCCGTCGGGCAGATAGGCGTCGGCCGGCAGCATGTCGAGCTGCTTTGAAACCGCCAGATCGTCATCGGCGATGATCGGGAACGGCACCGGCACGGCGGCGAATTTCTCGATGTCGGCGATCCAGTTCTTGTGCTCGTCCACGCCGTCGACGGACAGGCCGATGACCTTGGTGTTGCGCTTGGCCCATTCATCGGCCAGTTGCGCCACGGCGCCGAATTCGGTGGTGCAGACCGGGGTAAAGTCCTTCGGGTGCGAAAACAGGATCGCCCAACTGTCGCCCATCCAGTCGTGAAACGACGGGATGTCGCCCTGACTGGTCCTGAGTTTCAGGTCTGGAAACGTGTCATTGATACGCAAGGCCATGCTCTGGCTCCTCGTTATAAACGTGATTGCTCCGGTCCGTTAGGTATAGCGGATGCCCCCGATTGGAAGGCCCTGCTTGCGGACCGTGCCGGGCGGTGACACTGTGCCGCAAACGCAGAGATTGAGGGCCGAAATGATCGAAAAACGTCAATTCTACATCAATGGTGCCTGGGTGGACCCGGTCGCGGCACGGGATTTCCCGGTGATCGATCCTTCGACCGAAGAGGCCGTCGCGGTGATCTCGCTCGGCGATCAGGCCGACACCGATGCCGCCGTTGCCGCCGCCAACGCGGCCTTCCCGGCCTGGTCCGCGACCGATCCTGCCGAGCGGATCGCGCTGGTCGAGAAGATCCTGCAGATCTATCTTGCCCGTGCCGAGGAGATGGCGCAGGCCACCAGCCTCGAAATGGGCGCGCCGATCACGATGTCGCGCGAGGATCAGGTCCCCTCGGGCAGCTATCACATCAAGAACTTCCTGCGCGCGGCGAAGGACTTCAAATACATCCGTCCGCTTGGCCCGCACGCACCCCACGACCGGATCATCATGGACCCGATCGGCACCGTGGCGATGATCACGCCGTGGAACTGGCCGATGAACCAGGTCACGCTCAAGGTGATCCCGGCGCTGCTGACCGGCTGCACCATGGTGCTGAAACCCTCCGAGATCGCGCCGCTGTCCTCGATCCTGTTTTCCGAGATCCTCGACGAGGCGGGCGTGCCGAAGGGCGTCTATAACATGGTCAACGGCGACGGGCCGGGGGTCGGCAGCCAGCTTTCCTGCCATCCGGGCGTCGACATGGTCAGTTTCACCGGCTCGACCCGGGCCGGGATCGCGATCTCGAAGGCCGCAGCCGAGACGATCAAGCGGGTCTGCCTGGAGCTTGGCGGCAAGGGCGCCAATCTGGTCTTCGCAGATGCTGACGAGGATGCGGTGGCCCGCGGCGTGGTGCACATGATGGAAAACACCGGCCAGTCCTGCAATGCGCCCAGCCGGATGCTGGTCGAGCGCAGCGTCTATGACGCGGTGGTGGAAAAGGCGCGGGTGGCCGCCGAGGCAATCGGCGTCGCGCCGGCGAGCCTTGAGGGCGATCACATCGGCCCGCTGGTCAGCGAGGCGCAATGGCACAAGGTGCAGGACCTGATCCAGAAGGGCATCGACGAGGGTGCGCGTCTGGTCGCTGGCGGCACCGGCCGGCCCGAGGGGCTGAACCGCGGGTTTTTCGCCCGTCCCACGGTCTTTGCCGATGTCACCCCCGACATGACCATCGCCCGGGAGGAGATTTTCGGCCCCGTGCTGTCGATCATCCCCTTCGAGACCGAGGAAGACGGCGTGCGCATTGCCAATGACACCGTCTATGGCCTGACCAACTATGCCCAGACCCAGGACAAGGCGCGGCTGCGCCGGATGGCGCGCGAACTGCGCGCCGGCATGATCCACCTGAACGGCAAGGGCCGCAGCGCCGGCGCCCCGTTCGGCGGCATCAAGCAGTCGGGCAACGGCCGCGAGGCCGGGGTCTGGGGGCTTGAGGATTTCCTCGAGGTGAAGGCCGTGGGCGGATACCCGGACCCCTGGGAAGACGCCTGACCCGCGGAGCAGGGGCGGCGGAACTGCCCATTGAGACCTGTGTTCGGCGACCTGTTCAGGGTACGCCGAACATCTTCGGTTTTGGCATGATGGCGCTGACCGGTGCATTCCGGCTCGGCGGTGGCTGTCTTATATCAGCTTAGCGGTTGGCGCGCCGCGCCTGCGGGCTGTTCAGTTCGGCCACGATCGCCTCGGCGGCCGCGCGCGGGTCGGCGGCGGTCCAGACCGGGCGGCCGACCACGATATGGTCGGCGCCGTCCGCCACCGCCTGCGCCGGCGTCGCGATGCGTTTCTGATCGCCCGGTTCCGCCCCCGCGGGCCGAACGCCGGGGGTCACGATCAGCCGTCCCTCGGCCTCGGGCAGGGCACGGATCAGCGCGGCCTCCTGCGGCGAGGCGATCACCCCGTCGGCGCCAGCCAGAAACGCATTGGCGGCACGTTCCAGAACGATCTCGCGCACGGCACCGGGTTTGATCAACCCGGCATCCAGATCGGCGCGGTCGAGCGAGGTCAGGATCGTCACGGCAAGGATCTTCAGATCCTTGCCGCCCTTGCCCTCTTGCGCGGCCCGGATCACGTGCGGGTCGCCATGGACGGTCAGGAAATCGAGATCGTACTGAGCGATCCCATGAACCGCCGCCTCGACCGTCGCGCCGATGTCGAACAGCTTCATGTCCAGGAAGATACGCTTGCCGAACTCCTGCTTCAGTTCGTTGGCCAGCGCCAGCCCGCCGCCGGTCAGCATTCCGAGCCCGATCTTGTAGAACGAGACCGCGTCGCCCAACCGCTCGGCCAGCGCGAGCCCGGCGAGGGCATTGGGAACGTCGAGGGCGACAATCAGGCGATCGTCCGAGGTTTCTGCGGCAGGGCTGGCGCCCTTGGGGGACGGTTGCATCGGGGCGGGACTCCTTGAACTGGAGGCACTCATGAATGGGGGACACCTGCACGTCAACCGCCCCGATGCCGGCGCCTTGGCCTGCACGGCCCTGGCACCGCCTTCCGCCCGGGCGGGTGGGGTCCCGCCCTGGCATCTCTTTAACGGGCCTTGGTCCCGGTTCCGTCGCCGCGGCATCCGCGGCGCCGTGGCGGGCAGGCGCGGGCAGGGATTGCGAAAAAGGCGGAAAGTCCGGGTTGCTGGCGGCCCGGCCGGTTCCCATATTCTCGATCAAGGCCTGCAGGGGACGTGCCGCTTCGACGGGCGCCCGGGGATCAGGCGCTTGTGAAAAGGAGAATACCGATGGACATGGAGAAGTTCACGGAACGGTCGCGCGGATTCATTCAGGCTGCGCAGACCATCGCGATGCGCGAAGAGCACCAGAGGCTGGTGCCCGAACATCTGTTGAAAGCACTGATGGATGACGATCAGGGGCTTGCGAGCAACCTGATCAAGGCTGCTGGCGGTTCGCCCCAGCGCGTGCTTGAGGCCGTCGATGCCCAGCTTGCCAAGATGCCCAAGGTATCGGGCGACGGCGCACAGGTCTATCTCGACCAGAAGATGGCCCGAGTGCTGGACGAGGCCGAGAAGATCGCCACCAAGGCCGGCGACAGCTTTGTCCCCGTGGAACGTATCCTGACCGCGCTTGCGGTCGTGCGATCCGGCGCCAAGGAGGCGCTGGAAGCCGGTGCCGTGACCGCGCAGGGTCTGAACGGCGCCATCAACGATGTCCGCAAGGGCCGCACGGCCGATACCGCGTCGGCCGAAGAAGGCTATGACGCGCTGAAGAAATACGCCCGCGACCTGACCGAGGCGGCGCGCGAGGGCAAGATCGACCCGATCATCGGCCGCGACGACGAAATCCGCCGGTCGATGCAGGTGCTGAGCCGGCGGACCAAGAACAACCCCGTGCTGATCGGTGAACCCGGCGTCGGCAAGACTGCCATCGCCGAAGGACTGGCGCTGCGCATCGTCAACGGCGACGTGCCGGAATCGCTGCGCAACAAGAAGCTCATGGCGCTCGACATGGGCTCGCTGATCGCGGGGGCCAAGTATCGCGGCGAGTTCGAGGAACGTCTGAAGGCCGTGCTGTCCGAAGTGACCGCCGCGGCGGGCGAGATCATCCTGTTCATCGACGAGATGCACACGCTTGTCGGCGCCGGCAAGGCCGACGGCGCGATGGATGCCTCGAACCTGCTGAAGCCGGCATTGGCCCGCGGCGAGCTGCACTGCGTCGGCGCGACCACGCTCGACGAATACCGCAAGCATGTGGAAAAGGACGCCGCACTGGCACGCCGGTTCCAGCCGGTGATGGTTCAGGAACCGACGGTCGAGGACACAATCTCGATCCTGCGCGGCATCAAGGAGAAGTACGAACTGCACCACGGCGTCCGTATCTCGGATTCGGCGCTGGTGGCTGCGGCGACGCTTTCCCACCGCTATATCACCGACCGGTTCCTGCCCGACAAGGCCATCGACCTGATGGACGAGGCGGCAAGCCGTCTGCGGATGGAGGTGGACAGCAAACCCGAAGAACTTGACGCGCTCGACCGCGAGATCCTGCAAAAGCAGATCGAGGCCGAGGCGCTGAAGAAGGAGGACGACCAGGCCTCGCGCGCCCGGCTTTCGAAGCTGGAAGAGGAATTGTCGAACCTGCAGCAACGCTCGGCCGAAATGACCGCGCAGTGGCAGTCCGAACGCGACAAGCTGGAAGGCACCCGCGAGTTGAAGGAACAGCTCGATCAGGCGCGGGCCGATCTCGACATCGCCAAGCGGCAGGGCAACCTCGCCCGCGCCGGTGAGTTGAGCTATGGCATCATCCCGCAGCTCGAAAAGCAGATCTCGGCGGCCGAGGATGGCGAGGCCGACGTGATGGTCGAAGAGGCCGTGCGCCCGGAACAGATCGCCGAAGTGGTCGAACGCTGGACCGGCATCCCGACCACGAAGATGCTGGAAGGCGAGCGCGAGAAGCTGCTGCGGATGGAAGACGAAATCGGCAAGCGGGTGATCGGCCAGCGGCAGGCGGTGACCGCGGTCGCGAACGCCGTGCGGCGGGCACGTGCCGGGCTGAACGAGGAAAGCCGCCCGCTGGGCTCGTTCCTGTTCCTCGGCCCCACCGGCGTCGGCAAGACCGAGCTGACCAAGGCGTTGGCCGAATATCTCTTTGACGACGACAACGCGATGGTTCGCGTCGACATGTCGGAATTCATGGAGAAGCACGCGGTTGCCCGCCTGATCGGCGCGCCTCCGGGCTATGTCGGCTATGACGAAGGCGGTGTGCTGACCGAAGCGGTGCGGCGTCGGCCCTATCAGGTCGTGCTGTTCGACGAGGTCGAAAAGGCCCACCCCGATGTCTTCAACGTGCTGTTGCAGGTTCTGGACGACGGTCAGCTGACCGACGGGCAGGGACGGACGGTCGATTTCAAGCAGACGCTGATCGTGCTGACCTCGAACCTTGGGGCGCAGGCGCTGAGCCAGCTTCCCGACGGCCACGATGTCGGCGAGGCCAAGCGCGAGGTGATGGAGGCGGTTCGGGCGCATTTCCGGCCGGAATTCCTGAACCGTCTCGACGAGACGATCATCTTCGACCGGCTCAGCCGCAAGGACATGGACGGGATCGTCGAGATCCAGCTTGGGCTGCTTGGCAAGCGGCTGGCGCGGCGTGGCATCACGCTCGAGCTGGACGCGGCAGCGCGGACCTGGCTGGCCGACGAGGGATATGACCCGGTGTTCGGCGCCCGGCCGTTGAAGCGGGTGATCCAGCGCAGCCTGCAGGACCAGTTGGCCGAGTTGATCCTGTCTGGCGATGTTTCGGACGGCGACACGGTGGCGGTGACGGCCGGCGTCGACGGGCTGATCATCGGCGACCGGATCGCCGGCAGCCAGAGGCACCCGCCGCAGCACGCCGTCGTCCACTGAGGCTGTCCAGGTACAAGGTGTCCGCATATGCGGGCACCGACCCCAAAAACGGGCGCAAGGGAAACCTTGCGCCCGTTTCATTCGACCGGCCCAGTCGAGGGGGGGGACAGCCAGCCAAATTTCCGGACGATCAGCCCTCGGGAGGCAGGATCACCGCGTCGACCACATGGATCACGCCGTTCGACGCCTCGATATCGGCCTGGACCACCTCTGCGTCATTGACCTTCACGCCCTTGCGCCCATCGACGATCAGCTTTCCGCCATTGACGGTCGCGACCGAAACCGTCTGGCCGGCAAGCTCGGACGACATCACCTTGGCCGGCACCACGTGATAGGTCAGGATTGCCGTCAGCTTGTCCTTGTTCTCGGGCATCAGCAGTGTCTCGACCGTGCCCTTGGGCAGTTTGGCAAAGGCGGCGTCAGTCGGGGCGAAGACGGTGAACGGCCCCGGACCCTTGAGGGTGTCGACCAACCCCGCGGCCGTCACTGCGGCGACCAGCGTTTCGAAGTTACCGGCTCCGACGGCAGTATCGACGATATCGGCGCTGCTGGCGACCGTGGGCGCCGCAATGGCGGTCGCGGCAGCGAAGGCGATGAAGGTTCTGCGGATCATAGTATCTCTCCCATTTGAGTGACGTCCTGTTCGACATCAAACGGGCTACGCCGGCAGCCTCGCTCCGGATCACCAGAGATTGGCCGGACTGGCCGAAAATCCGCCGGAACCGGGGATTTCGGGCGGATTATCACGCGGGGTTGATCCTGCGTCATCTTTTCGCGAGCGGCGCCCGGGCGCTGGCCGCGCCGGCACATCGCCGGACCGGCGGTTGCCGCATGGCCTTGTGGCCGGGGCAAAGCAGGATCGCGTCGCCCCGCCATGGCAGCACGATGATCCTCGGGATCGAACCCATCGCCCATTCGGCCGGCGTGACCGGACCGCGGCTGGCGCGGCGCCGGCAGGTTTCGAACGCCCGCGCGAGGCCGGTCCTGCCCTGCATCTGGAGCGATGCTCCCTCGGATTCGTGTACGGCTGCATTTTAGTGCTTAGTTTCAATATATTGAGCATGTCATCGCAACGGTCGTACCGCCACTGACCCCGGCATCCCCGCTGACGTTTTCCAACTTTCGCGTGAAAAACCGTGTCAACCGGTCTCGGACCGGCAAATCCGGTCTATCTTCTGTCTTCTGTGAAACGCGCTGCAGGAGACCCGATATGGCTGGACGCTGGAAGAACGACCTCAAATGGTCGGACGTGACCCCGAAACCCCTGTGGCAGAACCGCCGCCAGATCCTGACGGGGGTTGGCGCCGCGGCCTTTGCGGGCCTTGCCGGACCGGGCCGCGCGCTGGCCGAGCTTGCCGCCAGTCCTTCGGCATTCTCCACCGACGCGGCGCCGAACACGCTGGAAGAGATCACCACCTACAACAACTATTATGAGTTCGGCACCGGCAAGGACGATCCCTCCCGCAATGCGGGCAAGATGGATACAGACGGATGGGAGGTCAGGATCGACGGTCTGGTCGACCGGCCCGGCACCTGGACCATGGACGATATCCTCAAGGACACCGCGCTCGAGGACCGGATCTATCGTTTGCGCTGTGTCGAGGCGTGGTCGATGATCGTACCCTGGGTCGGGTTCGAGCTGTCGGACCTGCTGGCAAAGGTCGGCGTGCAGTCGGGCGCGAAATACGTTGCCTTCGAAACCGCCCTGCTGCCCGACGTGATGCCGGGTGTTCATGCCCGCGTCCTCGACTGGCCCTATGTCGAGGGACTGCGGCTGGACGAGGCGATGAACCCGCTGACGATCCTGGCCGTCGGTCTCTACGATCAGCCGATCCCGAACCAGAACGGTGCGCCGATCCGGTTGGTGGTGCCGTGGAAATACGGCTTCAAGTCGATCAAGTCGATCGTGCGGATCACGCTGACCGCCGATCAGCCGCCGACCAGCTGGAACCAGGCGGCGGCCAACGAATACGGGTTTTACGCCAACGTGAACCCCGAGGTCAGCCATCCGCGCTGGAGCCAGGCGACCGAGCGCCGGATCGGTTCGGGCCTGTTCGCCAAACGCCAGCCGACCGAGATGTTCAACGGCTATGGCGCCGAGGTCGCGGGGCTTTATTCCGGCATGGATCTGGCGAGGAACTTTTGACCTTTCCCCTGACCCGCGAGGCCTTTGCGATCCGGCACCTGCGTCTGGCCGACCGGATCAACCGGGGGCTCAAACACGTTCCGGCCTGGCCGATCTATCCGCTGGCGGCGGCCCCGATCGTCTGGCTGTTCTGGCAGGGCGTGCAGGGGCGGCTCGGGGTCGATCCGACCAAGGTCATCGAACACCGATCCGGGCTCTGGGGGCTGTGGCTGCTGATCGCGGTTCTGGCCGTCACCCCGCTGGCGCGGTTCACCGGGGTCCGCCTGATCCGCTATCGACGCGCGCTCGGGGTGACGGCGTTCTTCTATATACTCACCCATCTGCTGGTCTGGCTGCTGCTCGACGTCCAGATCCCGGCCCAGATCGCGGCCGATATCGTCAAGCGTCCCTATATCACCATCGGCATGGCGGCCTTCGTCCTGATGCTGCCGCTGGCGTTGACCTCGAACAACTGGTCGATCCGCCGGATGGGCGGGGCCGGTTGGCGGCGTCTGCACAAGTTGACCTATTTCGTCGTGCCACTTGGGGCTGTGCACTTCGTGATGGTATTGAAGGGCTGGCAGATGGAACCCTTGCGCTACCTCGCCGTGGTGCTGGTTCTGCTGGCTCTGCGCCGCGTCCCCCGCCACATCCGGTGGCGCCGCGCCTGATCCGCCGCGCCGGACCGCCCTCGACTGCCGGCGACTCGGAGCGGGGTCGAGTCGCCGCCACTTTCCCCAAACGCCCCCGAGTCCCGGGGTGAGTCCGCAGGAATTTGCCCCCGACATCGAGAAATTTGGCGATTCCGACTCTCTCGTGTCGGTGTGGTCCGGCGGATTCTGTGGATATCCCTGTTAGTATCTTGAATCGCGCCGCAGATGCCTCTCCAGCCAGAGAGCCTGCACATCTCCGGTACGTATCTAAGTGACTGAAAATAAATATTTTAATGGGCAAAATCGAATTTCTGTCATGTTTCTGCAAAAAAGGGGTTGCGGCCCCCGGCCCAGAACCATAGATACCCCTTCACCGGCGGCGCTGAGGGCGCTGACGGGACGCGGAACGGGGTTGGCGGGAACGCTGACTGAGGGAAGCGGGACGACATCGAGAGGATTATGAGGCTGGCGCGCCTGATAGGAATTGGGCGC